>NZ_CM143652.1:0-2627500 GCF_055081135.1 Clostridium sp. CM036 | reverse complement strand
AGTAACGGAGGCGCCCAAAGGTTCCCTCAGCGCGGTTGGAAATCGCGCGAAGAGTGCAAAGGCAGAAGGGAGCCTGACTGCGACACTTACAAGTGGAGCAGGGACGAAAGTCGGGCTTAGTGATCCGGTGGTACCTCGTGGGAGGGCCATCGCTCAACGGATAAAAGCTACCTCGGGGATAACAGGCTGATCTCCCCCAAGAGTCCACATCGACGGGGAGGTTTGGCACCTCGATGTCGGCTCGTCGCATCCTGGGGCTGAAGTAGGTCCCAAGGGTTGGGCTGTTCGCCCATTAAAGCGGCACGCGAGCTGGGTTCAGAACGTCGTGAGACAGTTCGGTCCCTATCCGTCGCGGGCGTAGGAAATTTGAAGGGAGCTGTCCTTAGTACGAGAGGACCGGGATGGACAAACCTCTGGTGCACCAGTTGTCACGCCAGTGGCATCGCTGGGTAGCTATGTTTGGAAGGGATAAACGCTGAAAGCATCTAAGCGTGAAGCCCACCCTGAGATGAGATTTCCCATAACTCGCACGTAAGTGCGGTGTTAGTAAGACTCCTGGAAGACCACCAGGTTGATAGGTTAGAGGTGTAAGCATGGTAACATGTTCAGCTGACTAATACTAATAAGTCGAGGGCTTGACCTAAATAATTAGAAATAACGCGAAGCTTCGGACGTAAGGAAGAAGACTAATTCACTGTGCAATTTTCAGAGAATATTTATATTCTCAATCTGGTGATTATGGCATGAAGGTAACACCCGTTCCCATACCGAACACGAAGGTTAAGCTTCAATGCGCCGATGGTACTGCAGGGGTGACCTTGTGGAAGAGTAGGTTGTCGCCAGGTCAATACATGGATCTTTAGCTCAGCTGGTTAGAGCTACCGGCTCATAACCGGTCGGTCCGGGGTTCGAGTCCCTGAAGGTCCACCAAATAACAGTCCTATTAGGACTGTTATTTTTATTGTGCGCCCGGCATGGGCGCAATCTAATGGGTGAAAGTCCCTAGCACGGGTTAATAGTGCCAAGTGCATAGCTTAAGACAAGGGTGTCCATCGTGAGATGGAATCTGAAGGAAGTTGGCGGCCAAACTCCGGTCTGACGAACAGAAACTACATATAAGGCATATGCTTGTGGGTAAGTTTGCAATACAAAACGAAGCCCAAAACTATTCGAAACAAGTGGTGTAAATGTAGCAGATAGATGGAGTGAAAGATTGCGTTCTTACCCGGGGAGATCTGATAGGTAAGTTGTGGATATGAATTTAGAAATAACAACCCATACAGTGATGTATGGCTGAACTATCAGAAGTCAGCAGACGTCATAGTACCATGCAAAACGCGTTAGCGTGGGAAGGACTGAACAATAGGAGGTTTTGGAATTTTGAAGGATACGAGAAAATATGATAAAAGCAGACAACTTCATAAAGAAGGCTCTCTACGAGAGAATAGAGTGGAACTCGAAGGTAATGTAGAAGTGCATAGTATTTCCTCTATGTCAGAAGAAGGAAGAAACGATGTGAATGAATATGATAATGGTTTACTCGAGCAGATATTATCGAGAGATAATATGAATAAAGCATATAAAAGAGTAAAAGCCAATAAAGGAAGTCATGGGATTGATGGTTTGACAGTAGATGAACTTCTACATTATCTAAAAGAGCATGGACAAGAATTAAGGCAATCATTATTAGAAAGTAGATATAGACCTCTAGCCGTAAGAAGGGTAGAAATACCAAAACCTGACGGTGGAATTAGGCTACTTGGAATACCTACTGTATTAGATAGAGTTATTCAACAAGCGATATCACAAACTCTAATACCAATATATGAAAAGAAATTTTCTGATAATAGTTACGGTTTTAGACCTTTAAGAAGTGGAAAACAAGCTGTTGAAAAATGTAGGGGATATATTAATGCTGGACATACATGGACGGTGAATATAGACCTTTCTAAATACTTTGATACGATAAATCATGATAAATTAATAAGGATACTATCGGAAGATATTAAAGATAGTAGAGTAATTTCTCTGATACGAAAGTATCTACAAAGTGGAGTGATGATAAATGGGGTATTTATGAATACAGAAGAAGGAGCACCTCAAGGCGGGCCTTTGTCCCCATTATTAAGTAACGTAATGTTACATGAACTCGATGTAGAACTAACAAAACGAGGACTAAACTTTTGTAGATATGCTGATGATGCGAATATATACGTCAAAAGTGAGAAATCAGCAAATAGAGTAATGAAGAGTATTACGAGATTTATTGAGGAAAAGTTAAAGCTTAGAGTGAATAAAGAAAAGAGTACAGTAGATAGACCTTGGAAACTTAAATTTTTAGGATTTTCATTTTACCGAGCAAAAGGTGAATACAGAATGAGAGTTCCTCAAAAACCTATAATCAAATTCAAAGCAAAGCTAAAAGAATTAACTTCAAGAAGTAATGCGATGAGCATGAAATATAGGTTTATGAAACTTAAGCAAGTGATAGTTGGATGGATAAATTATTTTGCTATTGCAGACATTAAAAGTATTCTTAAAACACTTGATGAATGGTTAAGGCGAAGAATTAGAATGTGTTTTTGGAAACAATGGAAAAAGATTAAAACAAAATATGGGAACCTTGTTAAATTAGGAATACCAAACAATAAAGCTTTGCAATATGCAAATACAAGGAAAGGCTATTGGAGAACATCCAATAGCCCTATATTAAACAAAACATTGACCAATAAATACCTTAAAAATATAGGATTAGTTTCTATATCTGAGACATATTTATTAAAACATTAATTTCTATTGAACCGCCGTGTACCGAACGGTATGCACGGTGGTGTGAGAGGTCGCTAAATAAATTAATTATTTAGCTCCTACTCGATTCACTAAAAATAATGGAGCTAATATATAGTTACATAATATTAAAAATGATATGGTTTTATTAACATAAATAGGCGAACACTTGTGGATAATGTGAATTCATTTGACATAACTGTTAATATTAAATGCAATATATTTATGAAAGTGAAGTTATAAAGCTAAGTTTAATATTTGAAATTTATATTTATTTATATTGAAAAAAGATTTACATATAATATTTATGTAAATCCTTTTTTTATTGAAGGATGGTATATTTCAAAAAATAATACAATCATACATATATTAATTTATATGGTTAGCTAATTATGAAATATATAGTAAAATATTTTTTTAACAAACGTTACTAAAGCAAAAATCACGCAGACACCTATTCACGTGTGTCAGCATAGTTAATTATTAGATTATTAGAGTAATATATAGCAAATTAATAATAATTCTATTATATAAATGGTAGGTTAAGTATAGAATTTTATTATTATGATAGAATACTCCTTGTAGTCACGAACGAGTAACTATAAAGATTGATAAGTTAACATTTAATATTCTAAAATGTTTAAAAGAAATGTTGACAAAATAAGAAATACCTAGTAATATAGTAGAAGTCGTCACATGATGACAAAGTAAATTGGTCTTTGAAAATTAAACAGAGAAATAGGTAAAGATAGCGAAATAATATTTCGCTAAACCAGTTAATTACTTTAGTATAAAGTAAAATTTAGTCGTAAGACTAAAAGTATGTAATGAGCTTGCGTAACAACTTAACAGTTGTCGCAGATTAATCATTTCAACTAAAAAAGTGTAAACTTTTAAATTGAGAGTTTGATCCTGGCTCAGGACGAACGCTGGCGGCGTGCCTAACACATGCAAGTCGAGCGATGAAACCTTTCGGGGTGGATTAGCGGCGGACGGGTGAGTAACACGTGGGTAACCTGCCTCAAAGAGGGGAATAGCCTCCCGAAAGGGAGATTAATACCGCATAATATGTTTTGGTCGCATGATCGAAACATCAAAGGATTTTTCTTCGGAAAATTCCACTTTGAGATGGACCCGCGGCGCATTAGCTAGTTGGTGAGGTAACGGCTCACCAAGGCGACGATGCGTAGCCGACCTGAGAGGGTGATCGGCCACATTGGAACTGAGACACGGTCCAGACTCCTACGGGAGGCAGCAGTGGGGAATATTGCGCAATGGGGGAAACCCTGACGCAGCAACGCCGCGTGAATGATGAAGGCCTTCGGGTTGTAAAGTTCTGTCTTCTGGGACGATAATGACGGTACCAGAGGAGGAAGCCACGGCTAACTACGTGCCAGCAGCCGCGGTAATACGTAGGTGGCAAGCGTTGTCCGGATTTACTGGGCGTAAAGGATGCGTAGGCGGACATTTAAGTCAGATGTGAAATACCCGAGCTTAACTTGGGTGCTGCATTTGAAACTGGGTGTCTAGAGTGCAGGAGAGGTAAGTGGAATTCCTAGTGTAGCGGTGAAATGCGTAGAGATTAGGAAGAACACCAGTGGCGAAGGCGACTTACTGGACTGTAACTGACGCTGAGGCATGAAAGCGTGGGGAGCAAACAGGATTAGATACCCTGGTAGTCCACGCCGTAAACGATGAATACTAGGTGTCGGGGGTCGAACCTCGGTGCCGCCGTTAACACATTAAGTATTCCGCCTGGGGAGTACGATCGCAAGATTAAAACTCAAAGGAATTGACGGGGGCCCGCACAAGCAGCGGAGCATGTGGTTTAATTCGAAGCAACGCGAAGAACCTTACCTAGACTTGACATCCCCTGCATAACCCAGAGATGGGCGAAGTCCTTCGGGACAGGGTGACAGGTGGTGCATGGTTGTCGTCAGCTCGTGTCGTGAGATGTTGGGTTAAGTCCCGCAACGAGCGCAACCCTTATCATTAGTTGCTACCATTAAGTTGAGCACTCTAGTGAGACTGCCCGGGTTAACCGGGAGGAAGGTGGGGATGACGTCAAATCATCATGCCCCTTATGTCTAGGGCTACACACGTGCTACAATGGTGAGTACAAAGAGATGCAAGACCGCAAGGTGGAGCCAAACTCAAAAACTCATCCCAGTTCGGATTGTAGGCTGCAACTCGCCTACATGAAGCCGGAGTTGCTAGTAATCGCGAATCAGCATGTCGCGGTGAATACGTTCCCGGGCCTTGTACACACCGCCCGTCACACCATGAGAGTTGGTAACACCCGAAGTCCGTGAGGTAACCGTAAGGAGCCAGCGGCCGAAGGTGGGATTGATGATTGGGGTGAAGTCGTAACAAGGTAGCCGTAGGAGAACCTGCGGCTGGATCACCTCCTTTCTAGGGAGTAGATGTATTGACTTCGGTCGATGCAATAGAAGAATATTAATTTGTTCTTCAAAAATATCTATTGTAATTAATCGTACCTAGTTCTCTGTTTAATTTTGAGAGACTAATTTTATCTAACTCTTAGGAGTTAGATAATGAATAGTTTTTCTTAAAATGTTCTTTGAAAATTGCACAGTGAAAAAAGTTGTTTTAAAAAAATTAAAACTACGCAAGTAGTTTATAAATTGATTTAATACAATTTCGCAAAATTAATATAACCGTCTATGTAAATAGACAGAATCAAGGTCAAGCTACAAAGGGCGCATGGCGAATGCCTTGGCACTAGGAGCCGAAGAAGGACGCGTTAAGCTGCGATAAGCTTTGGGTAGGCGCAAATAGCCTGTGATCCAAAGATTTCCGAATGGGGGAACCCACATAGTAACAACTATGTACTGCATACTGAATAAATAGGTATGCAGAGGTAGACCCGGGGAACTGAAACATCTAAGTACCCGGAGGAAGAGAAAGAAACATCGATTTCCTAAGTAGCGGCGAGCGAAAGGGAAAGAGCCCAAACCCAGGTCTTTGATCTGGGGGTTGAGGATAGATCATAAATACTGCAATTCCTTAATTGAAGATAGCTGGAAAGCTGCTCCGCAGAAGGTAATAGGCCTGTAAATGAAAAGGAAAAACAGTCAGATCTAATCCAGAGTACCACGAGACACGTGAAACCTTGTGGGAAGCTGGGAGGACCACCTCCCAAGGCTAAATACTACCTAGTGACCGATAGTGAAGAAGTACCGTGAGGGAAAGGTGAAAAGAACCCCGGAAGGGGAGTGAAATAGAACCTGAAACCGTGTGCCTACAACCGGTCGAAGCACTTTATATGTGTGACGGCGTGCTTTTTGTAGAACGAGCCAACGAGTTACGATATGTAGCAAGGTTAAGTACTTAAGGTACGGAGCCGAAGGGAAACCAAGTCTGAATAGGGCGCATAGTTGCATGTCGTAGACCCGAAACCGGGTGACCTATCCATGGCCAGGATGAAGCGGAAGTAAAATTCCGTGGAGGTCCGAACCACGTTGGTGTTGAAAAACCATGGGATGAGCTGTGGATAGCGGAGAAATTCCAATCGAACTCGGAGATAGCTGGTTCTCCTCGAAATAGCTTTAGGGCTAGCGTCGATTAATTGAGTAATGGAGGTAGAGCACTGAATGGGCTAGGGGCTGACAACAGTTACTGAACCCTATCAAACTCCGAATGCCATATACTTTTATTTCGGCAGTCAGACTGCGAATGATAAGATCCGTAGTCAAAAGGGAAACAGCCCAGACCATCAGCTAAGGTCCCAAAGTGTAAGTTAAGTGGAAAAGGATGTGGGATTTCTAAGACAACTAGGATGTTGGCTCAGAAGCAGCCACTCATTTAAAGAGTGCGTAATAGCTCACTAGTCAAGAGATCCTGCGCCGAAGATGTCCGGGGCTAAAACTTACCACCGAAGCTATGGGTGTACACAATTGTGTACGCGGTAGAGGAGCTTTCTGTACTGGCTGAAGTCATACCGTAAGGAGTGGTGGACGGTACAGAAGTGAGAATGTTGGCATGAGTAGCGAGAGTTAAGTGAGAATCTTAACGGTCGAAAACCTAAGGTTTCCTGAGGAAGGCTCGTCCTCTCAGGGTTAGTCGGGACCTAAGCCGAGGCCGAAAGGCGTAGGTGATGGACAATCGGTTGATATTCCGATACCACCAATGGACGTTATTAGAAATGGGATGACGCAGGAGGATAAGATGTGCACACTATTGGATGTGTGTCTAAGCATTTAGGCGGAGCAAGCAGGCAAATCCGTTTGCTCTTAACGCTGAGATGTGATGGGGAAGGGAATTTATTCCCGAAGTATCTGATTCCACGCTGCCAAGAAAAGTCTCTATCGAGGATATTGGTGCCCGTACCGCAAACCGACACAGGTAGGTGAGGAGAGAATCCTAAGACCATCGGAAGAATTGTTGTTAAGGAACTCGGCAAATTGACCCCGTAACTTCGGGAGAAGGGGTGCCTACGTAAGTAGGTCGCAGAGAATAGGCCCAAGCAACTGTTTAGCAAAAACACAGGTCTCTGCTAAAGCGAAAGCTGATGTATAGGGGCTGACGCCTGCCCGGTGCTGGAAGGTTAAGGGGATTACTTAGCGCAAGCGAAGGTATGAACTTAAGCCCCAGTAAACGGCGGCCGTAACTATAACGGTCCTAAGGTAGCGAAATTCCTTGTCGGGTAAGTTCCGACCCGCACGAATGGCGTAATGATTTGGGCACTGTCTCAACAACACATCCGGCGAAATTGTAGTGCAAGTGAAGATGCTTGCTACCCGCGATTGGACGGAAAGACCCCGTAGAGCTTTACTGTAGCTTAGCATTGAATTTCGGTATTGTCTGTACAGGATAGGTGGGAGACTGAGAAACATGGGCGTCAGCCTGTGTGGAGTCATCCTTGGGATACCACCCTGACAGTACTGAGGTTCTAACTGGAGGCCATGAATCTGGTCACAGGACATTGTTAGGTGGGCAGTTTGACTGGGGCGGTCGCCTCCAAAAAAGTAACGGAGGCGCCCAAAGGTTCCCTCAGCGCGGTTGGAAATCGCGCGAAGAGTGCAAAGGCAGAAGGGAGCCTGACTGCGACACTTACAAGTGGAGCAGGGACGAAAGTCGGGCTTAGTGATCCGGTGGTACCTCGTGGGAGGGCCATCGCTCAACGGATAAAAGCTACCTCGGGGATAACAGGCTGATCTCCCCCAAGAGTCCACATCGACGGGGAGGTTTGGCACCTCGATGTCGGCTCGTCGCATCCTGGGGCTGAAGTAGGTCCCAAGGGTTGGGCTGTTCGCCCATTAAAGCGGCACGCGAGCTGGGTTCAGAACGTCGTGAGACAGTTCGGTCCCTATCCGTCGCGGGCGTAGGAAATTTGAAGGGAGCTGTCCTTAGTACGAGAGGACCGGGATGGACAAACCTCTGGTGCACCAGTTGTCACGCCAGTGGCATCGCTGGGTAGCTATGTTTGGAAGGGATAAACGCTGAAAGCATCTAAGCGTGAAGCCCACCCTGAGATGAGATTTCCCATAACTCGCACGTAAGTGCGATGTTAGTAAGACTCCTGGAAGACCACCAGGTTGATAGGTTAGAGGTGTAAGCATGGTAACATGTTCAGCTGACTAATACTAATAAGTCGAGGGCTTGACCTAAATAATTAGAAATAACGCGAAGCTTCGGACGTAAGGAAGAAGACTAATTCACTGTGCAATTTTCAGAGAATATTTATATTCTCAATCTGGTGATTATGGCATGAAGGTAACACCCGTTCCCATACCGAACACGAAGGTTAAGCTTCAATGCGCCGATGGTACTGCAGGGGTGACCTTGTGGAAGAGTAGGTTGTCGCCAGGTAAGAAAAAAACCGCTAAGTTATACTTAGCGGTTTTTATTGTGCGCCCGGCATGGGCGCAATCTAATGGGTGAAAGTCCCTAGCACGGGTTAATAGTGCCAAGTGCATAGCTTAAGACAAGGGTGTCCATCGTGAGATGGAATCTGAAGGAAGTTGGCGGCCAAACTCCGGTCTGACGAACAGAAACTACATATAAGGCATATGCTTGTGGGTAAGTTTGCAATACAAAACGAAGCCCAAAACTATTCGAAACAAGTGGTGTAAATGTAGCAGATAGATGGAGTGAAAGATTGCGTTCTTACCCGGGGAGATCTGATAGGTAAGTTGTGGATATGAATTTAGAAATAACAACCCATACAGTGATGTATGGCTGAACTATCAGAAGTCAGCAGACGTCATAGTACCATGCAAAACGCGTTAGCGTGGGAAGGACTGAACAATAGGAGGTTTTGGAATTTTGAAGGATACGAGAAAATATGATAAAAGCAGACAACTTCATAAAGAAGGCTCTCTACGAGAGAATAGAGTGGAACTCGAAGGTAATGTAGAAGTGCATAGTATTTCCTCTATGTCAGAAGAAGGAAGAAACGATGTGAATGAATATGATAATGGTTTACTCGAGCAGATATTATCGAGAGATAATATGAATAAAGCATATAAAAGAGTAAAAGCCAATAAAGGAAGTCATGGGATTGATGGTTTGACAGTAGATGAACTTCTACATTATCTAAAAGAGCATGGACAAGAATTAAGGCAATCATTATTAGAAAGTAGATATAGACCTCTAGCCGTAAGAAGGGTAGAAATACCAAAACCTGACGGTGGAATTAGGCTACTTGGAATACCTACTGTATTAGATAGAGTTATTCAACAAGCGATATCACAAACTCTAATACCAATATATGAAAAGAAATTTTCTGATAATAGTTACGGTTTTAGACCTTTAAGAAGTGGAAAACAAGCTGTTGAAAAATGTAGGGGATATATTAATGCTGGACATACATGGACGGTGAATATAGACCTTTCTAAATACTTTGATACGATAAATCATGATAAATTAATAAGGATACTATCGGAAGATATTAAAGATAGTAGAGTAATTTCTCTGATACGAAAGTATCTACAAAGTGGAGTGATGATAAATGGGGTATTTATGAATACAGAAGAAGGAGCACCTCAAGGCGGGCCTTTGTCCCCATTATTAAGTAACGTAATGTTACATGAACTCGATGTAGAACTAACAAAACGAGGACTAAACTTTTGTAGATATGCTGATGATGCGAATATATACGTCAAAAGTGAGAAATCAGCAAATAGAGTAATGAAGAGTATTACGAGATTTATTGAGGAAAAGTTAAAGCTTAGAGTGAATAAAGAAAAGAGTACAGTAGATAGACCTTGGAAACTTAAATTTTTAGGATTTTCATTTTACCGAGCAAAAGGTGAATACAGAATGAGAGTTCCTCAAAAACCTATAATCAAATTCAAAGCAAAGCTAAAAGAATTAACTTCAAGAAGTAATGCGATGAGCATGAAATATAGGTTTATGAAACTTAAGCAAGTGATAGTTGGATGGATAAATTATTTTGCTATTGCAGACATTAAAAGTATTCTTAAAACACTTGATGAATGGTTAAGGCGAAGAATTAGAATGTGTTTTTGGAAACAATGGAAAAAGATTAAAACAAAATATGGGAACCTTGTTAAATTAGGAATACCAAACAATAAAGCTTTGCAACATGCAAATACAAGGAAAGGCTATTGGAGAACATCCAATAGCCCTATATTAAACAAAACATTGACCAATAAATACCTTAAAAATATAGGATTAGTTTCTATATCTGAGACATATTTATTAAAATATTAATTTCTATTGAACCGCCGTGTACCGAACGGTATGCACGGTGGTGTGAGAGGTCGCTAAATAAATTAATTATTTAGCTCCTACTCGATTGTACGCCTGAAATTGGCGCTTACCTGTCGGTGAAAGTCCGATGCGGGGGAATGGTACCAACCGTTAGATTAAGACAAGGGTGTCCACCGTGAGGTGGAATCTGGAGGAAGTCGGCAGCAAAACTCTGGATAGAAAATTGTAGGGGATATATCAATGCTGGATATACATGGGCAGTAGATAACTGCAGGGGTGACCTTGTGGAAGAGTAGGTTGTCGCCAGGTAAGAAAAAACCGCTAAGTTATACGAGGCCGCTGAAAAAAGCACTCTTTATTTAGTAGAGTTTTCAAGCTTGAATAGAAAAAGCATGAGATGTCCATATTTTGGATATCTCATGCTTTTTATTTTATAATTAAGTTTTAAAAGCCCTATTTCATGCTTTTCAACTTAATTATTCTCTTTAGATTCACAGTGAAGATTGATAATGCACCTTGCATTTGCATGCTAATTAAGCCTGACGATATTGCTACATCATAGCTATGTTGGTGCTTAAGTTCACTGTTTTTAGCCTCTATCATATAACGTTCCCTAGCTCGTTTTTTAAAATATTCACTTTTTTCGAACTCTATTTGATCTTTGTGAGTATTTGACTTTATTGAAACTGAATAAGTTTTAGATTTAGCGCCTTCTTTATAACACCCATCTTTATGAACACAATTTTTACACTTTTCTACATTAAAATAGTAGGTTAGCACTTGATTTTTACCAACATTCTTCTTTCCCTGTTTTGCTTTTTTAATAGCCATATGACCTGCCGGACATACAAATAAACCAGCATCTTTATTAAACTCAAATTCATCTTCTTTTTTTCGCATTCCTTGTGAAATTACAGGATTTAGTCTTGAAATTAATGCAATTTTATTTTCTTTTGTATATTCTAGGTTTTTCTTTTCAGAATAAGCTGTATCTCCAATTACTTCATTTACATCTATACCAGCCTCACGGCTTTTTTCTATTAAGGTTATGAGCTCCTTTCCATCACTTTTTTCGCCAGTTGTAATAACAGCTGCTGTAATTAAACGTTCTTCACTCATAGCAAGGTGTGATTTATATCCAAAAAAAGAACTATCCTCAGTTTTATGCCCCACTTTTGCATCCTCATCTTTTGATATTTTTAGATTTTCTAAGTCATCATTAATAGCTTCCATTAAGTAGTTTAATTTAGTTTTCACAGCTGGATTTGCTGCAGTTTCTGGCTTCTCGTTTATGGTATCAATTAATAATTTGCAGTACTCAAGAATATCTTCAAGTACTCCAGTTGTAACTTTATTAGGTAACTCTTCTTTAATACCAGGATGTACTCCGTACAATGTTTTTCTTAAGTTTTTTGCACGTTTCAATAATTCCTCGCTTGCTGACTTTTGGTTATAACGTGACTTGGTATGCGTAGCATCAACTATTATTGCTTTACTTTTTAAAACTCCCTCTTTTATAGCAAGTTCTACAGTCTTGTTTATTAATAAATCCAATAAATTCATGTCTTTAAGGCGAAGCTTTCTAAATTTAGTTAGTGTACTTGAGTTTATTAAATTTGTTTCTTCTGGGGCTAAATTTAGAAAATATTTAAAGGACATGTCATAAAGAGTTCTTTCAACAACATCTTCATCAGACAATTCATATATTACTTTCAAAAGTAAATATTTAAATAGCATTATGGGGTTAATAGCACCTCTACCCATAGATGAACTATAGTTAATCATCAATTCGTCATAAACAAATGAAAAGTCAACAAGGTCATTAATTTGCTTTAAAATGTTATCTTTCGGAATAATTAACGAATATAAGCTATGGTATGTATTTATTTTTATTTCCAATTGTCCTTTTAGCATAATAGTTTAGCCCCTTTTATTTTATTCTACTATACTAATTCGACATATCTTTTAAAATTCCTTTTTGTTTTTTAGTCTTTTATATAAAAAAATCGCCATCTTTAATTAGATGACGATTTTTTTATATAGTTTTTCAGTGGCCTCAGTTATACTTAGCGGTTTTTATTTGGTTAAAAAACTGAATTTATATTCGACTAAATTAAAATTTACATACTGTACTTAAAACTTTACCTATGCTATCATGAATTACTAAATTTGCTTGTTTGTCGTAAGGGGTAGAAGACTTGTTAATAAGAATTAAATTATTTCCTCTGAAATATTTTATAAGATTTGCAGCGGGATATACCACAAGAGAAGTGCCACCCACAATCAGTGTATCAGCAATACTTATCGATTTAATAGAGCTGTTTAAGACAGACATATCTAAACTTTCATCATAAAGAACTACATCTGGTTTAATAATACCACCACAGACATTACAGTTAGGAACTATGGTTTTACTATTTAACACATAATCTAAGTTAAAAAATTTATTGCATTTCATACAGTAATTTTTATGTATAGATCCATGAAGTTCGTATACAGTTTTGGATCCTGCCATTTGATGCAAACCATCAATATTTTGAGTGATTATAGCTTTTAATTTATTCTTTTCTTCTAGGGTAGATAATGCAATATGCGCATCATTGGGAATTGCATCTTCAAAAATCATGTTGGATTTATAAAATTTAAAAAAGTCCTCGGTATGATTTATAAAAAAAGAATGACTTAAAATAACTTCAGGAGGAAATTTCAAATCAGTTTCTATATTATATAGACCCTTTGCAGAACGGAAATCAGGAATACAACTTTCTGTAGATACGACTGCACCTCCAAAAAAAACTATACTAGCAGTGTTTTTTATAATTGTTTTTAATAATCTATAGCACATAAGCTCAACTCCTTAACTATAGTATAACAGTCTAAAAAAGTTAGTTGTTGTTAATAAGAAAATAAAATATAATAGGAACTTCAAAATCTACAAATATAGTTAAAAAACTATATACTTATCCTAGTGTATCAATATGTGATATTATTAGAATTAATAGTGAATAGTGGAGAGAAATGAGAATAAATTGAATATATGAGCCATAATTCAAATATACGATTATTTTGTTGTGTTAAAATAATTCTTGTCGTCGAAAGAAAGTGATGATGTCGGGTTTGAGGATGTTAACATATAAAAAAGTGTTGACAAAATTAAAACTAAACAGTAAAATAGTAGAAGTCGTCACATGACGGTAGATACGAATAACAAATTGGTCTTTGAAAATTAAACAGAGAAATAGGTAAAGATAGCGAAATAATATTTCGTTAAACCAGTTAATTACTTTAGTATAAAGTAAAATTTAGTCGTAAGACTAAAAGTATGTAATGAGCTTGCGTAACAACTTAACAGTTGTCGCAGATTAATCATTTCAACTAAAAAAGTGTAAACTTTTAAATTGAGAGTTTGATCCTGGCTCAGGACGAACGCTGGCGGCGTGCCTAACACATGCAAGTCGAGCGATGAAACCTTTCGGGGTGGATTAGCGGCGGACGGGTGAGTAACACGTGGGTAACCTGCCTCAAAGAGGGGAATAGCCTCCCGAAAGGGAGATTAATACCGCATAATATGTTTTGGTCGCATGATCGAAACATCAAAGGATTTTTCTTCGGAAAATTCCACTTTGAGATGGACCCGCGGCGCATTAGCTAGTTGGTGAGGTAACGGCTCACCAAGGCGACGATGCGTAGCCGACCTGAGAGGGTGATCGGCCACATTGGAACTGAGACACGGTCCAGACTCCTACGGGAGGCAGCAGTGGGGAATATTGCGCAATGGGGGAAACCCTGACGCAGCAACGCCGCGTGAATGATGAAGGCCTTCGGGTTGTAAAGTTCTGTCTTCTGGGACGATAATGACGGTACCAGAGGAGGAAGCCACGGCTAACTACGTGCCAGCAGCCGCGGTAATACGTAGGTGGCAAGCGTTGTCCGGATTTACTGGGCGTAAAGGATGCGTAGGCGGACATTTAAGTCAGATGTGAAATACCCGAGCTTAACTTGGGTGCTGCATTTGAAACTGGGTGTCTAGAGTGCAGGAGAGGTAAGTGGAATTCCTAGTGTAGCGGTGAAATGCGTAGAGATTAGGAAGAACACCAGTGGCGAAGGCGACTTACTGGACTGTAACTGACGCTGAGGCATGAAAGCGTGGGGAGCAAACAGGATTAGATACCCTGGTAGTCCACGCCGTAAACGATGAATACTAGGTGTCGGGGGTCGAACCTCGGTGCCGCCGTTAACACATTAAGTATTCCGCCTGGGGAGTACGATCGCAAGATTAAAACTCAAAGGAATTGACGGGGGCCCGCACAAGCAGCGGAGCATGTGGTTTAATTCGAAGCAACGCGAAGAACCTTACCTAGACTTGACATCCCCTGCATAACCCAGAGATGGGCGAAGTCCTTCGGGACAGGGTGACAGGTGGTGCATGGTTGTCGTCAGCTCGTGTCGTGAGATGTTGGGTTAAGTCCCGCAACGAGCGCAACCCTTATCATTAGTTGCTACCATTAAGTTGAGCACTCTAGTGAGACTGCCCGGGTTAACCGGGAGGAAGGTGGGGATGACGTCAAATCATCATGCCCCTTATGTCTAGGGCTACACACGTGCTACAATGGTGAGTACAAAGAGATGCAAGACCGCAAGGTGGAGCCAAACTCAAAAACTCATCCCAGTTCGGATTGTAGGCTGCAACTCGCCTACATGAAGCCGGAGTTGCTAGTAATCGCGAATCAGCATGTCGCGGTGAATACGTTCCCGGGCCTTGTACACACCGCCCGTCACACCATGAGAGTTGGTAACACCCGAAGTCCGTGAGGTAACCGTAAGGAGCCAGCGGCCGAAGGTGGGATTGATGATTGGGGTGAAGTCGTAACAAGGTAGCCGTAGGAGAACCTGCGGCTGGATCACCTCCTTTCTAGGGAGTAGATGTATTGACTTCGGTCGATGCAATAGAAGAATATTAATTTGTTCTTCAAAAATATCTATTGTAATTAATCGTACCTAGTTCTCTGTTTAATTTTGAGAGACTAATTTTATCTAACTCTTAGGAGTTAGATAATGAATAGTTTTTCTTAAAATGTTCTTTGAAAATTGCACAGTGAAAAAAGTTGTTTTAAAAAAATTAAAACTACGCAAGTAGTTTATAAATTAATTTAATACAATTTCGCAAAATTAATATAACCGTCTATGTAAATAGACAGAATCAAGGTCAAGCTACAAAGGGCGCATGGCGAATGCCTTGGCACTAGGAGCCGAAGAAGGACGCGTTAAGCTGCGATAAGCTTTGGGTAGGCGCAAATAGCCTGTGATCCAAAGATTTCCGAATGGGGGAACCCACATAGTAACAACTATGTACTGCATACTGAATAAATAGGTATGCAGAGGTAGACCCGGGGAACTGAAACATCTAAGTACCCGGAGGAAGAGAAAGAAACATCGATTTCCTAAGTAGCGGCGAGCGAAAGGGAAAGAGCCCAAACCCAGGTCTTTGATCTGGGGGTTGAGGATAGATCATAAATACTGCAATTCCTTAATTGAAGATAGCTGGAAAGCTGCTCCGCAGAAGGTAATAGGCCTGTAAATGAAAAGGAAAAACAGTCAGATCTAATCCAGAGTACCACGAGACACGTGAAACCTTGTGGGAAGCTGGGAGGACCACCTCCCAAGGCTAAATACTACCTAGTGACCGATAGTGAAGAAGTACCGTGAGGGAAAGGTGAAAAGAACCCCGGAAGGGGAGTGAAATAGAACCTGAAACCGTGTGCCTACAACCGGTCGAAGCACTTTATATGTGTGACGGCGTGCTTTTTGTAGAACGAGCCAACGAGTTACGATATGTAGCAAGGTTAAGTACTTAAGGTACGGAGCCGAAGGGAAACCAAGTCTGAATAGGGCGCATAGTTGCATGTCGTAGACCCGAAACCGGGTGACCTATCCATGGCCAGGATGAAGCGGAAGTAAAATTCCGTGGAGGTCCGAACCACGTTGGTGTTGAAAAACCATGGGATGAGCTGTGGATAGCGGAGAAATTCCAATCGAACTCGGAGATAGCTGGTTCTCCTCGAAATAGCTTTAGGGCTAGCGTCGATTAATTGAGTAATGGAGGTAGAGCACTGAATGGGCTAGGGGCTGACAACAGTTACTGAACCCTATCAAACTCCGAATGCCATATACTTTTATTTCGGCAGTCAGACTGCGAATGATAAGATCCGTAGTCAAAAGGGAAACAGCCCAGACCATCAGCTAAGGTCCCAAAGTGTAAGTTAAGTGGAAAAGGATGTGGGATTTCTAAGACAACTAGGATGTTGGCTCAGAAGCAGCCACTCATTTAAAGAGTGCGTAATAGCTCACTAGTCAAGAGATCCTGCGCCGAAGATGTCCGGGGCTAAAACTTACCACCGAAGCTATGGGTGTACACAATTGTGTACGCGGTAGAGGAGCTTTCTGTACTGGCTGAAGTCATACCGTAAGGAGTGGTGGACGGTACAGAAGTGAGAATGTTGGCATGAGTAGCGAGAGTTAAGTGAGAATCTTAACGGTCGAAAACCTAAGGTTTCCTGAGGAAGGCTCGTCCTCTCAGGGTTAGTCGGGACCTAAGCCGAGGCCGAAAGGCGTAGGTGATGGACAATCGGTTGATATTCCGATACCACCAATGGACGTTATTAGAAATGGGATGACGCAGGAGGATAAGATGTGCACACTATTGGATGTGTGTCTAAGCATTTAGGCGGAGCAGACAGGCAAATCCGTTTGCTCTTAACGCTGAGATGTGATGGGGAAGGGAATTTATTCCTGAAGTATCTGATTCCACGCTGCCAAGAAAAGTCTCTATCGAGGATATTGGTGCCCGTACCGCAAACCGACACAGGTAGGTGAGGAGAGAATCCTAAGACCATCGGAAGAATTGTTGTTAAGGAACTCGGCAAATTGACCCCGTAACTTCGGGAGAAGGGGTGCCTACGTAAGTAGGTCGCAGAGAATAGGCCCAAGCAACTGTTTAGCAAAAACACAGGTCTCTGCTAAAGCGAAAGCTGATGTATAGGGGCTGACGCCTGCCCGGTGCTGGAAGGTTAAGGGGATTACTTAGCGCAAGCGAAGGTATGAACTTAAGCCCCAGTAAACGGCGGCCGTAACTATAACGGTCCTAAGGTAGCGAAATTCCTTGTCGGGTAAGTTCCGACCCGCACGAATGGCGTAATGATTTGGGCACTGTCTCAACAACACATCCGGCGAAATTGTAGTGCAAGTGAAGATGCTTGCTACCCGCGATTGGACGGAAAGACCCCGTAGAGCTTTACTGTAGCTTAGCATTGAATTTCGGTATTGTCTGTACAGGATAGGTGGGAGACTGAGAAACATGGGCGTCAGCCTGTGTGGAGTCATCCTTGGGATACCACCCTGACAGTACTGAGGTTCTAACTGGAGGCCATGAATCTGGTCACAGGACATTGTTAGGTGGGCAGTTTGACTGGGGCGGTCGCCTCCAAAAAAGTAACGGAGGCGCCCAAAGGTTCCCTCAGCGCGGTTGGAAATCGCGCGAAGAGTGCAAAGGCAGAAGGGAGCCTGACTGCGACACTTACAAGTGGAGCAGGGACGAAAGTCGGGCTTAGTGATCCGGTGGTACCTCGTGGGAGGGCCATCGCTCAACGGATAAAAGCTACCTCGGGGATAACAGGCTGATCTCCCCCAAGAGTCCACATCGACGGGGAGGTTTGGCACCTCGATGTCGGCTCGTCGCATCCTGGGGCTGAAGTAGGTCCCAAGGGTTGGGCTGTTCGCCCATTAAAGCGGCACGCGAGCTGGGTTCAGAACGTCGTGAGACAGTTCGGTCCCTATCCGTCGCGGGCGTAGGAAATTTGAAGGGAGCTGTCCTTAGTACGAGAGGACCGGGATGGACAAACCTCTGGTGCACCAGTTGTCACGCCAGTGGCATCGCTGGGTAGCTATGTTTGGAAGGGATAAACGCTGAAAGCATCTAAGCGTGAAGCCCACCCTGAGATGAGATTTCCCATAACTCGCACGTAAGTGCGGTGTTAGTAAGACTCCTGGAAGACCACCAGGTTGATAGGTTAGAGGTGTAAGCATGGTAACATGTTCAGCTGACTAATACTAATAAGTCGAGGGCTTGACCTAAATATATAATTAAAAGTAATGCGAAATACTTCTTTCGTAAGAAAGAAGCGAGGCTTTGAGCGTGAGCGAAAAGACTAATTCACTGTGCAATTTTCAGAGAATATTTATATTCTCAATCTGGTGATTATGGCATGAAGGTAACACCCGTTCCCATACCGAACACGAAGGTTAAGCTTCAATGCGCCGATGGTACTGCAGGGGTGACCTTGTGGAAGAGTAGGTTGTCGCCAGGTAATGTGGCTGGATAGCTCAGTCGGTAGAGCAGAGGACTGAAAATCCTCGTGTCCCTGGTTCGATTCCTGGTCTAGCCACCAAGTTATGGCGCTATAGCCAAGCGGTAAGGTCAAGGTCTGCAAAACCTTTATTCCCCGGTTCAAATCCGGGTGGCGCCTCCAAAACACTTTGTAAATATTACAAAGTGTTTTTTTTGTGGTGTGCCCAGCAGGCTTGTGGAGCCAATAGGCTGAGAAGGGTCTATCTAACCTAACTAACGGAGGGTTGTACAATAAATATTTGAACCTAATTACACGATGTCTACCTACTTCATTATTTGTTATAGTAAATGGTAAAGTTTTGCTTATTTTAGATATGCTCAGTTAATTTTTTAGTGGATATAAATAAATAAAATATCTATAACTTTTATTTAAATTAAGAAATATAGCGAAAAAGCTAGAAATACCTATATTGATACATATGGATTAGTATAAATAACATATATGGGCATATATTATGGTATACGCACTATAGGGAGCTTAGTACAAGTAGATTAATATATGAAATGCTAGTATAATCACATATGTTGGTCACAAAACTATTTATATCTAGTATTTTTAATTGATTTAGGGGGTCTGGCTTTTATGTATAAAGAGATGGTTCAAAGAAAAAAGTTTCCAGCTATAGTATTGTTATTTATTACATTAATTGTATTTATATGCTTATCAGACGTATTCACTAAAGTAAGTATAGGCAGAATAAATATTAAGACGTTTGTAACTATGTTCTTTAATACACTAATGATTGCTCTTTGCTATATGGAGTTTTCAAAATGTAAGGTTAAGTATAAGTATTCAATCGTAGCAGATCAATTCATTATCCATAAGATAAAAGGTGAAGAGGTTAAAATACTAGAAGATATTAAATTAAAGGATATAGATTATATTGGTAAATATAAAAACTACAGTGCAGGTGTTCATATTAGTAGCAGTAAAAAGTATATTTGTTCTACGTTTATTGGGAGTAAGTTTTGTTGTATATATAAAGTAGGAGATAACTTTAAAAAATTTTATTTTGAGCCTAGTGATGGGTTTATGAATAAAATTAAATTACTAAAAGAAAAAGCATATTTTAAAAATAAATAATAGATATATATAAGAAGTATAATTGAGTTATGATTATACTTCTTTTTTATATGTGCCAGGCAGGGAATTAACTAGGTTGTGAAAGTCCACTGTGTGGGTCTGTAGTTGCCGATCACTAGCTGAAGGAGGCCCTAGGTAGGGTTCCAACCTAAGGAATACGAATATTTAATGGATAATACTGTATTATTTGTAGAAAAAGAAACTATTTATTAAAGTAAAGGGTGAGAAAACAAAGGTAGACCGAGTATGGAAATTAAGTTTCTTGAGCTTTCATTTTATAGGTCCAAAGATTAAGTTAGGGTGTAGAATACATCCAAAATCTATTGCCAAGATGAGAAAGGGCTATTGGAGAATCTCCAACAGCCCAATTATGAGTCGCTCATTAACAAATGATACTTTAAAGAAACGTTTTAATTGCATATTATTTTAATTCAAGTCCAATTTCTTTTAATAACTCTTCTTTCTCAATAATATCGAGGCCTGTTAAGGCAAGAGCTTCTGCAGCTTTTATCATATTATTTTTACAAAAATCTGTTTGAGTTTCTAGAGCAAATGCAGGTGAGGGGCAACTCAACGAGGAATCTTCTGTAATAGATATGGATGGATATATGCATGGAGTAATATGACTTATAGAACCTATTCCCAGACCATATAGAGTATTTTTACAACAAGCAATATCGATGATGCCGCATTCTTTTAAGTTGTGTGTAAATATTCTTGATAAAGATTTATTTGTCAAAAGCTCTTGTGAAGGCAATTCAAATATGCTTATTTCTCCGGTTATATTCATTATTTGAGATAGTGATTGAATAAAGGTTACAATAGTTTTTTCTAGAGATTTAGCTTCTTTTAGGCTAGGAGCTTTTAAATAAAATTTGGCCTCTGATTCAGAAAATTCATTAATGCGCGAAGAGGCATTTTCTATAGAAATGCTATCAATAAAATACCTGTTGTGCAATCCTTTTAATAATTGACTTAATGTATTAAGTATAAATAAATAGGAATCCAAAGATGAAAGGTTACTAAGAGCTTCATTGTTATTATTAATAGTTTGGGTACATTTAAGTTTAAGTGGAATTGTAGCCATGGAGGTGCCGCTTTCCGCATTGCTTGTATCACAGTGAGGAGCAATAATAACATCCATATCATCAAAACATTTTTCCTTTGCTAAAGCTAATTCTGCGCCGTTTGTGTACTCGCCTGGGCATCCTAATAGAAGTACACTTCCACCG
Source organism: Clostridium sp. CM036 (assembly GCF_055081135.1). Taxonomy (NCBI): domain Bacteria; kingdom Bacillati; phylum Bacillota; class Clostridia; order Eubacteriales; family Clostridiaceae; genus Clostridium; species Clostridium sp. CM036. Next base: position 2,606,295 of record NZ_CM143652.1, on the reverse strand, counting down.
CTTTTAGATATTACTTTTGATAATCCTAATGCTGCCGCAATAGAAATGCTAGCATTCACGTTATTACCAAAAATATGACCTACATTTTCAGTAGACGTGTATTTGCATATATAGCATATCTTAGGGTGGCCATTTCCATATTGAGCATAAAAAGAAGTAGGAATATTACAATAATTTTCTTGTATTTCAAAACCATGAGCTTTTAACATATTTATTATGTAAGAATAACCTTTATACTCTTTATAACTCGTTTCTGGATTAGTATAAAGATAATTAGATAAATTGTGGATATCTTCTTTTATACTGCTTATATAACTTATAATTTCTTGTTTCATAGCCTTCGCTCCTTTCAAAATGTTCATACCTATTAACACATTTAGTATAACCAAAGGTACATAAATATATTGATAATAATAAATAATATTTTATAAGTTTAAATAATAATTTTATATAGCTATTTATGGCATAAAATGTAGATAAATATATTTTAAATTATTAAGTGGACAAAATAAGAAACCGTACTTAGTTGAATAAAATATAGTATAAGAGGCTATACTGTAGGTAATTTTTAATTAGCAAGTTTAAGGGGGAAATTATGAAAAAAGAAAAATGTATTATATGTAGAAAGCCTCTAAATGATGGTATAATAATAAATGGAAGAGGGATTTGCAATAATTGCGAAGGAAGAATTATAGAATCAAAGGCTAATACTGATTTTTATGAATATTACAAGAACTGTATAAGAAAGACTTTGGTGCAGTTTATACCAAGAGGAGTGACTAAGGATTGTCAAGATTACCACTTGTAGATGGAGTGTTAAAATATATAAAAGAAAAAAATGTTTCCTTTTGTATGCCAGGGCATAAGGGAGGGCTTGGTTTTTTTAAAACGATAAGAGGCAAGGAGCTTTACGAAAATTTTATAAAGGGAGATATTACTGAGGTCGATGGACTAGATAATCTCCACCATGCAGAAGGAATAATTAAAGAGTCTCAACAGTTATTGAGTGAATACTATGGAAGTATTAAATCTTATTTTCTAGTGAATGGTAGTACTAGTGGGAACTTAGCTATGATTTTTTCATCCTTCAATGAGGGTGACAAAATCATTGTAGAGAGAAATTGTCATCGCTCGATATTTAATGCCATTATTATGAGAAAACTAAAGCCAGTATATATTAAAAATGAAATTCATCCAAAATATGATGTTCCTTTTCCTTTAGATAAGGAGCATTTTTCCACTTTAATTAATGAAAATAAAGATGCTAAAGGGATTATTGTTACCTACCCTAATTATTATGGTATATGCTTTGATTTATCATACATTACTCAAATTGCTAGAAAATATAATATTAAGGTATTAGTAGATGCCGCTCATGGTGCGCATTTTGGTGCCAATAAGTTATTACCCGAAAACCCTTTGAAAATGGGAGTTAATATGGTAGTTATGAGTGCGCATAAAACTCTACCTAGCCTAACGCAAACAGCTTTTTTACATGTAGGAAAAGGCACGGATATCAGTAAGGTAGATTTCTATGCAAGTGCCTTTTTAAGTACAAGTCCATCTTATATGCTTTTATGTTCTATGGATTATGCAAGATTTTATCTTCAAGAGTGTGGTGAAAATGATTATGAAGAGTTAATTAAAATATGTAAATTTAATAGAGAGAGAATCAATAGATTAGGCAAATTTCACATTATAGGTGAGGAAGATTTATTAGTTGTATCAGAGAATTCCACTAAATATGATAATAAGTATACTATGGATTTAACTAGATATATATTAAATGTACCTAAGGGGTATAGTGGACATAAGTTATTAGAATATTTAAGAATAAACAATATTCAAGCTGAAATGAGTGATAGTAGAAATGTAGTTTTAATATTTTCACCCTTTAATAATCAGCAGGATTTTGAAGTGTTATACATAGCCCTGAAAAACTGTGATATGAACAATTTAAAGGGGAAATATGTAGAATTAATAGATTATGGTATGCCAATGCCAATTATGTACCCATATGAAGTAATGGATAGAGAAAAAACTATGGTAGAGTTAAAAAATTCACAGGGGAAAATAAGTGCAGTAGCAATAGTTCCATATCCACCAGGAATACCTATTGTAATGCCTGGAGAAAGACTAGATGAGGATACTATAGCTGTTATAGAATATTACTTGCAATGCAATGTAACAGTACTTGGAATTAATGATGGGAAAGTAGCAACAGTAGAAAAATAGACTATTAATATTGGTGGAGGGGATTGAATGGAAAGAGGGCGTCTAATAGCACTAGAAGGCCCAGATGGTTCAGGGAAAACTACTCAAATACAATTACTAGAAAAGCATCTAAAAGAATTGGGATTTGAAGTAGTAAGAACTAGGGAACCGGGTGGCACAGAAATTAGTGAGAAAATCAGAGAAATAATATTGGATAATGATAATTGTAATATGAGTTATATGTGCGAGGCATTACTCTATGCTGCGTCTAGGGCTCAACTAGTTAGCGAGGTTATAAAGCCAGCCTTAGACATGGGTAAGATAGTTATATGCGACCGTTTTGTATATTCTTCAATGGTGTATCAAGGCATTGGCCGCGGACTCGGATTGGAAAGAATAAAGAGCATGAATGAAGCCGCTTTAGATGGATTAGAAGCAGATTTAATATTTATGATTACTATCCCATATGAAGAAGGATTAAATCGAAAAAAAATGCAAAAGACTTTAGATCGTTTAGAAAATGGCGGGAATGAATTTCATAAAAAAGTTTTTGAAGGTTACTTAGAAATTTGTAGGAAATATGGTAAAATAGAAGTAATAGATGGTAATAGGAATGTAGATGAAATACATAAAGATATAATAAACAGAATAAAAAAAATAAAATTATAAAAAGGGTGGGGTTAAATGAAATTAGTTATTGCAATAGTACAAGATGATGATGCAAATGATTTAATTAAGGAAATAACAGACAAGGGTTTTAGGGTTACAAAATTAGCTACAACCGGAGGGTTTTTGAAATCAGGCAATACAACATTACTAATGGGTGTTGATAAAGAAAAGGTAGATGAAGTTTTAGCCATTATCGAGGAAGTATGTAAGGAAAGAAAGCAAATAATATCATCACCTTCACCTGTAGCTGGTTCTACTGGAGTATATATGCCATTTCCTATTGAAGTGGAGGTAGGTGGAGCAAATGTATTTGTAGTTGACGTAGACAAGTACATAAAGGTATAACTAATTAGAAGCAAGTATATATAAATCTATACTTGCTTCTATGTATGGAGGATCAAAATGAATTTTGAGAGCATAATAGGTCATAATAGTATAAAAAATCAAATAAGTAAATCTATAGAATCGGATAGGTTATCACATGCTCACCTTTTAGTTGGAGAGGATGGAATAGGCAAAAGTATAGTAGCTAAGAATATAGGGTTAAAGGTTTTAGGAAAAAATCAAGATAGACAATATGTTGATTTGGTAGAATGGAGAATAGAAAAAAACAAAAGTACCATAGGGGTTAACTCTATAAGAGCTTTAATTGAAGAAATTAACAAAAAACCTTATGAAGGTGATAGGAAAGTTATTATTATTTACAATGCCCATAAAATGACGGTGCAAGCTCAAAATGCTTTTTTAAAAACAATCGAAGAGCCACCTAAAAACGTGATTATACTTTTATTATGTGAAAATCTTGAAGTTATATTGGACACAATAAAATCAAGATGCCAAATACATAAACTAAAGAATTTAAACGTAGATGAGATGAAAGAGTTTTTAAAAATAAATTATTATGATTTATCTTTAGAGGAGATAAGGGTTGTTATAGCTTTTAGTGATGGAATACCAGGAAAAGCTGAAAAGTTTATTCAAGATAATAATTTCAAGGATATTAGAAATATTACCTTGGAAATATTGCTTAATCTTAATAAAGTTGGAACTGAAGAGCTAATTAAATATGAAAAAAAATTATCTAATCAAAAAGAAAATTTTGAAGAAATATTAACTGCATTTCTTTCGTATATTAGGGATACCATAATATATAAAGAAATTGAAGAAGAAGATTTAATTCTTAACATAGATAAGTTATTAAGTATAAAAGAATTGGCTAATATATTTTCATTTATTAAATTAAATGGTATTATAAGCATAATAAATGATACTAGGGAGAATTTAGTTAGGAACGTTAACCCGGGGTTGACGTTTGAAGTAATGCTATTTAAAATGCAGGAGGTTTAACGACATTTCAGAAGGTAAGGTTCCCACTTATATAAGTGGGAGTTACCTACCTTAGCAAAAATAAAACTTCAGTGGTAGTTAAATCCCCTTCTGAAGTCGTTAATATGCAGATGCGAAGGAGATGATTTAACATGGTTACAGTAATAGGAGTACGATTTAAAAAAGCTGGTAAAATATATTATTTTAGTCCAAATGGTATAGATATTCAAAAGGAAAATAAGGTTATTGTTGAAACCGTAAGAGGGATAGAATTCGGAGAATGTGTTATTGGCATAAAGGAAATACGAGAAGATGATATAGTATCTCCCCTTAAATGCGTTATCAGAAAGGCTACAGATGGAGATGCAGAAAAAGACTTAGAAAATAAAAGAAAAGAAAAGGAAGCCTATGAAGTATGCTTAGATAAGATACATAAACATGAACTAGATATGAAACTCATAGATGTAGAGTATACTTTTGATAATAATAAAGTTATATTTTACTTTACAGCAGATGGAAGAGTGGATTTTCGTGAATTAGTAAAGGACTTAGCGGCGGTATTTAGAACCAGAATAGAACTTAGACAAATAGGAGTTAGGGATGAAGCAAAAATGATAGGTGGGCTTGGACCGTGTGGTAGACCTATGTGTTGTTCAACTTTTTTGGGCGAATTTGCACCAGTGTCTATAAAAATGGCTAAAGAGCAAAATTTATCATTAAATCCTACAAAAATTTCAGGTATTTGTGGTAGACTTATGTGCTGTTTAAACTATGAGCAGGACACATATGAAAGAATAAGAAAAACTTTACCTACTTTAGGATCCATAGTAGACACACCTTATGGTAGAGCAGAAGTTATTGGGAATAGTGTTGTAAAAGAAACTGTGAAAATTAAGATAAAACTTAATGGGAGCGATGAAGAAATAGTAGAGGTTAAAATCGAAGACTTAACATTAATTTCTGGAAGATATGAAGATTCTGTTATCGTGGAGAATATTAAATTGGAGTTAGATGGAAATGAGGAAGATTCATATGTTGTAAAAGAACTATTTAAAGATAACTAGGGGGGGGGAAGATGAAGTCGGTTATAAAAGTATACAATATGAATACTTCGGAGGATATTAGTAACATTAATGTAGCAATATCTAATAATCAAGGGGTAGTTGCTTGCCAAATAAATAGTGTAAGCAAAGAAATAGAAATAATATATGATGATTATTTTGTTTCATTGGATAATTTAATTGAGGCAATTGAGGTAGTCGGGTATACAGTTATATAAAGAAATCAGAGAAACTTTCTCTGGTTTCTTTTCTTTGTTTTTTGCTATGTTAAAAAGTAAAGTATAAATGGATTCATATGAATACGCATTTTAGAATTGGAGATAATAATTTTGAAGGGAGGCTTAAAATATGAAAAAATTAGCAGTGCAAAAGGGATTAAACCCAATTAAGGATTACTTGAGTGACGAGGGATATACAGTCAAAGAGTTTGATAATAGAAAAAAAAATGCAGGTAATTTTTTCAATAAATATGATGCTGTTATTGTCACGGGCGAGAATCAAGATATTATGGGTATAGAGAATACTATATCAAAAACTTCAATTATTAATGCAACTGGAATGACGGGTGAAGAAGTTAAGATGCAAATAGAAAAAAAATAGTATTTAACAAAAAGTAATATATTGAGATATAGAGGCTGTTAACTTACATTCAAAGGTTAACAGCCTATTTTTCTGTTGAAATACATTTAAAATATACTGATAATTTTTGCAAAAATATAAATTAGTTTTAAACAACAATAAAATAATTTGGAGGTATGAGAATTTTAAATTAAGTCAATAATTTAAATGTAAATCATTGACTAATAAATATGAAAGGGGTTTTAAATATGAGTATGAAAAAAGGAATAATTAGTATATCTACGATTGCTGTAGTAATGTTAGGAGTGTTTTTTTCTATGAAGTTCATTGGAGGAAGAGAAAATGTTGCTAATGTAAAATTACAAGATGATAGTATAGTGCAAAGCAATAAAATAATACCTACAGATAATAATGAGACGGTAACAAATAAAAATACTCAAGGGGAAAGCACTAATGAAATGGATGCTGCTTATATAAATGACAAAACTAACGTTGGAATGTATACTGTTAAAGAAAATGACACAGTGTTTAGTATAGTAAAAACGTATACACCTAGTCAGGACAAAAGCAAAATGGTTGAATTTATTAAAAGTAGGAATGGTATAAATGAATCTTACAAAATTGCAGCGGGTCAGAAAATAGTAATTCCTTATGAAAAAGCAATTAAAGATTCAACTGCTGTAGTTGAAAAAGCTAAAACAGATAAAACAGCTAAAACAGCTAAAACAGCTGTAGTTAAAAAATCTAAAACTGGTGACTACACTGTTAAAAGCAAAGATACATTAACTTCAATCGCCAAAAATAATATGACTTCATATAATGTGAAAAAAGCGATAGAAATGTTAAAAGAAACAAATAAAATTACAAATGAGGATGCTATAAAAGAAGGCACAATTATTAATATTCCAAAATAATAGCTATAAAAAAGAAGTGTAATTTTGAGTCTCTCAAAATACACTTCTTTATTTATAGTGCAAGTAATTGATGCATTAAATCATCTCCTGTGGAGTTACACAGCTTCGAAAAAAATGAATTAACGACTGTAAAGTTGAAACAAATATTAGTTTGTTAAATCCTAAGTATTTGCATTTTACTACTTTCAGCAAAAATAAAGTCACCATCCAAAGTTAGTAAAAAGTCTATATTATTGTACTCCGCAGTAGCTATGTGGAAAGCATCATTTACAGATAATAGGTTTTCACACATGAATTTTTTAACTAGAGATATACACTCTTCAGGAATGTTAAGATATTTTATATTTATAATTTTTTCTAGTTCTGAAATTATTTCTACGGACTTATTGTAATAGATATTCAATAAATCTCTTTTCATAGAATTTTTAGAAATATTATCAAAATATCTTTTATATGGAATATGAATAAGTCTGTCTTTTTTCTTTTCCTTTAATATTTTTGTATCATGACGGCTAAAGCTATTTGCTATAGATCTAATGTTGACGGCTGAGTTATAGGGTCTATTATTGCTTATTTTACATTGGATGTCACTAATGAACAATTTATAAAGTATTTTATTTAAAACTTCTGCAGAGATGATACTGGTAGTGTAAAACTCACAACTTCCTTCAGAAAGTTGCTTTAAGCATGATAAACAATCACTATGCTTAATATCATCATCATATATTAAGCTGAGCAAGAAGGATGCATCTAATAAAACAGAATTCTTATTGAAAACTATATTTTTAAAAGGATATAATATTAATTGCATTTTTAACCTCATTATAATCGATTATTATATAATTAATGTATATTCAACAATGGTTACTAATAGTAGTTTTATAATAAATTAGATTGGTGATAAATAAAATAAAATATATTTATTATTTTATAATCTGTATTCTCTTGATTTAGCAACAAAAATTGAGGTATACTTCTGTTGTTGTTATGTATAAAGTAAATATAGATTTCATAGAAAGGAGATACATAATGGGGTTTTTAGGAGATGATGAAACTTTAGATGATCTTAATTTAAAGGGAATTCATGTTATTCAAAAAAAACATGCTTTCCGGTTTGGGGTGGATGCAGTATTACTTGCTAATTTTGCTAAAATAAGAAGAAATGCTAAAGTTGTTGATTTATGTACTGGTACAGGAATAATTCCTTTCATATTAGCAGGTAAAACATATGCAAGTAATCTAATTGGTGTGGAAATTCAAAAGGAATTTGTTGATATGGCGAATCGATCTGCACGATATAATAATTTAGAACATAAAATTAAATTTATAAGTGGAGACTTAAAGGATATAGAACTCATTAAAAGCATTCCCAAGGCAGAAATTGTTACAGTTAATCCACCTTATAAACTTCAAAATTCAGGATTAATAAGTTTAGATGATAAGAATGCTATAGCAAGACATGAGATTTGTTGCACATTAGAAGATGTAATTATTGCATGTAGAGCTTTGTTGAAGGATAATGGACGGATGTATATGGTACATAGGCCTGATAGATTAGTTGATATTTTATGCGCTATGAGAAAACATAGAATTGAGCCTAAACGTATAAGAATGGTGCATCCTAGTGTAAATAAGGCGCCTAACATTGTACTCATCGAGGGACAAAGAGATGGAGGAACCTTTTTAAAATGGGAGCCCCCTCTTTATGTTCACACTGAGGATGGTGGGTATACTCAGGAAATTGCTGATATGTATAATTCAAATACAATAGAATATTAAATAATTTAAAGGTAGAGCCAATTAATGCAAATATTAAAGTAAAGGGTGATAAGAATGTCAGGAAAATTATACTTAGTTCCAACCCCTATAGGCAATTTAAAGGATATAACGCTCAGAGCATTAGAAGTGTTACAAAATGTAGATATAATAGCGGCAGAAGATACGAGGCAAAGCTTAAAATTACTAAATCATTTTAATATAAAAAAGCCACTTATAAGCTATCATCAACATAATGAACAAGGAAAAAGTCAAAATATAATTGAGCAGATAAAAGAAGGTAAAAATATAGCTATAATTAGCGACGCGGGATCGCCGGGAATATCAGATCCGGGAAGCGTAATAGTTTTAAAGTGTATAGAACAGAACATAGAATTCGTAGTGCTTCCTGGTGCCACTGCAATTACTACTGCACTTGTATATTCAGGACTTGATACTACAAAATTCATATTTAGAGGATTTTTACCTAGGGAAAATAAAGATAGAAAGCCTATCATTGATGATTTAATAAATAGGAGTGAAACTTTAATTTTCTATGAGGCTCCTCACAGACTCTTAAAAACTTTAGAATTTTTATATGAAAGTATTGGAAACAGAAAAATATCAATGTGCAGGGAACTTACAAAATTATATGAAGAGATAATTAGGTTGAGTTTAGAAGAAGCTGTGGAATATTATAAACAAAACGCCCCAAGAGGAGAATATGTATTAGTAGTTGAAGGTAAGAGTAAGGAAGATATAGACAAAGATGAAAGAGCTAAATGGGATTTACTAACTATAGAAGAACATATACAAAAACATATGGATGAGGGAATAAATAAAAAAGATGCAATGAAAAAAGTTGCAAAAGATAGAAATATGCCTAAATCAGAAGTATACAAGCATTCATTGGAAATTTAACCTATGTTCCCAATGAATACTTGCGCAAAATAGTGTTATAATAAAAATGTCGTTTTAAGAGTGAATAAATTATAAAAGTACATATATATATATATTTTTTGATATGGGGGGATTAAGTTGCGAAAAAAAATAATATCGCTTATAGTAACAATTGGACTGGCTGCTACAATAAATATACAGGTATTGGCAGATCCATTATCGGATAAGCTTAGTAATCAAAAGGGCCGGCTTGAGGAGCAAAAAAACGAGTACAAGAAAATACAAGATAATGTTGCGGATATAGAAATTTCAATTGAAAAATTGGATTCGAGCATAGGAAAAATGGGCATAGAAGTGGATAAAACAAAAGATAAAATAGGTGAGACCCAGAAGCAAATAGAAAAAACAACAAAGGATATACAAGTTGCAGAGGCTAATATTAAAGAAGAAGAGGACTTATTTAATAAGAGAATGCGAAGCATGTATATGAATGGTGCGGATAGCTATTTGGAAGTCTTATTGGATTCAGAGGGAGTAGAAGATCTTATTTCAAGGGTTGACAACATTAAAAAAATTGTGGAATATGATAATAAAATTATTGGACAATTAACAGCTGAAAAGAGTAAAATTGAAAATAAAAAGGTTGTGCTTGAAGCTGAAAAAACTAAGTTATTAGTGTTGAAAACTGATAATGAAAATAAGATAGGCAAGCTTAAAGAAAAGAAGCAAGAACAAGATGCATTAATCAAGGAAGCTGAAAAGAAAAAACAATTATATGCTGGCAAGATTAGTGATGGACAAGCTACCGTAGATGCTACTATGAAGCAAATACAACAAATAAGAGATAATGCAGCTAAGACTGCTCAATCTAATGTTACTCCATCTAGAGGATCAGGATCAGCGTCAGCGTCACTTAGCTCTAATGCGATAGTTGCTTATGCAAGTAATTATTTAGGAACACCATATGTTTGGGGTGCTGCTGGTCCTGAATATTTTGATTGTTCTGGGTTTATGCAACATATATATAACCATTTCGGAGTTTCATTAAGCCGAACTACATATACACAGATAAATGAAGGATCATATGTATCTAGAGAAGCTTTGCAACCAGGAGATTTGATTTTCTTTGGTTCAGCGTCAGATCCACATCATGTGGGAATGTATGTAGGAAATAACTCATATATTCATGCACCTCGTACGGGAGATGTGATTAAAATATCAGAATTGACACGAGGAGATTACCTTACTGCAAGAAGAGTTAAGTAATTTTGAATAAAAAAACAGGCTATTTTAATAGTCTGTTTTTTTATTCACGAGAAAATTGTAAAGTTTGATTTTTATAAAACCGTAAATTGACCACAGAAAATATAACATGGATGATATTTTCTGTGGCTAATTATCGAATACTAATATAAACGAGTTCAAGAAAAATTGCAATATTAATAGCAAAAGAGGGAATAGAAAAGATATGTGGTATTGCTGAGGGGGGGTAATAAGTTTGAGTGTATAAAACATAGCTGACTAAAGCAGGAGTGGATTAGTCAGCTGTTTTTTGGGGAGATTAGATAGTATAGGGAGGGTTAGTTTGCAAGTGATTTCAGATATAGCTAAAATCACTTGCAAACTATAATAATTTATTTAAATAAGATAAAAATCAAATGGCAGAAAAAGATAAAAATTGAAAGTAGAAAAATAATTTGATACTCTTTTCTCCACACAAGGATTAACAGTTTATGAACAGGTGATAATGTATAATGTGGATAAGAAACTTGTCAGAATTACTTTTAATATGTAAATGCTTTTAAACAAGGCTTTCCGTGTAAATTAAATTGTCCACAGCTTCTGTTGATTAAATGTTAAAAACAGTGGATAACTTAATTATAATGGTTAAAATTTAGATGTTTGCAATATTAACTGTGAATTAAATCAAATTGCATAACGAGAATCTTGTAAAAGAGTAGAGTATATTGCGTATTATAAATAATGTTAAAAATTAGTGGGTTTTCAAACTAATAATTTATATTAACCGCTATTTATTATTAAAGTATACAGAGCGAAGAAAAAACAACATTAATATGGTAATATTTTTATATGCGAATCTTAGGTTAGTTATTTTCAAATTTCTACAGAAATAATGCAAATTATAAAAAAAAGAAAATAACTTGTAATAGTATATACATACCCTATAATATAATTATATGATCAAGACTATAAAATATATTTTATTTAGTATATTAATTTTGGAAGGTGACAAATGGTGGATAAGGCTAAATTTACTCTAGATAATATAATTTCATTATCAAAATCGGTATCCGAAAACAGCATAATTCTGTATGAAGAATTACCTCAGTACGATTTGTTTTTATCACAAGTGATTGATTACTTAAATGATAAATTTGATGCTGATAATTACACTAATAATATAGTACAGAATTATATAAAAGGCGGAGTTATATCTAAGCCAGAAGATAGTAAAAAAAGAGGCTATACAAAGTTACACCTTGCCCAATTAGTCTTACTTAGCTACATGAGACCTATACTTACGTCAGAGGAAATTAAAAAAGTCTTTAGACTAGCGTTCAATGAAATTAATGATAGAGATGATGATATTATTTCATGGGAGAAAGCTTATAAAATTTTCTCTGATATGCAAAAGGAAAGCCTTAATCATTTCGTAGAAAATCAGTTTTGTGATAAATCAAAATTACAAAGTATAATTAATGCTTTAGATTTAAAAGAAAGTGACGAGGAAAGAATAACAGTGTTTTTAGTTGTAATGACATTGGTATCACAAGCTAGTGCAATAAAAAAATTAATAAGAAAAATTGTAGATGATTATGAAAATTAAAAAATATAGAAGTGTATATTAACTATTTTAAGCGGGGGGATAACAGAAAATAAAAATTAATATTTATTCAGAAATAGGAATGAAGATCCATTTATAATGGATCCAATGCCAAATCTTAAAAAAATAAATCAAAATTAATAGCATTTTCAGCATAAATAGTAGTACACCATAATATTTATTAACTTATAGTTAATAAATATTAAAGGGGTAGATGAATATGATTGGTAAGGTACCAACATTAATTTATGATCTGTGTGGGGACAAAGTAGAAGTTATGAATTACACGAAAGTTTTTTTTGAAAATCAGAATGAAGAGGGTTATGTGCTTCATGTAGAGCAACATGATAGAGTTACATCTATAAGTGAATTTGATTTAGAGAAAAGAGAAGATAAGTATTATTGCACTAGGAAGTTGTTTAGCTAACTAAATTTTTGAACATAGTTTTAACGACATTTCAGAAGGAAGGTCTCCTACTTCTATAAGTTGGAGTTACATGCCCTAATAAATAGAAAACTTCAGTGGGAGTATAAATCTCCTTCTGAAGTCGTTAATATGCAGCTCCGCAGGAGATGATTTAACGTCATTTATTTAATCACACAAGCTTTATAATTAATAAAGCTTGTGTGATTTTCTGCGTTTATAGTAATATTATATATTTGTAGTATAATCAAATAATGATAAGTATATTTTAGCTTATAAAAAGAAAACACTGTTTATAAATATAAGGGTGAATTAACCGATAAATAGTGTAAATCATATATTATAGTGAAATTAATAGTTTATACACTGTTAACTTAACTCGAAATAGTTTATAATTTATAAAATTAACATATGAAATGCAATAAGTCTGGATAAAGGTATGTTTAGCTATAGTATAATAATAATTGGTGTAGGGGGTAAAATATGCTAAGCCAGAAAGAGAAAACAATGATTTTAGAAAATTTTGCAGAAGAAAATCAACCTATAGAAATAATAAATAAATTAAATGATGGACAATCTGAGGCGGCGGTATATACTGTGGAATTTAGTGAATCGCGTAAATTAGGAGTTCTAAAAATTCAGGAAATGAATGAAAGCGGATTACATAATAAAGCATTCTTACAAGCAATAGAGAATGGAATTGAAGGATATATTCCTGAAATTATTGATGAAGTGGAAATACAATGTGAAAATAATTTAAAGAGATTTGGAGTTTTATATGAATTAGGCGGAGATAATGTACTGGGAATTAAAACATTGAAATATTCAATGGAAAATGAATTAGCATTAGTTAAGCAAACTTCAGAACAAGTAGCTAAATTTTTATATAATTGGAATAAGCCTCATATCTCTGAAATTAAATCTCCTATTGATATAATGAAAACTTCCTTAGGTTATAGATTTATGGATGAGAAATTTATAAAGGGTTTTGAAACATTAATGATCGATGAGGATAAAAAATGGCTAGTCATTGATGGAGTTGATAAATTTTTTCCGAATCCATATAAATTTTTTGCAGATGAAAAGGTATGGTGTGGTCGTAAAATAAAATATTTAGATTCATGCATACATGGTGATTTGCACGGAGGAAATATAATTGTTTCGGTGAAAAAACCGTCTATTATTGATTTTGGAAGTTACCAACTTCATAGTAATATTTTTTATGATACAAGGTATTTAGAAATACATTCTTTAATGGACTATTTAAAATTCGATAACAATAAACAAAGAAAATTTTGGATTAGTTTATGTGACGAATTAACAAAAAATGTTAAATATGTTGATATTCCAGATGGAGAAGGAGCTAGTATATTGAGAGATATAATACCAGAATTAAGACATGGTATAGACTATTTGCTCTCGGATTCTAGAAATAAACTATATGAGCCATCTTTTTATTTAGCTGGAGTTTCTGCAGGATTGAATTTCATTCGTAAAACAAAGGATGAAAATAAAAGGATGGCAGCAATGATATATACAATGTATAACTTAAGAGCAGTTTTAAAGCATGAACTTGTAGATTTATATAATCCTAGCTTATTATCGAGCACTAGTGTTCAATGGTTTTTAGATGAAGCTTCAATAAGTGAGTATCTAGATAATGATTCAATATATAAAATTGACGAAAAGGCATATCACATTTCGGGTATAATAAAAAATAAGTCTATAGAGCTTACAGTTGAGCCTATTATAAACTTAAACAGTGGCAGGGTTAAATCATTAGAAATACTAGTTAGGGATTCAAGATTAGAATTTTTCCCGGATGAAATGTTTGAAAAAGCTAGACTTACCGGGGATTTGGAAAACCTTACTATGCTAGCTTGTGACAAATTAAATAACTATCTAAACAAACTTGAACCATTTATTGAAGAGGGATTATTTTTTAAGCTTCAATCGGATACAACTAGGCATACTATAAAAAAAGTTATAAAGAAATTGGAAGGGACAAACTTAGTTTTAGAAATTACACAACGTATACCAAGAAGTGCATTTTGGCGTAATTTTGCTGATGAATTAAAATTCAAATTAGCTATGGATAACTTTGGAGAAGGTAACTCTAATATGGTAGAATTGATAAAAATGAAGCCACATTTTATAAAAATTTCTCAGGAGATAGTAAAAGATGTGCATAAAGATGAAATAAAAGCATTGATGATAGAACATATGGTTAAAATGGGGATAAAAACAGGAATGAAGATTATAGCCGAGGGAATACGAACCTTGGAAGAAAAGGAAAAGCTAATGGAACTAGGTGTTGAATATGGACAAGGTACGTATTTTTCTTCAGCCATGCTTATTGATCATGCAGATTATGGAATTTGGAAACAAGGATTTTAGAATTTTAACGACATGTCAGAAGGAAGTCTCCCACTTCTATAAGTGGGAGTTACAGACCCTAACAAACAGAAAATAAAATTTTATTTTAAAAGACAGATGGCATTAGAAGAGATCCCTTCTAGGCGGCCAGTAAAACCAAGGCCTTCCTCTGTAGTAGCTTTAATGTTAACTTTATCTATAGGTAATTGTAGCGCAGTTGCAATATTTATTACCATAGGGGGTATATGGGGCGCCATTTTAGGGTTTTGTGCAATTATTGTAGCATCAATATTTTCGATTATGTAATTCTTATTTTTTATTAAACTGCCTACATATTTAAGTAGGACAATGCTAGACATGCCTTTATATTTAGCATCAGTATCGGGGAAATGATTTCCAATGTCACCAAGAGCCGCAGCACCTAAAAGAGCATCTATGATAGCGTGAACAAGAACGTCTGCGTCTGAATGCCCTAGTAATCCAGCCTCGTGCGGTATGGTTACTCCACCAAGTATTAAACTTCTACCCTTAACTAATTTATGAACATCATAGCCCATTCCAATTCTCAAGCGAATTACCTCTTTTCAATTTAATTTATAAATATTTTAAATATATAGAAATGTAACAGTAGGAATATATACTTTTCTTTATATAATATAGCATTTCATGAGAAGGTAATCAAGAAAATTTATTCGCGCAACACATTAAAATATGTAGTGAGGCACTCACGGATTTAGTAATAGGAAATATGATGAGAAAATAGCCAATAAGTTATTAACATGTTATCCACAAAACTGTGGATAGTGTGCATAACTTAATAATAAAATTTAGAAATATTTTATTTAAAATGCAAGTATTTACATAAAAAATTCTAAAAACGTCTATAATTAATACTATAAAGTATTCATTAACATCAACCCCACATATTATCCACACAAAAGCTGTGGATAATGTGTATAAGCCTTAAATGTTTTATATAAATTTACAAAAACATACATAATTTTAGTGCATTTGTGGATTAGTAAATCTTAATGTGTACAATCTGTTAGTCTAAATAAAAAATAGTAAAAAATTTCAAATTATTAGTAAATTTATGAAAATAATAGAGTGAAATATAACGTAATATTTATAGAAAAATAAATATTAATTACTTAGAAAGAATTTTAAAAGGTTGAGAAAAAGTTGTCAAGTTTTTTAGTGATAACTATAACAAATTGTTTAGTAGCGTGCCTAAGCACCAGAAATGTAATTAAAATGTAATAGCTATAAAACAGTAAAAAATTAAAAAGATCTCAAATTGTAGGGAGTCCCATAGAAGAAATTACCTTTGAGTCAGTAAAAGAATATTGGATAATATCTCATAGAAAAAGACTAAAGAAATATTTGAATTCAAGGGTAATAAAGAGATAATTACTAATAAATTTAAAGATATATTTACAAAAAAAAGCAGAAGTTAAATAAGATAGTTATTATTAACTAAGACTAACAAGTTATCCACAATTTCTGTGTGAATAATGTTGATAACCTTTATATAAGCCAAAAAGCACACAAATTTGTGTGCTTTTTAACTACATTTAAGCATAGAAGATGATGTTTAAGCATTTTCAGTTTTAATAGAATCAGAAATTAACTTATTAATACCGACTAGTTCTTTTGGCGTTAGATATCTCCATTTCCCAAGGGGTAAGTTGTCTATAGAAACATTCATAATTCTAAGCCTTTCAAGTTTCACAACAGCATACCCTAAATGCTCACACATTCTTCGTATTTGACGGTTAAGTCCTTCTGTTAAAATTATTTTAAAAACATATTTGCCTTCTTTTTTTACAAAACATTTTTTAGTTATAGTATTTAGTATAGGAATACCATTTGCCATACTCTTTATGAAATTAGGGGATATAGGTTTATCTACAGTAACAATATACTCTTTTTCGTGGTTATTACCTGAACGTAAAATTTTATTCACAATGTCTCCATCGTTAGTTAGAAATATAAGACCTTGAGAAGGTTTATCAAGGCGACCAATGGGGAAAATTCTTTTTTTAAAATTTATAAAATCTATGATATTTCCATTAACTTTATGCTCAGTAGTGCAGGTTATTCCAACGGGTTTATTGAAAGCTAAGTAGACAAATTCTACTTTATGTTTTAATGGTTTACCATTTATTTCAATGTGATCAGCTGCAGATACTTGAGTGCCCATTTCAGGGATTTTGCCATTTAAGGTGACATTGCCTTTGTCAATCAGTTTATCTGCTTCACGCCTAGAGCAAAAACCCGTTTCACTTATAAATTTATTTAATCTAATTTTTAAAGCACTATTTTCATAGGGCTGAATAATGTTTTTCTCTTTTTCATTAGGTGTGGTTTTCATTTTGCACCGTCCTTTGGAATTATAAAATAAGATTAAGGTATACAACTCATATTATATGGTTAAATCATCTCCTGCGGAGATTAAATGTCGTTAAATAATCATACAAATAGTTGTAAGGGTATCTTAAGCGGGATACCCTTAGTCAATTACAGCTTGACCATTATTATTTAGTGATACATTGAAATTATGTGTACCAGCATACCTATTAAACTCAGTTAAGTTAATTGGAGTTTTATTTTTATTTTCAGAAACAAATATATAAATTTTTAAACCGTCGTCCGCATGTGCTTTAGTTAGGTATTTTTGTTTAAGCGATTCATCTAAAATTAAATGAAGTGCTTCATCCAAGGATTTATTTTCTAAATTTACAAGTTGTTTTATTTTATAGCCTCCAGGACTTCTGCCTTCTACTTTTGTAATTTTATTTGAACCGTTTACCTCCATTTTTAGAGAACAATTCATGTCGACTATAACAGAAAAATTATATCTATTATCCAAATATAATTTTCTTATTGAAAATAAAAGTAATAGGATGCAAGAAATAGCCAATAAGTACTTCCAAACGGAAATGCTTCGAAATTCTTTACCTACATATAGTTCGCCTATTTTAGGATGAGCCGTATGCTTTTCAAGGGTTACAAATTCATTATTTTGAGTTATGATATAGACCTTATTTTTTTCAATGTTAATTATTTTACCGGATTTTTGCATAGTGGCACCCCTTTTATATGCTGTAAGTGTATTTAAAAATGATAATGGATTGGAACTTATGCCTGCCACGGTTATGGCGAGGAGATAAACCTAAGTAACTATTTACAGGAGGATAAATGTAATAAATTGATTTTATAATTATAGAGGCTGATAAGCATTATATTCAGGATTTAAGGAAACTAGAATATACAAAGTATGCACTGAGTTTCAATTATTATTATATCACATGAGAAGCTTATTAATAATTCCATTAGTTCATAAAGATAAGAAATATGGATTAGTAATAATTCTAAATCATAAAATGGGAGCATACAATGAAATTAAGAGGGCTAATGATTTCCCTTTTGTTATTTAGTATATATTTTAGGGTCAAAATAAATTATGAATATTATAATAAAAAACCTCACAAACATTAAAAAAGTTTGTGAGAGTTTTTATTACAATATAGGCGAAAGTAATCTTGAAATAGATTCCTTAAATTTAACAATAAAACTTCTATTAACATATTTTTCGAGAGTTAATTCATCGCAAAATTTTAAATCGTCCATAAAAAAATGTTCTAAGTCGGAAGTTATTTCTTTATCATATATAAAAGCATTAATTTCGAAGTTTAAAGTAAAGCTTCTAATATCTAAATTAGCGGTGCCTATGGAGCTTATAGACTTATCAATAGAAAGAAATTTACTGTGAAGAAAGCCCTTAGTGTAGGTATAACATTTTACGCCTGATTCTAGTAGCTCTCCCATATAAGATGTAGAAGCCCAATACACAAAGGGATGATCTGGTTTACTAGGTATCATTATGCGAACATCGACTCCGGATAAGGATGCTATTTTTAAAGCTTCTAATATACTGTCATCTGGAATGAAATAAGGAGTTTCTATAAAAATATTGGTTTCAGCTTTGCTAATCATTTTTAAATATCCATTTCTAATAGACTTCCAAGTTGAATCAGGACCGCTTGAAACTATTTGTAGACCTGTATTCCCAAGGTGAGCTCTGTGAGGGAAATACTTGTTATCAAAAATTGAATTTTCATTGGCGGCAAATCTCCAATCCATTAGGAAGTGCAATTCCAATGCATCTATTGCATCGCCCTGTATGAATAAATGGGTATCTCTCCAAAACCCAAATTTTTTAGAAAGACCTAAATATTCATCACCAATATTAAAACCACCTATAAAGCCATATTGACCATCGATAGTACAGATCTTACGATGATTTCTAAAATTTACTCTTAGATTTATATAAGGAACAAAGGGTGGGAAGAAACAAACAACTTTTCCGCCAGCCTCAATTAGTGGGGCGAAAAAGCGCTTAGGCACTTTAAGGCATCCCATACCATCATAGAGTAATTCTACCTCCACCCCTTCTTTAGCTTTTTGGGATAAAATTTCAAGAATAGTTCTTCCTAGATTATCATTTTGAAATATATAATACTCCATATGGATATATATTTTTGCATTTTTAAGGTTTTCTTTAAGTTGATCAAATTTTGATTTGCCATCAGTAAATATGGTTACCTTGTTATTATTAGTGTAAAAAGAATTATCACTGCAAAGATTAAGTGTCATAATGTCAGAGTATTTACTTAAAAAAGGATTAGTTTTAATTAAATCTTCATTATTTAAGAACTCCTTTTGTTTATCAATAATTGAGGTAAGATTCTCTTTTTCTTCTTTTTTTAGAGAAAATAATTTTTTTCTTTTCAAATTTTGACCAAGAAATAAGTATAGAATAAATCCTATGGTAGGTAAAAATAGTAATACCATAAGCCAAGTCCAAGTACTTGCAGGATTTTTGCGTTCAAGAAATACAACTGCCAAGGCGAAGAGGATATTGATAATAAATAATAAATTTAAAAAATGTAACAATAGTTCATTTGTAAACATATGTGCCTCCAAAAATTCATTTTATCTTATAATGATAGTATACATATAAAAGCGTATAAAAAAACATTAAAAATACGTATAAATAGAATATCTATTTTTTTATTAAATGTTTTTTGAGTAAAATAGAAATATTTCAGTATTATAATTTATATTATTAAAGGAATAGTAAGTTTTATGGTATAATAAAATTAAATTGCTGAAATCAACTTATGTGAAGAAGTATGTTTTGAATTGAATTTATGAATATATTAATAATATGTATTGTTTTTTTATTTGTGCATGAAGGTTTATACTAGATTGCTACTTTAAAAATGAGAATGGAATCGGGGATAAGGATATGGGGTTAGTTCATAGAATAGTTGATGAGGAAATAAACAAATCCTTAGAGCTTATAAAAGAATTAGAACTTGTGATGAATGAGATTCAAAGTAGCGAAAGTCTATTTAGTTCTAATATTCAAAATATGTCTTTAACTAACAAACAAAGTATATTAGAAAAGTGGGTTAGTTATGTAGGATGTTATAATGAATTGAATGAAACACGGGAAAAATATAAAAATAAACTTATATTAAAACATACAGAAGATTCACACACTAAATATAAAAATATATTATTAATTTATGCCTCTACCATAGCGATACGTAAAAATGCTGTATTGTTAGCTAACATTATAGAAAAAAATAAGTATTTGGAGTCAATGTTAAATGAGGCTAGGCCCGAATATAATATTAATAAAAAACAATATTATTATATTACACAAGAAATTACAGAAATTTATTATATGATATCTTTGTTTAGGAATAAGCATTACTTTGATTTTATGGTAAATCACTATGAAGTTTATGGATATGAAAGAGATGAAAACGAAGAAGAATTATTAAATTATGCAAGTTATAATTATTTAAATGTTATAAAACTTGTTAAAAATCATAGAAATATTGTTAAAAATAATATGATTAATTTTTTTGGAAAAAATATTTTTGATTTTTGGTTCCCATTTCAAAAATGGATCGCTATAAGTATTACTGGAGTTGATTACTCTAGTAGAAAAGAGAAATATGTTAGTAATGAAGATATTAATATTATAAAAGAAGAATTGCTACCAGGGGATATACTTTTAAAGAGGAACAATTATCAACTAACCAACCTGGGATTACCAGGATTTTGGACTCACACTGGGATTTATATAGGCTGTTTAGAAAAATTGGACAAGTATTTTAACGACATCCCACTGGGGGATTGTTTGTGTGTTTCAGAGTATGTAAAAGTAATTTATCCTAAAGTATATGATAGTTTATGCAATGAAAATAATGGAGAATATATTATAGAAGTTATTGCCCCTGGTGTGGTAATAAATCCTCTAGATGCTATTGCAAAAGTTGACTATTTTTCTGCATTACGTCCTAAATTACCTAAAGAGGATAAATTAAAAGCATTGTTTACAGCGTTTGAATCTTTAGGGAAGGCATATGATTATAATTTTGACATTATGACAGATAATGCTTTGTTTTGTAGTGAATTAATTTATAAATCGTATTTATGTTCAAGGAATAAGAAAGGGCTTACATTTAACTTAGAAGCAAAAGCTGGCAGGCTATTACTTTCACCTAATAATATTATTAAAAAATTTGATTCAGAATTTGATAGTGAAAATGCAGAATTTGATTTTGTAATATTTTATGATGGTAGTGAAAGAGAAAGAAAAGCTATAAGGAAAAACGAAAATGATTTAAAAATAACTTGGAAGCTATCTAAGTGGAGAATGTTAAGGAGAAGGGTTATTTTAAAAACAGAAATAAGGTATCCTATAGTAATATTAAATTCAGCATTGTCAAAATTAAAAATTATTTTATATGGTGTGTTTTATTAATTATGATATATGTATATAATATAAGCATTGTATTAAAAATATGGTTAAGTATTAAAAAATATAGTTAAAATATTAGATTAAATTCTAAAACAGAAAGTAGGATAAATAATAAATATGAGAAATATAAAAATTGTAATAGAATATGATGGTACTAGGTATAAAGGATGGCAAAGACTTGGAGATAGCGATAATACGATTCAGCACAAAGTAGAAGCCGTTTTAAGTAAGATGGCAGAAGAAAATATTGAAATTATTGGGTCTGGAAGAACAGATGCAGGAGTACATGCAACAAACCAAGTAGCAAATTTTAGAACAGAATGCACAATGCCAGATCATAAAATGCGTAGTTATTGCTATGAATATTTACCAGAAGACATTGTAGTGAAGACGGTCGAAGAAGTGGATCTCAATTTCCATGCTAGATATAATGCTAAAGTTAAAAAATATGTATATAATATTTGTAATAACAAAGCACACAATGTTTTTACTAGAAAATATGATTATCATGTGCCACAACCTCTAAATATTGAAAATATGAGAAGAGCAGCAGAAATTTTAATAGGAGAACATGATTTCCAAAGTTTCACAACACTTAAAACAAAGAAAAAGTCTACTATAAGAAATATTTATACAATAAATATCGTAAATGATGATGGAAATATAGAAATTAGTGTTCAAGGAAATGGATTCATGAAAAATATGGTGAGATTAATAGTTGGGACACTTGTTGAAGTGGGCCTGGGTGAAAAATCTGTAAATGAAATTAGTGATATTTTAGATAAAAAAGAAAGAAAATATGCTGGACATATTGCACCAGCAAAAGGCTTATTTTTAGAAGAAGTTAATTATTAAAAACCAATAAAATGGTTAATATTACAGCACCAAAGGTGATGATTTAAAAGAGGCACATAAGTATTAACTTATGTGCCTCTTTTTAGTTTTATGTTTAGTTAAAACATCTCCTGTATAGCTGAGCATCTTATTTGAATATACCTTATGTAGCTATATATGCCAAACTACAGTATTCCTTCATTCTTTAATATATCTTCAATTTCATCAACTTTTCTAGAGAGAATATAAAAACTATCTTTTAATATATTTTTTGGAAGAGGAGTTTCTTTTATAGTTTTTTCTAACACGTCTATAGTGTCGAGTGCATCATCAATGCCCTTTTGTGCTAGTTTTAGATTAGCTTCTTTCATTTTTTAATCTCCTTTAACTTATGTTATTTCATTAAATATACTTAAACCCTAACATTAGTAATTACTAATTTCAAGTTAAGAATGACTTTTATTTTATGTAAAATCGAAAAAATTAACTTTTCTTATTCTTAAGAATTTTATTTTTAACATCTTTCAAAATAGAATCGAAACCTTTGAATTTTACGTCAGGAAAGGCTTTTATAAGTCTTGAATAATCGGGGGATTTTTTGAAAACCAAAGAATCATATTTTACTTTCAATTCTTTTATGATAGTCTCAACGTCAGATTTTTTCTTACTCATCTTAATTTCGGCACTTTCTATTAACTGGTCCAATTTAATTTTTAATTCAGACATATCCTTAGTATTCCCTAAATTTAATTTAAAATCTGGAAGTTTATCGATTAAATCTGAATATACTGTATTTAATTGGGTTAATAGGGACCTTAATTTAAATATTGTATTCACAGTAATTATAAAATCAATGAAGAAATATAGGAATAGAATATAAAAAAGTGTTATGCCTGGGATAGGTGGTATTAAATTTACTATGTAAATAATATAGGGGTGAATTACCTTCAAAATAAATATGGAAACAAAGCCCCATATTATAGAAAAGGATAAGCAAATTCTACCCTTAAGATTGTATGGCTCATCACTGTAATCCCACCAAGTACTATTAAATGCAGTTTCTAGAATATAACCTGTCATATACTCTAGAGCAGAGGTTAAAAATACTGAACCTAAAAAAAGGAAAATATAATTAGTTTCAATATGCTTTAGCAAAACAATTATTGCCAAAGTACCAAAACCATAAATAGGACAAAAGGGACCGTGGAGGAAGCCGCGGTTAATGAATTCTTTTTTCTTAACTGTAGCATATACTGTTTCAAGACACCATCCCATAAAGGAATAGATAATAAAATAATAAAAAAGCGTAAATACGCTAGAATTTAACAAAGTCATATTAATCATAGATTAACTCCCTTTTTTTTAGCCCATTGTACATTGAATAAGAAAATGATAACACAAAAAGCGTTTTTTTTATAGTATATGGGATGAATAAATATTATTATATGCAATTTTATAGAAATAACTACATATATATTAATTAAGCAATGATAATTTAATTTGAATTCTAGGAGGAAAATACATGATAAATATTATTTGGTTTTTAATTTTATCATTTGGGACAATTATTGGTATTGTTACAGGAAAAGGAGAGATTTTATCAAAAGTTATTGTTTCATCAACAACTAGTGCTGTGGAATTAGTAATGGGACTCGTTGGAATGATGTGTCTTTGGTGTGGGATAATGAGAATTGCTGAAAAAAGTGGATTAACTGATAAATTGGCAAGGCTGCTTAGGCCAATATTAAAAATAATATTTAAAGAAGCTGCAAAAAACCAGAAGGCGATGGCTAGTATTACCATGAATTTAACAGCCAATATGATGGGACTTTCTAATGCAGCCACACCCTTGGGCATAAAGGCTATGGAAGAGATGCAGAAAATTAATAATGAAAAAGATATAGCTAGTGATGACATGGCTTTATTTTTAGTTTTAAATGCTGCATGCATTCAGCTTCTGCCTACAACGGTGATATCTATTAGGGCTGCGTATAACTCTCAAAATCCAGCAATTATTATAATACCTGCAATAATTGCAACAGGTACTGCTGCAGTCTTAGGCGTGGTTTATTGTAAAATTCTACAAAGGTATTTTTAAATATATAGAAATATTAATGTTTAAATTTAGATGGGGTAGGTGAAATAGGATGATTATAGCTAATTTAGTATCGTATATTTTAAAGGGAATAATTCCAATTATCATAACGCTTGTGGTAATATATGGAGTTATTAAGAAGGTGAAGGTATATGAGTGTTTTGTTGAAGGCGCAAAGGACGGAATAACTATTTGCCTGAAAATTTTTCCGTATCTTTTGGCTATGATTATAGCTGTTAATGTATTTAGGGCTTCCGGGGCTTTAGACTTTTTTATTTATTTAGTAAAACCAGTTGTTGTGTTTATTGGACTCCCCCCTGAAGTTGTTCCTTTAGTTTTAATAAAACCACTTTCAGGAAGTGGAGCCTTAGGAGTATTCACTGATATTATAAAGCAATATGGAGCAGATAGTTACATAGGACGCGTGGCATCCATAATAATGGGATCAACAGAAACCATTTTTTATACCTTGACAGTATATTTTGGAGCGGTAAATATAAAAAAAATAAGGCATACACTAGTAGCAGCAATATTAGCAGATATTACAGCAATTATAATGGCAGTTAACCTGGCTAAGTTCTTCTTTTAAGGACATTTTAAAAGGGAAGTTCCCCATTTATATAAGTGGAGATACATAATATAAGAAAGAGAAACTTCAGTGGGGTATAAATCTCCTTCTGAAGTTATTAATGTTGCAGCTTCGAAGAATATTAAACTTATAACACAAATTGTAAAACAAAGAAAAAGTATGATATTATAAATATACTGGAGTAAAATAAGGTAGATAACAGATATAATTGTTATTTATATTAGAAGAATGTAAGGGGGATATAATATGATTGAAATTACTGGCGTAAATAAGAGCTATAATGGTAAGAATAAAGCTGTAGACAACATAAGTCTAACTATAAGGGACGGAGAGATATTTGGATTTTTAGGCCCAAATGGAGCAGGTAAAACTACTACCATAAAAATGATTACTGGAATATTAAGTGCTGATAGCGGAAGAATCAATATCAATGGAATTGATATTGAAAAAAATGATTTAGAGGCTAAAAAGTTATTTGGCTTTGTACCAGACAATCCGGACATGTTCTTAAGACTTAAGGGTATTGAGTATTTAAACTTTATGGCAGATATTTATGATGTGCCAAGTATTATTAGAAAAGATAGGGTCGAAGCTTTAGCAAATAGATTTGAAATGAGCAATGCGCTAACGGACCAAATTCAAAGTTATTCTCATGGTATGAGACAAAAGATAATTATTATGGGAGCACTTCTTCATGAACCAGAAGTTTGGATTTTAGATGAGCCAATGACGGGCCTTGATCCTAAATCTTCATATGTTTTGAAGGAAATGATGAAAGAGCATGCAAATAACGGAAAAACCGTATTTTTCTCAACTCACGTTCTAGAAGTAGCTGAAAAAATATGCGATAGGGTTGCTGTAATAAATAAGGGGGAAATATTATTCTGTGGAACCCTTGAAGAACTAAGGGAACATTTTAAAGCCAGTGGGTCACTTGAAAAAATCTTCTTGGAGATGACTGAAAATGTATAAATTTATAGCGCTAACTAAGGTATTATTAAAAACAGGAACTGGATCCCCTAGTAGTAAGAAAGATAAAAAAAAGATAAAAGGAATATTGCTTGGATTACTTTTAGTACTAGCATTCACACCTATGGCTATAGGGTTTGGAGAGTTTATATTTACGGCCTATGATGGATTACATCAAATTGGTCAAGAAGCAGTTATATTGGGATTTGGATTATCTATTGTTAGCGTTGTAATTTTCTTTTTTGGTATTTTTTATGCTATGAGTATATTTTATTTTTCTATGGATGTAGAAAATTTATTACCACTACCTTTTAAGCCATGGCACATTATGGGAGCTAAATTTGCTGTAGTATTAATTTATGAATACTTCACAGAAATAATATTTTTTTTGCCTACAATAGTTGCATACGGTATAAAGAGTAATGCAGGGGTGTTGTATTATGGCTATGGAGTTATTATATTTTTACTCTTGCCTATAGTTCCTTTAGTAATTGCATCTGTAATTAATATGATTATAATGAGATTTACTAATATAGCTAAAAACAAGGATAGGTTTAGATTAGTGGGTGGACTTATGGCTATGTGTTTTGGTGTAGGAATAAACATATATATCCAAAGGTTTTCACAAAATCTAAGCCAATCAGAAGTTACTAAAATGTTTGCACAGGGAAATAATTCCTTAGTTGGTTTGGCAACAAAGCTATTTCCTAGTACTAAGATAGCTGTAAATAGTTTAATTAATACTACTAATGTTCAGGGGTTTATCAATTTGATTTTATTTATAGTAATAACATTAGCTGCATTAATGATATTTATAATGTTGGGTGAAGCATTGTATTTTAAAGGTGTTATGGGGATATCTGAAACAACCTCAAAAAGGAAAACTCTTAGTAGCATTGAGCTTATAAAAAATACGGCACAAAATTCCTCACTAAAGGTATATATAATAAAAGAGTTAAAGCTTTTATTTAGGACACCGATTTATTTTATGAATTGTGTACTTATGAATTTTTTATGGCCAGTATTTTTGCTTATACCAATTTTTGCACAAAAAGGTGCTAGTTCTCAACTTAATATGTTAGCTAAGTTTTTACAAAACAACAAAAGTTCAGGCGTAGCATTAGGCGGCTTCTTTGCATTTATGATTTTTGCATCTTGCAGTAATGCAATTGCAACTACAGCAATATCAAGAGAAGGTAAAAATGTATTTATATTAAAATACATACCTATGAAATATAAAGATCAGCTTATGGCAAAGGTATTATCTGCAGTAGTTTTAGGAATAGCTGGTATGCTTATGGTAACTATAATTGGTTTAATATTTCTTAAGATACCGATAGATTTAGTTTTATTAATGATTATAGTTGGTTTTTTTGGAATAGTATTTACATCTTTTATAGGGATATTTATTGATTTGAATTTCCCTAAACTTCAGTGGAGTACAGAGCAAGAGGCAATTAAACGGAATCTTAATGTTATGATTAGTATAATTATTTGCATAGCTTTAGGTGGGCTTACAGTATTTATGGTTATCAAATTTGAACTAACTAAATGGACTACATTTGCTATAATAGCATCTTCATATGCGATTATAGATGTAGTGCTGTATTACCTGTTAGGTACAAAAGGGGTAGAAATATTAAGAAAAATAGAGTCGTAAAATATAAAATAATGTTGACCTAAGTATAATTTATTGATTTTAGGATAAAAATATTGACATAGTGATTTATTTGCAATATGATTATTATTAAACAAATGCAATGATGAGAAGAGTAATAAGCCTAATTGTTAAAAGAGAGCTGAGAAGGGTGAAAATCAGTAGCAAGGTAGCTTATGAAGATGGCCTTTAAGCATATTATCTAAGTGAAAAATTTAAAGTTTATTGTGAAAATATACTTTTAAATTTAATTGTTAGGATAATACGGGAGCAACCGTTATATTGACAGGTGATGATGGTCACCCATTGAGGTCTTTATAGTGATGTAAAGATAAATTAGAGTGGTAAAACGTTAAATACGTCTCTAAACAGAATTTTTTTCTGTTTAGAGACTTTTTTATTTTCCGGGAAATTATAATCTTTAGGGATTATTAAAGCTAGTTAATATATTTATATTCATGGGATTGAGAACT
This sequence comes from Clostridium sp. CM036, assembly GCF_055081135.1. Classification (NCBI taxonomy): domain Bacteria; kingdom Bacillati; phylum Bacillota; class Clostridia; order Eubacteriales; family Clostridiaceae; genus Clostridium; species Clostridium sp. CM036. The sequence continues at coordinate 2,577,771 of NZ_CM143652.1, read as the reverse complement.
ATAAATAATTTCAATACGAGAGGTAGGATAAAACTATGACTAAAAAAACTTTTTACATTACTACACCAATTTATTATCCATCAGCAAAACTACACATCGGTAATACCTATACAACTGTTGCGGCGGATGCAATTGCTAGATTTAAGAGACTTACAGGCTATGATGTAATGTTTTTAACGGGAACAGATGAGCATGGTCAAAAGATTCAAAGAATAGCCGCGGAAAAAGGGGTCACTCCAAAACAGTATGTAGATAAAGTAGTAGCGGGCATACAAGAATTGTGGGAGCTTATGGACATAAGCTATGATAAGTTTATAAGGACTACAGATGAGTATCATAAGAAGTCTGTTCAAAAGTTATTTAAGCAGCTATATGATCAAGGTGACATATATAAAAGTGCATATGAAGGATGGTACTGCACTCCCTGTGAATCTTTCTGGACAGAAACTCAGGCAGTAGATGGGAAATGCCCTGATTGTGGGAGGCCTGTGGAGAAAGCAAAGGAGGAAGCGTATTTTTTCAAAATGTCAAAATATGCTGACAGACTTATAGAATATATAGAGACCCATCCAGGGTTTATTCAACCAGAATCAAGAAAAAATGAAATGTTAAATAACTTCTTAAGACCAGGGCTTCAAGATTTATGTGTTTCAAGAACAACCTTTGACTGGGGAATACCGGTAGAATTTGATCCAGGCCACGTTATATATGTATGGGTAGATGCTTTATCAAACTATATAACAGCCCTTGGATATAATGGCGAAGATACATCTTTTTATGAGAAATTCTGGCCGGCGGATGTACACTTAATAGGTAAAGATATATTAAGGTTCCATACAATTTATTGGCCAATTATGCTAATGGCATTAGACCTACCGCTTCCAAAACAAGTATTTGGCCATGGCTGGCTTCTTGTTGACGGTGGAGTAAGAATGGCTAAATCCAGAGGAAATGTAGTGGATCCGGTAACACTAGTGAATCATTTTGGAGTGGATGCAGTAAGATATTATCTACTTCATGAAATACCATTTGGTTCAGATGGAATATTTACTAGTGAAATATTCATAAGGAAAACAAATTCAGACTTAGCTAATGATTTAGGAAACTTATTATCAAGAACAGTAACAATGGTAGAAAAGTATTTTGACGGCGTTATTCCAGCACCATCAGAAAAAGCTGATGTTGATAATGAACTAATAGAACTAGCGCTTGCAGTTCCAGGTAAGGTAGAGAAAGCGATAGGAGATTTGAAAATTTCTGAAGCATTGGACCATGCTTGGACACTTATTAGACGGACTAATAAATATATAGATGAAACAACCCCATGGATACTTGGAAAAGATGAATCGCAAAAGGGAAGACTGGGTACAGTATTGTACAATTTAGTAGAATCATTAAGAATGACATCAGTATTGATATCGGCGTTTTTACCAACTACAAGTAAGAAAATAAATGCTCAAATAAATGCAGAAATAACTACATGGGACAGCTTGGCATCCTTCGATGGAACAAGTGCAGGAACAAAAGTTAATAAAAGTGATATAATGTTCCCAAGAATAGATGTAGAAGCTAAAATAGAGGAGCTTGATGCACTTGTAGAAGCACAAAGAAAAGCGGCGCAAAAGCCTACTATGGAGAAATTAAAAGAAGAAATTACTATAGAAGATTTCGACAAGATAGATATGAGAGTGGTTAAAGTATTAGAGTGCGAGCCAATGAAAAAAGCTAAAAAGCTTCTTAAGCTAAAAGTAGATTTAGGTGGAGAAGTAAGACAAGTAATTTCAGGAATAGCTCAGCACTATAAGCCAGAAGAACTAATTGGAAAGTACGTAGTATTAGTAGCTAATTTAAAGCCTGTTACTTTAAGGGGAGAATTATCACAGGGGATGATAATTTCAGCAGCTACAGAAGACGATAGCAAGCTATTTGCAATATCGGTGCCGGGTGAATTACCTACTGGAAGTACAGTAAGGTAATTTGAGTTTAGAAAGCATGAAGTGCTAGTAAATTAGACTTCATGCTTTTGCATTTGAATGTGCCTTATTTAGGGTACATCGACCTATTGAACTTTAATAAGGATAGATTTATAATTAGTTGTTATAAATACTACTAAGAATTACAAGGAGGTAAATAATATGAAATTTATTATAGGTTCTTTAATCGGAGCTGTTATCGGGTATATAACCAATTGGTTAGCTATAAAGATGTTGTTTAGACCTCACAATGAGATTAGACTTTTTAAATTTAAAGTTCCATTTACTCCAGGTCTTATACCAAAAGAAAAATCTAGAATTGCTAAAAGTGTGGGTGAGTCTATAGGCCAACATCTTTTGACAAAGGAAACAATTATGGAGTCTTTATGCAGTGAAGATATGAATCAGCAATTGGATTCTTGGGTGAAAAGTAAGGTGTCTGCTATGGGGAATAGCGAGAATGTAGTAGAAGATGAGATAAAATCCCTATTAGGCGATGAATATTGTGCTTTTTTGCAGAATACTAATACTAATCTTTCTAAATTACTTATAGAGTATATAAATGAAGAAGATGTTAAACAAGGTATTGCTAAATATGCATATGCACAAATAATGCTAGAACTAAAGGTTAAACCACAAACCATTTGTGAAAGTGAATTATATAATTCAATAAAAAATAAAGCGTTAAACATGGTTATTGAGTATAAAAATTCGGAAGAATTTTATAAGGAAATTCAAAAAATATTAAAAGATAAGGTAGCTCAGTTAGTGGTTTTAGACAAGAATTTTGAGGAAGTTATACCTAGTAAGATGATAAGCAATTTAAAAGTGTATGTTTATGGGAAAAGATATAATATTGCCATGGAAATAAAAAAAACAATGAAAGAAGAAAAAAACAGTCAGAAATTAAGAAAAATTGTAGGGGAAACAATAAGTACTAAACTAAGCCCCATGATAGCAATGTTTATGAATGTGGATAGTGTTTATGAAAAAGTTGCAATTGGGATAGACGAATTCTTAGATGATACGAAAAATCATAATGATATTGCCTTAATTATTAATGATATAATAGACAAGTTGCTCAAAAATTCAATATCTACTGTGCTTTCTGAATTACCAGGAGAAGGGATAGACGACGGTATAGAGCCTTTGATTAATTTATTTACAACAAAGGTTATAGATGAAAAATTTATTAGTGACACTTTTGATAAGTTAGAGGGTAAATTTAATAAGTACATGTCTATTGAGGAGTTGCTCGAAAAAATAGGCATAGATTATAAAAATGAAATAGAAAAATTTATAAAAAGTCGAATAGAAGCTATGGCAAAAAGCAATTCTGCAAAAATAAAAATTACAGAAATAGTATCTGTAATGATTAATAGATTCTTACATATGGGAACTAAATCAATATTTAATGGAAAGGGGGATAAAATACCCCAATCTGTTTCCAAAGTAGCTCTTGAGCTATACAATAAATTCGTAGAGAATAAGTCTGCTGACGTAATTGAAGTGTTGAATGTAGCTAAGATAGTTGAAGACAAAATCAATGAATTTGATGTAGCTTTTTCAGAGAAAATTATATTAGACATTGCTAGTAAAGAGTTAAGAGCTATAACTTGGCTCGGAGCACTGCTAGGCGCAATTATGGGGTTATTATCACCTGTATTAGGGTCGCTTTAGTACATTACTAATTAATAGGTAAAAGTCACTTTCGTCGTAAAGTGGCTTTTATTTATTTTAACTAAATTGTCGATTATACAATTTTGCAAATAGTTGAATATTAGTGATATAATATCAAACAGACATTTGAATTATATTAAAGAATTTATTATTACATAGAAAGGATGGTGAAAACTGTAATTAAACTTTTGAAATTAACGGGTTTAACGACAGTATAGATTATGATATTTGATTCACATGCACATTATGATGATGAGGCCTTTAATGGAGATAGAGAAGAAGTAATAAAGGGGTTAAACGATAAAGGAGTAATAGGGGTTTTAAACTGCGGTGCATCACTTGACGGTGCAAGAATGTCAGTAGAGTTATCGAATAAATATGATTTTATATACTCGGCGGTAGGAATACATCCTGAATATGCAAATATTGTTAATGAGGAAATTATTGAAGAATTAAGGAATTTAACACATTATCCAAAGGTTAGAGCTATAGGAGAAATAGGATTAGATTATTATTACGACGAAAACCCGGATAGAGAAATTCAAAAAGCGGCTTTTAAACTTCAAATGGAGCTTGCAAAAGAACTTGGATTACCAGTGGTTATTCATGATAGGGACGCCCATAAAGATACGTTAGATATATTAAAGAAATTTCCGGAAGTAGTAGGGGTAGTTCACTGTTTTTCAGGAAGTGTTGAATTTGCTAAGGAGTGTTTAAAATTAGGGTATTATATAGGCTTCACTGGTGTTATAACCTTTAAAAATGCAAAGAAAACGGCAGAGATTGCAAGGATCGTACCAATGGACAGGATACTAGTGGAAACGGATTGTCCATACATGGCGCCTGTACCACATAGAGGGAAAAGAAACCAATCGGATTATATTCAGTACATAATAGAAAAAATATCAGAAGTTAAGGGTAAAACCATAGGAGAAATTGAAAATGCAACAATATATAATATAAAACAATTGCTAAAAATTTACAAATAGTGTAGAATGGTTATTAATACAATTAGTGTGATAATTTTACACAGAATTGTTGGTAATTAAAATTAAATTTCCAACATATGATTTTAATGGTGAATATTAATTTGCCGGGTTACCCTCAAGAATGGGCTAGTTGAGATGGTTTAAGAATATAATTATATGCAAAAAGATGCATTAAAAGTCGAAACTAAGAATAATTGGGTCGAAATTTGACATATTTAATGCTTCAAGGTATAATACCCAAGTATTCTTGACTAAGGGAGGGAATTTATATGATAAAAAACGCGAAAAATAATTTTAAGAACTATTTTTCAAATGGTCCCAAGACATTTTTTGTAGTAATGCTATTATTAACATGCATTTCAGTTACTATGTTTAACATGAAAAAAGCTATATCTGTTATTGTAGATGGAAAGTCTATAGAAGTTATAACTTTAAAAAGTAATGTTACTCAAATACTAAAAAGTAACAATATAGCATTAGGGTCAAAAGACCAAATAACAGTTAGTTTAGACAGTAAAGTAAAAGACGGAGATAAAATATATATAAAAAAAGCTGTAAATGTCAAAGTAACAGTTGATGGGAAAGAGTTAAATATACAAACTGCTGAAAAAACGGTAGAAGATATGCTAAAAGCAGAAAAAATTGTATTAGGTGATGAAGACAAGATTACCCCATTAAAAAGTGATTCGCTAAAATCAGGTCTCGCAGTAAGGGTAACAAGAGTAAACACTGAGAATGTGAAGGAAACTAAAGCAGTTAAATTTGCAACCGAAATTAAAAGCAGCGATGAACTAAATAAAGGTGTAAAGAAAGTTATTCAAAAAGGCATAACTGGTCAGAAGGTTATAACTTCAGCTGTTGTTTATGAAAATGGCAAAGAAGTATCTAGAAAATTAGTTAATGAAGAATTTAAAGCACAGCCCGTTAAGGAAATAATTGCATTAGGTACTACTAGTGTATATACACCATCCCGTGGAGGCGATATTAGTTATACTAGGAAACTGAAGGTTAGGGCAACAGCATATACTGCTGATTATAGTTGCACTGGTAAGAGTGCGGGCGACCCTGACTTTGGTATAACTAGCACAGGGGTGAGGGCGAAAAGAAACTCAGAGGGATATAGTACTATAGCCGTTGATCCTAGCGTTATTCCATTAGGAAGCAAGATTTACGTAGAAGGGTACGGATATGGTATTGCAGAAGATATAGGTGGAGCTATAAAGGGTAATCATATAGATTTGTATTACGACTCCAGTGATGAAATGTGGGGTTGGGGAGCACGAAATGTAAGTATTTATATTGTTAAATAGGAGCGCAAGCTCCTTTTTTTGTTTTATAGTTCACTATTAATAAGTAAAATGGTATTATAGATACAGCAATAAAAAGAAATACTAAGGGATGTTTTTATTTTTTATGATTATATAATAAGGAAAATGCCTTAGTTTATCATAGCAGGTCGATAACCACATAATAAGTGGTGCCCTGCGGTATGAAGAATTAGGAGGACAATATGATTAAAGAAGTGATAGTAGTTGAGGGAAGAGATGATATCACAGCAGTTAAAAGAGCGGTAGACGCTGAACTAATTTCTGTAGGAGGCTTTGGAATCAACGAAAAGGTAATTAGTAAAATAAGGGAAGCGCAAAAGCGAAAAGGGGTAATAGTATTTACAGACCCAGACTTTGCTGGAGAAAAAATAAGAAAGATTATTACCAAAAGAGTAGCAAATGTAAAACATGCGTACATATCTCAAAAGGAAGGTACTAAGGACGGAGATATAGGTGTTGAAAATGCATCACCTGAAACAATATTAAGGGCTCTCGAAACTGCAAAATTTGAAGTCCAAGAGAAAAGAAAAGAGTTTGACGTGCAAGATATGATATTTTTCAAGTTAACAGCAGATATTAGAGCTAAGGAAAGACGCCATGCGCTCGGAAACGAATTAGGTATAGGATACGGTAATTCGGCGCAATTTATAACTAGGTTAAACAATTATGGAATTATAAAAGAAGAATTTATAAATGCTGTACAAAAAATAAACAAGGAGATGAATTATGGCAGATTTGACGATTAGTGAGGTTAGTAAAAAATATGAATTTAGATTCAAAAAAGGTTTAGGCCAAAACTTTTTAATAGATGACTCTGTGCTAGACGATGTTGTAGAGGGGGCAGAAGTTAATGAAGAAGATTTTATAATCGAAATAGGACCAGGATTTGGTACATTAACTAGAGCACTTTTAAGGAGAGCTAAAAGAGTTTGTGCTATAGAGCTAGACGAAAAACTTTTACCGATTTTGCAAGATGAATTAAAAGAGTTCGATAATTTTGAGCTTATACATAATGATGCTTTAAAAGTGGATTTTAATGAACTAATTAAGGATGAAAAATCTGTAAAATTAGTTGCTAATTTACCATATTACTTAACAACACCAATAATTGTTAACTTACTTACTGGGGGTTATAATTTTAAATCTTTAACTATAATGATACAAAAGGAAGTTGCGCAGAGGATAGATTCAGAGCCAAATTGCAAAGCTTACGGAGCCTTTTCAATATTAGTTCAGTACTACTGTGACACGAAAATACTTCGGCTCGTGCCGCCTTCAGCATTTTTGCCGCAGCCTAAAGTAGAATCTATGGTTATAAGATTAGATAGATTAAAAGAGCCTAAAGTTAAGGTGAAGGATGAAGAATTATTCTTCTCTATAGTCAGAAAATCTTTTAATATGAGAAGGAAAATCTTATGGAATTCTGTTAAAGATATAGGAATTCCTAAAGAAGATTTACTAAAATGTTTTGAAAGAGCAAACATTGATCCTAAGAGGAGAGGCGAGACTTTATCACTGCAAGAGTTTGCAACGCTTTCGGATGAAATAGGACTTGTAAAATAAATTTCTATATAGTGTTCATTTTTTATAATATGGTTCATATATTATAATGAATAAGTTTTATATGGAGGTAAATGCAGGTGACACCTAAAAAAAATTATAGTAGGTACTTTATTATATTACAAGAAGATGAAAAAGGCTATTCATTAGAAGCTGACAAGATTCCATCTGGATATGCAAAGCTTGAGATGAAAAACAGTAAATGTAAGGTTTCATACTACGTGCAAAACCTAAGGAAGGAAAAACAACCTTATTACATGATTTTAATATGCGGCAAAAAAGATGTAAACAAAATTATAAAAGTTGGTAAATTGAACATAGACGATCACGGTAGGGTAGACATTTCCCATGAATATGATATGGACAATATAGCGGATACCGGCATTTCTGCTGAAAAAATTATTGGAGCTGCAATTGTAAAATTCTTAGATGTTAATGTGATTTCAATAATGAGTGGATTTTCAACAACAGATAAACCAAATGAGTGGAAAAACTATAAACTAGCGGATTGTAATAAGGATAAGAAGGAAACTAGAGCAGATGATATAAGTAATGAATTTGATGAATATGAACAAAGCATTGAATTAATTAAAGTGAAAAATGCTGACGTAGTCGAACATTTAGAAGCTCAGGAGAAGGTAGATGGAGCAGCGGACACAAAAGTAGACACAAAGAAAAGAGGCAATGCCGAAGATATTGGACCTCTAGACGCTCAAAATAAAGTAGCTGATGAAGTAGTCGAACATTTAGAGACTCATGAGAAGGTGGATGAAGCAGCGGATACAAAAGTAGACACAAAGAAAAGAGGTAATATCGAAGATCTTGGATCTTTAGAAGCTCAAGATAAAGTAGCTGATGAAGTAGTCGAACATTTAGAGACTCATGAGAAGGTGGATGAAGCAGCGGATACAAAAGTAGAAACAATGAAAAGAGGTAATACCGAAGATCTTGGACCTTTAGAAGCTCAAGATAAAGTCGATAAAGTAGACAAGGTAGATACTACGCAAAGAATTAATATTGAAGATGTTGAGATTTCAGACAAACTAAAGGGAAAAAATGAAGTTAAGAAACTTGAAGATGATTTTGATGTAAATAGAGATAAGGATAAAAAGCAACATAAAGAAGATAAAAAAGATGAGTGTAATTATAAGGAGAAAAAGTCTTCAAAAGAGGAATATCCTAAAGGCGCTATGGGAGAATTCTTCAAGGTAGTAGCGCAAGATTTTGATGAAGTACCTGACTTTTCTAATGAAATTAAATGGTGCAAATGGTATAAAGTACCGGTTAGTAATTTAGAGAATATGTATGATTTGAGTGACTATAACAAATATACAATAGCATATTATCCTATGATTTCGTATTATCCGTATATTAGAAACTATAAATCTTTTATGTTAGGATATAAATGTGACTCAAGTGGGAAAATGAAATATATTGTTTATGGAATACCGGGAAGTAGAGCTAAAACTCATCAACCTTATGGAGGGAAAACTGGTTTTGTAAGTTGGATTTCAGATAAGGAGAATGATGAAATGGGATATTGGCTGATGTTTTATGATTTTAAAAATTCTACAATTGTTGTACCTTTAAAAAAATAATATATGTAGAATTAAATGTGTGGCTAAATAATTTAGTCGCACATTTAATTTTTTAATATTCTTTTAATGTATATCATATAGTATATTAACATTAATATGTGGAGGGGTACAGTGAAGGTTATACTTATAAACAGAAAAAAAGTTGGAATTATAGTAATAATCCTCGGACTGATGATCACGCTTTTGGGGATATCAAAACAATTTGATGACAAGCTAAAAGCTACTATTCTTGTGGAGAATGATATTAAATTACTTAATGATTATACAGCTATAGACGGAAAGGTAAGTTACAAATTGCCGGTTGGATGGACGACTAAAGAAAAAAAATTTTCTGGTGGTGAGATTATGTATCATAACGATTTTCAATCAAATGATGCAGTTATTCATGGCTTTGTAGAAGTTTGGAAAAATAAACAGGACTTAAAAGCATTTTTAGATAGTAGCAAGGAGATATCACAGAAGCAAAATGCGATTAGAAATTATAAAATAGATGACACTATTATAAATGGGAAAAAGACATACTTAGTGAAATACTTAATTAATGTAAGCGATAATAATTGGTACAAGGCCTATGAATATTTTATTGATGATGGAAAAGAGTTTTATAGAATTTCTTTTTTTACAAGAAATGTTAATTTTAAAGAGACTTATGGAGCTATTTTTGAAAGTATAGTTGAGACTTTGAAAGTTCGATAGGATGGATTAGACATCTCTCCGAATGTCGTATGAAATTAATTAGAGTTGCTTAAAACTTTTTAAAGTATTATAATTTATTTAATGATATCTAAAAGACCGTCCATTACCATATTGTGAGTCATTAAGTCATCACCTGCGGAGCTGTTGCAGCACTGAAGGTGATGATTTAACAAGTCATGAGCTAAGAGGATCAATTATGATTCTCTTAGTATTTTATTGTGCTAAGCAGCTTAAATAAAGGGAATAAAAAGGAGATGAATTTTAAAATAACAAAAGAAACTTTGTGGAAATAATATTTGAGAGTTAGGATAACAATATATAATTGTTATTTCCTGCAGAGATTAGCTAGGGGGATAACAAATGATTAAAAATAAAAGCAAACTAATTATATTTTGTTTTATAATTATAACTTCATTTATATTTACTGGATGTAAAAGCTTTGATGTAATTAAAGTAAAGCTTGGAGTGAAAAATGTTGATTTTGATTATATTGAGCAGGGGAGAATTAAAAAAATAATAATACAAAGTACTAGAGATAAAAGCTTTAGATTTGTGGTTACGGATGAAATAGCTATAAAAGATTTACATAAAATTTTATCGTCAGCTAAGGAAGTTAATGAAAAATCAACACTAGAGGCTGATTATATTTTTGAAATGTATGAAGGTGTCGATAAAGTCCATAAATTTAGTTATATAGCGGGACTTGATAAAAAAGATGGAGCTAATTTATATAGTGCAGATAAAAGTTATATTGTATCTAAAAGGATTGACAATGATATCATCAAAAACTTTTGGAATATTAGAAAGCCTATAGATTTTGAAACTGTATATTATGATTCTATTTTAAAGGTATTAGATAAGTATATAAAGGATGATGATAAAAGCAAAAAAATATTTGTCGATATAAGTGAAGATAATGAAGTGGCTAAATTTATATTATCAACTGATTTAGAATCATTTAAAAGTAAGCTATTAAATGATTTTAATGCACTATTGGTAAAAGATAAAAATACAGGATATGATGAGTTAGTAAGTGTTAAAACGGAAGGATACAAATCCACTATATACAAATCTTCTGTGACGATTAAGAATAAAGCGAATGAGAAGGAAAAGAAGTATTACGTAGTAGCGAAATACGATAAAGGATGGAATATTGAAATTTTTGAAGATGAAAAACCTAATGGATTTTAATAATTTGCAAAAAATAATAAAAAACTGTATTTAAAAATAAATGCAGTTTTTATTATTAAACTTAATTAGAGAAAATTTATCATTGTATCGTTAAGCATATTAGTAGGAGCATCAATATTTAAATCAATAGTATCTCCTATTTTTGAATTTTTAGGTAAGCGGGAAACACTTACGTTTATACTAGTTCCATTTAAAAAATTTATAAAAGCATCAGTATTGCTCATATCTATTATTTTACCAAACATTATAAAACCATCCTTTCATAATAAATAAACTATATTTATTATAGTTTTAGCAAAGAACACTATTATATTCATGAAAGTGATAATGTTTTTATGTATAATATGAACAAATGGACTTGCGTGCGAGAGAGTATGATTTATATTATACATAAACTAAGAAACACCTATCACAAAGTGATAGGTGTTTTTTCTATAATTAATTTATATTATAGATTAGATTTTGAATTATAATCTAGTAACGTTTGAAGCTTGAGGGCCTCTAGCGCCAGTAGTTATTTCGAATTGAACTTGTTGTCCTTCTTCTAAAGATTTATATCCGTCTCCTTGAATAGCTGAAAAATGTACGAATACATCCTCTTCTCCTTCTACGGATAAGAAACCAAACCCTTTTTCTGAATTAAACCATTTAACTGTACCTGTTTTCATATAACTTTCCTCCTGAATAAAAAAATTTGTAACATTTGTAACATAACTATTATGATACTACACTTTGGTGAATTTTTAAATAGTTTTTTGAAAATAATAATATTATCTATGTATTTATACTATTTTTTTACTAAAATGTATCTAAACACAACTTATATTATAATATCATAGCTATTTATAAAAATATATTTACCTACAACACTTTATTATTTATAATAGGTTTTAATCTAAATTGTATATATAGTTTGGCTTTTAATATGTTTTTTATACTATTTTATTTTTAAAGTTTTTATCAGGATGATATTATCAAAATTGAGCGGGTAGGTTAACTAATTATGTTAATAAGGCGATAACTATAAAAAATCAAAGGATATCGAGGTAACTAAAAATTAATTGGCTGTATTATATGATAGAAGTTAATTTAGAAATTGATATAAATTTTTTACTAGAGTATAATAAGCAAAGTAAAAGATACTGTGTTCGGAGGGGTCAAAATATGCTACATGTTGTCAAAAGAGATGGACGAGAGGTTCAATTCAATTCAATTAAAATTACAAATGCCATAAAGGGAGCGATGGATGAAATCGCTTTTAATTTAAAAGAAAGTGAAGTTATAGAGCTAACTCAAAAGGTCATAGAAAAAATTGAGGATTTGCAGAAACAGCAACTAACTGTTGAAGAAATACAGAATATTGTTGAAGGTACGCTTTTAGAAAATGGTCATAAGGTTATTGGAGTAGCTTTTTCTAATTACAGACGTGAACGTAACAAGATTAGAGAAATAAAATCAGACCTTATGAAAGCTATAGAAAAAATAGGAGTAGAGACAGATAGAGATAATGCTAATGTTGGTAATAACTTTAGTTCTAAGTTACTTAGAATTGCTAGCGAATCAAACAAATGGCATAATTTATCTATGATGCCTAAGCATTTATCAAAAGCACATGAAAATGGTGACGTATATTACCATGATCTAGATAGCTATAATTTAACTGTAAATTGTTTGCATATACCAACAAGAGAAGTATTAGAAAGAGGGTTTAATACAGGATACGGATATATAAGAAAAGCAAAAAGGATAGAGTCTGCAGCAGAACTTTCATGCATTTTACTTCAATCAACGCAGAATGATATGTTTGGAGGTCAATCACATCCCGATTTTGACAATGACATGGCGGCATTCATAGAATATACAAGGCAAGAAATTAGACAAGAAATTAGAGAACTTGGTGTAGATGAGCACAAAATTTGCGAATTTGCGGAACGTAAATTAAGAAGAGCTGTAGAACAATCTATGCAGGGCATAGTATATAACCTAAACACAATGCATAGCAGAGCTGGATCACAAGTGCCTTTTAGTTCGATGAATATTGGAGTGCCGGAATCTAAAGACGCAGCACTCGTATGTGAAATATTTTTAATTGAATACGAAAAAGGACTTGGGAAAGGGGAACAACCTGTATTTCCAAACATAATTTTTAGGGTTAAAAAAGGGGTCAATAGAGAAAAGACTGACCCATATCACTACTTATATAAGCTTGCTTGTCGCGTTGCTAGTAGGAGAATGAATCCTACCTTTATGAACTTGGATGCTGATTTTAATAAATTCTACTATGATCAAGGGATTACTCCGGCTACCATGGGATGCCGTACTTATATTTGCTCTAATGCAAATGGAGAGGCAGGAACAAAAGGGAGAGGAAATATTGCTCCAGTAACTTTAAATCTTCCTAGACTTGGTATATTAGCGAAGGGAGAGGTAGATAAGTTTTACAAATTACTTGACAGTAAATTAGAACTTTCTAGAGAAGCACTTATGCATAGATATGATGTTTTAAAAAAATTAAGAGTTAAGGATCTACCTTTTGTAGCAGGGCAAGGTCTTATGGTAGGTAGTGAAGGGTTATTACCTGAGGATTCCATAGAACCTATTTTAAAAAATGGATCATGGGGTATTGGTTTTATAGGGCTTGCAGAAACGGTAGCGTCGCTAACTGGAAAACATCATGGAGAATGTGCAGACTCCAGAAAATTAGGGGTTGAAATAATATCTTATATAAGGAATTATACTGACAAGCTGATAGATGAAACTAAGCTTAATTGGAGTGCTTATGCTACGCCGGCTGAAGGATTAAGTGGTAGATTTATACTTCAAGACAAGGCTGTATTTGGTGAAATACCAGGGGTTACTGATAAAGAATATTATACAAATAGTTATCATATTCCAGTAGGGTATCCAATATCAATTAAGGAAAAAATAGATATCGAGGCGCCTTATCATAAATTATGTAATGGTGGACATATTAGTTATATAGAACTTGACGATTATCCAACAGAAGAAATTATAATGGACATATTAGATTATGCATATAAGCAAACGAACATTAGTTATATGGGCATAAATTTCCATATAAGATATTGTAAAGACTGTGGAACATATCTCCAAAGTGGAGCACATAAATGTAGCAAATGTGGAAGTAGTAATATACAAGGGATTTCAAGAGTAACAGGTTACTTAAGTTTGGATGAGAGATTTGGTAACGGGAAGACAGCAGAGAGAGCAGATAGAATATCTCATACTGCGGGTCATGTATCTACATATTAAAAATCGACTAAGTACGATGAAAATGATGGGCAATTGTATTAAACAATTGCCCATCATTTTCATATGATTATTTTATAAAAGGTGGTGGATTGAATGAAACTTCAAATAGGCGGATTTCTAGATAATTCATTAGTTAATGGAGATGGACTTAGGTCTGTAATTTTTGTGTCTGGATGCATGCATAACTGTAAAAGTTGCCAAAATGAATTTATGCAAGATTTTAATTATGGGGATTCTATTTCAATAGATGATATTGCACAAAAAATAGAGAATAATATGCCTATAATAAAAGGGGTTACCTTTTCAGGAGGAGAACCTTTTGAGAGTGCGATAGCTTTAACGAAACTATCAGAGAAATTAAAGGGCCAGGGATTAAATATTTGGTGTTATAGTGGATACACTTTCGAAGAACTAATGCATAGCGGAGATAGTGACAAACTAGGGCTATTAAGTTGTATTGATGTACTTATTGATGGCAAATTTGATAAAGAATTAAAGGAAGGCGCTAGTAAGTATACTGGATCATCTAATCAGAGAATCATTGATGTTAAAAAAAGTATTTTAGAAAATCAAATTGTATAATGGAATAAGCGAATATAAATATTTTGATCCAATGTGAAATAAAAAAGGAAAGCCCACCACTTATTTAAAAATGGTAGGCTTTTCTTCTAAATATAGTTTAATATTTTGACAGACATGGATTCTTTTATTTCATCGTTAACCACTAAAGTATTACTATCTATCTTTGAGGCGTTTTTCATATGCATAAGATATGTTTCTACTCCCTCTAATGGAAGAGATAGTCGTGAAGTTTTATAGTGCATAGGTATAACTATTTTGGGGTTTATTTTTTTAGTAACTTCCGACGCTTCCTTGCCATCAATTGTATAATTACCCCCTACTGGGATAAACAATATATCTACATCTCCAAGGGAGGATATATCATCATTTGAAAGAGTGTGGCCTAGATCTCCTAAATGACATAAGGAATACCCATCCATTCTAAAGGTGAATATTATGTTATCGCCCCGTTTTGCACCTTTATTTTTGTCGTGATAAGAAGGGGTACCTTTTATAGATATATCATGTAAAGTGGAAATACCAATTTTATCTATGATTTTATAATTGCCAGTTAGCTCTTTGATATAATTATGATCAAAATGTTGATGACTTATAGTTACAATATCTGGACTACCTTTATAAATATCATACCCTAGAGTATTGTCAAATGGATCTGTTAAAAGCTTCACACCTTTTGAATCTTCCAAAAGAAAGCATGAATGACCTAACCAAGTTATTTTCATGTAAATTCTCCTTTTGTTAAATGGTTTCTCTTTGTTATGGTATGTGACTCCCACTTATAGAAGTGGGAGTCTTTCCTTCTGAAATGCCTTTAAAATTAATATATTGTGTAGTAAAAGAACATTTTATACGGTCATTTCATGACTCACAATATATAATTTTGATTTTTATTAAATATCTAATAAATTCTTTTTATAGTTAGAATAATAATGTCTAAGCTCTTCCATTTGTGCATCTAATTGTATTTGTAATGATGAAAGTTCTTCATAGTTTTCAAGTTTAGAGGCTTCTTTTATTTTAGTAAATAGGCTTTTCTTAGAATAAGTATCCTTCATAAGAGAATGTCTAAGGTCATTAATTTTTTGCCAATTTGCTAAATCTAAATCTAAAGCTTTTTCAGCAGTGTGAATCATTTCAGATTTTCGAATCTCTTCTGCATAATTATTTAATAACCTATTATTTATTTCAGTAACCCATCTACTGGTTATTGCCATTTTAAAGCTATTTATTATGCTAGTAGTAAATACATTGGAAGTCGTAAGAACCTTAAGCTTTTCAGGATATTCTTCTAATGTACGAACATTTTCATAAACAGTTTTTGGTGCTTTTCCAAAATATTTTGCGCGCTCTTCTTCTGTATAGAATTCGAATACATCTTCTTCACTTCTGTAAGCTCTATCTTTTTCTAAATAATCGCTGTCGTCTCCTGGTGCTTTAGATAATTCTTTCAAAAGGTCATCTTCAGATTTATTGTTTTCGATGGCATATACAATCCCATCGAGCATTGTCATATATAGGGTAGATAAAGCTAAATAGGCATTAGTATGTGGACATGGAGATCTAAGCTCAAATCTTGTAGCAAGTGGATTATCAAGGTCTCTTATTAAGGCTAAAAGTATAGATCTGTTTCTCGATGGAATATCTACACTGTGACCAAGTGAAGTTACTATGCAAATAGGAGCTTCAAAACCAACTTTTAATCTTCTTAAAGAATCATTTGTTGAAGAAACAAATGGATTTATTACTTCATAATTTTTAAGTACGCCCATCACGGAAGCATAACCTAAAGTGCTTAAAAAATGTTTTTTATTTGAATTGAATAAGTTAACTCTCTTTCCATTTTTTAATCTTACAGCGACTCCAACATGAATATGTTCACCGCTTCCAGCCACATCATGTACAGGTTTTGCTAAAAAATTAACATCTAGACCGTTAAGTCTGAAGGTTTCCTTTACTAAATTTCTGATAAATAGCTCATTATCTGCACATTGTAGAGCATTTGAAAACTTCCAATCTATTTCAAGTTGTTCCATAATATGTGTTAGAGTACCAGCTTCACCTATTTGAGCTTTTACCCCACCAACTTCTTTATGGCCCATTTCAGGTTCGAAACCATACTCTTCCATTAAAAGAAGTGTTTGCTCGAGAGCTGTTCGAACATTTCCTTTAGTTTTACTCCAATATTGCTCTTTTAGTACTTGCGAAGTAGATAGTTCTTCTATATCGGCCTTATCATTAGGTGTTTTTACCCAAAATTCTAACTCAGTAGCAGAAGTGAGCATTAGCTCATCAATATCTTTATATTCAAAATTAAAAGAAGTTAAAGATGATGGATTTTCTTTGAATAAATTAAGAAGGGTTGTTTTAAAGCATTCAACGGATCTTTTTAAGATTGATCTTGAATCTACTGGGAGATTATCATGTAATAATATACATGGAATTTTTAATGTACCTATAGGTAATGTTGTTTCAGGGTCAATGTTTTCATAATTGTAGTCGACGTACCAATTACAGTCAAAATCTGCTAGCATGTCTAATTTAGCATTGTTTAGAGTTGCAATACCTGGCAATACTACAGATGAACCATCAGTTTGAATAGCACCGTCCGCGAAGCCACTAATATCATTTAAGAATATTTTCATTGGAATTCTCTCGTCAGTGTCATTACCTGATAAGTCAATACCAACTAGTGAGACGAATTTCACCTCAGGGTGAGCAAGTAAAGTTTCTTTAATTTCTTTTTCAGAATGCTTTTCTTTAGGAATTACATAAATTAATTTTTTCAAAATAATATTCCTCCTTTAAAGTATATAAATTGCTTAAAAGCCACTAAAGTGACTTGATTAACCTTTTTAGAAATAGAATCATGATCTTAGCAGAATACTTGAATTGCCTGTAACAAGGCTACCACATATAGAAGTAGAGAGCTTTTCTTAGAAATACAACAAAATTTTATTTGTAAATAAAATGATTTTATTATGAAAATGCAAGTATGTCAATAAGAAAACATCACAAAACACAATAAATTATAAATCGATGGCGCTGATTTGCAAGTTATTACAAATGAAAAATCATTTATAAATTCAAATCATAACAAAGTTTATTTTTAACTAGTATTATATCACATACATCTATGAAAAGGTGATATTTAAATAATCAAGGTGTTATTGAAGGTTTGTAGAATAGTATTTCCAAAATATCAAGATATAGGATTTATAACACAAATTTTAAATTTTAGATATAGACCTCTTTTTTTTAAATACAATAGAATTTAAAAAGAATTTGACAATGAAAATTCATTATAATATAATGATAAGAAGTTCATAGTAATTATTGATTATGACTAATAAAAAGCTTTGATTAGGAAAAGTATTTAAGCAAGTAACTTACAGAGAATGGGGCAGGTTGAGAACCCATAGTGAAGGTTTAGAGAAAATCACCTAGGAGCTGAGAGCTGAATGTTTAGTAAGCTTATCCGTATTTCTGCGTTAAAGAATAAGGTATTATTGTACTTGAATTTATATGTATTATATAGGTGGTATAACGAATTTAACTTCGTCCTATTTAGGGTGGGGTTTTTTTATATTTAAAAATATTGTAGTACCACAGGTGATGATTTAACGATATTTCAGAAGGAAAGTTCCCCACATACAAATAGTAATTATTAAATAAAATAGGGAAAGGAGTTTTATTATGTATAAGAAAAATGATGCTTCAAAAAGTTTTATGGATATAGAAAAAGATGTGCTTAAGCTTTGGAAAGAAAAAGATATTATTCAAAAGAATTTTGATTTAAATGAGGAAGGAGAGTCCTTTACTTTTTATGATGGTCCACCAACGGCTAATGGAAAACCACATATCGGGCATGTTTTAACAAGAGTTATGAAGGATTTAATTCCAAGATATAAGGTAATGAAGGGATATAATGTTCTTAGAAAAGCTGGGTGGGATACCCACGGATTACCGGTAGAACTTGAAATAGAAAAAAAACTTGGAATTAATGGTAAGCCTGGAATAGAAACTTATGGTGTGGAAAAGTTTGTGAAAGAATGTAAGGACAGTGTTTTTAATTATGTAAATATGTGGGAAGAAATGTCGGATAGGGTAGGATACTGGGTAGATATGGAGAAGCCATATGTAACTTATCACAATGATTATATTGAATCGGTTTGGTGGGCATTAAAGCAAATGTGGGATAAGGATCTATTATACAAAGGTCATAAAGTAATGCCTTATTGTCCAAGATGTGGAACATCTTTATCATCTCATGAAGTGGCTCAAGGATATAAAGATGTAAAAGAAATGTCAGCATATGTGAAATTTAAAGTGAAGGGTGAAGAAAAATTTATACTTGTTTGGACTACAACTCCTTGGACACTTCCAAGTAATGTAGCACTTGCAGTAAACAAAAAATATGATTATGTTGAGGTAATCCAAGAAGGTGAGACTTTAATACTTTCGAGAGATTTATTAAGTAAACTCGTGGGAGAGTATGAGGTAGTACGTGAATTTAAAGGAGAAGCTCTAATAGGCCTTGAATATGAGCAAATGTTTAATTTCTATACTCCAAAAGAAAAAGCTTTCTATGTAGTACACGGAGATTTCGTAACACTCTCAGATGGTACAGGGATAGTCCATATTGCTCCGGCTTATGGTGAAGATGATAATTTGCTTGGTAAAAAATATGATTTACCACTTATTAATTTAGTTGATGTAGAAGGAAAATTTGTAGATTGCGTTGCTCCATGGAAGGGCATTTTTGTTAAAGAGGCTGATGCTAAAATATTAGAATACTTAAAAGAAAACAATATTTTATATAAAGCAGAGAAATTTGAACACTCATACCCACACTGTTGGAGATGTGATACACCACTTTTATATTATCCAAGAGAAAGTTGGTTTGTAAGAATGTCTTCAGTAAGGGACAAACTTATAGATAATAATAATAAAATTAATTGGATGCCAGATAACGTGCGAACAGGTAGAATGGGTAAATTCCTTGAAGGCGTTATAGATTGGAGTATAAGTAGATCTAGATATTGGGGGACTCCACTTCCAATTTGGGAATGTGAATGCGGTCATCGCGAACTTATTGGAAGTATAGCAGAACTTAATGAAAAGGGAATAGATGTGCCAGGAGGAATAGAGCTTCATAAACCATTTATAGATAAGGTAAATTTAAAATGTCCAAAATGTAGCAAATCTATGACTAGAGTAGAAGAAGTTATAGATTGTTGGTTTGACTCAGGATCAATGCCATTTGCGCAACATCACTATCCATTTGAAAATAAAGAAATATTTGAAGCTAATTTCCCAGCTCAATTTATTTCAGAAGCAGTAGATCAAACAAGAGGATGGTTCTATACGTTACTTGCGGTATCTACAGCTGTATTTGATACAAACCCATTTGAAAACTGTATTGTACTAGGGCATGTATTAGATAAAAACGGAATTAAAATGTCTAAGCATAAAGGGAATGTGCTAAGTCCATTTACAGTGCTAGAAAATCAAGGAGCAGATGCTCTAAGATGGTACTTTTATACTGCTAGTGCGCCATGGTTACCTTCAAGATTTTATGAAGGCGCGGTAATTGAAGCACAAAGGAAGTTCATAGGAACTCTTTGGAATGTATATTCATTCTATATTCTATATGCTGAAATAGATAATTTTGACCCAACTAAATATGATAGCTTTGAATCTGAGAATATTATGGACAAATGGATGATGTCAAAATTAAACACATTAGTTAAGAATATAGATGACCATTTGACAAATTATAGAATAACTCAAGGTGCTCTTGAACTCGAAGGTTTTGTAGATGAACTTTCTAATTGGTATGTAAGGCGCAATAGAGCAAGATACTGGGTAGAGTCACTTACAGATGATAAGATAGGCGCTTATATGACATTATATAGAGTTATCACAACTTTTGCCAAAATATCTGCTCCATTTATACCGTTTATAACAGAAGAGTTATATCAAAACTTAGTAGTTGCATTTGACAAAAGTGCACCAGAAAGTATTCACTTATGTGCATGGCCTGAATATAGAGAGGATCAAGTGGATAAAGTATTAGAAGAAGAAATGGATATGGCTTATAAGACTGTTAAATTAGGAAGAAGTGCACGAAATGCTGCTAATATAAAGAATAGACAGCCGCTTTCTAAAATGCTAGTTAGTTCTAAATCTCTTCCGGAATATTATGGAGATATAGTAAAAGAAGAACTTAATATTAAAGAAGTAGAGCTAGGAGCTGATATTTCTAAATATGTTAAATTTGAAATTAAACCAAATTTACCTGTGCTAGGTAAGCCATATGGTAAGCTAATACCAGGAATTAAGAAAGCAATAGGAGCTATGAACCAAATGGAGCTTGCTCAAACTATAAGTAACGGGAGCATAGTTACTATAAATGTAGCGGGAACAGAAATAGAACTCAATAGCGAGAAATTACTTGTTACAATGCAAGGGCTTGAAGGCTATGCATTTGCTGGGGAAGGTGAAATGGGAGTAGTCTTAATGACTAACATCACCGAAGAACTTAAAGAAGAAGGAAACGTACGTGAGATCTTAAGCAAGATTCAAAACATGAGAAAAGAAAGTGGTTTTGAAGTTGCTGATAAGATTAGAATTTACGTATCTGGAAATGAAATGCTTCAAAATGTAATTTCGAGATTTGAGGAACAAATCAAACGGGATACTTTATCTGTAGAAGTTGTATATAATGGTGAAAGAGAATATACGACGGTTAAGATAAATGGTGAAGATTTAAAACTAGATTTAGAAAAATTGTAATTAATGATTTAGAAAGTATGTGATATTAAGCACATACTTTCTTTTTTAGTAATAATAATGTGCGGGTACACTTTATGAGATATATTTATAAATATCATTGTAAACTTGATTTAATGGGAACACTATAACTATACTAATAGTAGCAAGTTCATATATAACTTGAAATGACAGGCTTTTATCAGTATAATGATAAGATAAGAAAATAGTAGGAGTTGAGAAATATGGCTGCGTCAATAAAAGATGTTGCAAGAGAAGCGGGAGTTTCTATTGCCACAGTATCCAGAGTTTTAAATGATATAGATGTGGTAAATGAAGACACTAAGAAAAAAGTAAATGATGCTATAAAAAAATTGTCGTATAGGCCTAATATAGTTGCAAGAAGCTTAAAAACTCAAAAATCTAGTACTATAGGGATAATTATACCGGATATATCAAATCAATTTTATCCTGAAATTGTTAGAGGCTGTGAGGATGTAGCTAATATTTATAAATACAACATTATGCTTTGCAACGCGGATTTAGACGTAGATAAAGAAATGGAATCTTTAAGAATACTTAAAGAGAAAATGATAGATGGGGTTATATACATGAGTAATTCCATAGAGAATAATGTTATAGGCTTAATAAAAGAGCTCGAAATGCCGACGGTTCTTGTAGAAACTACAGATGCTGGAGGAATATTACCTAGTGTTACTATTGATAATGTAAGGGCAGCGGCTGATGCGGTAAAATATTTGATAAATAAGGGCAATAAGAAAATTGCATATGTAGGTACTGATATAGAAAAAGTTAATGCGCTAGCTAAAAGGCACACTGGCTATATAAAAGGGCTTGAGGAAATGGGAATAACACTTGATAAAGAGCTAATTTATCTTGGCGGAGTTAAGGCTAGAGATGGGTACAAGGGGATTAATGCGATATTAGATAAAGGTGTCCAAATAGACGCAGTATTCTGTGCTAGTGATGAAATTGCTATGGGAGTAATAAATGCATTAAGAGATAAATCTATTAAAGTTCCGGAGGACATAGATGTTATGGGCTTTGATGATATTTATTCAGCTTCAATATTCTATCCTAAATTGACTACAGTGGCTCAACCAATGTATGACATGGGATCTGTAAGTATGAGAATGCTTATAAAAGCTATAAATAATTTAGAAGTTGAGGAAAAACATTTTGTATTACCATATAGAATAGTGGAGAGAGATTCCTGTAAATAAATATAAGTCTTATTAAAACAAAATAAGTTTTAATAAGACTTTTTACATTATTTTCATGAGCCTTGAATATACAATTAGGTGATTTTATAAATGTCAAATTAACAAGTTGGAGGTAACGAAGTTTTGAATATTAATAATAAAGTAGAAAAAATATTTTCATATTTACTAAGTATAAAAAATATGAATCAAAAAACTATAAGAAATATTAATGAATATGAAAATGTACATTGGCAAAAGGAACTCCAAAATATTAGTGGGTGCACTTTTAATGTTGATGAAAATAAGGATTATTGGTTAACTATAGATGAGAGAGCAGGAAAATTATACGCTCAGTTTCAGAAAACATATTTAAAACTAGAAAAAAACAGTGAAGATTTAGAGGTGATTTGGTCAAATGGGCTTTTAACTTGGGAAAAAGAGGGCAAAAAAGTAGTCCATCCTATTTTTACGACTAAAATAGAAATAAAGCTTGATTCAATGAAAAAAATATTTACCCTAAAACCATATAATAACCAAACCAATGTGGAGCTTGAATTTTTAAATGAATACCTCGAAGTAAACTTAGACAGTTTACTAAGCATTCGCAATAAAGCAAAAGATATGGCTCTGGATGTAAGAAATATTGAAATGGCTTCGAAAATATTCGAAGAGATAGCTATGCTTTTAAAAGCTCACAGGTCGGGTTTTTATATTGAGGAGCTAAGCGGTGAATCAGATATAAAGATTCAAAGTAACATGCAATTTTACAATGCCCCATGCATCATACTTCGTAAGGTTGACACAAGACTTTGGAATATGGAACTAAATGATGTATTAACGCAAATAAGAGCGGGATTTCCTATTCCTAAAACTATAGAAGCTTTAGTTTCGGAGGAAGATATGGTGCAAGATATCGAGGAACTTAAAGAGTGGACGGAAGTGGGACAAGATGTATTATTTCCTTTGCCTGCAAATCAGGAGCAAATGGAAATAACTAAGAGACTCGCTGAAAACTTTGGCATTGTTGTACAGGGACCGCCAGGTACTGGTAAAAGCCATTCTATAGCTAATTTAATATGCCATCTTTTGGCACATGGCAAGAGGGTACTAGTGACAAGCCAAACAGATAGAGCATTAAGGGTTTTGTCTAATAAAATCCCCGAAGAAGTTAGGGCATTATGTATAAGTATATTGGGAAATGATACGAAATCACTAGAAGAATTGGACGAGTCTGTTAGAAAAATAACTGAAAATTTATCAATGGATACTAAAGAATTACATAAAGACATAAAACTCTTAAAATATAAACTTAGTAAGTGCATCGAAACTCAAAAAAAATTATATGAAGGGTTAAAATGCATTGAAGATAGAGAAAACGACAAGGTAGAGTATGAAGGTCAAAAATACACATTAATGCATATGGCTAAGTGGGTTAAAGATAATGAAGATGCTCATTCTTGGCTAGTAGATAAGGTTGATTTTAATAAACAAAATCCCTTAGGTCATGAAGAATTTAATAAGTTAGTTACATTATCAAGTAGAATTACAAAAGAGCAAATACATGAAATAAATAACATAGATAAGTACAGAGCGATATTGCCTAAAGAAGACGAGTTATGTTATAAAATATTAGAATTATTTAAATTAGAACAGTATCAACATATTCATGAGAATAATATTAAAGACTGGAATAATGTTAAGTCTATAGATTATGGAAATAGAAGATTACTAAAACTTGTAGATGATGCAATAGAAAGACTAGAAGGGTTTGAAAATAGCTGGCTAAATAATGTTATGACACATTATTATTCTAATAACGAATCACAAGGTGTTTGGCAACAATTAGTTAATAAGTGTAATGAATATATAAGAAGTATAAGGGAAATTAAGCAAGAATTAAATGATCACAAGTTAGAAATACCGACTGATGTTGATATAAACAAATTTAAAAATGACTTTGATGTTGTATCAAAAACAATAAATGAAAAAGGCAAACTGGGAATTGTATTTAAAATGATCCATGGTAAGTTTAAATATATATTCGCGGGTTGCAAGGTGGATTATGAGCTTATAAATAATAGTGAACAAATAAGGGTAGTTAATTTATATATAAAGCTACAGCTATTAGAAAGAGAACTTAAAAATACTTGGAATAATACAATAGAAGAGTATGGGGCAAAGATTATAGATGATTCAAACTTAAACTATGTAAGTGAAGTCGCGGGTTGCATTAGGGGTATTGAAACGATTATTAACTGGGACAAAGACTTTAGAAATAATATAATTAATTTTTTACCAGATAAAAACCTGACGATTAGTTTACGTTGGTATGAAAAAGAATCATATATCTATCTAAAAAATGGATTTGAGAGTTTAAGGCTTATAAATAAATATAATAAATTAAAACTAGAAATGGAAGGGATAGAGAAAACATTCAATAATGTAGGGTGCATGCAAAAGTTACACAATGCTATAAAAACAAGAGACGTTGATAGTTTACATTCTGTTTATATGGAGATTGATAGTCTAATGCAAGTGGCGAGTAGTGTGTTAGAATTAACACAATTAAGCAAAAAGATAGAAAAATGCTGTCCGATATTACTTGAAAATATCACAAATGATAATAAAAAGGCCATGAAGAGTTTAGAAAATTTAAATTGGGAAAAGGCATGGAAGTGGAAAAAATGGAATGATTTTTTGTGCGAATTAGAAGAAATTGATGTAGAAGCTTTAGAGAAAAATATAGCCCAGGAAAAAATTAAAGAAAAATATATTATAAGAGAACTTGTTTCTAAAAAAAGTTGGTTTAATCAAATAGAGCGTACTACTGAGGCTCAAAAAAGAAGCTTATTTACTTGGATGGAAGCTATAAAAAGAATAGGAAAGGGCACAGGAACTCAGGCAGTGAAATATAGGAAAATTGCACAAAAGGAAATGGAAAATTGTAAGGATGTAATTCCTGTATGGATTATGCCAATAAATAGAGTCATGGAGAATTTAAAGCTTACGGATAATTTATTCGATGTGGTAATTGTGGACGAGAGCAGTCAAAGTGATATATCAGCTATAACAGTTTTAATGAGGGCTAAGAAGGCAATTATTGTAGGAGATGAAAAGCAAATAAGCCCAGAAGCCATTGGAAAGGACCATGTTGCTGTAGAAACTTTAATAAACACATATTTAGAAGACATTCCACATGCAGAATGGTTTGATCTAAAAACTAGCTTGTACAATACAGCCCTAAGGGTATTCCCAAATAGATTATTATTAAAGGAACACTTTAGGTGTGTTCCAGAGATAATAGGATTTAGTAATGAATTGTGCTATTCGGGCGAAATAATACCTTTAAGAAGAATAGACGCTAAAGAGATAGTTGGCCCATTTATAGTAACCTCTAAAGTTACTCAGGGATGTAGGGATGAAGCTAAGGCTATAAACGCAAACGAAGCAAAAAGCATTGTAGATAAGATAGTAGAGTGTTGTAGTGATGAGAGGTATAATGGCATGACAATGGGAGTTGTATCGTTACTAGGGGACGCTCAAGCTGAATTAATACTGGGCATGTTGGTAGAGACACTTGGCATGGAGGAAATACTGCAAAGAAGACTTATATGTGGAGATGCTTATTCCTTCCAAGGGGATGAGAGAGATGTAATGTTCCTATCGATGGTTATTGCAAATAATGCTAAATTTACAGCTTTAACTAAGGGATCAGATATAAGAAGATTTAACGTAGCGGCAAGCCGTGCAAGGAATCAAATGTGGCTATTTCACTCAGTCGATTTAGATAACCTCAATAATAAATGTGTTAGATACTCACTATTAAAATATTGCCTTGAGGAGAATGAACCTAAGGAAGAAATTAAATCACAACAATATTTATTATTAAACGATTTTGAGGAGCACATAGAAAAATGCATAAAAGAAAATGGATATAAGATCACACCAAAGGTTAAAGTGGGAAAATATACTATAGACTTTGTTGTAGAAACGGATTTATCCTTGGATATTCCTGGAGGTCATTATAAAAAAATAGCAGTTAAATGCATTGGAATGCCACAAGATGAAAATTATAATTGGCAAAAGCAGTATGAAATGCAAATGTGTCTTGAAAGGGTTGGATGGGAGTTTTATAAAATACGTGCCAGTGAATTTTATAGAAATCCTAGTGTAGTTATGGATAGATTATCACAAAAATTAAATAACTAGAAAACACATAAAACCTACTTAGTGAAATTTTTGTTTGCATATTATTCCAATTAAGTTATAATAAGTATAATGGCAGAGCATGATAATAGTATGATTTTTAATAAGAGGGTGAGAGGAATGACTAGCAAAGTGAAGAACGTAATATGGATGATATGGAAGAATGAACAAGAAGAAACATTTAAAGTAGGCGAATTAAGTAAAGGACCGGAAAAATATTATTTCAAATATGATATTGAGGGTGTTAAAAAGGCTGAAGCATATGGATTCTCTCCATTGCCGTGTTTTCCTATAGTAAATTCAAAGTATTTCAGCGAAGAATTATTTCGTTCATTTGTAACGCGACTACCATACCAGGGAGAAAAGGATATGACCTCTGTTTTAAAGGAATATAATATTGACGAATACGATGATTTAGAATTACTTGGAAAAAGCGGAGGCAAAATGTCAACAGACAGATTTGAATTTGTTTCGCCTTTTGATGAAGAGCGTATTGTTTTAGATAAAGAAGGTATTATCTCGGATGAGAAATAAAAACATCTAGACAAAAAGTGTGTAGGATGAAAAATATATTTTTCAGCCTACACATTTTTTGTTTTTCAAAATATGATAAGAAGTATAAGCAATTTTCAAATTTATAAAACTAAATACTTAAACAATATTATAAATTGTTCTCACAACATAGACTTATGAATCATAAAATGAAATGAGTAATAATTTGGGGTGGTATTTTGCTATACGTACTAATCTTAGCAGGTGGAAAAGGAACAAGACTTTACCCTCTATCTCGTGCACAAAACCCGAAGCAGTTTTTGAATATTATCAATAATAAGAGCTTTTTAAGAAGCACTGTGGATAGAATAAAATGTTTAGTTAGAAATGAAAATATTTATGTAGTTACAAATGAAGATTATTTTGATAAAATATGTGAGGAACTTCCAGAAATTAATAAAAAAAATATATTTGTGGAACCTAGTAATAAAGAAACTGCCACTTGTATAGGTCTATCCGCTGCCAAGCTAGTGAAGCAGGACAAGGAAGCAACCATGATAGTTTTACCTTCTGATCATTATATAGAAAATGAAAAGGAGTTTAAAGAAACTATTTTACAGGGAGTTGAAATTGCAAATAAAAAAAGAGGACTAGTCACCATAGGTGTACAGCCCACAAGACCAGAAACTGGGTATGGTTATATAGAAATG
Organism: Clostridium sp. CM036; assembly: GCF_055081135.1. Classification (NCBI taxonomy): domain Bacteria; kingdom Bacillati; phylum Bacillota; class Clostridia; order Eubacteriales; family Clostridiaceae; genus Clostridium; species Clostridium sp. CM036. The sequence continues at coordinate 2,549,499 of NZ_CM143652.1, read as the reverse complement.
GGAGATAGGGTAAACGCTGATATGCCTACGTTCAAAGTAGAACGATTTTTAGAAAAACCTAATACCGAAGTAGCCAAGGATTTGCTCTTAAAAGGAAACTTCCTTTGGAATAGTGGTATGTTTGTATGGAGAGCAGATGTGTACTTACGAGAGATGGAGAAGTATTTACCTAAGATGTATAAAAGATTAATGACTATATATCAAGCTTTAGAGACTGATGAAGAAACCGAGGTAACAAAAGAACAGTACAATGAAATAGATGGAATATCAGTAGATTTTGGCATAATGCAGAAAACTAGAAAGGCATTTGTTATAAAATGTGACTTTGTATGGGATGACATAGGAACTTTTGCAGCACTTTCAAGGTTTCTAAGTAATTTACGAGGTAACAATGTATTGGGTAACACGTTTATGGAAGAGAGTGAAAATTGCTCAGTATTTGGTAAGGACAGACTTATAATTGGGTTTGGTGTAAAGGATCTTATAATTGTCGATGCAGGAGATGTAATACTCGTAATGGACAAGAATAAGGATCAGGAGATTAAGCATTTGGTTAATGAACTTAAAGAGTATGAAGAAACGGAAAAATATATATAATTTAATTTTAATAAGCCCCACCTATAGGGGGGGCTTATTGGTTACTTTATCCATACAAATTCATAGGGGTTTAGATCAATATTACCCTTTATTTCTCTGCCTGTAACTATGTCAATTCCCACAATATTAGGGTTGATTTTTACTGTTTTTGAGTCTACATTTACTATAAATGTTATCTTTTCTTTAGTATGGTCATTATATCTTTCTAATACAAATATATTTTCTCCTAAATCTAAAACCTCTTGAGATGCAAAAGGTGAAAATGCTGAATGTGTTTTTCTAATTTCAACTAATTCCTTTGTTCTATTAAATATAGCCTTTTTTCTTTCATCATTATCTAATTCATTAGATAGCTTGCTAAATTCAAGCTTTTCTCTATTAATTCTTCTATTTATTCCTGACGATTCTAAGCCCTTATAATCATTTCTTGATCCTAATAATGAATGATAGTATATAGCAGGTACTCCTACAAAAGATAGTAATATTGAAATTGAAGCTATTATCTTATTAACTTCATCCTCTAAAGTAATATCTTCATCTATATTTATAATAGCATCATTATAATTAATATTAAGTTCATATACCGACCTACTTCCATCCGCATTATTCTTATAAGAAACTCTTCCTCCATTTTTATTAACCTTATCTACTAAAACTTGTCTTTCATTATCAGTTAAGATTCCTTCTGTTGGTCTCATCCCTATTCCATCATGACTTGATAAGAAGTTAAAATATGTAGCTGTATCAGATACCTTATCTATAGTATTTGCCCACTCTGTTAACTTTTTAGAATTATGGGTTGTAAGAGTGTATAGTACTAGTGGTGGTAACGGAAATTGATATACCATATTTGCTTCATTACTCTTATCTCCAAAGTAACTTATATTTTCACTGTGAGGTACATTAGTCTCCGTTATTATTTGAGTGTTTTCTTTAAAGTAATCAAACAATAGTCTCCAAACCTCAATAACTGCATGGGTTTGAGGGAGATGCATGCAGTTTGTGCCAGACTGCTTCCATAAGAAACCTATAGCATCTAACCTTATTGATGTTGCGCCATTTCTAGCATAGTTTAATAATATATCTGTCATTTCTAATAAAACTGCAAAACATCCAAAGTTCACATCGATTTGGTCTTCACTGAACGTTGTCCATACTGTTTTTATTCCACTTTCGCCTTCATACTTATGGAATAATGGTGATGTTCTGGGCCTTATAACATTTTTAGTATTAAAATTATTATCTTCTTTTATAAAATAATTTTCGTATTTTTTTTCATTACTTAAGTAGCCCTTAAACCAGCTACTTGATTTAGAAATGTGATTAGCTACAAAATCAAACATTAATCTATAATCCTCAGATAAATTTTTTATACATCCCCAATCACCTAAATCTTTATTTATTTCCATATAATCAACCACAGAAAATCCATCATCAGAGGTATAAGTAAACATTGGAAGAATATGAATGTCTGTTATAGTGTTTCCTACCTTTTTATTTAAGAACTTCTTTAAAGTTCTTATTGTTGGAACCCCCTCCTCATAGATGCTATCTCCATAAGTTATCAAATATACATTTTTTTCTGAAATAGCATCTGCCTTTGTAAGTCTTATTTCTTCCCACTTATTTATCAGTTTTTCAATTTCATCTTTAAATTCATCTTTATATTCTGATCCATAAATAAACTTTAATTTTTCAACTACAGCGCTAGTTAATTCTAAATTATTCATAAAAACCTCCACTTCTTATACTATTATCTTTATAGTTACATATCCTCTAGGCTTAACTTTAATTTCTCCATTAACTTCTTCAATCTCTTTTTCATAAAGATTAGTTAACTTTATGGATTTAAATTTATCACAATATAAGTTAACCACTTCTTCACTATATCCTGGATTAAATAATCTTACTATAAACCCATCTTTCTCGTAGGATTCTTTACATACACTTTGTATTATATTTGCGTTATCTATTTTCATTAATGAATATTCATCTCCATTAACATCAAGATTTAATGGAATCTCAAACCTTTCTACTCTCTCTTCAAATAAATTCAGATTCTGCTTTTGGTAACTTGTATATCTTCCAATGAATTTGTCAACTTGTTTAAATAATTCTTCCGAGGAATCCCTTAGAGTTATGGCATATTCAAAATTCATTTTTTTGATCATTTGTGCATCTGGAGTGTAAACAACCTTATTGTTTATTCCAGAAGCTCTACCTGGTCTCCAGAGTAAATCATCACGTCCAAGTAACCCAACACTTCTAAATAGTGTTAATGCTATCTTTGAATTCTCTAGAATTTCATATTCTTTAATGCCCTTGGTAATAACCCCATAAGTATACTTTTCATCCTTTAACATAACCATATTCTCTAAGGCATATATTGGTACTGGTGCTTCTACAAATCCACTTTCTCTCCAGTTTTTTAGATATTTATTAGTATTACTTCTTTCAATAAAAGAGAATCCCTGGTCACTTAGTGAAGTTGAACTAACTACATTAGTATTTAAAACAACTCTTACTCTATGATCCTTTGCCGTATTATCTATATGATGCTTGATTCTTATAGTGGATTCACCATTTCTAAGCTCTATTTCTGTGTTTACAATTATCTCACAAGATTTATAATTAACTCCTCTATGCTGAATAATCATCTTGTTTATGTTCTTAGATTTTTTAACTTCTAAAAGAATAGCCTTACTTATAACTGTGCGTTCTCCATTTGAAGATGGAGAATAATCGTAAGAATCTCCACAATCTTCACTATCTTCAAAATAGAAGATGTCCGTAACTTCTTCACTTGTTTTTTTGTTTATTAATGTAATTTCATTATCCTTTAACCTTATTTTATAGAAGTTATTATCTATTTCATGGTCCTCAATAACTTCTAGTATATTTTCACTGTTTATTTCACCTTCATTAACGATAAGGGTCTTATATCCCAAAGCTTTAAGCTCTTCATTTTTTATAATTACTTCACTTCTATAATAGCCAGGAAGCTCTATTTGAGTATCTCCATCAGCACTTGCCACTACTTGCTTTCCGCCACTTATATAATCTCTTTTAACTATATCAAACTCGGCCGAATTTCCTTCTATTGTATTTAAGTTAAAGTTTTTTTTCACACTAAATATAACTGTTTCAACATTTTCTACTGAGCTATAAACTTTAGTATTAAATAATACAACTATATTTTCATTTCTTACTTTTTTACTAATAGCTGTAGTAATTTGCTTTTTAATTACATTAATTAATCCTGAGCAAATCCTATCAGACTTCTCGATCCTATTTAAAATTCCTCTATTTGTAGCATCAGAATTACATCCACCTATACTATCATGAGCATGAACATCAAATAATGATTTCCACATTATATCTACCCATGGAGTTGGATATTTTAACCCTAAGGAGTTCCCTATAACAGCAAGTGGCTCTAATATATAAAGTATCTTATTTTCCACATCATAGTTAGCTTTTTTAATATCATACCTTTGAGATTTTATAGTATTATGTATCCTTGATTTTTGACAAGCTATTAGTTCTCCTTTTATCTCATTTTCAAAAGATTTATTCATTGTATCCTTCATAAAGTCTTCATAGTTAGACAATATAAACTCATACTTATACTGCTTTTCATTAAGCTCTTTTATAGTTTTTGGAAAATGATTTCTAACTAGAACTTGGTCTCCTCCTGCTGGCAATAATAGATCATCTGAGCCCACATTTAAAGATTCCAACTTTTCTAACATTGGTATAAGTTTTTCTTCTATATATTTATCATCTGTAGTTAGAAATTTACCCGGGCCATAACCCAAGAAAATATTATTAGCATTAACTCTTTCTCCATCAGGTGATGACCATCTAAAGTTTAAATTATCTTTTAAATCCTCTGTGTATACTCCTCTTTGAAGTATGCTGTCTTCTATATCAAAACCCCTAAAAATTGAAGGTAAATATTGATTTTGTCCAAATACATCGGGTAGATATCCTACCGTCATAGAGTGGCCAAATTTATTTCCTAGTCTTGTTCCATATAATAAGTTTCTTATTATTGATTCTTTATTTACAAGCAATGTATCAGTTTGAGTATACCAAGGCCCTACAAATATTCTTCTTTCCTTAATCAATTCTTCTAATTTCACCCTATCTTCTGGATAAAGCACTAAATATTCCTCAACTATTGATAATTGTGCATCTAATGTATAAGAATTAAATTCTGAGTCCTTTTCTAACACTTCAATAAGGTATGGAATGTTTTGGCTTAGCAGTACGTTTGAATCCTCTATTGTAAAGTACCATTCTCTATCCCAATGAGAATGTGGTACTATATATACCTTTTTCTTTTTATTCATATTCTCCTCCTAAATCATAATCACTAGTGAAAGAACTAAAAGCTATAAATATAGCTTTTAGTTCTTTTATTTATAAAGCTGTCTTTTTCTCGTGTTTTCTAATAATATGATATCTTATAAAAATATTAGCAAAAGCTATGAATAATACACCTACTATTAATCCTATTATGTAAGCCCATAAATTTTCTACTAAAGGCCATCCCCATATTGCTGGTAATGGATTCCATTGAACAGCGCCTAGCGCAACAGCTGTACATGAACCAATTATTGCACCAATTACATTGATTGGAATGGTTATTAATGGATTTTTTAACATAAATGGTATTGCGCCTTCACTAACTGCTATGAGCCCTAACACAATAGATGTATTACCAACAACTCTTAAGTTTTCATCAAATACTCTTCTTCCAACTATATATTTATCTAAAACTGTTGCAAGTCCAAGCCCTATTGGAGGAATTACTATAGATAATACTCTTCCTGTTAAAGGGAATATTTCATCTGCTGCAAGCCCCATAGCTATAGCACCTGCTGCCTTGTTTACTGGCCCTCCAAGGTCAAATGCTGTACAAGCTGCTATTATAGAAGTTAATATTAATGTACTTCCAGTATTAAAAGAAGCAATTAAATTTGATAACCAACCATTTAAACCTCCAAAGACAGGATCAATAACATAGAAATTTAGCACAAAAATAACAAATACAACTATACCTGGTAATAAGAACATTGGCTTCATTGCTCGAAGATCTTTTGGTAACTTGATCTTTTCATTTAAGAACTTGGTTAAGTAACCTGCGACTAAACCAAGAATTAAAGCACCTAAGAATCCTGAAGGTATCCCTCCTTTGATTTCCCAGAAGGTATAATGCAATCCACCGGCAAAAGCACCACCTATAAATCCTGGTACAAGACCCGGTCTATCTGCAATTGAATATGCTACATATGCTGCGAATACTGGATATATAAACTTAAATATTAATGCACCAAACTTATCTAAATAATATAAGAATACGTATAATTGATTTGCGCTTTCTCCTAATTTATTCAAGTTATCTATTTGACCTAGGCCCATAGCCCAAAGTTTTGCTATACCCATCATAAGACCAGCTGCAACTATAACTGGAATCATATAAGAAATACCAGTCATTATAGCTTCCATCATTCCAGCTAAGAAGCCTTTTTTAACACCGCTATCCACAGAGGATTCTGATACAGCTCCACTCTCTACTTTGCCATCTGGATTTTCTAAAACTCTCACAATTAAACCCTTAGCATCCTTTAGTGGTTCTGCTACCTTTACCTTTACAAATGATTTACCATTGTATCTTTCAATGTTTTTAACGGCTATATCACAGGCAAATATTACTCCATCTGCATTTTTTATATCGTCCTGGCTATGTCTATCTTCTATACCGTTAGCGCCTTGCTTTTCAGTAAGCACTCTAACTCCCATTTCCTTACCGGCCTTTTCTAGTGCTTCAGCAGACATATATGTATGAGCTATTCCTGCTGCACAAGATGTAACAGCTAAAACTGTCTTATTATATTCTACAACTTCATTATTAACCTTTTTATAATCTAGCGCCGCTATAAACGCTTTAATATCTTTAGCCTTCTTTAAATTTGTGGTAAAGTCTTCATACATTAAAGCTGATGCAAGTTCACCTAACAATTTTAAATGAGTTGAGCCTTCTTCTGCTTTGGGGATAGCTAATAAAAATACTAATTCAACATCATTATTTTCCGTTACACTTTCCCAATCATTTATAGGACTTTCTAACCTAGCCACTGCAAAAGCTGCTTTATTTACTGAAGTTGATTTACCATGTGGTATTGCAACCCCTCTTTCTAGTCCTGTTGGAGACTGTGATTCCCTCTCCATTACAGTTTTAAAAAATTCTTCTTTTGATGAAAGTATACCTTGATCATAAAGTTTGTCTATTAGTTTTTTTATAACTTCTTCTTTTTTTAAAGATTTTTGATTTAAAATGATTAATTCACTATTAGTCATATTTTTTAAATCCATGATCATTCTCCTTTATCATTTTATATATGAGGGCTTATTGATTTGTGAAATCTTTTACATTTACAAGATAATTATTACATAAAGAGATAAAGTTTTGTTATACAAAGAAAGTATAATTTTACTTTTCCGCATTATGATGTGTATAATGTAATTATAATATTCGTTATAAAACATCATAAAAATTGGAGGTATTATATTTGAGTGTTGTTGTTAACTATTTCGCTGATAAGTTAAATTACTTAACTTATGCTGAAAAACATATTTTCTATTACATAGACTCAAACTTAGAAAAGGCAAAAGAACAATCTCTTACCAAGATGGCTGAAGAAAACAATGTCAGCAATACCACTATTGTTAGAATGTGTAGTAAACTTGGACTATCTGGTTTTTCAGAGCTTAAATATATATTAAAAAATATTGACATACCATCTACTCCTAACATATATAACTATATAGGTGTAATTAAAAACAATATCAATCACTCTCTTGATAAATTATCTATAGGAAACATTAATAAACTAGTCAAAATGATAAAAGGGTCTCAGAAAATCATTATAGTCGCTGTTGGCCTCTCAAAGCCCATGGGTGAATATTTTTCAAAACTATTAATGCAGTCCAACAAGAGTAGTTTCTATATATATGAATCTCAGATAATTGATCTTTTAGATAAAAGTTCAACCCATGATGATTTGATAATTTTTATATCAAACAGTGGAGAGACTCATACATTAACTACTATTGCTGAAAAACTAAGCTATAGGAATTTTAAAACTGTTGCTATTGTTAATACTCCTGATTCTACTTTATCTAAACTTGTAGATATTTCTATAAATGCTTATTCTGAAAAAAACAATTTATATGGTTATGATATAACAGCACGCTCTACTCTTTTGGTTATTATTGACATAATTTTTGCTTATTATATTAATAACACAAAAATAACATAAATAAGGAAAATTGATGATGTAATTAATCTATATAAGCCAATATTAATACGAAATTAAACCCTCTTAATTAAATAAGAGGGTTTAATTTCATTTAAAATGGAAGTCATCTACGGAATAAGTGGGGTGGATTTTAAAGCGAAGATAGCTTGCTATCATCGTTATTATCGAATTTTCCGTTAGCAATCATTATTTTTTTGTCAGCGAATGTAGCTACTTTTGATGAGTGAGTAACGATAATTACACATTTGTCTTGCTGCCTTGCCAGTTCTAAAAAAATCTTCATTATGCCTTCTTCTGTGTCTTTATCAAGGTTACCTGTTGGCTCATCAGCTAAAATTATATCTGGATTATATGATAATGCTCTTGCTATTGCAACTCTTTGCTGTTCACCACCAGAAAGCTTTAGGACTCTACGCTTTGATTTTGTTTCATCAAGTTCTAAATTTGATAACATATTTAGAGCAATTTCATTTTTATTTTCTAGTTTCTTTCCAGATACATCAAGTGATAATACCACATTTTCCTGTGCTGTCAGTTGAGGCAACAAATTGTATCCTTGAAATATAACTCCCACCATTCGGCTCCTATATTGGTATTTATCTATTTTTTTAATATCTTTACCATCATATAAAATCTTCCCTTCAGTTGGAGTAGTTAACCCCGATAATACAGATAAAAGTGTACTTTTACCTGCGCCTGATTTTCCAATAATTGCATAGATTTTGCCCTTTTCAAATTCAAAATTAATATCATTTAAAATCTTTTGATTATTACCATCATAAGAATAAGACAAACTTTCAAGTTTTAATATACTCATATACCTCTCCCCCTAATTCCTATTTGACAATATCTTAAGCGGTTCATAGCGTAAGATAAATATTGTTGCTCCACAACTACTAATTATTGTAAGTAGTATACCAATTCCAATTAACTGCAATATTACATTAATATCAGTTACTGCTGTTATATTTTTAATATAGCTGACATCGTTATTTTTTGAAGAATTTCGAATTTGAACACTTCCTCCAGCTTGACCCATTCCCGGTCTTCCAAAATTTTCATTTTGGGTGGATTGCTGTGTTTGAGCTGATGTTACTTGGCTTTCAAGTAATGTGTTTGCAATTGGTACAGAAGCTATTGCTCCAATTGATGTCCCAATAATTATTGCAACAAAAGTAACTAAAAATAGCTCTATAACAAACTGAAATGCAACTTTTATTTTTTTCATTCCAATAGCAGTCAATACTCCTACCTCATATTTACGTTCACGAATATTGAAAATGTTAAGTACAACTAAAATCGTTCCACCGATTATAAAAACAAGTAAAAGAAATATGTCTGCGAATTTGTTTAAATTTTTAAGTGGAACTAAGCTTTGCTCGTAATTAGTTACATCTTCTGATGTAACCGCATAGTCTTTGGATAGTCCAAGTGATACCACATCAGCTTTAAAGTTATTAAATTGTTCTATATTTGAAAAAGAATATATACCACTAGTTTGGTATCTTAAAGCTGTTGTAGTTTCGTTTTCATTCTGGTCAGTAGATTTTTGCGCCTTATTTTCTGAGTTATTAGTAATTGCTTTTAGTGTGTTGTAGTTTGTATAAATATAATTTGCAGGATCCTGCGATGCGGAAAATCTCATCATTTTATTATCGCTTGTAGCGGTTGTGCTATAAATGCCCTTTATGGTGAGTTCATATGTTTCCGTACTTAAATTAGGGTTTGATAACTTTATTTTATCACCAACCTTTAAATTGTTAAAAGTTGATAGTGTATCACTTATTAGGCAGGAGTTATCTGCTTTATCAAATGAAAAAATTCCACCGGATGCAATTTTATTTGTACCATTTACAAAGGATGTCATTGCATTTTCTGTGTTATATCCCCTAATTGTGAAATCACCCTGTTGCCCCATACCTCCAAAGTCTTTTTTGTCACTAGTGACAACTTTAAATCCATTTGTATCTCCGGTTGTCGTGGTCTCAGTTTCAGTGTATGGCTCGATGCCATCACTTTTTGAAATAGAACTTTCTAATGAGTAATTAAAATCTTTAACATAGCTTGAATTTGAGTATTTTTGCATTTCAGCTAAGGTAATAGCCGGATTGTTTTGCATAAGCTGACGTAATGCCTGTCTGTCATTCTTAGCTTGTTCTTGGATTTTTGTCATGTCCACTCCAATTGTGGCTGTAATTGATAAGTCTTTTAGTCCCTCATTCTGGGCAGTTTTTGCTGCTTGTTTAATAGATAAAGCAACACAGCTAGAAACTGCGATTACAAGCGCAATAATTCCTATTAAAATATTTCGACCTAGATTTCTCGAAATATTTTTAAGTGCATTTTTGAAAATATACATAGTGACTAATCATCTCCTTCTTTAATTCTAATTATATTTAACAGTTGTGATGTTTTTGTGAGCTTAAATAAAAAAATCTGCTTAACGCCTAAGCGTTAAGCAGATTAAATTATTAATTTGTGCTTTTCAAAGAAAACCAAAATTCAACGCCACCGTCATGATTTATAACACCATAATCGCCTTCATGAGCGTTAATAATTGTTTTAACAATGTAAAGCCCTAATCCAACATTGTTTTCGTCATTTCTTGTTCTTGCTTGATCCGTCCTATAAAAGCTGTCCCATATCTTGTCGATATTCTCAATAGGAATATTTACGCCCTCGTTATATATTGAAAACACCACATTTTCTTGTTGTTTCTTAACAGATATCTTAACCATATTATTTGGTTTTGTGTGTGAAATTGCGTTTATCATATAATTTTTCATCACTTGCTCTAAGTGTATTTTATCACCACTAACGCAGCAATCATTTTCAAAATGCGGACTATAGATAATATCTTTTTTTGCAAACAATACATGGTTTTTTGCAGTAAGAAGTGATGCAACTTCTCCCAATTTAATATTTTCTTTTTTTAATTTAACCAAATTATTTTCAATGCTTGAAATATCAAGCAAGCTCTTAACAAGCTGATCCATTTTTTGGCTTTCATCAATAATTACATCATAATAAAAGGTTTTATCGATACCCTCTACATCATTTTTTAACATTTCGGAATATCCCAATAATAATGAAAGTGGGGTTTTTAACTCATGGGAAACATTCGCAATAAATTCTCTTCTCATTTTTTCTATTTGCTTTTGGTAATCAATACCTTTCTGCAGGACTTGATTTGCGCTTGTAAGCTTTGAAATCATTTGTGAAAGTGTATTCGACATGATATTAATGTTCTTAGCTAACCTTCCTATTTCATCATCAGGCAAATTTTCATCTGCTTTTTTAGTAAAATTCAAAATAGCCACATTTCGTGCCACTTCATCAATTTGTTTAATAGGTTTACTGAATTTCGAAGCAAATATATATGCTGCAAATCCACCAAATAGTAATGCAAAAATAGAAATAAACACACTAAATTTAGCGAGAATTTTTGCGCTCTGTTCAACTCCAGAAATGGGTGTTTCAATTACAATGAATCGTTTTCCATTTTTAGAATTTATTATTCCGTGAAGCATTAAGCTTTCTTCATTTGTTCTATAGTTCACCTGCAACTCAGCGCGTGGATTTTCAGAAAATATTACTCTACCCTTTTCACTTTTAAAACGAGGAGGTGCATCTGGGGGAAATGGATTATTTCCCCCATAACTATTATAAATAACATTATTTAATTTATCTAAAATTGTAATTTTTAAATTATCAGTTTCTTCGCGGTGGTTAACGATATTGTATAAATTTGTATCATCATCACTGTAATTTTGATTGATTTGACTAAATAGTTGCTCAATTACATTGCTTTTTTGTGCCTTAAAATATGGATTTGCTAAAAATATATTGAATATTACTTGTAATATTACAATTGAAAAAATAATTAGCCCAACAAATATAGTAACTTTAGTTTTAATTGTCTTATTCATTTTTCACCTCAAAGCGATAACCAACGCCATGGACGGTTTTGATATATTGGCAATTGAATACAAGTTTTGCTCTTAATTGCTTTATGTGTGTATCAACTGTTCTTGCATCGCCTACATAATCATAATTCCAAACGGCATCTAAAATTTGTTCTCTGGCTAAAACTAGTTCATTATTTTCAATAAAGTATAAAAGTAAATCATATTCTTTGGGTGTAAGGTCTAATTTTTCATTGGCACAAACTACTTCTTTTTTTAACTTATCAACTGATATATTGCCTATAACAACATTTTCGACCTTTCGCTTACCAGTTCTTTTTAATACAGCTTCAAGTCGTGCAAGAAGTAATGACGGCGAAAAAGGTTTAGATATATAATCATCTGCACCAAATTTAAATCCAGCCAATTGATCATATTCCTCCCCCTTAGCAGTAAGCATAATAATTGGAGTAATCGAGTCTTCACGAATTTCAGAAAGTACATCAAATCCATTCTTCATTGGCATCATTACATCTAATAAAATTAAATCTATCTTACTGTTATTAGAATAAAACATTTCCATCGCTTCTTTTCCATTGCTTGCCTCAAGTATCTCATATTTATGACTAACGAGAAAGTCCTTAAGCATTCGTCTAATTCTACTTTCATCATCAACAATAAGAATCAGACCTTTTATTACATCCATTATTATCACCGCCTTAAAATGATAGTATACCATAACTATGATAAAAATATGAGAAGTAAACATTAGTCACTACAGACCTTTTTCAGCTGACTGTCCAATAGATATTACTTGAATTAGTAACGTAGTGAACAATTTATATTAGCTAATTATCAAGATTCAGATCCCCATAATAGGTATTATAAAGGAAATACTTTAATAATTTTACAAATTAATAAAACAAAAGTATACTGAAATTATATAAATCTAAACTATATATGGATAAAATTCCATATGTAAGATGATGTATGAAATTAATTTATAAAGGATGAGTAGGATGAATGATAATATAAGTGTATTGGTGGTAGAAGATGATATAGATATAAATAATTTGTTATGTGGAATATTGAGTAAACATGGATACTATGTGAAAACTGCATATTCAGGATCGGAAGCAAGAATGTGCATAAATCAGTATGATTTTCACATTATCTTATTAGATTTAATGATACCGGGTATATCTGGGGAGGAGCTTATATCAATCATAAGAAAAATTAAAACTATGCCAATAATAGTTTTATCTGCGAAGACAGCACAGGATACAAAAATAGAAGTACTAAGACTAGGTGCAGATGATTTTGTGTCCAAGCCTTTTGATGTAAATGAAATTCTAGCAAGGGTTGAATCACAACTCAGAAGATATATGATATTTTCTAATAAAAGTAAAAGTGAAAATATTTTAAAGTATAAAGATTTAATTTTAAATAGTGAAGCAGTAGAGGCACTAGTTAAAGGAGAAAATATTAACATTACACCAAGAGAGTTTCATATCTTAGAGATGTTAATGTCTTACCCAAATAAGGTGTTTACTAAAGCAAATATATTTGAGACTGTATGGAATGATGAGTTTTTTGGTGATGATAACACTGTAAATGTTCATGTGAGCAACCTTCGCTCAAAAATAGCAAAAATTGATCCAGATAGTGAGTATATTCATACAGTATGGGGAATTGGTTATAAGATGAGCTAGAAATCTTAATACTTTCTTAAGGGTTTCCTTAAGGTTTCTTATACTTTAAGTACTATTATAAATATATAAGATAAGGGGAGGGAATTTAATGGGGGATATAATTTTAAAAACAAAAAAATTAACTAAAAAGTATGGTAAGGACTTTGCCGTAAATAATGTTGATTTAGAATTAAAACAAGGGGATATTTACGGACTTGTAGGTAAGAACGGTGCAGGAAAAACAACAATTCTTAGGATGATATCTGGATTATCTATACCAACAAGCGGAGAAATAGAACTTTTTAATGAAGTATCAAAAGCCGGTTTAAATAATTCAAGGACAAAGCTTGGATGCATGGTTGAAACACCAAGTTTTTTCAAGTATTTATCAGCAAAGAAAAATTTGGAATACTATAGATTGCAAAGGGGCGTTGTAGAAAAAGAATGTGTGGATAAGGCAATTAAAATGGTAGGTCTTGAGGATGTGGGCAAGAAAAAATTCAAAAATTTTTCACTTGGCATGAAACAACGATTAGGGCTCGCGCTAGCTATAATGACAAGTCCTGACTTACTAATCTTAGATGAACCTACCAACGGTCTTGACCCTACTGGAATAATAGAATTAAGAGAACTTTTATTAAAATTTAATAGAGAAAGAAATACGACAATAATTATATCTAGCCATATATTAAGTGAGCTATCTCAACTTGCAAATACCTATGGATTTATTAATAAGGGCGAGTTTGTAGAGCAAATATCTGCAAAGAATCTAGAAGAAAAATGTAGAAGATACCTATTAATTAAAGTAGATGATACCTCAAAAGCCACCGTTATAATAGAAAATAAGCTAGGAGCCATGGAATATGAAGTGTTAAATAGAAATGAAATTAGATTATATCAGCACATAGATACTCCAGAGAGAGTGTCAGAGGCGCTTATTAATAATGGAATTAAGCTATTTTCAATTAATAACAGTGGTGTGAGTTTAGAAGAGTATTTTGTAAATTTAATTGGGGGTAATAAGCATGATTAATTATATAAAAGCTGAACTTTATAGAAGTTTTAATAGAGTATATTTTTGGGCTTATACAGCTTCTATAGGTATTTTATCTATATTAGCTAATGTTATGATTTTAAATGTACATTGTCATATTCCCACTGATAGTATTAATAGTATGTTTGATAAGTTCACTATGTCAACCCTTATTATACCAATATTTCTAGTAGTTGGATTTGTGGATATGATTACATCGGAGGAAAACAAAAATGAAACGCTTAGAAATGTTGTGGTTTTTGGAGTTACAAGAAGTAAAATAATTTTATCAAAGCTTATAACTACAGTTATCCTTGCATTTATAGCAGAAATTATTATATTAGTTTTGTATTTTGGGAGCGCATTTGTAGTATTTGGAGTAAATAATGAACTAATTATAACTATAATAAGGTTTTGTCAAAAATCATTAGTAGCCACGCCTCTATGGATAGCAGCTATAGCAATATGTACTTTCTTAGCTGTTATTATTAAAAATAATACTATTTTTGCATTTGTCTATTCTGGAATATTTATATTTACAGACAAGATTATTGGAGTGCGTTCATTCTTTGTTTCTGATAAGTTTAAATACCTGGAAAATATTCTTATTACAAAAAAAATAAATGAAATTTCAACATCATCATTAACAAGCGAAACTATAATATCTTCGGTTTTAATGGGAGTTATTTATACATTAGTATTTACAATTATAACTATAGTGTATTTTGAAAAAAAGGAAGTTAAATGATCTCCTGCGGAGCTGCAACAGCTTCACAGAAGCTGTATTATCGACTTCAGAAGGAGATTTATATTCCCACTGAAGTTTTCTATTTATTAGGGCAAGTAACTCCTACTTATAGAAGAGGGGGACTTTCCTTCTGAAATGTCGTTAAATAAATTAGAGTAGCATACGGATAATATATTTTAGATATTAGAGGAAGGGGTGATATTTATGCAAAGAATAATAATAATTTTATTACTAGCTGCGGTAGTCATATCTGTTACCCTTTATGTTTTCCTATATAGTGAAATTAAAAGTATAAACAATCAATTAAACAAAATTAATAAGACTAAGACTAGTTCAAAAATACTATTATCTTATGATAATAAGCAATTACATGGGTTAGCTTTGGGAATAAACAAAAACCTAGAAGAAAAACAAAAGTCAGAAGCTAAATATAAAAAGATGGATTTAGAGCTTAGAAAAGCTATTTCAAATATATCTCATGATTTAAGGACTCCATTAACTTCGATAATGGGGTATATGCAATTAATTGATAATAATAGTTTATCTGAAGATGAAAATAAGAAATATATAGATATAGTAAAAAACAGAACAAAATCCTTAGAATCCTTAATAACTAGTTTTTATGATTTATCAAGACTAGAAGGTAATGAATATAAATTTGATATGAAATCATTAAACTTAAATAATATATTGTGTGAATGCGTGGCTTCATTTTATAATGATTTTTTAAATTGCGAAGTGGAACCTAAAATTGATATAGAAGAAAAACCTTATTTTATTATAGGAGATGAAGTTGAAGTAAAGAGAGTGTTTTCAAATCTAATACAAAACATTATTAAATATGGTGAAGGATATGCAGCCATCTCTTTAAAACGCAGTAATGAATACATTGTTACAATATTTCAAAATGCTGCCCAAAATTTAAGTGATGAAGATGCGAAGCGTTTATTTGAACGATTTTTTACAGCAGATAGAGCAAGAACAGGGAAAAGTACAGGGATTGGACTTGCTATAACAAAACAACTAGTTGAACAAATGGGGCATGAAATTTCAGTGGAACTAGTAGAAGGAAATCTTAGCATAATAATAAGGTGGAAATGTTTAAAGTCTATTACAGAGTAGATAGTCCGAATTTAAAGTAAGTCATCTTCAAAAAAATAACAAGCCACCTTCTGGCTTGTTATTTTTTGATTATATAGGAAACAGCTTTCGGAAAACAATGTGGATAACTTTTTTCATCTATATAATATATATTTAATGTAATATACACCTTTATTAAAATAACCAATTTGGTAAGTAATATAATATATGTAATTTAACGACAGTTAAACACATATATAGTATACTTAGGATGGTATAAACTGCAACTATGTTAAAATATAATAAGTTAGAGGGTGTTATAATATGAAATTTTTAAAAAATATAGAAAATCAAGCGATAACTGTTAAACAAATGACTATAATTAAAGCTTTTCTTGTAATGCTTACAGCAATTTTATTGGAGATATTAGGTCAAATACCCATAGAAATTTTAAATTTATTTTTTAAACGTTTTACAAAAGTAGCCCCCTATTTGAAATTTGTTACAGGAGTGTTAGTTAAATATTTCATTATTACTCTTTTATTAAAGTGGCATAGTAAAAATTCCTGTGAAAAAATTCATAAAAAAAGGTTTAATAGAAAGAATTTTATTTATGTTGCTTTAATAATTATAGGCTTTCGTATAGTATATGATAATAGTTTAATTTACTGGGTTAATAAGATACCTATGCCTGATTTTATAAATCAAGCATTTGAGGAGCTGGCGATGTCACCTATTATAATGATACTTAGTGCTGTTGTTATAGCACCTATATATGAAGAAATTGTTTTTAGAGGGATATTGCTAAGGGGTATGGCTAACAAAATAAATCCAACATTGGCACTTATAGTATCAGCCTTATTTTTTGCGTTGATGCATATGAATATTCCTCAGGGCATAAATGCATTTTTGCTAGGATTAATTATTGGATCTATATATTTGAATACAGGTTCAATTTATTTAAGTATATTTGCACACTTTATAAATAATTCTACGGCGATCTCAATTTCAGGAGCCTTCCAATTAATAAGCGGAAAGTATGCTACATTAATTCATGGTACAGCTTTTATTGTAGGAAGCATAATTTTAATTGTTGCCTACAGATGGCTTAATCAAAATAAACCAGGAAATAAGCTAGATATATACAAAGAATCTATAGAAATATAATATTAGGCCACAAAACAAAATCCTCCATTATAAAGATAATTATCTTTATAATGGAGGATTTTGTGCATTTTATTACTTTAAAGAAAGATACAATTATTACTTAAGGGTATAGGGAAATATTGATATGAACAAAAAAATGACGGATTAATTATAAGAAATTGCAGAATATCTTTACAAAATTGCGTTTAGGCTATATAATAATAAATAAATTGAAAGTTTAATGCATATAAAATTCAAATATGTATATTCTATAAATAGAGATAGGGTATACAGCAAGGAGGAAAATAAATGAAAGAGATGAAGATAACAAATTACAATGATTCCCATAAGAGGGTAATAAATAATTTTAAGGCAAGTAATGAAGAACAACCTAGGTTATTTAAAGAAATATTTCCATACTCAGAAATTCCAAAAATGGTTTTTAATAATGAACAGATTCCAATGTTTATACCTGAAGATATTTGGATTACGGATACTACTTTTAGAGATGGGCAACAGGCAATGGATACCTATACTGATAAACAAATAATTAAAATATTTGATTACCTACATAAACTTGATAATAATTCAGGGATAATAAGACAAACGGAGTTTTTTTTATATACCGAAAAAGACAGAAGAGCGGTTGAAAAGTGTTTAGAAAGAGGATATAAATTTCCAGAGGTAACTTCGTGGATAAGAGCCAACAAGGAAGATCTTAAGCTAGTGAAGGACATGGGGCTCAAAGAAACGGGAATACTTATGTCTTGTTCTGATTATCATATATTCAAAAAATTGAATAAAACAAGACAGCAGGCCCTGGATTTGTACATCTCATTGGTAGAAGAAGCATTAGAAAATGGCATAACTCCAAGATGTCATTTCGAAGATATAACTAGAGCTGATTTCTTTGGATTTGTGGTGCCACTAGCACAAAAACTTATGGAACTTTCTAAGAAATCGGGTATCAAGATAAAGATTAGAGCATGTGATACATTAGGCCTTGGGTTACCTTACTCGAGAACCGAGTTACCAAGGAGTGTACAAAACATCATACATGGATTAAGAATTTATGCAGGAGTTCCGCCTGAGTGTATTGAATGGCATGGACATAATGATTTTTATAATGTAGTGACCAATGCTACTACAGCATGGACTCATGGATGTGCAGCTATAAATACGTCGCTTTTTGGTATTGGTGAGAGAACAGGTAACTGTCCACTTGAGGCTATGATTATAGAATATGGTCAACTAAGAGGAAATGTAAAAGATATGAATCTTAAATTGATAAGTGAAATTGGCAAATACTTTGAAGGTGAGTTTAAATATAGTATTCCACCTAGAACACCATTTGTAGGGAGTGAGTTCAATGTTACGAGAGCTGGCATACATGCGGATGGAATATTAAAAGATGAAGAAATATATAATATTTTTGATACTGAGAAAATATTAGGCAGGCCAATTGTTGTAGCAGTTAATGAACATTCAGGACACGCAGGTATAGCAGCTTGGGTTAATACTTACTTTAGATTAAGGGGAACAGACAAGATAAGTAAAAAAGATGAGGGAATTAATGTTATAAAAGAATGGGTTGATAAGCAATATGAAACTGGAAGAAATACTGTAATGAAAAGTGAAGAGCTTGAATTAATTGCAAAAGAGATTATTCCACAGCTAAGTGTAAAGTCACAAAAGACTGCAGCTTGTTAATATAAGTTAGACATTGTAAATTCTATTTATAAATGAAAAATGGAGGGATATCATGGCATTTACTGTTGCACAAAAAATAATTAAGGCTCATTTAGTTAAGGGTGAAATGATTTTCGAACGTGAAATCGCAATTGAAATAGATCAAACGTTAACACAAGATTCTACAGGTACAATGGCTTATCTTCAATTTGAGGCTATGGGAATTGATAAAGTATTAACCAAAAAATCAGTTGCATATATAGACCATAATATTTTGCAAACCGGGCCTGAAAATGCAGATGATCATTTATATATACAAACTGTTGCTAAAAAACATGGCATATATTTTTCTAAACCTGGCAATGGTATTTGCCACCAAGTTCATTTAGAAAGATTCGGAGTTCCAGGTGAAACTTTACTTGGCTCGGATAGTCATACTCCCACTAGTGGGGGAATAGGGATGCTTGCTATAGGTGCAGGAGGATTAGATGTTGCGGTTGCTATGGGCGGTGGAGAATATTATATAACAATGCCTAAAATTGTAAAGGTGGATTTATTAGGAAAGCTTAACCCTTGGGTTTCAGCTAAAGATATTATATTAGAATTATTAAGACTCTTAACGGTTAAGGGCGGAGTTAATAGAATATTTGAATATGCTGGCTCCGGGCTGAAAAATCTAAGCGTACCAGAAAGAGCAACAATTACTAATATGGGCGCAGAGCTTGGAGCCACAACTTCAATCTTTCCGAGTGATGAGATTACACATGAATTCTTAAAAGCACAAGGTAGAGAAAAAGATTATGTGGAACTTAAAGCAGATGATGGTGCAGTATATGATGAGATAGTTGAAATAGATTTAAGTAAAATTGAGCCTCTTGTTGCTTGTCCTCATAGTCCGGATAGGGTAGTCTCTGCATCATCTTTAAAAGACATAAAGGTAGACCAGGTGTTAATAGGAAGCTGCACTAATTCTTCTTATGTTGATATGATGAAGGTGTCGAAAATACTTCTAGGAAAAACCATACCTGATGAAGTGTCACTTGCTATTGCACCAGGCTCAAAACAGGTTCTAAATATGCTTTCCAAAAATGGTGGACTCGGAGATATGATTGATGCTGGTGCAAGAATTTTAGAGAGTGCATGTGGTCCATGTATAGGAATGGGACAAGCGCCTTCAACTGGAGCAGTATCACTTAGAACCTTTAATAGAAACTTTAAAGGTAGATCTGGAACGGTGTCTGCGAATGTTTATATTGTAAGTCCAGAAGTGGCTGTTGCATCGGCACTTACAGGATATATAACGGATCCAAGAGAGCTCGGTGAAGCAATTAAAGTGCCCATGCCAGAAAAATTCTTGATTAATGATAATTTAATAATAAACCCAGCAGAGGATGGTAAAAATATAGAAGTGAAAAGAGGACCGAATATAAAGCCATTCCCTAAAGCGGAAGAATTAAAGGGAAATGTGGTAGGAAAAGTTTTAACTAAATTAGAAGATAATATTACAACGGATGATATAATGCCATCTAATGCAAAATTACTTCCATTTAGATCTAATATACCTTATCTATCAGAATTTTGTTTAACTCCGTGTGATGAGAGATTTCCAACTAAGGCTAAGGAGAATAGTGGTGGAATCATAGTTGCCGGATCAAATTATGGGCAAGGCTCCAGTCGTGAACATGCGGCATTGGCACCTCTTTACTTAGGTATTAAGGCCGTTATCGCGAAATCTTTTGCAAGAATTCATAAGGCTAATTTGATTAACAATGCTATAATCCCATTGGTATTTGAAGACATTAAAGATTATGAAGATATAGCTATTATGGATGAATTAATAATAGAAGGTGCCGTAGATCAAATTAAAAAAGGCATAGTTATTGTAAAAAATATAACAAAAGGATCTGAGTATAAAACTCTACCTGAAGTAACTCAAAGAGAAAAAGAGATGCTTATATATGGTGGATTAATAAATCTTATGAAAAACAAGAAAAAGGGAGGGGTTTAGAAGTATGGAACATAATATTACACTTATACCTGGTGATGGAATTGGGCCGGAAGTAACTTCTGCTGCAGTTAAAGTAATAGAAAAAAGTGGAGTCACAATTAATTGGGAAACGGTGCGTATGGGTGCCGCGGTTATAGAGGAATTTAATACTCCTATGCCTTCCTACGTTTTAAAAAGCATTAAAAAGAATAAAGTTGCACTTAAAGGGCCTGTAACTACACCGATTGGTAAGGGGTTTAAAAGTGTTAATGTTACATTAAGACAGGAATTAAATCTTTATGCTAATATAAGGCCTATAAAAACACATGAGGGGGTTCCATCAAGGTTTGAAGATGTAGATCTAATAATAGTAAGGGAAAACAGTGAAGATTTATATGCAGGAATAGAACATATGATTACAGAGGATATTGCTGAGAGCATAAAGGTAATAAGCAAGAAAGCTAGTGATAGAATAGTAGAATATGCTTTTAAATTGGCAAAAGAGCAGAATAGAAAACAAGTAATAGCTGTTCATAAAGCAAACATTATGAAACTTTCCGATGGATTGTTCTTAAGATGTGCAAGAAACATAGCGACCATGCACAAAGATATAGGCTTTGGAGATGTTATAGTAGATGCGATGAGCATGAAGCTTGTAATGAACCCAGAAAAATATGATGTGCTTGTAATGCCTAACCTATACGGAGATATATTATCAGATATGGCAGCGGGGTTAATTGGTGGGCTAGGACTAGTTCCAGGTGCAAATATTGGAGAAGAAGGTGCGGTTTTTGAGCCAGCTCATGGATCTGCTCCAGATATAGCTGGCTTAAACTTAGCAAATCCTACTGCGTGTATTCTATCAGGTGTTATGATGCTAAGATTTATAGGAGAAGTAGAAGCGGCAAATAAAATAGAGAAAGCTGTGGATGATGTTTTAAAAGAAGGCGAACATTTAACTTGTGATTTAGGTGGAAATACTGGGACTCGCGAGTTCGCTGAAGCGATCATTGGAAAAATGGGGAAATAAAATAATTAACAACAAATAACTCATGAGCAACTTGCTCATGAGTTATATTTGGTATAATGATACAAAGAGATTAAAGTAGTTTAGATGACTAGTGAAAGGATAAAGATTTATTATGAGAATAAATAAACTGCTTAGCAATTATGGTATTTGCTCAAGAACTGATGTTAATAGGCTTATAGATGAAAAAAGGATAATGGTAAATGGGAAGCTTTGCACCACCGGGCAGTGGGTAGAAAAAGAGGATAACATTCTTCTTGATAATGAGAATATTTCGATGAGAGAGAAGATTTATATTGCGCTAAATAAACCCGTCGGGATTACATGTACTGCAGAAAAAACAGTAGAAAACAATATAATTAATTTCATGAACTATCCAGAATACATATTTCCAGTTGGAAGATTAGATAAGGCATCTCAGGGGTTAATACTTATGACTAATGATGGTGATTTGGCAAATAATATTTTAGAATCTGAAAATGAACATGAGAAAGAATATATAGTAACTGTGAATAAGCATTTTGATGGATTTTTTCTCAAAGCAATGTCTGAAGGTGTTCAAATTTGTGGGGTTAAAACAAGACGTTGCAAAGTTATCGCGGTTAGCGATGATACTTTTCGTATTATTTTAACACAAGGACTAAATAAGCAAATTCGCAGAATGAGCAAAACTTTTGGATATACAGTTGTAAGATTAGAACGAGTTCGAATTATTAATATAAAAATTGATGAAACTGATATTGGCATGTGGCGTCACCTAACAGAGAAAGAGGTAATAGAATTAAGGAATAGTTAGAAAGGGTACCTTAGTAAAAATATTAAGGTACCCTTTGTTTTTTATGGAAAATACTCAATTATGTGGTTTTAAAAGTCAAACAATCTGTTTCTGAATAGAGATTAACATTTTCGCCACTAACGTCTATAGATTTAGCATTACAGAGCTGATTAGAGTTATAGGTGCAAGTACATACATTACAAGCAATTACGTCGCATCCATTGCTATTGGAATTAATGATATTTGTAAGAGAACTATAGACAATACTATCTAAAAAAGTAGCACAACAAGTATCAGAATCTTTTTTAGCACTTTTTCCACCAACATTTATTATGTTAGCATAACATGTGTTTTTGTCATTATGGGAGCAATTTGAAACGCTACAATTGATTTTTGACATTATATCTCCTCCTTAGTGTATCTACTAAGAAGTTTAACCAAAAGGAAAAGAAAATATTTATAATATAGGGTTTGTTTAAAATTTCTATTTGATAGATTTTTTATAAGAATGTTGCCGTAAAACATATTTTCGATTGAATATTGTTGTATTTTCATATATAATTAGAATTAAGTAAGAAAATGTAACAATATACATATTATTCAAAGTATATCGTTTATTAAATTATAGGGAATATATATCTATTGTCGCTTGTATTTTATCATGAAAACGAGTGCAATAGGTATTGATGGACCCCTTTGACTTCAGTATAAGTTAGCTTAACCCCTTGCTATTGCAAGGAGTTATATAAATAAACAGATAGTGTTAACATTATCAAAAAATATGAAGGGGGAGAATTTATGAGGTATGTTAATAAAACATTAAAAAGATATGGTAGCTTTGCTTTATCTTTAGTGATAGCTCTTAATTTAATGCTATCTTTTTCATTTAAAACGTATGCATCAACTATACAATCTGACTACAAGTCATTTGTAATGGCTCCATTGGAAAAAGTAACAGATTGGAATGCGTTCAAAAATCAATTAATAACCATTAAGAACAATGGAGTCTATGCCCTTACCACAGATGTGTGGTGGGGAGATGTTGAAAGTGCGGGTGACAATCAGTTTGACTGGAGTTACTACAAGACTTATGCAGATACTGTTCGTGCTGCAGGATTAAAGTGGGTGCCTATTATGTCCACTCACCAATGCGGTGGTTCTGTGGGGAATTCAGTAAATATACCTTTACCTACATGGTTATGGAATAAAGATAGTGCTGAGAATATGCAGTTTAAGGATGAAAAAGGAAATTATGATAAGGAATCTCTTAGTCCATGGTGGTCTGGTACAGATAAACAGTACAATGAACTTTATGTGTCTTTTGCTGAAAACTTCAGCAGCTATAAAGATATTATAGCTAAAGTTTACCTTTCTGGTGGTCCATCAGGTGAATTAAGATTTCCTTCTTACAATCCATCATTAGGTTGGTCATATCCAGGTCGTGGATCTCTACAATGCTACAGCACAACAGCAAAAACAGATTTTCAAAATACGATGAAAACTAAATACGGCACTATTTCGGCAGTTAATAGTGCATGGAATGCAAGTCTAACAAGCTTTACACAAATTATGCCTCCAACAGATGGGGATAATTTTTTTGAAAAGGGTTATAAGTTAACTTATGGTAATGACTTTTTAACTTGGTATCAAAGTGTACTTGCAAAACACTTGTCGAATATAACGGCTATAGCGCATAACAGTTTTGATTCAGTTTTTGATGTTAGAATAGGAGCAAAAATAGCAGGTATACACTGGCTAATGAATAGTCCTACTATGCCACATGCTGCGGAGTACGGTGCAGGTTATTATAAGTATAGTACTTTACTCGACCAGTTTAAGACATCAAATGTAGATTTAACATTTACATGTCTTGAGATGGATGATTCAAACGCATATGTTAGTCCAAGCTATTCAGCTCCTAAAAGTCTCGTTATAAATGTTGCCAATTTGGCTACATCGAAAGGTATAAGACACTTTGGAGAGAATGCACTAGCTATTTCTAATAATAATCAAGCGTATCAAAATGCTGCTGAAATGCTATTTAATTATAATTTCTCTGGATTTACACTTTTGAGATTTGCAAATGTTGTTAACCGCAATGGAACAGCTACTTCTGAAATGGCTCCCTTTGCAGATACTTTAGTTATGAAGCCAGTTCCTGTAACTTTTACAGTGAACAACGTTAATCCAGGCAGTGGTCAAAATGTATACTTATCAGGGAGTAGATGGGAATTATCTAACTGGACTACAGGCGTATATCCTTTGCCACTTACTAATAGCAATGGAAGGTATACAGGAACCACATATCTTGGTGAAGGCCGTGACTATCAATTTAAAGCAATTATGAAAGATGGTGATGGAAACGTAACCTGGGGAGGTGGCAACAGTCAATCTTATACTGTTCCTACAAGGGGAGGTTCCTATACCTGGAACTGGTAGCTAGAAAAAATACCATTATAATTTTTTTGCACGTATATTGGCAGTTTTAAAAAAAAGTTTAAGTTTATCGTAAAATTAAGAGCCACTACTCTGATAAATATGATATAATTAAAATAATGTAGAAAAATAAACATGTGTGTTCTAGAGAAAATTGAATTGTTATTAAAAAATTAGGGAAATATTAAAGTTATATATAATTTTAAATCCCTTACAAGGCATATGAAAAAAATAGACTAGCGTGCTGACTGGTTATTTTTTTGAAGATGCCTAAATAGAAGAAAGAGGTGTCCTATCATAAAAAACGAAAATGAAAATAAAAAAGAAACTACTAAAGTAGAAATTAAATCAAACAAATATCAGACGCTAGAAAATATTACATTTTTAAAAATAGTTAAAAAAGATGGAACAACTATTGATTGTAAAATAGATACTGAAGATTTACAAAAGGTATTAGAAAAAGGTCGTTGGTTTGCAGAGTGGAATAAAGATTTTAATAATTTCTTAGCGCAGAATCTAGGCAGTTATTATATCGAAGAAAAGAAATATAGAAGAAAACAGAGTTTGCAGTCATTCATATTAGATGTTCATCCAAAAGCACCTGTAAGACATATCAATGGAGACACTCTAGATAATAGAAAATGCAACTTAGAAGTATATAATCAAAATACAATTAACGATTATGAAGAATTAGATGAAGAAACTGTTGCTATAATATTAAGAGATAGATATGGTAAAGAAAAATCTAGGACTATAATCGATAAAGAAGATTTAAGCAGAGTGGTTAATAATAGTTATACATGGGTTCTCTTTAAGAAAGATACAGAACCTTATGCTGTAGCAAACACTCCTGAAGGAAAAATTTATTTGAATAGATTTATAATGAGTACAACTGAAGATATGGTTACTCATCCTATAAATCTTAATACATTAGATAATAGAAAAGCTAATTTAGAAAACAAAAAAGTTGAGTTAGAATTTGATAAACCAACTGAAGAAACAGAAGATTAATGACAGTTTAGAAGGAAAGTCATTAATCCAGCTCCGCAGGAGATGATTTAATAAGCATTGTAAAGCAGTATAGAAGATAATTCTATACTGCTTTTATTGTGCGCCCGGCATGGGCGCAATCTAATGGGTGAAAGTCCCTAGCACGGGTTAATAGTGCCAAGTGCATAGCTTAAGACAAGGGTGTCCATCGTGAGATGGAATCTGAAGGAAGTTGGCGGCCAAACTCCGGTCTGACGAACAGAAACTACATATAAGGCATATGCTTGTGGGTAAGTTTGCAATACAAAACGAAGCCCAAAACTATTCGAAACAAGTGGTGTAAATGTAGCAGATAGATGGAGTGAAAGATTGCGTTCTTACCCGGGGAGATCTGATAGGTAAGTTGTGGATATGAATTTAGAAATAACAACCCATACAGTGATGTATGGCTGAACTATCAGAAGTCAGCAGACGTCATAGTACCATGCAAAACGCGTTAGCGTGGGAAGGACTGAACAATAGGAGGTTTTGGAATTTTGAAGGATACGAGAAAATATGATAAAAGCAGACAACTTCATAAAGAAGGCTCTCTACGAGAGAATAGAGTGGAACTCGAAGGTAATGTAGAAGTGCATAGTATTTCCTCTATGTCAGAAGAAGGAAGAAACGATGTGAATGAATATGATAATGGTTTACTCGAGCAGATATTATCGAGAGATAATATGAATAAAGCATATAAAAGAGTAAAAGCCAATAAAGGAAGTCATGGGATTGATGGTTTGACAGTAGATGAACTTCTACATTATCTAAAAGAGCATGGACAAGAATTAAGGCAATCATTATTAGAAAGTAGATATAGACCTCTAGCCGTAAGAAGGGTAGAAATACCAAAACCTGACGGTGGAATTAGGCTACTTGGAATACCTACTGTATTAGATAGAGTTATTCAACAAGCGATATCACAAACTCTAATACCAATATATGAAAAGAAATTTTCTGATAATAGTTACGGTTTTAGACCTTTAAGAAGTGGAAAACAAGCTGTTGAAAAATGTAGGGGATATATTAATGCTGGACATACATGGACGGTGAATATAGACCTTTCTAAATACTTTGATACGATAAATCATGATAAATTAATAAGGATACTATCGGAAGATATTAAAGATAGTAGAGTAATTTCTCTGATACGAAAGTATCTACAAAGTGGAGTGATGATAAATGGGGTATTTATGAATACAGAAGAAGGAGCACCTCAAGGCGGGCCTTTGTCCCCATTATTAAGTAACGTAATGTTACATGAACTCGATGTAGAACTAACAAAACGAGGACTAAACTTTTGTAGATATGCTGATGATGCGAATATATACGTCAAAAGTGAGAAATCAGCAAATAGAGTAATGAAGAGTATTACGAGATTTATTGAGGAAAAGTTAAAGCTTAGAGTGAATAAAGAAAAGAGTACAGTAGATAGACCTTGGAAACTTAAATTTTTAGGATTTTCATTTTACCGAGCAAAAGGTGAATACAGAATGAGAGTTCCTCAAAAACCTATAATCAAATTCAAAGCAAAGCTAAAAGAATTAACTTCAAGAAGTAATGCGATGAGCATGAAATATAGGTTTATGAAACTTAAGCAAGTGATAGTTGGATGGATAAATTATTTTGCTATTGCAGACATTAAAAGTATTCTTAAAACACTTGATGAATGGTTAAGGCGAAGAATTAGAATGTGTTTTTGGAAACAATGGAAAAAGATTAAAACAAAATATGGGAACCTTGTTAAATTAGGAATACCAAACAATAAAGCTTTGCAATATGCAAATACAAGGAAAGGCTATTGGAGAACATCCAATAGCCCTATATTAAACAAAACATTGACCAATAAATACCTTAAAAATATAGGATTAGTTTCTATATCTGAGACATATTTATTAAAACATTAATTTCTATTGAACCGCCGTGTACCGAACGGTATGCACGGTGGTGTGAGAGGTCGCTAAATAAATTAATTATTTAGCTCCTACTCGATTTTTTGATATTGGGTCAGAAACAACTTGAAATTGATTTGTTTTTCCCATAATATAAGCTAAATTAATTATAGACTTTTCTTCCTCGGTCATTTCCCTTTTGAACATTTTTTCGAATTGTTTCATTAAATTACAAGTGTCAAGTTTGTAACTTTCAGCAGCGGGTCTAGTTACCCTTGTGTTTTTATGAGGATTATATATCCTAGATTTAATTTCACTGCTATAAATTTTCTTGAAAACTTCAGCTGTATAGAATGCATCATTATAAGCATTATGAAACTTGCTTTCAATAGGTATGCCTAATAGCTCTGCTGCATTACCTAGCCCAATGTTAATTCCTTTTTGACAATTAAGCTCTTTAGAAGCGTAGGACTGAATGTTTATGTATTTTGTGGGTACAATCAAGGTATCTAATTCATGATATTCTATATTTCGAAATAATTCTTTTATATCAGCGACTCCCCATACACACAATATGCTTGAGTCAGCGTTTATAAACTCTGAAAGTTCTTTATATAGTTCTTTAAAAGGTTTGCCTTTATCTAATTCATCCATTGTTATTCCGGTAAGTTCTTTTACAAAGGGATTGATGATAGTATATATTTCCGGTTTTATTAATACATCTAGAGTCCCAATCGTTTCAAAATTATCATTTAGTTTTATGGCACCTATCTGAATTATTTCGAAAGGACATTTAGGATTTGTTATGTTCGTAGTATCTTTTGTGTAATTGTAGCCTTGATTAAACTCTAAGTCAAATATTATATAATTCATGTAATTACCTCTAAACTTATTTAATATTATAGTGCATAGTGATATATTACTATATCATGTAGTATATCATTTTCTTTAGTAAAAAACACCTGCACTATTACAGTTTTAGCTGCAAAAAATTGAATGTTGTATATAAAGTAGTTTATAATGAGTATAGTTGCTATATCATATTTTAATAAAATAAGTGAAATCAATCCGTGCAGCGTATGCTACACGTGATATATAAGAGAGGAAGTTTTATATATGGGAAAAATATTGGTGCTTGCAGAGAAACCCTCTGTAGGCCGTGAACTAGCGAAAGTTTTAAATTGCACTCAAGGTGGAAATGGGTATTTAATGGGACAAAAGTATATTGTAACTTGGGCACTCGGACATCTTGTTACACTAGCTGGTCCGGAGGATTATGATCAAAAATATAAAAGTTGGAAAATGGAAGATCTTCCTATGCTGCCAAAGGACTTAAAACTGGTAGTTATTAAGGAAACTTCAAAGCAATATAAGATTGTACATGAACTCCTAAAAAGAGCTGATGTAGATGAGCTTATTATTGCTACAGATTCAGGACGTGAAGGAGAACTAGTGGCGCGTTGGATTATTCAAAAAGCAGGATTTAGAAAGCCAATTAAAAGGTTGTGGATTTCGTCTCAAACTGAAAAAGCAATAAAGGATGGATTTGCGAATCTTAAACCTGGAAAAGATTATGAAAACCTATTTTGGGCAGCGCAATCAAGAGCAGAAGCAGATTGGCTAATAGGGCTTAATGTTACAAGAGCATTAACTTGTAAATATAACGCTCAATTGTCTGCGGGAAGAGTTCAAACACCAACTTTGGCACTTATTGTTGAAAGAGAAAACGAAATTAAGAGATTCATTCCAAAGGATTACTGGACAGTAAATGGAAAGGTAAATAATTTTACAGTTCATTGGTCTAGTAAAAATGGTGAAGCACGTACATTTGACAAGCAAAAGGCAGAAGATATAGCTAATAAGGTAAATAATCAAATGGGAACCGTTTCCGAGTTAAATAAAGCATCTAAAAAAGAGCTCCCTCCACTTGCATATGATTTAACGGAGCTTCAAAGGGATGCAAATAGAAAATTTGGATATTCTGCAAAGCAAACTCTTAATATAATGCAGAGATTATATGAAAATCATAAGATATTATCTTATCCAAGAACAGACTCTAGACATATTACCACAGATATTGTAGCAACGCTTCTCGACAGATTAAAGAGCATTGCTATAGGACCATATGAGAAAGCTGCTAGAAGTATAATAAAAGGAAGGATACATACTACAAGTAGACTTGTGGATAATAGCAAGGTATCAGATCATCATGCTATAATTCCAACAGAGCAACATGTAGATTTATCAAGCCTTAACAAAGAAGAAAGAAGCATTTATGACTTAGTTGTAAAAAGATTTTTAGAGGTTCTAAGTCAACCTTTTGAGTATGAGCAAACTACTGTGAAAATAAATGTTAAGGGTGAGACTTTTTCTGCAAAAGGAAAAATACTTAAGTCAAAGGGCTGGAAAGAAATAAGTAGTTCTGAGGGTGGAGAAGACAAAGATCAGTCACTTCCACCAATTAATAAAGGTGAAGAAGTTAAACTTACTTTAGTTAAATTGGAAAATGAAAAAACTAAGCCACCAGCTAGATATAATGAAGCAACGCTGCTTACAGCTATGGAGCATCCAGGAAAAGATATCCAGGATGAAAGTCTAAGAGAAGCATTGGATAATACTTCGGGACTTGGGACGCCTGCTACGAGAGCAGATGTTATTGAAAAATTATTTAACATCTTTTATATGGAGAGAAGAGGCAAAGATATATTCCCAACCTCAAAAGGAATACAGCTAATAGGTTTAGTTCCGCAGGAATTAAAATCCCCAGAGCTTACGGCTAAGTGGGAAAAACAGCTTCAACTTATAAGTAAAGGAAAAGCTAATTCCATGAATTTCGTAAAAGATATGAGGGAATATGCAGTGAAGCTTGTGAAGAATGTTGCAGCTTCTGGCGAAATATATAAACATGACAACGCCACAAGAATGAAATGTCCTGAGTGTAGTAAGTATCTTCTTGAAGTTAACGGCAAAAGGGGAAAGATGCTAGTATGTCCAGATAGGGAATGTGGATATCGTAAAGGAGTTTCACAAGTTTCTAATGCACGTTGTCCTACTTGCCATAAGAAAATGGAGATTAGAGGAGATGGAGACAATAAGATATTTGTTTGTGGCTGTGGATATAGAGAAAAACTTTCAGCCTTTAACAAACGTCGCGACTCAGAAAAAAGTGCTTTAAACAAAAAAGATGTCAGTAGATTTTTGAATCAGCAGAATAAGAAAGATGAACCAACTGGCAATTCTGCTATGGCTGAGGCTTTTGCTAAGTTTAATTTAAAATAGTAAGGAAAAACACAATGTATAAGATTTTTATGCGTTGTGTTTTTTTATTCTCGAAATATATCTCAAGCGCGCTTAATTATTGATTAAGCTTAATTAAAAGGCTAAGGATATTTAATGGTGATTTTATTCATAATTATTCATAATTATCCTATTTTTATTTAATAATTAAATTGTATGATAATCTTATGATGATAAATAAGTTATTCATTAATAATATTAATAATAAAAGAAAGGACGATTGTAAGGTATGTGGGTTAAAAAATTAAGACAACGAAAAATGCAGAGCATTATGATTTTTTTTATCATATTAATTTGTACCATGCTAATGTCAAGTTCTATAATGATGATATCATCATTACAAAAACCCTTTGAAGATCTCCAAAAAGAGTGCCAATCTCCGAAAGTAAAAGTATTTCCTCTTGAAAAAGGAGAAAAAGAAATCGGTGAGTTATCCAAAAGAATAGAAGGATTAGACTCTGTATCAAAAACAGTATTAATTAACAGACATTGGATAACAGAAAAAATATCTTATAAAGGTAAAAATGTGGAAACATTTGCAAGTTTAACCAAATATGAGGGAAGTGTATATGGGAAGATAAGATCTATTAGCAATAAAGTTGATGTGCCTAAGGAAGGAGAGTGCTTTATTCCAGCTGCACTCTCAAATGAATATAATATAAAGGTTGGCGGAAAAATTGTTTTATGGAGTGGCAGTAGAAATTATACTTACAAAGTAGCAGCCATTTATGCAGATCCATACTCTATATCTTTAGCATTTAATTGTGAATTTCTTGTGAGTGAAATTCCAGAAGAGTTAGAAACTTCAAAGGTTATAGCAGTGTTTAGCGATAAGAGTATTACTGGAAATGATATTATTAGCGAATACCGCGTGAAAAATCATGGCGTATTAGAAGGAAGAGCCATGACCATAGAAGATAGTATGAGTAACAGTGCTATATCAGAGAAGATTTTAGGCGGTATATTGCTGGCAGCAAGCATTCTTGTGCTTTTAGTAAGTAGCATGATGATTCGCTATATGATCAAAAATGCTCTAATTCAAGATAGCAAAACTTTAGCTATTTATAAAACCATTGGTTATTCATCAAAATCTATTATGAGAATTTATATGGAACTATATTTCTTTATTGTAGCAAGTGGAAGTGTTCTAGGAATCATTTGTTCTTCATTTATTTCAAGTAAATTTACTAAGCAAATCTTTGCTAATATTGGTGAAACTAATCATGCTAGTATATGGTTTCCTGCATCAATATGTTTTTTCTTAATCAATGGCTTTGTATTACTTCAAGTTTATTTAGTAATAAATAAATTGAAAGATATAAAACCGGTTATTGTGTTAAATGGAAGAGAAAATCAGCTTGGCACTCGTAAAACAAAAAATCATCCCTTTACAGAAAAATTAAGTTTTTCTCCACTAGGAATAGCAGTTAGAAATATGCAAAGAGATAAAAAAAACACCTGTTATATTATTCTCACTTGTGTGATTTCTATTTATTGTGTAAATTTTGCGTTATCATCCATTTCCGTATTAGATACCATGAAGGATAACAATTACTATTGGATAGGTTTTGATAAATTTGATGTAGCAGCCGTTTCTGAAAACCAGGTGAAATTTGACGAAAATTGCCGTGTTTTATTAACAGATGCAGATGTTAAGCGTGTTATTAAAACAACTGCAAATTCAAATGTTATGATGAAATGGACCAAAGGGATGGGAGACCCCAATATTGCAAGGATGGTGTATGAGACTTATAAAAATATTGATATGCCGGTAGTGAAAGGACGCAATCCAATACACAGTGATGAAATTGTGCTAGGAAATTTAATCGCGAAAGAAATGAAAAAGGATGTAGGCGATTATGTGGATATCTATTTAACCCCAGATAAAAAAGTAAGCCTTCTTATTGTAGGAACTAGCCAAGGGTACTATGAGCTTGGGAGAACCTGCAGACTTCTAAGTTCTACCTTGGAAAAAAATGGAGTAAAGTTTTCTTTCGATGAAGCATCCATTTATCTAAATAAGAATGTAGATAAAAATCAGTTTATTGTGAAATATAATAATAAAATGAAAAATGATTTGAAAATAATAGATCGATCAAATAAATACAGCAATATTATGGATATGATATGTGGACCTCAAAAGGAGGCAATTGCTCCCTTTATGGTATTGGTTATGATTATTGGTGCATTGAATCTTTTCTGCATAGTATATTTAAAAAATATAAAAGAGCGAAAGAAACATAATATTTTCAAATCTATTGGCTATACAGGAAAGCATTTATTACTAACGAATTTATGTTACATTGGGATTATTGCATTAGTATCAATCTTAGTAACTGTGCCAATCTTTATTGTAACATTTCCTAAAACTATGGTTATGGCCTTATCTATGTTTGGATTTTCACAATATCTGGTGACTTATAATGTTGCAACTTTGGTTATGGGTAATACTGGAATACTATTTGTGTTCTTACTAAGTGCTGTATTATCATCAACTGGATTATTTAGTAATCACCTAACAGAGCTCGGGCAAGAATAAAAAAATAAAAAATAGTGAGGTAGAATTTTATGGATAATGTTATAATTAAAACAAGCTTATTGTGCAAAAGTTTTTTAAGTGATGGTGAAGTAAATAACGTAATCAAAAACTTAAATCTTGAGATAAATAAAGAAGACTTTACAGTAGTTATGGGAAGTTCCGGCTCTGGTAAATCCACTTTGCTTTATCTGTTAAGCGGTATGGATGGAGCAACTAGTGGAGAGGTATTTATAGGTGATGAAAATATTACAAATTATAAGGAAAGTGAAATGGCTGATTTACGAAGAAACAAAATCGGATTTGTATTTCAAGGGATTAACCTTATTCCTGATCTAACCATTTATGAGAATATTGTAAGTCCAACCTATAAAACTAATAAAAAGAAATTTGACATTGATAAAAAAATTGATGAGTTATTAGAGAAAATGGAGTTAACAGATCACAAAAAAAAATTCCCCAGTCAATTATCTGGTGGACAAAGTCAGAGGGCGGCAATTTGCAGAGCGCTTATAAATGAGCCTGAACTATTATTTGCCGATGAACCTACAGGTGCACTTAACTCAGCTCAAGGAGAAAATGTACTAGATATTTTTTCTGATATTCATAAGGGCGGTCAAGCAGTTGTTATGGTTACCCATGACTTAAAGGCTGCGCTTCGAGGCACTCGAATTATATTCTTAAAAGATGGCTATATTGATGGAGATTTAAAATTAGATGAATATAAAAAAGAGACAGCTGATGAAAGAGAAAAAATAGTTTATGAATTTTTAAAACAAAGAGGATGGTAAAAAAATAGGAGATATTATGGAGCAAAAAACGATTTTAATTATTGAAGATGAGAAAGAGTTAGCTGAAATATTACGCGATTATCTAGAAATAGAAGGTTTTAAAATATTCATTTCATTTGATGGCGAGGAAGGATTAAAACTTTTTAAATCCAAAAAACCAGAACTTGTACTTCTTGATATTATGCTCCCTAAAGTAAATGGTATGGAGGTTTGTAAGCAAATTCGAAATAATTCTAATATACCTATAATAATGGTATCTGCTAAAAGTGGAGAGATGGATAAAGTGATTTCCCTTGGAATTGGAGCAGATGATTATGTCACAAAGCCCTTTAGTCCGTTGGAACTTGTGGCAAGAGTAAAAGCCCATTTAAGAAGGTATAAAGAGCTCGAACAATCGAAAGCTCCTTCTGTGATTATTACTATTGGTAAGCTTAGAATTAGTAAGGAAAGCTATGAGGCAAGTATAGATGAAAAAATCATAGATTTTACCACAAAAGAATTTGAAGTCTTATATTTTTTTGCAAGGCATGTAAATCAAGTATTTTCAAAGCAGCAAATATACCAAGAGGTTTGGGGTATGAATGAATTTGGTGATATTAGTAGTGTGGCAGTTTATATAAAAAGAATTCGAGAAAAGTTGAATAATTTTGGACTTTGTTATATCAAAACAGTATGGGGAGTAGGATACAAGTTATCTGTATAAAATTATGAAAAATAGAATTTTCAAACAACAAATAGGGTTACATTTTTTTATAGTGCTCATTTTGGTAATATCCACATTAATGTCCATG
Source organism: Clostridium sp. CM036 (assembly GCF_055081135.1). Classification (NCBI taxonomy): domain Bacteria; kingdom Bacillati; phylum Bacillota; class Clostridia; order Eubacteriales; family Clostridiaceae; genus Clostridium; species Clostridium sp. CM036. The sequence continues at coordinate 2,513,721 of NZ_CM143652.1, read as the reverse complement.
ATAAGATATTCAAATAATAAAGAGGAAATTCTTTATAATAAGGCCAGAATTCTAGTAGCCAGTCAAGTCAATGAACTAGAATCAAAACAATATAAACAAGGTGAGTTTTCTTATACAGTGTTTGATTTAGATGGAATGGTTGTTTATACCAGTGACAAAAATGATTATAAACAAGGGGAATTTATAAATCTTAAAGAGGTTCTCCAAACTGATAAAAGTTTTTATGAAAAGAATAACAAACAAATTAAAGTTTCCTTTGTTTTGTTAAGTGGGAAAAAGGTAGACAAATTTGCTGTGTTTACTATACCAAGACAGCAGATATTAAAGCGTACAGAAATAGAAAACTTGTTCTATTTATTTGCTCCAATTATTTGTGGAATTATCCTTGTGCTACTTATACTAATTGCCATAAATATTTATATGAAATACCATGTCTTAGATCCACTGCTTGAAATAAACCAGTCCTCAAAAGCAATTATTGAAGGTAATTATGACATTCCAGTAGCACGCGCAAGAGGCAATAGATTGCTACAGAATGAAGTGGCTGAATTAACATATGGGTTCGAATTAATGCGAGATCAATTAAAGGAAAAGAGAGAAAAAGAAAAGGAATTAAAAAGGTCTCAAAAGGAACTTATTTCCTGCATTTCTCATGATTTGAAAACACCTATATCGACAATTAAAGCTTATAGTGAAGGCATGCGAGATGGCATTTCAAACACTGAAGAAAAACGCAAAAAATATGTGGAAGTTATTATTCGAAAATCTGAGGTAATTACTAAAATGGTTAACGATTTGTCAGAGCATTCCAATGCAGAATTGAATGAACTGAAAATTGTAAAAAGTGAGTGTTATTTGGATATATATTTAAAAAAGGTAATATTAGAATTAAAGCTTTTAGTGGAACATTATGGACTTACCTTTGAATATCAGTGCAATGCTGCAAATGTAATGGTTTCTATGGATAAAAGCCGTATAACACAGGTAATTTACAATCTTATAGAGAATAGTATAAAATATACTAATCATGAAAATGGCAAGATAAAAATTACTGTTTTTTATCTTGAAACTGAAAATAAGATAGCTTTTTCTGTAATGGACAATGGAAGTGGTATTAGTTTAGGAGATATGACCTATGTTTTTAATAAATTCTATAGAGCAGAAAAATCTAGAAGTATGAGCATCCCGGGTTCTGGACTCGGATTATCAATATGCAAATATATTGTAGAAGCCCATGGCGGAAACATTAAATGTAAGAATAACCAAGTAGCTGGGGCAGAATTTATATTTACTATTGATATATAAACATCCCTTGTGTGCTTATTTTTATATTTATGAGAAAATAGTAAGTAAACTTTGCGACGATTTTGAGAAATAGATTTTCGAATAAATAAAAAAACTATTATTGGAGGGATTTTAAATGGCAGAAATTAAATTTGAAATAAAAGAAAAATCAGGGGTGATTTCCGAGTCAGCAAAGGGATGGACAAAGGAACTAAACCTTGTCTCTTGGAATGATAAAGATCCTAAATATGATATTAGAGATTGGGATTGCGAGCATAAGAAGATGGGTAAGGGGATTACTTTATCTGTAGAAGATTTAAAGAAACTTAAAGATATTTTGAATAGTATGGAAATATAAGAATATTACTATGGGGATATTGACTTCTTAAAATAAAAATGGATAAAAGAATGTGTTAATTAAAATTAGCATTTCTTTATCCATTTTTTTTAGTGAAATAATAAAAGGAAAAGCTCCTATAGAAAGTTATTTATCCTACTTTAATTTAGAGGCACATTTGGGACAAATATTCCACTCAGGTTCTACTGGGAATCCACAAGAACTACAGTTATCTTTAAGCTTAAAGCCACAGAATGGACAATTCATAAAGTGATCATCTACAGGATTTCCACAGCTTTTGCACATTGTTTTAGTGTAGGAATTCCTTACGACTAGATAGATTATTAAACCTATAAGGTTTGGAACAAATAGTGCCACCATTGTCCAAAGCCAAGGGTCCATACCCCTTCTCTTTGAATCCATAAATACAAAATGACCAATTAAATAAATTACTCCAAAGATTAATAAAAGTATTAAAGGTAGTATTATGAGAGGTGGAACTATTTCAGAGATATTTGTGTTCCCATGTCTATAGTCCGAGGCTATGGCGAAAGATATGAAAATAATAAAAGATAAAAAGAGTAGAGGAAGTATTGTTATAAGGGTAAAAAATATTTTTTTTGAATTTTTCATTTTAATCTCTCCTTTAAATAGTAATTGAAAATTTTAATTTAAACTGCCCTTTAAAAAATATTAGAGGTAATATTGATAAGCTTGAAAAAAAACTGTATAAAATATATAGGCCAATAATTCCTTTAAAATTAAATTTTAAATATATAATAGTAATTAAACTTATAAGTGAAATAATATTAAAAAAAACTGACATACAAATAATGGATAACAAGTGCTTATTATATATTTTTTCTTTAGTATTTTGAACTAAATTTTTAGGAAGATTAATATCTTCATTACCTAGTTCAAAGAGAAGCTCTTCTAAATATTTATCTTCCATAGTTATTATCCTCCATATATTCTTTTAATAACTTTTTAGCTTTATTTAATCTGGATTTTACAGTTCCTTCAGGTATTTTAAGAATTTCTGAAATTTCTTTTTGCTTTAATCCGTTGTAGTAAAATAGTATTATTACCATTCTAAATTCATCTTTTAAATTATTCACACTATTTCGTAACTGTTGCTTATTTTGGTTATTATCATAAGATTCCTCAGGAAGAAAGGTAGTTGACTTTATATTTTCCATTACAATGTTTTTCTCATTAATATCAAAAAAATCTATAGACTTTGAAAACCACCGTTTTACTTTTCTATAATTATCCTTATATAGATTAATAGCAATTGTAAAGAGCCAAGGTTTAAAATTCTTAATTCTGTTAAAGTCGTCCATATATTTAAAAGCTTTTATCCAAGTATCTTGAAATAGATCTTCAGCACTAGTACTGTTTTTATGCAAATGTATACAAAGCTTATAAAGAGGAGTTTTATATTTTTCTATAAATAGTTCAAGTCCTTGATTTTTATCAGTATCAAAGGTTATCCAAATAAACTTATCATCCAAAACCTTGCCCCCTTTCATTATTTACTACGCGTCAAAATATAAAAGGTTCATTAAATATATACAAATAATCTAGAATCAGCATTTGTTAGCGCAAGAAATAATATTACAAAATATATTTTACACTAAATAATATAGTAATATAAGAATGATTTTAAGAAGTGGCATTGAGAATGAAATAAATAATCATTCTCAATGAGTTTAGTGATATAATAATAAACAAACTTTAAGGAAAAGGAGTTATAAAAACAATGAATATTTTTAAAAAATTTAAAAGTTACTATAGACCATACAAGGGGCTGTTCTTTGCGGATATGTTTTGTGCATTAATTTTATCTGTAATTGATTTGGTGTTTCCTTTAATAGTTAGATATTTGCTAAATGATGTTTATGTATTAAATGATGGGAATAAGATATTTAAATATGTTTTATATGTGGGGATAGCGCTATTACTTATGTATATTGCAAGGTATTTTTGTCAGTATTTCATAACCTCATGGGGACATATAATGGGGGCAAAAATGGAAGCGGATATGAGAAAAGATATTTTTAACAATCTTCAAAAACAATCTTTTTCTTATTACGACGAAGCGAATACCGGAAAGCTCATGTCGAGAATAGTTACAGACCTTTTTGATATATCAGAACTTGCGCATCATGGGCCTGAGGATGTATTCATATCCATACTAAAAATAGTTGGGTCTTTTGTTATACTCGCAAATATAAATTCAAGAATAACACTTATACTTCTTTTATTTACACTGGCAATGTTATTTTTTTCATATTTCTATAATCAGAAAATGCGAAATGTTTTTTCAGAAAATAGGGAAAAGATAGCAAGTGTAAATGCCCAAATTCAAGACAGTTTAGCAGGTATTCGCGTGGTGAAATCATTTGCTAATGAGAATATAGAAAATACTAAATTTGCTAAAGGTAATAACGAATTTTTAAAGACAAAAGAGGAAAGTTATTTTATAATGGGCAAATTCCATAGTGGTAACAGCTTTTTTCAAGGATTACTTTATCTTAGCGCTATACTTGTAGGGGGTATATTTATAAGTGATGGCTCATTAAAAGTATCTGATCTTGTAATTTACATACTTTATATAAATACATTTTTAAATCCTATTGATAAGCTTGTAAATTTCACGGAGCAGTTTCAAAGAGGGCTTTCGGGATTTGAAAGATTTGTTGAAGTCATAAATACAAAGCCAGACATAATCGATAAAGAAGATGCAGTTGAATTGGTTAATCCAAAAGGAGAGATATCTTTTAATAATGTATCATTTAGTTATAATAATATGCATAAAGTATTAAGTAATATAAATATAAAAATACAATCAGGTAAGAATATTGCACTTGTTGGTCCATCGGGTGGTGGTAAAACAACCTTTTGCAGTCTTATACCAAGATTTTATGAGGTAAACCATGGTTCAATAACAATAGATGGCATCAATATAAAAGATATAAAACTTAAATCACTTAGAAAATCTATTGGGATAGTCCAGCAGGATGTTTATTTGTTTTCGGGAAGCATTAAAGAAAATATATCATATGGCAGACCGGGAGCATCGGAAAAGGAAATAATTGAGGCGGCTCAAAAGGCAAATATTCATGAGTTCATTATGAGCCTTGAACATGGGTATGATACTTATACTGGAGAAAGAGGAGTAAGACTTTCTGGTGGTCAAAAGCAAAGGATATCTATAGCAAGAGTATTTTTAAAGAATCCAGCAATTTTAATACTTGATGAAGCTACATCAGCTCTTGATAATGAAAATGAACAATATATTCAAAAATCATTGGAAGACCTTACAAAAAACAGGACGACGCTCGTTATTGCTCATAGATTAAGTACAATAAAAAATGCGGATGAAATAATTGTACTTACTGATGAAGGAGTAAACCAAAGAGGAACGCATGACGAGCTTATAAAGCAAGAAGGATTATATTCTTATCTTTACAATATGCAGTTTAAGCAAATAGAGTAGGAGTGATAATATGTTTTCGAATAAAACTGGTTTATTTAGAGAAGCAAAACAAGCGAAGGTACTTCCTAATATTATTTTATGTTTATTTTGGGTATTGCTTTTTCTAATTGGAGGGCAAGGAATAGGTGAAATATTGGCTCATTTTACAAAGAAAATTATTGGCAATGATCCTTCCGTTTTATTACTAAATCAACTTATTTGTGGTTTTATATTTATAACATTATTAGTATTTGCTAGAGTAAAGTTTAGAGAAAAAAGAAGTATTTCAAGCATGGGATTAAAAAAAGAAGGATTTATAAGAAAGTATTTAATAGGTTTTGGCATAGGAATTTTAATGTTTTCAATAGTAGTTTTATTGCTTAGTGTTAGCGGGCATACTGTAGTAAATAGTAATCCAGTAGGTCTTTCAGGTGTAGCAGCTTTAAGTGGTGTGCTAATTGTTATACCAGGGTGGATGATACAAAGTGCTGCAGAGGAGATTCTTTCAAGAGGATGGTTTATGAATGTTTTAGGTGCAAGATATAATGTAGCTGTAGGTTTGATTGTTTCCTCTACGTTTTTCGGATTTATGCACCTTGGAAATCCAAATGTAAGTGTTTTAGCTATAATAAATATTGTTTTAGTAGGTTTGTTTTTTGGCGTATATGTTATAAAAACTAATGATCTGTGGGGGGCTTGTGGACTTCATGCTGCGTGGAACTGGACTCAGGGAAATATTTTTGGGTTTGAGGTAAGTGGACTAAAAGTAGCAACAGGTAGCTTGATGAATTTAAAGTTAACTGGTGCAGAATTGTTCACTGGTGGAGTATTTGGTCCTGAAGCCGGTATGGCAGCAACCATAGTTCTTTGTATAGGAATTATAATTGTATATTTTATTCCACTACATAGAAAATTGGAATCTGCGAGGAGTTTATAGAAATAATACCAAAAAATAATTTATGTTTGTAATTAACACAATACAATAACTATTTTCTCTTTATTAGGTGGGCCAATTGAACAGTTATATTTACTTAATTAAATAAAATAACAACATTTTTTTAAAAATGTTGTCAGGTTGTTTACAAACCCAGTATAATTTTTTTATTATACTGGGCTTTTTACATGCAATTATGCGATAGCGCTTTGAGTTATGGATAAATTTAAAATAACAACTATCTTCTTAGTTAGAAAATCAAAAAACAGTAAAGATAGCAGGCTAGCTATCTTTTTCATATTCTGCACTGCTGCTGTAAGCAGACACTGCTCTTGCACATTTTCTAATCCACGCATATGGCAATAGCGAAGCCCATGCAGTTGTTTTGAATCTGCGAAGCTTCGCTCTATAGTTTCTTTTCTTCTTCTATATATATTTCTGCCTTTATCTGTTCTGGTGAACTTTACAACATCTTCTTTATACGTTTCCCAAACATGTCTTCTAATAGTTTTAAACTTGCTTTTTGCAGAAAAGCATTGAGCTCTATTTGGACATATCTCGCAATATTTTGCATTACCAACATATTCTTTATATCCTTCTCTTGTTGTCGTTTTATAATGTAAAGCCCTTAAGTCAGGGCATACGTAAATGTCCTGCTCTTTAACATATTGGAATTTATTTTTTGTGTACATTCCTTTTGTATGTGGAGACCTACGGTATCCCATTACAGATTTTAATTCCCTCTCATATAGTTCTTTACATATAAGATTTGTAGCATAACCAGCATCTGCACCAACATATTTTGTATTAAAATTAAACTTTTTTATTTGCACATCTAATCTATCGATATAAGGATCAACATCATTTATGTTTCCAGGAGTAACATACACATCAGTAATTATATTATGTCTGCTATCGACAGTTCTGTGATCTAAATATGAGAAGCCTTCCGGCTTGCCATCTCTCATCATATATCCACTGTCGGGGTCGGTTGTGCTAACTTTAGTTTCTTTTATTTTGGTAACAGGTTCTTTTTCCTTTAAAGGTTTTTTACCATGGTTTATTCTATCTTCTTCCACTGCTTTATTAAGTTCAGCTACATATTCTTTCGGCGTTTTTTCAACTTCAATTTTCACAAGCTTTCGCTTATTAGCATTTGCTTTTAGGTGTGTAGAGTCTGTGTAAAGTATTTTACCGGTTACCATCTTAAGATTTATAGCCTTAAATACTACTTCGTCAAATATTTTTTGAAACACATCTGTACCTTTAAACCGTCTACGTCTATTTTGGCTAATTGTTGAATGATCTGGAATAGGATCAGTAAGACTTAGTCCTAGAAACCATCTATAAGCCACATTTACTTCAATGTCCTTTACAAGTTGTCGTTCAGATTTTATTCCAAATAAGTACCCAATAAACAGCATTTTAAAAAGTATAATAGGATCTACGCCAGGTCTTCCATTATCTAAGCAGTAATATTTTTTAGTCAGTTCTCTTATAAAAGAGAAATCCATGTATTTATCTATATTTCTCAGAATATGGTCTTTAGGAACTAAATCTTCTAAATACACCATTTCTAGTTTTTGTTGTGTGAAGTTCTTTTCATTAATCATAATAATGCCCTCCGAATTATAAAGTTTGTATACTATATATTCGACATTGATGTCCTAAAATCCTTTTTGAATATGAAAAAAAACACTCCGATTTTAAATTAGAGTGTTTTACATTTTATGTTTGTCAACGGTCTGACAACATTTTTTTAAAAATGTTGTTATTTTTTTATGAGACAAAGTATATAATATACCCTCCAAAAAACTATGGAGGGTACCTCAGTAATTTTTTTTATCTTTTTCTGAAATAAACATAGTTAATAGGGCAAGTATTGCTATATTAGTGACAAGTTATATTATATAAATGACAATATAACTTGTCCCAAAAACTAAATGGTAGTATACTATATTTTGATAACAATTTAAGGATGTGACTTTATGAAAGAAGAATTAATATTAAAAAATAAACTTAAATTAGCTAGAGCAGAAAACAATCTGTCTCAAGGAGATTTAGCGGAAATGGTTGGCGTTTCCAGACAAACAATTAGCTCAATAGAAACAGGTCAATTTAATCCAACTGCAAAGTTAGCGTTGATATTTTGTATTGCATTAGATAAAAAATTTGAAGATTTATTTTACTTTGAGTAGGGTAATGAGCTATAGTAAAAGAGTTTGTTAATCATGAAAAAAACACAGCAAAGCACTAATAAGGCTACATTCCTTTAAACTATATTTATAGATTTAACTATAGTGAAAATATATTGAATTATATATTATATTATATTTATAAAAATAAAATGAAAGTTTAAAATGGTGATGAAATGAAAAAAAGAAAAAAAATTAATAGACATAATGTCCTATTTGTAATTATGTTAGCTATATTTTCAATAATAATTGCAAAGTTATATTATTTACAAGTATTAAATGGACAATATTACAAGGATACAGCAAATGCCAGTGCTCAAAAGGTCATAACTGTAGAGGCCCCAAGAGGACTCATAACAGATAAAAATGGGATAAGCCTTGCAAATGAAACGCTAGGATATAACCTTACATATACAGACACAGCTAATGCTAGTACTCAGATATTTACAACTTTACAAAAAATATTTGCAATTTTGGACGAAAATGAAGAAGTTCAGACAGATAGTTTTCCTTTGAAAATTGAACCATACAGATTTGAATTTAGTTCAAGTGATCCTAAGGCAATACATACCTTACAGTTAAGATTTTTAAAAGATAGAGGGATTCAAGGTAATATATTGAAATCAAAATTTGAAAATAAAAAAGAGGAAGATTTAAATTCTTCTGAAACTACAAAACTTAATAATGAACTTTTGAAATTAACCCCAGAGGAAGTATATAATGAACTGCTAAAGGAATACGGTGTAATAAAAGGAGTTTCAAGTTTACATATACAGGAAACTCCAGATTTAATAAGAAAATATTTAATTGTAAAAGATGATATAAAAATGAACTTTTTTTCTTCATACAAATCAATTAACATAGCAACTAATATAAAGAAGGATACGTCATTTATATTCGAGCAAAGTCTCTCAGATTTACCTGGAATTAAAGTAGAAAATATGCCTATGAGACAATATCCCTATGGACAGCTCGCTTCATCGGTTTTAGGATATATAAGCAAAATAAGCCCTGCTGATAAGGAAAAATATTCAGCAAAGGGTTATGATACAAGCACAGATTATGTGGGATACTCTGGAATTGAAGCTGTAATGGAGAGCAGTCTCAAAGGAGTTAACGGAGGAGAAAAGATACCAGATGCGAATCAGGGTAAGGTAAAAAGTGAAATCACTAGTAAGAAGGCAACTCCTGGAAACAATGTTCAGCTTACAATAGATGCAAATCTGCAATATGCCACAGAAAGCGCTTTAAATAGTGAAATGAAGAGATTAAGAGGACTAGGAATGGTAAATGGCTTAAATGTATCAAACGCTACAAGAGGCGGAGCTGTTGTAGAAGATATTCACACTGGTGACATATTAGCACTTGTTAGCTTACCGGGTTTTAATCCAAATGATTTCTCTACGGCGCAAGGATTAACTGAAGCTCAATCAAAAAAATATTTTAATCAGGATTATGAAGCCATGGCAAAAGCTCAGGGAAAACCACAAAGTTTAATTGATTATATGTTCCCAATAGACAAAAGTATAAAGGGAAATACCACAATTAGAAAGGACAAATTTGATTACTATCCAAAGTATTTGTATAATTATGCAACTATGTCGTTAATTCCTTCTGGTTCTATTTTTAAGCCAATGACTGCAATTGCAGGTCTTGAAGAAGGAGTTATAGATGCTAATTCCACATATGATGATAAAGGTGGGTATGATATGGGTGGTGATAATAAAGTTGGGGGTGTAAATTGGAATCCTTTCGCAACAGATGGAGCACTTGGTATTGTAAACGTAGTACGTGCATTAGAAAAATCAAGTAACCCATTTTTTATGAATGTAGGTGATTTATTAAGGTCAAAATCTGGAGATGACATTTTAGCTAAATATGCATGGATGTTTGGACTAGGAGCTGACCCTAAAGTAGTGAAACCTAGTACTGGGATAGAAATAAACGAAAATTTTGGGCAAGTATATAATACAGTATCCCAGAAAAATCTATCAGCATCGCAATATCTTTTGACTATTGAGGATGATTTAACTAATGGAGTTTCTGGTATAGGAACAAAATTCTCCCCATTAGATTTGTACGATAGAGAGGGGGATGTTCTTATTGTTTATAAGGGGAAAAAACTTTCAGAAATAAAAACTGAAATTAAAAATAAAATAAAAGACTCTGTAAAGAATGGAACTTTTTCAAAGAGTAACTACGAGGTTTTATTTAAGCAATTAATTGCTGCCGATCCTAAGAATAAAGATAAGAAGTTTACTGATGCTGATATACAAGCAATTGTAGATGATGTATATTACCAAGCTGTACAGACAGGGCATGGTTCTTTAAGCTTACCATACAATATGTATATTGCATCTATTGGTCAAGGTATGGATAATTTCACGCCGCTTCAGATGGTAAATTATATAGCAACCCTTGCAAATGGTGGAACAAGATACAAACTTAACTTGATTGATAACATAAAAGATTTTAATGGAAAGTTAGTATCTCAATCAAAACCTGAGGTGTTAAATAAAACCAATATGAGTGCAGAAACAAGAAATCTAGTTATGCAGGGCATGAACAACGTTACAGGGCCAGGCGGTAATACCGACGGTACTGCGTCTAAAGCACTTGCTGGATTTCCTATACCTACAGGTGGTAAAACGGGTACAGCGCAGTTTAATAAACCTGAAATACAAAATAAAGTCGGTAGAGGAGATTATGCTTGGTATGTAGGTTATGCACCGGCTGAAAATCCTGAAATTGCAATATCTGTAGTTATATTTGACGGTGGTTATGGTAGTGACGCTGCAAATGTCGCTAGAGGTATGTACGAGAGTTATTTTAAAAATGATCCTCGGATGGCAAAGTATAAGAATACGTATGACATAAAATTAAAACGTATGAATTAGAGACCTTAGAAAATACTAAGGAGATGAAAACTTTAATTGTATTGCATTAAAAAAGCACTCTATAACAATAAATTGGATTATTCAAAATATTAATTATATTTTCCGTTTATAGCTTAATTCAAAACAGTTAAACTAACACAATAAGTGTAATTACATGAATATATGACATAATACAACATAAATTCCATCAATAAAAAAACTATAAACCTCATTTAGATGATAGAATGTGTATACAAAGTAAAAATCACGCTTTGTATATTATAATTAGAAAGGTGAGGTAAGAAAGATGAAAAAAACATTAAGATTATGTATATTAACTTTAGGGATTTTAGTAACAACAGGAATAAGTTCAGTAGCGTACGCAGCAGGGGATACCATAAATTACACAGTTAAGTCAGGAGATTATTTGTGGAAGATTTGTGTTAATTATGAGGTTGGAGTTTCAGAGGTTTTAGCTGTCAACCCTCAGATAACTAAGCCTGATCAGATAAACGTTAACCAAATAATAAAAATACCAAACTTAGTTGGGGATAAAAAATTGGAGAAAGATGTAGTAATACTAGTTAATCAAGAAAGAGCAAAACAAGGACTAGCTCCATTAAAAGATAATTGGGAACTTTCCAGAGTGGCTAGATATAAGTCACAAGATATGGCAGATAAAAACTATTTTTCTCATACATCACCAACTTATGGATCACCTTTTGATATGATGAAAAACTTCGGCATAACATATAAATCTGGTGGTGAAAACATTGCAATGGGTCAGCAAACAGCGGCTTCAGTAATGAGCTCTTGGATGAATTCTCCAGGACATAAAGCTAATATTTTAAGTAAGAATTTTACTGAAATAGGAGTTGGGGCGGCAAGAGATAAAAATGGAACTATTTATTGGACTCAACAATTTATAGGAAAATAAATAATTTAATTACATTTCAGAAGGAAAGTTTCCCACCTCTATAAGTGGGGGTTAACTACCATAGCAAAAATAAAACTTCAGTGGGAGTATAAATTTCCTTCTGAAGTCATTAATATTACAGCTCCGCAGGAGATGATTTAATATGATCTGTGTTTTTAAATATTGAGTTTTAACAATATTTAGAAACTCAGATTTTTTTTGTTAAATGAAATATTCTAGCTAGATAATAATATTGATTATACATAACCAAAGTTGCCATTATGTTCATATATCATCTTATAAAATTATGTTACACTTAAAAATATAATATGAGAAAGGATAGTGAATATATGATGAAAACAATAAGCATCTAATGGAGTTTATAAGGGAATATAGCCCGAAGAGGGACGATTATATATAAATAGAATAAAGGAAAAAAACTACATTAATTTAAATAGAGAGAGTGATCGAATGAATTTTTTAAGAAACATAGAAAATGGAGCTATAAATATTAAAAAAATGGGAATCATTAAAGCTCTTCTTGTCATGTTTCTATCAATTTTGTTGGAGGGATTAGGGCAATTACCTGTAGAAGTTTTAAATTTATTCTCTGGGAGATTTGAAAAAGTAGTGCCTTATATAATTTTTGTTTTTGGGGTATTGGTTAAATTGTATGTTATTATCATTTTATTCAAGTGGCTTAGTAATAAAGCAAATGATCAAAAACCTAAACAACAATTGAATTGGATGGATTTTGCTTATGCAGCCCTCATGATTATAGCCTTCCGTCTGCTATTTGATAACAGTGTAACTTTGTGGGTTAGCAAGATATCGATGCCAAATTTTATAAAACAATCATTCGAAGAACTACCTAGTTCGCCAATTATATCAATATTTAGTGATATTGTCGTAGCGCCTATATATGAGGAAATTGTTTTTAGAGGAATATTATTGAAAGGAATGACTAAAAAAATAAATCCAACTATAGCGCTTGTAGCATCTGCATTATTGTTTGCTCTAGTTCATATGAACATTCCTAAAGGTATAAATGCATTTTTACTAGGACTAGTTGTCGGAGTTATATATTTAAGAACGGGCTCAATTTATTTAAGCATATTTGCGCATTTAGTAAATAATATTCTGGCTATTTTGGTTTCTCCGCTGTTTTCATTAATAGGAGGGAAATATGCTGTGGAAATTCATGGGATGTTTTTGACTGTAGGGGTCATACTTTTAGTTATAGCTTGTAGTGGACATAATCATAATAAAATTAAAAACAAACCAGGCATATATAAGCAAGTTATAGAAATATAGATATTGTTTTTTGTTAAAAAGAAAAATAGGTGAAATGAAAATTATATATATACATAAAGAAGCCTCTAACAACTTAATCTGTTAGAGGCTTCTTATAGTTAATGAAAAATTATTATATTATAATTAATTATTTTAATTCATTCATCATTTGGTTAGCTTCATCTTTTAATTGTTGAACTTCATTATCTGCAGCATCTTTTGTAGGATACCATCCTTTTTGTTTCATAGCGTCAAATATCATATATTGAATGTTTTGATCGTTTTTAAAATTGTCAATTAGGGTACTCCTCAAATTTGTACAAGAAGATTCAGTTATTCCTGTACTATAAGCAGAAATAACCTGTTTTTCTGTAGCAAGTAAATCATGCATCAAATCTTTTTCGCACATACTTGTATTCATATAATATCCCTCCATTTATATATTATTGATGAGAATCAAGGTAAGTTTTTAATGTATTAAAGTTTTGTTTATGTGTTTGGCTAGCTTCAGTGCAAAGATTTTTTAAATTTTGATCTGTACATTGTGAACCATATTCATTAAATTTTTTATTAAGTAATGATTCATATCCTAATTGGTCTTTAATAACTTTTAGGTTGTTGCTTTCAATTTGTTTATTTTCAGCATTCATCATATTTATTACCTCCAGTCTTTTATTTAAATCGGAACAAGAGTATTATCTGCTTTTTGTATTAAAATATAACTGGTAAATTAATGTAATATTAATGTAGAATTAACTTATCGAATAAAGGTAATTTATAACAAAAATGTTTAAATAAAAATTTATTATAAATAGATTTTTATTGAAAATTAATAAAAATTAAGAAAATTTTAAGGTAACATTAATCAATATTTAATAATAATGGAGTACAATATATATATAATAAGAAAGTTAGATTAGACGGGAGTGACTATTATGCCTACTATAAATATGCTGTCAACAGCTGATAAAGTCAAAGGTCAAGGAGTAGGCTCAGCTTATTTAGAACAAGTAAATTTAGTCCAAAACGGATTAGATAAAGAATATAAAGTTGTAATAAATAAAATAGCAAGAACCGAAATAATGCATTATCATAGTATTGATTTTAAGCATTATTTGAGTATACCTTTTGCTAAAAGAAAAGGGGTAACAGTGGGATATGTGCATTTTTTGCCTGAGACTATTGAAGGAAGTATTAAATTACCCAAGTTAGTTGAAAAGATTTTTTATAAGTATATAATAAGTTTTTATAATAGTATGGACTATTTAGTTACAGTAAATCCTAATTTTATAACTAAACTTGAATCCTATAATATTGATAGAAAGAAAATTACTTACATTCCTAATTTTGTTTCTACTGAAAAATTTTATAATCTTTCAATTGAGGATAAATACATAGCAAAGGAAAAAATGAAAATTGCAAAGGATGCCTTTGTTGTGCTTGGAGTAGGCCAAATACAAACAAGGAAAGGTGTTATTGATTTTATTGATATCGCAAAAAAACTTCCAGAAGTACAATTTATTTGGGCTGGTGGGTTTTCTTTTGGAAATATTACGGACGGATATAAAGAACTAAAAAATGAAATAGAAAATGCACCTGAAAATATCTTATTTACAGGGATAGTTGAAAGAGATTTGATGAATGATATATATAATGTATCAGATGTTCTTTTTATGCCATCTTATAACGAGCTTTTTCCTATGTCAATACTTGAGGCAATGAATACTCACACTCCAGTACTGCTAAGAGACTTGGAACTATATGAGGACATATTATTTGATTATTACTTAAAAGAACATGATAATGAAGGGTTCATTAAGGCTATAGAAAAATTAAAAAATGATGCAACTTATTATAAACAGGCTAAAGAAAAAGCTATAAGAGGGCACAGTTTTTATTCTAGAGAGAATGTACTTGCTATGTGGAAAAAATTTTACGAAAAGGTATATAGAATAAAGGGTAGGTAATCTAATGAAAAAATATAAATTTAATATTATTTTGGGGATAGCTTCTGGGGTTATATTTGTTTTGTTGATCATTTTCACAAACGGTTGGATGGATTTAATTCATCAAATGAAAAATTTGCAAATCCAATGGATATTCGTAGCAGTTATTTCCATGATGCTATATTGGATTTTTGAAGCTAAAACTTTGCAAAGTATTATACTTTTAATGAAAAAAGACTATAAATTCAAACAAGCATTTAAAGTTACTATGGTAGGGCAATATTTTAATTCAATTACTCCATTTGCATCTGGGGGTCAGCCAATGCAACTATATTCACTTACAAAACAAAAATTGGGAGCTGGCAAATCTGGTTCAGCGCTGATGATTAAATTTATTATCTATCAGACGATATTGACTATATATTCTTTAATTCTTATATTTTGGAAAGCAGCTTTTTTCAAAAGTAAAATGAGCAATTTATTTTATTTAATAGGGTTTGGATTTACAGTTAATGCTAGCGTGATTATATGCTTAATTATATTTTCTAAGTATCGGAAATTAACACGAAAATTAATAATAGCTTTTTCTAAAGTATTAGGAAAATTTAGAGTGGTAAAGAATATATCAAAGCTAGAAATACGTATTAATGAGAATTTAGATCAATTTCATGATAATATGGAGATAGTAAAGCATAGCAAGGGATTGATGCTTAAAGCTGTTGTTTATACAGTATTTCAACTGACAATATATTTTAGCATCCCTTATTTTATTTATCTTAGTTTTGGAATGAAGGGTGCTAGCATAGGCAGTATGATAGCTGCAACCGCGTTTGTAATTATGCTCACAGCGTTTATACCATTGCCTGGAGCTATTGGTGGAGCAGAGGGTGCTTTCTATATGTTTTTTAGTTTGTTTTTCGTATCTAATAATATAATGGCTGCTATATTATTATGGAGGATAATTACATTTTATTCCTGTATAATTTTTGGGTTTTATGCTACTGTAAAAAATTAGCTTCATTGGGAGTATAAATATCCTTCTGAAGTCGATAATGCAGCTTCTGTGAAGCTGTTGCAGCTCCGCAGGAGATGATTTAATGCATATTAAGCAAGAAAATTTTATAAGGAAATTATAGTGTTTAAAGGGGATTGATTATGAATATTGGAATTTTTACTGATGCTTATTATCCACAAGTAAGTGGGGTAGTTACTTCTACTATTATATTGAAAAATGAATTAATTAGACTTGGACATAATGTAACCATTATTACTGTTGCACACCCAGATGTAGAGGAGCAGGAGGGTATCATTAGATTGCCTAGCATACCATTTTTTCTTTTACCTTCACAAAGAGTTGGGATGATATATTCACGTAAAATTATGAATAAGATAAAAAAAATAGACCTAGATATAATACATACACAAACGGAATTTAGCATAGGAATATTTGGAAGAATAGTTGCTAAAAGATTAGATATTCCTGTAGTTCACACCTATCATACTATGTATGAGGATTATATCCATTATATATCTCATGGCATAATGCTTAAGCCTGCTTCGCAATTAGCTAAGAAGGTAAGTGAGCTATATTGTAGAGATTGTAGTGCTATAATAGTTCCTACAATAAAGGTGAAGGATGCATTGGAAAATTATGGCTTAACAAGGCATATAGATGTAATACCAACTGGAGTTAACATTGAACCATTCAAAAGAAGTAATTACAATAAAGAGACTATCAAAGATGAAAAGAGATCTTTTGGAATAAATGAAACCCAACCAGTTGTACTATTTATTGGGAGAATAGCAAAAGAAAAAAGTATAGATATAATTATAAATAGTATGAAAGAACTAACTAAGAGAATACCGAATTGTAAATTGCTCATTGTAGGTGATGGACCAGAACGTGAAAATCTAGAAGATTTAGCTAAGGCATTGGGCATTGAAAAATCTGTGGTATTCGCAGGAGAAAAACCTTGGGAAGAAATTGGCAGGTATTATCAGATGGGAGATGTGTTTGTAGGTGCCTCACTAACTGAAACGCAAGGCTTAACATTTGAGGAAGCTATGGCGGCACAAATTCCTGTGGTAGCTAAATACGATAAAAATTTAGATGGTATAATTCGCGATAAAATTAATGGAAGATTCTTTTATAAAGACGAAAATTTAGCTGAAATATTATTCCAAATATTAATGGACAAAGAGGAATCTGCATTAATGGTGAAAAATGCTTATGATAGAATGGAACCATTATCGTCTAAGTGCTTTGGAGAAAATGTTGAGAAAGTTTATATGGAAGTTGAAAAACAAAATTGTATGCTACAAAATCAAAAAGTAACATAATGAATTTAACAAAAGAGAATTAATTCTAAGCCACATTCCTATATTCTATAGGAATGTGGCTTTTTAATGTCAGCTGAAAATTTTCGTAGTTATACCAATGAATATATCTTCTTACCCATAATAAAATGCTGTCACACAAGTTAAGGTCTAAGTATTTGGGTAGTAGCGCTTTACATCATTTGGTATAAACTGCCTGTATTCTAATTTATTTCAAGTAATTATAATTGTAAGAATAAATTGAAAAAAACCGAAATTAAAGTAAAAGTATATTGAAATTAAAGTAAAATGTTGATAAAATAACAATTGAAAGGTTTACAAAAGGAGGGAGACTAATATGAAAAGAAAAAAATGTGATGAATTATTAAATGAATTCAAACTTCAAAAAGTTGAATTTAAAGCTAATAAATTAAAATTTGTTTTAAATGACAATAAAGATATATATAACATAACAGCACCATTTGAAATTGATAATGAAGTAGTTATAGCAGGAAGAGTTGAAGCAAGGGATTCCGAACATTCGAAAATAATGTTCTTTAAAGAGATTGAAAATGAGTGGAGAGTAATTGAGGGAACCCCGATTTTTGATTTGCAAGATCCATTTGTAACTAAAATAAATGGAGAATTAGTTTTAGGTGGAGTAGAGATTTACGAAACAGGAAATGAAGACATGCCTATATGCTATAGAACTGTATTTTTAAAAGGAAATTCATTAAAAAAATTAGAAAGATTTGCTGTTGGACCAGACAGAATGAAGGATATAAGACTACTCGAGTTATCAAATAATAAAATATTAGTATTTACAAGACCGCAAGGTGAAATTGGGAATAGAGGTACTATAGGTTACTTTATTATGAGGAGTTTAGAAGAGCTTACTATAGAAAACATAGAAAGTGCGAAACTTTTAGATAATATGTTTTATGAAGAAGAATGGGGTGGAGCAAATGAGCTTCATTTACTTGAAGATGGTACTATAGGAGTTTTATCTCATATAGCTAAGTTTGATAATGAGGGAAATAGACATTACTATTCATCAGTATTTACATTTAATCATGAAACTTCAGAATATAGCAAAATGAAGTTAATTGCAATAAGAGATAATTTTGAAGAAGGGGCAGCAAAGAGACCTGATTTAATAGATGTAATATTTAGTGGTGGATTAATAAGAAAAGAAAACGGACAAGCGGAACTTTACTGTGGAGTAAGTGATGCAGAAGCTCACAAAATATTAATTAGAGATCCTTTTAAATTTTAACTGCATTTCAGAAGGCAAGTCTCCCACTTCTATAAGTGGGAGTATCTACTATAAGTAGGAGATACTTGCCCTAACAAATAGAAAACTTCAGTGGGGGTATAAGTCTCATTCTGAAGTAGTCAATGCATCTTAGGCGAAGCTATTGCAGCTGCCCAGGAGATGATTTAATGAGAAAATAGTAAGGGAGAAATTTAAAATGAGAAAAAATAAAGTAGTTGCAGTTTTAATGAGTTGTTTATTAGGAACGTCATTATTAGTAGGGTGTGGTGGAAGCAATAAAGCGAACTCAAGTAATAATCCGGATGGAACACTAGTTATTAATGGTGATTACATAGTGCCTCCAGCTGCACATGGCAATCCATTTATAGGCGGATTTGTAAACGGTATCGAACCGTATATGCAAGATAACCTATTTGTATATGCACCATTTCCGTCAGCAAAATTTAAATCTCATTTAGGGGAAAGTTATACATTTGAAAATAAAGTTTTAACAGTTAAATTAAAAGATGGACTAAAGTGGAGTGATGGGTCACCATTAACTACTAGAGATGTTGAGACTACTTTCTATATGAATATTGGAAGAAGACAGGTTTGGGAATTTTTAGAAAATATACAAATTGTAGATGATACAACTATGAAGTTTAACTTTAAAACAGAAAGTCCATTAATAATAAATATGGCCTTTGATATTAAAATTAATGCACCTACATCAGTATATGGTAAGTGGGCAGAAAAATATAAAGAAATAGCAATGACAGGAAGAAAGTATCATCCAGAAACACTAACTTTCTGGTATTTAGAAGAGTCTAATAAGAAGTTACAAGACTTAAATATTCAATTAGAAGGATTTAAGCCAAAAGTAGAGGAAACTATTGGATCAGGCCCATTTACTGCAAAAAATATTACAACTTCAGAAGCGTTATTAGTTCAAAATCAAAATTACCGTGAAGAATTAGATATTAAACAATTAAGGGTTATGAGAGTAGTTACACCGGAAACAGCGGCAACAGCTATGGTGGATGGAACGCTAGATATGCACAGTGGTGGTATTGTTAGAGATGTAGAAGAACAAATTAAAAAGGGTTTAGACACATATAAAGCGCAGTATGTTTCAGAATTTAGTCAAATGTCAGTTGTATTTAACACACAAAAATATCCTGCAAATAAAAAAGAATTTAGACAAGCTATGGCTTATTTAATTAATAGAGAAGAAATAATGCCATTAACAGAACCAGGTAGTTTAAAAAGTGAGACTACATTAACAGGTCTTCCAGCTACATTACAAGAAAGCTGGGGAGTAAAAGATTTTGCGAAAAATGAATTAACAGATTATTCATTTGACCCTGAAAAGGCAGAAAAATTACTAACATCGATTGGTTGGAATAGAAATGCTGCTGGTACTTGGACAAATGAAAAAGGCGAAGTTGTAACATTTGAATTAGCTTGTAACAATGGGTGGGGTTCAGCTATGTTGCCAGGTGAAGCAATTGCAACAAAACTTAAAGAGTTTGGATTAGATGTTCAATTTAGGCCAATGGAAGGTTCAGCGTTTAATGATTACTTTACTAAGAAAGAGCACACTGTAATTATTGAATTTGCCCCAACTGGAAATGTACTATATGCACATCCATATGGAAGTTACGAAGCAATTTATAGATCGAGACCATTCTTAATGGGATTAGAGACAAACGAAGAAGGAAATATAATTATTGAGTCAGAAGGTGAAGAAGTAAATGTAACTGATTTAGTTAAGAAACTATTTACAGCCAAAGGTGATGAAGTACAAGAAATAACTAAGAAATTAATGAAAATAACTAATGAGCAAGCATATTTTATTCCTTATTTAGAAAAAGGATTCCCGATAAGAACTCTAAAAGATAATGTTACTTTAGGGTTTGGAAATGATGAAACAATAAAAGATGTTAGATACTCCGGTGTAGGAGAAAATCTACTTGCAACTTTAATAAAAGAAAAGACTATAACTTTGGGAAAATAATATTAAAGGTGTCTTATACATATTATAGGACACCTTTTTTCAAGGGAGGATCATTATGATAAAGAAAATTTTAATGTTATGTTTAACTGTTATATTTGCAGTTATAGTAACATTTTTAATAATAGAACTTATGCCCGGAGATCCTGTAGATGTATTAGCTAGGGAAATGGTTAGTACACAAGGAGTGCCTTATGAGGAAGCATATAAAAGAGCTGTTATGCAGTTGAATTATGATCCAAATGTTCCACTAGCTGAAAGGGTTTTAGATTTTGGTGAAGGAATATTAAATGGAGATTTAGGACAGTCATTAAAGTTTAAAACAGATGTTAAAGATATAGTAATGTCAGCATTGCCATGGACATTGCTTATAACCGGTGTTTCAACAATACTAGCATTTACAGTAGGTATAAGCATTGGGATGGTTGCTGCGTGGAAAAGAAGTAAAAAGCTAAATCTTTTATTAGATACCTCGGCATCGGTTTTAGGAGCTATACCAGAGTATATTATAGGGTTTTTCTTAATATTAATATTTGCAGTGAATTTAAGGATGCTACCATCTAAAGGGGCCTATTCAACAATGGTTGATGTCGGATTTAACATGGCTTTTATAGCAGATGTTGCAAAACATGCTATTTTACCAATACTGGCATTCTTCATTGTTAACGTAGTGAACTGGATAGTAAATATGAGATCAATAGCAGTTGGAATATTAAGTGAAGATTATATTCAATATGCAAGGGCAAGAGGAATAACTAATAAAAAGATAATTTTTAAATATGTAGGTAGAAATGCAATGTTGCCAATGGTTACATCATTAGCAACTACTTTTGGATTATTAGTAGGTGGTTCACCACTTATAGAAAATTTATTTTCATATCCAGGGGTTGGTTATTATTTAAATAATGCAACAGCAAATAGAGATGTTACTTTAATGCAAGGGATGTTCTTTGTAATAATAATAACAGTTATTTTATGTAACTTCTTAGTAGAATTATTATATGGGTTTGTAGACCCTCGTTTAAGAAGGAAGGGGAGAGCATAAATGAAAAACAAGCTAAGTTCATTATGGGAAGGGATAGTTAATTTCTCGAGAGTAATAGTTACAAATAAACAAGCAACTTTTGGAGCTTTTATATTAATCATATTTACATTGATGGCAATATTAGGACCAATTATGTTAACTCCTGATAAGGCTAACTATGTAAATAGATTACAAGGAGCATCATTTCAACATTTATTAGGTACCGATTTTGCAGGAAAAGATACATTGAAACAATTCATATTAGGTTCAAGAGAGGTTTTAACAATAGCTCTTTATGCAGGTGTTTTCACATTGAGTATTGGGGTTACAGTAGGAATTACATCAGGATTACTTGGTGGAATAGTTGATGATATTTTAATGATGATAACTAATGTAGTTCAGACAATACCTAACTTTCCTGTATTAATGGTTATGTCATTAATAGTAAATATTGATAGTTCATTAAAGTTTGGGCTTATATTAAGTATATGGTCGTGGGCGGGACTTGCAAGGGCAGTAAGGTCACAAACATTATCTTTGAAAAATAGAGATTTTATTGAGGCAAGTAGAATTTTAGGTATGAGTAAGATTTATATTATTATAAATGACATTTTACCAAATATTATATCATACATAGCAGTTAACTTTATTATGATAATGAAATCATCAATACTAGCAAGTGTTGGATTAATGGTATTAGGATTAGCTCCGTTTAAAGGAGATCATTGGGGAATAATGCTGGATATGGCATTAAACAAAACGGGAGCATTATTTGGTTCAAAAGCGATAATATATCTATTAACACCAATTGTAGGGATTGTTTTATTCCAATTAGGATGCTTTATGTTTAGTAAAGGGTTAGAGGACGCATTTAACCCAAGAATAAAAACTACTATAGCTATAAAAAGAAAAACAAAAGTAATGGGAGTTTAGGGGTGAGAGTATGGAAAAATTATTAGAATGTAAAAATATAACTGTAGAATTTGACGTAAAATATTTTAATGAAGATAAAGTTTTAAAGGCCGCAGATAATATTACTTTAGATATTTATAAAGGTGAAATGTTAGGGATAATAGGAGAAAGTGGAAGCGGTAAATCAACTTTAGCTTCAGCCATGTTAAATTTAGTAAGAGAGCCAGGTAGAATATCAAGCGGAGAAGTTGTTTATTTTAATGGTGTAAATTTATTAGCCCTTTCGGAAAAGGAATATAACAAATATAGATGGAAAGATATATCAACAGTATTTCAAGCTGCACAAAATTCACTTAATCCAATAGCAACGATAAAAGATCATTTTGTTGAAACTTATACTACACATTTAGATAAAGTATCTAATGAAGTAATGATGAACCGTATAAAAGAGTTATTGAACTTTGTTAGGTTAGATGAAAAAGTTCTAGATTCTTATCCATTTGAGCTAAGTGGTGGAATGAAGCAACGTGTATTAATAGCATTAAGTTTATTGCTTGAACCAAAGTTAATAATATTGGATGAACCTACTACTGCTTTAGATGTAATAACTCAGTGGTATATATTGGAAATATTAAGAAAAATAAATAAAGAAAATGGAGTTTCTATAGTGTTTTTAACTCATGATATATCAATAATAGGCTCTATGGTTGATAGAATAGCTGTAATGTACGCAGGAGAATTAGTAGAAGTTGGTGATGTTTTAGATGTATACGAAACGCCGAAGCATCCATATTCAAAAGCATTATTAGCTGCAATACCTTCATTATATGATGATGTAACCACAAGAAGATCTATAAAAGGGGCACCTATTAATATGTTAGATTTAAAAGGTGAATGTAGATTTAAAAATAGGTGTATTTATAAGGGAAAGGTTGGCTGTGATGGGTCGGATGAAAATAGTAAAGAGCTTATCAAGGTAAAGGATAATCATTATAGTAGATGTAAGTACTGGGAGGGAATTTAAAGTGAGTAATTTAATAAAAATAGAGGGTGTAAGTAAAAGTTTTGGAGAAGGAAAGGAACAGGTTAGAGTATTAAAGGATATTAATCTAGAAATTGGAGACGGTGAAATATTAGCTGTAGTAGGGGAAAGTGGTTGTGGTAAAACTACTTTAGGAAAGATTATCGCAGATGTTCATAAACCGACAGAGGGGAAAATACTTTATAAAGGAACAGATATAAATGTTCTAAAAAGGGGGGATTATAAGGACTTTAGAATGGGGGTGCAAATGGTGCATCAGGATTCATTTGCAGCATTAAATCCAAATAAAACTATCTTCCAATCATTAAGCGCCCCTATACTAAAACATAAAATTGTTAAAACAAATGGAGAAGCTTTAGATCTATGTACAGAATATCTAGAGGAAGTAGAATTAACTCCAGTTGATCAGTTTTTACATAAATATCCGCATCAATTAAGTGGAGGACAAAGACAAAGAATATTATTAGCAAGAGCTTTATTAGTGAAACCTAAGCTTATAGTAGCAGATGAGCCAGTATCGATGGTAGATGTATCATTAAGAATTTCGTTATTAGATTTAATGGCAAGGATGAACAAAAAACATGGAATTTCTTTTGTTTACATAACACACGATTTAGCTACAGCAAGATATATAGCTAATGAGGGGAGAGTTCTGGTTATGTATTTAGGATCAATTGTGGAATTAAATAATATAAATGATGCAATAACAAATCCTAAACATCCATATTTTAAAGCTTTATTAAAAGCGGTTCCAGTTGCAAATCCAAAAAATAAAAATATGATTTCAAACTTACCGTTAAAGACAATGGATATTCCAAGTCTTAAAGATTTACCAAGTGGATGCAAGTTCAATCCAAGATGTATTTATTCAAATGAATTATGTGAAAAAGAAGAACCAAAACTAAGAAAACTTGGGGATGGATTTGTTGCATGTCACCATGCAGAAACTATTTAACGACATTTCAGCTCATCAGGGGATGATTTAATATAGCAAATAGGAGTGTGTTATTACGGTGGAGCGAATTTCTATAGACATTAGTAAAGATGAAAACAAGAAATACACAGTAAGTTTGTTGAATAGTAACAAAGTTGTAGCAAAGGATGATATTAAAAATATAAAGATTACTATAGAAAATGAAGATAGATCATATAGAGAGGTTATAAGTAATATAGATATTGATACTGTTGGTTATTATGAAAATGAAATTATCTGTAATTGTAGATATTACTGCAAGATGCTAGAAACGTATATAGATATTCAAGTTGTTTATAAAGTAGTTAATGAGGCCTTAGTGGAGAAAAGAATAATACTTAAGCAAACAAATATACCTATGCTGTTTTATAGTATAGAGAACTCTATAATTCCAAGTGAGGAGCCAAAATGTTATTGGAGTTTTGATAATGATAATAACAATGGTGGTGTGGTGAGAGAAGTATTTCCAGCAGCGGGATATGTAGTGGGAAAAGCATATGTTGGATTGCTGACAGATGCTGGACACAGAAATTATTGGACAAGAAATATTAGAAGAAGGCCACATTATAACAAACTAGGATTTACAGCAATAAAAGAGGCTTGTGATATTAATCTTTATAGAGTTTCAACTTTATCTGATAGAGAAAAAGGTGATCATTATGTGAAGATAACTTTAGGAGAATTAATAGATTTTAATAACGGGAAAAAAGAAGTTGTTGAAGTAGATAATGATTTTATAAATAAAGATAATGAAGGAAGTTTAATCATAACACTAGATCTTGAAGATGGGTATTATGATATAAGTTTTGATCATAGGATAAATGGAGAATTAAGTGTAGTTGTTTTGAAAGAATTAACAAAAGATAATTACGAAGTACATGGTTTTGATTATCAGAATAATATACCATCTTATAAGGAAACATGGACTAGCTTCCAAGATGGATTAATACTATCAAATACGGAAAATAAAAAGAGCCTCTTAGTGATAAAGAGTAATGATAATGAATCTATTGATATAAAAAACTTAAAGGTAACTAAGGTAAATGGTATAGAAAAACCATTTCATAGGTTGGAACAAGGTAAAAGTTGTGAGAAGAAGTTATTCATACTTATTAAGCAAATGGATGGTCTTCGAGATATACGTTACTACAGCCAAGTGTTATTAGCAGATGGGTTAGGGTTTAATGGAAGTGATGTTGAAAAAATTCTTTTTGCAGATATGCAGATGTTAACATGGATAACTAGTGCATATGACTTTTTGCCATTAAATGTACCTAGCTTAAATTATGCCCCAGATATGTATAATAGAGATTCTTTTTGGAGTGTAGCGGGGGTAAATGATAAGGAATTGAGCAAAAAACTTTGGGAAAAGTGGGGTTCAACTCAAAATGAAAATGGAACAATAGGAACCATAATAACCCCATATATGGGAAGCTTAGAAGTAAAAGGTAACGAAGCTACTTGTGAATGGATATGGTGGGCATATATAAATAAAATCAAGTATGGAATAGAACCTAATATGAGCAAAGTTAAAAAAGCTTATAACTATTGTATTAATGAGTTTGATGAAGATGGTGATGGTATAGCAAAATCACATTTTGTATTAGGTCAAAATGATGTTCAAACATATTTTGAAGGTGGAAAAACATCAAGTGTATCAGTTAATCAGGGTGTATTTGCAGTGACATTAAAAGTTGCTAAGGCCTTAGGCATAGATGTGCCAGATGATTATATAGAGAAAGCTAATATTGGGTATAAAAGCTTTTATAGCAATGAAAAAGGATACTTATTAAATACTTTAGACTATAAAGATGCTATATCAGTAGGTGATTTGATGCCTGAATTTGTTTCATTATGGTTCTTTAATGAAGGGTTACTTAATGAGGGAATTGTAAAAAATACACTTGAAAAAATACCAGTTATTAATGATTGCGCAACTTTTATAGGACATGTTAATAACAAGTATTTTAGTGGGGTTGATAGTCCTTTTGATGAAAAGTTTAGCTGGAGTGATGGAGTATATTATAATGGTGGTAGCTGGCTTAGAGAAGAGATAATGGCATATGCAGTTGGAGTGAGATATGGATTAGATGACTATAAGAACAGGATTTTAAATAGAATGGATAGAGAGATAAACCTAATTAAAGATGATCCGGTAAGTCATGAATTTTTACCAACGGATTTATCTAAGGAAGGGTGTTTATGGAAATCTATAAGGGTTTTTTCTTGGAATGTATTTGCAATAACAGCATTAGAGGTAGCAGGAATAAGAAAAACAAAAGGGTGTGTTAATAATGAGTTTTGCTAAAAGAAGTAATATGAATCCCCTTATAAAACCAAGTGACGTGAAACCAAGTAGAGAAGATTTTAAAGTTGATGGCGTATTTAACTGTGGTGTTTGTAAATATGATGATGAATATCTATTATTATGTAGAGTTGCAGAATCTGTTAAAGTTGATAAGGAAGATGAAGTAAAGATACCTGTAGTAGTAAACATAGATGGAAAAGATGTAATAGACATAGTTTCATTTAATAAAGAAATAGATACGCAATATGATTATTCAGATGCACGTTCTTTATGGATTACGCATATTGGAGGAGTAAGAAAAATTGCTTATTTAACTTCATTATCACATATAAGGATAGCAAGATCAAAGGATGGAGAAAATTTCATCATAGAAGATGAAGCTTTTATTAAACTTACAGCTTCAGAAGAAGAATGGGGAATGGAGGACCCAAGAATAACTAAAATAGAGGATACATATTATGTGAATTATACATCTGTGACTAGAAATGGTGCAGCCACTTCGTTAGTTTCTACAAAGGATTTTAAAACTTATGAAAGACATGGAATTATATTTGCCCCAGAAAATAAAGATGTAACTATATTCCCAGAAAAAATAAACGGGAAATATATAACATTTAATAGACCCGTTCCATGTGCAATCGGCGGAGCAGATATGTGGATAGCAGAATCACCTGATTTAGTACATTGGGGAAAACAAAAACATTTTTATGGTGGTTCAAATGAAGGAGCATGGGAAAATGGAAGGGTTGGAGGAGGTGCAGTACCATTCTTAACAGAAAAAGGTTGGATAAAAATTTATCATGCAGCAGATAAAAATGATAGATATTGCTTAGGAGCATTCTTACTTGATAAAAATGATCCTAGCAAAATATTAGCCAAAACAAGTAGAGCTATATTAGAACCAAAAGCTACCTATGAAAAAGAAGGTTTTTTTGGTAATGTAGTATTTACATGTGGATGTTTATTTGAAGATGGTATTGTTAAAATATATTATGGCGCAGCAGATGATAAAGTTTGTAGAGCAGATATAAAAATAGAAGATATATTCACTTTAATGGATAAATAACACATAAATCCTTAATATTGTAGCTCCGCAGGAGATAATTTGATAAAATTAACTGATAGCCTTATAGTATATTTATGGTAGGAGATATTAGATGAGAAAAGTAATAATGAAAGATATAGCAGATAAATTAAATATATCTATTAATGCAGTATCATTAGCATTAAATAGAAAGGCAGGAGTTAGTGAAGAAACAAGAAAGACAGTTCTTGATGTGGCAGAGCAGATTGGTTATTTGGAAAAATCAACTAAATTCATTCTGTCATATGCAAGTAAAAATATATGTGTTTTAATAAGAAAATTATATTTTGAAGATAATTATTTTTATTCTAAGATAATGATGGGGATAGTTGAGGAAGCGAGAAAAAATGGATACGACATAATTACGTGTATGATTGATGAAAATGAGGAAAATATTCCAAGTTGCATTGAACATAAGAAGGTATGTGGAGTAGTTGTAATAGGTGCAATAGATGATGATTATTTGATAAAGCTAAAAGGTTATAAGGCGCCAGTAGTTTTAGTAGATCATACATCGTTATTAGAAAGTACAGATAGTATTTTGACAGATAACAAGCTTGGAAGCTTTAAGATTACGAAATTACTTTTAGATCGTGGATATAAAAAAATAGGTTTTTTTGGAGAGCTAGAATATTCTCTAAGTGTAAAGGAAAGATTTTTTGGATATCAAGAAGCTATGAAAAAATTTATAAATTTCAAGGAAGAAAATAAAATAATTGATTTTATAAATAGATATTCAGTTTTAGATAATTTAGAAGAGTATGTAATAAGACAAGATTTAGAATGGGTAAAAGAAAAAATAAAGTGCTTAAAGGATATGCCAGAAGCATTTGTATGCTCAAATGATAATGCTGCTATTATTCTAATTTCATCACTTAAGGAAATGGGATATTCAATTCCACAAGATATAGCAGTTGTAGGCTTTGATGATATAGTGTTAAGCTCATTTGTTGTGCCTAATATTACAACAGTGAGAGTAGAAAAGGAATTAATGGGACGTAAAGCTTTAAATAAATTATTATGGAGGTTAGATCATAAAAACGAACTAAATGAAAATATAATTATGAGTGTAAGTGTAATTGAAAGAGATTCAGTAGGTGTAAAAGAGTAAAGTATAGATTAATTTATAATCTGTTCAAATAGGGAGAAGTAAAAAACATGGATAAAAAGTGGTGGAAAGAATGTGTGTTCTACGAAATATATATGTCAAGTTTTATGGATGGAAATAACGATGGAATTGGGGATTTTAAAGGAATAACATCTAAATTAGATTATTTAAGTGAATTAGGTATTAAGGGGATTTGGCTTACACCATTTTATCCATCTCCTAAAGTTGATAATGGTTATGATATATCAGATTATTATAATATTGATAAATGTTATGGTACTTTAGAAGAATTTAAAGGATTCATAAATAAGGCACATGATTTAGGAATAAAAGTAATAGTTGATATAGTTTTAAATCATACATCAAGTGAACATTCATGGTTTAAAGAATCAAGAAGCTCTAAAGATAATGAAAAAAGAGATTTTTATATATGGAAAAAAGACAAACCTAACAACTGGGAGTCATTTTTTGGTGGAGATGCTTGGGAATTTGATAAGAAAACAAAGGAATATTACTATCATGCATTTGCAAAAGAGCAAGTAGATTTGAATTGGGCAGAACCTAAGGTCTATGATGCAATGAAAGATGTACTTAAATATTGGATTGACCTGGAAGTAGATGGATTTAGATTTGATGTAATTAACTTTTTAACAATAAAAAATGACTTTAATAAAGATAATCCATATGATGAAAAAGGTGAACAAATACATAGAAATGATAAAGATCAAGATGGAATTATAGACGTTATAAAAACTTTAGTAAAAGATATAAGAGAAATAAAAGAAGATATTTTCCTCGTAGGAGAAATTGGATCAGATGAGTTAATTGAACTGAAAAATTACTCCGGTAAGAATTTATTAGACGTAGTGTTCAATTTTAACTTAGGTAGTATGAAGGAATTTTCAGCGGAGAAAATATATAAAGAAATTAAAGCTATGAATGAGGAATACAATTCAGAGCAAATACCAACAATATTTTTTAATAGCCATGATATGGGAAGAAGTGTTTCAAGATTTAATCCAAATGGAGAGAAAAATGGAATTGAAAGAGCGATGGCAGCTTTATTATTAACAACTTATGGTGTTCCATTTATGTATTTTGGAGAGGAAATTGGGATTAAGGATTTGGTTTGCCTCGATATAAACAAAATGAATGATGTTCAAGGGATTACAAAATATAATATAGAAATTTCAAAAGGGAAAAGTAGAGAAGAAGCATTAGCTAGTGCAAATAAGAGTTCTAGAGATAAATCAAGAAGTCCAATGCAATGGGAAAATTCGGAGTTTTATGGATTTAGCAAGAGTAAATCTTGGATAAACATAGAAGATAAGGTAGATGACATATCAGTAGAAGTTTGTAAAAAAAATAAAAAAAGTTTATTATACTTGTATAAAGACCTTATTAAAATAAGGTATAATAATCCATGTTTATTATATGGAACATATAAAACTATTTTCTTTAAGAAAAATATACTTATTTTAGAAAGAGAACTTCATAATGAAGTAATTAGAATTGTAATTAACTTTGGTATTAAGGTATATATAGAAAATAGCATTGGTCAAGTTTTATATTGTAGCAATAGTATAGAAAATGGGCTGAAATTGAATCAGTTTGATTTTATAATAATTGAAAAGAAATAGGTATATCAAAGCAGATATACCTATTTCTTTTCAATTATTAAGGCTTTTGTTTTAGAATTTAAATAAAAAAGTCAGACATAGTAATAAATATATCGCATAATAATAAGTGCATATTTTTTTATAATTTATATATATATAACCTATAATATTTATTTATTTGGTACAATGAGATAAATACAAAAGAAATGGAGTGGATGAGAATGAAAATGCTTTATTATGATTGTTTTTCAGGTATTAGTGGTGATATGAATTTAGGAGCGTTGCTAGACTTAGGTATAGACGAGAAATATTTAATCGAGGAATTAAAAAAGCTAAATATAAATGGGTATGAAATAAAAGTATCGAGAGATAGTAGAAAAGGTATAGAGGGCACTAAGGTGGATGTAGATTTAGAGGAGCATCATCATGTACATACTCAGGATGGAAGTGAAGGAGAACACTCTCATGGGCATGTGAGCAATAATCATAGCCATGAGGAACATAGAAACCTTAAAGATATTGAGAAAATTATAGATTGTAGTGAGTTAAGTTCTAAAGTGAAAGAATTAAGCAAAAAAATGTTTATGAGGGTTGCGAGAGCTGAGGCAAAGGTTCATGGAAAAACATTGTATGAAGTTCACTTCCATGAGGTAGGTGCAATAGATTCTATTGTGGATATAGTAGGAGCTGCTATTTGCATAAGTCATTTAAATGTTGATAAAATAATGAGCTCATCTATAGAACTTGGTGGTGGGTTTGTTAAATGTGATCATGGACTTATACCAGTACCAGCACCTGCTACTGTGGAAATTTTGAAGGGGATACCGGTAAAAATGGGAGCTGTACCTTTTGAAACTACAACACCTACAGGTGCTGCAATTCTTGCAGCTAACGTCTCTGAATTCAAAGATGATAACGATTTTATTATTAAGAAGATCGGCTATGGCATTGGTAACAGAGATACTGAAATTCCTAATGTACTGAGGGTCATGTTAGTAGAAGAGGTAAATAATTTGTCTGATACTGAAAAGAAAGAAAATGAAGGGGAAGTATTTCAAGAAATTGTGGAATGTAATATAGATGATATGAATCCAGAGATATATGAGTATATTCTTGATAAGCTTTTTACAAAGGGTGCTTTGGATGCATACTTAACTCCAATTATAATGAAAAAAGGCAGACCAGGCGTAAAAATAAGTGTTTTATGTAAAGAAGATAAAATTGAAAGGATGAAAGAAGTATTATTTAAAGAAACTACTACATTTGGAGTAAGAAGTTTTAAAGTACATAAAACAATGCTCCAAAGAGAATTTACTAAAATGAACACTAGCTATGGTGAAGTTACTGTGAAAGAAGCTTACTACAAAGGTGAAAAAATAAAGAATAAGTTAGAATATGAGGAGTGTAAGAAAATAGCCCGAAGTGTGGGACTCCCTATAAGCAAAGTATATGAGACATTAAGGAATGAAATATAACATTATAGATATAAAAACATAAAACTGTAAGCTTAAATTAAAAAAGGTGGAGAATATATGAATACAGAAGAAATGAAGAAATTCCTTAAGTCCGTTAAAAATGGTAATATATCCATTGATGATGGTGTAGATAAGTTAAAAGATTTGTCTTATTCAGATTTAGGATTTGCAAAAATCGATAATCATAGAGAACTTAGAGTTGGTTACCCGGAGGTTATATATTGTGAAGGGAAAACTGTGGATCAAATAAAGGGTATAGTTAGTTTAATGATTACTAAGGATATAAATATTCTTGGTACAAGGGCCTCTAGGATCATGTATGAAGGGGTAAAAGAGGTATGTGATGATGCTGAGTACAATGAACTTGCAAGAACAATTGTAATTAAAAAAAAGGACGTAGAGATTCCAAGTACATATATTGCATTAGTAACAGGAGGAACTTCTGATATATCAGTAGCGGAAGAGGCAGCTATTACAGCAGAAATCTTTGGGAATAAAGTTGAAAGAATTTATGATGTAGGAGTAGCGGGTATTCATAGGTTGTTTGAAAATCTAGATGTTATAAGGCGCGCGAAGGTAGTTATTACTGTGGCGGGAATGGAAGGCGCTTTAACTAGTGTAGTTGGAGGCTTGGTGGATAAACCAGTTATAGCTGTTCCAACTAGTATAGGATACGGAGCTAATTTTAAAGGACTTTCGGCATTGCTATCAATGTTAAACAGCTGTTCTAGTGGAGTTAGTGTTGTTAATATTGACAATGGCTTTGGCGCAGGATATTTAGCAAGTATTATCAATAAACTATAAATTAATTTTTAAAAAGGAGGCTTGCATACTCATTATGCAAGCCTTAATTATGGTGTGTTTGAAAAGTGTATATTACATAAAATATAGTTGCAGTAATATATACTTTTCTTATTGAGCAGGGGATTCGCGATTGTATATATCTGCATAGACTTTGAGAGTGCATTGTGCAGTGTTCTGCCATGAAAATTTTTTAGATCTTATTAATGCTTTAGAACTTAATTCTGATCTTAGAGCTTCATTACTTAATAAGTTACCTATGGCGAGAGACATCTCTGAGATATCATATGGATTTATTAAAATCCCACCGTCACCCACTACCTCGGGAATAGAAGTAAGGTTAGATGCTATTACAGGAGTGCCGCAATTCATTGCCTCTAAAGGGGGGAGTCCAAAGCCCTCATAAAAAGATGGATAGATGAAAGTATCACAGCAATTATAGAAAAGTGGTAAATGATCTTCAGGTACAAAACCGATAAAAATAACATGCGAGCCTATTTTCAATTCATTCGCAAGTTTTATGAGTTTTTGACCGGAATCTTTATAGCCACCTACAATAACTAAATTATACTTTTTATTTAAATCTTTATATATTTTAGAAAAAGCAATTATGACAGAAGCCACATTCTTTCTTTCACTAAATCCTCCTAGGTAGAGTATAAAGGGATCTGTTAAATTATATACAGCTTTTAGGAAATTCCTACAGTGGACCTTTTCTAAAGGAACATATTTTTTATCTGCAGCTAAAGGAGTTACAAAAATCTTACTTTCGTCTACTGGGAAAAATTTTAAAATATCGCGTTTAGAGAATTCGGATACAGTTATTATCCCATCAGAGCCTCCTATAATCATTGGCATCTCTTTTAAAAATTTCAGCAAATAGCCTCGGCCTACTGTTTCGGGCATAACATATGGAATTAAATCATGTATCGTGACTACTTTCTTGCAAGTTATTTCCTGAGAAAAACCTATACCATTTTGGGGCATATGATATATGTCTATGTTTTCTTTTGAAATGTTTTCTGGAAAATAGTAATCTTCAAAAAATCTTTGATGCTTTTTAGAGGTCATTACTATTTTGCAGTTTTCTTTTTTTATAATTTCATAATTGTTGCCTGACCAAAAAACATGGTAATTATTTACATTATCTATGTTAATTAAATTTTTAAACACATTTTCGGTATAAGTTCCTATACCTGTTCCACTATAGAAATTGATGCCTCTAGCATCAATTGCAATCTTCATAGGTTTCACTCCTTAAAATTATTATAAAAACCCTATATTTATAATTATAAATTTCATTTGAAAGACAATATATATTAATATATTGTTTTTACTTAAAAAGTGTGCTAATTATAAAAATATAATTAAGCACAAATTATTGAGAAAGTTCATATACTGCAATAGAACAATATTGCGGAGGCATGCATTTGGAAATCCAGGAAGTAAAGGAGACGGTACAAGATAATTATTCTCTTTGTATTAATGATATAGTGAAAATAAAAAATGTTTACAGGATAGAAACTGAGAATGACATGTATTGTTTGAAAATCATTAATTATGACTTTAAGCATTTTTTATTTATTATTGGTGCAATAAAACATCTGCAGGGCAATGGTTTTGAAAATATACCGGAAATTATTGAGACTATCGATAACAAGGAGTATATAGCCATTGAGAATAAATACGCTTATTTAACACCTTGGCTAAAAGCAAGGGAATGTAATTATGATAATCCAGTGGAAATAAAATTATGTACTTTAAAGCTTGCAGAGCTCCATAAAAAAAGTTTGAATTTTAAAGTTACGCCGGACATGTCGCCCAGAATAGGATGGCTTAAATGGATAGAAACTTTTAAAACTAGAGAAAGAGAAATATTGGATTTTAAAAGAAGAATAGGTGAAAAAGAATGCATTACGGAATTCGATAGCGATTATTTAAGAATAATGGGGGAAGAGCTCGCACGGAGTAATAGATCAATAGAAAATTTATGCAAAAGTGAATATGTAAGTAAGATGAAAGGAGAAATTAAACATAGGGGATTCTGCCATCACGATTATGCTCATCATAATGTATTATTAGATAAAAGTGGTGGCGTGAATGTTATTGATTTTGATTATTGTATTCTAGACACTCATTTACATGATTTAAGTAGCCTTCTAATACGAAGAATGAAGAATGGCAAATGGAGTCCTGAAAATGCGCTTTTTATAATGGAAGCGTATGATGATGCATTTTCGATATATAAAAGTGATATAGAAGTAATGGCAGCATTTATGGAATTTCCTCAGGAATATTGGCAAATAGGAATTCAATATTATTGGGAAAAAAAGGATTGGGGAGAGGAGTTTTTCTTAAGGAAACTTGAAAAAATGCGTGAGGATAGAGTGGATAAGCAAATTTTTATTGAGAAATTCATAAAAATAAAATATGGGAGGTAGTATTGTGGGGAAAAATAAAAAGGATGGGTGCATTGATGAGCTTGAAATTGATGTAATTGATCCGCAGGAATCCACTGTAGAGGAATATGACATAAGGCTCGAGAATATGGAAGAGGAAGTTAAAAAACTGAAAAAAATAAGAAAAAGGAAAAAGAAAATTAGTGAGCTTGAATTGCAGCAAAGAGAGATATTAAAGAAAATGGACAAAAATTATAAAAAGACCAGATAGTACTTGGCTATTATATATCAATTGACTAATAGATTTAAATTGAGGTGGTGCGAGTGGCGATAAGCATCTATAATGAATTTTCAGATTATATGATGTTTAAAGGTATTAAAAATGTAGGTGAAATTGAATCTAAGAACATAGACGTAACTGAAGAAGCAATAATAGAACAATTTCGTGCTATTTATGCTTTGCATGAAAAATCTCTTGGATTTAATGGGTACCTAAGGAATAAGTTAAATAACAATACAGGGAAAATCATAGAGGATTATAAAATTTCTATTAAAAAGTTGGCCGGAGACATAAATAATATTATAAAATATGAACCGAAAAATTCATTTGAACAATTAATTGTTAAATATGGAAAGGAAGTTATAGATAGAGGGCAGCGGTGTATAAGAGAAGTATACCAATCAGATTATTTAGGGATTATAACAAGAAGCATGAGGCGTTGCGAAATATGCTTAGGAAATACAGATTTTAAAAATATTAGAAAAAATAATTTTATTGAAGTGGTTAGTTTTAAAGACTGTAGTTACAATATGGTGGAAATGGATTGTTTCCTTTTGCTTAGTAAGTTAAAAAGAAAAGGAGTGAAACTTGATTTTCATAATCTTACTCAAGAGTTCTGCTACATTGAAGGGCTAGACACAAGAAGTTCAAAATTTTTAATAGCTTTAATTTCTTACCCTCATGAATTCATGAGATGTTGTAATAAGCATCGGGCAGGTAAAAAGAATTGGAATGAAGAAAGGTTTTCTGAGAAACTTATAAAGGCTTTGATTCAAGATGGGGATTCATTAATTTAAGTTATTAATGCAATGATAAAAGAGGTGAGAACATGTTAGATGTTAGATTTAAAGATAAGGCTTATTTAAGTAAATATGATTTAGATGTAGATTTATTTAGCGAGTTCGATCTAGTAGTTGATGATGTTATTCCGGTAAGAAAAGTATTCATACTTAATACGGATAAAGGTGATAAGGTTTTAAAAAAAGTAAACTATAGCATTTCCCAACTTGAATTCATTAATTATGCGATTGAGTATATTAGAAATAATAATTTTAATAGGATCATTGAATTCGAAAAGACAAAATCCAAACTCATATATGTCCCTTGGAAAAATGATATATATTGTATTATGAATTTAGTAGAAGGGAGAGAGTGCGAGTATAGTAACCCAGTGGATGTAATGCTCGCGTCTAGGGCAATAGCTGAGCTTCATAAGGCATCGGAAGGGCTTGTATATGAAGGTCCATTTGAAAGGTTACTCGCAAAAAATGAGCAACGGTACTTATGTGGTAGAATAATACAAAATTTTAAAAAAAAATTAAATGATCTTATGTTCTTTAAAAGCATAGCAACTCGAAATGAAAATAAAAATGAATTTGATTATATATTTCTAGAACATGAGGAATATTATGAGAAAAATATAATGCAAAGCATAGATATTCTAAGCGAATCAGATTATTACAATTTATGCAAGGAAAAAGAGAAAATTGTATTTTGCCATCATGATTTAGCTCACCATAATATATTGATTAATAGGGAAGATGTATATTTCTTAGATTTTGATTATGCAGTTATAGACTTAAAGGTGCATGATATTTGTAACTTTACAAATAAAGCCATCAAAAATTCTGCTTATGATATAGAAAAGGCCAATGGTATTTTAAGCGAATATATTAAAGTATTACCATTAGATAATCGGGAATTAAAGGTATTGTATGGCATGCTTAGCTTTCCAGAGGACTTTTACAGTATAGCTAGAGATTATTATACAAGGAAAAAACAGTGGAGTGAAGAGGTGTTTTTAAGCAGATTAAAGAAGAAAGTGGAAGGCAGAGAAGACAGAGAAGGGTTTTTAGAGGCCTTTAAGAATCATTATAATTGTTAGTTTAAAAGCCCTACATAGTTGTAATTACACTATGTGGGGCTTTTGTTTTGATAATTTGATAATAAGGACATTTATTTAGGTGTCCCTAATATATTTTGATAAGCACTTAGAGTAGTTGCAGCTGTATGTTCCCAAGTTAGGGTGGAGGCTCTTTTTAATCCTCTAGTTATTAGGGATTGTCTTAGGTCATTATCAAGGA
Source organism: Clostridium sp. CM036 (assembly GCF_055081135.1). Lineage (NCBI taxonomy): Bacteria > Bacillati > Bacillota > Clostridia > Eubacteriales > Clostridiaceae > Clostridium > Clostridium sp. CM036. Next base: position 2,475,765 of record NZ_CM143652.1, on the reverse strand, counting down.
GCACATTATACATTTTTTCACTTAAGGAATTAATATCATATGGATTTACAAGTAAAGTTGAGTCCTTAACTATTTCGGGGATAGAGGTGGCGTTAGAGGCGATTACAGGAACGCCACAAGCCATTGCTTCAATTGGAGGTAATCCAAAACCTTCATAAAATGAAGGGTATACAAACAGCTCACAAGCGTTATACATGAAGGGAATATAGGTCATGGATATAAAACCTGGGAAAATTACTTTATCATCAATGTGTAAATCTTGTGCTCTTTTTATATATATATCATATGATTTACCTTTGCTACCTGCAATGACTAATTTAATATCTTTTTTTAATTTTGGTAAAAGCAGACTAAATGAATTTAGTAATCCGAGAATATTTTTTCTGGGACTAAATCCTCCAATATAAAGAATATAGTCTCCTGTAATAGAGTAATTTTTTTCGATTATAGATTTACTAAGAGCTTTGTCATAAGGTTTATAAATATCTTCACTAGCTAAATAAGTGACATATATTTTTTCTCTTGGGTAGTTAAAAGCTTTAATAATATCTTCCTTTGAATATTCAGACACAGTAATTATTCCATCACATAAGGGAATGATATTGGGCAATTTTTCATTGAAAATTTTTAAATATTGCTCACCAACTGTATCTGGCATTTTATACGGAATAACATCATGTAGCGTAATAACGAAGGGACAGGTTTTCTTTGACGGCAGCCCAATGCCGTTTTGGGGAACGTGATATATGTCCAAAGATTTATCTATTAATTTGTTAGGAATATTCACCTCGTTCCAAAAGTTATTTTGACTATCTTGCTTAATGCTTTCTATATGAAAATTTTCTTTAAAGGGTATGGCAAGCTTACAGTCGTCTGGCACAAAAAGCGAATAATCATTAAAATTGTCTATTTTGTTTAAAGAATTAATTAGCTGGTAAGAATAAGTTCCTATACCAGTTCCTCTATACCATTTTGCAGCTCTAGCATCAATTCCAATTTTCATTTTAAGACTCCTTAAATACTGATTTAATAGATGGATATATTTTATTATATTAAGCGAAAGCATAAATGTTGTTAAAACATACAATAATTTATTCTAAAATGAAATATTAGTAATATAAATTATAGGGGGGGTGAGTAACATGATGAGGGAATTTGAAATTGAAAGACAATATGGTATTAAGATAGAAAGTATACGTCCCAATAAGGGAGTGTATTTTTTAAAGACGGATGACGGAGCTAAGTGTCTAAAGAAAATCAGTTACGGGACACAAAAACTTTTGTTTGTATATGGAGCCAAAGAGCATCTTGCAAAAAATGGATTTGACAAGGTTGATAGATATTTTTTAAATACTGAAGGAAATCCTTATGCATTAGTTAATGAAGATATTTATACACTATCAACCTGGATAGATGGTCGCGAATGTGATTTTCACAATGAGGAGGATTTAGTTGAGGCCGCAAAAGAATTAGCTTATATGCATATTGCATCCAAAGGATATGATCCACCAGAAAATAGTAAGTTAAAAACGGATCTTGGAAGATGGCCACATCTGATGGAAAAACGAATAAAGTCCTTTGATAAAATGCAAGGTATGATTAGAAAAAAGAAGAATTTTAAAACAGATTTTGATATGAATTATATCAGGAGTGTTGATGATCAAAAAGAATTAGCCAAAAGAGCTATGGCAATACTCGATGACTCTAGGTACTTCGACATATGTAGGCAAACAGAAGAAGAAAAAGGATTTTGCCACCATGATTATACTTATCATAATATTATTATTGATAAAAATAATGATGTTAATATAATTGATTTTGATTACTGCAAAAGAGAAGTAAAAGCATACGATTTATCTAATTTTTTGATCAAGATGCTTAAAAAGCAGGATTGGGACATAAAATATGCTGAAATAGTATTAGAGGCGTATAGCAGTGTAAATCCTCTGTTAGAAGAAGAGTACAGACTCATATATGCATTTTTAGTATTTCCACAACGATATTGGAGGCTTTGTAATAGGTACTATTATAATGAAGTTACCTGGATTCAAAATACTTTTAACAAGAAGATGGAGGAGTTAATTTCTGAAAAAGAAAAGTATATGGCATTTATTGAAGAATATAAAAAAGTCTTCAATCAGAGGTAGAATAAACCATGGTATTTATTAAAGTTATGTAAATATAATGTTTACATAACTTTTTTTGATTTCACCTATTCACTATATTTTCATAATATATATTATGGGTTTAAATATGGAGGTGGTATTGTGAAAATAGGCGACATCGTAGTAAGAAAATCTTATGGCGGAGACATTACATTTAAAATAATAGATATTGTGCCAGGAGATAATGATGAGGTGTATTTACTTAAGGGAATAAATTTAAGAATAGAAGCTGACTCTTTAAGTGAGGATTTAGAATTAGTAGAAGAAGATGCCATTTATGAAATTGATAAGGTTTTTAATAAAAAGGTAAATGCATCTATTAAAAGAGTATTAATGAATAGAATTAAAGGGAGCAGGGGAGACAGAGGATCGGCTATAGATTTCAAAGGGAAAATTAAAGATTTGCAGTTAAAACAAGAAAAATACAAAGAGTACAAAAATAAAGATATGGTTTTTGGAAGACCCGGAAAAATACTGCACGTTGATGGTGATGCAGAATATTTAGAAGTGTGCTTAAAAACTTATAAGCAGTTATCATTAAATGCTGTAGGGATGATAATATCAGAAAAAAATCAACCAAATGAAATAGTGAATTTAGTAAAAGAAGTTAAGCCGGATATAGTAGTAATAACAGGACATGATGGTATGGTAAAAGGAATAAATGATTATATGAATTTAAATAACTACAGAAATTCAAAGTACTTTGTAGAGGCGGTTATGGCTCTTAGATCTTATAATAGCAATTATGATGATTTAGTAATATTTGCAGGGGCATGTCAATCCTGTTATGAGGCAATTTTAGATGCTGGTGCTAATTTTGCTAGCTCTCCAAATCGCGTCTTAATCCATTGTTTAGACCCCGTGTTAGTTTCTGAGAAGATTGCTTATACAAATATAGAAAATGTTGTAGCTATAGAAGATGTTATACAGAACACTATAACAGGATTAGATGGAATAGGTGGATTACAAACTAGAGGAAAGTATAGAGAGGGGTTTCCTAAGTCTAAGTATATATAGGTGCGTAGGTTATCTTTAAAAAATTTACTAGAATGCTGGTTATTTTATTTTGAGTAGTTAAACAAACTATCATAGATTGTATTAAAAATGGTATGTAAGTATACTACATTAGTGATTTATAAGGTAAATGCTCATAAAATAGATAATAATTAATTATGCGACGAATAATCGATGAAAATGAATTTTGTTAACATAAAATCAACATTGACAAAATTGTTAAAGTAGTGATAAAATATAAAGCTTACTTGACAAAGAGGAATATATGATATATAATGTAAAGTGTGGAAAGAGGGTGTTTGCTTTGGAAAAAATAAATGTACTGACTTCAATAAAAGATGAAATTGAAAGTCATGTTGGCGAAAGAGTAACATTAAAAGCTAATGGTGGAAGAAGAAAGATTCTTGTGGATAATGGAGTTATTGAAAAGACTTATCCAAATATTTTTGTTATTAGATTAGAAAAAGACACCCACAGGACAGTGACGTATAGTTATTCAGATGTTTTGACAAAAACAGTTCAAATAGTTTTTGCAGGATAAAACGATACTGTATCATAGTATCGTTTTTTATATTTATAAATAGAGAATAGGCATATGAAAACAAATAACAAATAACAAATAACAAGTAAAATATACTAGCTTGTTATTTGTTTTCATGTGACTGATATAAGATTAACAGAGCATATATTAAAGGGAATGCATTGGGTTATTAATAACTGTGTATTCCCTTTATTATATGGTTTTTTATTATGTTTAAAATGTATTACCGATTTTGAGCATTAATAGTAATATATACTTTTTTCTTTCTTATTAGAGAATTATGTTGAATTTTGCAATACGAATAAAAGTATTAAATATCATATTTAAGTGTCTATTTCTATATATATTAATAGTAGGTATTTTAGGAGGGTAACAACCTATAAGTGGTACCCCAATAGAAATACGAGGAGGCATAATGTGGAAATAAATTTGAAAAGAGAAAACATAGAGTATGAACAATTGTTAGGAGAAAATACTGTTGATACAGTAGTGAAAGAAGAATATGTAATACCGGATACTCATCCTGATGTTAAGGAAATTCTTATGTTAGATGTTAAAGCCTTAATAAATTCTAAAGAAATAATTCAAGATAAGGTATATTTAGAAGGCGAAATTCAATATAATGTACTTTATATTACAAAAGGTCAAGAACGTACTGATGTGGAGAACGTTGTATATAGTTCAAAGTTCTCAAATACAATAGATATAATGGGCGCGATGCCTGAAATGCTTTGTGATGCTGAATGTTTTGTAGAACATATGGAGTGTAGAATAGTTAATGAGAGGAAAATATGTCTAGAGGGTATTTTAAAATCAAAATCTGAGGTATATAAAAATTTCAATTTCCAAATAGTTAAGGATATTGAAGCAGTTAAGGATATTCAATATTTAAAAAATCCTACGAGTATAGATAAAGTCATAAGGAATTTTAATGGTGAGCTTATTGGAAAGGCTAATATAAAAGTTCCAATGGAAAATCCAGAAATTGCTAAAGTTATAAAATGTGATGTTAATATTCATAAGAAAGAAGTGAAATTGTACGAAGGAAAAATTCAAATAAATGCTTATGCAGTTATTAATATGATATATAAGGGCAAAGATAGCAGGGAATTAATTTATATTGGGCATGAGGTTATGCTAAATAAAGAGTTAGATTTTCAAGATGTGAATCCTTACATGGATCAGTATACAGACTTTAAGGTAGATGCTATGGAATATGATATTAAGGAAGATGATTTGGGAGAAAAAAGAATTATTGATGTAGAGTTTTTGATAAAAACTAATACGAGAGGCATGCACAAAGAGGAAGTGGATATGATTGAGGATGTATATTCACCGACTACAAAGCTTGAGATGGATAAAAAGGATTATGGACTTAATGTAATGCAAGGACAATTATTAACGGAGACCTTAGTTAAAGGAGATATAGAACTAGATAGCAGCAAGGGTAAGCCTAGCAAGGTCATTATGTGTAATGCCACCGTTTGTGTAACAGATAAAAAGGTGATTGAGGATAAGGTTATAATTGATGGCATAATGAATGTAACTATATTATATAGAAGTGATGATGAAGAAAAATATCTTTCCGCTGTGACTGATGAGATCCCTTTCAGCTGTGGGGCGGATATATTAGGTGCTAAGATAAATATGAGCAGCATGTGTAAAGTTTCACTCGAAAATATAAATGTAGATATTGAGGCAGCGAATATGGCTGTTAGAGCTGTGGTTAAAGTATATGTAAGAGTAAATTATATGGTACAGAAAAAATTTTTAGTTGATGTTTATCCAATAGAAGGGGAGGCGCCTAAGAAAAAGGCTAGTGTTACTATTTATGTAGTTCAATCATCAGACACCTTGTGGAAAATAGCTAAAAAATATAATACAACAATGCAAGAAATTGCAAGAGTGAATCAAATAGAAGACCCTAATATTATAAAAGTTTCACAAAAACTTATAATACCAGGTAGAATAATCATATAAAAAATAATATGGCTGACTGAAAATTGATTGTATAAATTAGTTTTCAAGTAGCCCTAACCCCTATGTGGTATAAATAACACATAGGGGTTTTATTATGTTTGGCATAGCATTTTTTAAATTATAGGTAGCAATATTAAATTTGTTGTAATATACTGATTTTATTAACAATGTTTCACAAGAAATGATTCATCTTATATAAACCTTGGAATCCCTTAAGGGGGGGCTGAACAATTATTAATTGAATTGCTTTTGTGAATTATCAATAAAGAGTTGGAGGAAAATCATGTTAGTAAAAGCTTATGGAAAAATAAACATATCTTTAGATATAGTAGGTAAAAGAGAAGATGGATATCATTTACTGAAAATGGTTATGCAAAATGTAGATCTATATGATTCTATGTCCTTTCAAAAATGTAACAAAGGTATTAATATAAGCTGCAATAAGCCGTACATACCTACAGATGATAAGAATTTAGTATATAAGGCTGCAAAACTTTTTATGGACACCTATGATATTAGCGAAGGTATAAATATATATCTTAAGAAAAATATTCCTGTAGCAGCAGGTATGGCAGGTGGGAGTGCGGATGCAGCAGCTGTTTTTAAAACATTGAATCAAGTATTCAAAATAGATGTAGATGACAATGAACTTATGAAGTTAGGTGTCCAAATAGGTGCAGATGTCCCTTATTGTATAACAGGGGGGACTGCCTTGTGTGAAGGTATAGGAGAAATTATTACCCCGCTCGCGCCTTTTAAAAATTATATTTTAGTATTGGTTAAGCCAAATTTTGGAGTATCTACTAGGGAGGTTTTTAAAAACTTAGATATTAGTAAAATTTTTAAGCATCCAGATACAAATGCATTAATAAAAGCTATGGAACAAGAAAAATTAGCAGATGTATGCAGTAGTATGAAAAATTTACTTGAAAATGTTACACTAAGAAAATATCCAGTTCTCAAAAGAATAAAAGAAGATATGGTTAAAATGGGTGCAATGGGTTCAATGATGAGCGGAAGCGGACCGACGATATTTGCTTTTTTTGATGACATGTTAAAAGCCCAGAGATGCTATGATAAATTTAAAATTCAATATAAAGAAGTATATATAACAAGAACGATATAAATATAATTTTATAGTGAAATATAAGAACGTGTAAAAACCCTTTGTGGTTTTTGCGCGTTTTTATATTTATATAAGTGAATATTTTCTACCAGTGTCGTAAAAGCTAGTTAAAACAAAGTAGGGTAAGTTGCTTAATCATAAAGTTTATATTGTTTTGATAATTATACTAAAATAGGGAGTAAAGGTATGAGAGTTTTAGAGTTGTTTGATATCTATTTTCTTACAATGATGGTAGTTCAAGGCGCCGTTGTACTTGCTGTGGATGTGAGAAACTTTAAGAAATCTGGAATGGGAATTATTAGTAAAAAAGCGCGTGTCTTAGGATGGCTTGCAATTATTACAGCTATCGTTCTATTTACACTGAGGTGGATATTTTAACGACATTTCAGAAGGAAAGTTTCCCGCTTCTATAAATGGGAGTTATATGTCCTAGTAAATAGAAAACTTCAGTAGAGGTATAAATCTCCTGCTGAAGTCGTTAATGCATTTTCTACGAATATGTTGCAGCGACCCAGGAGATGAGTTAAGGCTATAGTCGATCAATACATATAAGGAAGTGAAGGATATGAAAGAGAGCATTAATGATAAAATTGAACTTGATGCAGGAAAAAATATAGAGTACTTAAAAGAACTTTTACAAGATAATTCAGATGTTATTTTTAGAATTTTTAATGTGGGAGAGTGGAAAGCCGCATTAGTTTACATTGATGGGATGGCAAATAACCAGCTACTCAATCATTATGTATTAGAGCCATTAATGTTATGGTCAAAGGGGATAGAGAATGTAGAGGAAATAAAAGACACTGTACTTGCAGTGACTGATATGCGGGAAGTGAAAAAATTAAGTGAAGGAGTTAATGCTGCCCTTTCTGGGGACACATTAATGTTTATAGATGAACTAAATTGCGCATATGTTATTGCTACCCGAGATTGGCCTGCTAGAGGGGTAGGTGATCCATCTGGTGAAACGGTAATTAGAGGAGCGAGAGAAGGATTTACAGAAACTATAAGATTCAATACGGCATTAATTAGAAGGCGAATTAGAGATACAAAGCTAAGAATTAAACCTAAAGCTATAGGAACTAGATCGAAAACCGATGTGGCTATTATGTATATTGACGATATAGTAAATAAAGAAGTACTTCAAGAACTTGAGGATAGAATAGAAAGAATAAACATCGATGCAGTTTTTGATAGTGCTTACATCGAGCAGCTAATAGAGGATAATAAATATTCTCCATTTCCTCAAATACAAAGTACAGAGAGACCAGACGTAGTAGCAGCAGCTTTATATGAAGGTAGAGTAGCATTGGTTGTAGATAATTCTCCTTTTGCAATTGTTGTTCCAGCTACATTACCTAATTTATTTCAATCCCCAGATGATTATTATCAAAGGTGGATGCATAGTTCTATGGTTAGAGTTATTAGAATGCTTTCTATATTTATTTCTCTTACTGCACCAGCACTTTATGTAGCAATTACCTCTTTTCATACAGCTATAATACCTACTAAATTAGCTTATGCTATAGCAGCTTCTAGGGAAGGAGTGCCATTTCCTGCATTTGTAGAGGCTATAATTATGGAATTATTCTTAGCGCTTCTTATGGAAGCTGTGGTTAGATTACCGAGGCCCATTGGAGCTACTATTGGAATAGTAGGAGGACTTGTTATAGGTCAATCTGCAGTGAGTGCGGGAATAGTTAGTCCAATTATGACAATTATTGTGGCAATTACAGCTATTACTACATTTGTAACTCCTAATTATGAAGTTACTACAGCTTTTAGACTTGTCAGGTTTCTGCTTATTATTGCGGCGGCAATTGTAGGATTTTATGGAATAATGATTGGGCTCATTATACTTCTAATTCACCTAGTTAGGATGAAAAGTTTTGGAATACCTTATTTAGCGCCAGCGGTGGATATTAACATTAAGGATTTAAAAGACATGTATATTAGAGCGCCAATATCTTCTCTAAAAGAGAGGCCTAAATATATGAAAACGGGAGATAAGATAAGACAAAAATAATTTGTACATCTTTTATGTGGAGGCTAAAGGGATATTATGAGAGATAAAAAGATAATTGGAGACTTTGGGTTGTTTACTACTGTAGTGGTAGCTATAGTAGGCGTAGGGATATTTTCCAGCCCAAGAGAAGTCATAGATAAAGTAGGTAGTGACGCGTGGATAGTTACTTTAGCCGGCGGAATAGTTGTTTTTTTATTACTGTATCTTATGTACATGGTTATGGATAAAAACGATTTTGAAGAACTTACAAATATATTGCAGAATAATTTTGGAAAGCTTCTTGGAGGCATATTTGGGATTACATTTGCAATTTATAGTATATTTATTGCTTCTCTTGGAATGAGGGAGTTTGCTGAAGTAATTAAATTGCATTTATTAAGGCGAACTCCTACAGAATTTATTTTGATGATTACTATTTTAACAGGAACTTACTTAGTTAGAGGTGAAATATGTGATTTAGTTAAGTTTAATGAAATTGTATTTTGGATTATGTTTATTCCCGCTTTTACAGTTTTCATACTTATCGCAATAAATGCAGATTTTACAAATTTATTACCAGTACTTAATAATAAGCCGTCCGATTACTTTAGGGCTTCTAGGTATATTTTATTCTGTTTTGGTGGGATTGAAATAGCCTACCTTATTCTCCCTTATGTTAAGAATAAGAGCAATTCACCCCGTGTGTTAAAAAAGAGTATTATGTTTGTAACAATCTTTTATCTAATTGTAATGATACTTGTTTTAGCGGTGTTCTCTAAATCGCAGAGTAGAATTTTATTATGGCCAACTATTTCCATGATAAGATCATTATATATACCAGGTTCATTTATAGAACGGTGGGAAGGAATAGTAATGGCGTTCTGGATATTTTTTTATTTCGCCACCTTTGTTAATGCTTATTTCTTTTCGGGGGAGATTGTAAAAAATGTATTTAAATTGAAAGATATTAAACTATCTTCACTTTTAATTATGCCTATTATTTATGTCGTAGCACTATATCCACAAAATATAGCAGAACTTTATGCTTTGCAATTTAAAACGACACCAGTTATATTAACGGCGATATTTCTTTTTCTACTCTTGCCGATACTCATCTTATTGGTAGGTAAATGTAAAAGTAAGGGTAAAGGGGGGCGGAAAAGTGCGGATGAAATTTAAGAAGGTTTTACCGGTTATCTTAAGCTGTATGTTGCTTAGCGGATGCTGGGATAAAGTAGAAATAGATAGGCTTAATTTCATATCTACTATAGCTGTTGACGCAGGGGAAGATATTGATAAAGAAAAGGAATTAAAAAGTATTAATCCGGAAGAACCATTTGCTGAGGCGAAGATTAAAAAAATTGATGTAACTTATGGATTTCCAGACATGAGTGTGATAGGGGGGGATAAAGGTGGGAGTCCACAGGAAAAATACATTAATACGCAGGCATCCTCTATGGAGGATGCTGCGTCAGAAGCCATAGCTAAAAGTAGTAGAGAGATATATATGGGGCATGCTAAGTTACTTATATTAAGCGATGATGTATTAAAATATAAAGATACTGTCAAAGAGATTGTGGATTATATGCAACGAAATCCTAGCATAAATAGAATGCTTCAGGTAGTTGTTTCGGAAGGCATAGCTGAAGACTATATAAAATTTAAACCTATGACAGAAAATAGCACCCAATATTATATTTCTGGACTTATGGATAACAGCAAGAGAAATTCTAGAATTATGAGCATAAATTTAAATGAATTTCTTATTCTTTTAAGCGAAAATGGAAGTGCGTTACTACCTAGAATAACTTTAGATAAGGGGAAAAAAGAATTGATTTTAACTGGTGCTGCTATAATTAAAGATTATGAATTAAAAGGATATTTTACGCCAATCGAGCTGATGGATATCCAATTGTTAAGTGGGAAGTTTAAAGCTGGTAAAAAAGTTATATACATGGAAGGACACCCTGTTGATTATATAATAGACGGATATGAAAGGAAAATGAAAGTTACGCAGGAAGGAGGTAAGTTAGCTATTGATATAGATATAAGCCTTGAGGGTCAGCTGGGTGGCTATTATGTAGGTAAAAGAATACTTGAAAAAGGTGAGTTGCAAAGACTGCAAAATACTTTTAATAAGTCAATTAGTGAAGAATGTGAAAAAAACATGGGAATTGCTATAAAAAAATTTGAGATAGATCCATTTGGAACCCGTGAAAATATTGAAAAATTTAACCCTTCGTTATGGAACAAAATAGAAAAGGATTGGGATGGGAAATATAAAAATGCAACAGTAAATGTGACTGTTAATACTAAAATTCGAAGAATCGGAGCAGTTCAATGAATAAAATTGCATAATATGTTAATACTTTTAATGTGAATCATTATATCCGGGGGGGATAAACATGAAAAAATTTATATTAACAAGCATTACCATAATTATTTTAATTTCCATAGCTTTAAATACAAATAATATGAGTGGAAAAGTAAACCAAAGTGATGTTGCTGGTAAACTTATAAGGTTTCATGTAATAGCTAATAGTGATGACAAAACAGATCAAAAGTTAAAATTAAAAGTAAGAGATTCTGTTTTAAAATATATATCACCAAAACTTAAGGATTGCAAGAGCATAGAAGAATCAAGAAAGATTATAAAGAATGAAAATAAAAACATTAAAAAAATTGCGGAAACGGTTATAAAGAAAAATGGGTTTAAATATTCCGTAGCATCGACACTTTCAGAGGAAAACTTTCCAGTTAAAACCTACGGAAATATAACTTTGCCTCAAGGTAAATATGAGGCTTACAGAATTATTATTGGAACTGGCACAGGCCAAAACTGGTGGTGTGTTATGTTTCCACCATTATGTTTTGTAGATATTACTAAAGGAAATGTATCATATGAAAAAACGGAAAAAGAAATGAAAACAGTATTGTCGGATGATGAGTATAATTTGGTAGATAATACTGTAAATAATAAAAAAATAGTTGTTAAATTTAAAATTGGCGAGATTTTTAACAAATTATTTAGTTGAAAAAATATCTAGAAGACTACTAGGAGGATAATAATTATTATCCCCTTATGAAGAATACCGGGAGGGAAACATATGAAAATGCTAAAGAAAAGAATTTTGTATACAAGTGTTGTAACTATAATTGTTGTATTTTCAACTACTTTTGCTATACTAATGTTTTTGGAAAGATTAGATTATAGAAATTATCTTCAAGGTCAATATAGTAAAAATATGTATGAACTTGTTAGTTCTGTACAAAATATAAGGGTAAACCTAGGCAAATCTGCTATTGTGGGGTCTAGAGAACAGAGCATAGTAGTCTTTGAAGAAATATTTAGACATTCAGCCACCGCAAATGATAAATTACATTCGTTGCCACTCGAACAATCAGTTATTTCGGATACTAGTGAATTTTTAACTCAAGTAGGAGATTTCTGCTACACTTTAGGCAAAGCATCATCAGAAGGAAAGGAACTTAATGATAAGGAATATGAATTAATTGACAAATTAGAGATGCAATCGTATACGCTCCAGGAACAATTAAATGGAGTGCTTTCTGAAATAAATGAAGGTAAAGTCAAATGGGGAGAGATTAGGAAAAAAAGTAGTGGAGTATTTGCAAAAGAGGGTAAGAGCCTTGTGACTGAAAAATTCACGGGTATACAAAAACAAATAGTTCAGTATCCAGCATTAATTTATGATGGGCCTTTCTCAGATAATGTATTAGAAATAAAGCCTAAAATAATGTCCCAAAAGGAAGTAAGCGAAAAAGAAGCAATCAAGATAATAAAAAATATATTTGGAGAAGATAAAATTGAAAGCATTGAAAGTAACCCACAAGAAGGGAAGACTAAAATACCTGCTTACAACTTTCATGTAGCATTTAAAGGTAGAGGTAAAGGTGATGGTAAAGCAGTAATAGAAGTAAGTAAAAATGGAGGTAGAATAGTATATTTATTAGATAATAGGGCTATAGGAAAACCAACTTTGAATGCTGATAAGGCAATACAAAGTGGAAGTAAGTTTATTAGTAAAATAGGATATAAAAATATGGAGTCTACATACGTGCTGAATTATGATAATACAGTAGTGGTAAGTTATGTGTATAAACAAGGAGAAGTGGCGATTTATCCAGATCAAGTAAAGCTTAAGATTGCGCTAGACGATGGTAGTATTATAGGAATTGAATCTGAAAAATTTCTAATTTCTCATGTTGAAAAAAGGAAGAACGTTAAACCAAAAGTAACAGCAGCAAAAGCGCAAGAAAAGGTTGGTAAAAGGCTGAAAATAAATAAAATTAGTTTGGCTGTCATACCAACCGAGACTAATAAAGAAGTATTGTGCTATGAGTTTTTAGGGTTATATAAGGAGAAAAATTTTATAGTGTACATTAATGCTGATACTGGTTATGAAGAAAGAATAATGGAAATAATAGACACGCCTAATGGCAAGTTAACTATTTAGTATAATAAAAGGTTAAGAGGACGAAAATATTACATGTAGTAGTCAATTAAAGAGAGGATATATGTGCGATTTATGCACGTATATCCTCTCTTTAATTGAGTTGTTTTAACGACGTTTCAGACGGGAAGTATCCCACTTCTATAAGTGGAGTATAAATCTCCTTCTGAAGTCGTCAATTCATCTTCTTCGAAGCTATGCAGCGACCCAGGAGATGATTTAATTTGCCATTATAATTTCGAGTGGTGTTATTAGAGAAAGTGAGTTTTGAAAATTAAAATACAAAGGAATAGATAAAAATGATATAATATGATACAATACTAAAAAAATTTAGTATTATATACTAAAAAACTAGTATGTAATACTAAATTTATTTGGAAAATGGTTACTATGGTTATAAGGAGTGAGCGTTAATGAAAAAGAAGATAGCAGTGTTATTTGGTGGTCAGTCCACAGAACATGAGGTTTCGAGAATGTCAGCAACATCAGTATTGAAAAATATTGATCAAACAAAATATGATATATACCCTATAGGAATAACTAAGGATGGGCTATGGTTTGAATATACTGGTAAATTAGATAACATAGAGAATGGTGAATGGGAAAAGGACGAATATTATAAGAGGCCAGAGGGACAAAAAATTATATTTAATAAAGAAGTGGATGTAGTATTCCCAGTATTGCATGGTTCATTTGGAGAAGATGGAACTATTCAAGGTATGTGCAAATTATCCAATATTCCTTGCGTGGGTCCCGGAGTAATGTCCTCTGCTATTTGCATGGATAAAGTATATACAAAATACTTATTAGAAAAATTCAATGTAAAGCAAGCTGATTATGTGGTAATAAATTCGAGCGAACATGCAAAAGACAAAGAAATATTAATAGAAAAGATAGAAAAAAAATTGGGCTATCCAGTATTTATTAAACCGTCTAATGGAGGGTCCTCTGTAGGTATAACAAAAGCACACAACAAATATGAATTAATGCTTGGAGTAGAAGAAGCTCTAAAATATGATAGAAAAATTTTAGTTGAACAGGCCATTAATGCAAGGGAAATTGAGGTTGCTGTAATAGGGAATGATTATCCTGAGGCGGCTATTCCGGGAGAAGTAATCCCCGCAAAAGAATTTTATGATTATGAAGCTAAATATAAAAACGAGGAATCTAAACTTTTAATACCTGCAGCGCTCTGTGAAGCTAAGCTACAGACCATTAAAGATGAAGCTATAAAAATTTATAAAATACTAGATTGTGCTGGAATGGCAAGAGTGGATTTCCTAGTGGATAAAGAAACAGAAGATGTTTATTTAAATGAAGTTAATACTATACCGGGTTTTACTCAAATAAGTATGTACCCTAAAATGTGGCAAGCTACAGGGAAAACTTATGTGAAGCTTATTGATGAACTTATTGAATTGGCTATCAATAGGAACAATAAATAGTAGTTTTAACGACATTTCAGCTCCGCAGGAGATGGTTTAATAGGAATTATTAAAATACAGTAAAGAGAGGTATTGCTTATGACAACAGCTTTGGCTATGATTTCTGGAGGCCTTGATAGTATATTAGCAGCAAAACTTGTAAAAGATCAGGGAATAGAAGTCATTGGGATATGCTTTAAATCACACTTTTTCAATGAGGAAAATGCATTGAAAATCGTTAAACAAATAGATATACCATTAGAAGTTATAGACTTTTCAAATGAACATTTTGAAATGGTAAGAAATCCAAAACATGGATATGGGAAGAATGTGAATCCTTGTATCGATTGCCATGCTATGATGATGAGATATAGTGGAGAGCTATTAGAGAGATTTCATGCGGATTTTATTATAACAGGAGAAGTGTTAAATCAAAGACCTATGTCGCAAAATAGATCAGCTTTAGATATAGTGAAAAATGAATCGGGTATAGGAGATAAAATCTTAAGACCATTATGCGCTAAGAATCTTAATCCAACTCAAATGGAGATTGAAGGGTTAATAGATAGAAATGCTCTTTTGGATATAAAAGGGAGAAGCAGAAAGACTCAAATGGAACTAGCACAAATGTGGGGTATTCTAGAGTATCCATCACCTGCTGGTGGATGTAAACTTACGGAGCCTAACTATTCTATAAGACTTAAGGACCTCTTCGAGTATAAAGAAGATATATCAAAAAAAGATCTAGAATTATTAAAAATAGGAAGACATTTTAAGGTATCTAAGGATGCTAGGATTATATCTACAAGAACTCAGGAAGAGGGGGAATTATTAAAACAACTTTTAACGCAGGAAGATTTAGTATTCTTATCTGCGGATTATAATGGGTCTACTGTTGCTATAATTGGCAAAGAGACAAATGAAGATATTGAATTTGCAGCTAAAATTGCGGGGAGATATTGTAAGGGTAAGGATGAAAAAAATATATCTATTAGTTATGGCAGTTATGATCAGCCTTTAAATAAATTTATAGATATAACGCCTGCAACTGATGAAGAAATAAACAACTACATTTTAAAATAGCGAGGGGTAAGGGTATGAAGAAAAACGCAATAATTTCAGTTGTTAGCAAACAAGCTGACAATGAAGATGATGGTGAAGCAATTGAGGTGGTGACACCGGGTAAATTTTATAAAGAAGATGATTGCTATTATGCAGTATATGAAGAGACCGAGATTTCAGGAATGAAGGGAACTACTACTACTTTAAAAATTGATGAAGAAAAGTTTACACTTATAAGAACAGGAACTACTAATACTGAAATGAAATTTAAGAAGTATGTAAGGGACTTAACTTTATACAATACGCCCCATGGAGCATTAGATCTTACTGTGGATACTAAGGAGTTAAAGATGAATGTGGACGATAACGGCGGAGATGTATTTATAGATTATGATATGATAATAGGGAATCAACAAGTTTTAAGTACGACTTTGCAAATTAACATTAAAGCACAATAAAAATAAAGGCTATGTTCTAATTTTAGAACATAGCCTTTATTAACATGATACACTTTTTTTTTAACAACAAGTTAAAGTTATGTGTATAGTTTTTGTGTATAAGTGTCAATAATTTAAGTGACAACATAATATATAGAAAATCTAGGAGTGATTTAATGTTAAAAAATATTAATTATGAGAAGATAATAGAAGCTATTTGTTACGTTAAAGGCATAAAAAGTCATGAATCATTAAAAATATTAAAAGACAGAGAGTGTAAGTATATTTTATTCTTATTATTAAAAAAGTATAAATGTGGAGATGAAGAAAGCGCTTATAAGAATTTTCTGATTTCAAACAAAAGAGCTGCTAATTATGGGTTAAAAAAAGCAGAGGAACGATTTTTCATTAATAAAGAATTTAGAGAGAGGTATTTCGAAATAGAAAACATATTAGATAGAGACAACTAGAAATGTAAATATTTGAGATTTTACATAACAAAACTCAAAAAAAAAGAAAAACAAAAAAACACTGGTGAATGACAAAAAAATATGCTAAAATAATATTATTATTTTAATAATAAATACGCCATGATACCATACTATTCAATTTATAGGGTAATTCCTATTATAGAATTATAAAGAACATTTGTCAAGTTGTTTTTTATAATAGTTAAATAACTTATGATGAGCGATAAAACATAGGGGGAGTAATTATGAGTGCTAAGTACATATTTGTTACAGGGGGAGTAGTGTCATCTTTAGGGAAAGGAATAACAGCAGCTTCGTTAGGAAGGCTTTTAAAAAATAGAGGGTTAAAGGTTTCTATTCAAAAATTTGACCCATATTTAAATGTGGACCCGGGCACCATGAGTCCATATCAGCATGGTGAAGTTTTTGTTACGGATGATGGTGCGGAAACAGATTTAGATTTAGGGCATTATGAGAGATTTATTGATGAGAACTTAAGCAAGAGTAGTAATGTAACCACAGGGAAAGTATATTGGTCAGTCATATCAAAAGAGAGGCGAGGGGACTATTTAGGTGGTACAGTGCAAGTAATCCCACATATAACTAATGAGATAAAAGAAAGGGTCTATCGAGTAGCTAAAGAAAAAGACGTAGATGTTGTTATAACTGAAATCGGTGGAACTGTTGGGGATATTGAGTCTTTACCTTTTTTAGAGGCTATAAGGCAGGTGAAATATGAAGTAGGAATAGAGAATGTTTGCTTTATCCATGTTACATTAGTGCCATATTTAAGGAAGGCTGGAGAACTTAAAACCAAGCCAACCCAACATTCTGTAAAAGAATTGAGAAGTATAGGCATTCAGCCAGACATCATAGTATGTCGTTCTGAGAAGGAGATATCTGATGATTTGAAGTCCAAAATAGGTCTGTTCTGTAATTTGGAGGCGAACTGCGTAATTCAAAACTTGGATGCTGAGAATTTATATGAAGTGCCACTTATGCTTCACAAAGAAGGATTAGATACCCTAGTGTGTAAAAAATTAAAATTTACTTGTCTTGAAATAGATAATAGTGCGTGGATTAATATGGTAGATAAATTAAAGAGTTTATCTGGAAATGTAAAAATAGCTTTAGTAGGAAAATATGTAGAACTTCATGATGCATATATTTCTGTTGTTGAGGCATTGAGTCATGGAGGTCTTTTTAACGATTGCAATGTAGAAATTAAATGGGTAAATGCCTGCGATATAACTTCAGAGAATGCAAGTGAAATATTGGAAGATGTTGACGGAATATTGGTGCCTGGAGGATTTGGTGATAGAGGAATTGAAGGCAAAATACAGGCGACTCGATATGCTAGAGAAAATAAAGTGCCGTTCTTTGGGATATGCCTTGGTATGCAATGCGCTGTTATAGAATATGCAAGAAATGCGTCGGGACTCAAAACCGCTAATAGTTCAGAAATCGATGCGCAGACGAAGTATCCAGTAATAGATTTAATGCCAGACCAAAAAGATTTAGATGAAAAAGGAGGTACAATGAGACTAGGGCTATATGCATGTAAATTAGCAAAAGATTCTAATGCTTATGAAGCGTACAAAGATGAAGTAATATATGAAAGACATAGGCATAGATATGAATTTAATAATGAGTATAGAAAAGAAATGATTGACGCAGGACTTTTGCTTACAGGAACAAGTCCTGATGAAAAATTAGTAGAAATAGTTGAAATTAAAGATCATCCTTGGTTTGTTGGAGTTCAGTTTCATCCAGAACTTAAATCTAGACCTAATAAACCACATGTATTATTTAGTGCATTTATTAAGGCCTCGCTTAATAAATGATATAGTTAAAGGGCTGTAAGTAACATAAGCAGCCCTTTATTTTTTTACTCCATAACAAATTATTAAACAATTTTAAATTATAATGATTTTTATATAAAACTTACTAATAGTTTCAATTTAAATTTAGCAGGAATTTAATTAAATTTATAGAATTTAGTATTAAACACTATAGCCAAGAAAAATGGATTTGTTTTAACGGCATTTCAGCACTGCAGGTGATGATTAGTAATCCTTATGTAAAAAAATTCACATAAGAAGTATAAAATATGGAGGTGAAGTAATTGGTATTTGATACTAATATTGCTATGGCTTTGAAAAATCCTAATGGTGAGTACAAAATTTGCGAACTGACAATATTTGAAATAGAGAACATGGAAACTGTATTTCCCTCTTTAAAAGTTGAATTACATAAAGGTACTGAAATATTAATTAAGGTTAAGTGTTCGCTATGTGAGGAGTTTCATTTTTATCATTATAATATTAAGGAGTTTTTTAAAATAAATATGGTTATAGGAGGATGTGAACAATTAGCCTTACCTATATTTTTAATTGGCAAGAATCAAAAAGTTATTGAAAAAGTAAATGAATATAGACAGACTATAGAGAAGATTTACGCTATGATATAAAAGAAAAAACAAGTAATTAGGCGGGACATGGAACTATATAGGTTGCTGGGGAATTTAAATATAGTGGATTAAAATTGTGAAATAGGATATAATTTAAAGAATATATCATTTCAAGAAAATTCATTGGATAGTAGACTCGTTTTAAAATTCCCATGATATTTATTAAATAGATATTATATATGAAATACCCTTCGGAGGTGCAGATTTTTGATAAATAAAGATTTTGATAATAGGACAGTAGTCGAGCTGCGGGAACATTGCAAAGAACTCGGCATTAAAAATATTTCTAAACTTAAAAAAAGTGAATTAATTGAGGAAATAAAGAAGATAACGCCAGTTTCTATGCAAAAGGATGGAGTTATTTTAAGAGAAAAAATAAGTCCCAAAAACACTTCTACAGCTGGAGACAATATTATAGGAAATTCAGAGAAGCAAATCGAAATTAACCCAATTCAAACTACTCAAGCTACCAATAATTCAGAACATGATACAGGTTTTAAAAATCAAAATAAAAAAGAAAAATTACAAGAAATGATAAATGAATCGGGATCGGCAAGAGGAGTTCTGGAAATAATCGAAAACAATAGTTATGGGTTTCTAAGAGGGAATAATTACTTATCAGGCCCTGACGATATATATGTTTCGCCATCTCAAATTAGAAGATTTAACTTAAAAACAGGTGATGAAGTAGAAGGTAAGGTTAGAACGCCTAAAGAGGGTGAAAAATTTAAAGCTCTGTTGTATGTACAACAAGTAAATGGAGAAAATCCTGACAGAGCTGTAGGTAGAAGACCTTTTGAAAAGTTAACTCCGATTTATCCAACTCAAAGATTGACACTAGAAACATGTGCAACTGATTTGTCTTCGAGAATGATGGATATTATTTCTCCTATAGGAAAAGGGCAGAGAGGCATAATTGTAGCACAGCCAAAGGCGGGAAAAACAACACTTCTTAAAAAAATCGCTAACAGTATCTCTATAAATCACCCAGAAGTAAAACTAATTGTTGTTTTAATAGATGAAAGGCCTGAGGAAGTTACTGATATGCAGAGATCTATTAATGGTGAAGTTATTTATTCAACTTTTGATGAAGAACCAGATCATCATACAAAAGTAGCTTCTATGGTTCTTGAGAGAGCTAAAAGAATGGTAGAACAAGGCCAAGATGTAGTTATTCTATTAGATAGTTTAACTAGGCTTTCTAGAGCTTACAATTTAACTGTGACCCCTTCAGGAAGAACTCTATCCGGAGGACTCGATCCTAGTGCACTTTTGATGCCAAAGAAATTTTTTGGAGCGGCTAGAAATATAGAAGAGGGTGGAAGTTTGACAATTCTTGCTACTGCTTTGGTAGAAACAGGAAGTAGAATGGATGATATGATTTTTGAGGAATTCAAGGGTACAGGAAATATGGAAGTTCACTTAGATAGAAAACTTCAAGAAAGAAGAATATTCCCAGCGATAGATATTTATAAATCAGGGACAAGAAGAGAAGATTTATTGCTTACTAAGATTGAAATGGAGACTATATATAATTTAAGGAAGATAATGTATAGAGAAGGTAATGCATTAGGTGTAACAGAAAAACTCCTAAATTTATTAGCTACAACAAAGAGTAATAATGAATTTTTTGAGATGATAAATAAGAATTTTGAATTATTAGCTAGATAACATAATTTTTAAAATAGTATAATTAAAAAAATGGAAAAGATAATTAAATCTTTTCCATTAATATATTATTCTGCATCTTCGTTTTTTATGTTAAATTTCTTCATGAATCTATCAACTCTTCCACCGGCATCAATATTCTTTTGCTTACCAGTGTAGAATGGATGGCAATTAGAACATACGTCTACTTTAAGTTCTTGTTTAGTAGATCCTGTAGTAAAAGTGTTTCCACATGCGCATTTAACAACTGTGTCGTGATGGTATTCTGGATGTATTGCTTCTTGCATATTTTTCACCTCTTTCAAAAAAAAATATATACCCGTATTGTCAACTCTTTAATTTTATCATATAATTAATAATTAAGTCAATAAGAATAAAAATATATTAAAGTAAAAAAACATGTGTAAGATTTGCCATAAAATTATAAGGCATACTTAAAGCTATGCTTTTAAAACATGGATTAACAAATTGGAGGGAAAAATATGTACGGACCAAAAAATCATGGCTGGGTGGAAGTTATTATAGGGCCTATGTACAGCGGGAAGTCTGAGGAGCTTATACGTAGGATAAGAAGAATTAAAATTGCAAGACAGAAAGTGCAGGTTTTTAAACCTGAAATTGACAATAGATACAGCAGGGGAGACGTGGTGTCTCACTCCGGAACTAAGGTAGATGCAGTTCCGGTTAAGGATAGCGCACAGATGTTGCAGCTCTTAGATGCGGATACACAAGTTATTGCTATAGATGAGGTACAGTTTTTTGATAAAGGTATAATTGATGTAATCACTACCTTAGCTGATAGCAATAAAAGGGTTATATGCGCGGGTTTAGATATGGATTTTAGAGGGATACCTTTCGGACCGATACCTACACTTCTGGCTGTGGCGGAATTTGTTGACAAAATTCAGGCGATTTGTGTAGTGTGTGGCAATCCGGCTACTAGAACTCAACGTTTAATTAATGGGAAACCGGCTAAATATGAAGATCCCATTGTCTTAATTGGAGCTACGGAATCCTATGAAGCGCGATGTAGAAAGTGTCACATTGTCCCAAAAGAAGGGGTGTAACTATGGCTAAAAACATAAATGTCGGAGGTCAGGCAGTAATTGAAGGGGTTATGATGAGAGGAAGCGCGGGAATTGCCACCGCGGTGAGAACTGAGCAAGGGGAAATTGTAGTGGAGAAAAAAGGATACACAGCTTACACTAAAAAAAATAAAATTTTAGGGCTTCCAATAATAAGAGGGTTTGTTTCTTTAATTGAGTCTTTAGTTATAGGTGTAAAAACTTTAAATTATTCAGCTTCTTTTTTTGAAGAAGAGGAAGAACCTTCAAAATTAGATAAATGGATAAAAAAAGTATTCAAGGAAAAAAGCAATGATGTAATTGTGGGGATATCTCTCGTCATTTCATTGATTATATCTATAGGGTTATTTTTTATTTTACCAACTCTTGTAGCTAGTTTTTTTAGTAAGGTGGGCGCAAGCACAATGGGTATGAATATTGTAGAAGGAATTATTAGAGTTTTAATATTTTTAATATACGTATATTTAATAGGAAAAATGGAAGATATCAAGAGGGTATATCAATACCATGGCGCAGAACATAAAACTATATTTTGTTATGAAAACAATGTTGAATTAACTCCAGAGAATGCAGCTAAGTTTGGAAGACTGCATCCAAGATGTGGTACGAATTTTTTGTTTTTAGTTATGATAGTTAGTATAATAATGTTTTCTTTAACTGGTTGGAATTCAATCTGGGAAAGAATAATGTATAGAATAGTACTTCTTCCTTTGATTTCGGGTGGAAGCTATGAAATTATTAAATGGATGGGAAAAAGCACAGGCACCCTAGCTAAAATCCTTTCTTATCCAGGACTGAAATTGCAGAACCTAACTACGAGGGAACCGGATTTGTCTCAGATAGAAGTGGCAATAAAGGCGCTTAAAGTAGCTGAGGGTATTGAATGTGTCTAATATAAAAAACAAATATATTCATCCCGTGGTAATCATAAATGAAGGTGGTAGGAAATGAATATAGGAGAAATACTTCTAGAATCGTATGAAATTTTAAAAAAAGTTCAGATTGAAAGTTATTTGTTGGATTCACAACTCTTACTTGCTAAGGTTTTAAATAAGGATAAATTGTTCATAATGCTTAATAGAGATTTTAATCTTAATCAAAAGCAGGAAAATGAATTTTCGCGGTTAATTCAGATTAGAAAAAGTAAAATGCCTATAAAATACATTCTTGGTGAATGCGAATTTATGGGAATGGATTTTATAGTAAGGCCAGGAGTTTTGATACCGAGGCCTGACACTGAAATTTTAGTTGAAGAAGTAATTAGGCATATAAATGAAAAAGCTTATACTGAAGTGTGTGATGTTTGTAGTGGAAGTGGAGCTATTGGCATAGCCATAGCTGAATTCATTAAAAGTACGAAGGTAACGCTGTATGATATAGCTGATGACGCTTTAACTGTGGCAAAATTGAATATAGAAAGATTTGACTTGGCTATTAGAGTTAACGTGGAGAATAGTGACTTATTGAAAGCTCCTATTGAACAAAACAAGAAATTTGAAGTGGTAGTTTCCAATCCACCTTATATAAGAGAAGATGTTATACCAACTTTAATGGATGATGTAAAGGAATATGAACCGTATATAGCCCTTAGTGGTGGAAGAGATGGTTTAGATTTTTACAGGAGGATTACAGAAGAGAGTTTACAGGTTTTGAAAAAGGGAGGGCTCTTAGCTTTTGAAATAGGATATGATCAAAGAGAAGAAGTTAGCAATATTCTTTTAAAATCAGGATTTAAGAAAATAGAATGTATTAAAGATTTGGCTGGGAATGATAGGGTCATTAAAGCCATTTTAGTGTAATAAATGTTAAATCATCTCCTGCGGAGATACACAGCTTCGACGAAGGTGTATTAGCTAGATGCAATTTGTATTTTGAATCTAATTGTGATAAAATAATATGATGTGAAAATATATATACGGAGTGATAAATATGTTGGGTAGGCTTGATTTTACAGAAAATAAATACGATGAGATTTCAATTAAAATTTGCGACCCGTTGGTTATAGCTAATCAAAAGGAATGGCAAAAGTTATGCAAAGAACATGCAGAATTGGAAATACTCGTTACAAAATATAGAATATATAAAAAAGCTAAGCAGGATTTAGAATCAAACAAAGAAATGCTTAGAGAAGAATCAGATAAAGAAATGAAAGATATGATTCAAGAAGAGATGAAGGACTTAACTCAAACTAAAGAAACTATGCAGGAAGAATTAAGAATTTTACTTTTGCCTAAGGATCCAAATGATGATAAAAATGTATTTGTTGAAATTAGGGCAGGAGCAGGTGGAGATGAAGCAGCATTGTTTGCAGCAAATCTATTCAGAATGTATACAAGATATGCAGAGCGTAATAGATGGAAAGTTGAAGTAATGAGTGCTAATGAAACTGATATTGGCGGATTCAAAGAAGTGGTATTTATGATAAAAGGTGAATCTACATATAGTAAATTTAAATACGAAAGTGGAGTACACAGGGTTCAAAGGGTTCCAGATACAGAGTCGAGCGGAAGAATTCATACGTCTACGGCTACTGTAGCAGTGCTGCCAGAGGTTGAAGATGTAGACATTGAAGTTAGTGCTAACGATTTAAGGATAGATGTGTTTAGAGCATCTGGTAATGGCGGACAGTGTGTTAATACAACAGATTCAGCAGTAAGAATGACACATATCCCTACAGGACTTGTAGTTTCTTGTCAGGATGAGAAGTCTCAGTTAAAGAATAAAGAAAAAGCACTAAAAATATTAAAATCTAGATTGTTTGATAAAGCTGAGGCTGAAAGATCGGCAGGAATAGCTGAAGATAGAAGGAGTCAAGTAGGTACGGGAGATAGAAGTGAGAGAATAAGAACTTACAACTATCCTCAAGGAAGGGTAACAGATCATAGAATAGGGTTAACATTGTATAGATTAGAATCTTTTCTTGATGGAGATATAGATGAAATGCTAAATACCTTGATAACTGCTGATCAAGCAGAAAAGATGAAATCCATGGGTAATAATGATTAGAATTTAGTGTAGGCACATGAAAATAGACTAGCATATTGATTTGTGTTTTATAAGGACTCTAATTATTATAAGTGAAAGGTGAAATTATGAATATAAATAAAGCCATTAGAAAGCAAAAGAGGACTTACAAATGTTTATGCTATCAATGTGCTTTATTTTTGTTTTATCGCCAAATATATTAATAGATCAAAGATTATAAATATATTTTTTTATAATATATTTAGTTTGCATCGAGCTGATGATTACGTTTGTAGTACTTCATAACAAATTAAAATTCAAAATTTAGAGGAAACTTATTTCTATTTTATAATTAATAAAGGTGGATTTAAGAAATATATTTTACTAGATAACTTATATAGACCTTGTGTTCAAGCAGTCTTTTCTGATGATGATATAGAAAAAATTAAAGATTGCGGCATAAACCCCCACTGACACAAATAAAATTAGTGTATAGGGAAATAAGCATAAAGCTAAACGCTTCTATACTTTATTCTCATATGGAATTGTAGCATATATGATTATAATTCTATAAAAGTGGGGGTATAAATTTGAATAGTAGTATTGTTTTGATAATCATATTTTCAGGAGTAATAGCTTTGATTGGTACTATGACAGGGGCGTTTTTAGGTGTTATTATAAACAAACCTTCACAAAAGTTCTTAGGAAATATTATAGGATTTTCATCAGGACTTATGCTTTCTATTGTAGTTTTTGAACTTATTCCAGAAGCTACAGAAAAAACAGGATTGCTAGGAACCTTATTATTTTTAATCCTAGGAATTATTGTTGTTGTAACAATAGACAAAATCAGCAATTTAAGTGGCAATGCAAATTCTCAATATACAAAGGTGGCTTTTATGGTTGCCATTGGAATAATGATTCATAATTTTCCAGAAGGTCTAATAATGGGATTTGGGTTTGTTAACGGAGAGAACTTAGGACTTAAAATGAGCGTTATAATTGCAATACATGATGTGCCGGAAGGCTTGGCTGTGGCAGCACCTCTAATGCTTTCGGGGACAAAAAGCAGAAAAATATTATTTTACGCATTTTTAACAGCCTTGCCTACTGCAATTGGCGCTTGGATAGGAATTTATATTGGCAGCATATCTGTAAATATATTAGGTGGTGCTCTAGCATTTGCGTCAGGTGTTATGTTATATGTGATTTACGGAGAGATGATTCCACAGTCTAAAAAGCTTTGGTCAGGAATCACAAACACATTGGGAATACTTTTGGGGATAATAGTTGGGTTAATAGTGACTAATGTGCTTTAACGACATTTCAGAAGGAAAGTCTCCCACTTCTATAAGTGAGGGTATAAATCTCCTTCTCAAGTCGTCAATGCATCTTCTTCGAAGATGTGCAGCACCGCAGATGATGATTTAATTAAGAGGTGTAAGGATGAAAACGAAGATAACAATAATAGATGAAAATAATATTGAACAAAATATAATTAATGAGGCTGGGCTCGTTATAGCTGAAGGCGGATTAGTTGTTTTTCCTACGGAAACAGTTTATGGTCTTGGTGCGAATGCCTTAGATAAGATTGCTGTAGAAAAAATTTTTAAGGCTAAGGGAAGACCACAGGATAACCCCCTTATTGTGCATGTGGCAGATTTTAATATAGAGTATTTAGTTAAAGAAATACCCTATATAGCCAAAGAAATTATGAATAGATACTGGCCTGGACCAATAACGCTTATTTTTAATAAGTCTGATTTGATACCTATAACTACAAGTGCGGGACTCAATACTGTAGGTATACGTATGCCAGCGAACCTCATTGCAAGAAAACTTATTGAGGCAGCTGGAACACCTATTGCAGCCCCATCAGCTAATATATCTGGTAGACCCAGTCCAACTGATGTAGAAAGTTGTATAGAAGATTTAAATGGAAAGATAGAGTATATTCTAGGGGGAGATAAAAGTAAAGTAGGCCTTGAGTCAACAATAGTTGATTGTACTTGTACCCCTATATGTATACTAAGGCCGGGGGCTATAACCATTGAGATGTTAAGAGAGATAGATGAGAAAATATATATTGATAAAAATATAATGTCTAAACCAAAGGACGATTTTAAACCTAAAGCACCTGGTATGAAGTATAGGCATTATGCACCAAAATCTCCAGTTAAAATTATATGTGGAGATTTAGAAAAAACTGTTGCAAAAATCAATGAAATAGTGCAGAATAATATGGGCAATAAAAAAATAGGGATTATAGCGACAGATGAAACTAAAGCTAAATATTGTTGCGGCACTGTTATTTCCTTAGGTAGCAGAAAGCACTTAGATAGCGTGGGCAAAAATCTTTTTGAAGTTTTAAGAAGTTTTGATGATACCGATGTAGATTTAATATTATCAGAAGCGTTTGAGGAAAAGGGTATAGGTGTTGCTATAATGAATAGGCTTAAGAAATCTGCAGGCTTTGATATGATTGAAGTATAGTAGATAACAATTTATAGTTGATATCTATTCCAGATGAATATGAGGAGGATAACTATGGGTATATCGTATATTTGTAATGAAAAAATGCGAAGAAACTATATGCTAGAAGCTATTTATAGTAAAATATATACTATAAATATTATAGACCCATATGTTAAAGATGTCTTAGTATATTCGAAAGAATTTAGTGGATTAAAGAATAATGTATTCTTATTATTGGATAAGATAAAGAAGATAATAGTATTTAAATAGTTTATTTAAATACCGATATCTTCTTTTTTTGTAACATAATATCTTTAGATAATAAAATATTTCTTGGAGGTGTTTCATAATGAAAATAGCATTAGGTAGTGACCATGGTGGTTTAAGTTTGAAAAAAGAGATTATTAAACATCTGGAGAGTAAAAACATCCAGATAGCGGACTTTGGTACTTATACTGAGGAGTCTTGTGATTATCCAGATTATGCTCTAAAAGTTGCACAGGAAATAGCAGTTAAAAATTTTGAACTTGGTATACTAATATGCGGTACAGGGATTGGAATAAGTATTGCTGCCAATAAAGTACCTGGGATAAGAGCTGCACTATGCAGCGACACTTTTAGCGCTCATGCAACGCGCGAGCATAATAATGCTAACATACTAGCGCTTGGCGAGCGAGTTATTGGCACCGGGTTAGCCCTAGATATTGTAGATACTTTTATCGCTGCAAAATTTCAAGGGGACAGACATCAAAAAAGAATTGATAAAATAAATAAAATTGAGGAAAAATACTCTAAATAAACATTAAAAAAGCAGGAGGAATTACATATGAGTAAAGTAACGCAAATCACACATCCACTTATACAACACAAATTGGCATACATAAGAGATAAAAACACAGGTTCAAAGTATTTTAGAGAGTTAGTTTCAGAGGTCGCAATGCTTATGGCTTATGAAGTTACCCGTGATATACAATTAGAAGAAGTAGAAATTGAAACTCCTATTTGTATTACTAAATGCAAAGTTTTGGCTGGAAAGAAAATGGCTATAGTACCTATATTAAGAGCAGGTTTAGGAATGGTTGATGGTATGCTAAATCTTATACCGGCAGCTAAGGTTGGACATATAGGAATGTATAGGAATGAGGAAACGTTGCAACCAGTTGAGTACTTCTGTAAATTGCCTCAGGACATTAGTGAAAGAGATGTAATTGTTACGGATCCTATGATTGCTACAGGAGGTTCTGCGATAGATGCAATTTCAGCTCTTAAGAAAAGAGGAGCAAAAAATATAAGAATTATGTGTCTTATAGCTTCACCTGAGGGAATTAAGGCTATTACGGAGGCACACCCAGATGTAGATATATATGTAGCCTCAATTGATGAAAAATTAAATGAAAAAGGATATATTGTACCGGGTCTTGGTGATGCTGGAGATAGATTATTCGGAACTAAATAGTTAAATATTATAATTTATATATGAAAACTTAAAAAGCAACTTACAGAAAATTATCTGTAAGTTGCTTTTTTTTACTTAATTGAATTTTATTGAAAATATCTATTAAGTAATCCCTTAAATGCGCAGCCGTGACGTGCTTCATCTTTGCACATTTCATGTACTGTATCATGAATTGCATCATAGTTAAGTTTTTTAGCTAAAGTAGCTAAATCTTTTTTACCTTGACAAGCTCCGTGTTCAGCATCAACTCTCATTTCAAGGTTTTTCTTAGTGTCTGCGGTTACAACTTCTCCAAGCATTTCAGCGAATTTTGAAGCATGTTCAGCCTCTTCAAAAGCTATTCTCTTATAAGCTTCTGCGACTTCTGGGAAGCCTTCTCTATCAGCTTGACGGCTCATTGCTAAATACATACCAACTTCAGTACATTCTCCAACAAAGTTAGCTCTTAATCCTTCTATAATTTCTGCATCTACGCCTTTAGCAACTCCAATGACATGTTCATCTGCCCATGACATATCATTTTCAGTTTTCTCTATAAATTTATCGCTTTTTGCACCACAAACTGGACAAACGCTAGGTGCGGAGTCTCCCTCGTGAATATATCCACATACTGTACAAACAAATTTCTTCATATTAATTTCCCCCTCGTATTCTTTTGAGTAAGATAACAATTATAAATTGTATCCCCTCGTATATTAGTTATATAATTTACTAAATAAATAAAAAATATGTGTTTATCTTTGCTACAATTACTACTATACACTAACGGATAATAATTATCAAGTAAAATTTAATATCTTTTAGTGGAAAAAGTTCGAGCATATTCGACAAGTTGCTAATTTAATATATTTTCTATGCCAGCTAAATCTTTTATTTGAATTAAATTCTTGTTGAAATCTATTAAGCCATCAGCTCTCATATTCACGAGCTCTCTTGAAAGAGATGGTCTCTGTACACCTAGATGATCAGCAAGGCTTTTTCTAGAAATAGGAAGTAGGAGTGCTAAGTTTTTTTGAATTTCATATTGAGAAAGTAAGTAATTAGATATTTTTTGCCTTAGGGTTTCAAAAGAGAGTTCTTTAATCTTTTTATTTAATAAAAGAATTTTACTTGATAATAATTGCATGAAGTTGTTTAGTACTTTAGGGTAGGAGCTACACATAGCTATAATATCTTTTTTTGAAATATAAAGTATAATTGAACCTTTATAAGATACTATAGTAGCTGGGTATATATTTGTCTCTGAAAAAGCGATTGCTTCTCCAAAAATTTTTCCTTTATCTAATTTTGCAAGGGTAACAACTTTTCCACTAGCATAATGTTTTTGTACTTCTAGTTTACCTTCAATTACAATGCCTAGAGATTCACAGATTTCACCCTCAAGAGCAACAATGCAGGTTTGGCATTCAGTACAATTTTTGCAGTTATTGGAAATTGAATAATTTATACTTGTAATTAAATTTTGCAATTCGTCACAAGTTAAACCTTTAAATAAAATACACTGTTTTAAATGATTTACCAGTTTATCCATCAAATCACCCTCAAATTTTTATTTTGGTAACGTAAGTTACATATTAGTATAAGTAATTTTAATATAATTAACATATACAGTCAATTAAAAAATTAATTAGGTACATGAAGATAAATAAAATAGTATACGAATTGTTATTTATTTGAATGGGCATCAATGTGAATATATAAAAAATGGAGGAGTTAAAATATGAAAAGGAATATTATTAGTATAGATGAAAATAAATGTAATGGTTGCGGATTATGCATAAATGCTTGTCATGAAGGAGCCATAGAGCTCGTTAGCGGTAAGGCTAAATTAATAAGCGATGAATATTGTGATGGTCTGGGAGATTGTCTGCCAGGGTGCCCAACAGATGCTATTAAAATAATACAAAGAGATGCTGTAGAGTATGACGTACAGGCCGTTGAAATAAAAAAGAAACAAAATGATGCTAAACCAAATTTACCCTGTGGATGTCCTGGTACAATGGAAAAATCCATAAAAAGAAATGTGAATTTGAATATTAAACTAGCTGCAACTAAAATAAGCAGTTACGATGCTTCGCCACTAGAGTCAGAATTAAACCAATGGCCAGTACAGTTAAAGCTAGTTAATTCAAAGGCAGGATTTTTAAAGGGTGCAGATATATTAATTGCTGCAGATTGCACGGCGTATGCTTATGGGGGTTTTCATAAGGAATTTATTAAAGAAAGAGTAACGTTAATAGGATGCCCAAAGCTCGATGATAATGATTATTACAGACAAAAAATTTCAGAGATATTAGAAAATAATAATATTAAAAGCATTACGGTAGTTAGAATGGAGGTACCTTGTTGCGCGGGTATTGTTAATTCTGTAAAGGAAGCTATGCTTCGAGCTGGAATAATAGTTCCATACAAAGAGGTAACTATTGGTATAAACGGAGTAATAATTTAGTATTGATATAGAGGGCTGCGAACCCACCCCCTTTCTATACTTGAGCACGTCAAGGAGGCATATAATATATGTTTCTCTTGACGTGCTTTATAGTAAGTTAGCATATATAGTTCATTAAACACTTTAAATCATCGTTGTTTTAGTGTAAAATAACAGTGATTGATTATTAGATTATAAATTTAGTTTTTAATTTTTAATCTACATAATTAAAATATGTTTATATGAGGTATAATTATGGAAAGAATTGATAAGCATAATTATTATTTGGATATATGCGAAACAATATCTGAACGAGGTACTTGTTTACGTAGAAATTTTGCAGCTATAATAGTGAAAAATGATGAAATTATGTCTACTGGATATTCAGGAGCGCCTAGAGGAAGAGCGAATTGTTGTGATTTAGGGGTCTGTAGAAGAGAAGAATTAAAAGTCCCAAGAGGGACAAGGTATGAACTTTGTAGATCAGTACATGCTGAGCAAAATGCAATTATATCAGCCCGGAGAAATGATATGTTAGGGTCGACTTTGTATTTAGTTGGGAAAGAGGTTAATAGCGGTGAATTAGTTATAAATGCGTCTCCATGTTCTTTGTGCAAGAGGTTTATAATTAATTCGGGTATAGAGAAGGTAATAATTAGAGATAACAAAACGCAATATAAAATTGTATATGTAGAGGAATGGATAGAAAATGATGATTCAATTCAAGGTGATGGTGGATATTAATTATGAAATTCTGTAAATTGGTTTCATAAACTTTAACGACATTTCAGCTCCGCAGGAGATGATTTAATCTATATTTATCAAATAGAAACAATATTTTTGTGAAAGAAAGGTTTTTTATGAGTAATAGGTATATTTTAGCAATAATTACAGCTTTAATTTCTTTTATAATTACCCCTTTAGTTAAGAAATTAGCAATAAAGGTGAATGCCATAGATATTCCTAAAGATGAAAGGCGAGTTCATAATAAGCCTATTCCAGTTATGGGAGGGCTCGCTATATACATAGCCTTTGTTATAGGAATAATTTTATATAATGGCATCCTAACAACTTCCCAAATAGGTATAATTATTGGAGCAACTATTATTGTTATTGGGGGCATTATAGATGATATTAAAGATTTAAGTCCTAAATATAAGGTTTTAATACAGGTTATAGCGGCCATATGCCTTTTAGTATCAGGTATAAGGATATCAACTGTAACTAACCCTTTTAGAGAATTTTACCCTTATCTAAGTATAGGATGGGTTTACATCCCGGTAACAATAATATGGATTGTAGGTGTGACTAATGCTTTTAATCTAATAGATGGATTAGACGGTTTAGCAGCAGGTATAGCATTTATATCTTCTGTTACCTTAATGATAGTTTCTTTGCTTAATGGAAGACTCGAAGCAGCATTTTTGACTGCTGTCTTAAGTGGTGCTGTTTTAGGATTTATACCATACAATTTCAATCCAGCTTCTATATTTATGGGGGATACGGGATCTCAATTACTAGGGTTTCTTCTGGCAGCTATTTCAATTGAAGGGGCTATTAAATCTGCAACATCTTTTGTTATTGCAGTACCAATTTTAGCTTTTGGATTACCTATTTATGATACTCTTTTCGCTATGATTAGAAGGAAAGTTAATGGGAAATCTATGATGCAAGCAGATAAAGGCCATTTGCACCATAGGCTTTTGGATATGGGACTCAGCCAAAAACAAGCAGTTATTATCATGTATTTTATAAGCGCTGTTTTAGGTGGGATTGCCATTATAGCTATGCAAATTAGTAATCAAAGGGCATATTTTTTGTTAGCATCAGTAATGGTTATAATAGTTTTAGTGGCTTGGAAATATGGAATTTTTCAGCAAAAAGAGTAATTTAGTTAACATGTGGTTATAAATTAAAATTAGGAGGTATCTGGTGGAAAATATTAAGGTTATAGTAATATTTGGTACAAGACCTGAGGCTATAAAAATGGCACCTCTTATTAAGGAATTAGAAAAAAATTCTCAAATACAATGCACGGTATGTGTCACAGCGCAGCACAGAGAAATATTAGATCAAGTCTTGGAAATTTTTGATATTGTACCTCAGTATGATTTAAACATAATGAAAGCGAAACAAAGCTTAACGGGGATAACATGTTCTGTTCTTCAAGGTTTAGAGGAGATTTTTGAAAAAGAACAACCGGATATAGTACTTGTACATGGAGATACAACAACAACATTTGCAGCGTCTCTGGCAGCTTTTTATAGAAAAATACCTGTTGGTCATGTAGAAGCAGGGCTAAGAAGTCATAATAAATTTTTTCCTTACCCAGAAGAAATTAATAGGAAGTTAACTGGCGCTTTAGCAGATTTGCATTTTGCACCTACAACGACCTCTAAAGAAAACCTATTAAGAGAGGGAATAGAGGGAAGTACTATTTTTGTTACGGGAAATACAGTTATTGATGCTATGAAGTTTACAATTAAAGAGAAGTATATTTTTGAAAATTGTGAGCTAAATGAAATTGATTATGAAAACAGAAAAGTCATAATGGTTACGGCTCACAGAAGAGAAAATTGGGGAATTGGAATTGAAAATATATGTAATGCTTTGAGAATTGTTGTTGAAGAAAATCGAAATGTCGAAGTATTATATCTAGTTCATCCTAATCCAGTAGTGAAAGATACGGTTTACAGCATTTTAAAAGGCGTAAGTAGGATACATTTACTTCAGCCTATAGATACAAAAGAAATTCATAATTTAATAAAAAAATGTTATCTAGTAATGACCGATTCAGGAGGAATTCAGGAAGAAGCTCCTCATTTAGGTAAACCAGTTTTAGTTCTTAGGCAAGTTACGGAGAGAGTAGAAGCGCAGCATGCTGGCACTGTAAGGCTAGTTGGGACAGATATAGATAAAATTGTATTGCATGCTAATAATCTTCTTAGAAATGCAGATGAGTATAATCACATGAGTAATTCAATTAATCCTTATGGAGATGGAAATGCTTCTGCTAAAATAGTAGATGAACTAGTGAATTACTTTGATAAAGATAAAACATAAAGGTATATGGGAAATGCAATTAAGGTACTAATAAATAATTTTTAAACTAAGTCTAAGGAGGCAGAAATTAAATTCTTAGACTTATTTTTTTGCGGTTTTTACAAGTGAATAAGTTTAAAATAACAGTTTACGAAGTGAAAAAAATCAAATGCATGTATAACAACGAAGTAGACTTAAATATATCGTTTATTATAATATACGGTATTTAAAAGCTTATACCTACTAAAATATCTAAATACAATGTATATTTTTACCGTTAGATGATAATTATAAGGTGAAATACGTAAAATAGCATAAAATTTTTGAATTAAAAGAATATATATATTGCAATTGTTTTAAAAATTAAAAAAAATTAATAGAAGATATATCTATTAATAGATTTTTTGTAAATGTTTAACTGAACAGAATCTATATTTTAAAGTTATTAAAAGTTAATAAAGCCACTAATATTGAGAAGAATAGTGAGAATATTACGAACATTTAGTACATTGAGCACATTGAAAGAAATAGATTAATTGAATAAAACAAGTATGTATTATTCTTTAAGCCTTAAAATATCTTAAAACAGAGATATACAGAAGAAACATAAGATTATTAATATAAAATCGACTTATAGCGCTATATAGCTTTGAAAATTAAGAAATACTAGGCTTTGTTTATGAAAATTAGTAGACTATAATATAAAAATATTAGCGAATGATGAGAGGAAGAAAAAAGTGAATGTTAAATCAGCACAGATGTATAAAAAAATTAATTTTTTTAACTTTTTTATAGCACTTATTGGGACTGTAGTAATTTATTTTATTAATAAGGAATACGCAGTGTTTTTTTTATTAGGTTTAATATTGGCAAGTATTAATTTGTTATTTAATTTAATATCTGTTAATTTTATATTATGCAAAGTAAAAAACAAATATGGAGTTGTTACTTTATTTGGCTTTGTATTTAGGGTGATTATAGTATGCGTAACAGGCTTGATGGTTTTTAATTATTCTAATTTTGCTATAATTGCGTTTATATTGGGGTATAGTTCACAATTGATTTCTCTAGTACTTTACGGAATTAATATTAAAGAGTGTGAAGGGAAGTGAGTAAGTGGCAACGATCGCACAACTACCTAGTGTGAATTTGTTTGGATATAATTTTCAAATTACAGCTAGTTTAATAACACAGTGGGTAATAGTTTTGGTATTGATATTACTAATAGCATTTATTAATAGAAATCTAAAAAAAATACCAGACAAAAAACAGAGTGTAGTTGAAATTTTTGTAGAATTTGTTCAAAAAACAATAGAAGAGACCATGGGTAAAAATTTTAAGGCTTTTGTTCCATTTATTGGTACATTAGGAATTTATCTTTTATCAATGAATTTAGTAGGTATACTTGGAATAAAACCACCTACTACAGACTATAGTGTAACTTTGGGAATGAGTTTAATTACATTTATAGTGATACAGGGTTATACAATTAAGAAATCCGGTGTTATACAGTATTTTACTGGCTATGCAAAACCATTACCTTTATTACTTCCAGTAAATATAATGGAGAGAATTATGTTGCCGGTATCTTTAAGTCTAAGATTATTTGGAAATATGTTTGCGGCAACTATAATTATGGAATTAGTTTATAGTGCATTGAATAGCGTTACTTGGGTGGCGCAACTCGGAATACCGATACCGTTACACATGTATTTTGATTTATTTGATGGTACTATCCAAATGATTATTTTTGTAATGTTAACAATGATTAATATTGTAATAACTTCAGAAGAGTAAAATAAAAATGAATAGGAGGAATATTTTATGGTTTCAACAGGATTTGTCGCAGGAATGTCAGCAATAGGAGCTGGAATAGCAGCACTTGGGGTTATAGGTGGTGGTATAGGAACAGGAAATGCTACAGCGAAGGCTGTGGAGGGTATTGCAAAACAACCAGAAGCTAGTGATAAAATAACAAGAGTGTTAGTTATAGGTGGTGCACTATCGGAGGCAACAGCTATCTATGGTTTCTTAATAGCGTTATTATTAATTTTATTCGGTGTAAAAGGTTAAAAAGAAATAGGTAAAGGGAAGGTAGGTGAAAGTTTCGGTTTCGTAATGGTAAAAGAAATTTATAAACCGAGATTTTATATATATGGAGATAGGGATGGACTTAGGTAATATTATAGCTGCAATGATAAATTTCCTTATACTACTTTTTATTGCTAAACGTTATTTATTTACACCAGTAAATAGGATTTTAGACACAAGAAAACAAGAATTAAACTCTTCTTTTGAACAAGCGAGGAATGATAAAGAAGAAGCTAAGAGATTGAAAATAGAAAATGGTGAAAAATTAAACTTAGCAAAAAAAGAGGGTAAGGAAATAGTTGAAAAATACAAACAAAAAGCAGAAAAGATATCTGGAGAATTAATTAAAGATGCAAAAAAAGAAGCTTTGCTTATTATTGAAAGATCAAGAGTCGAAATAGATAGAGAGCGAGAAAAGGCGCAAAGTGAAATTAAAAAGCAAGTCATAGATTTATCTTTAGTATTATCTGAAAAAGCTCTTGGACAGCATATAGGTGAAGAAGAGCACAGAAGACTGATTGAGGATTTTATTTTTAAGGTAGGTAGCTAAAATGTATGAATACTTAGATAAAAGATATGCACTTGCACTATATACAGTTGCCGAGGAAAAAGGGAAAGTTGAAGAATACTTAAATGACTTGCGAGAAATAGTTTCACTTATGAAGAATGACTCTGAGTTCCTAAAAGTTATTAAATACCCACAAATAAGTACTTCTGCAAAAAAGAAGATGTTTATTAGGATTTTTAAGGGCAAAATTGATGAAGATCTTTTATCTTTTTTACTTATTCTTATAGAAAAAGACAGAATATTGTTTACAGCAGAAAAACTTAAGCAGATGGAAAAAATCCACTTAGAGCGTAATAACACTTTAATGGTGGTGGTTAAAACAGTAATACCTCTCAAGGAAACCGAAAGAGAAAACTTGCGCATGAAATTATACAAAATGTATGATAAAAAAATCATATTTGATGAAAGATTAGATAAAAGCGTTATAGGCGGAGTGTATATAAGGGTTGGCGATGACGTTATTGATGGCACGATAAAAAGTAAATTAGAGGAAATGAAAAAATTAATGTTTAAATAGGAATGGAGGTGAGTTTATGAATATAAAACCAGAAGAAATAACATCCATAATAAAGAAAGAAATTGAAAGATATGAAAAGACGATTGACACTGTTGACTCAGGAACAATAATTCAAATAGGTGATGGAATTGCCAGAGTATATGGGTTAGATGAATGCATGGAAAATGAACTTTTAGAGTTTCCTAATGGAATATTTGGTATGGCACTAAATTTAGAACAGGATAATGTAGGATGTGTACTTTTAGGACCAGAAGAGGGCATCAAAGAAGGGGACATAGTAAAAAGAACTGGTAGAGTAGTAGAAGTTCCTGTAGGTGAGGCTTTAATAGGAAGAGTTGTAGATGCTCTAGGTGTACCAATAGACGGTAAAGGCCCAGTTAAGACTACGGAGACAAGAGCAGTAGAAGTCGAAGCGCCTGAAGTTATTGAAAGACAATCAGTTAAAGAACCACTTCAAACTGGAATAAAAGCAATAGACTCTATGGTACCAATTGGAAGAGGTCAAAGAGAACTTATAATTGGAGATAGGCAAACAGGTAAAACAGCTTTAACTATAGATACTATTTTAAATCAAAAGGGCAAAGATGTTATATGTATATATGTAGCTATTGGTCAAAAGCAATCTACTGTTGCACATATTGTTAATACCCTATCTGAAATGGGAGCACTAGATTATACAATAGTTGTAGCGGCTACAGCTTCTCATTCGGCACCATTGCAGTATTTGGCACCCTATGCTGGATGTAGTATGGGAGAATACTTTATGCATAATGGTAAGAATGTGTTAATAGTATATGATGATTTATCTAAACATGCGGTGGCATATAGAGCTATGTCTCTATTACTTCGTAGACCGCCAGGTAGGGAAGCTTATCCAGGAGATATATTTTATATTCATTCAAGACTACTCGAAAGAGCAGCAAAGCTTTCAGAAAAATTAGGTGGGGGTTCATTAACTGCCCTTCCTATAATAGAGACTCTTGCAGGCGATGTTACGTCATATATACCAACTAACGTTATTTCCATAACGGATGGGCAAATATTTCTTGAAGCTGAATTGTTTCATTCAGGGCAAAGACCGGCAGTTAATGCTGGAATATCTGTATCAAGAGTTGGTGGAAATGCTCAAATAAAAGCCATGAAGCAAGTTACTGGAACTTTAAGGTTAGAACTTGCTCAGTATAGGGAGCTTGCAGCTTTTGCTCAATTTGGTACGGATCTTGATAAAGATGCAAAAATGAGACTAGAAAAAGGGAAAAGATTAATTGAAATATTAAAGCAAGATCAATATATGCCAGTGTCAGTAGAGAAACAAGTTATGATCTTCTTTGCTGGGACAAATAACCATCTTATGGATATTCCGGTACATCAAGTAACGAGATTCGAGAGTGAGTTTTTGGAGTATATGGACACACATCATAGAGAAGTAGGTAAAGCAATAATGGATAATAAGGTACTAGATGATAAAATAAAACAACAACTTATTGAAGCTATAGATGAATTTAAAAAAATGTTCTTAGTTGAAAAATATTAACGACATTTTAGAGGCGAGTCGTTAGTGTAGCACCTAAAGGTGATGATATTAATAGCGCCTTTAGGTGATAATTAATTTGTCTTGATAATATATTATCAAGACTAAAGAGAGGTGAAACATGGCAGGTATGGGGCTTATTGCAATTAAGCGAAGAATAAAATCCATAACAAATACTACAAAAATTACCAGAGCCATGGGATTAGTTGCCACATCTAAATATAAAAAAATAAGAAATAAGGTGGATGTTAACAATAATTATCTATATAGGCTTGAGGAAATTGTTAAACAGGTTAAAGATAATTATGAAGATGATAGTATCTATACACGAGGAAACAATAACAGCAAAAAATTGTATGTTGTATTGACATCAGATACAGGTCTTTGTGGTGGATTTAATTGGTCAGTAGTTAATGGACTAACTAATAGCATAAAAAGCAATAAAGAAGATTACAATGTAATAATTGTAGGTCAAAAAGGTAGAGCTTTACTTAAAAAAATTAATATTGAAACTGTGGCTGAATACGTTGAAATTTTAGATGTGCCTACTCAAAAGGAAGCTTCTACTATTAGTAATCGTGCACTTGGTATGTATAGTAGCGGAGATGTTGGTGAAGTTTACATTGTTTATAAAAAGCTAATTTCGGCATTGAAAAATGAAGTTATAATTGAAAAGTTACTTCCTCTAGGTTCTGATAATGAAGAGAATGGCAGTAAAGAGTATGTAGATATTGAGGCAATAGATGAAAACGCAATATATGAGATTACCTCATTATTTTTAAGTGGTAAAATGCTGAATTCTATGCTGCATTCAAAAGCAAGTGAGCACAGAGCTAGAATGGAGTCTATGGGATCGGCTACTAACAACGCCAATGATATACTTGATAAACTTAATTTAAGTTATAATAGGATTAGACAAAGTGCAATTACACAAGAGATTTCAGAAATAGTTGGAGGAGCGGAAGCTCAAAGGTAAAAGGGAGTGAAAACAATGCCAGGACATATAGGAAAAGTAGTTCAAATAATAGGGCCTGTTATAGATATAAAGTTTGACTCAGATAGTCTTCCCAATATTTACAACAGTATTGAAATTCAGATGAATGATAGAGTGGTTGTAGCCGAGGTTGAACAGCATATTGGTGATGATATTATAAGAGCAATAGCTATGGAAGGCACAGAGGGATTAAGCCGCGGTCTTGAGGCAGTTGATACAGGTAGTCCAATATCAGTTCCAGTTGGGAATGTAGTACTAGGAAGGCTGTTTAATGTTCTTGGAAAGCCTATGGATGAAATGGGAGAAGTTAAAGTAGATAAATATATGCCTATTCACAGGTTAGCCCCAACATTTGCAGAACAGTCTGTTGAGCCAGAAATGTTTGAAACAGGTATTAAGGTAATAGACTTAATAGCGCCATATCAAAAAGGTGGTAAAATTGGTCTTTTTGGTGGGGCAGGAGTTGGTAAAACGGTTCTTATTCAAGAACTTATGAATAATATTGCAAAAGAACATAATGGACTTTCAGTATTTACCGGAGTTGGTGAGAGGACTAGGGAAGGTAATGATCTTTATAATGAAATGAAAGAGTCAGGAGTTATATCTAAAACGGCTTTAGTTTTTGGACAGATGAATGAACCACCTGGAGCTAGAATGAGAGTTGCGTTAACAGGGCTTACCATGTCAGAATATTTTAGAGATCATGGTCAAGATGTACTTTTATTCATAGATAATATATTTAGATTTACACAAGCAGGTTCAGAGGTGTCTGCGCTACTTGGCAGAATACCAAGTGCGGTCGGGTACCAACCAACACTTGCTACGGAAATGGGACAATTACAAGAGAGAATTACATCTACAAAACAAGGATCTATTACATCTGTTCAGGCTGTATATGTACCGGCAGACGATTTAACTGATCCTGCACCAGCTACTACATTCAGTCATCTTGATGCTACTACAGTGCTTTCTAGAGGGATAGTTGAATTGGGCATTTATCCAGCGGTAGACCCACTAGAATCTACTTCAACAATGCTTGATCCTAGAATAGTTGGTAGGGAACACTATGATGTTACAATAAAAGTTAGACGTATCCTTGAAAGATATAAAGAACTTCAAGATATTATTGCAATATTAGGGATAGATGAATTATCTGAAGAGGATAAGATGGTAGTATTAAGAGCGCGAAAGGTTCAAAGGTTTTTATCTCAACCATTTACTGTAGCGGAGCAATTTACAGGAATGAAAGGTAAATTTGTACCAGTAAAAGAAACGGTAAGAGGATTTAAAGAAATCATTGAAGGAAAGCATGATGACTTACCTGAAGCGGCATTTATGTTTGTTGGATCTATAGAAGAGGCAGTAGAAAAAGCGAAAACTATGGCTGGTTAATAAAGTATTTTAAGAATATGTGCATAGAAATGGAAGTGTATTTATATGGAAAATCATATAAAGCTTACTATACTTACTCCGGAAAAGGAGTTTTATAGTGGTGAAATACTGAGTTTGAACACGGAGAGTGATGATGGCAGATTTGGTATTTTTGCCAATCATGTTCCTATGATATCTCCATTAAAACCTACGGTGACAACATTTACAGATGTAAGTGGTAAAAAGTTAAAAGCTTTTACATCAACGGGAGTTTTAAGAGTGATTCAAGGTGAGGTAGAAATGTTATGTAGTGCCTGTGAATGGCCAGAGAATATAGATGTTGAAAGAGCAAGGCAGGCTAAAGAAAGAGCAGAAGAAAGATTGAGACATAAGCATGGAATTGGTTTTATAAGAACAGAGAATGCTATTTTAAGAGCGCTTGAAAGAATCAAGACAAAAGGATAGAGATTATAAAATGAGGATATTAATATATCTTCATTTTTTTTTGATAAAAAATGGCATTTGATTTTTTTTAGCACATTTCCACTAAAATTTTATATATTAATAATATAAAGAATGGATATATACTAAATATCAATTTTTAAAATAACCCTACCTATATAATGAATCAAATAGCCCTCTTCACACTTGTGCTGGGGGATGATTTTATTAATAACATGAATATTAAAAAACCATTATTTATAGAATAAAAAAATAAATTATGGTCAAGAATTTAATTGAAGGGTAGGGGGATTAAAATGAAAAGAAAAAGTATCGCACTTTTGTGTATAGTATTAAGTCTAATTATTTTACAAATTAATGTTAAAATCTCAAATGCACAGGAGGTAGTTAATTTATTCGATGAAATATTACTCCAAACTAAAAGCAAAACTGTGGAGTATGGATTGAAAACATGCTTTAAAACTGGAGAAGAACCAAAACAATTTTGTGACTATTTAGTTAAGTCTTTAGAACTTAATAACAGAAAAATAAAATTAAACATTTCCGAAAATGAGAATTCTTATTGTATAGAGTTTTCTGGTGAAAATGTTGAAGGATATATAGAAGCATTAAAATACAAAAATGAGAATGATATAACGATAAACATAAGTAAGATAGGTAACGAAAATGGACTAGTATCTCTTAAAAATAAAGTTAGCACTAGTATTGGCTATAGAGGCAAAAACATCAAATACTTTCAATACCTAAAGGCGAAAATGGGAGAGAGTAGTTCAAGTGTTAAAAATGAAGACATTTATGGTGTTAATAATAGGATAATAAAAGTTTTGAAATCCCATGGGACTTACAATATTGAGACTGTGAGTATAAATAATGGACTAAGTACTATAGCATATACTAAAAAATACGATGAGCTGGTAATCAATAAAAAGTCAATCGATTTTAATTATGCTGTATGTAATTATTCATCTGGAAGATACATTATCATTGGTACACCTGAAATAATTACAACTTATTAAAAATAACAATATAATGGAGGAAGTAAATGAATAAATTAGTTATAAAAGGTGGGAAAAAATTAGAAGGTGAAGTGGATATAAGTGCATCTAAAAATTCGGTTCTTCCTATACTTGCAGCAACAATATTAAACGGTAATAGTTGTACCATTGAAAATGCTCCTATGCTTGAAGATGTATTTGTAATTTGTGATGTATTAAAATCTCTTAAAGCAGATATTAATATAGATAAAATTACTAAAATGGTGAAAATTAATACTACTAATTTATTTAATAATGGAGCTAATGATGAATTAGTTAGAAAAATGAGAGCATCTTTTTTAATAATGGGTCCTATGCTTGGAAGATTTGGAAACTTCAAAATTTCTCTGCCGGGTGGATGCAATATTGGAAC
This sequence comes from Clostridium sp. CM036, assembly GCF_055081135.1. Taxonomy (NCBI): domain Bacteria; kingdom Bacillati; phylum Bacillota; class Clostridia; order Eubacteriales; family Clostridiaceae; genus Clostridium; species Clostridium sp. CM036. Next base: position 2,432,537 of record NZ_CM143652.1, on the reverse strand, counting down.
TAGGCCTATCGATCTTCATTTAAAAGGATTAGCAGCTTTAGGTGCAGAAGTATCAGTAGGTCACGGGTATGTGGAAGCAAAAGCAAAAAAACTAATAGGCAGCAATATATATTTAGATTATCCGTCAGTTGGGGCAACGGAAAATATAATGATGGCAGCAACGCTAGCCGAGGGAGAAACAATAATAGGAAATGCAGCAGAAGAACCAGAAATTGTAGACCTAGCAAAGTTCTTAAGGGCTATGGGAGCAAAAATATATGGAGAAGGAACAGACACTATAAGAATTTTAGGCGTTAAAGATTTTAAAGAAGTTGTTTATAAGCCGATATATGACAGGATAGAGGCGGGTACATTTATGATAACTGCTGCAATAACGAAAAGCTTGTTTAAAATTAATGGTATTGATGAAATTCATTCAAAACCAATAATAGCAAAACTTACAGAGATGGGAGTAGGAATAGAAATTAATAAAAATAGCATAATAGTTGATGGTAGGAAAAAGTTAAGCCCAATAGATATAAAAACTATGCCATACCCTGGGTTCCCTACAGATATGCAAGCTCAGATGATGAGTTTACTGTGTACAGTAAAAGGAACGAGTATAATTACAGAAACTATTTTTGAGAATAGATTTATGCATGCCACAGAATTAAAGAGAATGGGAGCAAATATAAAAATAGATGGTAGAAGTGCCGTAATAGAAGGTATAGATAGGTTTACAGGTTCAGAAGTTACAGCTACAGATTTGAGAGCGGGAGCGGCATTAATACTTGCAGGACTTACAGCAGAGGGCACAACTACAATAAATGATATATATCATATTGATAGAGGCTATGTTTCTATTGAGGAGAAATTAAAGGGACTAGGAGCAGACATAGAAAGAGTGAGTTCTCATAAATAACAGGGAAATTCAATAAGCGATAAAAATATATGGCGGTTCACTTATAATTTAAACTTGGATAGTTGGAATATATAAGTGTTATATTCCAATTATTTTATAATAAGCACCTAAAAATAATAAACTAGCACAATGACTAGTATATTATTTTTGGGTGCCTTTTGGTTACAACTGGTCTAAATCTTTTTATCCGTTATCTCTATTAATAAATGCATAATAGTATGCACTATTATTTTACAGGGATTTAGTCAATGGAAAAAAGTAATATTTTTTATAGTTATTTAATATGTATAAGGTAAAGGTTGTTTTATAACGAGAGGAGAAAAAAATGAGAAGAGTTTTTATTACAGTACATTTAAAAAATATCCTTCTATTAATAACTGCATTTATTGCATTTATAGTTATTACTTCTGTTTTAATAGTGGGGGTAGGAAATAATAAAAGTATAAATAAGGGTAAAAACTCTGCAATTAAGGTAGAAGACAATGAAAATATTATAAAATATGGTTCACTAGCCAAAATCACTAAAGTTAAAGTTTTTATGTCAAAAGAAAATAATATAAAAGAACTTAGTTTAGAAGAATATGTTACGGGAGTTGTTGCAGCGGAAATGCCAGCTGATTTTGGAATAGAAGCTTTAAAATCTCAAGCAGTGGCGGCTAGGACTTATGCTTTAGCTCATGTCACAGAAATGGGTGGAACCCCATGTAAAAATGGTAATGGAGCTGATTTATGCGATACAGTCCACTGTCAAGTTTATAGGACTAAAGAAGAGCGTATAAAAGAATGGGGAAATTCTGGTGAAAAAAATTGGAATAAGATTAAAATGGCGGTTAAAGGAACATTAGGACAAGTTTTAACATATAACAACAACTTAGTAATGGAACCTTATTATTTTGCAACTAGCAGTGGGAAAACGGAAAATTCCGAAGAGGTATTTAGCGATAGCATACCTTATTTAAGGAGTGTAGAAAGTCCAGGCGAAGAAAGAGCAGGAAGCTTTAAGAGTAGTAAAATTTTAAAGTATAAAGATCTAAGTCGAATTATAAATAAAAACTATAATAATGCTAAGGTAACCTCAACTAATATTAAGAAACAAATAACGGTAATTGATAGGACTGAGGCAGGGAGTGTTAAGAGTATTAAGGTAGGGAATATAACCATGACAGGCAGTAAGTTTAGAACAATGCTCGGTTTAAAATCATCGAATTTTGAAATGAAGTTTAATTTAAACAATATAGAAATAGATTGCAGCGGATATGGTCATGGTGTAGGGATGAGTCAATGGGGTGCGGATGCGATGGCGAAAGATGGGAAAACCTATATTGAAATATTAACTCATTATTATCAAGGGACTGTTATATCCAAATGAAAAAAAATACACATAAGCTGGTTATCCTATATAAAAAATGGATAATCAGCTTTGCTTTTTATAAAAATAAACTTGAAGATGATTTAAGCAAAACTAAGGGTGAATAATTTAAAATTTAAAATATGTTTTAAACTATAAAATATAAATATTATTAAAATGTAGATTAACTTAAATAAATTTTAGGAAATATGTATGTTTTAATAAAATATGGACAAAAATACAAATGGAGGTGTTTGTATGAATAAGAATGAAAACAATAAGACATTAAATTTTTTTAAGAAGGAAGGATTCTATGTAATTTTATTTGTTTGTTTATGTATAGTAGCTTCAGTGGCGTCTATAACAGCAAATAATAATAAGAAGCTTTCAAGCAAGCAAGAAGCATTACAAAAACAACAAGCAAATGCAGGAGATGTTATAAAAGCGCAACAAAAAGAATATGAGGGTGCTCTTCAAGTAAAAGAAGAAAAGAAAGCTAAGGCTGAAGCGCTTAAAGCGGTACCAGATATCAAAAAGGTTACAACAGGAAAAGCGGCATCAGCAGTATCTAAATCAGTTAATGCTAAATTTGAAAATCCCGTAGCAAATGGATTACTAGCAAGGGCATATTCAAAAGATATTGATTCAGTAGTGTGGAAGACTGATGGAAGCTATAGGACAAATTTAGGTATTGACATTCAAGCAAAAATAGGGGAGCCAGTTGTAGCGGTTATGGATGGAATAGTTAAAGAAGTTGGTACTGACGTTAATGGCCAAAAAGGTAAGATGGTTAAGATTGATCATCAAAATGGATTTATTACTAACAGTACTAATCTAGATGAAAAAATATTAGTAAAAAAAGGCGATAAAGTAACTAAAAAACAGCAAATTGGTACAGTGGGAAACACTAGTTTAAATTCATTTAAGGAAGAATATGGATCTCACTTACACTTTGAAGTTCTGCAGAGTAATAAGAATGTTGATCCTGCTAAATATGTAAAATATGAGAAATATCAACCTGCAGAAACTAAGAAATAACCAATAACCATCTCAATTAGCCATTTTTTAAAAATATATTAGAAGATGACTAATTGGAATGGAATTTAAAAGCAAGATAATGCATATTTATAAATATATAAGGGTTAAGGAGGCAACACTTGAAAGACTATATTGAAGATCGAGTACTAGAAGTTGCTAAGTACATTATCGAGTCAAAATCTACAATAAGAAGAACTGCCAAAGTGTTTGGCGTTAGCAAGAGTACTATACACAAGGATATGACGGAAAGATTACCCACAATAAATCCTCAAATTGCCAGCGATGCAAAAACAATTTTGGATATAAATAAAGCTGAGCGGCATATAAGAGGCGGAAGAGCAACTAAATTGAAATATAAAGAAGCACAAGGATAAAAACATTCGAAGCTAAAAACTATAAAAAAATTTTAAAATTAAAAGAGGGTTTTCTTATAGCTTTATAGAATAGAGTTTAGTGTAATTTAAATATTGAATATACTAAAGAGCAGGAGTGGTTTTGAAATGTTTTTTTTTAGAATGGGTACAGATATGGGAATAGATTTGGGTACATCTACAGTGCTTGTATATATTAAAGGAAAAGGTGTTATATTAAAAGAACCTTCTGTTGTTGCCATAGATAGAAATAATAATAAGGTATTGGCAGTAGGAGAAGAAGCTAGGCAAATGATAGGAAGGACACCAGGCAATATTGTGGCAATACGCCCTATGAGGGACGGTGTTATTTCGGATTATGACATAACTGAAAAAATGTTAAATCATTTTATCAAGAAGGCTTGTGGGAAAAGAAGGCTATCTTCTCCAAAAGTTGTAATATGTGTACCTTGCGAAGCAACGGAAGTAGAAAGAAGAGCGGTAGAAGATGCAGGTAGAAATGCCGGAGCTAAGAAAGTTCAACTTATAGAAGAACCACTAGCAGCGGCAATCGGAGCGGGACTCGATATTACTAGAGCAAGTGGTAATATGGTTATTGACATTGGTGGAGGCACGACTGATATTGCAGTTATTTCTTTAGGAGGCATGGTTGTACGTGAATCAGTTAAAGTAGCTGGTGATAAGTTTGATGAAGAGATTATAAAATATATCAGAAAAAAACATAAATTAATGATTGGTGAGAGGACTGCAGAGGATTTAAAAATCAACATAGGTTGTGCTTATAAACAAGAAGAAAAGACAAGCATGGAGATAAGAGGGAGAGATTTAATTACAGGTCTTCCTAAGAATTTAGAAGTATCATCAGAAGAAATGAGAGAAGCTTTAAAAGAGGCGGTATATTTAATAGCAGGATGTGCACATTCCGTATTAGAAAAAACACCACCTGAGCTTTCAGCAGATATAGCTGATAAAGGTATAGTTATGACTGGTGGAGGTGCATTGTTAAAAGGCTTAGGTAAGCTCATACAAGAGGTTACTAAAGTTCCGGTATATCTAGCGGAGGATCCGATTTCATGCGTAGCACTCGGAACAGGTAAAGTATTGGATTATATGGATAAGTTAGATAATTCATTCAATGGAAGAGAATTATGCTTAACAGAATAAAAAGTATAAGCAAGCTATAAAAATAAGCAATACAATTATTAGTTTAATTGCATTGCTTATTTTTATATTATATAAGATTTGTAAGTTTAAATTGTGGATAATTATTTAAAACTAATTAAAGCATGTTAAACAGGGCTCAAATTATTTTCTTCATTGGTAAGGGAGTGCAAATAGTATGAATGCAAGAGGGATCTGCTTAAAACATTAGCAATATCCATTACCAAGCTCAATCTTATGTTTCTATTTGTAAATAATTCACTATCATCACTTGAATCTACTATACCTATTAATGAAAGAGTGCCTACCTTAGGAAGGGTTTTCCCTACACCTTTGCCAGGATGAATTGGATAATTTCTAGCTTGGAGTTCTCCAATATTTGAAATGTCTCCTAAACAAGCATCTACACCTATTATAGTACAATTTGGGTGCAATGCATTTATTTTAGATAATTTACTATCTATGTTTAAGGCATGAATTGGATTATCTATAGTGCCATATACAGGTAATGGAAAGGAACTATTTTTTAAAAGTGTACCAACTAAAGGACCTAGACAATCGCCTATACATCTATCGGTACCTATGCAAACAACTAAAGTATTTTTGTCAATATAGTCTTTTAGAAAATTAGAAAGTGTATAGTATGCTAAAGGATCTTTATAATGGGTTTTAGCTTTACTCAAGAAATATACCTCCTTGTATTGCGCTGGGGAAAAATTATTAGTTTCCTATGAATAATTTATATGAATAAATCCCGTGTATTATTATAATAAAGAATAAAAAAATGATTAATTAAAAAATGATATATAAGTATATTAACTATATGAAGGAAAACCAAATAAAAAATATAATAAATTATTTGTGCAAATAGTAAGTTGTATCAATGCTTAATATTAAGCAAATATGCGAATAGTATAGTTATGGAGAGAAGAAGTCGTTTATTAAAGGATAATAGACTTGAAATTAATTAATTAAAGTTGTATAATAATTCTTGTCGACACGGTAAAACGGTAAAACGGCAAAATGATAAAACATAATATGCTGGCATGGCTCAACGGTAGAGCAGCTGACTTGTAATCAGCAGGTTGTAGGTTCAATTCCTATTGCCAGCTCCATAAGTGGAGGAGTTCCCGAGTGGCCAAAGGGGGCAGACTGTAAATCTGTTACGTAATGTTTCGATGGTTCGAATCCGTCCTCCTCCACCATTTATAATGGTTTACAATAAATTATGGTTTACAATAAATTATGGGAGCATAGCTCAGCTGGGAGAGCATCTGCCTTACAAGCAGAGGGTCACAGGTTCGAACCCTGTTGTTCCCACCATAATAATCTTTTTAAAATAGAATAAAATGCATGCTGGCATGGCTCAACGGTAGAGCAGCTGACTTGTAATCAGCAGGTTGTAGGTTCAATTCCTATTGCCAGCTCCACATATGGAGGAGTTCCCGAGTGGCCAAAGGGGGCAGACTGTAAATCTGTTACGTAATGTTTCGATGGTTCGAATCCGTCCTCCTCCACCAAAAGACATCTATAGATGTCTTTTTTTATTTTTTACAGGGTTTAGATTCTGTTGACACCATAGAATGCATATGGTATTATAATTAAAAGTTAATAATTGATAACTCTTATCAAGAGAGGTGGAGGGAAAAAGGCCCTATGAAACCCGGCAACCGGTGCAATGCACCATGGTGCCAATTCCTGCAGTTATAATCTGCAAGATAAGGGAGATGATTAAATCACCTCTTCTTATATTTGGAAGAGGTTTTATTTTTTTATAGGGAAATTTTAGAGAATAGAAGGGAGAATTATAATGAAAAGATTATTTACATCAGAATCCGTTACAGAAGGACATCCAGACAAAATTTGTGACCAAATTTCAGATGCTGTACTTGATGCTATTTTAGAGCAAGATCCTTATGCTAGGGTTGCTTGTGAAACAGCGGTTACTACAGGAATGGTTTTAGTAATGGGAGAGATAACAACTAGTTGTTATGTAGATGTTCCTAAGGTTGTTAGGAATACCATTGAAGGCATAGGATATACTAGAGCAAAATACGGGTTTGATGCTAGCACATGCGCTGTACTTACGTCTATTAATGAACAATCAACAGATATAGCTATGGGAGTAGATGAGGCATTAGAATCTAAAGCAGGCGAGATTGATAAGGTTGACGCAATAGGTGCTGGTGATCAAGGCATGATGTTTGGATTTGCAACTAATGAGACACCAGAATACATGCCACTACCAATTGCTATGGCTCACAGATTAGCAAGAAAGTTAAGCGAAGTAAGAAAAAATGGCACATTAGATTACTTAAGACCGGACGGAAAGACTCAAGTTACTGTAGAGTATGAAGATAATAAGCCAGTAAGAATAGATACTATTGTTATTTCAACTCAACATGCAGAAGAAGCAACTCATGATCAAATTGAAAATGATTTAAAAGAGCATGTAATAAAACCTGTAGTTCCAAGTGGATTATTAGATGAAAATACTAAATATTATATAAATCCTACAGGCAGATTTGTAATTGGAGGACCGCAAGGAGACTCTGGTTTAACAGGAAGAAAAATAATAGTAGATACTTATGGTGGATATGGAAGACATGGAGGTGGAGCATTCTCAGGAAAGGATGCAACAAAAGTTGATAGATCCGCTGCATATGCTGCAAGATGGGTTGCTAAAAATTTAGTTGCTGCAGGAGTTTCAGATAAATTGGAAATTCAGTTAGCTTATGCTATAGGTGTAGCTAAACCGGTATCTATAGAGGTCGAAACTTTCGGAACAGGAAAAATTGACGATGATAAAATAGTTCAAATAGTTGAAAAAGTATTTGATTTAAGGCCAGCTGTAATTATAAGAGAATTAGAACTAAGAAGACCTGTTTATAAACAAGTAGCTGCCTATGGACATTTTGGAAGAATTGATTTAGATCTTTCATGGGAAAAACTAAACAAGGTTGATGAAATAAAAAAGTACGTATAATATAAAAAAAGGGATAACAATTATTAATTGTTATCCCTTTTTAGTGCATGTGATTATTAAGTAGTATTTTGATAAAACCTAAGATAGGGGTATACTGAACATAAGAGATGTAAAATACATATGATATAATAACATTAATAATAATATTATTGCTAATAATATTATTATTAATGTTATTATATGAATTTATAAATAGGAGAGATTTTATGCCGGAAATACAAGGGATAATCGAAGATGTAGTATTTCATAATGAAGAAAATGGATATATAATTGCTCATTTGAATGATAATAAAAAGCAGATAACTGTGGTAGGCATTGTGCCATATATAAGTGAAGGGCAGAACCTGAAATTAACGGGGGAGTGGGTTACTCATCCTCAATTTGGCAAGCAATTTAGAATAATACAATGTGAGGAAATAATACCTAGTTCACTTGAAGGTATAGAAAAATATTTAGCTTCAGGAGTTATTCAAGGAATTGGACCAATAACTGCTAAAAAAATTGTACAGCACTTTGGTGAAAACACCATGAATATATTAGATAATGAAATTGAAAGATTAAAAGAGATTGATGGTGTAGGACAAAAAAAGATTCAATTAATTTTTGAATCATATTCTAAGCAACGAGAAGTTAAAAATATAATGATATTTCTTCAAACATATGGAGTAACACCTAACCAATGTGTGAAAATTTATAAAAAATATGGAGGAGACTCTATAAAGGTAGTACAGGATAATCCTTATGTGTTAACTGAAACCATTTCTGGAGTAGGATTTAAAATTGCAGATAAGATAGCACAAAGTTTAGGCATTGACAAAGAGTCGCCTTTCAGAATACAAAGTGGAATTAATTATGTGGTAAATGAATTTTGCGCTATGGGAAATACTTATATGCCGTTAAACAAATTATACCAAGAATCTAAAAATATTCTTGGGGTTACGGCTGAAGAAATTGAAAAAAATGTTTATGATAATGTATTGCAGGGAAAATTGAAAGTCGAAAATATTGATGAAGAAGACTGTGTTTTCACTATGCCGTTCTATTACTGTGAATTAGCTATTACTAAAAAAATTATAACCTTATCTATAGAAAAGTATGACGAATTAGAAATAGACATAGAAGAAAAGATTAATGACTTCGAAGAAGAAAAAAACATAAAATTTGCAACGTCTCAAAAGACTGCTATTTGTGGTGCTGCAGAAAATAGTATTGAAATAATAACGGGAGGTCCAGGTACTGGCAAAACTACTATAATTAATTGCATTATAGAGGTATTTGAAGAAGCAGGAATGAAAGTTTATATGGCTGCGCCCACCGGAAGGGCTGCCAAAAGAATGACAGAGGCTACTGGTCGCGAAGCCAAAACCATACATAGGTTATTAGAACTTGGAGTAGGCAGAGATGATGGGTCGCAGTTCTCTAGAAGTGAGGAATCGCCTTTAGATTGTGATGTGCTAATTATTGATGAAGCATCTATGATAGACATAATGCTTATGAATAGTTTATTAAAAGCTATCAGCGTAGGAACTCGACTTATAATTGTTGGTGATGTTGACCAATTGCCATCTGTCGGACCGGGTAATGTACTAAGAGATATTATTGACAGTAAATGTGTTAAAGTAGTTAAGCTTAAGGAGATTTTTAGGCAAGCACAAGAAAGTATGATTATTGTGAATGCTCATAAAATTAACAATGGCGAGATGCCTATTTTGAATAAAAAGGATAAAGATTTTTATTTTATTGAGAATAATGAGCCGGAGAAAATCTTGGACAGTATAATTGCTTTAATTAATACCAGATTGCCAAAATTTAACAAAGAGTGGGATAAGATGAAGAACATTCAAATACTCTCTCCTATGAGAAAAGGGATATTGGGTATAGAAAATCTAAATGGAAAGCTTCAGCAAATATTGAACCCTAAATCTAAGTATAAAAAGGAAAAGGAATATAGGAATACTATATTTAGGGTAGGCGACAAGGTTATGCAAATTAAAAATAATTACTCTATAAAATGGAAAAAAATTAATGCAAAAGCTGAAGATGGAGTGGGCATTTTTAATGGTGATGTAGGGTATGTTGAAGATATTGATGAAGATAATGAAAATGTTATTGTGATTTTTGATGATGACAAACGGGTAGAATATGAAGGTGTATATTTAGATGAACTAGCTTTAGCGTATGCTATTACAATACATAAAAGTCAAGGTAGTGAGTTTGAAGTTGTAATTATGCCTATGTTTATGGGGCCCCCACTTTTAATGAACAGAAATTTACTTTATACAGGGATAACTAGAGCAAAGAATATGGTTGTTTTAGTGGGAGCAATAAAAGCTGTTAATTTCATGAAAGATAACAACAGAAGTTTCGAGCGGTACTCCGCTTTGGGCTGGAGAATAAGGCAAATAGTAGATGCAAATGTGGGCCATGATGAAAATTAGATTGATTTGTTTGGAAGAAATATTAAATTGCAAAGGAGATTTTACATGCTTTTCTACGCAAAATTAAACCTTAGTAAAGAAAAAGATGAGATTAGCAAAGAAATTTTAAGATGTTCTTTAAACAGCAAAAAAAGAATTGATGTTGTATCTATGTTTTACAATTCCTCTGATATATTGTTAGAAACTATAATTGAATATGTTAATGAAAAGAAAAATATATTGTATATAACTAATGAAAACCAGAGGAGTATTGATATTATTTACTTCATAAATAAATTTAGTAATTTAGGTCAATATGTATATTCACCTGAAACGAATTATGGCAGTGTGAATGAGTATTTACATATATGCAATCATGAAAATGCGTTAAAACTCCAAGAAAAATTTGATTTGATTATTTATAATGATATTAGAAGTTTTCCTAAATACACTAAGCAACAAATAAAAAAAGTGTTATTAAGAATGTGTAAAGCAAATAGTGTAGCTATAGCCTATTCTGTAGAGAATGTTTTAAGCGAGGGCACGCCAATAATGTTTCCGTTAAAAAACAATAATATTCCGATTATAGAGCCTAGAATCATAACTACGAGGATAAATCTTAGTACGGATATACCTTTGGTTGTTTATCAATATTTGAATTGGTCAATTATATCTAATAGAAAGGTAATAATATTTACACCAGATGAGGAAAAAACTATAGCGGTCTTTGAGTATCTATGTAATTTCAAAGAAAAGTTAAGTGAAAATATTTTTTTGTTTATTAGTAAAAAAAGCGATGCTAATATTAAAGTAAAGTTCATGAATGAAGATGAGGGGATAATAGTCACTAATGACTTTGAAGAAAGTTATTTAGAATTTCATTCAATTGATGTTATAGTTTATTTTGCTGATAATGATAAATATAATCATAAGCAACTATTATATTTATCAAGTAAGGTTGGGAGATATGAAAGTATACAAAGGGGAGAGGCTATATTTTTAGCTAATGTTGAAACTGTGCAAATGGATAAAGCTAAAAATATAGCTAGAAAATTTAATGAGAAAGCGTGGGAGCGAGGATTATTAAATATATAAGAAAAATACTTTATTGTTTAGTTCAGCTCATATATTCAGGCGATGAACAGTGCGTGATTTGTAGTGGATATAGTGAGGAAAGTGAAGCTTTGTGTACTAAATGCAGAGAAAAATTGAAGCGCTGTGTGCAAAGCTTTTGTATAGGTCGCAATGAAGAAAAATATCTTGTTTGGTCAGTGTTTTATTATTCTAATATAGTAAAAGAATTAATTATTAGGCTTAAATATAAAAGCGATTTTATATGCGGTGAAATCTTAGCGGAATACATGTTACAACTTGTAAAAAGCAATGAATTACAGTTTGACTTAATATCTTATGTACCTATGACTAAAAAAGCTTTAAAAAATAGGGGGTATAACCAAAGCGAGTTTTTGGCAAGCTATTTATCGCGATTTTTAAATATTCCAGTGATTTGCAACTTGATTAAAACTGAGGATACTAAAGATCAAATAGGTCTCAATGGCGAAGAAAGATGGAACAATATGGAGAAATGTTTTGAGATCCAAAAAAATGAAGCTATAAAAAATAAAAATATTTTGCTCATTGATGATGTTATAACCACTGGGGCTACAGCGTTTCATTGTGCTCACAAACTGAAAGAAAGTGGGATAAATAATATTTATATATTGACAATAGCCAAAAGTAATGTATAATACGTATTGTAGTAAGTTAGGTTTGTGGTTGAAAGTCGATGCCAGTCGCAGGCGAAACGATCCACGTAAGTTAAACAAAGTTTAGCGAGCATGGTGCGGCTTAGAGGTTAGTCCTGCCGTTTAGTAGACGAGAGTGTTAGTAGTGAGAGGGTAATTCTGGGTAGCAAAAGCTCCAGCAGGCGAGTGTGGGGTCAAAGACCAGGTCAACTAACTTAATATATAAAAACTCCTAATATTATATTAGGAGTTTTTATTTTATTGGTACCTAAAAATATCGAATATAATTTAAATTGTATTAATATTATGTGAATTCTGATTTTAATGGTTGCTATTTAGCATTAAAAGTAATAGAATTGAAATATAAAACATATATCATGCTTAGCAATTAAGCAGTATGTAGATATTAGAGAGGGGCTGTAAGTATGAAAGTCAAAGTAATAGGAAGAAATATAGAGATAACAGAAGCCTTGAAAAATATTATAGACAAGAAAATAGCAAGATTGGATAAGTATTTTAGTCCAGATGTGGAAGCACAGACAACATTAGGCGTTTGTAAGAATAGACATACAATAGAAGTTACAATCCCTTTTAATGGAGTTATTTTAAGATCAGAAGAGCAAAATGAAGATATGTATACATCATTAGATATTGTAGTTGATAAATTAGAAAGACAAATTAGAAAAAATAAAACAAAATTAGAAAAAAGGAATAGAGGAACATCTCTTAAATTTCAAGGCATACCAAAATATGATAAGAACGAAGATGATGGTATAGATCCTAAGATAGTAAAGATGAAGAAATTTGCATTTAAACCTATGTCAGCAGAGGAAGCAGTACTTCAAATGGAACTCGTTGGTCATAGTTTCTTCGTATATATGAGTGATGGTAGTTCAGAGGTAAATGTAGTATATAAAAGAAAAGATGGAAATTATGGTTTGATAGAACCAGAATTTTAAAATATATTAAATTTAAAGGATTAAAGTAAATTTACTTACTTTAATCTTTTTTTAACTTAAAAAAAGTATAGTGAAAAATTATTAATGATAATTTACAAAATTTATAAATTCGTATAAGTTGAACAGTAACAAATTAAGTGGTATAATTTTAAGTATATATTTAGGGACTATTAAAATGAATAGTGAGGATGAAAAGTATGAAATTTTTTGAAAAGTTATTTGGTAGTTATAGTGATAGAGAGATAAAAAGAATAATTTCAACAGTAGATAAAATAGAAGAATTAGATCCGTTGATGACTAGTTTAAGCGATGAAGAACTTAAATCAAAAACAGAAGAATTTAAAACTAGATTAAATAAAGGAGAGACTTTAGAGGATATATTACCTGAAGCCTTTGCGGTGGTTAGAGAAGCTTCATGGAGAGTTCTTAACATGAAGCATTTTAGAGTACAACTAATTGGTGGAATAGTACTGCACCAAGGAAGAATAACAGAAATGAAAACGGGTGAAGGAAAGACCTTAGTGGCTACACTTCCCTCATATTTGAATGCGTTAACAGGAAATGGTGTTCACATAATTACAGTTAATGACTACCTTGCCAAAAGAGATAGCGATGACATGGGACGAATACACGAATTCTTAGGTATTTCTGTAGGCGTAATTATTCATGATTTAGATCAAACACAAAGGCAAGCGGCCTATAATTCAGATATAACATATGGGACAAATAACGAATTTGGGTTTGACTATTTAAGAGATAATATGGTTGTTTATAAAGAAGAAAGAGTTCAAAGAAAATTAAACTTTGTAATCGTGGATGAGGTTGATTCTATATTAATAGATGAAGCTAGAACACCGCTTATAATATCTGGAGAAGGAGAAAAATCTACGGATTTTTATAAAGTAGCAGATTATTTTGTTAAGGGTCTAGTGAAGGAAGAAGATTATACTATAGATGAAAAAGCTAGTGCTGTTATATTATCTAATGCTGGTATAGATAAAGCGGAAAAATATTTTCATTTAGAGAATTATGCTGATGCAGAAAATATGGGTATACAGCACCATACAGTTCAAGCTTTAAAAGCAAACTTCATCATGAGAAAAGATAAAGATTATATGGCAAAGGATGGTCAAGTTATCATAGTGGATGAGTTTACTGGAAGACTCATGGAAGGCAGAAGATATAGCGATGGGCTTCACCAAGCTATTGAAGCAAAAGAGAGCGTCAAAATTGAAAAAGAGTCAAAAACTCTTGCAACTATTACCTTCCAGAACTATTTTAGAATGTATAATAAGTTATCGGGCATGACTGGAACTGCGCTTACAGAAGAAAATGAATTTAGAGAAATATACGGATTGGATGTAATAGTAATACCTACAAATATGCCATTAACAAGAATTGATAACGCAGATTTAGTGTTTAAAACTGTTAATGGGAAATATAAAGCTATAGTAGATGAAATAGTTGAAACTTATAAGAACAAGCAGCCCGTTCTCGTAGGAACTGTTAGTATAGAAAAATCAGAATTATTATCTGATATGCTTAAAAAAAGAGGAATTCCTCATCAAGTACTTAATGCTAAATATCATGAAAGAGAAGCGGATATAGTCTCTCATGCAGGAGCACGTGGCATGGTTACCATAGCAACTAATATGGCGGGCCGTGGTACAGATATTAAGCTTGAAGAAGGCGTTGTTGAAGTTGGTGGACTCAAGATAATTGGAACTGAAAGACATGAATCTAGGCGTATTGATAATCAGCTTAGGGGTCGTGCTGGTCGTCAGGGAGATACTGGAAGCTCAAGATTTTACATATCACTCGAAGATGATTTAATGAGAATATTTGGGTCTGAAAGACTTCAAGGGGTTGTAGGAAAATTAGGATTAACTGATGAGGACGCTATTGAAAGCAAGATGGTAAGTGGTGCTATAGAAAGTGCTCAAAAGAAAGTTGAAGGAAATAACTTTGATATAAGAAAAAATGTTGTTCAATATGATGATGTAATGAACCAACAGAGAGAAATAATTTATAGACAAAGAACAGAGGTTCTTCAAGGCGAAAATATAAAAGATCAAATTGAAGAAATGATACAAGATGTTGTTTTCTCTGCAGTTGATTCACATATTAGTGGAGTTGAGGAAAGTTTTGATGAGGAATTAGTAAAACTTATTAACTATCTTGAAGAAATATATCTTCCAAAGGGTATGGTTTCAATAGAAGAACTTTCTAAAACATCTAATGAGGAAATTAAAAATACTCTTTTAGAAATAGCTAAAAAAATCTATGAACAAAAAGAAGAAAATTTTGGTGACGAACAAATAAGAGAAGTCGAAAGGGTTATTCTTCTAAGGGTAGTAGATAGTAAATGGATGGATCATATCGATGAGATGGAACATTTAAAGCAGGGCATTGGACTTAGAGCTTATAAGCAACAGGACCCATCACAAGCCTACCAAATGGAAGGTAGCGATATGTTTGCTGAAATGATTGAAAATATAAAGACGGAAACTGTTAAATACTTATTTCATGTGCAAATAGAAAAAGCACCTGAGAGAGAAATGGTTTCTAAGATTACATCAACAAATCATGATAATTCCATTAAAAATGAGCCAATTAAAAAAGTTACTAAACAAGGAAGAAATGATGAATGTTCTTGTGGTTCAGGGAAAAAATACAAAAATTGCTGTGGCAGAGGTTAATAATTATTAATAACTTCAAACAACCGCATAAGGGATAATAATAGTTGGAAATATAAAACCGTCAATTTCCAACTGAAAAGGGATGAGCAATTGATTCTTGCTTATCCCTTTTCAAATATAATGAAAGAGGTGCTATAATTGATAATACTAATCGAAGAAACAATAAGTGAATTAAACGTATTAAAAAGTAATGTAGAAGAGATTAGGGTGTCTCTTTGACGTAGCGTCTATGGAAAAACAATTAAAAGAACTTGAGTTTACAATGCAGGAGACGAGCTTTTGGCAGGATATAAAAGCGGCACAACAAGTTACTCAAAAAGCTAAGGGTATTAAAGATAGAATTGATAGATTCAATTTAATAATTAGTAAGATAGAAGATTTGGAAGTGCTAATTGAACTAAGTGAGGAGGAAGAAGATGATTCCTCTATAGCAGAAATGAAAAGTGAATTAAAAGACCTAACGCTGGATACAGATAGGTTCAGGATAGAAATTTTATTAGCTGGGAAATATGATATAAATAATGCGATTTTAACGCTTCATACCGGTGCAGGTGGAAGTGACGCTCAAGATTGGACAGAAATGCTTTATAGAATGTACTCAAGGTGGTGTGAAAAGAAGGGATATAAGATCGAAGTTTTAGATTATCAGCCATCTGATGAAGCGGGTATTAAAGCAGTGACATTAAAAATAACTGGCGAATATGCCTATGGATATTTAATGGCCGAAAAGGGAGTGCATAGGTTAGTGAGAATTTCACCTTTTAATGCAAATGGTAAGAGGCAAACCTCGTTTGCATCTTGTGAAGTACTTCCAGAGCTTACCGATAATCAAGATGTTGAAATAAAGCCTGATGACCTGAGAATAGATACTTATAGATCTGGAGGGGCAGGAGGTCAACATGTAAATAAAACTGACTCAGCCATAAGGATTACCCATATACCTACGGGTATAGTAGTACAGTGTCAAAATGAAAGAAGTCAGCATAGTAATAAACAAACTGCGATGAAGATGCTTATGGCAAAATTATTGGATTTAAAGGAAAGAGCTAAAAAAGATAGAATAGAAGACTTAACCGGGGATTTGAAAGAAAATGGTTGGGGAAGTCAAATTAGATCTTATGTATTTCATCCATATAATTTGGTAAAGGATCATAGGACTAATACAGAAATGGGTAATGTAGATGCAGTTATGGATGGGGATATTGATATTTTTATCGAGGCGTACTTAAGGCAGAACAATAAATAACATCAGGTATAGCTACAATAAAGAAGGGTGGTACCATTATAGAAATGTAGACACATTTCTATTTGAACCTAAAAGATCCAGCAGAATATATTGTATATTCTGCTGGATCTTTTATTTTTGTTATGTATAGGTCATAAGCATTTTCATCTTATGACTTACATTTAAAGTTTATTATTTTGTTATCACTGTTCCTGCTGTTCCGCTTATTGCTTCTCTAGCTTTTTCGAGTGATGTTATAATTGCTTTTCTGCCTTCTTGTGCTTCAACGAAAGCAAGAGCCGCTTTTATTTTTGGAAGCATAGAACCAGGAGCAAAATGTCCTTCTTTAATATAAGTTTTAGCTTCTTCAACAGTTATTATTGAAAGATTCTTTTGATTTGGAGTACCAAAGTTAATAGCAACCTGTTCAACGGCTGTAAGTACAACTAATGCATCAGCATTTAGTAATTCAGCTATTTTAGAAGAAGCAAAATCTTTATCTATTACTGCTGGAACGCCCTCAAGGTTTCCATTTCCATTATCAATTACAGGTATACCGCCACCGCCAACAGTTATAACAATATGTCCAGCTTCAACTAATGTTTTGATAATAGGTTCTTCAACTATAGCCATTGGAAGTGGTGAAGCCACTACGCGTCTCCATCCTCTATTTGAATCCTCTTTCATTATATATCCTTTTTCAATCATTAATTTCTTAGCCTGTTCCTCTGTAAAGAAAGAACCTACTGGCTTAGTTGGATCCTTAAATCCTGGATCATTCTGATCAACAATTACCTGAGTAACTACTGTTGCAACGTCCTTATTTATTCCTCGTTTTCTCATCTCTGATCTAATGCTTTGTTGCAGATGATAGCCTATATAACCTTGGCTCATAGCACCACATTCAGGAAAAGGCATTATTGGGCTATTTTCATTTATAGAAGCGGCTGCTTCATAAGTAGCTACGAGTTGACCTACTTGAGGTCCATTACCATGAGCAACAATAACCTCGTGACCCTCTTCAATTAAATCTACAATGGCTTCTGACGTCTGTCTTGCTGTTACTAATTGTGCTTCTGATGTAGTATCCTTTGGATTTGCTTGAAGGGCATTTCCACCAAGTGCTATTACTATTCTTGACATATATATTTCTCCTTTTATATTATATATAAAATATAATTTATTTAATAACTTAAAAATATTTTATAAAATTTCATTGAAATAATGTTTAAAGTTGAATTTTGCCAATTGAAAGCAGTATAATCATTAAGATTGCAACTACCATAATGGCTACCATTCCTATTTTCTCGTTTATTTTAATAGGTTCATTCTTTTCTTTCCTAGCCTTTAGATATACAAATATACCCACTGCATATAGTATTACTGCTGCTCCTAGATAATTTATTCCTACTGCGTAAATTACATATAGTGAATAGGTACAGGCTAATATAGAAACTATCTTATCTTTAGCTCCTAGGACATCTGTAAATGCAACTTTAACTGCATATAGTGATGAAAGCAAATATGGAATTAAAATACATGTTGTTGAAATTAAAAACACACTACCATATGCAGACTGAAGTGCTGGTAAAAGTAGCGAAAGTAAAAATATTTGAGTTAATCCATCAGTTAGTAATAATGAATTTACTGCAGCACCATTGTCATTTTGTTTAATAAACCATTTTGGCATTGTGCCACCCTTTGCCGCAACATAAGGAATTTCTGCTGCAAGCATAACCCAACTAATTAGGCAGCCTACAAGTGAAATAATTAAACCAACTTTAACGATTACAGCTCCAATACTGCCAAGTACAGTAATTGATAACATATCTGCTAGAGGGGTTTGTGAACTAGCAAGAGTATTAGCTGAAATTACTCCCATAGCGGTTGTTGAAACCAGTATATAAAGCACTAAAGTTATAATTAAACTTATTATTGTAGCAGTTCCGACAGTCTTTTGAGATTTCGCTCTCTCAGAAAGCACTGTTGCAGCTTCGATACCAATAAAGCACCACAAAATTGTACCCATTGCTCCTTTAATTTGCAAGAACACGGTGGTAGAACCCCCCGTAGAAGCTAATATTGTTTTCCAATTATCAACATTAAAAGTTCTAGTTTTAAATATTGCAAGACCAAATACAATTACCATTAATAAGGGTATGATTTTTGCAACTGTGGCAACGGCATTTATTATTCCGGCGCTCTTAACTCCACGCATTTGTATATAATGAATTATCCATAATAGTGCAGATGCTAATAAAAATGTTACTATAGGTTTTACGTCACCTACTAAACTATTAAAAGTTTTAAATATAAGAATAAAAAATGCAACGTTTCCAAGCCAAGCGCTTAACCAATATCCCCAGGCTGAATTGAATCCAACAAATTCTCCAAAGCCTTCTTTTGCATAAGTGAATATGCCCCCTGTAAGCGCTGGTCTTTTGTTTGCAAGTAATTGAAATACTAGTGCTAAAAATGCCACGCCAAGTCCACCAATTACCCATGCAATAATTACTGCTTGAGGGTTTGCTTTACCGATAAGATCAGTTGGGCTATTAAAGATGCCACCACCAATCATGGAACCAACTCCAAGAGCAATTAATAGAGACAAGCCTAGCTTCTTATCTTTATCCTTTTCCATTTTATAATCTCCTTTTGATTAATGTATTAGCCATATTTTAAATTGGTGAGAGCAATAATATTGCCCTCACCAATTAATTTTATAATTATTTTAGGCTAGTTTCCAAGTGTAGCAACCATAATTGCTTTGATTGTATGCATTCTGTTTTCTGCTTCATCAAATACTATAGAATGTGTACTTTCAAATACTTCATCTGTAACTTCTAAACCTTCAAGACCATATTTTTCAAATATATCTTTACCTACAAGTGTTTTTAAATCATGAAAAGCTGGTAGGCAGTGCATGAATTTAACGTTTTTATTACCTGTCTTATTAAGCATTTCCATATTAACTTGGTATGGCCTTAATAATTCTATTCTTGATGCCCATACTTCGTCTGCTTCGCCCATAGAAACCCATACGTCTGTGTAGATTACATCTGCATTTTTAACTCCTGCATCCACGCTATCTGTAATAGTAATTTTTGCTCCTGTTTCTTTAGCAATTTCATTGCATTTTGAAACTAATGCTGTTTCTGGGAATAAGCTCTTTGGTGATACTATTCTAAAGTCCATACCCATTTTAGCAGCACCAATCATCAATGCATTTGCCATGTTGTTTCTTCCATCTCCAGCATATACAAACACAATGTCGCTTAATGGCTTGTCAAAGTGTTCTTTTATAGTTAAAAAATCTGCAAGAATTTGTGTTGGGTGGTCTTCAGTTGTTAATCCGTTCCATACTGGAACTCCTGCATATTTTGCTAGTTCTTCAACTATTTCTTGGCCATATCCTCTATATTCTATTCCATCATACATTCTGCCAAGAACTCTAGCTGTATCTGCTACAGATTCCTTTTTGCCAATTTGAGTTCCTGTAGGTCCAAGGTAAGTTACATGAGCTCCTTGGTCTAGTGCTCCTACTTCAAAAGCACATCTTGTTCTTGTAGAACTCTTTTCAAATATTAGCGCAATATTTTTACCTTTTAATTTCTGTTGTTCTGTACCTGCATACTTAGCTCTTTTTAAATCTCTAGCTAAATCTAAAAAGTAGTTTATTTCATTTGGAGTAAAGTCCATCAAAGTTAAAAAGTTTCTGTTTCTTAAGTTAAACATAATAAATTCCTCCTAATATTGTTGTTTTTATAAGTTATCTCTATTTAGTGGCATACTCATACATCTTGGGCCGCCTCTTCCTCTTGAAAGTTCGGCACTTGGCATTGTGAGTACTGTTACACCATGTTTTGATAAAATTTCATTAGTAACATAATTTCGTTCATAAGTTATAACTTTTCCTGGTGCAATAGCTAGAGTGTTTGATCCGTCGTTCCATTGTTCTCTTGCTGCTACAATAGCGTCACCACCTCCGCATCTTATTAAATCAACTGAAGGCACTTTTAATGCAGATTTTAATACATTTTGTAATATATCTTTTTCTTGCTTAATATTTAATTGTCCATTGACACCTTTTGTAATTTCGAAAACATTAAGTGGTCCTTCTATCTCTGGGTGTATTGTAAATTTATCATAATCAACCATAGTAAATACAGTATCAAGATGCATAAATGCTCTACTAGATGGAATTTCTAATACTAATACTTTTTCAAAAGTAGTATGTTTTTCAAACAAATTTCTTGCTACAACTTCTATAGCTTCAGGTGAAGTTCTTTGACTACACCCTATTGCAAGGGTTGTGGCAGATAATATAAGTTCGTCTCCACCTTCGATATTACTTGGAAGGCTTCTATCATACCAAAGTGGCACTTCATTTTGTTTGAAGGAACTATGATATTCATGAATAAATTCTAGGAACAAAGTCTCACGTCTTCTAGCTTCAGTTTGCATAGTATTTATAGTAATACCATTTCCAATTGAAGCACCTGGATCGCGAGTAAAGTAAAGATTAGGCATAGGATCTAAGTAGAATGGATACTGGGTTCCTATTAATCCTCTTAGAGAATGAATCTCCTTAACAGCTATTTCGTTTTTTCTAACTCCAGCCATAAGTATATCAATCATTTCTCTTGTAGGCTTTGACATTAAATAATCATAAAGAGATTTATATATTTCTTTATTACTAATGTGACTTTCAAGTAAAAACTGTTGTAAAAATATTTTTTTGGTTTGATCCTCGATTAAAGCCTCTGTAACAAGTTCTTCTAAATAAAGAACTTCCACATCGTTTTCTTTTAATATTTTTGCAAATATATCATGTTCTTTTCGCGCTACTTCTAAATAAGGAATATCATCGAAAAGTAATCTTTCAAGAAGATTTGGTACTAAATTTTCTATTTCTCTACCGGGTCTATGTAGCATTACTTTATTAAGTTTTCCTATTTCAGAAGTTACATTTATAAATGACTCCATTTAATTTAGCCCCCTATTCGTTTTTGTTTATGCCATTATTATAAAGTGTACAATTATATAAGGAAAACCCAGGATTCTACTGTAATTCCATATATAACGTACATGTAAGCTTTGTTATTGATTTAACACTGCATATTTATGCTAAGCTTTATTTTGCTCAGTAATACTATGGATGTTTCCGCTTGAAAATTTAGAATATTAGATTCTATGTATATATATTCACAATGCTTTAGTTTACTATGCATAATACTAGAAATAAGGTATAAACATTCATAAAACTTTTTTCTGGTTATTTATACCTATAAATGTATAGTAATATCTAGATAAAAGCTACATAGCCTATATATTATTAATTATAACGTTAATAATTATGCATATAAACTTATTTTTCATCATAATATCGGACTAAAACCGTTAACAATATTATTTATTAACAAAATGTTCATAATATCGATATATAAAAGGTGATGATGTGAGACAGAAAAAAAATAATTAAATCCCCAAAAGGCATCTATAAGGGGATTATTGTATTAAATAACAATTAATTAAATTGGAGCGGAGGGAGTGTAGCGTGAATTTCCTTATTTATTGTGAATTATTTATTCGCATATAATGAATTGGTTTCGTAAATTTAGTATGTTAGCATTAGTTATTGAGTTTATACATACATTATTCATGAAAGAACTTTGAAAAAGATGCAGCTTTCCATCCTTCTTTTTTACTTCCTTACATAAGAATTATAAATAATTATAAATGCATTTTCTACTTGAAAATGCTAAAAAAATTAAATAAACATGGGAGGTAAATGATGAATAATTCAGAAAAGATAAAAGTAAACAATACGGCCAATGTATTTAAATTTTTAGGTTATAGTATAATTGGGATATTCATGTTTTTTATAACACTAACTATAAACGGGAAAACAACTATCCCCATAGACCACATAGTTACAGGACTAAAAGGGTTATCCACGAAAGGTGCTGGAATTTATGGATTAGTAGTTATTGTTTTAGGGGGGGTATATCCTTTCTATAAAAAAACATGGAATAAAGATAAGGTTAAAACAGTATTTTCTTTACTTAAATTATTAGGTATCATAATAGGATTTATGGCATTTTTTAAGATTGGACCAAGTTGTCTATTCGAAGAAGATATGATTCCATTTTTATTTGATTCATTAGTTATTTCAGTAGGGATAATTGTTCCTGTAGGTTCGGTATTTTTAGCATTTTTAGTTGGTTATGGACTTATGGAATTTATAGGTGTTTTAATGAAACCAGTTATGAGACCTATATGGAAAACACCAGGACGTTCTGCTGTTGATGCAGTTGCTTCTTTTGTGGGAAGTTATTCTATTGCATTGTTAATTACGAATAGGGTTTATAAAGAGGGGAAATATACAACAAAAGAAGCCGCAATAATTGCTACAGGATTTTCCACCGTATCTGCTACTTTTATGATTATAGTTGCCAAAACATTAGGAATAATGAATTTATGGTCTGAATATTTTTGGGTAACATTAGTAGTTACATTTATCGTTACAGCCATAACTGCAAGAATAAGACCTTTAAGTAAGAAATCTGATGAATACTATAATAATCAAAATGGTTATCCGGAAATATCTAAAGAGGGGAATAAATTTAAAAACGCATGGGAAGCAGGTCTTAAAGCTGCCCAAAATTCAGTGCCAATAGGAAGAAACATTGTTGAAAATTTAAAAGATGGATTTATTATGGCCATGGGAATATTACCATCAATAATGTCTGTAGGATTAATAGGATTAATTCTTGCAAAATATACACCTGTGTTCAATATAATAGGGTATGTTTTTTACCCAATAGTTTCACTGTTTAAACTACCTGAAGCATTACTTGCATCAAAAGCATGTGCAGTGGGGATAGCTGAAATGTTTTTGCCTGCATTGTTAGTTGTTGGGGCCCCGATCGTAACAAGATTTGTAGTTGCTGTAGTATCAATTTCATCCATATTGTTTTTCTCTGCATCAATACCATGCATATTGTCAACCGATATACCAATAAGTATACGTGAAATACTTATCATATGGTTTGAAAGAACAGTATTTACATTAATAATAACTATACCTATTGCGTATCTAATATTATAAATAAGTCGATTTAAGGGGGGGGATTTACCTCCCTTTGATTTTTGAGTGATTTATTCATAGTTTATAGGGGGAAGAAAAGATAAGGAAACTTTACTATATTGGTAATGACTGGTATTATATCTAGAAAAGAATTAGTGTCGCAAGTTACTTTGAAGGGGTGGGTGTTAATGAAAAAAGTAGTTACTATTAAAGCTGTTACGATTGGTGAAGGCCTACCTAAAATCTGCGTTCCAATGGTTGGAGAAACTATTCTACAGCTTATAGAAGAAGCTGAAATTTTAAAAAGGATTGATTTAGATGTTGTAGAATGGCGTGTAGATTTCTTCGAGGAGGCTACAAATATAGAGAGAGTTAAGAAAGCATTACAAGCAATTAGGAAAGTGCTAGTTGACAAGCCCATTATCTTTACATTCCGTAGTGCTAAAGAGGGTGGACAAAAGGAGATTAGTACTGCATTTTATTTTGAATTAAATAGATTAATTTCTGAAACAAAGCTTGTTGAAGTTATAGATATTGAATTATTTAACGATGAAAAAGATGTAAAAGAATTAGTTGAAGCAGCACATGCAAATGGCGTAGCGGTTATTATATCTAATCATGATTTTCATAATACACCAGAGAAAGAAGAAATTATATCTCGATTACGTAAGGCTCAAGGATTAGGTGCAGATATTCCTAAAATCGCAGTAATGCCTACTTGTGCAGAGGATGTGATTATACTGTTAGATGCAACGCGTATTATGAATGAAAGATATGCGGATGGTCCTATTATTACAATTTCTATGGCGGAAAAAGGGATTATCAGTAGACTATCAGGTGAATTATTTGGCTCCGCATTAACATTTGGCGCAGTCAAGAAGGCTTCTGCACCAGGTCAGATTGCTGTAGTAGAATTACGTAGAACTATTCAATTACTTCATAATAACACGTAAAAAAATTAGACCGCAATAGGATGATTTAATGATTTTTATTTATTATGATCAATAAAAAAGCCATAGAGGTATAACGCGATTTATTAAGGTATAAATTTAAAAAATTAAAAGCGATTGGCATAAACCAATCGCTTTTATATTTAAATTTAATAAGCTCTTCCCCAAATAACTGTAGCTTTAGATGGTTTTCCACAACATAAGCAAACGCCTTTTTCTTCTGGCATATTAAATGGCATGCATCTAGAAGACGCACCGGCTACTTCTTTTACTTTTTCTTCGCAAGCGAGTTCTCCACACCATGGAGCGCTAACAAATCCTAAAGTTTTATCAAGAAGTTCTTTTAATTCTTCTACGGTGCTCGCGTTAAAGGTTCGGGTATCTTGTGCATTTTTAGCTTTTTCAAATAAAGATTTTTGAATATCTTTTAAAATCTCGGGTACTAATGCTTCTAGTTCTGACATTGGAACAATTATTTTTTCGCGGCTATCCCGTCTCACAAGTACTACTTGGTTGTTTTCTATATCTTTTGGACCAACTTCTAAACGTAGCGGAACACCTTTCATTTCGTATTCGCTAAATTTCCATCCAGCCATTTTATCGCTAATATCCATTTTTACACGTGAAAGCTTTGATAATATATTTTTAAGTTCTGTAGCTTTTTCAATTACGCCTTCTTTATGAGGTGCAATTGGAACTATGATAAGTTGAATTGGAGCTACTGCTGGTGGCAGTATTAGACCATTATCATCACCGTGAACCATAATTAAAGCGCCGATAAGTCTTGTAGACATTCCCCAAGAAGTTTGGTGAACATAAGCAAGTTTACCTGTTTTATCTGAATACTGTATGTTAAATGCTCTTGCAAAACCATCTCCAAAATTATGAGAAGTACCACATTGAAGTGCTTTTCCATCATGCATTAAACTTTCAATTGTGTAAGTTTCATTTGCTCCTGCAAACTTTTCTTTTTCTGTTTTCTTACCTTTTATAACTGGAATAGCAAGGGTTTCTTCACAAAAGGTTGAATATATATTAAGCATTCTAAGAGTTTCCTCTTTTGCTTCTTCCGCCGTTGCATGAGCGGTATGGCCTTCTTGCCATAAAAATTCTGAACTTCTAAGAAAAGGTCTTGTGGTTTTTTCCCAACGAACAACGGAACACCATTGATTATATAATTTAGGGAGATCATTGTAAGATTGAATTATTTTTGAATAGTGGTCACAAAATAATGTTTCAGAAGTTGGCCTAACGCAAAGCCTCTCTGCTAGTAGCTCGTTGCCTCCGTGTGTTACCCAAGCAACCTCTGGTGCAAAGCCTTTAACATGATCTGCTTCCTTTTGAAGTAAGCTCTCAGGAATGAACATTGGCATATATACATTTTCATGACCTGTATCTTTAAACATTTGATCTAAAGTTTTTTGAATATTTTCCCAAATTGCATAGCCATAAGGTCTTATTACCATGCAACCTCTAACGCTCGCATAATCAGCAAGTTCCGCTTTTTTTACAATATCGGTATACCATTTTGCAAAATCTTCTTCCATAGAGGTAATAGATTCTACAAATTTTTTTCCTTTTGCCATAATTATTTTCCTCCGATTCAATAAAATATTTTAAAATAAATACAAAAAAACCCGTAAAAGGGCACTATAAAATCAATCATAGAATAAAAATAATAATATGTCAAGAAAACAATTCGTAAGGATTATTAATACCGCTTGTAAAGTTAACAAAGCATTTTTTTGAATCTATATAGGGTATAATATATGTGTTAACTATAAAAAAGCAATATAAGACAAAGGGTTAAAAGACAAGACCATATTAACCTTTCGAATATTTCTCCTAAAAATTTCTATATAGTGTATAGATATGAGGATAGAATTCGTGGTATGATTAAATATGTTGATTTTAGTCCATTAAATTTAAAATATAAATTATGTGAGGAGGAATAGCTATTTAGGTACATGAAAATAAAGTATCATAGTGCTTGTTATTTATTTAAATGTGACTTGCAAAAATAGCTAAAAAACATGGGGAATATAACTAACAGATTAATTAAAGAATTTTCAATAACTAAAGAACAGGCGGAAAGTGTAATTGAATTATTAGATGAAGGGAATACAGTTCCTTTTATAGCTAGATATAGAAAAGAGAGAACTGGGGGACTTGATGATATAATCCTTAGAAACTTTACAGAGAGGCTTATATATCTTAGGAACTTAGAAGAACGAAAAACAGATGTAGTACGTCTTATCGGTGATCAAGAAAAACTAACCGCGGAAATTGAGGAGTCAATAAGAAAAAGCGAGACATTGACAGAAATAGAGGATATATATAGACCCTTTAAGCCTAAGAAAAGAACTAGAGCTATCATTGCGATAGAAAAAGGGCTTAAACCTTTAGCTGAAATTATTGTATGCGGCGAGTTTAAGGGTGATATAAATGAGTATGCAGAGAAATTCTTAAGTGAAGAAAATGCAGTAAATAGTACTTCGGACGCACTTCAAGGTGCTGGGGATATTATTAGTGAAATGATTTCAGATGAAGCTGATTACAGAAAGTGGATTAGAGCATTAGTGCATAATCAAGGAAATGTTGAAACTAAAGGCGGTTCTGATGACACTACTCCATTTGAAATGTATTATGAGTATAAAGAAGGGGTTAAATCTATTCCACCGCATAGAATTCTTGCTATAAATAGAGGCGAAAATAGTAAGATACTTTCTGTGAAAATCAAAGCCGATAATGATAAGATTACTCAGTACTTAAGAGCTAAATGTTTAAAAGGGAATAATGAAACTGATAAGTATATAGAGTTAAGTATAGGTGATTCCGTAAAAAGACTTATATTCCCATCAATTGAGAGAGAAATAAGGTCCGGACTCACAGAAAAGGGTGAAACTAGCGCTATTGAAATATTTAAAGCTAATTTAAAGGCACTCTTAATGCAGTCACCTATAAAAGGAAAGGTAGTGCTTGGATTTGATCCTGGGTTTAGAACAGGGTGCAAAATAGCGGTGCTTGATGATACTGGTAAGCTTTTAGATATAGCTACAGTATACGCTACTGCGGGCAGTAAGGACGGTATTCAAAAATCTATAGATATTATTAAAAAATTGGTAATTAAGCATAATGTAGAAGTAGTGTCACTCGGTAATGGGACTGCTAGTCGTGAATCTGAAGAAATTTTAGCGCAGATAATTAAAGAACTTAAGGATGAATGCTCAAAAGATTTGTACTATGTTATAGTCTCGGAAGCGGGAGCCTCAGTATATTCAGCGTCAGAGCTTGCATCTAAAGAATATCCAGATATAGATGTATCTATTAGAGGAGCTATTTCTATAGGGCGAAGACTTCAAGATCCATTAGTGGAGCTTGTGAAAATTGACCCGAAAGCTATTGGAGTTGGACAATACCAACATGATGTAGCAGCTAAAAAACTCGATGAATCCTTAAAAGGAGTAGTTGAAGATTGTGTTAATGCTGTTGGCGTAGATCTTAACATTGCAACACCCTCTTTATTAGCTTATATATCAGGGATAAATGCTGCTATAGCTCAAAATATTGTAGCGTATAGAGAAGAAAATGGTAAGTTCAAAACTAGAAAAGAATTATTAAAAGTGAAAAGATTAGGAGCAAAAGCATATGAGCAATGTGCAGGATTTTTAAGGGTTATGGAGAGTAATGAATTTTTAGATAACACCTCAATTCATCCAGAAACGTATAATGCTACTAAAAAATTATTGGATTTTTTAAGGTACACAAGAGAAGATCTTAAATCTTTAAACTTTAAAGATTTGGATGATAGACTAAAAGATATTAATATTAATATGGATGAGCTTGCACAAATATTGGAGATAGGTGTTCCAACTCTTAGAGACATTATTAAAGAAATTAAAAAGCCTGGTAGAGATCCAAGAGAAGAACTACCGAAGCCGATATTAAAAACGGGTGTAGTTCAAATGTCCCATCTTAAACCGGGAATGAAACTTATGGGTACTGTTAGAAATGTGTCTGACTTTGGAGCTTTTGTTGATATTGGAGTTCATCAGGATGGGTTAGTGCATATAAGCCAGTTATCAGATAAATTTGTAAAGCATCCATTGGATGTGGTTAAGGTTGGCGATATAGTAGAAGTTAGTGTGATAGAAGTTGATGAGAAAAGAAAAAGAATATCATTATCAATGAAAAATAATTAATTAATATGTTGCTTATTTTACTGTATTTATATATAATTAAATTATAAAATAAAATTTAATAATCTTCAGGGCGGGGCTAATTTCCCCACCGGCGGTAAAGCCCGCGAGCCGTAAGGCTGATTCGGTTTAACGACATTTTGGAAGAGAGTTTTCCTTCCGAAGTCGTTAAGACAGCACCCTTGGGTGATGATTTGATTCCGAAGCCGACAGTATAGTCTGGATAAAAGAAGATGTGATATATATATAAATTTGCCCTGGCATAGTACTATGTCAGGGCTTGTATTATATCCATCCCTAGGAGATATAGTTAATTAGGGGGCACTAAAAATGAGAGACGAAAAACTTGTTAAACTAATCAAAATATCACTTTTATCTGTTATGGCTTTTCTTTTGATGTACATTGAGTTACCAATACCGATTTTCCCTGATTTCTTAAAAATTGACATCAGCGACCTGCCAGCACTTTTAGGGGCCTTTGCATTAGGACCAATAGCGGGAGTAGTTATTGAACTCTTTAAAAATATATTACATGGAATGCTAGCTACTAAAACAGCCTTCGTTGGAGAAGTAGCAAATTTTCTAGTGGGTTCATGTTTAGTATTAGTATCGGGATATATTTACAAGGCCCGCAAAAGCAAAGGTGGGGCTATTGCTGGATTATTAATAGGAGTAATTTGTATGTCGATTTTTGCAGGGATATTAAACTATTTTGTTGTTTTACCTTTATATGAAAAAGTATTAGGATTCCCAGTAGCTAGCGTTATAGAAATGGGATCAAAAATAAATCATAACATTGTCGATTTGAATTCTTTCATTATTTGGTCAATTATTCCTTTTAATTTACTTAAAGGAATGGTATTATCAGCAATGACCTTAGCTTTATATAAGAGTGTTTCGCCTATACTTCATAAAGAGAATATGGAGAGAGAATACAAAAGTAGAGAACAAAAAATATAAAAAACACTGGTATATAAATAGGGACTTATTTCAAAGATTTTAAAAAAAGGGTATTAACAAACTAAAGGATGACTTCTGCACAATGCAGAAGCCATCCTTTAGTTTTATTGTTCACCATTCACAATTAACCATGCTTTTAAATGTAGATATGGATGTTTTAGGATATATTCCATATCTATTTAGCTCTAGTAAAGAATCTCCTCTCTTTACGCTTCCATTATTAACAGTAACAGCCATTCGTATTCCTATTTTAGGCAGAAGGGTTAATACATCATCGTTATGGTGTCCATAAGGATAAGATAGATAATGGCTGCCGGTTAGTTCCGTATTTTTTATTAAATCTTTTTTTACATAATCTAAAGGTTTTGTAATTAAATAACCCTTGTTATTCTCTGTTTTATGTAAATTATGGGTATGGTTTGAATATTCAAATACATCAGTAGTTTCAGAAATATTTTTCCAACTTAAGAATTGTTGTGTTTTAGGATTAAATTCAACACTATTATCCTTGACATAAGATGTAATTAAAAATTGTGCAGCTTTAAAATTATATTTCTTCAAAATAGGATAGGCATAAATGTAGCTACTTAAATATCCATCATCAAATGTTATACATACTGATTTTTTAGGTAGTTCCAAATTCCCTAAAAGCCACTGTTCTAATTCAGCTAGATTTATTGTAGTGTATTTATTAGTGTATAAGTAGTCCATTTGTTGCTGAAAATTTTCAAGATTTAATACTACACCATTATTTGTAAATGTGTTTTCTTTTTTCTTTAGTAGATGATGATACATCAATATTGGTATTTTTTTTGACACACCTTCAGTTTGATCAAATGTTCTAACAATCGGATCTTTAAGCGTTGTTGATAAGCGTGGGATGTTAGATGAATTATCTACTGGTTTTGGTGATTTACTCTGAGAATCATCTGAAACTATTGTGCTTTTACTGGAAGTTGGACTAGCTAAGGAATTGCATCCAACCAATAGTAATGCAAAAAATAGTGCTAATATAATTTTTTTGGTCATAAATATTACCCCTTACTCTAATATATTTTAAACAGTTCACCCACATTATACCATTTTATTCTCATGCTTGCTAAATTTTTAGTAGAGAATAAAAAAAGACTGGCAAGAGCTAGTCTTTTTACGCTATCTGCTATAGGTGTCGATTCCACATAATTACTGCATCTTCCCCGTTATCTTCATAATAATGACGTCTAATGCCTTCATTTTCAAAGCCATACTTTTGATATAAGTTTATAGCAGCGAAATTTGAACTTCTAACCTCTAAGGTTATTGCTGTAACTTTTAGTTTCCTGCAAATTTTAAATAAGGCTTCCACGATGAGGTCGCCGCCGCCATGACCACGGGCATCAGGGTGAATTGCAACATTAGTAACATGGGCTTCATCTATAATTAGCCACATTCCTCCATAACCTACTATAGAATTGCCCTTTTTTAATACAACATATTTAGCAAATTTATTATCTAGTTCACTTTGGAGTGATTCGTAGCTCCATGAAATAGGAAAGCTTAACTCGCTAATATTGAGTATGGATTTAATAGATGATGCGTCCATTGGGCAAATTTTAAAATCGCTATTCATTTTTTATTTGCCTCATCTTTTCTTCGTACTCCCTCTCAGCTTGCGGCTGCCTAAGGTAAATAGGCACTGACGAGTATATATCATCGAATGTTCCATTAGATAAAAGGTTGAGCCCTAATTCGCCTAGGGATGAAGCCTTAGCTAAGTTTAAATGCGCTGGAGCAAAATTGGCTTTAGGTAAATTTGCTATAAGTTTTTCTTTGAATTTGAAAGTTCCATCTCCTACAAAGGAAATATTGCAATTTTTCTCTTTAAGCATATTTATTAATTCATCTAAGGAAATATTAATATAGTCACTGATGCGGGTGAGCTCGTAATTATTAAAAGTATATAAGGCAGTATAAACATTATCTCTTAAAGCATCTAGCAAAGGACAAATAATTCCATCTGTATATGCTAAGTTATATGCTAAAGAATCTAAGGTAGATACAGTTACAAAAGGCTTTTTTGAGCCTTGGCTTAACCCCTTAATGGTAGCCATCCCTATTCTAAGGCCTGTAAAGGAACCGGGCCCCTTTGATGCTACAAAGGCATCAATATCACTTATGGTTATTCCTGTATTTTTTAATAATTCATCAATTATAGGCATAAGTATTTGAGAATGTTGTTTTTTATAATTAAAAGTTATTTCACCAAGAACTTTGTTATCGTCAAGGATAGCACAAGTTGCTGATTGTGTAGCAGAATCCAGACTTAAAATCTTCATAGTTTTATCTCCTTTATATAATCATATCTTTTATCAGAATATCGGATGTTGATCTTTCTGAAATCATCTCCCAATCTAGGAAGTTTTTCTATGGTAATGGATAAATTATTGGGTGGAATCAGTTCTTCAATATAATTAGCCCACTCAATAATACTAACGCCATCACTAAATATATATTCATCAAAGCCTATAGCTGCTATTTCGTCAGGGTCATTTACCCTGTAGACATCAAAATGATATAATTTCAAGCGACCTGTATATTCATTTACAATTGTAAATGTAGGGCTTGTGATATGATCTTTTATATCTAAGCCTTTTGCAATTCCTTTTGTTAAATGAGTTTTGCCAGTGCCTAAGTCACCAATTAAGCAAACTATGTCCCCTGAATTTACATGTGAACCTATTAATTCGCCTATTTTATAAGTTTCGTCTACTGTAGTTACTATGTATTCCATAAGTTTCACCTCACTAAATATTTTATCCTAAAACATAGAAAAAGAAAAGGCCTCAGTGTTTCCTAAGAGATTAAAATATAAAAAAATCTTGCATTTATTTATAACACGTGATATAATTCAGATGTATTTTAGGGGTATGGCTCAATTGGTAGAGTAGTGGTCTCCAAAACCATTGGTTGTAGGTTCGAGTCCTACTACCCCTGCCATTTTTACATTTTTACATTTTTGCATTTTAAAAGTTAATAAAGGGGTATGGCTCAATTGGTAGAGTAGTGGTCTCCAAAACCATTGGTTGTAGGTTCGAGTCCTACTACCCCTGCCAAATAAAACCTGTGAAATTATTTTCACGGGTTTTTACGTTACTTATTTAAATATGCATTATAATGAATCATTAAATTTTAATGTTAGGCATCTGAAAAAAACTGGAGGGTATGTAATGCAACTATATGACATAGTAGTAATTGGGGGAGGTACAGCAGGCCTTGCAGCAGCTATTTCAGCTAAAGAGCACTATAAATGTAGAATTTTGATTTTAGAAAGAGAAAATCAATTAGGCGGAACAATAAATCAGTGTATTCATAATGGATTTGGCAAGAATATTTTTAGTGAAGAATTGACAGGACCGGAGTTTGTGCAGAAATTTATAGATAAAGTTAATAAATTGGGTATTTCATATAAATTAAATACTACTGTTTTAGATTTAAGTAATACTAAAGAAATTAATGCAGTGAATGCGTGTGATGGGATTTTTAAAATTGGAGCGAAAGCTATAATAATTGCGACCGGGTGTAGAGAAAGGCCAAGAGGATTTTTGAATCTGCCAGGTAGTAGATGTGCAGGTATATACACGGTGGGGTGTGCACAGAAATTTATAAATATAGAAGGATATATGCCAGGAAAAGAAATAGTTATATTGGGTACAGGAGATATTGCATTAACAGTAGCAAGTAGGCTAGCAATTGAAGGAGCTAATGTTAAAGCTGTAGTTGAAAGTAAAGATTTTATTGAGGCAACTGACAAAAAACTCATTGATTCCCTGAATGATTTTAATATACCTTTAAAAATAAAACAGAAGGTGGCGGATATCAAAGGCAAAACAAGGCTTGAGGGGATAACTTTAGTAAAAATTAATAAAAATAATGAAGTTATTAAAGATAGTGAGGAATATATTTCTTGTGATGCGTTACTATTATCTGTAAACTTATATCCGGACAATGAATTAGCAAAACAAGTAGAAATACTAATTAATGAATCAACAGGGAAAATTGAATTAAATGAAAGTTCACAAACTAATATAGCCGGCGTCTTTGCCTGCGGAAGCGTAGCTATTGGTTATGATTCTTCTGAAAATGTGGTAAAGCAAAGTTATAACATAGGTATTAGCACTTCGCAATACATAAAGAATTCTAACATCTAGTACGTAAACTTTTATGGTTTACCAATATAAGTGAATTTAAAACTGTTAGCTTATTTTAATGGTTTTTTTTATTTGTGTAAATATAAACGTGAAAAATAATGACATAAAAACAAAAAAATAGTATTGACATATTTTGATGTTAAGAATATAATAAAGAAAAGTAATTCATACTGAAATACTAGGAAATACTTAGAAGAAGGAAAGTAATATAAGAAGAATTTACAGAGAGAGAGTCTAAAGCTGAGAGGATTCTTATGGTCGACTTATATGAAGTGCCCTTTGGAGTTATGCACCGAAAAAGTCACATGAATGTGTCTTTGGTAGGCTGCATCGGGATTCACCCGTTATAGTGATAGAGCATAGCGCTGTGCTTGAAAAAGTGGCTTTATAATCAATTTAGTGGTTATAACTTAGAGTGGACCACGAAGTAAAACTTCGTCTCTAAATTAGAGGGAGTTTTTTTTGTACCCAAAAACTTTTGAAATATTAAAAATATAATTATATACGTGATGATTTTTATTTAAAATACTAAGGATGCAGGAATATAGATAGCTTTTGAAGGTAGATTACTTATTTTAAAATTGGAGGGATATTATTATGATGTATAACAATGTTTTAGATATGATAGGAGCAACACCGGTTCTAAAATTAAATAAATTAGTTGAGGGTGATATGGCTGATATTTTTGTGAAATTAGAAAAATACAATCCAGCTGGAAGTATTAAAGATAGAGCTGCCCTTGGAATGATAGAGAAAGCTGAAAAACTAGGAATATTAAAAGAAGGATTTACTATAGTTGAACCAACCAGTGGAAATATGGGAATAGCTTTGGCTATGATTGGAAGAATTAAAGGGTATGAAGTAATTATTGTTATGCCAGATAGCATGAGTGTTGAAAGACGCAATTTGATTAAGTCTTATGGAGCACAACTTGTACTTACAGATGGGATAAAAGGGATGAAGGGTGCTATAAATAAGGCAAAAGAAATAGCGGAGGGAAATTCTAGCTTTTTTATGCCACAACAATTTATTAATTTAGCAAATCCAGAAAAACATTATGATACTACTGCAGAAGAAATTATTAGAGATGTAGAGGACGTAGATATTTTTGTAGCTGGAGTAGGAACTGGAGGAACAATTGCTGGGATAGGAAGAAGATTAAAAGAAGCTAAACTTGGAATTAAAGTAGTTGCGGTTGAACCAGAAAACTCTCCCGTATTATCAGGAGGGGAACCTGGACCTCATAAAATACAAGGAATAGGAGCAGGTTTTGTGCCAGATATCTATGATAGTAGTGTAGTTGATGAAATAATAAAAATTTCTGATGAAGAGGCTTTTGAAATAGCAAAAAGAATAGCTAAAGAAGAAGGCATATTAGTAGGGATTTCAGCAGGGGCTAATATCGCAGCAGCTATGAAAATTGCGAGTAAAGTAGGCAAGGGTAGAAAGATTGTAACTGTTGCACCTGACGGAGGAGAAAAATATATTTCAATGGGAATCTATGATTAAATTTTTAACGACATTTCAAAAGGAAAGTCTCCCACTTCTATAAGTGGGAGTTACTACCCTAACAAATAGAAAACTTCAGTGGGGGCATAAATCTCCTTTTGAAGTCGTTAATTTATCTTCTACTAAGATGGTGCAGCTCCGCAGGAGATGATTTAACAAGGTGAAAATATTTATTTCTACTCTATAGATAAGTAGTCTGTGGGTTAACATATATGGAAATTTATATCTAAGAATATGAATTTCGATATTCACAAAATATAATTCTATAGGAGGGAATTATCATATGTTTAAAATGTTTAAATTGCTAGGATACGAAATTAATAATGTATTAGAAAAGGATCCAGCAGCTAAGAATTGGGTAGAAGTAATATTATTATATCCGTCTATCCATGCTATAATAATATATAGAATAGCTCATTTATTATATAATCATAAAATCTATTTTATATCTAGATCTATATCTCAATTAGCTAGGTTTTTTACTGGAATAGAAATTCATCCAGGGGCTAAAATAGGAAAAGGATTATTTATAGATCATGGGACGGGAGTAGTAATTGGAGAAACTACAGAAATTGGGGACAATGTGACCTTGTATCAAGGAGTTACACTAGGTGGAACAGGTAAGGATACAGGAAAAAGGCATCCTACTTTAGGCAGTGATGTGGTGGTGGGTGCTGGTGCAAAGATTTTGGGACCAATTAAAATAGGAACTGGTAGTAAGATTGGTGCCAATGCTGTAGTTTTAAAAGATGTATTAGCTAAGGCCACTGCTGTAGGTATTCCTGCTAGAATAATTTTTGTAAAGAATTCAACTATAATAGAAATTAAGGATTATGCAGGTGAAACTAAAAGAATGTACAACGATATGGTAATATAAAAGGGAAAGACAATATGGATATTAAAGAAGAAATAATAAAGTTTTGTAAAAAAAATGGCTTAGATGTAATAGGATTTAGCAAATGTAGAATTTTCTATGAGCTAAGTCCTTATTTTGAGAAAAGAAAAGAACTAGGGCTAGAAAATGAGTTTGAGGAGCAAATTGTAGATAATAGAATAAATCCATTTATATATATGCCCAGTGGGAAAACTATAATTTCTATTGCGTTTCCATATCTATATGATTTAGATTTTAATCAGAGAACGCATTTTTCAAAATATACCATGGGTAGAGATTATCATGTTGTTACAACTGAGTATATGGAAAAAATTTGCAAATTCATTGAAGGCATGGGTGCAAAAGCTATGTGCTTTGTGGATAGCAATGCGCTTCCGGAAAGATACATTGCGTGCAGTAGTGGAGTGGGATTCATAGGAAAAAACAATACTTTGATAACTGAAAAGTACGGCTCATATGTTTTTTTAGGAGAAATAATAACAGATCTAGTAATAGAGCCAGACAAGCCACTTAAGCAAAAATGTGGTGATTGTGAGATGTGTTTAGCAGCCTGTCCTACAAATTCTATAGTCAAAGGGAGAGTAGGAATAAATAATGATTCAAATATATGTCTATCCTACATAACACAGAAAAAAGATATAGAGGATTCTTGGTTCGAAAAATTAAATGGCAGACTATTTGGCTGTGATACCTGTCAGAGAGTATGTCACTTTAATAAAGAAATTGAATTTAGCTCTATTGAAGAATTTAAACCTTATGAACATATGAAGAGAATCGACGTGCAAGCATTAATGAATATTGATAATCGGTTATTTAAAGATAAGTACAAGATAACTTCTTGTGGATGGAGAGGTAAAAATATACTTAAGAGGAATGCAATGATTAATGAGGTTATTACAGAAAAATGTAAAATTATAACTATAGAGAAGGATACATCGCCTTATATAAGAGATTATTATTATAGACTTTTAAAGCTTTTAAAATTATAATAATGTTATAATTATTTATTATGAAAGGTGGAATTGTGATGGTTTCTAAAGCGGTGTTAAGAATAATAGACATTTTGCCAGATAAAGTTGTATCCTTTATAGCAAATAAACTAATTGATTCATATATTAATAAATACGCAAACATTAAAACTCACGGAATAGAGAAAATTAATGATATAAAATCTCCTATAATTTTCATATGCAATCATTTAAGCAATGCAGATGGTATAGTTATGAATAAGTTATTAAAGGACCACAATGTAACTTTTGTTGCCGGCGTAAAGCTAACAGATAATAAGCTTACAAAATTAGGTTTTCACGTTGCTAAGACAATAAAGTTAAAACCTAATTCAGCAGATAAGGAAGCTATATCTAAAATTGTTAGTACGCTAAAACAAGGCAATAACATTATGATTTTTCCAGAGGGTACTAGAAGTAGAAATGGAAAAATGATAGAGGGTAAGAAGGGTCTTATATTAATGGCTAAATTATCAAAGGCAACAATTGTTCCAATAGGTATTTGGGGAACGGAAAAGTTACTATCAATTAATGACAATGACATGGCGTCAGAAAGATTTAATTATGCAGATGTAAACATTAATATTGGTGGGCCTGTTTTACTCCCAAGTAAAAACCAAGATGAGGATAAAAACGAGTATTATGATAGGGTTATGCATGAAATAATGTCAAGTATAGCTGTGATGCTACCAGAGCAGTATAGGGGAGTATATTCCGATTGTAAATGAAAGAAAAGTTTCATTAGTATAAAAAAATGAAGAAAAAAACTTTATGATGGATTTTATTTGATCGAAAAGTATATAAAAAACATTTTTTACATTAAATTGGAATAAATTTTATAAATTAAAGGCATTTTACTATTAAATGATATATAATAGAGTTATGATTAAATATGAAATTCTCATGGATTATAATGAGAATTTCAAAAATAAAAAGTTGGAGGTATGTTACATGGGAAGTAAAGTACTTGGGAAATTTTTAAAAGAAAATTTAGAAGATTTGAAAAGTAAAGGTTTATATAATGTGATAAATACCCTAAAGAGTTCAAATGGGCCTGTTATTACAATTGGAGATAAAAAATTAATTAACTTATCTTCAAATAATTATTTAGGTCTTGCTACTAATCCTAGAATGATTGAGGCTACTATTGAAGCAACTAAAAAATATGGTGCAGGAGCAGGTGCTGTTAGAACAATAAATGGTACTTTAGAAATTCATATCGAATTAGAGCAAAAACTTGCTAAATTTAAACATACAGAAGCAGCTATTGCTTTTCAGTCAGGGTTTAATTGTAATATGGGCGCAATTTCAGCAGTAATGAATAAAAAAGATGCAATTCTTTCAGATTCATTGAATCATGCATCAATAATAGATGGATGTAGATTATCTGGTGCGAAAATCATAAGAGTAGAACACTCTGATATGGTAGATTTAAGAAATAAGGCAAAAGAGGCAGTAGAATCGGGTTTATATGAAAAAATAATGGTTATTACCGATGGCGTATTCTCTATGGATGGGGACATTGCGAAACTTCCGGAAATTGTCAAGATAGCAGAAGAGTTTGACTTAATAACATATGTTGATGATGCTCACGGTTCAGGAGTCCTTGGAAAAGGGACAGGCACCGTACATCACTTTGGATTGTCAGATAAAATAGATTTCCAAATTGGGACTTTATCAAAGGCTATTGGAGTTGTAGGTGGATATGTAGCTGGATCGCAGAATCTAATTGATTGGCTCATGGTTCGTGCTAGACCATTCCTATTCTCAACATCACTAACTCCAGGAGCTGCAGGTGCGGCTATTGAAGCTATTAATATTCTTACAGAAAGCACTGAGTTACATGATAGGCTTTGGGAAAATGCAAATTATTTAAAGAATGGTTTAAAAGAACTTGGCTTTAATATTGGAAATAGTGAAACTCCTATTACTCCATGTATAATAGGAGACGAAGTTAAAACTCAAGAATTTAGTAAGAAACTTTTTGAAGAAGGCGTTTACGCAAAATCGATAGTATTTCCAACTGTTAGAAAGGGAACTGGGAGAGTAAGAAATATGCCCACGGCAGCTCATACAAAAGA
This sequence comes from Clostridium sp. CM036, assembly GCF_055081135.1. Taxonomy (NCBI): domain Bacteria; kingdom Bacillati; phylum Bacillota; class Clostridia; order Eubacteriales; family Clostridiaceae; genus Clostridium; species Clostridium sp. CM036. The sequence continues at coordinate 2,392,809 of NZ_CM143652.1, read as the reverse complement.
AATGTTAGATGAAGCTTTAGCTACTTATGCAAAAGTTGGCAGAGAAATGAACATAATAAAATAAGGAATATGCAGCTCCGCAGGAGCTGATTTAATTTAGGTATAACACATAATTACTAGGTGTTATACCTAAATTAATATTAAATATTAGGAATATTTATTTAATGTAGAGAGGAAGGGTGTAAAATGAAAAAAATATTAGTAACAGGGGCATTAGGACAAATAGGTTCTGAACTCGTAATGAAAATGAGAGAAATTTATGGCAGTAATAATGTAATAGCTACAGATTTAAGGAAATCTGAGGATAGTCAAGTAGTTACTTCAGGACCTTTTGAAATACTGGATGTAACTGACCATAAAGCTATGCTTGAGCTTTGCAAAAAATATGAAATAGATTCATTAATTCATTTAGCAGCCTTATTATCAGCAACAGCTGAAGCGAAACCACTACTCGCTTGGAATATAAATATGGGTGGACTTGTAAATGCTTTAGAGGTTGCTAGAGAACTTAAATGCAAGTTCTTTACACCTAGCTCTATAGGGGCGTTTGGACCATCTACACCTAAAGATAATACTCCTCAGGATACAATCCAAAGACCAACAACTATGTATGGTGTAAATAAAGTTTCAGGAGAATTATTATGTGATTATTACTATAAGAAATTTGGGGTTGATACAAGAGGAGTACGCTTCCCAGGTTTAATTTCTTATGAAGTTCTTCCAGGTGGAGGGACAACAGATTATGCTGTTGATATATATTATGAAGCATTAAGGTCAGGTAAATACACTTCATTCATTGGCAGCGGGACAAAAATGGACATGATGTATATGCCAGATGCAATAAATGCAATAATTAAGTTAATGGAAGCTGATGCATCAAAATTAATACACAGAAATGCATTTAATATTGCGGCTATGAGTTTTGAACCAGAAGAAATAGCTAATGAAATTAAAAAACATATTCCAGGATTTAAAATGGATTATAATGTAGATCCAGTAAGACAAGGAATAGCTAATTCATGGCCAAATTCAATGGATTCAACCTGCGCTAAAAATGAATGGGGATTTACTGCTGAATATAATTTGCCTAAAATGACTATTGATATGCTCGAAAAATTAAGAGCTAAAGGAATTGGCGCTGAGTAATGAAAAGTAGGTGACTTATATGAATAAAAAAACAATAAAAGCAGTGCTTGAAATTCTTAACGAAACGTATGCGGGGACAAAGTGTGGCTTGGATTTTACAACGCATTATGAACTTTTAGTATCAACCATACTATCAGCACAGTGCACAGATGATCGAGTAAATATTGTTACAAAGAAGTTGTATAAGAAATATAATACACCAGAATCCATGATCGCTTTATCAGACTTAGAACTAGGTGAAAAAATTAAAAGCTGTGGATTTTATAATAATAAGAGTAAAAATATTTTGGGAGCTACAAAATTAATATTAGAAAAATATAATGGAGAAGTGCCAAGCACGATGGAAGAATTAATAGATCTTCCAGGAGTTGGGAGAAAAACTGCTAATGTGGTTTTATCTAATGCATTTGGTATTCCGGCAATTGCTGTAGATACTCACGTTTTTAGAGTATCAAACAGAATAGGGCTTGCCCCAGGAAAGAACGTTTACGAGGTAGAGCAGAAGCTTATGAAAAATATTCCTAAAAAAATGTGGAGTGATGCTCATCATTACATTATATGGCATGGCAGAAAAATATGTAAAGCTAGGAAACCTAATTGCGAGGTGTGTCCAATAGCTCCTTATTGTGAATTTCTAAATGGAAAAGGAAAATAGGTAGCAAACTTTAGCTAGCTGAAAATCGAAAAATAAAAGCCCTTTATATTTTGAAAATATTAAAGAGCTTTTATTTTTTGAATATACTAATGGAATTATATTTTTAAAATTTTTACTATATTAAATTTAGTTAATGTACATTATGTACTTAAACATAAGTATAAAATGACAAAGGCTTCCAAGCATAATAAAAATATGAAATATCTCGTGAAATCCAAAAAGCTTTAGGTTTATTTTGGGACGTTTAGTAGCGTATATAACAGCTCCTACAGTATAAAAGAGCCCACCGGCTAGTAGCCAGATAAATCCACCTAAGGATATAGCCTTTATAATAGGGACAATAGCAATGACAGAAATCCAACCCATTAAAATATAGAATCCAGTGTATAGCGATCTAGGGGCATCAAACCAAACTATCTTCAAAATAATTCCTATAAGAGCTAAAATCCAAATACCAAAAAAAAGGAGGGTTCCAATGGTGCCTTTTAAAGCGATTAAGCATATAGGAGTATATGTCCCTGCTATTAGAACATATATCATAGAATGATCTACTCTTCTAAGTATTTTTATAACCTTTTGTGAAGATAAGGACTGGTGATATGTTGAACTCGCACAATAAAGGAGTATTGAACTTACCCCAAATACTGCAAGTATAATAGTGTTATACATATTTGAAATGATTAAGGAATATTTAATTAGAAGAATTAAACCTATTAGGGATAAAAAAGCGCCAGCTAAGTGTGTAAGGCTGCTTACAGGTTCTCTAAATTTTGATAACAAATCACTCACTCCTTTAAAATTAAAATTTATTATTTAAATCTAATGATTTTAAAAAATAAGGATAAACTTTTTGTAACATTTACTAGTTAAATATAGGTTTCAGTTATAGTAAGTCGATATATAGTTTTTGAAACTATATTAGCTATGTATTAATACTACATTATAAAGTGATAAAAATCAATAGTAATAATATTAAATTTATAGTTAATATTGTAACATCTAAGATGATGATTTAATTATTACAAACACCATCAAACAAAAGTCATAAGTTAGAGTGCTTATAATTGTAGATTATTCATAATTGTGGATTATGAGTAATCTATGCTATATAATGAAGGCGAGGTGGAATAAATGGATTATAACAAGGAAAGTCTAAATGAATTAGTTGAAGAGATTATAGGAACAAAAGATATCAATTTAATGGAAATACCGTGCGTAGATTTATATATGGATCAGGTTACAACTTTTTTTAATGAAAAGCTTGGAAGTCTTAGAAGAAATGAAGAAGATAAAATTCTTACAAAAACTATGATTAATAATTATACTAAAGGTAAGGTTTTGATGCCAGCAAAAAATAAAAAATATACTAATGAACATATGATTCTGCTGACACTTATCTATAATTTGAAGCAGACTATATCAATTAATGATATTAATACAATATTTGATCCTATTATTGATATAAAAGCTCCTCAAAGTATGAGTATTCCATTAAAAGATTTATATAATAATTTTTTAGCAATTAAAGAAGTTCAAAATCAAGAGTTTGCAGAAGATATAGATAAAGATACCGAATTTATAAAAGAGAGAATTAAAGAAATGGGAAAAAAAGATGGGGAGTTAATAGAATTAATATTAATGATATTACTACTTATTAATAAAGCTAATATGCAAAAGAGAATGGCGGAAAAATTAATTGATAACTTTTTGAAAAAAAAATAATAAATTTTGTACATATTTCATTTATGGAGTTCTGATATAAAACTTAGTAATGAAAAATAAACTATTAACAGTTATTTTATTTAAATATGCTTATAAAAAGTGTTTAAAATTCGAGCTAATTGTAATATAATGGTATATATCTAGTGAATTAGTTTATGAATGATAAGGAGATGAGCATATGTCAAAAGTTGTAGAAAAATTTTTAAAGTATGTTAGTTACGATACTAAATCTGATGAGGAATCAACTACGGTTCCAAGCACAACTGGCCAAATGAGACTTGCGACAGAATTAGTTAAGGAATTAAAGGCAATGGGGCTAAAACAGGCAAGTGTAGATGATAATGGATATATAATGGCGACTGTCCCCGCAAATGTACAAAAAAACATACCAACTATAGGATTTATAGCACATATGGATACCGCTCCAGATATATCAGGAAAAAATGTTAACCCTAAATTTGTGTACAACTATGATGGCGAAGACATAATATTAAATAAAGAAAATAATATAGTACTGTCTCCAAAAGATTTTCCGGAACTAAAGAATTACGTAGGGAAAACCCTTATAACCACCGATGGAACTACGTTACTGGGGGCTGATGATAAAGCAGGAATTTCAGAAATAATGTCTGCTGTAGAATACTTAATAGAAAACCCCCATATCCCACATGGTACTATTCGTATTGGATTTACACCAGACGAAGAAATAGGCCGTGGTGCAGATATTTTTGACGTGAAAAAATTTGATGCAGATTTTGCATACACTATGGATGGAGGAACTATCGGAGAACTAGAATATGAAAATTTCAACGCCGCAGGAGCAAAAATTTGTATTCATGGAAGAAATGTTCACCCGGGTTCGGCGAAAGGAAAGATGATTCACTCTACACTTATAGCAAACGAATTTGTAAATTCAATGCCACAAAATGAGACACCCTCAAATACAGAAGGTTATGAAGGATTCTATCATTTGATTAGTCTTAATGGTGAAGTTGAGGAATCAAAACTTCAATATATTATAAGGGATTTTAATAGTGAAAGATTTGAAAATAGGAAGGTATTTATCAAGGATGTAGCATATAAACTAAATAAAAAATATGGTAATGGTACAGTTGAAATAGATGTTAAGGACCAATATTTTAATATGAAAGAAAAGATAGAGCCGGTTAAACATATTGTAGATACAGCATTCTTGGCTATGAAAGAAGTAGGGATAAATCCTATAACGCAACCTATTAGAGGCGGTACGGATGGTGCAAGGCTTTCCTTTATGGGACTTCCAACGCCCAATATATTCGCAGGTGGACATAATTTCCATGGTAAATATGAATTCATTCCAACATTTGCTATGGAAAAAGCTGTTGAAGTGATACTTAAAATAGTTGAGTTATATGCTGGTAAATAATACGGTGAATCTTTACAATAAAGAAAACCATTATATTTTTATATAATGGTTTTCTTTATTATTTCATCATCTCAAGCGATGATGAAATGTCGTTAAACAAATAATATTAATTAAAAGTTTGTTAACAAGTTTGTCACTAAATTGTAACATAAAGGTCTTAGAATGTAATTAAAGATAAAATAAAAAAAAGTATATATAAATCAAATTTTATTATAATGTTTGAGGGAATAATAGTTAATGACTAATATCTATACACCGGGGTAAATGAGGAGGAAAATAATATGAGCGACGATACAAATAACAATGAAACGAACGAAAACATAATCCATAGTGAAGGGGTTAACGAAAAACTTACGGTAAATGCAGATAATGATGGGTATAACGAAAAAGAAAGTGAAAACACTAATCTTAAGCTAGAAAATATTAATTATACGGAAGTAAACAATAAAAAGGTGAAAAAAAATAAATGTGGGATGGGTAAGAGAATATTATCTTACATAATAGTAGGTATAGTATGTTCTGCGCTTGGAGGTGTAGGTTCTGCTGTTGTAACAATGAATATGATTAAGGACACAAGAACGACTGGTACACCTGCAACTAATACACCGGCGTCTAGTAATTCAAATGTAAAGCTTACTACTGCTAATAGTACAGAGGAGTTAACTACACCTGAAATTGTAAAAAAGGTAGGGCCCGCTGTAGTTGCAATTTCTACAAATACATCTAGTGTAAGTAAGGATGTTAGGAGGCAAGATCAACAGCAAGAAGGTGTTGGAACTGGAATAATATTTAGTAAAGACGGATATATTTTAACTAACTATCATGTCGTAAGCGGGGCTCAGAATATTAAAGTTATGCTTAGTGATGGAAAGGAAGTTTCTGCAAAAATAATCAACTATGATGCTACAGCTGATGTAGCTGTAATTAAATTAGCTGATAATACTAATGTTCCAGGTGTGGCTGAATTTGGAGATTCAGATACGCTTCAGGTAGGGGAATCTGTGGTAGCAATAGGTAACCCTTTAGGGAAAGAATTACTGGGGTCTGTTACTAAAGGAGTTGTTAGTGCAGTTAATAGGCAAATAAGTATTGAAAATAAAGATTTAAAGTTTATTCAAACGGATGCAGCAATTAATCCAGGTAATAGTGGTGGCCCGCTTGTGAATTCTAAGGGACAAGTTATAGGGATAAATACTGCTAAAATAGGTCAAGAAGGAGTAGAAGGATTGGGGTTTTCAATACCGATTAATACAATAAATCCTAAAATTGAGAGTTTGCTTAAACCGGTTCTTAACATAGGAATTTCTTGCAGAGACATCACTGAAGATATTTCAAAGGAATACAATATTCCAGTGGGAGTATACATTGCACAAATTAAAGAGTTTAGTGCCGCAGAGAAATCTGGAATGCGAGTAGAGGACACAATTATTAAATTTGATGGTAAAAAGATTAAAACTGTGGAAGAAATAAATAAGATTAAAGGTACACATAAAGCAGGTGACATAATTAAAATAGAATTGGTTAGAGAAGGAAAGACGATAAAAGTAAATTTAACACTTTCTGAGTAAATTTAACGACATCAATTCGCGGCTCCACAGGAGATGATTTAATGTATAGGATAAATAAAAGAAGCAGGGAATCATACGATTCTCTGCTTCTTTTATTTATTAACAAATTTTTAAATTTAAAACACATAAAAAATATCTTTTGTGGGAAAATAGCAGTGAAGGAGTGATGAAAATGGAAATGAACACCAGAGACACTATTATGAAAAAATTATTAGATGCACAAGAAAATACTAGAGATTATCAATCATTTGCAAGAGAAGTATCGGAAGAAACAGTAAGTAATACATTTAGGGAATTTGCAGAACAATCTGCAATGCAAGCTCAAAAATTGCAAGAATTATTAAATGTGCATGACGGAAAGTAGAAATATTAGCTATTTAAATTAAGTTACTTATAACTCATATTATATTGCAGCCCTAAAAGTGATAATTAACAAGGGTAAAGCCACTTGGCTCATTGAGCATCAGGTGGCTTTAAATTCTAAGTTTTATAAAACTCTTTTTATAAGTTTACTCGTTGTTCTTTAATAAGTCCTTTTCTGTATGCTGTAAGAAGCGACTCTAAATCTTTAATTTGATCCTGAATGTCGAGACCTACATCCGTATCTATTACACGTATACGATACGTAGATTTTTCTAGAACTATAGTAGAAGAAAGAATATCCTTACCTTCATCGATAGCCTTTTGCGTAGATTCAAAAGGTGCATGGGATGCTAAAAGCAATCCATAGGAATTATAAATAAGTGTATAGCCTGCGATGCCTGTTTCTGGTTGGTAAGCCTTAGAAAAACCACCATCAATAACTAAAAGTTTACCATTAGCTTTTATAGGACTCTCTCCTTGTATAGTTCTTACAGGAACATGACCATTTATAATATGTGAATCATGGGGGTTTAACTCAAATTCAGCCAATATATTATTGCATATTGTTTCATCATCCCTATATTTATAGTATGGATTTTTAACTTCTGTATGAGCGCTTTTGTCATTTATAAAATATCGCTCAAAGGTAGTCATTCTATCCTTTCCAAATAAAGGCGAATTACAACCACACCACAAATACCATATGGTGTCCAAAGCATAAAGCTTAGATTCTGAATTTGCTTTCCCAAAATAGGCTTCTCTTGCGACACGTTCAGTTCTATCTATATAGGATTTTCCACTATAAGTGATGTTATCTATTTTCATTTTCTTAAAACTACCATCATCAGTCAGTGCAACGCATCCATGATAAAGCAAATTGGAGTTATATCTTAAGTACATACTACCTTTAGAATATAAGAAACGTATATGCTTTTGGAGCTTTTCACTATTTGAGAAAGAGGATTTAAGTTTGTCAATAAGTTCCCTTTCCTCTTCAGATAATTTATAAGGGTTACTTGGATCTATAGTTGGGAAATTAGTATCGTTTAGCGTATATTCTTTTCCCTCAATTTTAATGATACCCTTTTCATAGTCTATCTCATCAAGAAGTAGCCTGTCCTGCATTTCATAATTAGGACGCCTTTTTATTATCGCACCTTCAAGCTTAAATTGAATTATAGAAATGGCTTTATGCATTTGAGACATTAGGTTAAGGTCTTTTTCTCCATAATTATCTTCAGAAAGAACTTTAGGCTTAAAGGATTTACATGGGTCATCCTTATAAAAATGTAGAGCGAAGGTTGCCAGGGGCAATAAGTTAATGCCGTAACCTTCTTCTATAGTATCTAAATTTGCATACCTCGTTGAAATACGAAGAACAGTAGCAATACAACTTTCAGAGCCGGAGGCTGCTCCCATCCAAAGTATATCGTGGTTACCCCATTGTATATCAATAGAGTGGTAACGCATAAGGGTATCTAAGATTATATGAGCTCCAGGTCCTCTATCATAAATATCGCCTAAAATATGAAGCCTATCTACAGTAAGCCTTTGAATTAGGTTTGAAATAGCAATTATAAATTCTTTAGCTCTCCCAATTTTAATTATGGTTTGAATAATTCCATTGTAATACTCCTGTTTATTAAAAGTGCTTTGTTGTTCGTGAAGTAATTCTTCAATAATGTACGAAAAATCTACAGGCAGTGCTTTCCTGACTTTAGATCTAGTATATTTTGAGGAGATGGTTCTACAAATTTTAATAAGTTTATGAAGAGTGATTTTGTACCAATCGTCTATATCATCCTCTTCTTTAAGCGCTAGGTCTAACTTTTGTTCAGGGTAATATATAAGGGTTGCTAGTTCTTTTTTTTCACTATCTCTCAGTGAATTACCAAAAATATCATTAATCTTTCTTTTGATTACGCCAGAGGCATTCCTAAGAACATGGTTGAAGGATTCATATTCGCCATGAATATCTGTAAGAAAATGCTCAGTTCCTTTAGGTAGGTTTAAGATAGCTTGTAGATTTATTATTTCGGTACAAGCATCTGGAATTGTGGGATACTTGCTAGCCAACAACTTAACATATCTCAAATCTTCCTCTATAGCATCAATTGGTGTCTCACTAGAAAATATCATTTTTGACTCTCCTTTATAATGGAAATAATTCTATTGGGGTAGCCCATTTAATATAAAGGCTACAGTTAATAGTATAATACATTTATATAGATTATTGTAATATTAAAGCAAAATATTTTTTATTTTAAATATAGGTTAATTACAAAAATATGATTTTGGAGAGTACTTGTATTTGAAACAGGTAGGGCTTAAACAATAAAAAGTACACTGACTTATGCCAATGTACTTTTTAGTATAGGTAAGATATCTCTTACTATTTTATAAAATTTGATGTTTTAATGAGACTTTAGGAGTTTTCAGTAGTAAATTAGCCCTAGCAATAGCTTCTTCAACATTACTGCAGAAATTTTCTTTTCCTAGAATATCTATAAACCCATATTTTTCAAGAACATTAGTAGGCTGTTCTTGAAGATTTAATATTATTAACTGAGTGTGATGTTTTGTGCAAAGGGAGTGAAGCATTTTTAAAGCGTGGTATCCCGTAGCATCTATAGCAGGTACATTGGGCATTTTTACAATTAAAATTTTAGTAGGAATACCTATTTCTCTAATAGCATGTACAAATTTATCTGCTGCACCGAAAAAGAAAGGTCCATTAATTTCATATAGAGATACATTTTCTGGAGTCTTTATGCTATCTATAAGCTCTACTTGGTCTTCGTCTTTATGTTCATCTAGAACAAATCGTACGTCTGTAACATCTGCCATTCTTCTCATAAATAGCAATGATGCAAGAAGTAAGCCTACTCCTATAGCGATTACTAGATCGAGGAAGAGTGTCAAAAAAAAGGTAACTAAGAGCACTAAAGCATCACTTTTAGGAGCTTTAAATATTTGCTTAAAGGATTCCCATTCTCCCATATTGTACGACACTATAATTAATATTGCTGCCAAAGACGACATAGGTACAAGTTTTACATATGGCATAAATAATAAAAGTATTACGAGCAGTGCTAAAGCATGAACAATACCCGCAACAGGAGTTCTGCCACCGTTTTTTACATTAGCGGCAGTTCGTGCTATTGCACCAGTTACAGGAATGCCTCCCACAAGACCAGAACAAATATTAGCAAACCCTTGAGCTACAAGTTCCATATTAGATCGGTGTGAACCACCAATCATACCATCAGCGACTACTGCAGATAGTAAGGACTCTATACCACCTAAAATTGCAATTGTTAGAGCTGGAAGCATGAGTTCTTTTATCATACTAAAAGAAGTATGAGGAAGAGAAATACTGGGCAATGAACTTGAAATCTCACCAAACCGGCTTCCGATAGTTTCTATATTTAAATTAAATAAAAGGGTTAATATAGTGGCTATCACTATCGAGACAAGCGTCCCTGGAATTTTTTTATTTACTTTAGGCCAAAATATAATTATTAAAAGTGAAAGAATACCAATAATCATACTTTGCATGTTTAAAGTGTTTAAATTATTAAAGTAAGCAATCCATTTAGGAACAAAGTCTGAAGGCACGGTTTGCATGGTTAGCCCAAAGAAGTCTTTAATCTGAGTGGAGAAAATAATAATAGCGATACCGCTTGTAAATCCGGTGGTAATAGGGTAGGGAATAAATTTTAACATACCACCAAATTTAAGAAGTCCCATTATTATAAGAAAGATGCCTGCGAGTATTGTCGATACAATTAGGCCATCGATGCCATATTTTTCAACAATACCAAATACAATAACTACAAAAGCACCAGTAGGACCACCAATTTGAACCCTGCTTCCTCCAAGCAAAGAGATTACAAATCCGCCGACGATTGCTGTATAAATCCCTTTTTCGGGAGAGGCACCAGAAGCTATGGCAAGAGCGATAGATAAGGGGAGAGCAATAATAGCAACAATAATTCCAGCAACAAAATCTTTGATGAACTGCTCTTTAGAATAATTTTTTAAACAGGTAAATAGTTTTGGGACGAACATAATTTTCACTCCTCTATTTTAATTAGCATTCGAATATTAAAAATAACTATAAAAGAGTATTATTTTAATTAGCATTCGAATATTAAAAATAGATACATATGAGTACTACTTTACTCCAAATATAATTATTTTTAATATTATTATACTTGAATATTACTTTACTCCAAATATATTAGTTTTTGATATTAAAATTCTATAAACAACAAAACTGTATTTAGGTATACGTGATATTAAATACTGTATAACATATTTATTATATCATATTTTACACAAAAAAAATATATTTTGTTATAAGAGAAAATCCTTTTATTGATTTGGTATAACATTTTTGATACAATATTGAATGTTAGATAGGCGTGTGAAATAATAAATCCTATTAATGCTAAACTAACATATAAGGGGACATATTATGGAACAAAATGAGCATTTGTTTAATATACATTCGTTATATAATCTAGCGAGATATGCTTTTTTAAAAATTGAATCTAATTACGCAAGGATGGTAGAAACTTCAGGTATAACTTTGCCACAACTTAGAATTCTTTGGATTATCAAAGTGTTTCCAGGAATTTCACTTAGTAGCGTCGCAAGGATTGGATGCTGGACTTCGCCTACTGTTAGTAATATGATTAAAATTTTGATGAGCAAAAATTTGATATTTAAAGAAGAAGCTAATAATAAAAAGGCATATAAATTTCAATTAACAGAAAAGGGTAATTGGTTTATTTATATAAATAAACAGGATAAGAAAAAAAAGATCTATCTTTTTGACTTAATAGGATTATTTTCACATAAGGAATTAGATTTTATTATAGAAATTTTTACTGGAATTATAATAAAAGAAGACAAAGAGTTTATTTTTGATTATATTGAGAAGCTTAATGAAATGAATTTAAAGATTGATTTAACAGATTTTGATACAAATGAAGTTAGTATTATAAAAAAGACTATTAGTGTATATAATCTTTTAAGAACATTCATATTAACTATTAAAAGCAATCATAGTGAACCACTTAAGGAATTTAATGTAACTTATGCTCAGCTTAGGGCATTGTGGATAATTGCTGCATTCCCAGGTATTACATCAAGTGAATTAAGTGAAATTAGCTTTTGGTCACCTTCTACAGTTCATGTAATAGTAAAGAATTTAAATAGTAAGCATTTTATTCATAAAGAAAAAGCTCTAATAAAAAATGCCTATTACTTAGATATATCTCAGCAAGGTGAAGTGTTAATAATAGAAGATTATAACAAGAATCAAAAAACTTTACTAATCTTTGAAGAATTGAAAGAGATTAGTTCGCAGGAAATTTTAAAGTTAAATTCTCTTTTAGTGAGAATGAATGTTAGATTAGGAAATTACAAAACAGAAGAATACATAAAAAAAACCTTCGCGTTTATTGAAAGCAGTGCATTGGGAGAGTGAAAATTTAGGGTCTGTTTAAGAATGCTAGATAATTTAGTAAAATAAAGGAAGCCATAATGAACTGCCCCCTGTCAAGTAGACAGTGGAAATAATTAAAGATTTTATGTAAGGCGTCTATCATTTGGTAGGCGCTTTATTTATGCTGCATTACCTAATAGATATCGCTGATATTCCATTGGTGTCATGCACTTTAAACGTTTTTGATAACGTCTATTATTATAATATTCTATATAGTCTTCAATCGATTTCTTTAAGCTTTCATAGTCTTCAAATTTATGAAGATAATACATTTCTGTTTTTAAGATTCCCCAAAATCCTTCCATTGGACCATTATCAATACAATGCCCAACCCTCGACATGCTCTGTATCATTCCAGCTTTTTTTAGTTTTTCTTTAAATATTTTTGAAGTATACTGGAAACCTCGGTCACTATGAAATATTGGTTTAGCATCAGGGTATACTTTAACAGCAAGATTAAAGGTTTGATAAACCAATTGGTTATTATTAGAATGACCAATGACATATGAAACAATACTTCTATCACCTAAATCAAATATTGCACTTAGATAAGCCTTTTGTCCACTTCTCCCATATTTAAACTCGGTTACATCTGTAAGCCATTTTTTATTGACTTGTTCTGCTTTAAAATTTCTATCCAAAATATTTTCTGCAGTAACTTCAGGAGTTGACTTAATATAATTATATCTTTTTTTTCTGCATACGGATTTTAATCCTAATATCTGCATCAGACGATAAATTCGTTTATAATTAACTTTTTTATTATATTCTCTACGGATTTTAATCGTCATCTGGCGATAGCCTAAGATACCGTCTTTTTCCTCATATAACTCACAAATAAGCTTTAATAATTCTTCGTTTTTCAATACTCGGTTACTTTTTTCTCTGTGTAGCCATTTATAATATGCAGAATGGCTAACGCCGCCTATAATGCACAACTCAGTTATAGGAAATTTATCTTTGTTAGATAATTCTTGGATTGCAAGATAAGTATCTTCGTATCTAGCTTCGCTTAATATCGCCTTCTTTCTATCTCTTGGATTTTTTTTAGAAGAGCATTCTCCATCCGTAATCTTCTATTTTGTGCTTCTAAAAGCTTGTATTGAGCTTTTAGCTTTTCATCTTCTGTCATTAACTCTTCAGCCTTTGGCTTTCCACGTCGGTCCAAAAGCCCTTCAATACCAAACTGATTATACTTCTTCATCCAGGTATAAATCTGAGGATAAGATACCTTATATTTTTCAACAGTTTTATTATAACTGTTATTGTTTTCAATACAGTACTTTATGATTTCAATGCGTTCAATATAAGAAGTTTTGCGTCCTTTGGTCATGATTATTTTTCCTCCTGTTCCAGAAGATTTTATGTTTTCATGACCATTATACTTCTTTATCCAATTGCATAAAACTGTATTTGACGAAATATGATACTTAATGCATAAATCATTCAGTGAGCCATGCCCATCAAGATATTCTTTTACAATGTTAATCTTGATTTTGGCAGTATAAGAAGTATTTTTGCTAGAATGTTTTAACCCAGCTTCACCTTCTGATTTATATCGTATTACCCATTTTTGAAAAGAACTCTTATGTACTTGAAGTTTGTTGCATAAACTTAACATACTAGCTTTTCCATTTAAATATGATGTTACAGCCTTAATTTTTTGTTGGTCTGATATAGTTGATTTTCTTCCCATAAAAAAATAGCCCTCCTTATAGTAAACAGTTTTATTATTTTAACTGTCTACCATGAACTGCTCCCCTTTTATTGGACAAAGTATTATAATTGTTTATATAAGGGGTGATTTTTTTTGAAAGTAAAATACACACTTGAAAAGCGTTTAGAAATACTTGATGAATGGAAGAAAGCTAATAATGGCTCACGCAATGCTCTAGCAAGAAAATATGATGTCGCTCCCCAAACAATACGAGGATGGGAAAAAATTCAGGAGTTACATGGCGACGATGCACTTATACCTCGTAATGGAAAACGGAATAAATATACAGGTGACTTTCGAATAAAGGTTGCAGAAGAATTAATAAATAGTGGTCTTTCAAAACATGAGATATGTTCTAAATATAATCTTAATGAATCTTTAGTTCTTAGATGGAAAAAACTCTATATTGAAAATGGCAAAGAATTTTTAGCTATAGATCATCGTGGCCGAAAAAAAGGAGAACCTATAAAGAATATAATCAGCACTTGTAAAAACTTAAAACTAAGCGATTTACAAACAAAAACGGAGAAGGCTCTTTACAATGAAAACGAGCGTCTTCGTGCGGAGCTAGATTACACAAAAAAATTGAATGCCTTAATTCAATCCAGGCAAACACCAAAGAAAAGGTAACAGTAATCTATGAATTAAGGCATAAATACACAATCACGCTGCTTTTAGATATAGCACAAATTCCACACAGTGTTTACTATTATTATATAAAACGAATGAACAGACTAGATAAGTATAAAAAAATAAAGCAAAAGATTATAGAACTCTTTGATAAAAATAAAAAAACATATGGTTACAGACGTATTACAGCGGAGTTACACAAACTCGGATATATAATTAATCATAAGACGGTACTAAAATTAATGAATTCTCTGGGACTGTTTTGTTGTGTAAGAATGAAGAAATATAACTCTTATAAGGGTGATGTTGGGAAAATCGCACCTAACATATTAAACAGGAATTTTAAAGCGGACAAACCTAATCAGAAATGGGTAACGGATATCAGTGAAATTTCATTTTGTGGGCAAAAAACATACGTATCAGTAATTCTGGATTTATATAATCGTGAAATTATTAGTTATGATCTTAATGACCATGCAAATATGATGCAAATTAATCATACATTGGAAGAGGCTTTTAGAAAAATACCCGATAACACGAGACTTATTTTGCATTCGGATCAGGGATGGCAATATCAACAAAAATCATATCGAAATAAATTAATAGCAAAAGGAATTCAACAAAGTATGTCACGTAAAGCAACCTGTCATGATAATGCAGTAGTAGAAAACTTTTTTAGTATTTTAAAAACTGAGCTATTGTATATAAGGGAATTTACATCAATGGAAGAAATAAAGATGGAATTAATCGATTATATCAAATACTATAACAATGATCGAATCAAACAAAGTTTGAATTGGTTAAGTCCAGTTAATTATAGAAAATCAGTAGCGTAAAAGGACCAGCAGTTACATTAAACTACTAGTCCCATACATGAAATATTTTGTTCAAATATTTTGTTCAACTTTTAGGGTTCAATTCACCATAAGGGGAGCATATCATAATGGGTTCCTTTATTTTATATTCCAATCAGATTTTACAATTATTTAAAATTTAATAAAAGGTTGTTAACCAAAGGATAAATTTAAATAATATATTTTTGAAATAATACATAATTTTAAAGAATAAATAGCAAATTAGTATAGTAAGCTTAATGAATTCATAAATTATTATATAAGGATAAATTTGCTTTAATATTTATATCTATTATAATTAGATACATGAAATAGTTAATAACTATTATATATTCTATAAAACAAAAAGGTGGTATAGAAATGAATAAAACATTAAGAACGATTGCAATTGTTGCAGCAATATTTCTAGTAATAACAATGCCTATTATTGGAGGTTACAATAAGATTGTAAGTTTAGAACAAAAGGTAAAAGTTACAGAAGGAAACATAGATACACAATTGCAAAGAAGGTCTGATTTAATTCCTAATTTGGTAGAAACGGTGAAAGGCTATGCATCTCAGGAAAAAGATATATTTATAAAAATAGCAGATGCCAGGGCTAAACTTGCAGGAGCAAAAACGGTGCCAGATAAAGCGCAAGCGGATAGCGAACTTGGAAGTGCGGTTTCAAGGCTATTAGTAGTTGTAGAGAATTATCCGGATTTAAAATCTAGTCAGAATTTTAGGGACTTAACGGTAGCTCTTGAAGGTACAGAAAATAGAATAGGAACAGCGAGGCAGGATTATAACACAAATGTTTCAAGTTACAACAGCACAATTAAAAAATTCCCGACGAACATTATTGCAGGGATTTTTAGATTTGATGAAAAGGCATATTATAAGGCTAGTGAATCAGCTAAAGTAGTACCAAAAGTTGACTTTACTAAGTAGGAGATAGAATATGAAGACTTATTTAATGAAATTAATTAGGAACATTCATAATTTTTCATCAAGCATGATTACGAAAGCAAAAATCAGCACAAAAGTTATTTTTGCAGTTATGATAAGCGTATTTTTACTGAGTCAAGTAACAGTTATAAATATAGTGAATGCAGAGACCAAATATCCTAAAGCTACAGAATTAAAATATGTTAATGATTACGCTGGAGTGATAAATAGTAAATCTACAGAATATATTTTGTCAGTAGGTAAGGAATTAGAAGCCAAAACAGGTGCACAGGCTACTGTTGTGGTTATAGATTCGCTGCAAGGAGAGCCTATAGAAGCGTATACTACTGGGATTTTTAGAAGTTTTGGTATTGGACAAAAGGGTAAAAATAATGGGCTATTAATTTTATTATCAATGAAAGAAAAAAAGTGGAGAGTTGAGGTAGGTACAGGTCTAGAAGGGGCTGTTACGGATATATACTCCTCAAGGGTTATGAATGATTTTGCAGTGCCAAGATTTAAGCAAAATCAATATGGAGAGGGTCTTAGGGCAGCATATTCAGCTTTAGCAGATAATATAGCTAAAGAATATAATGTAAAACTAGATAAGAATGTTAATGTTCCACAATATGTTGAAAGTTCAAACGTCTCTAAAAAGGGAAGTGGAATTCTAGCAATAGGATTTATCGTATTAGTTTTTCTTGACTTTGTTCTTAATAGAGGAAGAATAACCAGATTTATTATTACATTGCTATTTTGGAGTTCAATCGGTAGACGTGGTGGCGGAAATGGTGGTGGCTTCGGAGGTTCCGGAGGTGGCTCTGGAGGCTTTGGAGGAGGTTCATCAAGTGGAGGAGGATCTTCTGGAGGTTGGTAATAAAATAATTTGGTGGAATTAAATATTAAAAAGCAGAAAACAATGTGTTTTCTGCTTTTTAATATTTACAAATAATCACTATGAAAGCTTATGAGTGGTATTGGTATCGAAGGGGTAATTATCAGGTTCTAAAGTGCTATTCGCAACCTCTGCATCCATAAAGGAGAATAAGCAAACGAATTCCTATGCTTTAATTTTACCTTATCTGCTATATAAGATTAGAAGTTAATGAGCATATTATTTATAGTGTAGTCCAGTTTGTTACTCCTGTAATTACTAAAGGTGTATCAAGTATTCATGTACTGTGCAGATTGGTAGGTTTTTCTGATAATACTGATTGAATACGATTTTGTTTGTCAGAACCAGTGGCCGGATGGTCAAGTTCAAAAATTTGAATGTTTGATGCCCAATCAGGCTGACGATATGCAAATGTATCATAACCGGCAGCGAAAATTACATATTGTTTTGCGCCAACTCTCACAGCATTTTCAAGTGCTTTCTCCGCAAATGCTGATCTACCAAGTGGAGTTGGAGATAATTGATTATCTACAATCCAATGTAATGCTTCTTTCTGTGTACCGTCAAATAATGGATTGAAAAAATTGATTCCTTTTGACATGTTACTTGAAATTTGTTCGTATTCATTCTCAGTTAAAATGTCTTTTGCCAAGTAATCATCAAATACTTTTTCTGTATTTTGTACTGAATGATATGCCCTTGAAAATGCGCTTATCAATGCGGTCATGCTTTTTTGATCCATAAAATTATCACCTCTAATAATTAATACCATTTCATTATCAACAGTACAAGACTTGAAATTTTCCTTATTTTGTGGTATAATATAGGATGAAAATATAAAAGTTTACAAAATAGTAACATTTATAACGATGGCTTTTAGAATTCAGTAGAATAACAAAAGCCATCGCATCTATGAAAGAGTATATAAAAAACAAAATTAATAAATAACCATGAAAAGAGACAAATGACGTGAAATAAAAATTGAACTAAACCGCTAACAGCGGTGGCAGACGAGTGCTAATACGTTAATTTAATTTTTACTTAAATAGAATATAAAGAATTATCTTAAGTAACTAAGATAATTCTTTATTAGAAGGTGCACTTCCTACATACTTTTATTGTCGAAATATTAATAAGGGGAACCGAGATACGCGTAAAACCGGTAATTTAATGTAAAAGTTTTCCATCAAATTACCGGTTCAATTATTTCTTCATCAAGACTTCCCCATTCTATTACACTCGAAATTTTCCCCACAACAACTGTTGGTTCTGCTATAATTTACTCTTTTCCGTTAAAATACAATACTTTTATCAATCTAGCAATATTTTCAGATGCTTTTTTAATGCTATTATATCCATCTTTCAGCGCTTCCTCTAAGTTTTTAGGCTTATCTACTATACCAAAAACTGAAGTTACTCCCATTGAGTATAATTCGTCTATATCATCTCCAACTTTGCCAGCGAGCACAATGGTTGGTATATTATACTTTTTAGCAATGTGTGCAACTCCAGCTATGGTTTTTCCATACTTTGTTTGGCCATCTATACTTCCTTCACCAGTTATAATAAAATCTGCATCTTTAATTCTCTCCTCAAATTTAGTGTGCTTTATAACTAAATCTACACCTCTTAATAAACTACCATTTAATAAAAGGAAAGCCCCACCTAATCCGCCTGCAGCACCGGTCTTTGGTATATTAGAAATATCAAAGTCAAAGGTTTCTACTAATGCCTTGGCAAAATTAATCATTCCAAGTTCGAGTTCATCTGCAATTTCGCCTTTGGCACCCTTTTGAGGTCCAAAAACTTTAGTTGCCCCATTTTCCCCAACAAAAGGATTTTGGACATCACAGGCTACTTCTATACTTATTTTTTTTAGTCTAGTATCCATCTTAGAAATATCTAATTTATGAATTTTAATTAACTCTTTTCCACCAAGTCCTAATTCATTACCCTCCGTATCTAGAGCTATCACTCCTAATGCTTGTAACATCCCTAGACCTCCATCGTTTGTAGAAGATCCTCCAAGTCCAATTATTAAGTGATCTGCTCCTTTATTCAAAGCATCAAGAATCATTTCTCCAACTCCAAAAGTTGTTGTAAACATTGGATTTCGTTTAGAGTGTTCCACTAAATACAGCCCACAAGCTTCTGCCACTTCAATTACTGCCTTTTTTTCTTCTACTAACCATCCATATCTAGCCTCTGTCTTTTCACCTAAAGGACCTGTAACTATTACGTTTCTAAATTCTCCTTTTTGAGCATTTACTATAACCTCAGAGGTCCCTTCCCCACCATCCGCCATAGGAATAATATCAAATTCTGCATCTTTAAAGATACTCTTTATGCCACTTTTCATAGCATGGGATGCTTCAAATCCACTTACACTTTCCTTAAAAGAATCAGGTGCAATCACAAATTTAAGTTTTTTCATTATATCCCCTCTTTATAAATCGCTTATAAATCAATTGAAAAGTTTATTTAAGTTCTGGCCAATATCCTTTATTTGCTAAAATTAACGCATCAAGTACTTTACGTGCTTTTTCAGCAGATACTACTGTTCTATTTAAAGTTAGAGCTTGCAAAGCTTTTTGGTATGAACCTTCCATATATGCATCGACAGTTAGCTTTTCATAAGCTAATTGACCCTCCATTAATCCTTTATAGAAAGTAGATATATTTCCTACAGCGAGGGGTCTTGGTCCATTAGATGTCATTACAGCTGCTACTTCTACCATTGCATCATCTTGAATATTTGAAATCACACCATTATTTTCAGTTATTACTATATATATACGTTGTTTATTATAAGCAATAGACTGGGCAACTTCTATCATGAATTCACTATGTGCATCATTGTGTACAAGTACCGAACCTCTTGAAGTACCCACTTGTGTAACTCGTATGCATTCTTCAAACACTTTTCTTTCTCTACCATCCATTACTTCATTAGCACGAGTATAATTTGGATCTGAGTGTGCTACTTTTTCGCTTGGATATAAATAATATTGTAAGTAGGTATTTGGAAGATACTCTGGGAAGTCTTTAAGCATCTTTGAAACATTCTCATAAGTTGCAAGCCAAGATTTGTCGCGTTGCTCTGCATCAACAGGCTTAAACCCATTTTCACATATTAATTCTCTTAACTTTGGAGCTAAGTCTGTTCCATCTTTATCAAATAAATGTGTAAACCAACCAAAATGATTTAATCCAAAGTAAACTGGTTCAAACTCACTAGAATCCATTCCTAAAATTTTACCGTAAGATCTTAATAAATTTACAGGTTGATCACACATGTTCAATATTTTTTTATCATCCGGAAATACTCTTCTAACTGCCTCTGCCACTATAGCTGCTGGATTTGTATAGTTTAAAATCCATGCATCTTTTGAGTATTTACGGATATCATTAATAGTGTTTATCATATCACCTATAGAACGTAATCCATAAGCAAATCCACCCGCACCACAAGTTTCTTGTCCTACAAGCCCCATACTTAATGGTATTTTTTCATCTTTTTCACGCATTTTAAATCCGCCAGTTCTCATCTGCATAAACACAAAATCCACGTATTTATAAGCCTCTTCTACATCTGTTGTATAATAAAATTCTAATTCTGGATAGTTTTCTGAAAATAACACCTTTGCAAATTCACCAATAATTGATTGTCTTTGCGCATCAATGTCAAACAGGACTAACCTATTCATTGGGAATGTTTCTTTCATTTTACAT
This sequence comes from Clostridium sp. CM036, assembly GCF_055081135.1. Classification (NCBI taxonomy): domain Bacteria; kingdom Bacillati; phylum Bacillota; class Clostridia; order Eubacteriales; family Clostridiaceae; genus Clostridium; species Clostridium sp. CM036. The sequence goes on along the minus strand of NZ_CM143652.1, from coordinate 2,371,680 downwards.
AGGCTTTGTAATAGTCCTGGAGTCCATGTACTTCCTCCCCCAACTAGCGTTACGTTAAACTTTTTCAATTGAATCACTCCTATTTATATTATTTTACTGATTTTAAATTGTAAATATAATCATCTACCATGTTTCGTATTTTTGTAACTCTTCCCCCATAAACAATATGAATTGTATTTGGATCAGGAATAATTATACCATTTGGTTTTGTCTTTTTTATTAAATCCTTATTTATTTTTGAACCATCTTTTAACTCAACACGCAAACGTGAAATGCAGTTATCTACATCCACAATATTGTCAAGACCGCCTAGGCCTTCAACGATATTACGTGCTGAAATTTTATCATCACCAGTTAAAGCTTCTCCAGTTCCCGTTTCTTCTTCAGAATCTTCAAAGTCAGATTTACTTCTTCCAATTGTCATTACGTTGAATTTAGAAATAATAAAGCTAAATGAGAAATAATACATTGCAAAGAAAATCGGGCCTAAAAACAAGTAAATAACCCATTTCGTTTGTGCACCTTGTAATACTCCGAAAACAAACCAGTCAATAATTCCACCTTGAATATTTCCAATAGCAGCATGAAACATAGCAGGTACTAAAAATGAAAGACCTGCAAAAACAGAATTCACAATCCATAAGAGAGGAGAAATAAATATGAATGTAAATTCAATCGGTTCTGTAATTCCTGTTAGAATAGCCGCAGTTAAACCAGCTAAAAAGAATTTAATCACTTTGTCTCGTTTCTCTGGAAGAGCTTTACGGTAAATAGCATATACTACAGCTGGCATTCCAAATGCCATGTGTAAGATTTTACCTTGTGCTAAATACTGTGTTGCATTTGTTGAAAACTGTAAATTGTTATCTAGTTGATAAAGATAAATCTGCATTGCACCAACTAAATTATTCCCATCGATAGTCTCTATCCCACCTAATGCCGTAAAACGGAATGTTTGGTTTAAAATATGATGTAATCCTGTAGGATTGATGATCTTTTCTGTAAACCCATAAAGGAAAACTCCAAATAGTCCTGCTTCACTGATAAGTTTTCCTGTGGAAATAATTGCTGCATTAATCGCTGGCCAAACAAATGCTAGTATCATACCCACAATTACCATGATAAGTGCTGAGATAATTGGAACAAATCGCTTACCACTATAAAATGATAAGGCTGGATGTAATTCCGTTTTTCTGAATTTATTATGGATTAGAACTCCCATAAGACCTGCTATAATACCGCCAATCACATTCATGTTATAGACAAATATTCCAAGCATATTTGTAAATAATGAATTCTTCAAGATTGCATCCACTTGACTCATTGATTTATTTGCCGTTAAATATTCAACAGTTGTTGTTAATGGTGTAAGTCCTTGCACGCTTAAAATATAACTTATACCAACAAGCATTGCAATATAGCCAACAACTGCAGAAAACACTGCAACTTCTTTATCACGTTTTACCATTCCAAGTGGGATTGCCATAGCAAACAATAAAGGAAGTTGTGCAAATGGCAGTCCGGATACTTTACGGATAAGTCCTAAAAAGATTTGTAATGGCTCATTTCCTAAAAAAGGTATCGCTTTGATAATGTTTGGATTCTGAAGCGCTGCAGCCAGCCCCAAAAATATTGCCATAAAGGACAATAAAGAAATTGGAAATAATAATGACTTCCCAAAGCTTTGAAAATTCTTCTTAAAATTTGACATTTAATAGCCCCCTAATATTTAGGTTAATTTTAAATTTATGTTATTAATTAGTTATAACTAAAAGAATTCTATTTTTTAATTATAATGTTTAAAATTTCTTGTGGTTTAATAGTGTAGGCTGTTATTTTCTCTAATTTGTTTTCGGTTGGAGTTGCTAAGTAAGTTTCTTCTGTGAAAACAAGTGAAACATTCTCATCCTTAGGGTTAAACATCCGTATAAAAAGATCATTTGTTTGTTCTGTAAGTTTTAATGCAGATACAACGCATCCATTTAAATCCAAATTTAAACTTGTATTAATATTGGTTGTAAACCTAGGTATATTAACATTAAAACGATTAAATTCCTTTAATTGATACCCCGTAATAGGAGTTAAAAATTCTTTTCCTTCAAAGGCTTTATTAACCTTTGGCTTATGGAAAGTAAATGCTAAGTTAAATGTAAATTTCTGATTTTGGAGTTGATTATCAGGTGTTTCAATTTCAATGCCTGAAGGTCTTCCTGGCCGATTTATAAGTTCACGTTTTCCAAGGTGGGAAAAGCATCTAAAGAGTGTAATATAAATGTTTTTATCGTAAACCTCATATTCTTTTAATCCATAAGCAAAAATAGTTCCTTGCTTATCTTCATTTTCTAAAGAAATATAGGATTGAAAAGTTTCAATAGAGACAGGTTTTTCCACCCATTTTTCTTCTTTCCAAACTGAAAGTTCTTTATGGTTATACACAGGCTTTTTAACAACAGATAAATGAGAATCTACCTGGACTGTATCGGAAACAATCTCTGTATTAAATACCAATCGATATCTGGCATCCATGGCCATATTGGTATGCCTTATTTGCACATAACCTTTTGCATCTCCCTTATATAAGGTTATGTTAACTTCAAAACATACCTCTGTGCTAAGCTTGCCTTCTGCTCTTTCATTAAGGTCATTTGGTACAATATAATTAAGCTTACATTTTAGTACTTCTAAATTACTATCTTTGATGGTGGTAATATTTGTAATGTTAACATTTTGATGATTTATAAGTATATCTTTGTGTGGCGGTGAATAATCATAACTATCACCTGCATCACCACTATTCTCAATGGAAATTACATTTTGTACAACTTCACCGGTAGATTTATTTTTCAATGATATTGTATTTTCCTGAACTAGCAGTTCATAAAATTCATTTTCAATGGACTCATCATTGTTTATATTTACCTGCTTATTCCCCTCAAGGTCTTTATAACTTAAATAGCGAATACTAAGCCCATCTATTTCATTTATTTTTGCTTTTACTTTACTTTTATAGACTTTTATATCCAATAAGCGAGCAGCCACTTGACGATCAATAAGTCCCGCATCAACCAATTCTTGTTCTAATAACACATATTCAATATGATTACTTTCTTCATCTAGGATCTCGAAATTACTTGAACGGGTAATCAATTCAATTTCTACAAATTGATCTTTTCTTAAATGCGGTAAAAAGTTGTAAATTGTAATAGTTTTTTCATCTTGATTCTTATTTCCTAAAGAAATTAACCTCATATACAACTCAGTTTGTGTATCCACGGCCTCTTTCACATTTAGTAATCTTTTCTTAATATCTTGATTTACATAATCTGAATTACAACCGCCTATACTATCATGAGCATGAGCGCCAAACATCTGTTTATAACATTTAGCGAATAGTGCATGAGGGTAGTCTAATTTTAAATGCGATGCTAAAACTGCTAAAGGTTCTAAAATATTGTACATTTTATATTCAATTTCAGTATTAAGTAGCTTAATATCCATTCTTGTAGAATTGATGGTTCGATGAATTCGTGCATGCTTGCTATGGATAAGCTCTCCTTCTACAACTTCAAGCTTACAATCCCTTAAAGAATCTACGTAACTCTCAAAATCACTAACGCTTATATTATCGTCGGGATATATTTTTTTTAAGTGTTTTATAATAAGATGTATATCTTTTTGGATAGGCATCTGATCGTGACCGTTCATAACAAGCCTGGCATTACCTGCACTGTAGTTATCTAGTACCTCTAGAATTTTCCCCGTACGCTGCTTCAAAGCATCATAATCAGACTCTAAATATTTGGCTCCTTGATAACCAGTGGCAAGATTAATTCCATAAATTCTACTTCCATCAATTCCTTCCCAAATAAAGTCTGATTTTGGGGCCATTAATTCACTGAACCCTCGCCAAAAGACTGTACTTTCAATACCAAACTGTTTGTAAATCTGTGGCATCTGACTGGAATGCCCAAAAGTGTCTGGCGCATACCCAACTTTCATCGCGTCTCCATATTTAAGTGCGGTTTTAATCCCATAATATAAATTACGAATTATTGATTCTCCATGGACAATCAGTAAGTCTGTTTGGGTGTACCATGGTCCAGTGCGAAGCTGATTTGACTGTACTACCGCCCTTAACCGATCCTCCCATTCTGGTGCCACCTCCAAAAAATCATCTATCATGACACTTTGACCGTCTAATATATATATAATATCTTCATGTTCCTCTAAAAACTGAATTACTTCCTGGAAATGGTTTCTGAGCAGCACCTGTGTTTCATCTTTTGTAAAATACCATTCACGATCCCAATGCGTATGCATAAGTATCTTTATATCTCTTTTCATTGTGACCCTCCTACTGCGATGTAATTCTTTACATTTTCATTATACGACGTTTTATTACCTTGTTATCTCCAAGTTTACGGATAATTATACATAAAATTGTGCAAAAAAAAACATAGTAGTGGTTCTACTATGTGAAAAGACTACAATTCATTTTTTTATAATACCTTGGCTATTTGATCAATAAGCTCATTTACCATAATAATCATATGAATTTGTTGTTCCCTAGAAATACCATCTAGTTTATCCATATTAACTTCATGGTAAAAAACACCATCACTAATTTGAGCAAGGCTACTATCTTTTTTAGTAATTGATACCAGCTGCATATTGTAACTCTTAGCTTTCCTTGCTATTTGATTTATCCTAAGAGTTTCCCCAGAGCTTGAAAAAATAACAATTACATAATCCTTAAATTGATCAAGCATTTTTATTTCGCTAACAAATACTGTAGGAATTCCGAGGTATAATAGCTGTCTTTGAAAATATTTAGCTGAAATTTCTGATCCTCCAAGACCATAAATCAATAATTTCACATAACTCCCTTTGAAATATTTAATAATATCTTTTGCACTTTCGAAATTTATTTTTTCTAGAAAAAATTCTGTTTTATTAATACGCTCTTGACTGTGAGTTTCGATAAATGATAGATCTTCTTTAATTGCATACTTCAGTTCACTATAACCATTAAACCCTAAAGTTTTGCATGCACGATTAATGGTTGCTTGCGATGTAAAACTTTTCTCACTTAGTTCTATAACTGACAACCGAGGGATAGAATTAAAATGCTTTTCTAAATAGTCAAATACTGCCTCTTCACTTTTAGAAATTTTATTAATAAACCTACGCTCTTTCAATTTATGAATCACTTTATACTGCAAAGCTCTCCTCCTCTAATCTTCCACCCACCTGGTTCGTGTTCTTTCTTATTAAAATGGAAGCTCCTCATCACTTATTTCATTATTTTCAACTAACCCATTTTCAAAAGCCTGCTCACATGTTATACCAAAAGGAAACCCAATAAAAGTATATCATACTATACTCAAACATCGCACATGTAAAAATTTGATAATTATCTTTAAATACTGTCGCAAAATATAAAATTCATAGTTTTGTGACATCAAATAATGCCAACAAAAAAGGTCTACTTTTGTGACATTTATAGGTTTGTAAAAACAGTATATAATGGTATAATATTCTTAGAAGCTATGTCTGATTGGTATTGTATTATTACATAATGGTAGAAAAACACAAATTGTATATAATGAGGTGCAGAACATGATTGATTATAGTGAAATTATAAAAGAGAACTCTATCTTAGAATCAAACAGATTAATTCTGAGACCATTTTCTATAGAGGATGTAGATGATGTATTCTTATATACCAGTGATGATATTGTAACAAAATATTTAACATGGCCGTCGTATAAGGATATATCACAAACTGAGGACGTAGTAAAAAAAATTTATATAGGTAAAATTGGAGTTTTTGCAATTGAATTAAAATTAGAGCATAAATGTATTGGATGCATTGATTTAAGACTATGTATTCAACATAATAAAGCAAGTTTTGGGTATGTATTGAATAGGAAATATTGGAACAATAATTACATGTCAGAGGTGTTAAGTTTAATATTAGACCTTTCATTTTCAAAATTGGAATTGAATCGCATTGAAGCTACACATTATGTAGGAAATGAAGGTTCGGGTCGTGTTATGCAGAAATGTGGAATGAAATATGAAGGAACAGGTCTACAGGAAGTAAAGGTTAAAGGTACTTTTTATGACGTTGTTCATTATGCAATTTTAAGAGAACATTGGATTAATCCAACACAAGTTCAAAACTTATAAATAGAAATTACAAACTAAGAAGTTGTTTCCTAACTCCATTATTGCAGGGGTTTTTAGATTTGATGAAAAGACATATTATAAGGCTAGTGAATCAGCTAAAGAATTACCAAAAGTTGATTTTAATAAATAGGAGTTACAATATGAAGAATTATTTAATGAAATTAATTAGGAAGATTTATGATATTCCATGGAGAATACTTAACAAAGAAAAGATTAAGATGAGAATTATCTTTGTAGGTATGATAAGTATATTTTTACTGAGTCAAATAACAGCGATGAAGCTAGTGAATGCAGAGACCGAATATCCTAAAGCTACAGAATTGAAATATGTTAATGATTACGGTAAAGTGATAGATAGTAAATCAGCAGAATATATTTTGTCCATAGGTAAAGAATTAGAAGCTAAAACAGGTGCGCAGGCTACTGTTGTAGTTATAGATTCACTGCAGGGAGAAACTATAGAATCTTATGCTACTGGCATTTTTAGAAGCTTTGGTATTGGACAAAAATATAAAAATAATGGATTATTAATTCTATTATCAATGGAAGAAAAAAAGTGGAGAGTGGAGGTAGGCACAGGTCTAGAAGGGGCGGTTACGGATATATATTCCTCAAGTGTTATGAATGATTTTGCAGTTCCCAAATTCAAGGAAAATCAATATGGAGAAGGTCTTCGTGCAGCATATTCAGCTCTAGCAGATAATATAGCTAAAGAATACAATGTAAAACTAGATAAGGACGTTAATGTTCCACAATATGTTGGAGACTCAAATGTCTTTGAAGACTCAAATGTACTTGAAAGCTCAGATCTTGTTGAAAGGGGTAAGAAAAGCCTGGTAATAGGATTTTTTGCATTATGGCTTTTTCAATTTGTTCGTAATATAGGGAACGGTGATGGCTTCGGAGGAGGTTCATCAAGTGATGGAGGATCTTTTGGAGACTTCGGAGGTTCTGGAGATGACTCCGGAGGCTTTGGAGGCGGTTCATCTAGTGGGGGAGGATCTTCTGGAGGATGGTAATATAATGATTTTGTAAAATTAAACATTAAAAAGCAGAAAAACAATGTGTTTTCTGCTTTTTTATAATTAGAAATAATTACTATTAAATTTTAGGAGTCTCATATGCGCCTCATATGGATGTATCCTTTTTATTTTTCATTTGAAAATTATTGTTACATTTTTAAAACCCATATTTGATAGCATGCCTTGTAAAAGTAATTTAGTATTAGCATTAGCGCTATCTAAAAATCCTGTTTTTATTAAATCAGCTTCAACCTTAACTTTTTCATTACTGATTTCGTTTATCATATCTTGCATACTAAGCTTGTTAAACATTGAGGATTTTTCATCATAAATGAATAAGTCTTTACTATTTATTACATGATCTAAGATTTTAGCTTTTTTTAAAGTTATAGTAACGCTATCATTAGTGACAAGAACATCTAAATCTTTTAAATCTACTCCAGCTTTAATATAGCCATTGTATTTTATTAAAAATGATTTTTCAGTAAATGGAATAGAGTAATCTTTTAATTTTTTATTATCTCTTAGAGATATTATGTTTGAATAATTATACCTTAATGTAGAAAGTTCTGAAATTTTAGACAATCTTTCCGATATAAGGGTAGAAGTTATAGATTTATCATTATTAAATTTGATTATAATCGAATTAATCATTATTACCCCGATTATTAATATTAAAAAAATAAATTTATTTTTACGATTTAGGGGGTTAAAGGCGGATTTTAAATTCATACTAACACAACTCCTTATAATATGTGGTGATAACGATTAAAGGGAATCTTAGAATTAAATAATAAGTACAGTTATTGTATTATATGGTACTAAAGCATAGTTTTAAAACTAGAAATTCAAAAAAAACGATAATTTTTAAATAAGTGAGGAACCTTAATAAAGTATTTTTAGGAAAATATGTTTTTTTGTGCAAACGCGTGCATTAAACTAAAAAATTATGTATAATGATTATAAAAGATACAATTACAACAAATACAAAAGAAAACAACCAATTAAAAATTAAATTTAATTTTTAATTGGTTAGTGCTAAAAAAGTATAGGAGGGAAAATTAATGGATATTAACAATCTTCCAAGAGTTGCTTATTTTTGTATGGAGTATGGACTACAATCAGACTTTAAAACTTATGCAGGTGGACTAGGAATACTTGCAGGTGACCATTTAAAAGGAGCTAAAGATTTAAATCTACCACTAGTGGGAATAGGTCTCAAGTGGAAACAAGGATATACTGAGCAACTTGTAGATGGAAATGGAAAAGTATACGATACATATCATAATTATAATTATGATTTTTTAAAGGATACAGGGGTAAAAGTAACTGTTAAAATCAGAAATTTGGATGTAGTGTGTAAGGTTTGGAAATTAGAGGAATTTGGGAATAACCCAATATACCTTTTAGATACTGATATACCGGAAAATGGTGACAATTGGATAACTGGACAGTTGTATGGATGGTTTGGAGAAGAAAGAATTGCTCAAGAAATGGTGCTAGGTATTGGTGGAGTAAAAGCTTTGAGGGCATTGGAAATTCCTATAAATGTATACCATTTCAATGAAGGGCATGCGGCACTCGCGGCTACAGAGCTTATTAAAGAAAAAATGCAATCAGGATATAGTTTTGAGGAGTCTTGGAGTAAAACACGTGAGGAAGTAGTATTTACAACTCACACTCCAATAGTTGAAGGTAATGAATCTCATGATGTTTCCAAATTAGAGTACATGGGAGCATTTAATGGATTAACTAGGCAGCAAATGATTAGATTTGGTGGAGAACCATTTAATATGACAATAGCAGGACTTAGGCTTTCAAGAAAGGCTAATGCCGTAGCTCAACTCCACATGGAAACTGCAAATAAAATGTGGAAAACAGTTGCTGGAAGGCCATCTATTATTGGGATAACTAATGGAATTCATAAACCTACTTGGGTAGATGATCGAATCACTAAGGCATATGAAAATAATGGAGACCTATGGGGTACCCATATAACTGTTAAAAAGGAATTAATAGCGTTTATTAAAGAAAGAACGGCCATAACGCTTGATCCGGATAAGTTACTTATCGGATTTGCAAGAAGAGCTGCACCGTATAAGAGAAGCGATTTGATATTTACTGATGAAGAAATTATTTCTCCATTACTCCAAAGTGGAAAAGTTCAAATCGTATTCTCAGGAAAAGCTCATCCACTTGATGATACAGGAAAAGAAATAGTAGCAAAGCTTGTAAGGATGATGAAGAAGTATCCAAATAGCGTAGTGTTTTTAGAAAATTATGACATGAATATAGGAAGGATGCTAACTAGGGGCTCGGATGTTTGGTTGAATAATCCAAGGAGACCTTTAGAAGCTAGCGGAACTTCGGGAATGAAGGCTGCGATGAATGGTGTACTTAACTGCTCTATTCTAGATGGGTGGTGGCCGGAAGCTTGCAAGGATGGTGTAAATGGATGGCAGTTTGGAGATGCAGTGGGTCTTGATGATTTATCAGAAGTAGAATTAGATAAACATGATACAGAAGCTCTTTATGATACTTTAATAAATAGGGTTATGACTACCTATTATGAAAATAGAGAAAAGTGGATAGAGATGATGAAAGAAAGTATTAAAACTACAAGCTATGAATTTTCAGTAGAGAGAATGTTGGACGAATACTATAACAAGATGTATATAAAATAAAATATAAAAACAACTTCAAAACTATTTACAGTCTCTTCAAAATGAAATTTTTAAGGATTGGGAAATAGACTCAATGTGAAAGTAACACAATTAGTATTGTGTTACTTTCAGTTTGAATGTTACTTAATACTAATATTTGATATTATTATGTAATATATTACTTTTAAGTACACAGGGATGCCGTACTGCCTCATATTAACAGGCTAATATACCTTTTCGGGGGGGGGCGGGTACAGCCAACATACGGGTAAAAATAGGCCACATGATGGAAGTAATATCCAACATGTGGCTATATATTGTTTTATAATTGTTGATCAAGCCTATTTCTATTTGAAACATTCCATATATCCTTTTTATAACCCCAGTGAAACATATTTTAATAGTGTCATTAGGTACGCCCTATTGGTATAATTGATTAGTCATGAAAAAATAAGTATTTGAACTGTCCCATAAGACTTGTATCAGAATGGAGGCAGACATTTGAGAAAAATAGGATATGTTCGTGTAAGCTCACAGGACCAAAATGAAGAAATACAAATTAAACAATTAAATGAAATTGGAGTAGATATTATTTATCAAGAAAAAATATCTGGAGCAACTTTGGATAGAGAGAAACTTAAGAATATTACTATATAATTCTATTTTAATCCATTTTTAATGATTTTTTATAGTATATAAAAATCATTACTACCGTAATCTATTCTTCAACTATTGCAAAATGCATTTCTCTGTTGTAATATATACACTATCAGAAAAATTATAGCGTTTAAATAATAAATAAAATTTTTGTTATTCCTAATTTAAGGATATATAAATATAACAAGAATTGTTTAGATAATAGATAGGAGTAACTATGATAGAAATATATTACTATACGATTGTTATGATTGTTATAGCAACCTGGATAATAAGTAGGATTATAATTAATTCTAAAAATAAGCAGATTAATTGGAAATATGAACTTAAAATAGCGTTTATATTCTTTTGTGTAGCTGTAATACTAAGATTTACTTTCTTTCCTTTTGATTTAGTCAATGGTCATATACAGCCACTTACTTTGGAAATGAATAAAATTTATCCATTCAGAATAAATTTTATTCCATTAGTTAATCTTTTTGATTATGAAGGCTCTATCCGAGATACACTGATTAATGTAATTGGAAATACTGCTATGTTTATCCCTATCGGTATCATAATACCTCTTACATTTTCAAAATTAGATAGTTTTTCAAAAGTGATTACAATAGGCTTTATTACTTCCTTAATCATTGAAATAATGCAACTTCCATTTATTAGTAGGGTATCTGATATTGATGATCTTATTTTAAATACAGTTGGATGTGGTATCGGATTTGCTTTCTATTATTTAGCTCATAGAGTTAAACAATATTATACTAAGAAACTAAGACTGTAAGTTCATTAGTATTGTAGAAAATATTGGTATATGTCCTAAAACCCCTCTTATTTTACAATTTAGGGAATAGTTAAAACGAAAAAGAGTGTATCCATTGAAATTAATTACTTTCATGAGGTACACTCTTTTTTTGTTCTCTCGTTTTCCATGAAACTTTATTTTTTAAACTTTTCCAAATTATACTGGAACCAAAACGGCAATAGAATTACCATATTAGCCTATATTTATTACAACTACCATCTCCTTCGGTAAAACAGTTCTTTGCATCAGCTTCATTTCTATAATCCTTTGAAAATATTACTTTATAAATCAAATCATGTTAATATAAATAAGGGATTTATAAATTAACATGATTTTTAATTTGCATTGGGGGGCCTCTATGAAACGATACATACTATATATGTATAGTCTCAGTCTACTTAGTTTACACTCATATATCTAAAAAACAAAGAAAAGTTAGATGCCGTGAAACCAAAATTTAACTGCATAATTGGTGCCTAATTGACAATATCGGGTACAGCCCCCTAATATTAAAATATTTTTAAGAGATATGAAAGGAATAAATATATGTATGATATTACTATAGTAGGGTCAGGAGTTAGTGGGATGTTCCTCGCATATACTCTGGTACAGACAAAATCAAAATTAAAAATACTGATGATAGAAAAGGGAAGAAAATTTATAGACAGGGTATGTCCAATGGAAAACGGATTAAGCAAAAGATGTATCCATTGTAAACCATGTAATAAATTTCAAGGTTTTGGTGGTATGGGTAGGTCTGAGGGAAAATTTAATTACACTAATGATTTTGGTGGTTATTTAGGTGAAAAAATAGGAAACAGAACTGCACTAGAATTAATGGAATGTATTGATAATATCTTATGTCTATTTGGTGCAGACACAGTTAAATTATATAGTACAGAGAATGAAGAACTTAGTAGAAGAGTAAAAGAGAAAAATTATAATATACTAACTACAAAAGTAAGACATTTAGGAACAGCATTGTCTTATGGAATTTTAAATAAAATGTATTCACATCTTAAGGATAAGGTAGATATTAAGTTTGAGTTAGATATAACTTCTATAGATAAAATGAATAATGTATTTAACTTGAATAGTAAAGAAAATGTTTTCCAGTCTAAGATAGTTATATTAGCTACAGGTATAAGTGGAGGAGCGGAATTTCTGAAATATTGTCAAGCTTTTAATATTGAGCCCTATAGAAAAAGGCTGGATTTAGGGGTAAGGGTTGAAATGAAGGGTGATCAGTTAGACTCTATTCTTAAAGATTCTTTTGAAATTAAGATTAATTACAAAGGTGATGGATTTGAAGCTACAACTTATTGTATGAATCCTAAAGGAAAAGTAATCAAAAAGTTTCAAAAAGGCATCGTAATGGCTGATGGTCAAAATTATCTTGAAACAGACAGTCCGAGTTGTAACTTAAATTTTTCTATTCTTGTACCAAAATATTTTTCTTGTTTTATTGAGGCGAACGAATATGCCACAAGTATAATAAAATCTATAAATAAAGATAGAGAAAGAATAGTACTTCAAAGATTTGAGGATTTAAAAAATAATAGGGCAACTACAAAAGAACAACTTACTAAAAATAGTATTCAGCCGTCGATTGAAGGTGAGGGTGGAAATCTATATAATGAAATTCCGAAGATTTATATAGATGCACTATTAAAAATTATTAAATCAATAGAAGATATAATAGGAAAAGAGATTTCTGAAGACACTTTATTATATGGAATTGATGCAAAATTTTATGAACCTGAAATTAGTACTAATGAATATTTTGAGACCAAACAAGAGGGACTTTATGTTTTAGGAGATTGTTCAGGAACAACCTATTCTTTATCACAGGCGGCTGCAAGCGCAGTATATCTCGGTAGGTATTTGTTAAACAATAATAAGATACAAAAGGGTTTGTAATAACATTTTATATAGTTTAAAACGTATCTATAGGATTATGAATAAATATGACCTCTTTAAAATATCTTTCGAAATATTTGACATAAAAATACTCCTCCTTGCAATTTTTGATAATTAGCTTATCTCAATTATTGGCAAGAAAGAGTACTTTTTATTCTGTTTACACAAAATTACTTACAGGCCCTTTTGAAGTTGTTTTTTGTTATAAAATGATTATTTTACTTCCACAATCCAGCCTTCAGGAGATTTTATTTCTCCAAATTGGATTCCGTAAAGAGTATCATAAAGCTTTGTAGTAACTGGGCCCACTTCTGTCTCGCTGTGGAAAACATGAAGTTTACCGTTATATTCTATACCACCAATAGGCGTTATTACAGCAGCAGTTCCACAAGCACCTGCTTCTTTAAATTCACTAAGAGTACTTATTGCGACATCTCTTTCTTGTACTTCCATTTTTAAATATTCTTTTGCAAGATAAAGTAATGAGCGCTTAGTTATGCTAGGAAGTATTGATGGTGATTTTGGGGTTACAAATATATTATCATTTGTAATTCCAAAGAAGTTTGCAGAACCAACTTCTTCGATGGTGGTATGAGTTGCTGGATCAAGGTAGACACAGTCAGCAAATCCTTTTTCTTTAGCTTTTTCATAGGCAAGAAGGCTTGCAGCATAGTTTCCTCCAACTTTTACATTGCCTGTTCCATAAGGGGCGGCTCTATCATAGTCATCAGATGTCATAAAGTTTACTGGGGCTAGTCCTCCTTTGAAGTAAGCGCCTACAGGGCAACAGAATATTCCAAATAAAAATTCAGGAGCTGTACTTACGCCAAGGTTATCCCCAATACCTATCATATAAGGTCTAAGATAAAGTGTTGCTCCGGTTCCATATGGTGGAACAAATTTTTCGTTTGCTTTAACAACTTGGATACATGCATCAACAAATTTTTCAACGGGGATCTCAGGCATGAGAACGCGTGAACAACTGTTCATCAAACGCTTGGCGTTTTCGTAAGGTCTAAACAATTGGATATTGCCTTTTTTTGTACGATAAGCTTTTAATCCTTCAAAACATTGTTGGCCATAATGAAGAGCGGTTGAAGCTTCACTTATACAAAGTTTGTTATCTTCAACTAGTTTTCCGTCATCCCATTTGCCATTATTCCATATTGAAATATAACGTAAGTCTGTCTTGCTATAAGTAAAACCTAATTTATTCCAATCGATGTTAACATTTGCGGTCATATTAATCCCCCTATTTTGTAATTGGTTTTTATTTAAACGATGGTTTATACAACAGTATAAATATAATATTAAATTCTAAATGTTGTAAAAATTCGTATAAGATAGAATATGAGTATTATTGTAACATAAAATATGTACGGCTATAGCTTTTTCAGTATTTTCAGTATTTTAATAAGCTAAATTTAAAACATTTAAAGAATGAATAAAAAGTTGCATTAATGCAACTTTTTATTCATTCTTTAAATGTTTATTTTGAGATGATTAAGTTATTAATTTGACACTTCGGGAATATTATTTTTATCTTTACTCTTACTGCTATTAATATCATTTATAGATTGAAAACTTGTGCTGTTTTCCATATTAGCTATTGCGTCATTAACTTTTTTGTTTTTAGTCTTTTTATTTCTGTTCATGAGTTATATCTCCCTTCATATTTTTGTAGTAGGTATATTAATAGCATAGCCAGATTTTTTTGTAATATGTATGTGTAAATAGTAAAAGCTCAAACCATTTTACAAGTTAGAATGGTTTGAGCTTTTACTAAAATAATTTTTTGAAGCAGTTTTTGCATATAGTAGTTTTACCCTTATTGGCTGAAATGCATTCATCCTTTGACACCGGCTTTCTACATATTTCACATATTAGTTTTGACGTAGAGCTGTTAAGAGCCACAGATTTTGGCTTATTTACTTTAGCACCTATGGTGTTTTTTTTATTTGAGGGTGGATCGTAATTTATAGGTTGCTGTTTTTCTTTTTTTTCAACTATTGCGTAATTCATAGCATATGTACTTTCAGCAAAAAGTTCTAATTCAAATCTAGGATTTTCTTTATCATAAAACTCCTCAATAATAAGTCTTGTAACTTGGGCATCATTTACTATAAGACCACTTTTCTCTATACCATCGAAAATGCTTTTAGTTATGTTGTTTGTATCAGGATGCCTTTTTATACTTTTATAATATACTTTTAGAACAGCAATAAGGGATTCTGTTAAAAAAATATTACAGTTTTGGATTCTGCATTGATAAGCAATCTCTTCCTCATACAGAGCGTATCTATCATGGTACTTCCCGGAATTATAAGGTAAAATAGCTCTGCCATTCATGTTGAAAAGTTTAAAATTAGATTTTGAAATAGGTGAGCCTTTTATTATGACCTTTGCGTAGGTGTTACTCATATGTCCCTCCTAGGATCTATCTTAAATAGATAATAACTAATAGCCATATTCAAAAAAGTTTGAATATTTGATTTGTTATTTTTTGATGACTTAATTGAACTTTCTATAATATAATCATATATGCAATTATATCATAGAAAGGTAGATACTTAGTTTAAATCTATTTATGTACACTTAAGTAAGTAAGTGAGTACACTTAAGTAAGTAAGTGAGTACACTTAAGTAAGTAAGTGTACTCACTTGGAAATGCATATAAAAATTTGATATGCTAAAGTTAATAAAGTATAATTAATTTATGTTATTAACAGATGTAAACATTCATTGAACATAAAGTTCTTAGGATGTTTTTATGAATATAGAGAAAAAATTATATAAACTATATTAAAGGTGGTAAAAACAATGGAAAAGGATATTAAAATACTTGCAATTGAATCGAGTTGTGATGAGACAGCGGCGGCAGTAGTCGTGAATGGTCGTGAGATTCTATCAAATATAATTGCATCACAAATTGATATACATGAAAAGTTTGGGGGTGTTGTTCCTGAGGTGGCATCTAGAAAGCATATAGAAGCAATAAGTGCTGTAGTTCAAGAGGCGTTGGACGAGGCTAAAGTTACATTAGACGATATAGATGCAATAGGAGTAACTTATGGCCCAGGGCTAGTAGGGGCACTACTGGTAGGAGTTCAATATGCTAAGGGGCTCGCATATGCAACGAATAAACCTTTAATTGGAGTTAATCATATAGAAGGTCATATAAGTGCCAATTTTATTCAATATAAAGAACTTGAACCACCATTTATGTGTTTGGTAGTTTCGGGTGGACATACATTTATTGTATATATGAAGGACCACGGTGAATTTGAGGTTATGGCTCAAACTAGAGATGATGCAGCAGGAGAAGCCTTTGATAAGGTGGCTCGGGCAATTGGGCTAGGATACCCTGGTGGTCCTAAAATAGATAAAATAGCAAAAGAAGGCAATGCAGGTGCTATAAAATTTCCAAAAGCTAAATTTCATGAAGATACTTTAGACTTTTCTTTTAGTGGGGTTAAATCTTCGGTGCTAAATTATCTGAATAAAATGAATATGAAAAATGAAACAATTAATGTACCAGATGTGGCCGCATCTTTTCAAAAGGCAGTGGTTGATGTTTTGGTTCATAATGCTCTAGAGGCATGTGAAATTAAAGGCGTAGATAAAATAACAATAGCGGGTGGTGTGGCATCAAATTCTTGCCTTAGAGAGACAATGATAAAAGAAGGGCAAAAGAAGAACATAAAAGTTTTGTTTCCAGAAATGATACTTTGCACTGATAACGCAGCTATGATTGGAAGTGCAGCTTACTTTGAATTAATTAAAGGAAGAATTTCACCGCTAACGCTAAATGCGATACCGAACTTAAAACTTGGAGAAAGATAGGATAATATAAATATAGAGTTACTAAAGAACGAACATAGTGAATTTTATATAAAAAAGGAATGCGGATATATTACAATATATCTGCATTCCTTTTTGAAAATATTCTTATAATTCAATATCCTTTTCCGCAAGCTTCCTGTTAATGAATCTTTCAACTATCAGTAAAATAATCGCCATTGTGGGTACTGCAAGGAACATTCCAAGAACCCCAAAGGTTCCGCCACCTATGAGTATTGCAAGGATAATAAGTAAAGGGCTTAAACCAACAGATTTCCCAAGGATCTTTGGCCCTAAATATAATCCATCAAATTGCTGAAGAATAATAATGAATATAAGCACCCAAAAAGCCTTTATAGGGCTAAAGAATAGGGTAATGAAAAAAGCAGGAACCATTCCAATTAATGGTCCGAAATAAGGAATCATATTTGTAATTCCAACTATTAAGCTTATAAGTATAGTATTAGGTATTCTAAAAATACTAAGTCCTACAAAGCATATAATACCAATGATAACAGAGTCAATAAATTTTCCGATAACAAAACCTGAAAAGATATAATTGGCTTCTTTGCTAAATTTTATAAAACCATCTGCATTTTCTTTTTTTAAGATAGCATAAATCAGTCTCTTTATATTTAATATTAAGGATTCTTTATCC
This sequence comes from Clostridium sp. CM036, assembly GCF_055081135.1. Classification (NCBI taxonomy): domain Bacteria; kingdom Bacillati; phylum Bacillota; class Clostridia; order Eubacteriales; family Clostridiaceae; genus Clostridium; species Clostridium sp. CM036. The sequence continues at coordinate 2,353,929 of NZ_CM143652.1, read as the reverse complement.
TTTAAAAGATACAAAGATACAACAAATCCAAGCAGAAATTTCATAAAAGAAGAGGTGAAACCTACGGCTGTTAGCAAGGCAACACTGATACCGGTATTTAGATATTTACTTAAGTTAGACATAAGTGTTAAGGTAGTTTCGTCTAAATATTTAGTTACACCATATTTATCAAGCAATTGAACCTTATCCATATTTTCATAAAACCAAATTCGAGTTTTAGATATATATTCGGGAGTTGAAACTGTTAGTTCGCGAATACTTTCACCTATACTAGGCGTTAGTATAGTGATACTAAAAACTATTATGCCTAAAACACATATATACATAATAAGTAGAGTTAGATTACGCTTTGTATGGAACTTTTTTTCAATATTGACCATTACGGGGTTTAATAAGTAGGCTATACCGAATGCCCATATAAATGAACTTATGTATGATATAAAAATACTAAGGGCATTGGTAACTAATTCTATGTGGTATACTATTCGAAATAAAATAAGCGATAATAAGATTATAGGGATTAAATTTAAATAAGGGATTTTTTTATCTTTGAACAAGCTCAATTCACTTCCTTAATTAATAATTATTTTAAAAATAATACGATGATGTAAGTATATCATAAATATAAAAATTAAAGAATATTTATAACATATTTCAGGTCACTATAAGGTTTATAGTGAATATTTTTGTTTTTTGCGGGACGGTTAGTAAGTATTTAAGTTAGCAATTAACAAATAACAATATTATGGATATTTACAATATATTTACAATATTATTATTGACTAATGGTAATAAAAGTATATAATAAATAAGTATGGTGAACAAATGACCGATGGTCATAAATTAAAATTAAAACCTAGGTGGTAAATGCATTATGAAAAAAGTTGAAATTATTAAAGAAAAACAAAGTAAATCGGAAATGAACAAATTAAAGAAGAAAAAGAGATTATACGACTCAGCTTATGAACTTTTTACAACTAAAGGGATTAATGACACTGCTATAAACGATATTGTAAAAGGAGCAGGAGTTGCCAAAGGAACTTTTTACCTTTATTTTAAAGACAAATATCACATTATTGATTTGATAGTCTTAAGAAAGAGTTCAAAAGTTTTAAAAGAAGCTATTGAGGTATCTATGAATAAGGAGTTTGAAGAATTTAATGATAAAGTAATATTCTTTGTAGATTATATAATTGAATATTTAAGGGAAGATAAAAAGCTTCTAAGGCTTATATATAAAAATCTTTCTTGGGGTATTTATAGAAAGGTGATAGCAGAACCTTTGGAGTATAACGAAATGAAGGAAATCGCAAAAGTATTTATGGATAATATAGTGAGCGAAACGATGTGTATATCGCAAGCTGAAAAGATATTATTTATGATTATTGAACTAACAGGTTCGGTTTGCTATAGCTCAATTATTTTAGAGGAACCAGATACTATAGATAATATGAAACCTGTGTTATTTAAAACTATTAAGAAAATATTGCAAAATTAATTTTCTAAGGGAGGGATGACCTAATTGAAAAAGTTCGGACATTTTATAGCTAAAAATAGGATAATAATTTTAATTATTTCTACATTGCTACTGGTTCCATCCGTAATTGGAATGGTAAACACAAAAATAAATTATGATCTTCTTACCTATCTACCACAAGAACTTGATTCCATGAAGGGACAAAATATTTTAGACAAAACATTCTCAAACGCAGCCACTTCAATGCTTATTGTTGATAATATGGAAGGCAAGGATGTTTTAAAAATAAAAGAAAAGGTTTCAAAGGTTAAAGGTGTAGAAAAAATTATTTGGGTAGATGATATTTTAGATACTACTATACCTAAGGAGATTTTGCCAGATGAAATTAAAAGCTCTTTTTATAGTGGCAATTCTACTATGTTAATAATTAAATTTAAAGAATCAGCATCTTCAGAAGCCACACAAAATGGTATAACCAATATAAGGAAGGTAACAAATAAACAATGTTATTTAAGTGGTATATCGGCAATTGTAAAGGATACTAAAGATTTATCGGATAAAGAAACACCATTTTATGTAATGATTGCAGTAATACTATCAGTCGTAGTTTTATCTTTAACAATGCAATCAGTTATAATTCCATTTATTTTCTTGTTAGGGATAGGGTATGCCATATTATATAATATGGGAACAAATATATTCTTAGGGCAAATTTCTTATGTAACAAAGGCATTAGCAGCAGTACTTCAACTTGGTGTAACTATGGATTATTCAATATTTTTACTTCATAGATACGATGAGGAAAGAGAACTTATGCCAAATGATCGTATAGGGGCAATGGGTGATGCTATAGCAAATACCATGGTCGCTATATCCGGAAGCTCACTCACAACTATAGCAGGTTTCTTAGCATTATGTACCATGCAACTTGCATTAGGTAAGGATATCGGGCTAGTAATGGCAAAGGGCGTTTTGCTTGGGGTTATAACTACGGTAACAGTATTGCCTGCATTAATTTTAGTGTTTGATAAACCTATTCATAGATTTAGTCACAAAACCATATTACCTGAATTTGATAAAACATCAAAACTGGCTACCAAACACTATAAAGTAATAACTATAGTATTTTTACTTGCATTTATACCAGCTATTTACGGAAATAACCACACTAAGGTTTATTATAACTTAGATGAATCGCTACCAAAGAATTTGGATTCTATTGTGGCAACAAATAAACTAAAGAAAGATTACAATATGACTTCGACACACTTTATTGTAATAAATGATAAGCTTGAAACTGATAAAGTTAAGGAAATGGTAAAGAAAATAGAAAAGGTAGATGGAATTGACAAGGTACTTGCTTCAGATAAGTACTTAGGACCACTTATTCCAGAAAGCTTTATCCCAGAAGATATTAAAGCCATTGTTCAAAAGGGCGGATATAAACTAATAATGGCAAATTCTAAATATAAGGCAGCTACAAAAGAAGAAAATGATCAGATAGATGAAGTAATTAAAGTTACAAAACAATATGACCCGAAATCAATGGTTTCAGGAGAAGGACCTCTTACTAAAGATTTGACAGAAATAGCGGATGTTGACTTTAAACATGTTAGCATAGCATCTATTGGCGCAATATTCGCTATAATACTTATAGTGTTTGCATCTGTATCTTTGCCAGTAATTCTGGTCTTAGCTATACAGCTCGCAATATTCATAAATATGGCAATTTCATGTTATATGGGAAATGTGATTCCATTTGTAGCATCTATAGTTATTGGAACTATACAGTTGGGGGCTACAGTTGACTATGCAATATTACTGACAACAAGATTTAGAGAAGAAATGAGAAATGGATACGAGAAAAACAAGGCTATGGAAATCGCAGTTAAGGGCTCTGCTAAATCTATTGTAACCAGTGCATTAACCTTTTTCGCAGCTACTGCAGGGGTAGCGATCATTTCTGACATGGAAATGATAAGTTCACTATGCACAATGATGGCAAGGGGAGCAGTAATAAGTATGGGAATTATCCTTTTTGTTCTTCCATCTATACTATTAGTAAGTGAAAAATTAATAATAATTACGAGTAGAAATTTTAAATCTAAAACACAAGCAAGTAGTGAACTAAAATCAGAATCACAATCAGAAAATTAAGAAGAACTTTTGAAAGCAAAACTATAGGGGAGATGTATTAACGTGAAAAATAAATGTATGTCAAAAAGATTATTAAGTATCGTGTTAATAGGTGCATTAGTTATTCCAAATATGACTTATGCTACTGAGTTAATTCAAAAGGATGAGACTGTTTATGTTACGTTAAATCAGCAAGGGGAGGTTAAAGAAAAAATAGTAAGTGATTGGCTTCACTCTAACGAGAAAAATATTGAAATTCATGATAAATCTATATTAAAGGATATAAAAAATGTAAAGGGTGAAGAAAAACCAAATGGTATTGGTGAGAGTTTAAATTGGAAGATAAGTGGTAATGATGTCTATTATAGAGGTACTACTGATAAAAAACTTCCTATTGATGTAAATGTTAAATACTTGCTTGATGGAAAAGAAATTAAACCAGAGGATTTGGCAGGTAAAAGTGGAGAAGTGAAAATAAAAATTGATTATAAGAATAATGAAAGCCGTATGGTTAATATTAAAGGGAAAAACAGAAAAATATATACTCCATTTAGCACTGTAACTGTACTAGATTTGCCAATAGATAATTTTAGAAATGTTAAGATTAGCGGTGGGAAAATGATTAATGATGGGAATAATCAAATAGTCACTTTCATTTCTCTTCCAGGTATGAAGGAAAGCTTGGATTTAGAAAAGACTACTTTAGACTTAAAAGAGAATTTAGAAATTACTGCACAGGTAGAAAACTTTGAAATGGGTCCTATAATGATAACAGGGACGCCAGAACTTCCTGATATGGAAGAGTTTAAAAGTGCCTCATCTTTAGGGGATTTAACTAAAGGCATTAATAACATACAAGATGCTAGTACCAAGCTAGCTGAGGGAACAGGCAAATTAGACCTTGGTCAAAAGGCTTTAGCTGATAATATGACATTATTTAATGGTGGAGTAACTAAGCTAGGCGTTGGGGTTTCAGGATTTAATACTGGTATGATAAAGATTGGCGACGGTACAAGTGCAGCACAAAGTGGTGCTCAGAAGGTGGCAGGTGGATTAAAAGCATTTGAGGCAGGAACTAGAAAACTCGGTAGTGGAGCACAGCAGTTTGGATCAGGTACAGTAGAATTTGCTGCAAATTCAAAAGCATTTGCAGATGGAGCAGGTAAGGTAGCATATGGAACAGATAAATTAGTTGCAGGTTCTAAAGGGCTATCAGATGGAGCTAATAAGTTAGCTGAAGGGACTAATACAGTGTCGGCTAAAATGGAATCACTAAGTGAGGGACTAGATACAATGGTGAATTCTACAGGGGATCTACAGCAAGGTCAAAAAAAAGTAACAGATGGTGCAGAGCAAAGCTTAGAAGGTATAGATAAACTAAAAAAAGGTAAAGAGTCAGAGATAAAAGCTACTGATTCTTTAATATCAGGAATTGAAAAATTACAGGGACTTATTGGGTTCCTTGGGGAAATTCCTGGTACAGGTGAAATAGCAGGAAATTTAAATGGTGGATTAGAAAATGAAAAAGGGGGCCTTGTAGCTTTAAAGGATGGCGGCAATGAATTGTTACAAGGATTAAATGAACTTGAAGAAGGCATAGAAAAAATCAAAACTGGTTCACAGCAGGTAGATACAGGTATGGGCCAGCTTCAAGAAGGACAAAAAAATGCAGTGTCAGGGTCAAAAGAATTAGCTAAGGCCACAAAACAAATATCAGATAAAACTGGTGAATTAGCTAATGGAGCAGGAGGACTTGCGCAAGGCACAGAACAATTAGGAACAGCTGCAGGAAAGCTTAAAACTGGTAGTCGGGGACTCATAGGTGGAGCAAATAAGTTAAATAATGCAGCTGAAGACTTAAGCGCAGGAACAAAAGTTATGGGAGAAAACACTAATAAATTAGTGGTAGGATCTCAAAGCGTGGCAGATGGTTTAACAAAATTAAATAATGATGGGATAAAACCATTAACACAAGGATCAAGTAAACTAAATTCAGCGGTGGGTGAACTTTCTGTAGGGTCAGGAAAATTAAAAGAAGGTGCCAATAAATTAGCAAATGGAAATAAAGAATTAGATAAAAATATGAAAAAATTTGATAAAGAGGGTATTCAAAAGATAAGTGGCGAAATTGACAGCAAAATGGGAGATGTGCGAGATATTATTGATGTGAAAGATGAACTTGTAAAAATATCTAATAATTATGGTACATTTTCAGGTGTAGGTGATAAGATGGATGGTAAAGTTAAATTTGTTATGAAAACTGATGGGATAAAAGTAAAGACTGTGGCAACTAAAGAAGATAAAAAAGTTGTAGAGATAAAAGAAGAAAAGAAGGGCTTTTTAACATGGGTAAAGAACATATTTAGCAGTAATGATCAAATGAAAAAATAATAAATCTAAAAATGAAGGTAGATACCGATTTAAATCGGAATGTAGAATTTATGGAAAGTATCTATAACAAATGCGAAAATAATTTCAAAAGTAATAAAGGGCGTTAGTTTAAATTTAAACTAATGCCCTTTATTACTTTTGAACGGATAAACCAATGTTAATATTTACAAAAAATTCATAATTAAAAGATAAAATAAACATTGTATATTTTTAAATTGTAAACATATAAATAACAGTGTAAAACACAAAAGAATCCAGTTGATACACTAATATAAGTGGAGTATAATAATCTAAGTTTCAATGATTTAAAATAATAATTATTATGAATTTAAATGAGGAGCAAAATTATGACTGGCCATAAAAAAATAACGAAAAAAAAATTAAAGTTACTCATTGTAGCGATGTGTTTATCGCTAAGCATATTGACACTGAGGGCTTATTTAAATAAAATCAATAGAAATTCGAGTAAAAATATAGAGACTATATCTAGTAAAGATGCTGAAATTAAAAGTAAGGATCAAAATGCAAAGCTAACAAAGATAGCATTCGAGAAGAATAATAATGTTTATCTTTATGATGAGATAAATGAACAGATTAAATCTTTAGGGGATAATTCAAATTCAAAAGATCTATTACAACTTTCTCCAGATAAAACAAAAATAGTATTTAGATCTTTTAATGAAGAAAAAGAAATAAATCCCCCACATATAATTGTTTATGATATTAAAACTGAAAAATCAACAGAGATTGATATAAATAATAAAGACGTTCAACAAATTATTGAACTCAAGTGGATAGATAATGAAAACATTTTGATTACGGGTCATATTAATCCGTCAGCTTCAGGTTATGCAATATATAACATAAAAAACAAATTGGAGTTAATATCATGCGTTGGTACCATAAGAGATATTATTATAAATAAAAAAAGCATCCTTTATAGCGTTACACCTCATATATTTCCAAAACCTAGGGCCAATTTATATATTAATGGTAATAAAATTTTTGAAAGTATAGAGGATAAAGAAGAAATATATGATGGAGTGATATCTAAAGATGGTAAAATGCTTGCCTTTAGAAGTTGGCTTTCAGATTCAAAGAATTCGAATGGTGAAGTAAGTGCTTATATTAATGTAGCTAAAATTAATAATGATGGAAAATCAATAAGTGATTTAAAGAAGACAAGCATAAATAGTGACATAACTGGAGATTTAAAATTTGATGATAAAAATAATATAAATATTATAGGGGACAAATTTATATATAAATTAGAAGCAGGCAATATTATTAAGGAAAAAAATAATTTGCCAAAGCAAGCAGAACTTTCTGCTGCGCAACTTAAAAAATTTAAACAAATTTTGAACAAGCAATTCCCCGAAGAATCTATTTTAGAGCAAACAATATTAGAAGATATAGATATATATAATGTGGTAACTTTTTAGAATTCGGAACTAACCTAGAAATTAAAGGAGGGTTAAAAATGAATAATAACTATAAATTTTTTAAAAATAAAGATTGCGAATATTTCCCATGCCATCAAGTTAAAAATGATGAAAAATTTAATTGTCTATTTTGCTATTGTCCACTATATTTTCTAGAGGAGTGTGGTGGAAATGGGAAATTCGTAAGTGGTGTTAAAGATTGCTCAATTTGCATGATTCCACATTCTGAAAATGGATATGAGTATATAGTAAGCAAGATAGTGGAAGTAAACAAAGCAAAAAGAAATAATAACTAAGAAAAAGTATTTTTTACTAAAAAAGTATAATTTTAAAAAAACATTGCATTTGAAACGTTTACGTATTATAATTAAGTAAGAGTTAAAAATAAAATTTAATAGTTTCACATAAATAGAGGTGCAGATAAAGAGGTAATTTTTGAATGATAAGGATATGAACATCCAATGTCAAAAATGAAGTATTTGTTTGCCGAAAGAATATTTTGGTTCTTCAATTTATTCTTGGGGATAGAAAGTAGTATTTCTATCACTGCCATAAGAGTTCTTATGGAGAGCTATTTATGTAATGAAAAGATGTTTTTTCATTGCATTAATAGACCTAGTACTTTGGTTAATTAAGGCGCTGAAAAATCAGTGCCTTTTTTTATTTCAAAATAAATTAACATAAGGCATTTTCTAAAAGATACACAACACAGATTTGTTGTTTTTTACAAAATTCCTAAAAATTACAAAATGAATAACTACAATAAACGAGGAGGAAAATAAAATGAAGTCTTTAATAAGGTTAAGAATGAGTGCACATGATGCACATTACGGTGGAAATTTAGTAGATGGAGCAAGAATGCTTCAATTATTTGGGGATGTAGCTACAGAACTTTTAATTATGAACGATGGTGATGAAGGATTATTCAAAGCATACGATGCTGTAGAATTTTTAGCACCAGTTTATGCAGGTGACTATATAGAAGCTGTTGGAGAAATAGTGAAGGTAGGGAATTCATCAAGAAAAATGATTTTCGAAGCAAGAAAAGTTATAGTACCAAGACCAGATATAAATGATTCAGCTTGTGATGTATTAGAAGAACCAATAATAGTTTGTAAGGCAAGCGGAACTTGCGTAGTTCTAAAAGAAAACCAAAGAAAATAATATGCAAGAGAATTAATGTAAACTTTTTCACCTAGTGGTTAATATTTTAGTTGCTAAATAAGTTTGTGCAAAATTATCATAATATACATAACTTATCATAAATATTATGGTAGATAGTAATTATTTTTGCACCACGAAGCACTATAAGGAGGTAGCACATGGAAAAATTAATAATTACTGCAGCTATATCTGGAGCGGAAGTTACAAAAGAACATAATCCAAATGTACCCTATACTGTTGAGGAAGTGGCAATAGAAGCGGAAAAAGCTTATAAAGCAGGAGCTAGCATCATTCATTTACACGTAAGGAAAGATGATGGAACACCTACTCAAGACAGGGAAAGATTTAGAGCTTGTATTGAAGCTATTAAAGAAAGATGTCCGGATGCAATTGTTCAACCATCAACAGGCGGAGCTGTCGGAATGAGTAATGCAGAAAGATTACAACCAGTTGATTTAGGACCAGAAATGGCAACCTTAGATGCAGGTACTTGTAATTTTGGTGGAGATGATGTATTCGTAAATACTGAAAACACTATTAAAGAATTTGGTAAAAAGATGATTGAAATGGGTGTAAAACCAGAAATTGAAGTTTTTGATAAGGGCATGGTAGACATGGCAATAAGACTTCAAAAGAAAGGTTTTATAAAAACACCAATGCATTTTAACTTTGTTATGGGTGTAAATGGTGGGATAACTGCTTCGCCAAGAGATTTAGTATTTATGGCAGGAAGCGTGCCAGAGGGAAGTACTTACACTGTATCAGGTATTGGTAGATTTGAATTTCAAATGGCAGCTGTGACTATTGTAATGGGTGGTCATGTAAGAGTTGGATTTGAAGATAATGTGTATATTGAAAAAGGTATACCAGCTAAATCAAATGCAGAATTAGTAGAAAAAGTAGTTAGACTTGCGAAAGAACTTAACAGAGAAATTGCCACTCCACAAGAAGCAAGAGAGATATTGGGTTTAAACAAAATATAAAACTGATAATTGTTATATCTTCAAGATAAATAAGAGGAGGTAAAATAAATGAATAAGGTTGTATCTTTAGAACAAGTTAGGCCATTACTCAAAGATGGAATGTCAATAATGATAGGTGGATTTTTAGCCTGTGGAACACCTGAAAAGATGATAGATCTATTAATAGAAACAAATGTAAAAAACTTAACTATAATAGCAAATGATACAAGCTATGTAGATAGGGGCATAGGAAGACTTGTAGTAAACGGTCAAGTTAAAAAAGTTGTGGCTTCTCATATAGGAACAAATGCTGAAACGGGAAGACTTATGACAGAAGGAAAAATGGAAGTAGAACTTGTGCCACAAGGAACACTAATTGAAAGAATAAGAGCAGCGGGAGCTGGGCTTGGTGGAGTGCTTACCCCTACAGGAGTTGGTACTATGATAGAAGAAGGAAAACAAAAACTTACAATAGAAGGAAAAGAATATCTATTAGAGCTTCCAATTAAAGCAGATTTAGCACTTGTTTATGCAAGCGTCGTAGATGAAATTGGAAATGCAGTTTATTATGGAACAACAAAAAACTTTAATCCAATTATAGCTACTGCTGCAGAAACTGTAATAGTAGAAGCTGAAAAAATTGTTAAAATTGGAGATTTAGATCCAAATAATATTGTGACTCCATGTGTATTGGTTGATTATATTATAGGGGAGGCTAACTAATATGATTACAGATAGCAAGATTGCAAAACAAATTATTGCAAAAAGAATTGGTAAAGAATTAAAAGATGGACAACTTGTTAATTTGGGCATAGGGCTTCCAACATTAGTTACGAATTATATTCCAGAAGGCGTCCATGTTACTCTCCAATCAGAAAATGGAATGGTTGGAATGGGAGCTTCTCCAGCAAAAGGAGAAGAAAACAAGGATGTAACTAATGCAGGTGGTCAATTTACTACAATACTTCCTGGCGGAGCATACTTTGATACCGCAATGTCTTTCACTTTAATAAGAGGAGGACACGTTGATATGACTGTTCTTGGAGCATTGGAAGTAGATCAGGAAGGAAACTTAGCTAATTGGATTGTGCCAGGCAAAATGGTTCCTGGTATGGGTGGAGCAATGGATTTAGTAGTAGGAGCCAAAAAGGTTATTATTGCAATGCAACATACAGCTAAAGGGACTCCTAAAATATTAAAAAAATGTACGCTGCCATTAACAGCAAAGGCACAAGTTAACCTTATAGTTACAGAACTTGGAGTAATGGAATTTACTGAAAAGGGACTTGTACTTACTGAAATTCATAAAGATACAACAGTTGAAGAAGTTAAATCACTTACTGAAGCTGAATTAATAATATCAGAAAATCTAAAAATAATGGATGTATAGGAGGAAGTTATTATGAACAAAGGATGTAAATACGGAACTCACAGGTCACTTGAACCAAAAGGTGCATTGCCACAACCAGCAACTAAAATATCAAATGATATGAATATATTTGATAATGAAATTTTAATTGATGTTCAGGCTTTAAACATAGACTCAGCTAGCTTTACTCAAATAGAGGAAGAAGCAGGACATGACATTGAAAAAATAAAATCTAAAATCATGGAAATTGTAGCTGAAAAAGGAAAAATGCAAAATCCTGTAACAGGTTCAGGTGGAATGCTTATTGGAACAGTTGAAAAAATAGGCGAAGCTTTAAAAGGAACAACAGATCTTAAAGTGGGAGACAAAATCTCTACATTAGTTTCACTATCATTAACTCCTTTAAAAATAGAAAAAATTGTTGATATCAAACCAGATATCGATAGAGTTGAAATAAAAGGAAAAGCTATTTTATTTGAAAGTGGATTATATGCAAAACTTCCAAAAGACATGAATGAAAATCTAGCATTAGCAGCATTAGACGTTGCAGGAGCGCCAGCTCAAGTTGCTAAACTTGTTAAACCAGGTCAATCAGTTCTTTTACTAGGCGCAGCAGGAAAATCAGGAATGATTTGCTCTTATGAAGCAGTTAAAAGAGTAGGACCAACAGGAAACGTTATAGGCATTGTAAGAAATGAAGAAGAGAAAGCGAGATTAAAAAGATTAGGTCTAAAAATGCAAATAGTTATTGGAGATGCTAGAAACGCTATTGATGTAATGAACACTACTCTAGAGCACAACAATGGATGTGAAGTAGATGTAGCAATAAATATGGTTAATGTTCCAAATACTGAAATGTCATCAATTTTACCAGTAAAAGATGACGGAATAGTATACTTCTTCTCAATGGCTACAAGCTTTACAAAAGCAGCTCTTGGAGCTGAAGGTGTAGGTAAAGACGTTACTATGATCGTAGGAAACGGATACACTAAAGGACATGCTGAAATAACCCTTGAAGAGTTAAGAGAAAATGAAACATTAAGAAAAGTATTTGAAGAATTATACGTTTAATGACATTTCAGCTTCGAAGAAGATGATTTAATTGTGATTTAGAGAATACAATATAAAGTTATATTGTATTCTCTCTAAACCATATTGATATATCAACTACATATTATAAAATTAAAAATTATTATACGATGGAGGTACTAATATGAAAGTTAATAGAAGATTTGAATTATTTAAAGATGTAACTGATGAGCAATGGAATGATTGGAAATGGCAGGTTAAAAATAGAATTGAAAATGTGGATCAACTAAAAAAATATATACCATTAACGCAGGAGGAAGAAGAAGGAGCTAGGAAATGCGTTCAAACATTAAGAATGGCTATAACTCCTTATTACTTAGCATTAATAGACCCTAATGATCCAAACGATCCAATAAGAAAACAAGCTATACCAACAGGGCTTGAATTACATCAGGCACATGCTGATTTATTGGACCCATTACATGAAGATTCAGATTCTCCAGTACCAGGGTTAACTCATAGATACCCAGATAGAGTATTACTATTAATAACTGATCAATGCTCAATGTACTGCAGACACTGTACAAGAAGAAGATTCGCAGGTCAAAGCGATAGTGCTATGCCAATGGAAAGAATAGATAAAGCAATCGAGTACATTAAAAATACTCCACAAATTAGAGATGTATTATTATCAGGCGGAGATGCTCTACTTGTTTCAGATGATAAATTAGAATATATAATTAAAAAATTAAGAGCAATTCCACACGTTGAAATAATAAGAATGGGTTCGAGAGTACCAGTGGTTCTTCCACAAAGAATTACAAAAGAATTAGTTGATATGCTAAAGAAATATCATCCAATTTGGCTAAACACTCACTTTAATCATCCAAATGAAATTACAGAAGAAGCAAAACTTGCATGCGCGCGGCTTTCAAATGCAGGAGTACCTCTAGGAAATCAATCAGTTCTTTTAAGAGGGGTTAATGACTGTGCACATATAATGATGGACCTTGTACATGAGCTTGTTAAAATTAGAGTAAGACCATACTACATCTATCAATGTGATCTTTCAATGGGACTTGAGCACTTTAGAACACCAGTATCTAAAGGGATAGAAATTATTGAAGCTTTAAGAGGCCATACTTCAGGATTCTGTGTTCCAACATTTGTTGTTGACGCTCCAGGTGGCGGTGGTAAAATACCAGTAATGCCAACTTATATTATTTCTCAAAGTCCTGAAAAAGTGGTACTTAGAAACTTTGAAGGCGTTATAACTACTTATGAACAACCAACTAGTTATACTTCAGGTTGTCGCTGTGAAGTTTGCGAAGGAAAGAAAAAGGTTCATAAAGTAGGAGTGGCAGGGCTATTAAACGGTCAGCAAATGTCTATGGAACCAGCTGGACTTGAGAGAAATCTAAGAGGACATCACGAGTAAAATTAAGGACAGCATAAACAACCCAAGCATTTTCAATATGATTCAAAAATATGACAGTATTTCTATCATAGGAATGAATAAAAATGTAGGAAAAACAACCACCTTAAATCATATATTGAGGGAAGCCAGAGGGGAAATATCCCTTGGGCTTACCTCTATAGGAAGAGACGGAGAAGAGTTGGACCAAGTAACTGCTACTGAAAAACCTAAAATTTACATTGAAGAAGGAACTATAATTGCTACTGCAAAACAATGCTTATTGAATAGTGATATTACCAGGGAGATTTTAAAAACTACTGGTTTCAACACTCCTATGGGTGAAATAATTATATGCAGAGCATTAAGTGACGGATATGTAGATTTAGGCGGTCCATCTGTAAATTCCTATATGACTTTAATATGTGATGATCTTAAAAGGTTTGGAAGTGAGCTTGTAATTGTGGATGGTGCCCTTAATAGAAAAACCTTCGCCTCTCCATCAATTACAAATGCTACAATTTTATCAACTGGAGCGGCGCTGTCAAAAAGTATGGATAAGGTTATAGAAGAAACTAGTCATACTGTTAAATTACTTTCATTGGAAAATGAAAAGAATAATGAAGTATTAAATCTCGCTAATGAAGTTTTACGCATCGGCAGAATAGGTATTATTTGCAAAGATAATACTATAAAAATGCTAGATGCAATTACAGCATTGGGATCTTCTAAGGAAATTGTTGGGTCTTTAGATGAAAATGCCTCCTATGTAGTTATTAAAGGTGTAGTTTCAGATAACCTACTAGAAGATATTATGACATCTACAAATAAGTATAAAGGTGTAATTTTCCTAGTTGAAGATGGAACAAAGCTCTTTTTAACTAGGGAAACCCTTTATAAATTTAAAAAGCAAGGTGGAATTATAAAAACAATAAATCCCATTAATATAGTATGTGTTACATCCAATCCAAAATCACCTTATGGGTATGAATTTGATAAGCAGAAGTTTTTAGATGGGCTTAGGGATAAATTAAATATACCTGTATTTGATGTTATTGGAGGGGAGTAAAATGAAATTTTTAGATAAGCAGCAGAGGGATCAAATTGGTTTTTCTTTTGTTATGGATAAATTGGGGATAACTACTTCTTATGGGCTTGAGGAGAAAAAAAATATTAGACCATTTAAAGATTCAGAAATAAATGAATTAACTCATGAATTAAATAGTCTAGAAAATATGATTAAATCAATGAGAGCTCATAGTCAAGAGTATAATGGAATAGGACGAATATTTTGTAAACTAAAAGATATTAGAAATTCTATTAAAAGATGTAATGAATCAGAAACATTAGATGAAGTTGAATTATATGAAATTAAATATTTTTCAATATTAGTAACAGATTTAAAAAATATTTTGGATAAATTACAGCTTGATATAGAGGAGGTTCATCTAAACTCTTTAGATGAGATTATCTCCCTCCTAGACCCACAGAAGAAGGGAATGTCTACTTTTTATGTTTATGATGAGTATTCTAAAACTTTGAAAAGCATTCGTGAAAAGAAAAAACAAAAGGAAAAAGAAATTTTTACTGTGAAAACCGAGGAAGAAGTAAATGAACTAAAGAAGCAAAGGTTAGATTTAGTTATAGAAGAAGAAGAGGAAGAACTAAGGATTAGAAAAGAGTTAACACTCCAGATTTCTAAGGAAACTGAGATCATAAACCAAAATATAAAAGCGATAGGTAGATTAGACTTTTTGATTGCCAAAGCGAATTTATCCATAGATTATAATGGTTCCCGTCCGAAAATTTGTGAAGAAATGAAGATTAATCTTGATGAAGCCTTTAATCCTGAAATTAAAGAAATATTAGAAAAAGGAAAAAAGGTATTTACCCCAGTTAGTATAGAGCTATTTGGTGGTACAACTATTATAACTGGTGCTAATATGGGTGGGAAAAGCGTTACCCTTAAGACTATTGTTCTGAATTTACTGCTTGGGCAAATGGGCTTTTTTGTATTTGCAAAAAAAGCACAATTTCCAATCCTTAATTTTATTCATTTTGTTTCAGATGATATGCAGTCCATATCCAAAGGCTTAAGTACATTTGGTGCAGAAATAATAAAGTTAAAAGAAGTGGTAGAGTCTGCAAAAATAGGAAATGGATTTATAGCTCTAGATGAGTTTGCAAGAGGTACTAATCCAAAAGAAGGGTACTATCTTATGAAATCTCTTTCTAAATACTTGACTAAATTTCAATCAATAAGCTTAATTTCAACTCATTACGATGGAGTAGTTGAGGAGAATATGGAACATTATCAAGTAATGGGACTTAAAAATGTAGATTTTAATGCGCTAAAGTACAAGATAGATTTAAATAAAACTCATTCTGTTGAAATAATACAACAACATATGAATTACAAGCTAGAGAAGGTTTCAAAAGAAAATGAAGTGCCAAAAGATGCACTTAATATAGCATTATTACTAGGACTTGAAAAGGAAATAGTGGATATAGCAAAAAGTTTCTACAATTAGGAGGAATAAAATGGAAAGCAAATTAAATATGAATTGGGATGTTGTGAGTAAAGCTAGACAATCAGCTAAAAACATAGCAAAAGATACTCAAGAATTTATTGACATACATACTACAGTAACAGTAGAAAGAACGGTGTGTAGACTTTTAGGTATTGATGGGGTAGATGAAGTTGGAGTACCAATTCCAAATGTAGTAGTGGATAACATTAAAAATGGTAATGGATTAGCACTTGGTGCGTCAATGTTTATAGGAAATGCTATGGTTGAAACTGGTCTTTCACCACAAGAAATTGCTGAGAAAGTAGCAAAAGGTGAAATGGATTTAACTAAAACTCCTATGCATGAAGAATTCGAAATAAAAATGGCTGTAGATAAAGTAGCTAAAGAAATGGTTGCTAAAATTAAAGAAAATAGAGGCAAAAGAGAATCATACCTTGAAAAATTTGGCGATAAGAGTAGCCCATATCTTTATGTAATAGTTGCTACAGGTAACATTTATGAAGATATAACCCAAGCAAGAGCAGCTGCTAAGCAAGGCGCAGATGTAATAGCCGTAATAAGAAGTACAGGACAAAGCTTACTTGACTTCGTTCCATACGGAGCTACAACGGAAGGTACTGGAGGAACACTTGCAACACAAGAAAACTTCAGACTTATGAGAGCGGCCCTTGATGAGGTTGGAGAAGAATTGGGGAAATATATAAGACTTTGTAATTATTGTTCTGGATTATGTATGCCTGAAATAGCTGCTATGGGAGCTATAGAAAGATTAGATGTAATGCTCAATGATGCTTTATACGGAATTCTTTTCCGCGATATCAACATGCAAAGAACTATAGTTGACCAATATTTCTCAAGAGTAATAAATGGATTTGCGGGAGTTATTATAAACACTGGAGAAGATAATTATTTAACTACTGCAGATGCAGTAGAAGAAGCTCATACAGTGCTTGCTTCACAATTTATAAATGAACAATTTGCATTAGTTGCTGGAATTCCAGAAGAACAAATGGGACTTGGGCATGCGTTTGAAATAAGTCCAGATGTTGAAAATGGATTTATATATGAATTAGCACAAGCGCAAATGGCAAGAGAAATCTTTCCGAGAGCACCACTAAAATATATGCCTCCAACTAAGTTTAAGACTGGAGATATATTTAAAGGACAAGTACAAGATACATTATTCAATATGGTTACTATTATGACAGGACAAAAGTTACATCTTCTTGGAATGCTTACAGAAGCAATACACACTCCATTTATGTCAGATAGAGCGTTATCAATAGACAATGCTCAATATATATTTAGAACTATGAAGGATTTAGGATCAGAAATCACCTTCAAAAAAGGTGGCATGATGGAAACAAGGGTTGATGAAGTATTAAATAAAGCAGCAGATTTAATTGGAGAAATTGAAAAAGAAGGCTTATTCAGTACGATACAGCAAGGGAAATTTGCAGGAATTAAGAGACCTTATACTGGTGGAAAAGGACTTGCAGGAGTTGTAGAAAAAGAAAAAGCTTACTTTAACCCATTTATAGATTTAATGTTAGGGGGAAATAAATAATGAGCGAAGGACAATATTCATTAGAAGTTAAAGAGTATGATCAAAATTTGGATTTAACAAAGATTAAACCCTATGGAGATACTATGAATGATGGTAAGGTACAAGTGAGCTTTACACTTCCAGTAGAAGATAATGAAAGAGGAGTAGAAGCAGCACTTCAACTTGCTAAAGCTATGGGACTTAAAAATCCAAACTGTGCTCATCATGCATCTTTAGATAAAGAATTTTCTTTTTATGTTATTTATGGTTCATTATCGCATTCTGTAAACTATGAAGAAATTCATGTTCAAACTGTAGAAGTAGAAACAATGGATATGAAACAAATTGGAGAATATATAAAAGAAAACATTAAACGTGACGTTGTAATAATTGGAGCTAGTACAGGAACAGATGCTCATACAGTTGGGATAGACGCTGTAATGAACATGAAGGGATTTGCAGGACACTATGGTCTTGAGAGATACCCTATGATAGAAGCTTTGAACTTGGGAAGCCAAGTTGAGAATGAAGAATTTATCAAAAAAGCTATAGAGCTTAAAGCAGATGTTCTTTTAGTTTCTCAAACAGTTACTCAAAAGGATGTACACATCCAAAACCTTACTAATCTAGTAGAATTATTAGAAGCAGAAGGAATCAGAGATAAAGTTGTCTTAATTTGTGGAGGTCCAAGAATAACTCATGAACTTGCTAAAGAGCTTGGATATGATGCAGGTTTCGGACCAGGAAAATTTGCTGATGATGTAGCAAGTTTTGCTGTTACGGAGATAGTTGAGAGAGGTTTAATTTAATAAATTTATAATAAAAAAATAGGGGGTACATCTTTAATTGATTTATTTAATCATTTAAAGATGTACCCCTTTTGTTGTTATAATAAAAACTTCCTAGAAAAGGAATAATCCTAACCCAATAATAATACCTGAGTATAATAAGTCAATTACACAAAAACCCATTACGTCCTTAGCACTGAGTCCAGCAATTCCAAGAGCGGGTAATGCCCAAAAGGGTTGAATCATATTAGTCCATGCATCTCCCCAAGCAATAGCCATAGCAGTTTTCGCAGCAGGTACGCCTAAAGCTGCACCGGCAGGCATCATAATAGGAGCTTGAACAGCCCATTGACCACCGCCAGATGGTATAAAGAAGTTAACAAGTCCTGCACTTAGAAAAGTGAATAGTGGAAAGGTATGTTGATTAGATATACTAACGAAAGAAGTAGACATAACACCTGCAAGAGAAATTCCAGCAGCGCTTGTACCTACCATCATTCCCATAATACCTGCGTAGAATGGGAATTGAAGTATAATTCCAGCAGCGCCTTTGGCGGCGTCTGTAATTGCATTAACAAATCTTCTAGGAGTTCCATGAAGAGCAACTCCTAGGAACAAGAAAATAGCATTAACAATGTTTAGATCGAGGCTACCACCTTTAACAAAATAGTAAACAATATAACTAAAGCCCATAATTGCTAATAACATTGAGATAAGGGTGCTGTTTTCAAGTTTATCAGCAGGAGTCATTGCTTCTTTAGCTATTATAACTACTGGGTTCTCAACCAAAAGTTTTGTATCTATAGTGACAGTATGATCAATGTCAGGATGCATAGCTTTGTTTATAAGAGGCAATGTAATTAATAGTACAGCTAATATAATTAAATTGTAACCTGAAAACAATGTTGCACTAGTTGGTATAGGAGAAGTAACAACGCCTGCAGTAGCTTTTACAACTTCAGGACCACCAGAAGCAACTACTAGTGGGATAGAACCAGAAAGACCAGCGTGCCATACTAAAAAGCCTGAATAAGCAGAAGCTATTAAAAGCCTATAATCTACTCCTTTAACTTCTTTAGCTAATTCCTTAGCGAAAATAGCCCCAATAACTAAACCAAAGCCCCAGTTGATCCAACAAGCTATAGTAGAAATAAGTGTAACCAAAATAATTGCTTGACTCGGTGATTTAGGTATTTTTGCAAGGGTCTTAAGACCTTTTTTAAAAGATGGTGCATTGGCGAGAGCATGGCCTGTAACTAATACCAATGCCATTTGCATTGAAAAAGCAAGTAATGTCCACAAACCTTTGCTCCAGTGAATAGTCATAGCCAAAGGACTTTGTCCAGTAAGAACTATGCCTAAAATTAATACAAAGAATGTTAAAAGTACAGCAAATATGAATGGGTCTGGTAAATATTTTTGGACAAGATTAACACAACCATTTGTAAATTTTTTGAACATTTTGATTCCCCCTTATTAGCTATATAAATTTAAAATGCTCCTATGTAACAATATTCTATATTATGCAAAAAAAGTACCTGTAGATCAGACACTTTTACCAAAGTGTCCGATCTACAGGTATCGATATAAACTTAAAATAACTTTTAATCAGTTTGAGACAGTCCCTTAGCTATTATGATATAAACATTAGCCCTAGTCCAATAATAACACCTGAGTATAATAAGTCGATTATACAAAAGCCCATTACGTCCTTAGCACCGAGACCGGCAATTCCAAGAGCGGGTAATGCCCAGAAAGGTTGAATCATGTTAGTCCATGCATCTCCCCATGAAATAGCCATAGCAGTTTTTGAAGCAGGCACACCTAAAGCTGCACCAGCGGGCATCATAATGGGAGCTTGAACAGCCCATTGTCCACCACCAGATGGTACAAAGAAGTTAACAAGTCCTGCGCTTAGGAAAGTGAATAGAGGGAAGGTATGTTGATTAGATATACTAACAAAAGAAGTAGACATAACTCCTGCGAGAGAAATTCCACTAGCACTTGTACCAACCATCATACCCATAATACCCGCGTAGAATGGGAATTGAAGTATAATTCCAGCAGTTCCTTTAGCAGCGGATGTAATTGCGTTAACAAACCTTATAGGAGTTCCATGAAGAGCAATTCCTAGGAACAAGAAGATAGCATTAACAATATTTAAATCAAGACTACCACCTTTAACAAAATAATAAATAATATAACTAAAGCCCATAATTACTAATAACATTGAGATAATAGAGCTATTCTCAAGTTTATCAGCGGGAGTCATTTTTTCTTTAGCTATTATAATCATTGGTTCCTCCACCAAAAGTTTTGGATCTATAGTAATAGTATGTTCAGTGTCAGGATGCATAGCTTTGTTTATAAGAGGCAAGGTTACTAAAAGTATAGCTAATATAATTAGATTATAACCTGAAAACAATGTAGCGCTGGTTGGTATAGGTGAAGTAACAACACCTGCAGTAGCTTTTACTACCTCAGGACCACCTGTAGCAACTACTAGTGGTATAGAACCAGAAAGACCGGCATGCCATACTAAAAAGCCTGAATAAGCAGAAGCTATTAAAAGTCTATAATCTACGCCTTTAACTTCTTTAGCTAATTCCTTAGCAAAAATAGCTCCGATAACTAGACCAAAGCCCCAGTTAATCCAGCAAGCTATAGTAGAAATAATTGTAACAAGAATAATTGCTTGACTTGGTGATTTAGGGATTTTTGCAAGAATTTTAAGACCCTTTTTAAAAGATGGTGCATTGGCAAGCGCATGACCTGTAACTAATACTAGCGCCATTTGCATTGAAAAAGCGAGGAGCGTCCACAAACCCTTACTCCAGTGAATAGTCATAGCTAATGGTCCTTGACCAGTAAGCACCATCCCTAAAATTAATACTAGAAAGGTAAGGATTACAGCAAATATGAATGGGTCTGGTAAATACTTTTGGACAAGATTAACACAACCATTTGTAAATTTTTTAAACATTATTATTCCTCCTATTTTATTATGTGAAATTAATCTATACAAGAAAACATATTTATGATTTTTTGTGAAAAAATATTAATATGTATGACAAAATTATACATGACATCATATAATAAGTCAAAAAAGGAGAAATATATTTTTATGAGTGAAAATTTATATACAAAGGAGGAGGCAAAAAAATAGGTGTGGTATTTTATTCGTTAAAACCTGCAACATTTTTATTAAAATTCATATAATAGTATTATAGAAAAATTTAGGAGGGTAAAAGTTGCAAACCCTAAAAATAGGCTCAAGAGGAACATCGGTAATGGAAATACAAGCACTACTTAATAAATTAGGCTATGATGTAGGAGGAATAGACGGAATTTACGGAACTAAAACGGCACAGGCAGTATTGATGTTTCAAAGATATTTTGGCTTATCACCTACAGGCACAGTAAATGATGATACTTATAAACTTATGAATAGATTTTTAATGGGTTATGATACTTATAGAATTAGACCGGGTGATACAATATACCTTATAGCAAGTAAGTACTTTGTGACCGTAGAAAGTATAATTACTGCAAATCCTCAAATAAATCCTAACAACTTGCAGGTTGGAGAGGTGATCATAGTTCCATATTCATTAGATGTAGTTTTTACAAATATTGATTACACTTATGATATTATGAAAAAAGATTTAGAAGGGCTAAAGGCTAGATACCCATTTATTGAAGTGGATAGTGGCGGCAAGAGTGAGCTTGGAAAAGAACTTTATTATGTGAAACTCGGTAATGGACCCAATAAAGTTTTTTATAATGGATCTCATCATGCTATTGAATGGATAACTACTGTGCTTTTGATGAAGTTTATTGAAAACTTTTCTAAAGCCTATGCAACAGGTGAAAATATAGAAGGGTATAGTGCCTTAGATATCTGGAATAAAAGTACTATATACATTATGCCTATGGTAAATCCAGATGGGATTGACTTAGTGCTTAATGGCCTAGAGAGGAGTAACCCATACTACAATGATTTAATTAAGTGGAATAATGGGAGTTCTGATTTTTCTAAAACATGGAGTGCTAATATTCGCGGTGTAGACCTTAATCATAACTATGATGCTATGTGGCAAAAATCAAAGGACGCGGAAAAAAGTTATGGCGTATATGGACCGGGCCCTACAAGATATTCAGGTACTGCGCCAGAATCAGAATCAGAGTCTAAAGCGGTAGCAGATTTTACAAGAAAACATGGGTTTAGATTAGTAATAGCGTATCACACCCAAGGGGAAGTAATATACTGGGATTTTCAAAATTTGGCAAGTGCTGAGGCTAGAAAAATAGGAGAGATATTTTCCTCTTTAAGTGGTTATGAATTAGCAGAAACCTATGGAATCACAAGCTATGCAGGATATAAGGATTGGTTTATAGAAAAATATAGAAGGCCGGGTTATACCATTGAGGTCGGAATTGGAAAAAATCCTCTGCCAATAAGTCAGTTTAATAAAATTTATAAGGACAATATTAAAGTTTTATTAGAAGGGGCATTAATTTAGGTATCTAAAAGAAAAAGCTCTTAGACCACAAATGTTTGATTGTGTGCTAAGAGCCTTAATTTTTAGTCCACTTCCGATATAAAGTCTTCCCAGTTTGCATAAAGAGTTTCAAGTTCGGTTTTAATACTAGAAATTTGATTGTTTGTCTCAACACTCCGACTAGGACTTGAATAAATCTCTTCAAGGCAAAGATCACTATTTAATTTTTCTAATCGCTGTTCCGATGAGGTAATTTTATCTTCTAGGTCTTTTAAATCGATTTTCTTTTGTTTTTCTAGTTTTTGTTCATCTCTCTTCTTTCTTTTATCAAGATTAATTTGAGTTTTTGACATGCCGTCGTAGGCTTCTTCTACTTGGAACCTTAGAGGGTTTTTCTTTTTTTCTATATAATAAGTATAATTACCTAAATACTCTTTAAGACCATCTTGTTTTAATTCAAGTATTTTAGTAATTACCTTGTTTAAGAAATACCTATCATGAGATATTACAAGAACAGTACCGTCATATCCAAGTATCGAATCTTCTAAAGCTTCACGAGACATAATATCTAAGTGATTTGTTGGCTCATCTAATAGTAAAAAGTTGGATTTTGATAGCATTATTTTTAGAAGATTAATTCTACATCTTTCACCACCACTCAATGTGGATATACTTTTAAATACATCTTCTCCTATGAATAAAAATGCAGCTAATGCAGTACGTACTTCTGTGGTAGTAAGTTTAGGAAATTCATCCCAAACCTCATCTATTATAGTTTTTTCTGGATTCAAATTTGATTGTTCTTGGTCATAATATCCTACAAAAATATTTTTGCCCAATATTTTTATACCTGTATCACTTGAAATTTTATCCATTATAATATTTAAAAGAGTGGTTTTGCCACGACCATTTTCACCAATAAGAGCGAACTTTTCGGATCTTTTTATATCTAGATTTAAATTCTCAAACAAAAGATTGTCTCCAAATCGTTTTGATAAATTTTCTGCATGGAGAACGTCATTTCCGCTTTTAATTTCTGTTTCAAATTTGATTTTAGTTTCCCTAGGAGCTGTGTCGGGGGAATCAACCCGGTCGAGTTTATCTAAGGATTTTTGTCTGCTCTCTGCAGCTCTTACACTTTTTTCTCTATTAAAGGATCTATATCTAGTTATGATGTCTTCTTGCCTTTTTATTTCTGAGCGTTGCAAATTGTATGCTTTTAATTGAACTTCATAATTTTTTTTCTTTAAATCAATAAAATTTGTATAATTTCCATTATAAGAATCTACATGACCGTTAGTAAGTTCAAAAGTTTTATTGGTAATAGCATCTAAAAAGAATCTATCGTGGGATATTATAAAAATAGTTCCTTTATAAGATTTCAAATAATCTTCTAACCATTCTATAGCATCTAAGTCTAGGTGGTTAGTAGGTTCATCTAATAAAAGAATATCGGGATTTTTAAGTAATAATTTGCATAGTGCAACTCTAGTCTTTTGACCTCCACTTAGTATGTTTATTGGCTTATTATAATCTTCTTCCATAAAGCCAAGACCTTTGAGAACCTTATTAATTTCAGCTTTATATGTGTAGCCGCCCCTGTTATTGTAAAGTTCACAGATTAATGTATATTCTTTTATTATTCTATTATTATATTCTTCTTTGGAAGTATCATAAGGTTCATTCATTTTTGATTCTAAATTGTTAAGTCTTTTTTCGAGGCCTAATAGATCGTGGAATACTAAAAGAGTTTCTTCATATATAGTATTACTTAAAGTTAATTCAAGATTTTGAGATAGATAACCAACTTTTTTATTTTTATCTATAAATAGCTCACCATTATCATAATCCAATTGTGATGTGAGTATTTTAAAAAGCGTAGATTTACCTGCCCCATTAGCACCAATAAATCCAATCTTTTCACCTTCATTTATACTTAAAGTTATTTTGTCTAAAATAACATCTATGCCGTAACTTTTGTGAATATCCTTGCAACTTAAAACTATCATTGTTTTCACCTTCCCTGTTATGTAGTATTAAAAAAATTCAACTTAATTAGTTATAAATATTAATTAAAGTTGCTTCATATATTATTGTACTATTTATATTTAATTTTTTGTAGTAAAAAAGAAATATATATAGATTAATTTTTAATAATAGTATATATATATATATAATGGTAATAATTTCACAATAACTACTAAATTTATAGCAAAAGTAGTTTTAATTTATAATAGTGTGTTAGTATAGATAGTATGTAATTTATGATATTCGTAGAGGAGTGTATATTGTGGAAAGAAAAAAGAATATATCAATGGCAGTTATTAAAAGATTGCCTAAATACCATAGATATTTAAAAGAACTTTTAAGAAATGATGTAGATAGGATATCCTCGAAAGAATTGGGCGAAAAGATTGGGTTTACAGCATCTCAAATTAGACAAGACTTAAATTGTTTTGGAGATTTTGGACAACAGGGATACGGATATAATGTTAAAGAATTGTTGAATGAAATTAGTGGAATACTAGGACTCTCAAAAGAATATAAGATGGTAATAGTAGGCGCGGGGAATATCGGGCAAGCTATTGCCAATTATACTAATTTTGAAAAGCTATCATTTAACTTGGCGGGTATTTTTGATGTTAACCCAAAGCTTATAGGATTAAAAATTAGAGATGTTGAAGTAATAGACTTAGATGAATTAGCGCGTTTCCTTAAAGCGACACCAATAGATATTGGCGTAATATGTGTTCCACATATTAGTGCTCAAAAAGTTAGTGACATAATGGTAGCAAATGGGGTTAAAGGTATATGGAATTTTGCACCTGTGGATTTAGAGGTGCCTGTAGAAACCATTGTGGAGAATGTCCATTTAAGTGAGAGCTTGCTAACACTTAGTTGTTTAATGAATGACAAATCATATTCATAAAATTTACAAAGTTTATAAAGTTTATGAAATCAACAAGATTAATTTAAAAGATTATGAATATTTCTTGTTGAAATAATTACTATAAAGAGATATAATGTAATTGAGGCGAAGGGCTTCAATTACATTTAGGTTTATTTGTTATATTATTAACAAATATTTAATGAATGGATTAATTCGTAAGGAGTTGATTGTTATGGAATACAAGAATATTGTTCTTCAAAAAGAAGACAAAGTCGCAATACTTACAATTAGTAGACCAAAGGCTCTAAATGCATTAAATACAGAAACATTAAAAGAGCTAGATTTAGCAATAGATGAAATTGCTGAAGATGATAAAATCTACGCAGTGATCTTAACAGGAGAAGGAAAAGCTTTCGTAGCAGGGGCTGACATCACCGAAATGAAAGATCTTAATGTTATGGGTGGAAGGAAATTTGGAAATCTAGGGAATAAAGTTTTCAGAAAACTAGAAACTTTAGAAAAACCTATAATAGCTGCAGTAAACGGTTTTGCGCTAGGTGGAGGATGTGAACTTTCTATGGCTTGTGATATTAGAATCGCTTCTTCAAAAGCAAAATTTGGACAACCTGAGGTAGGTCTTGGAATAACTCCTGGCTTTGGAGGTACGCAAAGACTTCCTAGACTTGTAGGACTTGGAATGGCTAAAGAACTAATTTATACAGCAAAGATTATTAATGCGGAAGAGGCATTAAGAATTGGACTTGTAAATAAAGTAGTTGATCCAGAAAATTTATTATCAGAAGCTAAAGCACTAGCAAATACAATTGCAGGACAAGCACCTATTGCTGTAAGTTTTTGTAAGGCAGCAATCAATAAGGGAATACAAATAGATATAGATTCAGCGCTTTCATACGAGTCAGAGATATTCGGAGAATGTTATGCGACTGAAGATCAAAAAAATGGAATGACAGCATTTATTGAAAAAACAGAAAAATGCTTTAAAAATAAGTAATAAAAAGTATTCTGTAAAAAGAATAGGCAGATAACAATTAAAGATTATTATTTGTCTCAGAGAATAGTGAGGAGGAAAGTTCATGAATTTTGCATTGACAAAAGAACAAGAATTTGTAAAACAGATGGTAAGTGAGTTCGCATTAAACGAAGTTAAACCTTTAGCTTCGGAAATAGACGTGACAGAAAGATTTCCTAGCGAAACTGTAGAGAAAATGGCTAGATACCATATGATGGGTATCCCAATTGCTACTAAATACGGTGGAGCAGGCGGAAATAATGTATCATACATTATGGCTGTTGAAGAACTATCAAAAGCATGTGCAACTACAGGAGTTATACTATCAGCTCATACTTCATTATGTGCTGGCCCAATAGATGCTTTCGGTACAGAAGAACAAAAAATGAAATATTTAGTTCCACTTGCAAAAGGTGAAAAACTAGGAGCTTTTGGACTAACAGAACCTAATGCAGGAACAGATGCGTCAGGTCAACAAACTACAGCAACTTTAGATGGTGATAACTATATATTAAATGGTTCAAAAATATTTATCACAAACGGTGGAGTAGCAGATACATTTGTAGTTTTTGCAATGACTGATAAAACTAAGGGAACAAAAGGAATCACTGCTTTCATAGTTGAAAAAGAGTTTCCAGGATTCTCAATTGGTAAACACGAAGATAAATTAGGAATAAGAGCATCATCAACTACAGAACTTGTATTTGAAAACTGCATAGTTCCTAAAGAAAACATGCTTGGAAAAGAAGGAAGAGGGTTCGGTATCGCAATGAAAACCCTTGATGGAGGAAGAATCGGAGTAGCGGCTCAAGCCCTAGGAATTGCAGAAGGCGCACTCAATGAAGCTACTAAATACATGAAAGAAAGAAAACAATTTGGAAAACCACTTTCAGCATTCCAAGGTTTACAATGGATGGTTGCAGAACTTGATGTTAAAATTGAGGCTTCTAAACTTTTAATATATAAAGCAGCATGGAATAAAGATAATGGTTTACCATATACAGTAGAAGCTGCTAGAGCAAAATTATTTGCGTCAGAAACAGCTATGGAAGTTACAACTAAAGCCGTTCAAATCTTCGGAGGATATGGATATACTAAAGAATATCCATTAGAAAGAATGATGAGAGATGCTAAGATAACTGAGATATATGAAGGAACTTCAGAAGTTCAAAGAATGGTTATAGCTGGAAATTTATTAAAGTAGGAGGAGATTAAGGAATGAATATAGTTGTATGTTTAAAACAAGTTCCAGATACAAACGAAGTTAAAATAGATCCTAAAACAGGAACACTTATAAGAGAAGGCGTTCCATCAATAATAAATCCAGATGATAAAAATGCACTGGAAGAATCTTTAAGATTAAAAGATGAACATGGTGCACATGTAACAGTAATAAGCATGGGACCCCCACAAGCAGAAAAAGCTTTGAGAGAAGCTTTAGCTATGGGAGCTGATGAAGCAATATTAGTATCTGACAGAGCATTCGCAGGAGCAGATACATTAGCTACATCTCATGCACTTGCAGCGACTTTAAAGAAATTAGATTATGACGTAGTGTTTGCAGGCAGACAAGCTATAGACGGAGATACAGCGCAAGTTGGACCTGAAATAGCAGAACATTTAAATCTTGCTCAAATAACATATGTTGAAAAAGTTGATGTAATTAAGGGTGGATTAAAAGTTAGAAGAGCTTGGGAAGACGGATATGAAGATATAGAAGTTAAGACTCCTGTTCTTTTAACAGCAATAAAAGAGTTGAATGAGCCAAGATATATGAACATAAAAAGCATTTTTGAAATGTTCCAAAATAAAGAAGTAAAAGTTTGGAATGCAGCAGATATCGGAGCAGACATAGCTGTTCTCGGTCTTAAAGGTTCACCAACAAAGGTTAAAAAGTCTATGACCAAAGAAGCTAAGGGAAAAGGCGAATTAATACAATTACCAGCTAATGAAGCTGCTTTATATGTAGTTTCAAAATTAAAAGAAAATCACTTTATCTAAGAAGCAGGGAGGATTAAGTTATGAATATAGAAGAGTACAAGGGCGTATGGGTCTTTGCTGAGCAAAGAGACGGAGAACTTCAAAAGATTTCATTTGAACTTTTAGGTAAGGGACGTGAAATAGCAGATAAATTAGGAGAAGAATTAACAGCTGTATTACTTGGAGATAAAACAGATGATATGGTTAAAGAATTAGTAGCATATGGCGCTGACAAAGTAATAGTTGCTAGTCATCCATTATTGGGCCACTTTACAACTGATGCATATACAAAAGTAATATGTGATCTTGCAAATGAAAGAAAACCAGAAATTATATTTGTAGGAGCAAGTTATTTAGGAAGAGATTTAGGACCAAGAGTATCCGCAAGACTTTCAACAGGACTTACTGCTGATTGCACTTCATTAGATATAGATACAGAAAACAACAATCTAATGATGACAAGACCAGCATTTGGAGGAAACTTAATGGCTACAATAGTTTGTGGAGAACATAGACCACAAATGGCTACTATTAGACCAGGAGTTTTTGAAAAATTAGCTAGAGATGAAAAAAGAAGCTGCCCAGTTGAAAAAATAACTGTAAACTTAGAAGAATCAGATATCAGAACTAAAACAGTAGACGTTGTAAAAGTTGCTTCAGTTTTAGCGGATATCGGAGAAGCTAACATTATAGTATCTGGTGGTCGTGGAGTTGGAAGTAAAGAAAACTTCGCGTTACTTGAAAAACTGGCAGTTACCATAGGCGGAGTTGTTGGAGCATCAAGAGCTGCAGTTGAGAATGGTTGGATAGATAAAGCAGTTCAAGTAGGTCAAACAGGAAAAACTGTAAGACCAACTGTATACATAGCTTGCGGTATTTCAGGAGCAATTCAGCATTTAGCTGGTATGCAAGATTCTGATTTCATAATAGCTATAAACAAAGATGCAACAGCGCCAATCATGAAAGCTGCTGATGTAGCTATTGCTGGAGATTTCATAAAAGTTATTCCAGAAATGATAGCTCAGATTAATACATTAAGAAACAAATAATTAGATTTTAAAGTAGTATTTAAATGAACTTGCTCTAATGCTGAAATTTAGCATTAGAGTAAGTTTTAAAAATATTTATTACTTTTAGTTTTTAAAAAAATAAAAGGAGTGTGTTATTATGAAAAAGATTTTTGTACTTGGAGCTGGAACTATGGGAGCGGGTATTGTTCAAACATTCGCAGTAAGTGGTTGCGAAGTAATAATGAGAGATATTAAAGATGAATTTGTTGATAGAGGACTTGTTACAATTAAAAAGAATTTAGAAAGATTAGTTAAAAAAGAAAAAATTACTGAAGCACAAATGGAAGAAATACTTTCAAGAATTACAGGAACTACTGATATGGAATTAGCAGCAGACTGTGATTTAGTAGTTGAAGCAGCTGTAGAAATTATGAAAATAAAGAAAGAAATTTTTGCAGAGCTTGACAGAATATGTAAGCCGGAAACTATATTATCATCAAATACATCATCACTGTCTATAACTGAAGTAGGAGCTGCTACAAATAGACCTGACAAAGTTATAGGAATGCATTTCTTTAATCCAGCTCCAATGATGAAGCTTGTAGAAATAATTAAAGGAATGGGTACGTCCACTGAAACTTTCGATGCAGTTAAAGAAATTGCAATTGCAATCGGTAAGGATCCAGTAGAAGTTGCTGAAGCTCCTGGATTTGTTGTAAACAGAATATTAATACCAATGATTAACGAAGCTGTAGGAATACTTGCAGAAGGTGTTGCATCTGCAGAAGATATCGATAAAGCAATGAAACTTGGCGCTAATCATCCAATGGGACCTCTAGCACTAGGAGACCTTATAGGTCTTGATGTATGTCTTGCTATCATGGATGTTTTATATACTGAAACAGGAGACAATAAGTACAGAGCTCATAGTCTTTTAAGAAAATATGTTAGAGGCGGATTGCTAGGAAGAAAAACTAAAAAGGGAATATTTGATTATTCGAAATAAGATATTATTTTAATATGAACAATGAATTTAGAGAGCATTACAACTTGTAGAGGGTTGTAATGCTCTTGTTTTAATGTTGACTTTGCATTGTTAATGATATATCATTAACAATATAACAAAGAAATGACAAAAGTTGGTATAAACAACTAGGCATAAACGTATAAAAGAATATAATATTTTTTAAAAATGGGGGGAAATATAATGAATAGATTTACGTTACCAAGAGATATTTATTTTGGAGAAAATTCATTAGAGGTGTTAAAAACCTTAAAAGGCAGAAAAGCAGTAATAGTTACTGGCGGAAGCTCTATGAAAAGATTCGGATTCTTAGATACGGTTGAAGCTTATTTAAAAGAAGCTGGAATTGAAGTTAAGCATATTACTGGAGTAGAACCAGATCCATCGGTAGAAACAGTTATGAACGGTGCAGCAGTAATGAGAGAATTCCAGCCGGACTTAATAGTATCAATCGGGGGTGGTTCACCAATTGACGCAGCAAAAGCTATGTGGATTTTTTATGAGTATCCAGAATTTACTTTTGAACAAGCGGTTATACCATTTGGTATTCCTGACTTAAGACAAAAAGCTAAATTTATAGCTATACCATCAACTAGTGGAACAGCAACCGAAGTTACAGCATTTTCAGTAATAACTGACTATAAAGCAAAAATAAAATATCCTTTAGCGGACTTCAACTTAACACCAGATATAGCAATAGTAGACCCAGCACTAGCTCAAACAATGCCACCTAAATTAGTAGCACATACAGGTATGGATGCATTAACACATGCATTTGAGGCTTATGTAGCAGGACTTAGGTCAAGCTTTTCAGATCCTCTTGCAATACAAGCTATAACTATGATTAGAGAAAATATATTAAAATCATTTGAAGGTGATGTGGAAGCGAGAAATGAAATGCACATTGCACAATGTCTTGCGGGAATGGCATTTTCCAACGCACTACTAGGAATATCTCATAGTATGGCACACAAAATAGGTGGCGTATTTCATGTTGCACATGGCTTAGCTAATGCAATATTACTTCCATATGTTATAGATTTTAACAAAAAATCTTGTGGAGATAGATATGCTACAATTGCTAGAAGTCTTAATTTAGCTGGAAATACAGAAGATGAATTAATTGATTCATTAACTGATATGATAAGAGATTTAAATAAAGCTATGAATATACCAACTTCTTTAAAGGAAAACGGAATGACAAAAGAAGAGTTTGATGCAAATGTAGATTTTATATCTGAAAATGCTATAAAAGATGCATGCACAGGATCTAACCCAAGACCAATAAATACTTGCGAAATGAAAAAGATATTAACTTGTACCTTTACAGGAGAAAAAGTTAAATTTTAACGACATTTCAGAAGGAAAGTCTCCCAATTCTATAAGTGGGAGTACCTACTTTAAGTAGGAGTATAAATCTCCTTCTGAAGTCGTTAATATGCAGCTCCGCAGGAGATGATTTAATATTAGGCACATTATGAAATTGTACCAATAGACAATAATTAAATGATTAATAAGAGGACAGGTAGTAAAGAGCATTAGTATTTAATACTCTTTACTACCTGTCTATTTTGACTTAGTATTTTCACTCTAATAAAAATTTCAAGTGAAATTTATTTTGACAAAATAGAGATAATGTAAAATGTATTTTAACAAATATATAATTTAGATTTTTGTGGTAAAATGAATATATAATAACGAAGGTTTTAGTGTAGGAACATAGGCAGACCAAAATCATATATGAATATGGAGGATTAAAAATGTATAAAATAGTCGAAAAGAGAGCATTAGCACCTCAGATATTCTTAATGGATATTGAGGCTCCGAGAGTAGCTAAATCAGCAAAACCAGGTCAATTTATAATTATAAAGATGGATGAAAAAGGCGAAAGAATACCTTTAACAATTAGTGATTATGATGCGTTAAGAGGTACAGTAACTATAGTAGTTCAAACAATAGGTTGTTCAACAAAAAAAATGGAAAAGTATGAAATTGGTGACTCATTTTCAGATTTTGTAGGACCACTTGGACAAGCATCTGAATTAATGAGTGAGAGCATTGAAGATTTAAAGAAAAAGAAAATTGTGTTTGTAGCTGGCGGGCTAGGAACTGCACCAGTTTACCCTCAAGTTAAATGGCTCAGCGATCAAGGTATTAAGGCAGACGTAATAATAGGCGCAAAGGCTAAAGATTATGTAATTATGGAAGAAGAAATGAAGAAAGTAGCAGGGAATGTATATCCATGTACTGATGATGGTTCATATGGATATAAGGGACTTGTCACAAATAAATTAAAAGAATTAGTTCAAAATGATGGCATAAAATACGATTTAGTTGTTGCAATTGGACCAATGATAATGATGAAATTTGTTTGCAAATTGACTGAAGAACTTGGAATATCAACTATTGTAAGCATGAATCCTATTATGGTTGATGGAACAGGAATGTGTGGAGCTTGCAGACTTACTGTAGATGGTGAGACTAAATTTGCTTGCGTTGATGGTCCAGAATTTGATGGTCATAAAGTTAATTTTGATGAGGCAATGAGAAGACAAACAATGTACAAAACTCAAGAGAGTTCTAAAGGTGAAGGCATTAAAGCAGGCTGCGGTTTAGGAGGTGCTAAATAATGGGTAAAATGAACAGAGTTGCAATAGGGGAACAAGATCCAAAAGTAAGAGCAACTAATTTTGAAGAGGTATGTTTAGGATATACAGAGGACGAAGCAGTTGAGGAAGCTACAAGGTGTTTAAATTGTAAAAAGCCAATGTGTGTTGGAAAATGTCCAGTAGCAATAGATATTCCTGGGTTCATAGCTCACATAAAAAATAGAGAATTTACAGAGGCAGTTAAGGTAATTGCAAAATATAGTGCGTTACCAGCAGTCTGTGGAAGAGTTTGTCCACAAGAAACTCAATGCGAAAGCAAATGTATATTAGGAATAAAGGGAGATGCCATAGCTATTGGTAAACTTGAAAGATTTGTAGGTGACTATTCAAGAGAGCATAATGTTGACCTTTCAGAAACAAAACCTAAAAATGGCATTAAGGTTGCGGTAATCGGAAGTGGTCCTTCAGGACTTACCTGCGCAGGAGATTTAGCTAAAGCTGGGTACGATGTAACTATTTTTGAAGCACTTCATGAAGCTGGTGGAGTTTTGGTATATGGAATTCCAGAGTTTAGGTTGCCAAAAGATACAGTTGTTAAACATGAAGTTGAAAATGTTAAGAAATTAGGAGTTAAATTAGAAACGAATGTGATAGTAGGACGAACTGTAACAATAAATCAGCTGATGGAAGAAGAAGATTTTAAAGCTGTATTTATCGGTTCAGGTGCTGGACTTCCAATGTTCATGGGAATACCAGGAGAAAATTTAAATGGAGTATTTTCTGCTAATGAATATTTAACTAGAAGCAATTTGATGAAAGCATTTAAAGAGGGGTATCAGACTCCTATAAGAACAGGTGAAAAGGTTGCTGTTGTAGGTGGAGGAAATGTTGCTATGGACTCTGTGCGTACAGCAGTGAGACTTGGAGCAGAAGGGCACATAGTGTACAGGAGATCAGAATCAGAACTTCCTGCAAGAGCCGAAGAAGTGCATCACGCAAAAGAAGAGGGAGTTATAATGGATTTACTTGTGAATCCAATTGAAATCCTAGGAGATGAAAAAGGGAATGTTATAGGCATGAAGTGTATAAGAATGGAGCTAGGAGAACCCGATGCATCAGGAAGAAGAAGACCTATAGCGATTGAAGGGTCGGAATTCATAATGGATGTAAATACGGTTATAATGTCTCTAGGTACATCACCAAATCCATTAATTCCTTTAACAACAGAAGGGTTAGAAATCAATAAATGGAAGTGCATAGTTGCAGAAGATGAAACAGGATTAACATCTAAAAAGAATGTATATGCTGGTGGAGATGCTGTTTCAGGAGCTGCTACAGTTATATTAGCTATGGAAGCAGGTAAAAAAGCTGCTAAAGCTATAGATGGAATGTTAACAAAATAATAATTTTTAAATTACAAACTCCATAAACAAAGGTTTATGGAGTTTGTTTTAAAAAAGTGAGGACAGGTAACAACTATTTGGTATAATAATATTGCATAGGAGGAGGTATATTATGTTAATAGATAAAATAAATAAATATTACACTAAGGAATATGATTTAAGTTGTGCTGAGGTGATGATTTACGCTGCTAGTGATGAATATAATATGAAATTAAAAAGCGAAACGTTTAAAACTATGTCATCATTTGGTGGAGGAATGGGTATTGAGAGCATATGCGGAGCAATAACAGGTTCTTTGGCAGTTATAGGTATATTATTTACTAAAGAAAAAGCGCATGAAGGTGATAGAGTTAAAAGACTATGTCAGGAATTCTTCCAAAAATTTGAATCAAAGTTAAGCACGAATAATTGCGCGGCTCTTAAAGCAAAATATAAAAAAGAGGATGGTAGTTGCAAGGTAATGATTGAAACTGCTACTGAAATATTAGATGAAATTGTGATACGCGAATTAAAAGTTAATAATTTAACTCAATGAAAGGAAAAATTATGGATTACAAAAATATTGAATCATTTAATGAAGGCATTATAATAAAAGATGTAGAGAACTTTGAACTAGACCATATATTCGAATGTGGGCAATGCTTTAGATGGGACAAGGAGCCTAATGGCAATTACATAGGGGTAGCATATGGGAAGGTAATAGAAGTAGAAAAAAAGGGGACGCAAGTAAAGATATATAATATAAATGAGGAAGAATTTAATGAGATTTGGTGTGATTATTTTGACCTTAAAAGAAATTACACAGTTATCAAAGAGAAATTTAAGATGGATCCTCTTCTTAAAAGATCTGTTGATTTCGGGTATGGCATTAGATTATTGCAGCAGGAGCCTTTTGAACTTACCATATCATTTATAATTTCTTCAAATAATAGAATCCCAATGATAAAAAGAGCTATAAACAATTTGAGCAAAAAATGGGGAAAACCAATAGAATATAAGGGGAAAACGTACTACACATTTCCAACGCCTGCAGATTTAGAAGAAGCTACTATAGAAGAAATTCAGAGTTGTAGTCTGGGGTTTAGATCTAAATATGTAAAAAACACAGTACATCAGGTATATACTGGTGAAGTGAATTTGGAGCTTATTAAAGCCGCGGAAGATGATATTTGCCATGAAGAACTAAAAAAACTTAGTGGAATAGGCCCAAAAGTGGCGGATTGTATTATGTTATTTTCTATGCAAAAATATTCTGCTTTCCCAGTGGATGTGTGGGTTAAGAGGGCGATGCAATTTTTTTATTTAGCACCAGATGTCTCTCTACCTAAAATAAGGACCTTCGCTAGAGACAAATTTGAAAACTTAGCAGGTTTTGCACAACAGTATTTGTTTTATTATGCAAGAGAAAATAATATTAAAATAGAATAAATTAAGCAAAGCAAGTAATACTATATAAAACTATGAGTTACTATTGAAATAAATACAAGAGTGAAGAGGATGAAAAACAATGAAAAGAATGTGGAATAGTATTAGAATGAAGGTATCAGGATATAAACAATATATATTACTATCAGCAGTTTTGCTAGCTTTCGCATACATAGGATATGAATATTATTTCAAGTATTCATATATATTGAGAAATCCGAATATATTAAAAGAAGTTATTCTTTCTTATGGAAATTTCAGTGTTTTAATTTTCATTCTTATGCAGGTTTTACAAGTAGTAGTTTTTTTTATTCCAGGAGAATTTATACAAATTGCTGGAGGATATATTTTCGGTGCATTTTTAGGCGGTATAATATCTTTAATGGGTATTACTTTAGGAGGTATAATAGTATATCTTATTGCTAATAGTTATGGTAGGCCTTTTGTGGAAAAGTTGTTATTAAAAAAGAAAGTGAAATTTTTTAGAAAAATATTAAAAATAGGAAGCAAAAAAAATGTTATATTCATTTTTTTTTTAATCCCAGGAATACCTAAAGATGCTCTAATATACATATGTGGAGTATCTGATGTTTCTTTTAAAGATTTCTTTATATATTCAACACTCGGTAGAATTCCAGGGATTTTTATTTCTTCTTATTTTGGTCAAAAAATAGATGCATGGGATGTTACAAGTTTAATAACTATAGGCATAACAATGAGTATTATATCAATAGTAGGGATTTTTAAAGGAAATACTATAATAAAAAATGTAATTAAAAAGAAAAAATCTTATTAAAAAGTTACGATAACACATGTTTTATAAAATATTATAAAGAGTATAGCTTTTTATAAATATTATAAAGAGCGTAGCTTTTTATATTGTGATTTATATATACACCTTAATATTATGCTACTTATAGTAATCAAAATAATTATTAATATTGCACAATGGAAGAAAAAATCCTGTGGAAGGATCGTTATTATTGGATCATGTTCAATATCAAATAACCAGTAATCATTTTTAAAGAAAATATGATGAAAAGCTGTGAAGCTTTTATCGAAATTAATTAAAAAGGGTATAAGTAATATTATAGGTACGATAATAAGAAAAATTGAACTAGTTAACAAGTATCTTATTGTTTTGTGTCTCTTATTTATGATTATACCTATAATACTTATTAATATGGAGAAAAATAGCATTACCTTAAGAGTATCAAATATTATTTTAACTTCCTTAAAATGAATTTTACCATTATTGGATGAAGGTAGCGTTGGAAGAGTGAATTCTTCAATTTTATTTTGAGTTAAATATGTGATTACATAGTCATAATTAGTCTTTAGTTCCTTTTTATTTAAATTAGAAGATTCTTCAATTTTTAAAACATCAATATCCATATAGTATAATGGTTTAAAAAGCAAAGTAAGATTTATGCTTAAAATTATAAAAGAAAAAGTAAAACTTAAGATAAAAAACGTTTTGAATGAAAATTTAATAAGCGTTTTTACATTTCTGAAAATGGAGTCTCTAAAAAAATAGTTATTAAACCATTTATATAGACTATTCATAAAATCACCTCTATTAGTGATTTTAACAATAAATCAAAATATATTCAATGATAATAAAAATGTGCTAAAATTATAATTTCATTAAAAAGTAAGTAAACAAGAGAAAAACTATATAATGCAGTGATAACTAAACATAATATAGTTTAGTTGCGTATAAATGGTATAATATATGGAATAGGTGAAGTTGATATTATACTGATTATTAATTAAAATATTAGGTATAGAACTCATTAGCACTCAGATGTGATGAGTGCTAACAAAAACAACAAAAATATATAAGGAGGGGTTTAAAATGAATATTAGACCACTTAGTGATAGAGTGTTAATTAAAAGATTAGAGGCGGAAGAAACTACAAAAAGTGGAATACTTCTTGCAGGAGCTTCAAAGGAAAAACCACAAGAGGCTGAAGTAGTTTCAGTAGGACCAGGAAAAGTTGAAGATGGGAAAGTAATTAAAATGGAAGTTAAGGCAGGGGATATAATATTATTCTCTAAATATTCAGGAAGTGAAATAAAATATGATGGTATTGAGTATATCATATTAAAGCAAGATGAACTATTAGCTGTAATTGAAAAATAACATTAACGTAATAATAATTAAATAATAATTGATAGTAAATGATTATTTAATCATTAGCGTCGTATAGGAGGGTTTAAAATGGCTAAAGATATATTGTTTGGAGAAGAAGCGAGAAGAGCTATGCAAAGAGGTGTAGATAAACTTGCAAACACTGTTAAAATAACACTCGGACCTAAAGGAAGAAATGTTATTTTAGATAAAAAGTTTGGATCACCATTAATAACAAATGATGGTGTTACTATAGCTAGGGAAATAGAGCTAGAAGATGCATTTGAAAATATGGGAGCACAACTTGTTAAAGAAGTTGCTACAAAGACAAATGATGTAGCAGGAGATGGAACAACTACAGCTACATTGCTTGCCCAAGCTATAATAAGAGAAGGTTTAAAAAATGTTACAGCTGGTGCCAATCCAATGTTAATAAGAACTGGTATAAAAATGGCTGTAGATAAAGCTGTTGAAGAAATTAAAAAATCTTCTAAACCAGTTAATGGTAAGGAAGATATATCGAGAGTTGCTGCTATATCAGCTAGTGATGAAGTAACAGGAGCTCTAATTGCTGATGCTATGGAAAGAGTAGGCAACGAAGGTGTTATAACTGTAGAAGAATCAAAATCTATGGGAACAGAACTTGATGTTGTTGAAGGAATGCAATTTGATAGAGGATATTTAAGTGCATATATGGTTACAGATGCAGAAAAAATGGAAGCGAATCTTGATGAGCCATATATTTTAATAACTGATAAGAAAATTACTAATATACAAGACATACTTCCAATACTTGAGCAAATCGTTCAACAAGGCAAAAAGTTATTAATAATTGCTGAAGATATTGAGGGTGAAGCTTTAAGCACATTAGTTGTTAATAAATTAAGAGGAACTTTTACTTGTGTAGCTGTTAAAGCACCAGGTTTTGGTGACAGAAGAAAAGAAATGCTTCAAGATATAGCAATCCTAACTGGAGGAGAAGTTATATGCGAAGAATTAGGAAGAGAACTAAAAGATGTTACTGTTGACATGCTTGGAAAAGCAGAAAGTGTTAAAATATCTAAAGAAAACACTACTATAGTAAATGGCAAGGGTGAAAAAGATACAATACATGATAGAGTTTCCCAAATTAAAAAGCAAATTGAAGAAACTACATCAGATTTTGATAGAGAAAAATTACAAGAAAGACTTGCTAAACTTGCAGGCGGAGTAGCTGTAATAAAAGTTGGAGCTGCTACTGAAACTGAATTAAAAGAAAAGAAACTCCGAATAGAAGATGCTCTTGCAGCTACAAAAGCAGCAGTTGAAGAGGGAATAGTTCCTGGTGGTGGAACAGTTTATATTAATGCTATTTCTGAGATTGCAAAATTATCATCAGATACACCAGATGTTCAAGTGGGTATTAACATAATTAAAAGAGCATTAGAAGAACCATTAAGACAAATAGCTACAAATGCTGGCGCTGAAGCTTCAGTTATAATAGAAAAAGTAAGAGAAAGCGCTGGAGAAAATGGATATGATGCTTTACGTGGAGAAATGGTAAACATGATAAAAGCTGGGATTGTTGATCCAACAAAAGTTGTAAGATCAGCACTTCAAAACGCAGCATCTGTTGCAGCAACATTCTTAACAACTGAAGTTGCAGTTGCAGATATTCCAGAAAAGAATTCAGCACCAATGGGTGGCGCACCAGGAATGGGAATGGATGGAATGTACTAAAAATAATTTGAACAATAATTATTATAAATAAAGTATATTCAAATAAAAAATTAACTAGGGTTTTGCCTTAGTTAATTTTTTTTATTTTGTTAAGCCTTATAATTATGTTTCTAGTATGTTCGCGAACTAGTTCATGAACATACTAGAAATATTCATTGACAAATGCTTAAACATTAACTATCATTATTGTAATAACAAATTCAAAGAACAATTACGCTACTCATATATACCTTGAATATGGCAAGGAGTATCTACCGGAAGCCGTAAATTTCCGACTATGAGTAATCTTAGTATGAGCTTATTTTTGGCATGCTAATTTTACTTTAGTTAAGGTAGGATTAGTATGCCTTTTTATACTTTATACCTTATTTTAAAATATCGTATATATAAATATTCTTATGCTAATTATAAAGACGAATGTAAAATAAAATTGTGAAAGGGTGTTAATTAAATGGCAAAAATATTAAAACAAGCATATACTTTCGACGATGTATTGCTAGTTCCCAATAAGTCTAAAGTATTACCTAAGGATGTTAGTTTAGTTACTTACCTTACGAAAAAAATAAAACTTAACATACCTTTAATGAGTGCTGGTATGGACACTGTTACTGAGTCTAGAATGGCTATTGCTATGGCTAGAGAGGGTGGAATAGGAACTATACATAAGAACATGAGTATTGAAAACCAAGCTATTGAAGTGGATAGAGTTAAAAGACAAGAAAATGGTGTAATTACAGATCCATTCTTCTTATCTCCAGATAATATTTTAGAAGATGCATTAGCACTAATGAGTAAATATAGAATATCAGGAGTTCCAATTACAACAAATGGTAAATTAGTTGGAATAATCACTAATAGGGATATTGTTTTCGAAACTGATTATAGTAAGAAAATTAAAGATATAATGACAAGTGAAAATCTAATTACTGCATCAGAAGGAACAAGTATGCAGGAAGCTAAAGAACTTCTTAAAAAACATAAAATAGAAAAGTTACCTTTAGTAGATAGCGAAAATTATTTAAGAGGACTTATTACTATAAAAGATATAGAGAAAACCATAAAATTTCCGAATGCTGCAAAGGATTCTAGAGGAAGATTATTATGTGGTGCAGCTGTTGGTGTAACTGTAGACATAGCGGAGCGAGTAGCAGCCTTAGTGAAAGCTGGAGTAGATGTAATAACTATAGATACAGCTCATGGACATTCTTTTGGAGTAATGGATGCAGTACGAAAAATAAAAGCTGTATACCCAGAACTTCAAATAATAGCAGGGAACGTTGCTACGAGTGAGGCAACCAGAGATTTAATTGAGGCAGGAGCGGATTGTGTAAAAGTAGGGATAGGTCCTGGATCAATTTGTACTACAAGGATTGTAGCAGGAGTAGGAGTTCCACAACTTACAGCAGTTATGGATTGCGTTGAAGAGGGGAATAAATATGGAGTTCCTGTTATTGCAGACGGCGGCATAAAATACTCAGGAGATATAGTTAAGGCATTAGCAGCAGGTGCTAAAGTGGTAATGATGGGTTCTATGTTTGCAGGCTGTGAGGAAGCTCCAGGTGAAATGGAAATCTATCAGGGAAGAAGCTATAAGGTATATAGAGGCATGGGTTCTCTAAGTGCTATGGCTTGCGGAAGTAAGGATAGGTATTTCCAAGAAGGAAATAAAAAGTTAGTTCCAGAAGGGGTAGAAGGAAGAATACCTTTCAAAGGAAGTGTTATAGAAACTATATATCAGATGATAGGCGGTATACGTTCAGGAATGGGATATTTAGGTTCTGAAACGCTAGAGCAATTATTTGAGACTTCAACCTTTGTTGTCCAAACATCAGCAGGGCTAAGAGAAAGTCATCCACATGATGTGTCAATTACAAAAGAAGCGCCAAATTATAGCGTGAACAACTAGTATAGATGAGAATAGATAAAATATATATAAATAGCTAAGTATAAAGCTTAAGTGTACAGGAGGAAAAACATTGATTAATAGAGAATTAATTTTAGTTGTTGACTTTGGTGGTCAATATAATCAACTTATTGCAAGAAGAGTTAGAGAGAATAATGTTTATTGCGAAATAATACCATATACATCTTCTGCCGAAAAAATAAAAAACATGAATCCAAAAGGAATAATATTCACCGGCGGACCCAATAGTGTATATGCAAAAGGTGCTCCAAAGGTTGAAAAAGAAATATTCGAACTAGGTATTCCTATTTTGGGAATATGTTATGGTGCTCAACTAATGGCTCGAGTATTTGGTGGAGAAGTTATAACACCTGATGTTCGAGAATACGGAAAAGTAGAAGTTGACCTATGCAAAGATGCTACTATTTTTGCAGGAATAGAAAAGAATCAATGCTGGATGAGTCATACAGACCATATTTCTAAAGTACCAGAAGGATTTGATATAATTGCAACTACTAAAGATTGTCCAGTAGCTGCTATGGCGAGTGTTTCTAAAAAACTCTATGGAGTTCAATTTCACCCAGAAGTAAAACATACTCTTTTTGGTGAAGAAATGATTAGAAAGTTCCTATATGATGTTTGCGAGGTTAAAGGCGATTGGTCAATGTCATCTTTTGCGCAGGAAAAAATCAAGGCTATAAAAGAACTAGTTGGAGATAAAAAAGTACTTTGTGCTCTTTCAGGAGGCGTAGATTCTTCAGTTGCAGCAGTGCTTGTACATAAAGCAATAGGAGATCAGTTAACTTGTGTATTTGTAGATCACGGCCTTTTAAGAAAAGATGAAGGCGATCAAGTTGAAACAATATTCAAAGGCGAATTTAAAATGAACATAATAAGGGTTAATGCTCAAGAGAGATTCTTAGGTAAGCTTAAAGGTGTAAGTGATCCAGAGAAAAAGAGAAAGATAATTGGAGAAGAATTTATAAGAGTTTTTGAAGAGGAGTCTAATAAACTCGGACAATTAGATTTCCTTGTTCAAGGAACAATATATCCAGATGTAGTTGAAAGTGGTACTGCTACTTCAGCTACTATAAAAAGTCATCATAATGTTGGCGGACTTCCAGAAGATATGCACTTTAAACTAATAGAGCCTTTAAGAGAATTATTTAAAGATGAAGTTAGAGCAGTGGGAGAAGAGATTGGAATTCCTCATTACTTAGTGTGGAGACAACCATTCCCAGGACCAGGTCTCGCTATAAGAGTACTTGGAGAAATAACACCTGAAAAATTATTTATAACTAGCGAAGCAGACGCAATATTCAGAGATGAAGTGGCTAAAGCTGGACTTGAAAGTGAAATATGGCAATACTTTGCATGTCTACCAAACATCCAATCTGTTGGAGTTATGGGAGACGAACGAACATACTGCCATACGGTTGCCCTAAGAGCTGTAACTAGTTCAGATGGAATGACTTCAGATTGGGCTAGAATACCATATGAAGTGTTAGATATAGTTTCTAGAAGAATTGTTAATGAAGTTAAAGGAGTAAACAGAATTGTTTATGATGTAACTTCTAAGCCACCTTCAACTATTGAGTGGGAATAGGTATGAACGTTGTTATACCTATATATATTAATGAAATAAGTTAATTAAAGGTGTTTATGAAACATACTATTAAATTAGTATTTCATAAACACCTTTTTTTATGTTTTTCAATAGAAGTATGGGATATAAGTTTACAACAAGAAAAATATTGTAGCTCCGTAGGAAATGATTTAATTGATATATAGTAAGGTAATTATAAAACATAATATATATCAAATTGTGGCATAATAATTTTATAAATATTAGAGAGCAATAGCAAAATGTAATATATCACCAAAATGAGTTAATAAGAAATTATTCGAAAAGTAAATAGATAAGAAAAGGGTGTGAAAAAAAATGAATAAATTAGAAACATTAATAGATGCAGGATATAAAATAGAAATTCAATCAAATGCTAAGTTTTGTTTGATTTTGCAGGATACAATCCCTTGTGTGAGTTTTAATGCGGATAATGTAGAGGAAGCTATTGATTCAGCTTATTACTTTGTAAAAGAGCTGAAAACAGGGGCAGATAAAACTGAAATCGAAACAGAAACACAAACACAAACATCAAAGCAAACAAAGGATCATAAAACTATAATTGATATACCGCAACCACAAGAATTAAAAATTGATGAAGATATACTTAATGGAGAATTTAAGATGACGACTACTATTAGATTATATTCAGAAGTTTGGGGGGAGTTTAAAGATTTTGCAGAGACATATAAAGAGTATAAAAGTATGGATTTAGTTAGCATGGCACTTCTAGAATATATTGAGAAATACAAAGAATAATTATCCTATAATTAGTAATTAGCATATAAAGTGGTTTGGCTTAGGCTGAACCTTTTTTTATTTTAAATTAGGGAATTAGAGAAAGGGAGAATTATTATGGTTAATAAGACAATTATTACTATATTTATTGGCATAACTGGTGTAACATAAGAGATAAAGATAAAGTGTTTTTACCATTTTATCAGTGTGATGACTCTAGAAGTAAAAAGGCAAGTACTGGTGTTGGCCTAGGGCTGAGCATTGTTAATTTGGTAATAGAGAAAAATGAGGGTGGTAGAATAAAATGAAATTAGTACTTAAAGATATAGAAAAGAGTTATGGAGAAAAACAGGTGTTAAAAAAAGCATCATTTACATTTGAAAAAGGAAGAATATATGGACTTTTAGGAAGAAATGGAGCAGGTAAAACAACCCTTTTTAATTGCATAAGTGGGGAAACTAAATATGAGGATGGTAGCGTG
The DNA here is from genome assembly GCF_055081135.1 of Clostridium sp. CM036. NCBI lineage: Bacteria > Bacillati > Bacillota > Clostridia > Eubacteriales > Clostridiaceae > Clostridium > Clostridium sp. CM036. The sequence continues at coordinate 2,309,208 of NZ_CM143652.1, read as the reverse complement.
AGTATAGTAGAAGATGGACAAGCATCAGTGGAAATAGATTATAGTAAGGTAGGATATGTTTTTTCAGATCCAGTGATACCAGAGTTTTTAACTGGATATGAGTTCTTAAAATTTTATATTGATATTAATAAGGAGAAAATTGAAAATTTGCTTACAATAGATGAGTATTTTGATATTATAAAAATTAAGGATGAAGACAGATATAGGTTGATGAAGGGATATTCCCATGGAATGAAAAACAAAATGCAAATGGTTTGTCTTTTAATAACTAGACCTGCTGTAATTTTGCTAGATGAGCCCTTAACCTCTTTTGATGTAGTGGTGGCTCTAGAAATTAAAAATTTGTTAAAGAAAATGAAAAGTGAGCACATTATTATTTTTTCTACTCATATTCTTCAGCTGGCTACAGATTTATGTGATGAAATATTGGTTTTAAATAATTGTATTTTAGAAGAAGTGGATAGTGAGGTTCTAAAGAGTCCTGAATTTGAAGAGAAAATCATGAAGATTTTAAAGGAGGGAGGAAATGATTAGTACATTTATAAATAGTTTTAAGGTATCTTTTGCAGAGCAGGCTAATACTTTTATATATTTTCTTAAAAGGATACCAATTTTGGGTAAAAAAATTCCTGAAAATTTGTATAAAAGAACCCATGCTAAACTGGTTATAGGGGTTATACGTGAAATTTTAGGAGTGCTAGGTGGATTTATAGGAAAAACTATATATTTAGGTGTAATGATTATTTTGCCATCCTATTTAATGACTAAGGATATAGCAAAGTTACAACCTTATTTTTTACATATTTTTTTCTTTTTAAGCTTTATTTTGGGACCAGTTATGAAAAATGTAATTTTTGATAAAACCAACAAAGCGGCCTTTAATATGATAACACTAATGAGAGCTGACGCAAGAGAATACTATCTTGGAGAAATAGTATATAAAAATATAACAGACTTTATATACTTTGTTCTTCCAGTAATAATTATAGGTTTAATAATAGGATTTTCACCATTAAAAGCTATGGTGCTTGTAGCGGAAATAATAGCATTTAGATTGATAGAAGAAGGGCTACAGCTTTTTATATATGATAAGACAGAAATAATACAAAAACATAAAGATTTATTTATGTCACTAGTAATCATAGGAGGACTTGTCCTTGCCTATGCACTACCTTTATTAAGAGTTACTATTGATTTTAATTTAATATTATTAAATGCTTTAGTGGCGATTATTGTATTAATTCTAGGCGTGGCAGCTTTTATATACTTATGGAAATTTAAGAAATATACTTTAATAGCAAAAGATTTATTAAATAAGGATAGTTTATTTGATGTAGAGGCTATTAGAAATCAAGCGACTTTTTCAACTGTGAAATTGGATGAAAAGAGAATGAGTAAGGAAGAATTAAATACAAAAAAATATGACCAAAAGAAGGGCTATGAATATTTAAACTCATTATTTTTTCTTCGTTTTAGAAGAATAATGGTAAAACCTGTAAAGGAAAGAGTCGTCTTTATAGGTTTTATATTTTTAATTACCATGTACTTTGTGATTTTTATGCCGAGTAAAAGGGTGGATATAGTGAACATAATTAAAAAAAGCATTCCCCCATTGGTATTTATAATGTACAGCATGTCAACGGGAGAAAGAATTTGCAAGGCTATGTTTTTTAATTGTGATGCAAGCCTATTAAGACAAGGCTATTACCGAGAGGCAAGTGTGATTTTATCCAACTTCACTTCAAGACTTAAGAGGGTAGTTATTCTTAACCTGATACCGGCTTTAACTTTATGTTCTGCTATAATTTGTATTATATTAGCTAGTGGTTATAGCTCCCAGCTTATTGGAATGATACCACTATTTTTGTGTATTATTTGTTTAGCTTGTTTCTTCTCAATACATCATTTGTTCATGTACTATGTATTGCAGCCTTATACAGCAGGGTTAACAGTGAAAAGTCCCTTATTTAAATTCGTAAACATGGTTATGTATATCGGTAGCTATACGTGTCTTCAAATTAAGACGACTTCATATTATTTCACAGCAGGGATTATTATAACAACTATTGTATATATGGTAGTTGCGTTGATTTTAACATATAGAGTAGCGCCAAGAACTTTTAAGTTAAAATGGTGATAATATAAGCAAAATCGCTGGGCGAATAAATATATTACTGAATTCTTAAAAACATGCACACTTTATGGATAAATTGCATATAATACAATTAGTTTATTTAATAAAATAGGGATACCAGAGGACACAACAGATTAAGAATTAGTAGTAAAAAATAGATAGTACGCATAACTATCTATTTTGTTTTTTTATCATCCTTATGAACTTCGATACCAAATTCTGTTTCGGACTGATCAGGTAGTTTGGTACGCGCTTTTATATTAAAACTTATTCTATCTTTTGAAAAAAATACTACTGCGGAAGTTATACCAAGAACAGCTATTGAGGTAATACAAAACAGCTTGAACATTTGGGTAATCTCCGACATTTAATTCTCACCTCCCTTAATTTTTATTCCTTAGGTATCCCATAAAATAGGGAGGTGATAAATCTGTTGTGAAAATACCAATTACATAAAATTGATGTAAATATATGGTATAGTTATAATATATACCTTTAATAATTTTAATTCAATATTTACTATAATACAATAAAATACAAAAAATGCACTCTTAAGTAAACAAAAAGGATATGTTGCGCAGAAAGCATCTTAGCAACATATCCTTTTGGTTATAGCATAATCAAAGAAAAACTCTTAATTCTTATTTGAAATAACAATCGCTTAACTAAATTACCTTTTTTACATCGAATAATGAATTTTGAACTAGAAAGGCTTGAGAGAAGTATTTCCCAATAGTCCAATAACTAACCCCGCCTAAATTATATGCATTAGCAGTCCTAAGTTTGACGTTCATACTCCTAGCATCTTCAAACCAAACTACATGTCTTTTGCCATTAGAATCGTAATAGTTAAAAAACGGTGCTTGAGCGGTATAGTCATATTGAATAGATGCAAATACCTTTCTCGCAAGATCAACTGCTTCTACATTACCGAGTACAGTTGCTTTAGTTCCTTTTACATAAGGTAAAGTCCAAACGTACCCATAATTAGGTATGCCCATAAAGATGTTTTTACTTGGAATTACGGTTACAGCATAATCAAGGATTTTTTTTACTTCATTAATTGGAGCCACCGCCATTGGTGGACCTGCAGTATAACCCCACTCATAAGTCATCAGTATAACATGGGAAGCTATGGCACCGTGAAATGGGTAATCATGCGCTTCATAAAGTAATCCTTTTATATCACCATTTGGCTTAGGGGCTAAAGCTGTAGTAACAATATAGCCTAAAGCCTTTAGTTTGATTACTGTTTTGCGTAAAAAATCATTATAGCTTTGTTTATCTTTTGGGAAAATATATTCTAGATCTATAGCTAAACCGTAATAATTTTTATTTTCCAAGATGCTGACTATGTTATCTAATAAAGTGTTTTGTATATTTTCATCTGTAAGTATAATATGGGCTAGGTCACTATCAAAACCACCACCCTCTTCTAAATTCGTAATTACCATCATAGGAGCTACTTTAGCTTTTCTAGCAGCAACTATTAAGGGGACATCATTTATTCCTTTTAGAGTTCCATTAGGCAGCACCTGATAACTGAATATACTAAGGTATGTGAGACTTGGAAGAGTCTTTGCGAGAACATCCATATCCGTAGTAGGAAGTGCATAGCCATTAACTTCAAGTGAGCCTAATTTTTGCGTTGATGGTGGTATAATAATAATTTCACTAGGATAAATTAGTATAGAATTTTTAAGGTTAGGATTTGCAGCATATAAATCTGAAATAGTTACACCATACATTCTAGCTATCATGTAAAGTGATTGACCAGGAAGAATTTTGTGTTTTCTTGTGACTTGAAGTATTACAAGCGTTTGGCCTACCACAAGTTCATCTGGGTTTGCAAGTTCATTATCAGAAGCAATTTTATTAGATGGAACTCCATATAATTTAGAAATTATATATAAGGTTTCACCACTTTTTACAACATGAATAATCAAAAAAAATCACACCTCTTATAGTAATATAATTTAATATATGCTATACAATACAAGGGAGTACTTACTATATTTTTATGGTGAATAAAGTCACGGTCAATTATTTGGAAAAGTCACTAGAATAAATGAAGCATTCACAGATAATACTATAGCTATCATGTATAGGCGACTCCAATTTTAGGGACTTTTATATTTAAGTTTAATTTTTAAAGTTTTAATAAATAAAAATAACAAAATTTGTTATAAATACAAAATTTTATTAAAAAACTTGATTTATTTAAATGAATAAACTAAAATTATAGTATATTGTTTTAGCGAGGCAATGCAATGCGATGAGCAAAATAATCAATGATTGTTTTGCTTCAAGATATAAGCAAGGAGGAATATTAATGGCAAAAATTTTATCATTAGATTTAAGCAAAACAATTCCATATTTAGGTAAACATGAAGTTTCTTATTTACAGCCAATGGTATCTGCTGCACACAAAATGCTTGCAGATAAAACAGGTGCGGGGAATGAATTTTTAGGATGGATGGACCTTCCTTTAAATTATGATAAATCAGAATTTAAAAGAATTAAACAGGCAGCAGAAAAGATAAAAAATAATTCTGAAGTCTTAATAGTAATTGGAATAGGTGGTTCTTACCTAGGAGCTAGAGCGGCTATAGAAACGTTGAGTCATAGTTTTTATAACAGTCTTTCAAGCGATAAGAGAAAGGCGCCAGCAATATTCTTTGCAGGTAATAATATAAGTTCTACATATATGGCAGATTTAATTGATGCTGTAGAAGGAAAAGATATTTCTATAAATGTAATATCAAAATCAGGAACTACTACAGAACCAGCTATTGCTTTTAGAATATTAAAAGGATTATTAGAAAAGAAGTACGGAAAAGAAGGAGCTAAAGAAAGAATTTTTGCTACTACAGATATTTCTAAAGGAGCTCTAAAAAAATCAGCAGATGCAGAAGGCTATGAAACTTTTGTGATTCCGGATGATATAGGAGGAAGATTCTCAGTGTTAACAGCTGTAGGTTTACTTCCAATAGCAGTAGCGGGCATTGACATTGATGAAATGATGAAGGGTGCAGCGGATGCAAGAGAAGCATACAGTGTAGAGGATTTAAACAATAACGATTGTTATAAATATGCAGCAGCTAGAAATGCACTATATAGAAAAGGCAAGGTTACAGAAATTTTAGTTAACTATGAGCCATCACTTCAATATTTTGGTGAGTGGTGGAAACAACTTTGTGGGGAAAGTGAAGGAAAAGACCAAAAGGGAATATTCCCAGCATCAGTTAATTTCTCTACAGATTTGCATTCTATGGGACAGTATATTCAAGAGGGTGTAAGAAATATATTTGAAACAGTTATTAATGTAGAAAAGCCAAGGAAAGAAGTTGTAGTAGAAAAGGAAAGTGAAGATCTAGATGGATTGAACTTTTTAGCAGGTAAAACTATGGATTTTGTTAATAGAAAAGCTTTCCAAGGAACAGTACTTGCTCATAATGATGGGGGTGTACCTAACATTATTTTAAATGTGCCAGCATTAACAGCGTATAATTTTGGACATATGGTTTATTTCTTTGAAAAGGCTTTAGCAATAAGCGGATATTTATTAGGTGTGAATCCTTTTGATCAACCAGGAGTTGAAGCATATAAGAAAAATATGTTTGCTCTTCTTGGAAAATCAGGATATGAAGAAACCAAAGCAGCACTCGAAAAAAGGCTTTAAAAAATGAGAAAAATCATATGAGAATTATTGTAGATGCAGATGGTTGCCCTGGTAAACAGCTAATAGAAAAGGCAGCTAAGGAAAACTCTATAGAGCTTATTATGTATTGTGATATTAATCATATTTTGAGTAGCGATTATGCCTCGATAAGGTATGTTGATAGTGGATTTCAAAGTGTTGATATGAAAGTAGCTAATGAGGCGAAATCTAATGACATAGTAATCACTCAAGATTTTGGGGTTGCTGCTATGGTTTTAGCTAAAGGTGCATATGCAATAGGCCCTAAAGGACATATATATGATGATGATAATATTGATAAATTATTATTTGAGAGGCATTTATCCGGCAAACTAAGACGGAGCGGAGGTAAAACCTTTGGTCCTAAAAAACGAACAAATGAAGATGATGAAAAGCTTTATAACAATTTAATTAAATTGATTCTAAAAACGCAATAATGCACTTAGAATATACGAAATAGTTAGTAATAAAAATTACTAGCTATTTTTATATTTTTGAAAAGAATAATCGCGAATTCAGTCATGAGATGAATTTTTGGGTGTAACGTTCAATTATAATGACGAATTTAATACATAAATAGCTATGAAATTTTAAATTTTATTATTTTATAATAAAACATTGAAAGTTTATGTCTATATATAAAAGAAAAAATATGGAATATACACTGTTACAAATAATGGAATTATAGTATAATATATTCAGTATAGAGATTGGTTTTTTAATAATATTTTTGTATTGTATAGCTTATTTATAAAGGTAGGTGAATTTAAATGAATGAAATGAATATATCGTTTAGCTTAGAAAACCCTGAAGAAAAATATAAAGAAATCGGAATAAGTGTTGAAAATATATTAGAGGATAATTTGAACTATAAATTTCTTGTAGGGATTGATGGAACATGGACTACTTTGAAGAAATTAAGTGGAGCCAGGGATGCTATATGGAAGCCACAGGCAGATGGTAAGTACTCCATAATGGTACAAGCTAAAAGAAAAGAAAGTAAGAAGCCCTTTGATTATATGTCAAAAACAGATTACCTGGTAGGCGAGGCTTACGAAAAGTTAATAAATGATATATACATAGATAAAATAGAAATAATGGCAGGTGAAAAAGTCACCTTAACAGTAGATGCCACAAAGATTCCTATTATGTATAGATATTGGGTACATGAAAGGGGGAATTGGCTACTTATAAAAGACTATTCATCAGAAAATATACTGACTTGGACTTCAAAATATTGTGGAGAGCAAGAGTTTTTGGTAGAATGCAGGAATTTAGATTCAAAAAATACATTTGATGACTCTATGAAAATACGATTTAATGTACAAGCCATACAATCAGTAGAAATTGTAAGTTTTAAATGTTTGACGGATGGTATGGTAGAAGGTGCGGAACTAGTTTTTGAGGTGGAGGCAAACTATGGGGATAACAGGATGGTTTTGTACAAATTTGTAAAAATTAATCCTAAGGGGAATACCAAATGCATACAAGATTATTCAACTAAGAAATTAGTTAGTTATGTTGAAGAAAACAAGGGTGATTATAAGCTACTATGTATGGCAAAGGATATGTATTCAATTCATGAATTTGATGATAGAGCATTGATTCATTATAGCGTTAAACCTTATGAAGAAATAAACATACATAGTTTCACTAGTGATTTAAGCTCACCGCAAGTATGTGGCACTCCTATAATTTTTAAGTGTATTGCTAGAGGTGGGAAAGAGTTATTATATAAATTCAAAATTGATGGAAAATGCATAGAGGATTCTGGTTACATTAGAGAAAATAATTTTTTTTGGATACCAAAAGAAGCGGGAGAATATAAAGCTTACTTATGGGTGAAGGATGCATCTTTTAAAGGAGAATATGAGAAGAAAGGTTCTTTAGATTTTCTAATTGACGATATAGGTAATGAAAATGTGGTTATTGATGATATAATTTTGGATAATAAAGAGACAGTACTAATAGGCCAAATAGTTCATGTAAAAGTCAAAGCAACAGGAGGAAATTCTTTAAGATATAGTTTTATAATTTCTAAAGATGATAAAGAGATAGAAAAAATACAATTTGGAACACGTGATTTTCTAGAGTTTACGCCAGAGGAGAGTGGAAAGTTCAAACTGGAGGTAAGAGTAAAAGATAAATATTCCAAAAGGAAATTTGATTGTCACGAAGTTCTATGTATTCAAGCTTTAGAATGCATTCCAGCTAAAATAGACTATGTATTAATGCCAACAAGAGAATACTTTATGGTTGGAGATACTATTTCTCTCCAAGTTATATCTGAAAATACAAAAAATACTCTTGTGAATTACGTTTTGAAAATAGATGGTCATTTAGTAGAACAAACAAATTTTGTGGAACATAAAAATTATGAGATTAAACCTAAATGTAGTGGAAACTATTTAATAGAACTTCTAGCAAAGAATAAATTGAGCACAAATGCATATGATAGTAAGAAGGAAATAAGAATAGAAATACATGAGACGCTACCTGTAAGAGATACAAAGATTCTATGTGATAAGGCAAATTTTATGGCTAATGAAACAATAACATTTGTAGCACAAAGTAAGGGTGGCAAGAATGTTGAATATGAGGTCTATCTCATGGAAAAAGGAGACTGGAGTTTGGTACAAAAATTTAGCAGGAAAAATGATTACATCTTTATGCCTTTTACTAAAGGGATTTACAGAATACTAGTATTATCAAAAAGTTCTTATAAGAGTATTTCATATGAAGATTATGATATAATGGAGATTGAAGTAAAAGAATAACTTTAAAACAGCTTTTAAAGGCTGTTTTTTTTATGAGTAAAAGATTTAATGTTAAGCTTCGAAGAAGATGAATAGTACCGTAGGTGATAATTTACCTGAAGTTTTAGAAATAGTTAAGGAGATGAATAGATATGGAAAGAATAGACAAAATATTATCAAATTTAGGCCATGGAACAAGAAAAGAAGTGAAGGCGTTGTTAAAAAAAGGGAAAATAGAGGTCGATGGAGTAATAGTTTCTGATAATACAATGAAAATTGATCCGGATAAGGCTGTAATAAAGGTAGCTGGTGAAGAAATAACATATAGAAAATACATATATATAGTCATGAATAAGCCAGCTGGGGTAGTTTCTGCTACAGTAGATAAGTATGATGAAACTGTTATTGATTTAATAGATCAAGAATACCATGCTTTTAATCCATTTCCTATAGGAAGATTGGATAAAGACACAGTAGGGTTATTGCTAATCACTAATGATGGTGAATTAAATCATAAATTGATAGCACCTAAGAATCATGTAGATAAGGCGTATTATGCCGAGATTAATAAATTTGTAGATCAAAAGGATATAGACACCTTTAAGAAAGGTGTTGTATTAGATGATGGTTATAAATGCATGCCGGCCATATTAAAAGTATTAAATGCGAATGAAAATGGATCTGAGGTAATGATTACTATTCAAGAAGGCAAATTTCATCAGGTAAAAAGAATGTTCGAAAGTGTTGATAAAAATGTTGCATTTTTAAGAAGAATTAGTTTTGGACCATTAAAATTAGATGAAAATTTATCTGAAGGACAATATCGAGAATTGTCGGAAGAAGAGTTGGATTTATTAAAACAGATTTAATTTAGTTAATAATATTATTTTTTATGAAAAAAATAAGTGAAATGTCTTTATTTTAAAATATTATTAGAATTAAATTTGTAAAAAACGCTTGCAAACATTAGTTAAATTTAATATAATTAAGTAGTAAAGTTAAATAGAGAAATAAATAGCCCCCTTTTTATTTGTTTAAAGCAGCCCAACCCCAAGGGCTGTTTTATTTTGTATAAAAAAGTCGATTTTTGTGAAGAATTCTTGATATAACATATTTCGATAAAATGCTCACATTAAATAGCATTATTTAATGTGAGCATTTTTTATTTGATAATAGGGAAGTATATAAGCACATAGTATATACTAGATGTATTTTTTGGATTATAATAAAAGCGAGTAAATATAGAAACACATGAATAATTTAACACAACATTTAGTGAGAAACTAAAGCAATACTAAATATTTTTTAAAATTTGAAAAATATATCAATATGAAAATTAGATAGGAGGAAATCTTATGGAGATAAAAGAAAATTTAATAAATTTTATGACAGAGCAGGCATATAAGCCTATGAATATAGCAGAACTTTCTAGAGTATTCGATATTAAAAAAAAGGATATGAAAGGGTTTTCTAATTTATTAGCTGAAATGGAAACAAATGGGGATGTGGTTAGAACACATGCCGAATATTATGGTATTCCAGAGAAGATGGGTCTTGTAATTGGTAAATTCCAAGGTCATCAAAGAGGCTTTGGATTCGTAATAGCAGAAGTAGAAAGACCAGATGTATTTATTCCTGCGGATAATTTAAATGGAGCAATGAATGGTGATAAAGTTCTTGCAAAAGTTTTAAAGGAAGAAAATAGCGGGAAAAAATGTGAAGGTGAAATTGTAAGAGTAATAGAAAGGTCTAATAAAACAATAATAGGAACTTATGAGGACAGTAGTAATTTTGGGTTTGTAGTAGCTGATGACAAGAGGATTGCTCAGGATATATTTGTTCCTAAATCAGAAAGAAATGGTGCAAAAACAGGGCAAATAGTAATAGCTGAAATAACTCAGTGGCCAGGACAAAAAAGAAATCCCGAGGGGAGAATTATAGAAATTCTCGGAAGCAAAGGTGACGCGGGCATCGATATATTAACTATAATTAAAAAACATAAGCTACCAGAGGAGTTCCCACAAAATGTTGAAGCATATGCCGATAATATAGCCGAAGTGATTCCACAAGAAGAATATACGCGCAGAACAGATTTAAGGGATTTACGTATGGTAACCATAGATGGCGAGGATGCTAAAGATTTAGATGATGCTGTGTCTATTGAAATTTTAGATAATGGAAACTATCGTTTAGGAGTTCATATAGCAGATGTTTCTCACTATGTAAAAGATAAAAATCCTTTGGACAAAGAGGCTTTTAAAAGAGCAACTTCAGTATACTTAATTGATAGGGTTATACCAATGCTTCCTAAAAAATTATCTAATGGGGTTTGCAGTTTAAATCCTAAAGTAGATAGACTAGCTCTTAGTTGTATTATGGAAATGGATAAAGAGGGTAAATGTGTAGATCATGAAATAATGGAAAGTGTTATAAAAACTAATGAGAGAATGACTTATACAGATGTTACTAAAATACTAAGGGATAAAGACGCCGAAACTATTAAAAAATATGATTATTTATATGAAGATTTTAAACATATGGAAGAGTTATGTGGAATTCTTAATAAGAAGAGAATGAATAGGGGCGCTATAGATTTTGATTTCGCTGAGTGTAAAATAATATTAAATGAATTAGGAAAGCCTGTAGACATTGTACCTTATGAGAGAGCTATTGCAAATAGATTAGTTGAGGAATTTATGTTAACGGCTAATGAAACTGTAGCTGAGCATATGTTCTGGCTAAATGTGCCATTTGTATATAGAATTCATGAGGATCCAGATGAGGAAAAATTAATGCGATTTAGTGAATTTGCTCATAATTTAGGATATTCTATGAAGTGGGGAAAGGATATACATCCTAGAATGCTTCAGGAAGTAATAGGAAAAGTAAAAGGCCAAAAAGAAGAGATGGTACTAAGCACTTTATTATTACGTTCTATGATGAAAGCAAAATATTCTCCAGAATGTGTTGGGCATTTTGGGTTAGCAGCCAAGTATTATTGTCATTTTACATCACCAATTAGAAGATATCCTGACTTAATGATCCATAGGATAATTAAAGAAGTTATAAATGGAGGATTAAGTCAAGCGAGAACAGATAGATTAGGTAGAGAAGTAGAGATAGCGTCAAAACAATCATCAGATATGGAAAGAGTAGCTATGGAAGCTGAGAGAGAAGTAGATGACTTAAAGAAAGCTGAGTATATGAGTGAGCGAATTGGTCAAGAATATGATGGTATTATATCCTCAGTAACTAATTTCGGATTGTTTGTTGAACTTCCTAATACTGTAGAAGGGTTAGTTCATATGACTAGCTTGGATGATGATTATTATGTCTTCGATGAAAGACATTTAACCCTTATTGGTGAGCGAACTAAGAAAATGTATAAACTAGGAGAAGAAGTAAGAATTGTAGTTAGTAAAGTTGATTTAACTTCACATGAAGTTTATTTTGATATAATTGAAGCTGATGAAGAGAAAGAAGAAGACCAAGAAGTTGAATACTCTGTTAGTGATTTAAATGAGCTTATAAAGGAAGAGTAGTCAAAAAAAGAAGACTATAATATAGAATAATTTTAAAATACACAGAAGAGGTTAATAGCTTCTTCTGTGTATTATATTTAAAAGATATATTGTAAAAATAATCCATGCATTTCTTGAAAAAGAATACATAGTATAGTATAATAATATGTATTATACATAATATATATAATGTGTTCTTATGTATATTAATAAGAATAAAGCAGGTGAAATTGTGGCAAAGAAATCGGAAAACAAAACACTAGCAGAAAACAGGAAAGCAAGACATGATTATTTTATAGAAGAAGCAATGGAAGCTGGTATAGCGCTTGTTGGTACAGAAGTAAAGTCTATTAGATCTGGAAAAGCGAACTTAAAAGATGCTTATGCAGATGTTATAAATGGTGAAGTATTTATAAAAAATATGCATGTTAGTCATTACGAAAATGGGAATCAATTTAACACTGATCCTTTAAGAGTAAGAAAATTATTGCTTCATAAAGAGCAAATAAATAAACTAGCATCATTTACGGCTCAAAAGGGTTTTACACTAGTTCCATTATCCCTATATCTTAAGGATACTAAGGTAAAAGTTAATCTTGGTATTGTTCGCGGTAAGAAAGACTATGATAAGAGAGATGCGATGCTAGAAAAAGATGCTAAGAGAGACATGGATAGGCAGATAAAAGAGAGAATGAGATAACTAGCAATAATGCACATACATTCCATGATATTAGCACTTGATAAAGGATATAATATAGTGTATCATTAGGTTTATAGTAAGTAACAAGAAATTAGATTAGCAGTTGATATCTAATTAATTTATGGGTCATAAAAATTTAATAATTTAAATTTGCGTAATTACATGCAATAATAGTTATATATTATTGTAGTACAAAAGATTTTAGTTTAATCTTTTGACATATTAGGGGGCGTACTTGGTTTCGACGGGGGTACGTTGCATCGAGGAAGCGAGCCGAGGGAACCTATGGACCCGCGTTAAAAAACTATTGGAACAATTTAAACGCAAACGATAATTTAGCACTAGCAGCTTAGTTCTGCTACGTCTTACCTTTGAATACCGCGACTTAGGATAGGGCGCCGACAGCGGTGAACCGAGCTTGGGAAAGCTTTGACCCAGGAACGGAAAATATGAAGCTACCGGAACCTAAACCCCGTCAGTAGGGGTTAGGAGACGGGAATTTTAAAGTACTGACTACGCTCGTAGATGCCTAGGTGTTATGGCTTTCGGACAGGGGTTCGACACCCCTCGCCTCCACCAGTAAAACCCACAACTAATTAATAAATTAGTTGTGGGTTTTCTTATGCCCTAATTTAGTTGGATTAGTATAATGAAGTGTGAATTCGAAAAAGAAGACAAAAACTTAAATAAATTATGTTTCCATATACAGACCATGTGGAGACGGAGGTGAAGATAGTAAAGAAATAAGCTAATATCAAAGGCTTTGAAGGTTTTAAAGTAAATATTGAAGTGTGTTTTATGTGTCCTCAGACTTAAAGTGTCCGAAAAAATTTTTTTGCGGTTTTTTATCATTGAAATAATCAAACTTATGTTAACATAACAAAAATGTAATGTTAATGAAATATACATCGATGGCTGCTGCAAATAAAATTATATATAATAAGTACATCAGATGGAGTTAGAACAATTAAATTTAAAATAAAGGGAGGGTTATAAATGAAAAATATATTAAGTGTAGAAAAAATTGAAAAGTATTATGGAAATAAAGATAATGTAACAAAGGCTATAGACAGTATCAGTTTTAAGGTAGATGAGGGTGAGTTTGTTGGGATAATGGGACCTTCAGGAAGTGGTAAAACAACATTGCTTAATTGTATATCAACTATTGATAATGTCACTACAGGGAAAATAATAATAAATAATAGTGATATTACTAGGTTGAAATCAAAAGCATTAGATAAGTTTAGACAAAATGAGTTAGGTTTTATATTTCAAGATTTTAACCTACTAGATACCCTTACTGCTTATGAAAATATAGCTTTAGCATTAACAATAAAAGGTGAGAAAAGTTCAGAAATAGATGGGAAAATAAAATCAGTAGCAAAATATTTAGACATTGAACCAGAACTAAATAAATATCCTTATCAAATGTCAGGTGGACAAAAGCAAAGAGTTGCTTCTGCAAGAGCAATAGTAACAGAGCCATCCTTAGTACTTGCTGATGAACCAACAGGGGCGCTGGATTCTAAAACAGCTAGATTATTACTTGAAAAATTAGAAAGTCTAAACAAAGATTTAAAGACCACAATACTTATGGTTACCCATGATGCTTTTACAGCAAGCTATGCTCATAGAATCCTTTTTATTAAAGATGGAAAAATCTTTAGTGAGGTAGTCAGAGGTAAGGATACTAGAAAAGAATTCTTTAATAAAATTATAGAAGTTATAACTCTACTTGGAGGTGATGATAATGTATTCCAAAATAGCTGTAGGTAATGTAAAGAAGAGTTTTAAGGACTATGCTATATATTTCTTAACACTAACTTTAGCAGTTTGTATATTTTATAGCTTCAACTCAATTGGGTCACAAAAGGCACTTATACAAATGAAATCTGTATCTAAAATAATGAAAGTTATGTCTTATGTGTCAGTATTTATATCCATAATATTAGGTAGTTTAATATTATATGCAAATAATTTCTTGATAAAAAAACGTAAAAAAGAATTAGGAATATACATGACTTTAGGTATGGGGAAAAGAAAAATATCTATAATATTAGTAATGGAGACTTTTCTAGTTGGAGTTATATCTTTAATTAGTGGACTTATACTAGGAATTGGAGCATCACAAGGATTATCCACCTTTGCATTAAAGTTATTTGATGTACCGATTAATGAATATAAGTTTGCAGTTTCAACAGGTGCAATAGGTAAAACTGTATTATACTTTGGAATCATGTTTTTACTTGTTATGATATTTAATGTATTTGTTATATCTAAATACAAGATAATCGATTTATTAACAGCAGGTAAAAAAAATCAAGATGTTAAATTCAAAAATTCTACTATATATTTAATAGCATTTATTTTATGCGTAGGATCACTTGGGTTTGCATATAAATCAATACTAAAAGTAGGTTTAAATGTACTAGACCCTATGTTCTTAATATCAATAGCTTTGGGAATATTAGGTACAGTGTTATTTTTCTTTAGTTTATCTGGACTTATATTATATGTAGTAAAGAAAAATAAAAAGGTTTATTTTAAAGGGTTAAATATATTTGTAGTAAAACAGATAAATAGTAAAGTTAATACAAACTTCATATCAATGTCTTTAATTTGCTTAATGTTATTCTTCACAATAGTAAGTTTATCTATGGGAATAGGCTTTAAAACAGTTATGGATGCAGGAATTAAAAAGTCAATGCCCTTTGATGCCAGCATATCAGTAACAAATAAGGATGGAGTCTACAACATAGAAGATGTTTTAAATAAAATTAATTTGAAAATAAGTAAAAATGAAAAATCCGTAGCTCATAATGAATATGTTACAGGTATGAAAGCTAGTGAGTTTTTAACAACAGGAGATTTTAAAGAAGACTATGTAAAATTTGTTAAACTATCTGATTATAATAAAATTTTAAAATTTAAGAATGAAAAAGAAGTAAATTTAACTAAGGATGAAGTTTTAATTTTATCAAATACTGATAAGTTTATGAAACCAATAAATAAAAAAATAATAAATAGTAATAATAGAATTAACATTAAAGGGAAAGAATATCTAATAAAAAACCCTAAAGCTATAGAAGAAAATCTTCAAACTGCTTATTTTACAACTAGTTTTTTTATAATAATTATAAATGATGAGTTTTTATCAGGTTACAAAAGTACTTGCTCAGTACTTAATGTAAATTATTTAGATAAAAATAGAGAAAAATATAATAAAAAATATCAAAAACGCGAGGACAATGGTAAAGGTAGTTCTATACTCGGTATCTCAAAGGATGGGGTTTATTCAGAAAATATGGTAACAACAAATGTATTAATATTTACCGTAATATATTTAGGCATTGTATTTTTAATAACTAGCATGGCAGTACTCGCTCTTCAACAATTATCAGAAGCTAGTGACAGTATAGAAAGATATAAAGCTTTAAGGAGACTTGGTGCAAACGAAAAAATGATAGATAAAACAATTTTTGTTCAAACATTGATATATTTTAGTCTTCCAGTTAGTCTTGCGTTAATTCATTCAGTGGTTGGAATTAAGGTAACTAGCGATTTATTAAATAGCTTACAAGAAACAAAGATTAACTCTTCAGCATTAGTAACAGCTTTAATATTTATTGTAATTTATGCAGGATACTTCTATACAACATATGTAGGATATAAAAATATTGTTAGGAATAATCTATAAAGGGATTTTACAAAAAAATGTTAATATTCAGCAACGAAGCTGATTAATAAGGAGCGTGATTATTATTAAAGTTTAATTATTAAAGTTTAAAAATAAAGTAAGTAATAAATTAAAGAGGTATTTGCTGAAAAGTAAGTACCTCTTTAAGGAGCTCTCAAAATGGCCACAAGCTAACGGGTGAAAGTCCCGATTAAGAGTGGATAGAGCTGAATATGTACTTTAATATTTAAGATATATAGGAAGTCTTATATTTTATAAAATTTGGAATATGTTATGATATTAGGGTACAGAATAAAATAAGCAGGAGGTAAGAGTACATATGGAAAAAATTATTATTATTGAAGATGATGAAGTTATAAGAGAAGAATTACAAAATTTTTTAAAAAGATATGGATACGAAGTAAAAGCTCCTATGAATTTTAATAATATAATACAATATGTTGAAAATGAGAATGCAGAACTTATATTGTTAGATATTAATCTTCCAGTGTTTGATGGTTATTATATATGTAGAGAAATACGAAAAACCTCAGGGGTTCCAATTATAATAGTTACAAGTAGAGATAGTGACTTAGATGAATTAATGAGTATGAATTTAGGAGCAGATGATTTTATAACAAAGCCTTATAATATAGAAATATTATTAGCAAGGATAACTAATATTTTAAGAAGAACAGGTGGAAGTTCAAAAACTAATAATATATTAAGCTATAAAGATTTTAATTTAAATCTTTTAAATGCAACGGTTATTTATAAGGATAAATGCTTGGAATTAACGAAAAATGAGGTTAAGATATTCTCTTACTTAATAAACAATAAGGGAGATATAGTAAAACGAGATTCGCTTATGGAATATCTATGGAAATCAGATTATTTTGTAGATGATAGTACCTTAACTGTTAATATTAATAGATTAAGAAAAAAACTTGAAGAGATAGGCATAGAAAATCCAATAGAAACAAGAAGAGGGTTAGGGTATATAATACCATGAGTATAGGTGAATTTATTAAAGAGAAAATGCTAGTAATAATATCTAACATGCTGCTATTTATTATATTAGCAACTATAATGATTATTATTAATGTTAATTTCGTTATAATTTTATATGTTTTTTGTATTTGGTTTTTGCCATTAATTTCTTATATGGCTTTAGAGTTTATAAAATTTAAAAATTATTATGATGAAATTAATAACATATTAGAAAATTTAGATAAGAAATATCTACTTCCAGTGGTAATAAAAGAAGCGAAATTTATACAAGCGAAAAAATTAAATTCTATACTTAAAGAGATAAGCCGCGATATGCACGAAAATGTAAAATATTACAAGGGTATACAGGCGGAATATAGAGAATACATAGAGACATGGGTACATGAAATTAAAACACCAATAGCTTCTACAAAGCTAATAATTGAAAATAATCAAGATGAAGTAACTAATAAAATAGACTTCCAGATAAATAGAATTGAGGGTTTTATAGAACAGGTGCTTTATTATTCTCGAAGCGATGATGTTAGTAAAGACTATATTATAAAACAAATTAATCTTGATAATGTAGTAAGGAATGTAGTTAAAGGAAATTATAGAGATTTTATTCATAAGAAAATAAAATTAGATATAAAAGATATAAATGAAATTGTATATAGTGATAAGAAATGGACTGAATTTATTATTAATCAGATAATAGGAAACTCTATAAAGTACTCAAGTAGTAAAGAGCCCATAATAAGTATATATTCAATTAAGAAAGCTAATTCAGTAATGTTAACCATAGAGGATAATGGGGTAGGTATAATAGATAAAGATATAAATAGAGTGTTTGAAAAAGGATTTACTGGTGAAAACGGAAGAAAATTTAGTAAAAGTACAGGAATGGGATTGTATTTATGTGAAAAACTATGTTCAAAACTGGGCTTAAAAATTACTATTGATTCTGAGGAGAATAAACGAACTAAAGTTACATTAATATTTCCTTTGTCTAGTATGGCAAATTCTACATATGACTAAGGATAAATTATTAAAATCTATAAGAGTTCATGTTTCTAAAATAGGGGGCTAATCCCGTTATTTTTGTATCTTTTTATCAAAACACACTCAAGGGGAGTATGCGTTTACATAAAATGGATTTATTAAAGCTGATGTTGAGTTAAGAATAGAATTATAAATAATTTTTTAATTTATGAATAACCTAGATTTAAAGTATTAAATATTAGCTTCAAATATATATTATAGTCATGATGACTCTTACCTTAAAAATATGGTAAGAGTATTTTTATTCTAAGGGAGGTAGCAACGATGTTAGAAGTTGGTTATTTGAATGAAAAGGAAGGCTTAAAGTTGTGCCACAGGAGGTCCAAGAAACAATTCAAGGCATATTGAATATTCTAGACATAAAATACGGATTGGATAGATAGAAATACATAGATAATGGTCATAGTGGTAGAGGGAGAAGAGGACTTATAAAACTAAACATATAAAAAAATAAGGTCCATTAATTTTTAGAATTCATTCAATAACAAGCTCGGTCAAACTTATATAGCAAAGAGTTCAGATATTTAGGAAGAATGGCGATAAAATGAAAGATAAAAGAAGAGAGAATTGTCATTTATGTGGTTGTTTTTTTCTGTTCACTGCAAAACCTCAAATAACTATAAATAGGATAGCAACTCTTTAATACGTATTAGTTTTAGTTTTTCCTATTATATATTTTCTATTATATTTATTTTTATTTACCTCTAAATTATATAAGTCTATGTCAAAAAATATATCTAAATTATTTAAGGCATTTTACCAAAAGGAAGATTATAAAAATCATTTTGGGTTAGGTCTTTATATAGCACACAAAATTATCAATAATTATAATGGTGGATTTTAAAGGGCGTGCTTCGCCTCTATCATACATATTCACAACCGCCTGTAGGTGGCTTAAATAGCTGCCTACAGGCGGTTATATTTTTTGATGGGTGAGGGTAGCTCCATCAATTATATATTTGTGAAAAATTACATGTGACACTTTGGAAAAACTTGACTGAAATGCATATGACATTTAGTATAGTAAATACATGGATAAATAATGGCAAAGGGTGATGAATATGTATAAAATATTAATTGTAGAAGATGACCCAACTATATCAAGTATATTAAAGAATCAATTGTGCAAATGGGGTTACGAGGCAGAAATTATTTCTGATTTTAATAATGTTATAGATGAATTTATAAAATATGATCCGCAGCTGGTGATTTTGGATATTACATTGCCTTTTTATAATGGATTTCACTGGTGCATGGAAATTAGGAAAATATCAAGGATTCCAATAATTTTTGCGTCTTCCGCCAGTGATAATATGAATTTGATTATGGCTATTAATATGGGCGCTGATGATTTTATTGCTAAGCCTTTTGATCTAAATGTAATAGTTGCAAAGATACAGGCCTTACTCAGGAGGACTTATTCTTTTCAAGGACAAGTAAACATTTTAGAAAGTGATGGAGCTGTTCTTAATTTAGGAGAGCTGACTCTTACCTATAAGAATGATAAGCTGGATTTAAGTAAAAATGAGTTCAAGATATTACAGATTCTTTTAGAAAACAAAAACAAGGTTGTTTCCCGTGATGATATTATGAGGAAGCTGTGGGAAAGTGATAGTTTTATTGATGATAATACTTTAACGGTTAATGTCACTAGATTTCGAAAAAGGCTGGAGGATATAGGGCTTAAGGATTTTATTAAGACAAAAAAAGGCATAGGATATATAGTGGGTGATTAAGATGAAAAAAAATTATCTTTGGACTATCGCAATTTCCTATTGCAAGGATAAAATAAAAACAATTATTAAATTTTTTATTTTTATAATGATATTTTTCATGGTATATTTTTTATATCATCTTCCATTAGAGCCTATTTTATATGCAACCTTACTATCAGCTACATTAGCTTTTTTATTTAACCTTTATGATTTTAGTGTATATTATGATAAGCATATGATTCTTCAAGATATTCTCAGTGGGATACAATTTAAACTGGATAAGCTACCAAAGGCTAAGACATTAATAGAAGAAGACTACCAGAGTATTATTACAACTATATATAAGGGGAAATCAGAAGTATTATATAACACTGACAATAAATTAAGTGAGATGGTTGATTATTATACAATGTGGGCACATCAAATAAAGACCCCTATTGCTGCTTTTTCTATGATTATTCAGTCTATGCAGTCAGGTATAGAAAAAAAACTTATGGAGCAGGAGCTATTTAAAATTGAACAATATGTAGAGATGGTGTTGCATTATATAAGGCTAGAGAATTTGTCCTCTGACTTAAAATTAGAGATATATTCATTACATGACATTATTCGTCAAACCGTGAAGAAATATGCGGCTACTTTCATATATAAGAAGATTTCACTAAACTTTAAGGAGTTTGATTGCAAGGTAATAACTGATGAAAAATGGATTACCTTTGTGCTAGAACAAATTTTATCTAATGCATTAAAGTATACAAAAAGCGGCAGCATTTCGATTTATATAGAGGGGGATTTAGAGAAAACCTTAATAATTGAGGATACTGGCATAGGTATAGCAACTGAAGATATTCCAAGAGTTTTTGAAAGAGGTTTTACAGGGTATAATGGCAGAATGGACAAAAAATCAACAGGAATAGGATTATATTTATGTAAGGAAATTATTACAAAACTGTCTCATAAAATATTTATGACCTCAGAAATAGGAAAAGGAACAAAGGTAGCTATTGATTTTTATACAGATAAAATAAATATAGACTAGCCTTACACAGAGGGGTAAAGAGTAACCTTACATAAATGTAAGGTTAAATAAGGAAGTGTAAGCTTAAGTTAAGGCAGAGCATTCCTTTTTTTTATATAATTAATTTGTAGTTAGGAAATAACATAAATCAATTTCCGAAAGTAAAAATTGGAGGGGTCAACATGGTATTAGTAGAAGTTAAAAATTTAAAGAAGATATATTC
The DNA here is from genome assembly GCF_055081135.1 of Clostridium sp. CM036. Classification (NCBI taxonomy): domain Bacteria; kingdom Bacillati; phylum Bacillota; class Clostridia; order Eubacteriales; family Clostridiaceae; genus Clostridium; species Clostridium sp. CM036. Next base: position 2,287,713 of record NZ_CM143652.1, on the reverse strand, counting down.
AACAAGATTTGGGGGTAATAAGGTTCAAGCTTTAGATGATGTTTCATTTTCAGTAGAAGCTGGTGAATATATAGCTATTATGGGAGAATCAGGATCAGGTAAAACTACATTGCTTAATATATTGGCATCACTTGATAAACCTACAAGTGGAGAAGTTTTATTAGAAGGAAAAAATATTGTTAACATAAAGGAAAGTGAAATATCTGCCTTCCGTAGAAATCATTTAGGTTATGTGTTTCAAGATTTTAATTTACTTGATACATTCTCTATAAAGGATAATATATTCCTTCCACTAGTGTTATCAGGAAAAGACTATAAAGAAATGGATAGCAGACTACAACCAATTGTAAATAAGCTAGGAATCAAAGATATATTAGAAAAATATCCCTATGAAATATCAGGAGGACAAAAGCAAAGGGCAGCAATAACCAGAGCTATTATTACAAATCCAAAATTAGTTCTTGCAGATGAGCCAACGGGTTCATTAGATTCAAAGTCCGCAGGTGAGATTCTGAAATTATTCTCAGCTATAAATAAATCTGGTCAAACTATTCTTATGGTTACACATAGTACAATAGCTGCAAGCCATGCTAGTCGTGTACTTTTTATAAAGGACGGAAAGCTCTTTAATCAAATTTATCGTGGAGATATGAGTAATGATGAAATGTATCAAAAGATTTCAAATACACTAACTCTGTTAACTACAGGAGGCAGTGAAAATGAATAGTTCCTTTTATTTAAAATTTGCTAAGACTAATTTAAAGAAAAATAGCAAAACTTATTTGCCATACATATTAGCTTGTATAAGTGCAATTATCATGTTCTACACCATGGATTGTATAGTATTAAACGAAGGATTAGATAAGATGAAACGGCCAGAAACATTAAAAATGATTCTGAAATTTGCAGTTAAGGTCATTGCTATATTTTCTACAGTATTTCTATTTTATACTAATAGTTTCTTAATAAAGAGAAGAAAGAAGGAAATAGGGCTTTATAATGTGCTTGGAATGGAAAAAAAGCATATTGCCAAGGTTCTTTCTATTGAAACCGTAATAGTAGCTGCTATTAGCTTAGTTTTAGGTATTTTAGGTGGAATTATAGTTGGAAAATTAATGTTTTTAATATTAATAAATTTAATGAAACTGGATATTACTATTTCATCTTCATTTTCAATATCAGTGCCAGCAATAATACAAACTATAGGATTGTTTAGTATGGTTTTTGCAGCTATTTTAATAGTAAATCTTCTACAAGTTAAGCTTACCAATCCTATTGAATTACTAAAAGGTGGTCAAAAGGGCGAAAAAGAGCCAAAGACATCTTGGGTATTAGCTATTTCTGGGATTATTGAATTAGCTGTTGGGTATGGTCTTGCCATTAATTTAGAATCACCATTAGAAGCATTTTATATATTTTTTATAGCAGTAATTTTAGTCATTGCTGGAACCTATAGTACTTTTATAGCTGGAAGCATAGCATTTTTGAAGATATTAAAGAAAAATAAGAAATTTTTCTACAAAACAAAGAATTTTGTTTCAGTATCTGGAATGATTTATCGTTTGAAGCAAAATGCTGTAGGTCTGGCTAATATTTGCATTTTAAGTACAGCGGTATTACTAACAATATCAACAACTGTTGCTTTATATGCGGGTCAAGAAAGCAGCTTAAAAATTGCTTATCCATTAGATGTAGCAATATCTATAGGAAATACATCAGCAAAAGAAAAGGACAAAGTAGCAAATATGATAAAAGAAGAAGCCAATAAGAGTCATGTAACACTAAAAAACCAAATAGAATTTTACGATAAAGAATTAATGACAGTACAAAATGAAAATTCATTCAAAATTGCTAAATCAGATGTATCGGCTATGAGTGATATAAAAAGTATACATCTTAATACTTTAGAGGATTATAACAAAATGGAAGGCAAAGCTGCATCTTTAAAAGATAATGAGGTACTCATCTTTTCAGTTGGGAAGGAATTTAATTATGATTCTATTGTTATAAGTGGTAAAAAGTTTAAAGTGAAAGAGCATCTTAATAAAATAAAGATAGCGAATAAAAATAAAAATAACATGATAGATGAATATAGAATTATAGTTAAGGATATGAATACATTAAAGGATACCTCTGAAGAAAAAAATGTTACAGGATGTGTATTTACTAATGATCGTATTAAATTTGATGTCGATGGTAATAAAGAGGATACTATAAAATTTTGTGATTCATTAAAAAGCCATATAACTGCTATGAAAGATAGTGATTTTGCAAGTATTTATACAGCTAGAGAAGATTTTTATATAGATAATGGTGGGTTCATATTTATTGGATGTTTTTTAGGACTATTATTTACAATGGGAATAGTTTTAATAATTTACTATAAGCAAATGTCTGAAGGGTATGATGATAGGGAAAGATTTAAAATCATGCAAAAGGTAGGTATGAGCAAGAAAGAGGTTAAAAATACTATAAACAAGCAAATACTTATGGTGTTTTTCCTTCCACTAGCAGTAGCAGCACTCCACATTGCCGTTGCTTTCAACGTTGTATCCAAACTATTATCTTTGTTTGGTCTATTTAGTACTAGTGCATTAATATTTGCAATAGCTGGCACAGTTGTAATCTTTGCAGTGTTATACGCTGTAGTTTATGGATTGACAGCTAAGACTTACTATAATATTGTTCAGCAAGAAAATTAGGAAAATTAAAAAACCACACCCCTATAGAATATAGGAATGTGGCTTAGAAATAACTCGTTTTTTAGAGTAATGTCTAATTAAGTGGGCTCAATTAAAACAATTTACACCCTCTTTATTAGTCATTTATTATACGGATGTTTACATTTCTTCGGCCCCAATTAAGTGCTTCAGCTTCTGTATTAAAAAATACATCGATGATATTACCTTTAATAGCGGAACCAGTATCTGATGCAATAGCATATCCGTAGCCTTCTATATAAACCTTAGAGCCCGTTGGTATAACTGTAGGGTCCACAGCTATAGTGCTGTATCCATTTGGATTTCTGCTTGTCCTAGAACCTGATGCTGTAAAACCATCCGTTGAATATGCGGTCGATTCTATAATGAAGTAGTTATTTGATTTTGATGCATCACTAGGGATAGCATCAGATTTAGAGGGTGCACTTTTAGCAGAATCTAAGTGTCTAGATATAGTAATGGAATTTGTTGCTGCTTGCTTTTTTATTATTTTTGCAGCGGCTAATTCTTTTATTCTCGCATCAGCTAATTCTTTTGCATTTTTGTCAGCGATTAATTTAGTTTCTTTTTTAGTTACGTTGCTAATAAGCACCTTGTGTTCTTTTATGTCTTTACTTAATTTTGTTAGAATAATTTCATTATTTGTTTTTAGCACTGATAATTTATCATTTTCATTATTTAAAGTGGCTTTATGTTTTATTATAGAATTTCTTTGTTTTTTTATTTCATCAATGAGTTTTCTGTCATGCTTTATTATCCTTTCAAGTGTATCTACCCTTGATATAACATCACTAAAACTAGTTGAATCTAGAATTACCTTAAGATAACCATCTGAACCATTTATATACATAGCTCTTGCTCTTTTTTCAAACAAGGCTTCTTGATCGATAGCGTTTTTTTCTACAATTTCTAATTTAGTTTGCGTTTTTCTTATATCTTGAGCGATGTCATTCATTTTAGCTTTGTTAATGTCAATTTTATTTAATACTTTATCAATTTCAATGTCAAAATTATTTGCTTTTATCTGTAAAGCTTTTTTGCTGCTTTGAACTTGTTCTAATTCAGATGTTTCATTAGTACTTGGCGCAGCAAAAGTATTGACATTGATAGTTATTGTTAGCATCATAACAACAGATATTATTTTTTTTTTCATACATGAACCTCCTTAAAATAGCTATAAATATTAATAATATTTTTTATTATATTATAATGTTGTAAAGAATTATGTTGCAAAGTGAATATGGTTAAAAAAAGGCTAATTAATACCTCTTTTAAATTTTAGGCTATGTTAGACAATAATATATATAAAATTGACACCATTCTATATGGTTATCAATATAGAAAATTACACAACCACAATTAGGACAAACTATTCCTACAATTTATTATACAATTATTTCTAATCTTTATGCAAACTTTTTACTTATATCATTCACTTCTTCCAATGGACAGTGATATAGTTGTCGGGGGCTTTTATATTTCAAGAGATAACTATCTTTTGTTTTTGGGAGGAAAGATGGTATAATAACAATAGCTCAAGAACAAAATTGTATAATAGACAAAGGAATAAATTAGGATGGGTTAGGGCGTTGAAATGAATAATACATATAAATTATTGATAATTGAAGATGATAAAAACATGTGTGAAGTGTTAAATAATATTCTAAGTAAATGGGGATTTGAAGTAACCGTATGTGAAGATTTTGAAAAAATAATAGAGTGCTTTAAAGAATGTGAACCTAAGGTGGTTCTTATGGATATTAACCTTCCAATTTGTGATGGCTTTTATTGGTGTAAAAATATAAGAGAAATATCTAAAACACCAATCATATTTGTATCTTCAAGGGATAGTAATATGGATATAGTAATGGCAATTAATAGTGGTGGAGATGATTATATTCAAAAACCTTTTGATTCAAATGTGTTAATTGCAAAACTACAAGCTATTATAAGAAGGACATATGAGTATAAAAATGAAGAAACAAGAGTATTAAAATGTGATGATTTATTATTAAATTTAGACAACACAACTCTTTTATATAATGGAAATTCCTTAGAACTTACAAAAAATGAAATAATCATTTTGCATTCTCTCATAGAGAATAAGGGAAAAGGAGTTTCTAGAAGTAAACTAATGAAAAAGCTTTGGGATGATGATATATATGTTAATGAGAATACTTTAACTGTTAATATTAATAGATTAAGAAACCGCATAGAGCAAATTGGAATAAAAGATTTAATAATAACACAAAAAGGCATTGGATATATAATATTATGATATTAAGTCAACTGTTTGGATGAAAATTCTAGATGGTTGACTTTTTCTTAAGATACAAGAAAGATATAGTTATTTATATGAAGGATAAAAAGGGGGAAATGATAGATGAAGATAATTGATTATATGAAGATTAATAAAATATGGTTAATAAGCAATACAATAATTTTTATAATAATTAATTGTATATTATATAGCAGTAGTACTATAAATAAGAGTTTTCAAGATATTATGTACATGGATATACTTATTTTATTAACAGTATTTATAGCTTTTACTTATGGATTTATAAAAGAAAAAAATAAATACAGTAATATTTTAAAGTGTAATGAGGAATTAGATAATAAAATAAATGATTTTCATTTAAATGTATTTTCAAATATATTAAAAAAACAAAGTCTAGAACATCTAAAAAAGGAAGAAAGTTTAAAAAACAATATAAATGATTTTGAGGATTATATTACAAGATGGGTTCATGATATTAAAATTAATATTGCTGTTGCTTACCTATTATTAGAAGACTTGGAAGAGGATGAGTCGCAAAAGGTAATATTTGAAATAAAACAAATGGAGTTTAGTGTAAATCAAGTGCTATATGTTACAAGGGCAAATAATTATAATTTAGATGTAAAAAGTGAGCAAGTAGCAGTAGGAGATGAAATTAGAAAGGCAATAAAAGAGAATGCAGGATTTTTCATAAACAAAAACATTGAAATAATATTAGAGGTTGAAGGGTTTAATATAATAAGTGATAGAAAATGGATTCACTATATCCTTTCTCAAATTATTAATAATAGTAGTAAGTATACTAATGAAAATGGACAATTACATATTTTCAGTAAAGAGGATAGCAAGGCTTATTATTTACATATTAAAGATAATGGGATTGGTATTCCTAGAGAAGATATAAAAAGAATATTTAATAAAGGATTCACTGGGAAAAATGGAAGGTCAAGAACTAAATCAACTGGTATTGGTTTATATTATACAAAAAAAATGTGTAATAATTTAAATATAGATTTGAAGGTAGAAAGTGAAGAGGCAGAGTACACTGAATTTATTCTAAGTTTTTACAAGTTAGCAGATTACTACAATGTTACACCAATGTCACATTAGAACCTAATTTGTAACCTTGATAGGTGGAGGAGTAATCAGATATAAATTATACTATAGATACGAGGTGATAATATGAATAAAATTGTAGCGGTATCGAAGTTAATTAAAGAATATGGAAGGTTAACTAATAAACATAAAGTATTAAAGGAAGTAGATTTAGAAATTAATGAAGGTGAATTTATTAGTATAATGGGACCTTCAGGTTCAGGAAAAACTACCTTTTTAAATGTCATGTCAACGATAGACAAAGCAACTTCAGGAGAGGTTTTAATTGATGGTAAAGATGTGAACAGGCTAAAAGAAAATGAATTAGCTAGGTTTAGGAGAGATGTAATAGGTTTTGTTTTTCAAGATTTTAATTTGTTAGATAATATGACAATAAGAGATAATATTGCATTGCCATTAACACTAAACAATGAAAAGGTAGAGACAATATTAGAAAAGATTAATAAACTAACAAAGCTCTTAGGCATAGAAAAGCATCTGGATAAATATCCTTATCAATTATCAGGGGGCCAAAAGCAAAGAGCAGCAATTTGTAGAGCATTAATTACATCTCCAAAGGTGATTTTTGCAGATGAACCAACGGGTGCAATAGATTCTAAATCAGCTATAGAAGTTCTTGAATGCTTTGTAAATATAAATAAAAGTTGTAATACTACGATTATAATGGTAACTCATGATGCTAGGGCTTCAAGCTATTCAGATAGAGTGATGTTTTTGAAGGACGGAAGTATAAGTGGTGAATTAGATAGCAATGGAGATAAAAGTGACATGTTTAAAAAGATTCTTAATATGATAGCTATGATGGGAGGAGTTAGTGATGAACTCATTTAAACTATCATTGATGCTTTTTAAGGATAACATAAAGGTATATAAACTTTATTTGCTTATTACAATTGTATCGGTTGCAACTTTCTATAACTTTTTAGCAATAGGAGACAATGAGGCATTTATTGCAATTAGTGAAAGGTTTCAGGCAGCAAGTGTAGCAAGTCTTTCATGTGGATTTATTTTAGTATGTACAGTAGTATATTTTATATTTAATGCAGATAAATTTTTCTTATTAAATAGGCAAAAGGAGACTGCCTTGTATATGTTAATGGGAATTACCCAATCAAAAATTGGACAAGTATTTGCAATAGAAAGTTTATTACTTGGAGCTACATCTATATGTAGTGGACTTATATTTGGAGTAACCTTATCTAAACTATTTTTTATGCTACTCGCAAAATCCATATTTTTAAATGTAGAAATACCTTTCAAAATTTCATTAAATGCTGTCTTTATAGTAATGTTAGTATTCTCATGTATTTTTGCAATATTAGGTTATAAAAAATTTAGAGTAGTAAAGAAAAGTAAACTCATAGATATGATTAATGCTACAAAGAAAAAAGAAGAACTACCAAAGTTAAGATATTTTAAGGGTATCTTAGGGGTTCTATTAATTTTAGCTGGTTACTTAGTTGGCATTATGATTAAAAGATGGGAGCTAGATTTGCTGTTTTCATCTATGACAGCGCTATTATGTGTTTCAATAGGTACATACTTTTTCTTTGGAAGTTTCATGTCCATAGTCTTTAATAAGATGATAAAAAATAAAAACATGGTATATAAGAATGTTATGTTAGTAAGTATTTCTAATATGTACTTTAGACTAAAGGGGAATTATCGTAATCTAGCTATGACAGCAATGTTATGTGCAGCAGCTATAACAGCCTTTGGAGTAAGCTTATCCTTTGAGAAAGTTGCACAAAAAGAAGCTATTAAGCAATCTCCATATAGTTTTAGCTATGAAAGTAATGATGAAAAATTAAAAGAAAAAGTAGTGGGAATAATTAATGAATCTAATCATGAGTTAATTGGAATTAATGAAAATAAATTTATTTTAGGAAAGATTGATTATATAAACTATCATAGAAAAGTAGATTATAAAAATGAAGCAATAATAATAAGCTATTCAACATTAAAAAAGAACTTAGAGTTTCTAAATTATAAAGTAACAGATAGCATTAAGCCTAAGGGATGCGAGGCCGTTTTTATAATAAGTGCAACAACATTAGCATCTCCATTGAATGTTCTGAAAGAAGAAATAAAAATAAAAAATAGAGAGTATGTAATTAAAAAACAAGAGGATGCACCCTTTACTGGGATTATAGACAAATTAGGGACAAAAAATATATATATTTTAGAAGATGATGAATATGAAAAGGTTAAGGAAGGCTTTAATGAAACATCTTTAAATTGCGTTCAAATAAGTAAAGAGAAAGAGGCAGATGAATTAATATCCAATATAAGGGAAGTTATGCCAAAGGAGAAGGTATATCCACATATTAACGAATACACATGGGATTATTATGCAATAGAAATATTTCATTTTTTAGGGCTAATAATGTCTATAATATTTATACTTTCAACCTTTAGTACAATTTATTTTAAAATATTAAAGGATGCCTTCATGGATAAAGAGCAGTACAAAACACTGAAGAAAATAGGCATGAGTAAAGCGGAAGTAAAGAAATCTGTGCATGTACAAGTTGGAATTTCATTTATTTTACCTGGTAGTGTAGGAATACTGCATAGTATTATTGCAATTAAGATGTTAGAACAAATAATGAATTTTTCGTTTAATACTCAGTTAATAATTGCGCTATGCTTATATTCAATAACAATGATTTTATTCTATTTTTTCATAAGTAATGATTATGTGAAGATGGTCTATGAAGAAGGCGTAGTTGTGAAACAGTGAATAAAACTAAAATGTCAAAGGAGTTGCCAATACTTAAATTTATTGCAATTAGATCTATGAAAGATATACCTAATGAAAAATATACAAATATAATGAATAAAAATTTAGATGAATTTAAGGAGTATAATAAATTTAGTTATTCTGATCTAGAAGGAAGACATTATATTTTCTATACGAAATCAAAAGAAATTGGGAAAGAAACTCGAGAGTTTTTAGGCAAATATGATAATTAATATTATTAAAAAGAAAGGCGGAGTAGTGGATTTCAAAGGGAGCAATAGAACTATAAATTATTAAATTTAATTCTCCAACCAATATTAGAAGTGATGAAGGAGTATATGTTGAAGAAATTTCCAAGTATTAAAGGGACCTATAGTTCATACAATTCAATGGAAAAAAATCCATTTACCAAATTAGTATAGTTTAGGTTATAATATATCTAAGTCACAACAGTTAAATAATGTGGAATATGGAGGTCTTGTCAAATGAATAAGAAATTAGTCTTAGGTGTAATGTTAACAGTAAGTTTGTTTGTAACACCTATAAAAAATGTATATGCTGATTCATATAAGAGTGTTACTATAGGGGATGATTTGACGAATCAACAGAAAGAAAACATGCTAAAGTATTTTGATGTAGATAGGAATAGTGCGAGTGTTGTTGAAGTTACAGCTAGTGAAGAGAAGAAATATCTGGGAGATACAGTATCTAGAGCTCAATTAGGTAATAAGGCGATATCATGTTCTTATATTGAGCCAACAACTACTGGTGGTTTAGTAGTCAATACAAATAATGTAACTTGGGTAAATGCTAGTATGATAAAGAATGCCCTAATTACAGCAGGAATTGAGAATGCTAATGTTAAAGTTTCTGCACCATTCACTGTATCCGGTACGGCAGCTATGACTGGCATATTAAAGGGATTTGAAAATAGTAAAGACGGTAAGAAATTAGATGAAAGTACAAAGAAAACAGCTAATGAAGAGGTCGCAGTTACAGGCAAACTAGGTGAAAAAATTGGACAAGATAAAGCAGCGGGATTAATCAATGAAGTAAAGAGTGAAGTTATAAAAGATAAACCTAAGAATGAGGCAGGTATAACAAAAATAGTAAATAATGTAACGAATAATTACAATTACAATCTGTCTAAAGATGATGTAAGTGGTATTGTTGGATTAATGAAAAATGTAAATAAATTAAACTTGGATTACAGCAAAGTAAAAGGACAGCTTGAGGGTGTAGCTAGTACAATGAAAAATACATTAGAGAGTGATAAGGCTAAAAGTTGGTTCTCAAGTGTATGTGATTCTATTGGAAATTTCTTTAAGGGAGTATCAGATAGTTTAAAATCATAAATGAGATGGGTATGGGAGGTATAAGTTTAATATTAAAAAGGTAGACTTGAAAAGTGGTAACAGGGGTTCACTGGTTATTAGAGATGTCTTCTGTATTTAAGGAAGGCACCTTTATATAGTGGATTACACCCATCAGGCTTCGCCTCCACCAGTAAAATCCTGAACAGAGATGTTCGGGATTTTTTTATGCCTTAATTTAAAACATAAACATAGTAGTCTGTAATACTCCATTAATTAACAAAAGTGTGCACTGAAATAGTGTACGGTTTTATATTTTTATATATAAACTTTAGTTTTTCGTAAGAAAATAGTTAAAATTAAAAATTTATTTTAATATAAAATCTAACTATAGAATAATTAAGGAGTTGGAATTTATGAAGATGAAAGCAAAAAAAATTATGATAATATTATTAAGTACTATGTTGATAAGCTCAGGGTTACATAGTAATAGTTTTGGAAAGGAAATAGAGAAGAAACATTTAGAGGTGAATAACAGTCAAAATTTACAGCGATTCACAGATGATTTTTTGAAGAAGAATATGGAGAAGCATTCAATTGCAGGAGCAGCTATAGCTGTTGTAAAGGATGGAAAAGAAGTATTTAAAAAAGGGTATGGGTACAGTGATATAGATAAGAAAATATCAGTAGATCCTGATAAGACTACTTTTCCAGCAGCATCAGTGAGTAAATTATTCACTGCAACAGCTATTATGCAACTGTATGAAGAAGGCAAAATAGATTTGAAAAAAAATATTAATGAGTATATAAATCATTACAAGGTTATTAATAATTATAAGGAACCAGTGACTTGTGGTAATTTATTAACTCATTCTAGTGGAGTTGACGAAGCTAGTGAACTTAATGGCACTACTTTAGATGAAAAATCCATACAATCACAGGAATATGGATACCCATATTCCTAAGGTGGTAAGGGAGCCTAACACTGTTAGTAGATATTGTAACGAGGGGTATAACCTTCTAGGATATATTGTAGAAAAGGTATCTGGTATTACTTATGAAGAATATGTAAAGAAAAATATATTAGAGCCATTAAAAATGAATAGTAGCTTAGTTAGATTAAAAAATAATAATACAGCTAAGGGTTATGGGTACGGAGGAATAGGCGGAGACTATAATGAAAGTCCTTTAGCTTATCAATATACTTCCGGATCTTCAGGGATAAATGCAACAGTTAAAGATATGGAAAATTTTATGATAGCTCACTTAAATAATGGAGAGTTTCAAGGAAAGAAAATTTTAAATGAAAAAACATCAACAATAATGAAGGATAAGCAATTTTCAAATGACAGCAGCTTACCTGGAATGGGCTATGGATTTATAAGAAGCAATAGAAATGGACAAGAAATATTAAAACATGAAGGTGCATTACCATCAGGTAGTACTACTACATTATTTTTAATGCCAAAGGAAGGTTTAGGGATGTATATTGCAACCAATTCAGTAAATTCACTTCCATTTAACTTTGAAGAAGAGTTTTTAAATAAATTTTATCCTACCACCAATAATATGTTTAATGAAATAAAGAAAAATTCAATTAAAAATTTTAGTAAATATGAAGGAACATATAGAAACTATGATGGGATATCAAAAAGTAACATTATGAAGATTGGTTTTTTATTTGACCCTTCTATGGATATGAGAATTATAGATAATAAAGACGGTACATTAACTCTTAAGGAGTATACTCTTGCTAAAAAGAAAATCACTACAATTCTTGTTGAAAAGGAAGATGGAGTATTTGCAAGGGAAGATGGACGAGGAGATTTTGCATTTAGGATAAATGACAATGGTAAAGTAACTTATGCATTTAATGATGTAAGCCATAATTCATTTGAAAAGATAAGTTTTTTTGATGAAGTAAATTTTAATATAGCTATATTTGCTATAGCTATGATTATGTTCGTTATTAATATAATTGGAACAATAGTTTTGTTTATAAAAAGGAGGTTTAAACAAACAGGGTGCAAAAGTTGTAGGGGCATAAAATTAATTAGAACAGCAAACTTAGTTATTAGTGCGTTTAATGTAGTTGGAATGCTTGGTGCAACTATAATGGCAATGACTATGATTAGTACTAATGATTTTACCTTTGCATGGTTACTTTATACTTTTTTAGGATTTCTAATAGTATCAACGGTTTTAAGTATTTGTGGATTAATTATTTTAATATATAATTGGGTTAAAAAGAGAGGAAGAAAAGCAGAAAAAAATTATTTTACAATCATAACTATAGTTAATTTTATTTTCATATGGTTCATATATTACTTTGATTTTTTAGGATTTAAAATATAACCTGAAACATCAATTATTTTGAAATGTGGTATAATTTTATTAAAAACAGGTATTTGATGGGAGAAATAAGCGCTATGTTTAATGTACTGATTGTAGATGATGAAGTAGAAATAATTGAACTTATGGAAGTATACCTACTAAATGATGGGTATAAGGTGTTTAAAGCTATAAATGGGGTAGATGCACTTGATATAATTAATGAAGAAAAGATTCATCTTGTGATTTTGGACATAATGATGCCAGGAATAGATGGGTTGCAGGTTTGTATGAAGATTAGAAAAGAGTATAATATTCCAATTATAATGGTTAGTGCAAAGGGTCAAGACATTGACAAAATACAAGGATTATCTACAGGGGCAGATGATTATATGGTAAAGCCATTTAACCCAATGGAACTTATTGCTAGAGTGAAAGCTCAAATAAGAAGATATGTATATCTTAATGAAAATCACAAACCGTTTGACGATGAAGATATTATTGAAATAAAAGGGATTACTATAAACAAAAGAAATCATAAAGTAAATTTATTTGGTACAGAGTTAAAATTAACTCCAAAAGAATATGAGATATTGTTACTATTGGCAAGTAACGGTGGGAAAGTATTTAATGCTGAGGATATCTTTAAAGAAATTTGGAAAGAAAAATATTTTGAAGGAAATAATACTGTTATGGTTCATATATGGAGATTAAGAGAAAAGATAGAGGATAATCCCAAGGAACCTAAAATAGTAGAAACAGTGTGGGGAGTTGGATATAAAATTGAAGAATAACAGTATTAAATATAATATACTCCTAAATTTTTTTACAGCTACGATAATGTCTATAATATCAACATTAGTAGGAGTTTTTTTAGTAATTATGTGGCTACATATTTTTTGCCAAAGTCTCTATATGAAATTTATTAATGATTATAATACAAATAGTTCAGTTATGCTGGGGATTAGTATAGGAGTGTTTGTGTTTTTTATAGTGCTGATGTGCTTAATATTTATCAAAAAAATGAATAAAATCACTGATTATATAGAAGAAATATCACAAAATTTAAAGATAGTAGCTAATGGAAATATAGATATAAATATACCTATCAGAACAAAGGATGAGATGGGAACATTAGCTTCAGATGTTAATAAAATGGCATATAGCATAAAAGAACTACTGAAAAAAGAAAGACAGTGGGAAAAGCAGAAGAATAACTTGATTACAAATTTATCTCATGATTTAAGGACTCCGCTTACTTCTGTTATTGGGTTTTTACAGTTGATTGAAAAGAAAAATTATAAAAATGATAATGAGTTGCATCATTATTGCGAAGTTTCATTAAGTAAAGCAAAGGAATTAAAGAGTTCAGTGGAACAACTTTTTGAGTTTACAAAGATATGTAATGGAGATGTAAATTTAAATAAATCTAATATATATTTACACCAATTAATAGAACAAGTTACCATTGGTTTTATACCGGCTTTTGAAAATAGTGGTATGGAATATAGAATATCTTCAAAAGATGCAGGTTTAATAATAGATGGAGATGCTATTTTATTAGTTAGAGCCTTTGAAAATATAATATCTAATGCAATTAAGTATGGTAGTAAGGGGAAATATTTAGATATAAATATAGGGAAAGAAAATAATATGGCTGTAGTTAGCTTTGTAAATTATGGAGATATAATAGAAGAAGAGAATTTGAAGAATTTATTCCAAAGGTTATACAGGGTAGAAAAATCTTGTAATAAAAAAGATGGAACTGGACTTGGGCTTTCAATTGTAAAGACAATAGTAGAATTACATAATGGTAATATAGAGGTTGCAAGCTCTAAGGAAAAAACAGAATTTAAAACAAAATTACCACTTGATCAATAGGAACAGAAAATAGTAACTAATTCCTTTTTTAACCTAGTTCTTGTTTCACTATATATTATTTTTTTATAAGAAGTTATGCCTTAAATTTAAAGGATTAAACAATAAAATTAAATGCATAATTTTAATATGGTTAGTCTCTATGTTAGGTTTATCTCCATTAACTTTATTAATAATAAAGTATTGTAATTTAATGATAAATGGATACTACGCAGCAGTTAATCACCTTAGGGGAGCCTTGGACTTTTTCCAAGGCTCTTATTTTTTTAAAAATATTATATGAGGTAACGAACCTAATATAATAACTTCTTTAAGATAGGTTAATATTAATTCCTTGACCGTTGTTTCTAAAGCATCGATATCCTTTTTTACGGGCCTCTAAGTGTTCTTTATGAGTAAACATTGTAATATATTTAAATATAGAAAGAATCTGCTGGTTTAGAGGGGGATAAAATGAATACATTAAAACATCTATCTAAAGTTTTTGAGTCATCGGAGGAAATTATTTTTGACGATTCCTCCAAGATTGTTTTAATGAGTGATTGCCATAGAGGAGATGGAAACTGGTCAGATGATTTTTCAAAGAATCAAAATATTTATTTTGCGGCCTTAACTCATTACTATGACGAACACTATACTTATATAGAGATTGGTGATGGAGATGAACTTTGGGAGAATAAAAGACTTTCTGACATTAAGAGGGTACATAGCGATGTTTTCTGGTTGCTATCTAAATTTTATAATGAAGATAGGCTTAATTTTATTTTTGGAAACCATGATATAGTAAAAAGAAACGATAAATTTGTAAAAAATAATTTATATAAATATTTTGATGAACTCAAGAAAAGGTATATTCCTTTATTCGATAATATTAGGCTCCATGAGGGGATAGTATTGAGGCATAAAGTTACTAATGACAAAATCTTTCTAATACACGGGCATCAAGTGGACTGTCCAAATGATAAAATGTGGAGATTGACCAGATTTTTAGTAAGGTATTTATGGAGACCTCTTAACTTCTTTGGAGTAAATGATCCAACTAGAACAGCACAGAATTATCATAAGAAACAAGTAGTAGAAAAAAAGCTTATTGAATGGGTAATAAAAGAAAAACAGATGATGGTCGCAGGACATACACATAGGCCTATGTTTCCTGAAGTAGGTGATCCTCCATATTTCAATGATGGAAGCTGTGTTCATCCTCGATGCATAACAGCAATGGAAATTGATTTTGGTAATATCAAACTTGTAAAGTGGTATGTTAACACAAAGAAGGACGGAACTTTATTCGTAGACAGGGAAGTACTTGCAGGACCAAGAAAATTAAAGGATTACTTTGATACTTAAATAGTATAAAAATATGAGGTGACATTATGGGTCTATAATTTATGTTAAGAAAATATCCATTATCAAGCCCATTTAGATGAAAAATTAGGTGGGGGTTCTAGCCTTAGTTGTAATTTTAACAGCAAGTTTGCTTGCAACACCTATAAAAAATGTATATGCTGATTTATATAAGAGTGTTACTATAGGGTATGATTTGACGAATCAACAGAAAGAAAACATGCTAAAGTATTTTGATGTAGATAGAAATAGTGCGAGTGTTGTTGAAGTTACAGCTAGTGAGGAGAAGAAATATCTGGGAGATACAGTATCTAGAGCTCAATTAGGTAATAAGGCGATATCATGTTCTTATATTGAGCCAACAAGTACTGGTACCCCCTACTGAGACACAAGAGTTCACTGGTTATTAGAGATGTCTTCTGTATTTAAGGAAGGCACATTTATATAGTGGATTTAACCTATCATGATTCGGCTCCACCAGTAAACCTTCGATTAATTAATAAATTAGTTGGGGGTTTTCTTATGATTTAATTATATATAGAATCTAGCCTCAGATTTGATTTTAGTAGGAAGACTTTTGTGTTTGTAAAAAATAAGCTAATTATTAAGTTAAAAAAATAAATTACATATAATTATATGAATAGAATCAAAATAACAAGACAATAGTTTATTAATTTAACATATTGGTATATAATAGTTTGAATTGGAGGTATTAGATATGGAAAATGAAAATAATGAAATATATGATATTTTTTTGAACTTCACTTTTAGTCAATTAAAAAAATTATTTAAGAAGGCAAAGAGTAAAGAAGAGCAGGATTTTTATATTATGTTATCTAATATGGTTCTACAAAAGGAACAAGAAAAGGTCATAGGTAAATAATTATGCCAACGTACACAATATTTGCAGGCGAGGATACCATTGAAAGAAGGTACCATTCCTCATTAAAGAATTTAAAATATGCCAAGTTGGACAAATAATATATTAAGTAAGTAGCTAGTAAAACTTAGTGCGTTTACTAGCTACTTATTTAACGTAATAGGAGTTTTTAAACCTCTTTATAATCAACAGATTTTGCAGACAATGTCTGCAAAATTGTTTGCTATGTTTTGCCTTTGGTTACTGGAAAGAAAATATAATTAATTAATATTAAGTAGATAAGAAAAAAGAATGCTGATATAATGTTTTTTAGAATAGTTATAAAGGGGTTATTAAATGAAATATTATTTAGCACCAATGGAAGGAATTACGGGATACATATATAGAAATTCTTATGAAAAATTTTTTAATAATATTGATAAATACTTTACACCTTTTATTGTTACAAATAAAAGTAGAAGTCTTAAGTCTAAAGAATTAAGAGATGTTTTGCCTGAAAATAATAAAGGGATGAATATAGTTCCCCAAATACTTACTAACGATTCAGAAGGGTTTATTATTACTTCTAGAAAATTACAACAATTAGGTTATAAGGAGGTTAATTTAAATTTAGGATGTCCTGCTGGAACGGTTGTTTCAAAAAATAGAGGCTCGGGATTTCTAGCCAAAAGGGAAGAACTTGATATGTTTTTAGATGAAATATTTAAAATAGATGATATGAAGATTTCTATAAAAACTAGAATAGGAAAAGATAGTCCAGAGGAATTTTATGAGCTAATAAAAATTTACAATAAATATCCTTTAGAAGAATTAATTATCCATCCGAGAATACAAAAAGATTTTTATGGAAATAAACCTAATTTACAGGTATTTAAAGATGCATTATCTTTAAGCACCAATCCAGTATGTTATAATGGGGATATTTTCACTATTGATGATCATAATAAGCTAATGAAAGCTTTTCCAGAGGTAAAAGCAGTAATGCTAGGAAGAGGGATACTAGCTAATCCAAGGTTAATAAATGAGATTAAAAATAATACTAATACTAATATAGATAAACAAGTACTAAAAGATTTTCATGATGAAATTTTAAATAAATATATAGAATTATTTGATGAAGATAGAAATGCAATATTTAGAATGAAAGAGCTATGGGCGTATATGATTTACATGTTTTCAGATAATAAAAAATATGCTAAGAAAATAAAGAAGTCACAAAATTTAAGTGATTATAATGAAGCTGTCTTAAGTTTATTTACGGAGCAGGAAATCATAGAAGGGGCTGGATTATTTAATAATCAATATTAAATATGGATGTATTCTATTAAATAAGTATGATTAAGAAGAGCAAGAGGATATAATAAAATAATTTTATATTATTGGTGGGTTTTAAAGGTTAAGCATCGCCTCCATCAGTAAAACCCTCGACTAATTAATTTTAGTCGGGGGTTTTCTTATAGTCCACTATAAATTTTGTATTTAAATTCTTTTCACTGCAAAATGCACTTGGTGTTATACATCAGGTGTATTATATTTTTTTGAAAAATTATTCTATGTATATTTAATGGTAATTAAGTACATCATTATCTATAGGAACTACATTATGTTAAATTTATTTCCTGTAAAAATTATCTGATAGTAATAGTAATAATTTAATTAATGTTGCAGCTTGAGGAAGATGAACAGTTACGAAGGTGATGATTTAAGCTGAAAATGGGTTAGATGGTTGGAGAGTAAATAAATGTTTAAATACATTATAAAATAAATGATTAATGAAAGGACATAATATGAGAGAAATAATATTACACTGTTTTCAATGGAAAATCTCAGATATAACTAAAATTTTAGATAAAGTAAAAGAGTGTGGCTATACATCCATACAGGTTACTCCCGTGCAACCTTGCAAAAAAGGAGATGAATGGTGGACATACTATCAACCGCTATCATTTAAAATAGGTAATAGAAGTGGAACAAAGGAAGATTTAACAGAATTATGTTATAAAGCTAATAAAATAGGAATTAAAATCATCGTTGACGTAGTGTTACGACATTTAGCGGGTGATGAGAGTGGAAAGCTAATACCAAGTCAAACCGTAGATCAAAACCTACGAAATAACCCTAAATTTTGGACTAATGCAAAAAATACAGTAGATTATGGCAATAGAAATGCAATAGTTAACGGTGCTTTTGGATTACCAATGCTCAATTACAATGATGTAGAATTACAAAAAATTTATATAAATTTTTTAAAAGAACTAAAGAATTGCGGAGTGGGTGGGTTCAGAATCGACATGGGTAAGCATTTTGCATTAGAAAGTGAAGGAAGTTACTTTTGGACAAGGGTATTTAGTGAATTTAAAGATATGTTCAACTATGCTGAATGTATTGAATCCAGTAAAGAACTATTAAACAAGTATACACCTTTTATCAATGTGTTAACTGATGGTGATGCAACTGACCAGAGCAAGATGGTTATTTATGTAATGTCCCATGACACCGAGGAAAGCTGGGGATTTACTAAAAGCATGGATGATAATGTGATAACATCAAAATGGGGTTTACTATTAAAAAATCATAAAGAAAGTAATGTATTATTTTATATTAGGGCATATTCAGATTTATGGAAAATGGAAAATATTAAAAATATTAATTTGGCAAGATAAATGACTGCTATGGTTATTTTTGAAATTAGACTTGCTTTTAAAAAACTTGTATGTAAAAAATGATTAATAGAAAAAAGGGACTTTAAGGAGAGGGCGGAGGAAGGTTTGTCAATATGAGGAGACTATGATAGTATATAAGCATATAAGGAACTCCCTATATTTTTTTTGTGAATTTTAACTTTGTAATTGCTATTCTTATGAAGGTGTAAAAAGAAAATTGACAATAATTCTTATATATTAGAGTTAACAATAACGAATGGAGGAAATGAAATTATGGCTGATTTGCCAAATTGCCCAAAATGTAATTCAGAATACACTTACGAAGATAGAAGTATTTTTGTTTGCCCTGAATGTGCTCATGAATGGACTTTAGAATTAGAAACAGAAAGTAGTGAAGAGAAAAGGATTATCAAAGATGCAAATGGAAATGTATTAAACGATGGTGATTCTGTAACAATAATCAAAGACCTTAAAGTAAAAGGAAGTCCATTAGCCATAAAAAAAGGTACAAAAGTAAAAAATATACGTTTGGTTGATGGAGATCATAATATTGATTGCAAAATTGATGGGTTTGGAGCTATGGAATTAAAATCTGAATTTGTTAAAAAAGTATAAATCATGGTTTAATGTAATAGAACCGAAATAGTGAACTTCACCCCATTGAATGATTATAACTAAAAAAGTTGTAAAATTCATCTGATGGGGTGTTTTTATATATAAATACTAAAAGGAGAATAAGTTTAATAAAATGATTCCATCCTTATTATACTTTCTATTTTGTTGACGTTTTCTAGTTCTTTTATTTTTTCTAATGAAATTCTTATGTTTTTTTCTGAACTTTTATGTGTAATAAATCCTAGTGGTCCATGATCATCGTGCCTTACATCTCCAGTAACGGACATAATGCTGACATTGTTTTTCCCAAATATTTTCGCTGTATCTCCTAAAACTTCTACTGTATCTTTAACATTAAGTCTAATATAGAATTCTGATTCATTTTCTTCTGATTTTTTCACTTCTTTAAAATCAGTCTTGTCACTTAGGTCTAATAAGTCATAAGGATTTACATTATTTCTTAATATGGATATTATATCACCTACAACTGCACTTCCAGTTGGAAAAGCTCCAGCGCCTTTTCCATATAGCATTAACTCTCCAACTGCATTTCCTTTTATCATAATAGCATTAAATGCATCGGCTACATTTGCCATTGGGTGGCTCGAAGGTATTAGGGTTGGATGTACTCTTAGCTCTAATTTGTTATTTACTTCTTTAGCTATTGCTAAAAGTTTTATTGAATAACCAAGTTTTTTAGCATATTCTATATCTATGTCACTAATACTTCTTATTCCTTCTCTATAAATACAATCATGATCTACCTTAGTTCCAAATGCTAGAGAAGACATTATTGCAAGCTTATATACAGCGTCAAAGCCATCAACATCAGAGGTTGGGTCTGCTTCAGCATAACCCTTTTCTTGCGCCTCCTTTAGTGCTTCATCAAAGCTAATCCCATCCATTGTCATTTTGCTTAATATGTAATTAGTTGTTCCATTTATAATTCCAATTATCTGCTCAATCCTATTGGCTGTAAGGCTCTCATTAATCTCGCGTATTATTGGAATTCCACCAGCCACACTTGCTTCATAATAAAACAATACGTTTTCTTTCTCCGCTGTTTTAAATAACTCTTCGCCCCAGTTCGCGATAACTAATTTATTAGCAGTTACAATATGTTTTTTAGATTTCATTGCGCGTATCATATACTCTTTAGATTTATCGCATCCACCAATAAGTTCAACCACAATTTTTATACTTTCATCATTTATAATATCATCAATGTTATCTGTTAATAGGCCATTAGGTGCTTTGATATCTCTTTTTTTATCTATATCTTTTACAAGTATTTTAGCAACTTCTATTTCATAATTTGAACGTTTCATTATTTCTTTTCTATTTTCGTGAAGTATTTTCCATACACCCGTCCCAACATTTCCAAAACCTAAAATCGCTATTTTTACCTTTTTCATAATAGTTTTCCTTTCTAAACTTTAAAGTTATTCCTCCGTCATCTAAGGTGATGGAGGAATATAGTTAGGAACAAGACCTTATTTTGAAACCAGCTGCCAAAGAATTATTGACTTTTTATTGAACTGATTTTTCTAGAGCTTGCGTCAAATCGTATATAATGTCATCGATACCCTCAACGCCAATTGAAAGTCTTATCAAATCTGAAGTAACTCCAGCAGATTTTTGCTCCTCTGCGTTAAGCTCTGCATGAGTTGTACTTGAGGGGTGAATTACTAGAGATTTTGCATCTGCAACATTTGCAAGCAGCGAAAATAATTCTACATTATTAATAAATTTTTTTCCAGCTTCAAGGCCACCTTTTATTCCAAAAGTGAATATTGATCCTGCTCCTTTTGGTAGGTATTTTTTAGCTAAATCTTTGTATCTGCTCCCGTCAAGTTCAGGATAATTTACCCATGAAACATTTGGATGCTTACTCAAAAATTCAACAACTTTCCTAGCGTTTGTTACATGTCTCTCAACTCTTAACGATAATGATTCCAAACCTTGAAGAAATAAAAATGCACTTTGAGGGCTAAGCGTCGCACCGGTGTTTCTTAAAAGTTGAACTCTAGCTTTTAAAGCAAATGCTGGAGCACCTAAATTAGCATATACTATTCCATTATAGCTTTTATCCGGAGTTGTAAAATCAGGGAATTTACCGCTAGCTGCCCAATCAAATTTACCAGCATCAACTATAATTCCACCAATAGTAGTTCCATGTCCTCCAATGAACTTTGTTGCTGAATGAATAATTACATCTGCACCATACTCAATTGGACGGCAAAGGAAGGGAGTTGCAAAGGTATTGTCAATAATAAGGGGTATTTTATTTTCATGAGCAATATCCGCTACTGCCTCTATATCTAGAACATTTATTTTTGGGTTTCCCATTGTTTCAGCATAAAGTGCTTTTGTTTTATTCGAGATAGCTTTTCTAAAATTTTCAGGATCATCTGGATCAACAAATGTTACGTTAATTCCAAGTTTTCTAAGAGTAACATTAAATAGTTCATAAGTACCACCATATAGAGTGCTTGCAGCTACTATTTCATCGCCTGAATTTGCTACATTAAGTATTGCATAGAATGTTGCAGCTATTCCTGAAGCTGTAGCAAGTCCTGCTACTCCGCCTTCGAGAGCGGCTACTCTTTTTTCAAAAACGTCTGTAGTTGGGTTCATTATTCTTGAATATATATTTCCTTCTTCTTTTAATTGAAATAAATTTGCTGCATGATCTGCATTTTTAAAAACAAAAGATGATGTTTGATAAATTGGGACTGCTCTCGAGCCTGTAGTAGGGTCTGGAACCTGCCCTGCATGTACCTGTAATGTTTCAAAACTTAATGTTCGCTCACTCATATTAATTTCTCCTTTTATAATTATTTTTCTAAAAAAAAGCTGCTCTCCTATAAGGAAAGCAGCATGATTAACTTTAATAAACAATAAAATTGTATCATAAAATTTGCTATCGTCCTTATCTTTCAGATTTTACAATCTGATGGAATTGACACCATTGCACTTCTTTTAAAAATGCTGGTTGTCGGGCATCATCGGGCCAGTCCCTCTGCCGCTCTGGATAAGTTATATTTAGTTGTTAGTATTTAGTACATTATTTATTTAGATTTTTGGGAAAGAAAAAAAGCTACTTTCCTATAAGGAAAGTAGCAATAGTTAACTTTAATAAACAATAAAATTGTATCATAAAATTTGCTAACATCCTTATCTTTCAGATTTTACAATCTGCAGGAATTGACACCACTACATTCGAATAAGAATGCTGGTTGTCGGGCTTCATCGGACCAGTTCCTCTGCCACTCTGGATAAGTTGTATTCAGTTATTAGTATTTAGTATATTACTCATAAAAACAATTGTCAATACTTTTTTAAAAGATAAAATTATTTTAATTATGCCCTTTTATAATACTATATGCTGCACTGAACATACCAAATAAAATGCCAACGATAGGGAATATAATCCAATTAATGTGCCATAGATTAAAAACTAATCCACTGACAAGGAAGATACAGATTGCTAATGGCCATACGATAGCAGCAACTGCACCAATAAGTTTATTATCTTCAGTTTTTTCTTTTGAAAAGTCACCAATCTGTAAAAGAATACTAAAACTCTGCTTAATATTTCCAAAATATATAAAGAGGAAAACGGCAATAGCAATCATCACAAGTAAAACAACTACTCCGTAGCTAGATGCATTGTCGCCAAAAGCAGATGATACAAAAAGTGCAACTGGTGATATGACACATATGCACACACCTGTTATTACAGATATCATATGGGTTGATGCAAAAGCATTATTTTTTTGATTTACAATTACTTTTACATGAAGAGGTAAATCAAAACCGCTTTTTAGATACTTGTATTTTTCTAGCTTCATACCGGAATAAATGAATAAAGCTACAGCAGGTACACACAGTAAGAATAGTGCAATAATGCCAAACATATCGCTGAAATCTTTTGAAATTCCTTTACAGATAATGCCACCATCTATGAGAGTGGTAATTAATATTAATATAGCCGTTGCTACAATACATAAAAAAACACCTATACCCATCAATAAGCCAGATTCTTTTTTTGTAGTCATAAAGTTATCGGCCTCTTCTTGTGTAATGGTTTTAAGTATCGCACCCTTTTTCATATGTTCGATGCCAAGTTCATCAATTAATTCGTCAATATTGCCAAATTCTGAAATTACAATACCAATGGCCTCATTTTCTGATTTTCCATCATTCTTATTCTCGTTATATTTTTCTTCCATATTCCATAATAAATCATTTTTTAATTTGACCGTCTGATTTGTTCTTGGTAGGACTTTAAACATATTATCTAAATAATTTTTTATAGTTTCCATTCTAATCCCTCTCCTTAATAAATTTATTAATAACTTCTTTTGTTAAGCTCCATTCTTCACATTTTTCTTTATAGTAGGTTAAACCTACGGGGGTGATTTTATAATATGTGCGTCTTTTACCAAAGGTTTCGTCTTTATAGAAAGATTCGATATATCCATTCTTCTCAAGACGGTTGAATGCTGAATAGAGTGTGGTCTCTTTCATAACATACTTCTCCTCTGATAATTTTCTGATGTTTTTTGATATTTCATACCCGTAGGATTCGCCATCTTGAAGCATAAAAAGAATAATCGTATCATTATATCCTCGAATTACATCGCTGCTTATCAAATTATATCCTCCTTTGCTTTTACTGCATCTGTAGTACTTTGTCTGTCGTAGTAATTCAAGGATAACACAATTACTACGACAGGTAAAGTATTTTCTGAAATTTGCATAGATGTAATATTACTGTAAGTTTTGAAGATGGTACCTTATAGATTATTATGATAAACTATATACAGTAATAATTAGATTGGAAGGAATGGTGAGTTATGGACATAATATTTTTATTAAAAGCAATTATAATAGCAATAGTAGAAGGGGTAACTGAATTTATCCCAGTATCGTCTACAGGACATATGATATTGATTGGATGGGCAATTGGGTTTGAGGGAGAGTTTGTAAAGATGTTTGAAGTTGTAATCCAACTTGGAGCAATAATGGCAGTTGTTGTTTTGTATTGGGAGAAGATTAGCGAAAGTATAATAGAATTTTTTAAGTTTATATTTACTAAAGGAAAAGAGGGAAAGAAAGGATTCAGATTTGGGATAAATGTTATTACGGCATCTATTCCAATGGGAATTGCAGGAGTAGTATTATACGATAAAATAAAACTATTGTTTACACCAGAGGCTGTTATAGTAGGATTCATAGTTGGTGGATTATTGTTACTAATAATCGAGAGGAGAGTTAGAAACAGGGATCATAAAGTAGAAAGTATAGATAGCATAACGCCTATACAATCATTTAAGATCGGTTTATTACAACTGCTTGCAATGTGGCCAGGAATGTCAAGAAGTGCTTCTACAATTATGGGCGGATGGATTGCAGGATTATCAACACCAATAGCAGCAGAATTTTCATTTTTCATAGCGATTCCAGCTATGATAGGGGCAACAGGAAAAGATTTATTTGAATTTGATTATTCTGTAATGACGAAAACATTATGGATTTCATTAATAGTAGGATTTGTTGTAGCCTTCATAGTATCTTTGATAGTTATGAAAAAATTTGTGGATTATTTGAAAAAGAAGCCAATGAAAGTCTTTGCAATATATAGAGTAGTAGTAGGTATTTTACTTGGAATATTAGTATTAACTAAGGTTATTATTTTAGCATAATCATAGAGAATAAATAGCAAGAGGTATTTTTTCTTATATAAATAGTAAAAGGAGAATAAGCATATGGGAAATAATAAAGTATTAAATATTATAACCTCTATAATGATAGTAGCATCTATAATTATGGCTTTTTTTCTTTATGAAACAGTAAAGGGAAAAAATAAAATTACATATGTATTAAGTGATATGAAGACGGCAGTAAATGATGAAGGTAAAGACCAAATTTTAAAAAATGAAATAAACGAAGTAAAGGTTATAGATATAAACTTTCCTTTTATAAAAACAAGTATTGAGAGTACAGCAACGGATTGTTCAACAATTGGGAGTAGTATATTCCAGAAATATCAGGTAAATACACTTAAGAATAATATTAGTGAAATGGAGTTTGATGGGCTTCAGTATGAAAGTAATAAAATTATTAAAGGTAATCTAAAAGACTTTCTAATTGAAATTACTTTTAACACAAGATACTTAAAAGATGATGCAAATCTATTAAAGAATTCTATGATAGAAGGTAAAAATAGACCTTTATTTAGAACAAGGTTCCATATAAAGGTTACAGATAAACCATTTACATACGAGCTAGTTGAAATAGGTAAGGATTTAGGAAGATAAGGTGTGCAGGAAGTAGGGAAAGATATGAATAAAAAGAATAAGATATTAATTAGTATATCAATAATTTTAGTTATATTTTGTATTATAGGTGGATATTATATATATAATATCAAAAGCAATTACAGTAAAAACCATCCGATTATAGAATATAAAGATACTTCAAGACTTCAATATATAGCAGGTCCAATGCTTGAAAAATATCTAGGACAATATAAAATTAATACTAAGAATAAGGTAAATGAAAAGATAAGTTATTATACTTATAAAAGCAGTCAACTTATTGCAGGGGATAGTGGAACTTTTGCAATATCGGCAATATTTGATGTGGAGCCATATGATAAAGGTGACCTTAGCAAGCTAAGTAAATGGGGTTTAATAGATAATGGTGGAATGATTCATTGTGATTGGACTTTAATTATAAGTAAGTTTGAAGGTAATAAGTATAAACTTTTAGATGTTTTACAAACCAGCGATGTAAAGAAAAAATTAGGTATATCAAAGAAAAATAGCAATATAATAGAGCCAGTAGTAACAGCGGATAAGTGTAAATATAAAATAGAAAAAGATGATGTGTATATAACTTATGATGGCGGTGTAAATTGGACTAAAATTCCAATAGCGCTTATGCCGTTAGAGGATAAAGATAAGCAAGATACAAAATCAGATGACTTGAATAAAGGAAGTTATTATATATCCGAAAAGAAAACGGCATTTATATATGGAACTGGAAGTTTATGTATATCGAGTGACGAAGGGGAAACGTGGAAAGATGTAAATTTACAAAGTGATATTATGGGTATAAGAAGACAATTCATTGGATTTACGGATGAAGGATTTGGATATGCAATTATTGCTGGCGATAGAGCAATGAGTTTTGAAATGATAGATATTTATACTAGTAAAAATGGAGGAGATACTTGGGACTTTAAAGGTCCATTAATGAAAGACGGATCAAGCCTTGCAACTGGGATTTCATTTTCAACGAGCAAAATTGGATTTATAACAACTAAAAATAATGGCATATATATGACTACTAATGGAGGAGAGAGTTGGAATACAATTGAATTGCCAATATCAGAGGAACTTAAAGGCATATATGATGATCCAGTAGCACCTGTATTTAAGGGGAGTCATGGTGAGCTTTATGTTGGACAAGGGGATGATGGTGACTATGGAGCAGGCAAAAGCCAGGTATGTAGGTTTATTAGTGAAGACTTTGGTAAAAACTGGAAATATGATGGAGAGGTTATAAAATAAAAAAATGGTTATATATTGATTATGCTAAGAGAATGCTTAAATGTTTAGAACATAAATAAATAGTATTAAAATAGTGAGACCATACTAGAATTATTGATTCTAGTATGGTCTTTAATTATAAAGCAATAGTTATTTTGTAAGCTTAATTATTATATCCTTATGTTGAGAGTACTTGTTTAAAAGAACATCTCTTTTTAATATTTCAAAATCTTTAAAGTCAAAGCCGGGGGATACCATACAGCCAACAAGTGAGTAACCTGAACTATTCATAGCAGAACCAAAGATATAATTCTTAGGTACTAGGAATTGTGGAGTTTCTCCATTTTTTATATTAAGACCTAGTTGCTTAGTAGTAAGTTCTCCCTCTGGACTTATCATATATATTGTAAGAGGGGAACCTGCATGATAGTACCACATTTCATCTGATTTCAATCTATGAAACCTTGAAATTTCTCCATCTCTTAATAAAAAATAAATACTAGTCCAAAGTATTCTTTCACCTTCAAAGCTAGTTTTTAAATCATTGGAGCTAATATTTTCACAAGAGTCAAAGCTGCTTTTGTAGAAACCACCTTCAGGATGAGGTTCCATATTTAATGTGTCAATAAAGTATTGTGATGGGTGCATAATTTATCTCCTTTGTAAAAAAATGATTACACTTAATTATAATCAAATAGGTCAGTAGTGACAAGGGTAGTTTCATTTAGATTATAACTGTAGCAGCATCAATACAAAAACTGTATTAGAAAATTCCAATACAGTTTTTGTATTTGTTTACTCAATTAATCCCAAAAATCATCATGAACATTTACGACATCTTGCTCAATTTCTTCAAAAGGGCCTTCAACATTAATATTCTTTTGTCCTTTTGCAAAGACATATCTGCAAGATAAATCAAAGGTTGGATTTATATCATTATTACCAGTAAGCTCTAGTAATCTTTTCTCGCTTATATCATATACTACTTCCCCCACATTACCCCAATATATTGCACCAGAACACATTACACATGGCTCGGCAGTTGTATATAAAGTACAATTCTATAAAAAGTCTTTTGTTTATTTGCAAAATATTTTTAGCTAGTTAAATAAAATCCTTTTTCTATCTTATTTTTAAAATATAAAACATTTGTAAGGTTTATTTAAGGTTAATGTTATCAAGAGATAAGATTAACCTTATATAATGTACCTATAGCAAGATTCACTTCATAATTATAATCTTACCGAAAAAAATAATTACTGAAGAGGAATACAAGGAGGTACAATATGATATATTGGGAACTTAAAAAAATATTAAAATCAAAAACTGGAATAATTGTAGCGGCGATATTTATTTTACTTTGCGGAGTAATGGCTTTTATAAAACCAGAAATGGAAACACAGAACTCACATAGAAATGAGCAATATGAGTTAATTAAAGACACAAGAAAAGCAGAGGTAATTGCACAGGGGAAATTAGATGCAAAAATAGGAACAATAAAAGAAATGGCAAATAGTCAGGAGAAGGATGACTTTAGTAAAGGTATAAAAGAAATATCCAGTAAAAAGTTAAAAAGTATGGAAGATACAAAATATAAGGATGTTAGCTTCTGGAAGGCATACGATTATAGAGCAACCAATACTTTTATGGCATTCTGTATGGTGGTAATTCTAATTATAGTTTGTTGTAATACATATACAGATGAGATTGTTTCTACGGTAGAAAATTTGATTCTTACATCAAAAAATAAAAATAGGGCTTTATATTCAAAACTAGGACTTGGAATATTAATACCAACAGTTTTATATGGAGGGTATCTAGCAATTCAATTCATAGTGACAGCGATTCAATATGGCATGCCCACCAATGGGAAACTACAAGCAATAAGAATAATAGATAATCCTATTTTAGTAAGGGATGCATATACCATAATTCAATTTATAATATTTAAGATAGGAATAATGATATTAATACTAGCTACTTTAGGTGTAATTGCATGTTTATTCTCATTTATAACAACAAGTTCAATAGCATCAACAAGTGGATTTTTGATTTTTATTATTACTCCAAAATTATTAACAGTGGTAAAAATAATTCCGAGTAATGTTAAAATGGTGCTCGCGAATGTTAATTTTATAAATTTACTATTTTATTTTAATCAGTTTGCTGGCATATATTTTGGAAATGTGAAATTCTTTGGGATGAACTTTGACTTAATAAATCTTTGCCTTGGAATACTGGCAGTAACTATAGTGGCAGGAATTACACTCAGCGTAGTATCATTTAAAAAAATATTAGTAAGATAATTAATGGATTTTAAAATTAGAGGAGGAACGATTATGAACAAGCTTGAAATAAGAAATTTAACAAAAAGCTTTGGAAAAAAGAATGCAAATAATAATATAACACTCACTTTAGAAAATGGTGTATATGGACTACTCGGACCAAATGGAGCGGGTAAAACTACACTAATGAAACAAATAGTAACATTAACAAAACCTACCAGTGGAGAAATTATTTATAATGGAAAAAGTATTTATGATAAAGAAGATGAGTACCGAAATATTATTGGATACCTTCCGCAAGAATTTGGTGCATATAAGAATTTCACAGCAAAACAATTTTTGAAATATGTGGCTGCATTAAAGGGAATAGACAAAAATAAAGCCTCTGAAAAAATTGATGAACTACTAAATCTTGTTGGATTATATGAGGTTAGAAACAAGGCAGTTGGCAAATTTTCAGGTGGTATGAAAAGAAGAGTTGGAATTGCACAAGTATTATTAAATGATCCTAAAATAGTTGTACTTGATGAACCAACAGCGGGTCTTGATCCACAAGAAAGAGCAAGATTTAGAAATCTTATAGCTGATATATCTAAGGAAAAAATAATAATACTTTCAACTCATATTATTTCGGATATAGAAGCAGTAGCAAGAGAAACCATAATGATTAAAAATGGTAGCGTTATAATAAAAGGAAGTCATAAAGATATATTAACTGGCATGAAGGGAAAAGTATATAAGATTACAACAGATAAAGAAAATGAAGTTATGGATATACAAAGAGATTATAAGGTAGTTAACCTTCAAAGGGGTGCGGATGTTACAGAGCTCAGAGTAGTAAGCGATAAAATGCCTTTATATGCATCAGCGCAGAGCATAGAACCAAGATTTGAAGATGTATATATGTTTTACTTTGAGTTAGAAAATACTAGGGAGGTGTAACTTGTGGAAATTCTTATAAAATCAGAAATAAGAAAAATGTTATTTAAAAAGAGCGTTATAATAACTTGGATTGCTTTACTTTTATTAAGTAGAAGTTTAATTTATCCGTCTTCAAGTGCAGAGATTTGGGCGGATGCCTTTAGTAAAATGTATGGAATCGTACCAGTGATAGGGCTAATAACCTTTATGGTAATTTCAGCTACATATACCCTTGAATATAGCTCTAATATGAATGAACTTATAAATACAACGCAAAATGGAAAGAAAAAGGTTGTAACGGCGAAATGGATTGGTGCGGGCATAGCAACAACAATAGTTAATCTATCAATAGTACTTACAATGCTTATAGATGGATTAATAAAATCAAATTTTAAAGGGCTAGACTTACAATTAAAAGAACTTTGGTATTTTGGAAACAGTGGTTCAAACATAACTGTATTGCAAATGATGATTATACTTATAATAACAGTTACAGTAGGTTCATTCTTTTGCTCCCAGCTAGGATTATATCTATCAGCAATAAGTAAATCGGCTTCCATACCTTTTATTTTTGGAGGGTTACTTATAGGATTGCCATATGTATTGCCAGCTATATTATATCGATTTGGAAATGTGAAATATCTTGGGATAACTCCACTTTGGGGAATGATGTCTATGCAATTAATAAGATATCAGGTTCCAATATCATTAATTATGATTCAAATAGTAATAGTTATTGCTGGTTTTATATTTTTACCAAAGCTTACCTACAAAGCATTTATAAAGGAATAAAAAATATGATAAGATAGTTTCTATGGTATTATATAAGTAAGAAACACAAGGACATTTCAGAAGACTAAACAATTATTAATTGTTTAGTCTTCTGAAATATTTAATATGGAGTATTTAGGTGATAATTTAAGAGGTGGTAATTATGAATAATTCAATTAATAAAAGTAAAATATTAATAGTTGATGATGAAGAGGATATATTAGGACTTTTATCTACTGTGCTTAGAAAAGAAGGTTTTGAAAATATATATGCTGCAGGGACTGCAAAAGAAGCATTAGATTTAGTAATACGGATAAACCCAGATATTATTCTTTTGGATATAATGATGCCAGATAGAGACGGGTATGAAGTATGTAAAGAAATAAGAAGCACTTCTAGAACGCCAATTTTGTTTATGTCGGCTAAAACGGAAGAGTTAGATAGGATTTTAGGATTTGCTTTAGGAGCGGATGACTATATTACAAAGCCATTTAGTCCAAAAGAGGTCGCATATAGGGTGAAGGCTCATCTAAGAAGAAATAATTACATTGGTGAAGAGCCTGATGAAAAGTGCAAAATTATAGTTTTTGGACCCTTTGAATTAAATGAGGAAAAGATAGAGCTTAAAAAGAATGGCGAATTAATAGAGTTAAAACCAAAAGAATTTAAGATGTTAGCATACTTTGCAAAAAATCCGAGCCAAATTCTGAGCAAGGAAAAAATTTGTAGTGGGGTTTGGGGAGAAGATTATATAGGTTTTGACAATACAATTATGGTTCATATAAGGAGACTCAGAGAAAAAATAGAGGATAATCCTTCAATGCCAAAATATATAGTTAATATTAAGGGGCTTGGATATAAATTTGTTGTAAAGGATGAATAGATATGAAATTCAAATTAATGGGCAAATTCATGATAACTGTGGTTTCTGTAGTTATAATAGTAATGATTATAAATATTATTGCAGCCTTTTCTTTTATAATTTATAACAATGAGACAAAAGGAACCTTAATAGAGAAAAAATTAAAAGGTGTAGGGGCAGAGGATTATACTAGAAATTTCAGCAAATGTATTGTAGGTAATAAAGAAGCTGTTTATATAGACAATAATGGGAAACTAAGCTTGGATAATAATAATATATGGATACAGATATTAGATGAGCAAAGTAGTGAAGTATATAGTTATAAAAAGCCAAAGGGTACAAAAAAAAGTTATACTCCTTTTGAATTGATTAATGAATATAAGTATGTGGATGAAAAAACCTTAACAACTATTTTTTTAGGTGAAAAACAAATAGAAGGACGTAAATACAGCTATATAATAGGATTCCCATGGGACACGGTTGAGCGACGAGTAATTACTATTAATAATAGTAATTTTGTAGAAACGATAGGTAACTTTATTTATATCATTTTAATATTAGATGCATTAATTGCATTGTTTTTTGCATATTTATTCTCAAGAAGACTTACTAAACCTGTAATCAACATAATAAATGGTGTCTTAGTATTGTCGGATGGAAAATATGATTTGAATTTATCTGAAAAGGGGCTATATACTGGGGTCTACCGCAACTTAAACAATCTTTCATCAACTCTTAGGAGTAATGAAATAGAAAGAAAAAAACTGGACCAAATGAGAGAAGAATGGATCTCAAATATGTCACATGATATTAAGACGCCACTGGTATCTATAAAAGGATATGCCGAAATTTTAAGTAGTGATGATTATGATTTATCAAAAGAAGAGATAAATCAGTATTCAAAAATAATAGAAAGTAAGTCTAATTATATAAAAGAGCTTGTAGATGATTTAAATTTAACAACAAGATTGAAAAATAAAGTATTGAAGTTAAACAAGAAAAAAGTAAATATGGTTAGCTTGGCACGAAATGCTGTAATTGATTTACTAAACGATCCTAAGAATGCTAATGTAGATATTGATTTTATTTGTGATAATGAAGTTATAGAAGCTTTTGTGGATGATATTCTGATAATGAGGACTATAAAAAACTTGGTATATAATGCAATAGTTCATAATAAAGAGGGCGTAAAAATAAAAGTATTGGTTGAGAAGTATGATAACATAAAAATTGTTATAAGTGATAACGGAAAAGGAATAAGGCCGGAAGAACTAAACCTTATATTTGAAAGATATTACAGAGGTGCAAATACCGGAAAAGGACATGAAGGTTCGGGACTTGGAATGGCTATTGCGAGGGACATAGTAAAAGCACATGATGGAGAAATTAGGGTGCTAAGTGAGCTCGGACGTGGTACAGAAATAGAAATCAATTTATAAATAAGTATTCGATTTAAAGATTTTTATGAATATAATAAGAATGGAGATGGATAATGAATTTTATAGGTAATATTATTTGGTTATTATTTGGTGGAATCATTTCAGCTATTGCATGGTTTTTATCAGGTCTAATTTTATGCGTTACAATTATTGGAATACCGTTTGGTATTCAATGTTTTAAGATTTCAATATTTGTATTGTGGCCTTTTGAAAAAGAAATAGAGCTTGGTAATTTTGGTGTTGGAGGATTGATTTTTAATGTTATCTGGATTATTTTTTTAGGATGGGAACTTGCCATAGCGCATCTCGTTACGGGTGTAATATTTTGTATAACAATTGTAGGAATACCATTCGGACTTCAGCATTTTAAATTTGCTCAACTTGGGCTCATACCTTTTGGAGCGAAAATACATTAGATATAAATTAGCTCAATATTATTTATAGAAAATAGGTAGGCACATAGTATTCTATGATGCTCTATCTATTTTTTAGTTGTATTTTATTTCACATCTACAGTGGCCTCAGGATACTTTGAGGAAGAACCCCTAAAGGTTACTACTCGTCAAATATTTTCAGCTTATTAGGAAAGAAAATCATCATTGTAGTTCCAGAAGGTTCAGAAAACTGAACGGTTATATCTAATCCTAATTTTTTGCATAATATTTTACATAGATAAAGTCCCATTCCCGTGGATTTCATATATGATCTACCATGATGTCCTGTAAATCCCCTATCAAAAACGCGAGGTATATCCTCAGGGGGAATGCCTATGCCGTTATCATGAACATGCAGAATGGTGCCTGATATTACTTGCCTCGTATAAAATGAAATTATTAGTTTATCACTTCGATACTTGATTGCATTATCAATGAGTTGTTTCAAAATAAATATAATCCATTTAGGGTCAGTTGTTACATCTAATTCCAAATCTTTCATTTGTATTTTGCCACTAATTCGTATGATACTCATTGAGCAGCTTTTTATTGTGCTATTGACTATGGATGAGAGACGAGTCGTCTCTATCTGATAATCTTCATAAAGCGTATTACTTCTGGCATAGTAAAGTGTTTGCTCAACATAACCTTCAATTCGATCAATTTCAGATTGTATTTGATGCGATATAGGTGATTTGTTATTTGCTATAATCAAATTGATTGCCGTAATAGGTGTTTTGATTTCATGCACCCATAATTCAATATAATCGTGATAGTTTCGCTGTGATATTTTAAAGCTTGCGATATTATCATTCATGACCTTTGTTGAGTCTTTCAAAATCTGATAAAAAACCTGACCACTAAAAAAATGCGGTGCTTCAACAATATCAGTGATATATGTCTTTTCATCAAGAATTTGAAAAATTAAAAGCAGTTCGCTGTAAAAATGCTTCATTCTGTAATAGTCAAAGCATAATCCAGAAATATAACAGAAAAGCAATATACCACAAATGAAAATAATAACAGAACTTTTAACATTAAACAGATATAGTATACCAGTGATAATAACATAGGATAAAAGAACAAGAATAATTTGAATTGATTTTTCTTTAAGATAATTTATGACACTCATATCTGATACCCTTGACCGCGTTTTGTAATTAAATAATCGGTTAAGCCAAAAGACTTAAGTTTCCGTCTAAGCCTTGCAATGTTGACATTCAAGGTATTTTCATCAACATAATCCCCATTTTGCCATAGCTCATTCATAAGATCATCCCTTGAAATTATATTGCCCTTATTCAGTATGAGCAATCGAATTATACCTAACTCATTTTTTGATAAGTCTACTTCCCCGCCATCATAGATCATTTTGCTTTTTAAAACATCTACGGTTAGGTCTTTATGGCTAAGTAAGATACTCTCAGGATTATCGGTGGTTCTTTTTAACACAGACTGAATATGAGCTAGTAATATTTGAAGATTATAAGGTTTAGTGATAAAATCATCAGCTCCAATGTTTAAGCTTAGCAATTCGTCTATTGGTGTGTTTCTGCTGGTGACAACGATGATAGGAACAGGAGATTGTTTGCGTATTTCACGGCATACGTGGAACCCGTCCTGATAAGGTAAATTTAAATCCAAAAGTATTAAATTAGATTTTGAATGTAATACAATTTCAATAATATTTTCAAAATCATTGCTATCAAAACACTCATAACCATATTTAGAGAGGAAACTCTTTAGCTCCCTAGAAATTGTTGGATCATCCTCAATGATAAATATCTTCATTTTACAGTCTCCTCTTCGATATAAATATAATAAACGATACCACGATGTTATATTGCAGTACTTTGCACATACGACAATTATAATGAATTATATGGTATATTGTACATAATATTCGTTATAATGGCAAGGAGTAGAGTAGCCCAACCATCACTTACGGTGCTGGTTACAGCAATGCAATTGATGATTAACCTTACAAAATGGTAATGCTACGGTAAGGTTAATCGATAGTTTGAAAAATAGAAAGATGATAAAGTAGGGTAAGAGAGAGAAAAGGA
Source organism: Clostridium sp. CM036 (assembly GCF_055081135.1). NCBI lineage: Bacteria > Bacillati > Bacillota > Clostridia > Eubacteriales > Clostridiaceae > Clostridium > Clostridium sp. CM036. The sequence continues at coordinate 2,251,489 of NZ_CM143652.1, read as the reverse complement.
GCGATAACGATGAATATTAATACGATTTTAAAAGTTAAAGATATTGAAAAAGTATATGGAAATAAAGGTAAAGTTACACATGCATTAAATGGTGTTTCTTTTGAAGTGAATAAAGGAGAATTTTTGGGAATAATGGGTTCTAGCGGAAGCGGAAAAAGCACATTACTTAACTGTATCTCTACCATTGATACTATTACATCAGGACATGTATATGTAGACGAAGAAGATATCACTCTTTTAGGTGGAAGTAAGCTTTCCAAATTTCGTCGTGAAAAATTGGGATTTATATTTCAAGATTATAATTTATTGGACACATTGACAGCATATGAAAACATCTCATTAGCATTGTCCATTAATCATTGTCCTGTGAATAAAATGAAACAAGAAATAGATAATGTAGCTTTGGCTTTAAATATAGAGAAAGTGCTTAATAAGTATCCTTATGAAATGTCTGGAGGACAGCAACAAAGAGTGGCAGCAGCTCGTGCTATGGTGGCTCATCCATCTTTACTTTTAGCAGATGAACCAACAGGAGCGCTTGACAGTAAATCTGCAAAAATGCTATTAAAAAGTTTGGAAGATTTAAATCGTAATCAAGAGGCCACAATTCTTATGGTAACTCATGATGCGTATAATGCAAGCTTTTGTAAAAGAATCATTTTTATTAAGGATGGGAAAATATTCAATGAGTTATATAAAGGCAGTCATGATCGAAAAACCTTCTTTAATAGCATCATGGAAGTTGTTTCTGTTTTAGGAGGTGAGAGTGATAATGTTTTTTAAACTTGTTTTTAAAAATGTACGTAGGAGTATTAAAGACTATGTGGTCTACTTTTTAACATTGGCCCTGGCGGTTAGTTTGTTTTATGCATTTAATTCAATAGCATCTCAGCCAGGATTAAGCAAATTATCTTCTGCAATGAAAATGATGACCGATACTATGAATCAATATATAGGAATTCTATCAAAATTTATTGCTGTGATTCTTGCTTTTGTTGTAGTATACGCAAATCAATTTATTATGAAAAGAAGAAAAAAAGAAATGGGAATGTATATGACTCTCGGCATGGACAAGTGGAGCATCTCATCTATTTTTGTGGGGGAAATTGTTTTGGTTGGTATTTTTTCCTTAATAGTTGGATTAGGTATAGGTTTGCTTTTATCACAAGGGCTTTCACTAATAGCATTAAATTTATTTGCAACAGATGTATCTTCATTCCAGTTGGTTTTGTCTGTTAATGCTATAAAAGAAACAATTATTAATTTTGCTATCATTTTTGGGGTTGTTATGATAGTTAACACGCGTTCGATTTTTAAATTAAAGTTAATTGATTTATTAACAGCAGACAGAAAGAATCAAGAATTAAGAGTTCATAATAAATGGATTTCATTTTTATTATTTGCTACATCAGCATTTTGTATGATTTTAGGTATATACATACTATTTAGTACTGGACTTAGCAAAACAACTCTACCCAAAGTTATGGTGCTTATTGGGGTTGGTATTCTATTGTTTTATTATACTGCTTCTAGTGTAATGATATTATTTGTTCAAAAAAATAAACGTATGTACTTTCGTGGATTAAATACATTCTTATTTAGACAAATTGGTAGCAAGCTTCAGACAAATTATCTTGTCATCACAGTTATTAGTGGATTGCTTTTGTGCTCGCTTGTAGTCCTTAGCTCAGGGTTTAGTATTAGTGGTCAAATTAACAATCTGATGAAAAAATCTATTCCTTATGATGTTACCGTTCTGTTACCTATAAGCAAGAATAAAGTAACTCCACTAGAAAAATCCCAAAAAGATGGAGTCATTTTGCAAGAAAATTTGAAGGATTATTGTGAGAGCATTCTATATGTTACGGATTATACCTATGGAGATATATTTGAGGGGCAAGTCGTAAAATTATCCATTACGGATAAGGACATGCCAGAATCTAAAATTAACTTCATGTCAGAGACGGAGTTTAATAAACAGATGACTCTTCAAAATGAGAAACAGATTAGCTTATCTAAAAATCAATATCTTATAAATGCAACCTATAAGAACACAATACCTTATGTAGATCATTTTTTAAAGAATCATGGGAAGATTACAGTTTCTGGTCAAGAATTAACACCACAAAGGGCAGAACCCCTTAACAAGACAATTATAGCATTTGCTCCTATAGGCGCAAATGATCCGGGAACAATTATTGTATCTGATGAAATTGCTTCAAAGTTAATACCTGATGCATATTTATTAAACGGTCTTTATAAGGCAGATGCGAACAAAGACCTATTGAACGCACAGATGATTAAAGCATGGAGTGATTCAATAGTGAATAAGAGCATTAGCTATATGACAAAAGATGTTCAACAGGATTCCTATTTTGGGACATTTGGGGTTATTGCATTCATATGTAGTTATATTGGTCTTGTGCTTATTATAATTTGTTTGGCAGTAATTGCACTGCAACAATTAACTGAAACTCAAGATAACAAAGAACGATATCACACATTAGCCAATATGGGGGCAGATGGGAAAATGATTCGTAGCACATTGTTTCTACAGATTGGATTTTACTTTATTGTGCCACTGATTATGTCAATGGTCTTATCTATGTTTGTTACTAGATCCGTACTAAATGAAGTGGAGTCATTCTTTCAGATGTCTATTGGGCTAAACATGGGGGTAAGTTTTGCAATTATTATCGCTTTGTATATCATGTACTTCATTGCAACTTACGAAAGTGCAAAACAAATCATTGTTGAACAAAAGATAAAATAAAGAAATATAGTGAGGAGAGAAAAATATGGAGAATTTTTTATTAAATTTAGGAGTGTCTAAAGGAATTATTCAAACTATTCAATGGTGGTCGCCAGCCCTTGAAGGAATCGTAGTCATCATTGCTATAGTTATTGTTGTGGGGATTATTAAACATAAGAAAAACAAATAAATTTATTTATAGCTCTCATCTTAAGTTAAGGTAGGGGCTATTTGACGATTACGAATATGATAAAAGCGCCAAGGCAATTATTCATTTTCTAAAATGGAATAATTATTATGATGTTACAAAAATGTAAGTTGAAAGAGCAAAATGTAAGCCGAAGCAATGGTGGTATATTTTGCTTTTTTGTATACTAAGAGTGTAAAACATATTTAAAATAATTAATATTAACGAGGGGTATTTATAATGACAGAATTATTGAAAGTAGAAAAAGAATTTTTGAACTCTTTATAAAATTCTTATATTATAAAACTATAGTAAACGAAAGGAAGATGAATATGGATAATTATATTTTACAAACAAAAAATATTTGCAAGACTTTTAAAGAACAACGTGCGGTAAATAATATTTCCCTGTTGATTAAGAAAAATTCTGTCTATGGATTGCTAGGACCAAATGGTGCAGGAAAATCAACTTTATTAAAAATGATTACGGGAATGCTTCATCCAACATCAGGAGAAATTATTTTTGATGATCATTCTTGGAGCAGGAATGATCTTTCAAATATAGGGGTTTTGATTGAATCTCCACCTCTTTATGAAAATTTGACGGCGGTAGAAAACCTGAAAGTTCGAACCATTCTTTTAGGGCTTCCTGATTCTCGTATTAAGGAAGTATTGGAAACAGTTGATTTGACAAACACAAATAAAAAGCAGGCAGGACAATTTTCTATGGGGATGAAGCAAAGGCTTGGAATTGCAATTGCACTACTAAATAAACCCAAATTGTTAATTTTGGATGAGCCTACAAATGGCCTGGATCCTCTTGGAATACAAGATTTACGTGAGTTAATACGTTCTTTCCCAGCTCAAGGAATGACAGTCATCCTCTCCAGTCATATATTGTCTGAGGTTGAATTGATTGCAGACCACATTGGTATCATCAGCAATGGGGTACTCGGGTATAACGGCAAAATTAATCCTGGAGAAGATTTGGAAGTACTTTTCACAGAGGTTGTGAAAAAGAACAGGGAGATGGTTTCATAATGCTCGAATATTTACAGGCTGAAAATTTAAAATATAAGAGAACATTTATAAAAAAAATAATTTTTCTTGCACCTATGGTTACCTTCCTCATTGCACTTTCATCTGTTATATGGTTTCAAGCCAATAGCTTTAATTCGTGGTACATGATGATACTACCAGGATATATTTCAATAATGGCAGTGATGACTAATGAAAGGGAAGAAAAAAAATTACGGTATAGAGCTGTATTTGGTCTTCCAATTTCACTAAAAAAAGTGTGGATTTCAAAAGTTTTGGTAAATGGGTTTTATATGCTTCTATCCTGCATGGTTCTGTCAGTAGGAATTATTTTAGGCGGCTACTATTTTCCCGTCACTGTACCGTTTTTTCGGGCACTTGTCGCAGCTGTTTTGATTGCAGTTACATTTTTGTGGCAAATTCCACTTTGTATGTTTTTAGCAAAGAAACTGGGAATGATAGGGGCTGTTTTGATTAACGTTTGCGGTAGTATTATGTTAAGTTCTTTGACTGCAATAACATCAACGTGGTGGATTTGTCCTTATAGCTGGACAGCTCGTATTATGTGTCCAGTTCTTGGATATCTTCCAAATGGACTTAAGGTAGAAACAGGATCTCCACTACTAAATCCAATCGCGATTCCAATTGGAATAATTTTGTCTCTTATTCTGTTTGCATTGCTATTGATTGTTACCGCTAATTGGTTTTCAAAACAGGAGGTTAATTAATATGGTTGCTTTACTTAGATGTATAAAATCGGATTTTTACAAATTAAGACATACTTCTATTTTGTGGATTCATTTATTTATTCCACTAGCAGGAGCGTTTATGTTTTTATTATATTACTACGGGACATCAAAGAACTCAATTATGGATATAGAAGGGTATCTAGATGCGCTGGCCATTGCGTTTCCTTTACTGATAGGATTAATCAGTGGGATAGTAATTGAGCAGGAAGAGCAAGCTGGAGGTTTTCAAGTAATGCTATGTACTTCAAAATCAAAATGTACTACGTATTTAAGCAAGTTAATTTTTTTACTTTTATTAGGAAGTTTTTCTATTGCACTTGCTGTAGGAGTATTTGCACTTGGATTTCACGTATTGCCCTACTTATTTTATTTAAAAGCAGGTGCAGCATTAATTATAGGAAACATATTTCTTTATATATTGCATGTGTTCATTAGTCTTCAATTTGGAAAGGGAGCATCTACGGGGCTCGGAGTTTCCGGAAGTCTGATTTCTGCTCTTATGCTTACAGGTCTTGGTGATTATATATGGCACTTTGTTCCATGGGCATGGAGTGTGAGACTTTGCAATAGTATGGTTAACAAGTTGAACTATCCTGCTTTCAGTGCTGAAATAGCACTTGATATGCAAAAGGGATTATTTGTAATGCTATTTGCAATATGTATTGCCTTCGTTGCTAGTTTATTTTGGTTCAGAAAGTGGGAAGGAAGAAAGTCATATGAGTAAGGAGAAATTATTATGAAGATAAAAAAAATATTGATACCTTTGTTCACAGTTTTGTTTTGTACGCTAATAACAGGATGTTCTCCAAAAGATAAAATAATTAGCAAAGCCAGGAACCATGCAATTAAAGATAAAATTATTTGTAAAGTTAATGCTAAAAATGCTACTCAAATAAGTTACAAGGATACAACCTATCAAATTTCAAATCTTTCATTGGAGCGGTCTAAAATTGGGGGATGGAACGGAATTATTGACAAAGTGGCAGTTATTGATAAAAATAATTGTATACTTGAGCAAAAAAGAATTGATTCGTCTGCCCAATTAACAATAGAGGATGTAAAAAAGAATCTTCCTAAAGATGCAAAGTTTATTGTCTCTTTTCAAAATGTTTGTTCAATAAAAGATGTGGAGACTAAAGGCGCCATTGCTGTTCAAATCAATAACAATTTTTACAAAGCGATTCCTGTAGAAGGCGCATCTACTGATAAAACAGTCATCAAATTATCTCCTGCGGGGCTACACAGCTTCTCAGAAGACGAATTGACAACTTCAGAATGAGAAGCGTTTTACTTTTTTATAAAAATAGATTACGACAAAGTTATACTAATATATAGAAAACGAATTTAACGGCATTTCAGAAAGAAAGTCGGGAGGCAGCAACAAAGAGTGGTTTATTTTAAAATGTAGGGTGTAGTTTGTGGGGATTGGTACAAAAACATAAAATAAAATACTGCAAATCCATTTCTGAATAATACAGTATTTTATAGATTATTATCCGTTTATATAGTTGAAATGAATTCAAACAGTTACTTAATTCGTTTCAAAATCGGATGATCTTCTTTCATCTCAAGCAGATCCCACAGGTTCCCATATAAATCCTTAAATACTGCAACCATTCCATAAGATTGGTCTTTTGGTTCTCTCACAAATTCTATTCCTCTTGAAATCATTTCATTATAATCTCTCCAAAAATCATCAGTGTTTAAAAAAAGAAAAACCCTACCACCTGTCTGGTTACCTACAAATGAATCTTGCTCAGATTTAGATGCTTTTGCAAGTAATATTGTAGTACCGGTCGATCCAGGTGGAGATACTACTACCCAACGTTTATCTTGTTCTGGCTGATAGGTATCTTCAATTAATGTAAAATTAAGTTTCTTCGTATAAAAGTCTATCGCCTCATCATAATCCTTCACAACTAGAGCTATGTAGATAATCGATTGAACCATTTTCTCAACTCCTAACTTCTCCTAATATTTTTATAATCATTTTATAATTAAAGTAATTATATCATGTTTACCAACATTAAGTCATTAGAACTGTTTTTAGTTCCATTCCTACTTGTACCCCGGTAGCTCCATCAATTATATATTTGCAATAAAATTATGGGTGATGCCTCGGAAAAGCTTGACTGAAATACATATAACATTTAGTATAGTAAATTAATGGATAAATAATCTTTTCAAGGACAAGTAAGCATTTTAGAAAGTGATGGAGCTGTTCTTAATTTAGGAGAGCTGACTTTTACATATAAAAATCATAAGTTGGATTTAAGTAAAAATGAGTTCAAGATATTACAGATTCTTTTAGAAAACAAAAACAAGGTTGTTTCCCGTGATGACATTATGAGGAAGCTGTGGGAAAGTGATAGTTTTATTGATGATAATACTTTAACGGTTAATGTCACTAGATTTCGAAAAAGGCTAGAGGATATAGGGCTTAAGGATTTTATTAAGACAAAAAAAGGCATAGGATATATAGTGGGTGATTAAGATGAAAAAAAATTATCTTTGGACTATTGCAAGTTCCTATTGCAAGGAGAAAATAAAAACAATTATTAAATTTTTGATTTTTATAATGATATTTTTCAGTGTATATTTTTTATATCATCTTCCATTAGAGCCTATTTTATATGCAACCTTACTATCAGCTACATTAGCTTTTTTGTTTAGCCTTTATGATTTTAGCATATATTATGATAAGCATATGATTCTTAAAGATATTCTCAGTGGGATACAATTTAAACTGGATAAGCTACCAAAGGCTAAGACCTTAATAGAAAAAGACTACCAGAGTATTATTACAACTATATATAAGGAAAAATCAGAAGTATTATATAACTCTGATAATAAATTAAGTGAGATGGTTGATTATTATACAATGTGGACACATCAAATAAAGACCCCTATTGCTGCTTTTTCTATGATTATTCAGTCTATGCAGGCAGGTATAGAAAAAAACTTATGGAGCAGGAGCTATTTAAAATTGAACAATATGTAGAGATGGTATTGCATTATATAAGGCTGGAGAATTTGTCCTCTGACTTAAAATTAGAGTTATATTCACTACATAACATTATTCGTCAAACAGTGAAGAAATATGCGGATGGATTGACAGCCAAGACTTATTATTAAATTGTTCAGCAAGAAAATTAGATAGTAAATTATTATAAACTGAGTTGTATCTGGGGGAAGATACGTAAAAATGATATTTCGTACGTTAAGAAAAGCATAAACCCATAAATGTATGTTTTAGGATGAAAAGTGTCCCAGAGGGGCACAAAATCAATGTACTATATTCTTACATTGTGGTGTGACAAGAAGTCGTTAATTACCAAATTACTGTCTTTTACAACACTTTCGAATGAAGAAGAAATATCTAACTTATCAAATATATTGTGAGAGACCAGAAGCAGAAATGCTCATTTTTTAGCTCGTTTACGTTATACCGTAGAGAAACGCCAACTAATTCTTTAACAATTTCAAAATATACTTAATATAACTATATTTTTCAAACAATTACATAAATAATATATACTTGTATATAAATTTGTATCATTGTATAATTAAAATTGACCTTTTTGGTAGTTTATAATAAAAATTTGAAAATATTATAGAGAGCAACTATAAAATATAAGGCAAAGGATGGAAAACATGACAAAAAAATTAAATCTAATTAAAAGACTAATCCTATTTTTTATAGGAATGAGTATAATACAGATCGGGGTAGCTTTGTTTTTAAAAACTAATATTGGTTCTGATCCGTTTACTTTATTCACTCAAGGATTAGCATTTTTATTAAAGAAAACACCTGGAAGCGCCAATATGATTATTTTATTTGTAGTGGTTTGTATAATACTTTTAGTTGAAAGAACGCGTATTAATATAGGAACAATTATATGCGTGGTGGGGGTAGGCCCCATTATGGATCTTGGAGTAAAGGCTGTTTCATTCTTTCCGATTGAATCTTTAAATATTGGTGTAAAAATACTTTTAGTTGTATTCGGCTGTGGCCTAATTGCAATTGGATTTTCTATACTTTCAGCAAGTAATCTAGGCGTTGCACCAAATGATATTATTCCATTTATAATAAAAGATAAAACTAATTTAGAATATCGTTGGGTTCGTATGAGCTTAGATGCTATCTTTTTAATAACAGGATTTACACTCGGTGGAGTATTTGGTATAGGTACAATAATATCTGCATTGTTAACAGGTCCATGCATACAATTTTGCCTTCCATATGGAGAAAAGTTAGTAAATGCGATTGTTAAAAATCAATCTGAACATAAAGAGGAAGAAAATGTATATGTGGAAGCTTAAATTTAATTATATTAATGGATAGTAAAAGAAAAGTTTTCTATAATGATGGCTGGGTAAAATAATAATAAAAACAACCATCTGGAGCCCAGATGGTTGTTTTTATTGATTCACTATGATTCTATTATTGGCTAATTTAGGGGTGCTGCCACATAGCCATCAAGCTAAGGGAAGTCTATAAAAATAAAGCCCCCCCATTTGTAAAAATGTTATCATTTAAAAGATAATAAAAACACATCAATGGGGGTAATTTACAAATGATATAAGAAACTTAAAACTGAATAAAAATATGAAACATTTTGCAGCTTAAATTAAAAGATGTTTTTCAAAAGAGAAGATTGAAGAAATAGCTAGAGTAACAGGCTTTGTGAAAAGAAAAGGTAAAATTAAAGCATGGGAATTCGTTTGCTTATGCTGCTTTATGGATGCAGAGGTTGCTAATAATACACTTGTTACCTTATGTACAAAACTTAGTGCAAAAATAGGAATAGTTATTTCTAATCAAGCATTAGATCAACGTTTAAATGAAAGATGTGTGGAATTTTTAAAGAAGATTTTTGAGAACCTGTTGCGCCAAACAATAACAAATAATACTTGCATACCAAGTGTATGGGATGAACATTTCAAACGAATAAGAATACTTGATTCTACTGCTTTTCAAGTAACAGAAAGCTATAAAGATATTTATCCTGGATCTGGTGGCTGCTCTCAAGCTTCAGGTGTAAAAATACAACTAGAATATGAATTGAAATCTGGAAATCTTCTTAATATACAAGTAGGAGCTGGCTCAGGAAGCGACAATACTTTTGGGAGCAAAATAAGAGATACTATCAAATCTGGGGATCTTATTTTAAGAGATCTTGGGTATTTCAACTTTGAAGATTTTTTGGACATAGAAGATAGAGAAGCGCTTTACATATCAAGACTCAAACCTAATATAGCAGTATATATATATAATAAGGATATAGAGTACTATAAGAATGGCGCTCCTAAAAAATCAAGCCTTTTTAAAAGAATCTACATTTCTGACATAATGAAACAGATGGGCGAGGGGGACCGTTATGAAATTAAGGATGTCTATGTAGGCAAGGAAAAGACGCTAAAAACAAGGCTTATTTTATATAAACTACAAATGGGCAATTGAAAAAAAGAACAGAAAAATCTGTGAAGAATGCTGAAAAAAGGGTATAGAAAAAAGTAATAATACGATTGAATTATTAGGTATATCTATTTATATAACGAATATTAAGGAAGAAGTTTTAAGTTCAAAGCAGGTTCATGAGTTTTGCAGTTTAAGATGGCAGATCGAAATAATATTTAAAACGTGGAAATCCATATTTAGTATACATGTTGTAAAGTTAGTTAAAATAGAACGGTTTCAATGTCAGCTTTATGGAAAACTTATTTTGCTACTCATAAGTTTTGCTGTAATGTTTAAAATGAGGACTTTAGCATTAGAAAATAAAGGTCTTGAAGCTAGTGAAATTAAGACTTGTGAAGTAGTTCATGAATATATTGATAGTCTGTATTTTGAGCTTATCAAATTCCCTAATAAAGTTCTCAATACCTTAAAATTAATATTTGAAAATGTAGTTAGGAATGGTCTGAAATCTCATAAAAAGGACAAGAAAACTGTTTTTGATATTCTTGGAGTTTGTTATAAATTAACATCATCGCAGGCTAAAGTTGCAGCATAAAACAACTTGATAAAATTGTAAAAGCCCCACTATATACGTGGCTTTTTTTGGTGTACCCTAAAATTGTTTGAATACTATTGTACACTTAAAATTTACCATTAAAATTTATCAAAATAAATTTTAATGGTAAAATATAGTATTTAATACTGACTTACTAATATTCAATATGGCTTAGCTTGATGGCTATGGGGTGCTGCCAACATTTCGGGAATGGTGGCAGTACCCATATAAGCAAAAGGAAGATTTAATAATGAGTGGATTTTCTTTACGAAATGCAGCTCAATTAATTTAAATTTTATTGTTTATATGAAAAATTTATATGCGATTTTTATAAATCTCGCGAAGGCAAAGGCCAATTTTCTTGTTTGCCTAAAGGGAGATAAATAATAAATTCGCTACCTTTTCCTATTTCACTATTAAGAATGATTTTTCCTCTATGTCTTTCTACTATTTTTTTTACTATAGCGAGTCCAAGACCACTGCCTCCATCACTTTCTCTCGCCTCACTCCCTCTTATAAATTCATTGAAAATTTTTTGCTTAAATTCATCAGTAATACCAATACCATTGTCAGAGATCTTGAGTATTAATTCTTCATGCTTTTCTATATTTATGGTTATAATTGTTCCACAAGGGTTATATTTTATAGCATTGCTTAAAATATTATGGATAGCTCTATACATCTCTTTGTTATTAAATTCATATAAAATTTCTTCTTCAGGAATGTCTAATAAAAGTTCAAACCCTTTTCCCTGGATTTCGCCATAAATATTTACTACCACTTCTCTTATAAATTCCACAAAATCCTTTGGTTGCACAATTAATGGATAGTTACCATTATCCAATTTTGTAAAAGTGAAAAATTCATCGATTAAACCTGATGTACGTTCAGATTTATCATATATATATTCTAAATACTTTTGTTTTGTTTCTTCATCATCCACCATGCCATCTTTTAAAGCTTTTGAATAACCATAAATAGTAGTAATAGGTGTTTTTAAATCATGTGAAATATTTACTAACATTTCTCTTTTACTTTTTTCAAACTCTTTTTTTCTGATTTCTGCTTGATCCAATTTTTCAGCCATATAATTAAAAGCATTTCTTATGTTCTCGAATTCTTTTTCTGCTTCAAAATTTAATCGTGTGCTATAATTTCCAGAAGTCATTTTTTCAATTCCTTCTGCAATATGCCCTAAAGGCTTAGTTATTTTTTTTGAAGTCCAATGACTGTATAATACATTACCTATAAAAAAGAAAAGTAAAAAAGAAAATATAGCTTCTATAAAAATACCAAAAATAGCTCTGCTCTGCTTATATATGGTGTTATTAGTATTTATAAAATTTTTAATACTGAATTTCACATTTTCCATTGGGATTTTAACTAAACATATATATTGGTTTTTATCTAAGCCTTCAAATGCTGCTGAAGAATAGCTGTACAGATTGTCCTTATACTTACCATCTTCAATGTGTGCATCATATTTGTTTATTGCTGGTAGAACTTGAACTTGAAACTGGATACCTTTTGATTGGTAAAATGCGTACTTCTTTAATTCTTGTTGTGTATACAAATATTTACTATCCTTTTTCAATCCTTTTACATATACAACTTTATTGTTATATATTATTTCTACCCAGCCCTGTATTTTTTCTATATCCTTAGTATTAGTATTTTTATAATCTGGATTTATAATATCTGTTGCCTCTATTTTAGGCTCTGTGTATTCACCATAAGTTAAGGTAGCCACAATATAGAGTAATATTATGGCTATGATAAAAGTAAATAAATTATAAAACACAAATAAGATATAGTTTTTCCTTAGTGTTTTATGCAATCCCATATTTTTTTTGCCCACTTTTATACCTCTTTTTATGATAACTTATCAAATTTGTATCCCAAACCTCTTATGGTTTTTAAATATGTTGATTTGTTACCATCCTCTTCAACTTTTTCTCGTATATTGCATATATGAACCATAATTGTATTATAATCTCCGTAATAATTTTCTTCCCAAACTTTTTCGAAAATCTGTTTTTTTGTAAATACTCTACCTGGGCTTTTCATTAAAATGCTCAATATTTTATATTCCGTATATGTAAGAAATATTTCTTTCTCGTTTTTAAAAACAGTGCATTTTTTTTCATCTAAAATTATATCTCCAATAACAATCTCATTTTCCTCATTACTATTTTCATTTAATACACTTAATTTATAAGCTCTCCTGAGTTGAGCCTGAACTCTAGACAAAAGTTCGAGAGGATTAAATGGTTTGGCAACATAATCATCAGCCCCTAAATCTAAGCCTAAAATTTTATCATTGTCTTGATTTTTAGCTGATAACATTATAATAGGTATTGTATAATTTTCTCTTATTTTTTTAGTTAGCTGATAACCATCAAGTCCCGGCAACATAATATCAATTACCGCAAGATCTACATCATTTTCAAGAATCTTATTCCAGGCGTCTATACCATTGCCTGCCTTTATAACTTCATGCCCTTCTTTTTCAAGATACAATTGAATTAATTCTAAAATTTCCTTTTCATCATCTACAATTAATATTTTTCTGCCCATAATCTTACCTTCTTTAATTATCAAGTTTCTAATAAAATCCATTCATTTTATACATAAACATTACAACAGTAGCAGCAAATATAATTACAATAGAATAAAATATCTTTCTAAGTTTAGAAAAATCATTGTTTTTCCATCCATGAGACATCCATATTGTACACATCAAAGTAGATATAAATGCTAGATAGGAGTTTCCTCTTATAAAAGGTGTAATTACATTATTTATAACATTCATATTATTTGTTTCTGCATATATAAATAAAATAACATTTAAAGCACCATACATACAAATAAAAAAACACAGAGAAAGTAGGAAACTCTTCATATATTTACTAGCTTTCGTTTTTTCTTTATTTCTAAGCAGTGATACTAGTATTATTATACCTGCTAAAAAAGCAAAAAGTAATCCTATGGGTAACATATAAGATAAATACTTATCTACCTCTGATATTTTTTCATAACTTTCGACCCCTGCTAAAATATAGATTTTATTATTTTGCTCTACTAACTTAACATATTGATTTCGTTCTTGGTCGTAAAAAAGGTCTTTATCTACATGTTTTAGTATAGATTTTTTACTTCCAGCATATGAAATCATATTTCCTGTACTTTTTTCATATTCAATCTTAACATTTAAAGATGGAATTATTGATATAACTTTACATATACCTTTGTGTGGAAAGTTATTTAACGCGTAAGTCCCCTTTATTTTTTCCCAATCCATACTCAAAGAAATATTATCTTTTACTTTTACAATATCTTTTGCATCTCCTTTTCGCCCATTAAAAAACTCATAAAACTTATCTGCATATTCATTGCATACTTTTGAACTATTATCTGAATTTGTATTAATTGAAATAAACATTCCTATATTTTTTTCTGGCATAATAGTCAATATGCTGTTGAAAGATGGTAACTCACCAGTATGTTCTAGTACAATCTGTCCATTTCTCTTATTTTGAAAAAAACCTAATCCAAAACCTAAAAGTTTTGAATTGTTGCAAGAGTTGTTAGTCTGCATGGAATTTACTGACAATTCATTTAAAATTTTTATTTTGTTAAATTCACCATTATTAAGCTGCATAAGCATGAAATTTGCCATATCGGAAGCAGTAGAACACATAGCTCCACTCGGATGATCTACAGGCATAGAATAAGATGTTTCTATATATTTGTCTTTTATATATATATAAGGCTTTGACATGTTACCTAATATATCTTTGCTTATCCAATAGGAAGAATTTTTCATATTCAATGGCTTTAATATTTCATCAGTAATATACTCTTTTACAGGCTTCCCTGTAACTTTTTCTATTAAATAACCTAATATAGCATAGTTATAAACATTATAATGAGTAATTGTACTTGGTGTATTGATTACGGGCGGAAGATCTTTTTTTAAAAAATCACCCAAACTTTCAATACTACCGTAAAATTTATCACCTGTAGTTCTGTAAATCATAGGCCATTTTTCATCAAGACCTGAAGTGTGATTTAATAGATTTCTAACCGTAATAGGCTTTGAAAAACTATTTTTTATTTTAAAATCTTTTAAATAGTTATTTACAGCTTCATCGAGAGATATTTTACCTTCTTCTACTAGCTTCATCACTGCTGTTGCTGTAAAAAGTTTTGTAATAGATGCAATCTGAAATACTGTAGTATCAGCATTTACAACAGTTTTCTTTTCCACATCACTATATCCATATCCTTTTTCAAAAAAAATTTTTCCATCTTTAACTACAGAAACTGTTGCACCAGCTACTTTATAATCTTTTAAAACTTTTTGCATATATTCATCAGATATCTTTTGAAAAGATTCCAAAGATGTGTCCCTAGTTTCCGCTAATGCAATATTTTTAGGCCATATAGTTAAGAAGAGAATAAGTGTAAGTACAAAAGATAGTACTTTGTTTTTGTTGTTTTTCATAGTGTTTTCCTACCTTTACATTAATAAATTGTAAGCGCTTACTAATTATTATGATAATACATTTACCTTTTAGCTATATTAACTAAATCTTAAGATTATCTTAAGATTTAATTCAACTCAGGGGTTATTTGAAGGGCTTGATAGTTGAACGTAGTGACAAATTAAAAAGGGGGTATGTGTATCAGTATTATAGGAATATTTAAGGACATTAAAAGAGTAAAATAATAATAAAAACAACCATCTGGAGCCCAGATGGTTGTTTTTATTGAAATAAAGATTTATAATCAGCATTAGAAATTCCAGTTTTAAAGGCATTCAGGTCCTGAAAAGAACTTACATCTACCCTGTGTAAGGAAAGTAGACCATCATTTTTAGAGGACCAACTAGACGACTTACCATCAATGGTGAAAGCCATTTTGTAACCAGCTTCGTTCACAGCCTCAATGGCACTTTTGTTGTACGCACCACCAGGGTAGGCAAAGAAGTTTATTTCTTTCTTTAATATTTTTTCTAGATCTTTTTTAGATTGAATTAATGTTGCTAGTTGCTTATCCTTAGAAAGTGATTTTAACTTATCATGATTTACGGTATGGCTTTCTATATCTACTCCGTATTTATCCATTTCTAAAAGCTGTTTGGATGTCATAAATTCATGATCTTTATCAATATGAGAAGTAATAACAAAAATTGCTGCTTTAAAATTATATTCTTTTAGAACAGGGAACATAGCAGTATAATTATTTTCATAGCCATCATCAAAAGTAAGGACTACAGATTTTTCAGGTAGAGGCTTCTGATTCATAAAGTACTTATATAAATCCGTAAGCGTTATAGTCTGGTAACCGTTATCTTTTAGGTATTTCATTTGCTCCTTAAACGTTTCAATAGGAAGAGAATTGGAATCACTTTTTCCAGAGGTAATTGAGTGGTACATTAGGACTGGAACACTCTTACCGTAAGGTTTATTAACTGTAGACTCTTTCTTTGTTATGGGTATAGGTTTTGAAATAGATTTTGAACATCCAAGGATAGAGGTTAAAAAAATTAATATAAATATGAAACACAAATTTTTTTTCATATCGACCTCCTAAACCGATTTATATTATAAATTATTATTTGTAATGTATAAAAAATTATACTAAATTGTTTTAGGAGAGTATAGAGAGCGCTAGAAATAAAATACATAAGAATTTTTTTGCATTTAGTTCTTTTTTTAAATAAGATACATACAATAGTAACTGAAGATAAAAAGGAGTGATGTTAATGTCAAATATTGAAAATAACTGTGGTTGTGAAAAAAAGCATGAGGATAACTGTTGTAAAAAAGAAAAGCAATTCCACGACCATGAATTCTTAGGAAGTACTAGATTAGCAGAATTAGATAGTGAGGATGCTCATAATCATAGATTTGCTGGAGTGTCAAGTCCTGCAATACCAGTTCAAGGTGGGCATGTGCATAAAGTTAAATCAAGAACAGATTTTTTTGATCACTTTCATGAATTTGAAGCAACTTCAGGTTTAGCAATACCTGTTGGCGGTGGTAGGCATGTTCATTTTGTAAAGGCTAAAACTAATGTCGTTGATGACCATTGCCATGAATTAATATTTGCTACACTTATAGAAGCTCCAATATTCGAAGAAGCTTAATAAAAGAACTAAGTTAAGTTAAGGCATTGCTGTAAAAGGCAGTGAATGCTAACATCGTTCCATATAACAAGGCTGCACTCCTTTAAAATAAGTTTAAAGGAGTGCAGCCTTATTAATGCTTTACTATGTTTTTTGAATATAATATGATATTAATTGAGTAGAAGTTATAAATGTTATAGAGAAAATACTTATAGTTGGGTATAATCTAAATAAAAACTATAATATTTAGTGGCTAAAAGGAGAGGTTTAATTGAATATACTAATTGCTGATGATGAGAAACAAATGGTAAAAATCCTTTCAGCTTATTTTCAAAAAGAAGGGTTTAATGCAATTACAGCAAAGGATGGAGAGGAAGCCTTAGATTTGTTTCATTTACATAAAATTGATTTAGCAATTTTGGATTGGATGATGCCAAAGGTTAGTGGAGTTGAGGCTTGTAAATATATTAAGGAAAATAGTAATACAAAGGTATTAATTTTAACTGCAAGAACACAAAATGAGGATGAAATTGAAGCATTAGATTGCGGAGCCGATGAATATATAAAAAAGCCTTTTGATCCTAGAATACTTTTAATAAGGGCGAAAAAGCTTATAAATTTTGATGATGAGATAAGTATTAATAATATAAAAATAAACACAGATGAGAAAAGGGTATATAATAATGGAGAAATATTAAAATTAACAAAAATAGAATATGATCTTTTGATTTCTTTTGTGAGAAATAGGGGGATTATTTTATCTAGAGATAAGCTAATAGATTTAGTTTGGGGAATGGATTATGATGGGGATCATAGAACGGTGGATACTCATATAAGAAGACTTCGAGCGAAAATAGGTGAGGATAGTATAAAAACCTATAGAAAAATTGGTTATAGTATGGAGGCGGATGAGAATCAAAATAAGTAAAAAGTTCACATTGTCTATAGCGTCAGTCACAATTTTTGTAACTATAATTTCTATGGTGATAAATGTATTTTTTATTGAAAGATTTTATATGTTTAAAAAGACGAGGACATTAGACCAGATTTCTGAGCAAATAAACAGAAAAAAAACAGATTATATTTTTAAAAATATAGATGAAATGGAAAAGAAAAATGATGTCACTATAGTTTATTCGGAGGCAAGTAGCGATATTAATAATATTAATGAGGATTTAATAACTAAATTTAGTTCGAATAAAATAAAGCTAAATAAATTCTGGCTTACGGAAGATACTCTAAGTAAGTTAAATAGTAAAAGTGTAAACAAGATATATGACCAAGGAGTAACAAAATATAAGGTACTAACAAAGTTTATAAAGGTTGATAAATATATATTTGCTATAGCGATGCCACTACCATATATGGGAGAAACTATAGATATTATAAATAAATTTAATATATATTTAAATATATTTTCTTTGATTTTAATTATAATTTTAGTTGGCTTTTTTTCTAAAAAAATAATAAAACCATTAGAACTTATAAAAGAATTATCAAAGGATATTGCTAATTTAAACTTCAGAAAAGAGGAAATTAAAACAAATGATGAAATAGAAGAGCTTGCTATAAGTATAAATAGTATGAGTGGAAGCTTAGAGCGGGCACATAAAGAAATCAATTTTCAAAATGAAAAGTTAAAGACTTTAATTTCAGATATGGCTCATGAGGTTAAAACTCCATTAGCTTTAATAAAGGCGTATGGACAGGGAATTGAGGATGGTTTAGATGATGGGACATATATGGGAATAATTAATGAGCAAATAGACCATATGGATAGTTTAGTAGAAAACCTTTTGTTTTTGTCAAAGCTTGAAAAAAAAGAATTAAAAAAATCTAACTTTAGTTTAAAGAAACAGTTTAGTAGTGTTTTAAAAAAATATAAACTACTTATAGATGAGGCTGACATAAATTTTATATCAAATATAAATAAAGACGAGGAATATATTATTTATGGAGATAAGGAAGGCATTGATATAGTATTAAATAATTTAATTACAAATGCTATAAAGTATACTAATAATAATGAGGTAGAAGTAGAAATAGTCAAAGAAGATAATAAAACAATGTTTTCTATAAAAAATGGATTAGAAGAAAGTAGTAAAGAAGCTTTAGAAAATATATGGACACCATTTTATGTGCTTGAAAAATCAAGAAGTAAGGAACTTTCTGGTACGGGATTAGGGTTATCTATAGTGAAAAAAATATTAGAAAAACATAATCTTGACTTTGGATTTAATGTAAAACAGAATAAGATTGAATTTTACATAATATTTTAAATAAAGTTTTTTGTAACATTGGCGTAACACTTCTATAGTATTTTACTTATGAGGTGATTTAGTTGAAAAAAAGAATATCATTAGTTTTAGTAGCTATAACTGTAACAACATTATTTTCAGGTTGTAATAATAAAGCTATTTCAAGTAATAATAAAGTTAATCCAATTAATAACAAAATGAATGCTAAGGTTGAAAATTTAGATTTTAAGTTTAAAGTAGAACCTGTTACCTTTAAGGTAACGGTAGAATCTAATGGAATCACGGAAACAGTATCTGAGCCTTTAGAAAAAACGGAGGTATCAAACTTAAAGGATAATGGAAATAAAATATCTTGGAGTTATAAAAAGAAAAATATTGATGTAGAAATTCAAAAGAAAGATAAGTATTTAGATGTATCTATAAAATCTAGTAATAAGGATGGTGAAAATAAATTTTCATGGCCGAAAGTAACAGGAGAAGGATATATGCTTCCATTAAATGAGGGTAAGTATATTCCAAAGGATGATAAAGTCTGGAAAGACTATTTAAATGATAATGAAATGAAAACTTTAGAGTCTTTTTCTATGCAGTTTTTTGCAGCAAGCAAAAAGAATTATTCGTTATTATATATAATTAAAAATCCTTATAATAATGAAGTTAAATTTGATACTAAAGAAAATATTAAATTTACTTTTAATCATGAATATCCTTCAATAAATAAAAACAAAGATTATGGATTTAGAATTTATTTAACTAAGAATAATCCAGTAGATGTGGCTAAAACTTATAAAAATTTTATTGTTGAACAAGGCAACTTTAAATCTCTAGAGGATAAGGCTAAGGATAATAAAAATATTGAAAAACTTTATGGAGCGCCACATGTTTATTTTTGGGATAGGTCGGCAATATCTGAGGAAAATGTTAAATGGGATAAGATAAAAGGAAGCATTCCAAAAGATCTAAAACTTTGGATGCAGGAGTTATTAAAAACAAAGGTTGAGGATGGTGGAGAGCTCGCTACTGCTTTTAATGATTTAGATTCTTCAGATTATGTTGATAAATATACAAAAAATAGAATTATAAAAGGTTTTAATTCTGTAATACAGTTAAAGGAGTTTTATAATCCTAAGGTGTTTTCGAATTTAGATAAAAAAAGTAAAGAGTTAATAGATAAGGGGATAAATAAATTAAACCCAGTAGAATTAATAGATTTAAATAAAGGTTTATTAAAATCATCTTTGGGAGATGTAGCAGATACTATTGAAAAATGGGCAGATGCTAATACTGTTAATGTACTTTACGATATGAAAAAGTCCGGTATTGATAAAATGTGGGTTGGATTAGACGACTTTGAAGAAGGCTTTTTAAAGCCAGAATTAGTTGAAAAAGCAAATGAATTGGGATATTTAATAGGTACTTATGATTCTTATCATTCAATTCATAAGCCAGGACAAGAAAAGTGGTCAACAGCGAAATTTTCTGATACATCACTTTATGAAAATGCTACTGTAACCAATAAAGAGGGCAAAAAGATAGAGGGGTTCCAAGGGTCTGGAAGAAAGTTAAATCCAACACTTGCTATGCCAAGTGTAAAAGATAGAGTTTCATCTATTTTAAAGACTGGTTTAAAGTATAATTCGTGGTTTTTAGATACAGATGCAACAGGAGAAGTGGAGGATGATTATTCTAAAGAGCATCCTACAACAGAAGCAGAAGATATAGAGGCAAGAATAGAAAGAATGGAATACCTTGAAAAGCAGTTTAATATGGTAGTTGGAAGTGAAGGAGGAAATGACTTCACAAGCCAATCTATAGCGTTTGCTCATGGCATAGAAACACCATCTTTTTCATGGATGGATAAGGATATGAGTAAAAATAAGGATAGTAAATATTATGTGGGAAGATATTATTCAAGCAATGGAGGAGCACCAGAGTTATTTTCAAAGCAGATACCTATAAAGGATAAGTATAAGAGGTTATTTATGGATACCGCATATACAATTCCACTATACAAGTTAGTTTATAATAATTCAGTTATTACTTCTCATTGGTGGGGCTGGGGTACATTAAAAATAAAAGATGAAGTAGAAAATAGAATGCTATATGAGGTTTTATATAATGTACCACCACTTTATCATATTGATAAAAATGAATGGAATAAGAATAAAGCCGTTATTGTAAAACATACAAAGGTATGGTCTGATTTTAGTAAAAATGCAATTACTAAGGAAATGACAGATTTTAAGATTTTATCAAAGGATAGATTAGTCCAAATGACTAAATATGGAGAGTGCTTAAAGGTAATAGCTAACTTTTCTAATAAGGAAGTTAATGTTGAAGGGGAAAAAATTGCCGCAAAATCTCTTATTATATTTGATGGAGACAATAAAATTAAATATACCCCCTAAAGGACTAAGCTCTAGCTTATAAATTATATTTATAAGCTGTTTTTTTGGCTAAACGATAAAGATATGTAACCTTAATGTAACATAGAAGGGTTATATTAAGGTTAGAATAGTTTAAAACTAAGGATAAAGGATATGATAAAAAATGAAAGTGAGAAGAAAAATTACTATTTGGATAATATTATTTGTAAGCTTGTTAGGAGTATACACAACTTGTATAGAGAGAAATTTATTAATTGTAAAAAGGCAAAATGTTACAATTAATAAAAATGGGGATGAAAAGCTAAAGGTAGTGCAAATTACGGATATACATCTTGGAGAGTTTTATAACTTAAATCAGCTAGAGAAGGTTGTCCAAAAAATTAATGGATTAGATGCCGATATAGTGGTATTTACAGGTGATCTAATAGATAATGCTTCAACATATAATGAGATTGACAATATAGCAGAGGTTCTTAAACAAATAAAATGTAAAACAGGTAAATATGCTATATATGGTAATCACGACTATGGTGGAGGGGCTGTTAGATACTATGAGGAGATAATGAATAAAGGTGGATTTAATGTTTTGAAAAATGATGGGGCAAGCATTGTGTTTAAGGATAAGCATATAAAAATTTTTGGAGCAGATGATGGGTTAATGGGAAATCATAGTGTAGATAAAACAATGAACGGAATTAACAATAAGTCTGTAAATTTATTATTGTTACATGAACCAGATTTAGTAGACAAATATAGTGATTATCCAGTTGATTTAGTTCTTAGTGGACATAGCCATGGTGGACAAGTATACATTCCTTTTTATGGTCCACTAAAGAAAAATGTATTATCAGAAAAATATACCAAGGGCCTTTATAAATTAGACAACACTAGAGGAGCAAAAATATATGTTAATAGTGGACTGGGAAATACAAAGGTGCCATTTAGATTGTTTAATATGCCACAAATTTCTCTTTTTAACTTGAAAATTTAATTTTTAAAATAGTTTGGTACACGAACAACTTTCGTGTATCTTATTTTATTAAGTGGTTAAAAATAAATACTTAGTGAAATTTGAAATTTCTATTGCTTTTTATTTTATATATGTTATTGTATTATTATAACGTAATATTAAGATATAATAATATATAAATATAAATTTTCTAGGGAGGCTTAAACTATGTTTAATTCAAAGGTTGAAAATGTCAGTGCAGAAGAGGCATATAAGCTTATAAGTGGTGATAAAGAACTTATTATTTTAGATGTTAGAACTAAAGAGGAATATGATAATGGTCACATTCAAGGAGCAAAACTTGTTCCAGTTCAGATTCTTCCTATGAAACTTGCTGAATTTGATAAGTATAAAGATAGGCCGGTACTAGTTTATTGTGCATCTGGTGGAAGAAGCCCGAGAGCAGTGGATATTTTGGAAAACAATGATTTTAAAAATATTTACCATCTAGGTCGTGGAATATCTTCTTGGAGATACGGTCTAACTAGATGATGCTCGGATAATATCCACATGATGTTAAGTATAAAATTAAAGATGAAATAATAATAAAGTTAGTAAGCCAATTAAAAGAATAAGAGGGGGATATTTGTGATAAAAAAAATATTAATCGTAGGTGGCGTAGCTGGTGGAGCTTCAGCCGCCGCAAGGTTACGACGACTAGATGAAAATGCAGAAATAATTATGTTTGAGAGAGATGAATACATTTCTTTTGCAAATTGTGGGCTACCTTATTATATTGGTGAGGTAATAAAAGAAAGAGATAAGCTTTTAGTACAAACACCTGAGAGTATGAAAGCTAGATTTAACATAGATGTAAGAAATAACAGTGAGGTAACTTCCATTAACACGGGCAAAAAGGTTGTAACAGTTAATAGTAAGGCTAAAGGCACTTATGAAGAAAGTTATGATTATTTAGTGTTATCACCAGGAGCAAAAGCAATTAAACCTAATATAGAAGGTATAAACAATAAAAGAATATTTACTTTAAGAAATATACCAGACACTGATAACATTAAAACATATGTGGATAAAAAAGGTATTAATAGTGCGGTAGTTATTGGTGGAGGATATGTTGGTGTGGAAATGGCTGAAAACTTAAAAGAAAGAGGTCTTAAGGTTACTCTAGTAGAAGCAGCACCTCATATAATGGCTCCTTTTGACACGGATATTGTTGTAACCGTCGAAAAAGAAATTTCAGATAACGGTGTAGAAATAATTTTGAATGATGGAGTTAAAGCCTTTAAAGATACTGAAGATGGTGTTGAAATAACTTTAAATAGTGGTGCAAAATTAAGCGCTGATATGATTATATTGGCAATAGGCGTATTTCCTGATACTGGATTTGCGAAAGAAGCTGGTATTAAAGTAGGCGCTAAGGGTCATATATTAGTAAATAATAAAATGGAAACTAGTGCAGAGGGAGTATTTGCAGTAGGTGATGCTATTGCAGTTGTAGATTTTATAAACAAAACAAATACTGCAATACCACTAGCTGGTCCTGCAAATAAGCAAGGTAGAATAGCAGCCGATAATATAGCTGGTTTAAAAACTACATATAAGGGGACTCAGGGTACTTCAATTATAAAGGTATTTGGTTTAACAGCTGCAAGCACAGGTAATAATGAAAGAACTTTAACAAGACTTAATATCCCTTATAAAGTTATATTTGTACACCCTGCGAGTCATGCTTCCTATTATCCAGCAGCTCTTTCAATGACATTAAAACTTATTTTTAATGATGAAGGTAAAATACTCGGAGCTCAAGGTGTAGGTTATGATGGAGTGGACAAGAGAATAGATGTACTTGCTACAGTTATTAGACTTGGTGGAACAGTAACTGATTTAACTGAGTTAGAACTTTCATATGCACCACCTTTCTCATCTGCTAAGGATCCAGTAAATATGGCCGGGTTTGTCGCTGAAAATGTGTTAGCAGGAAGAGTGGATGTATTAACCACAGATCAGTTTATAGACTACGATAAAGAAAATGTTACGGTATTAGATGTTCGTACTGAAATGGAATTTAATAATGGACATATTGAAGGCTCTATAAATATTCCTGTAGATAGTTTAAGAGAAAGAATTGGTGAACTTGACACAAATAAAGAAATTATTGAGTATTGTCAGGTAGGATTAAGAGGGTACGTAGCTGCAAGAATTTTAGCTCAAAAACAATTTAAGGTTAAGAACTTAACTGGGGGATATAAATCAGCTTCAAGTTTAAATTTTAAACCAAATAAAGCTAAAATTAGGGATATACCCAAAAATCAGAGTTTAGATCCAGATACTCAAGTTATAAAGGATGAAGTGGCTATAAGCGTTGATAATTATGATAAAACTCTCGATGCTTGTGGACTATGTTGTCCTGGACCGTTAATTCAAGTTAAAGCTAGCATTGACGATTTAAATGAAGATCAAATATTAAAAGTAACAGCAACTGACCCTGGATTTTATGAGGACATTAAATCTTGGTGTAATAAAACAAATAATGAATTAATAGATTTAAGAAAAGAAAAAGGTATGGTTTACGCATTTATAAAAAAAAACAATAATAATCTTACAAAAATAAATAAATCATGTTCCTCAGATACAGTGGAAAAAAATAATAAAACAATGGTAGTTTTTAGTGGTGATTTAGACAAAGCTATTGCGGCATTTATTATCGCAAATGGAGCAGTTGCAATGGGGAGTAAAGTTACCATTTTATTTACCTTCTGGGGTCTTAACATCATACGGAAACCTGAAAAAGTATCTGTAAAAAAAGGTTTAATAGATTCAATGTTTGGAGTTATGATGCCAAGAGGAAGTAAGAAACTTAAACTTTCACAAATGAACATGATGGGAATTGGAGCTAAAATGATTCGATCAGTAATGAAGAATAAAAATATAAGTTCTCTTGAGGACTTAATAAAATCAGCGATTGATAGTGGAGTGGAAGTGGTAGCCTGCTCAATGTCCATGGATGTTATGGGAATTACAAAGGAAGAACTTATTGATGGAGTGAAAATTGGTGGAGTTGGTTATTACCTAGGCCAAACTGAAGATTCAAATGTAAATCTATTTATTTAATAATATATAAAAAGTGTCTATCATATAAGATACATTTTATTTTTATGATCATACTTTTTTTAATTATACTAATTGTAATTTCAACCTATAAATATTCGTATTTTAATTGTATCTTCAACATGTTAAGAAAAAAAATATATATTAAATATTGTTGTTTGACATTAATGGCAAAAGGATGTAAAATTTATTAGCATATGCCACCAATTAAGAATATTTAAGAACTTAAAAAAGTATATGAAATAAGGAGAATATTAATGGCAAGACCAGTTAAGGATAGAAGGGTGGAAAATTTACCGCAATATACATACTTTGTACCTGCAGGTAGAAGGAAATGTGAAATTGAAGAAATAATTATAAAGGTTGAAGAGTTTGAAGCCATGAGGCTTAAAGATGTTGAAGAACTAAATCAGGAAGAATGTGCAAAGAGAATGCTAGTTTCAAGACAAACTTTTCAAAATATAATTGATAGCGCACGAAAAAAGATTGCTATAGCTTTAATAGAGGGAAAAGCAATAAATATAAGTGGTGGAAACTATACGAGGAATATATGTCAATTCAAATGTGCATCCTGCGGTTATACCTATGAAATAAAGTATGAAGAAGATAGAAAAATTTGTCCATCATGTGCTTCGCAGCAAGTTACTTGTAATAAAAGAAGCAGTTTTTGTCATGGACAATGTAATAAACAGACAACAGATGATAAATAGTTTTATAAGTTTTTACTTAAAACAAATCTATGTTTATTGGCATTTGACAACAATAAATAATAGTATTATAATATAAATGGCATATGACAAATAAAAAGCGAGGTGATAATGCATGGCTGATTGTAAAAGTTGCCCATCAAATGGTGAGTGTGATAATAAAGATACATGTAGCATAGAAAACAATCCATTAAACAAAGTTAAAAACATTATCGGCGTCATGAGTGGTAAAGGCGGCGTGGGTAAATCAACAATATCTGCTCTTATTGCGCATGAACTTAATAAAAAAGGTTATAAGGTCGGTCTTATGGATTCGGATATTACAGGCCCGAGTATACCAAGGTTGTTAGGTATTAAAGATGTTAAACCTGTAATGAGTGAAGCAGGTATTATACCAGTTAGAACAGTTGAGGGTATTGATGTTATTTCAATGAACTTTCTTGTGGAGAATGAAGAGGATCCAGTTATTTGGAGGGGGCCCGCAATTTCTGGGGTTGTTAAGCAGTTTTGGACTGACGTTATATGGGGAGAGCTTGATTATTTAATTATAGATATGCCTCCTGGCACAGGAGATGTTGCTTTGACGGTAATGCAATCAATACCAATTACAGGTATAGTAATGATTTCAACGCCACAGGATTTAGTGTCTATGATTGTTGGGAAAGCAATCAATATGGCCCGTAAACTTAATATAAATATATTAGGATTAATAGAAAATATGAGTTATATTATTTGTCCAGGATGCAGTGAGAAAATAAAAATCTTTGAATCAGATAACATAGATGAATTCTTAAATAAAAATGACCTAGATTTGCTTGGCGAAATTCCGATGTGTAGAGAAATTGTTAATATTTCTAACAAGGGAGAATACAACCTAAATCCTGAATTATCAGAAATAACTGAAAATATTATTAATAAAATTATTAATAATATAAAAAAATAGAAATGGAGGTGAACGATATGAAAATAGCAATACCTAGTAATGGCAGTATGGTAAATCAACATTTTGGAATGAGCAAAAGTTTCGTAATTGCGACAGTAGAGGACAACAAGATAGTAAACATTGAAGAAATATCTGCAGTAGAGCTTGCACATCAGCATCAAGGCTTGGCAGACCTACTTACAAAGCACGGAGCTACAGTAGTTATTACTGGAGGAATTGGTGGGGGAGCAATTAGCGGTCTACAGCAGAATGGCCTTGAAGTGATAAAAGGAGCATCTGGAGAATATAAAAAGGTTATTGAGGAATATATTAATGGAACGTTAGAAGATAAAAATGTAGTATGTAATCATCACGGTGAACATCATCACCAATAAAGAAAAAGGAGCACAATTGTGCTCCTATTGTTATTTACTAAAAAATGCAGAAGTCATTTTAAAAAGTCTAATTAAATTCTGCTATTATATTATTAATATGAAATATTGGACTAAGTGTATATTAGGCCAATTTTATTTTTTTGGAATATTACTATACATCGTTTGAAGTATTAATAAGATTATTTATTGAATTAATATTATTTTGATATTCGGTTATGATAGTGTTTAATAGTTCAAAGTTGTTAGGAGCATCACTACCAGCAAGTAATTCATTAACAAATTTTATTCCCATGTATTCTCCTTGGACTGCTTCTTTAAGATAACTAGCAGTATCAGTAGTGCCAATATGTTTTATATTTGATATAGTTTCTGCTACGACACCTTGGATTCCTATACCATTTGATGGATTACCACCAAGATCGTGTATTTTAGTAGAAATTTGGGTGGTATGTTGCTTATGAATTTGTTGTATTTTTTGTAGTTCACTTTTGGTATTAGCATCATTAGCATGCTCAATTAGGTCATCAAAACTGTTAACAGCCATGTATTCGCCTTCCAGAATAGAATTCAAATTTTTAATGTTTTCACTATTCATATTATCAACTCCTTAACATTTATTTTGCCCAAATAGATCATGCTTATTAAAAAAAATAGAAATAAGAATATATTATATAAAAAGTTAGATATAGTATTTTATTACGTTTACAGACGAATAGTGTTACGTTTACATGGAAATAGTATTAAATCTAAGAACAAGTTAGATAATTGTGTCTAATTGCTCTAAAATACGGAAAACGCAACTAAATGCTCGTAAAACAGCGATTGAAGTGGATTGGTCCATATAGTATAATAAATCTTGTAATGGATTAGTCCATTAATCCAATATGATTTAGGAGGAATTTTTATTAATATCGAAATAAACAAAAAAAATGGAATACCACTTTATATTCAAGTTAAAAAACAAATTATGGATGAAATAAAAAAAGGAACTCTTAAGGTTGGAAGAAAAATGCCTACAGAAAGAGAATTGTCTGCGAGATTAAAAGTAAGTAGAAACACTGTAAGCACTGCATATAACGACTTGGAACAAGATGGGGCGTTAAAATCCTATCAAGGAAAGGGAACTTTCGTAGTTGAAGAATCTATATCTTGGGAAAATCTCGATATTGAAAATAAAATAATGAAATTCATTGATTTAGGATTAGAGGAAGCTTTAGAAATTGGAATGAAACCAGAAGAATTTCTAGATTTAGTAAATCAAAGGGTAAATGAAAAAAAACAAATAATGGATAAAGTAATAGCAATATATATAGAGTGCAACATAGAACAAGCTAAGATGTTTAGTAAGCAACTTAGTAAAAATAGTAATATGGATGTAATGTTCTTAATGGTAAATGATTTACGAAAGATGGACAAGCTAACTAAAGATAAGATTGAAAGTGCTGAGTTTATAATAACCACATTTAATCACATTAATGAAGTTACAAATTTAACTGAGGGGCTTAATAAGGAGATTTTAGGTGTTGCAATTACTCCAAATTTAGAACCAATAGTTAAAATAGCTAGATATGGTGAGAATACAAAATTTGGATTTGTATGTATCTCTGAAGAATTTATTTTTAAAATAAAAGGAGCTTTAGAAAAGGCAGGATTAGCTGATGCCAATATAAAATTCTCAAATACTACTGATGACAATGAACTTAAAGATATAATCCGAGAATCAGATGTGATGATAGTATCACCAGGCAGATATAAAGATGTTAAAAGTAAAAATCCCAACAATAAGGAAATAATTGAATTTCTATATAGTCTAGATGAGGGTTCAGTAAAAGCGCTTAAGTCAAAGATTATTGAAATAAAGTTCAAAAAATAATGTGTTAAAAAATTATTTAGGAGGCTTTTAAAAAATGGAAAAAAAGACTTTAATTTTAGGAGTAATAGGTTCAGATTGTCACGCGGTTGGTAATAAGATTTTAGATTATGCTTTAACGGAAGCAGGTTTTAATGTTATAAACATAGGAGTGCTTTCACCACAAGAAGATTTTATAAATGCAGCTGTTGAAACTAATGCAGATGCCATAATAGTATCTTCTCTTTATGGACAAGGAGAAATCGATTGCAGAGGCATGAGGGAACAATGTGATGAAGCAGGATTAAAGGGTATATTACTTACTGTAGGCGGAAATATAGTTGTAGGAAAACAAAATTGGGAAGATGTGCACAGTAGATTTAGTGCAATGGGATTTGATAGAATATATCCACCAGGAACAACACTCGAAACAACAATACATGATTTAAAAGAAGATTTGAAAATATTATAAAATCAATAGGAGTGATATAAGTGGATGCATATTTGCTTGTAGATTTTGGAAGTACATATACGAAATTAACTGTTGTAGATATAGCAAAAGAAGAAATAATTGCTACGGCTAAGGACATAACGACAATTGAAGACAATATAATGATCGGTTATGAAAAAGCCTATGCAAAAATAGAGCCAATATTAAAAGACAAAAATGTTAATCTTATTAATAAATTAGCATGCTCCTCAGCCGCGGGAGGCCTTAAGATGATAGCCATTGGACTAGTGCCAGATCTAACTGCAGAAGCTGCTAAAAGAGCAGCACTTGGAGCTGGAGCTAGAGTATTAAAAGTATATAGCTATGAATTAACATTGACTGAAATTGAAGAAATTAAAAATTCAGACTTAGATATAATACTTCTTGCAGGTGGAACTAATGGTGGCAATAAGGAATGCATTATACACAATGCAAAAATGTTAGCTGACAATGGAGTTAAATTACCAATAGTAGTAGCTGGGAATAAAGTAGCAAGTGATGAAATAAGACAAATACTCACTGACGCTAAAATGTATTTTAGCATTACTAAAAATGTAATGCCAACTTTGAGTAAACTAAATGTAGAGCCGGCTAGAGAAGAAATTAGAAAAGTCTTTATGGAAAAAATTATTGACGCTAAAGGGCTAAGTAATGCAGAAGATTTAGTGAAGGGCATTTTAATGCCAACACCAGCGGCCGTTTTAAAGGCAGCTACGATACTTAGTGAAGGCAGTGATGAAGAAAAAGGTCTAGGAGATTTAATAATTATCGACATTGGTGGAGCAACAACGGATGTACATTCTATAGCAGAGGGAGAACCTACAAAGTCTGGCGTTTCAATAAGAGGCCTAGAAGAACCTTTTGCAAAAAGAACTGTTGAAGGTGACCTTGGTATGAGATACTCTGCAGTTTCTTTGAGGGAAGCGGCCGGTAGCAGAAAAATCAGAAAGTACTTAGGGGACACAGAAAGAAAAATTGATATTGAAGCAAATTGTAAATATAGAATAGAGCATATAAAAATGGTTCCTACAACTAAGGAAGAAATAGAATTTGATGAGGCTATGGCGAAAGTAGCCACAGATATATCTATGGAAAGACATGTAGGTACTGTGGAACACACAAACACTCCTATGGGAGCTATGTACACTCAAACAGGAAAAGATCTTATGGAAGTAAAGTATATGATAGGTACAGGTGGAGCATTAATACATAGTGATAATCCACAAGAAATTTTAAAAGCGGGAGCCTTTAGTGCAGAGAATCCAACGTATTTAAAGCCGCGGGATGCAATGTATTTGATTGATAAAACTTATATATTATCTGCAATGGGATTATTGTCTCAAGATTACCCAGACAAAGCTGTTAGAATCATGAAAAAGTATTTAGTAAAAGTATAATTAATTAGGAGGTAATTTCAGTGGAATTAAGAAATAAAAAATGGACGGATGAAGAGTTCTTTGAGGTTAGAAAAGAAGTAGTAAGTCAATGGCCAACAGGTAAAGAGGTAGATTTAAAAGAAGCTGTAGAATATAACAAGAGAATCCCAGAGCATAAAGACTTTGCAAAAAAATTAATAAAAGCTAAAGAAGAAGGAGTAACACTCGCGCAACCAAGAGCAGGTGTTGCGTTAATTGATAAGCATATCGAATTATTAAAACACTTAGAGGAACAAGGCGGAGCAGATTTACTACCAACTACAATAGATAGTTATACAAGACTGAATAGATATGATGAATGTGAAATTGGAATACAAGAAAGTTTAAAGGCGGGAAGATCTTTACTAAACGGATTCCCAGGAGTTAATCATGGAGTTAAAGGTGGTAGAAAAGTTTTTGAAGCTGTAAATTCTCCATTGCAAGCAAGACACGGAACTCCAGATGGAAGATTATTAGCTGAAATCACTCATGCTTCAGGTTGGACTTCAAATGAAGGAGGCGGTATTTCTTACAATATTCCATATGCTAAAAATGTAACTTTAGCAAAATCAGTTTTAGATTGGCAATATTGTGATAGACTTGTTGGGTTTTATGAAGAACAAGGAGTCTCATTTAATAGAGAGCCTTTTGGACCATTAACAGGAACTTTAGTGCCACCTAGTACGTCAAATGCAATTGCAATAATTGAAGCTTTACTTGCTGCAGAGCAAGGAGTTAAAAACATTACAGTTGGATATGGTCAGTGCGGAAATTTAATACAGGATGTTGCAGCTATAAGAGCATTAGAAGAGCAATGCGACGAATACTTAAAAGCTAATGGATATAAAGATATATATTTAACCACGGTATTACATCAATGGATGGGAGGCTTCCCTGAAGATGAAGCGAAAGCTTTTGGAGTTATAGCTACGGGAGCTGCAACGGCAGCACTTGCAGGAGCAACAAAAGTAATAGTTAAAACTCCTCATGAGGCTATAGGAATTCCTACTAAAGAAGCTAATGCTATGGGAATAAGATGTACAAAGATGGCTTTAAACTTATTAAAAGGCCAAAGGATGCCTATGTCTAAAGAGTTGCAAACAGAGATAGAAGTAATAAAGGCTGAAACAAAGTGTATGTTAGATAAGATGTATGAAATCGGAAAAGGCGATTTAGCTATAGCGACAGTTAAAGGATTTGAAATGGGAATTATTGATGTACCATTTGCACCAAGTAAATATAATGCTGGTAAAATGATGCCTGCAAGAGATAATAATGGAGCGATAAGATACCTGAAATTTGGGAATCTACCATTTACACAAGAATTGAAAAATTTCAATATGAAAAAACTTGAAGATAGAGCAAAATTTGAAAACAGGGATATAAGCTTTCAAATGACTATAGATGATATATTTGCAGTAGGAAAAGGTGTACTTATAGGAAGACCACAGAATAAATAAATGTATAGATGAATCAAAGTTACAAAAAAAAATTTATAGAAGGACAGGTGTATATTATGAAAATTATTGATGTAGTGTGTTCAACAGGAAGAACAGGATTTTATTTTGACGACCAAAGAGCTATAAAAAAAGGTGCAGACCATGATGGATTTACATATGTAGGTGCGCCAGTGACAGAAGGATTTACATCAATTAGACAAGCTGGAGAGTCAATATCAGTAATGATTATACTTGAAGATGGTCAAGTAGCTTACGGAGACTGTGCAGCAGTACAATATTCAGGAGCCGGTGGAAGAGATCCATTATTCCTTGCAAAAGATTTTATACCAATTATAGAAAAAGAAATAGCACCAAAATTAATAGGTAGAGAATTAGAAAGCTTTAAATCACTCGCAGAAGAGTTTGATCACATGTTAGTTAATGGTAAAAGGCTTCATACAGCAATGAGATACGGAATAACTCAAGCTATTCTAGATGCTGTCGCAAAAGCTAAAAAAGTAACTATGGCAGAGATTGTACGCGACGAATACAAAACTGGAGTAGATATCAAGAGAATTGATATTTTCACACAATCAGGTGATGATAGATATGCAAGTGCAGATAAAATGATAATAAAAGGTGCAGACGTAATGCCTCACGCACTTATAAATAACGTAGAAGAGAAATTAGGGCTTAAGGGTGAAAAATTACTCGCTTATGTTGAATGGTTAAAAAATAGAGTATTAAAAATAAGAACTAGCGAGAGTTATAATCCAATATTCCACATAGATGTATATGGAACAATAGGACTAGCTTTTAATAATGATATAAAAGCTATGGCAGATTATATAGCAACACTCGAAGAAGCTGCAAAACCATTCAAGTTAAGGATAGAAGGACCTATGGATGTTGAGCATAGAGAAAGACAAGTTGAATCGTTAGCTGGATTAACAGCAGAACTTGATAATAGAAAAATTAATGTGGAACTAGTTGCAGACGAATGGTGTAACACATATGAAGACGTAGTGTTATTTGCTGATAAGAAAGCGGGCCACATGCTTCAAATAAAAACTCCAGACTTAGGTGGAGTTAACAACATAATTGAATCAATACTATACTGCAAAAAGCAGGGCCGTGGAGCATACTGTGGTGGAACATGTAACGAAACTAACAGATCTGCAGAAGTTTGCACAAACATAGCTATTGCTTGTGGAGCAGATCAATGCTTAGCAAAACCAGGTATGGGTGTAGATGAAGGTTACATGATAGTTAACAATGAAATGAATAGAGTTGTAGCTTTAGTTAATAGAAAAAAATAAGAAGAATAATGAATGAGGGGTAATTGGAAAAGGCGGTTTATTTAAACTGCCTTTTCCAATATTAGATGTTGAATTAAAAAGGAGAATAACAATGAAAGAAATAAATGTAGCTGAAATAACAAAAACCGTAAGAAATTTATGTATAGATGCTAATTACTATCTTTCTGATGATATGAGAAACAAATTAACAAAGGCTAGAGAAGAGGAAACTTGGGATATAGCTAAAGGTGTTTTAGATAAGATTTTAATAAATGTAGATATAGCTAAAAATGAAAAAATGCCAATGTGTCAAGATACAGGGATGACTTGTGTGTTCATAGAAATTGGTCAAGATGTTCATATAGTAGGAGGCAGCCTTTACGAATCTATTAATAAAGGCGTAGCCGCAGGATATGAAGATGGATTTTTAAGAAAGTCAGTAGTTAAAGACCCAATAGACAGAGTAAATACAAAAGATAACACTCCAGCAGTTATATATTATGATATAGTTCCAGGAGATAAGTTTAAAATAACTGTAGCTCCAAAGGGCTTTGGCTCAGAAAATATGAGCCAGATTAAAATGCTAAAACCTTCAGATGGTCTTAAAGGGGTTAAGGAATTTATTCTAAAAGTAGTAAAAGAAGCTGGTCCTAACCCATGTCCACCAATAGTTGTAGGTATAGGATTAGGTGGCACTTTTGATAAGGCAGCTAATCTTGCTAAAAGAGCAGCGATTAGACCTACTGAAGAGGCAAACTCAAATCCTTTCTATGCAGAACTTGAAAAAGAGCTTACGCAGGAAATAAATAAGCTTGGTATAGGACCTCAAGGTTTTGGTGGAAGAACTACCGCATTAGCTGTTAATATTGAAACTTATCCAACTCATATAGCGGGTCTACCAGTTGCGGTAAATATAAACTGCCATGCGGCAAGACATGCGAGTAAAGAGTTATAATAAGGATAAGGGGAGGGAAATGTTATGGAGAAAAGAATAACTACGCCACTTACAGAAGATAAGGTTAAAGCTTTAAAGGCAGGAGATAGTGTGCTATTATCTGGTGTTGTATATACCGCTAGGGATGCAGCTCATGCAAGACTCGTGGATCTTATAGATAAGGGAGAAGAACTTCCGATGGATATTAAAGATGCGGTCATATATTATGTTGGACCAACTCCAGCAAAGCCTGGAAGGGCCCTTGGATCAGCAGGGCCAACTACAAGCTATAGAATGGATGCTTACACACCAAAGCTTTTAGAAAAAGGATTAAAGGGAATGATAGGTAAGGGATTAAGATCACAAGAGGTTGTGGACTCTATGATTAAAAATGGTGCTGTATATTTTGCAGCCATTGGTGGAACAGCGGCTCTAATAGGTAAATGTGTAAAAAAAGCAGAAATAGTAACCTATGAGGATTTAGGTTCTGAAGCTATAAGAAGACTTGAGGTAGAGGATTTACCTATAGTTGTAGTAATAGATAGTGAAGGTAACGATCTATATAAACAAGGACAAAATGCTTATTTGGAAAGTGTAAAATAAATTTGATTTAAGTTATAGTGTGAGGTGATACCATGGAAATTAATAAACCAGCAAAAGCCGGAACAATGGAATCTAACGATATATATGTAATGCTTATGCCAAACCCTAAGGGCGGTATTGAAATAAATCTTCAAAGTATTGTTATGAAACAGTTTGGGGAAGAAATAGAAAGAGTAATACTAGATACACTTAAGGAATTAAAAGTAGAAAATATTATAGTAAATGCTCAAGATAAAGGTGCATTAAACTATACAATAAAAGCTAGAATAGAAACAGCTACAAAAAGAGCTCAATAAGAGGTGATGTATATGAAAAGGTTGAGAAGAACTATGCTATTTATGCCTGGTAATACTCCAGCGATGCTTCAGGACGCAGGAATTTTAGGCGCAGACTCAATTATATTAGATTTAGAGGATGCTGTAAGTCTAACAGAAAAAGACAGTGCTAGAATTTTGGTAAGCGAAGCAATAAAAAATGTAGATTATAGTAATGTAGAAGTGGTAGTTAGGGTAAATCCATTTTCTACTGAATTTGCACAAAAGGATATTGATATAATTGCAAGAGTTAAACCAGATACATTGATGATACCGAAAGCTACAGAAGAAGAACTAAAGGCTATAAATGAAATACTTACAAACATAGAAGCGCAGGAATGTTTTGCAAAGGGAAGTATAAAGCTAATTCCAATAGTGGAAACAGCCTATGGAGTTGAAAATGTTTATAACATAATAAAATCTTGTGATAGGATAGTAGCTGTTTTACTTGGAGGAGAGGACTTAACTTCAGATTTAGGTATAAAAAGAACCAAAGAAGGAGAAGAAGTTTTCTATGCAAGGAATCGAGTAGCAATTGCATGTAGGGCAATGAAGGTGGATTCTATTGATACTCCATTTACAGATACTAACGATTTTGAGGGATTATCAAAAGATACGTTTAAAGCTAAAAGCCTAGGATTCACAGGTAAAGCAGCAATAAATCCAAGACAGATTGATACCATTCATTCTGTATACGCTCCAACTTCAGAAGAAGTAAAATACGCCAAAAGAGTCCTAGAGGCTATGGAAGAAGCAGAAAAAGAAGGAAAAGGAGTATTTTCCCTAGATGGGAAAATGGTAGATGCTCCAGTTATAAATAGAGCTAAAAACACAGTAGAATTAGCAAAGCTTTTAGGCCTTATATAAAAGCTTTTTTTAAGCTACTTTAGTGGATTAGTTAATTGAGGTGATAGTAATGAAAAATATACTAGGTAGAGAAATACCAGAATATATAGAAGGTTATGGAAAAGTAACCCCTTTCGAAGGTGCATTTAAACATGTTGGCATTAAAATGAAAAAAGAAGTAAAAGTAAACTCTGTAACTCCTAGTGACGAAAAAGTTTTAAGTAGTATAGAAGAAGTTTTAGAGAAGGTTTCATTAAAAGATGGTATGACAATTTCATTCCATCATCATTTAAGAAATGGAGATCATGTATTAAATTTGGTGGTGGATGCTATTGCAGAAAGAGGAATAAAGAATATTACCTTAGCAGCAAGCTCTCTGTTCCCAAACAATGTGCCTTTAATTGGGCACATAAAAAACGGTGTAATTACTAAAATAGTGACTAATTATATGTCAGGTCCTGTGGCACAAGAAATTTCCAGAGGAATATTAAAAACACCAGTTATAATGCATACCCATGGTGGACGTGCTAGAGCAATAGAAAGTGGAGATTTGCACATAGACGTAGCTTTCATTGCAGCACCTACAGCAGACACATATGGAAACATTAATGGATTGTATGGAAAATCAGCCTGCGGAGCCCTAGGTTATGCAGTATCAGATGCGCAGTGTGCAGATAAGGTAGTAGCAATAACAGATAATTTGGTACCTTACCCTACTTGCCCTATAGAAATAAGTCAAATATATACAGATTATATTCTAAAGGTAGATTCCATTGGTGATCCAGCTGGAATAGTATCAGGTACTACAAAAATTACTAAGGATCCAGTGGGGCTTAAAATAGCTAAAATGGCAAGTGATGTTATGGTTGCGTCAGGGCTTGTTAAAAATGAAATGTCATTTCAAACAGGTGCAGGTGGGATTTCTTTAGCTGTAGCTGCAGAATTAAGAAAGTATATGAAAGAGAATGGTATAGTTGGTAGCTTTGCGTCAGGTGGAATAACTGGATATCTTGTAGATATGTTTAAAGAGGGATTATTTAGATCATTATTTGATGTGCAGTGTTTTGATTTGCAAGCAATACAATCTTATGTAAGTACTCATAAACATCAAAGAATGTCTGCTTCCATGTATGGAAATCCAGATAACAAAGGTGCAGTTGTAAATAACCTAGACATAGTCATATTAGGTGCTACAGAAATAGACACAAATTTTAATGTTAATGTAACCACTGGTTCAGATGGGGCTATCATGGGTGGTTCTGGGGGCCATAGTGATACAGCAGCAGGAGCTAAGCTTACAATAATTGTTACACAATTAACGAAGGCAAGACTTCCAATTATAAAGGATAGTGTAACTACGGTAACAACTCCAGGAGAAAGTATTGATGTTATTGTAACAGAAAGAGGAATAGCCGTTAATCCAAAGAGGACGGACATAATTGAGAAATTAAAGAAAACTAATCTTCCTATAATGACGATTGAAGAGATGAAAGCAATAGCTGAAAAAATGACAGGTAAACCAAAAGCAATTGAACTTTCGCAGGAAATAGTTGCAGTTATAGAATATAGAGATGGTTCGGTAATTGATGTGGTTAGAAGACCACTATAATGCATAAAATAAAGCTGAAAATAATTATTTTCAGCTTTATTTTATTTATATTAAACGTTGCAATGGTAAACCTATATATATTGGATTTTATCGCATAATAAAGATATAATAGAGTGTAGCGATAATATATCTTCGGGGGGACCAGAAGCTTTCATAAGGAGGATTTCTATGTATGGATTTAACGCTGAAAGAATTAATCTAAAGGATGAAGATGAGGTAAAGAAAGTAAAAGATTTTTTGCAAACATTTGGACTACTACTTGATGATAATGTGGATTATACCATTGTTATTAGAAAAAATGAAGAGATTAAAGCCACTTGCTCTAAGTCGAAAAATGTATTTAAATGTTTTGCAGTTTCAGATGATTTAAGAGGAGAAGGGGTATCCGCTATATTGATGGGAACATTATCGGATAAGCTTTTTGAGGAAGGAATTTATCATAGTTTTATATTTACTAAGGTAGAAAACACAGATATATTTACGTCGCTTGGGTACAAACTTGTGCATAAAATAGAAAATGTAGCTCTACTTGAAAGTGGGATATATGATATAAAAAAGTATTTAAATGATATGCAAGAGGAATACGATATAGATGCAGATATTCAGAAGTCAGCGATAGTTATGAATTGTAATCCATTCACATTAGGACATAAGTATTTAATAGAAGAGGCTGCGAGGCAAAGCACAGAAGTCCTGGTATTTATAGTTGAAGAAGATAAATCTTCATTCCCATTTATCTATAGATATGCTATGGTTAAAGAAGGTGTTTCCCATTTACATAATGTACGGGTGATTAAAGGGGGAGAATATATTATTTCGGAAGCTACTTTTCCATCCTATTTTTTAAGAAAAGAAGATGTAATACTAAAGGCATATACAACACTCGATGCATCAATTTTTGGAAAATATTTTTGTGAAACTCTAAATATAACTAAGAGATTTATAGGGAAAGAGCCTTATTGCATCGTTACAAACGCTTATAATGAGGCTTTAAAGGAAATACTACCCACCTATGGGGTAGAAGTTGTAGAGGTAAAAAGAAAAGCGCTTATGGGAGATATTATCAGTGCCTCAAAGGTTAGAAAATTAATTAAGGAAGACAAAATAAGCCATATTGAACATATAGTACCTAGTTCAACGTGGGAATTTTTAAATACTTTGGTAGGAAAGGAGATAATGCGGAAAATAAGGCTCAGCGATTCTCCGCATTAATTACGATATGTATACAGCAGAAGATATATTGCTAGCAAGAGAAAAAAGAATTGAATATCAAGAAGATCTAGTGAAGAGATACAAAATGCCAATATTGGTTGTTAGGGTTAACTATCCAGGCATAAACAAGGATAATCATTATTCACAAGAAATAACTGTGATTATGGATCAAATAATTTGTAAAATGCTTTCTGATTCTATTAATTATAAAAAAATAGTTACAACTGCAGAAGGTCCCATTGTGATTATGTGCATAAATAAGAAAGCAAGGGACATTAAATCGATGACACTTAATTTAGAAGATAATCACATTTTAGGAAGATGTGTAGACTTAGATGTATATGATGAAAAAGGTAGAAGTATTAGTAGAAGGGATTTCGGGTTAGATATGAGAAAATGCTATATCTGTGAAGACGTAGCTCATAATTGTGTAAGAAGCAAAAAACACAACTTCGATGAAGTTGAAGAATTTATTAAAAGTAGATTTGCAGAATATGGGGAGAAATTTTATGAATAATAAATATTTAATATCCCATGAAGCGTTTGTTATAGCAGGGTACGCAATTGAAGCAATGCTATGTGAAGTGGCGGCATATCCGTCACCTGGGTTAGTGTCATCTATATCAAAAGGGGCTCATATAGATATGGATCACTATTCTTTTATTAAAAGCACCTCGGCTCTAAGTAAGTATATGGTATTGTTTGCGCAGGAAGGATATTCAAAGAGAACTCCCAAAGAAATATTTAAGGCTATTCGAAATATAGGAATAGAAGCCGAAAAAGAGATGTTTAAGGCTACCAAGGGTGTAAACACTCATAAAGGTATGATTTTTCTTTTAGGTATAAGTTGTGCAGCCGTGACCAAAGTGATGTATGATAAGAAAAATTTTGAGGAAATTCAAAATATAATAAAGCAAATGACTAGAGGGCTTGTTCAGGATGAATTATTTTATATGAATAAAGATAAAGTCACAAGCTATGGAGAAAAATTATTTTTAAAATATAATGTAGAAGGAATAAGAGGGCAAGTAGAGAGAGGCATTCCTCTAGTTTTTGATTATTCTCTTGGAGTATATAAGGAAAATAAAGCTCAAAAATTAAATAGTAGGTTAATACATACCCTCATATCCATCATGCAACATTGCGAGGATTCGAATGTTCTTCACAGACATTCAATGGATACGTTAAAAGAAGTAAAGGAAAAGGCAATTCATATAATCTCTTTAGGTGGAATGGCTACAGAAAGTGGTAAAGCGGCAGTAGAAGAATTGGACAAAGAATTTATAAAAAACAACATAAGTCCAGGAGGATCAGCAGATTTGCTAGCCGTAACTGTATTCTTTAATTCTGTAGAGGAATATTTGAGTCTTAACAGAATCTCGTAATTGATTACAATATTTACCTGTTTGGAGGGGTATATGCTAAAGACAAAGAAATATATCGTCATATCATTAATTGTATCTCTATTCGCAGAAATATATTTTTACCCATTAGAAAGTCAACTAAAATTTTCAGTAGGGGTAATTATTTTCAACTTAAGTATACTTATAATGGACGATATGTCAGAATTGAGAATGGCGTTTTTATCTGGCTCACTAATATTCGTAATGAGGAATATTTTTGGAATAGTATTATCACAGTATGGAATTATAGATATAATAGCTTCTAATTTTCCTTCGCTAGTATATTATTTAATCTATGGTGCTTTTATTAATATTACTAAAGTTAGAAAATATAAAGACCGTATAGTTAATACAATTTTATTATTAACATTAATAGATTCGATAAGTAACATATTTGAAGCTATTATGCGAAATGGCATTAATTTATATATTATAAGAATCATATTTTTGGTAGGATTTATTAGGGCGGTTTTATCTTACCTTGTTTACCTCACTTATATTAAACAAAAATTATTTATCATAAATAGTGAACATCAGAAGAGATATACAGAGCTCAATTTATTAATTTCGAATATACATGCAGAAATGTTTTATTTAAAGAAGTCTATGAAAGATATTGAAAAGGTGATGTCAAAAAGCTATTGTTTATATGAGACTTACAAGTATAATGATGATTTAAGAGAAAAAACGTTGGACATCGCAAGAGAGGTACATGAAATAAAAAAAGATCATTATAGAATTTTAAAAGGATTTGAATCACTTATAGATAATTTTGAAAATCAAGATGAAATGACACTCTCAAGTATTTTTACTATTATTAATGATAATACAAGCAGATATATAAAAGAAGGCAATAAAGAAATAATAATAGAATTCCAGTTTAAAAATGATTTTACTATTAGGGCTTATTATAATTTATTTATTATTCTTAATAATTTAATAATTAACAGTATAGATGACTGTGAAAATGAAGGGTTCATTAAAATATCTGAAAAAGAAGATGAAGGTAATATATATTTTGAAGTAACTGATACAGGGAATGGAATTGATGAAGAGATTCTTCCTTATATTTTTAATCCAGGGTTTACTACAAAGTATGATAATATAACAGGAAAAGCATCTACGGGTATCGGACTTTCACATGTGAAAAATATTATTGAAGACTTAGGAGGAGATATAGAGGTAAAATCAGATAGAGTGACGGGTACTACATTTATATTGAAAATACCTAAGAACTCATTGAATGGAGGATAACTGTGGGAAAAAGTTTTTTGATTATTGATGACGATGTTAATATTAGAAAAATGCTAGGCCTTTTAATAAAGAAAAATAACCTTGGAAAAGTTATTTGTGAAATAGATAGTGGTGAAGATGCTGCGCAAGACATTATATTCTATAGCCCGGATATAGTGCTTATTGATTTTTTGTTACCTACAATGGATGGAATTGAAATAATTAAGGATGCTAAGAAGAAAGGGTATAATGGTAAGTTTATTATGATATCTCAAGTTGAGGATGAGTTATTGGTATCAAAAGCCTATGAAAATGGAATAATTTTTTTTATAAGTAAACCTATAAACAGTATAGAAGTTACTAATGTTATAAGAGGGATATGTCATAATATTGAGCTTGAAAATTCGTTAGCACTTATAAAAAGTGCAGTATCAAGCTTAAATAATGATAAAAGTATAACAAAGGAATTATTTTTGGATGATCAAATAACTAATATTTTTGCTGATATAGGTATTACAGGTGCTGTAGGGAGTAATGAGCTAATAAAAATTATACATAAAATAATAGATTTTAAAAAAAGGAATCCATCATCTACATATCAGCTACAAAAAATATACAGTGAAATCGCACAGGAGGAATATGGAGATGTAAACATAAATAAAAAGGCATTAGAACAGAGGATTAGGAGAACTATTCAAAAGGCCTTAAAAACTATAGCAGAGATCGGTTGTGATGATTATAGTAGTAGTATTTTTATGGAATATAGCACATTATTATTTGACTTCAAGCAAGTAAGGCAGGAAATGAGACATATAAACAATGATACAAATGAGCCCGGCAAAATAAATACAAAAAAATTTATTGAAAGCATTATTACCAAATTAAGCTCATAAGTATTCAAAACATAGTCCTATAGATAACAAAAAAATACTAATAATATAAAAAGTTAATTTATTTGTGCAAGAGTTCGTAGTTTTGTGTAGTTATTTGTATAATTTGCTTATAATATATAGTATATAACAAAAACATTATCAGGAGGTACAAGAAATGAATTTTAAATTAGATATGATTCAAGCAGTGGCAGTGGCAGTTATCGTTCTATTTACAGGACAAAAAATTAAAAACAAGTTGACTTTTTTAGAAAAGTATTGCATACCAGCACCAGTGATCGGAGGATTGATTTTTGCAATAATCACATTGCTACTAAAAGTAAGTAATATATTGGTTTTTGATATGGATATAACGCTACAAAAATTATTTATGACAGCGTTCTTTACAACTATTGGGTTTACTGCAAGTCTTAAATTACTAAAAAAAGGTGGAAAAGGAGTTTTTATTTTTTTAGGATTATCCGTCGTAATTGTAGTTCTTCAAGATATTACAGGAGTTGCACTTGCTAAGATGTTTGGTCTAAATCCACTTATAGGTCTTTCAACGGCATCAGTACCTATGGTAGGTGGACATGGAACTGCAGGTGCCTTTGGTCCAATATTTGAAAAAGCAGGTGCAGTAGGTGCTACCACGGTAGCAATGGCATCAGCAACCTTTGGCTTAATTATGGGCAGCGTTATTGGAGGGCCTATAGGGAAAAAATTAATTGAAAAAAATAATCTTTCATATCCTATGAAAACGGTTAATTCAAATGTGCATGAAGAGGCAGCAACAACCAAAGAAGACACTGTAAAACATCTAATTCCCGAGAAGTTTATGGGAGCTGTATCTCAGATTTTATTAGCTATGGGGCTAGGTACAATTATATCAACACTTCTAGAAAAAACAGGGATAACTTTTCCACCATACATTGGTGCTATGTTTGCAGCTGCAATTCTTAGAAATATATCTGATTCTACAAATGCATATAGAATCCATATAGATGAAATCGATGTCATAGGGGGTATTTCATTATCTTTATTCTTATCTATGGCGTTAATGGGATTGAAATTATGGCAATTAGCAGATTTGGCTTTACCTCTAATAGTAATGTTATTTGCTCAGACCATTTTAATGGGGTTATTTGTATATTTCATAACGTTTAATGTTATGGGAAGAGATTATGATGCAGCGGTAATGGCCTCTGGTAATTGTGGATTTGGTATGGGCGCTACACCAAATGCAATGGCAAACATGGGGGCTATGACATCAAAATATGGGATTGCTCCAAGAGCGTTTTTTATAGTTCCGTTAGTTGGAAGTTTATTTATAGATTTTTGTAACGCTGGAGTAATTACAATGTTTATGAATTTTTTTGTGAAATAATAGATATTTAAATTGTACATATTAAATAATTTTGGAAACTAAGCTTATTTGCTTGAGTGTTCCTAATAAAATAACCAAAAAAATAGCGAGAAAAAATCTCGCTATTTTTTATTGCATTATAAGAGCATAACAGAGACTTATGAAACATAAGATTACATATAGTGGAAGTATTTTTATGGGATAATTTATATGTAAAAAAACAATTGATGTACAAGCATATACACTAGATATTTTAACACTGTCACATACATAAAAAGGATTTTATAGGACATACTACATTATTATAGACATAATTATTTAATGCATATTGCTTGGTTAAGAAAAAACATAAAAGTCTGAAAATTTAATTTTTAAAAAGAAGTATTTTGTAG
Source organism: Clostridium sp. CM036 (assembly GCF_055081135.1). Taxonomy (NCBI): domain Bacteria; kingdom Bacillati; phylum Bacillota; class Clostridia; order Eubacteriales; family Clostridiaceae; genus Clostridium; species Clostridium sp. CM036. The sequence goes on along the minus strand of NZ_CM143652.1, from coordinate 2,206,598 downwards.
TATTGTGTTTTTATCTGTATAAGCTTATTATAATTATCATATATACTATAATATAATATGATATAATACAAGGAGGATAAAAATGGTTATAAAATTAGACATGATTCAAGCAGTAGCATTAGCAGTTATCGTTTTATTTATAGGACAAAAAACCAAAAACAAGTTAACATTTTTAGATAAGTATTGTATTCCAGCACCGGTTATTGGTGGATTACTCTTTGTATTTCTTACTTTAATACTAAAAGTAACTAACATATTGACTTTTGATATGGATATAACGCTTCAAGCAGTATTTATGACGGCATTCTTTACAACCATTGGGTTTACAGCAAGTCTTCAATTATTAAAAAAGGGTGGAAAACAAGTTTTAATTTTTTTAGCAATAACTACAGTACTTATAATTCTTCAAGATATTACAGGGGTTACACTTGCTAAGATATTTGGATTAAGTCCAATTATAGGTCTTTGTACTGGTTCTGTCCCTATGGTAGGTGGACATGGAACATCAGCTGCTTTTGGTCCATTATTTGAAGCAAAAGGTATAGCAGGTGCCACAACAGTAGCATTGGCATCAGCGACATTTGGACTAGTTATGGGCAGCATGATTGGAGGACCTATAGGTAAAAAATTACTTGAAAAAAATAATCTTTCATATCCTATGAAAACGGTTAATTCAAAAACTTCTAAAGATGTAACAGTATCCAATGAAGACACTAAAAAACCAATGATACCTGACAATTTTATGAGTGCAGCATCTCAGATTTTGTTAGCTATGGGAATAGGTACAATTATATCTAGTCTTTTTGAAAAAACAGGATTTGCTTTTCCGGGATATATAGGTGGTATGTTGGCGGCCGCAGTTTTAAGAAATATAGCGGATGCTACAAAGGCTTATAAGGTCCATTTAGATGAAATTGATGTTATAGGAGGCATTTCATTATCTTTATTCTTATCTATGGCATTAATGGGATTAAAGCTATGGGAATTAGCAGATTTAGCTTTACCTCTAGTCATAATGTTATTTGCTCAGACAATTCTAATGGCGTTATTTGCATATTTCGTAACTTTTAAGGTTATGGGAAGAGATTATGATGCAGCGGTAATGGCTTGTGGACAGTGTGGATTTGGTATGGGAGCTACACCAAATGCAATGGCGAACATGAGCGCTATGACATTAAAATTTGGTCATGCTGAACGTGCATTCTTTGTTGTACCATTAGTGGGAGGTTTATTTGTAGATTTTGTTAACGTTGGAATCATTACGACGTTTATGAATTTCTTTATTAAATAATAAACACTTTTAATCTTACAAATTCTATACTTTAGCGACATTTCAGAAGGAAAGTATGTATTACTTAAAATACATACTTTTTTTAGTGAAAGAATAATATAATAGTTAAAAAATAAGCTAATAATCATAAATAGCGAGAAAAAATCTCGCTATTTTAATTATATCTTGATAAAAAAAACTATGGACTTTATAATTGTGTTATAAGCTTAAGGGAAGGTGACGAATGGGTACAATTAATGATTATTATAACCAGGTTATATGCACTATTAATGAAGGCGTTATTGTTATAGATAAGAAAGGCATCATAAAAATCATTAATAATGCTGCTGAAAAAATGTTGAAGGTTAATGCAGAAAGTAGCATAGGGAAACATATTTTAAAAATATTTCCTTATGGTGAATTATTAAGTATAATTGAAAATAGAGAAGAACAATTAAATATAAAAGAGGGTAAATTTATTATAACCCGTAAAGTAATAACCCAAAATGGCGAAGTCATAGGTGCACTCCAAATATTTAGTAAAAAAACGGAAAATAAGATATTAATGAATTCACAAAGAAATGGAAGAATAGACGAAAATATTTTGAATACAATTTTTAATGCTGTAAAAGAATGTGTGGTTGTAGTAGATCAAAATGGAATAATAACTATGATGAGCGATGAATATAAAGAATTTATTAATTGCAAAAATCCAGAGGGAAAACATGTAACTGATGTTATAGAAAATACAAAATTACATATAATAGCGAAGAGTGGTAAACAAGAGTTTGGAGAAATTCAAGAAACTAATGGACATAAGATAATTTCGATAAGAGTTCCTATAAAGAAAGATGGTAAAATTGTAGGGGCCATTGGGAAAATAATGTTTAAAGATTTAGACAATTTTAAAATATTAAGTAATAAGATAAACAATTCACAAAAAGATGCTGAATATTGTAAAAATGAAATAAGCACAGATCAAAAAGCAATATATACTTTTGAAAACATTATAGGCAATAGTGTTAAAAGCCGCGAGGTAATGAAACTCGCCAGAAGAGTAGCTAAGATAGATTCAAACGTTTTAATTACTGGTGAAAGTGGAACGGGTAAAGAACTCTTCGCGCACTCCATTCATAATGCTAGTAGAAGATGCCAAAAGCCTTTTATAAAAATTAATTGTGGAGCTATTCCAGCACAGCTTTTTGAGTCGGAAATGTTTGGTTATGAAGAAGGCGCTTTTACTGGTGCTAAAAGATCAGGTAAGAAAGGTAAGTTTGAACATGCAAATGGCGGGACAGTCTTATTAGATGAAATTGGTGATATGCCTATGAATATGCAAGTTAAACTCCTAAGAGTTATTCAAGAAAAAGAATTAGTGAGGGTTGGCGGGAATGATGCTATCAAAGTTGACATAAGAATTATTGCGTCAACTAATAAGTCATTAGAACAGTTAATTAAAGATGGAAAGTTTAGAGAAGATTTGTATTATAGGTTGGATGTTATGCATTTAAAATTACCCTCATTAAGAGAAAGAGTAGAAGACATTGATGAATTGTCTAATGCATTAAGGGTAAAAATATGTAAAAAATATAATATCTACTCGGAGGGCATTTCAAGGGAGGCTATTGATTGTTTGAAATCTTATAACTGGCCGGGCAATATAAGACAACTTGAAAATGTAATAGAAAGAGCTATAAACCTGCTTGATACAGATATTTCTATAATGCCAAGACATTTTCCAGAAAAGATAATTAATGGTAAATTAAAAAAATATTCATTAGAAAATAATTATTTAAAAGATGTTGTTGAAACTATTGAGCAAGACCTTATCATGGAATGTATAAAAAAAACAGGAGGGAATAAAAAAGAAACTGCAAAAATATTGGGACTTAGTAGGGCCGGATTGTATAAGAAATTAAATAGGTATAATTTAATGAAATTAGCGAATCTACAATAGTACACATGTAAACTATGGTTACATGTGTTGTTTTTATATTAAAAATAGTTGCAGTGGTACAAATGGGGATTGTAAAAAAAATTATATGCTTAGGTGTATCAATACGTTGAAAATACTTTTAGTGATTTTTTTAACAATTAGGTTATAATATTAACAAGCTCAAGATGGGTAAGTGTATGGGGTTATTAGTGTTAACTAAGTTTACAGTCGTAGTTATAATTTGTTTTAAAAAATTGGCAGAGGTTGGTATAGTAAGAGTTGTAAGATTGTGCACACTTGGCATGGAAATTGCTAGTAATAAATATATAGGAAAAAACAAAAGCATATAATAAATTCCTATTATGTGGTAATAATATACTAGAGAAATAAATAAACGGAGGGTTATAATATGAGAGAAGTAGTAATTGTAGGAGCAGCAAGAACAGCAATAGGATCTTTTGGTGGAGGATTATCAAAAGTATCAGCTGTAGAAATGGGAACTGTTGCAGCTAAAGAGGCTATAAAAAGAGCAGGAATTAAACCAGAACTTGTAGAAGAAGTTGTTATTGGTAATGTAATACAAGCAGGACTTGGACAGAATGTTGCAAGACAAATATCAATACATGCAGGCATTCCAGATGAGGCTTCAGCACTTACAATAAATAAGGTTTGTGGATCAGGACTTAGAGCTGTAAGCATGGCAGCACAATTTATAATGTGTGGAGATGCGGAAGTAGTTTTAGCAGGCGGAACTGAAAGCATGAGCAACGCTCCATATGCACTACCAAACAATAGATGGGGTGCAAGAATGGGAGACGGAAAAGTAGTTGATACTATGATTAAAGACGCTCTATGGGATGCGTTTAATGACTATCATATGGGAGTTACAGCAGAAAATATTGCAGAAAAGTGGAACATAACTAGAGAAGATCAAGATCAATTTGCTTTGAAAAGTCAATTAAAAGCTGAAAAAGCTATAAAAGAAGGTAAATTCAAAGACGAAATCGTTCCAGTGGTAATCCCTCAAAGAAAGGGCGACCCAATAACATTTGATACAGATGAATTCCCGAAATTTGGTTCAACTATAGAAAAATTAAGAAAATTAAAACCAGCATTTAAAAAAGACGGTACTGTAACAGCAGCTAATGCATCAGGAATAAATGACGGTGCAGTTATGTTTGTAGTAATGTCAAGGGCTAAAGCAGATCAATTAGGACTTAAACCTCTAGTTACAATAAAATCTTATGCATCAGGTGGAGTAGATCCGAAAATAATGGGATATGGTCCAGTTCCAGCAAGTAAAAAAGCATTACAAAAAGCAGGAATGACCGTAGCTGATTTAGATTTAATAGAAGCTAACGAAGCTTTTGCATCTCAATCATTAGCTGTAGCTAAAGATTTAGGCTTAAATCCAGAAATAGTAAATGTTAATGGTGGGGCTATAGCACTTGGACATCCAGTAGGAGCTTCAGGTGGAAGAATACTTATTACATTAATATATGAAATGATAAAAAGAGATTCTAAAACAGGACTTGCTACATTATGTATAGGTGGCGGTCAAGGAACTGCGATTATCGTTCAAAGATAATAGCAAAAAAGGATCAGCAAAAAAATGCTGGTCCTTTTTTAGTTGATAGAAAATAAAGTAATTATTAATTAATATTCAGAATATTAATTAAGTAAGGATTTAATTTAAAATTTTGATATAAATGAAGATTAAGTAAAATTTAAGAAGCTTTTAATAATAATGTTATATAATATTAAAGAATAACTGCTAATAATATGGTATAATTATAAGGATAGGAGTGATATAGATGGTTAAAATAAAAAACGCTGTGCCAAACATGTTCACCTTAAGCAATATGTCTTGTGGAATTTTATCTATACTTATGAGTTTTGACGGAAATTATAAATTAGCAGCGGTATTTATTCTTTTAGCAGGAATATTTGATAGATATGATGGTAAAATAGCTAGGTTTTTAAATGTGGATAACGATTTAGGTAAAGAACTAGATTCATTATGCGATTTAGTATCTTTTGGTTTGGCACCTTCAATATTAATATTTAATATTTATAATTTCGCAGGGCTTGGGTCAATTGGGTATTTAATGGTTTTAATTTTCCCAGTAGCAGGTGCATATAGGTTAGCGAAATATAATATTACGGATTTTGATGGGGTTTTTTCAGGAATTCCTATTACTGTTACAGGCACATTTTTAGCACTGTATGCTTTATTTATGTTTAACAAAGCTTCAAATTTAGGGTCGACTATGATTTTAATGGTTATATTATCTTATTTAATGGTAAGCAAATTAAAATTTAAAAAACAATAGTTAAACAATTATAATGAAAAAAAATTTATAACGCAATTATAGTAAAAACCTCACTTTATAGTGAGGTTTTTTTAACAACATTTCAGAAGGTGAGTTTCCTACGCATATAATTGGGGGCACATATTATAGCAAAAATAAAATTTCAGTGGGAATATAAATCATCTTCTGGAGTCGTCAATTCATCTTCGTAGAAGATGTGCAGCTCCGCAGGAGATGATTTAATCTCTAAATTTATAATAATATTCAGGGGTATCTTCAGTAATAACCTTAAATTCATAACCTGAATCTAGATAGTATTTTATGATTTCAGGTAGAGCTTTTACAGTGTTTTTATTATTAAAATTGCAGTGCATAAGGAGTATGGCTACATTTTTATTTCCTTTAATTATTTTTGAATTTTTAATAAGTTGTGAGACACTTAAATTAGGGTTTATACCATCAGATAAATTAACATTCCAATCATATACTTTAAAATTGTTTTTATGAAGTTTCTCTAAATTAGAAGCATTTAAGCGTTTAGCGCTACCGCCAGGAAATCTAATAACCTTAGGAGCAAAGCCAGTGACTTCTTCAATTTTGTTGGAATCTTTTTTCATTTCATAAATAAACTCATCTGTACTTCTATATATTTTTTTAAAATTATGACTGTATGTGTGAAGACCTATACCATGACCCTCATTATATATTCTCTTAAGAATTGATTCCTTTCCTTGAATTTCTTTTCCTACTATAAAAAAAGTAGCTTTTACATTTTGTTTTTTTAATACATCTAATAAAGCATCGGTAACAACGTATGTAGGACCATCATCAAAAGTTAAATAAACAAATTTTGAAGTTTCAATATCGCCAGCAGATTTTAATGACGGACTACATGGTATAAATGCCTGGCTGTTTTTCTGTATATTGGATATATGTGGACTGTTAGATAATAAGAAACAAATAATAGTGGTAGCAAAAACAAGGAAAATACTTTTTTTTCTAAAACTCATATTATCACACACCTTTAATTTTGTCGTAATTAGTATACCCAAAGAAAAATGTATTAAAGCAGTATATTTTTATATGTAAAATTTTTATGTAGCGTGTAATAGGGATTTATAGATAGGTAGTATATCATCACCACAGGTGATGATAATTATGTTAAAGTAGGGCAAGAACATATCTGATGAGTTGTTGACATTCAATACTCAAATTTTGTATAATTATGTTGTTTGATAAAGTTGGAATCTTCTAATTTGTATGGAAAAATAAATTGATAAAATTTTTAAATTATAAATTTGAACATAAAAGATAAGAGGAGGATATACTATGCAACAAACGCCGAATGCTAATAGGCTTCATATAGCTATATTTGGAAAAAGAAATGTAGGGAAATCAAGTTTGATTAATGCAATTACGTCGCAGGATATTGCATTAGTATCTGATTTATCAGGAACCACAACAGACCCAGTTTATAAGGCAATGGAGCTACTTCCAATAGGTCCTGTTGTTATTATAGATACTGCGGGGTTTGATGACGAAGGCGTAATCGGAGAACTTAGAATAAAGAAAACTAAAGAAGTTATGGACAAAACTGATCTAGCACTTTTGGTTATTGACGGTAATGAGGAAGATTTATTATTTGAGAAAACATGGTATGAAGATTTAAAAAAAAGAAAAATACCTGTAGTTGGAGTCATCAATAAAGTAGACAAAAATGAAGTATCACTCAAGGATATTCAAAAGGTAATAGATCTAACTTTTGTTAATGTTAGCGCTAAAGATAAGACCAATATTGATGGGTTAAAAAAAGTAATTATGGCTAATGCGCCAGAGGATTTTGAAAAATGCACGATTGTCGGTGACATAGTAAAGCCGAAGGCAAGAGTAATAATTGTAGCACCACAAGATATCCAAGCCCCAAAAGGTAGACTAATACTACCGCAGGTTCAAGTAATAAGAGATCTTCTTGATAATGATGTTATGGCACTAGTGGTAAAGGATAGTGAACTAGAGGACATTTTAGCCGCGCTAAAGGACAAACCAGATTTGGTGATTACGGATTCGCAGGTATTTAAAAAAGTCAATTCTATAGTACCAAAAGATGTACCACTTACTTCCTTTTCTATACTTATGGCTAGGTATAAAGGAGATTTACGCACCTTAGTTAAAGGGGCAAAAGCTATAGATACATTGAAACCAGGAGATAAGGTACTTATAGCAGAAGCTTGCACCCATCATCCACTTGTTGGAGATATAGGCCGAGAGAAGCTTCCTATATGGCTTGGGGAAAAAGTAGGTGGAAAGCTAGATATAACGATTTGCGCCGGCAGCAGTTTTCCAGATGATTTAAGCGGATATAAGCTAATAGTTCATTGTGGAGCCTGTATGGTTAATAGGCAGCAATTCATGTCAAGGATTAAGAAGGCTAATATAGAGGAACTGCCTATTACCAATTTCGGTATAGCTATAGCACATATAAATGGTATATTGGATAGAGTACTTAGTGCGTTTGAAGAAGATTCTTTTTAAAGAAAGTTTTTTGAAAAGTATTATATAAAATTAATATAGGGGTAATTTAACTTGAATTTAAATCAACAATTTCAGATGTGCAGAGGGACGTAATTGATAGGACATACTCAATGGGTACTTATATACCTATAAAGACAAAAAAGGGAATGAATAAAGGTGTTGCACACAGAGTAAAAGAGGTATATAGTTATGTGGGAATAGCGGCTAGTAAATTTGAAACTATTAAATGAATTGATAATATTACATTAGAATTAATGAAGAGGCTGTCAAAATTAAAGCTAAAATAAGGGATAAAAGAGAATTTATTTTAAAATTATGGGTATAATACTTTAAATATACCCATAATAATTGAAATTTTAACCATTAATGGAGTATTATATTTAACTTTAGGTTGCAACAGTATATATTAATTTTAGTTCAGTATTATTATTAAATACAGGTAGATAAAAAGAATTTAAAAAAATAAGTTGACTTATTGATTATATAATTTAGAATGTAACATATATAATAATATGAATTAACAATAGAAAGGGGTAGTTTAAATGAAGAAAAAAATATATATTGATGGAATGAGTTGCTCACATTGTGTAAGCCATGTAAAGGAGGCATTACTCGATATTGGTGCTAGTAAATTAAAAGTAGATTTAGAAGAAAAATTTGCAGTAGCAGAATTTGAAGACGAAACAACTGATAATGACATTACGGAAGCTATTGAAGAAATAGGATATGAAGTTACTGAGGTAGAAGAAGATTAATATAAAAAAATAAAAAGTTTGCCAATATTGGTAGGCTTTTTTTCTGTCTACTTTTTCATGTCCATTATATGTAGAAACTATAAATATTGGGTAAATAATTAGAAGAAATTATTTGCCCAATATAATATATGAATTTTTTAAAAAGGTACAGATGTATTTTCCTTAATTATTATAAAAATATTAATTATAAAATTTTAATTGAACATTTATTTTCTTATCTTGTATTTCTAAAATAACATAAGAATACCATGGTTCACGTCTTTTACACGTGGGTGAACCTGGATTTATCATGAGTACTTTATTTTTAGTCAAAATAAGTGGCTGATGAGTGTGTCCAAAGATGATTATATCAACTTTATCATCTATAAATTTATCATAGGCTGTATTTAGTGTGCTTTTGCTATTACCATGGCCGTGATACAAACCAATTTTATATCCTTCCACAGATATAATTACTTTTTCTTTTAGTAAATCTCTGATGTATCCTTTATCATTATTTCCCCATACTCCAACAAAGTTCTTATGCTCTTTTAATTTTGACACGACGCTTGAGGAAATATAATCACCTGCATGAATTATCATGTCGGCTTCTTTAAATATATTATTTATTAATTTAAAAAGTTTATCATTATGTTTTTTCGCATGAGTATCAGATAATATCGCAATTTTCATATTTCATCACCTTATAATATTATAGTATTTTATATTATTATTTGCTACATAATTAGTATGTGCGATATATGATATTTCTGTTATAATTATTATATAAATAAAAAGGGTATATTTTTACATTTATTGTGAAGTTTTAGATTTTTATTAAAGCGCAAGGAGAAAAAATGGGGGAAATAGAAGACACGGTCTTAATGTTAGAGCAAACAGGAATAAATATAAAAAACGAGAGATCTTTGCACTCATCCATTAAGCAATGGTATGCGGTGCCAGGGGACAGATTAGAAGTAAAAGTAGATAAATATATAATTGATTTGGTAAGGGAAGATTCATTAATTGAAATACAAACGAAAAATTTTGGTGCAATTGGCAATAAGCTTAGAGAATTGGTTAAGTACAATAAGGTTATGCTAGTACACCCTATAGCTGTTGAAAAATATATAGTAACAACAGAAAAAACTAATAAAGTAATTAGTAGAAGAAAATCTCCTAAAAAAGGTAAAGTGGTTGATTTATTTGATGAGTTAATTAGAATACCTGATTTAATGGCGGAAGAAAATTTTATACTGGAAATCTTAATGACTAAAGAAGAAGAGATACGGTGCAAGGATGGTAAAGGAAGCTGGAGAAGAAAAGGAATAAGCATTGTGGATAGAAAGCTTTTAGAAGTAGTAGATAAAATAACATTTAGAGAAGTAAAAGATTTTTTTGAATTTTTACCACAAGAACTACCAGTGAATTTTACCAATAAACAATTAGCGAAAACATTAAAAGTTACGGTATACAAGGCAAGAAAAATTACTTATTGTTTTAGACAAATGAAGATTATAAAAGAAGTAGGAAAGATTAAAAATGAACTTATATTTGAGAGGGTGTGAAGAATGGATAATAAACCTAAAGTTATCACATTTATGCTGATATCCGCTTTTGCATTTATAGGAGCTCTATTAATTATTAAACCTCAATTCAATTTTTTAGTTCTGCCTCCACCTTTAGGGTTTATATCTGCTATGTGTGCAGGAGCAGCCTATACCTTAATCCGATGTTTAAGAGATAGAGAAAAAGCATCGACTATCGTATTTTATTTTTCTTTTGTTTCAGTTGTATCAATGTTGAAAAAAAAGTTAAAGATTAATAAAAAAACTATTACTACAAGTCGGAGGTCAATTTTAGAATTATAGGAGGAGTAATATATGGATAAGAAAAAGGTTTACGTAACAAGAATAATCCCCAATGAGGCTATTAAGCTTTTAAAAAAGCATTTTGATGTAGAAATTAATCCTCAAGATAGAGTTTTATTAAGAGGAGAGCTCTTAGAAAAGGTAAAAGGTAAGGATGCAGTTTTATGTCTCTTGACTGATAATATTGATAAAGAGGTATTTGAGACAGCTGGTGAAAAATGTAAGATATTTGCTAACTACGCAGCAGGGTACAGCAATATTGATACAGCTGCAGCGACTCAAAGTGGAGTAATAATTACAAACACTCCGCAGGTACTGGATGATGCGACTGCTGACTTAGCATGGACACTGCTTATGGTTGTATCTAGAAGAATCATTGCAGCAGATAAATTCACAAGAAATGGTGCTTTTCAATCTTGCGATCCTATGATGTTTCTTGGACGTGAAATCACGGGTAAGACTTTAGGAATTGTAGGAGCAGGGAGAATTGGTTTTAATTTTGCAAAGAAAGCCAAGGCTTTTGATATGAAGATACTTTATACTGATTTGTTGCGAAATTATGAAATGGAAAAAGAATTGGGTGCTATTTATGTGGATAAAGAAGCATTATTAAAGGAAGCGGATTTCGTTTCATTACATGTACCACTTTCACCTTCTACCAGACACTATATTAGTGAAAAGGAATTTTCTGTGATGAAAAACACTTCAGTTATTGTTAATACATGTAGTGGTCCAGTAATCGATGAAAAAGCATTAGTTAAAGCCCTTAAGCAAGGTGAAATATGGGGAGCTGGGCTTGATGTATTTGAACATGAGCCAGACATTGAACCAGAGCTTCTCGATATGTACAATGTTGCAATTGTTCCACATATTGCCTCGGCTACGATGGAAACAAGGACAAAAATGGGATTAACTGCAGCTAATAATATTATTAAAGTATTGAATGGTGAAAAGCCGGATACTTGTGTTAATGTGGAAGTATTAAAATAATGTTCCCAATAAATCACTCCCATTCAGATTAACGAAGGGAAGTGATTTATTTTAATTGTAATAATATTCTGAGAACTTTATTGACTTTTATTTTGCAAAATGGTAATATAATGAAATGAATAAGAGAAGCAGAAAACATTTACAGGGTGGAATTAAACTTGAAAATCTTGACGTTACCATGGGAGGTAAGTTATATGATAAGAATTGATGCTAAAGGAAAAACTTGTCCCATACCAGTTATAGAAGCCAGGAACGCTCTTAAAGCAGTTGAAGAAGATGAAACCGTATTAGTTATTGTAGATAATGAAATGGCTAAGAAAAATTTAGAAAAAATGGCTAAGGGAATGGGATACAAATGGGAATCCAAAACTATTAATGAATATCATTATGAAGTTAAAATTATAAAAGGGTTAGGTTCAGATGAATCTGTTAAAGAATTAGAAAATGAGAAAAAGGAAAATACATTAGTTGTTATATCTTCTGATAAAATGGGAGAAGGGAATGATGAATTAGGACAAGTTCTAATTAAAGGCTTTATTTATGCTTTGGTAGAAGCAGAACAAATCCCCTCTACTATTGTTTTCTATAATGGGGGAGTAAAACTTCCAACCAAACAATCTTCAGTGTTAGATAGCTTGCAAAAATTAGAGAGGTTGGGAGTGGAAATTTTATCTTGCGGAACATGCCTTAACTATTATAATTTAGAAGATGAGCTGTCTGTTGGACAAATCACAAATATGTATAACATTGTTGAAAAAATGAATGCTGCTAATAAAATTATTAAGCCTTAGATTATAAGGCTTTTTTTTATTTACTCTGTTTGGTAATTTTTTCATATATTCATTAATATGATATTGGTAGTAGTAAAATATCATGAAAATAGAATATGAGCTATGTCCAAGCTATTAGAAAATTAGGTGCAGAGACTATAGTAATAGATTTAAACTATAATTGAAGCACATTCAAATAAATAACAAAATATAGAGGAATAGAAGGAGGATTTTCTATGAATTTAGATTTTAAAAAAGTATTAAAGAAAGCAGAAGAGTACAAAGGGGACATAACAAGGTTTCTTCGTGACATGATTGCTATTCCTAGTGAAAGCTGTGATGAACGTAGAGTCGTTGAGAGAATAAAAGAGGAAATGCAGAAAGTAGGCTTCGATAAGATAGACATAGATAATATGGGAAATATAATAGGAACTATAGGGCATGGTAAACATATTATTGCTATGGATGCACATGTAGATACAGTAGGCATAGGAGATAAGGGGTTATGGCAGTATGACCCATACAAAGGCTATGAAGATATGGAAGTAATCATAGGACGTGGTGGAAGTGACCAAAAGGGTGGTATGGCTTCTATGGTTTATGCCGGGAAAATTATTAAAGACTTAAACTTACAAGGTGACTATACTCTGCTTATTACAGGTACGCTACAAAAACATGAATGTGAAGGGAATTGTTGGCAGTACATGATAAATGAAGACAAGATTCAGCCGGAATTTGTTGTGATTACAGAGCCTACCTCCTGCAATATATATAGGGGGCAAAGAGGAAGAATGGAGGTAAAAGTAATTACTCATGGTAGCACAACAGAGCGAGGAGAAAATGATATTTATAAAATGGCACCTTTTTTTAATGAGTTGAAAGATCTTAATGAAAGATTACATTATGATGATTTTTTGGGGAAAGGAACCTTAACTGTTTCTGAGGTGTTTTTTACTTCTTCATCAAGAAGCGCGATGGGAGATAGTCAAACCATATCAATAGATAGAAGATTAACCAATGGAGAAACGTATGATGAGGCCCTAGAGCAAATAAGAAATCTTTCATCGGTGAAAGATTTGAAAGCTGAGGTTTCCATGTATGATTACGAAAAACCTTCCTATAAGGGAGTTGTTTACCCTACAGCTGCTTATTTTGAATCTTGGATAACAGATGAGGACCATCCAGTTTGCGAAACATTAGTAAGCGGATATAAAGGCTTATTTAATGAGGAGCCTCTAGTTGACAAATGGGCATTTTCTACAAATGGAGTTTCTATTATGGGCAGATACGGTATACCTTGCATTGGCTTTGGACCAGGTCATGAAGAAGAGTCGCATTCTCCAAATGAAAGAACTTGGAAACGTGAATTAGTAAATGCTGCAGCTATGTATGCAGTTATTCCTAGTTTATATGTAAGCAGATTAGTAAAAGATAGTGTTAATTTAGGTGTAGATAATTACTCTTATAAAGAGTAGAATAAAAAATATAAACAATTTATTCTTAAGTAAGACTGTTTATATTAATTTTATTGAGGTGATTATGAAGAATATGAAAAAACTATACGTTGTTGAAAAGGTTGTCACAATATTAACTTTATCATTGCTTTTAATAGGTGCGTGGCTTAGTTATACAAATAACGTTTCTGGCGGTGTAATTATCTTATGTGTAGGGGTGATATCCTCATTACTAAGAAATAAATTTTTTAAAAAAATAGAATATAAAAACAAAAAAAGTGAATTTTATTTTTGAAATAATAATTATAATTTATGTGTTACTATTATTAATTATAGGTTTAAAGGGGTGCAGCCGATAAATCTGTGATAGCAGAAATACTGAAGTTTACATAAAAAACAGTGAGTATATGTGCCAATTTTAAATAGAGGTTAATTAGGTACAGGCGACATATATATGTCGCCTGTACCTAATTAATCTAAAAAAATATATCACTATAATTCAATATTTTCAAACACTCCCTTACCCAAAAACACTATTAAACTGCTAAATATAAGATTATAGGTAATAAATAGTGTGTAGGCTATTAGCATTCCCGTAGAACTATATAATGCTATCAGAAGGACTATACCAGGTGATAGTATTAAAAGTAAGATTGCAATTCTTATAAGAGATGTAAATACTATGTTATTACCACTGCCTAAAATTCTTCTAGTAAGAATTCCACCATAGATGAAAAGAGAACCTATTGAAACAAAGGCTATTATATTAAGGAGAATAAGAATGATACTACTTTTAAATAATATTCCTGTTATTGCAAACACTATAGTTCCATCAATAAGGTTTTTAAGGTTATCAACTACAGTTGCATAGATAACCTTCTTAAAGGCGTGGGCTGGTAATATGTAAATGTATGGGTTTGATAAATCTCTTTGCCACTTACTAGCAAAGGTAAAAAATAATTGAAGATATATCATGCCACCTAAGACTATTTTTAAATCTTTTATAGGGCTAAATAATCCAGCACTTATTGCTATAACTGCGTAAATAACAGACACTACATTTATCAATGCAAAACCAGTCTTTTTATACTCTAATATTTGTCTCCAAAATATAGCAGAGGCAAATTTTCCTTTTTTAGTGTATTGAACTTTTCTTACTTTAGGTTTTTTACCCGGTTGTACAAATAATCGCTCACCCCGACGCGTGGCGGAGATGGCTGTTTCTTTTAATTCAGTTGAAGCTAAAACATCTTCATAATAGTCAAGTTGCATAGAGTAAATTAAATAACTGAAAATACCTCCAGACGCAACAATCAGAGCTATATAAACAAAAAATATTGAATGTATGCCATTCATTGAAGATAATATAATTGCCCTTACCCACCCGTATACAGGAATATATGAAATGGCAGGACTATTTAGCAATGATATAATAGCCTTAACTGGGGACCTAGTTATATATAATTCTATAAAGTATACTATAATTAGGGATACTCCTAAAAATTTAAAAGTATTTCTTAAAATAACCTTATTTTTTTCACATTTAGAAGCTATTGAATATAATAATATCTTTAGTATTGAGTTGAAAATGAGCATAATGAATAAGCCAAAGATAATTACTATAATTCCATAGGATTTAATATTAGTAAAACGATAAAGGTTAGGTCCTTGAAATGAAACAAAAAAAACTGCTATAAATGAAGTATATATTTGTTTTAAAAATCCATATACTAAAACTTTCTGAGGACTAGTGGGAGATGTAAATACTAAATTTATGTCTGCACCCCTAAAAAAAGTGGCTCCATTATTTATTGAGGAATAGAGGTCCGGTGCGGTGAACAGTAAAATAATAAATCCTACAATAGTAGTGTACAACGCTGGATCTAAAATATTTTGCTTGCTGGTATTACTGCTGCCAAAAATAAAAGTTAGTGACAAAAGTATAAGAAGTATAATATAGGCAATTAGCTTTATTGGCTTTCGCTTTAGTTCTAATAAAAAATTTCTTATAGATTTTTTTATTATATAAAATAATGGCTTCATACGCTATCCTCTGTTACATCAAAGAAGAGTTCTTCTAAGGTCTCATTCCTATTCATAAGCTCTTGCTTTGTACCGGAGAGTACTATATTTCCATTTTTCATTATCAATACCTTGTCCCAAAAATCATCAACACTATCTATTATGTGGGTACTTATTAGAATGGCAGAACCTTTTTCTCTGAGCTCTAAAATTGCTTTCTTTAGTTCTTTTATTGCTTTAGGATCTAGGCCCATTAAAGGCTCATCAAATAATACTACCTTAGGGTTTATTATTAAGGCGCAGCAAATACTTACTTTTTGCATCATACCCTTGGACAGCTCTTTTCCAAGCTTATTTCTTTTATCAATTAAATCAAATCTTTTAAGTAATTCTTCGGCTTTTTCCTTATAGTTATTTATACCATAAGCGGCAGCCATATATTCTATATGCTCATAAACTGTGAGCAAATCAAACATAGCTGGAACCTCTGGAACATAGGAAAATAATTTTTTTGCCTCAACACTCTTGTTTTTGTGATTACAAATTTCAATGTATCCATCATATTTTAATAGCCCAGCGATGCATTTTATTGTGGTGCTTTTTCCAGCACCATTTGGGCCCAAAAGAATAGCAATTTCACCTTCATTTACTTGAAAGCTAATATTGTTTACAACTAATTCTTTAGAATATTTTTTACTTAGGTTTTGTACAGTAAGCATATGTTCATCTCCTTAAATAGGTAAAATCACCATAATTATAACAAAACGGTTATCTTTAGGCAAGGTCTGTATTTAAGTAGAAAGAACCATCCTAAATTTAATATTTAGGATGGTTCTAATTTATTGTGAAATATATCTGATTTATATCCAAAGGTGGTTCAAATATTCTTGGGGTTAATTACAAGAATATTAATTTATAACGGTAGCGTTAGCATACCCTTGAGTTACATAGTTGTTATCACTATTTTAATCCCCACAAGTGCTAGAACTAAGGCGACAACACACAGAGTAATTAAAATAGAGGTATTTTCCGACATTTCAGACACATTTTCGTTTTCAGGTTTCATAATTATTTGTCTCCATTTCAGCAATTATTGGCCATGCTATAAATTTCAATCTAATACTGGTATGATGATAATTCTTATTATCTATATTTTGCATGTCTTGTTTTATACTATCGTTGTAGCAACCTATTCCTATACAAATTAATACTACTAAATAAGTATTGCATTTAAGTGTCAATATTGTTAACAATTTATAACCATAATATTATATCACAAAATGGGTAAACTATATAATGCATTGGATATGTGCAGTGTATTTTGTACATTAGAAGGGAGAATATTTATGAATAAAAATGATTTAGAAGAAATAAAAAAAATGAAAAAACAATCGGAATCAAATAAAGGTGTTAGTGGTGCGTCAAACGGCGATGTGACTAATATGTATAACATGCCTAACATGGCTAGTGGCCCTAGTGATGCTACTCCAGAAGAAAAGCAACAATTAAATGCACGTTCAGAAGCATCTAAAGGCACTACTGAAAAATAATTTTAAGGCAGGATAATCCTGCCTTAAAATTATTTTTCAGTATAGATTATAACATATGTCTATCAACACCATATCCGTACCTAAAGCAATTGACAACACTCGAACTTTTATCTGCAACAATAACATCCCATAAGTCTTCCGTATTTGTGCCTATAGCTCTTCCTGCAACTCCTGCACTATAACAAGAAGCAGTATTAATAAAATTCCATCCCAAATCAATAGGTTTATTATTATTATTATTATTATTATTATTATTATTATTATTATTATTAGTGTGAGTGTATCCATAGACATAACATAGTATTTTTCTTGGACCTTGGCTCGTGGAATTTATTTATAAAATAAAAGCACTTCTATTATTGATATGCTTGATTACTAATAATTAAGCATTACTTATTCATATGGCTACACTTTTCTAATTTCTCAACAAATAATGTTGCAATCCTGGATAGATTTTTTTCATGAACTAAATAAGAAAAAAATCTATTGTATTTTGTTTTGATAGGTATAATTTTAAGTTCATTGTTAATGGCAGCATCAGTTACTACTAAAGATGAGATAAAAGTTACACCTAGATTGTTTTTAACAGCTTCTTTAATGGAGTAGTTACTTCCGAGAATAATGAAGTTTTTTGGAGATATGCCTTCTGCATTTAAAAAGATATTTAGATATTCACCAGTGCCAGAACCCTCTTCTCTATGCATCCAAGTTTGATTTGACAAACAAGTTTTAAGTCCAATATTTTGGTCATATGTAAAGGAATTTGGAGTTACAACAACCATTGTATCCTCATAAAAATTTTTGAAAGTATAGTCATGCACAGGGACGCTGCCTTCAGTTAAAGCAATATCAATATCATAGTTTTTAAATTTTTCATAAATATTATGGGTATTTTCAATAGCAACTTCTAGTTTTATGTTTGGAAACTCTTTAATAAACTCTCCTAGTATTGAGGGCAGTAAAAATTCACCTATAGTCATGCTTGCGCCAATCTTTAAAGTGCCAGAGGTGGAATTATGATAATTGTTAAGTTCTTCTTTTGTATCATCTATTAGGGAGATTATTTGTTTAGCTTTTTTGTACAACATTTCTCCAGTTTGTGTAATTAATATACTTCTCTGTTTATTTGATCTTTCTATTAGTCTTGTATTGAAGTGTTTTTCTAAAATTACAATATGTAAGCTTACGCTAGGCTGAGATATGTTGATGCTCTTTGCAGCCTTTGTGAAACTTTTCTTATCTACCACAGCAATAAAGGTTTTTAATTCCTCAATCAAAATTATCACCCTACCTATCAGAAATATTAATAAGTATTATATAAAACATGTATTATACTTATTGGTTAAAAAACAGTATACTATAGCCATAATAATGTTGCAATAGGAAAGGATTGATAATGATGAAAACTTTAAATAAAATTCTTCTTAGTGAAGTACTTCTTGGGGAAGTTGAGGATTTTAGAGCGCTTGGACATAAATTTTTAAATGGGGAAACAAGTAAAATGGACTTTAAAGGATCCTCGGGTGGTATGGGCGTGTATGCCGAGCGTAGTGGCAAGAAATTTATGATAAGATTTAGAATACCATCAGGGATAGCTTCTATAAAAGATCTTAAATTAATATATGATTTTACACAAAGATATAAATTAGATAGTATACATCTAACTACTCGTCAGGCGATACAACTACATGGAATTACTATTGATGAAGTTTGTGATTCCATGGAAGAAGGTATAAAGAAAGGTTTATACTCAAGGGGATCCGGCGGTAATTTCCCTAGAAATGTGTCAGTCTCACCGCTATCTGGAGTAGGGGAAAAAGATGTGTTTGATGTATCACCTTACGCAACAGCTGTAGGAGACCATTTTTTAAGTAAGGTATATACGTATAAACTCCCAAGAAAATTTAAAGTTGCATTTTCAAGTAATGAAAAGGATGAGGCACATGTAACTGCTACTGATTTAGGTTTTTTAGCGGTTAAAGAAAATGGCATAGAGTATTTTAAAGTGTATTTAGGTGGTGGAATGGGGAATAATTCAAAACTATCTGTGAAGAGAGAACAGTTGATTAAACCAGAAGATATTTTATATCATGTTGAAGCAATAACAGATCTTTTTATTAATGAAGGCGACTACATTAACAAAGGAAGAGCTCGCATAAGATATATTATGGAAAGAATGGGCGAGGAGAAATTTGTAAACTGCTATAATAGTTATTTGGAAAAAGTTAAGACTAGAGAAAATTTAAAAATCAAGGTACAAACCAAAATCTACGACAAAGTTGGGATTGAATCATCGATGCGAAGTCCAAGACTATTTACTCAAAAACAAAAGGGATTATACAGTGTGTATGTGCATCCAATAGGCGGACAATTAAAAAGTGAGCATTTGAAACTAATAATAGATAAAATAGAAGTTATGAATGAAGTAGAGATAAGACTAGCTATGTCAGAGGGATTATACATTAGAAATTTGAATGGGAAAGAAGCTGAAATAATCCTTGAGCTAACAGGTAAAATGGGTGGAAATACTTCACTGGAATGTTCTATTGCTTGTATAGGAGTTCCTACTTGTCAGATGGGAATTTTAGAAACACAGCATACTTTAAAGGAAATACTAAGTTATTTTAAAGAAAATAATTTAACAAAAGATATACTGCCTCATGTTCATATATCAGGATGCCCTAATTCTTGTTCTATACACGAAATAGGAACAATTGGGTTTTGCGGTAAAAAGAAAAAGGTCCAAGATGAGCTTATAAATGTATTCGAATTACATTTTGGGGGAGAGATTGGGATAGGTAAAACAAAGCTAGGTAAATATTATGGCGATATTAAGGAAGCAGAAGTACCAAAATTTTTATTCGAACTTGCAAGTGCTGCAATTAATGATAAAAAAGATTTCACTAGTTGGACTGAGCAAAATGTATATGAACTTAATGAAATTATAAACAAATATATAGTATAAGTATATAGTATAAGTAAGTAAATGAGAGTGATTGATATCAATTAGATTATGATTATCGTTTACCAAGCACTAGTCTTCTACGGATTGCTTTTGACCTCTAGTTAAAAAAATGGTATACCTAAGAAGATTAGTTGTTATAATTGTGAAATAAATAACTAATTACTAGTAAACTATATTAATATAATTAAGGAGTGATAAATGTTGGTTACTGACAAACTGTTTTATAAAACTTTATTAAAAAATATGTTTTCTGATCCGTTTGAAATTAAATTTTGCGATGGGAGTGTAGCAAAATACGGCGAAGGTGAGTCTAAATTTAAAATTATTTTTAATGAGCCAATACCGAAAGTCGACATTATAGATAATCCTTCAATAGCCCTTGGAGAAGGATATATGTCTAAAAAAATAGACATAGAAGGTAATTTACAGTTTGTTATAGAATCCTTATATAATAACAAGGAAAGCTTTTTGAAGAATAGTGAAAAATACATGAAATTAATAAAGAAAATAAAAAGTAACATAAAGACAAATAAAGATAATATACAATTTCATTATGATATTGGTAATGACTTTTATAAATTATGGTTGGATGATACTATGACTTATTCCTGTGGATATTTTGAGCATGAAACAGATTCTTTAAATCAAGCTCAAGAAAATAAAGAGAATCATATTTTAAAAAAATTAAATTTAAAAGCAGGGCAAAGCTTGCTTGATATAGGTTGTGGATGGGGAGAACTTATAATTTTAGCAGCAAAACAATATAAAGTAAAGGCTATTGGAATTACCTTAAGTGAAGAACAACTTCAAAAGGCTAATGATAGAATAAAAGCAGAAGGGCTAGAAGATTTAGTTGAAGTTAGGCTTTCAGATTATAGAGAATTGAAGAACGTAAGTTTTGATAGGATCGTTAGTGTAGGAATGCTCGAGCATGTAGGAAAGGAAAATTTGTCTGAATATTTTCATGTAGTAAATAATCTATTAAAGGATAAAGGACTATCTCTACTTCATTGTATAACAGGAGTAAATGAAGGTGGTACAAATACATGGATAGATAAATATATTTTCCCAGGTGGATATATACCTGGAATTAAAAATATAATTACTGATATAGCAGAGCAGGAGTTTGAATTAATAGGTATAGAAAGCCTTAGGAGACATTATGGGAAAACGTTAGAATGTTGGTCACAAAACTTTGAGAAGGCGCTTCCTGAAATAGAAAAGAGTAAGGATGAAACATTTATAAGAATGTGGAGATTATATTTAAATTCATGTGCTGCATCGTTTAATCGCGGTAATATCAATCTTCATCAGATATTGTTTGCTAAAGGTGTAAATAATGATTTGCCTTTGACAAGAGATTACATATATAAATAGGTAAGAATTTTATGCTTTAATAAGAAAATTACACAAATGACAACATTTTATAATAAGTAGGTGAAACAATGAAGTACTTAAGACAATTAATGATTATTTTGATTCCGTATATTATTGGAACTATATTGCAACTTATGTTTAAATTACCGATTCCGGGAGCGGTTATTGGACTTATTTTACTGTTTTTGGGGTTGCAAATAGGTATAGTTAAGGTTGAAATGATAGAAGAAGTTTGTGAGTTCCTTTTATCAAATATGTCTTTTTTCTTTATTCCTGCTGGAGTAGGTCTAATGACAGCATTTGGTGTGTTAAAAGGAAAATGGATACCATTTATCGTTATAGTTGTTCTTTCCACATGTTTAGTTTGGATTGTAACAGCACTCGTAGTTAAATTTTTAAGGAAAGGACGTTTATATGAATGATTTAATTACTTCACCAGTTTTTGGTGTAATAATATCCCTTATTGCTTATGAAATTGGGATTTACATAAAGAAGAAAGGCAGACTTTCAATTTTTAATCCACTTTTGATAGCCATTATTATATTAATATTTTTTTTGACAAAGCTACATATTAAATATGAAGACTACAATAACGGAGGTAAAATAATTTCATTTTTTTTATTTCCTGCCACAGTGTCATTAGCTTTGCCTATGTATAAGAAATTCTCTTTATTTAAAAAAAATGCTATTCCAATACTTATAGGGATTTTTAGTGGTGCTATTTCTGGTATTGTATGTGTAGTATTCCTTTCGAAATTATTTGGAATTTCCGATGTACTTATTGAATCTTTAATACCTAAGTCTATAACAACACCTATAGGAATAGCATTGTCAAATCAGTTAGGGGGACTTTCCTCAATTACAGTTGTAGCTATAATAATGACAGGTGTTGTAGGCTCAATTGTCGGACCGTTTTTATATAAAATTTTAAAAGTTAATGATAAAGTTGCCTTAGGGATTGCTATGGGAGCATCTTCTCATGCACTGGGAACAGCGAGGGCTATGGAAATAGGAGAAACTGAGGGAGCGATGAGTGGTATAACTATGGCTATTTCAGGTATTGTAGCTGTCCTTTTATATCCTCTTTTATGGAATATGTTTTTGCGCTTTTAGGATAATTTCTTGGAATACGCTACATTTTGGCTTCGATTAAATTAAGTTTATATATGTAGTTTATGTATTATTAAGGAGGTTTTTTCATTATGAAAAAAAATGAGATTAAAGGTCCGCTAAATAAATTAATTGATTCAATAGACAATTTATTATCTGATGAAAAGGAGCAAAAACTAAGGAGTAAATTGGGAAAAGAGGTAAGGAAATATATTTTTACAGATGAAATAGTTAAAAAACTTAATGAAAGCGATTTTTCAGGATTAGTTGAGCAGGAAGAAGAAATAGAGATGCTTTTTTCTATGATATTTCCTGTTTTCATTGAGAAAGATGATGTTTTCTTTAGGCTGTATAAGCATAAAATTGAAGTTGATTTATCAGATGAAATGAGTGATAGATATATTTACATATTTTCTGATGGGAGACTTATATCAGGTTTATTTGAATGTTTCAAGCTTTATGATGATGAATATATTTATGGAATAAAAAAAATAATAAATATTATTCCAAGGCTTAGAGAAACTGTAAAAGAGGAATTAGTAAACCTAGATAAAAGTGAAAAATTTAATAAACAAAAAATAGGTGATTTTAAGAATAGAGAAATAGTAGCTAAAAAGAATTTTAATGAATTAATAGATAGCTTAAATAAGTTTTAGTAATATGTAGGAATGTTATGGGCGGGATTAAAGAAATTGTGATGCAATTTTGATGAATCTATTATTAAGATTAAAATAAAAACACCCTTTCAGATGTTAAAGGTTGTCTGTAGTATAAAAAGCAAACCATAAGGACATAATTTAGAAGCAATTACTCTGAAGGGAATGATGACCTTATGGTATTCAATAAAGTAGAAATATGTGGTGTAGATACTTCAAAATTACCCGTACTAAAAGAAAAAGAAATGAAAGAGCTACTATTTAGGATACAAAATGGTGAGTATGAGTGTAGAGAAAAATTTATTAAAGGAAATTTAAGATTGGTTTTAAGTGTGATAAAGCACTTTAATAATCGAGGAGAAAACGTAGATGATTTATTTCAAGTAGGCTGTATTGGTTTAATGAAGTCCATTGATAATTTTGATCTAAGTCTAAATGTTAGATTTTCAACATATGCAGTTCCTATGATTATTGGGGAAATAAGAAGATATTTAAGAGATAATAACTCAATAAGAGTTAGTAGATCATTAAGGGATATTGCATATAAAGCATTACAAGTTAGGGACAGATTGGTGAATCAAGACAACAAAGAGCCTACTGTAGCTGAAATAGCAAAAGAATTAGAATTACCAAGGGAAGATGTAGTATTTGCTTTAGATGCTATACAAAATCCTGTATCTTTATTTGAACCAATTTATCACGCTGGTGGAGATGAAATTTATGTAATGGATCAAATAAGTGACACCAAAAATTTAGATGATAATTGGCTTGAAAATATATCGATTAAAGAGGCAATGAAAAAATTAAATGTTAGAGAAAAGTTAATCTTAAATTTAAGGTTCTTCGATGGAAGAACTCAAATGGAAGTAGCAGGTGAAATAGGAATATCCCAAGCACAAGTTTCTAGACTTGAAAAAACTGCATTAAAGCACATGAGAAAGTACGTATAGGGTCCCCTAGTGGGTCCCTTTTTTTACTGTAGCATTTATTTCAGAATATAGTATAATGTATTATTTTGTGAAAGTTTGAAAAATATTATCTTTTTACAATTAAAGTAGTTGATTTTTTGTAATAATAAGTCTACTATGTAATGAGTACATGTGTGAAAGAATTATAAAAATTAAATAATAGAATATAGGTTTAAATTAATTAAAAGGGAATCAGGTTAAAATCCTGAACTATCTCGTAGCTGTAATAGATGAATTTAAGTGCATTATGCCACTCGAAAACGGGGAAGGCGCGCTTAAATAATGATTCTTGAGTCAGAATACCTGCCCATATTTTCGCACTACAAACTCTACGAGTGATAGAGAGGGCTTTATAATGAAAATTTGTTTGTTGATTTTATATGATTAAGCATATTTTTGAATCGTTTCCTTCTAACACTTTAGTTAGAAGGATTTTTGTTTTGTAGACAGGCCTATACTACGAATTGTCAAAACGAGCCTATAACATGATTAGGCAGAATATCATCGTTTTCGCCGGGTGCTTCAATGCGATTATAGTTACATTATCTGGCCTTGCATTTTTAAATCAGATTGTAGGTGTAATTGTTTACTATGCTTCATCTATTTTTATTATTCTAAAATCTCCCAGAATGCTGCCATGGGGTGAAAATTCAAAGGAGATGTGAAATGGGAAAAATTATTATTTTATGTGCCATTTTTCTAATGGTGGGCTTTTTCTTCAAATGGAAAAAAGGGGATGGGACACATAATCATCACCATGGAACCGGACATAAACACGGCGAAGGGTTTTCAATTGATTTTTATGCTTATACTTCTAAAATCAGGCACTGGAATGCTACTTTTAAAGTATCTCTTTCTGTTTTGATATTGATTCTTTGTATTGTATTGGAAAACCCCTATGTATCTGTTGTGGTCATTATTGCAATGGCCTATCTGACCATTGTAAAAGGAGAGCTTCCAGTAAACGAATACTTGTCAATACTGGCGATTCCAATCATCTTTATCCTCCTTGGCACTTTTACAATTGCTATTGATTTTTCAAAGCAGCCGATGGGGCAGTATAACTTGTATCTTGGCTTCTGCTATGTGTTTACTTCTCAGGCAAAGCTTAAGGAAGTGGCATTTTTGATTCTGAAAGTTTTTGCAGCTATAAGTGCCCTACAAATGATGACACTGTCAACTCCATCCTCCGAGATTATATATGTGCTTCGAAAAGCACATGTTCCAAAGCTTATTGTAGAGCTGATGAACCTCATTTACCGTTATATTTTCATTTTAATGGATGTCTATACTAAAATGAAAAATTCCGCAGAATCTCGTCAGGGCTACTGTGATTTTAAGACTTCCTGCTATACATTTGGAAGCATTGCAAGCAATATGCTGGTTATTTCGCTTAAAAAGGCAAACGATTATTATGATGCCATGGAGGCCAGATGCTATGATGGGGATCTTATATTTTTGGAGGAAGATAAAAAGGTAGAGACAATACAGATTGCCTCTGCAGTAGTATTTATAATTTTTTTGATCCTGATATGGGGCGTTACAAGATAGAAAGGAGCTATTATGGGGAAATCAATATTAAAGGTCGAAGATCTATACTACGTCTACGGGAATGGAAAGTCTGCATTGGACGGTGTAAGCGTGGATATCTATGAAGGTGAGAAAATCGCTGTCATTGGTTCCAATGGATCCGGAAAATCTACATTTTTCTTGAATATAAACGGTGTATTTACACCTGAACAGGGAAAAATCATTTACCGGGGTACTGTCGTTAATAAAAAGAATTTAAAAGGACTTCGAAAAAATATCGGAATTGTATTTCAAGATGCGGACAATCAAATAATCGCATCTACAGTTAGGGCAGAAGTTGGATTCGGGCCGATGAATTTAAGGCTTCCAAAAGAGGAAGTACTAAAGCGAGTTGAGGAAGCACTGGCATACATGAACATATCAGATTTCAAGGATCGTCCGCCACACTATTTGAGTGGCGGTGAAAAGAAGCGCGTCACCATTGCGGGCATCATTGCTATGAAATCGGAGATCATTATCTTTGATGAACCTACTGCATCACTGGATCCTTTAAATGCACTGATGTTAGAAGAAGTTTTGGATAAGCTTGGTTCGGAGGGCAAGACAATGCTCATTTCCACCCATGATTTAGATTTCGCATATCGATGGGCGGAGCGAGTCCTTGTATTCTGCAAAGGAAAAATTATCGCAGATGGAACACCATTAGAAATTTTCCAAAATACAGAAATTTTAAAACAAGCAAATCTAAAACAGCCAACCGTGATGGAGATATATGAATTGCTTGTAGAAAAACATCTGCTGGAAGATACTAGTGCCTATCCGAAAAGTACGCAAGAATTTAAGGAAATGTTTGAAAAATAGTTAGGTTTTCTAGGCGGGTTAGCTTAGATTAATATAAATTAAAAACAATAGAGGAGGAAAAAAATGAATCAGAAAGAAAAGAAAATTGTCTTTATTGCGATTGCTTTCGCATTAATTTTCGGGGTAGCTCCGGCAGCAAACGCAATGCATATCATGGAAGGATACCTTCCACCAAAATTCTGTATTATATGGGGTGTTATATGCGTTCCATTCTTGGTAGCAGGTTACTTATCAATTAAGAAAACATTAGCTAAGAACCGTAAATCCATCACTATTCTTGCTATGTCAGGCGCATTCATTTTTGTGCTTTCATCTTTAAAGATTCCGTCAGTAACAGGAAGTTGCTCACATATGACTGGTACCGGACTTGGTGCAATCCTATTCGGACCAATGGCAGTCAGCATCCTGGGGATTATTGTACTACTTTTTCAGTCAATTTTGCTTGCTCATGGCGGACTGACCACTCTTGGTGCTAATACGTTTTCTATGGCTATTGCAGGACCGCTTATTACTTATGTAATCTACAAATCAGGCCAGAAGCTCAAAGTCAATAAATATGTAGGTATTTTTCTGGCAGCATCAATCGGTGACTTATTAACCTATTGTGTAACAAGTTTTGAACTTGCACTTGCGTATCCGTCTGCAAACGGTGGTATCGCAGCATCTGTAGTCAAGTTCCTTGCAGTATTTGCACCGACACAGCTTCCACTGGCAATTATCGAGGGTATTCTGACCGTTGTTATCATTATGGGTCTTGAAACATATGCAAAATCCGAATTAACAGAACTTGGATTCCTAAAGGGAGGCGAAAATTAATGGTAAAGACGAAAAAAAGGGTTATCATTTTATTAATTATTGCTGCAGTGATTGCCATTATACCATTATTCACGTTAAAGGGTGCTGAATTTGGTGGCTCAGATGATGCAGGAAGCAAAGTGGTTTCCGAGATTACAGGTACCGAGTATAAGCCTTGGTTTGAACCTGTTATGGAAACTTGGATTGGTGGAGAATTACCAGGGGAAATTGAGAGTTTACTCTTTTGTCTACAGACAGGTATAGGAGTTGGTGTTCTATTCTTTTTCCTGGGAAGATTCGTAGAGAGAACTAAAAAAGAAAATCAGGGGAATAAAACTGAATAATGCTTTTTCATATAATTGGGATGAAAGTATCATTTATTGATTTAATATTATAATTATGGGTAATTAAAGTATTAATTGCTTTAGTTTAAAAGGGAAGACAGGTGGAAATCCTGCGCGGTCCCGCCGCTGTAAAAGAGGAGTCCTTATAAAAAATACCACTGGGAAACTGGGAAGGTTTTAAGGGCAATGAGACTTAAGCCAGAATACCTTTCTATAATTATACACAGTTAACTCTACGAGAGATAGGGAGGTGTTTTCAAAATATGGTGGTAAATGTAGAAAAGAGGTTCGAGTTGGTTAGCTATATGGCTGATATTGAAAAGGGAATTATTGAAAAAACACTGAATAAAAACGAAAACAATGTTAGCAAAACATCAAGAGAATTAAGTATTTCAAGACAAGATTTGCAATATAAAATAAAAAAATATAAGATAACCCTGAGATAATAAAGCATATGTATGCATATGCTAATAAAAGGAATATAGTGTAGTTAATTAGACCGTGTTTATAGTATTCTATGATACATTCTTATATAGATATAAAACGATAAGTATTAAATATATAGTTTGAAATATTATAGTAGCTATAGTAAACTATATGTAGAATATAATCGAATTATAGGAGTGTATATAAAAGTATGGAAGTAGTAAAAGTAAAAACAGAAGATGGTAAGGAAAGATATTTTGTTGCAGATGATAATGGATTGCCTATAGAACCAATATTAAAATTTATTAGGTTTAAGGATAACACCAATTTTGCGAGAAATACTTTAAGAATGTATTGTCAGCATTTAAAGTTGTACTTTGAATATCTACAACAAAGAGAATTAGATTTTCAAAAGGTAACTATTGATGACTTAGCTTTATTCGTGAACTGGTTACAGAATCCTTATAAGAGTTTAAAGGTAATTCCAACGCATCAAGTTGATGAAGCAAGAAGTCCAAGAACAGTAAATATTATAGTAAATGCAGTTTTATCGTTTTACGACTATATTTTAAGACACGAGGAATATAGCAATAACATTTCAGATAGACTTAAAAAGTTTGTATCTACTCCAAGTAGAAACTTTAAAGGTTTCTTATATGGAATAGCTCATGAACAAAAGAAAGTTTCAAGTAATATATTAAGATTAAAAGTCCCTAAGTCTAAACCTAAAACCATATCTAAGGACGAAATAGGAACGCTCGTTAGAGCTTGTAATAACCTTAGAGATAAGTTTCTATTAATATTGCTATATGAAACTGGAATGAGAATAGGCGAAGCCTTATCGTTATGGATTGAAGATTTTGATATAAGTGACATGATTATAGACCTACAAGATAGAGGCGAACTTGAAAATAACGCAGAGATTAAAACAGTGTCAAGTCCAAGAAGGATTGATATATCACAGAATTTAGCCGATACGTTTATGGAATATATAGCTGAATATCATACCGAAGAAGTTGAAACTAACCATATATTCATAAAACTAAGTGGTGAAAACAAGTATAAAGCTATGCATTATGTTGATGTTGATAATTTATTTAGAACATTAAAAAAGAAAACTGATATATATGTTACACCCCATATGTTTAGGCATACATCAATAACTACTCTTAGAATGGCGGGTTGGCAACCAGAATTACTTAGAATAAGAGCAGGACATAAAAATATTTATACTACTATGAATACTTATATTCACCCTTCTGACAAAGAAATAACGGAAGAGTTTAATAAAACTCAACCGAATTTGAGATTAGATATTTACAATGAAGGGGATGAATAAGATGAAAAATTTACAACGGATAAAAGGTAATCAACAAAGTAAGTATGATGAAATAATTGAGTATTTGAAGCAAGATAATGGATATTGGCTAGAGAATGATAAATGGGATTTAACAGAAGAATTTTTTGTAAGAAAAAAAGTTTATACTTCAAGATATATTGACTTTCTTTCTTTTAAAAATGAGCTGATAAAGAATGAAATTAAATATTATGTGTTATTTAATTTTAAGGAATATCATCTTAAAAAATCACAGTTGTTAAATATAAGTTATAGGTTAAATCCTATGGCAATCTTTATTGAAAAATCATATAAAGATATAAATAGTTTTAATATGATTGAAGATAAAAACGCATTGTTAATAAAATGGAAAAGCCATTTATTAATATCAAATATAAATACTGATAATAGCTTAAATATTTGCAATTCCATATTAAGCTCTCTATACGATTTTATTAAAGATTTTTATGATGATAGAGAAGAAACCGAAAAAGATATATGGTATTCAAAGAATATTAGAGGTGCTAAAATACCTGCAAGTGGTGCTAATAATGCAATAAATAATCAACTTAATTTTAATAATATTCCTGTTTATTATGGAGATATGGTCAAACGATATTTTAAAACTATTATAACTAAAAAGAGTTGGAATCATTGTGTTCAGATTACAAATAATTTAAATTATTTCTTTAATAAGTTTTATTCCAATGGATATAAAAATGGATTTATGGAAAATTTATCAAGACAAGATATAGAAAACTATTTATATTGGTTGGGCAATGATTATAAAGACAAAAACCCAACATACAGATGTAAATTTATATCTTATATTAGAACATTCTTAGAATATATTCAAATGGCTCAATATGATAAAGCTCCTAAAAAAGAGATATCATTTTTAATATTCCAAGATGATATTCCTAAAAGAGAATTAAATAAAGATGAAGTTAAGAAAGCTAAATTTATCCCAGAGCCTATATTAAAACAATTAGATAATAACATTATGGATTTAGATAGACCGCAGTATATATCTATTTATATTCTCCTTAGAGAAACAGGATGGCGTGGTACTGATATATTAAATCTTAGATATCATAATTGCTTAGAACAAATTTGGAATAACAAAGAGCAAAGCTATAACTACTACTTATGTGGTGAAATAACCAAAACAGATATAGCACTACTTAAAATACCTATAAGAGATAAAGTTGCTGAAATGGTTCAAAAATCTATTGATAAAGCTAAGGAGTTAAGTACAGAAGAAAATAATCCAAAGAAGTATTTATTTAATACTTATGAAGGAAAGTTAAAAGGAAGACCGTTAAACAAGGCATCATTATTAATAACTATTAAAAGGCTAATTGAACAAAAAGAAATTAGAAATATTAATGGTGAGTTATATCACTTTAGACTACATTCACTAAGACATACAAGGGCTAAGGAATATGTAGAACAAGGCATGGGAATAAGTATTATACAACAGATTTTAGGACATCAGAGCATTCAAATGACAGTTCATTATGCTACTGTTAGTGAGAATATGCTTTACGAGAAATGGAAGAATACCGAGGATTTAGAACTCTTTAAAGTAAATACTGAAACTAATGAACTTATAGAGGTAGATACATCAACTGACGCAGGAGAAAATCTTATTAGATATGAATATGTTAAAAAGAATTTAGACGCTGTAAGAGTACCATTTGGAGTATGTTTTAAAGCTTCTAAAATCCCTTGTAAGCAACAAATGAACCATTGTTTAACTTGTGCAAGTTTCTGTACTACTACCGAAAATGTCCCCGAATACGAGGAAGAAATACTAAAAGTTAAAACACAGATTGAAGTTAGTGATAAATTTGGCAGAGAATTATGGTCAGAAAAGAATAAGCAGTATCTAAATATATTAGAGAAAACATTAGGAAAAGTTAAAGAACAAAAGTTGGTTCATAAGAACGGTAAATCAAGGGAGGATTCATAATGGCAGACCATACTAAAGGATTAAAAGAATATGCAAAAAATAAAAGTAAGATTACTTTGGAAAAGGTGGATAAAGCCATTAGGGAACTTTCTTTGACTGAACAGAAAATCAACTTCAATAGTGTTTCTCAATTAGGTGGGATTTCTAAAACTTTTCTTTATAATAATGAAGAGACTAAGAAAAGAATTGAGGAACTTAGGGATAATCAAACGAGTAGGACTATGAATCAAAGAGCTAAATATGATAAAACAGCTAAATCTAAAGACATTATCATAATGGCTAAGGATAAAAAGATTAAAGAACTTGAAGAAGAGAATAGGAAGTTAAAAGAGCAATTAGAGATTCTTAGAGGTAAGTTATATGAAAAATTATAAACTACATTGTTTATATGTAGTTTATGTGCAAACATAGCTATGACAAGAGGCTTACTATCTTGTACACGAGATATTAAAAGGAGAAATGAATATAATGGGGAAATTAAAAAACGGATATGTTCAAATTTATACGGGGAATGGCAAGGGGAAAACGACTGCAGCTGTAGGACTAGCTGTACGTGCAGCAGGAAATGGATATACTGTATTTATGGTACAGTTTTTGAAGGGAAGTAAAACTGGTGAAATTGAAAGTGCAAAAAAATTGGCTCCCTTTTTTAACATATTTAGGTTTGAGAAAAAAAGAGGTTTTTTTTGGACGTTAAATGCAGAGGAAAAAAATGAATTAAAAGAAGAAGTACAAAAGGGGTATGAATTTTGCAGGGAAGCATTAAAAGAAGAAAAATGCGACATACTTATCATGGATGAGGTAATGGGAGCGTTGAACAATCAACTAATAAGTGAAGAACAACTACTAGAATTAATGGAGAATAAACCTGGTAATATAGAATTGATTTTAACAGGGAGAGACGTACCTAAAGCTATAATAGATAAAGCAAACCTTGTAACTGAGATGAAGGATATTAAACATTATTTTAACGAAGGAATACCATCTAGAGAGGGTATAGAGTTTTGATTATAACCACCTCAAATTCTAAAATTAAGTTAATAATATTTAGAGTTTGAAGGGGGAATTATTATGAATACGTACAAAAACTTAGGCAAAGAATTTATTGTCAATATAACGGGGAATAGAGAAGCCGATATGGTTATTGTGGAAGAATTTAATAAAAACTCTGTTATAAATAAAGCTCAATTAAAAAAGGTTTTATGGAAGAGATTAAAAGAAAGTAATTTAATATAGCATATAAAGGTATGAGATGTTTTGCATTTCATTTAAAAGGGAACCAGGTGAAAAGCCTGAACGGTCCCGCCGCTGTAATGGTGAGAAGCTTTAAATTATACCACTGACAATTTTGTTGGGAAGGATTAAAGCGACTATGATCCAAAGTCAGAAGACCTGCCTTCATTAATACACCAAGAACGTTACGAGTGATAGGGGGTGTGACGCATATTTGTATGAAAATGCATTTTAAATTTTGCATTTTTTACAAATATGGTTGGTATTATTATCAAGCCCTTAGCATAAATGCTAAAGGGCTTAATTTTTCGTTGAGAAAGAAATTATGATTATTTTACAGAGGATAGGTAAT
Organism: Clostridium sp. CM036; assembly: GCF_055081135.1. Lineage (NCBI taxonomy): Bacteria > Bacillati > Bacillota > Clostridia > Eubacteriales > Clostridiaceae > Clostridium > Clostridium sp. CM036. The sequence goes on along the minus strand of NZ_CM143652.1, from coordinate 2,173,229 downwards.
ACAATTGATAATTATAAGGAGGCATATTATGCAAATAAAGATAAAGGAATTTGCGCTTATAAACATAGGAATGCTTATGGTATCAGCAGGTTTATATTTCTTTTTAATGCCAAATAATTTAGCGACAGGTGGGGCGAATGGATTAGCAATAGTTATAAATAAATTTACAGGGGGGTTATCCGTAGGTTGGATAATGATGATAATAAACCTTATTTTGTTTGTAATAGCATTTATTGCTATCGGAAAGAGTTTTGGTGGAAAAAGTGTGTATGCAAGCTTTGGTGTAGGAGGTATTATAATTGTATTTCAAAAGTTTATACCTATTAATAATTCAATTACAGGAGATATTTTACTGGAACTTATATTTGGAATACTAATATCAGGAATAGGTACAGCTATAGTCTTTGATCAAAACGCTTCAACAGGGGGGACAGATATCTTAGCTAAGATATTAAATGAATTTTTTCATATAAATTTAGGAAAAGGAGTTTTAATATGTGATTTAATTATAATTTTAATGGCAGTTTTTGCTTTTGGAATTAAGCTATCATTATATGCAATGCTCGGAGTTATAATTAATGGCTTTCTTATAGACCACATCATAGATGGAATAAATGTGTGCAAAGAAGTTACAATTATAAGTAAGAACAGCGATAAGATAAGAAAATATATAAGAGAAAAGCTAGATAAAACATCTACTGTATATAACGGAGTAGGGGATTTTTCAGATGAGGATAAAGAAGTTGTTGTGGTTATAGTAGGAAGAAGGGAGTTTATAACACTTAAAAAATTCATAAAATTTGTTGATAAGGATGCTTTTGTAACAGTGAATAATATTTATGAAGTCTTTGGATACGGATTTAAATCCTTAAAACATTAAATAAAAATTTTAGATAGCTAATAGAGCGGATTAACAACATTTATGCCATGAAAGCAGGCAAAATTGTTAGTTATGGAATACCGACAGAAGTCTTAACCCAAGAATTAATAAAGTCTTTTAAATATTATGTATAAACCTTCTTATATAAAATGATATTTTATATTACTTTTTATATCAAGTACAATCTCTTCAATTATATCCTTGATTTGCATATTCCTTGTGCCTGGTATATAAATACCATGTTTTTGTAGTGGAAGTATATATTTAGTACAATCCATATTAAATATTGACGTGGCAATCATGGGGGTAATTTCACCGTTAATGCCACCACTACATATTATTCCAATTGGACCGATTATGCTATCAATTTTATTTTTCTTGCAAAATGAGCAAATTGATTCCTCTCCACTTATACCAATATTTGCACCAGCTCTTACCATATTTGAACAAGCAAATGTATTTGTACCAAGTGCAACAATATAGATATCTAGGCTAATTTCTTTACGAATTTTTTTTATGATTGTTTGACCAAGACCTGCCCCTTGTGCGTCTATTACAGCTATTTTCATGGTAATACCTCCAAAAAATAAAATTTATAATATAATGAAATCTATTTTTATATAGATAATATTATTATACTATAATGTTTATGTATATTCTGTGTTTAGTTCAAATAAAATTACAACGTTGGTATAAATAAAATGATTATAAAAAAGCAAAAAAAATTCTCCCATAAAGGTATTAATTTTATAATTCGAGGCAAAATAAAGAAAATAATATTAATAATATAATTGATATAAATGAAGGGGAGAATTTAGTGAAAAACGAGGAAAGTATAAAGGTTATTCCTTTAGGAGGCCTTGGAGAAATAGGTAAGAATATAACAGCTTTTGAATATGCGAATGAAATCATTGTTATAGACTGTGGTATAGCCTTTCCTGATGAGGAAATGTATGGTGTAGATTTAGTAATTCCAGATATAACTTATTTAAAAAATAATGCAGAAAAAGTAAAAGGTATTTTTTTAACTCATGGACATGAAGATCATATAGGGTCGCTTCCGTACATTCTAAAACAATTGAATGTACCTATTTATGGTACTAGGTTAACGTTAGGGCTAATTGAAAATAAACTAAAGGAGCACAATATATTATCTAATTGTGAACTTCACAATGTAAATGCTGGAGAAACAATAGAACTACAAAATCTTAAAGTTGAATTCATAAGGGTTACTCACAGCATAGCAGACTCCTGTGCTATTGCCATCCACTCACCACTAGGTGTTATATTACATACTGGTGACTTCAAAATTGATTATACCCCCATTGATGGATTGGTCATGGATCTTGAACGTATCTCAAATTTAGGTAAAGAGGGCGTGCTACTTCTTATGGCGGATAGCACGAATGTGGAACGTGAAGGGCATACAATTTCTGAAAAAACTATAGGGAAGACTCTAACTAGAATAATTTCTAATGCAGAGGGAAGGGTTATTGTAGCTACATTTGCTTCAAATATTCACAGAATACAGCAGATCGTAGACGCCTCTGTGAAACATGGTAGAAAAATTGTTTTTAGTGGGAGGAGTATGGACAATATCTCACAAGTAGCTATTGAACTTGGATATCTCCATGTACCAGAAGGTTACATTATAGGTATAGATGATATGCAAAATTACCACAATAAAAATATTACAATAATAACTACCGGAAGTCAGGGCGAACCTATGGCAGGACTTGCTAGAATGGCTTTTGCTACTCATAGGAAAATCACCCTTGAACCAGAGGATTTATTTGTTATTTCTGCATCTCCAATTCCAGGCAATGAGAAACTTATATCTAGAGTAATCAATGAGCTATTCAAAAAAGGGGCAGAGGTAATTTATGAGGATTTAGAAGAAGTGCATGTATCCGGTCACGCATATCAAGAAGAATTGAAATTAATTCACGCATTAGTTCATCCTAAATATTTTATGCCAGTTCATGGTGAATACAGACATTTAAGTCACCATGCTAAGTTAGCACAAGAATTAGGTATGCAAGGCAAAGATATATTTACTATGGAAACAGGGCAGGTTTTAGAACTTACAAAGGATGAAGCTAAAGTAACAGGACGGGTACACACTGGATCTGTATTTGTAGATGGACTTGGTGTTGGGGATGTTGGAAGCATAGTGCTTAGAGATAGAAAGCACTTAGCAGAAGATGGCATGCTCACTGTTGTGGTTACTTTAGAACGCGAATCTTATAGTATTATTGCGGGACCAGACATAATAACTCGCGGATTTATATATGCAAAGGAATCGGATGAATTAATTAGTGAAGTAAAAGAAATTGTTAGGGTTGAGCTTAATAAGTGCTTAGACAAGAAAATTATTGAATGGTATGTATTAAAATCTAATATAAAAAAATCCACAGAGCGATATTTGTATGAAAAAACAAAGCGTAGGCCAATTATTCTTCCAATTATTATGGAGATTTAACAGTTTTTTTAAGCTGGTGGTATATACAAAAGGCCAGCAAAAATCATATAGTAAAACTAAAAAATTGCAGTAGTTAGTTCTACTGCTTTTTTATATTGCTATTGTATCTAAAAATAGTATTAATTTTTAACATAACAAAAGACTGCCCTGTTAGGTACAGTCTTAATTGTGATATTGTAGCATCGAAGATGATGAACAGAATCGCAGGTTATGATTTAACGTGCTGTTTTTTTCATGAATTCTTCAGAATTTACTATGTACCTTATATGAATTCCTTCACCTATTTTACCCATGTCATCATAGGCTTCCACCTTAAAGAACAATTTTTTGCCTTCTGCCTTTGATAATAAGGCTTCAGCTCTAACCTTAACGCCAACAGGTGTTGCCTTTATGTGTTTAACACTAATCTCTATACCGACGGTTGTGAACCCATCAGGTAAATTTCGTTGAACACAATTTGTTGCTGCATTCTCCATAAGCGCTGTCATAGCTGGAGTAGCATAAACATCTAGACTTCCAGATCCATAAGAAATCGCGGTGTCACTGCTGTTAATAGTCTGCTCCATAGTAAATTTCAAGTCTTTATTAAAATTGAATTCCAATTTTATCACTCCATTCCGTTTATTATTTTTTACTATACCAATACCTTATTATACCATGTTAACACCTTTAGGATAGTGTTATTATGATATGTCTTATGATATAAATTAAAATAGAACCCCATTACTGGAATTCTATTGTTTAATTGCATGGTTATATGATCTTTTAAAATATTCAAATTGAAATAATATCATAACGAATAATTCATTTCTTACTGTTTGGGCTAATTATTTAGCCACATCTATACAGTTTTCTTTGAATTTCGGAATTACTGTAATTATACAACTCTACTAATTTTATTCCTTTGGAATCAATGTGTATTTTATCTTCACAAATCATAACTACATTATTATTATATTTAGGGCTACGACTTCCACATTTTACAAAGGCTTCTTTCTCTTCATATTTTACAAAACCTAACCTTTTTAATTTTCCCAAATAGGAAGCAAATTCTTGATTCTTCTCTTTTGGATCTTCCTCTGTTAAATTGTAATTTTCAATTTCGAATGACATTCCTGGCAACATATCAGCATCGTAAATGTCAATTAGCATCTCGCTTTCTAATGTGTTTAATTCCATATATTCCCCTCCCGCTATAGTATAAAACAATGCCGGTTAGATAATTTACATATAAAGGTAAAATGCCTATCCGCAATATTTTAATTATACCACAAAGCAATACATTATTTTGTAATATTGTGTTATCATTGGTAATAATTATTCTGCAAATTTCTGCAATATTTCTAAAAATGTGCAAAACTTATTTATGTTGAGTTTACAAAACGGTATATGGGGAGGAAAGATTTTATTTGGTTTATATTTTTGATAATTCTACTAAGGCACATCCATCTATTACTTGCATTCCACTTGATTTACAAAAATTAATTATTTCAGGGCTTTCAGCTCCTGGTTGAATAAGGACTTTATCTATTTTTAAATCATGGGCTTCATGAAGAATTTTAATACCTTTATATGGATTAATGCATAAATCTAAAACTTCTACCTTGTAGGGTATATCACTTAGGGTGGTATAAATCCCCTCATTTTCAATAGATGGATTTACCCCCACTACGTTAAATCCATGTTTTTTTAAGGAATTCAATATTTTATAAGCATATTTGGAAGGGTTTAATACATCCCCAACTACAACCCAGTTTTTATAATTTAAAAATTGACTAGCATCCAATGTTGTCATCTCCTAATAAAATTAATTTCTATAATATTATCATTCCCTAGTAGCGATAAAAAAAACATGCTAATTAGCATGTTTTTTTATTGTTATTTTATCAAAAGAAATTTGGATAATCTGTTCTTCGCTTTTTTTATTTCACTATGAAACATAAAAAACCTAACTGAATTATATGCCTATTTAAAATTTACAGAAGTAACTAAATGTCTTATATTATCGATAATTGGATTTATCACCTGTAAAAGATAGCTAAGAAAATCAGTTAATACAGGTATTGCAATACCTATTTGTTTAAGGACATATATTAAAAGGAAGACACCGAGTGTAATGCTTAATATCCTTCCAATTATTTTAAATACTGCAATACCAAGATAAGCAAGTAATATAGCTAATGCAACCATAATAATGGTATTCAGATTAATATTAGAAAAATCAACATTCATAAACACACCTCCATTATTTATAAAATTATAACTTAAACTCTAGGGCTTGGCAAAGGTAAAATATCCTAAAGTCCAATTTAAGGGTATGTGAAAATGTATTGACATAAAATATATATGGGATTATAATATAATTCGTAAGCTAAATATACGGATACGAAATATTAGTACACGAAATACATTTAAGGGGGTAATTAAGTGAAAAAAATAAATGAAAGCGTAGAAGTTGCAAGACTTTTTCAAGAGGTTATGCAGCTATTTAAACATAATATGAGTAAAGTTCTTTGTGATACAGGTATTTCTGCGCCTCAAGGTATGGTTTTGGGACTTTTAAGTAAAAAAAAGAAACTTAAGATAACAGAACTTAGCAATGAGCTTTGTTTATCAAATAGTACAGTCTCTGGAATTATTGATAGGCTTGAAAAGCAGGAAATGGTAGTAAGAGAAAGAAGCGATGTGGATAAGAGGGTAGTCTACGTAAGTATGTCACCAAACTTTAAAGAGATGCATAAAAACTTTCATAACCAATTTGAAAAAAACATTGCAGATATAATGAGTAAGGGAAGTACAGAAGAACTTCATAAAATATTTGAAGGCTTAGATACACTTAAGAAGCTTTTAAATGACCAATAAAAATAATGCAATAACAAATGAATGGAGATGATACTTTTGATTAAATTATTTAGATTTTTAAAAGAATACACATTGCAAATAGTGCTAATAGTTATATTGATTTTTACTCAAGTACTTGCGAACCTATATTTGCCAACCTTAATGGCTAATATAGTTGATAAAGGTATAGTACAAAAGGATGTAGTTCAAACTATTTCATTTTTAGGATTCAGTGGAACTTATAAAGGAATAGATTATATTATTAGAATAGGCGGACTTATGCTATTATTCTCAGCAGGTGGAGCTATATGCTCAGTTGTAGCTGCATTCCTATCGTCAAGAACTGCTGTAGGGTTTGGCAGGATTATTCGTAATAAATTGTTTGCTAAAGTTGAAGGGTTTTCGCTGCATGAGTTTGATAAGGTCGGTACTGCAACCCTTATAACAAGGACTACAAATGATGTTACTCAGGTTCAAACAGCAACTGTAATGATTTTTTCTATTATGCTTTTTGCACCTTTAACTGCTATAGGTGGTATTGTTATGGCTTTAAGAGAGGACGCACATTTAACCTGGATTTTTGCAGTTGTAATTCCGTTACTTGGAATTATTATTGGAATAACCCTTAAATTCGCTATGCCATTATTTAAATTAATGCAAGTGAAGATAGATAAATTGAATCTTGTATTACGTGAAGGACTTACTGGTATTAGGGTTGTACGTGCATTTAATCGTATAGATACTGAAAAGGCTAGATTTGATGATGCAAATACTGATCTTATGAATAATGCTGTAAAAGTGAATAAAATCATGGCATTTTTATTGCCAGTAATGATGTTAATTATGAATGTCACAACAGTTGCTATTATTTGGTTCGGCGCTAAAAGAATAGATGCTTCAAGTATGGAAGTTGGTTCATTAATAGCATTTATACAATACGGAATGCAAATTTTATTCGGATTCTTAATGCTTGCTATGGTATTTATAATGATACCAAGGGCGCAAGCTTCTGCAATAAGAATAAATGAAGTATTAGAAATGGAACCGGAAATCATTGATCCAAAGGTTATTAAATTGGCTGATAAACAAAGTGGATATGTTGAGTTTAAGGATGTAACATTCGGCTACCCAGGTGCAGATCAACCAGCCATTAGCCACATAACATTTAGTACAAGACCTGGTGAGACGACAGCTATTATTGGTGGTACAGGTTCTGGTAAATCAACTCTTATAAACTTAATACCGCGTTTTTATGATGCAGTTAGTGGCTTAGTATTGGTTGATGGAGTAGATGTTCGCGAAATGAGTCAGGAAGCTCTAAGGTCTAAGATTGGTTTCGTTCCTCAAAATACTGTACTCTTTTCTGGAACTATTGCCGAGAATATTAAATATGGTAAGGATAATGCTACTATTGAAGAAATTCAGCATGCAGCTACGGTAGCACAAGCTACAGATTTTATTAATGGAATGAAAGAAGGATATGACCATCTTATTGCCCAAGGAGGAACAAATGTTTCTGGTGGACAAAAACAGCGTCTATCTATTGCACGTGCCTTAGTTAGAAAACCTGAAATATATATTTTTGATGATAGTTTTTCAGCACTTGATTTTAAAACTGATGCAAAACTACGTGAAGCACTTAAAAAAGAAACAGCAAAATCAACGGTAATAATCATTGCCCAAAGGGTTGCAACAGTTATGGACGCAGATAGAATTATAGTTTTAGATGAGGGCAAAATTGCAGGCATAGGAACTCACAAGGAACTTTTAACTAGTTGTAAGATATATCATGAAATTGTATCTTCACAGCTTTCAGAGGAGGAATTATCATGAGTGAAAATAACAAGAACAATAAATCAGGTGAAGGAGCGGGAAAAGGCATGGGGCGCTCAGGTGGACCAATGGGATCCTTCGCAGGTCCTGTAGTGAAAGCAAAGGACTTCAAAGGTACATTAAAAAGGCTTTTAAGTTATTTAAAGCCTCAAAGAACTAATTTTATTCTGGTATTTATATTTGCGATAGTAAGTACTGTTTTTACAATAGTAGGACCTAAGGTTTCAGCAAGAGCTTTAGATAAATTATTTGAAGGCATAATGAGTAAAGTTGGGTTACTTCAGTTGCATGCTCAGCAGGGCAAAATAGCAGCTTTAATAAAGTCTGATCCAGCAGTTGCAAAGAGGCCTGAAGTAATTGAGGGCCTTGCCAAAATTAAAACTGGAATTTCTAAAATAATGGATGTAAATGGTGGAAAGATAGATTTCATATACATTCGAAATATTATTCTTTTATTATTTGCATTATATATAGTAAGTACAGTTTTTGCATTTCTTCAACAATATATAATGGCTGGAGTTGCGCAGAAAACTGTTTATAATTTGCGTAAAGAAGTTGAAAATAAGCTTTCGCGGTTACCACTTAAGTTTTTTGATTCAAGAACTCATGGTGAGATATTAAGTCGTGTAACAAATGATGTTGATAATATATCAACAACGCTTCAACAAAGTCTTACACAGCTTATTACGTCTGTTGTTACAATCGTAGGTATTATCATTATGATGCTCACAATAAGCCCATTAATGACGCTGGTTGTTATATTAACTTTGCCACTATATATTGTTGTGACAGCGTTTGTAGCAAAACGATCCCAAAAATATTTTGCAGCGCAGCAAAAGGAAATTGGAGCACTTAATGGTCATGTTGAAGAGATGTATACTGGACACAAAATTGTTAAATCTTTTGGACATGAGAAGGATTCTATTGAGGAGTTTAAAAATATTAATGACAGATTATATGTTTCGGGTTGGAAAGCTCAGTTCATATCGGGAATAATAATGCCTATGATGAGATTTGTTAGTAATATAGGTTATGTAGTAGTTTGTGTTGTTGGTGGATTTTTAGCAACGCAAGGTAAAATTAGTATTGGTAATATTCAAGCCTTTATTCAATATTCTAGTCAGTTTACTCAGCCAATAGTTCAAACTGCAAATATTGCTAACATAATTCAATCAACAGTAGCTTCAGCTGAACGTATTTTTGAATTATTAGATGAGGTCGAAGAGCTTGTAGAAACTGAGGATACCAAGGTAGTTGAGCTTCCTAAGGGAGAAGTTAAGTTTGAGAATGTTGACTTTAGTTATAAAGCAGAAGAACCTCTTATTAAGAATATGAACCTCGATGTAAAAAGAGGTCATACAATTGCAATTGTTGGACCAACAGGTGCTGGTAAAACTACACTTGTTAACTTGCTTATGAGGTTCTATGAGATAGATGCAGGTTCAATTACAGTTGATGGAGTGGATATCAGAGACATAAAGCGTGGAGAACTACGTAATATGTTTGGGATGGTACTTCAGGATACATGGCTCTTTAATGGTACTATAATGGAGAATATTGCGTATGGTAAAGAGGGAGCAACTAATGAAGAAGCTATAGAGGCAGCAAGAGCAGCTCATGCGCATCACTTTATAAAGACTCTTCCTGATGGATATAATACAATACTAAATGAAGAAGCTTCAAATATATCACAGGGTCAAAAACAACTTCTTACTATAGCTAGGGCAATACTTGCAAATCCAACTATTATGATACTTGATGAAGCTACAAGTAGCGTTGATTCAAGAACAGAAGTTTATATACAAAAGGCTATGACAGAACTTATGCAAAATAGAACAAGTTTTGTAATTGCACATAGACTTTCTACAATTAAAGATGCAGAGTTAATATTAGTTATGAATAAAGGAAGTATTATTGAGATGGGGAGTCATAATGAACTTCTTGCTAAGAATGGATTCTATGCAGATCTTTATAATAGTCAATTTAGTGGAGCAAACTTAGATAATGAAGTAGTATAAATAAAAGAATAATGATAAATGAAATTTTTAAATACCCTATAGAGTAGACAAGTAAAAAAAGTCTGCCCTATAGGGTATCTTTATGCATAATTATGTTTGGGATATTACTTGTAAAGGTATAGGCATCATTTTCATCTCAAGAAATACCAGCAGAAATGCCAATACATTGATGTTTTAGATTATTAAAACAAACATTCAAAAAGTAGTAAGAGTGACTCTTACTAGTATTTTTTTATGAAAATTTATCATGTCACGATATTTTAATATTGCAAATATAATGTAGTGAGGTGGTAATTTAATGAATCAAAAAAATTGTAAAGATAGATACGAAACACTTTCGAAAACTGTTGATATTCCTATAGAGCTGTACGAATCTATGCGTGGACAATATTTTATTGGGTATGCTGATGATTGTGCGCCACGAAAGCGTGGTAATCAACTCGCAAGAGTTGATTAATATAGCTGTGCTATACAGATGATGGAGGAAGGTCCTCCGAAATCGCCATGCAGGTGGAGATTTCAAACTACCTTAAGGTGCTGTAATCAAAAGTTATGGTGCTTAGCGTTAAGGAAAAGGCAGAGGTAAATCTGTCAAGTATGTACTAAAGAGATGAACGAGCATGTGAATCACTTACGAAAATGTCGAAAGCGTAGAGACTCCATCAAAACCAGGGGGTAGTCGTTAACTTGGGATAAGCCTAGAGGAAACCTGTTTACTGGCTAGGCGGTGGGCGGCATAAAGGTGGCATGACTTTAGTATGGGCATTTGTATGGAACGTGGGAACCTACGGCTTGATGTTAAGAGAGTATTTCAAGCAGAAGAACTGTGAGAAAAGAGTATCGATGCAAGCATAGGGGCAGATTGGGTCGTAGTAGTGAAGAAACTTCTGTAATGGAAGTGGAGCGAAGGACTTCAAGTTATTCAGTTTCAGAAATAAGTCAACTTTGAAAAGGAGGAGGAGCTTATGACAGAAACAAAGCCGTTTAATATTTCTAAAAGAGCTGTAGTTACAGCTTACGAAAAGGTGAAAGCAAACAAGGGAACATATGGAGTTGATGGACAGTCAATTGAAGATTTTGAAAAGAACTTGAAAAATAATCTATATAAAATCTGGAATAGGATGTCATCAGGAAGTTACTTTCCACAACCTGTAAAAGCAGTTGCAATTCCAAAGAAAAGTGGAGGAACTAGATTACTAGGGATACCGACTGTTGAGGATAGAATTGCACAAATGCTAGTTAAACTATACTTTGAACCAGAAGTAGAGACTATGTTTTATGAGGATTCCTACGGATATAGACCTAATAAATCTGCAATACAGGCACTTGATGTTACAAGAAAAAGGTGTTGGAGGAAAGATTGGGTCCTTGAATTTGATATAAAGGGACTATTTGATAATATCAAACATAACATTTTAATTAAAATGGTAAAGAAACATACAAATGAAGAATGGATTATTCTATATATTCAAAGGTGGTTAACTGCACCATTTCAAATGGAAACGGGAAAACTAGTGCCAAGAATTTCTGGAACTCCGCAAGGGGGTGTCATAAGTCCAGTACTTGCGAATCTGTTTTTACATTATGTGTTTGATGATTTTATAACAAAAGAATTCAAAACAATTCCGTGGGCAAGATACGCAGATGATGGAATAGCACACTGTGTATCCCTAAAACAGGCTAAATATCTACAAAGACGGTTGCAAGAAAGGTTCGAAGAATACGGATTGCAACTGAACCTTGATAAAACAAAGATTGTATACTGTAAAGATGATGATAGAAAGGGAGATTATCCAAATATATCATTTGACTTTCTAGGGTATACATTTAAGCCTAGAGGCGCAAAAAGTAAATATGGAAAGTATTTTACAAGTTTCTTACCAGCGATAGCAGATAATGCAAAGAAAAGAATTAGGAAAGAAGTAAGAAGTTGGAGAGTACAGTTGAAGGTAGATAAAGACTTGTGGGATATATCAAGTATGTTTAATAAAAAGATACAGGGGTGGATTAACTATTATACACATTTCTATAAAACGGGAATGTATTCAGTATTAAGATATATCAATAATGCTTTAGTAAAATGGGTTCGAAGAAAGTATAAGAAACGAAAACATAAACGAAGAGCAGAATATTGGTTGGGAAGTATTGCGAAAAGAGATATAAATTTGTTTGCACACTGGAAAATGGGAATATTACCAACGACTGAATGATGGGAGCCGTATGAGCTGAGAGGTTCACGTACGGTTCTGAGAGAAACTAAGGGTGAAGTTCCCTTGGTTTACTTACTTAGTATTTGGGAAAGGTACAAGTGCCTCGGCAAGATTATACAATCCAATTAATTCAGGTGTTATTTTACATGTGAATGTTTGGACTGTAACTGATGTTGCAGAGTCAGCTTTCCGTGCACAGTTTTGGTTTAACGCAACTCCTCCTGAGTCAGATGTTAAGTATGCACTTGTAACGCCTACAAATTTAAGTGTCAAACCACAACCTAGAGCAAAGGTGAAATTAGAATACGCATCTAATGTTATAGGTGAGCCAACTGGTGGAATCAAAGCTTTTGTAAGACGTGCCCAGCCTGAAACAACATTGGTGGAAAGTGAAAATGGTAAAATAATTATTGGCGAAGGTGGTAATTTCTTAATATTTCTATCAAATCCAGAAACACCAGAAGTTTTAACAGAAGGTAGGATAGCTTTTGGTTGGTGGGAAGAAAGCATAAGTAACAAATGTAATAATTAACACTTTTCTAAGCTACAAATACGTACGTTGTAAATCATACAAATAAAAAAAGACCATTAAATAGTATAACTATTTAATGGTCTTTTTTTAATTATAAAACTGAAATGTTTTCTGCTTGTGGTCCTTTAGGTCCTTTAACGATGTCAAAAGAAACTCTTTGACCTTCATCAAGTGATTTGTAACCATCTGAATTTATTTGAGAAAAATGTGCGAAAACATCTACTCCGTCTTCTCCTGTAATAAAACCAAATCCTTTTTCTCCATTAAACCATTTAACTGTACCATTCATATAATGTATACCTCCGAAATTTTATTTTCTTAAATGCTTTGTAATAGCTCACTAATAAAATTTCGATATTAAAATACTATATTTAAAAGTACCAATTGAAATATATATGTGCTACATTAATTACTATTCATTTAAGTCAATTCTTATGTTATCATAGTTTATTATAAAAAGCAAGTTATATTAACTAATTGTTTTATATTTAGCATAAAATTAATTGTAGATTAGGAGGATTAAAATGAAAGAAAATCAATTTTAAAAGGATTTTTAGATGAAAAGGGTCAGTAAAATATGCTACTATATATGTAGATAACTAATAAAGTTATAAAGATAATTATGTGACCGTAGTTATTGAAATGATTTTATTGGACAGGAACCTAAGATTCATAAGATATATGAAGAAGGCTATTCCACAAATGGAAAAGACGAGGACTAGGTCTGTACAGCGCAAAACAGATTATAGATAAAAAATATCATAATGCATTCTTAAATACAAGCATAGAAGGTAACATGTTTGTTCAAGAATTGTGGATAAAATATATTTAAAAAGCATCCTATGTGGATGCTTTTTTTGATGCATAGGAGATGCTATATAGTTTTCATAAACGTTAATTTTTTAAGACTCATCGTAAAAATAAGTTTTTTCATGAAGAACTAAGTTTCACTTGGGAAGACTTGGATAATATAGGGCCAAAAGTTTGGTCCTATAAAGTCATCAAACAGAAATGAAGGAAGTGACATTATGGGTATTTTAGAATGTGAAAATGTTCGCAAAAATATAAGCAATAAGGAAATCTTAAAAAATATCAATTTCGAATTAAATAAAAATGAAATTGTGGGTTTGGTTGCCCCAAATGGTGCAGGTAAAACCACCTTGATGAAGCTAATGGTAGGTTTATCTAGTATTACTCAAGGAAAAATAAAGCTCTATAATTTTGATGTGGAGCAAGAATTTTTAAAATACATTAAAGAAGTTGGTGCCATCATTGAGGTGCCCATTTTCTATCCAAGTTTAACATGTTTGCAGTGTTTAAAGTTTTATGCAAAACTTAGAAATGTGGATAAAGACTCGTTATCAAAAACTATTCAATTAGTGGGTTTAGAAAATTTATAGGGTTATTTAATATTAGCACCAAAATTAATAAATATATTCTACCTACTATTGTATTTTTATTAAGGTGCTTTCCCTTCAAAATATCCCATTCCAAACTCTCTTAATATCTTAGGTACATAATTGCATCTACATTTAAACAGGAGCAAGATTTTGCATTAACACGGAATTAACATTGGATAATGTATAATAGAGTTCAGTCAAAAAATTATAATTTACAATAAACGCTTTTAGAGACAATGATTATGATTTAGTTGAAATAGCATGGAAATCAGTACTTAGGTCTATAATAGGGTTAATACTATTTAAAAGATAAATCGAGTTGGAATTATATGAAAAATCATAAGCTGGTGAAAATAATTTAAATTAGGGAGATAAGTCATTGATATTTTTAAGTTCATAAACACAGTCACGAAATTGTGACGTGATGATTTTTATGTAAAAACAAATTAAGGAATATCAATGGCTTGAGAGTTTTCGAGGGTACGGTACTACAGGATAGTTTGAGAGGTGATTAAAAATGCGTCTACTTATCATAGAGGATGACAAAGAATTGTCATATGTAATGAAAATCGGACTTGAAAAAAATGGGTTTACTGCCGATGTCGCGAACACAGGATTTGAAGGTGAAGAAAAAGCCTTTGCAAATAGTTATGACACAATTTTGCTTGACCTTAATCTTCCGGATAAAGACGGGATAGAAATTTTGTCCTTTTTACGTGAAAACAATATCCACACACCGATTATTATAGTTTCAGCGCGGGATGAAGTTCAACAAAGGGCGTTAGGACTTAATAGTGGTGCTGATGATTATATCATCAAACCATTTGACTTTGTAGAGCTTGAAGCGAGAATACAGGCCGTTGTTAGGCGTTTTTATGGACGCACGAAAAATGAAATCGATCTTGGAAAAATTAAGGTTTATCCAAATACGCGCAAGGTGTTTGTGGGTCAATTTGAAACAGTACTGTCGGCAAAGGAATTTGACATATTGGAATATCTGGCAAGTAGAAGCCCGGATATTGTATCAAGTGAAGATATTGTAGAACATGTGTATGATGAGTTTTATGACCCTTTTTCGTCCGTTTTACGCGTTCACATTGCAAATTTGCGCAAGAAGCTGACTCGGAAAGGCGGAGAAGGATTGCTGATTACGATTAAAGGGAAGGGGTATCAGTTATGCGAAAAAAAACAATGAAAATTAATTGGCTTCTTCTTTATTATTCCGGTGCGGTAACAGCACTTTTAATTCTTGTTTTCTATATTTTTGTTAGCACAATATCTGTTCCAAAATCAAATTTGCCAAAACATTTATTTGTTGCAAACGAGAAAAACATTGCTTATTCTATGCAGGGCGAAAGTATGGAAATACCTTTTAATGACAAGTACACTTCTGTTGTTACAAAAACTAATTTGGAAAATTATTATATAAGTGCGTTGCTTAAAAACATACCGATTCTTATTATATGCATTATAGGAATGTTCATTGTTGGAACAATTATCTTATCCAAAATACTAAGAAGGCAAAACGAGGAGCAGGCGCTATTGCTTGCAAAGCAGCTTTGTAATATTGGCGAAGAAAATTCGTTACCAGACCAACACCCAGCTGTTGTAAAAGAATATCAGAAAATAAAGGACAGATTGGCGGCTTATGCACTTGATTATGTCCGTCTAAGCTCCTATGTGACACACGAGCAAAAAAACATTCTTGCATTACTTCGGGCAAAACTACAGCTTTCGGAAAACTCGGATTATACGGCTGAGGTGGATAAACTCACCGATAGTTTGAACGATGTTTTGACCCTCTCCGCAACAAAAGACAGTGGGGAAACTGAAATTGTAGACGTTGCTTTAGTGTGTGCGGATGTATGTGACGAATACAGAAAAATTTACCCGCAGGTTGATTTTAATTTTGACGATTATGCTAACAATTTGGTGTATGGACGTGAACTATGGATTAGCCGCGCGGTCTCTAACCTTGTCTCAAATGCTATTAAGTACGGTGGTAGTGGAGAAATACAGGTTTCAGTTGAAAACAAAAAAGGTAGCATCATTATTACTGTTTCCGATGAAGGAGAAGGTATTGATGAAGAGGAACAGGAAAAATTATTTGATTACCAGTATAGAGTAGGCAAGCTCAAAAGAAATGGATATGGCATTGGATTAAGTATTGTGAGGCATGTCTGTGAGCTTTGTGGTGGTATTTGTTGGGTGGAAAACCGGGATGTGCGTGGCACAACCTTTTTTATGATTTTACCTGAGGCCTTAACGTTAGATTAACATTAGATTTGCTAAAATGAAATTGTTCCAAAGTGAATTCGTCTAAAAAGAAATCTTCAGATGAACCACTTTGTGAAATCTAACAAATTAATTCAAGGAGGCAAAGCAATGTACATTTTTCAAAATGCAATAAAAAACGTAGGCAGAAACAAGGGACGAAATATTCTTATGGGTATTATTATCCTTATCATCATAATTACGACAGTGGTATCATTGATAATAAACAACGCAACAAGTGAAATTATTGACAATTACAAATCTGAATTCGGCGCAAAGGTTAGTATAGCGCCTGATATTGACAAAATTATGGAAAGCGGTAAGCGGGGGGGCAGATTAACTGCTGATCAATATTTATCATTTGCTAAATCTGATTATATTAAAGAAAGTAAGTTATCCGCAGAAATACAAACTAGTAGTGAGAAACTAAAGGGAATAGGTCAAGATGAAGATGAGAAAGCTAGGAAAGAAGAAGGGGAAGGAGGGTCCATTTCATCAAATGGTTCAGGTAAAGAAGTACAAATTCCAACAATGAAGCTTAAAGGCGAATCAGATATTGATAATCTTGAAGAATTTAAGGATGGAAAAAGAAAGATAATAGACGGCAGAATTTATAAAGCTGAAAATGAATGTATTTTGAGCAAAGAATTTGCAAAGCTTAATAATATTTCTGTTGGTGATAGTATTACTGTCAAAGGTAATGGAAAAAGCATTAAATTAACTGTAACAGGATTGTATTTCGATACAACAGATGAGTTCGGAGGAATGCCGATACACTCTAGTTGGGCAAATAGACGTAATGAGATTCTTACCACGTTTAATACGATAATTAATGCGAAAGATGAAGGAGTTATGATTAATGCGTCATATTATCTAAAAAACCCTGATTTATTGCCTAAGTTTGAAGCTGAATTGCGTACAAAAGGACTTGCTGACACTTTTGTGGTAAGTGCAGACGATGCAGGCTATGACAAAGTAGTCGGACCTGTGGAAGGTTTAAAAAGCATATCCATGACATTTATGATTGTTGTCCTAATATTGGGAATGCTCATTCTTGTTTTACTTTCTTCCATCTCAGTAAGAGAACGTAAATATGAAGTCGGAGTTCTTCGTGCAATGGGAATGAAAAAAGGCAAGGTAGCGGCGGGATTTATAACTGAATCACTGATAATTACCACAATATGCCTTGTAATAGGGCTTGGTATAGGAAGTGTATCATCACAACCTATAGCAAACGCCTTACTTAAAAATCAGATAACAGCGGCAGAAAATGCTTCAGCTGGCGCTGATAAAATGATGTCGTTTGGCTCAGATTCAGATACCAGTAATGATAAACCAGTCAGTGAACTAGGTGCTCATTTGAGTCTGGACTCTCTTTGGAAAATATCGCTTATTGCCCTGCTACTTGCATCAGCTTCAAGCATTGTAAGTACCAGCAAGATTACGAAATACGAACCTATCAAGATATTGATGGAAAGGAATTAGGAGGGTTAAAATGAGTGTATTAACATTAAAAGATGTGTCGTATCAATATGAAGGCAGTAAGAAATCAGTTTTCAAAAACGTCACTGCGACGTTTGAAGCTGGGAAAGTATATACTATTGTTGGGAAATCCGGTTCGGGAAAATCAACATTGTTATCTCTTGTTTGCGGACTAGATGTCTGTGCGGGTGGAGAAATATTGTATGGTGGTACAAGTCTTAAAATATTGGACCGTGACGAATACAGGTCAAAAAGCATCGGCGTTATTTTTCAGGGTTTCAATTTGATTACTAATGCGACAGCCATGGAAAACATCGTTCTTTCCATGAATATAAGCGGCAGTAAAGAAAAAGATAAAAAAGCGTTTGCATATGCGCTTTTAGAGAAGGTTGAAATTGACAAAGAAACAGCAGATCGCAAAATTTTAAGGCTTTCCGGCGGAGAGCAGCAACGTGTCGGCATTGCCCGCGCATTGTCGCACAATCCTGATGTCATTATTGCCGACGAACCCACAGGAAATCTGGATAGTGAGACTGAAGCGGAAGTTTTGAAGATTTTAACGTCACTTGCCCATAATGAGGGAAAGTGCGTTATCATCGTCACCCATTCCAAAAAAGTCACATCCAGTGCAGACGAGGTTTGGGGAATAAATGGTGGAAAATTGCTTTTAATTAAATAGTGATAATTCATAGAAAGGGAGTAAATGAAACAGGGGTAAAAAGAAAATTCCGATTTTTAGTATCATTTTATATGTATTTGCCGTTTTACTTGTGCTTTATACGACTTGGGCAGTGATCCACTGCCAAGACCAAATTTCTACGATGATTGCACAGGGAAAGTTGGAGCTAAAAGGAAACGAGTATGATATCGTAAACTTCTACATGGCAAACTGTGCACAATATGTGTTGTTTGCAGTTATTATATTTACGCTGGGGTGGATATTGCAAAAGAATTCATCCGATACGGAAACAAAGCTTAACGTTGAGAATCAAGTAACCCCTTCACCATCCAACATTTCTAAAGATGATGAAATAAAGGATGAGGATTTTAAGGATTGGCTCAAGGATAACGATAAATAATATAATCCTTAAAAGTGTTTTGTCCGTAAGCGGTAAATAACCAGTCATGGAGTAGTTCACTCATATTCTTAAAACATCTATTAAGTTATTCCAGAAGGTTCAACTAATTTAGCATTACTTGGACAGTTCTGTGAAATAGAAGATGATGCACTTAAATCTTTGCAAAATAATTTAAATAACATTAGGGAGTTATAGGCTTTTAAGTTAAAAGCCTATAACTCCCTTTTAATCTCACACAAAATAAATACACCAGTTATTTTATGAAGTTTACTCTTTTTTACAAAGAAAAGGATTTTTTATTTAGAAATTGAATTAATTTAAACTATGTAGTATTATATACTATATAGAAAAATATATTTTAATGTTTTTTAGCGGTTGGACAAACTGAAGCTTAGTTTGATTCCGAGAATTTTGTTTCTAGGGCGGGAAACTCTTATTTGAGTCCCGCCTTTTTATTTTTTGATTAATAAACATTAAAAATTATTTATAGATACTAATACAAGGAGGCAATGATATGAATTCTCAAGATATGATTGTAATTGTTACTGTTGGAATATTAATTATAGGATTTGTTTATATTAATTTTATTTTTTTTCCAAAAGTTGAAAAAGAAAGAAGAGAAAAAGAAGAACAACAAAAAAATAAATAAAAAGTAGATTCATTTTTTAAGTGGCAAACAGGACCTTATTAAAGAAATTAGTTATGGATGGGATCTTTATGAAATATTATGGAAACACCTCTTTATTATTTGTCATCCGGGCGATGTTTAAGAATACAGATAAGAATAGTAACAAAGTTGTTAATTATTATACAAAAAAACTAGTAGCAGGGGAACAAAAGAAGCCTTACCCCTACTACTAACATCTTAACTGATAGCTACTTTTCTATTCATATATCACTTTACTTACGCTGCGAAGTCTACCTTTGATAGGTGTTTCTTGTAATTCCTTAAATACCAACTCACCTTTATTATTTAATATTTCTACAAAAGTAGATATATCAATTATATTGATGATTCCTATATCATCTTTTGTCATGCCGTTAATACTGCAAAGTGTACCTACAATATCCATTGCTCTCATCTTTGTTTTCTTACCTGCGTTAATATGTAATTTCATAATTTCTTTGCTTAGCTCGGCGCCTTTTGCTTCTTTAACTTCAGGTCTTGTATTCATTTTTCTCGCAAATTCTTCTTTGGCATTACTTACGGTTTCGGTTGAAGGTCTTTCGTTTAAAATAATCTCTTTGCCAATATATTGATGTATATCATTTAAAAATCTGCTTTCGTTTCTGGTTACAAAGGTAATTGCATGGCCTGTCTTTCCTATGCGTCCAGTTCTTCCTATCCTATGGACATAGCTTTCTTTGTCGCCCGGTATATCATAATTAACTACAAGGCTAATGCTATCTATGTCTATGCCTCTAGCTGCAACATCTGTAGCCACTAGATATCTAAAATAACCTTTTTTAAAATCATTCATTACTCTTAATCTATCAATTTGTTCCATTCCACCATGTATTTTTTTACAAGTATACTCGAGATTTGCCAGTTTATTATAAACTGCATCTACTTTTAGTTTTGTATTGCAGAATATTATACAGCTATCAGGGTTTTCTACTATGGTTATATCTCTTAAAAGGTCTATTTTATCTAGTTCATCTACGTTATATCTTTCTTGACATATATTACTTTTTAATTTATTTTGGTCCTCTATTTCTATGTATATAGGATCTTTCATGTAGTTGTTACATAAAGTCTCTATATCTTTGGGCATTGTGGCTGACAATAACATAGTCACACGTTCTTTTGATAAGCCACCTATTATTGTTTCTATCTGATCTACAAATCCCATATTAAGCATTTCATCAGCTTCATCTATTACAAGATACTTTACATTTGATGTATCAAATGTACCTTTTTCTAAATGATCAATAATACGACCAGGTGTGCCAACTACTACATGTGTTTTTTGTTTAAGTTCCTTTTTTTGATCATAGAAAGGAGACTTTCCATAAATTGCAGATACTTTAAGTCTTTTAAATCTACCTATATTAAAAATATCTTCTTTGACTTGAATAGCAAGCTCTCTTGTTGGTGTAAGCACTAATGCTTGGGGTTTATTTTCTTCCCAATCTACTAATTGGCAAATAGGAATGGCATATGCGGCAGTCTTCCCACTTCCGGTTTGGGACTTTACTACTACATCCTTTTGCGCGATTACCGCTGGTATAACCTGCTTTTGGACTTCTGTGAAATTCTTGAAATTTAACATGTTAATTGCTTTTAATAACTCACTGCTTAACTTACAATCGTTGAAATTTGCATTTATCATTTGATCATCTCTTTCCTTATAATTCTATTACTATTATTGTTAGGATTATATTTTTTTATGCTCCACATACAAGGATTCTCCGTTTTTTTATTTATTGCAGATAGGTACATTGTCCCTATCATTACATTGGGATCACCAATATACACACTAACTTTTTTATTATATCACACCCATGTATTTCAACGTAAATATTACCACCGAAACAGGAAAACATTGAAAACAGCTAAATTTAATTGGAAGTAATGACTTCATACCAGCTATTATCGATAATAGCAGGGTACTAATGTTTTGCAATATAAATTCATTGATAAACAGTGAATTTGCATTGTAAAAAAAAAACTAATGTGATAATATTGTTTTAAAGTTCATATAAGTTAAATTACAATTTTATATCATTTAAGAATCTGGAGATAAAAAGCAAACAACATAAATTGTTGAAATTAATAACATTGATTTATACTTACTTGTTAATATAAAGTAGCATTTAATTTAAAAAAATAAAAGTACAAGTTATGGAGGAAATTTTTATGAAATATTATGGAAAAACTTCTTTATCATCCCTACTAAAGTTAATGCTAGATGGTTTAATTGTTATAGGGTTTATTGTGTATTTATTAATACTTAGAAAAGCATTGGTGGCGGAGCAAGTAAACTTACTTAACTTTAAAAATATTATCACCTGCGTTCTATTCGTCCTAGGTGGTTTTGCATTACTTTGTATAATGTATTATCTTAGGTGCATTATGAATTCATTAGTTAAAGCAAACCCTTTTGTATGGAAGAATGTTGAAAGTTTAAAAATTGTTGCTGCTTCATGTTTTATAATTGCTGCTTGTTATGTGCTCAATTTTTTTATTAACAATCAATATTTAAATTTAAAGTTAATAGAAATTGATGCTAAAGGGATTCACACAGACATTGAGTTTATAATTTTTTTCTTTGCAGGTTGTTTTACATTAGTTCTTTCTAAGGTTTTTAAACAGGCGATTGAAGTTAAAGAAGAAAATGATTTTACGGTATAGATATTTGCGTTATATAAACAAATTGAGGTGAAATACATGGCAATAATAGTGAATTTAGATGTAATGATGGCCAAAAGAAAAATTTCTTTATCTGAACTGGCAAACAGAGTGGGAATTACAAATTCGAATTTGTCTATATTAAAAACCAATAAAGCAAAGGCAATAAGATTCTCTACCCTTGAGGCTATATGTAGTGAGCTTCAGTGTCAGCCAGGAGATATTTTAGAATACAGAGAAGAATAGTAACAAAAAACTTAGTGAAAGCTATCGAAGGTAACTACTGAAATATACATATATTTCAGTGGTTTTTTGTCGTTTAAATATAATTTACTTTAATACAAATATATGGAGAGATAGTTTTATTTTTCTTTTAAAATGCTTGTTATTTTGGTAGAATGAAATTAGCGGAGTAACTCCGTTATTGTAGATAAGGGGGAGATTTTTATGGCAATTCGAAATATTTTGTTTGATTTGGATGGGACTTTGTTAGATACAAATGAACTAATTATACAATCTTTTCAGCATACTTATAAAATGCACTTGAACAAGCAAGTAGATAAAGAGGAGATTATTAAAAACTTTGGAGAAATTTTAAAAATTACATTAGATAGGGAATTTGGTGATGACAGTGAAGAAGCCATTAAAACCTATCGTAGATTTCAAACCGGTAACTTCGAAAAGTTGATTACAATCCACAAGGGCGTAAGGGAAGGAATAATAGAGCTCCATAGACAAGGATATAATCTTGGAATCGTTACTTCCCGTTTAAATGATTCGGCCATTAAAGGATTAAAACATTTCGGATTAATGGATTATTTTGAAAGCATTATAGGGGCAGACGATACAGACCAACATAAGCCAGATCCTACCCCAGCACTTATGGCTTTAAAGGAATTGAAAGGGAAGCCAGAGGAGACCATCTTTGTGGGGGATAGTCCATTTGATGTTTTATGTGCCAAAAATGCAAAAATTACATCCGTGGTTGTTGGGTGGAGCGCACTGCCTATGGACATGATTCTTAAGTATGAGCCCGATTATGTTGTAAACAGCATGGAAGAATTTATGAGATTGGTTGAAAAAGTAGTATAATTTAAAGAGAAATAGATTTAATATTGAGATTTTGAATGTGAGGAATATATATGATTGAATCCATACTTCTAGCTCTTTTTATTGCAAAAATAAAAGGGTACAAAGTAAGACCACTTTTTAAGACATGGGCAGTATATCCTGTATTAGCATTTGTACTAATATATGTAATTTTAGAGGTAATGCTATTTCATGGTAATTATGCATTTATAAAGTATGCTAGCACTTTTCATTATTTTTATCTTTTAACGTTTTTGATTTTGATTATTAAATATAAGCTTAATGTTAGTGCAATTATAGGGTCAATATTTATTTTTATTGGAACTGCTTTGAATAATACTGCTATAGCAGCTAATAATGGGAAGATGCCAGTATTTCCAACTTTAGCATACTTAACTGGTTATGCAAAACCAGATTCTTTTATGAAAGTCAATGACATACATATTATGGGGAGTGAAGTAACTAAGTTGAAGTTTTTAACAGATATAATTGATGTGGGTTATAGCGTTATGAGTATTGGAGATATATGTATAAGAGTTTTTGCCTTTATTATTATATTCAATACCATAAAGATCATTAATGAAACAGAGATAATGAAGTCTGAGGGTTGCACTAGTAGTATCTGAAGTTTTATTGAATTGTATTAAGAATTATATCCTATTTTGTAATATTAATGATATAATTGGCAATATATACATAGATATTTTAGAAGGGTGTTAGGGGAGAAGTAAAATATGTTGAAAATAACGTTGTTAGAGTTTTTATTTAGAGGTCTGCCGGAAGGATTTCTAATTTTTTTCGCAGTATATGTATTTTCAAAGACTGTTATTAATATAAAAAGATATATAATATCAAGTATTATTTTTATTATAGCAGTTTATTTAATAAGATTACTACCAATTCAATATGGAGTACATGCTATTCTTAATATTATAGTAATTATTGTATTAACGGTTAATATAAATAAAATTAGCATAATTAAATCCATAAAAGCAGGCATAATGACAGTAGTTCTGGAACTTATTTGTGAGGGAATTAATGTTTTTATAATTGATAATATCTTTAAAGCAGATCTTATGTATGTGTTAAGCGAACCTTTATTAAAAACATTATATGGAATTCCATCATTGTTGGTTTTTGCAATTATAGTATCCACATATTATTTATATGTTGCTAGAAGAAAAAAGATGAGCGAGGTAATAAATGGAGAAATTATCTGATAATATTGCTAATAAAGTAGCATTAGAATTATCCCTTGATGAGGATAATAGAGAGGTAATTGCCTATGGCACTTTTGCTTTAATGCAGATGTTTATTTCTATAATTATTGTATTTTTATTTGGATTGTTGTTTCATGTAGCGTTTGAAGCTCTAATAATTTCCTTTACAGCAAGTATTCTTAGAAAATATTCTGGAGGAGTTCATGCAAGTTCACCAGGAATTTGCACTTTCATAGGAACAATTGTATGTGTAGGAGAAGCGGTATTAATATCGCTTTTAATGAGCTCAGTGGTTAATTTAAAATTAATTATAATAATAGGAACATTGATTTTTATATGGTCCTATTACATAATTTACAAATTAGCCCCAGTGGACAGTGCCTCAAAGCCTATAGTAAAAGAAGAAAAAAGAAAGCGGATGAAAAAAGGATCTACAATACTTTTAAGTGTTTATTTAATCATTTCAGTATTTATTATCCTGTTGTATATAAATAGTGGTGGAATAAATCTACTTTTTTATGCTCTATGCATATATTCAGGCATCTTATGGCAAGCATTTACGCTTACAGCTCCAGCACACTTATTAATAGGTAAAGTAGATACCTTTTTAAATCATAAATATTAAGAAAAGGAGGTAAAATTAGTATGAAGAAAATAAATAAACACCTATTCACTTTAATTGCAGTGGTAACTACATTTGTGGCGGCTTCTGTAGCTTCTTCAGCATGCTGGTGGTTTACTTATCAGCCTGTAGAACCAAAATGTCTAAGAGAAAAATAATAAAGAAATGAGGTCAGTTTTACTGACCTCATTATTTTTTTCGTAGTGCAGACCTTACAATAAAAGCAAAATTTATAAAGACGCTATTGATGAGATTAGTAGATCTAGCGGTAATCAGTTCGATAAAGAGATTGCTGATGCCTTTATCCAAGTTATTAGGGGAAGTGAAAATGTACTTGGTGATAGAGAGACCTTGAAAATATAAAAAGCATTGATATTATAAAGAAATTATAAGATAATACATTAGTAGCGAATCAAATGAAGAAGGAGTTTTATTTTATGAATGAATTACTTAAAGAAATTGAATATAATAATGGGAAATTTCCAGAAGCACAATTAAAGGAAATAATAAACCGCAAAGAAGAGTTCATACCTGAATTACTTGAGGTATTAAAAAATGCCAAAGAAAATTATGGAGAGATTTTAGAAAAACCTAATTATTTTGCGCATATATATGCCATTTTCTTGTTAGCACAGTTTAAAGAAAAGCAAAGTATTGAGCCGATTATAGATTTAATTAGTTTACCAAATGAAATTTCAGACGATATTTTTGGTGATTTTCTTACAGAGGATTTACACAAAATTTTAGCATCAGTTTGTGGAAGCGATATGGATCCAATAAAAAGATTAGTAGAAGATAGCAGTGTTAATGAATATGTTAGAAGTGCTGCGATTAAATCCTTTATTGTACTTCTGGGCGAAGGAGTTATATCACAAAGTGAAGTTATTGAATATTACAAAAGTTTATTTGAAGAGAAACTTGAACGGGAATTTTCACAAGTTTGGAATGAACTTATATATGATTCTTGTGAAGCGGGTCCTAGTGAATTATATGAACACATAAAAAAGGCTTATAAAGATGGACTAATAGATGAGGAGTGCATTTCTTTAGAAGAAGTGGATGGGGCTATTAAAATCCATGATAAAGAAAAATTTCCAAAGTTAAAAGAGGAAGGGTATTCATTTCTTAAGGATACTATAGAAGAGTTAGGGTGTTGGAGATGTTTTCCTAGAGAGAGTATTGAGTCTAAGTCGCAATATATGCTAGGAATTAACAAGATGAATAAAAATAAAAATAAAAAAAAGCAGGTAAAAGCTACAAAAAAAAAGCAAAGAAAAAAATAGAGGATAACCCGTAGATTGATTTCTACGGGTTTTTTTAGGTTATAATTTTTTTAGCAATAACCATTATTTCATTATCAAGTTCATATAAATCCCAAGAATTTCATAGTATTACAACAAGGTAAAAAGCCTAAAATAAGAGTATGAAATTTAAAAAAAAGAGGAGGTTTTTTTATGTCACACAATAATAATATACATTATAATGAAGATCGTGATAAAAACCAAAAAGATAATGCGATAGCGGTGCTAAATAATATAGCAGAAAGTCATAGTATAAAAGATCGAGTTCTTAAAAAACATTCTGATATTGAGTCATTAGAAAGTGTGAGTAAGGTGAGAACAAAGAAGGATGAGAGTGAAGATAACAGTGATGGAAGTTATAAAATTTCAAATTTTTTATAAGGTACATTAAAAACAGGCAAGATCCTAAGGAACTTGCCTGTTTTATTTTCTATTATATAATTAATTCTCTTCAATATATTTTATGATATTGTCAGGATTTCTTAGTGCTAATAAATCCACACCTTTTTCATACTTTTTAATATCGCCTGTTGTATAAATCTCAAATGAACCGTTAGTCTTATCATTATTAATAATATTATTTTCTTGTAAATACTGCTTTAACTCAGCACATTGTTGTAAAGCAGGATTTATAAAGTTTATATTGGGATAACATTCCTTAAATATATCCATTATTAGTGGGTAATGAGTGCATCCTAAAATAATAGTATCAACATTTTCTTTAGTAATAATAGTTCCGATATGATTTTTTACTATACACTTTACAGCCTCAGATTTATAATCGGAACTATCAATGATTTCTGCTAGTTCTGCACTCCCTTCTGATATAATTTGTATTTTACTATTAACTTTTAATAAAGCTTTATTATAACAATGAGTATTTACTGTAAAACATGTAGCTATTAAACCAACAGCATCTTTGTCTGTACTTTTACTTATAGTATCAATAACAGGATTAATAATACCAATTATTTTAATGTCATAATCCATACTAAATAGTTCTATTATACTGGATATTGTATTACAAGCAATTGCTATCACCTTTACGTTTTTACTAATTAGAAAATCAATCATACGTTTTGTTAAACCCGTAATCTCGCCTACTGTTTTGTTCCCGTATGGTACATTTTTATTATCTCCAAAATACATTATATTCTCATAAGGCAGGAGAAGTTGAAGTTCTTTAACAACTGATAAACCTCCTATTCCTGAATCAATAACTCCTATAGACCTATTATTATTTATCACGATATCACCCCTTAAAATTAAATTTGTCTTTCTGGAAAAATATTAAAAATATTCCCCATATTTGAGTTAATTGTTTTTCTTATTTATATATATGTAGGGTATCTATGTACCGTTAATGAACATGTTAAACTAAAGTAAATATAACATAAAGTTTATTTAGCGTAAAGAATTACATTATGATTTATAAGACTAAGACTAAGACAGAGGCCATTATGGCTGCTATTATCGTATTTTGAGGACTATAGAGGTGCATTTTTTACAATAAAATCAAACAATTGGTTTATAAGTGAAAGTAGTAGTTGATTATAGGTTACTAATATTGGTATAATTGTATAAAGCAAGGCTAGTGATTGCACTAACCTCTAAAATTAGGGAGGTAAATTATGAATGATACAAAAAAACTTGGCTTATGGACTTTGGTAATGTTAATTTTTGTTCCAACATTTGGATTTGGGAATATTGCTTCAAATGCAGTGGCACTCGGACCGGCAGCTATTCCATCATGGCTTATAGTTGCTCTATTATTCTTTCTACCTTTATCAATAATGATAGCAGAGTTAGCTTCTTCTAATAAAGACAAAGAAGGAGGTTTATACACCTGGATAGAATGTTCAATTGGTCCAAGATGGGCGTTTATAGGTACCTGGTCATACTTTGTTGCTAATTTATTCTATTTGCAAATGGTTTTTGCCAGAATACCAGTCATGGTATCATGGACTCTTTTTGGTGAAAATAGATTTAACGATGCCAATGCATATTTGTTACCTTGGATAGGATTGGGACTAGCAGTGGTATTAACGTATATAGCTACAACTGGAGTTAAAAGATTCTCGAAAATCAGTGATTTAGGTGGAAAACTAACTTTAGCAGTTACAGTTATATTTATATTATTTGCAGTTGTTGGAGCATTAGTTGGTAAGCAACCATCAGCTACAACTTTCACAAAAACAACACTTATTCCCAAGTTTGATGCTGACTATTTTTCAACTTTCTCGTGGCTGATTCTCGCTGTTGCAGGGGCTGAGGTGGCAGGGACTTATATTAAAGATGTTGCAAATCCTAAAAAAGTTTTCCCAAAGGCTGTTCTTATAGCAACTACATTTATAGCTGGAGCATATGTACTAGGATCACTTGCAATATGCTTAGTTGCATCACCTGAATTAATAACCAAAGCTGGTGTTAAGGATGCAGGTTATGTTGTTTATAAGATATTAGCAGAATCCTGGGGTTTAAATGGTAAAATATTTGTTCAAATATATGCTTTTATTTTAACTGTATCGTCTATAGCCGCATTTGTGGTTTGGTTAGAATCCCCAATTAGGGCTATGTTCTCAGAGGTTCCGAGTGGCACCTTTCCTAAATTTTTAACTAAGAAACGTGAAGATGGAACACTAGTTAATGCACTTTGGGTTCAATGTGGAATCTTATCAGCATTAATAATAGTACCACTAATAGGATTGAATTCAATAGATACTTTTTTTAACACATTAACTACATTATCCGGTTTATGTCTTGCAATACCTTATATTGTTCTTGCAGCTGCATATTTAGTATTTAGGCTTAAAGGTAATGTACCTCCATTTGTAATGTTAAAATCAAAAGCGGCTGTAGTTACATCTTCAACTATTGTTTTCGTATTAGGTGTATTAGCATTCTTTGGCGCTGGCTGGGGAGATATTGCAGGAGCTACAAGTTTCAAAGAAGCAATAGTTCCAATATTAAAGAATTATGGTGGGCCAGTAGGATTTATAATTTTTGGATTTTTTATAACATATTTAACAAAAATATTTACTAAGAGTGATATTAAAAGATAATTTGCTAATGAAATAAAAATTATAATAGGACATTTGTTTAAACGGACATCCTATTTTTTAAGGATTATATATAGGAGTTACAAAGAAAGAGGTATAGCAGGATTTTGCTATACCTCTTTCTAATTCAAGCTAATTTAATTAAAGAGGGGGGGGGGATGCAATGAAATTATTGTTCTATGTGGAAACATAGAAGATTTAAAAATAAGTTAGAATATTTTTAGGAATTTAAATATAGACTAATAAGATGTAATATTGAAACAATTACGATTCCATCTAAAACGTATATATAGTAAGCATATAAGCGGATGGGGATTAAAATGTTATAGTTTTGTCAATTTAGTCGGGGATTTGTTTTTATTTTAGCTTAAATGAAAGAATACAAAATTGAAGTCTTTGAATCAATACTATATAATAAATAAATAAATAAATATAGTAATGAAAAATTCTATAATAGAGGTGTAATTATGTTTTCAAAATTAAGAGAACTACTAATAGGTAAGACACTAAAAACAGAAGAATTAGAAGGAGAAAAATTAAATGTTTTTTGGGGACTTCCTATATTATCTAGTGATGCCGTTTCTTCAGTTGCATATGCAGGGGAAGAAATTTTAATTGTGTTAATTAGTGTTATAGGTATTATAGCATATAGATATATGTTTTATGCTGCGTTGTGTATTGTCGTACTATTATTTATACTTGTTTTTTCTTATAGGCAAACTATTGATAGCTACCCATGTGGTGGTGGATCATATATAGTCGCAAAGGATAATCTTGGTACAAAAGGTTGGAATGTTCTTAAAGTGGAAAAGAAGTAGAACTCTGGGATGGAAACATAAGGAATTTATAAATGGATTAGGTGCAGTTGTAACTTTTATTACAGTAATACTCATAGGTATAACAAAGTTTTTCCACGGAGCCTGGATAGTTTGTATTGTAATACCTTTACTTGTTTATCTTATGGTTAAGATTAAGCAACATTATAATAAGATAGCGCAACAACTTAAATTATCATTAGAAC
This sequence comes from Clostridium sp. CM036, assembly GCF_055081135.1. NCBI lineage: Bacteria > Bacillati > Bacillota > Clostridia > Eubacteriales > Clostridiaceae > Clostridium > Clostridium sp. CM036. The sequence continues at coordinate 2,142,534 of NZ_CM143652.1, read as the reverse complement.
AAAGACCTAATGAAGGAGTGACAACGAATAACCAACAACATGTAATAATACTTGTAGGAGCATTAAATAAATCATTTTTAAAGGCATTAAACTGTGCTAGATGCCTATCACAAAATGTAGTTGCATTTCATGTATCAACTGATGCTGAAGCTACTGAAAAATTAGAAAGAAAATGGGAAGAGTATAATCCTGGGATTCCATTAATAATAAAACATTCCTCCTATAGAGACATAATGAAACCATTAATGAATTTTATAGAATCTGAAGAACGTGCTTCAAAACATGGAGAAACTGTGACAGTTGTAATATCACAATATGTCATTACTAAGTGGTGGCATAATTTACTTCATAACCAAACAGCATATTTTATAAAGAGTATGCTATATAAAAATAGAAATGTAGCAGTGCTTACTGTACCATATATAATAAAAGAGTAGAAACTCTAAAATTCTTTGCCTAGTCCAATACTTCATGGTCATTATTAAGAAAAATTAAATAATTTAAACAAAAGCACTTAATATGATTAAGTGCTTTTTTCAGAGCACATTATACATCTACCTTAAATTCTAAATGTTTCGCTTTTTCAAAGTTAGGAGTTAATTTTAAGAAAAGAACTAAATTTCTAGAAATGTGCGCAGGCAAGTACCGCCGTTTTAAGTGGTTTAGTTCTTAATTATTATAGGGTTACTCTATTTTTGACGTATAAACTGTTTTGAGTTGAACCAGTTTGTTTTAATTGTAATAAATCTAAATAATGCTAAGGCTGATCCGATTGCAGAGCGAAGCATAAGATGATCTAGTCCAAAAATCACAGCAAAAAAGATTGCGATGGAGGAGCATTACAAAGCAATTAGAATATTATTACTTATAATATTTCATAGCTGCATTATGTTATAATTAAAGCTAATAATATGTAAAGCAGATTGTAGTAGAATATTGCTTTCATTGTAAGAGGTGAAATTATGGAAAAAAAAGTGCTCATTATAGAAGATGAGGAATCTATTAGAGGGTTTATTAAAATTAATTTCCAAAGAAATAACTTTTTAGTGCTTGAAGCTGTATCTGGAGAGGAAGGTTTAGAAAAAGTCCACCAGGAGCGACCAGATTTAATAATCTTAGATATAACACTTCCTGGTATGGATGGGTTTAAAACCTGTGAATTGTTAAGGGCGGATTTTCCGAATTTGGGTATTATCATGCTTACTGCTAGAGGACAAGATATGGATAAAATAATGGGCCTTGAGTATGGTGCTGATGATTATATGGTAAAACCATTTAATCCTTTAGAACTTATTGCCAGAGCAAATTCTCTACTTAGACGAATGAGTCATAGTGAAGAGAAAAATCCTGAGCGATTAATATCTGGGTGCTTCATCATAGATACTGTTTCAATGAAGGTATATAAAAATCGCCAGCTTCTAGATTTAACTCCTAAAGAATACTTGATTCTGAAGGCCTTCATGGAAAATGAGGAAAAAGCTTTTAGTAGAGATGATTTATTAAACTTAGTATGGAATTATGAATACTTTGGAGACTCTAAAATTGTAGATGTTAACATACGACGTCTTAGAGAAAAAATTGAAGATACTCCTTCTAAGCCCAAATATATAGAAACAGTATGGGGCGTTGGATATAGATGGAAAAAGAGGTGATATTTTGAGAGGAATAAAAGCCAGACTTGTTTGGAGTTATCTATTAGTGATTTTTTTTACGGTAATTACCTTAGAAGTTTTTCTTACGGTTTCTATAGAGAAATATTACTACAAAAACATGGAGTCTTTGCTTTCGAGCCAAATTAAGGGGTCTGTTGATTTTTATAATAATTATTTTTCTTCATCAAGTTTAAAGGAAAATGTGGAGAATAATGCTGATATTTTTTGGAAAAACACCTCTGCTGAGGTCCAAATTATTGATAACTCAGGAATGATGCTAATGGATTCAATTGGTAATTTTAATGAGAAACCTATTGAAGATGATGATGTAAAAAAGGCATTGATGGGGGGACTTGGAACCTTTACTAAGAAAGATAAGTATACAAAAGAAAATTTTATGTACGTTTCATACCCCTTAAAATCCTCTAATAAAATAGAGGGTGTACTGCGTTTTGTTACTTCATTATCTGAGGTAGATGCACTGATTCGTAAAATAACATTTCTTTTCTTAGGAGTTGGGGCTCTTGTAATTGTGATTTCTGGTGTTTCTAGTATATTTATATCTAATACTATTGTGGAACCCTTAGAGGAAATAAAAAACCTAGCTAAGAAATTTGCGTCTGGAAACTTCAATGAAAGACTAGAAAAAATAAGAAATGATGAGATTGGAGAACTATCCGATACATTTAATTTTATGGCTGAAGAAATTGAAAAAAATCAAAAGTTGAAAAATGAATTTATTGCGTCGGTTTCTCATGAACTTAGAACTCCGTTGACATCTATAAAAGGTTGGGCTGCAACTATTAGTTCTGGTAGTTTAGAAGATAAGGAAGAAATCCTAGATGGACTTAGCATCATAGAAAAGGAAAGCGATAAACTTACAGGAATGGTGGAAGAACTGTTGGACTTTTCTAAATTTATATCTGGAAAAGTACCACTTACAAAAGAATATGTAAATATTCAAAGCATTATAGCCTATATAGAAAAACAGTTTATGCCCAAGTCAATACGTCACAATATTAATTTTACTGTTAAAATACAAGAAGCTTTATCTCCAGTTTTTGCAGATGAAAAAAGGGTGAATCAAGTTATTATTAACGTTTTAGATAACGCCTTTAATTTTACAAAAAAAGGGGGCAATGTAACACTCGAAGCATGCATTGCCGGTAATAATATTTGCATTATTATAAAGGACGATGGAATAGGAATTTCACCGGCGGATTTGCCTAAAGTCACAGAAAAATTTTTCAAAGGCAGAACAAGTATGTCACAAAATGGAATAGGACTTTCTCTTTGTAAAGAAATCGTAGAAATGCACAATGGTAAACTTGAGATTTCAAGTGAACACGGCATGGGTACAGATGTTAGAATATTCTTACCGTTGGCATAAGAAATAATAAAATTTAAATATATAAGAGGTGGCTCGCAGTGAAAAAGGCGTTATGTTTATTTTTTGTTTTATTTTCTATTATAATTTTTATATGGAGTCAGTATGTAGGATTAAATTTAAACTCTCAGGGATTACATAAAAAACTCAAGGTGTCTCCTATAGGAGGAAGCTGGACAGTAGAAAAATATGTTTCTATTGGTGGAGCTACAATAGATGATAAAAAGGCAAAAGAATTAATTGGAAAGAGTGCTTATTTTAGTGAAGATACAGTTGACTTTAATGGTGACATTTCTAATAATCCTCAATATAAAGTTAAGTCCGTGAATACTAAAAACTATTTTTGGAATACTGTAAAAATAAGTGCTAAAAGTTTAGGAATACAAAATGATGATGTGCAAATTATAACCATTAACTCCAATAATATTTTTTACGATGAATACATAAAGTTGGATGAGGTAACTTTAATAAAAAATTATGAGGGCATTTTATTATATTTTCATAAAGTAAAAGATTCTAGTACTACGCATTCATATGATAAAGATAAAGAAGATAACACAAAAATTTTAATCAGTAAGGCAGAAAAAGAAATAAGATCTAAGTCAGGATTATTACTTGGACTAAGGTATGAAAACCCTAAAGCGGAAGATGGGCTTAGCAAATATTTATATAAAACCTTAATGATTAGTTCGGTAAATGATAAAATTCTACCCATTGTGGAAACTAAAGATTTGCTACTTCCAAGGCAAGATGGATTTTGGAAGGTAGGGATAAGTAAGAAAATAGAAAATGGAGATGCTAAGGATGTACTTTGGTCTTATCCAATTAATCCAATTAATCCGACTAAACCGATAAATACAAATTCAAAACAAATAAAGTATACCAAAACGGAAGGTAGTATGGCTATTAAATTTGTAGGTAGCAATTATGTTTCAATTGATACTTTAGAGGATGTAAATAATAATTATTCAGAAAATAAATACACTAATAATCAGCTTAAAATTCTTCCTATGGATAATCTATTGGGAGAATCCATAAAACTTACAAGCATACTGGGAAGGGAAATAGAAAAGTCTACTTTGGCAGGTACACTTTTAAACGCACCTAAAAACATTAAAGATGAAAATCTAAAAAAAGTGGATACTAATTGGGGTGTAATAAGAAGGAGTGGACGATGGATACTAAGGGGAAGAATGGAAACGAAAATAAATAGTAAGAATTCATTTATAGATTTTGATATTCCTTATGCTACACCTAAATCATTAACTACATATGATAATTTATTTCCTTCTTTTAACGTAATAAAAACAAAGGTTCCTAGTGCAGTGGATGCTTATTCCTCACCTAATAGAGACTTTGTTGTTGTTCTAACCAATACAGAATTAATGGTTTTTACTATAAAAGGATATAACCTTGGAGAAAAATCATTAACTTTGAAGTTTAAATCAGGAGAGCTGCCAGTAATGGCCCATTGGGCTACGGGTAGTTATGTGGATGATTGGCAAAAAAAAGTAAAATAAGTGCTAACGCGACTAGTCGCGTTAGCACTTATTTTATTGTTTTAAATTCATATCCTTGACCCTTTAAATATTCTATAATTTGAGGTAATGCATTAGCAGTTCCTATTTTACCATAAGTATCATGCATCAATATAATTACTTTTTCTTTTGTTCCAACCTCTTCCTTTAATATGCTAAGGAACTCTTCGGGACTTTTATTGCGCTTACCTTCCGCATCTTTAATTTGAGCATTCCAATCTATACTGACCATGTTTTTTTTCTTTAATATTGTATCAAACTCTGGTAAAGTTGGATCTTTATAATATGTCCTGGACATATATCCTCCTGGCACCCTTAAAATATTTGTATTAAAATCCTGGCCAAGAATATTTTTTAAAGCGTCCTCGGTTTTTTTCACATCATTCATGAAAACAGGTATATTAATTTTGTTGTTAGGAAACAACACATTCAGGCTATGACAATAAGTGTGATTGCCTATTGCATGTCCTTCATTAAATTCACGCTTTACAAGTTCTTTACTTTTTTCATTCTCTTCTACATTTTCTCCAATCAAAAAAAATGTTGCTTTAACGTCATACTCTTTTAGAATATCTAGTATTTGGGGGGTTACAGTGGTAGATGGACCATCATCAAAGGTAAGAAATGCTATCTTCTTACCATCATTTTTTTCTTTGTAATTTACTATGGCATTTACCTTTGTAGCATCATAAATGTACTTTTGTCCTTCTTTATTTACGGTATAATTTTTTGGTGGTTTATTGATGGTTTCATTATTATGCTGTAATGCATTATTATTTGTAGCAGTAACTGGTTCAGCTTTAACTTCTTCTTTAAGAAAATTTTTACCTATTATGAGAGCACCTATTAAAATTAAAAAAATGCAGCCAGATAATAAATTTATTTTTATAGTTCTTTTATTAAGTCTCTTTGTTTCATTAATATTTAACACTTATTTAACACTTCCTTAACAGCTTATTTGCAAATAATAAACACTGAATAAAATTACAATTAAATACAACTTGTCCAAAATTTGCAATATTATCATCTCATATGTAAAATGTTGTCGTATCTATACATTTATAATACTACTTATTCTAATTTAAGAGATTACAGAATTATTACAATTTCATTACATATTTCATATTACGTTTAAATTTAACTTGCTAAGCACTCAGAAAAAATAAGGATTAAACAAAATAATGAATATGATGTAGTTGTATTAGATGAGCTTACTATAGAATTATATTTTAAATTTATGGATATAGAATGTATATTGGAATTAATAAAAAATAAACCAGAAGTTTAGAACTTATTATAGCAATGGTGTTTTGTCGAGGAAAGGTATTGTGGGTACTTGAGGGGCCCACTTGCTGATTTCTTAACATAGTGATATTATTTTAATGTAACTAAAACCAATTATTAGGAACAATACATATATATATTCTCGATAATAGGAATTGAATATCTTTTACACGTTTTTAAAAGTGTCTAGAATTTGATATTCGTACTTTACATTATAAAAATAGGAGAAGTGATAAATTTGAAGCAATTTGATAATGATATACAACTTATAAAATATGAGGTAATAACAGAGGTAGTTAAACTTGCGATTAAAGGAACTCTAAAAAAAGAAGGTAGAAATCTATTTAAGGTTCTTGTTCCAGGCCCTAAAGCAAGAACTCGTTGTTGTATTCATAAGGAAAGAGCAATTATTGGGGAAAGAATAAAACTTGTAATGGGCGGATGTAAAAAAAACAAAAATGTTATTGAAGTAATAAGTATTGCTTGTGATGAATGTCCCATACAACGATTCACGGTTACCGAAGCTTGTAGAGGTTGTTTAACACACAAATGCATTCAAGTATGCCCTGTGGATGCAATTCACTCTATAAATCGTAGATCTTACATTGATACAGAAAAATGTATTGAATGTGGCAAATGTGAAGCTGCTTGCCCGTACAACGCAATCTCTGATGTTATGAGACCATGTCGTAGAGCTTGCAGTGCAGGCGCATTAAGTATTGATGAAGATAAAAAAGCAGTAATAGATAATGATAAATGTATACAATGCGGTGCTTGTGTTTATCAATGCCCTTTTGGTGCAATTATGGATAAATCATCAGTAGTAGATATTACTAATGCATTAATAAAATCAAAAGAAGATAAAAATATGCATGTATATGCTGTCGTTGCCCCTGCAATCGCTAGTCAATTTACCGATGTTAAGATTGGTCAAGTACTTTCAGGTATAAAAAAAATGGGCTTTTATGATGTCGTAGAAGCAGCTATTGGTGCAGATATGGTAGTTCAAAATGAAACAAAAGAATTTATAGAAACTATCGAGGAGCTCAAAACTATGACAAGCTCTTGTTGCCCAGCTTTTGTTTCATATATCAAGAAAAATTACCCAGAGCTCGGTAAACATGTATCAAGCACAGTTTCTCCGATGATAGCAATTTCTAAGCTCATTAAAAATACAGATCCTTTAGCTAAAGTTGTATTTATTGGACCTTGTACGGCTAAAAAAATGGAAATAAAGCAATCAGATATAAAAGGCATTACTGATTATGTAATGACTTTTGAAGAACTTCAGGCAATGCTTGAGGCATTTGAAATAGAGCTTCAAGAGTGTGAAGAACTTCCTTTGAATAATGCTTCTTATTATGGAAGGATTTTTGCTAAAGCTGGTGGTCTTACCGAAGCAGTAAAACACTTAGTTGATGCTGAAAATGTTTCAGTTGAGTTTAAACCTATTAGCTGTGACGGCCTTATTGAATGTGATAAAGCCTTGAAATTATTGAAATTTAATAGATCAAACGGCAATTTCATAGAAGGAATGGCTTGTTCTGGTGGATGCATAGGTGGAGCAGCATCCCTTAAACATGGTTCACGAGATAAAAATGAAGTAAATAAGTACGGAAAATTAGCGTTAGAAAAAGATGCTAGCGATTCACTCAAAGTAATAAAGGTAGAGGAAATTGATATGCACCGTGGTAAAAACTTCATGTCTAAATAATCTTTTATAAGAAGAGGTATAGCAAAATTTTGCTATACCTCTTCTTATAAAAGATATTCTATAACTTTATATACTACTTAATCAATTTATTTTCCCTCAAAAAGTCTTCGGCAACCTTTGCTGGTTCTTCGGAAAGCTTATCAACTTTATAATTTAAGTCTATCATTTTTTCTTTCGTAATCTTGCCGCCTAATTTATTAATTAAAGGTTTAAGTTCTGGATGTTTTTCAAGAGTTTTACTACTAACTATGGGTACACAATCATAATTTGGGAAGAAGTTTTTATCATCTTTTAAAACCTTAAGGTTATATGACTTTAATAACCCTTCAGTTTTAAAAGCATCTATAGCATCTACTTTTTTATTGTCTAAGGCTGTATACCGAAGTCCTCCATCAATCGCGCTAGCACTTTTAAATTTCAAATTATATACTTTAGTTAATCCTGAATAACCATCTGCTCTATTGCAAAATTCTAATGTAGCACCGAGATTAAGCTCGCCTCCTACTTTTGCAAGGTCTGAAATGGTCTCTAGATTGTATTTTTTAGCAGTGTCTTGTCCTACCGATAATGTATAAGTATCATTAAAACCAAGGGGTTTTAGCCAAGTTATACCGTAGTTTTTAATGTAATAATCACTTACAATTTTATAAGCTTTAGCTGGATCATTAATTGGGCACCTCTTCATAATACCGACTAAACTCATTCCAGTATACTCAGGGTACATGTCTATTTCACCAGTTTTTAATGCAGAATAAGCGAGGCCTGATCCTCCTAAATTTAAATGTGTCTCTACTTTGATATCTGTATTTTTTTCTATTAGTGTTGCTAGTATATTACCTAATATAATTTGTTCGGAACTGTTGTAACAACCTACCACAATAGTGTCAGTCTTTTTAGTGGACATATACACACCGCTAGCTATCAGTATCATAGCTAAACTACTAGCTATGATTTTTTGCGTTTTACTAAACTTATGTTTTTTTCTCTTAGACAGTTTAATTGTTCCATCTGCTTTTCTGATTCCTGGAGGTGTTACCCCTTGTTCAATTTTCTCTACAATAGAGTCCATTAACAGTGCTAATAAACATGCAGGAATTGCTCCAGCTAGAATCATATTATTATCTACCGTTTGCACACCTGAGAATACCATATATCCAAGTCCGCCTGCACCTATAAATGCTGCAATTGTCATAAGTCCAACAGCAGTAACTGCTGATATTCTTATACCAGTCATAATTACTGGGAACGCAAGTGGTAATTGAACTAATTTAAGTACTTGTTTATTTGTCATACCCATGCCTTTAGATGACTCGATTACATCTGGATTTATATTCATAAGTCCAGTATAGGTATTTTTTATAATAGGAAGTAGTGAATATAAAAATACCATAAGTATTGCTGGCGTACTACCTATTCCAAGTATTGGTATTAAAAACCCTAATAAAGCTAAACTAGGTATTGCTTGTATTAAATTCGCAAGACCTATAACGGGCCCCGATAACTTCTTAACTCTAGATATTAATATACCTAAAGGGATTCCAATAATTATGGCTATAACCACAGCAAATACGGTTAATTCAATATGTTGAAGTGTTAAATCTATTATTTGACTCTGCCTTGAAACTACAAAGTCTTTAAAACTAACTATTCCATTTAATATGCCCATTATTCATCATCCTCCTGGTTAATATACTGATTGCTTAAAACAATCAACAAGCTACTCTCAGTAATTAATCCAACTAATTTAGAACTGTCATCTACAACTGGAACATATCCAATTTTAAGTTCATTCATTAGATTTAATATATCTATTAAAGAGTCATCTAAATTAACGGTTTTAATTTCTGTGCCCATAATAGTATTTACCTTTATAGAACCTATATAATTCCTTATAATATCTTTTATTGTAATGATTCCTTCCAGCTTATCTTCTTTATTAATAATTAACAAGCTGTCCACTTTGTTTGCCTTCATGATTTCTAAAGCTTGGACTACTGTTCTGTTGCCACTAGTTGTAATTGGCTCTGTAATCATAATATCCCTAGCTTTTATAAACCCTGGTTGCTGCCATATTCTATTTTTACCTATAAATTCTTTAACGAAATCATTAGCAGGATTATTTAAAATTTCTTCTGGAGTATCATACTGAACAATGTTTCCGTCCTTCATAATACAAATTCTATCACCGAGCTTAAGGGCTTCATCCATATCATGAGTTACGAAAACTATTGTCTTTTTAGACTCTTGCTGAAGATTAAACAATTCATCTTGAAGCTGATTTCTCGTAATTGGATCTAAGGCACTAAAAGGCTCGTCCATAAGAATTACATCTGGATTTGTTGCCCAGGCCCTTGCTACCCCAATTCTTTGTTGCTGACCTCCACTTAATTCACATGGATATCTATCAACATACTCTTCTGCCTTCATTCCTACCATCTTTAAAAGTTCAGTTGTTCGGTCAAGTATTTTATCTTCTGGCCATTTTTCCAGCATTGGTATTATTCCAATATTCTCTCCTACAGTCATATGTGGTAAAAGTCCTGTTTGCTGTATGACATACCCCATATTCCGTCGTAGCTTAATTGTATCACCCTTTAATATATTTTTACCATCCAAGTGTATGCTCCCTGATGTTGGTGAAATTAACCTGTTAATCAATTTTAAGGTTGTGGTTTTACCGCAACCACTTTGTCCTACTATAACTACAAATTCTCCCTTATTTACAGTAAAACTAATGTCGTTAATTACGGTTTTGCCCTTGAAAACCTTCCTTATATTCCTAAACTCTAACATATAACCTCTCCTCAATAAAATAATAGAATGTCAGTCAAATTTTATTAATTAAAACTAACAACCTATATGGTATCATAGGATTGTCTGTTTACAAAACTCCATAAATTGAGAATAAATGTGACAGGTCTGTCAATATTGGGGTATAGGTGATATACGGATAAAAATGGAACATATGCTAGATAATAGTACCATTACTGGCTATATGGTCTTTTATAGGGGCCGAATATAGGCTATTTATGTTTTAAACATTTTATATTTTGTTTTTGTAGTACAAATCGAGTTTGTTTTAGTCGCCCACGTAAGTTTTACGTTTTAAGTGATGACGGTAAAGAAGCATATCATTGTTTAAAAAGTGAGTGGAAATCTCTTTCAAAACACTTAGATGTATTATTAATGGAGGATGGGTTTAAAACTTGGAAACCCTAGTTATAAATTGTTCACAATATTGACACTTAAATGCAACAATTATTTGTTACTATTATTAAAAGAAGCAGAAGTGCTGAAAAATAATATCAGTATTAAAACGAAATTATAATATAGCCTTTAATGGCGGAAATGGGGACGAATTACTATGAAAATCAAAGCAAAAAATGCGTCTAAAAAATCAGGAAAATCTGCTATTTCAATTACTTTGTATGTTGTCGCTTCAGTTGTTGCAATTATGGGAGTTGCATTATTAGTTAATAATGTTTTCTTATATAGAACTAACTTTAATCAAGCTGTAGCTCAGGGTTATTCTGCCGCTACTGTAAGGGATGCGTTAGTGCCATCACAATTGTTGCCAGGAATATTTGAACCAGTTGCAATATATGGAGGTATCGCATTTCTTCTATTAGGAGTGGGTGTAGTAAACAAAAAAGTTTCAAAATGTTTAATATGCTTAACTAAAGCTGAGGTTTGTAATGATATTGTTGAAGAAGATATTGATGAAGAATATTTTGATGAGGAATATATTGTAGAAACAATTAATCAGGAAGAAATTGATGGAAAAATTCAAAAAGCTTAATCGAAATACAACAAAAAGACTTGTCTCATTATACGAGGCAAGTCTTTTTTTCGCCTAACCTTATAATTTAATTAATATCTACAATGGTATTTTTATCTACAATGTTCCAGCAAGTTTTTCCAGGATTTAATGGCAAATTATTACCACCCTCATCAGTTAGAAGTGTTTGCGAAGTGGCATCTTTTTTAGCCCAATGCATTTTTATAAATTTACCATTACTAATAACATAACCATCCCCCTTACCTACAAGAGAAATGTCTAAATGTTGTCCATCTGCTTGTTTTTTAATGGAGGTGATTTGCACCACTATGGTTTTAAATGCTAGTGGAAGCTTATTCTCTTTATTAGTTGATGATTTTCCATCCATGCTTTTGAGGTAAAGCCCATCCTTATAATTGTAACCAGTGTTGTAATTTTTGTTTATTTTTAAAAGTACATCTATAGCTTTCGGTGATTTAGCGTTATCCCAATAGCCTTTGTCAAATTTTAATTTTACAGTAGGAGCTTTGACAAAATCTTTTCTTTTAACAAGTTCTCTTAATTTTTCTGTGGAGGTATAAAGATTATGAGGAGCCTTTCGCAGCGAATCTCTCCAATAAGTAGAAGCATGTGTCATTTCATTCATACTCATCAAGTTTTCATTTTTTATTTTAACAAGAGCTTCCGAACTTCCACCACAATGAGCAAAGGGCAGGTTATATTCTTTTGAAATATCTAAGAAGTAAGGCCTGGCACTTCTAATTGGTCCAACCTTTTCAGCATTGTTTTTTTGAAATAATGCAATGAATCTAGGTGTGCCACCTTCAGCCATGGTCTCATAAACTATATCCGCAGCATTCAAACCCGATTGAGGTCTTGCAGCTACTGAGTTTTCTACTACCACAAGCACAGCAATATTATCTAATAGTTCTTTTTTTACCGCTTCACCCGTATAAGGAGAGAAGTACTTTTGTGAGGTCTTTACAGCTGATTCTGTTTTTTTAGGGTTTGATTGCTTTGGCGTAGCAATAGATTCAGCTTTTTTGCTACAACCCTGCGAAATAAAGCTTATGGAAATAATTATACAAAATAATAGTATAGATTTGTTTTTCAAAGCAACATCTCCTTAGTTAATTTTAGAGGAAAACGTCATTACATTCATTCCTCTATTTTAATCTATTCGAAATATTGTGTATATAGAATAATATAAAAACTAAAAATGCCATAGGAGGATTAAATTCGCTCATAAAAACCACCGCGGGCATAGCTCATGTAACTAATTAGCAATGTAGTGTTTTTTTGTTGGAAATGGTATAATAATAATGTAAATTGTCATATTATTATAAGTTTTAGTTTGAATTCTTATTAAGGTGGTGCTAAAATGCTTGATATAATTATTTGTGAAGATAATGAGATGCAAAGGGAAAAGATTGAATGTATTATAAAAAATAAATTAATAGATTTAAAGCTTGATTTAAAGATAGTTTTATCAGCTGATAATTCTAAAGATGTAGTTAATCATCTTAAGAACAACATAGAAAAAAGCTTTATTTACTTTTTAGATGTAGATTTAGGCACTAAATCAAATGGAATAGACCTTGCAAAAGAGATAAGAAATTATGATACAAAAGGATATATTGTTTTTATAACTTCACATGCTGAGTTATCATTTTTAACATTTAAATATAAAGTACGAGCTTTTGATTATATCTTAAAATTTGATGATGAGGCTCTTAAAAGCAGCATTTCAGAATGCTTAAGTGGAGCCTACAATAATTATAAAAATGTTAATGTTAAAGAAAAAGAAGTCATTTCAATAAATCTAGTGAATAGGATTGAAAACTTTCTATTTAATGAAATCCTATTCTTTGAAACAGCAGATATTGGTCATAAATTAAGGGGTCATACGACTAATGGCCATTTTGAGTTCTATGGAAAAATGAAGGATCTAGAAGCTAAATTACCATCATATTTTTATAAATGTCACAGATCTTATATAGTTAATACCACCAAAATTAAGTTTTTTGATAAAAAAAATAAAACTATCTATATGATAAATGATGAAATCTGCTATAGTTCAGCATTATATCTAAAAGGATTAATTAAAAAATGTTTAATATGATAATGGAGTTATTATATATATTTATTATTGCATTAAATTTTGGTATTATTATGATTAATATAAGTTATATGGAAATAACTAAAAAAAACCTTTTAGTTATTAATAGTGTTTTATTTTCTATAATTGTATTATTGAATAATTATAATGAAAACAAGTTGATAATTCCTATTACAACAATAATAATGAGTATATATTTATATATACTTTTTAAAAAAGTATACTATGCTCTATTAATTTCTATTTTTATACAATTGATTTTTGCTTTTGGTGATGCTGTTACTGGGGTTATCTTAGTTTTTATTTTAAAAATTAAATATTGTGATATACTAAATAATCCTAAAATTAAATTATTAACAGCTTTATTAATCTTAATAGTATGTTATTTTCTAAGTAAATTTTCATGTAAAGTTTTAAAAAATAACTATGTTAAAAATTTTTTGAATATAAAATCAAAAAATATTTCTATTTTAGTCTCCACTGTAGTAATATCACTTATTTCTATATATTCTTATTCTTTATCATTAAAAATGATATTTAATAAGCCTAATAAATTTTTTATTTCATTAAACCTTTTTTTGATAATTAGCTATTTTATTGTGATATTAATATTAACTCATACAAATAACGAAAGTATTAAAAAAGATTTAGAATGGGATTACAGAGAAAAGGAATTGGCCCATCTTAAAGAATATACTATAAATTTAGAAAATCTTTCAAATGACTTAAGAAGTTTTAGACATGACCAAATTAATATATTCCAAACAATAGGGGCATATATTGAGTCAGAAAATATAAAAGGGTTGAAGGAATTCTATTATAAAGAATTAATGCCTGAAAGTAAAAAAATATTGGAAAAGAATCGATCTTATACATCACTTATGCATATAAAAATTGATTCGTTGAAAGGACTACTTTCTTCTAAAATTATTAAGGCTCAATCAAAAAACATAAAAGTCAAAATAGAGATTGTGGACGATGTTAATGGATTATCAATATATTTAATAGATATCTGTAGGATTATCGGAATTGTTTTTGATAATGCAATAGAAGCTGCGATATTATGCGATAACAAATTTATTGAATTTTTAGTATATAAAAATAATAATAGTACTACATTTATTATAAAAAATTCTTGCCCGGAAAATACTGCATCTATTCATAAAATATACGAGAAAAATTTTTCAACAAAAGGCGTCAATAGAGGAATAGGCTTAAAAACTGTTAAAGATATTTTGAATGAAAAATATGATAATGTATATTTAAATACTAGTATTGATAATTTCGTTTTTACACAAGAACTAATTATTGTTAATAATTAGTTCTTGTGTTGTAAATTTTCATAGTCATTATTTGATTTTCTGAAAATAAAGAAGTCTAAGAGAGTAATTTATTGATAAAAATTAATATTAATTACATTTCACGCTCAAAAAAGCCCAACTTAGGAAATAATGTAGAATCAAATAATTAAACATGGTAAAATAAAGTCATGGTAATTCAAGTAAATCGATAGAAGAACTGAGGAAAAAGGGTTTATAAGATTGTGCTAAAAGTTTGGATTTAGTGCTATAGAAATAGACTAATAATTACATTGTATGTAAACGATTGTCTGAATTGAATAATTATTAATCATGATGATATCTTGTTCCATTCTTTTGTTTAGGTATTTTAGTTCTCGCGAAACTAAAATACCAAATCATGAGCGGGAAGCAAGTTATTTATATAAATTATTAAAATATAATGGGGTAAGTCAAAGATAGATTAATATTTTTGACAATACCACAAAAAAGGGGTGTCTTATGGAAACTTATTTATGTCCAAAAATAGATTGTACTTCAGTTGAAGTTACTGAAGATCAAGCGTGGGTTATAGTATTTATGGCAGCGTTACTAGCGGTAGGTGTTACATGGATGGTAGGCATGTCAGTGTGGTGTGTTAGTAATGGTTACAAGGGATTCACTGGTGATTATAGCATAGTTGAATGGGGATTAAAAGTCAATTTTGAATGTAAATAAAATGTAATAATAAATTTATTTTATTATTGCAACATCTTAGACAAGCTTATAATTAGGCTTGTCTAAGATTTATTTATAATCTATATTTGGATACTGTAAGGATATTTAGAATTAAAAATATAATAATGTATATTTAAATATTAGTATTGATAACTTCGTTTTTACACAAGCACTAATTATTGTTAATAATTAGTGCTTTAAAGTTGCAGATTTTTATAGTTATTATAAGGTTTTCTGAAAATAAAGTAGGCAAAGGGAGTAATTAAAAAGGATTCTTGGAAGATGGAATAAATAATTATATTTTTATAAATTGAATTTGGTAATAATAGACTTACTGAACACGAAATTAATACAACAGCGATAGATTTTAGTTTTAAAGCTTTTCTTAATTTTTTGCTTACAAGGGGACGCTCAGCTGTATCGGCAGGAGCATATTTAACAACTAAAATTAAGCTTATTAAAAATAAGATAATTATTGAAGTTCTATTTAGAGTGAAATTTAGACTTAAAAACACATTTCCTAAGAAAATTATATAATTTAAAAAAATACACTTTAGGCTAGAGTCTGCATGAACGCCATTAGCAAAAGATCTAAGGAAGCCAAAAACTATAAATGCTATTAATGTATAGGTGAATACTTTAAGAAAATATGATGTTACAAACAGAATAATCAATTTGTATATACTAATTAATATAACTTGAGTGCCATAATGGAGTATTTCAAGTTCTTCCTCTGTCTTATCTAAATTTTTTTTGACAAATTCCATGTATAAGTTGCTTAATTTTTCATTTATATTCATATAACGCCACCCTAAACAATAATTTATTGATAAAAATTAATATTAATTACATTTCACGTGCAAAAAAGCCCATCTTAGGAAAAAATGTAGAATTAAGCAATCACAATATGGTAAAATAATATCATGGTAATTCAAGTAAAGCAATAGGATAACTTAATAATAAGGGGTGGAAAAATGAAAAATTTAATATTAGAAAAAGTAGCTTCAATAACTTGTTCTGGTGTATCGGCAGTGGCGAAAGCTTCATCATCAATGTGTATAGTTTGGTCATTTAATGAATGTAAGATGCCTAAATCACTATATAAGGTTGATAAAAAATTATAAAGAGATTTGGTATGGGTTTGTATTTTAGGTAAGAATATTAAAAGGACAACCCTTAAAGGTTTATAATGTGGTAGTAGAGAAATAAGGGTAGTAATTATTTTGTATGTAAACGATTGACTGAATTGAAGAATTATTAATCATGATGATATCTTGTTCCTTTCTTTTGATTAGGTATTTTAGTTCTCGCGAAACTAAAATACCTAATCCTGAATTGGAAGCAAGTTATTTATATAAATTATTAAAATAAAATTGGGTAAGTCAAAGATAGATTAATATTTTTGACAATACCACAAAAAAGGGGTGTTGTATGGAAACTTATTTATGTCCGAAAATTGACTGTACTTCAGTTGAATATACTGAAGATCAAGCGTGGATTATAGTATTTATGGCAGTATTACTAGTAATTGGTGTTACATGGTTCATAGGTATGTCAGTGTGGTGTCTTGCTAATGGTTACAGTGGCTTCACTGGAGATTATAGCATAATTGAATGGGGATTAAAAGTCAAATTTGAATGTTATTAAATGAATAAAATGCAATAAAAAAGCTATTTTATTGCATCATTCTTCAACTTAGACAAGCCTATAATGGATAATAAGCTTGTCTAAGTTTCATTTAAATTTATAGTTGATTGCAAAATAAAATTTTACAAAAACAATATTCTATTTAGGGAGGAGAACTTTTATTATGTTATCAATTAAAGACCTTAGTAAAAAATATTCAAATAATTTTTGGGGCATTCAAAATTTTGATTTAGAACTAAAAGAAAGAGAATTGGTTTCAATTGTTGGTCCAAACGGTTCTGGAAAAACTACAATAATTAATTGTTTACTTGGAGTTATTTCTCCAACCAAAGGGACTTTGTCTTTATACGGTCAAAAAAATAATACTAAGAAATTTAAAGAATATATTGCATATGTACCGGACGAACTATTACTTATTGAGTCTTTGACAGGTAAAGAATATATTAACTTCGTAAAATCAATGTATCAAAATGTAAATGACGAAAAGATTAAAAAACTTGTACAAATATATAATATGGCAGAAGCTATGGAGCAAATAATAAAAAATTATTCACATGGAATGAAGAAAAAGCTTCAATTAATTGCAGCATTTATGTTAGAAGGCAAATTGATGGTGTTAGACGAGCCATTTAGAGGATTAGATGTAGAATCGATAATAACAACAAAAAAAATGTTGAGAAAATTTTTGAAAGATGGAAAAAGTATTTTAATGTCAACTCATGATCTTCTTTTAGCTGATAGTTTGAGTGATAGAATTGTAATAATTTCAAAAGGGAGGAAAGTTGCAGAAAATACTAGTAATATATTAAAAAAAGAATATAACTGTAATTCACTTGAAGAAGTTTTTATTAAAGCATCTCTTGATAAAAGTAGGAGTGATAAAATTGACGAAGTCATTAATAATTTGTAAATTAATTTTTAAAATATGGCAGAGAAGTTTAGCAAAAATATTGAATACTAAAAGTAAGGTTGTAGGAGTAATTTCATTTTTATTATTTATTACCTTATTATCCGTAATAGCAGGATACTGTGTTGTAAATCCTATAATAGTAATGTTTGTGAATGGGGATACTAGGTCACTATATTTATTGTTTTCTGGTATATTGGTAAATATTTCTGTGGTAACAACGGCACTATTTGTATTGGTGAAATCTGTAATACAAGAACGCGGTGAATTTGAAATGCAGTTAAATTGGTTTCCGCTTACTACATTCGAAAGGAATTTAGGATACAAGCTTCCAATATTTTTTGTTGTATTTGTCAGCGAATTGTTTATAAATACTTTATTAGTTGTACCTTCATTGGTTATGAATGATTTACAGGGAGGTTTTTTGCTAGCCAGTATATTAGCTTTTATTATACAAATTACTTTTGTATTCTTTTTAAATACAATAATATATGACTTTTGTATATTTATTATATCTATGATTGGACTCCCTTATAGAAAGCTTATAACGCTTTTAATTTTACTAATGTCAGTATTTTATTATTTTATAGAAAATTTTTCGGTGGAAGGGATTTTATCTTCATACACTAAATTTGATTATAATATACTTTATTTAATTAGTGGAGTTCTTATGAAATCAGTAAAGGTTGCAGCATTTAATTCTGTAAGCTATTTAAGAATAAGTATTTATATCTTAATTACTGCATTTTTAGCTTTAAGCACTTTATTTTGCTATGAAAAAGTTCAGAATAACAACTCTTCTAAAATATTAAAATTTCTGCCTATGTCAAAGGGGTTTAATAGATCATTAATTATAAAAGAAGTTAAAGTTCAAATTAGAAATGAAGAAAACTACATAAATATAATAATTTTTTTGCTATTGTCAATTTTAGTAAGATTTAAATTGGGAAATTTAGAGCCGAATATTATGATAATAGGGATAGTAAGTTTAGTTTCTAGTATGTTGGCGCTAAACTCCTTTGGAAATGAAAATAATTACTTTATAATGTATAAAGCTAATGGGGTTGAATTGTTAAAGGTGTTGATTTCAAAGGCAATAGGATTATGTATTATCGGATATGGTTTATTTCTACTTATAACTATAATAATACTAGGAATTGATATGGATATATATCAAGTATTGATTAGCATTCCAATAGTTATTAGTTCAATAATATCATTATATATTTTAGGAATATTAATTCCAGTAGATAACAAGAACCCTTATATGGGTGTATTTGCTTTTTTTATTCTCTTTTTTACAATGATTCCTATAGTAGTTATATTAAATCAAATAATTACAACAAATATGTCTTTGATAATTGTGGCGGTAGTACTTACAATTATATTATTTACTGCTTTTTATTTAGTGGCCAAATGGAGGATAAAATATGAATAAATTAAAAAGAATACCATATATACCTCAAAATATTGAGATTAATAAAGATCACATATTTGATCATAATCTACATGCTGATATTCCAATAAATGAAACGGCTTATAAAATATTATTACTAGTTGATGGAATTAAAAGTGTAAGTGAGATTACAGAATATTTAAACAAAGAAATCAAGATCGATTATGATGTTCTATATAATGATATAAATAATTTATTCTATGAATTAAATAAAAATTATCTTTTAAACTGGAAGTATGACACCAATATAAGGATAAAAAAAATATTTATAAATCTTATTGCACAATATAAAAAAGGATATAAAGAACGAGTTACTATAAAAAACAGCAACTTTTTTTCTGTATTTAATAGTATTAATAATGTGATTTTTAAAAAAATAGGAATATTATTTATATGGACATTAGTTCTATACATATTGAGTGTAGTTTTAATTAGTGATAGTTTAGCTTCGGGAGTAGCATTTGGATTTTTGATCGCTTTTGTTGGATTAATTTTGAGCACAAACATACATGAATTATCTCATATGTATTCTTTATGGATAAAAAAGAAAAATAAAAATATAGGATTTTTAGGGGTAAGTCCATTGGGAGTGAGATTTGTAAGACCGGCAGAAACTAATTCTAAGAACAATATTATTATAGCCTTATCAGGATCAATAATTCCTGGAATCTTAGGAGTCTTAATGTACATCATTAGTTTCACTATGTTTAAAGAGTGGCAATATTCTGTGTATATCAATATTTTTGCGGGAATGTTTGTTATTCAATTAGTACATTTACTACCATTTACAGGTGATGGTAAAAATATTCTTAACTATATATTCTTAATGATATACAATAAAAAAATAATTTAGATACTAGGGGAGATTAATATGATAAAAATTAGTGAAAAAACATATGGTTTAGCGGCTGTTTTAAGTATAATTATTTTACCTATAACTGCTATGAGTTTAATCTTTCTTAAAATGTTTGGTAATAAAAGTGGTAAAATCCTTTTTAACACAATGGAGATTCTTAAAATTGGAAACAATGGCTATACGTTTAATATAAAGACTACATTTTTATTATTAGTTTTGGCTGTATTTTTGGCGACTATTGTCTTATCAATAATATTTAATATTTTATTGAAAGGATTAAGGAAAAATGAAGGTTAAAAGAAAGAAAAAATGTGTTGTCATTACAATAAGTTTAGTTCTATTAGTGATTATGGGTATTTTTATAAATAGATCTGAGGGTTTAAGTAAAAAAGATGATATTAAGACTATATCTAATGCTGGAATTGTTTTTGGTGATATTAAGGCACCTGTTAAGATAATTGAGTATACGGACTTTAATTGTCCAGATTGTAAAAAAATGAATGAAAATATTGAGCCAATCCTATTAGAATACATAGCTAATAAAAAGGTTGTTTTAATATTTAAGACTGTTAATGAAAATATGCATTTAAATATTCCTAAAATTAGTACAGAGGATTATAAAGAGATTGGAAAGATCTTCAATGAAAAAGAAAAGTATATTAGTCCAAAATCAGAGCAGTACTTAAAGTCATATTTAGGAGAGAAATTATATAATAAAAGGAAAGATGATAACAAGGAAATAAAGAAAGAAATAGACTATCTCAAGATTAATACGATACCAACAATGTATGTAGGTAATGAAAAAATGGTTGGTATTTATAAAAAAGACGAATTTAAAAGAATTGTAGAAGATATATTAAACTCCAATTAGGAAAATAAATTGTGGTGGAATTATGATTAGATGTTTTAATCGTAAATAAATAGTAGGAACTTTATCATATTCATAGTGAAATTGAAATAATAAATAATCCAAGTGAGGTTAAAATATGAGAAGTATGAATATTAATAAAGTAGTAAAAAGATACTGTAGAATATTATTTTTACTAATAATATTCTTTGCCATTAATTTCTTAATGGTCGACACAATTCATGCAAAGACTAATGAGTTAAATTTGATTTATTTCAATGTGCCTCTTTGTAATACATGCAATAAGTTTGAAGATGAACTAAATAAGTTACAGAAAGAACATAAAAATATTAAGATATATAAATATGATATAAGTAAAAGTCAAAATTATGAGATGCTTGTTAGATATAATAATGAATATAAGTTAAATAAAGAGACTGGAGGAGCACCAATTATATTCGTATCAGATAGATATATAAAAGAGCCGTCTGAAATAAAGTCTATAATAAGAGAAATATTACAGAATGAGAATGAGAAGGTTAAGGAAACACCTATTTTGGAGGGAATTCAGATAAATGCAAATTCATTCAATTATGATATTTTAGGTTTTATATTTACAGGATTTATTAATGGACTTAACCCATGCTCTATATCCATGCTCTTATTTTTTCTCTCACTTATTAGTGTCAAAAATGTTGGAATAAAGAAGCTTGGTTTTAGTTTTATTTTAGGTAAATTTATAGCATATTTATTAATAGGTTCAGTCTTATACACATATCTATCTAAAATAAATATAGGAATATATAATACAATAATGAAAGAAATATTTATATTGTTTTCTGCTATAATTATTTATTTGAATGTAAATGATTTTTTAAAAGCAAGAAAAGAAAAATTTGGACAAATTAAAAATCAACTCCCAAGAAAAGTTAGACGTTTTAATCACAATGTAATAAAAAGATTTTTGGAAAATAAAAGTGGGAAAATATTAGTTATTATAAGTTTTTTATTAGGTGTAGTTATTTCATTAGGAGAATTTTTATGTACAGGACAAGTATATCTTGCAAGTATAAGTTACATGATACAAAAAAATAGCATTTATTCTCTTAAGGCTTTTTCTTATTTATTCTTATATGATTTAGTATTTATTATACCACCAATTATAATCGTATTTATTATTGATAAAGGGACTGATATGTTCAAAGTATCATCATTCCTTGTAGAGAAAATGTATTTAATAAAACTATTAACCGCAATAGTGATGTTCTTATTTTGTTTATTTATAGTTTTTATAATTTAATATAGTAAATATAAAGGAGTTTATTAAATGCCGAGAAATATTAAAATAACAGATAATGATAATTGCATTTTATATGAGGGTAATCTTTATAAACTACCAGTTGCAGAGAATATTATTATTGAGCAAAGTATTGAATACTTCAATGATTCAGAACCCTGTTTTTTACATAAAAGCGCAGTTACAAAAAAAATATATTATGAAATTGAAGACTTTTTTCAAGAAAAAGATAACATTGGCGTTAAAGAGATAAAATTAGGTGAATTTCCATTAATTTTGAAACGTCTTCTTGAGAAGATTGGAAATGCTAAAAGCATTTACTTGTAGTATGACATATTTGATGTGTATTTTTATTAATTAATATACCAATAAACTAATTTCTTTTAAAAAAGATAAGTAATCATTAATTATTATTGATTACTCATCTTTTTTCTTTTGATATTAATTTCTATTCTTTTGGATATCAACTTGAATGAAGAAAGAAATGGATTGTCATTAGGTGGAGAAATCAGGAAATTGGATGATTATAAAAATGAAATGATTTTTGTGACAAATCACATACAAATGGCATTTAAAGTTTTTCAGTATAAACTAAGAGTTTTAGAGTTTATTGATAAAAATTATAATATTGATAAACAGTTAAAAGAAAGTATTTTAATTGCAACGAAAATATTAAACAAGAATAAGGAAGAAATTGAAGAAAAATCATTGCAAATTAAGTTTGGAAAATATGTAGGGGAAATGGATGTGAGATTTTGAAAATCATTAATAAATTTTATGAATTTGCTATGTCCGATTATGCAGCTAATGTTAGAAAATATATTCCTTGTTTAATTATAATTTCAATTATCCAATTTAATATTAGTAGCTTTTGGCCAGAAGGCATATTAGAAATTTTTATGTTTTTAGTATTGTTTGTAGTTAATTTGAAATTTATTTGCGCTGTAATCAAAAGCTATAAAGAATTTTGCAAGTAGAATTATGGTGTTTTTTATGGGTGAATTTAAACGGTATTACCCTTATTTTACAAAAAAGCTATCCAATAAAACGATACTTAGTTTAGAAGTGGAAGGCTTCGTAAATCTACAAAACAAATACAACATTAATTATATTCGAAAAGTAATAGAAAAAAGGTGGGTATAAATGAATATATTCAAGGACTTTGTTAAACAAGACACTATACTCTCAAAATTATCAACTAATGGAAGTAATTTATTTTTGGCGGTAGTATTACTTTTAGGCACATCAATAGTCTTAATTAATAGCTTTTTTTATTATTTCTGATATGTTTTTTATAAGTAGATTTTTACGGTGTTGTTAAAAAAAGGATTAACAGGTGTAGAATTGTTAGGTGCCTGTAAAAACATGGATGCGGGCACAAGCCTAAGGGGGAAGAAGTAATCACCTAGATAAAACATTTAACATAGTTGGTATCACCCTATTGAATGGACACAACTAAAAAAGAGTTGTAAAATTCATTTTATGGAATGATTTTTTTGAAAAAATAAAGAAATTATCAAGTTAAAGTTAATCTAAACACTGTAAATATGTATTTAGAAGAAAATATAGGTGGAATTACTATCGCAAAGACTTTAGGCCTTAACAGGTGTGGCAGAGTTTTATTAATGCTCAAGAAGTGTTTTATGTGGGTAGGATAAAAATTAATACTAATATTTATACAGAAAATGAGATCACCGAATATGGACCTAAAACAAGAAAAACGTATTATCATCTAAATATTAAAGAGCTCGCAGAGTATTTAGCCAAATATTCACTCTGTTGGGGAGTAATATATCCAATGCTACTATGTATCATTTTTATGGTTTATTGACCTTTTATTTATCTAATCTGTTACTGTTGATTTTGATAGGGAATATTCACTGCTTAACCCTGCTAAGCTTTTTTCCAGAGTTAGATAGCTCTACTATTGTATTTTTGAATAAAGCTGTATATTGTTTTTGACCTCTTGCAATTATAAACACATCCTTATCATATTTATATTTTAATGTGTTCGGTTTTTAGTGTCTACAATATTATACTAACACCAAATGAGTGGTAATTTCTCTTGGAAATATAACCATTAATTTCGCTAGTAAGCTATTAATATATATTATGGAAATCAGTATTCGAAGTCAAGCAAGGGAGCAGGCACGATGAGTAAAAGCATTTTATGAAATTTGACTAAATCATATTACAATAGAAGTCTGTGAAAGCAAATTATATAGATAATAATGTATTTAATAGAACGGGAAGTTGATTTAAGCAAAGAGATAACTTCTGGTTAGCATATAATAATAAATTACAAAAGGGGAACATATGAGTTTAGTGTTTATATATATCATTATAAGTTTTTTATTAACGAACATAATTCACGAGCTAATTCATTTTTTGGCTTTGAAATTAATAGGATTGGATATATATTGTCTTGATGCTTATCCAATTAAAATTTATAAAAATGAAGATAAATATAATATAAAAATAGATATAAGCTTAAAGAATACATGCCTGGTTTTGTTTTACCTGAAATAAGTATGCTTAGAAATAAAACTGATTTTAAAATTCAAAAAAATAAAATTATATTTATAACTTTGGCCGGTTCTTTTGGAAGTTCAGTATTGGGAATCATAATTAATATAATATATAATTATTATATTCCAAATTTGTTTATTAAAGTTTTTGGTGTTATGTCAATGATAATAGGGGGTCTTACTCTTTTATTTAGTGATGGGATAATGTCTTATAGGCTATACAAGGATAAAGTGTTTGCCGTATCAACTTTATTTTACTATAATAATATATTATCAAATCAAAAGCAAAATATTAATGAGGAGAATCTGTTTATTTACAAATATGCTAATGATGTATGTGAAGAATTAAATATGGAAGATAAATTTTTCCACAACATCAGCCATAATAAAAATCAAATAAATTTACAGACATATATACTTTATTATGTATTAATTAATAGTATTGATGGTTTTAATATAAATATAATTAAAAACATGGAGAATTTAATAGAAAAGTTATCCCAAATAAAATATTTAAATGGAAATCTGTTTGAATATATAAATGTAATTGTTATATATATGGTAATTAAAGAGGGAAAATTAGAAGAGGCAAAAAAAATATTTGAGTTAATAAGAAATAGTTCTAATAAGAGAAATTTTTATCAAAAATACATTATTAGTAGAACAAAATATTTTCTTAACGAGATTACTTATAATGAGGTTTTAAACTCAATTCCTAAATCATCTATTGTAAATAGTAGATTAGAAAAATTATTATTTGAACAATTTAGGAATTTATATATTCTTTAGAACGGACATCTCACCCCATTATAAAAAATGGAACGTAGTGACTAGTTTTTAGTTACTAATTAGCTGCAAATGCTACAAAATTTGCTGATTAATAAGGTTACATAAAAATAATTAATAACTAACACCTTGACTTTAATCTAAGAAGATCTAATTACTTTTGGGGTTAGTGATGATAAACAAGAACCATTGAGATACGTCTAAATACCCATGTCAAAAAATAATTATAAAAATAGGAGATATTATAAATGAAAAAGTCTGTTAAGATCTTAATGTTATTAAATTTAATTAGTTATATAAGTAATTTTGCATTTGCATTTATATATTCATACGATAAAATCGTATTGAAAAATAATTTAACAATAGAAGTGTTTTGGGTATTGTCACCATATGTATTTTTAATCGCTACATCATTTATATTAGCTACTGATAACAAAGAAGGATATAAAATGTTTAAAATTGAAGCAATAATCGATTGGGTTATAAGAGTTGCATCATGTTGTGTTGCTTTTCAAGGATTTAATTTCAAATTTTTATCAGCAGGGTTTATTATACAACAAGTCATATTAGCTTCTTTATTAATTGTTAATGTATATTTGGAATATAAGATGTATAAAAAAGCAAAAAAACATACACCTGTTAAAAAAGAAAATATGGAAGTTGAAATAATATCTGAAGAAGAAAAACAAAATATAAGAGAAATTGGTAAAGCGGCAACACTTGGAATGAATTCATTTTTTATATTTGCGGGTTTTGGAATGGGTATAACACAAATACATCAGATTGATATTAAATTACTAAGAATATTTATTGTATTTGTTTCTATTTATTCATTTATATGGTTTTGTATTGCTAATTATAGAAAGTGTTATTTATTTTATTTAGATAAATCTTTAGCAAAGAGAATTTTTGTTAGAGACGGTTTGTATGCATCTCTTGGATATATATTAGTTCTTATATCTGCATTTGGATTTTTTGGGATAGGTACTTTGCTTGAATCTGCGGTTATATTGATTGGGATTTTATTACTATATCCAACAATATGTACTGATAGAAAAATAGGACTTAGATATACAAAAGTTAAAGATATTTTAGGTGAAAATTTTTATTTGTATTTTAATTGTAAAGAAAAGAATTTGTAGCAAGGTGAAGAATGCGACTGCGACTCCTGCAGTTTGTGTATAAATCGGATTTTCTGAATTATAATCATCACCATAGAAGGAACTGTTTTCAGTGACTTCTATGGTGATTTTCAGTTACATCCTATGGGGTTTGGACAGTCACCTAAAAAAGGAATAAAGCGACGGTTTGGTAAAAAGAGTATGGAGCTGTTCAAGGTAAGGTTTTAAATATAGATCAAGGTTAAAGTAAAACTTGATAAAAATTACCTTGCAGATAAAAAAGGAGGAAAAGTTAATGTTACCCTTGGTATGATTACAGAAACTAGGGTTAAGTATGAAAAAATCACATATATGAAATACTTCATGGAACAGATTGGGATAAAACTTAATTAGCTATTTTAGGTGTCAGCAAGTGCTTTTGATATAAATAATGCAATTAATGTGATTATTAATTGTAGTAAACAGTTGAAAATATTATAATAATGGGAAGGGGATTAAAAAATTGAAATGGCTTTAAAATTACCGAATAATTATGTTGAGGTTGAGAGTGGTGAGATGGAGTATGGTTAGGAGTTGATGTTATGCCAGTTCGGGTAGCTGGAGAAGGAGCTATCTCATCATATATTAGAAAGGTAGGAGTTAGTGAGGGAAAAAAATATTTAATAGGAATATTAAAACCAAATTACTTTCTATTGGTGCTGGAGCACTAGCAGGTAGCCTTGTTGGTGCAGTAAATTTTGCAATAAATGCCGCTGATATTGGAAACACTGTTGCAAGATACTTAGATAATCATGATTCAAAACCAGGAAACGGTTGGTTATCAATATAAATTTTATAATATAGTAAAAAAATAAGTATTACCAGCTTTAACATTGTATCTTGGTACACTTAATAGTGCATAACAAAATATTAATGTTGAAGCTCGATTATACACAATGTGAGATATAAAAAGTATAGTTTTAAAATTATAAGGAGATGATTTATATGAAAGTCACAAAAGGAAAAGTAATTACTTGTATAAAGTTTTCAGTGTCACTTTGTTTTTTTAATTTTTTGTTTGACTATTTTTTCAGACCATCAAATATAAGTTTAGCAAGAAATATTTCTGTTGCAGTTGGTGTTGCAGTAGGGGTGGTTTTCTATAGCACAATTTTTGATAAAAAGGCAAACTGATATATATATTACTAAAAATTGGAGTATAATATTTATATAAAATTTAAGAAGGTGTATATGATAATTAAAAAGAAAAATATAAAATTAATATATATTAGGTTGCCATGTGGAGATTTCATATTATGAATATAAGTAATAAAAAAATAATGGGTCTTGTTTCATTTTTTGTAGGTATAGATATATTAATAATATTAACAGCGTTATGTAAAATTAAAAACTTATCTATTGATATTGAAAGTGTTCACAAATACAGTATATTAATATTATTAGTTTTATTATTAAGTTGTATTTATATCGATATAATAATTCATGAATTAGGTCACTTTATAGCTGGAAAATTAGTTGGATTTAAATTCTATTCTTTTACTATTTTTCCGTTTGAAATAAGAAATCAAAATCAAAAAGTCATTTTTCAAATCACTGGCAATTATGGGTTATTAGGTTCGTGTATGATGTATCCCAAGACTTTTAGTAAATTATTTAAAGAGTTATTAATATATTATCTTGGAGGCATAGGTTTGAACTTTATATTTATAATTGCATATTTATTTTTGATAATTTATAAGGTACCTAACATGAATAATATTTTCATAAAAATATTTTTTTGTTTTTTATTAATTATTAGTGAATTTAATTTAATTAAAAATGTTATACCAAGTAAAGTTAATGGAATGAAAACAGATGGCTCAAATGTATTGACTATAATAAACCCATCAGATTCCAATGATATTGATTTAATGGAAATGGTAATATCATTGCAACTTTTTTGTGGTATTAGACCAAGGGATATAAATTTTAAAGTACTAAATAATCGAAATATATTTAGTGATAAAAGCTTTCACGAATATATAAGCTTATATTATTTTTATTATTACCTAGATAGTGGAAATTTTGATAAAGCCCAAGTATGTATAGGTATAATTGAAGAAAATATTGATGAATATACTAAGGATGTAAGGCTAGATGTAATGTGTGAAATTTTATATTCTTATTGTTATATTAAAAAAGATATCAACAAATCAAAAGAAATATATACACAAATTTCACAAGTACTTTTAAATGATAAAAGTATTGGTGGTTTTCGAATACAAATGGCATATGAACTTTATATTAAAAAAGATATTGTAAAGGCTTTAGAATTTGGGCAGAGTGGATTAAGTTTAGTTAATCAGGATGAAGTAAAAGGAATAGATATTTTTGAAAAAGCTGAAATAGAAAGAATGATTGAACGAATCTCCAATTATAGTAATTAGCAAACAGAAGGCATACACCGTGATAGAGTAGTTATTACTGTGGCAGGAATGGAAGGTGACTTAGGGTGGATGGGTATGAAACTAGATAAAGAATATTATGTGATAGTGTCTATAATAGTATTTGTATGTGGTCTTATTATTAGTACTTATAATTTATATAATTTTACTGGATTTTTAATAATATTGCTACCGAGTACTATATTTAATGTTAGTTGGCATTGGTATCATAATGATAAAGGAGAATGATGTAGAACACTTAGGGAGCAGTTGTGATTTAAAGTGTATATGCTTTTATGTTAAGAGGTGGTCTGCTTTATGAGAAAAAGATAATCAGGCTAATAACTAAAGGTGGTTGCCAAGGATGTAGGTGATTAACATCTTGATTTAAGAGAGAAATAATGTCTCTCATCTGAATGCCCAAATTAAGTAACTTTAGCTCAAATAATTTAGACAAATGGAGCTAATTTGGTTTGTGACTAAATAGTAACTATAGTTAATAGATTTCAATTTTAGTATTATTTAATTTTTGGGGGGGGGAATCAATTAATTACATAAATAATAATATATTTCATAGAAAATTCAGATTCACTAAAATAATAATTAATGTTATTATACTAATAATCTTAATGAAGGGTGCGTATAAAACCAATTTATATAACATAGTTTTAGGTAAAGTGAATTTAAAAAATGATTACATGTTGAATAGAATGGTAATGTATTTTATTGTGGGAATTTTAATCTACTTTGTTTCAATTTTTATGCATGAATTAGGTCATTATTTAATGAGTAAATTAGTATGTATAAAGTTGGAATTATTTGTTGTAGGGCCAAGCATATATATGAATGATAAAAAAAGTCTCTTGTCATATACAAACCAATATATAAAGATATTATATGGGGGACCGATATTTACATTTGTAATTATTCTCATTTCATCCCTGTTTATAATAGAAAATAAATTTACTGTGATTTGTATGATTTTATTAATTGTAAATTGGTCAATTTTTATAACTATATTTTATAGCAGCATTAGTGTATATGGTGACTATTGTTTAATTGATTTACTCAAAAGAAAGCCTGAGTTTGTTATATTAATGTTTTCTATTCAATTCTCATCTGAATATCCAATTAATAATTTTATAGTTGAAGAATCTGAGCTGTTTGTGGACAAAATTTTGTCCAAGTGTGAATATAATAATATGGTCGTAGCACTAATAAACAGAATTATTGATCAAAAGATAATAAATGGAGAGAATTTAAGTATTCAGTGTATTAAATTTAAAGAATGGATTTTTAATTATTACTTTAAGTCTTCAAAAGGAAATATAATGTTTGATGCTAAAATTATAAAAGTTGCTTATAAATTCCTTCTGCATGAATACTCTTTAACAAAATATGAACTTAAATTAGATAATTATAAAAGTTTTGATAAGTTTTTAACCTTAAATAATTATAATACATTTAAATATTTTGCCATGATAAACGAAAGTTTAAGAGGATTATTTAGTGACGGTACTGGTTTTGATAAAAAATACAAAGAATATATTTGTGATGCGGGACAAATACTTTCAAAATGTAGTAACTATAAAAATTTGTTAGAAGATATTATGAAGAAATTAGGAGGCTGTGAGAAAAGTCTGTAAAATACAGCTTTCTATGCTAAAAATAATAGCTCCTAAATGAAACAAATTTTTTTTGTTTTACTTTGGTCATACGGATATCTCGCTTGATTGTTGCCAAAGAAGAAACTTTATATTTAATTGATAGCTAATTATAAAAAGTGTGATTTATTTTATTTAGATAAATCTTTAGCAAAGAGAATTTTTGTTAGAGACGCTTTGTATGCATCTCTTGGATATATATTAGTTCTTATATCTGCATTTGGATTTTTTGGAATAGGTACTTTGCTTGAATCTGCGGTTATATTGATTGGAATTTTATTACTATATCCAACAATATGTACTGATAGAAAAATAGGACTTAGATATACAAAAGTTAAAGATATTTTAGGTGAAAATTTTTATTCGTATTTTAATTGTAAAGAAAAGAATTTGTAGCAAGGTGAAGAATGCGACTGCGACTCCTGCAGTTTGTGTATAAATCGGATTTTCTGAATTATAATCATCACCATAGAAGGAACTGTTTTCAGTGACTTCTATGGTGATTTTCAGTTACATCCTATGGGGTTTGGACAGTCACCTGAAAAAAGGGAATGAAGCTGAGTTAAGTAAAGGGATAACAACCTCCGGTTAGTATAGAATAATAAAGTATAAAAGGGGAACATATGAGTTTAGTGTTTATATATATCATTATAAGTTTTTTATTAGCGAACATAATTCACGAGCTAATTCATTTTTGGGCTTTAAAATTAATAGAATTGGATATATGTCTTGATGCTTATTCAATTAAAGTTTATAAAAATGAAGGTAAATATAATATAAAAATAGATATTAAGTTGAAAGAATACATGCCTGGTTTTGTTTTACCTAAAATAAGTATGGTTAGAAATGAAACTGATTTTAAAATTAAAAAAATAAAATTATTTATTTAGCTTTAGCTGGTTCTTTTGGAAGTTTACTACTAACAAAAAAAGAATGATGGAGATTGCTAAGGGTTAACAGACCCTATGGCTAGATAGTGGATGGAGAGTGTGTGATGAAAATTACAACGAAAGACAGAATGGTTTCATTTATAAAAGTGTTTTTGATATTTTTTGTGATTAATTTTATTGGTCAATATTTTTTTAAACATTCAATTATGGATTTATACACAATAATCTAGCCGGAGCAGGACTAGTTGTCGCATGCTCGTATGGTCAAGTATGGGTAATTGCTTCTATAATGAAAGTTACTTTTGCTGCTGCAGTGAATAGCTTGGGAATTGCAGGAGTTGCAACTATAGTTGGAGGTACATTTGGAGTTTCAAAGGGTTAGTTGCGCTTGCGCTAAGTAAAGTTTTTAAGGAGGATTTATGACTAAGAAAATGAAACTTGTAAGCTACATCGTAATGCAGTCTTTCATATTATTAGCTGCATTTTTAATAATACTTTTATCATTAAAGTATAATTTATCAATGATGATACCATTGATAATGATTATAATTGCACAAATACCAGTTTTTATATTTTTATTTAGTAAAAATACTAAATAAAAATAGAGGGACTGTCATACTGAATTAGTGGTAGACTTTCATTATTACGCTTAAGATAAAAAAGTAGAGGAAAACGTCATTACATTCATTCCTCTATTTTAAACTATTCGAAATATAGTGTATATAGTATTATACTAATACTAAAAATACTTTAGAGGAGGGGATAAAAAATGGCATTTTTACAAGTGAACTTTGCTTCAAAAGCCTTAAAAAGAGATGTTACTTTCAATGCGCTTATACCAATTGATACAATAGAAATACAGGAGGAAGAAATAATTAAGAAAAAACCAATGAAAGCGCTGTATCTCTTGCATGGGTTAACTGGAAATTACACTGATTGGGTTTGTAGTAGTAAAATTGAGGAACTATCTTTAAGACACAATATCGCAGTGTTTATGCCCTCTGGAGAAAATAATTTTTATTTAGACGATGTTGATAAAGGCGAATTGTTTGGTGAGTTCGTTGGAAATGATTTAGTGGAATTTACACGCAGGATATTTCCGTTATCAAGGAAAAGGGAAGATACATTTATAGGTGGGTTGTCTATGGGTGGATATGGAGCAATTCGAAATGGATTAAAATATTCTGACAATTTTAGCCGTATCATTGCATTATCTTCTGCTATAGTTACATACAATATTGCTGGAGCTTCTAGTGATTTTAAGGACGAAGTTCGTGACTATAAATTTTATACTAGAGTATTTGGTGATCTGAATCAACTTTTGGATAGTGATAAAGACCCAGAGGCACTTATTATTAAGTTGAAGAAGAAAAATGCTCTAATTCCTAAAATATATATGGCGTGCGGTACAAACGATTTTTTGTTAGATGTAAATCATAAATACCGTGATTTTTTAATTTCAGAAAATATAGATGTAACATATGTAGAAAGTCCTGGCAGCCATACGTGGGATTTTTGGAATGAATATATTGAAAAAGGAATCAGATGGGCAGTTAAAAATAAGTAAATAAATTGTTGTATTGCTTTTTACTATCAGGAGTGGTACGGTTAGATTGATTTTAAATTAACAAAGTTATCGTTCTGAATGCACGAGGGTTCGTCCCGAATGAGAAGGCGAGAGAATAGTTGGAATGCTCCAAAGAACATATCTTTATTGGTTGTACCTTTGGTTTCGACGTACTATCCTTGTGCCTTTTCGGGTGCAGGGGTTTTTTTTATTGTTTAAAAGAAAGGAGGTTGCCAATGGAAACAAGAATTGCTCTAATTGGAATTATCGTTGAAAACACAGATGCTGCTCCAAAGCTTAACTCTATTCTCCACGAATATAGAGAATACATAGTAGGAAGAATGGGAGTACCCTATCTGAAACGCCATATTTCGGTAATAAGTATCGTTGTGGATGCGCCGAATGATGTTATCAGTGCCCTGTCAGGTAAGCTTGGAATGCTACCAAATGTAAACACCAAAACGATTTATTCCAAGGCGCCACCTATAGCAAAGCAGTAAACGAATGATTAAATCAAGGTCTATAAGAGTTTGACCATTTATAAATAATAAATATTAAAAAGGGGTTTATGCTATGTATGATAATAAGTCTAAAAATGCAACTGAGTTTATTGATGACGGTGAAATTCTATCTACCATTTCTTATGCTCGAGAAAACAAAAGAAATCGTGAGCTAATTGATAGCCTGATAGAACGTGCAAAAGACTGTAAGGGTCTAACACACAGGGAGGCTGCAGTACTTCTCGAATGTGATTTGGAAGATGAAAAAGAAAAAATGTTCAAACTGGCAAAAGAGATTAAGCAGAAGTTTTATGGCAATCGTATTGTTATTTTTGCTCCACTATATCTTTCGAACTATTGCGTAAATGGTTGTGTGTATTGTCCATATCACGCTAAAAATAAAACAATATCCCGTAAAAAACTTACGCAAGAAGAAATAGCACAAGAGGTCAAAGCACTTCAGGATATGGGACACAAGCGATTGGCTTTAGAATCAGGAGAAGACCCTGTGAACAATCCAATTGAATATATCCTTGAAAGTATAAAGACCATTTATAGTATTAAGCATAAAAATGGAGATATCCGCCGTGTCAATGTCAATATTGCTGCAACTACAGTGGAAGAATATAAGAAACTTAAGGATGCGGGCATCGGTACCTACATACTTTTCCAGGAAACGTATAACAAAAAAAATTATGAGGAGTTGCACCCAACAGGACCAAAGCACAACTATGAATATCATACGCAGGCTATGGATCGTGCCATGGAGGCTGGTATTGATGATGTGGGGATCGGAGTTTTATTCGGTTTAAATATGTACCGTTATGACTTTGTTGGACTACTCATGCATGCAGAGCATTTAGAGGCAGCCATGGGTGTGGGTCCACATACAATTAGTGTTCCTCGAATATGCCCTGCTGATGATATTGACCCAAATACGTTTTCAAATTCAATCTCGGATGAGATGTTCGAAAAAATTGTGGCTATTATTCGTATCGCTGTTCCATACACTGGCATGATTGTATCAACCCGTGAATCGAAAATAACACGTGAGCGTGTCTTGGAACTGGGTATATCTCAGGTAAGCGGAGGCTCATGCACCAGCGTTGGCGGATATGCGCAGACAGAAACGGAAGAAGATAACTCGAAGCAATTTGAAGTAACTGACACTCGTAAATTGGATGAAATTGTAAACTGGCTTTTGGAATTTGGGTATATTCCAAGCTTTTGCACCGCCTGTTATAGAGAAGGGCGTACAGGTGATCGTTTCATGAGTCTTGTGAAATCAGGTCAAATTGGAAACTGCTGTCAGCCGAACGCACTAATGACACTTAAAGAATATTTGGAGGATTATGCTTCACTTGATACCAAAAAAAAGGGCGAGATGGTAATTGAAAATGAGATTCCTAATATAAAAAATGAAAAGGTTCGTACAATTGCAATAGAGCATTTAAAAGAACTTAAGGAAGGGAAGCGAGATTTCCGTTTCTGATATTACAAATTAACATTTAAACATAACCATAATCATAAAATACAGTAAAGGTGTGTGTCAAAGTAATTGACACATGCTTTTTACGTTCTCGCATTAAGTAAAATTTATTTAATAGCTCAGCAACTATAAAATTACATCGCATTTATTTTTATAAACAACATACACGGCGAAAACTAATAAATAAGAAAACGATTTTATTGAAAATATCTATTATAATGTAAATAATTATATTATAATAGATATTAACAAAGATTAAATATTAAAAGGTTTTAAATATTAATAATATGTTGAGGGGTGATATTTATGTATGATGTAATTATTATAGGAGCAGGAGTAGTAGGTGCAGCGATAGCAAGGGAACTTTCAAGATATAATCTAAAAATAGGCGTTTTAGAAAAAGAAGATGACGTTGCAACGAAAGCATCAAAAGCAAATAGTGGAATAGTTCATGGTGGATATGCTGCAAAGTACGGTACATTAAAAGGACGATTATGCGGAAAAGGAAACAAAATGTATAGAAGTCTTGAGGAAGAATTAAATTTTGGATACAGACAAACAGGAGCTTTAGTGATTGGATTTAATGAAGGTGACGAGAAAAAAATTACTGAGCTTTATGAAAATGGTCTAAAATTAGACTGTAATGATTTAGAGGTGATAAGAGGAGCGAGACTAAAAGGAATAGAGCCACACTTAAATAGTGAAGTAAAGGTAGCACTATATGCTAAAAGCGTAGGGGTAGCGTCTCCTTATGAATTTACAATTGCGTTAGTAGAAAATGCTATAACTAATGGCGTTGAACTTAAGCTTGAAAATGAAGTAATATCTATAGAAAAATTAGAAGATAAGTTTATTGTACATACTAACAAGGAGGATATTAAAGCAAGATATATTATAAATGCTGCGGGTTTGCATAGTGATAATATATCTAACATGGTAGGGATCGATGATTTTAAAATAACACCAAAGAGAGGCCAATATATTTTAATGGGAAAAGATCAAGGGCACCTTGTGAATACTGTTATTTTTCAAGTGCCTACAGATAAAGGGAAAGGGATATTAGTAACTACCACATATCATGGCAATTTTATGATAGGACCTAATGCAGAAGAAGTGAGTAATGGAGATGATGTGTCAACTACCGCTGAAACTTTAAAAGATGTCATTATGGCGGCTAGAAAGTCCATACCTGATTTTAATGTGAGAGGCGCATTAACTACTTTTTCAGGGATAAGAGCTAGTAGCAGTACGGGGGATTTTATCATTGAGGAAAGCAGAGTTAAAAGATTTATTAATGTGGCTGGGATAGATTCTCCGGGGCTTACATCATCGCCAGCAATTGCTGAGATGGTGGTAGAAATACTTAAGAATTCAGGAATGAATCTTGTGAAGAATAATAATTTTAATCCTTATAGAAAAGGAATAATAGTAAAAAAAGATAATAGTTTTGATGGAGAAGTTAATCATGAAGATAAATCAAAAAATATTATATGCAGATGTGAGCAGGTTACAGAGGCAGAGATTATAGATGCGCTTCATAGAAATATACCAATTAACTCT
Organism: Clostridium sp. CM036; assembly: GCF_055081135.1. Lineage (NCBI taxonomy): Bacteria > Bacillati > Bacillota > Clostridia > Eubacteriales > Clostridiaceae > Clostridium > Clostridium sp. CM036. The sequence goes on along the minus strand of NZ_CM143652.1, from coordinate 2,105,509 downwards.
ATAGATGCGATTAAAAGACGTACAAGAGCAGGAATGGGAACTTGCCAAGGGAATTTTTGTAAACCTAGAGTTAAGGCTATTATAGCAAGAGAACTGAATATTTGCGAAGATAAAGTGAACGTGCGAGGCAAAAGTGATTCTAAACCGCCTGTTAGAGCGGAAATAAATTTGATTAGGAAATTTGAATCTTAGCAAAGGATGATAAAGTAACAAACTACAACCTTAAATATTATTATTTACAATTATCAATTGATATGCTAAAATTATTTATTATATCAAGACTCTGATTCTATTTATGATGATTTATGGAGGAGCTCAATGACAAAAGGACAAATTGAAGCGAAATTAAGCGAAGCAATTAGTAAATTTGAGATTGAACACATGGGTAGAGGCCCAGAAAAAATTCGGACAATCATATTTCAAGATTTAATTATAGTAAGACTTAAAGGATTTTTAAGTAAATCAGAAAAAAGCTTGGCTCAAAGCAAGGAAGGCGTCGATTTAATTAAAAGACTGAATATTGCTTTGTTTGAGAATGCAAGAGAAAATTTGGAAGAAACTATAAAATCTATAATTGATGTTAATATAGTAAGTACTTATTCTGATGTGAGTACCAAAACAGGTGAAAAAATTATAGCTATAATTGTAGACCAAGATATTGAAGAACGATTAATAAAATAATCATGGAAGACGCACTGAAGGGTCAATGACCAGTCAAGGGGTAAGCCAATAACTATAACTCTGAGTGAGGAGTTTTTGTTATTGGCTTTTTTATTGATTTTAATTTTAAAGGAGTATTATAAAAAACGAAGGGGATGATAATATGAAATTTAAGCAAAGGTGGATATATGTGATTTTGGGAATTATAATTATGATGTGCTTAGGCACTGTATACTCATGGAGTGTTTTTAGGATTCCAATTGAAAAGGCTTTTAATATAGGATCTACTCAAAGTGGCTTTCCTTACATGGTTTCTTTAGCAGCTTATTCATTTTTTATGTTTATAACTGGAAAATATTTAGAGAAATACAGTCCAAGAATGGTTATTTCTATGGGTGCACTTCTTGTAGCATTAGGATGGATATTATCTGCATATGCACCAAATATATATATTTTAACTATAACATATGGGGTAATAATTGGCGCTGGCGTAGGCATAGCATATGGAGCTCCGATGACGGTAGTAGCAAAATGGTTTCCAGAAAAAAAAGGCTTAGTAGTAGGCATTGTATTAATAGGATTTGGGTTGTCACCACTTATAACAGCTCCACTTGCAAGAAATTTAATAGAAAGTTATGGAATAACAAAAGCTTTCCTAATATTAGGTGTATCTTTTGGGGTAATAATACCTTTGCTTTCGTATCCATTTAGATATCCGTCTGATGTGGAAAGTAAAAGTCTTGAAACAACTGCAAGCACAAAAATTCATATGAATGGTACGAATACTGCTAAAATGATTAAATCAAAAAACTTTAAAGGGTTATATGTAAATTTTATGATTGGATCAATGATTGGACTAATGTTAATTGGAATGACAAGTAACGTTGGTGTAGAACTCATTAAGCTATCCCCAAAAACAGTAGCTTTATTAATGATCGTATTTGCAGTTTTTAATGGAATAGGTAGACCTATATTTGGCTTGATTACGGATAAGTACTCGTCTAAAACCGCCATGCTAATTTCTTACGCACTAATTATTATCGCAGCATTATTAATGCTAGTGGCAAATGAAGGCAGTTTAGTATTATTTAGTATAGCGTTTTCGATATTTTGGTTTAATCTTGGAGGATGGTTAGCTATAGCGCCTACTTCAACTCTTGATATGTATGGAACGAAACATTATAGTGAGAATTATGGTGTTGTGTTTACGGCATATGGTATAGGAGCCATTATCGGGGTGTTGGCTTCTGGACTTCTAATGGATATCCTTGCGAATTATAATTATATTTTTTATTTTATAATTGGTTTATGTATTATGGGTATTCTTTCATCTAAAAGAATGATTAAAACGTAATCTAACAGAATTGCCCATTTTAGTGGGCTAGAGTTAAGAGATGATTGATAGTAATTTCTAAGTTATTATATTTAATGCTACGTAATATTAATATTACGTAGCATTAAATATAATACAGTAAACTTCATGATGAACAGAATAATGTATTAGTATAACTTTTGGTTGAAGAAAAACGTGAAGTAGGTAGTAGATATATTTCGAGTTAATTTAGAGCTTTGGTTATAGCTAACTTTGATAATCGTTTTAAAGGTAGAAGCCCAATAATTACACAGGTAATAATGGTTTCCACACTTAGGTATGAACCGTTATATAAAAGGGAGTATAAATAAACAGAGGTTCCTTTTGGAGCATAGCTTCCGAAGAACACTACTCCAGAAATAAAATGGCATGTAAATCTAGCTAGCATTGCTACGACTACGCCAATAAGTATGACCTTAGTATTACGTGATCTAAAGTAACCAACTATTCCAATGGCCATAAAAGGAAGCGGATAATCAAATAGTACTTGCACTGGATGGAGTGCGAAGGGTGCTACTAAAAAATTAATAATTCCAAATAAAAAACCTGTTAAAAACCCAACTTCAGGACCATAAAATAAGGATATAAGTATGATTGGAACCATGCTCCCAGCAGTAATGCTACCACCTTGTGGTAATTTTATAATTGTAATAAACTGCAATACAGTAGATAATGCAAGAGATATACCAACTAAAGTTATCATCTGCGTAGTAAATTTAATTTTCCTAACTTTCAAAACTGCATAGATTAATAACAAAACTCCTAATAGTGCAAAAAGAGCAATGGGGGTTTTTGTAATTTCAGCGATTCTTTCGGTAAAAGTCATTTTTATAGCCTCCATGTATTGTGCTACAGAAGTATTATGGCAAAAACAAAAAAACTATATTCAAAAAAGGAATATAGTTAATATACTTATACATCATAACCGCTTTCCTCCGCTGGTATTATCCAGATCAGGTATAAGGGTCAATGAATTAAATATTCATATCTCAGCCATTAGGCACCCCTAGCACATATATTATTATTATAATTTAATTATATAGAAGTATATTATATTTTACAACCTGTTTTAGATATTTATGAATTAAAAGAAAATAATAAAATAAAGAAAATACCGGAAAAGATTGATTTTATAATCTGGATGGTATAAAGTTAATAAATGTAAGGTGATCAATTTAGCATTAGGGTTACAAAATACTCAGGGAATTTATTATTAAGGGGTTTTGTATTAGATGATGAAGATTAAAAAATAATATGTGTTTCCGAAAAAATACATACAAGGAGGTTATTATGAGAAAAAAAATAATTTTAATATTTACACTCGTTATTTTAATGTCTCTTTCGGGGTGTTCAAGATCGAAGACTGCTACAATAAAAAAAACTGCCCCAGTTAAACCAGCAACTGCAGTTGAACCCGTTAAACCGGCTGAACCCGCTCAAACCTCTTCGATACCCGCTTTTGACAAGACTGCTGTTATGAAGGCTTCAGGAAAGAGTGTTCCAGTTTTAATGTACCATTCAATTGACTACGAAAAAGATAATCCTATTCGTCTTCCTGTTAAAAGATTTGAGGAGCAACTAAAATATTTAAAAGATAATGGTTATTATACTATTACACTTACAAATTTATATGAATATCTTATTAAGGATATACCAATACCTGAAAAATCCATAGTTCTTACTTTTGATGATGGTTATGAAGATAATTATACGGATATGTTCCCTGTTTTGAAAAAGTATAATTTTAAAGCAACAATTTTTGTTATTACTGGTAGTATTGATAAAAGTCCTAACTATATGACTTCGAAACAGCTTGTGGAAATGGAAAAATATGGAGTGGAAATAGGGAGTCATACCGTAAAGCATGAAAATTTAAAAGAGATGCCTAAGGATAAGCAACTAGAAACTTTAGTTAAATCTAAAAAAGATTTGGAAAAAATATTAAATAAACAAATAAAATTCTTTTCCTACCCTTATGGTGGATACAGCAAAACTTCAATTGAGGCTGTACGAGAAGCAGGGTATACAATGGCTTTTAGTACTGACGGCAGATGGTCTTCCAAAGAGGATGGTATACTTTCCTTACATAGGGTATATATAAGTTCATTCCATGACATGGAAGAATTTAAGAAACGTATTTCTAATACAGATTAAATTTTAATAAAGTTCAATATTTAGAGTTGGGTCCCTAAGTTACTAGGGGCCCAACTTTTATATGTATTATTCTAGGTACACCAAATTGTAAGGTGTCTCCTGATAAACATAATAATTTAACCAGTTTAAAAAAAGCAAACTTGAGTGACCTCTCCATTTTACGATAGGTATTTTTAATGGATCGTCTTTTGGATAATAATTTTTGGGGACATTTATATTTAAGCCGTTTGCTATATCCCTGTCATATTCATTTTTTAATGTTAATGGATCATACTCTGAATGCCCGGTTATAAAAATTTGTCTTCCCTTTTTTGCTGATACAATGTAAATGCCTGATTCCTCAGATTCTGATAAAATTTCAAGCTCATCTATTTTATCAATATCAACTTTTCTTATTTCAGTATGTCTTGAATGTGGAACATAAAATTCATCATCAAATCCACTCAAAAGTTTAACGTTTTGCTTTGTTATTTTATGTTTAAACACTCCAAATACTTTACTATCAAGTTTATGTTTTTGCACTCCGTAATGATAATGAAGCCCTGCTTGAGCACCCCAACAAATATGCAAGGTAGAGTATACATTGTGAACACTCCATTCCATAATTTTTTTAAGCTCCTCCCAGTAATCCACTTCTTCAAAGGGAATACTTTCAATTGGCGCTCCAGTTATTATCATTCCATCAAATCTAGAATTCTTTATTTCTTCAAAAGTGTTATAAAATTTAATTAAATGTTCCTGCGATATATTTTTACATGCATGGCTTGCAGGGTGAAGAAGAACTATATCAATCTGTAGTGGAGAGTTCCCAAGAAGTCTTAAAATTTGTGTTTCAGTATCGATTTTTGTTGGCATAAGGTTTAAAATCACAATTTTTAAAGGCCGAATATCTTGGTGAAATGCGCAGTCTTCTGTAATAGTAAAAATGTTCTCTTTATTTAAAGTTTTAAACGCTGGAAGATTGTCAGGTATTTTTATTGGCATTTGCATCCTCCTTGTAATTAGGCATCTTATAAAAAAAAGCTGCTTTCCTATAAGGAAAGCAGCGTGATTAACTTTAATAAACAATAAAATTGTATTATAAAATTTGCTATCGTCCTTATCTTTCAGATTTTATAATCTGATGGAATTGACACCATTGCACTCCACTTAAGAATGCTGGTTGTCGGGCATCATCGGGCCAGTCCCTCTGCCGCTCTGGATAAGTTGTATTCAGTTGTTATTGCTTAGTATATTACTCGTAAAAGCAATTGTCAATAGGTAAAAATGTCTTTGTTTTATTTTTGACAATATTGAACATATGTGTTACGATTGCTACTGTTCATCGGAGGGTATATAGATAATTATATGCTGGATAAGATGGTTGGATAAAGCCAACTTCCTTATCCAGCATTTTTTTATTTTAGGAGGCACATATTATGACACAACAGAACATTTTAACAGAAGGAAAGGTTATTATGAAACAAGAGAATACTTTAACAGAGGGTAAGGTTATCCCAACGCTTTTAAAATTTGCATTTCCGTTTCTATTAGCAAGCTTGTTGCAAGCACTCTATGGTGCAGCTGATTTGTTGGTTGTTGGACAGTTTGATAATTCGGCGCAAGTTTCTGCTGTGGCAACAGGAAGCCAGATTATGCAGACAATCACAAGCGTTATCCTTGGATTAACAACTGGAGGTACTATTTTAATTGGCAACTATTTGGGTGCAAAAAAATATAAAGATATTGCAGAGTCAGTTGGAACTATCATTTGTACATTTGGTATAATAGCAGCTGTGTTGACTGTAATTATGGTGGTAATGACAGGTACTATTACAAATTTAATGAATACGCCAACAGAGGCATTTAAATACACAAAAGAATATATTTTTATCTGTTCTTGTGGTATTCCATTTATTATAGGGTACAATGCGTTGAGTGGTATTCTGCGAGGGCTAGGCAATTCAAAAGCACCATTATTCTTTATTGCGGTAGCTTGCGTAACTAATATTATGGTAGATTTAATATTAGTGGGTGGGTTCCATATGGGGGCGCCAGGAGCTGCAATTGCTACTATAGCTGCTCAAGCTATAAGCTTCATAATTGGGGTGCTGTATATAAAAAAGATAGGTTTTAACTTTGAGTTTCATCGTAGTCATATTAGGATTGAAGCAGGAAAAGCAAAGAAGGTATTTAAGCTAGGATTACCAATAGCATTACAGGATGGTTTAATTAATATTTCTTTTATAATAATTACAGCAGTTATTAATGTAATGGGACTTACTGCTTCTGCATCTGTAGGTGTTGTCGAAAAAATAATTGTATTTACAATGCTTCCAACGATTGCATTTGCTTCAGCAATTGCAGCGATGACAGCTCAGAATATGGGGGCAGGAAAGAAGGAAAGAGCAAAACAATGTTTGTATATAGGCACGGGATGCTCATTAATATTAGGAATAATATGTTATGCATATGCACAATGGAATCCAACATCGCTTACAGCATTGTTTTCTAGGGATACAGCGGTCATAGAAACAGCTGCATTATATATTAAATCATACAGCATCGATTGCATTTTGGTATGCTTTGTATTTTGTATGAACTCGTTTTTTAGTGGTTGTGGTAATTCGTTATTTCCAATGATTCACAGTTTAATTGCTACATTTATCATTCGTATACCGTTATCTTTTGTTTTAAGTAAAATAGTAGGTATGACTCTATATGAAATTGGATTTGCTTCTCCTCTTGCAACATTCGCATCACTTGTAATGTGTATAATCTACATGAAATCAGGTAAATGGAATAATAATAAAATTATTTATTGAGGAAATTATATAATATAATGTGAAAAGCAAAAAAATGATTTCTGTGCACAACACAGAAATCATCTTTTTGATTCAGCATAGACTTATTTAAAATTTTTATTTGTAAAGGGTATATTTTTATTTAAATATTTCTTTTCATAGTGGCTATACATAAACCAGGCAACAGCCGCAAAAAATATCGGGCCACCTATACTCCAAAGTGTTATGCTCAATTTTCCTTCCAGTGCTGGTTGTATTATTGAGAAGAAGTTTGCAAATCCAACAGTGAACATAACAACTATTGTCCATATTAGTGCACTTCTTTCAGTTTTGAATATTTCAAAAGGCTTAATAATATCTTTGTTTTTCTTAAATGGTGCAAAAGCAAAAGCTATAAACATGTATGGAAGAGTCATAGCTACATTAGTCATAGCTACTAATACAACGAAGAAACCTGACATATTCTCTCCACCAAAGGATACAAGAGCAATAATAACACAAACTATTGTAGCTTGAATCCACATAGCCCTTTGAGGCATTCCATTTTTCATTTCTGCCATTTTCCCAGGCCATAATTTAGCTGGAGTACCTTCAATTAATTGTTTTAATGGAGAAAACATTAATGTAAAGAATGCACCGGCTAAAGCTAAGAACATTGAAAGCCCAACGAATCTAGCTACTCCATGCGCCAAAGCTAAACATGTTGCTTCGCTTGCACCGAATGCGCTACCAAGAGAATATCCTAGGTTACTCATTACTACATAACCAACATTACCTAAGTGAACGCCATTTCCAGTCATAACAGTTGACCAGTTAGTAAATATACCAACAAGGAATAGTCCAAGTGCGTATCCAACTGAGATAACAATTGCTGAAATAACAACACCCTTAGGGAAGTTTTTTTCAGCATTTTCTGTTTCGTCAACTAGTCCTCCAACAACTTCAATACCACCATAAGCAAATATAGCAAATACTACGAAAGCAAATGATGAAATCATATTTCCAGAATAAGCAGGATCTGGCGAGGATATGAATGAACTAAGTCCAGTTATTGGCTGAGCTAACTGGCCATGATTTCCTATAAGGACTAGTAGAGATCCGACTAATAATACTACATTTAACAATGCAACTGCAGTGCCACCTAGTGAAGTTACCTTTTTAATTTTATCTAATCCCTTAGTTGATATAAATGTAACAAATATTATCCAAAGCATTCCAAGTATTCCTAAAGTTTTAGGCCCGGTTAATCCAAATAAGGAACAAGTCTGTGTTATATCTTTACCAAATATTGCATTCGATATTGGAACCCAAATTCCCGATGCAACGTTAACCATCCAAATTACATAAGATGCGTACCACATGAACGTTGCCATAAAAGCAAATTTAGCCCCCACTGATTTTTCCATCCATGAGTAGATTCCACCTTTTTCATCCTTGAAAGCTGCACCAAACTCAGATAGCATGAAAGCAAAAGGAATAAAAAATGTTATTCCAGACAGTATGTACCAAGGAATGGCAGCATAACCCATCTTATAGAATGATCTGGGAATGTTGTTAAATCCATAAACCGAAGTAAAAATCATTAAAACTAATGATACTAATGTTAAATGTTTAGTACTTTTTACTTTTTCCGACATGTTTTTTCCCCCTTTAATGTAGACGATCTAAGTTAATTTACTTTGTTAATATCATTATATAGCAACTGGTAAAAATTTCAATAGCAAAGGGGTTATTTATAGTTAATAATTGTAAAATAGACCAATAAATACTATTGTGATTAGGTAAATAGTGCATAAGGTAAGAAAAGAGGATATAATAAGGGAAGCTTTGAAACTAACTTTTTATTGTAAATCCATTTAAATAAAGGGGAAGATGATGATAAAAACAAATGCTATGCGAATTTTAGATAAAGGGAATGTAGAATACAATGTTATAACTTATGATATCAAAGATGATAAAATAGATGGAGTGTCTGTGGCAAATAAGATAGGTAGAGATGAAAAGTATGTCTATAAAACTTTAGTGACACATGGAATTTCTAAAAATATTTATATTATATTAATTCCAGTTAGAGAAGAAATAGACTTTAAGAAAGTAGCTAAAGTAACTAACGAGAAAAGAATAGAAATGTTAGATTTAAAGGATCTTCAAAAGGTTACAGGATATGTTAGAGGGGGGTGTTCCCCTATAGGTATGAAGAAACAGTATAAAACATTTATTGATAAAAGTGCTCTCGAAATAGATACCATAATTGTAAGTGCCGGAAAAATAGGAGTTCAAGTAGAAATCAACGCAAATTTATTAAAGGATAATGTGGAGGGTGAGTTTGCTTTTTTAGTAAAGTAATCTAACAATTATTCTGAGGGATTATCCAATCGGGATAATAAATTATCATAGGGTGGTGTATTAGCAATTTTAAAATAGGGGATGTTAATGATAAATTACGTTTCTAAAAACTTTTAACGACATTTCAGAAGGAAAGTCTCACACTTCTATAAGTGGGAGTAACTACTATAAGTGGAAGTATTTGCACAATTGGGTGTAAAATATATGCAATTACGGTTTAGATAAGAAGAAGTTGAACTTAGGTTACAAAAGAATGTGAATAAAAAAATTGGCAAAAGCCAGATAGTGAACTACTGAAATATATATTTCAGTAGTTTTTTGAATATCGAGCATTTTTAATATTACTTGTAATTTATTTCATTATCGGATTTCAATTTAAAGATGAAATGTTGATACAACAGTTGTTAGTACTATATTAGGTACTTTTATTAATTAATCAATATTTTTTATTATTCTACAAGGATTTCCAACAGCGATAACATTAGCTGGAATATTTTTTGTAACCACGCTACCAGAACCTATTACGCTATTATCCCCAATAGTTACACCGGGATTTATTATAGAGCCACCACCAATCCATACATTATTACCTATAGTTACAGCTTTTGTATAATCAGCATTTTTGGGCCTTAATTTGGGATCAATTAAATGAGTTGCAGTAAATATGCTTACATTAGGAGCACACAATACATCATGTCCAATTTTTACAAGTCCATCATCTAAAACCAAAAAATTAAAATTCGCATAGAAATTTTCTCCAATTTCAATATTAGTGCCATAATCACAATGAAAGGGAGGTTCTATTTCAAAATTCCCGCCTATTTCTCCAAGTAGTTTTTTAATAATATTTATTCGCTCGATTGTTTCCTCGGGATCTGTATTATTATATAGTTTTGTAAGATGCCTAGCTTTATTTCTTAAGAGTACTAAATCTTTATCATAGGCATTATATATTTCACCATTTAGCATCTTTTGTTGTTCATTCATTTTATACACTCCTTATTATACTTAGTTAGTATGAGTATAGCATAGTAGAATAAACAGTAGAATTAAAGAGCCAATAAAGCTTAATATAGAAAGTAAAGTGATTAGAAATGGAACCATGTGATATGTCTTTAAAGTATATGATATACAGCGAGAATAAGGGGCGCGTTTCACAAGAATTTGGAAAGGAAATTATGGCAAAATAAGCATGGAAGAACAAAAAACTAAGTCACTTAGATTATTTATGTGACTTAGCCTAATCATATGATTTTGCTCGAATCTAAGTAGAAAATTATTTTTTTACATTGTCTTTGTCCGGCATAGGCATCATATGGTGCATATGCATCATACACATCATACACATCATATGCATCATATGCATCATACAGTTCTGCATCATAGGATCCATTGGTGTCTGATTCATAGGCATCATTGACATCATAGGATTCATTTGATTCATAGGCATCATTGACATCATAGGATTCATTTGATTCATAGGCATCGTAGGCATCATAGGATCCATTTGATTCATAGGCATCATATGCATCATGGGATCCATTTGATTCATAGGCATCGTAGGATTCATTTCTTTCATGTTTTTACAGTCCATTGAATAATTTTTCATAAAAATCTCCTTATAAAAGTTATACACAATATATTATTATGTAAAATAACATTTTATGTTACTACCTTTTCTAATTTAAAACATACTTCTAAAGAATCTTTATTGTTTTATATATAAGTAATTGTAAGTAGTTAAAGAGAACTACATGATTACAAAATTTCAAAATAAAATTAAACCATTAAAAAATGCGATTTTTTAATGGTTTAATATTTGTGATACTATACTATTTTTTTAATTCCGTTTTTCCTGTCAATTTACTTTTGGCATCCATTTTGAATGTAGATTTAGATTCATCAGTAGTAAAATATATATTTCCGTCAACGGTAGCATCTTTTAACTGAAAGTTATTTGCAGAAACATAAAGATCACCTTTGAAAGTCCCATGTTCTATACTGCCGTTAACACTATTGATAGTTAATTTTGGAACAGTTAAAGTGAATCTAGCAGTTATGTTTTTATTCTCATCTTGGCTGTATAGAGCTATCTTACGTTGTATAATATCTTTGCCACTATCATCTTTTTTACCGTTTTTATACTCACCATCAACTACAAGATCTTTATCAATAGCTAAATCCTTTGTTATTGCAATAATCCATGTCCCCTTGCTACTTATAGCCTTTTCAAAAGTAGCTGTAGTATTTACTATTGAAGCTGTAGTTACTACATTTGGGGTTGTTTCTGGCGGTGTTGTTTGTTTTGGGGGTGCAGGTTGCTTAGCACATCCTACAAACAACACAGTTAATAGAGCTGATGTTAATAGTACAATTTTTGATTTCATGAAAAATCCTCCTTATTAGTAAAATAATTATCGGTTTAAATGTAGTATAACCAAAATCATAAAAATTCATGTTTTTAAATAAATTATATTTAAGTAAAAGTCAGATATGATTATTTTGAGATAATTGTTTTGATTTAGTTCTCATAATTATCTTTATATAATAATATTACTAGTATAGCGGTTATAAAGATTATTATCATTGAAGTAAATAGAAAAGCAGATAGATGAAACTAAACATTAGATTTCATACGCTGTTTTTTATGGTATAATTTTCTTGGATGTACTAATAATAAATTATAAATAAAGTAAGCAAAATCAATCCGTGCAGAAGGCTACACGAGATATTGGAAGGAAGTGAGTATTTAGTGAATTTGAGTACTTGTTGTACACTTACTCGCTAAAAATAAATTATGAATAATGAATTATTAGAAAAATATGCTCTTTTATTGGTAAAAACAGGAATTAATATTCAAAAGAATCAAACACTTGTAATCAACTCGCCTATAGAGTGCGCGTCTTTTACTAGAATTGTTTCTCGAAGTGCTTATATAGAGGGTGCTAGGGAAGTAATTATAAATTGGAGGGATGAATTATCCTCAAAAATTAAATTCATGCATGCGCCAGAAGAGGTTTTTGAAGAATATCCGGAATGGCAGAGAGATTTTTACTTATCTAATGCACGAATGGGCGCAGCTTTCTTAAGTATTTCAGCCTCTGATCCTGAACTTATGAAGGATGTTAATCCGCAGAGATTGTCAAAAGCACATAAAGCAGCTAGTACTGCAATAAAAGAATACAGAGATAGGCTTATGAGTAATAAAAATGTATGGTGTGTTGCATCAATTCCAACTTTATCCTGGGCAAAAAAAGTTTTTCCAGAATTATCAGAGGATAAGGCAATGGAAAAACTTTGGAACTCTATATTTAAAACAGTAAGGGTTGATACAGAGGATCCTGTTGCTTCATGGGAAACTCACAAAAGCAATCTAAAAAAAAGTATGGACTTTTTAAATTTGAATAACTTTAAATATTTGCAATATAAAAATTCATTGGGTACTGATCTTAAAATTGAGCTTCCAGAAAATCATTTATGGCTTGGAGGATCAGATTATACCCCAGAGGGCATAGAGTTTATAGCTAATATGCCTACTGAAGAGGTATTTACACTTCCTAAAAAAACTGGAGTTAATGGAATAGTAGTAAGCTCAAAACCTTTAAACTATAATGGAAATCTAATTGAAGAATTTTCACTTACTTTTAAGCAGGGAAGAATTGTAGATTTCAAAGCAAAAAATGGTTATGATATTTTAAAGAGCATTATTGAAACCGATGAAGGATCTTATTATCTTGGTGAAGTGGCTTTAGTACCATATGATTCTCCAATATCAAATTCAAATATACTATTTTATAATACACTTTTTGACGAAAATGCATCTTGCCATTTGGCTATTGGGAAAGCATATCCAGTATGCATAAAAAATGGTGAAAATTTAAGTAGTGAGGAACTTGCAAAACTAGGGGTCAATGATTCCTTTGTGCATGAAGATTTTATGGTTGGCACAGGAGATTTGCAAATAATAGGTATTACAGCAGATGGAAAAGAAATACCTATATTTAAGAGTGGTAATTTTGCATTTTAACCACATTTCAGAAGGAAAGTCTACTACTTCTATAAGCGGGAGGTAACTACCCTAGCAAAAATAAAACTTCAGTGGGATTATAAATATCCTTCTGGAGTTCTTCAAAGCTGTGCAGCTACCCAGGAGATGATTTAAAGGATAGAGATAAATATTATTTCACTATGGTATGATTTTATAATGATATAAAAAAATGATTGTATAAAAAAGTAAAAAAATATTGTACATGCATTCATAATATGTTAATATAAGTATATAATAGTAATTAATAATTGCTATCTAGAGAATCTAATATGATAAACAGCATATCCTCTTTTAAGGAAATTATTGTTAATCAAATTTAGATTTTAATTTCCAAATAAAAGGAGGAATATTTAAAATGGAAGACAAAAACTTAATTTGTAAAGATTGTGGGAAAGAATTCGTATTCACTGAGGGCGAACAAGCTTTCTACAAAGAAAAAGGATTTGAAAATGAACCACAAAGATGTGTTGATTGCAGAAGAGCAAGAAAACAACAAAATGATAATTCATCTTTTAGAAGATAGTATAAATAAGTGCAAAGCCCTATAAAACTTTGGTTTTATAGGGCTTTTTTTATTTTCTAGGAAATTGTAAAAGTGCATAAGGTAGTGAAGTGGAAACTACAAACTAAAAAACTCCAGAAACATTCTGGAGTTTTTCTAGCGATAAAAATATTATTTGTTATGAGATAATTTAGAGCGTTTAGTCAATTTGTCATTATTTGCATCAATTTTCACGCCATTTTCAATTCCTATATCACCACCGCTTTGGGGGAACATTTTTCTCAGTTCGGCGTTAGTTTTTTTATCAGTTTTCATGTGACTTTTATTATTGTCCATAAGTATTACCTCCTTTTATATTAGGGTTATATAATAATATAACCTAATAATCATAAAAATATTTGCATGAGGAAGTTACTATAAATAGTAGAGATATTTTTACCTTTTTAAGTAATTAAGTAAAATAATATTTTGTGAAATTTGTATTTAACAATTTTAAATAGAGGTGTAATATTAATATGGAATATTTTTTATATGATTTAAAAATAATTTAGGAGGAAGTGACGTAATATGCCTTTTAATGTATACGATAGAAATAGGAAATATTTAGGGTTTATTCAAGCTGCATATCCACAATATACAAGTGTATTTATGGTTGCTAACACAGATATTAAGTTGGAAGAGAAGGATTTTAATAAAAGCAAAATAAAATTGGAGTTAGCTAGCTTTTTGGGCTGTAAAAACATTTTAGGGAAAATTAATGAACCAAGATTAAGCAAAAGCATAGATAATGTAATGAGAAAAGAATTTGGAAAATTTAAAGATAATACCTATGAAGAATTGTTGAAATTGGTATATCTTAGAATATTACGTTGTGAAGAAAAATTTCATTATAAAAGCATCCCAAATGAAGAAATCAATGCATATTTCTTGGTGGATATTAATAATGTTATAATTGAAAATGATTCAATAATTATGAATGAGGATACAGTATATGTTAGTAATGAAAAAATAGGAAATGATATTCCTATGGTTGCAAAGATTATTGATTATCCAAGAATACAAATTGATAGCATGACCTCAGGACAGGGGTTGCTATTAGGGGCAGACATTGCAGATTTGGCGGGAAGAAACCATATTCACAGGACAAAACTAAAAATAAAATCAGGAAATTTTGTATGTGATCTTAATTTGCCTGTAGAGTTATACTTGAAAAAGGGTGATACAATTCAAATATATGTATATAATAAGGTTATTAAAAGGATATTTTGCGATGGTATAATATATGAATTCTAATAATGTTTAGAGTTTAATACAAATGAAGACTGGAGAAATGAAAATGTATATCAATGAAACGAAATTAAAAGTAAGGTATGTAGAGACGGATCAAATGGCGATTGTGCATCATTCAAATTATTACGCTTGGTTTGAAGTAGGTAGAACGGAGTATATAACAGAAATAGGCATGACCTATAAACAGGTGGAAGAAAATAATATTATGTTACCAGTGGTAGAGAGCTCTTGTAGGTACATAGAAGGTGCAAAATATGAAGATATAATTATAATTCAAACATTCATGAAAGAGCTAAATAGGGCTAAGGTAATATTCAATTATAATGTTATTAGAGAAAATGACGGGAAAATCTTAGCTAAAGGCAGTACAACTCATGCTTTTGTTAATGAAAAATTTAGAGTTGTAAATCTTAAAAAAGTCAATATGGAGATGTGGAGTGGATTTGAAAAACTCTTTGAAAAGATAGAATAATGTACGATTATTCTATCTTTTCATTATAAATTATTTAACAAGCTTTGAAAAATAATGTTTAGGGATAAAGCCTTTCTTAATACCTTCTGTAACTAGCAAATAGGTTGCAGTAGTATCAAATCTAGCATCGTGAAAATTTGAAGTATCTCCAAAATATTCATTGCTTTTTAAATTTATATGAGTCTCATTTAACTTAAGAAATGTAATAGTTTCTGATAATTTTGGGTTTTTATATCCACCTCTTGAAGTAAGAAGTTTGCATATATCTTTATAATATTTCATTGTACAAAAAGTATGGCTAAGATTTAGCTTATGCCCACAACTTTCAAGTTCATGAGTTAAAAATTTTATATCAAAATTAACATTGTGTCCTATAAGAATGTCTGCGGTTAAAAAGTCATCAATAAAATCTTCGTGAGAATCTTCAAAAGTTTTGCCATTGCTTAGTTTAAATAAAGCCTCTACACTGAAACCATGCACATCTTGCGCAGATGGCTCTATATAATCTACTGTAAAGAAGATATTTTTACCTATTGTTTTTGTTGGTTTATAATTAGTATCAACAAGGATGTAACTTAGTTGACATATATTACCTGGCCTTATGCCAGTAGTTTCTGTATCAAAAAAAATCATTCGCATTAGAGACCCTCCTGTAGTTATCACCTAGGTGTATATTTACAATTAATAGAATAATGTATAAAGGCTATTTAAAGTATTCCAACATTTCGTATTAATTAAAAATAACCTTATAGTAATTATAGCATAGATAATATATCTTTATATATTATAGAATGTTGTATATACTATTTATAAAGCCTTCTTTAATCATGTGTGAAAAATAGACTAAGCTAGTTATTTTTAGATATATTGGGTGAAATGGAGTTAATATGTATGATCGAATTGTTAAGAAATCTTACTAATAATTTAGGGTATGTGATTCTTATTGCTTTTTTCGTTTCTAGGATAGGGAGCTTTAAGAGGATCGTTCAAAAAGATGAGTTCAAAAAAAAAGATCTAATTATGCTCTCGATAATTTTTGGAACATTTGGAATTTTAGGGACCCACACGGGAACAGAGTTTAATGGAGCGATTGCTAACACTAGAATTATTGGAGTAATGGCAGGGGGAATATTATGTGGTCCTTTTGTAGGAATACTTGCAGGGGTTATAGCTGGAATCCACAGGCTACTAGTAGATGTAGGAGGGGTTACATCAATACCTTGTACAATCGTAACTATAATTTCAGGAATAGTTGCAAGTATAATATATAAAAAATCAAATGAAAATAACAAGTGGTTGTATGGGCTAATTGGTGGGATTCTAATTGAAACGTTAGAAATGATTTTAATACTTGTGATGGCACATCCTTTTAGTAGGGCCTTAACAATTGTGGAAAGTATATATTTACCTATGAGCTTTACAAATGCCATAGGAATCGCAATCTTAATATTAATAATTCAAAAAATACATAAGGAAAAGGAAGAAATCGCAGCAAAACAAGCACAAATAGCTTTGGAAATAGCTAATAAAACATTGCCATATTTTAGAAAAATGCAAGAAAATTCATTTGAAGAGATATGTGGAATAATAAAAGATTCAATTCATTCAGATGCAGTATCTATAACAAATAAGGAGTATATATTAGCTCATGTAGGTGTAGGAGCTGATCATCATATAAGAGGAAAACGGATTGTAACAGAAGCTACAAAAAAAGTTATTAGAGAGGGAAACTTACTTTCTTTAACTAATGCAAAACAGATAGATTGTCCTAATGTTAAGTGCAATTTGAAATCCGCAATCATTGCTCCTTTGAAGGAAGGAGACGAAATGATAGGAACATTAAAAATATATTATTGCAGCGAGGATGCAATTTCCTTTAGAAATATAAACTTAGCCGTAGGATTATCCCAACTAATTTCTACTCAATTAGAAATTAGTAAATTAGGAGAGCTAAAGAATATGGCAAATAAGGCTGAAATAAAGGCGTTACAAGCTCAAATAAACCCTCATTTTTTATTTAATGCACTAAATACTATAATTTCATTTATTAGACTTGATCCTAACCGTGCAAGAGAGTTAATTATAAATTTATCCACTTACTTGAGATATAATTTAGAAACAGGAGAAAATCTCGTAGATATTTACCGTGAACTAGAGCAGGTTAAAGCATATATAGAGATAGAAAAAGCAAGGTTTGGAGAAAAACTTCATGTAATTTATGATATTGAAGACGATTTAGATGTCAAGATTCCAAATCTGATCATTCAACCAATAGTTGAAAATTCTATTAAACATGGTATTTTAGAGGGGAAAGGATACGGCAGCGTGACAATTGAAATTAAAAAAATTGCGGCTGGTGACATTACAATAGTAATTGAAGATGATGGAGTTGGAATTTCAAAAGAGATTATAGAAAAAGTCTATGAAGGTAAAATGGAAGAAAATAAAATAGGCATGTCAAATGTTCATAATAGATTAAAGTATATTTATGGTGAAGGATTAAGGATAGAAAGACGTACGAGTGGTACTAGAATCAATTTCAATGTGAGGGAAATAAGGGAGTGACGATATGAATTGTATTATTGTTGATGATGAATATCCTTCAAGAGAGGAGCTAAAGTACTTCATAAATAATTTCAGTAGTATAAAAATAATGGATGAATTTGATGATTCTATTAAGGCATTAGAGTTTATTGAGCAAAACAAACCGGATATTATTTTTTTGGATATCAATATGCCTAAATTAGATGGAATGGCATTAGGTAAAATTATTAATCACTTCCCGAAACATTACCTTATTATTTTTATTACGGCTCATAAAGATTATGCTGTAGATGCATTTGAAATTCAGGCTTATGATTATATATTAAAGCCGTATTCAGAAGAGCGTATAGTTAGTACATTAAAAAATATTGAGAAATTTTTCGATAAAAAAAGTATAAATAATAAAATAACACTTTGGAAAGATAATAAAATGATGGTGAGGAGTATGATTGATATTTCTTATTGTGAAGCAAGAGAAAGAGAAACATTAATTTATATTAAAGGAATGCAATACAATATAAATTGTAGCATTTCTGAGTTCTATAAAAAGCTTCCAGAAGAATTCTTTTTTAGAGGTCATAGATCATATATTATAAATACTGATAAAATAACTGAAATAATTCCATGGTTTAACAATACCTTTATGTTAAAACTGCAAGGTGAAGAAGTACATATACCGGTAAGTAGAAATAATATAATTGAGTTTAAACAACTAATGGGCATATAAAAGTACTCCATGCGCTTTTTTTGTTTTTTCATGTATAAAACTGTATTTAATTCTTAATAATATATTATAATTATGTCAATATAATATAATTATGTTAATAAATTGAAATGTAATTATAAATATTGAGGAGGAGTTAAAATGGTATCGTTTATTTTAGCAATTATCGCCCTTATAGTAGGTTATTTTATTTATGGTACAATTGTAGAAAAGGCCTTTGGGGCAGATGCTGTTGCAGCTCCGCAGGAGATGATTTAAGGCATATGAAAATAAAGATGATTGTTACAAAATAGTATATTAACGGACTTTTTATAAAATATAGACCATATATTGCAAATTTACAAACAATGGGTATATAAAAGCACTTTATGTGCTTTTTTTGTCGTTTCATGTATGAAAGCGTATTCAGTTCTTAAAAATACATTATAATTTAGTTGATAAATAATTAGGGGGAGTTCAAATGGTATCATTTATTTTAGCAATTATAGCGCTTATAGCAGGTTATTTTATTTACGGCACAATTGTAGAAAAAGCTTTTGGAGCAGACGAGTCAATTAAAACACCCGCTGTAAGGCTAGCGGATGGTGTAGATTTTGTTGAAATGCCTGGATGGAAGATTTTCTTAATTCAATTTCTTAACATTGCAGGATTAGGACCTATATTTGGAGCAATTGCAGGTGCAATGTGGGGTCCAGTTGCATTTTTGTGGATTGTCTTTGGATGCATCTTTGCAGGTGGAGTTCATGATTACTTTTCAGGTATGCTATCAGCAAGACATGATGGTGCAAGTATTCCTGAAGTTGTAGGAAAATATCTTGGTAAAGGATTTCAAAACTTTATGAGAGTGTTTTCGGTAATAGTTTTAATACTAGTAGGAGTAGTTTTCGTAACTGGACCAGCAGGTATATTAAAAGATTTAACAGGTATGAATTTTCAACTATTAGTTTATATAATATTCGCATATTATTTACTGGCAACAATGGTTCCAATAGATAAGCTTATTGGAAAAATATATCCTATATTTGGATTTTGCTTGTTGATTATGGCAGTTGGTATTGCTTTTGCTTTAATCTTTGGTAGGTACCATATTCCAGAAGTGACACTATCAAATTTGGTTAATATGCATTCAAATTCAGATAAAAATCCAATATTTCCTATGTTATTCATAACTATTGCTTGTGGTGCTATTTCGGGGTTCCATGCAACTCAATCGCCTTTAATGGCAAGGTGTATAAGTAGTGAAAAACAAGGTAAAAAGATATTTTATGGTTCAATGATCGTGGAAGGTATAGTTGCATTAATTTGGGCAGCGGCAGCAATGAGTTTTTTTGGAGGAGTAGATCAGTTAAATGCTACTATGGCGATTAGTGGTCATACAGCAGCGTGGGTAGTAAACGAATCTTCAATTAGTTTGCTTGGAAAAGTTGGTGGAATCTTGGCTATACTCGGGGTTGTAGCATGTCCTATAACTTCTGGTGATACAGCGTTTAGAAGTGCAAGATTAACTTTGGCTGATGCATTTAAATTTAGTCAAGGTCCTATTAAAAACAGATTTGTAATTAGTATTCCACTATTTGTGGTAGGATTCATATTAACTAAGATGGATTTTGCAATAATATGGAGATACTTTGGATGGTCTAATCAAACTTTAGCTACTATAGTATTATGGACAGCGGGTATGTATATGGTTAGTATGGGTAAAAAACACTGGATGGCAACGGTGCCGGCTACATTTATGACAGCCGTATGTACTTCTTACATCTTAATTGCCCCAGAGGGGTTTAAACTTTCACAAAATATTTCATACACGATCGGGATTATAGGAGCAATTGCAGCAATGGTAATTTTCTTGATTGCATCAAAAAAGGTAGAATTAAAAAGCAACATTAATATATAAAATTTCTTTTGAATCTCATTACAAAATAAAGGCTGTTAACATAAATATTATGTTGACAGCCTTTAAAATTCCTTTAAAATTCCTTTAAAATTCCTTTGAAATTTCATTTTTTACAATTTCACCATTAACCATTACCAATGCTACTTTACTTCTTAAATCAAAGGGATGTCCACTATATATAACAATATCGGCATCCTTTCCAATTTCCAAGCTTCCAACAATGCCATCTATGCCAAGTATTTCTGCAGCATTTATAGTTATTGCCTTAAGGGCCTCTTCTTCATCCATACCCTCTCTTGATGCAATGCCAGCACATACTGGGAGATATTGAAGTGGGATAACAGGATGGTCTGTCATTATGGCTACTTTTATACCCGCTTTTGATAAAATTCCAGGCGTTTTAAAAGTTAAATTTTTAAGTTCTACTTTTGATCTATTAGAAAGCGAAGGACCTAATATTACACCCTTTTGAATGCCTTCTTTTAAATAATCTATAATTAAGTGGCCTTCTGTGCAATGATCAAGGGTTATATCTATATTAAATTCCTTTGCGACTCGAAGAGCAGTAAGGATATCATCAGCTCTATGAGCATGAGCTTTTAGAGGTATTTCTTTTTTTATGACCTTTGCTAAAGCTTCCATTTTCATGTCAAATTCAGGCATTTTATCAGGATTTTCTAAGGCTTTATTTTGTTTTTCTATATACATCTTTGCCTTAATGAGATTTTCTCTTAAAATAGCAGCAGTGCCCATTCTTGTGCTGGGGGATTTTTTCTGAGCATGATATACCCTTTTAGGATTTTCACCAAAGGCGACTTTCATAGCAAGACACTCATTTACAATCATATCATCAATTCTATTTCCATAGGTTTTAATAACCGTAAACTGTCCACCAATTACATTGGCGCTACCTGGACCAGTTGCAACGGTTGTTATTCCAGCGTCGATTGCATCTTTGAAACATATATCCATAGGATTAATAGCGTCGATTGCTCTTAAATGAGGGGTAACTGGGTCAACAGCCTCATTACCATCAGCACCTTCAAAGCCCATTCCGTCTTCCCACATTCCAAGATGGCAGTGTGCATCAATCATTCCTGGCATAACAAACTTATTTTTAACATCGATAATTTCTGCGTTACGGGGTGGATTTACGTCATTTGCAATAGCAATAATTTTACCATGATCGATTAAAATCATTCCATTTTCAAAATCCTTATTTGCCATACTGTGTATATTGGCATTTTTAATTAAAATCATATAAACAACTCCTCAATTATTAGATATACTAACATTTCTATAATGAAATTATTATACTAATACTATTATAACATTGATTAGTAAATATTGTAAAAAGATTTTATGGGGAATTTAGAGATTAGATACTATAAAAAAGCTGATTAGAAATTGAAATTTCTAATCAGCTTTTTCGTTTATTCTAAATTATTTTTTTTGAAATTAGAAAGACTTTTTAATATTTAGACAAATGTAACAAAGTAAGTTATCGTCTGTGTTCAACCAAATCAATTGCTCCTAACACAATGTGAGCAAGCCCGAAGCCAATAACACCTGCTTCAATCATAGGAAGCATATTTTTTTTATTCATACTGTTTTTTGAAAATGATGCTCCAGCCGTAGTAACAACTGCACCTAACATAGTTGGAATTAATCCTTCACGCATATTAAAAGACCTCCCTTTTTAATAATATGTTAATATATTTTACAAATATGAGATTATTAATACTATAAAATATATAGAATATAGTCTACATATTATTAAATATGGATTATAATGTATTCACATTTTATATTCATATTTAATAGTTTTAGAATAAAAGTTATCTTCTAGGTAAAAATAAGATATTACAATATTTTATTAAAGTTTAGAGGAGGTAAATAAAAGTCTATGAAAAAAACAAAATTGCCAAAAGGTCAGCATGAAGAGGAAGTTGAAAATATAAAAAATTTGCTTGAAGAAGGCAAGGGCATGATTGAAATTTTAAACTTAACAAGTTTAAATGAAGAGGAAGTCATACAGATTAATGATAAAATTAGAGGAAAGAATAAATAATAAAATGTATTAGTATTAAACAAAATAATATGTAAAAGATAATAAGGTAATGAGGCATATTAAAATAAATTTAAGGAGGAAAAATTATGGCGAAAAAAGGAATGAGTAGACCGCAAGCTCAGCCTAAAGGTGATAATAATAAGAAAATGAAGAAAGACGATGCTAAAAGGGTTCCAGTGGTAGGTAAATAAAGAAAATATAAAAAACTGCTTATTTTATAAGCAGTTTTTTATTATAAATCAATTACCACCATGTTGACTCAACATGGCGGTTAATTATAATTAGGGACTTAGTTGTAATCTAAAATTTGGTAATTATTCATATAACCCAAATCCGGTAATAACAACCATATCCCAATCAGTTTCTTCATTTTTAATCCAATGGTATTCAATGCAAAGTTCTTTTAACCAGGCATTAAGGCCACTACTTTTCTTGCTTACGTTCGGGGATTGTCTTCCAAAATTTTCCCTAATCATTTCAAGTAATTCTATTTGGTCTTCTTTTCCTAGCTCTTTATCTAGCATGTCGTCTATAACGTCACAACACTTTTCATAACATTTTTTGTCTTCAACATACAATTCGTCCGCAAGTAGCTGTCTTTTATTATTTAAAGTGTGTTGTACATTTTTAATTTCATCTAAATTTGATAAGTATTTCTTAGCTATGTTCATAGCGGAAATCTCATTATCTATTCTAACTATTGCTCTTTCTAATTTTGCATTTCTCATTTTAATCTTCCTACTTTACATTTTTTATTTAGTCATTAACTAAGGCATCTTAAAAAAATAACTAGTAAGCATGATAGTCTATTTTTTAGATGGCTAATGACAATAGATTAATTATATCATTAAATTCACTATGATACAAAACTCTACTTAAATAACCTCATCCTAAAAATCAAAATTTTATAAATTAATTAACCCTGGTAATTTATATGGTGTAAAATTAAATTAGTATTATGTATAAAATATCTTTTAAAATTTTAAAAAGTATGGTAAATTTATAAAAACAGAAAATTAAATTAAATATTAGAATGAGATGGGGAGTGGTTATATGAACAGTAGAAAAGAATATTTAAAAGGTGTAACAAAAATTGTGGTAAAGGTAGGAACTTCAACATTAACCCACTCTACAGGATTATTAAATTTTAAACGTATTGAAAATCTTATAAGACAATTGGCAGATATTCATAATCAAGGAATTCAGGTTGTACTAGTCACCTCTGGAGCGATAGGAGCAGGCATGGGGAAATTAGGGTTTACGGTGAGGCCGGAAACAATACCAGAAAAGCAGGCAGCGGCCGCTGTAGGTCAAGGCATTTTAATTCACATGTATGAAAAGTTTTTTTCAGAGTATGGAAAGACTATAGCACAGATTCTTTTAACAAAAGAGGATATCGTAGATAATACAAGATATCTAAATGCCCATAATACGTTTTTGACGTTACTATCTCAGGGGGTTATACCTGTAGTAAATGAAAATGATGCTGTAATCGTTGATGAAATAATGTTTGGAGACAATGACACATTATCTGCAATGGTAACAAGTCTAATAGGTGCGGATTTATTGATAATACTTTCCGATATTGATGGATTGTATGACTCAAACCCTAGGACAAATTCTGATGCGAAAATCATTTATAATGTATCCGAGATTACTGATGAAATTAAGGAATCTGCAGAAGGTGTAGGGTCAAATCTTGGAACTGGGGGTATGGCAACTAAGATTAAGGCAGCAGAAATTGTAGTAGCTGCAAATGCATCTATGATTATTGCAGAAGGCTCTGAACCTAATATTATTAATGATATTTTAGAAGGTCGTGAAGTAGGGACATTATTCGAAAGAAATACAAAAACCATGAGCGAGAGATAGAATAGGTTACACATTGTAATAGCATAGCTGTTATCTATGCTATAAAGCGCCAAGGAGGAGAAAAATTGAATTTTGAAGATTATATTATAAATATAGGCAGACGTGCTAAAGATGCGTCTAGAATCATGGTTACTGCTAGCACTAATGCGAAAAATAATGCACTTTTACATATGGCAAAAGCTTTAATAAACAGTGAAAACGCTATAATTGAAGCAAATATTAAGGATATGGAATTAGGTAAGAAAAATAATTTGTCTGTTGCAATGCTGGATAGATTAATGATTAATCAGCAGAGAATTGAAAATATGGCTGAGGGACTTAAAAATGTTGCATCACTTCCTGATCCTATAGGTGACGGAATAAAAAGATGGAAAAGACCAAATGATTTAGATATTTCCATGGTAAGAGTTCCATTGGGCGTTATAGGTATGATATATGAGTCAAGGCCAAATGTAACTGTAGATGCAGCAGCTTTATGCTTAAAGGCAGGTAATTCAATAATACTCAGAGGAGGTTCAGAGGCTATAAATACTAATATGGCTTTAGCTAAAGTTATTAAAAAAGCTGCTACTTTCGCAGGACTACCAGAAGGGTGTATTCAGCTTATTGAAATGGTGGATAGAGAATTAGTAAATAAGTTAGTAAAGCTTAATGATTACGTAGATGTAATTATTCCTAGAGGTGGCGCTGGACTTAAAAAAGCCATTATAGCAAATGCTACTGTACCAGTAATCGAGACAGGGCTAGGTATTTGTCATATATATGTGGATTCAGAGGCTGATTTAGGTATGGCGGAAGAAATAGTAGTTAACGCTAAAACTCAAAGACCGGGAGTATGTAATGCAGTAGAAACAGTACTTGTACATGAAAATATTGCTAGTGAGTTTTTACCAAGGCTTGCACAAAGACTTTATGGATTAGGTGTGGAAATTAGAGTATGTGAAAAAGGAATTGAAATTATTAAAGATGCGAAGGCTGCGATCGACGCGGATTGGGATACTGAGTATTTGGATTTAATAGTTTCAATTAAAGTTGTTGAGTCAATGGAAGAAGCTATTGACCATATTTTTAAATACGGAACAAAACATTCAGAAGCTATAATAACTAATAATTATAGAAATTCGCAGAGATTTTTAATGCAAGTAGATGCCTCTTGTGTATATGTAAATGCTTCTACAAGATTTACAGATGGCGCAGAATTTGGATTTGGTGCAGAAATAGGTATAAGCAATCAAAAACTTCATGCTAGGGGCCCAATGGGGCTTGAGCAGTTAACAACTACAAAATATCTTATATATGGAGATGGGCAAGTTAGGGAATAATGAGCTACCTCAAAAGTAAAATTTATGTAGGGTAACTAAAATCATATTAATATTTTAAATTAAAAATAGTAAAAGCACTGCCAATATTATTGAGTTTCAATAATATTGACAGTGCTTTTTTAGATTTTAGTATTTTTTGTACATAGCTTTAAACATTCACCACAGCCCTTAATTATATTGGAATGCAACAATTCCATTTCTTGTCCATTTGCCAAGGCTGCAGAAATAGCTAAGGGGTTAAAAGTTTTGTAAATCATTGACTTTTATTTGTCAAGATGGTAATCTTGACGAAGGGTATAATAGGAAAAAAAACAATATTTTTACAAAAAAATAACAGAGCGTTAGTTATTTATAAATATTCTAAATGAATCTAGAAAACGTATACGAAAGGTAACTATATTTATTGTATGCATCCTAAAAAAAGGCGTAATAAATATAGTAAGTAGGATTATATTATTCATTCCTTTGTAGTATTTTGAATTATCACAATGTCTAGAGTACAAATACAGTCTCCATTATTGTAAATTTATTTATAATTTAATTATAAAAGGGGGATATATTCTATGAGGACAGTAAATTCACCTAGAAACAACGATGGTATCTTGTATAAGATAAACGACAAACCACCAATCCACATTACAATCATACTTGCTTTTCAACACATTATGGCGGCGTTCGGAGGTATTGTAGCAGTTCCACTAATAGTTGGAGGTGCTTTAGGACTACCAGTGAAAGACATTGCATTTTTAGTAAGTGCCGCATTATTTGCAGCGGGCATCGCTACATTTATTCAAGCCAAAGGAATTGGTCCTGTAGGGTCTAAACTTCCATGTGTTATGGGAACTGATTTTACATTTGTTGGACCATCTATAGCAGTAGGTTCTGCTTTCGGGTTGCCGGGAATGTTTGGTGCAACAATAATGGGATCTTTCATTGAGATTTTTTTAAGTTATTTTATTAAACCACTGAGGAAGTTTTTTCCACCAATTGTAACGGGAACTGTTGTTATGTTAATTGGTTTAACTTTAATACCTGTATCAATAGATTGGGCTGCTGGTGGAGTCGGATCTAAAGATTATGGAAGCGTGAGGAATGTATGTATAGCGTTTGCGGTTATGTTAGTAATTGCTTTATTAAATAGATACGGTAAAGGACTCATTTCTTCTGCATCAGTTATAATTGGTCTGGTATTTGGATACACAATATGTTTTCCATTAGGAATGCTTGATTTTTCAGCAATTGCAAATGCTAGCTGGATTGAATTTCCAACAATTTTCAAATATGGTGTTGCCTTTAAGCTCAGTGCATTTGTTGCATTTATTACAGCGTATCTAGTAACAACTGTTGAGACGGTAGGATGTCTTATGGCTGTTGGTGAAGCAGCGGGAAAAGAGGTAACTTCAGAAGAACTTTCAAAAGGTATACTTGCCGATGGTGTTGGGTCTCTTATAGCAGGATTTATTAATGCTGGGCCTAATACATCATTTTCGCAGAATGTTGGGCTTATACCACTTACTAAAGTTGCAAGTAGATTTGTAGTTGCTGTTGCTGGAATTATTTTAATGGGACTAGGTATATTTCCTAAAATTGGTGCCCTTATTGCAATTATGCCAAGCCCGGTTTTAGGTGGTGCCGGTATTATAATGTTTGGAATGATAGTATCAGCGGGAATTAAGACTATTAAAGGTGTAGAACTTAACAACAGAAATATGCTTATACTTGCGATTTCAATTGGAATAGGGTTAGGAGTTACTGTAAGGCCAGACCTTTTAAATAGTATGCCGTCAGCAGTTAAAAGTTTCTTTTCTTCAGGTATAAGTGCAGGTACAGTGTCAGCTCTATTACTTAATTTTGTATTAAAAGAAGAATCGAAAGCTAACTTAGATTCAAAAACAGTTTCACAATAAAAAATATTATTAGATCATAAGAGGTTATTGAATATAATAAGGACGCATTTATATAAGGAGGGAAAAAAATGAGTATTGGGAAAAGTATTAAGAGGGTTGATGCTTTTGATAAAGTAACTGGACGGGCACTATATACAGATGATTTTCAATTAAATAATGCTCTAGTTGCTAAAGTTCTTCATAGTAAAATTGCGAATGGTCTTGTTAAAGCTATTGATACTACAGAGGCGATGAAACTTCCAGGGGTTGTAAAAATTGTAACTTGTTTTGATGTTCCTGATATTAAATTTCCAACAGCTGGGCATCCTTTTTCAATTGACCCGAGTCATGCGGATATTGCAGACCGAAAGTTACTTAATCAAAGAGTTAGATATTATGGTGATGACATAGCAGCTGTAGTTGCTAAAGATAATGTAATTGCAACAAGAGCAATTAATCTTATAAAAGTTAAATACGATGAATATGAACCATTAATGTCCATAGAAGCTGCCTTAAAAGAAGGGGCAAAAGCAATCAATGAAGATTACCCTGATAATATTCTTTCGCATACAAGTTATGAAATGGGTAATTATGATAATGCGATAAAAGAACAAGGACTTATTGTTTTTGAAGGGGAATACGAAACTCCGGCCGTTAAACATTGCCAGATTGAAAATCCAATTTCCTATGCATATGAAGAGGGAAAAAGAATTGTTGTTGTTTCATCAACTCAAATCCCTCATATTACAAGACGTGTAATTGGTCAAGCACTTGGTGTTGATTGGGGTAAAATCAGAGTTATTAAGCCATATATAGGGGGTGGGTTTGGGAATAAACAAGATGTTCTTTATGAACCACTTAATGCATATTTATGTAAGGCTATCGGTGGTAGATGTGTCAAACTTGATCTGACCCGGGAAGAGGATTTTGCTAATACCCGCGTGCGTACTGCCATGAAAATCAAAATTAAAAGTTATCTAAGATCAAATGGACGATTTGTTGCAAGAAAAGTTGAAATATATGGTAATAAAGGCGCTTATGCATCACATGGACATAGTGTAACAAATAAAGCTGGCCACGCATTTAAACAGATATATCAAGATGCGGTTGCAACTAAAGGGGATATGTATTCGGTATTTACGAATATGCCTCCATCTGGTGCCATGCGTGGTTATGGGATACCACAAATCACTTTTGCGCTTGAATCCCATATGGATGATATTGCAATAAAACTTGGGTTAGACAGGATTGAAATAAGAAAACTTAATGCTATGAAAGTAGGTTTTGTTGATAATCAGGTTAAATGCAATTGTAATGGTCTTTACGAATGTATCGAAAAAGGTAGAAAATATATTGATTGGGACAATAAACTTAAAGAATACCAAAATCAAACAGGGCCTGTAAGAAAAGGTGTTGGTATGGCAATATTTAGTTATGCAACAGGTGTTTATCCAATATCACTCGAAACAGCATCTTGTAGGATTGTGCTTAATCAAGATGGTTCTGTTCAAGTTCAAATGGGTGCGACAGAGATAGGTCAGGGGGCAGATACGGTATTTAGTCAAATGGTATCAGAGGTTCTTACTATTCCAATTGAAAATGTCCATATGATATCAACTCAAGATACAGATATTACACCATTTGACACAGGCGCTTATGCATCGAGGCAGTCTTATGTATCAGGGATGGCCGCTAAAAAAACTGCTATAAAGCTCAAAGAAAAAATAATTGAGCACGCAAATTTCATGTTAAAAGTTCCATCAGGAAATATTGATCTTAAAGATAATAATATTATAAACAAGGAAACTGGTGAAGTTTTAGCATCACTTAAAGAAGTTGCTATTCATGCACTTTACAATGTAGAAAGATCAATTCATATAACAGCTGAAGAAACAAACCAATGTAAATCAAATACGTTTTCCTTTGGAGTATGTTTTGTCGATGTTGAAGTTGATATTCCCGTTGGTAAAATTAAAGTTATTAAAGTTATTAATGTACATGATTCTGGTAAAATTATTAATCCAGCACTTGCAGAAGCCCAGGTACATGGTGGTATGAGCATGGGACTCGGTTATGGTTTAAGTGAGCAGCTATTGTTTAATGA
The DNA here is from genome assembly GCF_055081135.1 of Clostridium sp. CM036. Taxonomy (NCBI): domain Bacteria; kingdom Bacillati; phylum Bacillota; class Clostridia; order Eubacteriales; family Clostridiaceae; genus Clostridium; species Clostridium sp. CM036. The sequence continues at coordinate 2,075,462 of NZ_CM143652.1, read as the reverse complement.
AAAGACTGGCAAACTACTTAATGACAATTTACTAGATTATAAATTTCCAACTATGATGGATACACCACACCTGGAAGCACAGTTTGCGCAAACATATGATGTGTCAGGGCCTTTTGGTAACAAGGCACTAGGAGAACCGCCTGCGATCCCCGTTGCACCTGCAATTAGAAATGCTGTGCTAAATGCTACAGGAGTTCAGTTCAATGTTGCTCCGTTAACGCCACAAAGACTTGTAGAAAAATTTAAGAATCAAAATTTGATATAAAGATGGAGGTGACATAACAATGTATGATATCGGAAAAATATATAGTGCAACTTCAATTCAAGATGCAATACAGCATCTTGTGGATGAACCTGATGCTGTAATTATTGCAGGTGGGAGTGATGTACTTATTAAGATTCGTCATGGAAAGCTTGCTGGATGTTCTCTTATAAGTATTTATGGATTAGACCAGCTAAGAGGAATATCTATGGAGGAAAATGGTAGTATAAAAATAGGCGCCCTTACTAGTTTTTCACATATAACAAAAAATGAAATTATTAAAAAACATATTCCAGTACTGGGAGATGCGGTTGATGAAATAGGAGGCCCACAGTTAAGAAACATTGGCACAATTGGAGGGAATATTTCAAATGGTGTTACAAGTGCTGATAGTGCATCGACGTTATTTGCACTGAATGCTATTCTTGAAATAGAAGGGGCAAATGGGAAGAGGGTTATTCCAATTGCGCAGTATTATGTAGGTCCAGGAAAAGTTAGTTTAAAAAATGGTGAAATACTTACGGCTATATATATTACAAAAGAAAATTATGAAAATTTCACAGGTAATTATATTAAATATTCTATGCGTAATGCAATGGATATTGCAACCCTTGGATGCAGTGTAACTTGCAAACTTAATATGCAAAAAGATGTGATTTGCGATGTACATCTTGCCTTTGGGGTTGCAGGTCCTGTCCCTATGAGATGTCCAAAAGCTGAAGAAGCCATAAAGGGAATGAAAATATCTGATGAAATGTTCAATATTTTTGGAGAAATAGCAAAGACAGAAGTTAATCCGCGTACTTCCTGGCGTGCATCTAAAGATTTTCGTCTCCAGCTTGTTTATGAATTGTGTAAACGGGCTTTAAAGGAATCAATAAGACTATCAGGAGGTGTGGTAAATGGCTAATGCAATTTTAAACTTCACAGTAAATGATGAACCTAAACAACTTATGATAGATGATAGAGAGTCACTTACGGATGTTCTCAGAAATCATCTTCATCTTACGAGCGTTAAAAAAGGCTGTGAGGTTGGAGAATGTGGAGCTTGTACTGTCCTTATTAATGATGAAGCTTTTGATTCTTGTATTTACCTTGCAATTTGGGCAGAGGGTAAAGAAATTCGTACAATTGAGGGTTTAATGGATGGTGATGGAAATATATCAGATATTCAAGAAGCATTTATTGATGAAGGTGCTGTCCAATGCGGTTTTTGTACATGTGGAGCTGTTATGGCATCTATCCCTGTTCTTGAAGACAGTAAAGAGTATACAACAGATGAAATTAAAAAAGAACTTTCAGGTAATCTTTGCCGTTGTACAGGTTATGAAAATATTTTGAATGCTGTAGAAAAAGTTAAAAAGCATCGTTGCGAAAATTGTAACCATTGAGAACGATGGTGAAATGTTTTAAACTTCGATCGTCACTGGTTTAAAACAATAATGAAGATTCAAGAAATGAAAAATAAAGCACTTACATCGCTGCGATGGAAGTGCTTTGCTTTTATGTTCTAATATTGAACCCTATCTATTTTAATTTTCCATTTTTTAAAAGCTTCAAGGCTCTCTTCTCTATCTATTTGTAGCCTTTCAACTTGCAATTTTTTTGCCGTTCCGTTTATTACATCATAAATATATTGGTCATCAAAATCTATATTTGCAGCATCTTGCCTTGTTGAACCATAATAAAGTGTTTTTATTTTTGCCCAATGAATTGCTGCAAAACACATAGGACAAGGTTCACAAGAGGAGTATATTATACAATCTGATAAATCGAATTTACCAAGTGCACTAGAAGCTTTTCTAATGGCTGTAACCTCAGCATGTGCAGTAGGGTCGTTGGTCTTAATAACTTGATTATGAGCGGAACTTATAATTTCACCATTTCTTACAATAACGGCTCCAAAAGGGCCACCATCGTTGTTCTCCATTCCAGCTAAAGCTTCTTCTATAGCGATTTTCATAAACTTATTCATTTTTATACCACCTCATTAAAAAGCCACTAAAGTGGCTTGATTTTTTTACATGTTTATTGATTTAGATTTATTATTAGTAATAGTAACGTTTTCAGGTTTATCTTTAGGTAAGATAAGGTTTAGTGCTATTGCAACTATGGTTGTAACAACAATGGATGATTTTCCGAATATAGATATAAACCATGATGGGAATAGAGCAAATGCATTGGGAACTTGAACAATACCTAGACCTAATGCAATTGCAATTCCTACAACTGCTGAGTTTCTCATTGTAAGATTAGTTAAAGAAATCATTTTAACTCCTGTCATTGTTATTGTGGCAAAAACCGAGATTGTTGCTCCGCCAAGAACACATTGAGGAATAGTTGTAAGCAGTGAAGCAAATTTAGGAATAAGACCTGCTAAAATTACAACAAAAGAAGCAAAAGCAAATACCCACTTATTGATAACTTTATTTGTAATTACTATACCTACATTTTGGCTATATGTCGCAGTTGGCATACAACCAAAGAAAGCACCAATTATACTTGAAAATCCGTTTCCGATAATACCACCAGAAAGTTCTTTATCAGTGGGAGATCTATCCATACCTCCACCCGTTGTAGCAGATAAATCACCTATAGCTTGAACAGAATTTACAATATACATTATAGCCATAGATGTTATAGCTGTAATATTAAAGTTTATACCGAAGTGTAGTGGTTTTGGAGCTTGAAATAAGCCAGCTGAAGTCACCGCATCAAAGGATACCATTCCAAGAAATATAGCAATAACATATCCTGCAATTATACCTATTAAAATAGATGCAAGTTTGAGAGTCCCCTTAGTAAAATAATTTAAAAACATAACAACAGCAAGTGTTGTTAGAGCAACAGCCCAATTTTTAGGAGAACCGAAAGTTGGAGAACCAGCACCGCCAGCTATATATATAATAGCGACTGAGTAGAGTGATAATCCTATGCTAAATATAACGGTACCAGTAACAAGAGGTGGAAAGAATGCTAAAAGTTTTTTTAAAAATATCCCAAAAATTATAGCAACTAAACCACCTATTATTTGGGCTCCCAAAACAGTAGCAATATTAAATTCACCAGTAATAGCCGTTAATGTTGGAACATATGCAAAACTTACTCCCATAATTACAGGTAATCTTGAACCAATAACTTTACCAAGTGGAAAAATTTGAATTAAGGTTGCTATACCAGCAAAAAAAAGTGAGGACTGTACAAGTAAAATTTTATCAGCGGCGGTGAGATTTGCAACGCCAGCAATTATGAGAGCCGGTGTAACACAACCAACAATCATAGCAACGACGTGTTGCATGCCTAGCGGTATAATCTCTTTAAGTGAAGGTTTACCATCATATTGGAATAATAAGGATTTTTGATTAGAACTCATAAAAACTCCCCCCAGCATTTAATTTGGGTTATTTTAATTTGCGCTCTTTATTGATCTTCTCAAGCATAGCTAAAACTTCTTGTGGATTATTAACTTTACTTAAGAAAATCATAGCAGCTATTGTATAAGGTTTATAGCTTGCTTCTTTATAAAGTGGTTTGCGATAACGATCAAACACAGAAGCTGCAACTTCTCCAACTTCACAGTTAACACCAGAGATATCAGCGGGCAAACAGTGAAGATAAAGTGCTTTCCCATCTTTTGTAGTTTTCATAAGTTCCTCAGTACACTGCCAATCCTTATGCTCAGCATTTTGTGAAAGGAGTTCTTTTTCAAGTGTATTTATACCAGCTTGGTCATTTTTTGCATATAAATCTGTACGTTTTTCCATAGCGACAAAAGGAGCCCAGCTCTTAGGATAAACTATGTCGGCATCTTTGAATGCTTCTTCCATAGAATTTGTTTTTGTAAATGAACCACCAGACTTCGCAGCATTTTTTATTGAAATTTCTTCGACGGAGCTCATAACTTCATAACCTTCTGGATGTGCAAGAACAACATCCATACCGAAACGAGTTAAAAGTCCAATTACTCCTTGGGGAACTGAAAGGGGCTTACCATAAGATGGAGAATATGCCCATGACATAGCAATTTTTTTACCTTTTAAATTTTCAATACCGCCCAATTCATTTATAATATGAAGAGTATCAGCCATACATTGAGTGGGGTGGTCTATATCACATTGTAAACTAACAAGTGTTGGACGTTGTTCTAAAATCCCTTCATCGTTACCTTCTTGTACAGCCTTAGAAACTTCACGCATATAAGCATTACCTTTTCCAATATACATATCATCACGGATACCTATAACATCTGCCATGAAAGAAATCATGTTAGCGGTTTCTCTTACTGTTTCACCATGAGCAACCTGAGATTTTCCTTCATCAAGATCCTGAACTTCAAGACCAAGAAGGTTACAAGCAGAAGCGAAACTAAATCTTGTACGAGTTGAATTGTCACGGAAGAGTGAAATTCCCAGGCCACTATCGAAAATCTTTGATGATATGTTATTTACTCTTAATTCTTTAAGAGCTTCTGCAACTGTGAACACTGACTCGAGTTCGTCCTTTGATTTTTCCCAAGTGAGCATGAAATCATTATTATACATATTTTTAAAATCTAGGGAGTTAAGTTTGCTGATGTATTTATCCATTAAAGCCATTTTTAAAAACTCCTTTTTATTTAGTATTATTTATTTTTATTTACTTTTACAATAAATCGTTGGGAGAGCAGCATATACAGCAGCACATTTAACCAAGTCATCTTTCCAAGTTTTTTCATTTGGAGCATGTGCCTGAGATTCTGCACCAGGTCCGAATCCTATGCATGGTATTCCATGACGACCCATTATAGCAACACCGTTTGTTGAGAATGTCCATTTATCAGTAAGCGGACGAGCTTTTCTCATTTCATCAGTGCTATAAGAACCGCTTCTTGTTGTTCCGAACATTCCTTGGTATGATTCTTCCATTGCCTTAACAACGGCATGATCTTCAGGAATAACCCAGGTAGGGAAGTAGCAATCCTGAGGGTATGAAAGTCCAGTCCAGCTTTCTTTGTCATATTTATACATAGTGACTTCAGCATTGTATTTTTTAGCAGCTGGAAGTTGACGGATTTCTTCTAAACAACTTTCAAAGGTTTCTCCAGAGGTCATACGACGATCTAATGAAATCGCGCAAGAGTCAGCTACTGCACAACGGCTTGGTGAAGTAAAGAATATTTCTGATGTAGTTACAGTACCACGTCCTAAGAATTGAGATTCTTCGAATTTAGGGTTATATTTTTTATCTAACATTTTTACGAGACCTTTGATTTCTGTAGAATCAGCAGCATCATTTGTGTTAAGGTTTTTGATATCTATTAATATTTCAGCCATTTTGTAGATTGCGTTGTCTCCTCTTTCTGGAGCTGAACCGTGGCATGAAACACCCTTAACATCAACACTGATTTCCATACGTCCTCTATGTCCTCTGTAGATACCGCTATCAGTTGGCTCTGTGCTTACAACGAATTCAGGTTTGATTTTGTCCTGTTCTATGATGTGCAGCCAGCAGTTTCCGTCACAATCCTCTTCCTGTACTGATCCAACTACGAGAGCTGTGTAGTCTTCGCTTAACATGCCAAGATGTTTCATTATCTTAGCGCCGTATACAGCTGATACGATACCACCAAGTTGGTCAGATGCACCACGTCCACCAATTTCTTCCTCAGTTTCAAAACCTATATAAGGGTCAAAAGTCCAGTTACTGAGCTCTCCAAGACCAACAGTGTCAATATGAGCATCAAAAGCTATAAGAGTTTTACCTGTTCCAACGTAACCTAAAATATTTCCCTGTGGATCAATTTCTACTTTGTCAAAACCAAGAGAAATCATTTCTTGTTCTATTCTTTTAACAACACCTTCTTCCCCACAGCTTTCGCCAGGGATAGCAATTAAGTCACGTAAGAATTTTGTCATTGGAGCTTTATAGCTCTCCGCTTTTTCCTTAATACTGTTAAAATCCATTTTTTTATTCCCCCTTAAATTTGAATAAATATTAAATTACTAGTTAAATTGAGAATTATTACAATGATGAATAATTACCATCCCATACAATATTACGATATACATCTGGATCAGTATCTCCCTCTGTTGAAAACAAGAGTACTTTTGAATTTTCATCAAGTTTTAGAGCTTGTTTTAGATCTTTTAAATTATCATTTTTCATTATATTAAATAGAACACCCATTGTTACAGCGCCGGATTCGCCAGAGGTAACAGTAGGATCTCCCTTAATAGGTGCAGCAAGTAGTCTCATTCCTTTAGCGGAAATATTATCTGGGCAAGATACAAAGAATGAACTATTATTTTTTAAAATATCCCATGATATTGTATTTGGTTCTCCACATGCAAGGCCTGCCATGATTGTTTGCATGTCATCAGTAACAATTCTTACATTTCCGTCTTTTGCTGATGCAGAACGGAATATACAATCAGCCTTATTGGGTTCTACTATAGTAACTATTGGTGGATTACCAGGATAAGCATTTGAAAAATAGCCTTGGACTGCACCAGCGAGAGAACCTACACCAGCTTGCAGAAAAATATGTGTTGGTGCATCACAATTATCATTATGCAGTTGTTCATTAGCCTCCATTGCCATTGTTCCATAACCTTGCATAATCCAAGAGGGTATTTCTTCATAACCAAGCCATGCAGTATCTTGAACAACTACAGAATTAGGAGTTTTTGCCGACTCGGCTATTGCGATGCGGACGCATTCGTCATAATTTACATCTTCTATTGTAGCAATAGCGCCTTCCTTTTGAATGTTTTTTAATCTGGTTTTTGAAGAGCCTTTTGGCATGAAAATGACGGATTTTTGATTTAATTTGTTAGCTGACCAGGCAAGACCTCTTCCATGATTCCCATCAGTTGCTGTGAAGAAAGTTGTTTGTCCGAATTCTTTAAGAAGTTCTTTCGATGTAATAGTATCATAATGAAGTGTTGATATATCCTTACCTAATTTTTTTGCAATGTAGCAACCTATAGCAAAAGAACCACCTAAGACCTTAAAAGCGTTTAAGCCAAATCTATAAGACTCATCTTTTACATACAGATTCTTAAGGCCAAGAAATTTAGCCATATTATTTAGTTTAGCTAAGGGCGTTTGACTGTATTGCGGGAAACTTTTATGAAAAGAGGATGCCTTATCAATTTTTTCAAGGGACATTACATTTAACATTTTATTACTGTTTTTAGGGAGCTCATTCCGTATCCAGTTTATTTTATTCATAACAAAACCTCCAAAAAATTTATTTTTTTATATCTACATAATTGTAGATTGAATACTTTGAAATTCCGAAAAAACTTGCTATTTTATCGCCTGCTTTAGTAATTAGGAAAGCGCCGGCATCATTAAGATATTGAATAGCTTGTATCTTTTCGTCTTTACTCATTAATGCAACTGGTTTATTTATTTTCATTAAAGATTCTTCTAATAAATCATCTAGTAGTTGATTTACATTTTGAGGAATTTTATCCCCGTCATAAATGTTTTCTTTATGACTAATTAAGGACTCTATACAATTACTAGCAATTGTAAGCTCAGTAATATCATAATTTATAGAAAATATACCAACAGGAATGTTTTCATCATTTCGTATATATATAGTACTCGATTTTAGAATCCTGCCATCGTGAGTTTTGGTAATATAGTTTAAATTATCTTCAATTTGTTCACAATTGTTTTTTAAAGCAGTTAATACAACACGCGAAGCGCTACTAGTGCTCGTTGTTCTTTTTGTAACATCGCCATTCTCAATAAATAGAATGGGATAATCTGGGTTGCCGGAAGATAAGTCATGTATAACTACTTCACAATTTCGCCCAAATTGAGATGAAATGCCTTTGGCTAAATTTTTTAAAAAATCTAAATTACTGTTAATATCCATAATAAACCTCTCAATCGGCTATATAATAAGTAATAATTTATAAAATATTACAATATTTATAAGATAAGTATATCAGTGTTTTCTTATAAATCAATAAAAAATACAAAAATTTTTTAAGCTTACAAAAATTTTATTGGAATGAATTGACTAAATTCGGAAAAAAATGGTAGAATAAATTTGGAATAGTAAAAACAATGAGAACAATCAATTAATTACATATCATTTTGAAAATATATTACAGGAGGGATATTATGATTTTAATAGGCAATGGTAAGTTATTGACTAGAGATAATGACAATACATTTATTGAGGATGGTTGTGTATGTATTGATGCTAATATTATAGTGAATATCGGAACCACAGAGCAAATGAAGAAAAAGTATGAGGGCGCTGAGTTTATTGATGCTAAAAAAGGTTTAATTATGCCAGGAATGATTAATACTCATCATCACATATATAGTGCATTTGCCCGTGGTCTTTCTATTAAAGGGAATAACCCTAAAAGCTTTTTAGATATTCTTTCTGGAATGTGGTGGAAAATAGATAGATTATTAACACTCGAAGATACAGAATATAGTGCATATTCAACATACTTAGATTGTATAAGAAATGGGGTTACAACTGTTTTTGACCATCATGCAAGTTATGGTAGTATTTCCGGAAGTTTATTTCAAATATCGGGTGTTGCTAAAAAGCTAGGAATTCGTACATCTTTATGTTATGAAGTTTCTGATAGAGATGGAGAGGGAAAAATGAGACAAGCTGTAAAAGAAAATGTTGAATTTATGAAGTCAGCTAAAAAGGATTCCTCTGATATGCAAAAGGGTATGATGGGACTTCATGCATCTTTTACATTAAGTAATAAAACACTTGAGTATTGTGCTAAAAATATAACCTGTGGTGCTGGGTATCATGTGCATACAGCAGAAGGTATAGATGATGTATATGATTCTTTAAAAAAATACAATAAAAGAATAGTAAATCGTTTATTTGATTTTGATATTTTGGGTGAAAAAACTATTGCTGTTCACTGTATACACATAAATCCTGCTGAAATGGATTTATTAAAAGAAACAGATACAATGGTAGTACACAATCCTGAATCTAATATGGGTAACGCTGTAGGATGTACACCTGTGCTAGAGCTTGTTAAAAAAGGATTGACTTTAGGGCTTGGAACTGACGGATATACAAGCGACATGTTTGAATCCATGAAGGTTGCAAATATTTTGCATAAGCATAATAACTGTAATCCATCTGTTGGATGGGATGAAATTCCTATAATGACATTTAAAAACAATGCAAAGATTGCTAATAGATTCTTTGAAAAACCTCTTGGAATTATACAAAAGGGAGCTTATGCTGACATTATAGTAGCAGAATACGATCCACTAACGCCATTTAATGTAAATAATGCAAACGCTCATATTTTGTTTGGAATTAATGGAAGATGTGTAACAACTACGATGATAAATGGTAAGGTTCTTATGAAGGAGCGTGAAATAATCGGTGTTGATTCTGAGCAAATCATGGCGAAATCAAGAGAATTATCAAATGAATTGTGGAATAAAATCAACAGCTAAAAAACAATAAAAATAAGGGGGTATTACCTATGGGTGATAGAATGACACCTATTCCATTTAAAAACTTAATGGAGTGGATAACTTACGAAAATAAAAAGCAGGTCAAGATATTTGGAGTAAACAAATTTTTCAAAAAGCAGGATAATAAGGTTCTCGAAATATTTGGAGAAAAAATTGAAACTCCTTTTGGTCCAGCAGCTGGTCCACATACACAGTTAGCACAAAACATAATTGCAGCTTACGTTTCTGGGTGTAGATTTTTTGAATTAAAAACAGTGCAAACCCTTGACGGTGAAGATTTACCTGTGTCAAAGCCATGCATAAGAGCAGAAGATGAGTGCTATAACGTAGAGTGGTCAACAGAGCTTAGAGTTACCGAGGCATATGATGAGTATGTTAAGGCTTGGTTTGCACTAAAAATATTATCAAAGGAACTTGAGCTAGGAAGTCCTGATGGATTTATTTTTAATATGAGTGTAGGATATGATTTTGAGGGGATTTCTTCACCTAAAATAGGTGAATTTATTAGGGGACTTAAAGATGCATCTAAAAGTGATATATGGAGTGAATGCAGGTCATACGTCTTTGGAAATATGGATAAATTCCAAAACATTGATAGTGAATATGTTGAGCATATATCACCTAAGGTATGTACATCGATAACATTATCAACATTACATGGATGTCCATCACAAGAAATTGAACGCATTGCAACATACCTAATAAATGAAAAAGGGCTAAACACTTATGTGAAATGTAATCCCACATTATTAGGTTATGAATTTGTACGTAAAACTTTAGATGATATGGGGTATGATTATGTTTCATTTGATGAACATCACTTCAATGAGGACTTGCAATTTAATGATGCTACTCCTATGTTTAGAGGTTTACAAGATTTGGCAAGCAAGAAAGGATTGTCATTTGGCGTTAAATTAACGAATACAGTTCCAGCTCAGATTAAAAATGCTGAATTACCAGGTGATGAGATGTATATGTCAGGAAAATCTCTATATCCCCTTTCAATAGCACTTGCATATAAGCTTTCAAAAGAATTTGGAGGAAAACTTAAGATTTCTTATTCAGGGGGTGCAGACGTTTTTAATATAAATGATATATTTGAAACGGGTATATGGCCTATAACTATAGCAACAACACTTTTAAAAGTTGGTGGATATCAAAGGTGTGTTCAAATTGCTGAAAAATTAAACAAGTCGGAATATGCTAATAAGTATGTTATTGATAATGGAAAATTAAGAGATCTTAAAGATAAATCAGTAAAAGATATTCATCATATAAAGCCTATAAAACCAATTCCTAATCGCAAAATAAATGAGAAAGTACCATTAGTTGATTGCTTTATTGCATCATGCGAGAAGGGATGTCCTATAGGACAAGATATTCCAGAGTACATACGTCTTGTTTCAGAAGGAAAACATCTTGAAGCACTAAAGGTAATAGTTGAAAAAAATCCACTCCCATTTATTACTGGAACAATATGCAGTCATGCTTGCATGAGCAAATGCATCAGAAATTTCTGCGATGAGTCTGTTAACATAAGGAATATAAAATTACAAGCAGCAGAAAAAGCATACGATAGTTTAATTAAGGAACTTAAGATAGCAGATAAAGGTGATGCACGGGTAGCAATTGTTGGTGGAGGAACTACAGGTCTTGCGGCAGCGTATTTCCTTGCAAGAGAAGGAATCAATGTAACAATTTTTGAAAAAAGAAACTCTTTAGGAGGAATAGTAAAACATGTTATTCCAGGATTTAGAATACCATCAAATTCTATTGAGAAAGACATTGAGCTTGTTCGAAGCGTGGGAGTTAAAATTGAATTAAATTCAGAGAAGAATTCTGCAGATGAGTTGAAAAAGCAAGGATATAAATATGTCCTATTTGCGATCGGGGCATGGCAGCCAGGTAGAGTTAATATCGAAGGCGGAAATGTAATAAATGTACTTCATTTTTTAGAGAAATTAAAGAATAATGATAAAAATTTAAATATTGGTAAAAATGTTGTAGTAGTAGGTGGTGGTAACACTGCTATGGATGCAGCTAGGGCAGCTAAAAGAGTAGACGGAGTAGAGAATGTATATGTAGTATATCGTAGAACTAAAAAATACATGCCTGCAGATGTCGAAGAATTGCAAATGGCAATCAAAGATGGAGTAGAATTTAAGGAATTACTATCACCTGTAAAAGTTAGCGGTGGTGTTCTTAAATGTGAGGTTATGAAACTCGGAGAACCAGATGAAAGTGGAAGACGAAGACCAGTTCCAAGCGGCGATATGGTAGATATAAAAGCAGATATCGTTATATCAGCAGTTGGGGAGAAGATAGATACTAAGATATTTGAAGAAAATAATATTAAACTAAATGAAAAAGGACAAGCCGATGTAAATGCACAAACACTAGAAACAAACATTAAAAAAGTATATGTTGCTGGAGATGGTCTGCATGGACCGGCTACAGTAGTTGAAGGCATAGCAGATGCAACAAGATTTGCAAGGTCTATAGTCAAAGAAGAAATGAATCGTGATTTAAGAATAAATATGCCAAAAGCAAGCACAAATACTGAAGCGGCAATAGCTAAAAAAGGTATACTCCAAATGGCTGAGTGCGGTCCTAAAGAATGCGCACGATGTCTTGAGTGTTCAACAATATGTGAAGCTTGTGTCGATGTCTGCCCTAACCGTGCAAATATTACTATAAAAGTAAAAGGTAATAAAATGCATCAAATAATTCACTTGGATAAACTATGTAATGAGTGTGGAAACTGTGAAACGTTCTGTCCATATGATAGCGCTCCATATAAAGAAAAGCTTACACTATTTGCTAAAGAAGCCGATTTTGAAAACAGCAAAAACATGGGATTTGTATTAATTAATAAAGATGAAAAAATCGTAAAAGTTAGGTTAGATAGAGAAGTTTTAGAAGTTAATCTTAATGAAAACAATACAGAAATACCTAAAGACATTGGAAATATGATTTGGGCTGTAATTTCGAACTATAGTTATATGATTTGAAAATTGATGAGGTGGGTTAAATGTTAATTATTATAAAAAATGGGACTATTGTAACTCCTAGAAAAAGCTATATTTCTGATATTAAAATTGAAGATGAGATAATTACCTCTATTGGTGAAAATTTAGAAGATGATAAAGCACAAATTATAGATGCAGCAGGTTGTTTAGTATTTCCAGGATTTATTGATTCTCATACTCACTTTGATTTAGATACAGGATACACTAGAACTGCAGATGATTTTAAAACAGGTACTGCCGCGGCTATTGTAGGTGGAACCACAACGATTTTGGATTATGCAACTCAAAACAAAGGAGAAACTCTAAGTGAAGCGCTAATAAATTGGCATAATTTAGCTAAAGATGTTTCAAGTTGCGATTATGGATTTCATATGGCAATAACGCAGTGGAATGCAGATGTAAAAGATGAACTTAAAATAATGAAAGACCAGGGAATAACATCATTTAAAGCATATATGGCCTATGACAATTTGCGTCTTAATGATGGAGAGATATATGATCTTTTAAAGTGCTTAAAAAAATATAATGGTTTGCTTTGTGTTCATTGTGAAAATGGTGATCTTGTAAATACTATGATAAAAGAACAGCTTAATAGTGGAAATACGACCCCGGTAGCCCATCCACTGTCACGACCTAATATTGTGGAATCAGAAGCAGTATCAAGATATATAGATATTGCAAATTTAGCAGACGCGCCTATATATATTGTACATCTAAGTACAAAAGAAGCTTTAGAAGAGGTATTAAAAGCAAGAAAAAGAGGACAAAAAATATATGTAGAAACATGTCCTCAATATCTACTTTTAGAAGATAGTTTATATTTATCAGAGGATTTCGAAAGTGCTAAGTATGTTCTGTCACCACCTTTAAGAAAAAAAGATGATCTAGAAAGATTATGGCAAGCTTTATCAAAGGAAGATATTGATACAATTGGAACAGATCATTGCAGTTTTAATTTTAAAGGTCAAAAAGATCATGGTATAAACGATTTTAGTAAAATACCCAATGGTATACCAGGGGTTGAACATAGACCAATCCTTATGTACACCTATGGAGTAGATAAAGGTAGAATAAGTAAAGAGCAAATGTGTTCTCTGCTTAGTGAAAATATTGCAAAGATTTTTGGAATGTATCCTAGAAAGGGAGCATTACAAGTTGGAAGTGATGCGGATATAGTTGTATGGGATATAAGAAATCAAGGAATTATATCTAAGTATAATCAAACACAAAATGTAGATTATACACCTTTTGAAGGATTTAGAACTGTAGGGTCTGCTAAGCATGTTTTTCTACGAGGGACACAGATTGTAGAGAATGGAAATATTATAAAGCAGAATTTTGGGAAATATATAAAACGGGGTGGTCGCAATTTTTAACTTTGTTGTAAATGGGAATAAAGTTAGGGCTAAGGAAGATAAAAAGCTAATTACATTCTTAAGGGAAGATTTGAATTTAACATCAGTTAAAAATGGGTGCTCTGAGGGTGCCTGTGGAACATGTATGGTTTTAGTTGACGGCGAGGCAAAAAAAGCATGCATATTAAAAACAAGCAAGCTTGTAGATAAAAATATTATAACGGTTGAAGGCCTAACTGGTAGAGAAAAAGATGTATATGGATATGCTTTTATGCAGGCAGGAGCAGTACAGTGTGGTTTTTGTACTCCAGGAATGGTTATAAGTGCAAAGAGTCTTATTGATAAGGTAGAAAATCCAACTGAGGTCGAAATAAAAAATGCTTTGAAGAATAATATTTGCCGCTGCACGGGATATGTGAAAATAATTGAAGCTGTGAAGCTGGCGGCTAAACTATTACAAGAAAACACAGAGGTACCTAAATCTACTTGTAAAGGTTTAATAGGAGAAAATTTGAATAGAATTGATGCTGTAGACAAAGTGCTTGGCACAGCAGAATATGTAGATGATATGCGTATAGATGGGATGATTTATGGTGGAGCGGTTAGAACTAAATATCCACGTGCCTTAGTAAAAAGTATAGATATTAGTGAAGCTAAAAGACTACAAGGTGTTTATTTAGTAATTACAGCGGATGAGCTTCCTGGAAGCCTAAAAGTTGGTCATATTATAAAGGATTGGGATGTATTAATACCAATGGGAAAGATAACTCACTGCATAGGAGATGCTATAGTTCTAATAGCTGCCCGAACGAAAGAAATACTAGAAAAAGCTAAATCTTTAGTTAAAATTGATTTTGAAGAATTAACACCGGTTACATGTCCGGAAGATGCACTGAAGGGAGGTGCGCCTCAAGTACATGCAAGCGGTAATTTATTAGTAACTGAAAGCATGGTATTTGGCAATGCAGATAAATATATAAAAAGTTCGAAATACAGCGTAACAAATAAATACAGCACGCCATTTACAGAACATGCTTTTTTAGAAACCGAAACGGCAGTAGCTGCGCCAGATGGTAATGATGGAATAATAATATATTGCGGTGACCAAGGTATTTATCAAACAAGGAAGGAATGTGCAGAAGCTTTAGGGATTGATCAAAGTAAAGTAAGGGTTGTAAGTAAAATAGTTGGTGGTGGTTTTGGTGGAAAAGAAGATATGAGCGTTCAACACCATGCATCAATTCTAGCTTATTTATGTAACAAACCTGTGAAGGTTGCATTAAGTCGCAGGGAAAGCATGATGATACATCCCAAACGTCATGCTATGGAGATGGAGGTTACAACTGCGTGTGATGAAAATGGATATTTGATTGCTATGAAAGCTATCATAATAGCTGATACAGGAGCATATGCGTCGCTGGGCGGACCTGTGCTGCAAAGAGCATGCACCCATGCAGCAGGGCCGTATAATTATCATAATATTGATATAATTGGGAAAGCAGTATATACAAATAATCCACCAGCTGGTGCATTTAGAGGGTTTGGGGTAACACAGAGCTGTTTTGCAATAGAAAGCAATTTAAATCAGCTTGCGCATTTGGCTTCAATAACTCCCTTTGAAATAAGATATAGAAACGCAATTAGACCAGGCCAAGTACTTCCTAATGGTCAAATTGCAGATTCATCAACATCTATTGTTGAAACTTTGGAAGCAGTGAAAGAAATATGCAAGCAAAATCCTAAAGCAGGAATAGCTTGTTCTATTAAAAACAGTGGACTAGGAGTCGGAATCCCTGATATTGGACGTTGCACGCTGGTTATAAAGGATGGTAGCGTATATATTCATACCAGTGCGGCTTGTATTGGACAAGGGCTTGGGACTATATTAACGCAAATAGTTTGTGAAACCCTTAATATGTCATCGGATAAAGTGGTACATGCAGCGCCAGATACTTTGACTTGCCCTGATTCTGGGAATACAACAGCTTCACGCCAAACATTATTCACAGGTGAGGCAGTAAAAAGAGCAGCTAGAGAACTTCTTGATGCATTAACTTATCAAACATTAGAAAACTTAGATGGGCAAGAATTCTATGGAGAATTTAAAGGGATAACTGATAAAATGAGCTCAATTAAACAAAACCCTGTAAGTCATGTAGCTTATGGCTATGCTACACAGGTAGTTATTTTGAATGATGAGGGTAAACTTTTGAAGGTTATTGCGGTTCATGATGTTGGTACTCCTATAAATCCTAAAAGTATTGAGGGGCAGATTGAAGGCGGTGTTGTTATGAGTCTTGGATATGCTCTAACAGAGGATTATCCGCTTAGGGGCAGCGTACCAACTGCAAAATTTGGGACACTGGGATTGTTTAAAGCAACGGAGGTACCGAAAATAGAATCTATTATATTAGGTAGAGGAAATATGAATCTTGCATATGGAGCGAAGGGAATAGGTGAGATATGTTCAATACCAACTGCGCCTGCTGTGGCTGGTGCGTATTATAGCTATGATGGAGAGTTTAGAACAAAGCTACCTATTTTGAATACGCCATACAGTAAGAAAAAATAAGTAGGTGATATCATGAAGCTGAGTAATTATATGGAATTGAAGAAAAAAGACATTATATCTTTTGTAGGTGCAGGTGGGAAAACCACGATGATGTTTAAGCTTGCAGAAGAGCTGAGAGCGAATAATAGGGTCTTAGTAACTACAACCACTAAGATATACATTCCATTAGATGATAAGTATGACTTTATATGCACTGATAAAGAAATAATTCCAAGGTATATTACTATGAATAGAAATGGAATTTATATTTTAGGATTAGCTGTAAATGGAGAAAATAAAATATTGGGGCTAAGCACAAAAGAATTAGATGAGTTAGTACCACATTTTGACTATATACTAATAGAGGCAGATGGGGCAAAGGAAAAACAGCTAAAAGGGTGGAATGAATTTGAACCAGTTATATACGCAAAAACTACAAAAACTGTAGGAATTATAGATATGCAGTCATGTGGTATTCTAATTAATGAGAGCAATATTCATAGAAGTAAGATATTTTGTGAAATAACGGGGGTAAAAGAGGAAGAAACTGTTAAAATTGAACACCTATCTAAGCTAATATTTCATCCTAAGGGGTTGTTTAAGGGAGCACAAGGAGAAAAAATACTATACATAAATAAAATAGAAGACCCCCATCATTTAATATTAGCCAGGTTGTTAGTTAAGGAAATAAATTTAAAGAATAAGAAATTATTAAATAGTATATTTATTGGAAGTTTAAAAACTAACGTATATTTTGGAGAATCCCATGAAGGTATTATATGATTAGAAGGATTTTTTATCATATAAATTATGTAAGAAAAATGAAATTAAGTTTTAAGTTTGTAGTTATGGGTAAGAGTAGGTGATATAATAATGGTAACTGCTATAATATTAGCATCAGGGTATTCGAGGAGAATGGGGAAAAATAAGCTTATTTTAAAATATAAAGGTAAAATGCTAATTGAACACACTATAGAAGTAATTAAACAATGTTGCTTTTTAGAGGTGATTGTTGTAGCTAGAGAAGAGGAAATAATAGAAATTGGTAAAAGAAATGATTTAAAAGTTATTAAAAATGAAAATGCAGTTAAAGGAATAAGCGAATCAGTTAAATTGGGTGTAACACATACAACAGAAACAGATGGATATATGTTTTTTACTGCGGACCAACCTTTTTTAGATAAAGATACGATAAATGGATTAATCTATGAATTTAAAGAGAATTCAGCTTATATAATTATTCCAAGGTGTGATGGTAGACATGGGAATCCTGTAATATTTCCGTACATCTTTAAGGAAGACTTTTTGAAGTTAGAAGGGGATGTTGGTGGGAAAATAATAATAAATAAGAATTTAGAGAAAGTTAAGTTTGTAGAAATACATAATAGTACAAAATTATTTGATATTGATACTAATGAAGATTATGAGTATATTCTAAAACTAGAGGAGAATAATGAGCATGTTTAATGAGATTGTCATTGTACGTGGCGGAGGAGATTTAGCATCTGGAACAATTCAAAAATTGCATAGAAGTGGATTTAGGGTATTAGTTCTAGAAGCATCAAAACCGACTGCTATTAGACGGAAGATTTCTTTTAGTGAAGTGGTATATGAAAGAGAAGTAGAGGTAGAAGGAATTAGGGCTGTACATGTATTCAGTTTAAGTGAAATAGAAAATGCTTGGAGCAATAAAAAAGTTCCAGTAATTATAGATGAAGAAGGAAAATATATTAAAGAAATAAAGCCTAAAATTGTAATTGATGCTATTATTGCTAAGAAAAATATGGGAACAACAAAGGATATGGCAGATATAACTATTGCTGTTGGTCCAGGATTTACAGCAGGTAAAGATGTAGATGTTGTAATAGAGACGGCTAGAGGGCACAATCTAGGTAGACTTATTTTTAGTGGACAAGCTGCGGAAAACACAGGAGTTCCAGGAAATATTAGGGGGTACTCTAAAGAAAGAGTTATACATTCGATATGCGCTGGAGTAATGAAGGATGTTCTAGATATTGGTGCTGTGGTTGAAAAAGATGAAGTTATTGCCTATATAGGAGAGACACCAATAAAAGCAACAATATCAGGACTGTTAAGAGGAATTATACGTAGTGGAAGTACTGTAAAAGAGGGATTTAAGATTGCGGATATCGATCCGAGGGTGTCAGAAAAAATGAATTGTTATACTATTTCTGATAAAGCAAGAAATATAGCAGGCGGAGTATTAGAAGCAGTATTTTATTTAATGGCATCTCAGAATGAGGATTAATGGTATGGAAAAGAGAATTCTAAAAGGGATTTAAGAAAGTTTAAGAATCGAGGTCTATAGATTGTTTAATGGATGCAATGCTTTCACGTGGAGTGTGGTATTAAATAAAACTTATTTTAAAATACGAGTTAGAGGTGATTGATATAAAAAAAATACCTGTGAGAGACGCAGTTGGATCCGTTTTATGTCATGATATTACTCAAATTGTTCCAGGAGTAGTAAAAGATAGAGCATTTAAAAAAGGACATATAATTAAAGAAGAAGATATACAATTATTACTTTCATTGGGAAAAGACAACATATATGTATGGGAGGAGAAACAAGGATATCTTCATGAAAATGATGCAGCAGAACGTTTGAGAGCCCTTACAGCAGGAACAGGACTTACATTTAGTGAAGTAAAAGAAGGTAAAATTAATTTTATAGCAGAGTACGATGGACTTCTTATAATTAATACAAGGTTGTTATATGGACTTAATTCATTAGGTGAGATAATTTTAGCTACATTACATGATCACTATCCTGTAAAAAAGGGACAGAAGGTAGCGGGAACAAGAGTTATTCCACTTGTAATTGAGGAGGATAAGATAAAAAAAGCAGAGGATTTAATCGGCGATGCGAAAATCGTAAGCATAATACCGTATGCACCAATGAAAGTAGGAATTGTTACTACAGGCAGTGAAGTATATCATGGCAGAATAAAGGATGCGTTTGGTCCTGTAATAAGAAGCAAAGTTACGGAATATGGTTGTGAAATACTTGGACAAACTATACTTTCAGATGATGAGAATAAGATAACGGAGGCTGTAGACGCATGGATAGAGCAGGGGGCTGGAATGGTAATCTGTACTGGCGGAATGTCAGTAGATCCTGATGACGTTACCCCTGTAGCAATTCAAAATACAGGGGCAGAAATTGTAACATATGGATCACCCGTGCTTCCAGGTGCAATGTTCTTGCTAGCTTATAAAGGAAATATTCCAATCTTAGGACTTCCGGGATGTGTAATGTACTCTAAGAGAACTATATTTGATTTGGTATTACCAAGGGTACTCGCAAAGGAAAAATTGAGTTTTGCTGATATAGCAGCTTATGGTCATGGGGGACTTTGTATGGAGTGTGAGGAATGTAGGTATCCTGATTGTACATTTGGAAAGGGAGTATAATAATAGTAAAAAACCCCAAGCTACCTTGAGGCCGCTGAAAAAAGCACTCTTTATTTAGTAGAGTTTTCAAGCTTGAATAGAAAAAGCATGAGATATTCATATTTTGGATATCTCATGCTTTTTATTTTATAATTAAGTTTTAAAAGCCCTATTTCATGCTTTTCAACTTAATTATTCTCTTTAGATTCACAGTGAAGATTGATAATGCACCTTGAATTTGCATACTAATTAAGCCTGACGATATTGCTACATCATAGCTATGTTGGTGCTTAAGTTCACTGTTTTTAGCCTCTATCATATAACGTTCCCTAGCTCGTTTTTTAAAATATTCACTTTTTTCGAACTCTATTTGATCTTTGTGAGTATTTGACTTTATTGAAACTGAATAAGTTTTAGATTTAGCGCCTTCTTTATAACACCCATCTTTATGAACACAATTTTTACACTTTTCTACATTAAAATAGTAGGTTAGCACTTGATTTTTACCAACATTCTTCTTTCCCTGTTTTGCTTTTTTAATAGCCATATGACCTGCCGGACATACAAATAAACCAGCATCTTTATTAAACTCAAATTCATCTTCTTTTTTTCGCATTCCTTGTGAAATTACAGGATTTAGTCTTGAAATTAATGCAATTTTATTTTCTTTTGTATATTCTAGGTTTTTCTTTTCAGAATAAGCTGTATCTCCAATTACTTCATTTACATCTATACCAGCCTCACGGCTTTTTTCTATTAAGGTTATGAGCTCCTTTCCATCACTTTTTTCGCCAGTTGTAATAACAGCTGCTGTAATTAAACGTTCTTCACTCATAGCAAGGTGTGATTTATATCCAAAAAAAGAACTATCCTCAGTTTTATGCCCCACTTTTGCATCCTCATCTTTTGATATTTTTAGATTTTCTAAGTCATCATTAATAGCTTCCATTAAGTAGTTTAATTTAGTTTTCACAGCTGGATTTGCTGCAGTTTCTGGCTTCTCGTTTATGGTATCAATTAATAATTTGCAGTACTCAAGAATATCTTCAAGTACTCCAGTTGTAACTTTATTAGGTAACTCTTCTTTAATACCAGGATGTACTCCGTACAATGTTTTTCTTAAGTTTTTTGCACGTTTCAATAATTCCTCGCTTGCTGACTTTTGGTTATAACGTGACTTGGTATGCGTAGCATCAACTATTATTGCTTTACTTTTTAAAACTCCCTCTTTTATAGCAAGTTCTACAGTCTTGTTTATTAATAAATCCAATAAATTCATGTCTTTAAGGCGAAGCTTTCTAAATTTAGTTAGTGTACTTGAGTTTATTAAATTTGTTTCTTCTGGGGCTAAATTTAGAAAATATTTAAAGGACATGTCATAAAGAGTTCTTTCAACAACATCTTCATCAGACAATTCATATATTACTTTCAAAAGTAAATATTTAAATAGCATTATGGGGTTAATAGCACCTCTACCCATAGATGAACTATAGTTAATCATCAATTCGTCATAAACAAATGAAAAGTCAACAAGGTCATTAATTTGCTTTAAAATGTTATCTTTCGGAATAATTAACGAATATAAGCTATGGTATGTATTTATTTTTATTTCCAATTGTCCTTTTAGCATAATAGTTTAGCCCCTTTTATTTTATTCTACTATACTAATTCGACATATCTTTTAAAATTCCTTTTTGTTTTTTAGTCTTTTATATAAAAAAATCGCCATCTTTAATTAGATGACGATTTTTCATATAGTTTTTCAGTGGCCTCGCTACCTTGGGGGTTTTACTGTTTAAGGTTTTTAGAGAATATGATCTAGTATAATAGAGTAAATTGTGAAATGAAGTTTATTAGGAGAGTAAAATAAAATTTAATCAACATATAACAGTTTTGCCATGTTTTTTTATTTAAACATTACTATAAATTATCTATTTAGTTTTTTTATAGTTTATGGCTACATCTTGTTCTTGAAGTAATGTTAATGAAAGATTTATTATTATGTTTTCTTTGATAGTATTAAAATTGATTTCTATAGGAAAGTCTTTATTAAATGGCGTTTTATCAACAAGGGTATATGTTTCATAAATTTTAGCTTTTTCTATTTCGCAATTTATAGGTGGAACACTGCAATCTATATATCTATCACATTCTATATTTTTTTTGTATAGATAATCACCATAACCTTTATTAACATCTAAACAATCTAATGAGACATAAATTGGTATATAATCTAGAGGATTTTGATTAGAGAAAATGGGGGGGACTTTATACTGGATCAAAGTAGTGCATTTAAAAGGAATATAAATTATAAGAGATTCAGTATCTAAATTAATTATACCATCGTGAACATCTTTAGCTATAGAGGAATCTACTTTGTTTCTTACAAAACCTTCTAAAAAAAGTTTTCCATTTAAGGAGGGAGAAATATCATCTTTTTTATACAAAGGTATAAGCTTACTATTAGTTAAGTATACGTCTTTTTTCATGTTTTTTATATCTAAGGCAGCGTTTTTTAATCTAAATGTTGATTCAATAGGAATATCTATGGTTTTCTCTGCAATTATGAGGGGGAAGGTCGATACTAAGCTTTTACTGGGGTTAGTATTTATACTTCCACGAATATCATAAATACAATCGGGAGTTGTAGTATTAATTTCACCTTCTTTTTTTATACAGTCTGTATCAGTTTTAATAATTAATTCGCGTGTAGGAAGTATAAATTTTGTAGTAATTTTATCTTTTGTATTTTTTTGTACACTTAAATTATTTTTATGCTTAATATTTGTTAACCTGTTTTTGAATATCTTATTAATACCTTCATTATAAGATGATTGTTGTAAGAGTTTTAAAATAACAAGCAGTTTTGACATAATTAATTTATCGCAAATAGGAGGTATAGAATCTGAGTCACCTTCAATATTTACATGTTTAAGAGGCGGTATAAAATCTGAGTCACCTTCAATATTTACTTGTTTAAGAGGCGGTATAAAATCTAAGTCATCTACAATATTTACATGTTTAAGAGGCGGTATAAAATCTGAGTCACCTTCAATATTTACTTGTTTAAGAGGAGGTATAAAATTTGAGTCATCTTCAATATTTACTTGTTTAATAGGAAGTATAAAATCTGAGTCACCTTCAATATTTACTTGTTTAAGAGGAGGTATAAAATTTGAGTCATCTTCAATATTTACTTGTTTAATAGGAAGTATAAAATTTGAGTCATCTTCAATATTTACTTGTTTAATAGGAAGTATATATTCTACATTCACTCTATCTTTTGCATTTTTTTGTAAGCATAAATTATTTTTGTGATTAACATTTGTTGAGACTTTTTTAGATGATTCATTAAAAATTATAAAACAATTTGGTCGTTGCAACATATTCAAAACAATAAGTAACTTCATCAGCCTTGATTTATCACAGTTATTTTTTTCCTTCATTCAAAAATGCTCCTTTATTATAAGGGTCAGAAATATTAAATAAAACGGGCTAGATAGCATACTGTAGAGTTATTTTATTTCATATGCCTTATGTAATTAAATATTATTGAATATGGAATACGTATTATATTAATTATATATAAATAACCGTTCTTCTAAAGAATTATATTATTTTAGAAGAACGGTTATATCTAAATGTCTATAGCGGAATATTCACTTGTTGCAATTGTAATACTTTAACTCTAACATATACAACCATTTTTTCAATTACTTTATTATAAAGTTTTACATTTGAATTAGTTTTATGGTACATAGGATCTGTATTCATATCGTCCTCAAAAATTCTTACTCCTTCTAATTCACAGTATGGGCTTTCAGTAAAAGTTATATTATCTTCAAAAGATTGCTCACATGCTGATTTTCCAATAAGAGTTTCTTTGCAGTCATCATGGCACATACAACTACTTAATAAATCTATTTCGGTTTGAGCGCTCCGAACGTTAACTACTGGTGGTACAACATATTGAACTTCTG
The DNA here is from genome assembly GCF_055081135.1 of Clostridium sp. CM036. Classification (NCBI taxonomy): domain Bacteria; kingdom Bacillati; phylum Bacillota; class Clostridia; order Eubacteriales; family Clostridiaceae; genus Clostridium; species Clostridium sp. CM036. The sequence continues at coordinate 2,051,397 of NZ_CM143652.1, read as the reverse complement.
TTACAGTTGTAAATTTGACATCTACGGTTGTATGAGCTATTCTACCACTTACAATTTTATCGTCGATACAGTCAGCAGTAGCATATTCTATATTTTTTCTTACAAATCCACTTATAAATAATTTGCCAGATCTTAGAATGCCATTTTCAATTACTCCTGATCTTGGAAGTAACTTGCATTGAGTTAAATATACATTTTTCTTTATTCTTTTAATTTCATAGAATGGTTCGTTCAATCTAAACTCAGCCTCGACATCTATTTGAATTTCCCTTTCGCCGAGAACTACAGGAATTTTAGCTACTAGAGGGCCATTAATTCCAACTGGTCTGATAGTAGTTCCACTGCTTAAAGGTAATGTTTTTGAACTAATAACTTCACCACAATTATCGCAAGGGTGAAGAGTTTGATTATTTTCCAAAAGTAATTCCTCCTTTTTTTCAGGTCTTATGACCTTCTACATACTATGTAGAAAATAAAGAAAGTGTTACTTTAAATATATAAATAACCGTGCTTCTAAAGGAAAATATCTTCTTTAGAAGAACGGCTATATCTAAATGTCTATAGCGAAATATTTACTCGCAGAAATCGCAATATTTACTCGTAGTGCAAATGGGGTTAACTGGATCATCATATGGTATATTTACCTGTTGTAATTGTAATACTTTAACTCTGACATATACAACCATTTTTTCAATTACTTTATTGTAAAGTTGTACTTTTGAATTAGTTTTATGGTATATAGGGTCTGTATTCATATCGTCTTCAAAAATTCTTACTCCTTCTAATTCACAGTATGGGCTTTCAGTAAAAGTTATATTATCTTCAAAAGATTGCTCACATGCTGATTTTCCAATAAGAGTTTCTTTGCAGTCGTCATGGCACACACAACTACTTAATAAATCTATTTCAGTTTGAGCCCTGCGAACATTAACTATTGGTGGTACAACATATTGAACTTCTGTTACGGTTGTAAATTTGACATCTATTGTTGTATGAGCTATTCTACCACTTACAACTTTATCTTCGATGCAGTCAGCGGTAGCATATTCTATATTTTTCCTTACAAATCCACTTATAAATAATTTTCCGGATCTAAGAACACCATTTTCAATTAATCCTGACCTTGGAAGTAATTTGCATTGAGTTAAATATACATTTTTCTTTATTCTTTTAATTTCATAGAATGGTTCGTTCAATCTAAACTCAGCTTCGACATCTATTTGAATTTCTCTTTCGCCGAGAACTACAGGGATTTTAGCTACTAGGGGGCCATTAATGCCAACTGGTGTAATATTAATTCCACTGCTTAAAGGCAATGTTTTTGAACTGATAATTTCACCACAATTATCGCAAGGGTGAAGAATTTGATTATTTTCCAAAAGTAATTCCTCCTTTTTTTAGGTCTTATGACCTTCTACATACTATGTAAATAATAAAAAAATGGTTCATTCAAACATCAGTATATTTTAAATGCTAGATATGAAATATAAAAGTATAGAATAGTTGAAATAATATAGGTAAATGCAGTAATATATAAACAAGTAGGATATAATAGTCTTGGAGCAAGGTATAGAAAATAAAATAGACTAGAATGTGAATAGTTATTTTTTTAGATTATTAAACATAAATTTTAATAAAAACAGTGGGGTTGTTAATTATGTCAGAAAAAAGGACCTTCGATGAGGAAATTATCATTAAAGAAAAAATAGAAATGAAGATTAAGAAGCCTAGTAAGTACATGGTGATAATCCACAATGATGATTATACAAGTATGGAGTTTGTTGTGCAGGTTTTAGTTGGGGTTTTTAAAAAACAGGTTGTGGAAGCCACAAAAACCATGTTTGAAGTCCATAAAAAAGGTAGTGGCGTTGCAGGGATATACAGCTATGACGTAGGTATAACAAAAATTGATCAAGCTATGGATATGTGTGAAGAAAGTGGATTTCCACTGAAACTAACCTTAGAAGAGGAGTAATTATGCAATTAGATAATATAGTAAATGAGATTATTACTGCGGCTTTTAATGAAGCTCAAATGTCAAATCATGAATACTTTACACCAGAACATATTCTTTACGCTTCTTTATTTTTTGAAGAGGGAATTGAAATAGTAGAGAATAGTGGCGGGAATGTTAAAAGACTTAAAAAACAAATAACAAAATTTTTAAAGGAAAATATAGAAATCGTAGAAGATGTAGAGCCGATCCAAACAATTGGAATTCAAACCATTCTATCAACGGCTGCAGATCATGTTATGCTTTCGGGTAAAGAGATAGTTAAGATAGGCGATGTGATTGTGGCCATGTATGATGATGATGAAAGCTTTGCTTCTTATTTTTTGCGGAAACAGCAAATGAAGAGAAGAGATCTTCTTAATTATATAGCTCATGGTATCTCTGTGGTAGATACTTTTGATTTTGATTCTACAACAGATAATGAGATAGAAGAGCCGGTGAGATTTACTGACAATGAAGAAGATATAGAATACACCTATGAAGAGGAAATTGAAAATCCCAATGATAAGGAAAATTTTTTAAGTAACTTTACTGTAGAGTTAACAGAACAAGCAGGCAAAGGAGAGATGGATCCTCTTATAGGGAGACAAGATATTCTGCTAAGAACCTTACAGGTATTATGCAGGAGGCTTAAAAATAATCCGGTGCATGTAGGGGAACCTGGAGTAGGGAAGACTGCTATTACTGAAGGTCTTGCACAATTAATTGTAGAAAATAAAGTGCCAAAGTTATTGCAAGGGAGTAAAATATATTATTTGGATATGGGTGCTCTTCTCGCAGGTACAAAGTACAGAGGAGATTTTGAAGAACGTATTAAAAAAGTGTTAAGCGAAATTAGTAAGGAAGAAAAACCTATAGTGTATATAGATGAAATCCATACTATAGTTGGAGCAGGTGCAGTTTCTGGAGGATCTATGGATGCTTCTAATATTTTAAAACCCTTTCTTGCAGATGGTAAGGTAAGATTTATTGGATCAACTACTTATGATGAATATAAGAAACATTTTGAAAAAGACAGTGCACTGGCTAGAAGATTTCAAAAAATCGAGGTGCCAGAGCCTTCAGTTGAGGATACTTTCGATATTCTTATGGGGTTAAAAGATAAATACGAAACTTACCATAATGTTACATACAAAGATGAAGCTTTAAAAATAGCAGTAGAATTATCTAGCAAGTACATTAAGGACAGATTTCTTCCAGATAAGGCTATAGATATTATGGATGAAGCAGGTGCTTATGCAAGGCTTTATGCTGAAGACAATGAAGAGACTATTCTTATTACGGTGGGTGCAGTGGAAAAAATAGTAGCTTCTATTGCAAAAATTCCAGAGCAAAGTGTATCAAATAATGAAATAGATATACTGAAAAATCTAGATATTAATTTAAAGAAACAAGTTTTTGGGCAAAGAGACGCTATAGACACTTTAGTAAGATCTATAAAGCGATCTAGGGCAGGTTTTAATGAAGAAGATAAGCCAATAGCGTCGCTCCTCTTTGTTGGACCTACAGGGGTTGGGAAAACAGAAATAAGTAAACAATTGTCGAGTAGCTTAGCTATTCCACTTATTAGATTTGATATGAGTGAATACCAGGAAAAACATACTGTTGCAAGGCTTATCGGTGCACCACCGGGATATGTAGGTTATGAAGAGGGTGGAATGTTAATTGAGGCTATTAAAAGAACTCCTTATTGCGTGCTACTTCTAGATGAGATTGAAAAAGCCCACCCTGATATATTTAATGTGTTATTGCAGGTTATGGACTATGCAACATTAACAGATAATACTGGTAAAAAGGCGGATTTCAGAAATGTGATTTTAATAATGACTTCTAATGCAGGAGCGAGAGAGGCTGGCAAACATATAATTGGGTTTGGAGACAAAATGGAGTCTGGGCAAGTAATTACTAAAGAAGTGGAGCGAGTATTCTCACCCGAATTTAGGAATAGATTGGATAACATAATTGTATTTAATAAAATTGATGAAGCTATGGCTCTTCAAATAGCTAAGAAGGCAATGAAACAGTTTGAAGAAAAACTTTTAACTAAAAATATAAAATTAAAGGTTACAGATAATTTATATGATTGGTTAAGTAAAAAGGGTTTTTCCGAGGATTATGGCGCGAGAGAAATCAATAGAGTGGTCCAAAAAGAAATAAAGGCTTATTTTGTAGATGAAGTGCTGTTTGGAGACCTTTGCACAGGCGGTAGTGCAATAGTTGATATTGTGGATGGTAAACTTACAATTATTAAAGGAAATTAAAAAAAAGATGTTGCTAATAAAAATAGCAACATCTTTCTATTTAAATTTATATTATTATTTCTATTTTCTAGGAATAACCTCTGTCCAGTAACCATCTGGATCTATAATGAAATATATTCCCATAGATTTATTTTCATAGCAAATACAACCCATTTTTTTATGGTATGAGTAGGCTTCATCAAAATCGTCTGTAACTACAGCAAGGTGGAATTCATTTTCACCTAAATTGTATGATTGCGTTCTGTCCTTAAGACAAGTAAGTTCTAACTTATGATTAGTTGTTTCATCACCTAAAAATACAAGAGTAAAACTACCATCTGATGGATGAAATCGCCTAGTTTCTATAAATCCTAAAGCATTTTTATAAAATTCCACGCTTTTTTCTAAATCCAATACATTTATATTATTATGATCGAAAGAAAACTTCATTTAATATAACCACCTTTTCATATATCGTGTAGCACACGCTACACTGATTAATATATCACATATGCCATAGAATCATTATATGCTTACTTAAATTTTATTCATAGGAGTTTAAAAATAAAAATATCTGGTTTGGAATATATTTATATTTGCATAGAATGTATGATATGAGTTTACTATCACAAAATTATGAAGGAGTGAAAATATATGAGAGAAATAGAAACAAAAATATACTATATATACCATAGTGGGTTTGCCATTAAAACTAAAAATCATTTTTTAATATTTGATTACTATAAAGAACCTGTAATAAATGATAAAGCCCATAAGCAGACAGCATTGTTATCATCTGAAAATATTAAAGACATGAAAAATGTTTATGTGTTTTCATCACATAGTCACGAGGATCATTTTAATTCTTGTATTTTGGATTGGGAAAATTATAATAGTGATATACAATACATACTTAGTAATGATATAAAAATAGATAAAAATAAATCGAATTATAGATTTATAAAGGAAGGTGAAGAAAAATTATTTAAAGACGTTTATGTAAAAGCTTATGGTTCAACTGATATTGGAATATCTTTTTTAGTAAAAGTTGATGGGGTAACTATTTTTCATGCTGGAGATCTTAATTGGTGGCACTGGAAAGAGGACAGTTCAGAGGAGCGATCTGAAGCAGAGGCTTCATTTAAAACTCACATAGAGAAATTAAAAGAAGAAAAATCTATCGACATAGCTTTTTTTCCTGTAGATCCAAGACTTCAAGAGTTTTATTATATAGGCGGAGAATATTTTGCAAAAGAAATTAGGCCTAAACTACTTATACCTATGCATTTCGGAGATGAAGTAGCTATTACTAAAGAATTTGCTAGTATAATGAGAAAAATTAACATAAAAGCAGTTGAAATAAATCATCCTAGGCAAGAGATAATATACAAAAAATATTTTTAATATATATGGATAGAAATAGTCATTTATGTCTATAATTTAAATAACCAAATAAAAAAGCATCACATGCAGTATTTTTTAGTCCCCCTAAATTAATATTACATGTGATGCTTTTTATATTTAGGTGGATTTATGATGCAAAACTTATAAAATAATTAAAAACTATAATTTCTATTTACATAATTTTATAATTGTGATAACTTTATTATTATAGAGCAGTAAGTAGAAAGTAGGATAGATTAAATGAGAACAGAAACTAAAAATGAGAACGTTTTAAATTATATTTACATTATTATCGGGACTACAATACTCGCAGCAGGCATAAATATGTTTTTGGCAAAATTTAAATTAGTAACAGGTGGAGTAGCAGGTATTGCCATTGTTATTCAATATATTGCAGAAAAGCATTACGGAATAGGAGTGCCTCTATGGTTTACTAATATTGTGATAAATATACCATTGCTTATCATTGCTAGAAAACTTAAGGGGAAAAAATTTGTGGGTAAATCCATGTTTGCTGCGGCATATCTATCTTTCGCGTTGTTTTATACAAGCTTTATACCGATGCCACAGGTCGATATTTTGTTGGTTAGTATATTTGGTGGAGTATTTGTTGGTATAGGCTTAGGGTTTGTATTAAGAGCATCCGCTAGTACTGGAGGAACCGATTTAGCTGCAAACATCATAAAGGTTTATTTAAAAAATATGCCAATAGCTAAAATTATATTAGCTATTGATTCGATTATAATACTAACAGGTGCTTTTGTATTTGGTGTTCAAAAAGCTATGTATGCACTAATATCTACTTATATAGTTAGTAAGGTTATAGATGGTATACTTGAAGGAATAAATTATTCTAAAGCGGTATTTATTATTTCAAATAGTTCTAAGGAAATAGCGGAAATATTAATGAAGGATTTAAAGAGAGGTGTAACAGGAATAAATGCTACTGGAATGTATACAAATGGACCCAAACAGGTGCTATATATAGTAGTTGGTAAAAATGAAATAGTACCTCTTCAAAAAATGGTTAAATTAATTGATGCCAACGCATTTATTACTGTTGCAGATGTAAGAGAAGTATCGGGAGAAGGATTTACAAAATAAAATACAAGTATAATAGGCAACATTTTCAAAGTATATTTTGAAGTCTTCATGTAAAGACTAAATTTAGAAAGGAAGTGATTATACATGGATGATAGATTAAATAGTAAACCTATTATATTTGACCACCCAGAGAAACTTACGCAGGGTGTATCTTTAGAAAAAGATGATGTTGTAGCAAAAACTTTCATTAATGAAGAAGATGGATGTGTGAAATGTAACATTGTTCTTGAAAATAAGGTTACTGGAGAAACGGCAAAGAGAGATGAAGTTATTGGTGAGATAGTTGAAGATGAAAATGAAGATGAAGAATTTGATTAAATAGATATGCTTGTTTAAAAGAATTATAATATATATAATTAAGAGAAAAACTTAAGGGATGCCTAAAATGATTGAAAAATCATTTTAGGCATCTATTTTTATTATAAAAATATTTGACATTTATTATTAAAAATATTATAATTTTAATTGAATATAAAAATAATTGATACATATACTAATATTTAAATATAAAGACTGTGAAGAGAAGAGTAGATATAAAAGGGTAGTAATAGCGAGTTGGTGATGGTGAAAGACCAATACGAAGTTTATATCGAAGAACATCTCAGAGTTTCTAACCGAAATCTTTAAGGTAGTAGGCTTAGACGGCTCCAATCCGTTAACTGTTGGGCAGTATCAATTGTATAACTCGTATCAACGAATATATAATTCTGTACTGATTAGATTGGTCATATTATATGACAAAACTGGGTGGCATAGCGAAATTATAGCCTTTCGTCCCTTTATTATTAAGGGATGGAAGGCTTTTTTTATTATTAAGGTAAATATAAAATTATAAGGAGGGCAATTTTATGGAAAAATTGTTAGTAAAACAAATTTATAGAGAAAAAGAAAAATATGAAGATCAAGTAGTATCTATCTCTGGATGGATAAGAACTTTAAGATCTTCTAAAGCGTTCGGGTTTATAGAAGTTAATGATGGAAGCTTCTTCAAAAATATTCAGGTAGTTTTTGAGGAAGGCTTAGAAAATTTTGCTGAAATAGCTAAATTACCTATAAGTTCATCTTTGACTATAGAAGGGAAACTTGTTGTAACGCCAGAAGCTAAGCAACCATTTGAGATTAAAGCTACTAAAATAGTTTTAGAAGGGATGTCAAATACCGATTATCCATTGCAAAAGAAAAGACATTCTTTTGAGTATTTAAGAACTATTGCACACTTAAGGCCAAGAAGTAATGCTTTCTCAGCAGTGTTCAGGGTGCGTTCATTAACTGCTTTTGCTATACATGAGTTTTTTCAAAAGAGAGGATTTGTATATACCCATACACCAATAATAACTGGTAGTGATTGCGAAGGTGCGGGTGAAATGTTTAGAATATCTACCCTTGATTTTAGCAATATTCCGCTAGGCGAAGATAAAAAAGTTGATTACGCGCAAGACTTTTTTGGTAAAGAAACTAGCTTAACTGTAAGTGGACAGTTAGCAGCAGAGGCTTTTGCTTTAGCGTTTAGAAATGTTTATACTTTTGGGCCAACATTTAGAGCAGAAAATTCTAATACAGGAAGACATGCAGCTGAGTTCTGGATGATAGAGCCTGAAATAGCATTTGCGGATTTAAAAGATGATATGAAACTCGCAGAAGACATGATGAAATATATAATAAAATATGTTATGGAAAACGCTCCAGAAGAGATGGAGTTTTTCAATAGTTTTGTAGATAAAGGTTTAATTGAAAGATTAAATGGTGTTGTAAACGCAGAGTTTGGACAGATAACATATACTGAGGCTGTGGATATTCTACAAAAATCAGGAAATGAATTCCAGTACCCGGTAACTTGGGGCTGTGATCTTCAAACTGAGCATGAAAGATATTTAACAGAAGAAGTGTTTAAAAAACCATTATTTGTAACGGATTATCCAAAGGAAATAAAATCTTTTTATATGAGAATAAATGACGATAATAAGACAGTTGCAGCAATGGACTTACTTGTACCGGGAATAGGAGAAATTATCGGTGGAAGCCAAAGAGAAGAAAGACAAGATATTTTAGAAGCTAGAATGGAAGAATGTGGTCTTAATAAAGAAGATTACTGGTGGTATTTAGAGTTAAGGAAATACGGCGGAACTAAGCATGCTGGATTTGGACTAGGATTTGAAAGAGCTATTATGTATATTACAGGTATGAGCAACATCAGAGACGTTATTCCATTCCCAAGAACAACTGGGTCTGCTGAATTTTAACGACATTTCAGAAGGAAAGTCTCCCATTTGTATAAGTGGGAGTACCTACTATAAGTAGGCGTTATTTGCCCTAGCAAATAGAAAACTTTAGTGGGAGTATAAATCTCCTTCTGAAGTCATCAATGCATCTTCTGCGAAGCTGTCGCGGCTCCGCAGGAGATGATTTAATAGTAAATTACAATATTAAAAGCAGCTCCCTATGTGTAGAATAGGAGCTGCTTTTAATTTAGAAATCTGATAGCACATGCTAACCCTGGGGAAGGGTTTCATAATATAACAGAATAAAAAGATACAAGCTACTGACAAAAGTCAGTAGCTTGTATCTTAATCATAAGATCTATGTTCTAATTAAGCCTCAACTGGAGCGCCTGTAGGACAAACACCTGCACAAGCTCCACAATCGATACAAGTATCAGCATCGATAACAAATAGTGAATCTCCTTGGCTTATAGCGTTAACTGGGCATTCAGGTTCGCAAGCTCCACAGCTTACACATGCATCAGTAATTTTATATGACATAATAATCAACCTCCTTTTTAACTAATTTACTACATAATATCATAATTGGGCTAATAAATAAAGAGTTTTTTAGAAATAGAAGATGGTGGAACATATGTAATAATTAATGGGGGTATTAGTAATTCTATATGGCATAATTATTTTGCTTATTTTTATATGTTAAATTAAATAAATATTTATATTAATAATTTATAAATGCTTTTAAAATACAATATTAAATAAACTGCATTAAATAATAGTTACAGCTAAAAACTAAATTTAAAACAGTTTATTTAATACATATGGTAGTTAGTAACTTTTAGCTGTATCTATATTAATGATGAGCTCATCTATCTAGCTGTGAGTTAATAACTATTAATAATATTATGTGTAAGATTTAAAAAATTATTCAGAATAAAATTATAACTTAATTAAATTACTTACGGAGCAATTTAATTGCTCTATTAACAACATTTTCTGTTGTAAAGCCGAATATTTTGAATAAATCGTCGGCTTTACCTGAAGCTCCAAATCTATCAATAGAGATTACATCTCCGTCTATTCCAACATATTTATGCCAACCAAAGGAAGAAGCGGCTTCAACTGCCAAGCGGGATCTTAGGTCTGATGGTAATATAGATTCCCTGTACTCTTTTGATTGGGCATCAAACAAATCTAAGGATGGCATACTTACTACTCTAGCTTTGATACCACGGTCATTTAATATCTTAGCTCCTTCATAAATAAATTCTACTTCAGAACCAGAAGCCATTAAAATTATATCAGGGTTTCTACCTTTTTCTTCATAGGTTTTTAAGACATAGGCACCCTTTAAAGCTTCAATTGAGGTTTCTTCATACAAAGGTAGATTCTGCCTTGTTAGTATTAATGCAGTAGGAGTTGTTTTTGAAGTCATTGCAGCATAAAAGCCAACAGCTGTTTCTCTTGAATCAGCTGGTCTAAAGACATTGAAGTTTGGTAGAGATCGCAAAGCTGCAAGCTGTTCAATTGGTTCATGAGTTGGACCATCTTCACCAACTGCTATACTATCATGAGTTAAAACATAAATTACTGGAAGACTCATAAGGGAAGATAATCTCATTGCACCCTTCATATAATCACTAAATACAAAGAAAGTTGAAACAAAGGGTTTAAGACCTCCATGAACATATATTCCATTTGCAATAGCAGCCATTGCATGCTCTCTTACTCCAAAATGAAGGTTAGTGCCAGTTCTATCTTCCATAGAAAAATCACCTTTGCCCTCCATATAGGTTTTATTAGAAGGAGCAAGATCTGCTGAACCACCTATAAGGTTTGGTACATGTTTTGCTAATATATTTATTATTGCGCCAGAAGAGTTTCTTGTTGCTGCTGTGCCTTCAAACTTCCACATATCTTGGATCTTAAGTAAATCAACAGAAAGTTCTCCGCTTTGCCATGCTTCATATTCCTTAGCAAGTTCAGGATTTTTTTCACTATACTGCGCATAAAGTGTGTTCCAAGTTTCTTCTTTTTCCCTAAGATCTGACTTTACATTTTCCATATGATTAGTTACTTCATCGGGAACTGTAAATGGATCGAGGTTCCAGCCTAGGCATTTTTTCATTTCAGTTATATTAGATTCTCCTAGTGGTTCCCCATGTGCTGAGGCAGTACCTTGTTTTTTAGCACAACCGAATCCAATAATAGTTTTAATTTTAATAAATGTAGGTTTATTTAACTCAAGTTTTGCAGTTTCAATGGCACTACTTATTGCGTCCATATCATTGCCATCTTCTACATATAAAACCTGCCATCCATAGGCATCAAATCGTTTACTTACGTCTTCTCTAAAAGCGATATCTGTATTTCCTTCTATAGTTATACTATTTGAGTCATACATTAAAATAAGTTTTCCAAGTCCTAAGGTACCTGCCAGGGATGCTGCTTCTCCAGAGATTCCTTCCATATTACATCCGTCACCACATATAGCATAGGTATAATGATCCACAATAGTATATTCTTTAGTATTAAATTTTGCTGCAAGATGGCTTTCGGCTATTGCCATACCTACCGCATTAGCAATACCTTGTCCGAGTGGTCCTGTGGTAACTTCAACACCATTTGTATGACCATACTCAGGATGACCGGGTGTTAAACTTCCCAATTGTCTAAAATTCTTTAAATCTTCAATAGTTAGACCATATCCAAAAAGATGAAGTAGAGAATATTCTAGCATTGATCCATGCCCAGCTGACAATACAAATCTATCTCTATCCTGCCATTTTGAATTGCAAGGATTATGCTTCATATGCTTCGCCCATAATGTATATGCCATGGGTGCCGCTCCGAGCGGAAGCCCTGGATGTCCAGATTTTGCTTTTTCTATTGCCTCAGCTGATAAAATCCTTATAGTATCTACGGTTAATTGTTCAATTTTACTCAATGTAAATTCCTCCTTGTTATATATCTTAATTATTATGATATTTCAAATTATTTATAATAGATATATGTCCTATATTTAATATAAAAGATTACTCTCTGTATTGCAAGGATATATTGTTTTTTATCTGATTTGAAGTATTATTTAATGGTTTTATCCATTTTGGCCTTCTTCCTGAATTTTCTCAGTATTTTTTTTAAGATTATACTCAATTTCCAATAGTATTTTTTGCTGATAGAACATTATTAAATAACAGATGATACTTGATATAAATACTAATATAAAGGTAGAAACTTTAAAAAATATGAGTATTACAACCAAAAAACTAGCTAAATTCAAAATTGTAATATGAAATTTACGAATGGTATAGTAGGCAGCAGTTTTAAAAATATCTTTTGTACTTAAATAAAATCTTGAGATTATTGGGAACACATAAAGACTCATTGAAAAAATAAAAGCTACAACTATAAAAATAAAAACAGTTAAAAATTTTGGGTAACTACTTGAAATAACCAATTTGATGTCAATAAATAGTATAGATAGTGTAATTATTTCTAGAGACCAAAAGAATAATGATTGGAAAAAGTTAACTTTATAAGCCTTAAAAAAATCTTTCGTAATATTTATATCTTTTTCCCGGATAAGTTTGCCCATAACACTAAGAAGAGCTGTTGCGGCAGGGCCTATTGGGATACAACATATAAGGATAATAGAAATAAACCCCTGTGGAATTGTATTTGAACCATTAGAAAAGAGTGCAATTAATATGAAAAGTAGTGGAATATTGAGAAGTAGAAAGTACAGATTGCCCAAGAAAAACCAAAATATATAATTAGTTATCGTATATATAGGTCCTTCACCAAATTTTCTTTTTAAATTAGCCATTTTTCCCTCCAACTGCATTTATCAAATGCTACTGTGTAAATAGGTATAATAATTTGGATTTTTTTATAACTAACTAAAATGTAACATAAATTGTGTGAAATTTAAATAGGTAGAAGTCATAAAAAAGTTGATTGAATTTTGGAATTCTGAACAGAAGAATAATTGAATAGATAATTATTTACAAGATATTAAATGAAGGGATGTTTTAATATTTAGTAAATTAGCGGTATAATAAATAAAAAAGAAAACATTTTAAGTTAGGGGCGGTATATATGAATTTAAAAGGTAAAGTAGCTATAGTTACAGGAGCATCTAGAGGAATTGGGAAAGGTATTGCTATAGAGCTAGCTAAGGCTGGGGCTTGCGTTGTTATAAATTATAAAAGCAATGATGAAGCAGCTGAAAAAACCTTGCAGGAAATTAGAGAGCTAGGAGCTTATGCCTTGAAAATTAAAGGTGATGTAAGTGATTATGAATTTTCAAAGGGTATGATAAAAACTACTGTTGAAAAATTAGGTAAAATAGATATTTTGATAAATAATGCAGGGATCTCAAAGGTCGGGCTGTTTATGGATGATATGCCAGAAGAATGGGACAATATTTTAAATGTAAATCTTAAAGGCACAATTAATTGTTCGCACAGTGCTGTTAAAGAGATGATAAAACAGAAAAGTGGAAGCATAATAAATATATCTTCAATGTGGGGTAATGTAGGGGCCTCTTGTGAAGTGATTTACTCAGCATCTAAGGGTGCGATTAACTCTTTTACAAAGGCACTAGCTAAGGAACTTGCACCATCTAATATTAGGGTTAATGCAATAGCTCCAGGGGTTATAGATACAGAAATGAATGGTTGGCTAACTGATGGCGAACGCAAATCTTTAACTAATGAAATACCTATGATGAAATTTGGAGAAGTGCGAGATGTTGGCATGCTTGTAACCTTTTTAGCTAGTGAAAATTCAAAATATATTACTGGACAGGTGATAACAATAGATGGAGGAATGCAATAATAATATTATTAATAATTTATTAATACTTTCTTAAGCAATCTCTAATGTTAGATTCTAATTATATGTTATAATTAGATTAATATTTAATAAATAAATCTTATGAAATGAAAGAAGGCTAGGATTATCATGGAATATACAAAGGGCAGAAATATAATTTCAAAGTTATTTAAATCAGTTTTATCAATTGGTACATTTATTGTTTTATTAATAACATTACCTTATATAGCTATCTTTGTTATTAAAGCCTTATTTGCAATTTTAGTTTTTGGAGCTTTAGTATGGTATAGTTTTAAACTAATAAAGGGTACTAAAAATTTCATCTACAAATTAAGTACAAAGAAAAATTTTGCTGCGAAAGCTGATATGTTTAGTAGTGATAAAGATACTTCAGATTCCATTGATATTAATTATGATGATAGTGTTATTGTTGATGTTGATTATGAAGAGATACTATAAGGCACATTCTAATTAAGATAAATCAAATATATAAATGATCTTTTAAAAACCAGTCTATATTTTAGATTGGTTTTTGTTTTCTAGATTCTATAAGAAATAAATTTATGAGAATGGGTTCTACAATTATAATTAGGTAGAATATTTTTTTTGAAAATAGCGAAACATATAAATAGCAATATAAATAAAGGAGATGTTTTTATGCCTAAAGATAGCCAACCTGACAATAAATTTTCTAGATTAGCTAAAAGTAATTATGATACTCCTATAACTAGAGAATCTGCAAAAAATCAAAATGCTACAACAAAAAAACAGTCTGCTGACAGAAAATAAAAAGAGCAGAGCATATAAACTTTTGTCTATATGCTCTGCTACTTTTATTTTATAGGAAATTGAAGAATTATAAATAATTTAAATAACGTATCTGCAAATTTTATAAATTAGAATCAAATAAAAGATTATTAACATAATTTATTGCATTATCTTATTATTATGTTAGAATTTATATATATGTTATTGTTTTAAGATTCTAAATAATTAGAGTTACTTTTGTATTTGAAAATCTGTGCTTGTTTATACTTTGAAGTTTAAAGCTGCAGCATGCCTGTAGCTTTTTATATTGTGCGCCCGGCATGGGCGCAATCTAATGGGTGAAAGTCCCTAGCACGGGTTAATAGTGCCAAGTGCATAGCTTAAGACAAGGGTGTCCATCGTGAGATGGAATCTGAAGGAAGTTGGCGGCCAAACTCCGGTCTGACGAACAGAAACTACATATAAGGCATATGCTTGTGGGTAAGTTTGCAATACAAAACGAAGCCCAAAACTATTCGAAACAAGTGGTGTAAATGTAGCAGATAGATGGAGTGAAAGATTGCGTTCTTACCCGGGGAGATCTGATAGGTAAGTTGTGGATATGAATTTAGAAATAACAACCCATACAGTGATGTATGGCTGAACTATCAGAAGTCAGCAGACGTCATAGTACCATGCAAAACGCGTTAGCGTGGGAAGGACTGAACAATAGGAGGTTTTGGAATTTTGAAGGATACGAGAAAATATGATAAAAGCAGACAACTTCATAAAGAAGGCTCTCTACGAGAGAATAGAGTGGAACTCGAAGGTAATGTAGAAGTGCATAGTATTTCCTCTATGTCAGAAGAAGGAAGAAACGATGTGAATGAATATGATAATGGTTTACTCGAGCAGATATTATCGAGAGATAATATGAATAAAGCATATAAAAGAGTAAAAGCCAATAAAGGAAGTCATGGGATTGATGGTTTGACAGTAGATGAACTTCTACATTATCTAAAAGAGCATGGACAAGAATTAAGGCAATCATTATTAGAAAGTAGATATAGACCTCTAGCCGTAAGAAGGGTAGAAATACCAAAACCTGACGGTGGAATTAGGCTACTTGGAATACCTACTGTATTAGATAGAGTTATTCAACAAGCGATATCACAAACTCTAATACCAATATATGAAAAGAAATTTTCTGATAATAGTTACGGTTTTAGACCTTTAAGAAGTGGAAAACAAGCTGTTGAAAAATGTAGGGGATATATTAATGCTGGACATACATGGACGGTGAATATAGACCTTTCTAAATACTTTGATACGATAAATCATGATAAATTAATAAGGATACTATCGGAAGATATTAAAGATAGTAGAGTAATTTCTCTGATACGAAAGTATCTACAAAGTGGAGTGATGATAAATGGGGTATTTATGAATACAGAAGAAGGAGCACCTCAAGGCGGGCCTTTGTCCCCATTATTAAGTAACGTAATGTTACATGAACTCGATGTAGAACTAACAAAACGAGGACTAAACTTTTGTAGATATGCTGATGATGCGAATATATACGTCAAAAGTGAGAAATCAGCAAATAGAGTAATGAAGAGTATTACGAGATTTATTGAGGAAAAGTTAAAGCTTAGAGTGAATAAAGAAAAGAGTACAGTAGATAGACCTTGGAAACTTAAATTTTTAGGATTTTCATTTTACCGAGCAAAAGGTGAATACAGAATGAGAGTTCCTCAAAAACCTATAATCAAATTCAAAGCAAAGCTAAAAGAATTAACTTCAAGAAGTAATGCGATGAGCATGAAATATAGGTTTATGAAACTTAAGCAAGTGATAGTTGGATGGATAAATTATTTTGCTATTGCAGACATTAAAAGTATTCTTAAAACACTTGATGAATGGTTAAGGCGAAGAATTAGAATGTGTTTTTGGAAACAATGGAAAAAGATTAAAACAAAATATGGGAACCTTGTTAAATTAGGAATACCAAACAATAAAGCTTTGCAATATGCAAATACAAGGAAAGGCTATTGGAGAACATCCAATAGCCCTATATTAAACAAAACATTGACCAATAAATACCTTAAAAATATAGGATTAGTTTCTATATCTGAGACATATTTATTAAAACATTAATTTCTATTGAACCGCCGTGTACCGAACGGTATGCACGGTGGTGTGAGAGGTCGCTAAATAAATTAATTATTTAGCTCCTACTCGATTTAAATGAAAAGATTAGATTATTAGTAAGAGTTTCCGGAAAGCTTTGGATACTTTTGTACTATTTAAGAAGGAGTGAATATATTGAGTTTTAATGTTTATAATACTATGACTAGAAATAAAGATGAGTTTGTACCTTATAAAGAAGGTAAGGTGGGAATGTATACTTGTGGACCTACAGTGTACAACTATGCACATATAGGCAATTTAAGGACATATATTTTTGAAGATGTACTTAAAAAATCCTTAGAGTATTTTAATTATAAAGTTAAACATGTAATGAATGTAACTGACGTAGGGCACCTTCAATCGGATGGGGATGAAGGGGAAGATAAAATGGCATTAGGTGCAAGCCGTGAGCATAAAACAGTATGGGAAATTGCTAAGTTTTATGAAGATGCTTTTTTTGAAGATTGTAAAAAACTTAATATAAAAAGACCTACTATTGTATGTAGAGCTACAGATCATATACAGGATATGATAGATTTTATAAAAAAACTTGAAGAAAAAGGATACACTTATGTATCTAATGGAAATGTGTATTTTGAAATTGACAAATTTGAAGACTATACTAAGCTTGCAAACCTTAGCATAGATGAACTGAAAGCAGGAAGTAGAATAGAAATAGATCCTAATAAGAAAAACCCACTTGATTTTGTACTATGGTTTACAAACTCTAAGTTTTCTAATCAAATTATGCAGTGGGAGTCACCATGGGGCAAGGGGTTTCCAGGTTGGCATTTAGAATGCTCGGCAATGTCTGTTAAATATATTGGTGAATGTTTAGATATTCACTGTGGTGGAGTGGATCATATTGCGATACATCACACTAATGAAGTAGCTCAATCTGAAGGAGTATTAGGACATAAATGGGTAAAATACTGGATGCATGGAGAGTTTTTAGTACTAGATAGTGGTAAAATGTCAAAATCTACTGGGAATTTTTTAACTGTAGCAAGACTTGAAGAAGAAGGATATAGTCCTCTTGATTATAGATATTTCTGTCTTCAATCTAAATATAGAAAACAGTTAGTATTTAGTTTCGACAGTTTAAATGACGCTAGGAATGGCTACAAAAAACTTAAAGAGAGAATTGCTACTGTTTTAAACTCTATAAATCAAAATGATGTAACGAGTGGTGAGAAAACTAACGCATACAAAGAAAAATTCTCATCATATATCAGTGATGATTTAAATATAGCAAATGCTTTCACTGTACTTTTTGATGTTTTAAAAGATGGTGAACTTAATAATAAGGAAAAAGCTATACTTATAGAAGATTTTGATAAAATATTCTCATTAGATCTTATGACAATTGAAAAGGAAGATACAAATGTAGATGAAGAGCTTATAAATAAGCTTATAATTGAAAGAACTGACGCAAGAGAGAGTAAAAACTGGGCAAGAGCAGATGAGATAAGAAATGAATTTATAGCTATGAATATCGAACTTTTTGATACTAAGGAAGGAACGACTTGGAAAGTTAAATAAGTATGAATTAATAAGGCATCTATGGGCAATAATCATAGATGCCTTGTTTTATCTAAACTAAATAGGATGGACCGAGTAGGAATTATTCTATTTTACTTCTTTTTGAAGCCGCCTGGATTTTTTCATCGCTGCCAAGTCGTTTTGGTAATCTAGCATCATCATTTTTCTTAATCATAATTTGCTCTTGGGTAGTGTAATTGTAGTTTTTTGAATCTTTTCTTGCCATGGATATTGCCACCTTTCTAAAGTTTAATGAAATATTAGTTTCTCCAATATTCAGAGTATAATGCATCTAAATTATAACTAAATTTCCAATGTTTTTACAAAATAATAGAAATTAAATTAATAATGTGATAAAATTTTAAAAAAGGAAGTGATAAGAAAATTTAGTTTATAATATTATGTATAGCTTAAGGCAGAAAGTAATATATTTTAAATAAAACAATTAAAATCTGAGGTGATAAATATGGATAGATCAGCTTTGAAAGCTTCAATATCAATTGCAGTTATTGGTATGATTTTAATATCAGTTATATATTTTAGACCGGTGAGCATTGAAAGAAACTATGGTGGATATATGTATGATGAGAATAGTGAATTTAACAAATCAACTGAAATTAAGCTTGTTGGAGAATTAAAAAAGAAATTATCTTTGAATTATGAATTTACTGGAAGTGTAGAAGTAGATGGTATTAAAGAGAAGGTTATTCTAAAGAGAATATGGGCGAAGAACAATGTTTTTAAGACTACGGGATATAGCACTTTTATAGAAGCTAAAAATAGTAAAACAGGGCAATATGAAGTGACTGGAACGCTTAATACATCAAAGAACTTTAATGAAATACTTATAAGAGTAGCTGAAGTAGATAACAAATATAATGGTAAATTTGATATTTGTGGGCCAAGTAGTACTGTGAAAGAGGCAAAAGGTATAATAACAAATATGGGAAAAAATAATTAACGTGTATTGGAGGAGTTGTATTGTCTAAAGAATTAATTTTAAAATTAAAGCCATACTTAAGTGAAAAAATATGGGGATGGGAGAAATGGGTACTTTCATGTCATGAAGAGGGAAATTCTACGGTGCAAGAAGGAATTTATGAAGGACGAGAATTGTCTGAAATTTTAGGATGTGGTAGTGATTTTCCTATACTAAATAAAATTATAAAAGCAGAAGATACCTTATCAGTACAAGTACATCCAAATGATGATTATGCTAAAAGGGTTGAAAATGCTAATGGAAAAACAGAATGTTGGTATATATTGGAAGCTAAAAAGGGAGCGACTTTAGTATCAGGAATAAAGAAAGGTTTAAATAAAGAAAAGCTAAGGCAAATTATAAAAGAAGGTAAACTAGAAGATTATTTAGAACGAATCAATATAAGCAGGGGAGATTTCATCTACATACCAGCGGGTACGGTACATGCTATAGAATCTGGTGTAAAGCTTATTGAGGTGCAACAAAATAGCAACATTACTTATAGACTTCATGACTGGGGACGAGGCAGAGAAGTGCATATTGAAAAATCCTTAGATGTTATAGATTATGATGGTAAGAATAAAGGTGGGAAAATTGATAATTTTAATAAATTAGAGACACCTTATTTTAAAGTGGAAAAAATTATTGTCAATAACAATTATATAGACATAGTTAATGATAGTTTCCATAGCTACACTGTAATATGTGGCGAGGGAGTAATAAAAGTGAGTAATGGGCAAATGAAATTAAAAGAAGAAGAAACAGTTTATATATCAAAAGGAATAGAGTATACACTTGAAGGTAATATGGAATTAATTAAATCTAGTGTGTAGAGGATTAATGACATTTCAAAAGGGAGGTCTTAAACTTCTACAAGTGAGGGTTCCGTGTTATAACAAAAATAAAACTTCAGTGGGAGTGAAAATCTCCTTCCGAAGTCGTTAATATTGTATTTTCGCGGAAGATAGTTAATGCTAGGCAAGTTATGAAGGAGCGTTTAAAAATGAAAAGGATGAAGTTTTTAAAAAAAACAATGATATTGGGTACAGTGATTTTTGTGTTTTTGGCAGCTGGATGCGCTAATACGGAAAAAGATAATGTCGATAGTAAACCTAAAGCAACAAAAGAGGTAGAACCTACTCCAGTAGTTAAAAAACAAACAGAAAAAGGAGCTAATGACAAAAATCCAATGGTTACTATAGTAATGGAAGATGGCTCGACTATTAAGGTAGAATTATATCCAGAAATTGCACCGAATACAGTTAGAAATTTTGTTTCTTTAGTCCAGAGTGGTTATTATAATGGATTAATTTTTCATAGGGTAATACCAGGTTTTATGATACAAGGAGGAGACCCAGAAGGAACGGGCACGGGCGGCCCCGGGTATACAATAAGCGGCGAGTTTAGTAATAATAGTTTCGACAACCCTTTAAAACATGAAAGAGGAGTAGTATCTATGGCTAGAAGTGCTGATAAAGACTCAGCTGGTTCACAGTTTTTTATAATGATTAAGGAAAGTAGCAACTTAGATGGTGATTATGCTGCTTTTGGTAAGGTTACAGAAGGTATGGAAACAGTGGATAAAATAGTAGCTGTTGAGACTGGGAGTAATGATAAACCTAAAAAAGATCAAAAGATGAAAAAAGTTACTGTGGACACGTTTGGAGTAAAGTATGGTGAAGTTGAGAATGTAAAATAAAATTATAAGAAATGCCCCTAGTGAGTTAAGTTCACTAGGGGCATCTTTTATATGTTTCGTGATTTTAAATTACATTAATACGAAGATTTTGTCTGTTTTTCATAATTATCTGTACATTTAGATTGGTTTTTAAAAATTCTTACAAATCTAATAGAGAATATATCACACATTACCAGATCATTTGAACCACTTTCTTGAATGACAATAAAACTAATACCAACTTCTTTTAATATGCCTTCGCGATCAACCCACATACCAGTTCCAATTAAAAATTCTACTTTTATATATTTACCTATTTGGGTAGATAACCAACCTTGATTATAAAGTGGATTATCTACTATGGGTGAGACAGGTGGCATTTCACGGTGCTGGTTATTATCAGGGGTTGGCATCGCAGGTCTTTCTCTTGTATTATCATCTGTACCAAATTTTGGAATAGGTGCCATTGGGGGTTCAGAAAACACAGGAACACTGTCCCACATTGGAATTTGATTAAAATTGTTAGGTGGTGCTATAAACATAAAATATCCTCCTTAAAAATTATATTAAATTATTATCTAAAGGTATAGTTAGTAATGCTTTTTAATTAAGTAGTAAAATACTTCGCTGTGGGATTGTAAAAGCAATGTAGACCTACACTGACTTGATAGATACCACTACCATTGAAAGGGAATTCATCTGGACATGGTGCATAGGGATTAAAATACCATAAGGACTCACCTGTTGTATATAATCTATTGCCAGCTAAAGCCCAATCAGCAATATCATAATGTATCTGCTCTGGTCGACTTGCCCAAATGGTTTGTGGGTTAGTCACACCACGAATTACAGATCTTGCACAATCAAATTGTCCTTCCTGAAATATGATATTCCTTAAATCACCTTGACCTATCCTAAGATATTCACCATCTGCTACGTGCACTCTGTTCATAACTACAGAGGCAACAGCTTTCATCCCATTTTCGCCTTCTCCACCAGCCTCACATTGTAGTATTCTAGCCAATAACTCCCTAGCACTGAAAGCCATAAATAGTCATCTCCTTAATTCGCTCTACAGTGTTATTATATTCAGGGAGTTAATAATGGTACTTAAAAAAACAAAGAAATTTTTTATTTACAAGGAAACTGTAAGATTTATTGGGTATTTAATAAATTGTGAGAGATAGCTATATAGCATTAAAGAAACTCTAATAAAAATCCTATTGGCATATTGTTAGTAACATTTAACATGAATACATGGTAAATCAATGGGAAGTTTGATATAATTACCTTGTATTTGTGTTCTCTTTTGTTAAGCTATTATTATTTGTGGTAAAACAATAATAGCAAATGCATTTTATATTTGTATATACTTTCGCGTAAAGGATATTAGATACCCAATATACCTATATTTATATATATATTATTATTGGATAAGGTATGACTATAAAAAGAAAATATCACTTAAAATTTTATATTTATACATATGTTATTAGATGAATAAGTTATGAAACATTTATACAAGAGGTGAATTATGCTAAATAGTGGAGATATATTAGACAAAAAATATGTAGTAATTAAAATTTTAGGCAAGGGTGGAATGGGCACCGTTTATTTATGCGAAAATATAATTCAGGGTAATTTTTGGGCTATAAAAGAAGTAATAAAAAATACAAAAAATATAGATATTTTAACAGAGGCTAACATTTTAAAAAATCTAAGCCATCCAGGTATTCGGAGAATAGTTGATATATTTTATGAAAATAACAATCTATATATGGTTCAAGATTACGTAGAGGGTCAAACACTAAAGGAGTATGTTAAGGTAAATGGTAGAATACAGACAGAAAAAACTTGCCGGATTACATCTGATTTATGTGATATTATAGGATATTTACATAATCAAAATCCAGCTATTATATATAGAGATATAAAACCATCGAACATAATTATAACAATCAGTGAAAAAGTTGTTTTGATTGATTTTGGTATTTCGAAAATTTATAAGGGTGACAAGTCGCAAGACACAGTGTGCGCAGGTTCTAATGGATATGCGGCTCCAGAGCAATACGGCTTAGGGAAATGTTGTACGCAAACAGATATATATGGCATCGGAATGTTAGTATACTTTATGGTGAAAGGGAAGACCCCTTTCACAGGTATAGAACCTCTTTTGGACGAAAATTATGGGCCTGATATTAATGAAAAATTAAAAATAATAATACAGAAGTGCGTTAAGATTGATATTAAGGATAGATATATTTCGGTTAAAGATCTAAAAAAAGAAATTTTAGAAGTATTAAAAAAAGATAAATATGAAAAAATAGCGGGTTTGAGTGACTATAATATTAGCACAAATGTGGGGACTAAAAAAGCTAAAACAAAAATCACAAATAAAGGGAAGTTAACAAAAATTAAAAATGGGTTTTTCTGTTGTCTAGTTGTAACTCTAGCAAGCATTTATATTTTCCATGGGAATAAAAAAGAAAGTACAGTTATGAACACTATAGATAGGACCGAAATAGTGAGCCCCGTAGTAGGGTCATCAAGTATAGAGAAAGATGCTATTAAGGAGGCTATAAAGAAGTCTGTTAAGACACCTATTATAAGCCATGTAAAGGTAGCAACTAGTTATATTACACAAGATAGCTCAATAAAAGAAAAAACGCCGCAATTATCTAAAGCAAAGGATAAAGAAAAACGAAAAAACAAACAAACAAACATAGTAAAAAAGATTAAATAAATGAGATATTTAGAAATGGATGTAGATGTATAGAGCTGGACAGGTAATAATAATTTAAATTAATTTGGACTGTTAATAAGGTTAATTTATATTAATCGTTCCAATTGCCTAATATAGTGCTATAATATGGTTAGGAAATAATAATATGAGAATTAATGATGATTTTACAACATAAGATATGGGGGGAGTAACAATGAGAAGAAGAATATTACCTTTACTTATAGCTATTGGACTAGTTATGTCAGTAAGTAAGCCGATGTTCGCAGTGTCACTAACGCAGCAGTTAGATAATCAAAAGAAGCAGCTGCTAGAACAACAGGGTTCATATAGTTTGTCACAAAAGAATTCTGACCAATTAGAGATATCTATTGAAATGTTAGATTTAGATATTGGGAACATGAACGCAGGAATTGATAAAGCAAAAAATGAGATATATAGTACTGAGAAAAAAATAGAGAAGACTACAAAAGATATAGTAGTTGCCGAGCACAATATAAAGGGCGAGGAATCTGTATTTAATGAAAGAATGAGAGCAATGTATATGAACGGAGCAGATAGTTATTTAGAGATACTACTTGATTCTGAAGGAGTCGAAGACCTTATCTCAAGAGTAGAAAATGTTAAAAAAATTGTAGAATATGATAACAAAATTATTAAAGAATTAAATGAGAAAAAGAAAATTATTGAGGATAGAAAAAAAGCTCTTAATGATAAAAAAGTAAAAGTTCTAGCGTTAAAAGCTAATAATGAAATTAAATTGGACGAGCTTAGTGCAAAGAAAAAAGAACAAGGACTACTAGTAGTAGAAGCTAATAAACAGGAAGAATTGAATAAAAATGAGATGATAAAAATACAGGCTTCAGTAGACAGTACTACGAATCAAATAAAAGATGAAGCAGATCAAAAACGTAAATACGATATGGCAATAGATACTAAAAAAACTCAAGAAAATACCCCATCAAGAGGGCAGGTAAGTACCGCAGTGAAAAATGAAACAAATGATGAAAAAGAAATAGTTGAAGAGGTAAGCAAACCAAAACCAACCTTACCAAAACCAACTTTACCAAAACCGACTTTACCAAAACCAACTTTACCAATTGGTTCAAATGAAGTAATAGAATATGCTAAAACTTTCCTGGGAACACCATATGTGTGGGGAGCAACGGGTCCAAATTCATTTGATTGTTCAGGTTTTACTCAATATGTATATGCACATTTTGGAGTTACTACAGGTAGAGATACTTATGCTCAGATAACTCACGGATCATATGTGTCTAGAGAGAATTTACAACCAGGAGATTTGGTATTCTTTGGATCAGGAAGTCCTCACCATGTTGGTATTTATGTAGGAAATAATTCATACATACACGCACCAAGCACAGGGGATGTAGTTAAAATATCACAATTAACGAGAAGTGATTATATGTCTGCAAGAAGAGTTAGATAGCAACATGTAAAATAACATAAAATGATTCACAGAAATAATATAATAGGTTTGATTGATGATTTTTAAAACACCGTGGTTAATTTTAACCACGGTGTTTTAAAATCATTTTTCTCTGTAATCAGCAAGAAGTAAGTCGACCATTGCACCATAGCTTTTTGTTCCCGATTGTTGATTTTGAGATTTAAGATAAGTGTCGTTAATTTTATCTCCTATTTTTTCTATAGGACCGGAGTACATTTCCCAAAAAGATTGGTTGTACTTCAAGTCATTAATTACACCTGTGCTACAAGTTAAAATCAATTCTTTATATTTTTGTGAATCACTTTTTTGTAATGCATTTAATGAATAAGATAATGCTGCAAGTGTTCCAGAGTATTGAAAATCTATATACGGATGATTTATACAAGCTATATATGCAATATAGTTTGCTTCATCTTCTTTGGCAAAGCCTCTTTGATGGGCCATTTCGTGAACCGTGGTAAATGGAAGGAATGAATCAGGTTCTGCCATATTAATATTTGCTTCGTTAGTAAAAGGAAAATAAAAACCTGTAATTCCTGTATAGCACATTGGACTTGAAAGTAATATACCCTTAGGTATTCCATAGTTACCTTTTAATGCAGCATATTTAAGTGAAACTTTATCATATCCTAATTGAGCAGTTTTTAGGATATACTTTTTATTATAAGAAAGTTCCATTACACCATATTGGTTTTCGTTTGTTTTTTTTCTTAGAGAACTTGAACTATTTATAAGATGCATGCAAAGTGAAGCAAGTTCATTTGAAGATGACGAGCGGACATTTAACTGAAATATTTTATTGAGTGTAAGTCTTTGATAATTAAATCCCCATAAAAACTGGAATGAAAAATATATTAATCCGGATGCAGCAAGTATATTTAAAACAAAGTGTTTTAAAATACCTAATCTTTTATTTTCATATTTGTATAAGTCAAAAGTTGTTTTTAAAATATACAATAACGCGAAAGTTACAAAGAAAATAATTGTAAGTTCTGCAAGAGAAAATGGTAAGAAGTGGGTAATTGCACTTAAAATATTAGCAATTATTTTATAAAAAAATGATGAATAGTATTTTTCTATAAGAGTCGGAAACATTCTAGATATTTGAGTTAGGAGAATACCTAAGGGTAAAAGCAAGATTAAAAATGATGATTTCTTCTTACAGGAAAAAAACTTCAAACGAAGCACCTCCTTTATATATTTATAACTCCCATGTTTTAGTTGTTTGTATAAATTGAATGTAAATATAATTAATTATACAAAAATCTCCAAGTGAAATGTTTACTTGGAGATTTTTTATATTATTTTCTTTGTTGTAATAAGTCTCTAATTTCACTTAATAGCACTTCTTCATTTGAAATTTTGGGAGCGATAATTTTTTCGATTTCTTTCTTTTTAACAGATTGTATAGCTTTTATAAATATAAAAAGTGAAAAAGCAATTATTAAAAAGTCTATGATAGATTGAATAAATAAACCATATTTAATTGACAATGCTACTCCACCGGCTATAGATGAAGGTATATCATATTGTAAACTACTAAAATTAATTCCACCCATTAATATGCCAAGGAAGGGCATTATAATTTCATTCACTAAAGAGGTAACTATTTTAGAAAACGCCGCACCTATAACAACAGCTATTGCTAAATCTAATACACTCCCTTTAAGAGCAAATTTCTTAAATTCTTTCAACATATGTGGAACACTTCCTTTCAATGCATATACTAGAAATTTTAAAAGTATTTATATTATATCATATATTATTTATACTAAAAAAATAATTTTGAAAAATATGATTGTTATACTCATTTGCATATGACTTAGCTGAAACAATACTAAGTAATTATTTAATTACGCTTGTTGTTTTTGAACTTCTACTCCTAATCTCCACCACAATAAAAATAACTAAAGGTATTATAACTTCAAATACAAAAGAATAATATGGCAATATATTCAAAGTCCAGGATGACATTTCCATGGTACTCTCGTAAACAAAAAAAGAGAAGTTAAACATTAGAAGAGCTACAGGTGTTGCAATAAATTTGTAATCATTAAATCCAAAAACCTTGGAAATTCCATTGCAAACTGCAAAAATACATATACTTACTTTAACAAAGACGCATACTAAAAATTGAATAGCTACTGTCATTTCGAGTCTTTGAAGCAAATTACCTAGGTGAATAAGGCTTATTACCGTGGGAGAAGGGAAATATAATCTTGATAAGGTTCCACTTCCTAATACTAAAATATTTCTTAATGTTGCTAAAAATATAAGCCCTCCACCCACTAGTAAGCCTACCATAAATGTTTTTTTATAATTTCTAACTTTAGATATATTAGAAAATACCATTGTAAAAATTACGGTTTCACCAAATGGATAAGTAAAACTTGAGAAAGCACCTCTTAGAAGTGGAGCGGCACCGCTACTTAGTATTGGTTTTAATTTGCTTATATTCATTTGTGAAATTGAAAATATAGAGACAGTAAAAAATATTAGAATTACAATCCAAATGAAGAACTCAGACCATCTTCCTAAGACTTCAATACCTTCTTTTAAACACCATATAAGAAGTATAGTAAAAAAAATCATAGGAACTACCACTGGTGTATCAGGTAACGCTAAGATATCAGTAAATTCTGATAAGCTTCTAAGAGTTAAGGAGCCATCATGAAAGGCAAACCATATCATTAGTATACTTATTGTTTTCCCTATAAACTTCCCCATAACGATTTGAAGTATATCAAATAAATCTTTCCCAGGATATGAGGATAAAATTTTAGAAAACATAAGTAACAATATAATAGACCACAAAATAGCAATAATTATTGCTATCCAGGCATCTTGTTTTGCATCGCCTCCTCCAGATCCTCTTAAAAAAGAAGTTCCAATTATAAAAAGTATTATAAGTATTGTAGCTTGTCTTTCAGAAATAACTTCATTTTTCATTTATGCCTCCCATACTATTTGCTGTAATGATAAACAGTAAATAAACTAATTTGATTTGCCAAATATCGAAACTACAATATTTTTTATTTGATTCGATGGACTTGGTAACTGTACTCCTAAAGTTAGAAGAATGCTAATTATCATTGAAAATATAATCAGAGAAAAATAAAGTGCTATTTTACCAATATCTTTTTCTTTTAATAGTACGACAGTTTCAAAAAACATTACTATGATATAAAAAATTATTACAAGTAAAAACATTTATAAATTCTCCTTTGATTATTTTTCTATTGAAATAGGATTTGTTGTTGTACCACTACCCTTTATTTTCAGGTGCACGTTAACTTCAGTCTTTAGACCTATCAAAATATCTTCTCCATTATTTTTGTAAGTCTCACTTACTTTTGGTTTTTCTTTTTTGAAAATTTCTCCAAAACCTAAAACGTCGCTATGGTAATTTTTCTGTAATTTACTAATTAAAGATTGTATATTATCTTCAATTTTTTTTTCTGCTTCACTCTTAAGTATTTTTAAATTTTCCTCTTTAATAAAATCTTTAGTTCCTCCAACCTCAGATATAGTTACAACTGGGTATATATCAATTATAAGTGATGATATTCCATTGTTATAAAGGGGGGTTAATTTAGTTTTATTTTCATGTATTTCTAAGGTTATGCTGGTGCCAGAACCTGAAACATCTTTCAAAGTAATTAACCCTTGTTTTATTTTGTTCTGAATCATAAGCATGTATAGGGTTTCGTCTCCATCTATATATCCTACAAGCTTATCGGACTTAAAAATAGCAGAGCCATTTAAATTAGGAACTATAGTTCCAGCATTAAGCTCATTTTTAACTGTAGCTATTGCTTCAGACTTACCTTCTGAAGACATTGCATCGACAAATAACCATAACATTGAGTTAGGAAATTTAGAGAGTGTTTCCCATGAAGTCATGGCATCATTAAGATGAAATGAAGTTACGTTATTAAGATTAACCTTAGTTTTTAAAATTTCGGCAGCACTATCACCCTTTGCTATTAGAATCCACATATCTGATCTAAGGCTGGAGTCTCTATGGGCCCAATCGATCACCGGAATTACCCCTTCATTTGCGACTGGCTCACTTATTATTAGCACCTTTTCAGCACTCCAAAAAAGTTTTAAACCAGTTTTTTTTATCATATTTCTCACCGCATTAAATATACTGTCACCTTCGGAGCTATATAGCTCAGAACCAATGGTTGAGGAACCACCTTGACGTTGCGTGGTTATAACTTCTGTTGTAACAATATATTTATTTGTTGATATATCCTTATCTATAGCAACGCCAGCTACTATTGCTAATGTGTCTATTTCGCTATAGTTCCAGCACCCGCATAATATAATAGGACACATAGCTATAATAAAAATTATGATTACGATTTTTTTTTTCATTTGGAGTCTCTCTTTCTTAATTTTTTTTGACGCCTTTTATTTTTTGTAAATAGCTTCGGTCTTAAATACATATCCCACCAGGGAGCTCTAATTACCGTATCTTTTATATCCTGAATAGAAAAAGAAGGGATGTTAGTCATATAAGGTATACCAAAGGAACGAATAGACATCATATGAAGAACTAAACCCATTACGCCAAAAATGTAACCATATAAACCTAGGAAGGAAGATAATAATAAAAAAATTATTCGTATCTCTACTATTCCTAACACTTGAGGTAGCATAATGCTTGAAATTCCAGTTAGTGCAGTAACTATTACTATAGGGGCACTGACTAGTCTTGCGTTAACAGCAGCATCACCAAGCACTAAGGCACCTACTATACTAATTGCTCCGCCAATATGTTTAGGCATTCTAAGACCTGCTTCTTTAAGTATCTCAAATACAATCATCATGCCCATGGCTTCTACAATTGAAGGAAAAGGTAATCCTTGTCTCGCAGAATATATACTTAAAAGAAGTGGAGTTGGAATAAGTTCTTGATGGAAGGTAACAAGTGCTACATATATAGCTGAAGTACTAGTACTAATAAAAAAACATAACCATCGAAGAAATCTGACAAAGGAGGAATATAAAAAATTGTTATAATAGTCTTCATTGCTCTGAAAAACCTCAACAAAGATAGTTGGAAGAGTTAAAACAACAGGAGTTCCATCGCAGAGAACTGCAAACCTTCCTTCTAGAAGTTTACCTGCTACCACATCAGGTCTTTCTGTATTAAAAATAGTCCTAAAGGGAGAATAAGGGGCATCTTTAATTAATTCCTCTATGTAACCAGAATCTAAAATACCATCAATATCAATATTATTAAGCCGCGTCATTAGCTCTTTATGTATAGGTTCCATTGCTATACCTTTAATATAACATACACATATTTGAGTTTTAGTTTGTTCACCAATTCTCATGAATTCGAATTTTAAGTTAGGATTAATAAGCTTCCTCCTAATAAGTGTAATATTTAAATTCATTGATTCGGTAAAGCCTTCCCGAGGTCCCCTAATTATAGTTTCTGATTGAGGTTCTGAAATTGCCCTTTTTTCCCATCCTATAGTACCGATGGAAATTACTTCAGCCAAACCATCTATGAAAAGCATAGTTTTTCCGTATATAATTTCATTAATAATATTATCAACAATAGATGTTTTTTTGTTGTCTGCAGTTAAAAGTATTTTTTGCATTAAAATATCCATAATGTTACTATCATTAATCTCAGATATATCACCTAACAAAAGTGGCTTTATAATATCCTCATTAATTGTTTTCAGATTTGCCATTCCATCAATATAAACAAGCGTACACTTAGTGCTAGTAGGTTTGCCAATTGATAGATCTCTATATACGACTGTTGTGTCATTAATAAAAATGTTTTTTATCATATTAATATTTTCATCTAATGATTTTACTAGGTTTATATTTGAAAAGTCATTTGCATTCATAAATAAAACAT
The DNA here is from genome assembly GCF_055081135.1 of Clostridium sp. CM036. Classification (NCBI taxonomy): domain Bacteria; kingdom Bacillati; phylum Bacillota; class Clostridia; order Eubacteriales; family Clostridiaceae; genus Clostridium; species Clostridium sp. CM036. The sequence goes on along the minus strand of NZ_CM143652.1, from coordinate 2,020,340 downwards.
CCTTTGTATTATAATAATTAACTACATATAGATATTTTAGCCAATTTGTAAATGATTTAATCATATACATTTTGCTCAACATCCTAAAATACTCTCTCCAAATCTGAACTTTCTTTGGTAAAAATATAAAAAAAGGACGGTTAATAACTAATTGCATGCAATTAGTTATTAACCGTCCCCATATTTTCTTGTTTTATTTGAAATATTCGCGAACGAAATCAGGTACATATGCGGTTTCAATATTTAAATAAGTAATATCATCACCGTTTTTCATATGTAGACCTAAAGCATACTGTCCTTCAACATTTTGTGAGTAGTTTGTTAGACAGGTTTCAAGCTTAGTTTTATCAGTGATTTTAAGTCTTTTTACATTGACGGTTTCATCCGAAAGATTAATTCCTCCATGGGGGTTGCTAGGGTTTCTTTTTTCTATAATAGCATAGTCTATATCTTCAGGCAAAATTCTAGCCTTAGAATAGTATCCATTTTGTTTTAACCAATTTTCAAATTCTTTATAGGATTTTTTCCAAGATAAATTTATTCTTTCATCATTTGATAATAATATATCAATACTCGCCCATGAATCTCTTGAATCTATGATGCTTTCATAAGTTTCATTTAAAGCCTCTTTTTTCAAAATATCTGTTGCTTCTTTAATTTTTGTTTGGTTTGCTATTGTTATCCCATTATTTTTATATCTTGAGTTAATTGAAATTTTATCAATGGATTTATAATCGGTGTTTAAAATACTATTATGAAATTCTTTATATTCCTTTGATTCATATATAGGTTTTAGATATTTTCCATACTCATCTTGTGGAATATTATATTGTCTTTTTATTTGCTTTCCATTTTTCAAGTTATATAGAATATCAAATTGCTTATTTGTATTTGAAGCGTACTTTAAAGTTTTTTTATCAGTTATAAGCTTACTATGCAATTTCACAATGTTATTAAGAGTTTGTATTTCATGATAAGCAGATATTGGGTTGTCCTCCTTTAAACTAGTTGTATAATAGAACCCATTATCTATAACAATGCTGTCGATATTTTCTATAGTAGGAATTCGTTTTTCATATCCAATAATATCAGAATTAATAACAAGTGCTAGTAGGGCGATAATACCTGCGTACATGAAATACCCCTTTATATTTCTAAAAATTCTTAGGGATTTAGTTATTATAATTTCTGCAATAATATATCCAATTACAGAGCCTATAACATATCCGAGTATAATAAAGCGTATATCATAGCCTCCGCTTTTAAAATACGTTCCACCTACTAGCATACAGCAGAAGGTTATGCCATATTTAAATACAGGCTGTAGATGTTTAAAAGCAACAACATTAGATGCAGCTTCTAAATTTCTTTTATGGTATGCGAATCTAGCTACAAGGTAAAGAATAATACATAAAATTATATATATAAATATTTCCATTGAAGTCATTGGTGTATTAGTTAAAAATCTTGTAATTGGAGAAAAAAATTCTATGCTATTATTTATATAGTAGTTACTGGCAATGCCATAAATAAAGAAGTCAAGATTATAACTAATTAAGGCAGTTAATCCAAGCGGTAAAAATAAAAATATATACGTAAGTATTCCCTGTGCAGTTGAAAGTCCTGTGAACATACCAACTAAAACACTTGAAAGAAAAATAACAATATTAAATAAAATTGTTAGTCCAGCCCAGAACATAACATTATTAACCGTAAAGTGAATGTTAGCAGTGTTTAAATTTAAAGATTCTTTAAGTAATAATGAAGAAAGTGCAGTGATAATTACTGGTAATACAAGAAGCAGTATTCCTATAAATATATGGTTATCATATAACTTCACCCTTTTTATAGGAAGAGCGTGAATCATATCTACAGATTTTTTGTTTTGTATGTATCTAAATAATAGTATAGCAGTTAAAACCGGTATAACTGCAGTGGACATCAATAGTATGTTATTATTAAAAATATCTTTCATTGATGAAGAATACTCTGGATGAGCGGTGTTACTAGCGTTCATCATCAATATTTTAAAAGGTACTTCAAATAATAAAAATATTGTGTAACATATGCCTATCCAGCCAAAGCGTTTTATATCATTTACGAGTACCCCTTTATTAAAGCATGATGTTTTCAATTTCATAGTTAACGGCCCCCATTTCATATATAAATATTTCTTCTAATGTAAGAGTAAGAACATCCATAATCACAGGATTAAATTTATTAAAGTAATTAATAACATCAGACTTATTTCCTCTAACAATTAGAAGAAGCACTATTCCTCTTTCTTCCTTGTGGAGTATATTAGCACCGCTAAGAAGTTCTTTTGGTACTTTATCCTTAAAGGCAATTTGTATTTTATGCACATCAGATTTTAACGCATCTAAATCTTTTTCTACTATGAGAGTTCCTTTATGAAGAATTCCTATATGGTCACAGATATCTTCTAATTCCCTTAAATTGTGGGAAGAAATAATAATAGTCATTTCTTTGTCCGCCACATCTTGGATTATTAAGTTTTTGACCTTTTGCCTCATAACTGGATCTAAGCCGTCAAGTGGTTCATCTAAAATCATAACCTTAGGCATAGTTGATAGTGCAAGCCAAAAGGCAACCTGTCTTTGCATACCTTTAGATAAACTATTTATTTTTTTATTTACATCCATATCAAATACTTTTATTAGATTTTCAAATCTTTCATTGTTCCATTTAGGATAAATATTTTTATAATAGTTAGCCATATTATCTATTGTATATTGGGAAAAGAAATAAAGGGAATCTGGTATAAATACAATTTCTGATTTGGTTAATACATTCTCAAACACATTTTCACCAGCTATTTGAACTATTCCCGTGTCCTGTTTATAGATACCTGCTAAAAGCTTTAAAAGAGTTGTTTTTCCGGCACCGTTTGAACCTACAAGGCCGTAAATAGAGCCTTTATTAACATTAAGGTTTACATTTTGTAATGCTTCTAAATCAGCAAAGGATTTAGAAACATTTTTTACTGAAATCATATTTATTCCTCCTTCTTATTAGTTTGTATTTGTGAAATTATTTTTAAAATATATTCTTTTGTCATCCCCATATACATCGCCTCAGACAGTATTTTTGTTAATTCATTTTCTATTTTCTTTAGGTTTTCAGAATCTGCTACTTTTGCGGAGGGAGTAACGAAACTGCCTTTTCCTTTTATGGAGTGAATATATCCTTGTATTTCTAGTTCCTTATACGCTTTTTGAATAGTATTGGGGTTCATAGTAAGCTCCATTGAAATAGTGCGCACTGAAGGTAGTTGCTGATTAGGCTTCAATATTTCACTAATTATAAGCTGCTTAAGCTTTTCTACTAGTTGTTCGTAAAGGGGCAGACGACTTCTTAAATCTAATTCAAACATCTTATTCCTCCTTTCTTTTTTATTTTAAATGTATAATCCTAGTGTGTCAACTGTATTATTGAACGCAATACAGATATAGTATAGAGGATAAATATTACATTGTAAAGGTGTAAATATAAAATTAAATTATTTATAATCGTATAGGATAAGTACAAAATTCATCGCGAACAATCAAAAATGTATTGTTATTCACTTATATGTATGGTAAAATACATTTATATTAACTGGTTAACGCCAGTTATTACTGAGACTAAACTAGATAACAACATATCCTCTTTTTAGAATATAATTGTTAATCGATTGTTAGATCTTAATATTTGAAAAAGGAGGAATGTTTAAAATGGCAGATAAAACTTTAGTATGTAAAGACTGTGGTAAAGATTTCGTATTCACTGAAGGCGAACAAGAATTCTACAAAGAAAAAGGATTCGACAATGAACCTCAAAGATGTGTTGATTGCAGAAGAGCAAGAAAACAACAAAATGACAGAGGATTCAGAAACTAGTAAAGAACTTACTATAAACCCTATAGGATTAAACCTATAGGGTTTGTTTTTTTTTGTAGGCAATTGGGATACTATCAGTAGTTATCCTAATTAGGAAAGGGCATTTTTTTTTATTTTTTAATTTTATTGTTCTTTGGATTATTATAAAACTTAACAATTTCCCACCAACCAGTAGAAGCAGCACCAAGGATGCAGGCTAGTATAGCGGTTTTAAAATTCAGCGCTACAGTTTTAAAAATAGGATGAGCAGCTGGAATATACACTATTGAAAATAACATCATTAAGGCTAAACTATTAATGTAAAGTCTAGCTTTGCTACCTTTTCCCTTAAAAATACTAAATAGATACTTAGTGTTGGATCTATTAACTAAGACTAAAATTACATTTCCGACTATCAGGCTCATTAAAGAAAAAGTTCTTGCATAGTCTGCACTTAGACCTGAGTCAACCATATAGTGGAAAGGTAAAAATGCTGCTAAAAACATTGTTGTACCCTGTAATAAAACTTTTTTTGTTAATGCTCTCGTTAGTAGAGGTTCATCTGGCAAGCGTGGGGGCTGATCCATTATATAATCTTCTGCTGGTTCACCTTCAAAAACTATAGAACAGGTTGGATCCAAAATTAACTCTAAAAGAACAATATGAACAGGTAGTAATATTTGTGGTAAGTTAAAAACAGGTGAAAATAACGCTAAGGCCATAATAGGAATGTGAATTATCATTATATATACCATAGCTTTACGAATGTTATCAAAAACCCTTCTTCCATCTTCTATGGAGTGAACTATAGTTGTAAAATTATCATCCATTAGAATCATATCGGCAGCTTCTTTCGCAACCTCTGTTCCTCTTTTGCCCATTGCAATACCTATATTAGCATTTTTTAGAGCTGGGGCATCGTTTACGCCATCACCAGTCATTGCAACAATTTCACCGTTCTTTTTAAGTGCCTTAACTATCTTCATTTTATGTTCTGGAATTACTCTTGAGAAAATATCACAATGCTTCACTGCCTCGCAAAGTTCATAGTCGGTCATAGCATCAATTTCATCTCCAGTAATAGCAGAGTTATTAAAATTAAGACCTATCTCATGTCCTATGGCTATAGCTGTTTTAGAATAATCTCCAGTTATCATCATTACCCTTACTCCAGCTTTTTTGCATATATTTATAGCATCCTGTACGCCTTCTTTCGGTGGATCTTGAAGTCCGATTAATCCCTTAAAACATAATCTATACTGCTCTAAATTATCTTTAAGGGTACAAGTTACTAAATCAGCCAGTACAATAACTCTTAACCCGTTGATAGCCATATCATCAATAATATTTAAAATTTTGGTTTCTTCATTTGGACTTAGATTACATAGTGGCAATATAGTTTCTGGGGAACCTTTAGCTGCTATATAATAGGTATCATTTTCTTTGTAAATGTTCGCCATTCTTTTGGTTTTAGGATCAAAAGCATATTTTTTAGCTAACTCAATATTGTAAAGCTCATTTATGTCTATTTTATCAGTGCCAGCTGCAACTATCGCTTTTTCCATAGGATCGTAGGGATCTTTTTCGCAAGCTAAAACTAAAAGCTTAGCTAAATCTTTATCCAGAAGTTTATCTGGGTCTATAAATTCATTGTTATATATAGTTTTTACCCTCATAATATTTTGTGTGATTGTTCCTGTTTTATCTACGCAAAGAACGGTGGTGGAACCTAAAGTTTCCACAGCGGGTATACTGCGAATTAAGGTGTTCTTTTTAGCTAACCTAAATGCGCCTAGGGATAAGAAGATTGTAAGTACTACGGGGAACTCTTCTGGAATAATGGCCATAGCCAAGGTTATACCTGCGAGTATACTCTCAACAAATTCACCAGTATGCATATAGGAAAAACTTATTACTATAATGCATAAAATAAAGCCAGCAATAGCTAATGTTTTTACTAAATTAGATACTTTCTTTTGAAGAGGAGAGGGTTCCTGATTTGTTTCATTTATAGCTTTTCCTATTTTTCCATATTCCGTTTCAAAGCCTATTGTCCTTACTCTAGCAGTGCATTTCCCGAAATTAGACAAAGTACCTGCATATAAATAATCCTGTTTCCAGTATTCCTTAGAGGAATCTATAGCTCCGGTGGGTAGCTTATATACAGGTTCGCTTTCTCCAGTTAGAGAAGATTCATCCACTGAAAAGTTTGATTCCTGTATTACTTCACAATCTGCTGGAATACGATCTCCTTCTGATAAAAAAATTATATCAGAAGGTACAAGTTCGCAGCTTTTAATTACTTGTTTTTTTTCATCCCTAAGGGCTATAACATGGGGTGCCGTCAAATCTTTTAAAGCATCCATAGTTTTTTCGGTTTTCCATTCCTGAACGAAGGTTATAGTAGCAACAAAAATAACAAAAATAAGCATTATACTACCTTCTCTTGGTTCACCTAAAATAAAATATAAAGTTGATGCTCCTGCTAATAATAAAAACATAGGCTCTTTGAATACACTTAAAAATTTTATTATGGGATTAGACTTTTTAACTTTCACAAGCTCATTAAAACCATATTTTTCTCTAAGAGTTTTTACCTCGATCTTACTCAAACCTTTTAATGAATTATCTTTCACTTATTACACCTCATTATCAATTAATAATACATATACTAACTACTATATGTTATGAATGTAGAAATGTTAAAGGTCTCAAAAAAAATAATATAAATATATATTATCAATTGAGAATTATATGCAGATATTAATGAGAATTAATTGTGAATAATATGCATTAATATATGTTAATTGTTAATAAACAAGTGGATAGGAGAAACGATACCTATTTTTATGATGCTGTTTTTTTGATATGCTATAACTACAGAGCTTCATAATATATCTACAGTAGTAGTAAGGTGAAAATTTTGATTAATAAGACGAAACTGTAGTGAATGATATTAAAAAAACTGGATAAAATAATACTATGGTTTATTTTATTAAATTAAAGATATAAAGTATCTGTGTGGGATATTAATAATGGTTTCTAATTGATAACAACAATTAAAAACTATTGAAAATATCATTGACATACTTTAGTTTTACGCATATTATAAAAATATAGACTAAAACTAATTGAGAATAACAATTTTATATTCTTGTTAGGTGAGGTTACTGTATAGAAATATGCTACTGCCCAGAAATGTCGAGAGACGCCAATGGGTCAGCAGGTACTACCGGATTAAGGTTTTACTTAATGTAGCTGACAACATTCATAGATAATATGAATGATTATGTTCTACGCTTTACAGTGCTAAAACTCAACGAGTGGAGAAGGTATTATTTGATTCGTATTGAATCTCTTCACTTGTTGTGGAGAGATTTTTTATTTTATGATATTTTAGAAGGAAAGTCTCCCACGTCTATAAGTGGAAGTTGCATACTATAACAAAGAAAAAACTTCAGTGGGAGTCTAAATATCCTTCTGAAGTCATTGATATTGCAGCTTCGCAGAAGATGATTTAAGGAGGTGATTGACATGGATGATGGCCCTGCGGATAGTAATTTAATAAACAAATTTAATGAATTTTATATCATTACCATAGCCAATCGCTATTTGATAGATATGTTTTATTAAATATGTATTAGTTATGGTAGAAATATAAGGTTGCAGCATCGAAGACGATGATTTAACTAATTAAGTTTATTTAGATTACTATGAGATGTGTTAATTTTAATTCATAATACAAATCATAGGAGGTTTTAAAATGAAACATACAGTAAGTTTTATTAAAAGAAAATTTGGACTATTTGACATTATAATATTTGCATCAATAATAGCATTATTGTATATTTTGGTGTCACCAAGTATTAACCATACTTCAACTGGTCAAAGTGTAGTGATTTCAACGAGTTTATCAAAGCTTCCAATTTATGCTCTTAAGTCAGTTGGAAGAATGACGGCAGCATATATTTTATCATTAATATTTACATTTATATACGGATATATGGCTGCCCATAATGAAAAGGCAGAGAAGGTTCTGGTACCTATACTTGATATTTTGCAATCAATTCCTGTACTTTCATTCTTGCCAGCTGTTGTTTTGGGATTAGTTGCAGTATTCCCTAATAATAACATAGGAATTGAAATTGCTTCAATTATTTTGATTTTTACTGGGCAGGCATGGAATATGACCTTCAGCTTTTATCATTCAATTAAGAATATTCCAAGAGATTTAAAAGAAGCAACTGAAGTTTTTCAATTAAGTAAATGGCAACAATTTAAAACCATGGAACTTCCATTTTCAGCTATAGGTCTTGTTTGGAATAGCATGATGTCTTGGGCTGGTGGTTGGTTCTTTCTAATGGCGTGTGAAATGTTTACCATAAAGGATAGAAATTTTAGACTTGAGGGTTTAGGATCTTATCTTCAAACAGCAGCTAATGAGGGAGATGAAAAAGCACTCTTGTGGGGAATAATTACATTAGTACTAGTGATTGTACTGCTAAACGAATTGGTTTGGAAGCCTGTAATTGTATGGGCTGATAAATTCAAAGTAGAGCTTACTGGGAATGATGAAAAATCCCACTCCTTCATTCTTACAATGATAAGACGTTCAGTGATTATTGAATTTCTATCAGAAAAGGTATTTAGTAAAATTAAATTTTTTGCTAATAATATTATTGATAATTTAATAGGCAGATTTAGTAGTAGCAAATATTCGAGGGTTAGTATTTTAGGGAAGTTTATAAGCATAATAGTACGAATTATAATAATTATTTTACTTTGTTATTCGTTATTTAACGCGTTAAAACTTGTATCTACGGTTTCTCTTAATGAATTAAGCAAGTTTATTCCAGCAGTAGGAGCATCACTATTAAGAGTACTTGCTGCACAAGTTATAGCACTTTTATGGACAGTACCAGTTGGAGTTGCTATAGGAATGAATAAAAAGCTAGCAAATATATTTCAACCGATTATCCAAGTTATAGCATCGGTTCCAGCTACTGCACTATTTCCTGTAGTATTGGGATTATTTATGAATGCTGTTGGAGGATTAAGTATAGCATCAGTCTTTCTGATGTTAATGGGAACGCAATGGTATATATTGTTTAATGTAATTGCAGGAGCAATGGCAATACCAGAGGATTTGGTAGCAGCTAGTAAGACTTTTGGACTTAAAGGCTTTAAAAAGTGGAAGATACTAATACTACCAGCAATATTTCCCTATCTCATAACTGGAATGATTACAGCTACAGGTGGATGCTGGAATGCCACTATAGTATCTGAATATGTAAATTTTGGGAAAGAGACATTTAGCACTATAGGAATTGGCGCATTAATATCAGATGCAAGTAATAGTGGGGATTTTCCAATGCTTATTCTTAGCACAATCGTTATGTGTATAGTGGTAGTTACATTCAATAAGTTGATTTGGAAACCATTGTATAATTTAGCAGAAGTGAAGTATAAAATTGAACTATAGTAAGATAGAAAGAGGTGTTAGTAATGGCAAAGGTAAAAGAGTTTATTAAAGTAAGCGGAATAACTAAATATTATGGAGGTTCAGATAAGCCTACAATTGAAAATATAAATATAGATATTAATGAAGGCGATTTTGTTGGGATACTCGGACCATCTGGATCTGGTAAATCGACTATATTAAGAATAGTAACAGGTCTAATTCAGCCTGATAAAGGTGAAGTTTTATTTGATGGAAAAAGAGTTAACGGCGTTAACCCCTACGCATCTATAGTATTTCAAACATTTGCTTTATATCCATGGCTAACTGTACTTGAAAATGTAGAACTTGGGCTTAAAGCTAAAGGGTTTCCTAAAGAATATACAAGAGAGAAAGCAGAAGATTTAATAAATCTTATAGGACTAGATGGATTTGAAGAGGCATATCCTAAAGAATTATCAGGTGGTATGAGGCAAAGGGTTGGATTTGCTAGGGCGCTCGCCGTTGAACCTAAACTTCTATGTTTGGACGAACCTTTTTCTGCACTAGATTTTTTAACCGCTGAAAATTTAAGAACTGAGCTTATAGATTTATGGACTGATAAAAGAATGCCAATGAAAAGTGTGATAATGATTACTCACAATATTGAAGAAGCAGTACTTATGGCTAATAAAATAATAATATTAAGCAAAAATCCTGCAAGGGTAATTGCAGAATTAAAGGTAGACCTTCCTCACCCTAGAAATAGGAAGTCTCCCGAATTTGAAAGTATTGTAGATAACATCTATAAGGTTTTGACCAGTGGGAAATTGGAAGAAAAGATTGAAGACAAAGAAGTAACTGAAGCTATTAATGAAAATAAAGAAAAACCTGTTCTAATACCGAAAGCTCCTATAGGAGTTATGTCAGGTCTTCTTGAGCTTATTGACGATAATGATGGCAAAATGGATATCTATCAGCTTGGACGTGATTTAATGATGGAGAGTGATGATTTACTTCCAAATATTGAGGGTACATGTATGCTTAATTTCGCTGAGATAAAAGAGGGTGATATAATTATTACGACGCTTGGAAAAGAATTTGTTGAAGCTGATATAGAAGATAGTAAAACTATATTTAAAAATCAGATTAAAAATATTTCAACTTTTAGGGTTATTGAAAATGTGTTAAATAGTAAGAGAAATAAGACTATGAAAGAAGAATTTTTTAAGGAACTATTTATGCAGCATTTTTCAACTTATGAAGTAGAAAATACAATGGGCTCAATAATTGATTGGGGTAGGTATGCAGAGGTATTTAATTACGATCATGACTCTGAAGAATTATTTTTAGAAAATGAGGATAATAACGGTTATATCAATTAGTATTAAATTAACACCAGGAAAAAAATAAATATTATATTAAACATCTAGATTTCAGATTTATCTGTTATGTAGGTGTTTTTTGTTATAAACTATCATAAATTTAAGACTTTTCAATCTATTTTTAATCTAACGAAAGGGGAAAAAACAAGGATATTTCAATCAATTGTATAAATTACTATAACATATAAAAACACCCCATCAATTGGATCCTACAACTTTTTTTTAGTTATGTCCGTTAAATGGGGTGTGATTTTTATAAAAATAATGAATATGAGTTTAAAACTATTTGACATGTATTAAGTAGAAATTAATATTTTTATCGCCCCAACCTAAATCCCAAGGTACATGATATCTATCAATAGTGTGAGTATTAACAAGAGGATAACCATGAGAATCAAAACCGGTAACCATAGCAAAATGATCTATATCGCTACCCTTGGCATAACATATAAGATCGCCTAAATCTAATTTTTGTACTGCACCACATGGATAACCAGGAATGGGAGAAATTAATTCCTTAAATGTCCCTTTTCCTAGTAGTTTTCCTCTGCCACTATAAAGCAAATAATTTTTAAAGGCATCAGCATTAACCCATGCCGAGCTTCCGTCGGCTCCGTCATATTTTTTGTAAGTACAGTTCCAAGTGCCATCAAATTTTAGGCCACCACCCTCTTTATCTCCTATTGATTGAGATACGTAATTTGTACAATTTCCACCAATACCGGTATAGTTTGTGTACCTTTTATTATATTTTGTTGAATTTCCACTTGCCCATGGTATTCCACAATATTTATCTGCGTATTTAACAGCATTTATTTTGTCATAATGACCTTTGGTAATAACTTTTAATTCAGATGATATTTTAGGGCAATTTTCCAGTTTATAAATAGGCTGTTTATTAGCATTAAGTTTAACGTCTTTTATTTCACCTAAATAAGATTTTAATGCATCTTCAAAGCAATCTAAATACCAATCGGAATAAACTACCCATTTCCCTTCTTTTTTGATTAATTCAATAGAGTGTGTTAATCCTACTCCAAAAACATTTGTAGTGGGTGCTATATCATTTTTATAAGAATACTGAAATTTGTAATATTCATCCACTAATAAGCGAATGCCTCTTTTGGTACTAGTTATTTTTCTAACTTTGGGGGTAGATTCAACTTTTATAAAATTCATATCTCTTTGACTTGACCAATCATTAAAATAACTTAATCTTTTTACTTCATGTTCTAAACTCCATTTCCCAAGTTTTTGAGAGGTATCAAAATAATTAGGGAGATTAGTAAGATCTTTAGTAATAAACATGGAGCAACGTTCTTTATAAATATCTTCGAGTGCTTTTGTAACTTCAGTTTTATCAGAATCTACTAAAGCTATTGTAGGAATAGCAGTATCTTTATTGATATAAAAAGTATCTGGTTTATAGCAAAATAAACACAACAATAAAATAAAAGGAAAAATGATAATAGAAATACGAATTCGGTTAATGCTTTTTCTCATGAATTGATACACCTCCAATCTATTTAAAGCAATAATAAAATAAGTACTAATTTAGTATTCCACATTATTAAGATTTCTTGCAAAATTTAAAAATAAATTATTGTTAAATGTTGAAGAATTATTCATCAAAATAGAGTTAGCTAATATACTTTATAATGGCAATTAATTTTTGTGAGGTAGATTATGTATGGCATATAGGGATACAACAAATGAAGTCCTTAATATTTCTTTACCTGTAGTTGCGGAGATAACAGTATATACATTAATGTCCATTTTTGATTTGATGATGATTGGCAAATATGGCGGGAATGTAGCAGTAAGTGCTGTGGGATTAAGTAATAATTTAACAAATGCATTTATAGGAATATTTGTTTCAGGAGGTTTTTGTATAAGTATTGTTTCACTAGTTTCTAGACTGGTAGGTGCAAGGCAGTATAAAACCGCTGAAAAATTCGCAGCAATAGGATTAATTTTAGGTGTTATATTTTGTTTAATTATTACAATTTTTATTTTTAATTTTGGAAAAGAGCTTCTTTATATACTTGGAGCTAGAAATAGAATTTTAGAAATAGGATATTCATTTATAAAAGTTAACTCTATAGCTATGTTTTTTTGTATGAACATGAGGCTTTTAAATTCTATTTTAATAGGATACGGAAACACTTTTATACCATTCATATGCTCCTTAATTGTAATTTCCTTTAAAATGATTTTTAATTACTTATTAATTTTTGGTATTGGATTTAAAGCAAGGGGGATAGAAGGGTTGGCTATAGCTTCTATAATTGCTTATTTAGGTGGTTTTATTTTTTCCTTTTACTATACTGTTTTTAAGTCTAAAATTAGGTTTAAACCCTTTTTTATTTTCAGTATTACTTTTAGTGATGTCAAAAAAATATTAGCACTCGCCATTCCTTGTTCATTAGAAGAAACAGTTTTTAGCATTAGCAAATTGATATGTGTTGCCATTATAATTCATTCTGGAAGCGTTTCCTATGCAGCGGATGAAATAGCTAATATGATAGAAGGAATTTCAGTTATGCCCAGTACTGGATTTGGAATCGCAGTTATTACTTTAGTAGGACTTAATATAGGGAAAAAAGATTATAAAAAAGCAAAAACAACTGCGTATAATTGTGTTTTTTATGCTGTATTTATGATGAGCATATTTGCAATAATTTTCTTATTTATGTCCAACATTCTGGTAAAGTTTTTTGTGAATGAAAATGAAAAGAGGGTTGCTTATTTAGCAGGGAAATGTCTTGCCATCGGAGCAGTAGAGCAACCATTTATAGGTATATCGGTAGTCTTTGCTGGTGCATTAAAGGGATTAGGAGACGTTAAAAGCCCATTTTTTATTTGTTGTTTTACAAGTTGGATTATTAGATTACCATTAACGTTTTATATTATTTATATTTTAAAATACCCAATTACAGCGGTATGGTGGATTACTGCGGTGCAATGGGGAATTGATGCATTGCTCATGTTTTGCCTCTTTGAATACAAATTTAGTAAATTACCGAAAAGGTCTACAAGGATAATATAAAACATATATTATGATTGCTATACATATGGAATTTAATTATAGTAATTAGTATACCTAATTTATTATATGTTATGTATACAATAAGTTAAGATAACACAATTTTTTTAGGTAATACAGTAAATCCCACTTATTATATAGATTACTTAGGGTAAAATAAATTTAATGAACAATGTATGTTAATTAAATTTAAGGAGGAAATAATGTGAAAAAGAAATGTTTAATTAGATTTATAGTTTTATTCCTTGGGATATTTTATTTATCTGTTAATTCTTGTTTATTAGGTAGCCAAAGAGCATTAGGATATTCTATAGCAAATAAAAAAGATGAAAAAGTTATATATTTAACCTTTGATGATGGACCTAGTATTATGACAGATAAAGTTTTGGATATACTTAAAGAGAATAATGTAAAGGCTACTTTTTTTCTTATAGGAAATCAAATTAAAGGTCAAGAAGCTGTAGTAAAGAGAATATATAATGAAGGGCATAATATAGGTCTGCATTCTTATACGCATGAATATAAGAATATATACCCCAGTAGAAAAGGGTTTATATCTGAAATGTTACAAACACAGAAAGAAATTAATGAACTTATAGGAACTAATCCAACAATAATAAGATTTCCGTCTGGTAGTAGTAAGCATTTAACTAAGGCTTTTTTAGAACAACTTCATAGCTATAATTTTAAAGTATATGATTGGAATGCTACTATGTCTGATGGAATTAATGCTAAAGCTCCCGCTGATAAGATGTATACAGAAGCTACAAAAAATACCGTTACGAAGCATCCTATAATATTGCTTATGCATTGTGATTATATGCATAAAAACACATGTAAGGCACTACCTAGGGTTATAAAATTCTATAAAGATAATGGATACGAATTTAAAGTTATTAATGATGAAACTCCTGAAAATTATTTTCCTATTAAAAAGTAATATGTAAATAGATTAATTAAATAATATTATCAAACAACGAAATAGCTGTAATATAAGCTTAAATTTCGATTTTTTCAAATTGATATTTAAGCTTTATATTATGGAATACTAGATTGTTTATAAAGTAGTGTATAATATGATATATATTATTTAATACATATTGGGGGAATACATATGATTAGAGGTATAAGTTTAGTCGCAGGCTCTGAATCTACAAAAATAGCTTTGTTAAAGCAACTTGAAGAATACATAGATATCAAATATGTAAAAAGCTATGCTATAGAAAATAACAAAATTCATGACATTATAGAAAATGATTTGGTAATTCTTTCAGGCGAAATTGTTAAGCGGGAGTTAATTGAAAAGGGTTTGTTAAATACTAAATGTGATATCATTATTGCAAAGAGAACTATAAATTATGACCATATTGATGAAATATTCTTAATACCGGAAAATACCGAAGTGCTCTTAGTGAATGATTTAAAAGAAAGTACATATGAAACGATAGAAATATTTAAGGAATTGGGTATTGACCACATTAAATGCGCACCATATTATCCAGGAATCTTAGAAATTAATGAAAGAATAAAAATCGCTATAACTCCAGGGGAGACAGATAAAATTCCTGGTTTTATAGAAAAAAAATATGATATAGGACCAAGAATAATGGATCCTACTACTATAATAAAAATTTTAGTTAAGCTAGATCTATTAGAAAAAAAATCATTTGTATTTTCTCAAAATTATCTTTTCAAAATAATTAACATTGCAGAAAAATTAGGTAAATATAATAATAAAATAATCAAGATGAATTCACATCTTAATTATGTTATTGATGGACTTCATCAAGGGTTAATTGTATATGATAAAAATGGAATAATAAATGTATTAAATGAAGACCTAAAATGCAGTTTAAAAATAAATAATAATAAATTAGTAGGTAAAAGACTCAAAAATGTGGTGTATAATAAAAAACTTTTAGAATACCTTATGGATAATACAGAATTTGGTGAAAAAGGGTTTAATTTAGAGGGGATAGATTTATCGGTTAATAAATTTCAAATTGATGATAATGATTATACAGTAGCAGTATTTAAGAAGTACTACGATACAACAAATGATAACAAGGAAAAAAACCTTATAACAAAAGGATTGGTTGCTAAATATTCCTTTGATGATATTATAAGTGATAATTCAAATATGCAAAAAACAAAAAACATAGCAAGAAAATTAGCAAAAACAGATTTAACTATATTAATTGAAGGAGAGAATGGTACGGGAAAAGAACTTTTTGCTAGTGCTCTACATAAAAGCTCAAGACGGAGAAAAGAACCGTTTCTCGCCGTAAATTGTAGTTCATTACCTGATGAGCTTATTGAAAGTGAATTATTTGGGTATGAAGATGGAGCATTTACAGGTGCAAAAAAGGGTGGAAAACCCGGTTTATTTGAGCAAGCAAATGGGGGGACTATTTTTTTGGATGAGATAGGAGATATTTCATTAAAAGTTCAAATAAGATTACTTAGAGTGCTTCAAGAGAAAGAAGTTATGAGGATAGGGGGTAATGGCATAATACCTGTAGACGTTAATATAATAGTAGCTACCAATAGAAATTTGTTTAAAATGATAGAAGAAGGCCAATTTAGAAAGGATTTATATTACAGATTAAAAATAGGATACCTTAAAATCCCCCCCCTACGTGATCGTAAAGAGGATATAGAGCCGCTAATGAAGTGTTTCCTAAATATGGAAAGTAGACAAGAGATTAAAATTGATAGTGATGTAATTGAAATACTAAAAAAATATGATTGGTATGGGAATGTACGCGAACTTAAAAATACAATAAACTATATGCTTGCTATAAGAGATAGTGATACTATAACATTAAATGAACTGCCAGATATAAGTTTCTTTCAAAATTATGATACTAAAATTAATGAAAGTTCATGTTTAACTATTGATTATTTAGATAAGGAACTTAAGTATATACTAATGCAGGTACATAAATTGAGTAATGAAAGAATAATTGTAGGAAGAAAGATTATTTCAGAAGAAAGTAAAAAAAATAACTTTAATATGAGCGAATCAATGGTTAGAACTAGATTAGAAAGGTTAGAAAGAAAGGGCTTAATTGTAAAAGGTAAAGGGAAAAAAGGTACATGCCTTACAGAGTTAGGTGAAAAAGTAGTATTACAAAAATAAAATAAAATTTAATATGATAATTTAAAGATACATTATAATGAATGGTGACCATTAAGCATAATTGGATGCTATGTGGTCACCATTCATTTTTAGTTTATAAAAATAATTGAGACTATGACTAACTTATATATGCAATTAACTCAATTTAACAAAAATATAAATTGGCATATAAATTGCTACTATATAAAACATATGAATTAAAGGGGGAATCATAATGGTGCAAAATAAAAAGAAAAACTGTGATTTTAAAATGCCGGACACTTATGTAATCGTATTCTTTGTTGTCTTATTAGCGGCACTATTAACTTATATCATGCCTGTAGGTAGATTTGAGATTAATTATAAAGCTTATGATGCTAATGGCAAAAAAATTGTTGAAGTTGCAGATGGGCAAAAAGCTTCTTTTCAGGTACATAACCAAAATTATATTATTGACTCTTCAGGTGAAAAAACTTTATTAATTGAAGAAGGCAAAGACGAACCAGTAGGTGAAATAAATAAGGGCAAGGCTAAGGCTTTAGAAGTAAAAAAAGATGATAAGGTATCTTTTAAGATAGTACAGGAATTTGGTAAATTTTTTTCGACGGGAGAAAAAAAAGGAGTTAAACTATTTGCAAGTGGTGGAGAGATGGGCTTCCTTAATTATATATTTGAGGGTCTTGTAAAAGGAGACAAGTGGGGAAGTGCAGTAGGTGTTATAGCATTTATTTTAGTAGTCGGTGGTTCATTTGGAATTATATTAAAAACTGGCGCTGTTGAGGAAGGTATTCTTTCAATGATAAGTAAAACCAAAGGGAAAGAGGTTATACTTATACCATTAATCTTCTTATTGTTTTCATTGGGAGGTGCTGTATTTGGTATGTCGGAGGAAGCAATTCCATTTGCTATGATTATTATTCCATTAGTAATAGCCATGGGATATGATGCAATAGTTGGTATTATGATTACTTATGGTGCAACTCAAATAGGGTTTGCTACATCATGGATGAATCCATTTAATGTGGCCATTGCACAAGGTATCGCAGGTATACCTATTTTATCTGGTGCAGGATTTAGGATAGTTTTATGGGTATTCTTCACTACATTAGGCATCGCATATATTTGGTTTTATGCTAAAAAGATAAGAAAGAATCCATTATTATCAGTTGCATATGAATCAGACGGCTTTTATAGAACGGATTTCAAAAAAAAGGAGCTTAAGGATATTGATTTTACATTTGGACATAAGTTAGTGCTTGTTACCATAGTACTCGGAATGGTATGGGTTGTATATGGGGTTACTAAATACGGGTACTATATTCCGGAAATTGCAACAGTATTTTTTACCATGGGACTTGTTTCAGGTATTATTGCTGTAATATTTAAGCTTAACAATATGAGTGTAAACGATATTTCAATTTCATTCAAAGAAGGAGCAAAAGACTTAGTTGGAGCTGCATTAGTAGTAGGTATGGCACAGGGTATTATTTTAGTACTTGGAGATTCGTCTCCTGTAACTAACTCTGTTCTAAATACTATGCTTAATGGTATGTCTATTACACTTAGTGGGCTTTCTTCAGGATTAAATGCATGGTTTATGTATATATTCCAAGCGATATTTAACTTCTTTGTTGTTTCTGGATCAGGTCAAGCGGCTATAACAATGCCACTCATGGCACCACTTGCAGATATGGTAGGTGTAAGCAAACAAGTTGCAGTATTGGCGTTCCAATTAGGTGATGGATTTTCAAACCTAATTGTTCCAACTTCAGGATGTCTAATGGCTGTATTAGGTGTTGCAAAATTAGACTGGGGTAAATGGGCAAAATTCCAAATGAAATTTCAAGGTGTATTATTTGTTACATCTTCAATTGTAATGTTTACAGCTGTAGCAATAGGTTACTAAAATACTTATAATGAAAGGAGAATTAGCATGTTAACGTTAATTAAGGGAGGAAAAGTATACTCGCCACAGTATATGGGAAAGAAAGATGTTTTAATATGTGGTGATAAAATAGAGCTTATAGAGGATAGTATTAATATAGAAAATAGTGGGTTAGAAATTAAAGTCATAGAAGCATATGGAAAATTATTATTCCCAGGATTTATTGATTCGCATGTCCATATTTTAGGAGGAGGAGGAGAGGGTGGATTTAAAACCCGAACTCCAGAAATAAATTTATCTGATTTAACAACTGCAGGGGTAACTACAGTAATTGGGTGTTTAGGGACTGATGGTATATCAAGAGATGTGAAGTCTTTACTTGCAAAGGCAAGAGCCCTTGAAGAAGAAGGAGTATCAACATTCATATATACAGGATCGTATAAGATACCGATTAAATCTATAACTGGAAATGTGCAAGAAGATATTATTTTAATTGATAAAATTATAGGTGTTGGAGAAGTAGCCCTGTCAGACCATCGATCAAGCAATCCAACATTTGAACAGTTCTCACAATTAGTAGGAGATGCAAGAGTAGCTGGGATGTTATCTGGAAAAGCAGGAATCATAAATGTTCATATGGGTGATGGTAAGGATGAACTTAACTATCTGGATAGGTTAGCTGAAGAAACGGATATACCGCTAACTCAAATTATTCCAACACATATAAATAGGAATCCATCCTTATTTAAAAAAGGTTTAGAATATGCAAAAAATGGTGGGTATGTTGATTTAACGACAAGTACTACAAAAAAATTTCTAGAAGAAGGAGAACTGAAATGCAGCACTGGTCTTAGAATTATGCTTGAGGGATGTGTTAATATTAAGAATATAACATTTACTTCAGATGGACAAGGAAGCCTTCCAGACTTCGATGATAAAGGCGAATGTATTGGTCTTAAGATTGGGGGATGTGATTCGCTATATAAAGAGGTAAGAGATGCTATAATTAATGAAAATGTTAGTATAGAAAATGCAATTAGTGTAATAACATCAAATCCTGCAGAACACTTAAAACTGAAAACAAAAGGATACTTAAAGGTTGGCTTTGATGCAGATATTGTTGTAGTTAATGAAGATGATTTAAATATCAATACTGTAGTAGCAAAGGGTATAACAATGATTCATGAAAATAAGGTTTTGGTTAAGGGAATGTTTGAAAAATAAACAAGCTATTAGTTGTAAAATATATATTTTACAACTAATAGCTTGTTTATTTTTGTTTATTTATAATATCTATTAAAATCTTCATTCTTTCATGAATATTTGGTTCTATGTTATCACGTTTATAATGAAAATCATTTGGATCTAATAAGTAACTATGAGTTACTCCAAACAGTGTTTTATTTTCCTTGATTCCTTTTTTTAATATTTCTGAAAGTTTTTCAATGTTAAAGTATTCGAGTCTTAACTCTTCATTCTCATTTTGTGCGTAGACAGGTAAAGAAGTTAATATATTTTTTGTTACTTTATACTGAGGTCTATAAATATTGTGAGATTCATATTTTATATTAGTTAACTCTGATAATATTTTTGATGTATTATCATCTATTGAAAAATATCCTCCACGAAAAGCCTCAATAGGCTCAATTCCTATTTTTGAAATATATTCGTAACAATGCTTTATTATAATCTTTTGCTGATCATAAGGGTAGTAGGATATTAAATCTTCATCGCTTTTTATAAATGGACAAAGCTTTTCTATATGTTCTGGCAAATTATTTGGATGAATATGAAGGCCAAATATAACTTTATAATTATTTTTTATCTTTTCTATTAGATTTAGCTCATTCATCATTTCGGCAAAAAACGGAGTTATGAATAAAAGTGTATATATATTGTTCTCGGAATTTAATTTTAAAAGCCTCTCTAAATTCATTACATTGTTTTTTAAATTTTTATCGAAATTGTATCCTTCACAATCTATAGTTAAAACAAAATCGAAATTTGGATATTTAATATACTTATCTAAAAAATACTTCATAAATTAACACAACCTCCTAATAAACATTGCAAACTTGCAATTTGCATTGTATAATCAAATTACAGTAAGTAACAACTTAATTATACAATGCAGATTGTTACTTGTCAAAAAGTTAGTAACACTCAGTCTCACACTGCTTCATAATACAATTTTAAAATTAATACTTTGAAATTTTAAAGCCTTTCAAAATATAATTCAATTATTAGTACATCTATTTTTCAAAAACAAAAAAATAAAACTAAGAAGGATAAAGGTGTTATTTTATTTTAAAATAACAACTATTTTGGTTCTGCAATTTTTCAAAAAAATGAATTAAACAAAAGAAGAGAAAGACAAGGAGGATGATAATATTGAAAACTATAGGTTTTCCAAGAATGCATAAAGAAATAAATGAGAAAAGAGATTTTTTGCCAACATTTTTTGATATACTTCAAAAGGAAAAAGTGAAAATATTTCTTGAAGAAGGATATGGTTCGGCTTTAGGTTATACAAAGGAAGATTATTTAAATAAGAATAGCACAATACAATTTGTATCTAATAAAGAATCTTATGAAAAAGATATAGTTGTAGTTTTAAGATCTCCAGAGTTTGAGCAAATTGATTATATGAAAGAAGGAAGTATTTTATTAAGTATGCTCCATTATCCAACTAGAGCTACCAGAGTAGAAAAGCTTAAAGAAAAAGGCATATTTGCTGTTTCTATGGATTCTATTAGAAATGATTTTTCAGAAAGAATTGTTGTAGATTATGAGGGAACTTCAGGAAATGGAATTAATGCAGCGTTTACTGAACTGGCAAAAAACTATAAAAATACTTGCATTGAAGAAAGAAAACCTATAATTGTGAGTATAATGGGAATGGGACGGGTTGGTTTAACCGCAGCAAGACTGGCAGGTAAATATGGGAATAACAAAGCAAATGAAGATATACTTAAGGAAAAAACTAAAGGTGTACTTGTTAAGATGCTACCTAGAAATATAACTGATGATAAAAAGCATATGATTGAAATTCTAAAAAATACGGATATTTTAGTAGATGCAACTACTAGGGATGATGCAACAGAGTATATTGTCAGTAATGAATTATTAGGATATTTAAAGGAGCATTCTATAATTTTAGATTTAACATCAGATCCTTATTTATCAGATGTTTTTCCTATTCAAGTAAAGGCAATAGAAGGTGTACCACATGGAACACTAGATAAAATTGTTATTTACCCTGCTGATGACGAGTATAGTACTATACCAAAGTGTTTGAAATCACTTAATCGAAGAACAGTAGTAAGCTGTAATGCTTGGCCGGGAGTTAACCCAAAGGGTTGTATGGATTTATATGGTAAACAACTTGTATATATTGTACAAAATCTTATAGGATATTCTGTTGATAATTTTGATTTATATAATAATGACTATTTTAATAGATCAATATACAGAGGAACTATTGAATGTTTTGAAGAAAGTTTGAATGATTATGGAGATGAAATAGTAGATGTAGTAATATAATCGTAAAAGCTGTGAACTTGACTTTCACAGCTTTTACAAGTATATAGGATAAATATCCATCTGAGTTATTTTAATATCGGTTATAATTATAGTATAATAAGGGCTAATATTAGTAACTATTTTTTTTAAAACCAGTAATAATATTATTTATTGTCTAAAATAATATTTCTATAACTAGTGAATTAATTGCATAGTGTTTATTATTTATGATGAATTCTAGTATTTCAAGTTCACCAGTTCCAGATTCTAATAGTATATTATTATTCATATTTTTCATCACTTTCAAATAGGTATAAACATAGCATTTTAAAATAAATATTTATATTTATATTTCAAGCAAAATGTCCATAACTTTACTTTTAAATGTTAAAATAAAGCTTTAAGTAACAAGTTAAATTTAAAAATAGTAAAATAGAATATAAAAGTGAAATTTTCCAGTAAAATATGGTAAACTATATAGTGTATAGTAAAATGTTAACAGCATTATTTAGAGGGTGAAGTAAAATTGATATTAAATGGCGGATGGATAGAAACTACAGAAGGTATGCATACATTTATATTGTGGGGCGAGAGTGGAGAAACTAAGTGCACAAGACGAGGTAGAAAGCCTAAAAATGCACTTCCACTATATGAAAAAATGGCTTCAGTTGTAGAATTGCGTAGCAAAACAAATAATTCAGCAATAGATATAAAACATGGGAAATATAAATATGATGCAATAAAAAAGGAACTTCTAAAAAGAGAAATTAGGGGTATTACTTTTAGTAATTTAGATTCATTTAATTTGATTTTGAATATAGAAAGAGACTGTACGAAGCAGATAGAGTTATCAGGGGAAATAAAGTTTTGGATTACAGTGGCAAAGTTTACTGCTGAGCTAATTATAAAGCATAAGTATTTACCCTCTTTAACCATCGATAGAGCAAAGAAAAAAGTGAATTCTCAGTGGAGATGGCACACAAGCGATCCTGAGTATATTGATAAAAAGAAGGTTTTATGTAGTAATATGCCTACAGAGTGTAAGGCATATTTTCATTTAGATGATCAGCAATTCATATACACAAATAGTAATAAACTGGTAAGTAATTTTATGGATTCTATGATTGACAGTATGGTAAGAAGTAGTTGTAACGAAATAAACAAAGATAATGATTACTTAGAGTATGATTTTAATAATTTAAGTAGTACTTGGATGCATTCTCTTTTTTCAGAATTGCCTGAGATACCGATAGACACAAGTGATCAGGTTAAAATGCTAAATGAGTATAAGAAATGGATAGAACCTATAAAAATTAAAAATAATAATTTTAAATTCCGTACATGTTTCAAAGTTATTCCACCTACAAGAGAAGAGGAGTGGACAATTGAATATTTGCTTCAAGCAAAGGATGATCTTAGCCTTGTGCTACCAGCAAAAATGATTTTTGAAGAATCTGTGGATACAATAACCTATTTAAATAAAAAATTTAATAATCCCCAAGAAAGGCTTCTAGAGGATTTAGCAGTTGCCTCAAAAGTATTTATTCCTATTGAAAGGAGTCTTTATGATGCAGTACCCATAGAGTGCAAGCTATCTATGGAGGAAGCCTATTCATTTTTAAGAGAATCAGCTTATTTCTTGAAAGAAAAAGGATTTGGTATTATTGCACCAGCCTGGTGGAAAAAACCTTCAAGGATCTCTGTTAAGCTAAAGGATAAAAAGCACATTACAAATACTAATTTAGCAGTAAAGAGTACATTCAATATGGATACTATTCTTGAATATGACTGGAAATTGGCATTAAATGGAGAAGAGATAAGTGAGAAGGAATTTGAAAAAATTTCAAATTTGAAAATACCATTTATTCAATTAAGGGGTCAGTGGGTACAGGTTGATATACATCAAATTAAAACACTTTCCAAGATGAAAATGAATAAAGGGTTAAATGGGAAGATTCCTGTCGGAGAATTATTAAGACTCAACTTAAGTGATGAGGAGATAATTCCAGGAGTTACTGTTGATAATATAGATAATCAAGAAGCTGTGGGGCATTTTTTTGAGAAATTGTTTAATTTGAATAATATAGAAGAAGTTGATATTCCATTAGGATTTAGAGGTACCCTTCGTGAATACCAGAAAAGAGGGTTTTACTGGTTAACTTTTTTGCGAAATCATGGTATAGGGGCATGCCTTGCTGATGATATGGGGCTTGGAAAAACTGTACAAAGTATATGTCTTATGCTTTATGAGAGAGAAAAGGGGTTAACGGATAAACCTACTTTAATAATATGTCCTACGTCTGTTGTGGGAAATTGGGAAAAAGAAATTGAAAAGTTTGCACCTAATCTTAAATCAGCAATTCATCACGGAAATAGTAGGTGGAGTTATGAAACTTTTAGCGAGGAAATACATAAAAATGAGGTTGTTATTACAACTTATGCGCTAATGGTAAGGGATAAGGAGTTATTCCAAAAAGAAGAATGGGCAGGGATTATATTGGATGAAGCTCAAAATATTAAGAATAGCGCGTCCAAACAAACTCAATATATAAAAAAACTTAAAGCGGAATATAAAGTTGCATTAACAGGAACGCCGGTTGAAAATAGACTTTCAGATTTGTGGTCTATTATGGACTTTTTAAATAAAGGATATCTATATAATTGGTCAACATTTAGGAGTGAATTTGCAGTTCCTATAGAGCGGGATGGAGATTCTAAAAAAAGTAATAAACTAAAAAAAATAATTGCTCCATTTGTGCTACGAAGACTTAAAACTGACACAAATATTATCAAAGATTTGCCAGAAAAAATAGAGACTAAGGAATATACAGCTTTAACAAAGGAACAGGCTACTTTATATCAAGCTGTGGTAAATGATTGCATAAATAAAATTGATGAATCAGAAGGTATTCAGCGTAGGGGACTTATTATTTCTTCATTAACAAAGTTCAAGCAAATTTGTAATCACCCTGTGCAATTTTTAAAGGACGATGGCGACATTGAAGGACGCTCTGGAAAACTTGAAAGGCTTCTAGAAATGCTGGAAGTTGTTATAGAAGAAGGGGATAGGTCGCTTGTATTTACGCAGTTTGCGGAAATGGGACATATTTTAAAATCAGAAATTGAGAAAAAACTAGGGGTAAGAACACTATTTTTACATGGAGGAACCAGCAGAAAGAAAAGAGAAGAGCTAATTAATGTTTTTCAAGAAGATGGTAATGAGCCTATGGTATTTATATTATCTTTAAAGGCTGGTGGACTTGGGTTAAACCTAACAAAAGCCAATCAGGTATTTCATTTTGATAGATGGTGGAATCCTGCTGTAGAAAATCAAGCAACGGATAGGGCATTTAGAATAGGGCAACTTAAGAATGTCCATGTTCATAAATTCATATGTATGGGAACCTTAGAGGAAAAAATTGATGTTATGCTAGAAAAGAAGCAGGCACTTGCTGAAAGTGTAGTTTCAACAAATGAAAACTGGATATCAGAGATGAGCAATGAGGAGCTTCACGAACTCTTTACATTAGAGCAGGACAACAAAGATTACAATTGATAGATAACATCGAAGGTGATAATTAATAATTGTTACCTAAACATAGACATTGGCAAGGAGGTGGAAACCTGTGGCTGGAAGAATAAGAAATGAATTTGGTAGCAATTGGTGGTCTAAAAAATGGAATAACGCAATTTCGAGCTTTACTATAAGTTCTAGAGTTGACAGTGGACGAGAATATGCAAGAGGTGGAAATGTACTGAGCATAGAGGTTTCAAAGGGGAAAATTGAGGCAGAAGTTCAGGGAAGCAGATTAACACCTTATAAAGTGAATATGGAGCTTGATAGTTTTTCGGAGCAGCAGTGGGGAAAAATCATGAAGATTATGTCTCAAAAAGCTATTTTTTGCGCTAAACTTTTAAATGGAGAAATGCCTGAAAATATAGAGGAAGCTTTTAAAGAAGCCGGAGTTTCTCTTTTTCCCAAAAAACAAATACATTTAGTAACTCAGTGTTCCTGCTCAGACGTTGCAAACCCATGCAAACATATCGCTGCAGTTCATTATATGCTTGGGGTTGAGTTTGATAAGGATCCCTTTGTAATTTTAAAACTGAGAGGCATGGATAAAGATGAATTTTTACAAGCTTTGAGAACTTTAAGAAGTGGAAATGAAGGTGAAAAGGTTAAACGAAAAGCAAAAATACACCGTAGGTCAAGAAAAACTATTGAAGATTTAAAAAGAGAATTTGAAAATTTTAATAAAATAGATGATGATGTATTAAACATGACATTTTCTTATATAACACCCGAAGTTAAGCATGGAGTTATAAAAACATTGGGTATTCCAGACTTTTGCACAAGCACAGATGAGTTTAGGTGCAAAATGGGGACAGCGTATACTAGCGCTGAAGAGGAGACTAGAAAGTATATACATGAAAAGTGATTAATAACCAGTATCAAATAGGCCCAGCTACAAGGAGACAAATTATATGAAAAAACTTTTAAAGTTAACTAAAGGAAATAGATTATTATATATTACAGCAATAATTTCTATAGCAGTAGCTACTTTCATAGCAATGCTGGAGCCTATGGTTATAAAAGTAACAATAGATTCAATAATAGGAAATAAACCAATGGACGTTCCATTACCTATGCAAAAATTGGTTATGCTATTAGGTGGCACAGGTATGCTTTCGAGAAATCTATGGATATGTGCTTTGGGGCTTGTAATATTAACATGTATAAGAGGGGTTTTCTTATTCCTAAGAGGGAATCTTTCTGCTCGCGCTGCTGAAAATATTGCAAGAAATATGAGAGTTAAGCTGTATGATCATATTCAGAATTTGCCATATGGATATCATGTAAAAGCAGAAACAGGTGATCTTATTCAAAGATGTACGTCAGATGTAGATACCGTTAGAAAATTCTTTGCGACGCAAATGGTGGAAATAGGAAGAGCGTTTTTTATAGTAACATTCGCAATTTTAATGATGTTATCACTTAATAAAAAAATGACGATTATTGCCATGGTAATAGTACCAATTATATTTGTATTTTCATATGTGTTCTTTTATAAAATAAAGGACACTTTTGAGCACTCAGATGCACAAGAGGGGGTACTAACCTCAGTGCTTCAAGAAAATTTAAGTGGAGCACGCGTGGTAAAAGCTTTTGGAAGGCAAAAGTTTGAAATTGAAAAATATGAAAAAGAGAATATGAAATATAGAGATTTAAATTTCAAATTAGTAAAGCTACATTCAATTTATTGGTCTACATCAGATATACTTTGTATGACTCAAATTGGTTTGGTTTTAGTATCGGGCATATATTTTGCAGTTAATGGCGAAATAAGTTTGGGCAGTTTGGTGGTATTTAACACATATGAAGGAATGTTATTATGGCCAGTAAGGCAGCTGGGTAGAATTCTTTCAGATATGGGCAAAATGTCAGTTTCGCTTAAGCGAATAACGAATGTTCTTGAAGCGCACGTAGAACAAGAATATGGAAAAGCACTTAAGCCACAAATTAAAGGTGATATAAGCTTTGAAAATGTAAACTTTGAATACGAGAAAGATAATAAAATTTTAAGCGATATAACTTTCACAGTAAAGAAAGGCGAAACAGTGGCTATTGTTGGACCAACAGGTTCAGGTAAGTCATCGCTAGTGCATCTATTATTAAGACTTTATGACTATAACAGTGGGTCTATAAAGGTTGATGGAGTAGAGCTTAAGGATATTGAAAGAAAGCATATGAGAAGTAATGTTGGAATAGTGCTTCAGGAGCCTTTTCTCTATTCAAGAACTATAAAGGAAAATATCAAAATGGCAAAGATAGACTCTGAAGATATAGAAATTCATGATGCGGCTACAGTAGCTGATGTGCATAATGTTATATCTTCTTTTGAAAAGGGGTATGACACTATTGTAGGAGAAAAGGGTGTTACCTTGTCAGGAGGACAAAGGCAAAGGGTCGCCATAGCAAGGACACTTATAAACAATATGCCTATATTGATATTTGATGATTCACTAAGTGCGGTGGATACTGAAACTGATAGAGTTATAAGGCGAAAACTTAAAAAGAAAAGTGAAAGTAATACTACCTTCATAATCTCTCACAGAATTTCTACAGTTATGGCTGCGGATAAAATTATTGTAATAAATCATGGAAAGATTGAGGACATAGGAACCCATGACATACTCATTAAAAAGGATGGTATCTATAAAAGAATATGGGATATACAGACATCGTTAGATTCCATAAAGGATGAAAAGCAGGTGCTTAATGAGTAAAAGGCAGGTGATATTATGGATAGGATAGATGAAAATAAAGCTACTAAAAAAATAGATATAGGTATATGGAGAAAGCTCTTTAAATATCTTACAGAATTCAAAAATGGACTTATATTTTTGGCTTTCCTAATGGTAGGTGTGGCAGGCGTAGATGTAGTAATGCCACTACTTACAAGGTATGCTATTGATAATTTTATTGCAAAGAAAACCATAGACGGGCTTGCAATATTTGCATTAGTTTACTTTTGCATAATTGTTTTTCAAGCGTTAAATGTAAGATTATTTATAATGCATGCAGGTAAAATTGAAACGCACTTAGCTTATCATATAAGAAAGCTTGGGTTTAAAAGGCTTCAACAGCTATCTTTTTCATATTATGATAACTCATCAGTGGGATGGCTTATGGCAAGGATGACCTCAGATGTAACAAGGCTTAGTGAAATAATATCCTGGGGATTAATTGATATGGTGTGGGCAATAGTTATGATGATTGGGTTTATAGGAGTAATGCTTTATAATAACGTAAAGCTAACTCTTATAAGCATGAGTGTGGTGCCATTCTTATTTTTAATAGGGATATTTTTTCAAAAAAAAATATTGATATCATATAGAAAGGTTAGAAAATTAAATTCACATTTAACTGCGGATTTTAGTGAAGAGGTATCTGGAGCTAAAACTACTAAAACTCTTGTTCGTGAAGAAGAAAACTTAAACGAATTTAAACAAGATGCAGGCAATATGAGAAATTCTTCAGTTAAGGCAGCTATGTTCTCTGCTCTCTTTCTTCCAATTGTTATATCCATGGGAAGCGTAGGAGCAGGTTTTGCTTTATGGCTAGGAGGGGATAGGGTTATATCACAATCGTTATCTTATGGTACTTTTGTAATGTTTATTGCTTATACTGTGCAGTTCTTCGACCCTGTAAGTCAGCTAGCTGGAACCATTGCAGAACTTCAGAATGCTCAAGCATCTGCAGAGAGAATTATAGCTTTAATAGAAACTGAGCCAGATATATGGGATAAAAATGATGTGATTGAAAAGTACGGAGATTTATTTAATGCAAAACAAGAAAACTGGGAAGAAATACATGGAGATATTGAGTTTAAAGATGTGTGCTTTTCCTATAAAAATGGAGAAAAGGTGTTTCAAAACTTTAACCTAAAAGTGAAAAAAGGTGAAACTATAGCATTAGTTGGAGAAACAGGTTCTGGTAAAAGCACTTTAGTAAACCTACTTTGTAGATTTTATGAACCAAGTAGTGGAGAAATATTAATTGATGGAAAAGATTATAGAGAAAGATCACTATTGTGGCTTCAATCTAATCTAGGCTATGTACTTCAAAGCCCACATTTATTTAGTGGAAATATTAGAGATAACATTATATATGGAAAGCTTAATGCAACCTTCGATGAAATTGAAAATGCATCAAAGCTTGTAAATGCTCATGGGTTTATAAGTAAACTAGAAAAAGGCTATGATACGCAGGTTGGTGAAGGGGGAGGGAATCTATCCACAGGGGAGAAACAACTTATTTCCTTTGCTAGAGCCATTGTAGCAGATCCAGCACTATTTGTTCTTGATGAAGCTACATCATCTATAGATACGGAAACAGAAAGAATGATACAAAATGCCATAGAAAAAGTTTTAAATGGTAGAACTAGTTTTGTGGTTGCCCATAGACTTTCTACCATAGTATCTGCAGATAGAATTCTTGTTATAAGAAATGGAAAGATTACGGAATCAGGAAATCACAGAGAACTACTAAAAAGAAAAGGTTATTACTATAAACTATATACAAATCAGCTCTTAGAAGATAAGGAAATGGAAAGCAAAACGGTGCTTTCTTAAGAGAAAGCACCGCATAGAAAATTCTGATATAATAAATTATAAATACAAGGGACGGTTAATAACTTTACTAGAAGTTATTAACCGTCCCTATTCTATAGTTTAGTATATTACGTATGAGCTCTTACAAATAATAGTTTATATATTTGAATAAGAATTAGAGGCATAAGGGAGAGTCCATATATCATAGCACGTTGGGTTATTGTTAAAGTAGCTACTTCGAAAACTCCCATAAATGGCTTAAAGCTTAAAACAAATTCTAAAAGTAAATAACCTAATATAGTGGCAATCCATAAATATTTATTTGAGAAAACTCCTATTCTAAATATTGATTCTTGTGACCTAGAGTTAAATCCATGGAGCAGTCTTGATAAACACAGTGTTGCAAAGGCCATTGTGCTTGCAACCACAGTATCACCGGTGGATAATCCTATATGGAACGCTGTCATTGTACATAGTGCAATTAGTAACCCTTCAAGTAGTACTTTTATTGAAAAGGATTTATTTAATATAGGTGAGTTTATATTTCTAGGTTTTTCATCCATTATATTTTTATTATGAGGCTCAAGTCCTATTGCAATAGCTGGAAGGCTATCTGTAACCAAGTTGATAAACAAAAGGTGCACTGGTGCAAAAGGCATTGGAAGCGCTGCAAGTGAAGTATAAAGCACCGAGATTACAGCGGCAGAATTTCCAGATAATAAAAATTTGATTGAATTTTTTATGTTTGAATATATACTTCTGCCATTGGAAATTGCCTTTACAATGGTTGAAAAGTTATCATCCATAAGTACTATAGAAGCAGCATCTTTAGCAACCTCAGTACCCGTTATTCCCATAGCTATACCAATGTCTGCTTGTTTTAAAGCAGGGGCATCATTTACACCATCACCGGTCATTGCCACTACATTTCCTCTTTCTTGCCATGCTCTTACTATTCTTATCTTATGTTCAGGGGATACTCTTGCATATACAGAAATATTTTCCACCTTAGATTTAAGCTCTTCATCATTTAAGGAATCAATTTCATAGCCTTCTATAGCAACAGATCCATTATTTAATATACCTATTTGTTTAGCTATGGCAGAAGCGGTTATTTTATGATCTCCAGTTATCATTACTGGCTTAATGCCAGCCTTGATACATTCTGCAACTGCGACTTTAGATTCCGCTCTTGGAGGATCCATCATGGAAATTAGACCTACAAATGTCAAGTCATTTTCATCGCACGTATCAATTGTTTTTCCATTTTCTATTTCTTTATAAGCAAAAGCTAAAACTCTGAGTCCACTTTCAGAAAATTCCCTATTTACCCTTTCAATTTCCGTTTTATCATCATCAGTGAGGGTTTTAACTCCACTTGATGTAACAATAGTTATCGTCCTTAATAAAAGTACATCAAGTGCACCCTTGGTTATCATAAAGGTTTTGTCTTTAAGTTTATTTGCTGTACTCATTAGTTTTCTATCGGAATCAAAGGGTACCTCGAAAGCTCTTGGATAGTCTTTTCTGATATCTAGCTCATCCAAATCGTATAATTCACCTAGGTTTACAAGTGCAACTTCAGTGGGATCACCAATCTCTTTGTCTTTAATAGTTACAGCATCATTACATAATAGCGCCATTAGTACAAGATTCTTTTCCAAAAGATTATCATGGTCAAGTTCATCATGCGACAATACTTTTTCATCAACATATACCTTTTGTACAGTCATTTTATTCTGTGTTAGCGTTCCAGTTTTATCTGAGCATATCACTGAAATGCTTCCCAAGCTTTCAATTGCATGAAGCTTTCTTACAACCGCATTTTCATGAGACATTTTTTGGGTTCCAATGGCAAGAACTATTGTTACTATTGAGCTTAAGGCTTCAGGTATTGCAGCAACAGCAAGAGATACAGCAAACATGAAGGAGTCAATAATTGCATAGTCTCTAAATATATTGAGAGCGAAAATAAGAGTTGATATTGCAAGTATAACAAAGGCAAGTTTTTTACCGAAGTTATCCAAATTAACTTGTAATGGAGTCCTCTTTTCCTTTGCAGTTTCTAAAAGGTTAGCTATTTTACCTAGTTCTGTTTTCATTCCAATAGATGTAACTAAAACAACAGCTCTTCCATAGGTTATAAAACTTCCGGAAAACACCATATTTTTTTTATCACCAATTGATAAATTATCCTCATTTATTATATTTGTTGTTTTTAAAACGCTTTCTGACTCACCTGTTAAAGAACTTTCATTTACCTGAAGACTGTAGTTTTCAATTATTCTTCCATCAGCACTTACATAGTCTCCTGCATCTAAATATAAGATATCTCCAACCAGCAATTCCTTTGAAGGGATTTCTAGCTTTTGACCATTTCTTAGAACCTTGGCTGTGGGAGAGGAAAGAGCCTGAAGGCTTTTTAAAGATTGTTCTGCTTTAATGTGCTGAAGAGTTCCAAGAATCGCATTTATAACAATAACTACAATTATAACAAGTGTACTCTCAAACTTTGAAAGGAAGGCTGATATTATTGCAGCGCCTATAAGTATTAATACTAAAAAGTCTTTGAACTGATCTAAAAACACATGTATGTGACTTTTTCTAGCAGCTTCAGTTAATTCATTAAAGCCCTGTTCTTCCCGCCTGTTTTTTATTGCAAGGTCATCTAGTCCTTTGTCATTAACCCCCAGAGTGCTCATCACTTCTTTTGATGTTTGATTATAAAATATTTTCATTATTGTCCCCCTTCTCAAAGTAGGATAGTGTAAGCACTATCTCTGTTTTATTACTATAAAATGAAAAATAGTTAATAAAAATAGATATAAAACCTATTGATTATAGTAACAGGGCAAAATAAAAAAGACTCTACAATTGATGGTTATATCAATTGTAGAGTCTTACTAAACTTTAGAAGTTATCAAAGCCGGGATTTAATCCGTGGTGACGACTTTGAACCTGCTAAAAAAAACAGGAAGTTACTCCCTCTACATATATTATTTTGTAACCCGTACATAATCTTTATACTCATATACTAATATTTTTAAGTGAATTTGTCAACATAAATATATCAAATATTCAATATATTAAGAGATGAAGGTAACTGCAAATGTTAATTATGATAAAAATAAGAGAGTGTAAGTACATAATTTTTAATGACATTTCAGAAGGAAAGTCTCCCACTTCTATAAGCAAGAGTACCTACTATAAGTAGGAGTTACTTACCCTAACAAATAGAAAACTTCAGTCGGAGTATAAATCTCCTTTTGAAGTCGTCAATGCACCTTCTGCGAAGCTGTTGCAGCTCCGTAGAAGATTTAATGGTAATATTTAAAATAAAAAAGTATAAATCATGATATAGTATAAGGGTAACCTTCCGGATGCCCTTAAAAAAACAATAAATACATAATGAAATAGGTGGTATAAAGGTTGCAGATTGGGGGTGGAGTATGAATAAGGATATTAATATATTAGTGATAGAAGATGATGATTATATAAATAGTATGTTAGCTAGACTTTTGCAAAAAGATAATTATAACGTAAGACAAGCTTATTCAGGTACAGAGGCTATGATGTATATTGAAAACAATGATTTTCAATTGGTACTACTTGATTTAATGTTGCCTGGAATGAATGGAGACGAAGTATTAAAGGGTATAAGGGAAATTAAGCAAATGCCAGTAATTGTGATTTCAGCGAAAATAGATAAACAAGATAAAATAGATATGCTAAAGCTAGGAGCAGATGATTATATTACAAAGCCTTTTGATATAGGGGAGGTTTCAGCTAGGGTTGAAGCAAATATTAGAAGATATATGGATTTTAATAATAGTGATAATTGTGAGCGGAATTTAACATATAAAGATATAGTT
This sequence comes from Clostridium sp. CM036, assembly GCF_055081135.1. Classification (NCBI taxonomy): domain Bacteria; kingdom Bacillati; phylum Bacillota; class Clostridia; order Eubacteriales; family Clostridiaceae; genus Clostridium; species Clostridium sp. CM036. Next base: position 1,986,079 of record NZ_CM143652.1, on the reverse strand, counting down.
CTAAACAAAGAAACTAAAGAAGTTATTGTAAATAACCAGGAGTTAATATTAACAGCTAGAGAATTTACAATACTTGAGTTGTTTCTGTCTCACACTAAAAAAGTATTTAGTAAAGCTAATTTGTTTGAAAGTGTTTGGGAAAGTGAGTATTTAGGAGATGACAATACAATTAATGTTCATATGAGTAATATAAGAAATAAATTACATAAGGCAAATCCTAATGAACAATACATAGAAACAATATGGGGTATGGGATATAAAATATCATAAAAAATAACTAGTAAATATACTAGTTATTTTTTTATTCTTAAGGTTTTCTTAAGGAGTTCTTTAATTTCTCTTATGCATTGAGTATTAAGATAAATATATAAGAAATAAAAAATTTGGGGGAGTTAAAGTGAGTGAAGTTTTAAGGCTAAGTAATATAAGTAAAGTTTATGGAAATCAAAAGGTGCTAGATAAAGTAGAGTTATCTATAAATGAAGGAGAAATTATTGGACTTGTAGGTCCGAATGGTGCAGGCAAGACTACGTTAATGAAAATTATTACGGGTCTAGTTAAAAAATATGATGGAGATGTTTATATAAAAGGAGAAAATATAAAAAGTATTAAAAGGTGCAAGACAAAACGGATTGGTTGTGTTATAGAAACACCAGGCTTTTATCCGGATTTAACAGGTTATGAAAATTTACTTTTTTTCGCAGCGGTATCTGGATTAGAAGATAAGAAAGAAATAGATGAAATTATTAAAAAATTAGGTATTGACGGTTATATGGATAAGAAAGTCAAAAAATACTCATTGGGAATGAAGCAAAGATTAGGAGTGGCCCAAGCAGTTTTATCATATCCACCTATATTAATATTAGATGAACCTACTAATGGATTAGATCCTGCAATAGTGCCTCAGCTTAGGGAATTTATAAAGTACATAGCTGAGGAAAAACAAACAGCGGTATTGATGTCAAGTCATATTCTTTCAGAGATTGAGCTTATGTGTGATAAAGTTGCATTTATACAACAAGGCATGCTAATAAAGGTTGAAAATTTAAAGAAAATTAAAAAAGATAATGATGTTGTTGCTTTTAAAACTAGTAAATTACATGAACTTAAAACACTTTTTGAAACTAAAAATTTAACTTATAAAATTTTAGGGGAAGACACTATTCATGTAACTATAAAAGCTTTTGAATTAGAAAGCTTAATTTTAGATGTAAGCTCTGCAAAAATACCTTTTACAGGAGTATATGAGGTGAAGGAAAGTTTAGAAGAAAAATATTTGAGGACTATAGGAGATGAGTAAAATGCTTAAGTTATTAAAGTTATCTTACCTGAATGTTAAAAATATAGTACGTTCGACAGAGTCAATATTATTAATTTTAGCTGCTTTTGCTTATTCTATTATGTGGGTTGTTTTAGTTCAGATAAGATCAATGAAATCATTTCAAATTATAGATCATACTTCTGAATTTGGGCGGTTTCTATTTATTGCAATATTATATATGAGTGTGTCAATTCTTCGAAATGATATAAGATCTAATACTACTACAACCCTCTTTACAGGAGTTTTTACAAGAGTTGAAATAATGTTTTCTAAAATAATGTCACTAATTATGTTATCTGTATTTGTTTCAATATTAGTGGAATTAAATTGTTTATTGGTAGCTATATTACAATATAGCAAAATAGGAATTTCTGGATTTTTAAGCATAAATCATTTACAAATAATTATTACTTATAGTGCGGTAACATTTTCAATGGGATCGCTAATGATTCTTATAATTTCTATTACTTTTAGCGAAAAGAAAAGCATTTTGCTTATTATATTATTTTTAAGTGCTATAAATTTTTATAATGCTGGATTGATAATTAAAGTCTTTAGGGAACCATTATTTATTGAAAAAATTTCAATTTACGCTAAAACACCTTTTTACATTTGGACAGATTGCACAATGAATTTAACATTGGGAGGAGCCAATAGATACGAATTATTAATAGCTGTAGTTTATGGCGTTATTTTTTTAGCATCTTCAATGTTTATTATAAATAAAAGGGGGATTAAATAGAGGGAGTATTGTTTAGCGACATTTCAGAAGGAAAGTCTCCCAATTCTATAAGTGGGAGTTACATGCTATAACAAAAATAAAACCTCAGTGGGGGTCTAAATCTCCTTCAGAAGTCGTTAATATTGCAGCACCGAAGGTGATGATTTGATGGCTATTTTCGTCAAATGTTATAATAATGGAGGGATTAGATTTGAAAAGAATATTAAATGTTCTTACCTTGGAAATGAAAAGAAAAAACTTCATTAAAAACATAGTAATTAGTGTGGTTATCCTTATACCTATATTCCTTTTGCTTTTAATAATAGATAAATCAAAATATATTTCTTTTGTAGTACTTACGGCTATTCCATATATATGGTTGACTAGTTTCTGTTTTTCATTAGCACAGGAATTTGAAAATAAGACTGATAGAATAATTTTTACTGGTATATTTAGTAGAAGTGAAATAATTATTTCAAAATTGATTAGCTTTTGTATGATGGCTTTAGTTTATCTTATATTTTATGAAATTGTAGCAGTTATATTTAGTATATATGGTGGACAAGGTACTTCAAATTTATTAAATATTAAAACCTTAGGAAATAATTTGTATGTGTTTTTAATTTATGCATTTACAATAGGTTCTTTTATATTGCTGGTTTCAGCCTGCACAGCTAATGGAATATTTACTGGCATAATTACTTATGTCTTGTATTTTGATTTGATTTTGGTACTACTGGCACAGGCACTATCATCAAGCAAAAATGAAACATTAAAAGGTGTTATAAGAAATTCACCATTTTACAATGCTAATATAGGATTTTATCATTTGAAATACAATTTTAATCAGTCAATGGTGATGCTTATTAGTGGGTCTATATTTCTTATAGCAACTTGCATTATAATTAATAAAAAAAATATGTAAAGAAAGGGTGCAGCACATTATGAATAATGTAATAGTAAAAACTACAGCAGTTTCAAAGATATATAAAGGAATAAAGGTACTAGATACTGTTGATATGACTATTAAGAAGGGGCAGATATATGGACTTATTGGATTAAATGGAGCGGGTAAAACCACATTAATGAGGGTTATAGCTGGCCTTTGCGTAAAGGATAGGGGAAGTTTGGAGTTATTTGGGAAAAGTGATGAAATTAATATACAATCTAGTCGAAGGCGTATGGGGTGCTTGATAGAAATACCTGGAATTTATGTTAATAAGACTGCTTATGAAAATTTAGAAATTGAAAGGATTCAAAAGGGTATACCAGGAAAAGAGTGTATAGAAAAAGTTTTAAATGATGTAGGATTAGTAGATTTAAAGAATAAAAAGGTGAGAAATTTTTCTAAAGGCATTAAACAAAAATTAGGAATAGCAATGGCACTTCTTAGTGAACCAGAATTTTTAATGTTAGATGAGCCTATTAATGGATTAGACCCTATTGCAATAATACAGATAAGGGAGTTATTAAAAAAGCTAAACATTGAAAATGGAGTTACAATGTTAATATCTAGTCACATATTAGCAGAACTTCATCAACTGGTAAATTGCTATGGAATAATTCATAATGGTAAACTCATAGAACAAATTACAGATAGTGAATTAGAGGATAAATGTAAAAAACTTATTCACATTAAAGTAGACGATGCTGCAAAAGCATCAGTTGTGTTAAATACAAAGTTACAAACAACAAATTTTCAGGTTTTACCTAATAATATTATTAAATTATATGATTATGTAGATAATGCAGGGAAAGTGTCGAAGGCCCTTTCAGGGGAAGGAATTTCAGTAGAAGAAATTATGCCTATGGGAGATGACTTAGAAGATTACTTTACTAAAGTAATAGGTGGTGCATTAAATGCTTAATTTATTAAAAGTTGAATTTTACAAATTGAAAACATCAAAAACATTCAAGTTGATATTAGTATTAATGGTAGTTCAATCAATTTTGTGTCCTATAACATTTAGTAAGGAAATGACGGGGAAACAGGTGCTATTACAGGTGTTTGGGGCACAAGAATTTATAGCATTATACATGCTAATAGGCGCGTTTGCGGCATGTTATATAGGTGATGAATTTAGCACTGGATGTATAAAAAATTTAATTGCTTGTGGGCATAAAAGACGGGATATTGTTATAGCAAAAAGTATATCTTATTATGTTGGAATCGCAATGATAAGTTTAACGTCTCCAATTTTAATTACTATAATAAACACTATTATGAACGGATATGGTGAAGTATTTACTTTGAATTCACTTGCATTTATACTTGAATTATCGTTTCTTATGGTTCTTATATATATTGGCATAGGAAGTATTGCAGTTTTAATATCATTTATGTCTAGAAATAGCATAATTACAGTGGGAGCGTTCATTTTAGTAGATACAGTTAATAGAGTTTGCAGAGGTTTAATTTTTCGAAAATACCTTATTATTAAAATTTTAAATAAAACTATATTTGGCCAATCATTGTTTTTGGACACGGATTATGTTGAATTTTCACAGGGGTTTAAAATAATAGGAATCTCTATAACAACAATAGTAGTTTTAACATTATTAAGTGTGTATTTTTTTAACAAAGCAGAGATTAAGTGATTTTAGAAAAAAACATATATAGCAAAGGTGGGAGATAAAGTGATATTTATAATTGTAGGACTATTAGTTGCATCAGTGATTTTGTTTGCTCGCTTATTTTATATGAAAAAGCAAGTAATAAGTGTAACAAATCAGCTTATAGATATCAATGAAAACAATATAGATAAAAAAATAACTATAGGTCTTATAAATCCAGAAATTGAAGCATTAACTAAAGTTATTAATGACACTATAAATATGAGAAAACAATGTGAAGCAAGCAAAATTAAATTTCAGAATGATCTAAAACAAAACATTGCAAATATGTCACACGACCTTAGAACGCCATTAACATCAATAAAGGGATATATTCAATTTTTAAAACTAGATAATATAAGTGATGAAGAAAGAGTGGAATATTTAAACATAGCGGAGCAGAGGACTAAATCTCTTGAAAGCTTATTAAATGATTTTTATGAACTATCTTTAGTTGAATCCCAAGATTTTGAATTGGATTTTGAAAAAATAAATATTACCAATATATTGCAAGAAATATTACTTGGCAAGTATAGTGATTTTACAAGTAGAAATTTGAAGCCCAATATACAAATACCAAATCAAAACATTTATATAATAGCAGAAAAAAAATCTTTAGAGCGAATAATTGAAAATTTGCTAAGTAATGCTATTAAATACGCAAGAGATAATGTATCAATTTATTTAGAAACCAACTCAAATGTGGTATTATTAAAAATAACAAACACAGTTATAAATTTATCTTTAGAAGATGTAGAAAAGATTTTTGACAGATTTTACATGGCAGACAAAACCCGCTCAGAAAAAGGAACAGGACTTGGACTTTCTATTGTAAAAACATTAGTAGAAAAAATGAATGCAATCATAACAGCGGATATTATTAATGACGTGTTATGCATTTGTTGTGAATTTAAAAGACTATAAAAATTGCCACCTACATGTAGGTGGCAATTTTATTTCTTAAATAAAATTTTGACTTAATCTTTCAATAACACGGTTTTCACCCATAACTTGCATTACTTCATGTAAATCTTGAGTTTGTGTTTTATTGGTTATTGCTACCCTTACTATTGTGGCAACATCTGATAGTTGACCTATAAATAAATCTGGATTCTTTTTATAAGTTTTAGCATTTTTTGCATACCCAAGTTCGAGTGCTAGCGCTTTAAGGGTTGCAAACCAGGTGTCATTATCATGGGAATGATCATATACATCTATATAGCTAGTAAGTACTCTTCTTACCTCATCCATTGGTATATGGGTAGGGAAATTGTAACTACCTTTTATGCTGTTTTTATAAAGATCATCAAAGAAATATTCAATATGTTCTTTTACATCTAACCATTTTACAAAATCTTTTCTTGGCTTTTCATTTTCTCTTTCAATATTAAATATTTTTTTAGAATAATCTTCATTTTCAATTAGTTCATTTGCAATTGTAGTATCATAATGTTTAGCCCAATTAAGATAAAGGTCGTATACGGTGGATGCATCCATAGTGGCTATAACATTTTTACTAATATCATTAAGTTTTAAAATATCAAATAGAGCTCCACTTTTGCTCATGTTTTCAAGGGTGATATTAAAGTTTGTGCAAGGTTCATCTTCATGGGTATCTCTCCACTCTTGAAAATTAGAGTTAATAAGATTTACAAGGTACTCAGTTACAGCTATAAAAGGATAACCTTGAGATTTATAAAAATCTACGGAAATTTCAGGGTCGTTTCTTTTACTGAGCTTACGTTTTGATGTCCCATCCATTTTCATAATTGTAGGTATATGAGCGTATTCTGGAGGAGTACATCCTAACATTTCAAATAGTTGCAAATGTATAGGAAGAGACGAAAGCCACTCTTCACCACGGATTACATGGGTTGTTCCCATTAAATAATCATCTACTGCATGTGCAAAATGATATGTTGGAATCCCATTAGTTTTAAGGATCACAATGTCTTGGTCGTTTTCTGGCATACTTATAGTTCCTTTAATTAAATCATTACAAACTACTCTTCGACCTGATTCTTCAGGAGATCTAAGTCTTATAACATAAGGTGTGCCTTTTGATAACTCAGAATTAATTTCATTAAGACTAGAATTTCTGTGAATAGCCCATTTTCCATGATACCCTGTATTAATTTTAAGTTCTTGTTGAGTTTTCCTTGTGTTATCTAAAGCTTCTTCAGTGCAAAAGCAAGGGTAAGCTAATCCTTTTTTTATTAGTGATTTTACAAAAGCATGATATATACTAATTCTGTCGCTTTGTTTATAAGGTCCATATGTACCCTTTTCATTATCAGAATCTACAACTCCTTCATCAAAAAGAATTCCAAAATCCCTTAGAGTGTTAGTGGTGTCTTCAATGGCGCCAGCAACCTCTCTCTTTTTGTCAGTATCCTCTACTCTAAGATAAAATATTCCTTCGCTTTGATGAGCTAGTCTTTCAGATATAAGAGCCGCAAATACACCTCCAAGATGCTGGAAGCCAGTAGGACTTGGGGCATATCTTGTAACCATAGCATTAGGTTTAAGATTTCTTTTTGGATAAAACTCTCTATAGTGTTCTGGAGTTGTGGTTATGTTAGGGAGCAGTAAATCTGATAGTTTTATATAATCCATTTTAATCATCCTTTCTTATAAAAGTGAAGCAATGTACGTGATAATTTAATTAAAAATAAAAAAACCTATCATCCTATAATAGGATGAAAGGTAAACTTATTGGTTATCTTTAAATTGAAATTACAATTACTTTTCTTTTCCATTATAGTTAACACTAATTATACATATATTATCTAGATTGTCAACATACAACAAATTATATTTTAAGCAAAAATTAACAATATATATATATTGGGAGATAACTTGGCGTCAATTTTATAATAAGGCTAGCATTTAGAATTACATAAGGTGTCAAGATGTAGTTGTATAGAATAGAATAGCATCACGAGTGGAAAAAGTATAAGAAGTCAAAGCTTTAGAAGTGCACCTATGGCTACTGAAAAAGCAATAAAACTATACAAATGTCTAGGTTTTGAAAAATAAGGTATAATATATAAAATAAATGAAACATATAATTAGAAGTTATCAAAAGTAAAGACTTAAGGGAAAAATATGGAAGTGAGATGATGATATGGGAGCATTGGTTCTGCTAAGCGATTTTACTGAAAAAGATAATGTTAATTTGAAAAAAAAGATGAAAGAATTATTTTTAGATAAAAAATATACTTTAAGCTATATACCTTCAATGACTGATAGAAATTTAAAGTGTTTTGAAAAAACAAAAAATAAGTTAAGTGAATACGGGAACTTCGAATTTAATTATTTTGATATAGATTATTTTTGTAATATAGAAAAAATAGATAAAATATTTAAATCGGAAGTAATATATCTATCATCAGGGAATACCTATTACTTTTTAAATAGCTTAAAGAAAAGATATTTTATAACTAGACTTAGAAGGTATGTTGAAAATGGAGGTTATGTTATAGGATTAAGCGCAGGGGCAATAATGATGGCAAAAGACATATCAGCTGCACAATTTGGTGATGAAGATATAGTTGGATTATCAGATTTATCATCTTTAGATCTAGTTGATTTTGACTTTATGCCGCATTGGAATCATCACAGTCATTATTTAGAGGATTTAAAGGAATATTCTAACAATACGGGCAATACAGTTTATACATGTAATGATGGCGATGGAATCATTGTGATTGATAATAAATTGCACTTTTATGGGGATATAAAAATGATAAAAGAAGGTGAAATAAGGAAAGCTTAGTTAAAAGTCGATGTAATAATTTATACATCGACTTTTACTGGAAATATAAAATATTAAATAGTTGCATTAGCAAGTCTAAGTTTAGTCTTATTATTCTTGAAAATTTGATGCATCTCTAGTATTTCTAAAGAAATATAAGTATATTTAATGAATATAGCAGCTGTAATGAAGGATATCATGTCCGATACAGGATAAGCAAGCCATGCTCCAAATACACCCATATCCAAACCACTTACAAAGGCATATACTAGTGGAATAAATACTATTAGTTGTCTAAAAATAGATAATTTTAAAGAGGCTTTAACTCTATTTATAGCTTGGCAATAGGCGATTGATAAATAATATACTCCAATGCAAGGGAATACAGCTATAACTACTTTAAAAGCCTTTGCTGTCTGTTGTATAATGGCAGGATCATTTATAAATAATCCTATAAGTTGTTTTGAAAAGATCATGAATATTGCCCATAATAAAGTTGAACTTACAGATACTGCAATTATAGATGTTTTAACAACTTCTTTTAATCTTGTATAATTTCCAGCACCATAATTATATGCGGCTATAGGTTGCATAGCTGAACTTATACCCATAATCGTCATAAACAAAAACATTGAAACTCTTGTAGTTAAACCAACTGTTACGATGGCCAAATCTCCGCCATAAGAGGCTAGTAAATTGTTTAAGATAGCAGCGACTACGGCATCTGATATCTCTATTATAAAGGTTGAAAACCCAACACATATTATTCCAATTGATACTGCTTTATTAAGGGTTAATTTAAAAGAAAATTTTAATCCCTTTTTTATTTTTATAAATACAATTAAAACATATATAAAAGCGATTATCTGAGATACTACTGTTGCGATAGCAGCTCCCTTTACTCCATATGAAAATACATTTACTAGGAAATAATCTATAATTACATTACAAATTGCTCCAATAGAAGTACTTAATAAAACTATTTTAGTGTTTCCAAAAGCAGTTATAATATAAGATGCAATTAATGTAAAGGATTGAAATAAAACTCCCATTAATATTATACTTACATAATCTTTTGCAAGAGGAAATGTATTTTGCGAAGCACCTAAGCTAAGTAAAATTTTATCTTGAAAAATAAAAATGCTAAAACTAAACACAGATATTATTATAAACATTAGAACTATAGCATTAGGTATAATAATTCTTAAATTTTCAAAATCCTCGTCTCCACAGCTTCTTGCAACGGCGGTAGAAGCACCAATGGCTATAAGCATAGATATAGCTAAAAATAATCTTTGAATTGGAAAGGCTATGGTTAAAGCACCGATTGCATTAGCTCCTATTGATTGTCCCAAAAACATAGAATCTACCATGTTGTACATTTCTGCTACCATTAAAGAAATTATTGCTGGCACGGAAAATTTTAATAACAGTTTCCAGATTTTTTCCTCGCCAAACATTTTATTGCTTTCTGTGACGCTACTCATTGTCATGAAATCCACTTCTCCTTAATCAATTTGTTTCCTTAATATTATTATACGCTGTTATGAATATTTTAACATTCACACAATTGCTACATAAAAAGTACAAAGTTGCTGACATGTGAGAATGGATAATACTTAAATAACAAAAAAACACCTTAAAACAGGTGTTTTTGTACTTCTTGAAGAACTATTAAGGTAGAACCATAGCCTTCAATCTTTATTATGTTATTATAAACTGCAGTTTTTTTTGCAAAAGATAAAGAAATATTGGGAGCAGAAATCTTAGTTAGAATTTTCCATTCATCATAACCCAGTCTTTTCGGCTTACCCATGCGTAACCAAATATCGTAAGCTGATCCAACTTTTTCTCCAATTTCATATTTAATAACTTTATAGTCATGCACTAAATTTTTAATGGATAATGATATTTTTCTTTCAGTAATATTTTTACTACCCTTACCTTTAGATAAATCCTCTAACTTAATCAGGGTATTAAGTTCATCACTGTAACTGTAAAGTAAGACCTGGATATCTTCATCTTGCCTTGTGATAATATATCCATCACCTTGGTCTACAACCTCATTTCCTAGTTTTGATAATAAATAATAAGCGTAGTAGGAAGCTTTCTTTATACCATCTAAAGTAAGTAGGCCTGGTGAACCAAAAAACAATTCGTTGTTTAAAATTGAGTTCTCCTCCACGGTATCAAAAGCTTTTAGGGTGAGCAGACTGCTATTGTTGTTAATAAAATTATGAATAATATATGGAAGCATATAGGAAGAATCATAAATAGTATTTATAGCTTTAGGAACATTAAAAGGATCCTCTATTAAATTTTGCAATTTATATTTTACAAAAATTTCGCGAGTAATATTTATGTACTCTACAGATAAATCCTTTGAGGCTTGGAATTTCCACAGCTTTACTACCTCAATTCCATATATATTAGCAAAATATAGTATAAAGCTTTCTAAAAGTTTTATGAAAGAACTTTTATCTTCAAAAGTCTGATTCAAAATTATTAATGGTACAAGGGATATATCCATTAAGAATTCTAAAAGTTTTTCAACTTCATTCCAATTTAAAAACCTTACATTCTCATTGAAATATATTTTCATTTCTTTTCCAAATAGGTTTTGAACTATACCATTTTTAAAACCTATAGCATCTTGAATAGCTCTTAAATATCCTTGTTCCCGTGCTTTAATAAGTTCTTTTGCTTGTCCTAAATTTATTTTTTCCTTCCATTTATGTTGTAATTCTGTGCTTGGGTATGCGAAATCTGTTTGGAGTTTTATAATTTTGTTAGTATAGTTAAATCTATCATAGTCCTCTAAATAATAAGATAAATACTGAAGTGAGCTAGATAAATCATAAGTTTCTACTTTTTTAAAGCTATCAAATTCTTCCTCTGGTATATGATATTTTTTTCTGAATTGCAGAGGAGTACACTTGTAGTAATCTTTAAAGCTCTTATTATAATACCTAGCATGAGAAAAGCCAACATCCAAAGAAATATCTGAGATTGTTTTATCAGTATCTAATAGTAGTTTAATAGATTCATCTACTCGAACATTATTTACTAAATCTTTAAAAGTTGTTCCAGAGATGTCTTTTATTTGATGACATAAATAGTAAGAACTTAAGTATTCTTGATTAGCTATATCCTGTAAAGTAATTTTATTCATGTAGTTATTATATATGTACTTGATGATTCTATGATACCTCTGAAATTGCATTACATTTTCTTTTAAAGCGTTCTCATAAGTAAGATAGTGAAAGTTATTTATTAAATGGAATAATAATTTTACTAAAACAGCATCTATATGATCGTCAAAGTTTTCACTTTTTTGTATTACCTCGCAAGCTAGTATAGATAAGTATTGCCTTAAAATATCATATTTTTCTTCATGTTGTGCACCTTCTTTACTAGAGTTCGTATAAAAATAAATATTTTTCATATCATCATAATACTTTTCAAAAAATGTAAAATCCAAGTGAAAAATTAAAACCTTATTTTTCTCATTTGAATAAATTCTATGGGGTTCATCACAATTTATGATTTCAAGCTCATGTGCGTATACTTCATAATTCTCTGATTCTATAAGTACATTAATAGTGCCCTCAAGCACAAAGATTATTTCTATAGAATTATGCCAATGGATTGGATAATCCTTTATATTCTCAAGGGAAATGCTTATAGGTAAATCGTTTATATAACTTATATATTCTTTTCTCATTGTAATAACCTCTTCATTAATTATTATGTATAGGTATATTATACATCATGAATTTAAAAGTTATACCCACATGGTAAGTTGCAGGAAAAAATAAAAATATGGAGGGTTAACAATTTACTGAAAAATTACATAATAAATGAATAATATGGAAACAATATTATTGTAATACTTCAAGAATTGATATGTATTTAGAAGTTGTAAGGAGGAGTTAATGGGGAAATATATTTATATTGTTATTTCAAGAACACCAACTTCTACAGGCAAGATAGTTAGAAAATTTTTAAAAGAAAAATATAATCATGCATCAATTAGCCTGGATAAAAATTTAATTCAAATGTATTCCTTTTGTAGATTTTCAATTAGCAATCCCCTTGTAGGAGGTATAGTGAGAGAAAGTGCATTTACGCTTACCATAGGACTTGAAAAAGATGTTCCTATTAATGTATATCGGATACCAGTAACTGTTAGAAAATATGAATTAATAAGTAAATTCATATATGATATATATAATGATACTGAGATATATTACTATAATTTTCTTCAAGCTATTGGGATTATTTCTAATAAGAAGCATGCTGTTTACAAGACATATATATGTTCTGAATTTGTCATGGAAGCATTAAGGCAAGGAGGGATCAAGCTTACTTCATTAGAACCCTATCAGATAACACCAACAGAAATTTGTGACATTATGGAAAAGTTTATTTGTTATTCTGGAAATCTCAACGACTATCCATTTAAACAGAAGGTAAAAACAAAAGAGGATGAGCTTTTCTTTTGTAAAACAGGTTTTCTTTATGAATGGGTACATACGCTTAGACATTTTTGGAAGGTTATATATAGAGATATGAATAGCAAAAAAAATAGTAGTAGGATCTAAATTTAAATTGTTGATAAAGTGTCTTATTTAGGGTAGTAACATATAATGCAAGAATTAAAAATAAAAATAAAACATATAAATCGTATGTATCAATAATTTATACATCTGATTTATATGTTTTTTGCATTGAGATACACTAAAATGTAGATTATACTTTAAATATGAATTTTTAAATTAGGGGGAAAAACGATGGATAATTATCATCATACAATTTCTATAAAGTTGGAATTAAATGAAGAAGAATATGAAGCTATTAAAAGTTTGGAAGCTGCTTGCTATGAAAAACAAAAAATTAATTTGAAATTAGAACTTGGTCTTAAAATGCGCCAAAGAAAAAAAAATGTAAAAAATAAAATTGTTGGAGAGTTCCTATATTATGAAAATGAAATTCTAGTAGGTTATTTAGGCTTATGCAATTTCGGAGGAGCTACAGTAGAAATAAGCGGTATGGTACACCCTAATTTTCGTAGAAAAGGAATCTTTAAAAAACTATATTTAATTGCTAAGGAAGAATGGCAAAGAATATGTCCTCAAGAGGTGTTAATGATATGTGACCATACATCGGTTTCGGGCCTTGCATTTATTAACTCCATTGGAGCAGAATATGGTTGTTCAGAGTATAAAATGTGCTTAAATAAGAAAGTATTAGAGGCTACTCCTAGCAATGTAATTAAACTTAGATTGGCATCAACAAGTGAAGACGCGGTTGAAATTGATAGGCAAAGTTCTATTTATTTTGGAACTCCTAAAAAAGATGCTCATGATAAAGAGGATAAAATGGACATGGAAAAACCGTCAATTAATGTGGATGATAATTTTATTAGTTATATGGCTGAGCTTAATGGGGAAATTATAGGTAAAATTCATATTTGTATAAATGATAATGAGGGGTTTATTTATGGAGTTGGAGTAATTCCAGATTTTCGAAGAAAGGGATATGGACGAGAAATTTTAAATTCTGCCCTTAATATATTAAATAATAAAAATGTAGATAATATTTTTATTGAAGTTTCTAGGTCAAATAAAAATGCACTTGGACTTTATGAATCCTGTGGATTTGAAGAAATTTCTGTAATGGATTATTATGTAGTATATTAAAGCACTAGATGTTCATTATATCTACTGAGGAACATCTTTTTTTATATTGATTTCGATTTAAATCTATTAAATGCTTGTTATTTTACTGATTAACTTTGGAGTTTGTTGAGTGTAACCTTTACTGTATTTAATTCAAGTTTTCTAATTTGGTGTTTTGTATACACCCTTATTTCTTTTTTTGGAACACTTATAGGAGATTTAATCATTATATCTAGGAATGAGTTGGTTAACAAAAGAAAAAATCTATAAAATAATATTTATAGATTTTTTTCTTTGAATTCTAAATATCCATTTTTTCTTAGTTTACAAGAGGGGCAGTCTCCACAACCATTACCTTTTATTCCATTATAACAAGTTAAAGTATCCTCTTTAACTATATCAAGTACACCTAAATCATAAGCCATTTTCCAAGTTTCTGCCTTGTTAATCCACATTAAAGGTGTTTCAATTACAAAATCATAACCCATAGCTAAGTTTAAGGTAACATTTAGAGATTTTATAAATACATCTCTACAATCTGGGTATCCACTAAAATCACTTTGAGATACACCAGTTATAATATTGCTTATACCTCTTTGCTTTGCAAACACAGCTACAAAACTTAAGAATAATAAGTTTCTTCCATCTACGAAGGAATTAGGTACACTATCTTTAGGTGCTGACGTGTCCACCTCTATATCTTTTCTTGTTAATGAATTTGGTGCTAGTTGGTTTAATAGGTTTAAGTCTAAAAAATGATGCTCAACGCCGTGCTTTTTACATATATCCTTTGCACATTCGAGTTCTAATATATGTTTTTGACCGTAATCAAAAGATACAGCTATAACTTCTTTATATCTCGCCAGCGCCCAAAATAAACAAGTTGTGCTATCTTGTCCGCCACTGAATACTACTACTGCTTTTTCTCTATTCATAATTAATACGCCTCCCCTTATTTACTATAAACCCTCTATTTATTTACTATAAAGCATCATCAATTTATTATTTAAAATCACATCAGTATTAAATCTTCCCCTAAAAGTAGTTGACAATGTTTTAGTGCCTGGCTTTTTTACTCCACGGGTCGTCATGCAGGCATGCTCACCTTCTATAATAACAGCCACATCGCGTGAGTTAGTAACCATCTGCATAATCTCAGCTATGTCTGTACCTATTCTTTCTTGAAGCTGTAATCTGCGACCTACCATATCAGCTATTCTTGCAATTTTACTTAAACCAATAATTTTTTTGGTAGGAACATATGCAACTGTAACTTTCATATCATACATTAAAGCTAAATGATGTTCGCAATGACTAAAGATTTGGATATCCTTCATTATTACCATATCACGAGACCCTTCTTCAACTATTAAATCATCAACAAATGTTGTATTAAACATTTTTGAAATTTCATCATTGCTATATCGCATGCCAGCGAATACTTCTTCGTACATTTTAGCTACACGGGTTGGGGTATCTTTAAGGCCTTCCCTTGAAGGATCATCACCTATTGCTATTAAAATACCTTTTATATGTTCTTCAATTGCTTTCGTATCAATTGCCATATTTTACACACCTCTCTTATTTGGATCCCAAATGATTTTATGAAGTTGTACTTGAAGATTAACACCATTCATTTTATTATACTTCATAAATTCTACAATCTCCTCTAGGTCAATTTGTCCGAATACTGGACTAATATATACATTTGTTTTGCTAGTTAGCTCATATTTATCTATTATAAATTTGGCCTTTTGTAAATCTGACCTGCTGCCAGATACAAATTTAACTGTATCTTTATAACCTAAATATTTAAAGTTATTTAAAGTCATTTTATCTTCCATATTACTTGAAGGTAATTTATAATCCATATTAAAGCTTGGTGGATTTTCTATACTTAAAAATTCATCTAAAATAACACTACCATTAGTTTCTATTTCAACATGAAGCGATTTATCGCTAGAGAGCGTTTGTAATAGTTCTATAATTCCTTCTTGAAGCAGTGGCTCACCACCAGTTAAGGTTATATTTCTAATTTTAGTAGATTTTATATATTTGTATATCTCAACAGGCGTCATGAAGTCATAACGAACATTTTCATTATTGGCCCAGGTGGTATCGCAATAGCTACAATGTAAATTACAGCCTGCAAATCTTATAAATACTACTAGTTGTCCTGACAGAGGACCTTCTCCATTAACACTTATAAATTTTTCAACTACTTTGTATTTCATTTTAACGTGCCCCGCTTTCTTCATATGATGCACTATTAGTAGGCGTTTCATAAACCGTAGTTTTTTTTACAAGATAACCTTTATCTTTCATTAGTTCAAAAAAAAATGATGCAAAGTTTTCAGCTGTTGGTCTAAAATCAACCAGAATTACATTAAAGCCATCTTGCTTTAGACAATTTAAGGTTTCGCTTCTCATGGTATCTTCTTGCACTATTAAGGCATGGTCATAAGAATCTACCATATCTTTAACATCTTTTTTTAGATCACCAAAATCTATTATCATGCCGTCAAGTTGTCCGCCTTGTGCCAAGGTTTCTGATTGAACGTAAACTTCAACTTTCCATCTATGTCCGTGAATATTTGAACACTTTCCTTTATAACCAGAAAGAAAATGTGCACTGTCAAAGCTGTGTTCTGTCTTTAAAATATACATGGGTTCACTCCTCTTAATATTTATGTTAATATCCTTAATATTTCGAAAAAATCATTTTATTTTTCATGTTTATAATTTTTTGTAAATAAAAAAGGGCATAATCTACCCTCATACAAAAAAAGCTACCTAAAACGGTAGTTACGTCCTAGTTTTGTTTATAGACAGGATGGTTTAGAACTGTCTTATTAGGTTTTATTATTACTAATTTTACTATAAGTTATGAGGTATGTCAACTCAATATAAAGTTTACTTTAAACTGAAATTGTGTAATAATATAAAGTTGTAAAAGCATATTCAATTATAGTATCATGGAGAAATATTGGGTATAATATATCTAAAAAATAATGTTGTTAGTGAGGAGTAAAAATGAAAATAGGATTTGATCAGAAAAAATATTTAGAAGAACAATCAAAATATATTTTAGAAAGAGTTAATAATTACGATAAATTATATTTAGAATTTGGGGGGAAACTTTTCAATGACCTTCATGCAAAAAGAGTTTTACCAGGATTTGATGAAAATGCAAAGATTAAGTTACTACATAAATTAAAAGAAAAAGTTGAAGTCATTATTTGTGTATATGCAGGAGATATCGAGCGAAACAAAATTAGAGGGGATTTCGGTATTACATATGATGTTGATGTTTTAAGATTAATTGATGATTTACGTGAATATGATCTTGATGTAAATAGCGTTGTAATAACCAGATATGATGGGCAACCAGCAACTACGATTTTTATAAATAAGCTAGAGCGTAGAGGAATAAAAGTATACAAACATAGGGCAACCAAAGGATATCCTACAGATGTAGATGCAATTGTAAGTGATGAGGGATATGGCAAAAATCCATATATTGAAACAACAAAATCTATTGTAGTTGTAACAGCACCAGGGCCAGGAAGTGGCAAGCTAGCTACTTGCCTTAGTCAGCTTTATCATGAACATAAGCAAGGCAGAGCAGCCGGTTATTCAAAGTTTGAAACCTTTCCAGTATGGAATATTCCTTTAAAGCATCCTTTAAATATAGCCTATGAAGCTGCAACAGCGGATCTTAACGATGTAAATATGCTGGATTCATTCCATTTTGATGCTTATGATAAAATATCCGTAAACTATAATCGCGATATTGAAACTTTCCCTGTACTTAGGCGAATTATAGAAAGGATAACAAATGAAGAAGCTGTTTATAAATCTCCAACAGATATGGGAGTTAACAGAGTAGGCTTTGGAATTATTGACGATACGGTTATTAAAGAAGCATCTAGACAAGAGATAATAAGAAGGTATTTCAAAACAGGATGTGAGTATAAAAAAGGTTACATAGATAAAGAAACCTTCGAGCGGGTAAAGCTTCTTATGGAAGAGCTTAATTTAAAACAGCAAGATAGGAAAGTTGTTATTCCTGCAAGAGAACGCTCGTCGGCTTTAAAACAATGTTCGAGTAAAAATGAAACTTGCCCAGCAATGGCAATGGAGCTTAATGATGGAACAATAGTAACTAGTAAAAGTTCATCTGTAATGGATGCAACAGCTGCCATAATTTTAAATGCTGTTAAATATTTTGCAAATATAAATGACGAGATTCACCTTATTTCTCCAGTTATACTTGAGCCAATTATAAATCTAAAATCAAAAACATTAGGTAGTAAGAAACCAGCTTTAGATTGTGAAAATGTGTTAATTGCCCTTAGTATATGTGCTGCTACAAATCCAACAGCAAAGGTAGCCATGGATAAATTAGTAATGCTAAAAGGATGTCAAGCTCACTCAACTACAATCATAAGTACAAATGATGAGCAAACTTTTAGAAAACTTGGCATAGATATAACCTGTGATGCAGAATATGCAACTGAGAGTCTTTACTATAACAATTAGTTATTTTAAATACCTTGTTTCTAATAACATAGAAGTAAAAGCTCACTCTATCAAAGTAGGGTGGGCTTTTATGATAAAAAAAGAGTAAGTTTATAAAAACTTATCTCCATAATAGCAACATCCAATGGCTCCATTAAATTGTGGATGCTCAATTGATACTATCTCTTCATAATCTTCTTTTAAATATCTTTTTAGTGCGGTATTATTAGCAACACCACCAGTTAAAATTAATTTTTTACCTTTAAATCTACTTAAAAGAGGTTGAAGTCTCTTGTATAGAGAATAGTTAACACTGGAACATAAGTTTTCTATACTTACACCTTCAGCTATTTTTCCAATTAACTCTGACTCAGAAAACACAGCACATGTTGAATTAAGTTCTACAGGATTTTCATAATTCACACTCATGTCATCAAGAGATATTTCAAGTACATTTGCCATATTCTCTAAATATCTACCACAGGAAGCAGCACATTTTTCATTAAGCTCTAGGTCAGTGGTGATGCCTTTTTCTACTTTTACAACCTTAACATCTTGGCCACCTACATCTAAAAGTATAAAATCTTTTAAGCCAGTTTGATAGAGCCCCCCATACACGTGGGCCTTTATCTCATTTATTGGTGTGAATAACAATAAGTCAATATTATTTCTTCCGTAGCCTGTAGATACTGCCTTATCAATTTGCCTAATATCAAGCTTATCTAAATTAACAACAATCTTACCATCAAAGTCGCAGTAATTTCTGTAAAAGCTCATGGTACTTACTTTAGCCTTCTGTATTATCTTATTATTTTCCATTAAAACAATTTTAACCTCGCGGCTTCCAAGGTCAATTCCTAACACTCGCATTTTTCAGCCTCCTTCAAATCTAGTAGCATATCAAGAAAGGCTTCTAACCTAAGTTTTGTTCTTGCATCTAAGATATTTAACTTGTCACCTTCGATATTTAATATGGGTATATCTAGTTTTTCTTTTAAAATAATATTTTCGACTGCTCTATAGCAAAAGGCTTGAGTGTAGTGAATTATTCCATCTAGTTTACGTTCGTCAATTTGCGTTTGTAACTCTTTGATCCTAAAGTCAGTATCATAAGGATAAGTGTAGTCATAATATTGCTGAAATATATTTAGTGATTTATCTGCTCTTGGAAAAGCAAATTCTCTTTGAACTTCATTGTATACAAAATTAGCATTAAACTTCTCAACAAATTCATAGATATCGCAAGTCATGGGAGGAACCCCTATATATCCAAGTCGTAGTTTTCTAATTACTGGTTTTTTATTTTTCATATAACAAATAGATTTTTTAAGTTCGACTTCAAAGGCATCTATATCTCCATTAAAATCACTTAAGCTTACTTGATATAGATGATTTTCAAAACCAGTTACCTTATTATGGATATGTGTTAGTTCATCAATTGTTTTAGCTAAGGCTCTAATTTCATTTAGCCTTTTTCTAACTACTTCAACTTCTTCAATCGTTACATTAAAGATACTCATAAATTTATTTATTTCGTGTTCTACATCATCTAATTTGTGACTGTGTGGAAAGGAAAAGGGATAAACTTTTATTCCTTTTAACGTAAGCACTTCAATAAGGGCTTTGGTATTAGAACAGTCGCCCTCCACAACTCCGATTATCTCTTTAATGCCGTTTGCTAAGCACGCTCCATAAATTCCCTTTATCCAAGTGCACAAGCTTTTAGGAAAGCCATCTTTTTCTGCAATGTCTATATATTTCAAATAGTCCTTAGAGGTTATAAAAACATTATTTAAATCTACAGGGGTATAACCCGCCGCAATTAGAACCTCTACAGGTACGGTAGTTGTTAAGCCTATTTTCTTCATTTTAAATCCTCCTAAAAAATAAAAAAGGGCGTAAAACGCCCTTAACGTCCTAGTTTTGTTTATAGACAGGATGGTTTAGAACTGTCTTATTTAAGTTTTATATTAATAAAGTTTACTTCATATAATTAAGTATGTCAATTAGACATTATTTCTACGTACATAAATAAAATTTAAAATATTATTGAAAAATATATTGACGCTAACGTTACGTTATAGATTATTATAGATTTGTAGGGAAGAAAATAGAGAAGGGATTTCTAGGGTAACGACACTTTAGTTTATGAAGATGCAAAGCTGATTCGGTATTGATGATGATTAATAAAGAACGAAGGAGATGATTTTATGTCCTACAAAATAAAAGAAGTAGCTGACATGGTTGGAGTAAGCGTACGTACACTTCATCATTATGATCAAGTAGGTATTCTAAAGCCAGATTCTGTAACAACAGCAGGATACAGACTTTACACTGAGATGGACATTGAAAGATTACAGCAAGTTTTATTTTTTAAAGAACTGGATTTTACTTTGCAAGAAATAAAAGAAATTTTAGATAATCCAGGTTTTGATAGAAAACATGCGTTAATGACACATAAAGAGCTACTGATAGAAAAAAAGAAGAGACTTGATAAGATAATAAAATCTGTAAATAAAACTATAGATTCCATTGAAGGGGGAACAGATATGAATAAGAAGGAAATGTTTGAGGGATTTGATATGACTGGAATAGAGGCACATAAAGAAAAATATGCAGAGGAAACAAAGCAAAAATATGGTAACTCTGATGAATACAAGGAAAGCGTGAAAAAAACCTCAAAGTACACAAAAGATGATTGGGCCAGAATCAATACAACAAGTGGACAAATATACAAGAAAATTGTAGATAATATGGATAAAGGTGTAGAACATTCGGAAGTTCAAAAGGCAGTAGGCGAGCTAAGACAGCAAATTACAGATAACTTCTACAATTGTACTATAGAAATATTTAGAGGACTTGGAGATTTATATGTTTGTGATGAACGATTTACAGCTAATATTGATAAGTATAAAGAAGGTCTAGCTAAGTTCTTAAGTGAGGCAATGTATTACTATTGTGATAAGGCAAAAAAAGGTGTCACCCACTTGGAAAGTAGCAAGTAAAGAAAAGGGACAGTTAATAATTTGTATAAATTATTAACTGTCCCTTTGAAAATTTCATTCAGGTTTTGTTTTATAATTTGATTGTAACATGTATATTGGAATGTTATTATTAGATTGTAAAACTTTAAATTTCGTTGCAAGGATAAATATTACAAATATAAGAACTAACAAATTAAACAAGTATAATAAATGATAGTATTTCAAAATGAAAAGGGGGATAAATTTGTTTGTATTAATTAAAGGTATAGGATTATTACTTTTTACATTGTTCTTGTTTTCACTTTTTAGTTTAAAAATGCCTAAAGGTCAAAAAGCTATGTCAGGCCTGGCAAATGCTGCTGTAGCAACATTTTTAGTAGAAGCGATACATAAATATATAAGCGGAAATTTATTAAACATTAAATTCTTGGGTGAAGTAGGCGCTTCCTCAGGAAGTATGGGTGGCGTAGTTGCTGTAATATTAGTTAGTATAAATATGGGGTTGAATCCTATATATGCTGTAACAGCTGGTGCTGCAGTATTTGGGTATGGTATTCTTCCAGGCTTTGTAGCTGGATATATAATTGCATTTATCGGCCCAATTTTAGAGAAAAAGCTACCCAAAGGACTAGATATAATAGTTGGTGCAATTTTGATTGCACCACTTGCTAGGGGTATCGCTTTAGTGGTAGATCCAATAGTAAATTCAACTTTACTTAGTATTGGAAGTATGATAACTGTCGCTGCTAATCAATCCCCTTTTATTATGGGGTTCTTATTAGGTGGAATTATGAAGATGATATGTACATCTCCTTTAAGTGCTATGGCACTAACCGCGATGCTTGGGTTACAAGGTCTTGCAATGGGGATAGCATCTATTGCCTGTGTTGGTGGAGCTTTTTCAGATGGTATAGTATTCAAAAGACTTAAACTTGGTGATAAAAGTAACATAATAGGTGTGATGCTTGAACCGCTAACACAGGCTGATATAGTAACTTCAAATGCACCTCCTATATTTTTTTCAAACTTTATAGGAGGTGCACTAGCTGGTTTAAGTGCTGCTTATTTTAAAATAATAAATAATGCTCCGGGTACAGCTGCACCTATTCCTGGATTATTAGCACCATTTGGTTTCAATGAACCTAAATCAGTTATTTTTGCTATATTATTTGCCATATGTGGTGGAATTATTGGTGGACTCTTTGGTTCTACTATAGTTCTTAATATTAGAAAAAAAAGAAATAAAAAAGTAGAAAAGGAAGATGTTGTAGCGTAAAGTAGAAAAATCAAGGACCGTTAATAATTTTATAAATTATTAACGGTCCCTGATTTTGGTTTATTATTCTCTAATCGCATATGAGGCATTTACAAAATAATTAATCTAGTATTTGTACGTTTAAGTATTTAACGCCCCAGTTATTAACTTCTTCAGGGGTGTTGAAAAATACATCTATAAAGTTACCTTTTATTGCAGAACCAGTGTCCGCAGCAATTGCATTGCCATAACCTTCAACATATAATTTTGTTCCTAAAGGAATGACATTAGGGTCTACGGCTATTGTACTATAGCCATTTGGATTTCGCTCTGTCTTTCTTCCGGAGGCAGTATAAGTATTACCTGGAGAATCTGTCGAATAGGCAGTGGCCTTTACACTAAAAGACCTACCAGAAGATGCAGTAGCTTTTAAATTAGCAGCCCTTGAAGGAGCTGAACCATTTTGAGGATTCACAGAATTTTTTAAAGATTCTCCTCTTGAAGGGGTTATGGGTGACAAAGTGCCTTGAGCTATAATTTTACTCTGAGGTTCTTTAACTACAGCTTCTTTAACAACTTTTCTAGTTACTTCTTTCCCATTCTCATAAGTTACATTTAAAGTAATACTTTTTTCGCCTTTTGTTCCATTTTGTACAACCTTACTTTCAGATTTTAATGTATCGCTATCCTTTTTAATAACAGTTTTAAAATCAATGGGTTTTGTCTGTTTTAGTGTTTCTATTTTAACTCTAGTTATGGTAACATCCATACCTTTAGATAACTTCGTTTTTACTGATGGTGAAATCTTATCAGTAGGGCTTAAAACGATTTTTTCTGTAGTTAACATTCGGGCGATATCTTTTTCAGCAGACTTTACGTTAAGCTCTTTATTGTCTACTAAGACTTTAATATTTACAGCGCGATCTATAGTTATAACATCATTGGTAGTTATTTTTGAATTTAAAGATTTGTCAATCCTATCTTTTACTGCTATATTTATACCAGCTTTTTCTAAGGCGCTGTCAAAAGTTTTTTGGTAAGTTACTAATTTAGTAGGTTTGCCATCTACAACCACTGTAATATTTTTTCTGATAAAGCTCATGAAAACAGTTAAAGTTGCAAGTATGGTGATAAGAATAGATCCAATAACAATTTTTGTTCGCTTATCTTTCATAAATTTAAGCAGAATATCATCTCCTATTATAAAATTCAGTACAAAGCATCTACAAAAAATAATACTAATCATTCTAGTCTATTTTTTTTGATGATTAAGTACTGGTGTCAGATGCCCAAAATACAGTAATCTTAAACATATTATAGTTAAAATCACTCTCAAAAGATGCATGAGAAGTAGGGGAATCATGTATCTGTACCAATATATGGAACGATAGAATATTTCAACAATATTGTAGCACGTTTATTTGTGGGAGGCAACTATTTTTTGTTGCAAGTAGGTTGTAGAGTGCAAGCAACTCATTTGTAGCGTGAGCGGCACCATGCTATAATATGACTATAAATATTTGAACAAAATTATACAAGGCCTCAGAACGATATCTAAAAAATTACAGTATTTGCAAGGTAACTGTGCAAGCACTTGTGAATATGGTAAGGATATCAAAAGGTGCTTTTTATATATTTATGAATCAAAAGAAATATTATTCTTCGAGGTACCTCAAAATTTTCTCGAAAAATATGACAATAAGTGATATAAACAATTAGTGAGGAGCATTTATGAAATTAAAAGAGCTTGAGAATATAGTATTTAAATCATCTTCAGAGCTTATGAGAAGTGAGGGAGAAAATGCGTTTAATAGTGGATTAGTTATTAAGATTAAAGGCAAGAAAATAGAAAATATATATCATATTTATGGTCGCGTCAAGAGTGATACTCAATGGAGTGAGTTAAACACGCATATTAAAATAGATTTATTAAAGAAAAAATTGGATGGTATAAAATGTACTTGTGAGGATTTCAAAACAGCATCTAATGTGGGATATTTATTTATGTGTAGCCATTTAACGGCTACAGCATATAGTTTTTTTAGCATAACTGCAAAAAAAAATTATGAGAAAAATGAAAAAACGGAAAAGTTAAAAGAAGATAATTCAAATAATCAGGGAAGCGAAAGTATTATAAAGTTAGTTCGTAAGGTTTCAAAAGGCCCAACTTATTATGAAGCGCAATATGCAATAGGTAAGGAAAAAATAAAGATAGAGCCTAAGGACTTGAGAACTTTTTTAACTGGGACTAACCATAAGAAAATTAAGCTAAACTATGATAGTTTTGAGTTTGAAGCTCCAATAGTGCTAAAAGATTTACCACTAAACTTTACATTAAAGATTAGAAACGAATATTTTGTTTTAACAACTCATAGGCAGTTCCCAGTATCATTAAATGATAAAAATGATGTGTATTTATTTAATTGGAAACTTTATATACCATCAAAAAATCAAGTTCTAAAATATGTTGCGTTATGTGAAAAGTTAAAAAAAAATGGTGAAATTCTATACCCCGGCGGAATAGAAAACTATAACAAAATTATCTCATTTTTAAGTAGTATTTCAAATAATATTAATATTAGTGAAGAGATAAAAGATTTTGCAGCAAATTTCATAAAACCTGAGTTTTACATATATGAGATAGGCAGTGATATTTATTGTGATATAGAAGTGATTTACGGTAATGATAAAATAAATATATTAAAGAAAGATAAAAGTAAAAATATAATTACACGTAATTATAAAAAAGAAGACAAAATACTTATGGAACTAGAAAAGTATAGGTTTATAAAAAGAAATGAGAAGCTACTTTTTATAGGCTCAGATGAGCAATTATTTGACATATTAAGTAAGAACGAGAAGAATCTACATTCTCTTGGCAATGTTACATTTGGAAAAGGGATTAAAGACAGGAAAATATATGATTTCACGGCTATTGAAGCAGAAATTAAAGAAAAGGATGGCTACTATGATTTTTCCTACGGTATACATGATATCGAAAATAAAGAATTAAATAGTGTACTCTCTTCATTTAAGCAAAAAAGAAGGTTTTATAAAACTAATAATAATAACTTTTTAGATTTTAAAGATGCGGGAGTTAAAAATTTCTTTGATTTAATAGAAGTGTTTAATATTAATAAAAAAATAGAAAATGGATTAATGCATATGGATAAAGGTAAGGCATTATATTTAAATGAAAAGATGAAAAACAAGGGTATTCAGTTTGTAAAAGGTACTGAAGTGTTAAATGATATAGAAAACGCTTTATTGGATATAAATAATATGGATATAAGGGTGCCAATGAACTTAAAAGCCACACTTCGTGAATATCAAATAGATGGTTTTAAATGGCTTAAAAGTCTAAGTCGGTTAGGATTTGGAGGGATATTAGCCGATGAAATGGGACTTGGTAAAACAATTCAAACAATAGCTCTTCTATTATCAGAAGAGAATAAAAAATCTATTATTATTAGTCCAACTTCCCTTATTTATAATTGGAAGGCTGAACTAGAAAAATTTTCACCTAGTCTAAATGTAGCTATTGTACATGGCGAAAAAAGCCGGCGACTTAAATTGATTCATAGTTTAGAGGAGTATGATATAATACTAACAACCTATGGAACTTTAAGAACAGATATAGGGTTATATGAGGATATTAGTTTTGATTATTGTATTATAGATGAAGCCCAAAATATAAAAAATCATTTAGCACAAAATACAAAGGTTATTAAAGAAGTTAAAGCTAAGGTAAGATTCGCATTAACAGGCACTCCTATTGAAAATAATTTAATAGAACTTTGGTCTATTTTCGATTTTATAATGCCCGATTATTTATACTCTAAAGAAATTTTTGAATCAAAATTTATAATTAATAAAGAAGGTGATTTAGAAGAACTTAAATTGCTAATTAAGCCTTTTCTCCTAAGGAGAACAAAAAAAGAAGTATTGAAAGAACTACCAGATAAAATAGAAAAGAAGTTTATAGTTGAGATGACATCAGTTCAAAAGGCTGTATATAAATCTTATACTAAAGTTGTCAGGGATAAAATGAAAAATAATAACGGTGATGATAAAATAGAGATTTTTTCTTGTTTAACTAAGTTGCGACAAATTTGTTTAGATCCTTCACTTGTAATAGACGAATACAAAGGTGGAAGTGGAAAGCTGAAAATTGCAACTGAGCTTATAGAAAATCATATGGAAACATACGGAAAAGTGTTATTATTTTCTCAATTTACGGCAGTACTTAAAAATATAGGAGAGAATTTAAATGAAAAGGGAATTCGGTACCTTTATTTAGATGGAAAAACAAAAGCAAAGGATAGAATTAAACTGGTAGATGAATTTAATAACAGTTGTGAATCATTAGTTTTTTTAATCTCGCTAAAGGCAGGGGGAACAGGTCTTAACTTAACCTCTGCAAATTTAGTTATTCATTTTGACCCTTGGTGGAATCCAGCAGTAGAGAATCAAGCAACAGATAGGGCTCATAGAATTGGTCAAAAAAATGTAGTAGAAGTGATTAAGTTAGTTACTAAGGGGACTATAGAAGAAAAGATCATTCTACTCCAAGAAAACAAAAAACATTTAATAGACAGTGTAATTACAGGGGAACTTACAAGTAGTGATATTCTAGGCAAACTTACAAAGAAAGAACTTCTGGAAATTTTTAGATTTTAGGGTTTAGAGTGAGGGTGCCACGCGCTAAAGATAGCACCAAAAGGAGATATAAAAATGTACGTAGAGTTTAATAATAAAATTGTAGATAGCAAGGATATAAAAGATATAATTGAAAAAAATACAGAATTTAAAGTAGTTAAAGACATGAGTAAAGGTTCAAAGAGAAATGATATATTAGCTTTTAATTTAAGTGTAGAAATAAATACATTAAATGACCTAATGGAAGGTGAATTTAATTTAAATGAATTAACAGAAGATGAATTATTCGATGAATACTTATCACTGGCAGAAGAAATTGCAATGGACATTGAAGAATACGTTCCTGACGGTGCTATTATGGACATTAAGTCTTATAAATGGGATAAATCAGATGATGGGATAAAGTTAGTTATAATTATAGCATCAGAGGATACTACAGAATTAAAATTAAAGGATATTATGAGGAAACTTATAACTCAAGTGGAGTAAAATTGCAGACTAACGTTGAAATAACTAGGGTTTACAAGTAACCAATCTTTTGATTTGGTCTATATGCCACCCCTTTGCCACCCTTAATTATTTTTGGGTGGCAAATATATTTTCAAGAATATTTACAGTATCATTTTTCATTTTTAAGGTTACATGAGAATAAGTATCCATAGTGGTGCCTATTTTGCTATGTCCAAGTCTTTCTTGAATATCTTTTGGAACAGTGCCACCTTCTAAAAGAATGGTGGCATGAGTATGTCTTAAAGAATGAAAATTATATTTAATTCCTAACTCATAATTAACTACACGAGATATATATATTAAACTATTATTTGAGACAAGTCCACCATTTTCTTGAGTACATACAAAATCATTTTTAGTATAAAATTCACCATAATATAAAAACAGTTAAGAACTTAAGTATTAAACGAGAACTAATAAAGGCGTGTCAAGATGATCTAAACATGGTGTATGGAGAAAATATAGACATAAGAGACGTAATTGCTACCTTAGAAACTAAGATGTTTAGCGCAAGCGATATGTACGAAGAAAAAACAGTAAACTTAGAAGAACTAATGACTCAATCAATAGATTTAATTGATAATGGATATAAAAATGGGGGACAACTACTAGGAACGACTACAGGATATAAGCCTCTTGATAATGCTATAAATGGTTTTGTAAAAGGAGATTTACGTATTATAGCTGTAAGGCCTAGTATGGGCAAAACTGCACTGAGTATGGAAATGTTAAACAAACTACCTCCTGGGAAAAAAGGCTTAATATTTGAAATTGAAATGCCTAAAGGTAAATTAGGAATAAGAATGTTAGCACCCAGGACATGCATAAACCAACAAGATTTAAGCAAAGGATTAATAAAAGATACTGACTTTAGTGTGATCCAAAAGGAAGCTGAAAAAATGGCATTTAAAAATATAGTCTCATAACTTAACTTAGTGGTCAAGTATTAATACTATGATTCTGAGATAAGATTTGATACAGTTTTGATGCCCTTTTATTAAAATTCACTTAAAACCAAATAAGTCTCAAAAACGAACGTTTTTGAGACTTGTTTATATATTTCAAATAATTTAACTAACTCATTTTGAGAGAATCAACAAAAGCATTATCATTTAATGCAGTCTTTGATAACCATTCTAAATAGGATTACTTTTTTCTATTTTAAATATATGCTATGAATACTTCCATTTTCAGCAAAAATCCTACTATCTAAATTTAAAATTTTAGATTCAAAAATTGTAACTTTATTGCTATCATTATTCCAAAATACTCCATTAGGGTTAAGTATATTAAAATAATTTATATCTTTAAGCAATAAAATCTTATTAACTATTTCGTTTCCATTAAACTTTGCTGCATATATACTCCATACTCCTTTATAATCTTCACCACTATATGTTGCATAAACAATTTTGTTTTCATCCGGCGAAATCCAAAATGGTACAATATGGCTTCCTATTGATTGTGCGAATTTATTTGTTTTTTTACTATTTACATCATAAATAAATAAGCCATCTTCCCCATTTATGTTTCCTTCAAAAACTATTTTTTGTCCTTCATTAATAACAGCAAAACCATAGTTAACTATACGGTTTTTTTGTGTCTTTGCTTCAGCAGATGGTAAAACCATCACAGGTTGCACTTTCCCATCATCTGTAGTTATCTTATAAATGCCTTCTGTTATAATTGTTTTTTCATTGTTTTTTGTTTTAGCAGTCCCTACAAAGTAAACATCTTTTCCATTATTACTATAAACACCTGCTAATTGATTTATTCTCTGATTACCCTCTTTAAATTCTTTCAATTTGTCATTCTCCACGTCATATACAACTATTGATGGGCTTTTAGCAAATGTTAATCCTACTATATATTTACTATTTATAGACCATTGTCCCAGCATATTGCCTTTCACATTAATTTTCTTCTTGGAATTGCTTTTTATATCAACTATATAATAACAGCTTTCATCATTTTCCTTTGTGTTATACATATACTTTGTTTTATCGGGAGAAATTGTAGCACCATCTTCTAAATTGGAAGGTGACTTTTCAAAAGTAGATAAGTTAAGTTTATAGGTGCCTCCTCTAACCTCCTTAATAAATTTAAGTTCTTCTTCTTCATTTGTATTTTCATTATCAATCTTTTCAAATTTCTCCTCTATATCCTTTCTACTGAGGCCTATTTGAACAATAGCTTGGTTATCTCCTACCAGGCCTATCATATTATTAAGTCCTTCTATTCTATCTGTTTTTTCACTCTTTACTACTTGCAGTGGTTTATATTCATCTGGGGCGATTGCCTTTATTTTGTTATAAGGCAGCACTACAGAATTATTACTTGCCATTAAGGGCTTGGAGTATGAATATACTACACTCACTGCCCCTAACACTAATATCCCTACAACTACAGCCCCTACTTTCCAATTCTTATTTCCTTGTCCCATAATTTCTTCCTCCTAAATTTAAATTTTATAAGTTAATTATAAACAAAAGTTGTGACATTGAGTTAACACGATGTTACAATGTTGTAAACTTTTAGAGGAATTACTATATGTACTTCAGTGCCTTTTCTCTCTTCACTAATTATTTTTATACTTCCATTATGTTTATCTATAATTTTTTTTACTATAGATAGTCCTAATCCAGAACTTCCTGCTTCTCTTGAAGTTTGTTTATTCACCCTATAAAAAGGTTCAAATATCATTTCTAACTTATTAGAAGGTATTCCTTGTCCTTTATCTTTAATAATTATATTACAGTTACCATTTTCCTTGGATAACTTCACATTTATAGTAGAGTTAACATTGCCATACTTAATAGAATTATCTATTATATTTATAATTACCCTTCTAATCTCGTTTGGATTACCTAATACAATAACCTCTTTATCTATAACTTTTTCTATATGTATCTCATATTTATTTGCTCTTATTTTCATATCATTACATGCTGCACCTAAAATTTGTGATACGTTAACTTCTTCTTCTATATTTGAGATCATGTTTGATTCAACCTTTGAGATTTCCAATAGTTCAATTACCATGCTATGCATTCTTTCACTTTCATCATTTATCTTGTTCATACTTTTTCTAGCGAATTCTTTGTCCTTAAAGTCTTGCTTAAGAAGTATTTGACAATATCCAGATATTATAGTCAAAGGAGTTTTCATTTCATGAGTTATATTATCAAAAAAAACTTTCCTATGGCCTGCAATCTTTCTTAAATCATCTCTGTCATTTTCTATAGTTTCTATTTGATTTTTTATCTTGTTTTTCATTTTATTAAAATTTAAGGATAGTTCCTCTATCTCATCCTTAGAATTAATATTTATATCCTCTTCAAAATTGCCTTTTGAAACCTCTTTTGTAAACTTGCTCAATTTCAATATTGGTATAGTTATTTTTGTAGCTAACAATACTACAAATAAGAAAATCACTCCGAAAACTAATAATACAAAGGTATTGGTTAGCTTTAACAAATTTTTACTAGAACTAAATATTTCTGAATAATCCATAACAGATCTAACAATTCCTATACTTTTTTTGTTGTTTATAATAGGACATGAAAAAACAACTAAATATTTATCTTTAACGGGTACTATTGTAAATGCAGACTTGTTATTAATAGATAGTTTTAAATCTTCATCACTATAATTATTTTTATTATCACTATCTTCATAATTTAGTACTTTTCCATTTGCATTTGCAGAATCAACTAAAAATTTTCCTTCGTATGAGTAAATCATTATTCTATTTCCAACCTTTATAGACAAATCTGAAGCTATACCATTGCTAGAATTATTAAAATTATTAGAATACATATCCTTATTTTTCAATTCAAAATACTGTCTTAAATATGTGTTCAAATCCTTTTCAAAGGTTACTAATTCCTTACTTATTATCTCTTCATTGTTTTCTACAATAAGCTTATTCATGAAAAAGCTCATTGTGTTATACCCTATATAAAATATAACTAAAAAACCAATGATAAATTTACGCTTTATAGACATTTTCATGAAAAATATATCCCCTTCCTACATAATTTTATACCCTACTCCAAATACAGTTTTTATAACAGAGTTATTTTTATCACTAGATAATTTTTTTCTTAACCTTTGAATATGAACATCTACAGTTCTGCTTTCACCTTCAAAATCAAACCCCCATATAGTTTCTAAAAGTTTATCGCGTGAAAATACTTTTCCCCTATTCTCTGCAAGTTTATATAGCAATTCATACTCTTTTGCTGTAAGATTCACTAATTTATCTCCCTTAAATACTTCATAATTATCTTTAAATATTGTTATGTTTTTTTCTAATTTTATAATATTTTCTTTATCCTTAATGTTTTTAAATTGTTCTATCCTTCTTATACTAACTTTTGCTCTTGCAACTACTTCTCTTATGTCAAAAGGCTTGGTAATATAATCGTCTGCTCCAAGTTCTAAGCCTACTACTTTGTCCATAATATCATTTTTTGCCGTAAGCATTATTATAGGGATTTTATATTCTACCGATACTTTCTTACATATTTCAAAACCACTTATATCAGGTAACATTAAATCCAGTATAATTAGTTCTATATATTGATTTTTTAAGATTTTTAATCCTTCTATACCCGTTGCAGCTTCAAAAACTTTAAACCCTTCTTCTTTAAATGAATATGTCAAAATTTCGCTTATACATTCATCGTCCTCAATTATAAGTATATTATTATTCATAGCATGGCCCCCTTACTTCAATAAGTATACAATACAGTTGTTACAAATTTATAACATATATCTCAAAATATCGAGCCAAATACTGTACAAAGTTCAATAACAAATTTGTATATTAAAATAAATGCTGAATTGAGAGTTGTATAAAGGGCAAATCGGTAGTCAATATATAGTTATTGATAGAAACAAAAGTAGTATATTAATTTTGCCCCTTATAGGTTGAATTAAATAGGTATTACTTAAACTTAGTTAAAAAGCAAAATGGCTAGGTATAAAGGATTGACGATATTTTAAACTTAATAAGAACTGCTTCTTTCGAATCTGAAGGTCGAAGGTTGTACAGGTCAAAATTGGAACCGTTAAATGTGTAATGAATATTCTATTGAATACCAGCTAAAGGAACATAATTGAACAATAGAGAAATGTTTATGGTGTGATTAGAAAATATAAGGGTTATAAAAAGGGTAGCAAATTTATCGTATGCCACCCTTTTGCCACCGCTCTATAAAAGATAATTAGATACAATTACTTAATATTTAATCAAAAATAATATTTTACACCTCATAGATGGCTTAATATCAATGATTATATGGTTGTTTATAATATATATAGATAAGTTGAAATACAAGGTGTAAATATATAACTCAAGTGGAGTAGTAACAAATAAACTAATGAAACAAAGTAAAGAGTAAATAAGACGATATGATTCTTATTTGTTATAAAAGCCTCATACTATAAATCTAGTATGAGGCTTTATCCTATTAAAGATTATTTTTTTATTATTATAATGTAGCTACTCAAGCTATATTCCATTTCAATTGTTTAAAACATGTCCTTCTTATTCAAGAAATATATAACAAATATTACGATAAGTCCAATTAATGCAACCACATACCAAAAACCCACAGCATTAGCGGAAAACGGTATTCCAGATAGGTTCATTCCAAATAGCCCAGATATCATATTAGGTATAGCCATAACTATAGTAATAGCAGCAAGAAATTTCATTACTATATTAAGTTTATTTGATATAACAGAGGCATAGGCATCCATAGTACCATTTAAAATATTACTGTAAATAGTACACATCTCTATAGCCTGTCTATTTTCAATAATGACATCATCTAATACGTCTTTATCTTCTTCGTATTTTTGAAGAATGTCTAATTTAAGCATTTTCTCTAAGGTAATTTCATTTCCCTTTAAGGAAGTGGAAAAATACACAAGAGATTTTTCGAGTGCCAATAATTGAATAAGTTCTTTATTTCTTAAGGTCTTGTGAAGTTGTTTTTCTACTATGTAGCTTTTTTTATCAATTTGTCTTAAGTATATTAGATAATAGTTGGCAATTCTATATAAGATTTGTAGCATAAACCTTGAACGCTTAAAGGTATAAAAGGAGCTGATTTTCCCTTCGGCGAAATCTGACAATACTTTACTGTTTATCAAACAAACTGTAATTATTACTTTGTCAGTATGAATCATAGCTATAGGGTAAGTGTCATAGGTAAAGAGTTATCATCCATAGCTGTAAAGGGAATATCCAATATAATTAATGTACAATCTTCTATGTCAATACGGGAGGTTTCTTTTTCATCCAAAGCAGCCCTTAAAAAATCCATAGGAACATTAGTGTTTTTGAAATTAATATTAATTCTTCATCTGATGGATCAATCATGTTAATCCAACAACCTGGCTCTATATTTTCTAGCTTTGCTAGCTGGTTGTTTTCTACACTACTATATATTGAAATCATTGCAACACCTCCTAGTGTAATTCCCTTTATATTATAGTCTATAAAAGGCAGGATAGACAACTCATAATTATTTTAACCATAGCAATTCGAATACTAAACCACAGTTGACAAGGAAGCTCGAATAATTGATAATAGTATATGTAAAGTTTTTCACATAAATTTAAAAAAATGGAATAATAATAAAGAAAACAGACTAAATATATTGTGGAGTATTATTGGGGGGCGTAAAAATTCATGGATATGTACCCATTATTTACAATTGCTTTAGCATTATCTTTAGATGCTTTTGGAGTAGCTTTATGTATAGGATTAAACAATCAAACTAGATTTATAAATAAGGTAGGTTTTACAATTTCTTTTGGACTATTTCAATTTTTATTATCATATATAGGAGCTTATGCAGGCTTCCTTTTCAATACATATGTAGCTTCAATGCCTACCATAATTGGTGGTATGATTATATCTTTCGTTGGAGTGATTATGATTAAGGAAGGCTTTGAAAATCAAGGGAAGTGTCCACTGCTTAAACCTAAAATGTATTTTGTTTTAGGGATATCCGTAAGTATAGATGCAATGGTGGTAGGATTTACGGTATTAAATAATATAACAAATGCTATATTATTAAAAAATACACTATTCATTGGGGGAATAACTCTAGTAATGTCAATAATGGCCTTTGTAATTTCTAGATACCTAAAAAAAATAGAAATTGTAGGAAAATATGCAGACTACATTGGAGGAATAATCTTAATAATTTTCGGTCTAAAAATGATGTTTTTTTGAAAGGGAGGATGATATAAATGTTAAACAAATTAAAGGATTTAAATTCATTTAAGGCATTTAAATATTTTAAAGAGATGAACGAGATCCCAAGAGGTTCCGGCAATGAGAAAGCTGTAAGTGATTGGTTAGTAACCTTTGCAAAAGAACATAATTTGAAAGTTATCCAAGACACCGCATTAAACATTATAATTAAAAAGCCTGGTACTCAAGGTCGAGCTAATGCTCCAAAGGTAATACTTCAAGGTCATATGGACATGGTCTGTGAAAAAAACATAGGGATAAAGCATGATTTTTTAAGAGACCCTATTGAGTTTATTGTAGAGGATGATTTTTTAAGGGCAAATGGGACTACACTAGGCGCGGACGATGGAATCGCAGTAGCATTAAGTCTTGCAGTACTTGCGTCTAATGATATACCGCATCCACCAATAGAGTTATTAGTAACTAC
The DNA here is from genome assembly GCF_055081135.1 of Clostridium sp. CM036. Taxonomy (NCBI): domain Bacteria; kingdom Bacillati; phylum Bacillota; class Clostridia; order Eubacteriales; family Clostridiaceae; genus Clostridium; species Clostridium sp. CM036. Next base: position 1,950,354 of record NZ_CM143652.1, on the reverse strand, counting down.
AGAGGAAGAAACGGGTATGGGCGGAGCTCAGGCAATAGATCCTAAGAATTTAGATGGAAGAATATTAATAAATATAGATTCAGAAGAAGAAGGAAAACTTTTAGTAAGTTGTGCAGGGGGAGTGCGTGAAAAAATAAGGCTTCCAATAATTTGGGAAGAAGCAGATAAAAACTTTATAAGCTGTGAAATAAGACTAAGAGGATTAAGAGGCGGCCATTCTGGAATGGAAATAAACAAAGAAAGAGGAAACGCTAACAAAATTATGGGACGTTTTTTAATGGATTTAAGATCAGTTATAGATTTTAAAATAAACTCTATAAATGGAGGAGCTAAAAATAACGCAATTCCTCGTGATGCTGATGCTATTATATTGTTTAGAGAAAATGATAAAAAAATAGTTAATGAAAAAATATCACAGTGGAATTCTACATTGAAAAATGAATTAAATACTATTGATCCAGATGTTGATTTAACTATTAAAATATTAGAAAATAAAGTAAATAAGATTTTTTCAGATGACACCGCTACAAAAGCACTTCAAATACTTTTCTTAATTCCAAATGGAGTTAAAAGTATGAGTATGGCGATTGATGGATTAGTGCAAAGTTCAGCAAATATAGGGATTCTTACGACGAGTGATGAAAATATAGTATTTGACTCTGCAATAAGAAGTTCTGTAAAGACTTTAAAGAAAGCAATATGCGATGAAACTATAGTGCTTGCAGAAATGGCAGGAGCAACTATTGAATTTGAATCTGAATATCCAGAGTGGCAATACAATCCAGATTCTAAAATAAGGAGTATACTAGAGAAAGCATATACTGATTTATATGGTAAAATGCCTGAAATAGCAGCTATTCATGCAGGCCTCGAGTGCGGATTATTTAGTGAAAAGTTTGAAGGAGATATTGATCAAATATCTTTTGGACCAAATATGTATGATGTACACACACCGAGTGAACACCTAAGTATTTCATCAACAGAGAGGACATGGGATTACTTAGTAGCAATATTAAAAGAAATAAAATGATCAGGTACATGAAATAGATAAAGCTACTTTAGTAGATAAAGCTACTTTAGTAGATAAAGCTACTTTAGTAGATAAAGCTATTTTAATGGCTTATAAAAAGGCTCCTACTTTTGTAGAAGCCTTTTTATAAGCATTGCTTGTATTCATGACCATATTGAGGTATATTATAATTGTTATAATAATGTAGTAAGGTGATGTATATAGATGAATATAATTTCATATTTAAAAGAGAATAATATTAAAGTAACTAATGCAAGAAAAAGCATATTAGAAATTATAATTTGCAGTAAAGATGCTATAAATGCAAACCTAATATATGCTCTACTTAAAAAAGAGAATATAAAAATAGATTTGTCCACGGTATATAGAACCCTAGATTTGCTAGAGGGTAAAAAGATTTTAAATAAGTTTGATTTGGGGAATAATATGTATAATTACACTATAAATAACAATTCCCACAACCATGTAATTGAGTGCGATTTATGTCATAAGAAAATGGTCATAGATTGTCCAATACCCCAAATAGAAGAACAAATAAAAGCAAAGACAGGAATAACTCTTACAGAAAGCCATGTTTATTTAAAAGGCATATGTAAAGAATGTAAAAAATAAGAGAGGATGAGATTTATGCAATTTTCTTCATTGGTATTAATGGAAGTAGATAAAGAAACTAATCAATTTGTTAAAGAGCTTGGAAGTTATGAAACTTCTGAAGGGGCAGAATTTGTTACAAAATTAAATTATTCTGGAGAACTGATCAACTTGACGTTTGATACTCATGATGATGTGGAAGAGTGGCAATTTACAGCAATTTATGATTGCTTTAATGAAGAAATTTTTAGGTCTAAAGGTTATTCTATTGAAGCAGTAGATGATGAGTATAACCCAACTTGGTTAGTTAAGTTCAAATATTCTGACGAGCATATGATTGTTAGGGAAGATTTAATCAAAATTTGTGAATTAATAAAGCAAGAACTTAAAGAAGTTTTTATTAAAATTAAAGAAAAAGAAGAAGAGTACAAATAGAGATTGTATACGTAGAAGATGCTATATGAAAAATAAACTAGGGAACCTATTAAATTTTATGAAATAGATTTGTTGAAATGCAATAACATTGCGGTGCAGTCAATAATATAAAAAATATAAATTTGAGTAGGAGAAAAATATGAAAGAAAAAAATATAAAAGCCATTATAACTGGTTTTACTCAGCAAAATGGATATTTTTTAGAGGAAATAATAAGTAAGAATAACAATTTGAATATGTGGACAGTGAGCAAAGTTATAGGTGGAGAGTCGTATCGGTTAATATTTATGATGTCGCTTAGCCTGCATCAATTAATACAATATGACATTCCAGATGACAAAAACAATATATATATACTATTTTCTAATGATGAAATCAATAAGGAAGAAGTTTCAAAAGAGATTGCAATAAATAATTTATTAGAGAAATCCTTAATTAGAGTGAATGTTTTGGAGAAAAAAGTGAATTATTCTGGAAATGTAAATTCACAAGTGGTTCAAGATTTAGCTTCCGTAATGAATAATACAAATTTACATAGTGATAGTGAAAAAACAAGTGCAAGAGATAGACCTTGGGTTACTATGATAATTATAGCTATAAATGTAATGATGTATATAGTTACAGCTTATTTGAGTTATGTTTATGCGAAAGGTAGCATATTTAATAGTGACATCAAAATTCTAATTTTACTAGGTGCGAAAGTTAATGGGCTAATTGCACGAGGCCAGTATTTTAGACTCATTTCTTGTATGTTTTTACATGGCGGACTTGTGCATTTAGGGGTCAATATGTATTCACTTTATGCCATTGGGGCAATGGTTGAGAGGGTTTATGGAAAGATAAAGTATATTGCTATTTATTTTGTTTCTGGAATATGTGCATCAATGCTTAGTTATATCTTTTCAACAAGTGTTTCTATTGGTGCCTCTGGTGCAATCTTTGGACTACTCGGGGCAGTGCTTATTTTCGCAATTAAGTCTAAAGGAAAAACTGGAAATGATTTTATAAGAAGTATTTTATCGGTTATATTTATAAATATATTTATAGGAGTTACTCTACCAAACATTGATAATTTTGGTCATATAGGTGGACTAATTGGTGGCATAATTACATCATTTTTAATTAGTTTTAGAGCGGAAATCTAATAGTCACCATTAAATAAACAGACCCCCGAAGATTTAACTTCGAGGGTCTTAAAAACTTTAGGCAACTCCATTATTATGTCTATCTCTGATAATATTAATTAAATCCTCATGATCTATAGTTTCCTTCTCAATTAATAAAGCAGTCATAGCCTCTAAAGTTTCTTTATCACCTAATAGGATATTTTTAACATCTTCATATAGTTCTGAGATTAAATTTTTACATTCTGAAAGTACTGCTTCTTGATTCGTAAAGCCTGAGTCTTTTAATTGGTTCATAGTAAGTAGTCCTAAAGATTCACCCATACCATATTCTGTTATCATATTTGTTACAAGCTGTGTACTCCTTTGTAAATCATTATAAGCACCTGTGGTTACATGGTCTGATCCAAAGATAATTTCTTCAGCAGCCCTACCACCTAAAAGTACCATTATTTTTTTCTTTAAATGTTCCTTGTTCTGGTATAGCGTGTCTTCAGGAATACTTAAAGTATAGCCGCCTGCACCTTTGGTAGTTGGAATTATAGTTACTTTAGAGACTTTATCCTTAGGTAACATCTTAAGTGAAACAAAAGCATGTCCTGCTTCATGGAAAGCGGTAATTTTTCTATCCTTGTCTTTAATGTAATCCCTATCAACTTTTTCATAACCAGCTAGCATTATTGAATAAGCTTTATCTAAATGTTCATTTCCAATAAACACAGAATTGTCTTTGCATGCAATAATAGCAGCTTCATTAGTTAAGTTCTCTAGCTTTGCACCTGAAAAAGATGAAGTTTTATGTGCCCATTCACTATAATCTATATCTTTAATAGGTTTATTTTTAAGGTGAAGTTTTAAGATTTTCTCTCTGGCAGATACATCAGGCAAAGTAACTTCAATATGCCTATCAAAACGTCCAGGTCTTAGTAGAGCTTCATCTAACATATCAAGCCTGTTGGTTGCTGCAATTATAATTATGCCCTCTGTTTCATTAAAACCAGACATCTCAGTTAAAAGAGCGTTAAGTGTTTGATCTTTTTCGTCAGAGCCCCCGCCGCGTCCGTTATCCCTTTTTTTACCAATAGCGTCGATTTCATCAATAAAGATAACTGCTCTGCCATGACTTCTTGCTTTCTTGAATAAGCTTCTAATTCTCCCAGCTCCAACCCCTACATATATCTGAACGAAATCAGAACCGGATACCGCATAAAATGGAACGTTTGCTTCTCCTGCTACGGCTTTTGCAAGTAAGGTTTTACCAGTTCCAGGGTCTCCATATAAAATTACTCCTTTTGGCATTCTAGCACCATATGCGGAATATTTTTCAGGGTTTTTAAGGAAATCCACTACATCCTGTACACTATCTTTAGCCTCATCATTACCTGCTAAACTATCAAAGTTAAAACCTATATCCTTTACTGCGGTAACATCAAGATTCGTAGATGAGAACATACTTTTAGATTTTATCTTTGTATGTTTGAAGGACATAATTCCAAGTGCTATAAGTGAAAGCACAAATCCTGCAATTGATGCTATTTCAGCAGGATTTGTTAGAGTTTGCTCAGAAACATCTATACCATTCTTTAATAAACCTTCTTTGAAATTATTAGTTCTTGGATTATCAGTTTCATAAACAGTGCCATCTTTAAGTTTAACTTGAATTTTAGGAGCGGTTGTTACGTATACAGTTGAGACAGTCCTTAACGAGGCATCTTTAAGAAAATCGGTATATTGTTTATTTGTAGGTGGTTTAAAGGGATTACTCACAAAAACAAGTAATACTAACGAGCAAATTGCGGTGATAACAGGAAGTAAAATATATTTGTTCTTAAGTTTAATCATATGATAGAAGCGAGAAACCACTATGCTGTTTAAATCAGCCGTGGAATCGCCTCATTCACCATCCTTTCGAGTAAGGCACATTCAAATAAACAATAAGTCAGTATAGGGGCCTATACTGGGCTAGTACATTTATTTGAATGTGCCTAATATTTTTTTCCTTGTTTCTAATATTTAAATGGTATACTAATATATCTGTTATAGTAGTTTGTGAATTTCAAATGTTATACAAAATTGTATTGAAGAAATATCAACTTATAATGGCTATTATAATATTTTTATGAGGCCTTGTCCATTGAACCTAATAGAATTTGGAAATGTAAATAATGTAAAAATTATAATTGATAAATTCATTATTTGTTGTATACTTTATTTAAGGTTTAACACTAGGATAGATTTAAAAAAGGAGAACAGATAAAATGGGAAAGAAAGTTTATGCAATAAAGGAAGGATTTAATTTTAGTACTAATAAAAAAATAGTGAATAAAATAGTTGGCACTTGGGCAGAGTGCTTAAAATATGTAAAAGGTGTAAAAGGTGCTAAATATAAGAGTTTTGAGGATATAAATGAAGCTAAAAAGTTCTTAAGTGGGGTAGGAGATGTATTAAAAAAAATAGATAATAATTATCCGGAAAATTGCCTTCATATTTATGTTGATGGCAGCTACAATTCTGCCACGGAGGAGTATAGTTATGGAATGGTAGCTACGCGGAATGATGTAGTTATACATATAGAGAGCGGTGCAGGGAAAAGCGATACAGCAAAAAATATAAGACAAATAGCAGGAGAACTAGAAGGTGCATTAAAAGGTGTGCAGTATGCTCAGAACAAAGGTGAAAAGAAAGTAGTAATATTTCATGATTATGTAGGGATTTGTTACCATGCTACAGGATTTTGGGATAGAAAAGAAGAATCATCAAAAAAATATTATGAGAAAATGCAAGAATTAATGAGTAGTGGAATAGAAGTTATATTTGTTAAGGTGGATAGTCACACGGGAGATTTATTTAATGAGCTTGTTGATGAAAAATGCAAAGAAAGGTTAGGTATAAAATCAGATAAAGTTGTAGAAAAATGGTTACTTAAAAATATTATAAATGTAGCAAGTGACGTTGTAAAACAAGAAATTCTAAAAATAGCGAGCAATGGAGAGTCGAACATAATTGTTATAAATTCTAATGATGAGAAAAGTAAAGAAGAAATTAAGGTAGATGGGTTTAGCAATATTCTTAGTGAATATATCTTAAATCCAGAAGATGTAAGGTCGGTAATAGATAATCTAAGTAGTTCCGATAAAACAAATTTTATTACTTATTTATTAGATAAAATTAAAAAAACACAAATATAATATGAATATGGGGGAGGAATACATTGGGAAATATTTTTAATAGCAGAATAATAGAACCATATTTCTATTGTAGTGGGAGTATTTTAACAGAGGTTAATCAAGGGTTTCTTGATTTTACAGGATATTCATTGGATGAATTGTTAGGTAAATCACTTATAGAAATAGGGGAAATGCTTAAAATCAATTCACAAATATTTCTTGATAGTATAATCAGTGAGTACTCGGGATATATATTCACAAAATCCCTCAGTGCAAGAGAAGTAAATATATCTCTTTTTCATGATACCGAGGCAAATATAAAAAAATATACTTTTGTTGAGGAATTAAATTCTAGACTTGATGAAAAACTCATTTTTGTAGAACAAATATTTGTAGATGAGATATCGGGCGCAGCTGTTTACAGTTTGCCCGATTTAATACTGCTTAGAGCAAATCAGACGTATCTTAATCTTTTAGATTCACCTTTTAATAAAGAAGAAAATAGTATAGGTAGATCTATTAAGGAAATTCTAACAGGGTTTGCAGGAAGTCAAGTTGAAGCTATTTGGAATAATGTTCTTGTTTCGCAAAAGACCAGATATATAAATGAAGTCAGATTTGATGAGTTTGCACGAGGTACAACTTATTGGGAATCTACGCAAATGCCTATATATGAAAACAGAAAGATGAAATACAGATTTGTAACCGCTAATGATATTACTGAAAGGGTTTTAAAAAATAAAAGTATAAAACGACAAAACAAGATATTAGAACAGCAAAAGGAGAAGTTAGAACAATTAGAACAACAGAATATACAGTTAATTAGCGTAATTGAAAATTTATCTGAGGGAGTAATGTTTGCAGATAATAAAGGTGAAGTTATAATGGTGAATGCAGAAGCGAAGAGGTTAGTTTGTCAATCAGACATAGGAATTACCCTAGGCGATGCTTATAAAAACACTAAAGCATTTGATATGAAAGGCAAGGAGATACCATTTGAAAATTTTCCTTCAGTTAGAGCATTAAGAGGCGAAAGAATAAAAAATATTAAGATATTCGTATGCCATCCTAATAAAGAGTATTTTGCTGAAATTAGTTCAATTCCAATTTATAATGCGAGTGGAGAGTTAACTATGATAGTATCATGCTTTCATGATATTACTGAAACAATTAAACAATCTAGAAAAATTGAAGAACAGAAAAAGGAATTAGAAGCTATCATAGAAAATATATCTGATTCTATTGCTATTTTTGACAATAAAGAACGATATGTATTAATTAACAAAGCATCGAGGGAAATGTTTTTCCAATCTTATAATTGCATGGAAAATATAGTTGATGGGTATAAAACATCTGAGTTTTATGATGCTTTTGGAGAAAAAATTGAGACTGAAAATATTCCATCTCATAGAGTTATGAGGGGTGAAAAATTTAAAAACATGAGACTTATAGTAAAGTCTCCTTATAAAACATTACAATTAGATGTTAGTGGAACGCCTATATATGACCTCGAAGGGAAATTTACTTTAGGTGTGATTTGCAGCAAAGATATGACAACCTATTTAAAGCATGAAGAAGCTATAAGAAGCCGATATGAATTTTTGAACAGAATGGTAAATACTTTTGATTTACCTCTTGTCAGATTATCATGTCCTGATTTAAAGATTGTGGATATTAATAAAAAGGCATTTAGTATAATTAAGTTGCTCAGACCTACCGTTAAATCAATGGAGCAAATAAAAAATAATGGGATTGAAGGGTTATTTAAAACATTAGAGACAAGAGAATATTACCAGTGTATTGGTGAAGTGTTAAAAGAAAAGAAAATTAAGTATTTGAATAAAAAAAATCTTTTAATAAATGGGAACGAAGTATATTGGAATATTATTTTTGAACCCATGATTGAATTAAATGGAGAGGTCAGAGAAATATTAATTTTAATAATAGATGTTACTAATGAAATAAAATCTAATATGATCATGGAAAAAGCATTGAAATTACAGGGAGAATTTCTTGTTAACATATCACATGAGCTTAAAACACCTCTAAATGTTATATTTGCAACAGCTCAGTTATTTAATATGTATTGCAATAGTGGGTCCCTGGACGAGAAAAAGGATTCAATTATTAAATACATTGAATCAATTAAGCAAAATTCCTATAGATTATCTAAAATTATTAATAACATAGTTGATTTATCAAAAATTGAAGCAGGATTCTTTAAACTAAATCTATCAAATAACAATATAGTTGAAGTTGTAGAAGAAATAGTTATGTCTGTAACTGCACTAACTGAAAGTAAAGGATTAAATATTATTTTCGATACGGATATAGAAGAAAAAATTATTGCTTGTGATACAGAAAAGGTAGAAAGAATTGCATTGAATCTTATATCAAATGCGATAAAATTTTCAGATGAAGGTGATGAAATATTTGTGGACATTAAGGATATGAACGAGTATGTAGAAATATCAGTGAGGGATAATGGCATTGGTATTGAAGAAGAGCACTTGGATATGATATTTGATAGATTTAAGCAGGTAGATAAATCTCTATCAAGAAATGCAGAAGGTACAGGCATTGGCTTAAGTTTGGTTAAGTCGATTGTAGGATTACATGGTGGTAATATATATGTTGAAAGTAAATTTGGGAAAGGAAGTAAGTTTACAGTTGTGCTTCCTTCAAAAAAGGTACTTCATGAAAATATGATATATAGTAGCAATGTGAGAAGTAAAAACGAAAGTATACAAGTTGAACTGTCAGATATTTATTCGTAATGTCGTTATACTTTATGAAAATTTATAAAAACTTTAAGTTATGACATTAATATTTGTGAATTATTAGCTTTTTTAATGTCAGATATAAAGATAAAGTTTAAAAAAAAGAGATTAATTATTTGAAAAATGCACATCCTATAAAGAGTAAATAAACTAAAGAAGGAAAGGATGTGTAACTTATGCATAATAAATTTATATCAACAATTACAGCAGGGGCAATAATTGGAGTAGCAGCAGGTGTAATGCTAATTCCTAATATGGACAGGAGCACAAAAAGAAGAGCTAAAAAAGCTGGTAAAGTGGTAATGAATATGGCAGGAGATATGTATGATAACGTGAAGGATTATATTTTATAAACATAATTAGAAAACTCCAAACTATATTAATAAATATATAGTTTGGAGTTTTTAATTGAGATCATCATTACGAATTAAAATTCCAAAATATACAAATAAATGTATAGTTTACAATTTTTAATTTTATTAATGAGAATCAAAGAATTGTTCATAAAATTTTAATTTTATAGGTAAACTATGTTATAATTGAATTAAAATTGTCTAAGATTGTTTAAATTAATAATATTTTATATATATTACCATGTTGTAAAGGAAGAGTGATTATGGAAATATTGTCTTTAGGAGAAAAGATAAAGAGGAAAAGAAAAAATTTCAATATGACATTAAAGGATCTTGCAGGAAGCAGAATAACTCCTGGACAAATTAGTTTGGTTGAATCGGGGAAGTCTAATCCCAGCATGGATTTATTAGAATATTTGGCAAATGCCTTAAATACATCTGTTGAATATCTAATGGAGTCGGAAGAGGCTCAAGCTGAGAAAATATGTTTATTTTATGAAAATATTGCTGAAGCACTTATTCTAAATAGTGACTTAATACAAGCGGAGCAAAATATCGAAAAATCTATATGTTATTCTGAAAAATATAAATTGGAATATAGAAAAGCCAGAAATTTATCATTAAGAGGGGATATATATATGGCTAGGGAAGAGGTCGCATCAGCTCAACAGGCTTTTATTTCCTCAAATGTTATATTCATCAAAAATAACTCTTATGAAGAAATAATTGGAACTTTTCTGAAGCTTGGGAAAATAACACTTGAACTTAGGGGTTATCAGTCAGCTTCGAGTTATTTTAAGCAAGCCGAAAAGGTTTTTACGGATAACCAGATTGGAAATGATTTTTTATTAGGTGAAATATATTATTACATAGGGTTTACTTATTTCAAATTAGAAAATATAGAAAAGGCTATAGAATATTCATATTTAGCTCAAGAAAAGTTTAAGCAAATAGATAATAAGAAAGAATACGCTAATTCACTTTTATTATTAGCACATGAATATAATAAAAAAGGCGATATTAAGAATGCTATAAAATATTCAGAGATTACTTTAAAAGTTTTTTATGAAATTAACAATTTAAGTTATGTGTCAGATATAGAAAACAATTTAGGGAGATTATTCTATGAGTTTGAAAACATGGAAGAATCATTTATACATTTAAATAAAGCTAAGGAAATAAGGCAAAAGACTAATGACTTAAAGTTAATAGATACCTTAGTAAATATTTGTGAAAATTATATTAAGCTTAAGTATGTAAATGAAGCTAAGGAAGCTTTAGATCGTATTATAGAATATATAGAAGATGGAAATTATAAAGAGTTATGCCATTACTATTTATTAAAATATAGGGTCGATTTATTAGAAGACAATAAGAATGAAGCAGAAAACACTTTAGTACAAGCACTAAATTTTGTGAAAGAACAAGGGCAAATAAAGGAAGCCGCTGAGATATCTATAATGATTGGAAAGTTCTATATTGAAGGCGGTAGAGGTACGGACGCAGCTAAATACCTAAACGAAGGTGTAGAGTTATTTAAAAAACTAGGAATAATTAAGTAGTTTAACGACATTTCAGAAGGAAAGTCTCCCTCTTCTATAAGAGGGGGTTACGGACTATAACAAAGAAAAAACTTTAGTGGGAATATAAATCTCCTTCTGAAGTCGTTGATATTGCAGCACCGCAGGTGATGATTTAACGACATTTCAGAAGATGATTTAAGTAAAGCTATTTTATGGTTAGCTTCATAAATTAGTTATTTGACTTGTGGATGGGTGATGAGGATGGAAATATTATCAACGGGAGAAAAAATAAAAAGGACTAGAATATACAAAGGATATACATTGAGAGAAATATGCGATGACAAGATCTCAGTGTCTAAAATGAGCTGTATAGAAAATAACAAGGTCATGGCGGAACGTTGGGTACTTGAACTGATTAGTAATAAATTGGACATAGATCTTGAATATTTAAATGAAAACGTGTTTGATCAAATTGAGGAAAACATTAAGGAGTTGAAACAGAATGACATGAATGTCATTCATGTAAATGATATAAATGATATCAATGATGATGCATTTGAAGCTAAAGTATCTTATAATTTGAAGTTTGCTGAAAAATATAATTACTATGATTTAGCAATTGAACTAATACATATGTTGTTTAATTTTTACTTAGATAAAAAAGACTTTGAGAAGACTCAATTAATTACTTCAAAATATTATGATTTACACCTAAAAACATCAATAGAGGATAATCAATTAACTTACTATATAGACATGGCAAGACGCTTATATATAAAAGAAGATTATCTTCAAGCCTCGAGCTATTATTGTAATGTGAGAAAAGGGTTAAAAGCGAGCAAGACGCCTAATTATAAAAAAATAATAACGGTAACTTATAGTGAGGCTGCCTGTAACATTATGCTTGGAAATTTTGAACGCGCTTATCATGTGGGAATAAGATTATTAGATTTACTTAAGCACGTGGATACAGAATTTAAAGCGGCCGAGATATATCATATGTTGGCTATGCTATCTATAAGAGTGAACAATGGTAAGTTCCAAGAATATGAAAAAAAGTCGTATAAGCTGTATAAAGATGAAAATTCTAGTAAGGCAATAGCTATTTTTAATTATGGATCCACAATGTTCGACTGTAATATGAAAGATAGAGCAGTTGAATATATCAATAAGGGTTTAAGCGTATATCCTAGGGGCGATAAGAGAGGACTAGTTAGCTTTATGCTAGATATCGTTAAAGAGCTTATTAAAAATGACGTAATAGAGTTCGCACAGTCTATTTCGGATGAAGTGTTAAACTATGCAATTAATTTAGATGATATTAAATTAATTGAAAAAAGCTATTATTATAAAGCTATTATTCTTGACAGACAAGGAAAGGCATCTAATGCAGAGATGTATATGAACTTGTCTTTAGATTCATTATTGAAATTCGGTGCGAAGCAAAATATATATTCGCGTTACTTAGAAATGGGAAGTATGTATCATAAACTTGGTAATGTAGCTGATTCTATAAAGTATTTCAGTTTAGCGGTCCAATTAGAAAAAAAGATGTAGGTTTGGAATTATCCAAGTCCTACATCTTTTTTTATTTTATTTAGAAGTTTCTCTATTTATTATAAATTGTTTAGCTTTAATTTCTAAACTATCATCTAAAGAAGTTAAGGCTACTTCATTATATTTATTAGTTAATGCTAGTGTAAGTATTCTGTCTGCGAGCTCAGGATTTTTAGATAAAAGGGAGCCATGGAAATAAGTACAGAATGTATTTTTGTAAACGCAGCCCTCATAACCGTCTTCTCCGTTGTTGCCATAGCCAACTTCAACTGTGCCAAGTGGCTTTAAGTTGTTAATGTAGGTTCTTCCAGAATGATTTTCAAAGCCTACGTAGGTTTCATCAAAAGCTTCATTATGAATAACTGTGTTGCCTATGAAACGTTTATCTCCGCCTTCAGTGTAAATATCTAAAATACCAAGACCATCAAGCTGCACGCCCTCAGGAGTAGTATAATATTTACCAAGCAATTGATATCCACCACAAATGGCTAAAAACACTTTTCCACTTTGTATATATTCTTCTATAGCAGATTTTTTGAATTCTATTAAATCAGGGGAAACTATGGCCTGCTCATAATCTTGTCCTCCACCAAAAAATACAATATCATAATCCTCTACTTTGAAAATATCGCCCATAGATATATTAACAATGGTTACTTTAATGCCACGCAGTTCAGCTCTATGTTTCAATATTAAAATATTTCCTACATCCCCATAAACATTCAATAAATCAGGATATAAATGACAAATGTTAATTTCCATAATATTCACCTTCTAATTTAAATTTTTTTATATTACCAAATTTTATCTATGTATCCTTTAGCGTGTAAAGATTTTCTTAAATTTATCATGGCAGTATAGGTAGCTAGTATATAAACTATTTCACCATCGCAAGCTTTGATTTGATGTAGTAAGGACTCTTCGTCTTTGCATAAGAGGAAGGATTCTGAGGTAAAACCTGCTACTTTAAGTCTTATGGCCATATCATACAAACGTATTCCTGATATCATAATTTTGTTAATATTAAGGCTAGTTAGACGTTCAAAATTAACATCCCAAATCCATGAAACATCTTTTCCATCAGCATAATTGTCATTTAGCAGAAGCGATAAATTTATTTTCCGTTTATCAAGATTAATAGTGTTTACTGCTTCATCATAGCCAGCTGGATTTTTAACTAATATTATTTTAACCTCTTTGCCTTCAATATTAAGGGTTTCTTGTCTGCCAAAGCTACTAGCTACTGTTTTAAGAGAGTGCTCTATAGAGGTATCTTCAAGGCCAAGTAACTTAGCTACGGAATATGCACATAGGGCATTATAAATATTATAAGTACCTGGTTGGTTTATGTAATACTCTTTATTATTAATATGAACAGTGGAACCACTGGTGTTTAAATCAACAATTTTATCCACAGAGTATGTAAGCTTTGGACGTTTATATCCACAACCGCTGCAATAGAAGTCCCCTAGATGGTTGTAGGTAATAAAATTATATTCATAAGGAGATTTGCAGATTGTGCAAAATTTAGCATCAGCATTGATATCTACAATGTTGTTATCATTAACTTTAGTACCGAAACCATAGTATACAATATCATTTTTGAGGTTTAAGTTTCCGAATAAAGATTCGTCCCCATTAAGAAGAAGTGTCGCTGTGGGAGCTTTTTCTACACCTTCTAGTATCTTCTTGAGCGTTGTATACACCTCACCATATCTGTCCAGTTGATCTCTGAATAAATTGGTAACAGTAATTATACGCGGAGATATATATTCAGTTACAAACTTTACATTGGCTTCATCTACTTCTATAACAGCTATTTTTTTCTCGCAAGACTTTTTAAAAGAATAATTTGAAATAAAACACGCAACTATTCCTGTATACATATTTGCTCCAGTATTGTTAGTAATTACTTGCTTATTGCTATCTTTTACGATGCTGTAAATCATGCTTGTTGTTGTGGTTTTTCCATTTGTACCGGTTATGAGTATAACCTCATAATTATTAGCAATTGTTTTTAAAATATTTTTATCAAGCTTTAAGGCAATTTTGCCGGGGAAATTTGTGCCACCTTGAAATAAAAATTTTGATAATTTCATAATAGACTTTGAAACTAATATACTGAGTAACGACTGAATTTTAATGTTGAACACATCCTTTAATTGTACTTATGCACTTAGTTATTATTATTGACATTTATATAGAAAAACTCATCACTAATTTTAAAACGTGAATCTTTGGAGAGGTTACTTAATCTACTTAGTAAATTTAGCTTAGCATAGCCATTTATAGGCGTTGGGCAATAGTCATTTGTATAATTCATAAAAAAAGTCAGTAGTAAAGATGAATAGCTTATTTCATTTTTTCTGTTAATTATTCTTATAGGTGATCCTTTTAAGAAAATGCCTCAACCCCACCATTGTTAAATAAATAATTATATATTTAAGCCAATATATAATTATAACATATTTGCATAAATCTCTAACATATTAATGTAACTCAAAATTAAATAATTTGGATTTTTAGTTATGCATTTATTAGAATATAACTATAACACACAAAACGTTAGATTTAACGACATTTCAGAAGGAAAGTTTCAAACCTCTTTAAGTGGGGGTTCCATACTGTAACAAATACTGTTAGTAACAGAAGCCGAAAACATTTTTTTATATTAATAAAATTTAGTTATCTATAACAATAATAAATTACTATAATGAAGGAATTTATGCATAAAAAGCATCGAAGGAATTTTTTTCAATTTTTATCTTGCATTTTTGTTGGAATGTTGTACTATATTATTATAGTAACTAATTTTATAGGCAGGTTAAATATACTAATTATTTTTAAAATTATTAGATATAGAAATAATGATATTATGTAATTGGGGGTAACATTGTGGTTTGTTTAAAAAACTTGAATTATTTAAATATAAGAACATCAAAAAAAATATACAGGAATTTACCTGTATCCGATCTAGTAAGTTTTGCGCTGCAAAGAGAAGAAGGTACTTTATCAGAATCAGGTGCATTGGTTGTAAACACAGGAAAATATACAGGCAGATCGCCTAAGGATAGATTTATAGTTTCACAAGAAAGTGTTGAGGAATTAATAAATTGGGGCGATATAAATTTACCAATTGAAGAGGGGATTTTTGAAAATTTGTATAGTCAAGTGTGTAAATATTTAAGTGATAAAGATATATTTGTGTTTGATGGTTATGTTGGTGCTATGGAAGAATATAGACTACCTATTAGAGTAGTAAATGAATTTGCATCAGAGGCATTGCTTTCTAATCAATTATTTAGAAGACCAGATAAAACAATGCTTGAGTATCATAAGGCTGAATTCACGGTAATTGCGGCTCCGGGATTTAAAGCAAAAGGAGCAGAAGATGGAGTAAATTCTGAAGCTTTTATTATAATAAATTTTGATAAGAAAATTGTTTTAATTGGTGGAACACAGTATGCAGGAGAAATTAAAAAATCAATTTTTTCAATAATGAATTTTTTATTACCTGGAAAAGGCGTATTCCCAATGCACTGTTCTTCCAATATAGGTAAAAATGGAGACACAGCAGTATTCTTTGGCCTTTCAGGTACAGGAAAAACCACATTGTCGGCAGATCCAGAAAGAAAGCTTATCGGAGATGATGAACATGGTTGGTGTGATAAAGGAGTATTTAACTTTGAAGGTGGATGCTATGCCAAAACTATAAAATTAGATAAAAATAATGAAAGTGAAATTTACTCAGCATTAAAATTTGGTGCATTGCTTGAAAATGTCGTGCTTGATGATAATAATATGCCTAACTATGATGATGATAGCTTAACAGAGAATACCAGAGGCGCATATCCTATAGAATATATCGAAAATGCAGAACTAAGTGGAATTGGTGGACAACCAAGCACTATAATATTTTTAACAGCAGATGCTTTTGGAGTTCTTCCACCAATTTCAAAACTTTCAAAAGAAGCTGCAATGTATCATTTTATTTCGGGATATACAAGTAAGCTTGCGGGTACAGAGCGTGGGATTACAGAACCGAAAGCGACTTTTTCATCTTGCTTTGGAGAAGCTTTTATGCTAATGAACCCTTCAGTTTATGCAAAGCTTTTAGGTGAGAGAATAGACAAATATGACACTGAGGTGTTTTTGGTAAATACAGGTTGGATTGGCGGAGAATATGGGGTAGGTTCAAGAATGAAACTATCATATACGAAAGCTATGGTAAAAGCTGCTCTTGAAGGTAAGCTTAAGGATGTTGAGTATAAAGAACATCCAATATTTAAAGTAGATATACCGGTGGCGGTGCCAAATGTTCCAACAAAAATGTTGAATCCACAAAATACATGGGGAGATAAAGAAAATTATGTTTTAAAAGCTAAAGAATTAGCATTCAAATTTGCTGAGAACTTTAGCAAATTTAAAGGAGTTGCAGAAAACATAAAAAAAGCTGGACCTATATATAAATAATATAAAAACCCGACGGCTAGAAGCATTATAATCCGACGGGTTTTTATGTGATTTTTTGCGTAAATATGATATACTCATTAAATATATGAGTATCTATAGGTATTTTGAATAAGGAGGAATAATGAAAGAATGGTATTTTTTATAGGATTTTAATTTCTGCTATTATAACAATAGGTATAGTTATTTAGAATCTTAAAGCTGGAACGGATTTAAGTTATTCATTTTTATTAATTGAATTCTCGAAATGAGAACTTATCAAAATTTAAAACAAAGTATGGACTAAATAAACTTATAGATAATAATGATAATAAATTTGAGAACTCAATAAAAATCATGCAATTTATTAATAGAAAAATAAACATATCTACATACAAATAGAATATAATAAATTATGCTTAGAAGGGAGCAGACATTAGATGGATTTAAACGTTATATTGGTGTTAAAAGCTATAATAATAGCTATAGTAGAAGGGGTAACAGAATTTGTTCCTATTTCCTCTACTGGACATATGATCATTGTAGGAGATATTATAAATTTTAAAGGGGCATTTGCAAATCAATTTGAGGTAGTCATTCAATTAGGAGCTATTCTTGCAATTATAGTTTTATATTGGAATAAAATATGGAAATCAGTTGTGGAGTTTTTTCAAGGGAAACCCTCAGGTATTAAGTTTTGGACTAATATTATAGTTGCATTTATACCAGCTGCAGTCTTTGGGTTTGTTCTAAATGATAAAATAGATAAATATCTTTTTAATTCAGGAACTGTAGCCGTGGGGTTAATAGTTGGCGGAGTTCTAATGATTATTATAGAAGGTAGATTTAGGCAAAAGTATACAACGGAAAGTATAGAGAAAATAAGTATTAAGCAATCATTTAAAATAGGTTTTTTTCAATGCTTAGCACTATGGCCAGGTATGTCAAGATCAGCATCGACGATAATGGGAGGTTGGATTTGTGGCGTTTCTACAGTTGCTGCAACTGAATTTTCTTTCTTTTTAGCGATACCAACTATGGTTGGAGCTACAGCATTAACTTTATTTAAAAGCGGAATGAATTTTAGTAGTGGAGAAATTATAACTTTGGTTATTGGATTTGTAACAGCCTTTTTAGTTGCATTAATTGTGGTTGAAAAATTTGTTTCTTATTTAAAGAAAAAACCTATGAAGGTTTTCGCTATTTATAGAATAATTGTTGGTGTAGTTTTGCTATTATTAATTAAAATTGGTACTATTTCATTATAAGGGACATTCAAGTAAATAATGAATATTTTTACGCGTAAAAAAGTATATATTACGTATAATGCATTGAAGCGAGCTTTAGAACTTCTTATTTTATTTTTAATTAAGATGCGTTAAGAAAAACATATGTTTGAGCGATATAGCGAGTTTATGTTTTTTAGCAGATTAATTAAAAACAAAATTAGTAGTTCTTAGCGAAGTGAATGCATTAATAGTAATATATACTTTTTTATTTTTTATTTATGTTCGTGCCATCGCTTATAAGTATAATATTTTTATCTAAATCAGTTCTATAGACAATAGAATTTATCTTTTTCAATTTAGCTAAGGTTCCTTTATTTGGATGACCATAAGTGTTGTAAGTTCCACAACTTATTACAGCAATTTTTGGAGAAACTTTATTTAGAAATTCTTGCGAGGTTGATGACTTACTGCCATGATGAGCTACTTTAAGCACCTGAGATTTTAAATTGTAACCATTGTCTAGTAGTTCCTGCTCAGCTAGGGACTCTATATCACCTGTAAATAAATAAGTTGAATTTTTATAAGATACCTTTATTGTACAGGAGTAATTATTAGTATTTTCATAACTTGTTTTATTAGGTGATAGCATAACGCATGTTGTATTAGGACCTAAATCTAAAGATATATTAGGGGCGGATACTTTTATTTTAAGATTTTTATTTCTTAGAGAATTGATCATATCAACAAATGACTGCGAGGAAGATATGACTTTAGGGGCATAGAATTCATCTATATCGAAGGTTTTAATTATTTTAGCCATACCGCCTATGTGGTCTTCGTGGGGATGAGTTGCAACTACATAGTCAAGTTTTTTAACATTATTTTTTTTTAGATATCTAATTAACTTTTGAGTTGAATCAACGGTGCCACTGTCAATTAGTAAGTTTTTATTATTTACTTGAACAAGTATACAATCACCTTGTCCTACATCAATAAAATGAGTAACCATATTATTTTCTAAATTTAAGTTAGTTTTTATAGTAGATTTATGACATATAGTTACACAGACAGATATAAAAACTAAGACGGTACAAAGTAAAATATATTTTAACCAGGTTTTCTTTGGCATATGATTAATCTCCTATGAAATATTTGAAGCATATAAATGATTTTATCCAATTATATAAAAAAATATCAATATCCAAGGACAAATTTGAAATAAGTCTTATAAACTAGTATAATTATAGTTGTAATTCAATCGTAAAATGAAAGGAACAGTGATATGAGAACTATATATTTTTATTTGTGTTTTATTATCAATTTGATCGGTAAAAGCTTTGAGAAGATAAAATTTAATAGCATAAAAAAACATAAAACTAGAGAAGAGGCAGATGTGTATATATTCAAAGTAGCTACGAAGTGGTCTAATTTTGTGCTTAGGGTTGCAGGATTAAATTTAACAGTCGTAGGAAAAGAAAATATACCAAATGAGCCTTGTGTTTTTGTGGGAAATCACCAAAGTAATTTTGATACACCAGTAATATTATCTAATATGAATAGACTTACTGGTGCAGTTGCTAAAAAAGAAATGAAAAAAATACCAATAATGAGCTATTGGATGAGGCAAATACATTGTGTATTTATGGATAGGGAAAATCCAAGAGAAGCTTTGAAGGCAATTTCGGAAGGTGTTCAAAATTTAAAGAATGGATATTCTATGATTATTTTTCCAGAGGGTACGAGAAGTAGAAGTAACAGCTTAGGTGAGTTTAAAAAAGGTAGTATGAGGCTAGCAATAAAGGCTGGGGTACCTATTGTTCCTATAACATTTTATGATACTTATAAAGCGATGGAAGGTAATAATGGGAAAATTAAAAAGACAAATGCTAAGCTTATAATAGATAAACCTATATATATTGAGGGTATGTCAAAGGAAGAAAAAGTAAAAATTTCAGAGGTAGTACAAAATATAATCCAAAATAATTTAAATAAGGAACGTGAGGAAAAATAGATTTATATGGTTACTTGTTATTTATTTAAATGCCCTAAAGCTGAAGTAATATAAAAGAAGCTGAATTTGAAACTTCAGCTTCTTTTATATTGTATAGAAATATTTATTTGAAAATTATTTAACCTCAGTTCTATCGCTGTCGCTAGCTCTGTCTCTTCCTAAGAAAGATAAAGAGTATAGACCGCATAAACCTACTAGAGCGAAAATAATTCTCGTAAATGCTGTTCCAGTGCCAAATAAGCTTGATACTAGGTCAAATTTGAAAAATCCAATTAGTCCCCAATTTATAGCGCCTATGATAACTAATACTAGTGCAGTACCATCTAATGCTTTCATTGTAAACATCTCCTCTTTCATAAGTCTTAGTATTATTGTTTACAATTTTTAAAAAATTATTACTATATTAAAAAAAAATATTTAATTTCACCATGTATTTAATAGTGGATTATTAATAATATGTTAAATAATTAAGTACAGTTCTTATTAAATACTGCTCACAGATATTTTGGTATAAACTTTTTTTAAATACAAATATAAATAGATAAATTAATGCATAAGCTATTGATATATATTAAAATATGTTTGATAATGTATAGTATACATTTATTTATAGAAAGATAGTGTTAACATTATCTATAAAAAAGGGAGGGATAAAATATGAATATCTTAATACAAATACTTAGCGTTGTTGCATTTGCAATTATTGTTCTTGTAATATATAATGTTTTAAAAGCTTATGTACTAGATAAGTTAAATATTAACAAGTGGATAGTACTTTTATTAGCTATTGCAATATATGTGGTTCCTGTGCTCATATGGCCTAATATTATAAATCATGCAACTTACTATGTAATGACAGGAATATCTGCTATTATGATTTTATGGTTTACGGATTTATCAGGTTTTTTAAAAAATTCGAATATTTTTAAAAAAAATTCAACAAGCATAGGTTCTGCAAATATTAATGCTAAAAAAGATAAGAAGGACGATGTAGTAATTAGGTCCAAGGCTAAACCTAATAGGAATAAAAATAATAAAAAATAATAAAAAGGAGTACAAATTTCCATGGGGAATTTGTACTCCTTTTGAATGTGTCTATATATATAATATTTAATACTTTTTAACTGTCACAAAATAATTGTGAGATTTTGGTTTGTTGAAGCTAACTACATCCAGTAGTAGTTCCACATTCAAGGCAAACTTTACAAGTTCCGTTTCTAACAAGCCTAGTACTTGAGCAATGAGAGCAGGTTTCAGAGTATAATCTTTCCCCTTGGATAGTGTCTGTGCTTATGTTAGTAGGGGCGAGGACATTCTCAGCGTCTGCTAGGCCAGTTGAAATTTCAGTCTCACCAGGCATTAGTGGATTTTTAGGTATATTAGCGTTGTCGTAATTTTCAGGTTTGATTTGACATCTACTATAATCTCCTAGTTCTATATCAATAATCTTACTAATTAAATCAGATATAGAAGAAACAGATTTAATATAAGGATGCTTTTGTACAAAACCATAAGGTTCAAATTTTTGTCCGCGAAGCATTTTAGAAATGGCTTGCGCAGGTACATGATGCTGAAGCATTACTGAAATTGCCTTTGAAAGAGAATTCAATAATCCAGTAATTATAGTACCTTCCCTATCTGTAGTTATATATATTTCAGAAATTTCTCCGTTTGAGCGCCTATTTATCGTAGTATAGACTTTTACATCATCAATTTGAGCAGGATGAGTAGTTCCATAACGTATTCCAATTGGCTTTTCTCTTGTGGAGTGGTTTGAAGTTTCTTGTAATGACTTTGCTTTCTTTAAAAGAGCCTCGTATGATAAATCCTCAAGTAACAGTTCTTTGTCAACAGATAAAGTAGTGTTTAAAGGTTGACTTGCTTTTGAACCATCTCTATATAAGGAGATACCTTTCACGCCTAGCTTCCAAGAATTTAATATCACTTCTTTAAAGTCTTCTATGGTAGCATTTTTAGGTAGATTTACAGTCTTTGATATAGAACCTGATATCATTGGGGTTATTGCCGCCATCATGAGAACATGTCCCATAAATGAAATATATCTTTTTCCGCTACCGCATTTGTTTGCTGTATCGAATATAGGCAAATGTTCTACCTTTAAATGTGGAGCACCCTCAATTTTTCCATCAATGATTTTTTCATATTCAAAGCCGTTTTCATCAACCTTTTCTTTTCTTAGAATATAATCAAGAATATCATTTGTTTCACTTTCGGAATATCCAAGGTTATCCAATGAGTCTTTAATTACAGGGTTTACGATGGTCATAAATCCACCACCAGATAATTTTTTATAAATAAAATGGCTGAAATATGGTTCAACTGAGGTTGCACCACAATCCATTGCAAAAGAAATAGTGCCAGTAGGAGCTAGAACTGTAACTTGAGCATTTCTAAAACCATATTTTTCACCACTGCTTAGTACTTTTGACCAACAGTTTTTTAAGGTTTCACTTATATTGCTTAGGGAATCATTACCTAAAATATCATGGTTAACTTTTATAGGATCATAATTCAAATGTTCATAGTTACTATTTAGAGCTCCAGCAGCTCTTGCATGATTCCTTATAACTATTTGCATATGTTTTTTGTTGATTTCATATTTTTCAAAAGGAGCTAGTTCTTTTGAAAGTAGGGATGATACATAATAAGCCTGTGCAGTCATTATTCCACTTAGCGCTGCAGCTATATTTCTAGCATCTTCTGAGTCATAGGCATAGCCCATTACCATAAATAAAGAAGCTAAATTTGAAAGCCCAAGACCTGTGGTTCTAAATAAATAACTTTTTCTTGCTATATCTTCAGTTGGAAACTGGCCCCAATGAATGGAGGATTCAAGGACTAATTGAGTAAGTCCTATTAGATGGACATATCCATCTACATCAAATTTTTTAGTCAAAGCATCATAAAATTTATAAATATTAATAGAAGCTAAATTACAAGAGGTATCATCTAAAAAAGCATATTCTCCACAAGGATTAGTCGAATTAATTCTATTATGTTTAGCATTAACTACTCCATCTTCTCCACCGGGGCAAGTATGCCATGCATTAAAGGTGTCATCAAATTGAGGCGCTGGATCAGCACATTGCCAAGCAGCGGTATTAAAGGTATCCCATAGCGTCTTAACACTTATGTCTGCATCAACTGTGGAATCACATCTCCCTTTAAGAGTAATAGTCTGATTAGGATTTTTCGATAAGGTATCAACTTTCATCATAAATTCATCTGAGAATCTTATGGAGTTGTTTCCATTTTGGCCAGATACAGTCTCATAAGCCTCTCCTTCAAAGCTACCATCATAACCCATTTTAGTAAGAGCGCGTACTTTATCTTCTTCTTTAGCTTTCCAAGTCATAAACTCCATTATTTCAGGGTGATTGATATCAAGGCATAGCATCTTAGCAGCACGCCTTGTAGTTCCACCAGATTTTATAGCTCCAGCATTTCTGTCAAGTCCTCTTAAAAAACTCATAAGACCTGATGAAACTCCACCACTAGATAATCTTTCACCTATACCTCTTATGGATGAGAAGTTAGTTCCGGTGCCAGAGCCACCTTTAAATAATTTAGTCTCTGTTACATACTGCTCAGAGATTGAATGATTGCCAAGTAGTTTATCTTGGATTGATAGAATGAAACAAGCTGAAGCTTGAGTCCTTGTATAAGCATCTTCGCTTTTAACTATCATTTTTTCTTTTTCATCGTAATAAAAATTATCTAATGATTCGCCTTTTATACCATAGGATAGGTTAAGGCCCGTATTAAACCATTGAGGAGAATTTGGTGCAAACATTTGATTTAAAAATGCATATATTAATTCATCATAAATAATGCTTTTTTCCTCTTGAGATTTAATAATAGTCTCATCAGTCAAGGATTCACACCAAAAATTAACAAGTCTATGAGCTACCATTTTCATACTATCCTCATAACCTTGCTTATTATTAACACCAGATTTTCTGAAATATTTTGAAGCAATAATATCGCAAGAATTTTGAGAGTAATGCTCTGGAAATTCTAAAGCCTTCATATCTAAAAGCACTTTATTTGTTTTATGGTCTTTTAAAAAAACATTTACCTTTTTCCATTTGAATAAATCAAAAACAGTAATAGTTTTATCTTTTTCTAATTCCTTTGTATAAAATCGTTTGATTAAATTTTTTATCTCCGCCATAATTAATACTAGCTTAAAAAGCTAGTATATTCACCTCCTATTAGTTGCATGATAATTAAGATTAAGTCTAAATTATGTAAAACATACTTCTGTATGGTTGATATTACTACACTAAAAGATTTTCTTGATTATTTAGTTTAATTATTATGTGTTATATTAGTATAACACCATATGTAGTAAGTAGAAAAAGAATTATAACTACAGATGGTATTATATAATAGAATCAAATAAAAATCAACATTAAATATTAACCAAAAATATGACGAATAAACGGCAAATTTATATAATATAGTAGTATAATAAATACATATTTATTATTATGTAAAATAATAAACCTAAATATTTATTATTATGTAAAATAATAAACCTAAATATTTATTATTATGCATAATAAACCTACGTATTTATTATTTTGGAAGAGGTGATGATGAAATTATGATACATCAATTTGATGGAAAAATACCTAATGTACATAAACATTCTTATATTGCTTACAGTGCAGATGTTATAGGAAATGTGTCTATAGGAGAGTACAGTAGTATTTGGTTTGGAGCTGTATTAAGAGGCGATATGAATTCCATGTCTATAGGTTCTTATACAAATATTCAAGACAATTGTACAGTACATAATGATGATGAATTTTCGGTTAATATTGGAGAGTATGTAACTATAGGACATAATGCCATAATACATGGTTGTAAAATTTCAAGTTATGCTTTAATTGGAATGGGAAGTACTATACTAAATGGAGCAGAAATAGGGGAGTATACTATAATTGGCGCTGGTAGCTTAGTTACTCAAGGAAAGAAAATACCCTCAGGGGTTCTTTGTATGGGAGTGCCGGCAAAGGTCATTCGCGAACTAACTACAGAGGAAAAGGAAGGATTAAAAAAATCAGCTCAGCATTATGTAGAGCTTTCAATGAAATATAATACAAAACAAATAAATGACCATACCTTAATTTAGATTGTTATAGAGCGCGAAAAATGATAATATTAAATGGAATAGAAAAGGTGACAGATGAGCAGAAATATAAATACATGTTTATAGAAAATATTTAGTACAATATGTTGATAAATTTAACAAATATATAGATTGGTCAAAAGTTTAAAAAAGGTAGGAGATAATAAATGATAAAAATAGGAGAATTTAATAATTTAAAAGTAGCTAGGCGAGCAGAATTTGGGTACTATTTGGGCGCAGAGACTGAAAACACTAGTGATGATATATTATTGCCAATGAAAAGTACTTTAGGTAGAGCACTTAATATTGATGATGAAGTTGAAGCCTTCGTATATAGGGACTCAAGTGATAGGTTAATTTCAACTTTAAAAAAACCTCTTGCAAAGGTTGGTGATTTAGCCTACCTTAAAGTAATTGACATGACTGCAATAGGAAGTTTTGTAGAAATTGGTTTAGAAAGAGACGTATTAGTTCCTTTTAAGGAGGAAAATTACAAATTAGAAACAGGCAAAAAATATCTTTTTTATATATATTTAGATAAGACTGGAAGAATAGCGGCCACTACTTTTATTGATAAATATTTATACGATACAGATTCATATGATATTGATGAGGAAGTGGAAGGAACAGTATACGGAATCCAGACTAATGGTACCGTAATGATAGCTATTGATGATATTTATAGAGCGGTTATTCTAAGAAATGAGAATTATATGAGTGTAATACCAGGAGATAGATTAAGTGTACGAGTGAAAAAATATTATGAAGATGGCAAAATGGACGTAACAGCAAGAAAACCAAGACTAGAAGAAAGAGATGTAGTTGAGGAACAAATAATAGAATACTTAGATAAAAGTGATGGCTTTATGCCATACAATGATAAAAGTTCTCCAGATGATATAAAGAAAGTTTTTAAAACAAGCAAAAATGCATTTAAAAGGGCATTAGGAGGACTTATGAAAAATGGGCTAATCCATCAAGATGAAGAAGGTACTAGATTAAAGTAATTAGATATATTTATAATAGTAAAAGGCTGATGAGTTAACTCATCGGCCTTTTACTATTTATATTTTAGATGAACTACGTTTAAATATCTTTACAATTTCATTAAAAAGTAATGGCATTAAGGCTAAAATAGTAACGATACCCCAATCTGCTAAACTTAAAGCATGAACACTAAAAGCATTTGCTAGAGGTGGAATAGTTATTATCAAATCTTGTAGCAGTATACCTAAAACTATAGCTGCAATTAAATATTTGTTTGAAAATAAACCTATTTGGAATATGGATTTTTTATTATTTCTCATATTTAAAGAATGAACAAGCTGAGAAACACTAAGTACTACAAATCCCATAGTTTGTGCATGTTTTAAAGCATCTTGTGAAATGTTTTTAGGGAATAGTGGGAATAAGTTAGTTATGCCACTATAATATTTTGCACCTATTATAAAGGCTGCTAAAGTTACTAAACCTATTAACAATCCGTTAAGAAGTAAACTTAATGTTGAACCTTTAAATAAACCATCTTTTTGGTTGCGTGGTTTATACTTCATTACGTCGGGGTCGCCAGGATCTACACCTAAAGCTAAAGCTGGAAGCGTATCTGTAATTAAGTTAACCCATAATATATGGATAGGTCTAAGTGGCGATGCCCAACCTAAAAGTATTGCAAGAAATAGCGCTATAATTTCTCCAACATTACAGGAAATAAGAAATACTACAGTTTTCTTGATATTTGTGAAGATATTTCTTCCTTCCTTTATAGCGGAAACGATAGTTGAAAAGTTATCGTCTATTAATATCATATCAGCAGCACCTTTAGCTACATCAGTACCTGTTATACCCATGGCTACACCTATATCTGCCATTTTCAGGGATGGCGCGTCATTTACTCCATCACCAGTCATTGATACAATGTTTCCTTTGGATTTAAGAGCATTTATAATTTTTACTTTATGCTCTGGAGACACTCTTGCGAATACCCTTATATTATCAATTTTACTATTTAGTTCTTCATCTGAAAGTTTATCAAGCTCAGAGCCAGACATAACTGCTAGGGGATCTTTAGTAATATTAAGGTCTTTCGCTATAGCAAAAGCTGTGTTTTGGTGATCGCCGGTTATCATTACAGTTTTTATTCCGGAATTCGTGCACACAGAAATAGAATCCTTAACTTCCAGTCTAGGTGGATCTATCATACCTACCAGGCCAATAAGTATTAAATCACTTTCTAAAGAATCAATATCCACATGAGATGTTGGAAGAATTTTATAAGCTGCGCCTAGAACTCTTAAAGCATCATCAGACATTTTATTAGACACATCTAATATTTCTTCTTTTATGACTGGAGTAATTTCTATTATATTGCCTTTAATACAGGCTTTAGTACATAGTTTTAAGAGATTATCAATAGCCCCTTTTGTCATTACATAATATTCATTATCATATTTATTTACAGTAGTCATTAATTTTCTATCTGATTCAAAAGGAATCTCAGCGATTCTTTTATGGATTTTTTCTAAATGGTCTTTAAATATATTGTAAGTTACCCCAGCTACTAGTAAAGCAATTTCAGTGGGGTCACCTGTTTTTGAACCCTCAGAGTACGTAGCATCATTACATAAAATAAGATTCTCAAGTAAGAGCTTATGCTCATTGTCATTAATGTTTAGATTGGTTATATTACCTAAGAGGCCATCTGTATAGAATTTTGTTACAGTCATTTTATTTTGAGTTAATGTTCCTGTCTTGTCTGAACATATAATATTTACTGAACCTAAAGTTTCAACTGCGGGTAATTTACGTACAATTGCATTCTTTTTTATCATTTTTTGAACGCCCATAGCAAGTACTATAGTGACTATTGCAGGAAGACCCTCAGGTATCGCAGCTACTGCTAAACTAATAGATGTAAGTAACATTTCAAAAATATCTCTTTTTTGGAGAACGCCTACTATAAACATAAGAGCACATATAAACAACGCACCTATTCCTAGGTATTTTCCAAGTTCAGCCAGTTTTTTTTGAAAGGGGGTCTGGTCGTCTACTTTTTCATCTAGCATTTTAGCAATTTTACCTAGCTGAGTATTCATTCCAGTAGATACGGCAATGCCTATACCTCTACCATAAGTTGCGAGTGTTGACATGAAGAGCATATTCTTTTGATCGCCGAGTGGAATATCATCACCAGTTAAGACTAGGGATGCATCTTTATCTACTGGCACAGATTCTCCTGTAAGTGTAGATTCTTCAATTTTTAAATTTGCAGTTTCAATAAGCCGTAAATCGCAAGGCACATATCTTCCAGCGTCAATAATAATAATATCACCAGGTACAACTTCGTTAGATGGAATTTCTTTTAACTGCCCATCGCGTCTAACTACAGCCTTAGGCGTAGATAATTTTTTTAGTGCATCAAGAGCTTTTTCAGCTTTTGACTCTTGAATAATTCCGACTGTAGCATTAATAACAATTACAATAGCAATTATAACTGCATCACTTGTTTCACCAAGGAGGGCAGAAATTACAGCAGCTGCAATTAAAATATAAATTAAAATATCATTTAATTGGGAAAAAAACATAGATATTAAAGTTTTAGGCTTTTTACTTTCTAACTCATTTAGTCCGAATTTTTCTCTTTTTAGGGCTGTTTCTTTTTGAGAAAGTCCTGTTAGTGGATTGGATCCTAATTCTTTTAGAACTTCCGCTATAGTTTTGTTAAAAAACATAAATACCACCTCGTGTATAGTATTTGTTGTTACCGTTTAATTTATTAAAAATAAAATACAATACCTAATATTCCTGAAATTATTATTACTAAAATTGGATGGAGTTTATTAGTTAATAATATTCCTAAAATTATAATTCCAATTATTATACTTTTAATATCTTTATATGATTCCCTTCCCATGGATAAGAATACAGAGATTATAAGGCCAATTAGTGCAGGCCTCATACCGGATAGTGCGGCCTTCATTATATAGGATTCCTTAAATTTTAAAATATAGTGATTAGCTATGGAAACTAAGATAAAAGAAAATGAAACTACGCCTAGGGTTGCAGAAATAGCACCGAGTACTCCAGAAACTTTATAACCTACAAAGGTAGCTGAATTTATTGCTATAGGTCCCGGAGTCATTTGTGATATACCAATAATATCAACAAACTCTTTAAAGGTAATCCAATTATTAGTGGATACAATTTCTCTTTCGATAAGTGGAAGCATAGCATAGCCTCCACCAAAGCTAAAGGCACCTATTTTAAAGAACGATAGGTAAATTTTAATTAAAATAGACATTTACTTCACCTTCTTTCCAAGAAATATAATCCCGTATAAACCAGATAAAAGTATAACTATAACAGGGTGTACATTAAAAAATAGTATACTTACCATAGAAATTAAGATTATAATAAGATTTACATAGCTTTTCTTTAAAGATTTGGATAAGCTTACTACAGCTATGAGTATAAGAACTGGTACTGCAGCAGAAATGCCTTTGAAAACTAAATCAACATAATAATAATCTCTAAATTGCATAAAGAAAACTGCAATGCATAATATTATGAAAAATGAAGGTAAAATCACACCTAGAAGCCCGATGATAGCGCCAAGTAGGCCGTTAATTCTATAACCAATAAATATACTACTATTAACTGCTAAAGCTCCAGGAAAAGTTTGGGAAACAACAATTATATCCATGAAATCTTCTTTTGAAAGCCATTGTTTTTTACTTACAACTTCAGTCTCAATGAGTGGTATCATTGCATAACCTCCACCAAAGGTAAAAGCTCCAATTTTAAAGAAAGTCCAAAACATATTAAGTAATCTTTTCGTTTTTCTCACCTCAAATAGTTTAAATTTTTGATTATATCAGTAGAAATGCCCTTAAAAGTATGAACCTATACTTTTAATCTATAATAGTTACCATATAAGTATACTATTATAAAAAAAATTGGCAAATATATAAACACTATTGATGAAATTTCAGGATTAATTGTAGATATTTATAAATGAAAAAGTACACATATTTTGTAAAGGTTGTTATATAAACTTCACAAAACATATGCACTTTTTTCAGAAATCTAAAGAAAAGAATTAAAACTAGCATCTGACGGCATTCTAAGATCTCCTCTTGGGGATACACTTATAGTTCCTACTTTTGGACCGTCTGGCAGAGCTGAACGTTTAAATTGTTGGGTAAAGAATCTTTTTATAAATTTATCTAACCATTTGCGTATATCTTTTTCGCAGTAATCAGCTTTGAAAGCTTCTTTAGCTAAAAATAATATTTTACTTGGCGAAGTACCTTGCTTCATAAAATAATAAAGGAAAAAGTCGTGTAATTCATATGGTCCTACTATGTCTTCAGTTTTTTGAGTTATTTGACCGTTCTTATCTTTGGGTAGAAGCTCAGGACTTATAGGAGTGTTAAGGATATCTAAAAGAATGTCTGTTACTTCCTTTGAAGCTTCTTTATCTGCTACATATTTAACTAAATATCTCACCAAAGTCTTAGGGATTGAGCAGTTTACGGAATACATAGACATATGATCACCATTATATGTGCACCAACCTAAGGCGAGTTCTGATAAATCTCCAGTACCTATTAAGAGTCCACCTTCCTTATTTGCAACATCCATAAGAATTTGAGTTCTTTCTCTTGCTTGAACATTTTCATAAGTTATATCATGTTTTTCCACTGGATGATCTATGTCTTTAAAATGCTTCAGACATGCATCTACTATATTAATTTCTCTGAGTTCTGTTCCTAAATTTTTACATAGGTTTATTGCATTCATATAAGTCCTATCTGTAGTTCCAAAACCAGGCATAGTTATAGTAATAATATTTTTTCTGGGTATTTTTAACAGGTCGAAGGTTTTAACTATA
Source organism: Clostridium sp. CM036 (assembly GCF_055081135.1). Classification (NCBI taxonomy): domain Bacteria; kingdom Bacillati; phylum Bacillota; class Clostridia; order Eubacteriales; family Clostridiaceae; genus Clostridium; species Clostridium sp. CM036. The sequence continues at coordinate 1,919,058 of NZ_CM143652.1, read as the reverse complement.
ACGAGTAATGCTAAAGTTGAATCAAGCCCACCAGAAATCCCAATAATAGCCTTGTTAAGACCAGTATAAGAGAATCTTTTAGCAAGGGCTGAGGATTGAATATTAAATATTTCCTTGCAACGTATTTCACGTTTATATAAATTAGAAGGAACGAAAGGATGCTTATCAATATTTCTATCAAAAACGCCAAAATCTACATTTCTAAATTCAAAGGGAATTTCACATGCTTCAAAAGGGCATATAGAAATACTATTTCTAAAACTGGTATTCTTTAATCTTTCACTGTTTAATTTATCTATATCAATAATTGAAGTAACAACTTCATTTTCTCTTTGAAATCTATTATTTTCTTTTAATACTAAACCATTTTCGCTAATTAAAAGATGGCCACTGAAAAGTAAATCTGTAGAGGATTCAAAAACACCAGAGGATGCATATAAATAAGAACACATACATCTTGCGCTCTGGGATGAAACTAAGGATTTTCTATAATCAGCTTTGCTAACTAATTCATTTGATGCAGATAGATTAGCAATTATATTTGCACCTTGAAGAGCTAAATAGCTGCTTGGAGGAATAGTTACCCAAAGGTCTTCACAAATTTCAAAACCAAATTTAATATTGCCACTGGTAAATAATAAATTTGTCCCAAAAGGGATGCCTTTTGCAAAAGAAAGGTTTACGGTTTTGCTTATGAGGCCAAGACCTTCAGTAAACCATCTTTTTTCATAAAACTCAGAGTAATTTGGAATATAGCTTTTTGGTACTATTCCTAAAAGTTTACCATTAAATATTATATAAGCACAATTATATAGAGAATTGTTATAGTATAAAGGAGACCCTACAGCAATTAGGATATCTTTATTTTTAGAAAACTCACATAGAGATTTAATTGCATTTTCAGATTTTTCAATTAGCTGATGTTGTAAAAATAAATCCGCACATGTGTAAGCTGTTATGCAAAGTTCTGGGAAAACTATGAATTTTGATTTCTCATCATAAGCCTGATTAATGCAGTTTTTTATGTTGATTAAGTTAAATTCTATATCTGCTACATTTACAATTGGACAAGCAACAGAAACCTTTATAAAAGAAGTTTCCAAACTAATTCACGACCTTTCTTTAGTTTTTCAAATATAGTATATGTAAAATTGACTTTAAATAATAAATATTTACTGAAATTATATCATATTAGCTAGATTAGTAGGGTCGGTTAATGATTATTTTACCATTATTTTTTATTGCCTTTTTAATAGTTGTTAACTGTCCCTTGCTATTGTGACAATTTTAATTGTGAAGAGAATGAGAGCAGACATGAGAAAGAAGAAGTCTAAAACAATAAGAAGATGTATAATGCACTAAAATTAAACTTTATTAAGTTTAATATATAAAACATAAAATATATAATTATTGTAGTAACATAATAAAATTGTATTATAAAATGCACAGAAGATGTATAATTAAGATAGAAGTTAGTAATACGTAGTTGAAAAGAGCGTATAATATTAAGTGATATTCGTAAGGGGGTACAACATGAACTGGACGCCGATGATATTTTGGATAGTTGTAGCATTAGCAGCATTAGTTATTGATATTACAACTAGTAGTTTTATGTTTATATGGTTTGCTGTAGGTGCAATGGCGGCAATAATTGCTATTGGGCTAAGTGCATCAATAATTGTTCAAGCAATTGTTTTTGTAGCAGTTAGTGCAGTGGTTATGGCTGTGGGTTATCCTATAGTCAAGAAAACTATAAAAAAAACTGTGAAAAAAACTTTAACTATGGAGGAAGGGTATGTTGGGAAAGAATTTACAATAACAAAAGATATTGATGAAAAAGCAAACATTAAGTTTCAAGGGATTTATTGGACTGTAAAAAATGTTGGAAAACCTTTGAAAAAAGGTGAATCAGTTCAAGTTATCGGTATAGAAGGGAATAAATTACTAATAACTAAAGTATAAGATATATTAAAATATAAGGGGGAATTTGTAATGGGAATAGGAACAGTTATAGGCTTGTTTATATTATTTGTAATAGTTATAATGATTTTATCATCGATTAAGATTGTTAATACTGGATCTGTGTATTTAGTAGAAAGATTTGGTCAGTTTCATAGGATACTAGAACCAGGCTGGCATTTTACAATTGTATTTGCAGATTTTGTTAGAAGAAGGATTTCTACTAAGCAGCAAATATTAGACATACAACCACAGAATGTTATAACTAAGGATAATGTTAATATATCGATTGATAATGTTATATTTTATAAGGTTATTAACTCAAGGGACGCGGTCTACAATATTGAGGATTATAAATCAGGTATAGTTTACTCAACTATAACTAATATGAGAAATATCGTGGGAGATTTGACTTTAGATGAAGTATTATCAGGAAGAGATAGAATAAATTCTAAGCTTCTTGAAATAATCGATGAAATCACGGATGCTTATGGAATAAAAATATTATCTGTAGAAATTAAAAATATAATTCCACCGGCTGAAATTCAACAGGCTATGGAAAAACAAATGAGAGCAGAGAGAGATAAGAGAGCATTTATTCTTACAGCAGAAGGTGAAAAACAAAGTCTAATTGAAAAAGCTGAAGGACATAAGCAAGCTCAAATATTAAATGCAGAGGCTGAAAAACAAGCAAATATTAGACATGCAGAAGGAATGAAGGAATCTCAACTTCTTGAAGCAGAGGGTAAAGCTCGTGCTATAGAGACTATTGCAATTGCAGAAGCAGATGCAATAAGAAAAATAAATACAGCTATTATAGAGTCAGGTACAAATGAAACAGTAATAGCATTAAAACAGATAGAAGCTCTTAAAGAAATGGCAAAAAATCCAGCTAATAAACTTATACTTCCAAATGAAACATTGTCAAGTTTAGGCAGTATAGCAGCCATAGCTGATATGTTAAAAATGAATAAGAACTGTGAAAATAAATCAATATAAAAGAAAGCCTGAGCGATCAGGCTTTCTTTTTATTGTGCGCCCGGCATGGGCGCAATCTAATGGGTGAAAGTCCCTAGCACGGGTTAATAGTGCCAAGTGCATAGCTTAAGACAAGGGTGTCCATCGTGAGATGGAATCTGAAGGAAGTTGGCGGCCAAACTCCGGTCTGACGAACAGAAACTACATATAAGGCATATGCTTGTGGGTAAGTTTGCAATACAAAACGAAGCCCAAAACTATTCGAAACAAGTGGTGTAAATGTAGCAGATAGATGGAGTGAAAGATTGCGTTCTTACCCGGGGAGATCTGATAGGTAAGTTGTGGATATGAATTTAGAAATAACAACCCATACAGTGATGTATGGCTGAACTATCAGAAGTCAGCAGACGTCATAGTACCATGCAAAACGCGTTAGCGTGGGAAGGACTGAACAATAGGAGGTTTTGGAATTTTGAAGGATACGAGAAAATATGATAAAAGCAGACAACTTCATAAAGAAGGCTCTCTACGAGAGAATAGAGTGGAACTCGAAGGTAATGTAGAAGTGCATAGTATTTCCTCTATGTCAGAAGAAGGAAGAAACGATGTGAATGAATATGATAATGGTTTACTCGAGCAGATATTATCGAGAGATAATATGAATAAAGCATATAAAAGAGTAAAAGCCAATAAAGGAAGTCATGGGATTGATGGTTTGACAGTAGATGAACTTCTACATTATCTAAAAGAGCATGGACAAGAATTAAGGCAATCATTATTAGAAAGTAGATATAGACCTCTAGCCGTAAGAAGGGTAGAAATACCAAAACCTGACGGTGGAATTAGGCTACTTGGAATACCTACTGTATTAGATAGAGTTATTCAACAAGCGATATCACAAACTCTAATACCAATATATGAAAAGAAATTTTCTGATAATAGTTACGGTTTTAGACCTTTAAGAAGTGGAAAACAAGCTGTTGAAAAATGTAGGGGATATATTAATGCTGGACATACATGGACGGTGAATATAGACCTTTCTAAATACTTTGATACGATAAATCATGATAAATTAATAAGGATACTATCGGAAGATATTAAAGATAGTAGAGTAATTTCTCTGATACGAAAGTATCTACAAAGTGGAGTGATGATAAATGGGGTATTTATGAATACAGAAGAAGGAGCACCTCAAGGCGGGCCTTTGTCCCCATTATTAAGTAACGTAATGTTACATGAACTCGATGTAGAACTAACAAAACGAGGACTAAACTTTTGTAGATATGCTGATGATGCGAATATATACGTCAAAAGTGAGAAATCAGCAAATAGAGTAATGAAGAGTATTACGAGATTTATTGAGGAAAAGTTAAAGCTTAGAGTGAATAAAGAAAAGAGTACAGTAGATAGACCTTGGAAACTTAAATTTTTAGGATTTTCATTTTACCGAGCAAAAGGTGAATACAGAATGAGAGTTCCTCAAAAACCTATAATCAAATTCAAAGCAAAGCTAAAAGAATTAACTTCAAGAAGTAATGCGATGAGCATGAAATATAGGTTTATGAAACTTAAGCAAGTGATAGTTGGATGGATAAATTATTTTGCTATTGCAGACATTAAAAGTATTCTTAAAACACTTGATGAATGGTTAAGGCGAAGAATTAGAATGTGTTTTTGGAAACAATGGAAAAAGATTAAAACAAAATATGGGAACCTTGTTAAATTAGGAATACCAAACAATAAAGCTTTGCAATATGCAAATACAAGGAAAGGCTATTGGAGAACATCCAATAGCCCTATATTAAACAAAACATTGACCAATAAATACCTTAAAAATATAGGATTAGTTTCTATATCTGAGACATATTTATTAAAACATTAATTTCTATTGAACCGCCGTGTACCGAACGGTATGCACGGTGGTGTGAGAGGTCGCTAAATAAATTAATTATTTAGCTCCTACTCGATTTTTGAATGAGATTTATTGTTTTTTTTCTGAACTGAATAACCAAATTTTCCTAAAGCGTTAGAATTAACACTAAAATACTCGCCATGAGAATAGGTAATAAGATCTGCCTTTTCAAAATGAATTTTTCCAGAAGCATCTATTAAGCTATTATCTACATGAGTATTCACAATTTCAGCTAAAAATAAATCATGGGTACCTAAAGGTGTAATGCTTTTAACTTTGCACTCTAAAGCTATTGAGCATTCAGAAATTAGAGGCGCTATGACATCCTTGCCATTTTCAATAGTGAAGTTCATTTCGTGAATTTTATCTATTTGCTTACCAGAGCGTACCCCGCAATAATCAACTTCACGAACCATTCTAGAATTAGGTAGATTTACTACAAAGTCACCACTTTCTTTTATATATTCATAAGAAAGTCTGTCGGGTCTTATGGCTACAGTTATCATTGGTGGTTTAGTACAAGCCATTCCTATCCACCCTACTGTAAAAACGTTTATTTTTCCCTCTTTATTTTTTGAGGTGATTAATACCACGGGAACAGGGTTTAACATTGCACTGCCTTTAAATATAGTTTTTGTCATATATTTTCACTCCTATATCTTTATATTGTATAACATTACCCATTATACAATACCTTAAAAGATTTATACAGATGAGAGTAAATTGATTTAAAGAAGTCTTTAAAAAAGTTTATTAATAATAATTTTTTGATAATATGGTATAATAAGTGTATATAAATATAGGTATGGTGATAATTATGACGATGGCAGGAAAAATAATATATGGTTTTGGAAAATTAGTTGGAAATACCGCGGGATATAGTGTTAAACTAACGGGTAATGTTATATCATCTATAGCGGAAATCTCAGGAAACGAAAAATTAGCCATAAACACTAAGGAGTATGCTACGATAGCTTCTAAAGGGATTGATAAAGCTGTGAAAATAACAGCAGCAGTAACCGCTGTTGTAATAGATAAAACTATTGATGTAGCTTTAAACACTGCACAATATATTGAAGAAAACGCTGTGGAAACAAAAGTGCGGGTTTATGGGCAATCAGAGAAATTCTACGATAAAGATAAATATATAGAGGTTAACTATGAGGTCCTGGAGAAATAAATGGTAATATGTTAAAAAAGATACTTTAATGCAATATTAATTAATTATTTAAATAATATTACTTTGCAAATATATAGTTTAGTGATATAATTTATATGAGAGTAAATGTGAAATATGAAATATTGCTAAAAAAAAATGAGAGCTACACTAACCAATCTGTTAAATAATGGATTAATTAGTGTGGCTTTTTGTGTTTAACGACATTTCAGAAGGAAAGCCTTCCGCTTATATAAGGGGGAGTTCAATACTATAACAAAGAGAAAACTTCAGTGGGAGTATAAATCTCCTTCTGAAGTCGCTAATATTGTAGCGACCCAGGAGATGATTTAATGACATTTCAAAATATAAATAGGGGATGAAGTTATGATAGTAGAAAATTTTAAGTTTAAAGATAAGGGTGACTTAGAGATATTTGTGTACAAATGGCTACCTAATGTGAACGTACAAATTAAGGGGATAGTTCAGATAGCTCATGGAATGGCAGAGACAGCAGCTAGGTACGAAAATTTTGCAAGTGCGCTAACAAATGATGGGTTCATTGTTTATGCTAATGACCATAGAGGGCATGGAAAAACTGCAGGCGAAGTCCGAAAACTAGGAGAATTAGGTGAGAATGGATTTAATTCGATGGTTGAAAATATGCATGAACTAAATGAGAAGATTAAAGAAGAAAATCCTAATTTACCTATATTTTTATTTGGGCATAGTATGGGATCTTTCTTAACACAAAGATATATTTGTTTATATGGAAGTGGATTAAAGGGGGCAATTATTTCAGGATCCTGCGGCAAACAGGGAATTATTATAGATATAGCAAGACTAATAGCAAAAAGAGAGATTAAGAAAAATGGAAAAATTGCAAAAAGCAAGAAACTAGATAGGTTATCTTTTGGAAGGTATAACAATTCTTTTAAACCAAATAGAACAGCATTCGATTGGTTAAGTAGGGATAACAAACAAGTAGATAAATATATAGACGATCCATTCTGTGGGACGGTTTTTACAACGGGATTTTTCTATGATTTTTTAGGTGGACTAAAGGGTATAGCTGACGACAAGGAAATTAAAAATATTCCTAAAGATTTACCCATTTATATTTTCTCGGGAGATAAAGATCCCGTAGGAAAGAATGGAAAGGGTGTTCTAAAACTGGTTAAGACTTATAAACGACATGGGATCAAGGATTTAACTTATAAACTTTATAAGAATGGAAGACATGAGATGCTTAATGAAACCAACAAGGAAGAAGTAATTGTGGATGTAATAAGATGGATTAAGGAACATTGAGTTTATTATAAAATAGTAAAAGCAACAGGAGACATGGGTATTGTCTACTGTTGCTTTTAATTTTAAGAAATATCTATTGAAAATTTAATTTAACTTAATAACTTCTGTAGAGTGAACTTGTGAATATTATATGTTTACAAGTTGCAAACGTCAATATATTAATTAAGATTTATTTAATATGGCACTAAGAATATAAAGGGAGTTGCCTACGTCATGATAACTTTGCTTTAGTTCGACCTTATAGCCTAATTCAATTGCCGAATTATATAAATGACTAAGCCCTATGCCCATATCTATACGGTTGGTGTCTTTAAGCATCTTTTTAGTTAAAATATTTCTGTTATCTAGATATAAGTCAAATTTATTATTGTTAATTGATAATTTCCAAGGTTGAGAGTTAATTGCAGAGGGGGCATCAATAAGTGATTGTATTATAGTTTCATATTGATTTTCATAATCACCAGTAACTAGTTTGATTTTATCAAATCTCTTTCTATTTACAACTGGTTTTAATTGAGAAGTTGGGTACCCAAAAGCAACTAAAATTATATAACTTTGTTTGTCTTTTACTTTGAATATTGTTTTAAATAACTCCTGTTTAATCGCACTTCCTAACCAACAAGTTCCAATACCAAGCTCTGTTAACTTAAGAACTATTTCCTCACCAATGAAGCCTATATTCTCTAAATGACCTTCCTTAATTTCGGAAGTAAAGGCTAAATAATGTGGAGCTTTAACTTTTGTATATTTGGAAATAAGACCTTTAAATGTATCCGTAATTTTTTCACCATCTTCAATTAGTAATACTTCCATAGGTATATTGTCAAACAAAGGTTTAGCATCATTTATAATAGTTTTAATCTTTTGCAAATGTTCCCCGGATATTTTTTTATCTTTATAATTTCTTATGGATTTTCTTAAATTTATAGCTTGTATCATAATAAATTCCTCTACTTTATCTAAATTTTCGACTGCTATTTAATATTACAGCATCGAATATGATGAACGGCTGCACAGGTGACAATTAAACTCTAGACAATGCTTTTTTGCTGCCGATTACAAGTACTAAGACAAAGACAGAAGTCAGGGCTATAGTTCCCCCAGGGGCACAGTTTATGTAGTAAGATATAAGAAGTCCTAAAATTATGTCAATAAATCCGAACATTATTGAGTAAAGTAGGGTATGCTTAAAACCTTTATTGAGCTGCAGTGATGTTGCTACAGGTAACGCTATCATAGAGGACATAACAAGTATTCCAAGTATTCTTAGCGATGCTGAAATAGTAGCGCCTACGAGTAGCGCAAAAACATAGTTAATCACCTTAACTTTTACACCAGAAACCTTAGCACCCTCTTCATCGAAGGTAATATATAATAATTGATTATATAAAGAAAGTAGAGTTACTATAGAAATAATACTAAGTACAAGCATTATGTATAAATCATTTTTTGTAACAGTCAGAATGCTTCCAAATAAATAAGAATTAACATTGGCACCTGCTTTGCCTGTACTTACTAAAGTTATACCAACACCTACACTAAATGTAAGTAAAATTGCCAAAATCAATTCTGCGTATTTTTTATAATAATCTCTTAAAAATTCAATAGATAAACCGCATAGAGCTGTAAAAACAAAAGCACAAATTATGGGGTTATATCCAAGAACTAAGCCAATAGCCACCCCAGCGAAGGAGGCGTGCGACATAGTATCTCCCATCATGGAATACCTTTTTAATACAAGAAAAACCCCTACAATTGGGAACAAAATAGAAATTAAAACTGATGCAATTAAAGCATTTTGCATAAAACCATATTCAAACATAAAGTAATGTTACCCCCTTTCTTCATTTAATTTGTTTTTATAATTATGTATATTATAAAGTATTCCGCTACCATTACCCATTTCAAAAATATCAGTTGAATTATCTAATGCAGCTTTTAAATTATGTTCTACAGAAACAACTGTAATACCTAGGTTTTTATTTAAGCCTTTAATAATTCTATATATATCTTCCATACTTTGAATGTCTACACCAGTAGAAGGCTCATCTAAAATTAATAACTCAGGGTCACCAATTAAACTTCTAGCAATAAAGATTTTTTGTTGCTGACCTCCAGAAAGATTTCCAATAAGCGTATGAGTATGACTTTCCATACCTACAGCTTGCAGACTTTTTAAAATTAAACTTTTATCTTTAAGCTTTAATACTTTCCTGTGGCAATTTAGCATCTCATAAACTGTTATAGGAAACTGCGCATTAAAATTTTCAACTTTTTGCGCTACATATGCGATTTTAGAAGTAAATATAATAATTTGACCACTATTAGGTTTTAATAAGTTCAATATTAATTTAACTAAAGTACTCTTGGCACTACCATTTTCACCTAGTATTGAGACGTAGCTACCTTTTTCAATTTTAAGATTAACCTTATCTAATATATATGGCTTTGAATTTGTATATGTAAAACATAAATTTTTTATGTTAATCATGTAAATCCTCCTCACTAATTCTTTCAGTTAACAACTATTAATTATTACAAAATTAACTATGCAAAAGGCAATAATAATATGTGCACAAAAATAGTAGCAACAAATAGTATACACCCAAATGCGAATAACTTGCAATAATCTCTTAGTGTTATTGGTAAATAAATATATTAATATTTTTCATAAAATTTATATAATTGGTAAAACTGTATATGGCGATACTTAATTTATGGCGATACTTAATTTAAAAGTATATATAATATTGTTTAAGTATCTACCAATAAGAGATACATGTTTATATGTATTAAGAAAGGTAGTGTTATTTTGAATAAAAACGAAATCTCAGCTCATGTTATTAGTAGAGTAGCGAAAGACAATCAAGGAGAAATTACAGCTTACGAACTTGAAAATGGAGAAATAGTTTCAAAAGAACAAGCAGTGCTGCTTGCAAAACAAGGAAATATAATTGGAGTATCTGTCTCAACTTCAAAAAAAGGTGAAGAATTTTTAAAAAGTCTACCTGATCAAGATAAATCCAATAATTTAGACAATTTACCAGTTATAGATGATAATGATATCTATTAAAAACATTAAAAAACAGGGATAACGAATGTCCCTGTTTTTTAATGTTTTTAATGAGGGACGGTTAACAACTAATTCACATTAGTTGTTAGCTGTAATTTATATCCAAAAAGTTTTTCCTTTGAAAAAGGGGGAAGGTGTGTTTAAATGTGTTAATATTATGTAATAACTATATAAGCAGGAGGGTAAACAAATGGTATTGCTAAACAACACATTACAGTGCATTAAACCACTAAATAAAGAGGCTATGAAAAAAGCGTGGGATAGACTTGATAGTTTATCAAAACCTATAGGAAGTCTTGGTGAAATAGAAAATATTATAGCTAAGATGGCAGGGATTACTGGAGACATACATAATAAAATTAATAAAAAGAATGTAGTTATAATGTGCAGCGATAATGGAGTGGTGGAAGAAGATGTGTCTAACTGTCCTAAAAACGTAACGGCTATAGTTACTAATAATTTCACTAAAAAAATCACGGGTGTATATGTTTTATCAAAATTTGTTGGAAGTGAGATTACAGTTGTAGATATAGGCGTTGATGCAGACTTTAACAATCCTAAAATTGTAAATAAAAAAATTGCATATGGTACCATGAACATGATGAAGGGGCCCGCAATGACTAGGGAGCAAACAATTAAAGCTATAGAGGTTGGAATCGATACAGTTGATGATTTAGCGCGTAAGGGGTATGATTTGTTTGGTACCGGGGAAATGGGGGTAGGAAATACTGCCACAAGTGCAGCAATTTTGAGCGTTCTTTCAGGACTTGAAGTAGAGGTGTCAGTAGGTAAAGGTTCAGGAATTACGCAGGAGCAATTTATTAATAAAAAGAGGGTAATTAAGAAAGCTATTGAAGTAAATAAACCAGATAAAAATGATGTTATCGATGTACTTTCAAAAGTTGGAGGATTTGATATTGCGGGACTATGTGGGTGCTTCCTGTCAGCTGCGAAGAATAGGGTGCCTATTGTTATTGATGGATTTATAGCCTCAGCAGCTGCATTATGTGCTTATAGACTAAACCCATTAGTGAAGGAATATATATTTGCATCTCACTTATCTGCGGAACCGGGGGCAGCTTTTATAATGAAGGAAATAGGATTAAAACCTATGCTTAATTTGAACATGAGACTGGGGGAAGGGTCAGGTTGTCCACTTGCTTTTAATATAATTGAGGCGGCGCTTTTCACTATGGATAATATGGGGACATTTGAAGAGGCAACGCTTGATAGTAAAAAGTATATAGATATAAGGGAGAATACCGTAGGGTAAAATTTAGGTGTGAGAATTTATGAATATTTATTTGTTAAGACATGGCCAGACTGAAGAAAATAGAAAAGGGTCTTATTATGGTAATTTGGATATAAGTCTAAATGAAATTGGCATAGCTCAAGGCAATAAGGCTAAAGATTTCTTTGATGGCATAAAATTAGATAGAGTATACGTTAGTGATAAAAAAAGAACTTTAGAGATGGCAAAGTTAGTTTTAGGACAACAGGAAATTGCAGTTATACAAGATAATAGAATAAATGAAACTGATTTTGGAGATTTTGAAGGGAAAACATACGAGGAAATTAAAGTTTCATATCCCCAACAGTGTATTTGTTGGCAAAATAATTGGAAAGAATTTGTACCTCCGAATGGAGAAAGTTATATTAAACTATGTGAAAGAGTTAAGAACTTTATGGAGCATATTAAAAAGCTAGAATGCGATAATATTTTAATATGCGCTCATTCGGGAGTCATAAGAGCTATATATTGTTATATTATGAATGAAAATATAGATTTGTTTTGGAAATTTGGTTGTAAAAATGGGGATATAAGCATTATAAAATATGAATATGGTAATTTATATATTGATGCTATTATTCATAATGCATAGTTAGAAAATTGATTTGAGGTATATTTAGTTCTTGCCGATTAACTTTAAAATTAAAATAAACATTACTATTTAGGAAAGAGGTGAGCTTTGCAAGGACAAGTCTTTGCGAGCAAATAAAATGAGAGAATATTTAAATGATTTTTTACTGTTTTTCCAATTCTTCACACGGATACCTATAAATAAAAGTTTAAACTGTGACAAGGAAAACTTTAGGCGGGGATCTGTATTTTTTCCGGTGGTAGGATTATTTATAGGAATTGTCCAGTGGATAACTTATTATATATTAATAAAAGTGCTGCCAGTAGATATTACAGCAATATTTGTAGTTATTATACCGATAGTTATTACTGGAGGATTACATGTGGATGGACTTGGAGATACTTGTGATGGTTTCTTTTCGTTTAAAGGAGACAAACATAAAATAATAGAAATTATGAAGGACAGCACAGTAGGCACTTATGCAACTATTGCTATAGTATTTGATATGTTAGCACGATATGCAGCGGTCTGCACTATCATAGGAAAGAATTTACCACTCATATTAATTGCAACGCCAATAATTGCAAGATTTACCGTTGTTTTTATATCTTTTATTGGTAAGAATGCTAAAGAAACAGGCTCGGGTAATATATTTATTGGAAATATTGACATCAAAAGGGTGGTAATTTCAGGTATTATAACTATTGTATTTGGAACCTTATTAATAGGATTTAACAAAAGTGTTATATTGATACTATCAGCGTTACTTTTAAGTTTCCTATTTAATAAGTTTTGCGAGAGTAAAATTACGGGACTTACGGGAGATAGCTTAGGAGCTAATAATGAATTAGTTGAAATTCTAACTATGATCTTATTTATAGCAATAAGTTAAGGTAAGATAATGGGGACGGTTAACAATTATTTATATTATAATTGGGTGCAAGTTGTTTATGGAAACTTGTACCTTTTTATCGTTGAATTAATTTATTGAACACTAATTTTAATTATTTTTATATTATACATAAGTAAAATGTATATTTTTGATACTTGTCCATGTTTATTAAATGCATATATCCATCTGTTATTCTAATTTTTTTTATTTAATATAACAGATTTAATAAATAGGTAGGTTAAAGTAAATAATTAGAATGAATTTTAATGATTGTCATTAAGTTATTAATCATAATATTGAAGATTATATTAATAAATTATTACTAAGCATAACGTTTAATAAAATCCATGATAATATTCTCATATTTATCTTCTGTTCCAATTAATTCGATGCCAATAGTGCTTAATTTTGATACTCTAGCCTGTGTAATGTTTCCAAGAGTGCTGGATATATCGCTAGATTTAAAATTACAGAGGCTCCTCATTAGAACAACGGTTAAGGCTTTTGCCCGTACAAGCTTTCTGCTGTACTTCATATAAAGATGAGTCTTTGATACATTCATCTTTGACGCTATATATTCTATTATATCTTCTGGCTTAAAGTTCCTTACAAGTATTTTTCGTTCACATTTATACTCTGATTTTTCATCTTTAAATTCTATTTCTTGTTTTAATTTTTCTCCATTACAGCGAAAGACAAGATTATAGTAATTCTTTCTTGCATTTTTTAGGTTATTACCAAAAGAGCTCATAATAAATCCATAATCAACTAATTTAAAAGAATCATGTCTTTTTCCTAAAAATATGGCTAGACTAGAAAAAGCATATTTTTCAGGACAATTTTTATATTCATCTATATCCGTAGGATTATTGTGTATATATAGAGATAAAGTCTTCAAATATCGTTCATTATTAACTATTTTACTCTTAAATCTATCTTTAAAAAGATGTCCTTCCCTTTTATATTTTTTATTAAAGTACATTGCATAAGAAAAATTTATTCCATGCATTGCCTTTGATATATCAGTGCCATTAGCATCAATCATTAAATGAGAATGGTTATCCATAAGACAGTAACCGTAGATTTTAAAATTATAGAGATATTTATACTTTTTTACAAGTGATAAATACTTGTTCTTATCCTCATCATCCTTGAATAAATTTATTTCGCTGATACTTTTGCACATAATATGAAATATCGAGTCATCTGTTTTTTCTCTTGCCTTTCTTGGCATTAAAATCACCCTTCCTCATAGATTTTTATTTGAATTATTGCCTATGAATCGGGATGATATTCATAATCTTAAGCTAATATATATATATAAATAATTTAAATAGTTGTTAACCGTCCCTAACTATTTTTCTGAATCATTTTTTTGCCTATTAAACTAAGGAGACACTCTAAATATTGACAGTACGGCTTAAATATAATAAACTAGAATTAATAGAGAATTGAATATGATTTTAGGTGCCTTGAAATAGGTGAAAAGGGAATGCGGTTTAAATCCGCAGCAGCCCCCGCTACTGTAATTGATGAAAAACTTTTAAATGCTACTTCGTAAATTAAAAATGAGGAAGGATAATTAAAGGAAGAATCAAAAGCCAGGAGACCTGCCTAAATGATGTTAACAAGCTTTCGGAGGGAAAGAACTATTTAATTATGGATTAATTAAAAAGTAGTCGCTATCGTATGCGTACTATTTTTTTTGTTTTAAAAAGCATTATATGTAAATGTTATGATAGATTTCGGAAAATATTTAGCAAGGTGGATGATCGAAATGAAGAAGGCAATTTTAATTGTAAGTTTTGGAACAACACATGAAGATGCAAGAAAAGTAACTATCGATGCAATAGAAGATAAAATAAGACATACTTTTGAAGATTATGATATAAGAAGAGCATTTACTTCACATATTATTCTTAGAGTACTTAAGAATAGGGATAATATTCATGTAGATACTCCAGAAGAAGCTTTGGAAAAGTTAAAAAGCGAAGGATATAATGAGGTAATTGTTCAGCCTTTGCATGTTATTCCTGGAGTAGAATTTGATTATATAAATAATGTAGTTAATAGATACAAAGAATGTAAAGCATTTAAAAATATCTTAATAGGAAGACCTCTTTTATGTTTTAAGGGAGAAGAAGCAGGCGTGCCAGATGATTACTCAATAATGGTGGATGCTCTATCAAAGCAATTGCAACCAATGGATACAGTAATTTTGATGGGGCATGGTACAAACCATATTGCAAATGCAGTATATTGCTGTTTTGAAAGCGTTTTAAGGGATAGAGGTTTTAACAATGTACATGTAGCAACCGTGGAAGGGTATCCAACTTTGGAAAGAGTAATACCTAATGTTACTACTCAGAGTATTAGCGAAGTCACTTTAATGCCACTACTGCTTGTAGCAGGAGACCATGCCAAGAATGACATGGCGGGAGATGCAGAGGACTCCTGGAAGAGTATTTTAGAGGCAAAAGGGTTTAAAGTTAAAATATATCTGCATGGGTTAGGGGAAAATAGTGACGTTCAAGACATTTATATACAGCACATTAATGATGTAATTAATGAAAAGTTCAAGAATGTAGGGAAAACACATAAGGGAAATTAAAATTCTGCGTAAGTTATAAGTAACAAAAGTACGGTAGATGAGAGTTACAAGTAGAAAGGAAGGTATTCAATGATACATGGTGGAGATGTTTATACTAATGGATTACTTGAGGGGCGAGAATTAATAGATTACAGTTCTAATATTAATCCATTAGGGGTTCCTAAAAGTTTCACTGATAACATTAGTGAAGCCGTAGATGCTTTAACAAGATATCCAGATATTCAATATAGGGAGGTATTGAAAGAATTAAAAGAATACATTGATTGCCCAAAAGAATATTTTGTTTTAGGAAATGGGGCTGCAGAAATAATTGACTTAGTTATAGCTTGTCATAAAAATCTACTAATTGTGGTGCCATCTTTTGTAGAGTACGAAATTGATGCTAAAAAGTGGAATTGTAGTATAGAGTACTCTTATTTAAAAGAGAAGATTAATGAGAATACCTTATTAAAGCATGAATATGCTGAGCTTTCCTATGATTATGAGGATATTCTTAATAGATTACAGAGTGTAGAAGGTGTGGTTTTAGGTAATCCAAATAACCCCAATGGCAATATCATAAATAAGGCTGAGTTTCAAAAAATTCTTGAATATTGTGAATGTAACGACAAAGTCATAATAATAGATGAGGCTTTTATAGAATTTACTGGAGATTCACAGCACAGTTTCAGTGAAAAAGTTAAAACATACAAATGTTTATTTATAATAAGAGCATTAACCAAATTTTTTGCGATGCCTGGTATAAGGTTTGGGTATGGAATAAGTAGTAACGTAGACCTATTAAAAAAAGTTAAAGAAAAACAAAACCCCTGGAACATAAACTGTTTTGCAGAAATGGCTGCACGTCATGTGTTAAAAGATAACGTTTATATTGAAAAAAGCAAAGAGTGGATAAGAGCGGAAAGGCCTAGGTTTATAAGATCACTTGAAAATATTTCATTTATAGATAAAGTGTATTTAACCTATGGAAATTATGTATTATGCAAATTAAAAGGACTAGACTCAGGGACACTTTATAAACTATGCCTAGCTCAAGGATTTGTTATAAGAAAAGCAGATAATTTTAGAGGACTAGATAAACAATATGTAAGGCTTGCTATTAAGGATAATGATAGGAATGGAAAATTGATTCAGTGTTTGAAAAACTTAGAATTGATAGTGAAAACATTGGGGACAGTTAACAACTAATTGCACATTAGGGGATAGTCCGCAAAAGGATGTGAATATAAATGAAGAGTATAGTCATAGCTTCAGATTCAAGTGGTGGTGGTAAGACCACAGTAACACTCGGAATTATGAAAGCGTTTAAAAATAGGGGATTTGAGATACAAGGGTATAAAGTAGGACCTGATTATATAGACTCAGCTTTTCATACAAAGATAACAGGTAAAGGTTCAAGAAATTTGGATTTGTATCTTATGGGAGAGGCGGGAGTTAAGGCTAGCTTTTCTAGAGGATGCGGAGAATTGGGTGTAGTCGAAGGTGTAATGGGTTTATATGATGGAAAAGGCATAAATACATCCTATTCTACGTATCACGTGTCAAAGGTTTTAGACTTGCCTATCATACTTGTATTGTCTCCAAAGGCTCAGGTAGCAACCCTCTGTGCAGAAATTAATGGAATAGTAAATTTTAAAGATGCGAATATAAAGGGCATAATACTAAATAATATAACAGAAAATTATTATAAGTTACTTAAGGCAGCAATTAAAGAAAACTGTAACTTGAAAGTGTTAGGCTATCTTCCAAAAGATGAACGATTAAACTTAAAAAGTAGGCACTTAGGGCTAATTCAAAGCAGTGAAACAGAGGATTTAGATGAGAAAATTGAAATCTGTGCCAAGTTATTAGAAAAGCATTTGGATATGGATTTATTGTTAGAACAATTTAAAGAAAGTGAAAGGCATATAGATGATTTCCATGTGGAGAATAAGGGGAAAAGGATAGCTGTAGCCTATGACAAGGCCTTTAGTTTTTATTATAAAGAAAATTTAGAGCTTCTAGAGGAAATGGGACAAGTTATATATTTTAGTCCAATTAAAGATAAGAAGCTACCCAGTAATATTGATTTTCTTTACATAGGTGGAGGGTACCCTGAGGTTTTTATAAAGGAGCTATCTGAAAATACATCAATGCTTGGCAGTATAAAAAAAGCTCTTGATAATGGGCTACACTGTTACGCCGAATGTGGAGGATTAATGTATCTTACTGAGGGAGAAAAACTGCAAGGCGAAGAAAAAATATCACATAATACCGTTGGCTTTTTTAAGGGGTATTACACCTTAACAAAAAAGCTTCAGAACTTTGGGTATGCAGAAATAAAGGTAGGGGTAGAAAATAATATTTTACCACAAAATATGAGTATAAACTGTCATGAGTTTCATAAATCTATTGTTAATTTATCTGAAGAAAAGGTATTTAAGCTTTCTAAAGAGGGTTATGATGGATATGAGAAAAATTGGAAATGCGGATATGTTAAAAAAAATACTATGGCAGCTTATGGACATGTGCATTTTTGGGGAAACTTACAATGGTTTAAGGAGATTTTCAAATAGATTAATTAGTTGCTAACCGTCCCTACCTATGAACACTTATTTAAATTAAAAGAAAAGGAGATTAAAATATGGATTATATAAAGATTCCTATGGATATAGAAAAAAAAAGCTTCGAAATTATTGGAGAAGAAATGGGAGAACATAAATTTTCTGACAAAGAGCTTTCAATAATCAAAAGAGTAATACATACTACAGCAGATTTCGATTATAAAAACATAGTTTATATTAGGGATGGAGCTATTGATGAGGCTGTAGAGTTACTTAAAAATGGAGCTACCATTTATACTGATACAAAAATGGCACTGGCAGGTATAAACAAAAAAGCTCTTAAAGATTTAAATTGTAAGGCTTTATGCTATGTAAGTGATGAAAAAGTGGCAGAGATAGCAAAAGCGCGTCACATAACGCGGTCTATGGCAGCAGTTGAAAAAGCGGTAGATGATGGAGTAGAATTTTTCATATTTGGTAATGCACCTACAGCTTTGTTTAGATTAAAGGAACTAATCGAGGAAGGAAAGTGTAATGCTAAATTTATATTGGCAGCACCTATAGGTTTTGTTGGAGCAGCAGAATCTAAGAAAGAAATTGAAAAATTAGATCTGCCAATGATAACAGTGCGAGGAAGAAAAGGTGGAAGCACAGTAGCTGCATCCATTTTAAATGCACTGATGTACATGATAGTAGATAGGAGTTAGTAATCCGCTAGAGTTTCATAGTTATTAGGCATTTTGAAATAAATGTTAGGTATCTTTAAATGAATAAGAAACTTAACAGGGGGTACGTAATAATGCTGAATTTATATGTTAATAGTAATGGAAAAAAGCTTAGATGTGGATATACCACTGGTTCTTGTGCTGCTGGGGCAGCAAAAGCTGCCACACAAATTTTATTTTATGATACCGAAATAGACGAGATAAGGATAGATACTCCAAAGGGTATAGAATTATTGCTACCAATATCTAAGGTAGCAAAGGGAGAAAATTTTGCTGAGTGTTGTATTATAAAAGATGCGGGGGATGACCCTGATGCAACTAATGGTATAGAAATTTGGGCAAGGGCTGAAAAAGCAGAATCAGTATATACATTAAAAGGTGGAAAAGGTGTAGGGATAGTTAGAGGAGAAGGATTATATGTACCCAAAGGGGAATGGGCAATAAACCCAGTACCTAGAAAAATGATAGAAAAAGAAGTAAAAGAGGTGCTTCCTAAGAACTCTGGGATTACAATAACTATATTTGTACCTAAGGGAGAAGAAATAGCCAAGAAAACATTTAATCCTAGACTTGGCATTGAAGGTGGTATATCAATACTCGGAACAACAGGAATTGTGACACCAATGTCAGAAGAAGCTCTCACACAATCTATACATATAGAAATATGTCAAAAGGTAGCTGCGGGGCATAAAAATCTTACCTTAGTTTTTGGTAACATGGGTGAGGATGTGGCTGCACAGGTAGGCCTTAAAGTTGACAATATAGTAATGATTTCAAATTTCATAGGATTTGCACTAAACAGCTGTATGGAAAAGGAAGTAGAAAGTGTAATTTTAGTAGGACATATAGGAAAGGTAAGTAAAATTGCAGCGGGATGTTTTCAAACTCACAGTAGAGTATGTGATGTGAGGCTTGAAGTAATAGCTTTAGAACTGGCGTTGGCTGGAGCACCTACGCAGCTTATTACACAGGTATATAAGGAAAAAACTACTGAAGGAGCAATAAAGCTAGTAGGTGAAAATTATAAGGATATATATGAAAACATTGCAAATAAGGTAAAGCGAAGATTATTCCAGTATACTTATGAAACAATTCCGGCAGAGGTTATTATGTTTTCTATGGATAAGGGAATTCTCTGTGACACAAGAAAGAATAGTTAGAATGGTTAGGGACAGTTAACAACTAATAGATGAATAAATAATGAAAGGTAGCAGAGTATATGGTTTATATAGTGGGGATTGGGCCTGGAAGCCCTAAATATATTATTCCTTTGGCAGTAGAGACTATAGAAAAGGTTGATGTAATCATAGGATTTGAAAGAGCTGCAATGAGTATACCAAAGATTAATGTCGAAAAGATAGTAGTGAAAACATTAAAGGATATTATGAATTTTATAACAGAAAACATAGAGAAGGATATCGCAATAATAGCATCAGGTGATCCATGCTTTTATGGTATCACAAATTATATAAAGAGTAATTTTAAAAGCAAAATAGAAATAGTACCTGGTATAAGTTCTTTTCAATACTTAATGTGTAAGCTCCAAAAGCCGTGGCAAAACGCTTATTTAGGTAGTATGCATGGAAGACGAGAAGAATTCATAAAAATAGTGCGGGAACACGAGATATCTGTGTGGCTTACGGATAAAAGTAATTCGCCACAGGCTTTATGTAGAAAGCTCTATGAAAATAATATTAAAGCCACAGCATATGTTGGGGAAGAATTATCATACGAGGATGAAAGAATAATAAAAGGTACAGTGGAAGAAATTAAGGAAAAAACTTTTAATGACCTTAGTGTGGTTGTTATAGAAAATTTAAATTAAGTAAGACACATAAAAATAAACAATAATATTGATTTGTTTGTGCTTACTTAGATATGGGGGATTAAACATGGCAAAATTATATGGTGTAGGGGTAGGACCAGGAGATAAGGAATTACTTACAATAAAAGCAATAAAAACTATTGGAAAATGCGATGTAATAGTAGTGCCTAGTGCTATGAATGGAGGCAAAAGTATAGCACATGAAATAGCAGAAGAGTATATTAATAAGGACTCTGAGGTGCTAGTTAAGCATTTTCCTATGGGGGGAGAAGAGCAGGAATCTAAAATATATGAAGCATTTAAAGCTGTTGAAGAAAAGCTAAAAGCTGGGAAAGATGTGGCTTTCTTAACTATAGGCGACCCGTTTGTATATAGTACATATATATATCTTTTAAATTATATTATGGAAAGCGGATATGAAGTTGAAACAATTCCAGGTATAACATCATTTTGTGCTTGTGCGAGTATTGCAAATGAGTATTTAGTAATTGGTAATGAGCCTCTTTTAATACTTCCAGCATCTAGGCTTGATACTATAAAGGATGAAAAATTCTTAGTAATTATGAAGGTTTATAAAGTAGAAGAGGAAGTAATAAATCATCTAGAAGCAAAGGGATATAGCTATGTATATGTTAAAAAAGCAGGTAGGGAAGGACAAGAAGTTCTAAGAAGCCGTTTGGATATATTAAAAAATAAAGAGTACATGAGTTTAATAATTGCTAAGAAGGAATAGGGTAGGGACAGGTAACAACTAATTAAGCGGGGACGGTTAACAACTATATCAATAATAATTAATAAGGGATAGGTGGATTTTATGGTTTATTTTATAGGTGCAGGGCCAGGAGATGTGGATTTAATAACAGTTAAGGGAAGAAATATATTATCTAGTGCAGATGTAGTTATATATGCGGGATCGCTTGTGAGTGCTGAGCATATGACTTTCTGTAAGGAAGATGCAGTAATTCATAATTCCGCTTCAATGACACTCGAAGAAGTTATTGAGGTTATGAGAAAGGCACATATTGAAAATAAAAATGTAGTAAGACTACATACTGGAGACCCAGCTATATACGGAGCTATAAAAGAACAAATGGATGAGTTAGATAAACTAAATATAGATTATTCAATAGTACCAGGAGTAAGCTCCTTTTCAGCAGCAGCTTCTGTTATAAAAAAAGAATTCACACTTCCAAGTGTAACTCAAACTTTAATTTTAACAAGAGTAGAGGGTAGAACCCCAGTACCTGAAACAGAAGATTTAGAAAAACTTGCATCAGTTGGAGCATCTATGGCTATTTTTTTATCTATAAGTATGATAGACAAGGTAGTTGCAAAGCTTAAAGCAGGTTACGGAAGGAATGTTCCAATAGCTGTGATTGAAAGGGCTACTTGGCCAGATGAAAGAGCTATTATTGGGAATTTAGATGATATAGCAGAAAAGGTAAAAATAGCTAAAATAACAAAATGTGCTCAAATTCTTGTAGGCGATTTTATAGATTGTGAATATGAAAAGAGCCTTTTGTATGACAAGACCTTTACACATATGTTTAGAGAAGGAAAAAAATAGATAGCGAAGGGGATGTAGAATTGGGTAAATTATATGTAATAGGAATAGGACCAGGTGGACTTTCTCATATGACAATAAGAGCAATGGAAGCCATTAAAGAGAGTGATATAGTTGTAGGCTATAACAAATATATAGATATGATAAAACCATTATTACAAGGCAAGGAAGTATTCTCTACAGGCATGATGGGAGAAGAAGAAAGATGCAAAAAGGCATTAGAGCTTTGCCGTGGTAAGATAGTTAGTGTAATAAGTACTGGTGATGCTGGAATTTACGGAATGGCGGGATTAATTCTTCAGCTTCGAATAGATGAGGAGGTTGAGGTTATTCCGGGAGTTACAGCATCGTCAGCTGCAGCTTCAGTACTAGGAGCACCTTTAATGCATGACAATTGTAACATAAGCTTAAGCGATTTAATGACTCCATACGAATTAATTACAAAAAGAGTAAAGTTAGCCGCAGAAGGCGATTTCATAATTTCATTATATAATCCTAAAAGTAAGGGTAGACCTCATTATTTAAAAGAAAGTATAGATTTAATAAAAAAATATAGAGAAGGAACCGTACCAATAGCCGTAGTTAAAAACGCGCTTAGGGATGGACAAGAAGTAAGTATATCTACATTAGATACCTTTGATGAAAACATAGTTGATATGCTTTCAATTGTTATAATTGGTAACAGTCAAAGCTATGTAAAAGATGGTAAGTTTATAACACCAAGAGGTTATAAGGTTTAAAAAAATTGAGGGACAGTTAACAACTTTTTAGCTATTAGTAAACTAATAAGTAAGAAAAAGTTGTTAACCGTCCCCAACTATTTTAGGATGTGAATAAAAATGATAGGTTTAATTGTAGGGACTTCAGAGGGGAAAAATATTCTTGCAGGACTGAATGGGTTTACAGAGGATATTTTCATCTCAACAGCTACGGCTTATGGCGCAGAGCTTTTGAAAAATTATAAATATAAAATTTTCAATGAAAAACCATTAGACCTTTCAGGGTTAATGAAAGTCATACGATTACATGATATTAAAATATTAATTGATGCATCTCACCCTTATGCTCTAGAAATTACTGAAAATGCAATGGAAGCATGTAAAATCTATGGAGTACAATATGTTAGATATGAGAGGCCATCAGTTGTGGAAAAATTTAAGAAAAATAAAAATGTTATTGTGGTGGAGGATTATGATAGTCTATATACACAGCTTACAAAAGTAGAGGGAAATATTTTAAATACCACTGGTAGCAGAAATATAGATAAAATTCTAAGTTTTAATTTAAATAATAGGATAATACATAGGGTTTTACCTTCTGTTAAGGTTCTAGAAGAGATTTTAGAATTAGGAATAAGAGTTGAGGATATAGTGGCGATGAAGGGTCCTGTAGGCTATGAATTAAATTGTGGCTTTATTAAAGAATACAAGGCTAAGGCAATACTCATGAAGGATAGCGGAGTTCAAGGTGGAACTTACGACAAAATAAAAGCAGCTATAGATAATAATATACCAGCGTTTATAATAGGAAGAAAACCAATGGTATATTCACAGGTGTTTTATAGTGAAATAGAACTTATAAAATATATATCGGAATTAACGATGTAAAAATTAGTTTATACAAACCCCTTTAGTTTAATATTAGCTAAAGGGGTTTATAATTATGTATTATTTAAATTCATTAACTGTCTCACATACCTGTATGCATACATTTGTAGTTATTTGTACAAACTAATTAAAATGATTGTGGATGTATCACTATTGATACACATATATTATAGTGATATAATATTGATATTATGTAATGTAGGAGGATTTAATTTGAATAAAATAGCGTTGATTACAGACACTACAAGCGATTTAAGTAAAGAAACAATAGAGAAATATAATATAAATGTATTACCCTTTAGGATTATCTATTCTGATAGAGAATATTTGGATAATATAGATATATCGCCACAAGAAGTTTACGATAATATGAAAACAGAAGTACCTACATCCTCTTTGCCATCAATGAAGGATATGGAAGAACTGTTTTTGAAATTAGAAGAAGAAGGATACACTCATGTTATAGCAATAACTTTATCTACTGGGTTATCAGGTATATTTAATGCTGTGAAGCTTACAAGTGAAAATCATCCAAGTATTATTACTCATGTATGTGATTCACAATCTATAGCCCTAGGCGAAGGATTAATAGTAACGGAATGTGGAAAGCTGATACAAGAAGGAAAGAGTTTTGAAGAAATTGTTGAAGCTATTCCGTCTATTAAAAAAAGAATCCATCTATACTTTGTAGTAGGGACTTTAGAGTACTTAAAAAAAGGTGGAAGAATAGGGAAAGTTGCAGGCACAATAGCTGAGCTTTTAAACATTAAACCTATAATTTCGTTTGATGATGAAGGTAAGTATTGTACATGTGAAAAGGTAAGGGGTAGAAAGCAATCTCTTAATAAACTTGTAGAACTTACAAATAGCATTTTAGATAAAAAGAAGTGTAGGGTTTATATATTACACGGTGATGCATTAGAAGAGTCTAAAAAAGTAATGGAAAGTATAAGTCTCCATCCAAATGCTATTTCCGTAGAATTCGGAGGATATATAAGTCCTGTATCAGGGGTTCATAGTGGACCAGGTTTGGTAGGAATGGTTTGTATAGAGGAACCTTAAATAAAAATGGATGATATAGTGAATAAAGAAAGTGAGATAGACATTAGGGTGCAGGAAAAGAGGTTGTATGTTGAATACAAGAAAAAACTTTTACAGCTTCGAAAAGTTCAAAAGGAAAAAGAAGCTGTAGGTCAAGTATTCACAAAAGGGTTACTACCTTTGTACGTGCTATACATTCTAAGTTTAGGCGAAACTAATGGAAACGATATATCTCATAAAATTGGTGATAGAACAAATGGTCTTTGGATTCCTAGTACAGGCGGAATATATCCTCTTTTAAAAAAAATAGAAAAAGAAAAATTGATTATTGGGGAATGGAGTAATTCCAAGAAAGCACAGAAAATTTATAAAATCACGGTGGAAGGTAGAAGGCAGCTAGAAAATAAAAAATACCTACTACAAGATAAAATAGAAGAGGCTTTAGAAGTATTTAAAATTATTTATAGTGATTTATACAATTAAATATTATAACAAAAGAAGCTGCAGGTGAACTCACCCAAAGGGTGTATTATCACCTGCAGCTTCTTTTGAATTTCACTAACTCAAAGCTTAAGCTTTAAGTCTCCTTGACTAATCCACCCTTTCTTCCTCATAATCTCTGAGAAGAGTAGGGTTAAAACAGCAGGGGCTATAAAGTGTAGAAGTAATATTTTTAAAACTATCACCGAAGTAGGTTGGCTCCCCTGCATAGCGGCAAGGGTTCCAAACTGACCTACAAGACCGCTAGTACCCATACCTGCACCTAGAGAGTTGTTTTTCATGGAGAAAACCGTAGTAGCAAGAGGGCCGAGTATTGCACCGGCAAGTGTTGGAGGTATCCAAACCTGGGGACGTCTTATTATGTTAGGTACTTGTAGCATAGAGGTACCTAGTCCTTGAGATACTAAACCACTTATCTTATTTTCTCTATAACTAGAAACAGCAAAACCTATCATTTGAGCACTGCAACCAACAGTGGCGGCACCGGCTGCAAGGCCAGACATTTTTAGTGAAATTGCTATGGCAGCACTACTAATTGGAGCAGTAAGCGCTAAACCCATTAAAGTAGATACAGCAATACCCATTGGAATAGGCATAAGAGTTGTAGCAGAATTTATGACTGCACCAATATTCGTCATAAGAACTGAGATATAAGGGCCAACAAACTTACCGGATATACTTCCAGTAACAATAGTAACAATGGGAACTATAACAATATCAATCTTAGTTTTTCCAGACACAAAGTTGCCAAGTTCTGCACCTATTACTGCAGCAATGAAAGATCCTACTGGGCCACCACCCATATACATATATCCAAAAGCACCAGTAGCAGCGCAGGAGAACATAGTAAGTGGGGTAACTTTTAAGCCCCAAGCTATAGCCACACCAATAGCTGCGCCAACTACAGGGGATTTAACTGAAATGATTTCTGCAAACTCTTCAAGGAAAGCTAGTGCAGGTATTTTTGATAATTGACTTAGTATTAGTCCAATAATTAATGAAGCAAATAGACCTAATGCCATTGCACTCAAGGCATCTAAAAAATATCGTTTAAGGCCTTTTTTTACAACGATTTTGAATTTTTCCATGAGGTTTCCTCCTAATAAAATATATACTTTGTTAAGTTATGAATATAAATAATGTTTATAATATTATGCACATAAACGGTTATTTAACTCAGGCGCACATGTATATACTAGTGTATATACATGTGCGCCTGACAACATTATAACATCTTATTATAAACACATCAATAAGATATACAAAAAAATGACAAGCCTAATATATAGTGAATTATTAGTGAGGTTATTAGCCTATAAAGTAAAGCCTATATCTTATTTTACATAGTAATTTAAGATATAGGCTAATTTTATTTTTTTATTTAAAACTTTTAAATAAAACTTTACGTTATTATATGTAGAAGGGTGGTGATGGAATGTCGACTGATGAAGAATTAATTAAGGAAATACAAAGCGGAAATCAATATGCAATGGAAATTTTGGTTAAAAATAATTATAAATTATTGTTTTCATTTATATATAGACATATTGGAGACTATCATACATCTTACGATATTACACAAGAAGTTTTAATAAAGCTTGTTAAATCAATTAAATCTTATAAAGATGAAGGAAAGTTTAAAAATTGGTTGCTACGGATTGCAGCAAATACATGCAATGATTATTTTAGAAGTAGCGGCGCTATAAAAAATAAAAGTAACATAGAGCTTAATACAAATATAATTGATAAAAATAGCAATGTTTATGAAATAATGAGTAGGAAAATTGAGAGGCAGAAGATAAAAAATGCAATTACGACACTTCCCCAATTTCAAAGAAATGCTATAATTTTAAAATATTATCATGATTTAAAGATTAAGGATATTGCATATATAACACAAAGTAATGAATCAACAGTAAAGTCGAGACTAAAGCAAGGCATAGGAAAACTTAAACAAGTATTTGAAAGGAGTGAAAAAAATGAAAAAAGTGCCAAAGAATCTTATCGCTAAATCTCAGGTCATACCAGATAATGATGACAAGGCAGTAGAAGAGTTGCTCACGTATATGCAAAATTATACAATAGAACTCCCAGGGGAAGAGGAAATAGATGCAACGATAGAAGTTCTGAGACAATATGTAC
This sequence comes from Clostridium sp. CM036, assembly GCF_055081135.1. Taxonomy (NCBI): domain Bacteria; kingdom Bacillati; phylum Bacillota; class Clostridia; order Eubacteriales; family Clostridiaceae; genus Clostridium; species Clostridium sp. CM036. Next base: position 1,891,356 of record NZ_CM143652.1, on the reverse strand, counting down.
CGATAAAAAATGAAAGATTTAAAAAGTTCTGCCATATTATAAGGATGGCAGCAGGAGAAATAACTTTTATAAGTAAGATTTACTGGGTTTTCTGCACCGCAATATTCATTATAGGGTATTTTATATCTATTAATCAGATTGATCCATACATTACCATTATGGCGTTAGCGCCTTTGCCTTCTATTTTAGGTATAGTTGAGGTATTCAAAGGTCGTGACAGTGGTGTGCTTGAAATTGAACTAAGCTGTAAAATATCAGCTATTGAGATAATGCTTTCGAGAATATTAGTTATAGGAATTTACAGTATATTTATGAATACAGCACTTTCCGTCGTTCTATACATGTTTAGGAGCAATATAGATCTATGGAAGCTATCAGTACTGTGGCTAACACCGCTTACATTGGTTTCCGGAGTATCACTTTGGATAGCAATGAAAATCAAAGGAGATTATGCGGTAGCTGAGATTGTATCAATTTGGTCAATGGTAATTTTATATATGTGCATCGATAAGAAATTTGTAAATACCATTATGCAACTTGATACTGTTGCATATATGGTTATATTATCAATCAGTACATTAATGTTAGTACTACAGCTTAAAGCTTTACAAAGCAGATATAATAATATTTTTGAGAGGGGAAATCAAATTGAAATTAGTGCTTGAAAACATATCAAAACAGTACAAAGACAAATATGCGGTTAAAAATCTAAAGGTTGAACTAACCCCAGGAGTGTATGGACTTCTTGGTCCTAATGGTTCGGGGAAGACAACACTTATGAGAATAATGACGGATATTTTAAATCCAACAGGAGGAAGAGTTATTCTTAATGGTGAGGATATTAAGGTAATGGGAGATAGGTATCGGGATATTCTGGGATATTTACCGCAAAATTTTGGTATATATAAAGATTTTACTGCCCATAGGTTTCTTATGTACATTTCAGCCTTGAAGGGACTTGATACACGTTCTGCCCAAAGAAAGGTTGACGAACTGCTTGAACTTGTTAATTTGAAGGCAGTTAGTAAAAAAAAGCTGGGAACATTTTCAGGTGGAATGAAACAAAGAATAGGAATAGCACAGGCATTACTAAATGATCCTAAAATTCTTATATTGGATGAACCTACCACAGGACTTGATCCAAAGGAGCGGATAAGATTCAGAAATTTGATATCAGATATGTCAAAGGATAAAATTATAATATTTTCTACTCACATTGTTTCGGATATAGAATATATTTCAAAGGAAGTACTTCTGCTTAAAGATGGAGAGCTTATTGAAAAAGATTCTATCGATAATATTCTAAAGAATATGGAAAACAAAGTATGGAGCGCTATAGTTGAGGAAAATATGCTAAATGAGCTTAACAAGGATTTTAAAGTAGGCAATATAATGAGAAAAGAAAAAGGCATTGAAGTAAGAATAATAAGCGATGAAAAACCGTTACCTAAAGCGAAAGTTGAAGTTCCAAGACTAGAGGATTTATACATGTATTATTTTGAGGAGGAACAAACTGATGAGCAAGCTATTTAATTTAATAAAGCATGAGCTTTATAAAATTTTTTATAAGAAAAGTGTTTTAATTTCCTTGGCAGTGTTTGTAACAATTCTAATATTAAGTACAATATTGACAGGTGGTGGGAATAAAGCGATAGAGGCTAAAAATCTAGTCAAAGAATATTATAAAACTGGTGGTAATGTAACAAAACTTAGTCAAATTACGCAAAAAGAAAAAGAGGGATTATCAATCTATACAAATATCTTTAACTTAGAGGAATATAAAACAAATAATGCTGAAAATGTTGCTGAATTGCAAGATAAGTTAAATGGAATGAAGGCCAGTGGCATCACTGGATATGAGTACAAATCAAAGGTTATGGAACTTAATATGTATAAAAAAGTAAATAAAGATGCAAAGCCTTATTACTTAGGTCTTTGGGGGGATATTAATCTTATAGGTACAAGTAGCATTATTGTTGGGTTATTACTACTTTTATGTTTGGGGCTTTCAGGAGTATTTTCAGAAGAATATTCGAGTGGTATGGATGCACTTATATTAAGCAGCAAGTATGGTAAAAAAACTATAATTACTGCAAAACTCATTGCTTCATGTATCTATTCTTCTTCTATTGCTTTAATATTTGGAATTATACCGATTCTATCATCTGTTTTATGCTATGGAAATATAGAAGGTTTTGATAGCCCGATGCAAGCTTTGGGAATGTATTCTTTTAGCCCATATCAGCTAAATATATCTCAGGTATATTTATTGCAGTTCTTGATGATGTTTATAGGGATATTAGCCTTTGGGTTATTGATTTTAATGTTTTCCTCACGTATAAGGAATCTACTGGTAACGTTCTTCGTTAGTTTTGCAGCAATTATAATGCCTTTATATCTTGCTGGAAATATGGGGATTGAGCATTCTATACTTGGACTTATAAATTCATATTGCTTTTTTATAAGTCCTTCTGATTCATTACAAATGGTTAATACCTATAATATATTTGGGACACCTGTGATAAATATAGTCGCTTGTGGTATCGCTTTAATAATATTTTCTATGATTTCTATATATATTACAAAGCACTCTTTTAGAAAACATGAAGTTGTTAATTAAATTACAGTTTTTGAAGTATAGATGGAGGTGAGTTTATGGATTTAGTAAGACATGAATTATATAAAATTTTTTCGAAAAAGATAGTAATTATTGGAATAGTGATACTTGCAGGTTTCATTGTATTAATAGCTTCGCAGCTTTCTAATGTAAATAATACATTTAAAAAATATAATAATGCAATTAATACTGGTAAAAGTACAATAATGGTAAGTAATATGGAGCAGGAGATATTATATAGCACAATTTCTCGTCCTAACATATTGTGGTCAAATCACAAAGAGAAGCTTACTAAACTAAAAAATGAAATAACAAAAATTCAAAAAGTAAAGGGGATAAGTAGTTATACTTATAGGAAAAAGAACCTAGAATATAATTACCTTAAAAAGATAGGATCACCAGAAACCATCAGTTACCATAGTATATGGCCGGCTATTCTTAGAAAAAATGATATATATTGCTTTATTGCGTTTCTTATTATACTTGGAATATCTCCTATATTTTCTGAGGAATATTCAACTGGTGTTGATGCTCTAATACTAAGTAGTAAAAAAGGAAGAAATACTATAGTAAGAGCAAAAATATTAGCGGCGGTAGTATATATCATTGTTATTGCAGGTTTTGCATGTACACTTCAGACAATTTTCGATATAAGTATGCTGGGTAATTATAGCGGTGTTGCATTCCCTTTAAGCATGTTTGGACATTTTGTTCTTCAATTTCTAACTAATCTTACTGCGGGTATAGCTCTTGGTTTATTCATTTTAGTTATTTCTGCAAAAGCTAAAAATTTGCTTATTCCGGCATTCACTGGAATTGCAGCTGTTGTAGCTATAAATGTAATTGAAATTATTCAAAGTATTCTTCCAGAGTGGCTAAAGAATTTAACAGATTTTTATTATATAAGATACATTTATTCGGATTATTTGTATAAAGACTTTAAAGCGTTTAATATACTGGGATATCCTGTATTATATCCTTATCTAGCATTCTTTGTAATGTTAGTAGCATCAATAAGTTGTATATTAATGACTAAGCGCTTATTTATTAATCATAATGTTTCAGATTAAGAAATTTGGAGGATAAATATGAGAAAAATATATTTGTTGTTGGCATTATCTATAGTTTTAATGCTTTCAGGTTGCAATGCAAAAAATAATGCTGTAACTACTGCATTACAAAGCTCTAATAGTGAAAATACTCCTACTTCTAAAAGTGGGACGTATATTGTGAGGCATCCTCCTGCATCTGGAGAAAATATTGGTGGTCTTAATGTAATAACAGGTCACAAATCAAAGTTCTTAGGAGATGCGAAAAATTTTAACGGTTATCTTGATTTACGGTATAGTGACTTAAGTAATGTCAATCTAAGTCAAAATAGTGAACAACTTAGTAATTGTTTTTTTAGTACTTATACTAAATGGCCTGAAAAAATGACAAAAGAATATAAGCCAGATACCATTTTGGAGCTTGGCAAAAATCAAGGATTAGGAATAAGAAAGCTTAATAATGAGGGTATAGATGGTAGAGGAATTAATATTGCAATAATAGACCAGCCCTTATTAGTTGATCATAAGCAATATAAAGATCAGATAAAATTTTATGATGAGATCAATTGTGGGGGAGAATCATCAATGCATGGGCCTGCAATGACGTCAATAGCTGTAGGTAAGTCAATAGGAGTTGCACCAAAAGCTAAGCTTTATTATGTTGGTTGCTATAATTTTAATACTAAAGAAAATAATTCTAAAATAGATTACACGTTGGCGGAGGTAAAGGCAATTGATAAAATTGTAAAAATTAATAAAACTCTTTCTGAAAAAGATAAAATAAGAGTATTATCAATTTCAGCTGTATGGGGTCCCAATAATAAAGGATATAAGGAAATGAATGAAGCTGTGAAAAGAGCCGAAAATGCTGGGATTTTCGTTATTTCTGCCAATATATTTGAAACTTCTAATTATAAGTTTTGGTATTATGGAGTTGATAGAGAACCTATGGCTGATCCAGAGAAACAATCCTCCTACAAACCTCATAAATGGAGTAATTGGATTTCTTTCGTAGCAGAGATACCTGGATTTGGTAAATATTATGAAGAAAAGTATAATAAATTAGCAGCAAAAGAATTGCTATTAGTTCCAATGAGCTCAAAAACCTTTGCGATTCCTGAAGATGTCAAGGGCTACAGTTTTAATAGAATAGGTGGGTGGAGCTCGGTAGAACCTTATCTTGCTGGACTATATGCCCTGTCTTGTCAAGTAAAACCCAATATCACTCCTGATTTATTTTGGAGTACTGCACTGAGAACAGGCGATGCCATGGATATAAGCAATGAAGGTAAAGAAACCAAAACAGGCAAACTGATAAATCCAATAAAATTAATAGAAGCATTAAAGGATGATAAGTAAGAATTTCAGCGCACCATAAAGTTCTAGGAATTTTTGCAAATCCTAGAACTTTAATTTTAATATTTTTTATCAAAAACACGCAATAACTAATCTTCGCGTAAATCTAAATAAGAACTACCATCAAGAGGAATTAGAGCTTGAAGGCCTGGAATATCGTTAGCTAATCCTACAGCATAAACAGTGTAAAAACGATTAGGTTTTAGTTTTATATTAGGGACGTATAAAGCAATAGTCGTGGTACCAGTAGGTCTAACTTCTAAAGTATAAGTTCCAACAGGGACTTCTATATAATCAGTAAATTGTTTGTACTTAATATTTTTAAGTAGAATTTTACCGTCTGGTAATGCAACATCTACAGCACCAAGATTAGGTGATAAATGAGCAAATTTAATATAAGCATTGTTACTAGGATTTATAACTATAGGTTCTGGAATAGGTAGTAACTCAATGTTAGGTAATAGACCAATAACTGCAACGGTGTAAATTTTTTCAGGCGGAATAAAAATATTTTTATTAAGTACAGGTGTAGTTTTAGTACCTGTAGCATACAATTTTACATTGTAATTTCCAGCCATAACTTCTATATAATCTGTAAAAGCACCATAAGTAAGGTTTTTAAATTTTAACATATCATTAATATATACATCAACAGCTGGGGATTTAGGTGAAGCATGAAGAATCCTAAAATAAGAATTCTTAGGGGTAACTCTATATAGCGGATAAGGATCATTATAATTGTTTGGACAATAGAACATAAAAGGCTCCCTTCAAATATTTCTACTGTATTAATATATGAAGAACAATCCTAGAATGTTACTGAAATTAGTTGTAACTCGACTATCACATGGTAAAACTCGTATTATTGAATGAATCTGTTGAATAAATAGCCAACTAATAAATCCCGGAGAATTAACATCTTCCGGGATTTATTAGTTGGCTATTTATGTAGAAATTTTTAAATAAGCTTAGAAATTGTATGGATTCCTAAGTTTGGTTCACACTAAAGATATCTACAATTTAAAGAAAAACTGATTATTTTATGCTTCCAGCTGCAATAGATTTTATAATTTGTTTTTGTGCTAAAAAATAAAATATTATAACTGGAATAATTGCGAGAGTTAGTCCCGCAAGAGCTAAATTCCACTGTTTGGTATATTCACCAAAGAAAAAGAAAGTTCTCAATGGCAATGTTTGTGTTCCTGGTCTATTAATAACTAAGGATGGCAATAAAAAATCATTCCAAATCCAAACGGTATTTAAGATAGAAACTGTAACAGTTATTGGTTTTAACAAAGGAAATATTATATACCAAAAGGTTTGAAATTTGTTGCAACCATCTAACATGGAAGCTTCATCTAACTCCTTTGGGATTCCTTTTACAAAACCATGATACAGGAATATGGATAAGGCTGATCCAAAGCCAAGATACATAAATATGAGTCCACCCATATTCAATAATTTAAATTTACCCATAATTCTAACTAGGGGCAACATGATTGCTTGAAAAGGTATTAACATGGATGAAATAAATAACAAAAGAATTGCGTTGCTCAGTTTTGTTTTTGTCCGCTCTAACATCCAGCCCGCCATTGAAGCGAATATTGCAATAAAAATAACACCAGATATTGTTATTGTTAAAGAGTTAGTAATTGCATTTAAATAGTGCAACCTATCAAATGCTTCTTTATAATTATTTAAAGTGAATATTTCAGGAAAGGACAATACACTTGCAAATAATTCTTTTTTTGTTTTAAGGGAATTGATAATAATGATATAAAAAGGTGATAAAAATAATGCGCCTAAGGCAATACCAATAACTCCTAGAGCTAGTTTACCTACATTTAATTTTCTGGTTTTTTTTATCATGCTTCCACCTCATTTTTCTTAGAAAGATATACTTGTGTTAAAGTAACCGCACCAACTATTAGTAAAAATATAACAGCTTTTGCTTGCGCTACGCCCATTTGATTAAATTTGAATGCGGTGTTGTAAATATTCATAGAGAGCATCTGTGTTGAATTTGCAGGACCACCTGCAGTTAAGGATAAATTTTGGTCATAAAGTTTAAAGGAATTAGATAAAGTTAAAAATAAACTTACTGTAAAGGCAGGTCCTACTAGAGGGAATGTAATATTCTTTATTCTCTGCCATGCATTTGCACCATCAATCTCAGCTGCTTCCGTAAGCTCTGGTGGTATGTTTTGAAGAGCAGCTACATAAATAACCATTAAATATCCTGACATTTGCCATGACATTAAAATTACTAACCCATAAAATCCAGTAGTCCCATCCGATAACCATCCAAGTAACCATTGCTGATGAAAAATAGTTCCAAGTCCAGAAAAAACTTGTGTGAAAATAAACTGCCAAATAAATCCAAGTATAAGTCCTCCTATCAAGTTAGGCATAAAAAATATAGTTCTAAGTAGATTATTGCTTTTCATACCAGTTGTTACAAGTAAAGCGAGGCCAAATCCAATACAATTTATTACAACAACTGAAACTATAGTAAATTTAGCTGTAAATAAGAATGAAGCAAGGAAAGTCTCATCCTTAAATGCAGAGACGTAGTTTGCAAATCCGATCCAACTTATATCGGATGCAATTCCATTCCAGTCTGTAAAAGAATAGTAAACTCCAAAAAGCAATGGTATGATCAAAACTATAGTGAACACAGCTAAAATTGGACCTACAAACATCCAAAATGACGCATTATTTTTTTTCATTACAGTATCTCCTTTCGTACATTAGCTTGATATTAATAAAATCCTGGAACAGATTTGAACTTTCCCAGGATTTTGAAATCTTAAATCATATTCATTATTTTTTTCTTGCTGCTGACCAGGTCGTTTTCATATTATCTACTAATTTATCCCATGTGATGGTGCCAGCAATATATTTTTGAACGTCTGTTCCGAATTTTTCCATACCCCATGCAGTAGGATATCCCATAAATACCCATGGAATTGTTTTTCCTTCGTTTACGTATCTAAGTACTTCTTTACCTAGTGCATCTGTTGGTTGTAATTTCTCACCGTCATAACCTTTGAAAGCTGGTATAAACTTAAAGTCTTTAATGATCATTTCTTTACCTCTGTCTGAAGTATATAACCAGTTTAAGAAGTCTGCAGCAGCTTTCTTAGCTCCATCATCTTTTGAACTGTTAATAGCCCAATACATAGGTACTCCAACTTGGATACAACCTTCTTTAACGCCATCTAAAGGCATTGGTAATATACCAATATTTTTGGACAATTCTGGATCGATACCATCTATTGATCCAAAAGCCCAGTTTCCTTGTTGAATTATTGCTACTTTACTCATAGAGAACATTTTTTCAACTTGAGTAGAATAGTCCACGCTGTTAATTGATTTATTAGTACCATCTGGCTTATAAGCATATTTAATTTGAAGATCTAATAGTTTCTTTAATGGCTCATTTTGTTTGAATGTTATTTCTTTTGCATTAAATGCATCTACAACTGTTGGAAATTCATTTGCAAAAGCAACGTTAGATAAATGTAATCCTGTTACCCAAGTTTCCTTGCCAGGTAAAGCAAATACTGCATCTATCTTTAATTCTTTCTTCTTTGAATCCAATGTTTTCGATGCGGCTTTTAAATCTGCATATGTTTTGATTTTTGAAGCATCAATTCCTGCTTTTGTGAATATTGTTTTATTGTAAATAAGTCCAGATCCTTCTTGGTTAAACGGCATACCATAAAGTTTACCATCCATCTTTACAGCATCTAAAGTTCCTGGGTAAGCTTGTGATACCCATGGTTCGCTTGATAAATCTTGAAGTTTAGCTTTCCAGTCAAGGACATCTTGAGTTCCGCCAATATTGTATATTGTTGGTTCTTGTCCTGATGCAAATTTAGATTTTAATGCCGCACCGTAGTCTTCTCCACCGCCAACTGTTTGTACATTAATTTTAACATTTTTATTTAATGCCATGTATTCTTTTGTAGCTTTTTCAAGAGCATCCTTAGCTTCAACTTTAAATTGGAATATGTCCACTACGACATCCTTGCCTACCGCTTTTGAAGCAGCAGGATCTGTACTTTTACTACAACCAGACAACATACCTGTCATTATAGCAACTGTACATGCAACTGCTATAAGCTTTTTTGTGTTCTTCATTATTAAGCCCCCCCTATTTTCTAATTAAATCTTATCTATGCAATCGTTTGCTTAAACATTATAATAAACCATTTAGAGAATATTGTCAATATAGTAATTTTATTTTTTTCTTTCAGTATTTTAGTAAATACTAAAAGAGAAGATATAACATTTCTACTGATATTATTCTAATAAATTTTTTTGATATGTGACAGCCATTCCGTGGATATCAGTACATTGCTGAGCTTTTATTATAACTACCACTGGTGAAGTTTCAGGGCCCTATAACTATGGTATTTAAGAGAGCGTTCCAATATTTCAAGTATGGTCAATGAGGAGTGATTTTAGTAATTATAAACCTAATTTTGTTAGCATTTAGTATCGTATTTATTAGAACTCAAAAATAAGAAGAGTAGAGGTGATTTGTATGAAAAATAATGAATTTCAGATTTAATGGAGAATTATGTTTGATTCTGAATTTATTGCACAAAATTATGATTTTATTGCAAAATTGCACATTCGTTGAAGATTGATGATTTGTTTTTTTCTGTAGTTGTAGTAAATTACTTAGTAGACGTATGAATTAATTAACATTTAGGGGGATGAATATTTATGGGGAATTTTCAAAATATTAATACTTTAAAGCCAGAAGGCATTGAAAACAAAAAAGCATATTTAGTCGGAGGAGGTATAGCCTCTCTTGCGGCTGCTGCATACTTAATTCGAGATGGTCATATGGATGGTAAAAATATCACTATTTTAGAACAAGCACATATTATCGGTGGTAGTATGGATGGAGCTGGAAACGCAAAGGACGGTTACGTTGTTCGCGGTGGACGCGAAATGGAAGAACATTATGAGTGTTGTTGGGATTTATTTAGCGCGGTTCCTTCTCTAAGCGCCCCTAATCGAACTGTTTTGGACGAATTTCGAGAGCTAAATATGGCTGACCCTAACGAATCGACTTGTAGGTTACTTCATAACTGTGGTGAAAAGGCCGATTTTTCCTCTCTTGGATTAAACGATCTTCATATTAAGCAACTTACTATGCTTCTTCTTGCAACCGAAGAAAATTTGGGAGCCACAACTGTTGAGCAGTATTTTCACCCATCTTTTTTAGAAACTAATATGTGGTGCTTCTGGCGCTCTATGTTTGCATTTGAAAATTGGCACAGCGTTGTGGAAATGAAACGATATATGCAACGTTTTATGCACTTGCTTCCTGGAATGAGCCATATGAAAAACATTATGTTTCCAAAGTACAACCAGTATGAGTCTATGATTCTTCCTTTGGAAAAATGGTTGCAGTCTAAAAATGTAGTCATTAACCTAAATGCACAGGTTACAGATTTGGATATTGATATAGAAACTGATAAAAAAACTGTTACGGCCATTCGACTGTTGCATAATGGCAAGGAAGAAATAATTCATACAACCGAGAATGATTTGGTATTTGTTACCAATGGATCTATGACAGAAAATTCTACGATTGGAAGTATGCACGAGCCTGCAACAATTAATCGTGGAACAGCAGGTTGCTGGGATTTATGGAAAAACATAGCTAAGAAAGATCCTTCATTTGGAAAACCAGAAGTTTTTTGTAGTGACATAGACAAAAGCAAATGGGAATCTTTTACTATAACTAGCGCGGATCCTAAAATAGCAGATCTTCTTAAGGAATTAACAGGTAATGACCCATATTCCGGGAAAACTGTTACAGGAGGTATTATAACTATCAAAGATTCAAGCTGGCTTTTGAGCGTAACTTGTAATAGACAGCCTCACTTTATTGACCAACCTAAAAATGTATTGGTACTATGGGCTTATGGTCTTTTCCCTGACAATATTGGAGATTTTGTAAAAAAGAGAATGTGTGATTGCACTGGTGAAGAACTTGTAACGGAACTTTTATACCATATGGGTAAGAAAGATGAAATACCAGAAATCCTTAAAAACGTTAATGTTATCCCTTGCATGATGCCTTATACAACCAGTCAGTTTATGCCACGTGTCAAGGGTGATCGTCCTGACGTTATTCCGAAAGGCAGTAACAATCTTGCCTTTTTAGGACAATTTGCAGAAGTTGCAGATGATTGTGTATTCACAGTTGAATATTCCATTCGTTCAGCTATGATGGCGGTTTATACGCTACTTAATCTTGAGAAAGAAGTACCAGATGTATATCCCACTAAATACGATGTTCGCGTGATTGCTGCGGCAACAAAGGCATTATATAGTGGACGTCCTCTCCCCGCTGAGATGATTGTGAAAAAACTTTTAAAAAACACAACACTTGAAGGGTTAATTTAAATATAAAAAAAGAGAACCAGGAGAAATTTAATTCCTCCTGGTTCTCTTTATTATAAATATTTTTATAATAACTACCACATACAATTTCTGATGTTTAAATAAAAATACTATCAGTGACAGTATGGTTGGCAAAAGTGTTTACTATTTTTGTATTTTGCATTTTGATAATGCTCTATGGATATCGCCACTTATTACATTATTGAGATCGGCGATAAGTTGTTCTGGATTTTTAACCATCTTTGTTCTTATCCAATCAAGCAATAACCCTACAAATGCAAATTTATAAAAATTAACTATAAATTCTTTTTTTTCTTCCCAAATCTTCATGTCCACGGCGATCTCATCAACAACATTAAAGACAAGGGTGTACACTGCATTGTATAAATGGGTTTCCAAATACTCACGCCCAACGGAATTATAGGTATTTAACACCATTTTATGATTTTGATCTAAATAGAGAAATATTTGCAAAAATCCCTGTTGCCACGTTTGATACGTTTTATTTTCTGCCATGACACTAGCAACTTCAGTTTCGAAAACCCACTCTAAAAGTGCATAGATATCTTGAAAGTGATAGTAGAATGTACGGCGATTTACTCCACAGTCGTTAACAATATCATTAATTGTAATTTTTGTTAATGGAGTAGTATTCATTAGTTTTTTCAATGATGATGCTAAAGCTTTTTTTGTGGTTTGTGACATACATTACAGCTCCTTTCCCTGCGCATTATATATATTATATTTATAATGAAGGAGTTAGTCAATGAGGTAGTAAGGAGCTGGATTTAGTTATATCCTACGGAATCATGTTCGTAGCCTAAAAAATATAAAATGATAAAACTTTTAGATGCAAGTATAATATATGTTATACTAAAATTGAAAAATATTAATTTAGAGGTGATACTTATGGATCATAAAAGTACAGATATTGCTAAAATTTCTGTGAAAATGTCCCTATGTCCAAGAGCTAGTGAAGAAAAATTTATCGCAGCTTATAAAGAAAAAGGAATATTGGTTACTGCAATAGATATTGGAGGTAATTTTTCTGCATTTACTACAAAGGTAATTGAAAGTGCTATTGTAGCTTCAAAAAGAGGTGGACTTATAAAGGATTGTCATGTTCATGAGGGTGCTGTAGCTGGTGCTACTAAAGATGCTTTAGCCCAAGTTGCACCTAAAGCTAACGGATTAAATGTAGGTGGGAAAATGGGAATAGCGAGATCTGGTGAACATATAAGTGTATGTATATTTTTAAGTATAGGTTTGCTCCATTTGAATGAGGTTGTAATAGGACTTTCACATCGTTCTATACCTGATATTTATTAACTGAAATTTTATAATTTAAAAATCTAATATTGGTAAGTTGTATAATGAAATGACCGAAGAGTAACAAAAAATAAAGACTCAAGAGAAATACTCTTGTATAATGTTAAGTGACTAAACCAACATATACGGGAGGATTTCAAATGAGTCAATTAGATTTTATCACACAGAGCAGAAAAGGTAAACACATAACATACGAGGAACGCATAAAGTTAGAAGCTTTACACAAAATGGGACTTAATTCAACTCGTATTGCGGAGCAAATAGGTGGGCGTTCAGAACGTACAATAAGGCGTGAAATTGCTAAAGGAATTGTAGAACTATTGAATAGTGACTTAACCACTCGCATGGAATATAGCGCAGAAATTGGGCAGTCAGAGCATGACAAACAAGGTACCGCTAAAGGTCCTGCATTAAAAATAGGAAAAGATCATAAATTGGTGAAGTACTTAGAAAAAGCTATTGGTATAGATGGCGAATCTCCGTATGCAGCTATTCAAAATATCACAAATAAAGATCTACAATTTGAAACAACTATTTGCTTCAAAACTGTGTATAACTATTTGGATAATAATTTGTTTTTAAATATAAGTAACAAAGATCTGCCTGTTAAAAAGAATGCTAAAAAGAGAAACTATAAAAAAATAAGATCAGCGTATAACAATACCAAAGGAACTAGCATATCGGAGAGACCTGCAGCGGTAGCTGCACGTGATGAGATAGGCCACTGGGAAATGGACACTGTAGTTGGCAAACAGGGTACAAAAACTGTCTTGATGGTGTTAAGTGAAAGAGTAACTCGTAAGGAGTTAGTCTTTAAAATACCATCTAAATCACAGGCGGCTGTCGTGAAAGAATTGGACAAATTGGAGCGTAAAATGGGAATGTTATTCTCGAAAACATTTAAAACAATCACCTGTGATAACGGCTGTGAGAACCTTGATTTCGAGGGTATTGAGAACTCAGTAAGAAATAAACGAAAGAGAACTAAAGTGTATTATGCTCACCCATATAGTTCATGGGAGCGAGGCACAAACGAAAATATCAATAAAATGATACGACGATTTATCCCAAAAGGTGTGGATATTTCAGCATTCTCTAAAAAACAAATTATGCGAATACAGCACTGGATCAACAATTATCCAAGAAGGATTTTCAACGGTTTATCTGCCAATATGATGGAACAGAAAACCATTACAACTTAACATTATATTTTTCTTGAAAATTTCGGACATTTTATATTGCAATCTACAAAAAATCTAATATTTTAGAAATATATTGACAATTTGAAAAAAATGCTATAAGATTAATAAAAAATTTAACATAGAATAATAATGTAGTTAAGGTATTTTGTAGCATGTAGTATGGTAGCGTAGTAGGGTAGTATGGTAGTGTAATAATGGTAGGGATTAAGACGTAAATAAAGCTAACTATAAAATTAATGACATTTCAGAAGGAAAGTCTCCAACTTTTATAAGTGGGAGTTCTATACTATAACAAAGAAAAAATTATTGTGGGAGTATAAAGCTCCTTCTGAAGTCATTAATATTGCAGCTCCGCAGGAGATGACTCCGCAGGAGATGATTTAACAGTAGCTTTTATTTTTATAATTAAATATTTTAGGAGGATGGTAGTATGGTAGCGAAAAAGAGATTATTATGTGTAATTGGCACGTTGTTTTTAGGTGCCTCAGTTTTAGCAGGTTGTTCGACTGCTAAAACAAAAAGTAAAGGTAATTCTGGTAAGGTGACAAGTATTGGAATAATCCAACTTGTAGAACATCCCGCACTAGACAAAGCTCACAAAGGATTTATGGATGCTCTTAGTTCTAAGGGGTTTATAGATGGTGAAAAAATAAAAATAGACTTTCAAAATGCTCAAGGCGATATTCCAACAGCTCAAACTATTGCAAGCAATTTCACTTCAACTAAAAAGGATTTAATATATGCTATAGCAACGCCTTGCGCACAGGCAGCATATAACAGTACTAAAAGTATTCCTATACTTATAACTGCTGTAACTGATCCTGTAAAATCAGGTCTGGTAAAATCTCTAAACAAACCCGATACAAATGTTACAGGCACTAGTGATGAATTGCCTATGGATAAACAATTTCAATTAATTAAAATACTAAAACCTAACTGTAAAAAGGTAGGTATATTATATAATACTAGTGAAGCAAATTCAGAAATTCAAGTAGAAATGGCAAAAAAGCAAGGTTCAAAGATGAATTTAGAAATAATAGCTGTGGGGATTTCAAGTTCTAACGATATATCTCAAGCATTAGCTTCATTACTTCCTAGAATTGATGTTTTATATACAACAACTGATAACTTAGTAGCATCTTCAATGCCTCTCATCAGCTTAAAATCCATTGAAAAAGGAATTCCTATAATAGGCGCTGAAAAAGCCCATGTAGATGCTGGTGCATTAGCTACAGAAGGTATAGACTACTATAAACTTGGTTTTGAGACAGGTCTTATGGCAGTAGATATCATAAATGGTAAAAAGCCAAATGATATGCCTATACAAACTTTAAAGGAATCAACACTTACCATAAATGAAGATACGGCAAGCAAACTTAAAATTACTATACCAAGTGATTTAAAGGCAAAAGCAGTGATAGTTAAGGGCGGTGCTAAGTAATGGATGGCCTTATCATAAACATACTAGAACAAGGATTTATTTTTGCAATAATGGCTATAGGAGTTTATATAACTTATAGAATATTAGATTTTCCCGATTTATCTGTAGATGGAACTTTTGCATTAGGAGCTGCAGTTACAGCAGCCGCATTAGTAAAAGGTGTAAATCCTTTTATATCACTAATTTTAGCTTTTATTTCGGGCATAATGGCCGGAGGAATTACTGGGATACTTCATGTGAAGCTTAAAATAACAAATTTACTTTCAGGTATTTTAGTTATGATAGGACTTTATTCTATAAATCTTAGGATAATGGGTAAAGCTAATGTGCCATTATTTTCACAAAGCACTATTTTTTCTAATGATATTTCTCCAGTAATCATAATTGCCTTATTTGCTATTTTAGCTAAGATAGTTTTAGATTTGTTTTTGAATACAAAACTAGGGTTTATATTAAGAGCTACAGGAGATAATTCTCAAATGGTAACTTCCTTAGGAATTGATATAGGGACTATCAAAATACTTGGTCTTATGCTTTCAAATGGTCTTGTAGCAGTTTCTGGTTCTATGATGGCTCAATATCAAAGATTTTCTGATGTAGGCATGGGAACTGGAATTATAGTTATGGGTCTAGCGTCTGTTATATTAGGAGAAGCTATTTTCAAAAAAACTTCATGGATGCTTCCAACGACTACTGCAATTTTAGGTTCAATATTATATAAAGGCAGTATATCTCTTGCTTTAAACTTAGGGTTACCTCCAACAGATTTAAAACTTATAACTTGTATAATTGTTATATTTGCTTTGTCCTTAAATGGGAGAAAGGTTAATTTAAGTTTTAAAATGTTAAAGAAATTTAAGTCAGGAGGTGTTCCAATTGCTTCAGATAAATAATCTTCAAAAGGTTTTTAACAAGGATACAATAAATGAAAAAGTTATATTTAATAATTTGAACCTTCATTTAAACAAGGGAGATTTTATTACTGTAATAGGTAGCAATGGTGCCGGCAAATCATCTCTATTAAATTTAATATCTGGTTCAATATTACCTGACAAGGGTTCTATTTGTTTAAATGGAAGAAATATATCATCGCTTCCAGAACATAAAAGAACAAAATTTATAGGAAGGGTATTCCAAGATCCAACTTTAGGTACTTCTCCTTCTATGTCCATATTAGAAAATTTATCAATGGCTTATAATAAAGGGAGTAAATTTGGATTAACTCCTGGCATTAACAATAAAAATTTAGAGTTATTTAAGGAATCATTATCCAGACTTTCTTTGGGCCTTGAAAATAACTTAAATAAAAAGGTTGGTTTATTATCTGGTGGTCAAAGACAAGCTTTGTCACTACTTATATCAACTATATCTAATCCTGATTTATTGCTTTTAGATGAGCATACCGCAGCCTTAGATCCAAAGACTTCTGAAAATATAATAAAATTAACTAAAAATACAGTTAGTGAAAAAAATATAACTACACTTATGATAACTCATAATTTAAATTATGCCATAGATATAGGAAATAGGCTGATAATGCTTCATGGTGGAGAAATAGTTTTAGATATCAGCGGAGAAGAAAAGAAAAGTTTGACTATACCCAAACTTTTAGACAGATTTAACAACAAAAATTCCAATGACTTTATAAGTGATGAAGTGGCTTTTTCATAAAATTTTAGCAAGGAACTAACTAAAATGTACCCTATAGAGTAGACAATTTTAAAAAAGTCTATCCTGTAGGGTAGTTTTAGTTATTTCCTATTTGTTTTTTTTGGAAACCATCCTTTTTTAACTCTTTCTTCTTGCTCTATAATTTCATGAATACTCCAAATGCATGAGAAACCAGCTACCCCTACTATAGCTGATAGTGTAGTATTTTTAATATACAATGAGACAAGCACAAAAACAATTCCTAAAATTAAAAATACAGGCCATATTTTTTTACCAAAATAGTATTCTCCTTTAATTACTATAGGATGAAAAACTCCAATAATAAGAAAGGCAGCAATGCCAATAAAAATTCCATGAAAATTCATTATAAGACCTCCTAAGCATTCTGAATAGTGTTAACACTATCGTTGTTGTATATATAGTATCATATAAAAACATCTTCCTCACCTAATCCGTTTTTACTAACAAAAAATGTAATATTATTAATCCTTGACATATTATAATTAAAAATATAGAATTTAAGTGATAACATAATTTTATATTTTTAATTATGCACAATGAAGTGTATTAAATGAGCATTGAGGCTCCGTGGGAATTGATTCCTATGGCGCTTTTTTATTTAACGACAGTTTAGAAGGAAAGACTCCCACGTCTATAAGCGGGAACTACGTACCATAACAAATAGAAAACTTCAGTGGGTGTATAAATCTCCTTCTGAAGTCGTCAATGCAGCTTCCGCGAAGCTGTTTCAGCTCCGCAGGAGATGATTTAATTCTGAAAGGAGAATATTAATGGAAAGTTTTAACATTAAAACGCAGATATATTTCGGAGACGGTTCATTAGAAAGATTAAGTCAACTTGATTGTAAAAGGGCATTTATAGTTACAGACCCTTTTATGGTAAAATCAGGTGCCATAAACAAGATTACTGATGAAGTTTCGAAGGGTGACATTCAGTATATGGTATTTTCAGATATTGTACCAGACCCACCAATCGAAGTTGTGGTAAAAGGTATAGAGGTTATGATGAAATTTAATCCAGAAGTAGTAATAGCTCTAGGTGGAGGTTCTGCTATAGATGCAGCAAAAGCAATATGTTCTTTTAGTTCTAAGATACATGATCGTATGGATTGTGGCGTGAAGAATAATAAAAAAATTAAATTTATAGCTATACCTACAACTAGTGGAACAGGTTCAGAGGTTACAAGTTTTTCTGTAATTACAGATAAAAGTAAGAATATAAAATATCCTTTAGTATCAGATGAACTACTACCTGACGAAGCTATATTAGATGCAGAACTTGTTACAACTGTGCCAAATTTTATTACAGGAGATACAGGGATGGATGTACTAACCCATGCTATAGAAGCTTATGTATCTACTAAAGCAACAGATTATACAGATGCATTAGCAGAAAAATCTATAAAATTGGTTTTTGAAAATTTAATGAGAGCTTATAAGAATGGTAATGATTTAGATGCAAGAAAAAAAATGCACAATGCTTCTTGTATAGCAGGGATAGCTTTTAATAATGCATCACTAGGGTTAAATCATGGAATGGCACATATTGTTGGTGGAAGATTTCATGTGTCTCATGGAAAAACTAATGCTATATTACTGCCATATGTAATAGAATACAATGCAGATTTAAAAGGTTTTAATTCAAATGATTATACAAAGGCCGCTAAAAGATATTCAGAAATATCCAAAATATTAGGATTGCCATCATCAAATGTTAGACAAGGGGTAAAAAGCCTAATAGCAGCTATAAATAAGCTTTTAAATGAATTAAATATGCCTACATCGCTAAAAGAAACAGGGATAAAGGCAGATGATTTTAAAAAAGAAGTTTCACAAATGGCCCTAATAGCTATAGAGGATAGATGTACTGAAACGAATCCACGAGTACCTAATATAGAGGAAATAATAGCTTTATTTGAAAGGGTTTTTGATAAAAAATAATAGGTCACATTGATATAAATAGCACGGAAAAATTAACAATATTAAAAACGTTTTCCATATTAATTTTTCATATTGACAAATTAGAATAAAGAGTATAATATTTAAGCATAGGTACACAATGGCGTGTACATTTTAAAGAAGGCAATGAGGCTTGTTAAAAATATAATTATATTTTTAGTGAGCCTATTTTTTTATAAAAATTCAAAGAAGTGGTGATACTATGGAAGAGAAACAAAGAGTAATACAAGAATATGTTCCTGGCAAGCAAGTTACATTAGCCCACTTAATTGCAAACCCCAACAAAGATCTATATAAAAAACTAGGACTTACAGCAGATCATAAGGATGCCTTAGGTATACTTACTATAACACCTAGCGAGGCCTCTATTATAGCAGCAGACGTGGCAACAAAGTCGGCAGATGTATCTATTGGATTTGTGGATAGATTTAGTGGATCAGTGGTTATAGTTGGTGATGTAGGCAGTGTAGAGTCAGCACTTACTGAAGTTATTAAGGTTCTTAGTAATGTACTCGATTTTTCTGAATGTAAGATAACCAGATCTTAGAGGTGATATATGAAAACCTTAATGTTAATTGGAAAAACATATTGTGGCAAAACTACTTTGACTCAAGCAATAAACGAAGACGAGTTACATTATAAGAAAACTCAGACAGTTGAAATTATCGACGGAATTATAGATACTCCTGGTGAGTACATTGAAAACAGATCTTATTATAGAGCTCTTATAGTTACTTCTGCAGATAGTGATGTAATCGCTATGATTCAGGATTGTACGCAGGAAGATAGTATTTTCCCGCCAAGCTTTGCTAGTATATTTGCAAAGCCTATTATTGGAATTATTACAAAAACTGATTTGTGCTGTGATGAAAACAAGTTAAAAGCAGCAGAAGAAGTTCTAGTAAGCGCAGGAGTAGAAAGAATTTTTAGAATAAGTGCTTTTGATAAATCTGGTTTAGAAAATTTAAAGGATTATATTATGAATTAAACTTTTTAAAAATCTATTTTTATTTTATGAGGTGAAGTATGAATAAAAAAATAGTAATAGCCGATGATGAGCCTATTACAAGAATGGATTTAAAAGAAATACTAGAAGCGGCAGGATACGATGTTGTAGGAGAAGCTTCAGATGGATTTGATGCAGTATCATTGTGTAGAAAACATTCACCAGATTTAGTGCTTATGGATATAAAGATGCCTCTTCTTGATGGATTAAATGCAGCTAAAATAATTCAAAATGAAAATTTGGCCAGTGGGATAGTTCTGCTAACTGCTTATAGTGGCAAAGAGTTTGTAGAAAAAGCTATCAAAGTAGGGGCTATAGGATACATAGTTAAGCCTATAGATGAAAAATCACTTATTCCAACTTTGGAGGTAGCTATATCCAAGAGCGCAGAAATAAAAAAAATGAAAATAGAAATTGAAAAAGGTTGTAGTAAGCTAGAAGAAAGAAAAATTATTGAAAAAGCTAAAGGCTTATTGATTCAAAGAGATAAAATTACTGAGCAAGATGCTTATGACCAGATTAGAACACTTAGTATGAATAAAAGATGTTCAATGGGAGATATAGCTGAGGCTATAATAATGAGTTATGAACAGTGAAAAAATATATGAACTATGTAGAATGTACACTAATTTAGATGAAGATGACATTTTAAAAATACAGCAAATGTCATCTTGTATTAAATATTTTGCCGACATTTTAAATGCAGATGTTTTTATAGATTGTCCAACTAGAGAAGCTGACGAAGCTATAGTAATAGCTGAGGCAAAACCTATTAATAGACCTTCGATGTATCAAAATACTGTAGTAGGAGAACTAGCATTAAGAGATAATGAGCCTGCTGTGCTTAGAACATTAGATCTTGGAATAACAACCAAAGACTTGAAGGCTGTAACTCAAGAACATATAAATGTACGACAAACGGTGTCACCTATAGAGAATAACGGCAAAATTATAGGGGTTCTAATAGTAGAGAAGGACATAACAGAAAAAATAAAAAAAAAAAAACATATGGAAATGCTAGCACAAGGCTACGAGGAGTTAGCTAATACTTTAGTATCTTCTACAGAAAATGAAAATAACATAGCTGATCACTTAGATGAAGCTATTATTATCTTTGATGAAGAAGGGGTAGTTAGGTTTAAAAATCCTATTGCTGATTTACTATATAAAAAGCTTGGCTACAAGGACAGCCTACTAGGCATGGATTATGATAATTTAGCCTTAGATGATATTAATTTTACGGAGGTAATGAATTTTCCTAATTCTAATGAATGTGAAGTGCATTTAGGAAAACTGTTTTTAAAAGTTAAGAGAATAATATTAACTGATAAAAAATTAAAACTTGTTACTATGATTAGGGATATAACAATGATGAAGGAAAAAGAGAAGGAATTAATTTTAAAATCTGTAGCTATTAAAGAAATTCACCATAGAGTGAAAAATAATCTACAGACTATAGCAAGTTTATTAAGACTTCAAGCAAGAAGAAGTGATAACCAGCAGACTAAAGATGCATTAAATGAAAGCATGAATAGAATTTTAAGTATAGCAGCTACCCATGAGATATTATCGCAAGAAGGTCTGGATGAAGTAAGTATACAAGAAGTTATTTCTAATATTAAAGATAACGCTATAAGATATTTTAATGCAACTAATAAGAATATTAAAGTGAATTTAATTGGAGGTAATTTTAAAGTAAGTTCAGATAAAGCAACTTCAATAGCTCTTGTAGTAAATGAATTACTTCATAATTCTATGCAATATGCTTTTGTAGATAAACCTTCAGGTAATATAGATATTGTAATCGAAAAAAGTGAAATATATTCTACCGTTGTAATAGTTGACAACGGTACGGGATTTGATATTAATAAGGTTAGAAAAAATAGTTTAGGACTTAGTATAGTAAAGACTATAGTTAAGGATAAGCTAAATGGAGATATTAATATAGCAACAGATTCAGAAGGAACTAGAGTTGTATTTGATTTCAAAAATTAATATGGATAATGGAAACACAAGGGCGTGTTTTTAAGATAAGCGATGAGGCTTAAAGTTATTTTTTAAATGACTTTAAGCCTTTTTTTGTTCTTAAACTGTGTTTCTGAAAATTCATAAGGCATTTGAAAAGAGGAATTAATATGAGAGAAGAAATTATAAGTGTTGGTATAGACATTGGTACTTCGACAACACAACTTGTATTTAGCAAGATAATTATAGAAAATTTGGCCTCAAATTTCTCTATACCTAGAATATCCATTGTGGATAAGGAAATTATATATAGAAGTGAAATATACTTCACACCACTTAAATCACAAAAGGAGATAGATGGTGAAAAGGTTCGCGAAATAGTAAAAAGAGAGTACCTTGCAGCAGGAATAGCGCCCTCAGATGTTATAACTGGGGCGGTTATAATAACAGGTGAAACTGCTAGAAAGCAAAATGCTAATGATGTTTTGCAAAAATTAAGTGGACTTGCAGGAGAGTTTGTTGTAGCTACTGCAGGACCTGATTTAGAATCAATAATCTCAGCAAAAGGTGCAGGAGCAGATAAAATTTCTGAGGATGAAGAGTCTACTGTAGTTAACTTGGATATTGGTGGAGGAACTACTAATATAGCAGTCTTCAAAGAAGGAAAACTTTTAGATACAGGATGTTTAGATATAGGTGGAAGACTTATTAAAATTGATAAGTCTTCGGGCAAAGTTCTATATATTGCGGAGAAGATAAAGGAATTAGCTAAGTTAAATCATGTTTCTATAGAAGAGGGGCAGAAGCCAACCTTTGAGGCTTTGAATATTATAGTCGATGAAATGGTTAAACTTTTAGAGGAAAGTGTGAATATAAGAGAAAAGAGCAGCTTCTATGAAAGAATACTTACCAATAAGGGAATTAGAAGCGATATAGCAATAGATTACATTACCTTTTCTGGAGGAGTTGCTGATTATGTTTGCAATCTGGAACCTGAAGAAATGTTTAAGTATGGAGATATAGGTATATTACTTGGTCAAGCTATTAGTAAGTCAAAGTTATGTACTAAAATTGTGGTTAAAAAATCTATAGAGACCATAAGGGCTACGGTGGTAGGAGCTGGTTCTCACACCACAGAAATTAGCGGCAGTACAATAACATATACAGAGGATAAGTTTCCTATTAAAAACCTTCCAATACTAAAACTTTCAGAGGATGAAGAAAATTCAGGTCATGAAAACATGGTTAAGGTTATAAAGGAAAAACTTAAGTGGTTTACATTAGAGAATGAGCTTCAACCCGTGGCTATAGCCATAAAAGGAAAGTTGAATCCTAGCTTTGTAGAGGTGCAAAAACTAGCGGAGACTTTGCTTTTGGGAATGGAAGAGATTTTGAAAGGTGATTTTCCAACTGTTTTAGTAGTTGAAAATGATATAGCTAAAGTCTTGGGACAAACTTTATATAGACAGCTTAATTTCAAAAAAGAAGTTGTGTGTATTGACACTATAAACGTCGAAAATGGCGATTACATAGACATAGGTAAACCTCTAGCAAATGGTAGGGTTGTACCAGTAATAATTAAAACACTAATATTTAATTCATAAAAAATAAGAGGGGTGAATTATCTTGAAATTAAAAACAAAGTTATTTGGAAAAGTGTATGATTTTAAATCAATAATGGAAGTTATGGCAAAGGCAAATGAAGAAAAGTCAGGAGATAAGCTTGCAGGAATTGCAGCAGAATCTTCAGAAGAAAGAGTGGCGGCTAAGGTAGTTTTAAGTCATTTAACTTTAGAGGATTTGAGGAATTGTCCAGCAGTACCTTATGAAATAGATGAGGTAACAAGAATAATTCAAGATGATGTCAATGAAAAGATATACGCTGGAATTAAAGACTTAACAGTATCTGAATTTAGAGAGTGGATATTAAATGAAAATACTACTGGAGAAGATATTAAAAGGATAAGTCGCGGACTTACTAGTGAGATGGTAGCTGCTGTAGCTAAGTTAATGTCTAATTTAGATTTAATTTATGGAGCAAAAAAAATAAGAATTACTGCACATTGTAATACAACAATAGGACTAGACGGAACCTTATCTGCAAGACTTCAACCTAACCATACCACAGATAATCCACAGGGAATTTTAGCTTCTCTTATGGAAGGATTAACTTATGGTGTTGGAGATGCGGTTATAGGCTTAAACCCAGTTGATGATTCCGTTGAAAGTGTAATGCGAGTTCTTAAAACCTTTGAAGACTTTAAGAATAAATGGGAAATACCAACTCAAAACTGTGTATTAGCTCATGTAACAACACAAATGGAAGCTATAAGACGTGGAGCTCCTGCGGATTTAATTTTCCAAAGTATAGCAGGTTCTCAAAAAGGAAATGAAGCTTTTGGAATAACTGCAGATATGATAGAAGAAGCAAGGCAGTTAGCACTTAAAGAAGGCACAGGATCTGGCCCTAATGTAATGTATTTTGAGACAGGACAGGGTTCAGAATTATCTTCAGATAGTCATAATGGTGTAGACCAAGTAACTATGGAAGCAAGATGTTATGGATTTGCTAAGAGATATAACCCATTCCTAGTAAATACTGTTGTTGGATTTATAGGACCCGAATATTTATATGATAGTAAAGAAGTTATAAGAGCAGGTCTTGAGGATCACTTCATGGGTAAATTAACTGGAGTACCAATGGGTGTTGATGCTTGTTATACAAACCATATGAAGGCAGATCAAAATGATATAGAAAATTTATCCGTACTTCTTACAGCGGCAGGATGTAACTTCTTTATGGGATTACCTCATGGTGATGATATAATGCTTAACTACCAGTCTACTGGATACCATGAAACAGCAACACTAAGAGATTTATTACACTTAAAACCAATAAAAGAGTTTGAAGTTTGGATGGAAAAAATGGGATTCACAAAAGATGGGAAATTGACTGAAAAAACAGGAGATGCATCTGTATTTCTTAAATAATGAGAGGAGGAAAAATAATGGTATCAGAAAATGATTTAAAAAAATTGGTTGAACAGGTACTACTTGAAATGACAAGTAAAGATAAGAAAGTTACAGCTAAAGTTGAAAATTCTATTAAAACAGAGGTTGAAGATGGATTTATTGATGATATTACAACTGTTGATATTAAAAAACAACTTTTAGTTCCAAATCCAGCAGATGCTAAGGGATATTTAAAAATGAAGGAGTCTACTCCAGCGAGATTAGGAATTTGGAGAGCAGGTCCTAGATATAAAACTGAAACAGCTTTAAGAGTTAGAGCAGATCATGCAGCAGCTCAAGATTCAGTTTTCTCAGATGTTTCAGAGGAATTCTTAAAGGAAATGAATTTATTTTCTGTTAAAACAGAATGCATCAATAAAGATGAATTTATAACAAGACCAGACCTTGGGAAAAAGATAACTGAAGAGGGTATAAAAGCTATAAAAACTAACTGCAAAATGAGACCACAGGTACAAATATATGTATCAGATGGATTAAGCTCAGCAGCTATAGAAGCTAATATTCGTGATGTACTTCCAGCTATGGTGCAGGGCCTTGAGGGTTACAGAATTTCTGTAGGAACTCCATTCTTCGTTAAAAATGGAAGAGTTGGCGTTATGGATGTAGTATCTGAAACCTTAGAAGCAGATGTTACTTGTGTACTTATAGGGGAAAGACCAGGCCTTGTTACAGCAGAAAGTATGAGTGCTTATATAGCATACAAAGCTACTGTAAATATGCCAGAAGCTAGAAGAACAGTTGTATCTAATATACATAAAGGTGGTACTCCTCCAGTAGAAGCAGGTGCTCATATATCTGACATAATAAAATTAATGCTAGAAAAGAAAGCAAGTGGAGTAGATTTAAAATTATAGTAAAGAAATTATAATTAGGAGGCAAAACACATGAAAAATGAAGCTATTCGTGCAACGGTATTAGGTGTAAAAATAATATCAAATGTTAGTCAAGATTTGGTAGAAGCCTTTAATTTAGCTCCACATCATAAGAGTTTAGGAATTATAACAGCAGATATAGATGATGTTACTTATACAGCTTTAGATGAAGCTACGAAATCAGCAGAGGTAGAAATAGTATATGCAAAATCAATGTATGCAGGTTCTGCAAATGCAAGTACAAAACTAGCAGGTGAAGTTATAGGAATAATGGCTGGACCAAGTCCAGCAGAGGTTAGAAGTGGACTTAATTCTGCTCTAGATTTCATAGAAAATGGAGCAAGTTTTACAAGTGCTAATGATGATAATACAGTTCCATATTATGCTCACTGTGTATCAAGAACAGGCAGCTTTTTATCGAAAACTGCGAACATTAAAGAGGGAGAGCCTATAGCTTATTTGATAGCTCCTCCACTTGAAGCTGTATATGCATTAGATGCTGCTTTAAAAGCAGCAGATGTTAAATTAGTAACTTTTTACGGACCACCATCAGAAACTAACTTTGGTGGAGCATTGCTTACAGGTAGCCAATCAGCTTGTCAAGCAGCTTGTGATGCTTTTGCAGCAGCAGTCCAATTTGTAGCTGAAAATCCTACAAATTTTTAAAGTGAGGCAATTAAATGTATAAGGGAGCATTAGGGTTAATTGAGGTACATGGGTACCTTGGTGCCATAGAAGCTGCAGATGTGGCACTTAAGACATCTAATGTAAATCTTATAGGTTGTGAAATAGTTGATGGTGGTTTGGTTACAGTAAAGATAAAGGGTGATGTTTCTTCAGTTAAAGCAGCTGTTGAAGCGGCTGAAATTGCTGTGACAAAGTTAAATATTTTAGTAGTAGCTCATGTAATTCCTGGACCAGACTTATCAGTATGGAACACTATTGTGGAAAATACAAGCACTAAGGATTGTGACCATAAGGAATGTAGTGAAGAGGTTTTAGTTGTTGAAAGTAAAAAAATCAAGAATGTAAATCAAGACAAAAAAACACAAGAGATTAAAGCGATAGAATTTGGAGATAACACTCTAAGTAATAGTACAAGCCTAAAAGAGCAGTTAGAGAGTGAAAAAGTAAATGAACTCAGAACATTAGCGAGAAGTCTTGACTTAGATAATATGACTAAGAAACAGATAAAGTTTGCTAAAAAAGATAGGCTTGTAGAAGAGATCGTATTATTCTATCAAAGGAGGAGTAAATAGTGGATAAGGATTTAATGTCAATTCAAGAAGTTAGGGACCTAATAGCTAAAGCAAAGATTGCACAAAAGAAATTAGGCGAAATGAGCCAAAGCGAAATCGACAGAATAGTTAAAGCCATTAGTGATTCAGCTTATAATAATGCTGAAAAATTAGCTAAAATGGCAGAAGAGGAAACTGGTTTTGGAAAATGGCAAGATAAGATTGTGAAAAATACTTTTGCTAGTAAGGGAGTTTATGAATATATAAAGGATTTAAAAACTGTAGGAATAATAAATGAAGATAAAGATAAAAAATTAGTTGAGGTGGCAGTTCCAGTAGGGGTTGTTGCAGGACTTATTCCATCAACTAACCCTACATCTACAGCTATATATAAAGCTATGATATCTATAAAAGCAGGAAATTCAATAGTTTTCTCACCACATCCAATGGGTAAAAAATGTATATTGGAAACTGTAAGAATAATATCTGAAGCAGCTGTGGCTGCAGGAGCACCAGAAGGAACTATTGGATGCATGTCTATACCTACTATGCAAGGTACAGATCAGTTAATGAAACATAGTGATATTTCATTAATACTCGCAACTGGTGGTACACCTATGGTTAAAGCAGCCTATAGCTCAGGTAATCCAGCTATAGGAGTAGGACCAGGAAATGGACCAGCTTTCATAGAAAAATCTGCAGATATTCCTTTAGCAGTAAAGAGAATATTAGATAGTAAGACTTTTGATAATGGAACTATCTGTGCTTCAGAACAATCTATAGTAGTTGAAGCTTGCTCTAAGGACAAAGTAGTTTCTGAATTAAAAGCACAGGGCGCTTATTTCTTAAATAGAGAAGAAGCTGATAGATTAGCAGGATTTATACTTAGAAGTAATGGTTCAATGAATCCTCAAATAGTAGGAAAAAGTGTTGAAGCTATAGCTAAAATGGCTAACTTAAATGTTCCTACTGGAGCTAGAGTACTTATATCTGAAGAAACAAATGTAGGACATAAGTATCCATACTCAAGAGAAAAGTTAGCTCCAATTTTAGGTTTCTTCTGTGAAGAAACTTGGGAAAAGGCTTGTGAAAAATGTATTGATATATTAAACAATGAGGGAGCAGGGCATACTCTTATAATACACTCAAATAATGAGGCTGTAATTAGAGAATTTGCACTTAAAAAACCTGTATCAAGATTATTAGTTAATACTCCAGGTTCACTAGGTGGAATAGGAGCTACTACAAGCTTAGTACCAGCTTTAACTTTAGGCTGTGGAGCAGTTGGCGGAAGTGCAACTTCTGATAATGTTGGACCTATGAACTTATTGAATATAAGAAGATTGGTTTATGGAACCCGTGAAATAGAGGATATAGTAGATAGAAGTAACACTGTTAATTCTAATATTAGCAAAGAAGATTTAAATGAAGACTCTATAAATCTAATAGTAGAAAAAATCATGGAAAAATTGAAAAGCTAGTTATATAAAATTAATATAGATAAAAAAAATTTTAGGAGGAATATAAAATGGCAAGTACAAACGCATTAGGAATGGTTGAAACAAGAGGACTCGTAGGTGCAATAGAAGCTGCAGATGCTATGGTTAAAGCTGCAAATGTTACATTGGTAGGAAAAGAGCAAATTGGTGCAGGACTCGTAACTGTAATGGTTAGAGGAGATGTTGGAGCTGTTAAAGCAGCTACAGATGCTGGAGCTGCTGCTGCAGAACGAGTAGGAGAATTAGTTTCTGTTCATGTAATTCCAAGACCACATGCTGAAGTAGATGCAATACTTCCAAAAGTAAAAGAAGTAATAGAAGAATAATATTTAAAAACATACTATCCCCACAATTCAAAAGGTTGTGGGGTAGTATGCTTATATACAATCTTCTCAAGGGGATGTGAGTTATATGAGTTTGTTAACTGAAAGTGAACTAAGAAAACAACTTAAAAATACAGATATTAAAGAATACGAAGTAGTAAAGGGTGTTATTATTACCCCCTCTGCAAAACAGTATCTACAAGATAAAAACATTAAACTAATAATTGTTGATACATTGAGTGCTAAGAAACAAGGTAATTCCAAAACTGAAAAGGAAGATGAAGGAAAAATTTTCCCGAAATATATTTGCCTCAAGGGTGGTTATGTAGAGGAAAAACCAGAGCATATGACACAGTTATATGGAAATAAATTAGTACCTAAAGATCATAGGAAAATAGAGTTTAGAGGAAGACTTGATAGTCTTCAATCTAAAATTTTGGAAGTTCAAGTAATAGCTTCAAAACTTCAAAATGAAGGAGTAGCAAAAGACTTAGAGGAGATTCTATCTTTTGTACGTAACATATTAAGGGCGGAAGTATTAGAAGAAAATCTTCCGGAATTCTCTATTTTAGGAATTGGTGAGAATGACCTGAGGGAAATGTCACATAATCCTAAAAAATATTTTAATATGGATCATTTTATGCCTAATTATAAAATGGGTGAAATAGTTGTTGGACTTAATTCCATAAGAAGTAATATAAGAGAAGTTGAAATATGTGGTTTCAAGGCATTTAAAGACATTGACGCAGAGATAACAAGAAACGATATTATAAGATATTTAAATAGATTAAGCAGCTGTTTATATATAATGATGTTTAAGTTTTTGTCAGGAAAATATAAATAGAGGGGGCACATCAGTGACCGGTATAGACATTGAATACATTATAGAAGAAGTCATAAAAAGAGTAAATGAAAAATTTAAAATTACAGTGGAAGCTTCAGGAAAACATGTTCATCTTTCAAGAGAAAGTATTGATACATTATTTGGTAAGGGTTATAAATTAACAGAGGTAAAGAAATTATCACAACCAGGTCAATATAGCTGCAACGAAAGAGTTAGCCTAACTGGGCCTAAAGGAACAATTAAAAATGTAGTTGTACTTGGACCAGAAAGAACACACACACAGGCTGAAATATCTAAGAGTGATGCTGTTATTTTAGGAGTAAAAGCACCAATTCGTGAATCAGGAAAATTACAGGGTAGTGCAGGTGTAACCATATCTACAGAAAAAGCTTCTTTAACAATTAAAGAGGGGTTAATAGTTGCAAAACGTCATATACATTTAACATTAGAAGATGCAAAGTTATTTAAGGTTCGTGATAAAGATATAGTTAAAGTTGAAGTTTCTGGGGAAAGACCGCTAATCTTTGATGATGTTGTAATTAGGGTAAAGAAAGAATTTAGAACATTTATGCACATAGATTATGATGAGGCAAATGCCTGTGGATATAATAAAGGCACTACTGCAAAAATTATAAAATAGAATTGTTGTTTTATAGATGATTTTAAAAATAAGATGATATACCTTATATGTTAAGCTGTATTAAACATTATAATTTTTATATAAGGAAGTGATTTAAGTGGATATAGAAAAATTAGTAGATATGATCACTAAGGAAGTTATGAAGAGGATTCCTAGCAGTAGAAATAGTACTGCAATGGATAAAGAAAAGGTATTGGTAATAAGTTCCTCTGAAGAAGAGTTAATAGTGATTAAAGAGCTTGTAGAAGATAAATACGAGGTTCATATTTATGATAAAGAAGATATAAATTTGAGAGACTATGAGCATATAATAGTTACAAATTTATGTAATAAAGGATTATCATCAATGGCGCTTGGGTTATGTAATAATGGTGTACAAGCGTTTATAGTAGAGGCTCTTTTTAACGGTAAGAAGGTTTATGTATTAAAAGAGGGAATACAGTACAGAAAACATTTAAGTACGTCTAATGAAGCTTTATATAATCTATATAATCAATATGAACACAAAATCATGTCTTATGGAATTGCTTTAGTCCATCAAAAGGATTTATTAAAAAGCATGCAAATGGGCGCTAATCGCAATGATGAATCAGTGCAAAAATCCTGCTCAATAGAATCAAATATAGTAATCGATGATATGCATAATAAAACTGAATCACAAGCTAAAAAAGCGGTTTCAGAGGATACTGTGCAATCTCATCAAATAGTAGAAATAAATAATAAAAGACTGATTACAGAATCAGACCTTAGAAAATTATATATGAACGGAATAAAGGAAGTAAACTTAATTAAAAAAGCTATATTAACCCCACTTGCTCAAGATTTTATAAGAATAAAACGATTAAAGATAAATAGAGTTTAGGGTTATTCTAAAACATTTTAAAAAATAAAAAGGGGGGGGCAGTTAATGATTATTGGTAAAGTTATAGGCAATGTTTGGGCTACAAGAAAAGATGATAAATTAAATGGATTAAAATTCTTAGTGATAGAACCATCTAAAGCTGCAGCCGGCGAGGGGAGCGGAATTTTTGTTGCCGCAGATATAGTAGGGGCTGGCATAGGGGATAGTGTATTAGTGACTAAAGGTAGCGCTGCAAGCGCATCACTGCATATAAAAGATGTGCCTGTGGATGCTGTTATAGTAGGTATAATAGATAGTTTAGAAGTAGATGCAGAATTTCTATAATAAAGCACTTCTCGTATAAATAAATTTATTTGGAGTGAATCTATGATTAAAACTTTAGGAATGATGGAATTTAGAAGTATTGCAAAAGGAATAGAAATAGCGGATGTAGTTCTAAAAGCAGCAGAGGTAGAATTAGTATTTTGTAGAACTATTTGTCCAGGGAAATTTATGATACTTATATCAGGAGAAGTAGGATCTGTTAAAGAAGCCTTAGACAAGGGGACGAATCAAAGTAAAGGTTTTTTGATAGGAAGTTTTCTACTTCCTAATGTACATAAGGATATTATACAATCATTAAAAAATAAAATAAAAGTAGTACCTAATGGAGCTATAGGAGTAGTGGAGACCACTAATGTAGTTTCTGGAATATTTATCTTAGATAAGGCGCTTAAAGCAGCGGAGGTAAGGCTTTTTAAGTTAAGTCTCGGCACTTTAATTGGTGGAAAATCTTATTTTATTATATATGGTGATGTGAGTTCTGTGCAGGAAGCTGTAAAAGAAGCTTTAAGAGAAATTGATGAGAAAAAAATAGTTTCAAGTATAGTAATTCCATCACCATCTAAGGAACTAATCAGTAGCTTATAATAATAGTTAACAATGTAGATAAATTCTAAAAAAATACATATGATCAAAAAATAATTTTCTGGAAGGAGAAAAAATGGGAATAAATGAAATTATTATATATATAATGGTTGTTTTCATGGTTTTAGGTGCAATAGATAAGTGCATAGGAAATAAATTTGGTTTAGGAGAACAATTTGAAGAGGGATTTATGGCAATGGGTTCATTAACTATAGCTATGGTTGGTGTAGTTTGTTTAGCACCAGTACTTGCTAGTGTATTAAAACCTGTAGTAGTCCCAATTTACACTGCATTAGGAGCAGATCCATCTATGTTTGCTACTACTTTACTTGCTTGTGATATGGGAGGATATCCTCTTGCAAAAGAACTTGCACAAACAGCACAAGCAGCAAGCTTCTCAGGCGTAATTATAGGATCTATGATGGGACCAACTATTGTATTTACTATACCAGTTGCTCTTGGAATAATTAAAAAAGAAGACCATAAATTTTTGGCAACAGGTGTACTTGCAGGGATAATAACAATTCCTATAGGAGCGCTTATAGGTGGACTTGTAGCTGGATTTGGAGTAATAATGTTACTTAAAAATCTTGTGCCAATAATAATATTTGCAGCACTTCTTGCTGTAGGATTATGGTTAATTCCTGAAAAAATGATAAAAGGCTTTACCGTTTTTGGAAAAGGTGTAGTTGTGCTTATAACAATAGGTCTTGCAGCTATAATAATAGAAACTTTAACAGGAGTAGTTGTTATACCTGGAATGGCACCACTATCCGAAGGTATTGAGATAGTAGGTTCTATTGCAATAGTACTCGCAGGAGCCTTCCCAATGGTTTATGTTATAACGAAAGTATTTAAAAAACCTCTAATGAAGCTTGGTTCATTACTAGGTATGAATGATATTTCAGCAGCAGGTATGGTGGCGAGTCTTGCAAATAGTATACCAATGTTTGGAATGATGAAAGACATGGATGAACGGGGTAAGATAATAAACGTTGCATTTGCAGTTAGTGCAGCTTTTGTATTTGGAGATCATTTAGGTTTTGTTGCTGGAGTAGAAAAAGGAATGATATTCCCTATGATAGTTGCAAAATTAGTCGGTGGAGTTGCAGCGGTTGCGTTAGCTTGTTTTATACTTTCGAAAAATAAAAAAAATAAGTCTGTTCAAGCATAATAGCATTATAAGATAATAATGAATGGAGGAATTAAAATGGAAAATATAGATGCAAAATTAATTGAGGACATGGTTAGAAAAATCATAGCAGAAAGTTTATCAAAGGAAAAATGTGAATTTGAAAAGCACGTAGATCCTAGTGGTATAATGTCAATAAAATTAGACACTGTAAAAATGGGTAAGTTTGATACTGGCAAAGAGGGAGATGACGTACTTTTAACAGATGTTTTAACATTAGAAGAAAGTCCGAGACTTGGATGCGGTCTTATGGAAATGAAAGAAACGTGCTTTGATTGGACATTAAAATATGATGAAATAGATTATGTTATAGAGGGAACTTTAGAAGTAAATATTGATGGAAGAAAAGTTGTAGCCAATAAAGGGGAAATGATTTTAATTCCTAAAAACTCAAAAATTCAATTCAGTGTTCCAAATTATGCAAAATTTATGTTTGTGACATATCCTGCTAATTGGGCCGATATAAAGTAGATATTTTTTAAGGTAAAGACTTAGAACAAAACAAAAAAAAAGCCTCATACTATTAATTTAGTATGAGGCCTTTATCTTATTAAATATCTTTCTCTCTTGATAAACTAAAATCTATTAATCCCATTGGTTTATCATAGAAAATACGCTCATCCATAAGTTTGGGAATATCATTCATTTTTGGCTTGAAAGCCATTAAATCTAAAACATCCTTTTGCAAATCAATACCTGGTGCTATTTCAGTAAGATAAAGTCCATCCTTTTTAAGTTCGAATACAGCTCTTTCAGTAATGTACATTACTGGCTGATTTACCTTTCGTGCATATTTCCCACTAAAAGTAATTTGCTCAACTTGATCAATAAATTTAAATAGCTTACCTTCTTGTTTGATAACAAGCTTTCCATCTTTTATTTCTTGTTTAAGTCCTTGGGCTGTAAATGTTCCACAGAATATAACTTTTTTTGCATTTTGGGTAATATTGATAAAGCCACCGCATCCTGCAACACGTGTTCCAAACTTACTTACATTTAAGTTACCGTCTTTATCAACTTGAGCTAATCCTAAGAATGCTAAATCAACTCCACCACCATCATAAAAATCAAATTGGCATGCTTGGTCTAGAATTGCTTCTGGATTTACTGATGCACCAAAAGCTAATCCACCCTGTGGCAATCCACCAACTGCTCCTGCTTCTACTGTAAGTGTCATATAATCGCAAATCCCTTCTTCACTAGCAACTAATGATATTACCTCAGGTATTCCAATTCCTAAATTTACAACAGTATTAGATTTAAGCTCAAAGGCAGCTCTCCTTGCTATTATTTTCCTAATATCTAAAGGTGTATTTTCAATTGAATCCATTATTGCTTTTATTTCACCTGTACAAGCTGGATTATATTCAAATCCAAAGGTCTGCTCATGTTCCTCTGGTTTTGAAACAACAACATAGTCTACATATATACCAGGAATTTTCACAAGTCGTGGATCAAGGGTGCCAGCAGCTACTACTCTTTCAACTTGAACTACAACTATTCCACCGCAGTTTTTTGTTGCTTGAGTAATGGATGTTGCTTCAAGAGTAGCTATTTCTCTTTCTAGACTAATATTACCATTTTTATCTGCATATGTACCGCGTACAAAACAGATATCAATTGGAAATGATTTATATAGTAGCTTCTCTTCACCTTCGATTTCAATTATCTTTACAATATCCTCCTTTGTAATATCATTTAATTTCCCTCCTTCAATTCTAGGGTCAACAAATGTGTTTAGTCCTACATGAGTTATAGTACCAACCCTTTTACCAGCAATATCCCTAAAAAGCTGAGAAAGAGTTCCTTGTGGAAGATTATAGGCTTCTATTTTATTTTCTACAGCTAATTTTCCTAGGGCAGGTGCCATGTTATAATGACCACCTACTACTCTTTTAGTCATTCCTTCGTGTGCAAAATGATCTGCACCTCTTCCATTTTGATTACCCTGAGCAGCGGCGTATATAAGATTTAAATTTATAGGCTTACCAGTTTCTAAAAAACGCTTTTCTAAAGCTGTAGTAAGGGTTTCAGGACAACAACTGCCAACAAATCCATCTGTTACAATATAATCGCCATCCTTTACTAACTCAGCAGCTTCTTTAGGTTTTAAGATTTTCATAGAACTACATCACCTTTCACAGTATATTGTAAAATTATTAATATTGATTAGCATCATAAATATAACTATTATTCAGTTGTCTACGATATTCCAGGGAAAATGAAAATGATAATGAATATGAAGAAATAATTAAATATACTACTATTATTAACATATATTGGTTAAGTTGCGCATAATATACTTAAGAAGTGACAACAAAACAACAACATGGGAGGTTATATAATGAGCAACTTGTTTTTAACACCAAGATATATAATTACTGGAAAGGAAGCACTTAATCTAGCTGGCGAAAACGTTAAACAGCTAGGGGAAAAAGCTTTAATTGTAACTGATGATACAATTGTAAAAATTGGAAGCTTGAAAAAAGTAACAGATATGTTGGATAGTATTAATATTGAATATGTGGTTTATAGTAAAGTAAATAGTGAACCGACAGATATCATGGTAAACGATGGAACTAAAGCTTATAAAGAAGGAAAATGTGATTTCTTAATTGGGTTAGGTGGAGGAAGCCCTATAGATACAATGAAAGCTGTAGGGGCTATGATAACGAATACAGGGGAAATTAATGATTATTTAGGGAAAACGATTCCTAATGCAACCCCTCCTCTAGTTGCATTACCTACAACAGCAGGAACGGGTTCAGAAGCAACTCAGTTCACTATAATATCGGATACAAAGAGGGATATAAAAATGTTGTTAAAGGGGTCTTATCTAATGCCAACTTTAGCAATAATAGATCCGATTTTTACAACGACAGCTCCACCTAACGTAACAGCAGCTACAGGATTGGATGCATTAACTCATGCAATCGAAGCATATACATCAAAGAAATCGCAGACAATGTCAGATACCTTTGCTCTTTCTGCGGTTAAAAGGATAACTAAGTATTTATTAAAAGCTTATCAAAATGGGAATGATGTTGAAGCTAGAACAGAAATGTCAATAGCTGCACTTGAAGCTGGAATTGCTTTTAATAACTCTTCAGTGACAATAGTTCACGGTATGAGTAGACCAGTGGGTGCACTTTATCATGTACCACATGGATTATCTAATGCTATATTGTTGCAAGATTGTTTGAATTTTGCATTATCTGGAACACCAGAAAGATTTTGTGATTTAGCTAAAGCTATAGGCATCTATAAGAAAGGTGAGAGTGATATAGAAGCAGGTCAAGCTTTTATAAAAGAAATTGGAGATCTATGTAGAGACTTAAACATTCAAACCCTTGAAGAGGTTGGTGTTAATAAGCAAAAATTCTTTGAAAATTTAGAAAAAATGGCGGGTGATGCTTTAGACAGTGGCAGCCCAGGAAATACAAGAAGAAAGACTGAAAAGGAAGACATAATAAATATTTATAAATTATTATGGAAACAGGTGAAATAAATGCCACTAGTAAATATGCGGGATTTATTGAGTAAAGCAGAAAAAGGAAAATATGCTGTTGGATCTTTTAGCGTAGCAAATATGGAAATGTTAATCGGTGCTATAAAGGCTGGTGAAGAGTTA
Organism: Clostridium sp. CM036; assembly: GCF_055081135.1. NCBI lineage: Bacteria > Bacillati > Bacillota > Clostridia > Eubacteriales > Clostridiaceae > Clostridium > Clostridium sp. CM036. Next base: position 1,854,269 of record NZ_CM143652.1, on the reverse strand, counting down.
AATTCTCCGATGATAATTCAAATTGCAGAAGTAAGATTAAATGCTTCGCCATTAGAGTTAATAGGATCTATGATGGTTGCAGGAGCAAAAAAAGCGAAAATACCAGTAGCTATACATTTTGATCATGGTTTAACTTTAGAAAAGATAAAGGAAGCTCTCCAGCTTGGATTTACTTCAGTTATGATAGATGGTTCAAAATATCCACTGAAAGATAATATAAGGTTAACAAGAGAAGTTATAGATGAAGCAAAAAAATATAATGCAGACGTAGAAGCTGAAATAGGACGAGTAGGCGGTAGTGAAGATGGCTTAAAAGAAATATCAGGTTTGTTTACTGGGGTAGATGAGGCAAGGGAGTTTTTCGATGCAACAGGCGTTGATGCATTAGCAGTGGCAATAGGAAATGCTCACGGAGTATATTTAGAAAATCCAAAATTAAATTTTGATGTATTAGACAAAATAAACAAAAGGGTAGATGTTCCATTAGTATTGCATGGGGGAACAGGTATAAGTGATGACGATTTTAGAAAATGTGTAAGTCTTGGAATTAGAAAAATTAATATAGCAACAGCAACATTTGCTTCAGTTGAAGAAAATGTTGGGAAGTTATATGAAGAGTCCGAAAAAGTTGATTATTTCGAGTTGCATGAGAAAGAAATAGAAGGTGCTTATATTAATGTAAAGAGGCATATTAAGATATTCGGAAGTCAAAACAAAGCATAGGGGGAAATAATGGGTTACATTAAATTTGATAATAGTAGAGAATTTGATATTGTGCCACTCGGAAGAGCTGCAATTGATTTTAATCCTATTGATATAAATATGCCACTTTCAGAAAGTGCGACTTTTAAAAAATATTTAGGTGGGTCACCAGCTAATACTGCAGTTGGACTTGCAAGACTAGGTAAAAAGGTAGGGTTTATTGGTAAAGTATCAAATGATAGGTTTGGTGAATTTGTTATTAACTATTTTAAAAATGAAGAAATAGATACGACGCAAATTTATTTTGCTAAAAATGGAGAAAATTTAGGACTTACTTTTACTGAAATACTTAGTCCAACTGAAAGTAGTATTTTAATGTACAGAAATGGTGTTGCAGATTTAGCGCTGGAAGCCTCCGAAATTAGTGAAGAATATATTAAGAATACTAAAGCTATTATAATATCTGGGACTGCTTTATCTCAGAGTCCGTCAAGAGAAGCAACCTTGAAGGCATTAGAGTATGCAAAGAAAAATAATACAGTAGTTATTTTCGATATTGATTATAGAGAATATTCATGGACTAATAAGGATGAGATTGCAATTTATTATGCTCTAGTCGCAAAAAACAGTGATGTTATAATAGGGTCAAGAGAAGAATTTGATTTAACGCAAACAATAATTGGACAAGATAGTAGCGATCAGGAAACCGCTAATAGATGGTTTAATTATGGTAGTAAAATTGTTGTTATAAAGCATGGAAAAGATGGATCAACTGCTTATACATCAGATAAAAAAAGCTTTAATATAAAGCCTTTCCCAGTTAAACTTCTTAAATCTTTTGGTGGCGGGGATGCATATGGGTCTGCATTTGTTTATGGATTACTTGAAGGATGGGATATTATTGACTGCTTAGAGTTTGGTAGTGCTTCAGCTTCAATGTTAGTTGCAAGTCACAGCTGCTCTGATGCAATGCCAAAAGTCGAAGGGATTAATGAATTTATAAGAAAGAGCAAAGAGGAATATGGTGAAATGGTCGTAAAATCATAAGGAGGATTTAAATGGTAGAAAGTTTAGGTAATCTAAAATACGGTGAAAATACAATATGCGAGATTAACGGTAAAAATAAAGAAATGTTAATGGATATTGCTGTAATAAAACTTGAAAAAGGTTCAGTTAAAACGTACTATTCAGATTTCAAAGAATTGGCTGTATTGATGTTAACAGGAAAACTTGAAATTAGGTGGTCAGGAAATAAAAAAGTAATAGAGAGAACTTCAGTATTTGATGAAGGTCCCTGGTGTTTACATGTGCCAAAGGATACAAAGGTCCAAGTAGAAATTTTAGAACAAAGCGAAATACTTCTTCAATATACAGATAATAAAAATACCTTTGAAGCAAAATTATATTATCCAGAAGATTGTAAAAGTGAAGTATTTGGTGAAGGGGTATGGAATGGTACTGCAAGAAGAGTAGTTAGAACAGTATTTGATTATAAAAATGAACCATATTCAAACATGGTAATGGGAGAAGTTATTACTTATCCTGGTAAATGGTCAAGTTACCCACCACATCATCATCCACAACCTGAAGTTTATTACTATAAATTTAATAAACCTCAAGGATTTGGTTTATGTCTAATAGGTGAAAATGCTTATAAGATAACAGATAGAAGCTTTGCTTTAATTCAAGGAGGCCTTGTTCATCCTCAAACAGCTGCACCAGGTTATGCTATGTACTATTGTTGGATGATAAGACATTTAGATAATAACCCATGGACTGACAGAATAGATGATAAAGATCATACTTGGCTTTGGGACAAAAATGTTAAGATATGGCCAGAAAAATAGTATAAATGATTGATTAAGATATAAGGGGGTTTGAGATGGGTACAATTAGACTGACTACTGCACAAGCAGTGGTTAAATTTTTAAATAACCAGTTTGTAAGTTTTGATGGCAAAGAAGAAAGATTCATCGAAGGAATTTTCGCAATATTCGGACATGGAAATGTATTAGGTCTTGGTCAAGCATTAGAACAAGATCCTGGCAAATTAATAGTACGTCAAGGTAGAAATGAACAAGGCATGGCCCAAGCAGCTGTGGCTTTCGCTAAGCAAAAAAGAAGGAAAAAAATATATGCATGTACATCATCGGTAGGTCCTGGATCTGCTAATATGGTAACTGCTGCCGCAACAGCAACAGCAAATAATATACCTGTATTATTATTTCCAGGTGATACATTTGCTACAAGGCAGCCAGATCCTGTACTTCAACAAGTCGAACAAGATTATGATGCTTCAATTACTACAAATGATGCTTTTAAACCTGTAAGTAAATATTGGGATAGAGTGAGCAGACCAGAACAATTGATGTCAGCTATGATAAATGCAATGAGAGTATTAACAGATGAGGGAGATACTGGCGCAGTATGTATTGCACTGCCACAGGATGTTCAAGGAGAGGCTTACGATTATCCAGAATATTTTTTCAAGAAGAGAGTGCATAGAATTGAAAGAAGAAAAGCTACGGATTTAGAACTAGAAGATGCTATAAGTTTAATAGCTAGAAAGAAAAAACCATTAATCATTTGTGGCGGAGGAGCCAAATATTCAGAAGCAGGTGAAGAACTAAAGAAATTTGCGCAGGAATTTAATATACCTATTGCAGAAACGCAGGCAGGAAAAAGTGCAGTAGAATCAACCCATTATCTGAATCTAGGAGGTATTGGAGTTACAGGTACCCTTGCTGCAAATCTTATAGCTAAAGATGCAGACCTCATAATAGGACTTGGAACAAGATTTACAGATTTTACAACAGCTTCTAAAGGATTGTTTAAGAATGATGAAGTTGAATTCTTGACAATAAATACATCTAGATATAATGCAACTAAAATGGATGCTACTAAAGTGGTCGGGGATGTATTGGTTAATTTAGAACAACTTAGATATAAGCTTATTGAAAAAGGATATAAAAGCGAGTATAACAAGGAGATTTCTGATGCCAAAAATAAATGGGGAAAAGAAATTGAGAGATTATATAGTATAAAATATAGTGAAGATAATTTCAAACCTGAAATGCTAGGACAAAATGAAGCAAGCTTAAGAGAATTTTATGAACTTTGCGGAGAAGCTCTTCCACAAACCACAGTTATAGGTGAAATTAATAATTTTCTTAAAAAAGATTATGTTGTAGTGGGTGCTGCAGGAAGTTTACCAGGCGATTTACAAAAGTTATGGACTTCAAGAGATAAGTATAGCTACCACATGGAATATGGTTATTCATGTATGGGATACGAAATATCAGGAGCTTTAGGAGTGAAGCTTGCAGAACCTAATAAAGAAGTATATGCATTTGTTGGTGATGGAAGTTACTTAATGCTTCATTCGGAATTAATAACGTCTATTCAAGAAAACAAGAAGATAAATGTATTACTATTCGATAACAGCGGATTTGGTTGCATTAACAATCTAGAAATGGGAAATGGAATGGGCAGTTTTGGAACAGAGTTTAGATATAGAAATGAAAAAAGCGGCAAGCTTAATGGTGGATTGATTCCAATAGATTTTGCAAAATGTGCACAAGGGTATGGAGTAAAAAGCTATACAGTCAAAACAATAGAAGAGCTTAAAGAAGCGCTAGTAGATGCAAAAAAACAAACTAGATCTACTTTAATAGATATAAAAACACTTCCAAAAACAATGACAAACGGTTATGAGTCTTGGTGGCATGTAGGAGTTGCTGAGGTTTCTGATAAAGATTCAATAAAAAATGCGTACATTAACAAAACAGATAATCTTACAAATGTAAGAAAATATTAAAACGGGGAGAGATGTTATTATGTTAAAGGTTGGAATTATTGGTGTAGGAAGAATTGGGAAGGTACATGGAGAAAGTATATCAAAATATGTTAAAAATGCTGAAATTAAATCAATTGCTGATGCATACTTAAACGATGCTACAAGAGAATGGGCAAAGAGTAAGGGAATACTTGAGGTATATACTGACTATAAAAAAATATTAGAAGATCCAGAAATTGATGCAGTATTAATTTGCTCCTCAACAGATACACACTCACCAATCTCAATAGAAGCAATAAGAGCAGGAAAGCATGTTTTCTGTGAAAAACCAATTGATCATGATTTAACTAGAATAAAAGAAGTCATTAATGAATTAGGTAAATCTAAGGTTAAGTATCAAGTAGGGTTTAATAGAAGATTTGACCACAACTTTAAATCAATTAAGAATGCGGTTGCTAGTGGAAAAATTGGAGAACCTCATATTTTGAAAATAACTTCAAGAGATCCTGAGCCACCTTCAATAGATTATGTGAAGATTTCTGGTGGCATGTTCTTAGATATGACAATTCATGATTTTGATATGGCTAGATATCTTTTAGATAGTGAAGTTGAAGAAGTTTATGCACTCGGTAATGTATTGATAGACAACGCTATAGGCGAAGCTGGGGACATTGATACAGCTATTATAACATTAAAGATGCAAAACGGAACTTTAGCAGTAATTGATAACTCAAGGCAGTCAGCTTATGGATATGATCAAAGGGCTGAAGTGTTTGGATCATTAGGTCAGGTTTCAATAGCAAATGATAGCACTTCATCGGCAGTAATATCAAATGAAAATGGTGTTACAGGAGAAAAACCATTATTCTTCTTCCTAGAAAGATATATGCAGGCTTATGCGCAGGAAGTAACAGAATTTATTGACGCAATTGTAAATAATACAGATACACCTGTAGATGGTGAAGATGGGTTACAAGCTGTATTAATTGGTGAAGCTGCTACAAAATCATTACATGAGAACAGACCAGTTAAATTATCTGAAATTAAATTTTAATTATGAGGGGTGTTAATTATGTTAAATAGTAAAAAGGTCAAATTAGGTATTGCTCCAATTGCATGGACAAATGATGATATGCCAGATTTAGGAAAAGAAAATACTTTTGATCAGTGCTTGAGTGAAGCCGCATTAGCCGGTTTCCAAGGAACAGAGGTCGGAAATAAGTATCCAAAGGATGTTAAAGTTTTAAAAAAGGCTTTAGAGCTTAGAGGGTTGGAAATTGCAAGTGCTTGGTTTAGTTCGTTCTTAACTACGAAACCATATGAAGAAACTGAGGCAGAATTTGTTAAGCATAGAGATTTTCTACATGATCTTGGGGCTGATGTAATCGTTGTAGCTGAGCAAGGACATAGCGTACAAGGTGAACTAGATACTCCAGTGTTTGATGGGAAGTACCATTTTAATGAGGAAGAATGGAAGCTGCTTGGAAATGGATTAAACAAGCTAGGAAAGTTAGCTCAAGATAAGGGAATGAAAATGGTTTACCATCATCATATGGGAACAGGAGTACAAACAACAAAAGAGATAGATAAGCTTATGAGTATTACTTATGAAAATTTAGTTTACTTGTTATTTGATTCAGGTCATTTAGTATATTCAGGTGAGGATCATATAGCAATACTTAAAAAATATATAAATAGAATCAAGCATGTTCATTTAAAAGATATTAGACCGGAAATAGTAAAAAAGGTTAAAGATGAAAAACTTAGTTTCTTAAAAGGAGTTCGATTAGGAGCTTTTACAGTGCCAGGTGATGGAAGCATTGATTTTAAGCCAATATTCAAAATTTTAGCAGACAATAATTATGAGGGTTGGCTATTGGTGGAAGCAGAGCAAGACCCAGCAAAGGCAAATCCATTTGAATATGCAGTAAAAGCAAGAAAATATATTAAAGATATATGCGGAGCATAATCCTATTACAAAAAGGGGGTGACTTAATGAATCTCTTTTCAGGAATTACATTTATGGCTATCGTTGCAACTGTATGGTTTATTGCTTGGAAAAAATCACAATTAATTAACAAAGATGATGCGGATGGTTATTTCCTTGGAGGACGAAGCCTAACAGGAATAACAATTGCTGGAACAATTCTAATGACGAATCTATCTACAGAGCAAATTGTTGGACAAAATGGCCAAAGTTACGTAGCTGGAATGGAGGTAATGGCTTGGGAGGTTACAGCTGCTTTTGCTTGTGTGCTACTGGCGTTTGTTTTCTTACCTAAATACTTAAAACATGGAATTAGTACTATTTCTGATTTTATTGAAATTCGTTATGATACAACGACTAAAAGAATTATATCATTTTTGTTTCTAGTAAGTTATACAGTTACTTTTTTACCGGTCGTATTGTTTTCAGGAGCGTTAGTTTTTAATAAACTTTTCCATATAGATAAGTTATTAAATGTAAATGGCCAAGTTGCAATTATAATTGTAGCAGCATTTATTGGCTTGGTTGGACTCTTGTATGTGTTGATTGGAGGAATTTCTTTAAGTGCCTTTAGTGATACGATTTATGGTGTTGGTTTAATTGTTGGAGGTATTTCAATTCCAATTTTAGGATTAATCTTGCTCGGTAACGGTAGTTTCACTGGAGGAATTCAATTAATAATCCAGCGAACTCCAGACAAATTAAATGCTATCGGAGCACTTGATTCAAAATTGATTCCTTGGCCGACATTGTTCCTCGGGATGTTTTTCAATAATCTATTTTATTGGTGTACTAATCAAATGATTGTTCAAAAAGCATTAGCAGGAAAGAATCTCAAAGAAGCACAAAAGGGTGCTTTATATGTAGGCTTTTTTAAAATTTTTGGAGCTTTATTTTTAGTTTTTCCGGGGATTATTGCATATAATATGTTTGGAAAGACACTAAAAGTAGCTGATGATGCGTACCCATCTTTAGTCACGGCAGTACTTCCAACATGGGCTTATGGTATTTTCGGAGCAGTAATTTTTGGAGCTATTTTAAGTTCTTTCGCAGGAGCTTTAAATAGTACTTCAACCCTATTCGCATTAGACTTTTATAAACCAATAATTCGTCCTAAAGCTTCTGACAAAGAAGTTGTTAAGGTTGGAAAAATAGTGACAGCATTTGTAGCAATAGTTTCAATAGTTGTAGCCCCTTTTATTGCTTATGCACCAGCAGGTTTGTATACTTTCCTTCAAGAATACAATGGCTTTTATAATATGCCATTACTAGCAATTATTCTGCTTGGTTTCTATACAAAACGTGTTCCTGCCTTAGCCGCAAAAGTAACAATGATTTTTCATATTATAGCCTATACGATTTCTAAATTTTTATTTGCTGATGTTAATTTTTTATACGTATTGAGTGGTTTATTTTTCTTGGATATTTTAATAATGTTATTAATTGGTAAATTAAAACCGATGGAAATACCATTCAAAATTCAAGATGATGAAAGTAAAGTTGATTTAACACCTTGGAAATATGGAAAGTGTATTGGAATAGCTGTTGTAATTTGTATGATCGGAATGTATATATTATTTTCACCACTAGGACTTGCTAGATAAAAAAGAAATAAGAGAATGTTCTTATGGGTTTTTGCTATAAATACTGAAATTACAATCTATCGCCTAGAAAAATCATGTGCGAAAGGATAATTGATTATGAAAATTAATAGAATCAAAGAAATTGAGGAATATATATTAAGAAATGAATCAGTCACTTTAGATTCATTATGCGATATTTTTAAAATCTCTAAAAATACAATTCGCCGATATATAAATGAACTTGTAAAAAAAGGGAGTGTAAAAAAAGTTTATGGAGGAGTAACAGCTATTATTAAAGAAATAATTCCTTTCGAAGAAAGAAACATTAAAAATAATTATGAAAAAATGGCAATAGCTAAGGTTGCATCTGAATTTGTAAATGATGGAGATGTAATATTCATTGATTCTGGGACAACAACAATTAATATGATAGACTTCTTAAAAAACAAAAATGATGTAACTATACTGACGAATAGTTTGAATGTTATAATAATCGCACTCCCTTTTCCAAATTTAAATGTTATTTGTACGGGAGGAAGGTTAATAAGAAAAACAAATTCTTTTGAGGTGATAAATACTCTTACAATATTCAAAGATTATAATATAAATAAAGCATTTATGGCTGCTTCAGGTATTTCTATATCTAATGGAGCCACAAATTCTTCACCATTAGAATATAAAATTAAAAAAATTATAGTAGAAAAGAGTAATGAGTTGTATTTGTTAGCAGATTCGTCTAAATTTGAAGTTTCATCACTTATGACTTATTGTCAATTAACAGATATAGATTATCTTATAACAGATAGAAAACCATCTGAAAAATATATAGAATTTTTTGAAGAAAATAAAATTAATTTTATTTTCTCTGAATAATGGTTCAAGGGCATTTTTAATTATTGAGGATTATAATAAAAATAATAAAAAATTTATCAAATTAAACTGTTTTTCAGTATAATTTTTTGTTATAATTATATTCATAAAGAACATCCCTTTTGGTTTTTGTTTGTTGTCATTCAATTATGCCAAATAAGGGGATGTCCTTCTATTTTTCAACCATAAATACTGAAATTAAAGGCTATCGCATTAAAAATTTATGTGAGAAGGCTTTGCTTATAAAAATCAATCCAAATTAGCGGGAAAACTGAATAGCATGGTTCAAAATTTAAACTGTAAGATTAATTTTGCAGCGTCCAAGATGATGAGCAGCTACGAAGGTGATGATTTAACCGATAAGACTGTATGAGTCTTGTCGGTTTTTTAATCCACTCTGATGATGTTTATTATGCCAATCCACAATTATATATAGTTATTAAGAAATTTTTTGAAGTATTATGAAACTATAATTATTACGTTGCAATACATATATTATGTTATAATGTATATATTATGTGGAATTTGAATAAAATGTATTGTGCGGGTTTTGAATATTAGAAGAAGCGTAATAGATAAAAATGTAAAATTTATATTTAACTATTTGCAGAAATATACAGGGGGAACAAAATGTTTAGTCCAATAAAAAACACAAAAGTTTATGAACAGGTAATAGATCAAATAAAAAATATGATTGATAAAGGTACGCTTAAAAAGGGTGACAAACTTCCTTCAGAGAGGAATTTAGTGGAGCAATTAAAGGTAAGCAGGGCTTCTATCCGTGAAGCGCTTAGAACATTAGAAGTCATTGGACTTATAGAGTGCAGACAAGGAGAAGGTAGTTATATAAAAGCAAATTTTCAAGATAAATTATTTGAACCGCTATCAATTATGTTTATGTTAGAGGGAAGCAATCCAGAAGAGATATGGGAGCTTAGAAAGATTGTGGAGGTTGAGGCTTCAGGCCTTGCTGCGAATAGGATAACCAGTGAACAACTAAAAGAGTTAAAAGAGCTTACTCAAAGATTTATGAATTGTGCGGACGAGAATACTAATGTTGAAATTGATAAAGAGTTTCATTATAAGATTGCTGAGTGTTCGGGCAATGTTTTAGTATTTAACATTCTTAAAACAGTTTCAACGCTTGTAGATCATTTTATTAAGGATGCAAGAAAATTAATATTAGTTGACCCAGAAAATAAAGAAATACTTTTTTCTCAGCACAATGAGATATATTTATCTATGGAAAAACATAGCTCAGCTGATGCTAGAAAAGCAATGCGGGAACATTTAGATTTTGCAAATAGGTATATGAGTAAAATAAAATGATTTCAAAACATATAATTTTGTCCAAAGCAAAAAGTGAGAGTAATAACAAATATTACCCTCGCTTTTAAATTTTTAAATAAAATAAATATTGTTAATTAATTAATTAATAATAGTAGAAATATTTTCAATAGTGTGTTATTATGATTTAAAAGATGGTCAGACCATCTTACCATTAATGAGTTTTAGATTTTCTATAAAAAGAATGGAGGAGCACATATGGAAATTTTAGTTTGTATAAAGCAAGTTCCAGGAACTTCAAAAGTTGAAGTAGATCCAGTTACAGGTGTTTTAAAAAGAGATGGTGTAGATTCAAAAATGAATCCTTATGATTTATATGCATTAGAAACAGCACTTAGAATAAAGGAAGAAAAAGGTGGGGTAATTAAGGTTATAACTATGGGACCACCACAAGCAAATGATGTAATTCGCGAAGCATATATGATGGGAGCAGATGAAGGAGCACTTGTATCTGATAGAAAGTTTGCCGGAGCAGATGTTCTTGCTACAGCTTATACACTTTCACAAGGTGTAAGGAAAATGGGAGAATTTGATCTCATATTATGTGGAAAGCAGACAACAGACGGAGACACTGCTCAAGTAGGACCAGAAATGGCTGAATATCTTAATATTCCTCACATTGCAAACGTTTTAAAAATAATAGAAATAAAAGAAAAATCAATTATTGTAGAAATGGATATGGCAAATACTGTTGAAGTAGCAGAGATTCAATTTCCATGTCTTTTAACTGTAGATAAAGATATATTTCAACCAAGACTTCCATCTTATAGGAAAAAATTAGCTACAAAAGATAGAGAAATAAAAATGATAACACTAAACGATTTTGAAGATAAAGATGAAAAGAAATATGGACTTAATGGTTCACCAACTCAGGTAGAAAGAATATTTCCACCAGATGTAAATAATGATAGAGAAACATGGACAGGCAATGGTGCAGAGCTTAGTTTAAAAATAGCTGCAAAACTTAAAGAATTAAAATTTGTATAGAGAAGGGTGGAATTTTCATGAGTAAGTTAATTTGTAACCAAGAGAAAGTAAACGATTCAAATATTCAAGAATTAATAAAGGTTTGCCCTTTTGGTGCTATTGAATACATAGATGGTAAAATTGAAGTTAATGCAGGATGTAAAATGTGTAAGATTTGCGTTAAAAAAGGTCCAACAGGTGTAATGGAATTTATTGAAACAGAGGCCGTGCAAGTTGATAAAAGTTTATGGAAGGGTATAGGAGTATATGTTGACCATGTAGAAGGAGTTATACATCCTGTAACAATGGAGCTTATCGGAAAAGCTAGGGAGCTTGCGGCAGTTGTTAATTTCCCAGTATATTGTGTATTTATTGGTTATAACATAAAGGAAAAGGCTAAAGAATTGCTTCATTATGGAGTTGATGAGGTCTTTGTATACGATTATAAAGAATTTGAAGAGTTTAGAATAGAACCTTATACAGCTGCATTTGAAGACTTTGTAAACAAGGTAAAGCCATCATCATTATTGGTTGGTGCTACAACAATTGGTAGATCTCTTGCCCCAAGGGTAGCCGCAAGGTTTAGAACTGGACTCACAGCTGATTGTACAATACTTAAAATGAAAGAAAATACAGACCTTGTACAGATAAGACCTGCTTTTGGTGGTAACATTATGGCTCAAATTGTATGTCCTAATAATAGACCACAGATGTCAACAGTAAGATATAAGGTTATGAATGCACCTGAAAAACAGTGCGATGCAAAAGGTAAGATTACAATCTGTGAAATGGATAGAGCAAAACTCGATTCGAATATTGAAGTATTAAAGGTTACAAAGAAAGAAGTTGAAGAAAATATTTCAGATGCAGAAGTAATCATTGCAGTTGGTAGGGCGTTAAAATCAGAGAAGGATATGGTTATGATTCAAGAATTAGCAGACATTCTTGGTGCTCAAATAGCTGGGACAAGACCAACAATTGAAGCAGGTTGGATTAATGCTAAGAAACAAATTGGTCTTTCTGGTAGAACAGTTAAACCAAAGCTAATAATAGCTCTTGGAATTTCTGGTGCAGTTCAGTTTACAGCTGGTATGAATAGTTCAGAGCGTATATTTGCAATAAATAAAGATGAAAATGCTTCTATATTCAATGTAGCTCATTATGGGATAGTAGGAGATATTTATGAAATAGTTCCTCAATTGATTGAAAATATTAAAAATTCAGGAGCTGAGTATTGTATACGTTAACTTTTAAACTGGAGTTATAGATAATAGGCAAGTTAGTGTTTAAACTAACTAAGTTTAAACACTAAATTCAGAATCGAGGAGGTAATTTTATGGATTACAAAAAACTTGATGCTAAGGATATAGAGTTTTTAGTGTCAATATTAGATAAAGATAGGGTGTTTACTGGAGAAGCAATAAATGATGATTTTAGCCATGACGAGATGGGTGGAATAAGCAAGATGCCCGACGTATTAGTTGAGGTTCTTGAAGCAAGCGAAGTATCAAAGATTATGAAATATGCAAATGAAAACATGATTCCTGTTGTAGCAAGAGGTTCTGGAACAGGACTAGTTGGAGCATCAGTTCCAATTCACGGTGGAATTATGATAAATATGTCCAGAATGAACAAAATACTTGAGATTGATGAAGAAAACTTAACATTAACTCTTGAACCAGGCGTACTTTTAATGGAAATAAGCAAATACGTTGAAGAGTTTGATTTATTTTATCCACCAGATCCAGGTGAAAAATCGGCTACAATTGCTGGTAATATCAATACAAATGCAGGTGGAATGAGAGCTGTTAAGTACGGAGTTACTAGAGATTATATAAGAGGCCTTGAAGTAGTGCTTCCAAGCGGAGAAATACTTGATGTTGGAGGGAAAGTAGTTAAGAATTCTACTGGATACAGCATAAAAGATTTAATATGTGGATCGGAAGGAACCCTTGGAATAATCACAAAAATTATATTAAAACTTATACCACTACCTAAGAAAGCTGTATCGCTCTTAATACCTTTTCCAAATCTTGATATGGCAATAGGAACAGTACCTTTGATAGTTAAATCAAAATCTGTACCAACTGCTATAGAATTTATGCAAAGAGAAGTTATTATTGCTGCTGAAGAATTCCTAGGAAAAAAATTCCCGGATAATTCGTCAGATGCATATCTTTTACTAACTTTTGATGGTAATAGCATAGAAGAAATAGAAAGAGCTTATGAAAGTGTAGCTAACATTTGCCTTGAAGAAGGTGCTCTTGATGTATTTATAACTGATACAGATGAAAGAAAAGAAGCTGTTTGGTCTGCAAGAGGAGCTTTCCTTGAAGCTGTTAAAGCAACGACAACTGATATGGATGAATGTGACGTTGTTGTTCCAAGAAATAAAGTTGCGCAGTTCATTAAGTATACTAATGAACTTCAAAAAGAATTTGATGTGAGAATAAGAAGCTTTGGTCATGCAGGTGATGGTAATTTACATGTGTATGTATTAAAGGATGAGCTTACAGATAAAGAATGGTCAGTGAAGATTGAAGAAGTATTTGAAGCAATGTATGAAAAATCAAGGGAGCTCAAGGGTTTAGTATCTGGAGAACATGGAATTGGATTTGCTAAGAAAGCATATATGCTTGAACAATTTGGCCCTGTATATGTAGGACTTATGAAAAATATAAAATTGGCATTTGATCCTAATAATATATTAAATCCAGGAAAGGTTTGTGAATAGAAAAAATGATATCGCCAATGTCTTTTAAAGATGTTGGCGATATAATAATACTTTGATGTAGTCGATTTCAGTATTGTGACTAGTATTATTAATAGAGGAGGGAATAAAAGATGAATAATTATTTATTATTTTTCATAGCACTTATCCCCATTGTATGGCTCATGGTTTCGCTCGGTGTTTTAAAAATGCCAGGACATAAAACTTGTTCAATCACACTCGTAATTACAATAATACTTGCAATCCTAGTTTGGAAGATGCCAATTAGTCAAGCTCTCACAGCGACACTTGAGGGTGCAGCAATGGCAATATGGCCAATAATTGTTGTAATAATTGCAGCAGTGTTTACCTACAATCTTTCTATTCATACAAAAAGTATGGACGTAATAAAGGATATGATGACAGGAATCACAACTGATAAGAGAATTTTAGTTTTAATTATTGCTTGGGGTTTTGGTGGATTTCTTGAAGCAATTGCAGGTTTTGGTACGGCAGTTGCAATACCTGCCAGTATTTTAGCCGCACTTGGCTTTAATCCTGTATTTGCAGCAATAATATGTCTTATTGCAAATACAACACCAACAGCTTTTGGAGCAATAGGTCTACCTGTAACAACCTTAGCAAAGGTTGCAGCAATTGATCCTGTTACTTTAAGCTATGCAGTTGCAATTCAATTATTTGTATTAATTGCAGTTTTACCATTAATATTAGTAATGCTAACAGGTAAAAGTGTAAAGGCAATAAAGGGAGTTGTGCTTATTTGTATTGCGTCAGGACTAGCTTTTGCAATACCAGAACTTCTAGTTGCAAAATATATGGGTCCTGAACTTCCAGCACTAATTGGTTCAATAATATGTATTATTGTAACAGTTGCAATAACTAAAATATTCTATAAAAATACTGCATCTAAAGATAAAGTTAGTATATCCGCAAAACAAGGGTTATTGGCATGGGTGCCATTTATCTTAGTTCTGACTTTTATATTAATAACAAGTTCTCTTATACCAGCAATCAATAAACCATTATCATCTATACAAACATCTGTTCAAATATATAATGGCCCAGATGCAAAAATTAGTTCTTTTATATGGATTGCTAATCCAGGGACACTTATAATTCTTGCCACATTTATAGGGGGACTTATTCAGGGAGCTAAGTTTAAAGAAATAGTAAAAGTATTTATTGATACTTGCAAACAAATGAGTAAAACTGCAATTACAATACTTGCAATAGTCTCTCTTGCAAAGGTAATGAGTCATAGCGGAATGATAACATCTATTGCCGTGGTTTTAGTTGCAGCAACAGGAAGCTTTTATCCATTGTTTGCCCCAATCATAGGTGCTTTAGGTACTTTTGTAACTGGGAGTGATACCTCTGCAAATGTATTGTTCGGACCACTTCAAGTTGAAGTTGCAAAAAATTTACATATGAGTCCTTATTGGTTAGCAGCTGCTAATACTGGTGGTGCCACTGCAGGTAAAATGATTTCTCCTCAAAGTATTGCAGTTGCCACAGCAGCCACTGGACTTGTAGGAGCTGAAGGTAAGATATTAAAGGCAACTTTAAAATTTTGCCTTGCATATGTAGCAATATTAGGATTAATTACGTACTTTGGAGCAAAATATTTTATAATGTAGGGAGGAATATATATGACTAAAGTAAAAATACCATATTCAAAACAGTTTTTGGAAATTGAAATTCCAGATAAAAATTTGGTAGCAATATTAGAATCAAAAGCTCATGCATACAAAGTTGAAAGTACTCAGCAGGAAATTGTAAAAAAAGCACTTGATAACCCTATTGGAAGTGCAAAACTAGAAGAGCTAGTTAAGGGGAAGAAAAACTTAGTATTAATAACTAGTGACCATACAAGACCTGTACCAAGTAAAGTAACACTGCCAATACTACTTGAAAGAATAAGATCATCGAACCCTAAAATTGAAATAACAATATTAATTGCTACTGGTTTCCATAGACCTACTACAAGAGAAGAAATGATTGATAAGTTTGGTCAGGAAATAGTAGATAATGAAGTTATAATAAATCATGTATCAGAGGATTATGGCGATATGGTACGCGTCGGAACTCTTCCCTCAGGTGGAGAACTATTGCTTAATAAGATAGCGATGGAAGCTGAACTTTTAATTTCAGAAGGATTTATAGAACCACACTTCTTTGCAGGTTTTTCTGGAGGACGCAAGAGTGTTCTCCCCGGAGTGGCATCAGCAAAGACAGTTATGGCAAATCATTGTTCTGAATTTATAGCAAGTGAGTACGCACGGTCCGGAGTTATTGAAAATAATCCAATTCATAGAGATATGTTATACGCTGCTAAGCAAGCTAAACTGGCATTTATACTAAATGTTGTTATTGACAGTGAGAAGAATGTTATAAATGCATTTGCAGGAGATAGTGAGCTTGCCCACGTTGAAGGTTGTAAATTTGTTATGGAACTTGCAGCTGTGAAAGCTGTGAAGGCAGATATTGCAATATCAACTAATGGAGGATATCCACTAGACCAAAATATATATCAGACTGTAAAAGGTATGACTGCAGCAGAAGCAACTTGTAAGGACGGCGGACTTATAATCATGGTGTCTGCTTGTAATGATGGACATGGTGGTCAGTCATTTTATGACAATATCGCAAATGCAAGTAGCCCAAGAGAAGTTCTTGATAGGGTAATTAAAGTAGGAAGAAATGATACAGCACCAGATCAATGGGAATTTCAGATTCTTGCGCGGATACTAGATGCGCATACCGTAATTCTTGTTACAGATATGTGTGACCCTGAAATGATAAAGAATATGCATATGCAGCATGCATTTACCTTTGAAGAAGCGCTTGTTAGAGCTCTTAAAATAAAGGGAGATGATGCGACGATAACAGTAATACCAGATGGAGTTTCAGTTGTTGTAAAATAACATTCAAATTAATACTACTATTGAATATAATTTGGGGGCGGGTAAAATACATTGGGTGGAAGAATTCACATAATTTTATTTCAAGACTAATAATACTGTGGAGTGGGGAACTGAATTTTGAGTTTCCCACTTTTTTTCAATTTTAGGTAAATGTAAAAAAATAAAGATAGAGAGGAGGGGTGAGTAGTCACTAATATTGTTACGTAAGTAGCCACATAGTATATAAATTAAAAATGTGGTAAAATACTTGTATTATAGTAAAGTGTTATAATTAAACAAAAAAGTACAAAATTTAAAAAATAACCAATAAGTATAACTTTGTCATTTATTATACCTTACTTGTGAATTTATAAGAAGAGATATATTAGTTATACTTCAAAAGCCCTATTTATTGAATTCTTCAGTAATTGAAAATATAATAATGAGATTAAAATTAAGTAAAAAAATAAGGTTCTTAAGTTTCTAGAGCATAAATTGTTAAGACCGATGTTGAAAAGGAGTGATGAAAATGATAAAAACTGCAATTTTAACCATGAGTGATAAAGGTTCTAGGGGAGAAAGAATTGATGGGACAGGTCCTGCAATAAGAAATGAATTAGAAGGTAAAGGATTTGTTATAAGTTTCTATAAAATAATTTCTGATGAGAAACAGGAAATAGAAAAAGAATTGATTTATTTATGTGATGAGCTTAAGGTGGATTTAATTTTAACTAATGGAGGAACGGGGTTTTCAGAAAGAGATGTTACGCCAGAGGCAACTAGAAATGTAATTGAGAAATATGTACCCGGCATTGGTGAGGTTATGAGGATGAAATCAATCCAGATTACATCAAAGGCTGTGCTTTCAAGAAGCATTGCAGGAATCCGCAAAAAAACCCTAATTATTAATCTTCCAGGAAGCCCAAAAGGTGCTGTAGAAAATCTTCAATTTATAATACCTGCAATTCCACATGGAATTGCTATACTTACAGGGGAAGCTAGCGAGTGTGGTAGAAGTTAACAAAAGGGAGAATGAGAATGGAATTTTTTAATGTGGTATCTGTAAAAGAAGCTAAACAAATAATAGATAGTTCTTTTATCTATAAGATTGAATGTGAAAAAATTAACATTATGCAAAGCGTTAATAGAATTAGTTTTAAAGATATAAAAGCAGAATGTAATATACCAGAATTTAAGAGATCGACAGTAGATGGCTTTGCAGTAAGATCAAGAGATGTATTTGGAGCTAGTGAAGGACTCCCGTCTATGCTTGAACTAAAGGGTGAGGTATTTATGGGGAATATCCCACCCTCGGATATTGCAGGGGGGGAGTGCTTATACGTACCTACAGGAGGGATGCTTCCGGAAAGCGCAGATAGTGTTGTTATGGTTGAGTACAGCCATAAGCTAGATGATAATACAATACTTATTTATTCACCTGTGGCTATGGGTGATAATGTAATACAAATTGGTGAAGATATAAATACTCAGGATATTGTCATAAAAAAGGGAAGTAAACTCAGACCTTATGAGATAGGTGTTCTTGCAAGTATAGGAATTTCCGAGGTGATGGTTTATAAAAGACCTAGGGTTGGTATTATTTCAACTGGTGATGAAGTAGTACCCTGCGAAGTAAAGCCTTCTTTGGGTGAAGTGAGGGACATAAACACTTACCTGATTTGGTCTCTACTTCTTGAGGATGGAATGGAGCCAGTAAGCTATGGAATTATTAAGGATGATTATGAACTGTTAAAGAGTGCAACACAAAAAGCATCTAATGAATGTGATGTGGTACTAATTTCAGGAGGTAGTTCTGTTGGCACGAAAGATCACACTTTAAAGGTTATAGCTTCATTTGACGATGGAGAGGTCTTGGTACATGGAATAGCAGTAAAGCCTGGGAAACCAACTATAATAGGAAAACACAAAGAAAAAATAATATTTGGACTTCCAGGACATCCACTTGCATGTTGTATTATATATAAAATACTTGTTCAAAATTATATATATAGCCTAATGCTTCAAAGCGAAAAGATTTATGGAACAAATGCAGTAATGAGTATAAATTACCATAAAGCTAAAGGCCGGGAAGAATATCTACCTGTAGAGCTTGAAACAATAGAAGGCATGGTTATTGCAAAGCCGGTGTTTGGTAAATCTGGGATTATAACAGCATTTTCAAAGGCATGGGGGTATATAAAGATAGAAAAAAACGCGGAAGGTTTAAAAGAAGGACAAGCAGTTGAAGTCTATAAATTATAAAGGAGATGAGAGTATTGGCTCAAGAAGTCTTTCTATCAAATGTTGATTTGAATGAAGCAGTTAAAATATATTTTAATAAGTTATTATGCATTAAAGGTGAAAAGGAAAATGTGGTTACTTGGGAATCTGTAGGAAGAGTTTCATACTCATCAATTTTTGCGAAAATATCTTCACCCTTTTATAATAGTTCGGCTATGGATGGTATTGCAACTATAAGTACCAAAACATATGGAGCAACAGATCGGAGTCATATCCAACTACGAGAAGGAATTGATTATTTAGTAGTGGATACTGGAGATCCAATACCTAAAGAATTCGATTGTGTAATTATGGTAGAGGATTTGATAAATTTAAATAAGGGAAAAGTAGCTATTTATAAAAGTGCTGCCCCTTTTCAGAATATTAGACCAATTGGGGAAGATATTGTAAAAACACAACTTATTATCCCTTCAAATTATATGATTAGACCAGTAGATATAGGCTCTATTATAGCTGGGGGAGTAAATAATATTGATGTTTATAAAAGGCCGGTGGTTGGAATAATTCCGACTGGAACTGAGATGGTCGAGCCAGGTGAAGAACTTAATATTGGAGACATAATTGAGTTCAATTCAAGAGTATTTTCTGCCCAAGTTCAGGAATGGGGAGGTATACCCCTAAGATTTGATATAGTAAAAGATGATTATTTACGTATTAAAGATGCTGTAAAAAAAGCAGTCCAGCAATGCGATATTATACTTATTAATGCAGGATCTTCAGCTGGTAGAGAGGATTTTACTTGTAATGTAATAGAAGAATTAGGTGAGGTTTATGTACATGGAATAGCTATAAAGCCTGGTAAACCTGTTATTCTTGGAAGTATAGAGGGAAAGCCTGTGATTGGTATACCTGGATTTCCAGTATCTGCTTATGTCGTAATGGATAATATATGCAAGAAAATGGTACATGCTTATATAGGGATAAATGAAGAAGAATATACCACTGTTGAGGTTGTACTTACTAGGCGTATAATGTCAACTTTAAAATATTTAGAATTTGTAAGAGTTAAAATTGGATTTGTTTCGGGAAAATATATTGCAACACCTATAGGTCGTGGAGCTGGAACAACAATGTCATTAGTAAGGGCAGATGGTATATTAGAAATACCACAAAATATTGAGGGCTATGAAGTAGGAACTGCGGTGAATGTTAAACTTTTAAGAAGCAAGGAAGAAATTAAAAATACAGTTGTATGTATTGGAAGCCATGACCCAATAGTTGATATAGCTTCGCATCTTTTTCATATAAAAAACGGGAAGTATTTTCTTTCTTCTGCTCATGTTGGAAGTATGGGAGGAATAATGGCATTAATAGGTTCAGAAACTCATATAGCACCTATTCATTTATTGGATATGGAGAATGGTAGTTATAATATTTCTTATATTAAAAAGTATTTACCAAATAAACCTATGGTATTAATTAAAGGTGTTAAAAGAGTTCAGGGAATTATGGTTTCTAAAGGGAATCCTTTAGATATTAAATGTTTACAGGATATAGTTATAAAAGGTAGAAGATTTGTAAATAGGCAAAGAGGTTCAGGTACAAGGTTATTTCTAGATTATAATTTAAAAAAGCTCCATATTAATCCACAAAATATATCAGGATATGAAAGAGAAGAATTCACCCATATTGCCGTTGCAGCAGTAGTTGCAGCAGGAGATGCAGATTGTGGACTTGGAATTTATTCTGCAGCCAAGCTTTTGGGTCTAGATTTTATAAAACTTGGGGATGAGGATTATGATTTTGCTGTGCCTAAGGAATTTATAGATATGGATATGATAAGGGAATTTATCAAAATAATTAAAACAGATGAATTTAAAAGTGAGCTTGATAAACTTGGAGGCTATGATTATACGCAAATAGGGGAAATAATTGAACTTTAGGAGACGGTTTTATGAGGGATAGTCATGGAAGAGATATCAATTATTTAAGGATATCGGTAACTGATAGATGTAATTTAAGATGTATATATTGCATGCCAGAGCAGGGAATTAAGAGTAAGAATCATGTGGATATTCTACGTTTTGAAGAGATATTAAAAATTGTGAAGGCAGCAGAAAAATTAGGTATTAATAAAGTAAGATACACTGGTGGGGAACCACTAGTAATGAAAGATTTAGACAAGCTTATATATGAAACTTCAAAACTGCCAGGAATAGATGATATTGCTATAACTACAAATGGTATTTTGCTATCTGGTATGGCATCAGATTTGAAAAAAGCTGGACTTAAAAGGGTAAATATTAGCCTTGATACTTTAGATAAAGAAAAGTTTAAAAGTATAACCAGAATAGGAAATCTAGATAAGGTAATGGAAAGTATAGATAAATGTTTAACCCTTGGGTTAAAACCGGTCAAAATAAACACAGTATTAATGAAAGGCTTTAATGATGCAGAGTTTGAAGGCTTTTTAACCTTAATTCGAGAAATGCCAATCGAAGTAAGGTTTATTGAACTCATGCCAATAGGTGAAGGTATTAAACTTTATGAAAAAAGTAAATTAAGTTTTAGGGAAATGCTAAAGTTGCATCCTGAGTTAACTGAAATAGAAACCCCTAAAAGTAGCACCGCTCAATTGTACAATCTTAAAGGGACAAAAGGAAAAATTGGATTCATTAGTCCAGTAAGTTGTAAATTTTGTGCGGATTGTAATAAAATAAGGCTCACATCTACAGGAACTATTAAAGCATGTCTTCATTCAAAGGAAGAAATAAATATTAGGAAATACCTAAATAACGAAGAGATGCTTAAAAATGTATTAAAACAAGCAATTTTTAATAAACCGCTCGAACATCATCTTGAAGAGGAAAAAACCAGTAGAAGTGAAAAGATGATGTATCAGATAGGAGGATAAAGTGATGGAACTTACGCATATAAATGAAGAAGGAAGAGCTAAAATGGTTGATGTATCTGAAAAGTGTGACACTGTTCGGGAAGCTATAGCAGTTGGGTCAATTTCTATGAAAAGAGAAACACTTGAAAGAATAAGGGATGGGTCTATTTCAAAAGGAGACGTACTAGCTGTAGCACAAGTAGGGGGAATTATGGGTTCAAAAAGTACTTCGCAAATAATACCAATGTGCCATCCTATAATGATATCTGCTTGTGATATAAGTTTTAAAATTGACTTTAAAAATACTAAAATAGAAATAGAAGCAACGACAAGGACTGTAGGAAAGACAGGCATTGAGATGGAAGCGCTAACTGCGGTATCTGTCGCAGCATTAACTATTTATGATATGTGTAAGGCAATTGACAGGGAAATGCTTATAAATAATATTATGCTTGTGAGAAAAAGCGGGGGAAAATCAGGAATATTCGAAAGGAAGTCGTTATAATGGCAAAGGTTATTGCAATAAATACAAGTGAAAAAAAAGGTGTGATAAAACACCCTATAGAGAAAGGCTTTTTTAAAGTCAATCACGGACTTGAGGGAGATGCACATGCAGGTAATTGGCATAGACAGGTGAGTTTTCTTGGTGTTGAGAGTATTGATAAAATGAAAGCTAAGGGAGCTCTGGGCTTATGTTCAGGAAAGTTTGCTGAAAATATTACTACCGAAGGAATAATTTTGTATGAACTGCCAGTGGGAACTAAACTTAAAATAGGAAATGTAGTTTTAGAGGTAACACAAATAGGTAAGGAATGTCATAAGGGTTGTGAAATTATGAAATTGGTTGGTGACTGTATAATGCCAAGAGAAGGGATATTTGCTAAGGTACTAGAGGAGGGGTATATCCAGGCTGGAGATGAGATTGTAGTGGAGGAATAAGTATTTAGAGAAAATAAAAGGGGGAATTTTAATGTACGGTTACAATGGTAAAATATTAAGAATTAATTTAAAAGATAAGACTATTAAAGTTGAGGTACTTGATTTAAAGCAAGCTAAAAAATTTATTGGTGGTAGAGGGCTTGGAACAAAAATATTTATGGATGAAGTAGATCCGAGAGTTGATCCATTAAGCCCTGAAAATAAACTTATAATTATTACAGGGCCATTAACAGGTACGCCTGTTCCAACCGGTGGAAGATACATGGTAGTTACAAAATCACCACAATCAGGTACAATTGCTTGTTCAAATTCAGGTGGTTATTGGGGAGCTGAATTCAAAGCTACAGGCTATGATATGATCATATTTGAGGACAAGGCTGATGCACCAGTTTACTTAACTATAATAGATGATAAAGTGGAAATAAAGGATGCTAGCAGTCTTTGGGGAAAGCTTGTTACAGAAACTACAGATATTCTAAGGAAAGAAATGCCTGATAAATCAAGAGTTATGACCATTGGACCGGCAGGAGAAGGACTATCCAATATGGCTGCTATAATGAATGATTATGATAGAGCAGCGGCCCGTTCTGGTGTCGGAGCTGTTATGGGTTCGAAAAATCTCAAAGCTATTGTAGTTAAAGGAAGTTCAAAACCACAAGTAGCAGATGCGACAACGCTAAAAGAGGTTTCGAAAGTTTGGTTGAAGACTATAAAAGCCAATGGGGTTACAGGCACAGGTCTCCCAACATACGGAACTGCAGTACTTGTAAATATACTAAATGAAAATGGGATATATCCAACCAATAATTTTCAAAAGTCTTACTTTGAAAAAGCTGATGACGTAAGTGGAGAGGCAATGACAAAGGATTACCTTGTTCGTAAAAACCCTTGTTATAGATGTCCCATTGCCTGTGGCAGGTATGTAAAAATAGAGGATATGGGTATAGAAGTAGGCGGACCTGAATACGAAACACTTTGGGCTTTTAGTGGAGATTGTGGTATTTCTGATATGGTTACAACTTTCAAGGCGAACTACTGGTGTAATGAATATGGTATGGATACAATCTCTGTAGGTACAACTATTGCAGCGGCTATGGAACTACGTGAAAAGGGATATATTAAAGACGAAGAACTTGGAGGGACTCCTCTAGAATTTGGAAACATAGAGGGTGTAGTTGATTGGACAATAAAAATAGGTAAAGCTGAAGGACTAGGAGCAAAAATGTCTGAAGGTTCATACAGACTATGCGCATCTTATGGTGCACCAGAGTTTTCAATGTCAGTTAAAAAGCTTGAAATTCCTGCTTATGATCCAAGAGGTATAATGGGGCAAGGGCTTCAATTTGCTACTTCAAACAGAGGTGGATGCCATGTTAGAGGATATATGATATCACCAGAAATATTAGGCTTGCCACAAAAATTGGATAGATTTTCACTTGAAGGGAAAGCTACTTGGGTTAAGATTTTCCAAGACTTAACTGCATCTATAGATTCCCTTGGATTGTGTTTGTTTACGTCTTTTGCTATGGGAGCTCAAGATTATGCTAACTTGTATAATGCAGTATGTGGTACAGAGCACACTGCAGAATCCATACTTGATTCAGGAGACAGAATTTGGAACATTGAAAGACAATTTAATTTACAGGCTGGAATAGATGCGACGCAGGATACACTACCCAAAAGATTACTAGAGGAGCCAATTCCAGAAGGACCTTCAAAAGGGAATGTGCACAGATTATCTGAACTTCTTCCATCATATTATAATGAAAGAGGCTGGAATGAAAAAGGTATTCCAACGGAAGAAAAATTAAAAGAATTGGGACTATAGTTACATTTAGTTATAAATGGACGCGATAGACAATTTGACAAGGTATATGTATTTCAATGAAAAAAGCTAGATATGACGCAACTAATGATAAGGGAATCAGTTCTGATTTAACTGATTCCCTTATCAGTAATTGCGTCATATGCATTATAAAAGTCATAATTAATACATGAAACCTTACTGCGCTTTAACTGGAGGCTTACCGCTGATTATAAGCTTTGCTTCAGCTTCGGAAAGGTCATAATTTAGAAATGTCTTATAGAAATTTATTGTCTCTGAAACAATATTTAACTTTGAAAATTTATCAGGATTTATTAATTTTGCAGCCCACTGTATCTGTAATGCTTCTTCAGCGCTATAACGATCCCACATGTATGCGCCGTCAGGATTTTGAACTACCTTTTCATTTTTAACTGCTGAAACATTTCTCCATGAACTAGTGTTCATTATAGTTTTTGCATCTTTTGAATCAGCACCCAATATTATAATATCCGGATTCCATTTTATAATTTGTTCCATAGAAGCTTCTTTCATATTACCTTTGATTTCTGATGCTACATTAATTCCACCTGCAGCTTCAATCCATGCATTGATAATTGTATTACTACCATCTACTGTTAGAGGTGAAAGGGTGTTGATATGTAAAACCTTTGGCTTCTTGTCAGTTGGTATTGCAGATGTGATATCTGTAATAATTTTTAATTTACTGTCAAGATAGGAATTGAATTTATCAGCCTTTTTTCTGGCGTCAGGGCCAAGAATATCTCCCGTTACTTGGAAACATTTTTTTAATCCATTAAAATCCGTAAAAGTCAACTGTACAGCGGGTATACCAACGCTTGCTACCTTATCTGCATATTTAGAAGTAGTAGTTAAAAAAACAATATCAGGTTTCGTCTTTAACATTTCCTCAATATTGACATCAGCTGTAGTAAAAGCAGTTGTTGCCTTATTCATCTGTGGATTTATTTGATATAACCAAGGTCTTCCTTTTGTAGTAAGTATTGTAGAAACGATTTTATTTCCTTGACCCAACATACATAAAACTTCATTATGTGCTGGCCAAGAATCAGCAATTCTATCGATTTTAATAGGAATCTCAACTTTTTTATTAGCCATGTCAGTAATCGTTTTTTTTGCTACTTGTGTTTGAACTGCAGTTGATGGACCAGTATTTTGAGTACATCCAATCATAAGAAAAATAAACATAAGTACCATCGCTAATGGCAAAATTCTTTTCGTTTTAATAAAAACACATCCTTTAATGTTTTATTTTAAAAAAATTAACTTAAAAGTGGTATTACTGATTTAATAATTTCACCATTTTTATTTTTTAAACTAATAATTTTAACATCTATGCCATAGGCAGACTTGAGATTTTCCTCTGTAACAACATCATCTACATTTCCAACAATAAAATTATTATTTTTTTGCATTAATGCCGCTTTAGTAGAACAAAGGAATGCATGGTTAGGAAAATGTGATGTCATGATTACCCCAAGACCTTTTTTAGCAAGATTATTTATCTGTTCTAAAACTCTAATCTGATTTCCAAAATCTAAATTTGAGGTAGGCTCGTCCATTATCATTATTTTTGCCTGCTGTGCCAGAGCTCTGGCAATTAAGACCATCTGCCTTTCGCCACCGCTTATCTGTGTATATATACGGTTCTTCAAATATGAAATATTTAATGTATCAATTGCCTGTTCCGTAATTTCTTTATCTTTTTTTGATGGAGAAGCAAATAAGTCTAAATGTGCAGTTCGCCCCATTAATACGACATCAAATACACTAAATGGGAAAGGAGGAGTATGAGCTTGTGGGACATAGCTGATTGCTTTTGCAAAACGTTTTCTTGACCAATCTCTAATATTTTCATTATCCAATAAAATTTCTCCACTTTGAAGCTTCAAAAATCCCAATATAGTTTTAAATAACGTAGTTTTTCCCACTCCATTTGGACCGAGGATACACAATATTTCTTCGGATTTTATACTAACAGATATATCATTAATAACATTTTTAGTGCCATAACCACAGGCAACATTTCGAATAACAAGTTCCATATGCAGAACTTCGCCTCCTTTTTTTATTTAAAGAAAAAATAAATTATAAAACAAAAAAGTTAATTTAATAATTACACTTTTGCCTTTATAGCCAACCTTTCTTACCATTTAGCAACAGATAGATAAAGAATGGTGCACCAATCATAGCAGTCAAAATCCCTAGAGGAATTTCCACTGCAAATAAACATCTTGCTAAATCGTCGACAGCTAACATGAAAATGCCTCCAATCAAAAATGAAGCAGGTAACAGCACTTTGTAATTAGGTCCTACAATCATTCGTGCCAAATGAGGGATGACTAACCCTACCCAGCCTATCATTCCGCAGATAGAAACTGTACTGGCAGTAAGTAGAGTAGAACAAACTATTGTAATAGCTCTCATTTTCGTTGTATCAATGCCAAGTGATTTGGCTTCTTCATCACCAAATGAAAGTACATTAAGTTTCCATCTTATTAACATTAAAGGTATAACCCCTAAAAGCATCGGGATAAGAACGATTTTAATATCATTCATTGTAATTGAAGATAGTCCTCCCATAAGCCAGAAGGTAATAGCGGGTAGTTTGCTGTCAGGATCCGCTACATATTTAGTTAATGAAATAGAAGAGGTAAATAAGGCTTGAACAACCATACCCGTCAGGATCAGTACCAACATCTGACTGCTACCTCGACCAACAGCCTTGCTGATGGCATAAGTTAATGCAACTGCAGCAAATCCAAAAACAAATGATAAAAGCTGAATCCATACTGTTCCTAAGGAAAGTAAAATTGCAACTGCTGCACCAAAACCAGCTCCCGCAGATGCACCTAGTATATCAGCTGATACCATTGGGTTTTTAAATAAGCCCTGGAATGTTGCTCCTGATACGGAAAGTGCTGCGCCAACCAGAATTGCAGCAATAATTCTAGGAAGTCTTACATCGAACAGGACTGATTGAGTTGTATCCTTTAATAAAGCTTCACTTCCGGTGATTCTTAGATAAAATGTCTTTATTAATTGGTTTAATGAAATAGGAAACCTGCCTATTGTGAATGAAACAATAAATGTTGCAATTAACGACACAATTAGAATAAAAACAATCAAATTTTGTCCAGTTCTCTTTTGAATTTCGTTTTTAGTATAGTCCATTTCAGCTATTTCAATGTTTTTCGTATTATTCAAGTATATTTCCTCCCTGATAAATGTAAAAATTATTAAGTTTCTCTTTTATATTAACACAAATGGATATTTTATTAAATTACCAGCATGAACTATCAGAAAATATTTAATTAAAGATAGAAAGGTATTTTAAATAGAATTCAAATATGGTATAATTAAAAAGCAATTTAATACATGGAGAGATGTCCGAGTGGCCTATGGTACCTGCCTCGAAAACAGGCGAACGGGTTATTCCGTTCCGGGGGTTCAAATCCCCCTTTCTCCGCCAAAATAAAGAACTCGCTGAGAAGCGAGTTCTTTTACGTCAATTATAATAGGGATTTGAACGTGAGGGAGCATAGCGGTAAGAAAATGTTTTTAGCTATGATTATGGAGACAGGACCCTACTAGAATTACATAAAAATGGATAACAAAATGTTACTGATTTATGTAAAGTATAATTCAATTACAAAATATAAAATTTAGAAGTGAATAATAGATGACAATACCTTTGATAATTTAGTTTGAAAACAATAAAATACTATAAATAGATTTAAGTTATAAATCTATTTATAGTATTTTTATTTGCTATTTTATATTCCAACATTGAGTCTCTTTATTTCCATATTTGTATAAAAGTTATAATATTTGATATAATGTTTTTATTAAAGAGAAAAATATAACTTAATTCGTCGATAAATGTAGAATAGGTACTATAGTGAATCAGCTATTCACTATAAAATATGGGGGTGTAACATTTGAACGAGAAAATACTTGTAGTAGATGATGAAAAAAGCATTTTGGATGTATTAACTTATGCATTAAAAAGAGAGGGGTATTCAATAGAAAGAGCTTATGATGGACAAGAAGCCCTTGATAAAGTAAAAAGCTTTAACCCACATATAATAATTCTGGATTTAATGATTCCTGTAATAAATGGTTATGAGGTGTGCAAAAAATTAGAAAGTGAAAATATCGGCATTATTATGCTTACAGCAAAAAATGATATTGTAGATAAATTAGTAGGACTAGAACTAGGAGCAGATGATTATTTAACAAAACCTTTTGATCTAAGAGAAGTTCTTGCAAGGGTAAAGGCTCTGGCAAGAAGGTTCAAAAAAACTACAGATGAGAAGCGTAATGATAATCTAATTAATATTAAAGATTTTAAAATTAATAAAAGCCAAAGAACCGTAAGTGTAAAAAAACTAAAAATAGATTTTACACAAATGGAATTTGATTTGTTATATTTGCTCCTATTAAATCCCCATGTAGTTTACTCAAGGGAACGGCTTTTGGATATAGTGTGGGACATGGAATATATTGGTGGCACAAGAACGGTTGATACACATGTTCAAAGAATAAGAAAAAAGTTGGGTAAAACTTATGAAAAATTAATACAAACTGTTCATGGTGTAGGATATAAAGGGGTTGATGAATTATTTGAAAATAGGGATTAAATTCAAACTTATAGCTTTTACAGCCTCACTTTTATTAGTTGTTATATCGTTTTTAAGTATTTTTGTACTTAACGGAATAAAAAATTATCAAGATAAGCAAAATCAAGCGACTTTGTTTAAGCAAAAAGATATGTTTGAGCAATATTTTAGTGAACGCTCTAACTTAGGTGATAATGGAACTAGTGATAAGGCTCAACTTGCTAGAGGAAGCGTATTTAACAAGCCATGGCTTAGAACTATACCTACCAGTGTATATGATACAAAAGGAGAGCTTCTTTCTGGATTTAAGGTAGATGGTAAAGTGAATGAAAATAAAGATAAAAATCTTATGATTGAGTATGCTATTAAAGGTAAAGTATCATTTATAAAAAACAATGATGTAATTTACTTTTATTCACCAATTAAATATAAAAATGATATAGTAGCAATTTTAGAACTTGAATATTCAATTAAAGAAAGCAGTTTATTTTATGATAATACAAAAAAAATGTTTTATGGAACAGGTTTTCTAGCTTTGATATTTGGTGTAATCCTTGGCATTATTTACTTTTTCAACCTTACCAGAGATATATATATGATGAAAGATTCAGTAGAAAATATTCAAAAAGGTGATTTTCATGAAATAAAACTAGTCAATCGTAATGATGAATTAGGGGAATTAAGCAAAGGTATAGTATTCATGAGTAATACTATAGAAAAAAATATTGAAGATCTTAAAGTTGAGAGAGATTCTTTGAGTATGGCGATAGAAAAATTACAAAAAATGGACAAGGAACAAAAGGAATTTATAGGTAATGTAACTCATGAATTTAAGACCCCAATTACTATTATAAAAGCATATGCAGAATTAATCGGAATGTATGAAAATGACGTAAGTTTAATTAATGATGGAACCACAAATATATCAAAAGAATGTGATCGCTTGGCAACTATGGTAGATAAGGTTTTAAATTTGTCTGCTCTAGAAAAATACGACTTTGAAGTACGGAAAAAAGAAGTGAATTTAAAAGAAACATTTGATGAAATTTGCGCGCGAATTATGGGGAAAATAAAGAAAAACAACTTAACATTTAAATGTGATGTTGAAAATATTATTGTTACAATAGATGAAGAAAACTTGAGACATATTATTATTATTAATTTAATTGATAATGCTATAAAATATAATAGGCTTAATGGAAGTATAGATATTGAATGTCATAAAAATGGTAATAAAATAACTATAACAGTTGCGGATACAGGAATAGGCATTTGTGAGGATGATTTGTTTAAAATTTTTGAACCATTTTATAGAGTTGAAAGTCATAGAAGTCGTGAAACAGGGGGAGCTGGGCTAGGGCTAGCCTTGGTGAAAAAGTTAGTTGAAAAGCAACAGGGAACTATAAATGTAGAGTCCAAGTTAGATGAAGGTACTATCTTTTTTATTGAATTTTCTATATAGAATTTACAAAATTGTGACATTTGTTTATAATTTTGTGAAAAGTTTTTGTTACTATAAGATTACAATGAAAAAAGGAGGGAAATTCAATGGTTAGAAAAAAGATTTTATCCCTAATTTTAATGGTAGGAGTTGTAGGTGGCATTAGCGCATATGCAATAAACTATCATAATTCATCTATGCAAAACATAAAGGTAATGGCATACAAACCATCTGCTCAAACAAATGAAAAGGGTTATCAAATCGACAAATATCAAAATATTGAAAGTGCTGCTTGGATTAATGACAATGAGGTTTTAACATTAACTAAAAAGGGAGAGTTTAAAACCCCGGATTCTATGGTGCCTATAAACTACTGCAGTATCTATAATTTAAATACAAAAAGTTCTAAAGACTTTAAAGAGGTAAATATAGATGAATTTATGGGTGTGTCTCCTGATAAAAAGTATGTTCTTTATTCAGAGGCAAGAACCATTCCTAAATGTGAAAGTCCGGAATGGCAAAAAGCTCTTGATTCAGGAGAGCTTCTTCATAAAAACGTAAAATTATTAAATTTATCTACAGGCGAAATCACGAATGTAAATACAGAAAGACTTAATAGTGATGCACAATTTATATGGATAAGTAAGAATAAAATTTTAGCAAATTATTTTGAAAAATGGGCAATCATTGATACAACTGGAAAAGTATATGCAAATGGCAGCTACAATGCTGGTAAATTTGATAATGCCCGGATATCTGGTGTTGATGATATTAAAGATTTAGGAACCACTGTAGAAGGTAAATTCTATTACACTCAAAGCAAAAGTGGAAAAGAAGGAGTTAAATTATGTACAGCGGATGTTAAAACTAAGGAAACAAAAACTATTTTTTCAAATCAATACGCTGGCATGGCCGATAAAAAAAGCAAAACAATTATAATTGATCATTTTAATAATAATGGTGAACAATCACCTGATGGAGTATTTGTAAATAGAACTTTTGGAGCTATTATTATGGATGAAACTGGTAAACAACTGCAAGATATAAAACTGCCTAAAGGTAAAATTAATAATACCTACGTAGTATCACCTGATGGAAGTAAAGTTGCTTATGAAGAAGGAGTTAATCATGATGGCCATACTCCACCTGACCCTGATACATCTATTAAAATTATAGATACTAAGACAGGTGCTATAAAAGAAATAGTTAATGGTACTAGTTTAAAAGATAAAGATGCAAAAATTGAATATCGTACATTTCACTATATAGACAAAAACGGTAAGTATGTAAAAAAGAAGATACCTGTATGTATAGCAATTTCAAATATTTGTTGGGATAGTACAAGTACTGCTTTATCATTTACTTATGGAAATTATCGTTCAGGTAATAGTGAAATAAATACGTATATTGTTAGTTTGGATAAATAGAATGTGGTTACATATAATTTAAAAGAGGAGCAAAAATATGAATATCCATCATAAAATAATAAAAAAAATTTTAAAGTTACTCATTATGGCAATATGTTTATCTTTAAGCATATTTATCCTGGTAGCTTATTCACATAAAAGCGATAATACCTATGAAAATATAGGTCAGAATAAAACAGTGATTAACACTAAACTAACAAAGATAGCATTTGAGAGGAATAATAATGTGTATCTTTATGATGAAATAAATGAACAGGTTGAATCCATAGGGGATAAGTAAAAATCAAAGGAGTTATTTCAGTTGTAACAATATTGGAAGAGATGGATATACTTAATATGGTAGAATTTTAGAATGTAAAATTAATTTATGCTTATATATATACTATCAATTAAATAGAAGAATAATTGATTGTTAAGGAGCGAGGCAAATGTATTCACCTATTTAATACACAATAAAGTTATAAAACATTTCAAAATTAACTTTTAAAACAAGGTTTTTTTGTTGTGCAACTTTGGAGGTGTATTAAAAGTGAATAAAAAGGCTAACGTTTATATAATGTATATTATTGTGTTTCTACAGGGATTTGTTTTTTATGGGCCTATAGCTACATTGATAAGGCAAAATAGAAACTTATCTTTGTCTAATATGTTTTTAATAGAGTCTATATCCTGGATATTAATGATTATTTTTGAAATCCCATGGGGATGGTTTGCAGATAAATTTGGGTATAAGAAAACACTTGTTATCTCAAATTTTATATTTTTTATATCAAAAATAGTTTTTTATAAATCAACTTTCTTTGGGATGTTCCTCATAGAACGAGTGTTATTAGCAGTATCATTAGCCGGAATTTCAGGTTGTGACATTGCTCTAATATATTCATCAGTTAAGCAAGAGGAGAGTGAAAAAGTATTTGGAATATATAATGCATTTTCAACTGGTGGTTATTTAATTGCCTCTATTATGTTTTCAATACTCGTAAAACAGTCCATGGATAGTACTGCATTTTGGACTATTATACCTTATGCAGTGGCAGCAGTATTAACTTTGTTTATAAAAGAGGTTAATGTGCAGCAAATCGAAAAGCCTAAGTTTAAGCAAAGTTTACTAACAGCTTTTAAAAACAAAAGCATTATTATATTGGTAATTTCTTTTGCCTTAATAAATGAAGTAGTTCAAGTAGTAGGTGTATTTTTAAATCAATCACAATATGTGCGTTGTGGAATAAGTATTAAATATTTTGGAGTATTGGCAGTTGTTATGCAAATAGTTCGATTGAGTTCAATTAAAGCTTATAAAGTAAGCATTAAGCTAGGTTCCAATAGAAGTATTCAAATTATATATATGATTATTACTATATGTTGTACAATACTTATATTTACATCTAGCGCTGCATTAACTATACTTTCAATAATTGTTATATGTGGAAGTGCAGCTATAATTTCACCTATAGTTTTAGATATTGAAAATAGAAATATAAGTACTGCTAGCAGGGCGACCCTTTTATCAGTATTTGCTATGTTTGGAGATTTAACTGCTGCAGGAGCAAATGTAATTATTGGAAAGACCGCTGATATTTCAACGTCCTCAGCATTTATAACTTGTGTGATTATGTGTGTTTGTGCATATATATTATTGCTTCTCTATAAAAAAACATCAAAGAAATAAATACAAAAAAACAAGTTAAATAATAGTAGCCTCTAAAATAATGCAACAATATCAGTAATACCAATGGATTATTATGCATGCCTATGAAATCGCACTTTGCATCAAACATAGGAAAGCATATTACTAACTTTATATTAAGTTATATGTAATACAAACTGGTTTATTATTTAGGGGCTCATTAATGACTACAGCATCTATATTAAATATTTTCCTTAAGTTATCTTTAGTCATTATTTCTTTAGGACTACCAGTGCAAACTATGTTACCATCTTTAATTCCTACCATATAATCTGCAAATCTTGCGGCATTATTTAGATCATGAATAACCATAACAATGGTTTGTCCTTGCGTCTTATTCAAACTTTCTAGTAATTGTAGAATTTCTAGTTGATGTGCTAAATCTAAATAGGTAGTAGGTTCGTCTAATAATAATATTTCAGTTTCTTGGGCGAGTGCCATAGCTATCCATACTCTTTGCCTTTGGCCACCTGACAATGTCTCTATAGGTCTGTCCTTAAATTCTTGCATGCCAATTATTTTCAGTGACCAATCTATTTTTTCTTTATCTTGACTCGTTAGTTTACCGAATCCACTTTGATGAGGAAATCTTCCGTAGGCTACGAGCTCACCAACAGTTAATCCATTTGGTGCTTGAGGACTTTGTGGCAAAACTGCCATTTCTTTAGATATGAAATTAGAACTTAAATCTTGAATGTCATTATCATTTATGTATATGACTCCACTTTTAGGCTTCAATATTCTTGCAATAGTCTTTAATATAGTTGATTTACCACATCCATTAGAGCCTATAATAGTTGTGATTTTTCCTTTAGGTATGTTCAAATTTAAATTTTTTACTATGTCAAAATCTCCATAAGATATAGATAAATTTTCGGTTTTTATGCTGTTCATATGTAACCTCCTAAGTTATTCCTTCATAATTAAATAGATGAAATAGGGTACTCCAATAATTGAAATGACTATTCCAACGGGCATTTCAATAGGAGCTAAAATATTTTTAGCTATGGTATCAGACAACAATAAAATTATTGAACTAACTAGTGCTGCAGTTGGTATTAATAATTTGTGCTTTGGCCCAACAAGCCGCCTTGCTATGTGTGGCGAAATTAGCCCTAAGAATGATATGGTTCCGGCAACCGCTGTAGCCGTACCAGCTAATGCCACGGTATATATAAGTAGTGATCTTCTTTCTTTTTCTATATTTACGCCGAGTCCAACTGACAGTTCGTCGCCTAAACTTAAAACATCTAGATATCTTGCTTTATAAATTATAAGTCCGGTAAAAATAAATACAAATGGCAGAGTTGCAATAACATAACTCCAATTGGTTCCCCAAATACTTCCTGAGGTCCAAACCATTATTTTGTTGAAATCTTGAGTTGTAAATCTAAATTGAAATAGGATCAATATAGCGTTGAAAGCAGAATTAATACCTATCCCCATCAAAATCAATCTAGTAGGATTTAGACCCTTTTTCCAAGCTAAAGTATAAATAAGGAAAGCTGCAAAACCTGCTCCAAGCAAAGCTACGATAGGCATGGTAAACACCGTTAGCATGCTTATATCAGAATATACTTCTCCATTCATAAAATATATATAAATAACTACAGCCAAGGCTGCACCAGAACTTATTCCTAATATGCCAGGGTCAGCAAGATCATTTTTAGTTATGCCTTGAAGTACGGTTCCTGCTATAGCTAAGGCACTTGCCACAAGTATAGCTATAATTATTCGTGGAAGCCTCATAGTGAAGAGTACCAGTTCATGCTTTTTATTTCCCTGTCCAAATAAAGTTTTAATTACATCTAGAGGACCTATAGCAAAAGTTCCAATATTAAAACTAATTATAAATATTGAAAAGAGTAGAACGAATAATATGATTATAATCAAAATTAGCTTTTTCTTTCTTTTATGGTTTTGCATTATAATGAATTGGCCTCCTTTCTGACAATATATATGAAGAAGGGTACACCTAGTAATGCTGTTAGCGCCCCAATAGGAGTTTCATAAGGCTGATTTATCATCCTAGCTGCTATATCGCTATAAACTAGCAAATCCGCACCGAGTATTAGTGAACATGGGATTATAAATCTATAATCTGGTCCAACTAAACTTCTTACAATTTGTGGCACAATAAGTCCAAGAAAAGAAATATTTCCGGCTACAGCCACTGAACTACCGCTAAGTAATATTACGATGACTATACCAATAAATCTTATGATATTTGTCTTTTGACCAAGTCCTATGGCAATATCTTCTCCTAGGCTTAAAATGGTTATTTTAGGAGAAATAATTATTGCGGCAATGACACCAAAGGCACCAACGGAGGCTAATAATTTTACCCCTTGCCATTTTGCAGTAACAAATCCACCAGCAACCCAAAAGCTTAGTTGCTGAGATAAATTGGAATGCATTGCAATAGCGGTTGCGAGAGATATTAAAAGAGTTCCCAGAGCGGTTCCTGCTAAAATAAGTTTAATGGGACTAACACCTTTACTAGATTTTGAACTTAATATATACACGAATACACCACTTAAACTAGCTCCGATAAAAGCAAAAAACATCAGCCCTGAAGTCCCTATATTAGCCCTCACTGCAAAGGCTATAGCTATGGTAAAAGTTGCACCTTGAGTAATACCCATTATAGAGGGGTCAGCTATTGGGTTTCTTGTTATTCCTTGCATTATAGCACCAGACACTGCTAAAAAAGCTCCGACCAAAGCAGCTGCAATCATCCGGGGAAGTCTTATATCACGGATGATTTTTGAGTTTATATCAACGCCATCTGAAAATATGCTATTAAATACTGTATATAAGTCTATATGTTTTGCACCCAGGGATACTGATAATACCATGCCAAAAAATAATATAATAAGTCCAATTACGATTAATAATGAGCTTATGATTAGTCTATTCATTTTTTTCTTATGTTCTGTAACTATCGATTTTTCCATTAAAACGGTACACCTCACATTAGCCTTGGATTAAAATGTATTAAGATAAAAGGGTGATAACCGTATATGGGAATATATCATTTATCACCCAGAAAATATAATATGTGTTATTTCACAAATTCTTTCTTTATCAAATCAAGTAATAATTCTCTTCCTATTGGAGAATAACCTTGTGCAAAATATGGGCTACTATCAAGCGTTGTAACATTTCCATTTTTTACAGCTCTCATGCTTTTCCAAACAGTACTACCCTCTAAATCTTTTTTATCAGCATCAGTTGCTATAACCACAATATGATCTGCATCAATGGATGATAAACCTTCCATAGTTACTACTGGTAAACTTATTCCTTCTTGCTTTGGCATGTTAGACGGTTGAGCTAATTCCATATCTGACAATAGTATTGAACCTATGCCTGCATCACTGAAAATATAAAATTTGCCTGAACTTGCAAGTATCGTAAGGTAGGTTTGCGGGCCATTTTTTTTCTTTATCTCAGATCCTATACTTACTGCTTTTTTATCGTAAGCCGCTAGCCATTTTTGAGCATCTTTTTCTTGCTCAAATAGTTTCGAAATATCAGTTAATCGGGTCCGCCAATCGTTAGCATAGTCTTTAAGCATTACGACAGGTGCAATAGCTTTTAACTGATCATATATTTTTGTTTGCCTTTCGCTCATTAAAATTAAATCTGGATCTAATTTTAGTATAGCTTCCATATCCATAGTATCCATCATGGAAAAGCCTACAAGCTCAGAGGTACTCATTTTATCTTTTAGATAACTTGGTATTTCCGTAGTTTTATAAGAATCAGCATTTGCAGTACCTACGGGGATATGGTTTAAAATTAATAATTCCTCACTTGATCCAGATATATCTACAATACGTTTAGGGGTAGTAGGGACTGTTACATCACCTTTTATTGTGCTAACCACCTTGGTTACACTCTTTTCTTTAACTTCTTTCGCAGCCTTTGAACAACCTGTAAAAACGCTAATAGAAATTACTGTTAATGTTATTAATCCTAATAATCTTTTTTTCTTCATAATAAATCTCTCCTTGTTTAAGTTGAATTAGCTATGTATACGACCCAATGATTAACCAAAATCATAAATTATTTATATGAGTGATAATTGCAAATGACAATCATTATCAGTGAATCACAATTTTCATTATATCAGAACTACTAAATATGTCAACAATTTCTTTTCAATTTTAATAAAGACAAAATTGGGGGCAAAGTTTAAGGCTAAATAAATCTTTAGCCTAGAAACGGTACAAAAAAATAATTTGACTATATATTGGTATAAAGAAGAACTATTTACGTTTATGAGTAAAGATAATTAAAATAAATAAAAATGGAGAGGCTAGTATGAAAGTTAATACAATATTAAACAAGCAAAATATAAAGAATGCATTTTTTGTGATACTGGGGTGTTTATTATCTGCTATAGGTGTAAATATGTTTTTAGTAAATGCAAAACTATTCAGTGGAGGTCTGTCAGGTATGGCAATTTTAATACAGTATGCTTTGAAGGTTCCAGCAGGATATACTGTACTACTAGCTAATATACCTTTATTGGCATTAAGTTATAGGAAATTAAACAAAAGATTTACTATATACAGCATGATAGGGACTGTATCACTATCTCTATTTTTAGTAATGACTAAAAATTTAAGCAGTATTATTACGGTACATGATGCGCTTCTAATTTCTGTATATGGAGGGGTATTAATGGGCGCAGGTGCAGGGCTTGCATACTCAAACCACGGTTCAGAGGGTGGTATGAACATAATAGTAATGTTAATTAAAAAGAAATGTGATAGTTTTGATGTAGGTCAATTGGGTTTTATTGTAAATTGCGTTATAGTATTTTTAGGAATGCTATTAAATGGAATAACTATTGCATTATACACGTTAATGAGCATGTATATAGCAGCTTTTGTTACAGATAAGATAATCCGTGGTTTATCACGAAAAAAGGTATTACTTATAATTACAGATAAAGAGGAGGAAGTTTGTGAGTATATAACAAACTCTAAGCACCGTGGAGCTACAATACTAAAGGGCAACGCACTTACAGGCAAAGAAAGAAAAGTTATCTATTGCATAGTACATGTATCAAAATTACCAGAGTTTAAATATTCAGTGCAGAAAATAGACGAGGATGCTTTAATTTCAATAATAGATGCTTCAGAAGTAGATGGTAGAGGATTTAATTCGAATATTTTATAAAAGATATTATCTCAAATTAATTAGAGGAAGTGTTAATAATGCTTGGAAAAAGACTATGTTTAGGAGACACTATTGGACTCATTGCTCCTGCCAGCCCAGAAAATATTGAAGCAATACAAAAGGTAATTTCATTTCTAAAAAATAGAGGGTTTAATATAATAGAAGGAAAACACCTATATGATAAGTGGGGATATCTTGCTGGCAAGGATGAAGACAGAGCAACAGATATAATGGAAATGTTCAAAAATAAAGCAGTAGATATGATCCTCTGCA
Organism: Clostridium sp. CM036; assembly: GCF_055081135.1. NCBI lineage: Bacteria > Bacillati > Bacillota > Clostridia > Eubacteriales > Clostridiaceae > Clostridium > Clostridium sp. CM036. The sequence continues at coordinate 1,814,822 of NZ_CM143652.1, read as the reverse complement.
TAAGAGGGGGATATGGTTCAAGCAGAGTACTCCCTTATCTAGATTTTGATGTAATAAAAAAAAATCCAAAGATATTTGCGGGTTTTAGTGACATAACAGTTTTTCTAAATTCATTTTATGAGAAATGTGAACTAACTACATTTCATAGCCCAATGGGCAGTTCTAATCTAGAAGATATTGAAACTTTTAAAAGTTTTATGTTCACATTTATGGAAGGGTATAAGCCCTATACTATTAAAAACCCATCTGGATTTACTACTAAGTGTATTACAAAAGGTAAGGCTCAGGGTAATCTTATAGGTGGTAATCTTGGGCTATTATGCAACTTGCTTGGAACTCCCTATGAAATTAATATGAAAGATAAAATCTTCTTTATGGAAGAGGTTGGCGAAGAACCTTATAGAGTTGATAGGATGCTAACACAACTCCTATTAGCTAAAAAACTTCAACAGTGCAAGGGGATTATTCTAGGCCAATTTAAAGGTTGTGATTTACCTAGTTATCAAAGAAGCCTTACTTTAGAAGAGGTTTTTCAAGATAGATTATATAAGTTAGGTATCCCAATGTTTTCAGGGTTTTGCTCAGGTCATGATTATCCAAAACTAACCCTTCCCATTGGGGCAAGGGTGAAAATGGATGCTGAGGCTGGAGTTATTCATGTAATGGAAGGCGTAGTGGAGTAATATAAAAGCTTGCAACTTAAAAAAATTGCAAGCTTTTATTTAAAATATCTTATTTTTTAACTGGTTCGAGACTTGCTTGGAAGTGTCTAAGAACAGCTGGCTCCCATGTAATTCGGTAACCTGTTATTTCGCTTGCTCTTTTTTTAATTGCAATTAGGGCATCTGCCATAATATCGATATGGGATTGAGTATAAACACGACGTGGAATTGCAAAACGTGTAAACTCAAATTCTGATTCTATTTGTTTTCCTGTATCAGGATCATTTCCCATCATATAAGATCCAATATCGCATGTACGAATTCCAGCTTCTATATAAAGTTCAATCGCAAGGGCTTGCCCCGGGAATTCATAGTATGGAATCTGAGGTAACAACGCCTTTGCATCTACAAATACACCATGGCCGCCTACTGGTGATTGGTACGTAACGCCTGCATCATCAAGTCGTGCTGCAAGATACTCCATTTGTCCAATACGATAGTTAAGGTAATTTTCATCAAGTCCTTCATAAAGACCAAGTGCTAAACTCTCAAGATCACGACCTGAAAGACCGCCATAAGTAATAAAACCTTCGAATAAAATTGTACGTGCCTTACAAAGTTGGAACAATTTTTCATCATCTTTAATGCCAATTAATCCACCCATATTGACAATTGTATCTTTCTTAGCACTCATTGTAAACATATCTGCATAACTAAACATTTCTTTTACAATTTCTTTAATTGATTTATCTGCAAACTCTTTTTCTCTTAATTTTACTAAGTAAGCGTTTTCAGCATAACGTGCAGCATCGATACATAATTTAATACCGTATTTTTTACAAACATTTGATGTTTCTCTTACGTTTTGTACAGATACTGGCTGGCCACCTGCTGAATTATTTGTAACTGTCATAACAACAAGGCCAATCTTATCAGCACCGTACTCTTTAATTAAGGATTCTAATTTTTCAACATCCATATTTCCTTTAAAAGGTGCTCTTATAGCTGGATCTTTAGCCTCAGCAACAACACAATCAATGGCTCTTGCACCTGTTGCTTCTACGTGTGCTCTTGTTGTATCAAAGAAGGTATTAGAGATAGCGTATTTACCTTTTTCCATTAATAATCCAAACATAACCTTCTCCGCTGCGCGACCTTGATGAACTGGCTGAATGTATTTATAACCAAAAATATCTTGACCTGCTTCTACAAGTTTATAGTAACTTGATGAACCGGCATAGGCTTCGTCGCCTCTCATGATACCAGCCCATTGTTCTTGACTCATTGCATTAGTTCCACTATCTGTTAATAAGTCAATATAAACATCTTCACCACGAAGGTTAAACATATTGTATTTTGCTTCAGCAATCTTTTGTTTCCTTTCCTCACGTGTAAGCATCTTAAGAGTCTCTACCATCTTAATTCTAAATGGTTCTGGTACATATTTTATGCTCATAATAAAAACCTCCATTTTATTTATTTAAAATGTAATTATGTTGAATGAATAAATCATTGCCCCCCTGTAATATAATGGTTTTTATATTTTAAACCCCCTATAGAAGGATTTTATCACTGCAATAATATATAGTCAATGGTCTTAATAAAATTATTAACAATAAATAGAAAAAATTACTAGCAAATGGGATTTGTTATACTGTTTTGCCTGATTTAAGGATTTTTTATAGCTTTAAATGAATTTGTAGTCGATAAGTAATTACTTTATTAATAATAAATTATTAAAAAATAACGTTTACGTTGTAACTTTTATATAATTGTGATAATCTATATAGCATATTATAAATTTGGATTTTAAAATTTCTATAATAAATACACTAGTTATGAAGTCCCATATAAAGTGGTGTAATAAATATATAAGAGTAGGTGGAAAAATGAATGACATTATGTTAAAACAATATAGCATTCTTGTGGAATTTTTAGGAAAGTCCCTAGGTCCAGACTATGAAGTTGCTTTACATGATTTTGGATATGATACAAATTCCATAGTTGCAATAGCGAATGGATATATTAGCGGACGAACAGTTGGTGCTCCCATGACTAATCTTGCACTGAGTATTATATCAGATAAGAGTTATAAAAATAACAACTATAAACTCAACTATAATGGAGTTTCTAAAGATCAACGCATATTGAGATCTTCAACCATGTTTATTAAGGACGAGAACGATGAGCTTGTGGGAATGTTGTGCATTAATTTCGACGATAAAAAATATGTAGATATAAGCGACCAAATATTAAAGCTTTGTCACCCAGATAAATTAATTGAGCAAAATAGCACATATGAATCTGTTAATTCTCTTTTGAATGATAATACTGAGACCTTTTCGGGATCTATTGCTGAAGTAACAGAAACTGTTTTAAATAAGGTATTAGATGACAATAACATCCCTATTGATCGATTGTCGAAGAATGAACGGATAAATATCATTGATATATTAAACCGAAAAGGTGTTTTTATGCTTAAGGGAGCTGTAAGTGAAGTGGCAAAACAACTTTATTGTTCAGAGCCTAGTATCTATCGCTATCTCAGCAAAGTCAATAGAAATATGGATTGTACTTGATAAAGAAAACAAATAAAAAACCTTGAAATTTAAAGGTTTTTTGTTATATGATGCACCATAATAAGAAACCTGACTGAAATAAAAAGCAAAAAAGTTAATTATAAATAAAGAACATACCATATAATTATGGTAGTAGGAGAAAGTTGTGGAATGATAAAATATTTACAATCAAAAACAGTTAAGATAACTTTGTCTGCAACAATAGCAATTATTGTTGCAAATTATATGGGGTTAGAATTTGGAGTAACTTCGGGTATAATTGCAATATTAAGTATTCAAGATACAAAGAAAGAATCGATATTAGTTGCAGGTAGGAGAATAATCGCATCCACCGTAGCTATACTTTTATCTTTTATGCTATATATTTTACTTGGTAATAATCCTATTGTATTTGGACTATTTTTACTTATATTTATACCAATAACTAATATTTTGAAAACAAGTGAGGGTATGGTTATTGGCGCAGTATTATCAACACATCTTTTAATAAGTACAGATATTAATATTTTTTGGATTATAAATGAAGCAAAGTTAACTATAATAGGTATTGGGGTTGCAATGGTTTTTAATTTATATACAGCATCATTAGAAGAGGATTTTGAGAAGAACAAAGAGAAGATAGAAGAACAATATAGATTAATATTATCAGATATGGCATTAAGTTTGATTTCACAAGCTGTACCAATTTATGAGCAAGAAGTAATTTCAAGTGTTGAAAAGCTAATTAAAAATACTAAATTGATGGTACAAATAATAAATAATAATCATTTGTTTAAGAGTAATGATTATTATGTAAGTTATATAGATATGAGAAAAATACAATTAGAGGCTATAAAAAGAATGAAAAGACATTTTTCAAGATTTTATATAACCTATGATCAAACTATAATATTGTCAGAATTTACTAATGATGTTGCAACTAATATTCATGAAGATAATGATTGTATCGAACTTATTAATAAGCTCACTTTACTTAGGAAAGATTATGAAATTATGGCATTGCCAAAGAATAGAAATGAATTTGAAAATAGGGCATTATTATTTCTATTTTTAAATGATTTAGAGGACTTTTTAATTATCAAGAAGGAATTTAAAGAATGTTTTGAAAATTAACAATACGTAGTCAAGTCTAAACAAATTCATAACATATTATTTACAATTAACTACTATAATAACTACAACGAATATATATATCAGAGGCTTTGAAAATTTTAGTTTTATTAATCTAGTATTTTATTAGAAAGGTGAGGATTAAAATGAAAGAAGAAGAATTGTTATATAATGTGATTTTTCCTGAAGATAGTGATCCTAATTATATTAATTATGGTTATTTTATTGGGAAGAGTAAAAAAGATGTATTTAAATTGAAAGCTATTATAAATGAAAGTCAATTAAATCCAATATTAATTTGTGATGGCAATAAGGCAAATGCTTTTTTTGCTAAAGTTTTTCAAAGTGAAGTAGATAGGTTTTTGAAAATTGTAAGTGAACTTAAGTTTAAACAAATTAAAATAAATAGTTGTCATATGAACGAAGTAAAAAACATGTTTGAGGAAGATATAATGAATCACCGGAAAAAGGGGTATAAGCCAGCTAGATATCTATTACCACGGAGATTTAATAGAGGAATAAGAAATTGGAAATTACCAGATATAATAGAGCTAAATTCAAGAGATGAAAACAAACCAACATTAAATGGAGTAATTAATCTATAAAGATTCAAAAGGTCTATTTATTTTTAATATATATTTTTCTCGCTATTAAATAAAGGGCTTTAGCAATTTTGCTAGAGCCTTTTTGAACTTTATTTATCATAAATGAAAGTAATAAATTTTATATTACGTAAAAATCATCCATAGAAAGGGGATAACTTCAATTGGCTATCGTATATCAGTATACTGAGTGGTGTTAAAATGACCAAAATAGTTTTGGGCTGGATAATCCATATCATCATAAAATATTAAACCATCTGCAAGCATAGTTTCCTGGCCATTAGCATATTTCCAAATAGACACATTTTCAGATTTATCACTACGGAAGAATATGATGTCTTTGTTATTTATATATATTGGTGAAAAATCGAAATAATTTTGGTTATTTGTAAGCTGTTTTATTTGTTTTGTAGTTGTATCAATACTGAAAATATGGTGTTGCCCGTTTAAAAGCCATTGAGTTAAGCCGCTAGGCACATATTTTTGTTCTTTAGAGGAAGCATATAGGATTGTATTCCCATCATTTGTGTAATAAGGTGTCATGGTTGTTTCTCCCTTTGGGGATAAGGACTGAAATTTGCCAGTTAAGATATCTAAAACAACTAAATCTTTGTTATTACCCATCTCTCTACCACCACCGTAGATTAATGCTAAAGAGTTACTGTTTTTAGGGTTTGGGGATATATTATCACTATAGCCTAGTGAAACTATATTTGGATTAGTATATTCTATTAATTTATTTTGTGAAATATCGTACACTGCCAAATCAACTCCATCTGCTGCAAGAGAGCCTGCATGTGGATGTTTCCATATATACAGATACTTATCATCATTTGATATACCGATTATTATAGGATACATTCCTAAATCGTCAACTGTATCTATTTTACTTGGGATTGATTTTATAACTATTTTTTGTGTTTTTGCTATTGGATCAAAAAATAATATTCCATAATCATTTCTATAATCAGATCCATTTTTTTTATAGTATACGTACTGCTCTGCATATATTCTTCCTTTACTATCTAAGGTAATATTTTGGTAATTAAACTCATTTTGAAGGTAAGGTTTACTGATTTTATTTACAACATCATAAACATATAAGCCGCCAGTGGTAGGAGAGTATAGTAAAGTATTTTTATCTTGCCATGCAAATGATAACTGTGACGCATTATCGACTACTTTTATATGTTCTAGTTTATCCGTTGTAATATATAAAACACTATCCTTCATGTATGAAACCAGACTTTTATCAGGAGATATGAGTGGGTGAGAAAAGGTACCTCCACTATCTAATGTGATATTATCATTTTTATCATTTAACGAGACTAAAAGTAATTCATTTTTCCGTATTACCACAGCGTTCATACTTTTAATGTCTGGAGTTTTTTTTATTGCAGTATTTTGTAATTTAAATGTTCCTATGCTCTTTTCGCTTTTACTGATTTTTGATGGACAGCCGCTTGTAATGCCAATAGCAGCTAGCAATAACATTGTAATTGTTAGGCTTTCCACCTTTACTTTTATATTTATCATGATTTCATACCACCAATCTATCTTTTTATAGATAGCATTCCCTGATTTCTATGAAACAAACTGGAATAAAAATAGCCTAAATTATATTATACAATTTAGGCCGTTTTGAATAAATATCTCTTTATATGAGTTTAAATCTTCTTCATGTAGTTGCGCAACATCTGCAAACTTGCATTCCTTATTTAATAAGGAATATTTATTTTGTACAAATTGATGGAAGGGTAATAGATTTACTTCGGCTACATCCACTTCTTTTAATAGATTACAAAAGCCCTGAGCATCTTCCGAAAAATACAATATATAGAAATTCAACAAAAGTACTTGCAAATATACTTTTACGCATTTCATGAGTTTGTGGTATATTATTATTAATTGAAATTGTAATATGATAGCTATTTCATTTAAGTAAACCCGTAGATGTAGTTATTAATTAATATGCTATGATCAGAACAAAAAAATAAGAAATAGTGCGTATGAAAAGAATTGCAGGAAGGAGCACTTTTAATGGAGAAAAGTATGGATGAAGAACTTTCTAGTATATTTATAATTTTTGGTGGAACTGGTGATTTGACAAAAAGAAAACTTATTCCAGCTATTTTTAGTTTGATGTACGAGGAGAAATTACCTGAAAATTTTACAATTGTGTCTATAGGAAGACGGGAAAAAACAAATCAGCAATATAGAGAAGAAATGTATGAATCAGTGAAAAAATTCTCTAGGTTTTCTTTAAATGAAGAACTATGGGATAAATTTAGTAAGAAAATTTTTTATAAGAATTTTGATTTTACTTCAGATAATGAAGCGTACAAGGATTTAGATTCATTTTTGGAAATAATGGAGACTAAATATTTAACTGGAGGTAAAAGATTATATTATTTAGCAGTTGCACCAGAGTTTTTTGAAGGGATAATTAGAAATTTAAAGAATAATGCTATGGTTTGCAAAGACACTGGCTGGCAGAGGATAATGATCGAAAAGCCTTTTGGATCAAGTTTGAAAACGGCTAGGATTTTAAATGATAATATATCAAAGCTTATACCTGAAGAGGATATATTTAGAATAGATCACTATCTGGGAAAAGAAATGATCCAAAACATATTAGCAATAAGATTTGGTAACTCATTATTTGAACCACTATGGAATGCAAATTATATTGATAATATTCAAATTACGTCCTATGAACTTTTAGGCGTAGAGAACAGAGGCGGATATTATGAAAATGCTGGTATTTTAAAAGATATGCTTCAAAATCATTTGTTACAAATATTGACTATGATTGCGATGGAACCTCCAGTAGACTTTCAACCAGAATCTATAAGAGATGAAAAAGTCAAGGTATTACGATCACTCAGACCTTTTACCGCTGAGACTTGCACGGAAAATATTGTTCGGGGTCAATATGGCTCTGGCTTTGTCAATGGTATAAAAGAGGTGGCGTATAGAGACGAAGATAGGGTATCAAAAGTGTCAAACACAGATACTTTTATAGCCCTTAAGACTTATATTGACAATTTCCGGTGGGGAGGAGTACCCATATATATAAGAGCAGGAAAAAGAATGGATACTAAAAGCACAGAGATAGTTATTCAGTTTAAAAAACTTCCTGGAATTAATTATTATAAGGAGTTTAATCAGATTAGTCATAATCTTTTAGTCTTAAAAATTCAGCCAGAAGAGGGCTTTTTCTTTCAGATAAATGCTAAAAAGCCAGGTAGTGAATTTAAAATGGAAAAAGTTGAATTAGATTATTGTCAAAGCTGTAAGTATTTAAATGATTCACCCGAGGCTTATGAGAGGCTATTGCTTGAAGCAATTAGAAATAACTCATCTTTGTTTACTAGATGGGATGAACTTGAATACTCGTGGAAATTTATTGAAAGCATTGAAAAAGGATTTGAAAATAATATACCTAATTATCCTAATTACTCAGCAGGGACCTCAGGCCCAGAGGAAGCAATGCATTTAGTTGAGCGGGATGGCGGACAGTGGTGGAATACAGCACAAAATTAAGGAGGCGTAACATGATTATATATGATATATCTATGACTATAGAAAAAAGTATGGGAGTATACAAGAATATAGAGGGAAAAAGACCAGTGATTAAATTTGAAAGGAAAATCCCAAAGGATAGCATTAATGAATCTAGTATATGTATGAACTTACATACAGGAACTCATATTGATGCACCGTATCATGTAGATGATATGGGTGCTACTATTGATGCTATTGATTTAAATAAATTGATTACAAAGTGTAGAGTTTTGGATTTAACAAAAATAGTAAATGGAATAACAAAAGAAGATCTTATGGATAAAAACATTAGGCCAGGTGAATTCTTATTGCTTAAAACTCGCAACTCATTCACAGATGAATTTGAATTTGATTTTGTTTTTCTTGAAAAAAGTGGAGCAGAGTATCTAGCAGAAAGAGAAATAATTGGAGTAGCAATAGATTCACTTGGAATAGAAAGGTCTCAGCCAGAACATGAAACCCATAAAATTCTTTTTAGCAAGGGAATAACTATAATAGAAGGTGTTAGACTAAAAGAAATAAAAGAAGATGAATACTTCATGTGTGCTATGCCACTTAAAATTAAGGGAGCAGATGGTGCTCCTGCTAGGATAGTTTTAATAAAAGACTTAATATAAGTACTTATAGTTCAAAACTTAAAAATTATATAAAATTACAGTTTTTGTTTTAATAATCCCAACTTATTTATGGTATAATTAAACAAGTAATTTAAAAATTGTAAGTAAACGCTTGCAAATTAATGGGGTGAATATGATGAATGTAAAAGAAAGAATTGAAGAGTTAAGAAATGGTATGAGAGAAAGAGGCATAGAAGCATATATAGTACCTAGTTCAGATCCACATCAAAGTGAATATGTAGCAGAACATTATACTGCTAGAACGTTTATAACAGGATTTACAGGTTCTGCTGGTACTGCAATTATAACACTTACGGATGCTTATCTTTGGACAGATGGAAGATATTTCATTCAAGCAGAAAGTGAATTACAAGGTACAGGTGTAACTTTATTTAAAATGGGAGAGAGTAATGTTCCAACTGCTGAGGAATTTTTGAAGGAATCTCTTAGCGAAGGAGCAAAGATTGCTTTTGATGGCAAGGTTATTTCAGTAGAGTATTTTAGAGGGTTAGAGAAAGCGTTAGAAAGTAAGAAATTTTCATTTGAAGTTAATGAAGATTTAATAGATAAAATATGGAAGGATAGACCAGCAAGACCCTCCAGTGAGGTGATTTTGCACGATATAGTGTATGCAGGAAAGTCAAGAGGAGCAAAACTTGCGCAAGTAGTCCAGGAAATGAAGAATATGGGAGCAAATTACTATGTTATATCAGGACTCGATGATATAGCATGGCTATTAAACATTAGAGGAAGAGATGTAAAATGTAATCCCTTAACAATAGCTTATACAGTTATCTCAGAGGAAAAATGTTATTTATTTATAGATGATATAAAGATTAATTCAAAAGTTAGATCTGAGCTTGAAAAGGCCAATGTAGAAATAATGCCATACGATAGCATAGGGGAATTTCTAAAAAATATTAAAGCCGGAACAATATTATTTGATCCAGCGAAAAACAGTACTTGGATATATAGTGCCATAAAGATTAAAACGGTAGAAGCTATGGATATAACTACAAAATTTAAGGGTATAAAAAATGATGTTGAAATTCAAAATGTTAGAAAGGCAATGGTACGTGATGGCGTGGCTATGGTTAAATTTATAAACTGGATGAAAAAAACTATAAAAACGCGTAATATTACTGAAATAGAGGCATCAGATAAAATTTGCGAAATAAGAAAAGCAGGAGAAAATTTTTATGATTTAAGTTTCGCATCTATTTCGGCTTACGGAGCAAATGCATCTATGCCTCACTATACTGCTACAGAAAAAAATCAGGCTACTATAAAGAAAGAAGGCCTTTATTTATTAGATTCTGGTGCTCAGTACTTAGATGGAACAACAGATATTACAAGGACCCTAGCAGTAGGCCCATTAACGGAAGAAGAGAAAACAGATTTCACTCTAGTTTTAAGAGGAATGATTGATTTAAGTATGCAGAGATTTTTATATGGAACCACTGGTTCAAACTTGGATATTATAGCTAGAATTCCACTTTGGAATGCAGGTATGAATTTTAAACATGGAACAGGGCATGGAGTAGGTTTCTTTTTAAATGTTCATGAGGGGCCACATCGAATATCTATGGCTGCCAGTACTGTTAAGCTTGAAAAAGGAATGATAGTGTCCAATGAACCAGGGGTTTATAAGGATGGAAAACATGGTATAAGAATAGAAAACTTAGTTACTGTTAAGGAAGATGAAAAAACTCAATATGGTGGACAATTTATGAAGTTTGAGACTTTAACCTTTTGCCCTATAGATTTAGAAGCTATAGATGCGCTTTTATTAACATATGACGAAAAGGCGTGGCTAAATAATTATCATAGAACCGTATTTGAGAAACTTTCTCCATATTTACAAGGAGAGGACCTAGAGTATTTAAAGGTTGCAACAATAGCAATATAAATATAAGATTAATGAATTAAGAAGGGTTAAAGAGATGCAAATGCATCTCTTTTTTAGTTCCTTATTAGCAATGCTTTCGCATGATTACCTTTAGTTTTAGTATCATAAGAAGAAATTGTTAATATTTTAACACGATTTAACAATAATATTAAATTGAGTTTAAAAAAAAATATTATTAAATAAAATTGTAATAATACTGAAAAAAGAATATATAAAAGCTTACGCTAATACTTTAACACAGTAATATGATTAGGGATTGTTCAAAACATTAGTACGAATAAGTAGGAATTGTGAAAATAAAAGGCGGACAAAATGTTTTGTATACATTTACAAAAGAATGGTTTTCGAGTAAAAAAAATGAAAATCAGCATATATTTGTTTGTTAAAAAATTAATTATCATTGACTTTTACTCTAAAAAAAACTATCTTAAGTTGTAGAAATTGAAATTAATATATAATTTAACAGGCGGTGTATAATTTTACATGTGGAATATATAAAAACTTTATCGTAGCCTTACAATAAAATTAATATTGTAGTCAAGGAGAGGAGCTGTAAAGGTGATAAAAGAGGAAGAAGGAATTATAATAGAAATATTTGAGGATAACATGGCGAAAGTCAAGGTAGGTAGGCATAACGAATGTAAAAATTGTGGTGCATGCCCAGGTGATAGTTCATTGGTGATTCAGGCTCAAAATTTTATTGGGGCTAAGGCTGGACAACGAATTGCTTTTGAAACGAAAGAAACAAATATGTTAATGGCAGCTTTTGTTGTATATATAGTGCCTCTTATTGCTATTGTAGTGGGGGTTATCGCTGGACAAGTAATAGCAAAAAAAGTTGGTTATTCTGTGCGAGGTTTTCAAATAGGAGGCGGAATACTAACATTTATATTGTCCATACTGAATATAAAAATTTTTGATGAATTTGCTCATAATAATGACGAAATGCAACTTGTTATTACTCGAATTCTATCTTAAAATAGTTTTTTTGATTTAAAGATATCTATATAATTCAATATATTTTAAAATATGCTAAAAGAGGGGTGGGAAAGTGATAAAAAGTTTTCGTGGAGGAATACATCCAAATGATAATAAAAATTATACCGCTGATAAGACTATAGAAATAGCACTAATGCCAAGTAAGGTTGTTATTCCTGTGAGGCAGCATATTGGTGCGCCGTGTTCACCCATTGTAGTTAAGGGTGATTTTGTAAAAAAAGGACAGGTTATAGCGAATAACACAGTTTTTGTATCTAGCCCTGTGCATGCATCAATATCCGGTATTGTTATAGATGTGGCAGAATACCCTCATCCGGTATTTGGAAAGTGTCTTTCTATTGTAATTGAAAATGATGGCTTCGATGAATGGATAGAAGGAATTCCATTTGAAAGAGATTGGGAGAAGTTAAATGATAATGAAATAAAAGATATTATTAAAGAAGCTGGTATCGTTGGAATGGGAGGGGCAACTTTTCCAACTCATGTAAAATTATCGCCACCAAAAGAAAAGAAAATTGATACTTTTATTTTAAATGCGGCCGAATGTGAACCGTTTTTAACCGCAGATCACAGAATGATGCTAGAGTATTCCCAGCAAATTCTTACTGGTGTAAAAATAGTAATGAAGGTCCTCGGTGTTCAAAAAGCATATGTGGGAATAGAGGATAACAAGCCAGATGCAATTAGTGCTATGCAAAAAGCTTTTGCAGGAACCACAGTAGAAGTTAAGGCAATTCCTACTAAATATCCACAAGGTGCGGAAAAGATGCTTATTAAAGTGTTAGTGGATCGTGAGGTTCCATCCGGTAGTTTGCCAATGGATGTAGGAGTCGTTGTTCAAAATGTAGGAACAGTTATTGCAATATATGATGCTGTGGTAAAAGGAATTCCTTTGATACAAAGAGTAGTAACTGTAAGTGGAAGTGCTGTAAATGAACCTAAAAATCTTTTGCTTAGAATTGGAACAAGTTTTAAAGATGCTATTGAAAATTGTGGTGGATTTGTAGAGGCACCAGCTAAAATTATTATGGGTGGTCCCATGATGGGATTTGCTCAATCAAATTTAAATGTTTCTATTGTTAAAGGCGTTTCTGGAATTTTATGTTTAAATAAAAAAGATATTAATAATGGAAAGCAATCTCCTTGTATTCGTTGTGGGAAATGTGTAAGCATTTGTCCTTGTGGACTTAATCCAAGTATGCTAAGTATATTGGGAGAAAAAAACATGTATGAAGAAGCAAAGCTTGAACAAAATCTTTTTGATTGTGCAGAATGTGGAAGTTGTGTTTATGTATGTCCCGCTAAGCGGAACATAGTACAATACATTAGATATTGTAAAATGCAAAATACAGCGGATGCTGCAAAAAAAAAGGAGATGTTAGCTAAATGAATAGTGAAATAAAATTACAAGATAATCTCTTTACCATTTCAACATCTCCACATATACGTTCAGAAGCATCTATTTCTAAAATTATGTGGACTGTGAATTTGGCTTTGTCGCCAGCTGCAATTTTTGGGATTTATCACTTTGGGATTCCTGCTTTAATTATACTTCTTATGGGAAGTCTGTCAGCAGTTGGATTCGAGTGCCTAATGCAAAAAATTAGAAAAAAGAAAATAACTATAACTGACGGAAGTGCATTCCTAACAGGACTATTGCTTGCAATGTGTTTGCCACCGACGATTCCACCTTATATGGCGATAGTTGGTTCATTTATTGCTATTGTAATAGCAAAACATTCTATGGGTGGTCTTGGGTATAATATTTTTAACCCAGCTCATATTGGTAGGGCAGCTCTTATGGTATCATGGCCTATTGCAATGACAACTTGGACAAGAATGAGTACAAGTGTAGATGTAGTAACTACTGCAACGCCTTTAAATATTTTAAAACAACAAGGATATGGAAAACTCATTGATACATTTGGAAGTGCACCTCAAATGTATAAAGCTATGTTCATTGGTGCTCGCAGTGGAAGTATTGGTGAGACATCTACAGTTTTACTAGTGATTGGAGGCATATATTTAATTTATAAAGGATATGTAAATTGGGAAGTTCCTGTATTTATGATTGGAACTGTAGGTATTTTAACTTGGATATTTGGACCGACAGGTTTATTTAGCGGAGATCCGCTATTCCATATTATGGCTGGAGGCCTTGTTATAGGAGCATTCTTTATGGCTACAGATATGGTTACTATTCCTATTACAAAGAAGGGGCAGGTGATCTTTGCTATGGGTGCTGGGGCGCTTACTGTTCTAATTCGGTTAAAGGGTGGATATCCAGAAGGGGTTTGTTATTCCATTTTGTTAATGAATTCAGTTACACCGCTTATAGATCGCGTGATAAAGCCGGTTAAATTTGGAGCAAGGAGGTAGCGGAAAATGTCAGATGACAATAATGTTTTGCATAATAAAGAGTATAGTATTTTTCAAATTGCTATGAATTTAACAGTTGCTTGTTTCATATCAGGCGCAATTATTGCTTCAACCTATTTTTTTACAGCACCAGTTGCAGCAGAAAAAGCGGCTATGATGAAGACTAATGCAATGAAGTCATTGGTGGTGGATGCAGAAAAGTTTGAGCCAGTGAAGGGGAAGAAAGAATGGTTTATTGCAGAAAAGAATGGGAAAGTAATTGCATATATAGTTCCAGCAGAGAGTAAAGGATATGGGGGAGCAATAAAAATGATTGTATCTGTGTCGCCACAAGGTAAAATTATTGAATTTGCTATATTAGAGAGTAATGAAACGCCCGGACTTGGAGAAAATGCAGGTAAAGAACCTTTTAGATGTCAATTTAAAGGTAAAAAAACCAAAGATTTAGAAGTCGTAAAAGATAAATCAAAAGAAAATAATATTCAAGCTATGACTGGGGCTACCATTTCTTCAAAAGCGGTAACGAAAGGTATCAAAGAAGCTGTGGAACAGGTTACACAGTTTGTAGGGGGGAAATAATATGAGAGAGTTATGGAATATATTTAAAAAAGGGATTATTGAAGAAAATCCAATTTTTGTTCTTGCACTTAGTCTTTGTCCTGCTTTAGCGGTAACGAATAACTCGATAAATTCTCTAACTATGGGTTTAGCAGTTATCTTCGTTATTACTGCAAATAATACTATTGTATCTATTAGTAGAAAAGTAGTGAATCCTAAGGTCCGTGTACCGGTGTATATTACATCCATAGCAACCATTGTTACGGTAGTACAGTTGGTATTACAAGCATATGCGCCAGTGCTTTATAAGGCATTAGGAATATATTTAGCATTGATTGTTGTTTTTGCAATTATTTTAGCTAGAGCGGAAGTTTTTGCTTCAAAAAATTCAGTGATTCCATCCTTTTTTGATGGACTAGGAATGGGATGTGGTTTTGCACTTGCACTTTTATCTATCGGGATGATACGTGAACTTTTTGGTACAGGAGCTATATTTGGGATAAAAATTTTTGGTTCTTGGTATAATCCTGCACTTATCATGATTTTACCGCCAGGTGCATTTATACTCATTGGCTATATGGTAGCCGGGTTTAAGATGCTGACTGAACATATGGAAAAAAATAAAATTGAGAGAGGCGAAGCATAATGGGTGAGTATCTAACTCTGTTTGTAAGTGTGGTAGTCGTAAATAACTTCGTTTTAACAAGGTTTTTAGGGCTTTGTATTTTTTTTGGGGTTTCTAAGAGCTTAAAAGCCTCTATTGGTATGGGAATGGCTGTAACTTCTGTTATGACTCTGAGTTCCATGCTAGCATGGTTGGTATTCCATTTTATATTGGCTCCATTTCATTTAACATTTTTAACAACGGCGGTGTTTGTGCTTTTAATTGCTAGCTTTGTGCAGCTTTTAGAAATGATTATTAAAAAATATGCACCTACCTTATATAATATGTGGGGAATATATTTATTACTAATTGCTACAAATTGTGTTGTACTTGGCGTACCACTTTTAAATGTAGAATCAAATTTTTCATTTGTAAAAAGTGCAATATCTGCCGTTGGATCTGGTTTGGGGTTTGCTTTGGCAATTATACTTATGGCAAGTTTAAGAGAAAAACTAAGATTAGCAGATGTCCCTAAACCATTAGAGGGGCTCGGCATTGCGTTTATTTTAGCGGGCATGTTAGCATTAGCTTTCATGGGGTTTTCTGGGATTATAGCAGCATAGAAAGGAGCTGAGAAATTAATATGAGTAATATAAGTATAGCGATTGCAGTTTTAGTTGTAATGACATCAGTTGGGCTAGTGTTTGGTTTAATTTTGGCGGTTGCAAATAAAAAATTTGCCATTGAAGTAAATCCATTGATTCATATTGTTGAAGATATATTACCAAAAGGTCAGTGTGGAGCCTGTGGATATGCTGGTTGTATGGCGTATGCAGAAGCTGTGGTTATAAACCCAGATGTAGCACCAAATCTTTGCATTCCAGGGAAAGCACCTGTTGCAAAAATGGTAGCAAATCTAACTGGTAAAGTGGCAGCAGAAATGGAGCCAAAAGTGGCTTTTGTAAAATGTGCTGGTACAGTAAGTAAAGCTATTAAGGATTATAAGTATCAAGGTGTTCAAGATTGTGTTGCAGCATCAGTGCTACAGGGAGGACCAAAGGGATGTAAATATGGTTGCCTCGGTTTTGGAACATGTGTTAAAAATTGTCCTTTTGATGCAATGACAATGAGCAAAGAAGGCATACCAATTATTAACAATAAAAAGTGTACGGGTTGTGGAAAATGTAAAATAGTTTGTCCTAAAAAAGTTATTGAATTAGTTCCAAATGGAATTAATGTATCTTTGAATTGTAATTCAAACGACAAAGGTGTTGTGACACGTAAACTTTGCAAAGTAGGCTGCATTGGATGTGGAATTTGTGTTAAGAATTGTCCATATGGTGCAATAAAAATTGAGAACAATCTAGCTGTAGTAGATTGTGATGTATGTGTTTCAATATGTAATGAATCTACTTGCTTATATAAATGCCCAACGGGTGCAATTAAAAAGTCTATAGAAAGTATATCGCAGACAAGAATAGCAGCTAAATTATCTGAAAATAAAACTCTCTCTGATTAAAATGGGATGTTTTTTCTGATTTATCAATAAGGACGGATATTAATTTTAATCTTTCATTTTAATAATTTGTGGTTAATATGGGATTATATGTGATACAATAAACATATAAACAAGTTTAAGGAGGCTAGATATGGATAAAATTAAACAACAAGAAATAAGGAATGAGTTTGGTATACCTTGTCCTCTTGAAAATGAGTCAGATGAAAAGTATGCATATAGAATGATAGAAGAAATTTGTACTTTCTTAAAAAAGTATGCTATGCATACCGGAAAAAAAGGTTATGTTTGTCATCTTACAGGTGGAGTAGATAGCTTTGTTACAAGTATGCTTATAAAAAAATCAGGAATATATCTAATCAATCTATCTCTCCCATTTGGAATTAAATCAGACATGGCAGATGTAGAACTTGCAAGAGACATTATAAAGCCAGATGTATTTCAAACCTATGATGTAATGGGTCCCGTAATTGAATCCATTGAGCTTCTTCGTGGGTTACCTCCTTCAAAAGTAGATATAGGGAATACAAATTCTAGAGTGAGAATGACCGTGTTATATAGAGTAGCTGAAGTTTATGATGTTCTAGTTGCTGGCTACACGAATGTAGCCGAGCTAACTCTAGGAATGGTGACGAAACATGGTGACGATGCAGCAGATATACAACCACTTGAGGGAATAACAAAAAGCATAGTTTACGAAATGGCAAAAATATTTAATGCACCTAAATCTATAATTAATAAAATTTCTACAAGTGGTGTATGGGACAATAGATCCAATCAAAAAGAAGTAACAGAACTAAATCATCAGGTTTGTATGTATTTAAGGGGTAAAGACATCTCAGAAGAATACGAGGAGAAAATATTAAAATTATATACAGTTTCTAAACACAAAAGACATTCACCAGTTTCTCCAAAAGACACTTGGTGGCTTGAATAAATTTGTAAAAAAAATAGATGCACCTAATGTATAGGTGTATCTATTTCTTTTATAAGTACATTAGACTCATTATGTATTTCATGTGCATTATTTTACTTTTAGCACAAATACATGAGGTGTAAGCCTACCACTTTCAATTTTTATCTCTTGAAGTAATTCAAGCTTATCATTATCCAGCAGAACTTCCCTAAATAATTGCTTTTCTATTGTATAAACAAATGCCATTCCTCCTGGTCTTATAAAATCAGGGATTTTATTTACAAATGCACTATACAAATCCGCGTACTTATTATGGGTGGTGGACTTATTGTCAAAAGGCATATTTGTTATCATCTCATCAAATTGGCCGTAAGGCACAAATTCTAATATATCTTCAGCTATAAGGTCTATATCCACATTAGCTAATTTAGAATTTATTGTTGCAGCGTTTATAGCTGTTCTAAATATATCAACTCCTGTTAAGGATCCAAATTCTTCTAATTTAGCTCTTTCAATAAGCATTGTTCCAGCGCCACAAAAGGGGTCTATAACTTTAGCACTAGGGTCTAGCCATTTTTCTATTGATTTTATTGCAATAGCCGCAGTTACAGGATTTATGGATGTAGCTAAGTCGTTTTTTCTATAGTCAAATCTATTATCCTTTACAGAATACAGTTTGACAAATACACTGCAGAGATTATTTCTTTCAAGTATTCGAATTTCAACTTCATATGAGGAAGGGCTATTTCTTAAGTTTCCACAAGAAAGTTCATCTAATTCTCTAGATAGGTTTTTTACAAACTCTGACCGTTCTCTATTAGAATCCATAGTTTTAAATTCAACTCTATACCCAAAAGGATCATTAGAATCATTATCATGGCACTGATTTAAAAAATCTACAAAATTTGCATTTATAATTGCATCAGCTATTACCTTATAATCAAAGTCTAAATCTTCACACTCAGCTAAAGGATACAAAAGTTCATAAAAGGTCCTGCAGGTGTAAATCTTATCTAAATCCTTCTCGCAGATAAGTATACCGTCATCTACAAGTCTACCATCAATCCATTTATCATCTAGCTCCTTTAAAGTAAGCTGATACTGATAATTCATAACAGTGAGCAGCATAGGTACAGGACTTTCAAATCCTTTAAACTCATGGCGCGCTGTAGGAGACAATTTATCTATGGCTCTTGTTAGTGCAAGCTTTTCCTCATTAATATGCTTATTAGTTGTTACTAGTGAGTCATTTTCTTGACAAGCTTTTTCATTTGTTACTACATCTTCAAACATTCTCTTTAACTTTTCTGCGTCATTTGCACTGCCGCAGTTCCCGATTGCAAGTACGTAGGAGTATCTTACAAATAATTTATCCTCAGCGTTATAGGCATTATATAAAGCTTCTAAATACACAGGGTCTGCGAGTTCTCCAATAACGCCACATACATTCTTTCGTACCTTTGGATCTGAATGAGAAAGAAGAGCGCTAAGTTTTTCTTTTGAATTACCAATAGTTCTTTTGAACATTCCTTTTGGCTTTTCCTTTTTTAAAATATCCCTTAAAACGGAAAGTATTCCTCTTGGATCATCCTCAGTTATTATTTTTGACCATAACATGGGAATTGCATTGTTATAATCTAGAGAAAGTTTATTTATTATAGCAGATCTCTGTTTATCATCTGAAGTTTTTAGATTTTCTATTAAACTTGATATCTTATCAGTATTTTCTATCATTTGTTACACCTCTTATGCTTAAATTTATTAAATTATAATTAATCTATTAAATACAATTATATCATACATTTATTTTTTTAGTGTGATGGGTAATTTTAAATATTTAAATATATTGCAAATTACCAAATTATAGATTAATATAATATAAAATACATACATATACTATTAATGTCAACAATAAAGATTTATTGGATAAAACAAGAATTAAAACACCAAAATGTTAAGGATATATTCCCTTATACTTAGTATAAGGTCTATATAGAAATTATTAATATTTAGGGGGGATTATTTAGTGAAAACAAAAAGGATACTTAGTTTGCTGCTGACATCAACAATGATGTTAACGGTTGCAACAGGCCTAGTGGGATGCAAAAAAGACAAAGCAACAGTTTCAACGAATACTAGTACTAAAAAAGATGATGATCAACATTTAAAGTTAGTATTTATTGAACCTTTGACCCTAGATCCAAATGAAGCATCGGATGTAGATTCTTTCACAATAATAAATGAAATGCAAGAAGGGTTAGCAAGAATAAAGGTTGTAGATGGGAAGGACAAAATTGAACCAGCAGGAGCTGAAAGCTGGGAAACATCTAAGGATGGATTAACTTGGACTTTTCACTTAAGAGATTATAAATGGAGCGATGGAGTGCCAGTTACGGCTCAGCAATACGTGGATTCATTCCAAAGATTGTTGAAAAAGGAGAATGCCTTTTCATATGCTTACTATGCCTATGAAATAAAAGGTGCTGAAGATTTCAATAAGGGTACTGGAAAGTCTGAAGATGTTGGGGTAGTGGCAAAAGATGATAAGACATTGGTTATAAATTTAGTTAAACCTACACCATATTTTGAAAAGAAATTACCGTTTGTCAATTTTGGACCAATAAGACTTGATGTTATAAAAAAAGGTGGAGAGAACTGGAAAACAGACATTGCAAACCAGGTTTATTGTGGACCTTATAAAATAAAGGAATGGGTAAAGAATAACAGCATGACATTTGAAAAGAATCCTACCTATTGGGATGCTGATAACGTATTCATTAAAACGGCAGAGATGAATGCAATTCCAGAATTCTCAACCCAAGCTCAATTATTTGAGAGTTCACAGCTAGACGTTACTGGATGTAGTCAAGAGTATGTTAAGAAGTGGCAAGACGAAGCAAAGGCAGGGAAATTTCAATTTGCAGAAGGGGACAAAGCATCTACTGGGTATTTAGCCTTCAACAATGATGGTGGACCAAGTGGATTAATGTCAAATAAAAAGATAAGACTTGCAATGTCATTAGCATTTGATAGAGAAGACTATATAAATACACTTTTGAGTAGATATTCTCCAGCCTATGGGTGGATTCCAAAGTCATTACAATCAGGTAAAGATGTATATAGAGATGAAGTTAAGGAACCATTAAAAGATTTAGCAACTGAGTATGTAAACAAGCCTGAAAAACTTCAAGCATTATTTAAAGAAGGACTTAAAGAGCTTGGGGTAAATAAAGATTTAAGCAAGATAAAGATTAAATATGTTACTTCGGGAGATTCCTCAGCTGCAAAACAAAAAAATGAATGGTGGCAGCAACAATTCAAAACGAATTTAGGAATAGATTTATCTGTAGAAGTATTTGGAACTGCTCCACTTTTAGAGCAAGCTAAAAAAGATAGAAAATGGGATGCTTGCTACGGTGGATGGGGAGCAGATTTCGATGATCCAATAAACTTTTTTGAAGTATTTGCTAGTGAAGGTGACAATAACAAAATTAAATATAATAACCCAGAGTATAATAAGATAATTAAAGATCTTGAAACTGAGATAGACCCTGCAAATAGAGTGAAAAAATATCAAAAACTTGAAGCGATGCTAGTTAAAGATGACGTTGCTTTAGCTCCAATTTATTATCTAGATACAAGGAGATTTTCACAAAATTATGTTAAAGATTTTATGAGTCCTCATTTTGGAGCTACTTATGAATGGAGATGGGCATACACTTCTGGTAGAAAATAGTAATCATAATAATAATGCACAGGAGCTCATTGCGAGCCCTGCGCGTTATAAAAAAGGAGAGAGTTTCATGATTCATTATACTATTAGAAGATTTGGGGAAATGTTACTCACGCTTTTTATAATAGCAACAGCTACATTTTTTTTATTGCAAGCGGTGCCAGGTGATCCACTAATTTCAAGAGTGGAAAAATTACCAACAAATATAAAAGAACAAGTTTATATAAAATACGGATATGATAAACCGGTTGGTGAAAGATATGTTAAGTGTATTACGGGTATGTTAAGAGGCGACTTTGGTGAATCCATAGTTTATCCTGGACAAACTATGGGAAGTATAATAAAAGACAAGCTACCAGCATCTGCAAGGCTTGGAATACAACAAATGGTACTGGGAATGGTTATTGGAATTATGCTGGGGATTCTTGCAGCTATGAAAAGAGGTACATGGATTGACTACACCGTAATAACCAGTGCTGTTTTTCTTATTTCTATACCATCCTTTGTATTTGCATTACTACTTCAAAAATGGTTTGCAGGAGATCTTGGGTGGTTTCCAGTAATAGGATGGCCTAAAGGTAAAGATTTGTGGCTGGGTGGATGGGAGTATACAGTTCTACCTACATTAGCAGGATGTTTTGGCTATATTGCACATTATTCAAGACTTTTAAAAACTTCTATGCTTGATGTTATTAATCAAGATTATGTATTAACTGCAAAATCTAAAGGATTATCAACTAAAAGATTAATATCTAAGCATATAATGAGAAACTCAATGATACCAATAGTTACATTTCTTCCTATGACTATTGTAATGTGTATAACGGGATCATTTTTTATTGAAAGAGTATTTTCTATTCCGGGACTGGGGCTTTATTATATAGGAGCAGTTCAAGGACTAGATCTTCCGATAATTATGGGACAAACAATATTAACTACGGCTATGTATATATTGTGTATATTTATGTCCGATATATTGTATACAGTTGTTGATCCAAGAATAAGACTTACAGGTGGTAAAAAATAAAGGGGGGAGTTATCAATGACAAAATTTAAAAAAGAAGAGTTTGAATTAATTGATTGTGAACAGCAAAATGCTGATATGATAACAAGACCCAATATAACATACTGGCAGGATGCTTGGAGAAGACTTAAAAAAAATCCTATTGCAATGATATCGTTAGTGATATTAATAGTATTAATATTAATGGTTATTTTTGGTCCGTATATAAATGGAAAGGATTTCAAGACGGTTAATGGAAGCAAAAAAAATATATCACCCTGTAGTGAATATTGGTTTGGAACTGATGCATTAGGAAGAGATTTATTCGCAAGAATTTGGTATGGTGGTAGAGTATCCATTGCAATAGGGTTGATTGCAACAGGCATACAAATAATTGTTGGATGCTTATACGGCGGTGTAATGGCTTACTTTGGCGGATGGATAGATGAGGTTATGATGAGAATTATAGAGGTATTAACTAGTATCCCATCATTACTTTTAACAATACTAATAATGGTAGTTTTAGGTAATAGTATTACAACTTTAATTATTGCATTGACCATTACATCATGGTGTGGTACATCAAGAATGATAAGAGGGCAGTTGATGCAACTTAGGGAAAATGAATATATACTTGCAGCTGAGGCATTAGGCGCTTCGCCGGTAAGAGTTATAATAAAACATTTAATTCCAAATACAATAGGAGTATTGATATTAACTATTGCAACTAGCATACCGGGATATATATTTGCAGAAGCAGGACTAAGCTTTTTAGGACTCGGACTTCAGGCTCCAAATACAAGCTGGGGTGTACTTATATCCTATGGACAAAGTGCAATGGCTTTTTATCCATATCAATTATTTTTTCCAACATTTGCAATTTGTTTAACGGTGTTAGTATTTAATTTGTTTGGTGATGGCTTAAGAGATGCACTTGATCCAAAACTTCGTCAATAGTAGGAGGAAAGCTATGGAAAAGCTAATAGAAGTTAAAAATTTAAAAGTATCATATAATACTTATGCCGGTGAAGTACAAGCGGTAAGAGGAATGTCCTTTGACATAGATAAAGGAGAATGTATAGCAATAGTTGGAGAATCAGGATGTGGTAAAACTGTTACTTCTAAGGCAATAATGGGATTAATACAATCACCACAAGGAGTTGTTAAAGAAGGTAGTGAAATTATATATAAAGGTGAAAATATATTAAAATTTACTGAGAAGCAGTGGCAAGATTTTAGGGGTGAGCAATGTAGTATGATTTTTCAAGATGCTTTAACAGCCTTAAATCCAACTATGAAAGTTGGCAACCAAATCGCAGAAAATTTAATAATTCACAGAGGAATGAATAAGAGTGAGGCTTTAAAAGAGGCTTTAAAAATGTTAGAACTTGTTGGAATTCCTAATGCGGATAGAAGACTTAATCAATATCCACATGAATTTTCAGGTGGTATGAGGCAAAGAGTTATGATTGCTATAGCCCTTGCATGTAATCCAAGCATGATAATAGCTGACGAGCCAACCACAGCATTAGACGTTACAATACAAGCACAGATTATAGATATAATTAAAAGTCTTCAACAAAAGCTAGGAACATCGGTTATACTAATTACTCATGACCTTGGAGTGGTTGCTGACCTAGCTAACAGGATATTTGTTATGTACGCTGGCAAGGTAGTTGAAGGAGGGAATTCTGAGGAAATATTCTACAACCCTAAGCATCCTTATACTTGGGCATTACTTAAAGCAGTGCCAAGATTAGATCTTGAAAATAAGGAAAGATTAGTAGCTATTAAAGGCACACCACCTGACATGGTTTGTCCTCCAAAGGGCTGTGGATTTGCACAAAGATGTATATATTGTATGAAGATATGTTTAACAAAGGAACCTCCTACATACAAATTTGGAGGAGAACATAGGGCATCTTGTTGGCTTCATCATGAAATGGCTCCAAAGTTAAATCTACCTTTTGAAGTTGGTGGGGGTGAGTTACAATGACAGAAAACAAAAAAGATGTAGTATTAGAAGTTAAGAATTTAAAGAAATATTTTGATGTAGGAAAAAATGCAGTTTTAAAAGCAGTTGATGATGTGAGTTTTGTAATAAGAGAAGGTGAAACTTTAGGCCTTGTTGGGGAATCTGGCTGCGGGAAGACTACTTGTGGTAGAACTTGTATAGGAATGTACAATAAAACTTCCGGTAGTGTCCTATATAAGGGAAGGGATGTTCATAAAATACAGGGGGTTGAAAAGAAAGCATTTTACAAAGAAGTACAAACAATTTTTCAAGATCCATATGCATCATTAGATCCAAGAATGACAGTTGGAGACATAATAGCAGAGGGAATTGATATCCATAAGATTGCGGCTAATGGTAAAGATAGAACAGATAGAATTCAGAATCTTTTACAACTAGTTGGGCTTAATAAAGAACATAGTAATAGATTTGTTCATGAGTTCTCAGGTGGACAAAGACAAAGAATAGGGATAGCAAGAGCATTAGCTGTTGAACCTAAATTTATAATGTGCGATGAACCTATATCAGCCCTTGATGTTTCCATACAGGCGCAGGTTGTAAATCTTCTTATTAAACTTCAGAGAGAAATGGGACTTACTTATTTATTTATTGCCCATGATCTTTCAATGGTTAAACATATGTCTGACAGAGTAGCTGTTATGTATCTAGGTGTTATAGCTGAAATTACAGAGAGTGGAGAGCTTTATAAAAATCCTCTTCATCCATATACTAAAGCTCTTTTATCAGCAATTCCAATTCCTGACCCAAGACTTGAAAGAACAAGGGAAAAGATAATGCTTAAAGGTGAGGTTCCAAGCCCAATAAATCCTCCAATTGGATGTAGATTTAAGACAAGATGTAGCTATGCTACTTCCTTATGTAGTGAGCAAACACCACTTCTTAAAGAAGTAGCTCCAAATCATTTTGTAGCTTGCCATTTATATTAAAATGATTTGTCATTTTAATATAAATGTATAGGGGAGGATAACCATATGGACAAAATTTCAATTTTTATTAAGGATATTATTAAATCAATAATATTGGGATTAATAATATCTCTAATATTAATATTAATATCTATATTAGGAGCTATTTTAGTAAAACACGGTGGAACTAAAGTCACACTAGAAATTGTACGTAGTACATTATTCATTGTAGGAGGCCTTGGCTTAATTGTTTATTCTGGCTTTATATTAAAGAGAAACGCAAGAAGATCGCTTAGAAATGATAAGCAGTGGAAAGAAAGATTTCAGGTTATAAACTTTGTTAATGTATTACTTATTATAAATATCATGATTCTGGTTTCTGGAATTGTAATTGATAATATAAGATATTATCTGTAGGGTTAGCTTAAATATAATGATGGTATTATTTTAGTGACTATATGTTGTAAAAGTGCGTACTTACATTAAACTAATACAGTAGTATTATTATAACTAATGACAATAAAAATAAATGTTTGTTTTATGTAGGGCAAATAGGGTATTATACTGTTATTAAAAGGCTTTACAATGCGGTGTATTCAAAAAAATAAGTAAACGGAGGACTTTAAAATGAATGAAACTTTAAAAAACATAAGAAATAGAAGAAGCACAAGGGCGTTTTTACCAGAACAAGTTAATGGAGCACATGTGACAGATATAATAGATGCAGGTATTTATGCACCGAGTGCTAATAATACGCAGCCATGGCATTTTACGATAATACAAAGAAAAGATATTATAGACAGATTAAGTGATGCTTTTAAAGAAATTGCTAAAAAATCTGATAATGAATATATTAGAAGGTTTGGTGATAATGAAAAATTTCATGTGTTTTACAATGCACCAACAGTAGTATTAGTTTCAGGAGACAAAAGTATACAGTCTGCCCCAGTTGATTGCGCAGTGGCAGTAGAAAATATGCTTATAGCAGCAGAATCATTAGAAATTGGTACCTGTTGGATTGGTCTTATTGCACATCTATTAAATAGCGAAGAAGGCGCAGAGTTTGTTAAGGAGCTTGAAATACCAGAAGGATTTAGACAAATACATGCATTTTGCCTTGGATATAAAAAAATTGAGATAACTAATGCACCAGCGAGAAAAGAAAATACGGTAAATTATATAAAATAATGATATAAGGCATCTTCAAAAAATCCATCAGACTAAATTAATTCTGATGGATTTTTGCATAGTAACAGGAAACTTCACAATTATAAGTAAAAATTATGAATTTTAGTGTTAATATAGATAATATAGTAGGGGATATATAGGATTTACTATTCTTATAAAACTAATAAATAACTAGTTATCTATTAGTTTTATAAAATAAGTCTTTACAAATGCGTAAAAACAATATATAATAAAGATGTTGTCGGACATGCTTCATTAGCTCAGCTGGTTAGAGTACCTGACTCTTAATCAGGGTGTCCAGGGTTCGATTCCCTGATGGAGCACCATAAAGAAACATCAAGATCTTGTGATCTTGATGTTTCTTTTTATATAGACTAATTTTAAAATATTAACATATAATACAATAAAATATAAATTATACAAGGGGGAAATTATGGGTTCATACACCGTGTTAATTACAGTAGGTATAGTTGTAGTATCATTAATTTTAATTGCTTATGGCATAGGGTTTACAAGCATAGGAACAGATGAGGTAGGGATTGTCGAGAAGTGGTGGAGTTTAAGCGGCTCAGTGCCGGCCGATAGTCTTATAGCACTAAAGGGAGAAGCAGGTTATCAACCAGAAGTACTAAGGGCTGGTGTTCACTTCAAAACGCCTTTCAAGTATAAGGTTAAGAAGGTAAGGCTCGTAACTATACCACAAGGTCAAATAGCTTATGTATTTTCAAGGTCAGGGGAAAGTTTAGGGGATGGTCAAACTTTAGGTAAGGTTATACCACAAAGTAAGTCATTTCAAGATGTTGTGGCATTTTTGAATAATGGTGGACAAAAAGGTCCACAGAGACATATTCTTCGTGAGGGTACTTATGCATTTAACTTGGCACAATTTATTATAATCACGAAAGACAAGGTACACTCTATATTTACGTCAAAAGATGAGACGGCACAAATAGAAACAATGCGAAGTGACTTAGCTAGAGAAGGTGGGTTTAATCCTGTAATTATATCAAGTTCAAAAACTACGGAGCAATACACTCAGCAGAATGATGGTAGTGAAATGGAATCCTCATATAATAAAGGAAGGAATAAGGACGGTAACCTTGATACTATAGGTATTGTAACTATCAATGAGGGGCCTACACCGGACAATGGAGCAATTATAGCACCTATTGTTGGTGAGAGTATAAATAATGAGTTCTATCACAATAACTTCCAAGAGCCAGAAAAGTTTTTAGCTGCAGATGGCAGAAAAGGTAAGCAGATGCAAGTACTTACGGATGGAGTTTACTTCATTAATAGAATGTTTGCAAGTGTTGATATAGTACCTAAAAGTATAATAGATATTGGTTATGTAGGGGTTGTGGTAAGTTATTTTGGTGATAAAGGGGAGGATGTTTCAGGTACGGGTTATTCTCATGGAGAACTTGTAGAGCAAGGCAAAAAAGGTATTTGGAGAGATTCCATGATGCCAGGAAAGTATGCATTTAATACTTATGCAGGTAAAGTTGTACCAGTTCCTACTACTAATGTAATATTAAAATGGATTACTGGTCAAAGTGGAGTGCACAAGTTAGATGATAATTTAAAAGAGATTAGTTTAATAACTAAGGATGCCTTCGAGCCTAATCTACCACTAACCGTAGTATTTAACATTGATTATAGAAAAGCATCATCAGTTATACAAAGGTTTGGGGATATTAAAATGCTTATTGAACAATCGCTTGACCCAATGATAGCTGGTTACTTCAAGAATATTGGGCAAACTAAGACTCTTATACAATTAGTTCAAGATAGAAGTGAAATTCAGAAGCAGGCATCAGATGAAATGAAAGAGAAGTTTAAACTATATGATTTAGAGCTACAAGAAGTATTAATTGGAACACCGGCAGCTTCTGCTAGTGATACAAGAATTGAAAAAATTCTTGCACAGCTAAGAGATAGACAAGTAGCTATGGAAGAGATTAAGACCAATGAAGCTAAACAAAAATCTGCTGAAAAGCAAAGAGAATTAAATGAAGCTCAGGCAAAAGCAACAGCACAGTCAGCTCTTACGCAATCAAGTATTGACATAGAGGTAGCGGATAATAAGGGTAAATCTGAATTGAGATTGGCAGAACAGTTAGCACTAAAAACGCAGAAACTTTCCGAAGCGGACAAATATAAGAGAACTCAAGAAGCTGATGCTGAAAGATATACTAGAGAAGCCCAGGCAGCGGCACAAGCCAAAACCATTGAATTAACTGCGGGGGCTAATGCTAAACAAGTGGAACTTGCGGCAAGAGCAGAATCATTCAAACTTGAAACGGTAGGTAAAGCAACAGCACTAAATATTAAAGCAGTTGCAGATGCTACTGCTGAGCAAGAAACAAAGGTAGGTATCGCAAAGGGGACAGCGGCAAGGGCTTTAGTTGAAGCATATGGCGGCCCAGATTTACAAGTTAGGCAAAGCGTTATGATAGCATTTGCAGAGGCGTTAAAAATAAGTAAATCTCCACTAGTACCACAAACCGTAATAATGGGTGGAGCTGATGGGAATACACCTAATGCAATGGAAGGTATAATGAGTATGGTGCTTGCAAATATGGCAAATGATAAAAGTGTAGTGATGCCTAAAGATATAGATAATGTAAATGCTAAAGATGTAATAAAACAATAAAGAAACTAATGTAAAAAAACCATCAGAATAAATTAATTTATTCTGATGGTTTTTTTATTTAACAACATCTAACCTATAAAGTTTTGTATTGCAAGAAAAGCCTTAATATCTATCTTCTCATTAGAACTGATTAAAATACTAGCTTCTTCCTTGGATAATAACATAACTTCAATATCCTCATCTGGTTCTAAATAATCTTTTGATATTTCGCCGGAGCAAGTACAATACACTAAGGCAGCAGACTCGTCTGTCATACCTGTAGATATATACGCCTTAGATTTGGTCTTATCATAATCAATTTGAATCAAATCAAGGCCGGTTTCTTCTTTTAGTTCGCGGCTTACAGTAGTTTTAAAATCCTCTCCACAATCTATAAGTCCAGCTGGGATTTCATAAACATAATTATTAAGAGGAACCCTAAATTGCTTTATAACCACTAATTTATTTTGAGCTACATGAGTAGCTACAATTATAACAGCGTCTATATTGTCCTCTGCGCCATTAAAATAGTTATTTTTTAATGTAGCTAAATCTTTTCTAGAAGCTATGGACCAATTTCTAGGTTCTCCACTTTTATTGGTATACTCTGCATTATAAAGTTTTAAATACTTTGTATCTGCTAGTGTTGTAATGTTTTTTATACTCATTATTTCATCTCCAGTAATACTTCATTTTATGCTATCTATATTAGGTTACTCAAAATCCTCTGATTTTAAATTATTCACATAATCTAAAACGGCATCTAGTGATTTAGAGGAGTACATTGCGTCTACTCCGCCTTTATGATAATAAACCGAAAAGCGATCATTTTTGAAATAGAAAATGTGATAGCTTCTACTACCTACCTGTCTATGCCCTAAACAACTTTCGTCATCTATAATAAGCTCATTCAATATTTTATTTCCTACATTGACATCATTTATGACAGCTAAACTCAAATAACGAGGTTCAAAAGTAAATTCTTTCATTGTGTTCATTTTAATTCCTCCTTAATTAATGTATATAAATTAATAGTAGCACTTTGAATGAATAAAAACAAATAAAGGAAGAAGTAATCATTAAGAAATATATGAAATATTTTACCAATATTCAATAGAGAAGTTACAATTAATAGCTAAATGTTCAATTTAAATAAATTCGATTGATTTATATTAAATAGTATTATATACTGTTTGTAGTGGAATAAAAAAATTGTAAAAAAATCGTATATGATGAAATAAGTTATACTTTTATGCTTGTTTTGTGATCAAATCAATCAAGTTAAAACTTATATTTACGTTATTTATTTTTTGTAACTTACGGTGTAATCGTTATATATTTATTTTTTATAACTTGCAATGTAATCGTTATACATACAAAGAAATGAAAAAATTTTAATGATTTATGCAATGTGAAATTATATTAGAAATCTAATAGCTAATCAAAGAAAACTTTCAAGGAAATATGGAAGTTTAAAATGACACACTAATGTGTATGATCAAAAATTACATAAGAAAAATTAACTCTTTATCAAAATTTAAGACATAATTTTTATTTTGAAATTTTGTTGAAGTTTTAAAAAAATATCGAAAGGGGGAGCTACTCTCAAATTATTCAACAGTAATTATTAACGTACGAAAATTTAATTTATAATTGTATATATATTAAAAAAACTGCGTAAATGAAATTATTAATTTATTAGTGAATATATTTGACCATATTTTGAGTAGCATATATGTTTAATGAGTTTATTAAAACTATCACCAGTATTTTTAATGGCGGGATTGATGATGTCCAGAATGGATGCATTAATTGCAGCTCCAATTTCAGTAATTTATGCAGCTATAATAGCGGCAATAACTTGTAAGTTCAAATTTAATGATATTGTTGATTCTGCTGTGGAGAACGTAAAAGAAATGCAATTAGTTTTTTTTATACTAATGCTAGCATATGCACTAGCAGAAGCGTTTATGTCAACAGGTGTTGGAGCTGCGATAATTAATTTAGCACTTACGCTTGGAATAACGGGTAGAACAGTAGCGCTTACAGGCCTTTCAGTAACAGCTGTTCTGTCAATTGCAACAGGATCTTCATGGGGAACATTTGCAGCTTGTGCTCCAATTTTCCTATGGCTAAATCATATAACAGGTGGAAATATAATGCTTACTACAGCTGCTATTGCAGGAGGAGCTTGCTTTGGAGATAATATAGGACTTATTTCAGATACAACTGTTGTAAGTTCTGGTATTCAAAGTGTTGATGTCACTGATAGAATAAAACATCAAGGTGTATGGGCTCTTATAACGTTAGTAATAACGGCAGGTATTTTCTACTTTGTAAGTGTGTCAATGAACCTTCCAACTATAGTTGGAAGTTCATCCCAAGCAATAG
The DNA here is from genome assembly GCF_055081135.1 of Clostridium sp. CM036. Taxonomy (NCBI): domain Bacteria; kingdom Bacillati; phylum Bacillota; class Clostridia; order Eubacteriales; family Clostridiaceae; genus Clostridium; species Clostridium sp. CM036. Next base: position 1,782,914 of record NZ_CM143652.1, on the reverse strand, counting down.
ATCAAATCCCAGAAAGTGTGTGGAAATCCCTTGAAGTAGCTAAACCATCAGCAGTAGTACTATTAAATCAAGTTAAAACCGGAGTTCCAGTTTACATGATTATTCCACTATTGGTAGTACTTGTAGTTGCGGTAAAGGGAATGCCAACACTTGCTTGTTTAGGACTTGGAATAATAACATCGTTAATCCTTGGATTAACAGCTGGAACAATAACAGACATACCTCAATTTTTAGAATTAATGAAAAAAGGGTTCGCAGATGCAGGTTCATGGGTTATAGTAATGATGATGTGGATTGGAGCTTTTGCAGGTATAATGGGTAAAATAAATGCATTTGCACCATTGTCAAGATTGGTTTCAAAAATGTCATGCAACGTAAAACAACTTATGTTTTGGAACGGTATGCTTTCAATTCTTGGGAATGCAGCATTAGCAGATGAAATGGCTCAAATCGTAACAGTTGGACCAATAATTAAAAATCTTCTTGAAGACAACGTGGAAGGTAGTGAAGAAGACTTATATACGCTACGGCTTAGAAATGCTACTTTTGGAAGTTCTCTTGGAGTATTTGGATCTCAGCTTATTCCATGGCACGTATATATCGGATTTTATGTAGGGATAGCCTCTGCAGTTTATCCATTATACAAATTTGCTCCAATTGATATAATAAAATATAACTTTATGGCTATGGTAGCAGTATTTTCATTATTAGTTCTTACAATAACAGGTTGGGATAGATTTATACCCCATTTCAAATTGCCAAGGGAACCTGATGTAAGATTAAAGAAAAATGTAGAAGAGGAAGTAAAAGAAGAACGTTCTGCATAAAAGTAAATAAACATATCTTTATAAAAAGCTCACTGAAAAGTGAGCTTCTTTTTTATTGTAAAATTTTAATCTTATAGTTATTTTTTGATTATTTCTAAGTTAAATTTAGGATATACAATAATTGATGCATTGAATGTTGTAAATAAAACATACTACTTATAACATAAAAAATTATAATATTACAAATTTTATAGTTAAGGGGGAATCAAATGAAGAGGTTCACAAAAATAACTTCTATATTGGTAGCAATTGGATTATTATTTAATAGCTTCAGTAGTGTTGTACTAGGTGCGCAAGTTGCGCAAACGAAGCAGGCACAATTAAATAATTCATTGTCAGTAGGAAAAAGTATATCAGGCTTTATGTTAGAGTCTAAAAAATGGCTTCCCGATGTACACTCAACTGCCATAATATTTAAGCATATTAAAAGTGGGGCTAAACTGATTTATTTACAGAATGAGGATGAAAACAAAGTATTTTCAATAAGTTTCCGTACTCCAGTGAATGATAATACTGGTGTTAACCACATTATTGAGCATTCAGTTTTATGCGGTTCAAAGAAGTATCCTGTTAAAGACCCATTTTTAATTATGACTAAGCAATCACTAAGTACATTTATAAATGCGTTTACAGGACCGGATTTTACAATGTATCCAGTAGCAAGTAAGAATGAAAAGGATTTTGACAATTTGATGGGTGTATACATGGATGCAGTGTTTTATCCAAATATATCTAAAAATCCTAAAATACTTAAACAAGAAGGGTGGCATTACGAGGTTAATAGTAAGACAGGAGAGTTACATTATAATGGAATAGTATACAATGAAATGAAAGGGAATAACTCTTCTCCAGAGGTAATATTATCTAATACTATTAATCAATCGCTTTTTAATGAAAATTCATACAGTTTTGAATCGGGAGGTAAGCCAGATAATATTCCTGACCTAACCTACGACAAATTTATCGAAACATATAAAAAATATTATGTTCCATCAAATAGCTCTATATATTTATATGGAAAATTGGATATTGAACATACATTGAAATTTATGAATGATAATTATCTAAGTAAACTTAAAAAAACAACAGTGGATAGTAAAATTAAATTACAGAAACCTTATGAAAATGAAAAAAAGGTTGAAAAAACAGCTTTATATCCTGTGGCTAAAGGTGTAGGTACAGCAGATATGACGTACTTATCATCTAATTATATGATCGATAAGGTAACAGATGTAGAAAATATTTTAGGTTTTCAAATATTGCAAGAGATTCTTTTGAATACTAAAACCTCACCTCTAAGGAAATCATTATTAAATAATGGGATTGGAGGGGATGTCTATGCAAGTTTTAACCCCTCAACTAAGCAACCAACTTTCAGTATAATTGCTACCAATGCAAATGAATCAGAGAAATATAAATTTAAAGGTCTTGTTGATGATTCCTTAAAACAAGTGGTAAAAGAGGGGTTTGATAAAGAATTAGTAAATTCAGTATTCAGTGCTGTAGAACTAAGTTTGCGTACTCAAAATTCGGATGCTAACAGAGGTATGAATTATATGTCTTCAGCTTTAAATTCCTGGAATTATGATGTGAGCCCTACAGAATATCTAGAGATTACCCCAGCACTTAATAAAATAAAATCTAAAATATCCAATGGGTATTTTGAAAAGTTAGTACAAAAATATTTATTGGATAATAAAAATAATTCATTAGTTGTTTTAAAACCTTCTAGTGGATTAAATGAAATAAAAGAAGAAATGGTAAAAAAGAAACTTTCAGAGTATAAAAAATCACTATCGCAAATTGAATTAGCTACAATTAAAAAAGACGCAGAAGAATTAAAAAAATGGCAGGGAACATCAGATTCAAAAGAAAAATTATCGAAAATACCAACACTTACTCTTAAGGATTTAAATTTAAAATCGGAACAAATTCCAACAATAGAAAAACTAGAAGGAGGTATAAAAGTATTAAGTCATCCTATGTTCACTGATGGAATTACTTATTCTAATTTATATTTTGACAGTTCAAAGGTTCCTCAAAACAAAGTATTATATTTGAAATTACTTGCGAGTGTTTTAGGAAATGTTAGTACTGAAAAATATAATATTATGCAACTTTCAAATAAAATGATGAAGTATACCGGGGGAATTGCCTTTAATTCAACATCATTTAAAAATAATACTGATAGTAATAAATACTCTCCTAAAATGAGTGTTTCAGTAAATTCTATTAATAATGCATTACCAAATTATTTGGAACTATTAGATGAAATAATGAATCATAGTAAGTTTGATGATAAGGAACGGATGAAAGATTTAATTAAAAAAATAAGAGTAAATTATGAATCTATGTTTGTTAATGAAGGTAACCGAATTGCAATAAAACGTGCATTGTCCTATTTATCATATAGTGGTAAGTATACTGATTTGGATTATTTGCCTTACTATGATTTTATTTGTGATTTGGATGATAACTTTGATGTGAAATTTGAAGAAACGGTAAAAAATTTAAATGATGTTAAAGATATTGTATTTAACAAAGAGGACTTGGTTGTAAGTTACACTGGAGATGAAAAAAATTATGAAGACTTTGTTGTTAGTCTTAATAAATTAGGAGAAAGAATTAAGGATAAAAAATTTCCTAAGCAGAAATATGAGTTTGATTTTTCGAAAAAGAATGAGGCTTTTGTAATTCCATCTCAAGTGCAATATGTGGTTAAGGCTGGTTGTTTTAAAAAAGCAGGGTACAACTATAATGGACATATGAAGGTTCTTGAAAATATTTTAAATAGTGATTATTTATGGCAGGAAGTTAGAGTGAAAGGCGGTGCATACGGTGGGGCTATGAGTTTTACAAAGGACGAGGTATTGTTCTATTCTTACCGCGATCCAAATTTAAAGGAGACATTAAACACATTTGATGATGCTTTAAAATTTTTAAAAAACTTTAAAGCAAGTGAAAAGGATATGACTAATTATATAATAGGAACGATAGGAAGTATGGATTCTTTAGCAGGGCCATCTTCTAAAGGTCTAATGGGGGACAATATGTATTTTACAGGAACTACTCAAGCTGATATTCAAAAGCTACGTGATGAAGTGTTATCGACTACCGCGGGTGACATAAGAAACTTCGCGGATCTGTTGGATACTATAAAAAAACAGAAATTACACTGCGTTGTTGGTAGTGAAACTAAAGTAAATCAAAATAAAGATTTATTCGATAGGATTATAGTACCTATTAAGAAGGCTAAACATTAATATTTCAGCTCCGCAGCGGATGATTAAATATGCTTTAAATTGCAGTATACATTTAGAAAAGAACATAAAGCGCAAGTTTTATGTTCTTTCTGTGTTTATGGTATAATTAAAAGATTATAAAACTTAAGAACTAGGGAGAAAATATGTTGAAAGAAGATATGATATTACAAATATTTAATGAAGGAACCAGTGGTAAAAATCATGCCAGTGGGCAAAGGGTCCTTAATAATGATTTGGTTTCTTCTATAAATATTACAAATGAAGATAAATTAATATGTATAGATGGCAATGTGATTTCAGAGAAACTTTTTAATGAATATCACACGAAAATTGAGATGGATGCAGTTCGGAGAAGTATTTTTACTACATTCTGTAGCTGTTCTAATTTTGAAAGCAATGAGTTTAAAAAAGAAAATTATTGTTGCAAACATTTAGTAGCAACATTTTATAAAGCATTAGAGGATTTATCAAGTCACCCACTTTTAAGGGAAGATGATGTTATGAATCCAAGTACATTTAAAAATAGTAGTAATGTACTATCTATGCTTTTGGGCGATGAAAGACATAAAGAAGAAATTAAAATAGAGGTGTACATAAATAAAAATCAGTGGACTAGCGACCTTACAGCTGAGTTTAAAATAGGGTTAAGTTCTATGAGTGCAAGTAATCTTTATGTTTTAAAGGATATCAATCACTTTTTATTAGGGTATTATAATAATATTCCTATAAACTATAGCAAAAATTTTACTTTTAATATGGAAAATCAAAAAATGTCCACAAAGGATAAAAGGATTATTGATTTTATTGAAATGTTAAAGACGATTGAGGGAACTCGAAGGTACGTTAACAGACGTGAAGACCGGTATGTAGATGGAAAAAACATAAATATTCCTAAATATCTAACCAGGGAATTTTTCGAAATTATAATTAAGCATAGAGTCTATTTAAATGATGGCTTTTTTTATAGACCTGTGGATACAGAAATTTTATATGAGGCTCCACCCCTAGATTTTGATTTGAAAATAATAAAGGATAATTATGTGCTCAAATCTTCAAGTGGAATGCCAGCATCTTTAGGATCTAATAATGATGTTTTTTTGTATGGTACCAATATATATCTTCCAGATTATGAGTTTTGTTATAAGATAAGTCCGTACCTTCAAGTTTTTAATGAGGCAAAGGTCGTAACTATGACAAACCTCGAGGAGGAAAACATATTAAGGCGGCTAATTCCAGATCTTAATTTATTGTCACCGAATGTTGTCTTATCTAAGACTATAAAAGATAAAATAGTAATGTGTAAAAGTCAGTTTAATTTCTACTTTAATCAGGAGGGGAAAGATATTACTCTAACATTAAAGGTGAAGTATGGAAATTTTGAGTTTAATATCTTTGAGGATTGCGCAGAAAAAATAATATATAGGGATTCTAAAGAGGAAGCCCAAGTTACTTCGGTTTTAAAAGTCTTAGGTTTTCAGGAAATAAAAAATAAGTTTTATTTTTCAAAGGGAGAGGACTATATATTCAAATTTTTTAAAAGTGATATTGCGAGACTTCAAGAAATAGGGGAAGTATATTACTCCGAAAACTTTAAAGGTATAAAATCATTAGGTGCTAAGGGTATTAGTGGAGATATTAAAAGCGGAAAGTATAATTATTTTGAAATGGATTTCAAAATAGGGGATATTGAGCCACGAGAAACTACAAATATACTAAGAGCTTTTAGAAATAATCTTAAGTATTATAAGCTGAAAAATGGTGAATATCTCGATTTGGAGGAATTAGAGCTTAATAAATTCTTAAAGCTTTTGGATGTGATTACATCATCTGATAGTTACAATAATCATATTGAAATATCTAATAGTAAAGGCATTTTCCTAGATGGTTATTTAAAGGAAAATAACATTAGATATATAAAAGGAAAAAAAGAATTAAAAGAAGTAAGAGATAAGATTAAGGACATTGAGAAATTGAATTTTAAAGAACCAGTTGATTTCAAGGGGAAATTAAGAGAGTATCAAAAAATCGGATATAATTGGTTTAAAACCTTAGATTATTTAGGGTTTGGTGGAATTTTAGGAGACGAAATGGGTCTTGGTAAAACCATTCAAGCTATTACTTTTATATTAGCGAGTAAGGGGAGTAAGACTTTAATTGTAGCGCCTACATCCCTAATATATAACTGGATAAGTGAACTTGAAAAGTTTGCACCTAGGTTAAAGGTTGCTGCGGTTAATGGGTTAAAGGATGCGAGAGAAGAAATAATAAATAGTATAGCAAATTATGATGTGATTATAACTACCTATAATCTATTAAAGAGGGACTTGGAAAGCTACAAACCATTAGAGTTTGATTGTTGCATACTAGATGAAGCTCAGAACATTAAAAATCCAAACTCTCAAAATGCAATAGCTGTGAAGGAGATAGGGGCGAAGACAAGATTTGCACTATCAGGCACGCCGATAGAAAATTCTCTTATGGATTTGTGGTCTATATTTGATTTTATAATGCCAGGATACCTATATGATCAAAAGAGATTTAGCGTGAGATATCATAAAAAGCTTAAGGAAAGTCCGGAGATATTAGAAGATTTAAATAGGCTTATAAAACCTTTTATTTTAAGGCGTCGAAAAAAAGATGTTTTAAAGGAATTACCTGATAAAATAGAAAAAACGCTTTTGGTAAATTTAGAGCAGGAACAAAAGAAGGTTTATAAAACCTATGCAAACCATGCAATGGAACTTATTGAAAAGAAGGTAAAAAATGATGAGTTTAAAAATAGTAAAATAGAGATACTTTCGTATATTACAAAGTTAAGACAAATATGTTTAGATCCTACAGTACTCATGAATGATTATAGTGGTGGTAGCGCAAAAATAGAAGCTTTAGTGGAACAACTTCATAAGAGTATAGATGAGGGACATAGAGTAATTGTTTTCTCCCAATTTACTTCTGTTCTTAAGAATATACAAAAAAGACTTATAGTGGAGGGAATATCTTTTAGTTACTTAGATGGATCGGTGACTTCAGAGAAGAGAATGAATTTGGTAAAAGATTTCAATGATGGCGAAAACTCTGTGTTTTTAATAAGCTTAAAGGCTGGAGGCACAGGCCTAAATTTAACTTCAGCAGATGTAGTAATTCACTTTGATCCTTGGTGGAATCCAGCAGTAGAAGAGCAGGCCACAGATAGAGCTCATAGAATAGGTCAAAAGAATGTGGTGAGTGTTATAAAAATTATAGCTAAGGGCACTATTGAGGAAAAAATTCTGTCACTTCAAGAAGAGAAGAAAAAGCTTATATCAGAGCTTATGGGGGATGAACTATCCGGAGGCAAAGGCTTTGCAGCAATGAGCGAGGAAGATATATTTGGATTATTTGAAATGAAGGAATAAAACTTGCATGGAAATCCTTTTTATTGTAAAGTTGAGTAATAATACTATATAAAATTTATGAGGTATTTTATGAAAAATAAGATTAAGGACATTTTGCTTATTATCAAGTATATACTATTTACCGCAATTTTTTTAATAACTGCACTTTATAACGCTCAAAATCAATTGTTAATTATTACTTTAACTTTTTTATTTTTAACATCTTACACAATTAGAGTATTTTTCATATATGATAGTGAAAATCATAAAAATCTAAGTTGTTTTTCTTTAGCAATAGATTATATATTCATATTTATACTTAATATATATGATAGCTCTCATCTATCTTTATGCTTATATTATTTTATGTTGGAAGATATTGTTCTAAATTTCAAAGTAGCAGTTGGTATAGTTGTTTCAATTTTTTCCTTTGTACTTTACTGCGTAACTTTAAGTATTATGGTGAATTTTGAATTTACAAGAATCATCGTGAAAATACTTTTAAGTCTATCAGTTTTTTCTATGATTTATTTAATGTTTTTCCTTGTGAGATATTTATTAAAGCAAGCAGAAATAATTGAAGTCTCTTTAAATAAAATAACTATGGAGAAATTAGAAAAAGAATACATATATATGAATTTAAAGGATGCATATGAAAAGTTAGAGATGATGACTGTTATTAAAGAAAGAAATAAGATCGCACGGGAAATTCATGATACAGTGGGACATACACTAACAACTGTACTAGTCGAAATAGAGGCTAGCAAAAGACTGATGAAGGTGAATTCGAATTTATCACTAGAAAAACTTTGCCTAGCACAAAGTCAAGTGAGAAAGGGTCTTAATGATATCCGTGCCTCTGTGCGGGTGCTTGAAAAAGGTGACGAATTACTGGAGTTTTATCCTTCTTTAGATACGATAATAAAGGATACCCAGCTACATTCAGGAGTGGTAATTAAAACTGAAATAGACCCTTCATTAAATTTAACTAAAGAAGCGAAAAATGTAATTTTATCTTCTCTACTAGAGGGGCTGACAAATGGGATTCGTCATGGTAAAAGTACTGCTTTTTTGTTTAAACTTATAAAAAAGGAGGATAAAGTATGTTTTTCTCTTGAAGATAATGGAGAAGGTGCAGGTATATTAAACTACGGATTTGGGCTTCGGGCTATGAGAGATAGAGTTTACGACTTAGAAGGAAGCTTTGACATTAACTCTGATGTGCAAGAGGGATTAGAACTTCTCATTACGCTTTCTTATTCTAAAGCCTGCGTGCAATAACTTTTAGGAAAATATAATAATATTGAATGCTTTATTTTCGAGGGAGGCTTTTATGGACAAGATAAGGGTGTTAATTGCAGATGATCAAACCCTTATGAGGGATGGACTTAAGACAATACTTGAACTAGAGGAAAATATAGAAGTAGTGGCCCTTGCAAAGGATGGGGTGGAGGCATTAGAATTATGCTCTGAAACTAAACCTCAGGTGGTGCTAATGGATATAAGAATGCCAAATATGGATGGAGTACAATGCACCAAATTAATAAAGGAAAAATTCCCTAATATAGTGATACTCATTCTTACCACCTTTGATGATGAAGAATTCATAGTTAAAGCTTTAAGCAATGGTGCCTCTGGTTATATTTTGAAGGACATAGAGGGGGATGGACTTATAAAATCAGTGAAGGATGCTTACAAGGGTGCTTTTATATTGCCTTCTAAAATTGCTATAGTGCTTGCTGGTAAAATAGTCAAACAGTACAGTAATGACAATCAAAAAAATAATGAAAATAGTGAAGCTAAATTATTAAATTCTTTTGGGCTTTCAGAAAAAGAAACTGAAATTGCAAAAATGCTAGCTCAGGGTTTTACCAATAAGCAAATTGCATCTTCACTATACATATCTGGTGGAACAGTAAAAAACTATGTAAGTAATCTGTATAGTAAAATAGGCATTTCTGATAGAACATCAGCGGCAATATATATTAAGGATTTACTTATGGAATAGATATACATTAAAAAAGTAACCCTGGTCACTTTATTTTGTGACCAGGGTTACTTTTTTATTACTCCTAAAATTGGTAGTATTTTATTAAAGAAATTATAAATTTTAGTTTTGAAAGGAGTTAGTAAAATGAAACCTTTATCAGCTTTAAGTTATTGCAAAAATAACAAGAAAAAACTTATTACTTCTACCATATCAATATTAGTGGCTGTTTCATTTTTATATATTTTTCAGACATTTGTAAAATCTATAGGGGACTCACTGCAAGATCTAAAAGTAAACCCATATAAAAATCATATGACGGTGCAAAGTATTGGAAAAAACAAACCAATACCAAAAAGTATCATGAGTATCCTTAAAGACAACTCTAATGTAGAAAACATAATTTCATTTGTTTCATATGAAACAGTCTATACTATACCTGGAGCTAGCACTAGTGCTTTTATTTTAGGTATAAGACCTGAAAATATAGAGTATGTTATGAAAAAAAACAACATTACATTAAAGGAGGGAAGGCTACCACTAGAAAATCATAAAGAAGTGGCACTAGATTATAGAGTATCAAAAAATAAAAATGTTGTGATTGGAGATAAAATTGGAAATTCTATTGAAAAAAATGATGCCTTAAATGGTGAGTATACAGTGGTAGGAATAGTTAAAGGCGACGGGTTTTTATCATTTATGCCTTATAACACTGATGTAGCAACAACAAATACCAATGATGCAATTACAGCGGAAAAATCCATATTAGTTTTTCCAAAGAATAACAAAATAAAAGAGGTGGATAAACTACTACTAAGTTTCCCTAAAAAAGGGGTAGCAGTGATGACTTTAAGTGGAATGATTAAACTTTATAATAAAGGAGCATCTATAATGCGTACATTAGATATGATTTGTATACTTGCGATTATTGTAATGGTTATTTCCACTGGAAGCTCTAAATATGTAGAGTTTTTTAGTAGAAAACAGGAACTTGGTATTTTAAACGCCATGGGGTACACCAAGGTGGAATTAATGAAGAAGGTATTTTGGGAAGTGTTTATTGTAAATCTACTAGGATTTACTCTAGGGATAATAGTTGGATGGTTGTCTTCTGTATTAATTAATAATGGAGCATTTGGAGCCGTTGGTGGGGTTTCAGTACACTATTCTTCAAAAGCATTTTTAATGGCGCTTTATATACCACTATTTACAACGCTATTTACATTAATACCAGTAAACAGAATGATAAGTAAGCTAGATCCTATAGTTATGATTGAAGGAATATAAAAAGGAGTGAATTATTATGTTATTTAAAGTGGAAAATCTAAATTTAATATATGATATTGGAAAAGAGGTTCAGACATATGCTTTAAGAAATATTAATCTTTCATTGGAAGGAAATAGATTAATAGGCATAATGGGACCATCTGGTAGTGGTAAAAGTTCATTGCTATATTCCTTAGCAGGACTAAAAATCCCATCATCGGGAACCATAAGTTACAATAATGTGAAATTTAATGAATTATCTATTTCTAAAAGTACAGGGCTTAGGCGTAAAGATTTTGGGTTCATTTTTCAAAGACATTTTCTTATAGATTATATGACAATAGTAGATAACGTATTAACACCAATAAATGATAATAGTACTCCTGCAAAAGAAAAGGCGTTGGGTTTATTAAAAAAGCTTGGCATTGAGCATTTGGCCAATAAAAGGCCTCATCAATTATCCGGTGGGCAAAGACAAAAGGCTGCAATTGCTAGAGCACTTATAAATGACCCTAAAGTAATTTTTGGTGATGAGATTACTGCATCCTTAGACCATGCCAGTGCAATGGAAGTAATGAAGATATTGGACGAATATAAAAATAATGCCTTAGTTATAGTTGTAACACATGATGCTTCCATACTTGAAAATGCAGACGATATAATTAATATATGGGATGGCGCTGTTACCTCAATTAAAAAAAGAGGAATGGAGGGATATAATGAATCCGCTATCACCCTTTAAGTATATTAAAAATAATACTTCTAAAATATTGCCAATACTAATGTCTATAATGGTAGGTGTCTTACTAATTTATTTTTATTCACTAATAAATAAAAGTGCTACTGAGCTAACAAAGATAACAGCTACCAATATTTTCAGTAAATACACAACAGTAGCTAGCAATAGCGAAGAGCCTATTTCCAAAGATTACTTAGACAAAATAACTAATGATAATAATGTAGATTATATTGTACCATTAATTGGTGAGTATGGTTTTCTTCAATATAGTGGATTTTTGGGTGGAATGTCTATTGATGTGATAAATTTTTATGAAAAAGATATATCAAGGATTATTACTACCCTTGATATGAAACTAATTCAAGGTAGACTTCCACGGCCCAATAAGAATGAAATCATTATCCCTAAAAAATATGCTCTGCAAAACGAATTAAAAACAGGAGATTATATTGGCTCAGAGGTATCCGATAGCTACGGAATAGAAGGTAAATTTAAAGTGTCAGGAATTACAGATGGTCCAGTAATGCTTGCAGTAGTCAGCGATAATAAGGATAATGTTCCGAGAAGTGCAGTAATGAAGAACTCTATAGTGTTTCATGTTAAAAATATAAAAGATAAAAATTTAATTAACTATTTATCTAAAGACACACCTAAAAATATTTTGATTAGGGATTATTACAGTGTTTCAAAGCAATATGATGAAATTCTTAAACCAATGAATAGTTTATCATTTATGCTTAATATGATAATAATAGTAGTGCTATTTATATCACTTGGAAATTTGAATTACATTAACTTCCTTAATAGAAAATACGAATTTGGAGTATTATTAGCTATAGGTTATAAAAAAAGTACACTTTATTTTAAACTTTGGAAGGAAAATTTTACGGTATGTTTACTGGGATATATATGTGGAATACTATTAACTACGTTTATAACTTTTATTTTGAATTTAACTGTACTTTATCCAACTGGTAAATTTATTCCTTTATGGAGTATTTCTGGTGCAAAGGTAGCGCTGTTTATACCAATAATTGTATCGTTTTTAAGTTTAATTGCACCTATTAAGGAACTTCGAAAAACCGACCCAATTGATGTAATTGGAGGTTAAGGGATATTAAAGTAAATAATTATGTATGACAAAATTACGAATAATGTAATTAACTAATGCTCACAATAAACAGAGGTGAGATTATGGCTTTAAATAATGATGTAAAAGAAATGAACAAATTTTTAAAGGGCATACACATGGGAGGTACTACTTTTAAGGATTATCTCCGCAAAGCTAAAGGGCAAGAGCTCAAAAATGAACTAGTTCAAATTATAGAATCATTTAAAAGACATGAAGAGGCAATTACCAATAGGATAGAAAAGTTAGGTGGTAATGCTGCCGATACTCTTGGGGTAATGGGCACTATGGCCGATTTTTTTGAGAAAATTAAACTTATACCCGTAAACACTGATTTGGAAGTGTGTGAGCATGCAATAGATGCTATGGAAATGGGAATAAAGCAAGGTCAAAAGTTTATAGAGCAGAATAAGGATTTGGATGCTAGTCTAATGAGCGAAGTAAAAGCTGTTGTAGCCGATTATGACAATCATTTAAGAAAAATACAAGAAGCAATGAGAATATGTAAATAGTAAAGTGCTCTCACATATAAGGTGGGAGCATTTTATTATTAAGCGACATTACAACAGCGAAGGAGATGATTTAATACCTATGTACATATTTTTTAATACGGTATAATGGCATTTATACCATTCATTTTCAGGTTCCAGTTCATATGCTTTTGCTGCATATTTTAAGGCTATTATTCGATTTTCCATAGCCATACATACTTTTGATTTTCCAAAATATGCAACACTTCTAGTGATATCAACTTCAATGGCTTTATTATATATTACAAGAGCCTCTTTACCCTTATGTAGAGAGAGTAGTGCACTTCCTTTACCACATAGTGCATCATAAAAATCAGGACTTAGTTTTAGGGATTCATCAAAACATTCTAATGCTTTTTCAAAATCGTTAATAATAGCTAAAAATTCTGCTTTTTTTAAATATATGTTTGTATTTTGTTTATCGGCCTCAAGAAGTTTTTCACAATAGTAAATACATTTATCAAAGTCACCAGTTAAATCGTTTATATCAATTAACTTCCAGTAGCCTTTTGGGTCACCAGGGACTAACTGTAAATATTTATTTATGCATTTTTCAGCTTCGTAAGCTTCGTACATTTCAATATAAGCTTGAGCTTTGACAAAATAAGCCTGCGCATATTCATTGTTGAGGAAAATGGCTTTATTAAAATTTTTGAATGCTTTTTCAATTTTCCCATCATTGAAAAGCCCCTTGCCTCTTTCTATATATTCTTTAATTAGGGTTTCATCATCGCTTAAACGGATACTAGTTTTCATTAACATGCTCCTTTCAATTGCAATCACACATTAAAATTATTGACATAAAAGAAAACGGTATACATGTGACTGGAATGAAATAAATGTTTTTATCTTAAATGATATTATTTACAAACATAAAAGGGTATAGTATTCTGTAAATAAAGGTACTATTGAAAAAATACAAGAAGTATTAGAATGGAGGATTTTTTATGATAATAGACTGGCTTAAAGGCTTTGATCCCGTAGTTCAGGCTCTTTTTGCAACATTATTTACTTGGGGTGTAACTGCTTTAGGAGCGTCTTTAGTATTTTTCTTTAAAAATATAAGCAGAAAGGTGCTAAATGGTATGCTTGGGTTTGCAGCAGGAGTTATGATTGCTGCCAGCTTTTGGTCATTGCTAGCTCCTGCTATAGAGATGGCAGAACTAACAAGTACACCATCGTGGATTCCTGCAGCAGTAGGGTTCCTCGCAGGTGGGGGTTTCCTTTTGGCAGTGGATAAAATTTTACCACATCTACATCTTAATCAACCAATAGAACAGGCGGAAGGGATTAAAACTAGTTGGCAAAGAAGTATTTTATTGGTACTTGCAATAACGCTACATAACATACCAGAAGGACTTGCGGTTGGGGTTGCATTTGGAGCAGTAGCAGCTAATATTCCTTCAGCTTCATTAGCAGGAGCGGTTGCACTGGCAGTTGGTATTGGTATTCAAAACTTTCCAGAAGGGGCTGCCGTTTCTATACCATTAAGACGAGAGGGTTTCTCTAGGTTTAAAAGCTTTATGTACGGTCAGGCGTCAGGGATAGTTGAACCTATAGCAGGAGTGATAGGTGCATTTGCAGTAATAGCTATGAAACCTATTCTTCCCTATGCACTATCCTTTGCAGCAGGTGCTATGATTTTCGTAGTTGTTGAAGAACTAATACCTGAATCACAACAGGATTCAAAAACAGATATTTCAACTATAGGTGCTATGGTAGGGTTTGTAATTATGATGATATTGGATGTAGCTTTGGGATAATGTAAAAATATGATAAAAATATGCTGATATATAAATATCATTTAAATAAAGGCGGCGCTATGGAAAAGTTTAGTGGTAATCTAAATTTTCTAAAAAAACTAGGTGTTATTTTTAGTATATCAATTTTAAATGTCAGAAATAAACGAATTTATAGATAAGATTAAGATTAAATTAGGAGTTATTAATTTTGTTCATTTTGTAATTACTAATTACGACATAATACCCATATTTCATCTTGTTATATTTTTATCACATGTGATATACTGATTTTGTTAAGTAATGTAACATGCTAATTAAAAAATAAGGGGGAGATTCGTATGAAAATTAAAGCAATAATACTATCACTAGCTGTAGGTGCTACTTTATTAGTAGGATGTGGCGCTAAAGAAGAAGCAAAAAAAGAACCAACATCAACTGAGGTAGCAACAAAAGAACCAGCAAAAACTGATGTAGTAACAACAGCTTCAATAGTAGATACTCAGGCAGCATTTGAAAATGCAATAAGCAGTAAAGGTACATGGATTATTGCAACGCTTAAGGATTTAACTGTTGATAAAGAGCTTGTAGTTGAAGGTGATTTTAAAAACACTAAAGATCCAGCAGTTGCACAACGTAAAATAGGTTTATACACACAAGATGATAAACATGTAGTAACAGCTAGATTCACTTTAACTGCTCCAAAATTAACTTTTAGTAGTCCTGCAGGAAGCATAGAACATGGAACTTTCAAAGGTGACCTTTATGTAACAGCAAGCAACTTTCAGTTAAAAGATGCTACAGTAGACGGAAATGTATATTTTACTACAGATGAAGCTAAATCTACATTTAAAATGGATGATAAAAGTAAAGTAACTGGAGTTCAAGAATTAAAAAAATAAAGTATAAAGTATAATTTGTACTTTTAAAAGTACTCAAATTGAAGGCAGATATCCATTAGCAAAACTAATGGGCATCTGCTTTTTTTTAATACAATCTACACTTTATTTTAGAATATTTATAAAACTCTTCTTATTATAATTAATGTCTGCTATAATTAATTGGTTTGTATAAAAAGTTAACAAAAATATGTTTAAATAGAAAGGTAAATAAAAATGATAAAGTTTAAAGAGCTAGGACTTAGCGACGATATACTAAATACGATTAAAATTCAAGGAATTACTGAGCCAACGCCTATACAAGAGCAAAGTATTAGGCTAATAAAAGACGGTAAGGATGTTATAGCAGAGGCACAAACAGGCACCGGAAAAACACTTGCGTTTCTACTGCCAATGTTTGATAATATGTCAAATGATATAAATACGATTCAAGGATTAATAGTGACTCCTACAAGAGAACTTGCAATACAGATAACTAGTGAAGCTAAAAAGCTTGCAGAAGGTAAAAATTTAAATATTTTGGCAGCATATGGTGGCAAGGACATAGGTGCACAGCTGAAAAAATTAAAAGGAAATATTCATTTAGTAATAGCAACACCAGGAAGATTACTAGACCATCTTAGTCGAGGTACGGTAAGGCTTGATAACCTTAAAACCATAGTATTAGATGAGGCGGATCAAATGCTTCTTATGGGATTTAAAAATGATGTGGAATCTATCTTAGAAAAAACACCAAAAAACAGGCAGACGCTATGTTTTTCAGCAACTATGAGCTCTGATGTGAAAAAAATGGCATATAAGTATATGAATGATCCTAAAGAAGTAATTATTAAAAAAGAAGAGACAACACTTAAAACTATAAAACAATTTTTAATAGAAACTACGGATAGACGCAAACAAGAAGATTTATGTAAAGTAATGGACGAAGATAATCCGTTTATGGCCATCATTTTTTGTAGAACTAAAAGAAGAGCTGATGATCTTGAGATGGCTCTTTACAAAAAAGGTTATAATTGTAAAAAACTACATTCTGATGTAACTCAATCAAAAAGAGAAAAAATAATGAAAGAGTTTAAGAAGTGTGATATTCAGTATTTAATTGCCACAGATGTAGCAGCAAGAGGCCTTGATATAAATGGAGTTAGTCATGTTTATAACTACGATATGCCTGAAAGTGCAGAAGGATATATCCACCGCATTGGAAGAACAGGAAGAGCTG
The DNA here is from genome assembly GCF_055081135.1 of Clostridium sp. CM036. Classification (NCBI taxonomy): domain Bacteria; kingdom Bacillati; phylum Bacillota; class Clostridia; order Eubacteriales; family Clostridiaceae; genus Clostridium; species Clostridium sp. CM036. The sequence continues at coordinate 1,765,942 of NZ_CM143652.1, read as the reverse complement.
GCGAAGAAGGATATACATATTTATTTTCAGCTCCAAAGGATAAAGTTCTTTTAGATGCTATAGAAAAGAAAATAAAAGGTAAAATTCCTAGAAAAATTTTGTAGTGAATTTAAACGATAAAATACTTAAAGCTAATTTAAATTAACTTTAAGTATTTTTATTTATATTAAGTTATAATTTTTAGTTTTACTATACGATTTTTACTGGTGTTTTGTATAATAAATTTTGTGTCATTATAATTTATTGTCTCGCCTGTCTTTGGAAGCCGTCCTAGTATGCCGGTAACGAAACCGCCTATGGAATCAAAATCCTCTGATTCTATATTGAGGCCTATCATTTCATTAACCATGCTTATTTTTGTGTCACCATCAACAATATATTCATCTTCTTTGATAACTTCGATTTTATCTGTATCATCGTCGTATTCATCATCTATATCTCCCACAATTTCTTCTACTAAATCTTCGATTGTAACAATTCCAGAAGTTCCACCGTATTCATCTAATAAAATGGCTATAGGAACTCGTTTTGCACGCATATCTGCAAATAAATCTACGGTGCTTTTGTACTCATACGTAAAGTAAGGGACACGCATATGTTTCTCTATGCTGAATTCTTCTCTTCCATCTTCGAAGAAAATTAAATCTTTAATGTATAAAACGCCAATAATATTATCAACAGTCTCTTCATATATAGGCAATCTAGAAAATTGCTCTTCCCTGAAGATTTTTATGAGCTCTTCGTAAGTAGAGGTTACATTTGCTACAATCATATCAGTTCTTGGAGTCATGACATCTTTTGCTTGCGAATCTCCAAATTCAAATACATTATAAATCATTTGCTTTTCTTCGCCTTCTAAAACACCTTCCTCATGACTTACACTAACCATTGTTTTTAACTCTTCTTCAGTAATAAAAGGTTTTACCTTAGTGACTTCCCCACCAAGTACTTTTATTATTGTATTTGTTATATAAATTAAGACTGTAATAAGGGGATTTAAAATGAAGGTAATTAGACTTAATGGCCGAGCAACTTTTAAAGCAATTTTTTCGGAATTTTGTGCAGCTAATGATTTTGGTGTTATTTCCGCAAAAATCAATACAAGAATTGTCATAATAGCGGTCGCAATAGCTACCCCAGAGGCTTTATAATAGTGAATGGCTAGGGAAGTTGCTAGTGCAGAAGCACCTATATTGGAAATGTTATTCCCTACTAAAATAACGCCTAAAAGTTTACTTGGATTTTCAAGTAATTTACTAATTCGCTCAGCACCACAAACTTTTGAATCTACCATATGCCTTAGCCTTATTTTGCTTAAAGTCATCAAAGCAGTTTCAGAAGCAGAGAAAAAGGCTGAAAACAGTAATAAAATTACTAAAGATATAATTTGCCACGTACCATCGGGGTCCATAATATATTTCACGCTCCTTAAGATATAACCTAAGGAAATTATATCATAAGATAAGAAATATTTAAATGGAATTATCATTAATGTTTTAAATGATTACACAAATATGTAAATGTTATACATAAATTGATTTGTTTGAGTACATATCTTCATTTGCAATGTACCAGCTACTATCCAGTAACTGTTTTCTTGAGATAATTTTTTAAAATACAAAATACATGGGATAATGAGTAGTATTTTGTTGATATTTATCATATATATGACATTTAATATGTTATTATATACTATAAGAGTATATTTTAAGATGTTACTATAAATACAATTAATAAAGGAGATAATTCATGGAAGAAATTAAGTCACACAAAATAAAAATATTTATGTTACTATCAATAACTTTAATTATGTTTATTACAATAATAAAAGGAAGTAGTGGAATTAGCCATACAAAAAAGAATATACCCTTGGCAGCAAAGGGGGTGTTAGACTTAAGAAATTGGGATTTTAAAAAGGATGGTATGATAAAACTTAATGGAGAATGGGAGTTTTATGACAATGAGTTACACATGCCTCAGGATTTCCAAAGTATTCCTGAAGACGCTATTAGGTATGAGAAGTTACCAGGTACATTTGGACAAGAAGGCTATTGTACGTACAGATTAAAGCTACTTATAGACAATAAGAAGGAACTTTATTCAGTGAAAATAAATTTTATCCAAAATGCATATGAACTTTGGGCTAACAATAAACTAATAACATCGGCTGGACGGGTGGGCAAATCTAAAAACGAAATGATTCCAGAAAATGAGCCAGCTAGCGGCTCATTCTATGTAGAAAATGATGAAACCTATTTAGTCCTTCGGGTTAGTAATTTTTATAATAAATATGGATATGTAGATACATTAGTACTTGGGGAGTCAAAGGAAATTACAGCTATAAGAGAGCAGAAGCTAGCATTGAGCTTGTTTATTATTGGATGCACCATCATGGCAGCTATATATAGTTTTGGACTATTTATTAATAGAAGAAAAGAAAAGGCTCAATTATATTTTTCAATCATTTGTTTAATCATTGCGATTAGAACACTATTTATTGGCCAAGGGTTCTTTTTTTCACTATTCCCTCACCTTAATTATATTTTCTCTACAAAAATGAAAATATGGACCTTTTATGCATACATTCCCTTTATTATCTTGTTTATAGATAAATCTTATGAAAAAATAATGTCACGTAAAGTAGTTAAAGTATCCAATTATTTAGGAGTGGTATATACTTTAAGTGTGATTTTTACTCCGGTTAAATATTATTTATACTTTATAGCACCTTTTGAATTATCTGCACTTGCATTGCTATTTTATATGATGTGTAAGATTTGTAAAATATGCATAAATAACAAACAAACTGATCATATAGTTGTTGTTGGACTGTTTGCTTTATTTATTACAAGAATCAATGATATCTTGTATGAATACAGTATAATAATTACGGACTCATTTGCATCTCAAGGCATATTAATATTTATTGTTGTAAATTACTATGTTTTAGCAAAGAGGCAAGCCAATGAACTTTCTAACATAGAAAGTAGTAGTGCTAAACTTAAATCTTTAAATGAATTAAAAGACGATTTTCTAGCGGTAACTTCACATGAACTAAAAACTCCATTGAACGGAATTGTTGGATTAACTGAAGGAATAGTAAATAATAAATATGCTGATTTAGATGTTGAGCTCAGAGAGGACCTATTTTTGGTGAATTCTAGTGCTAAAAGATTATCTAACTTGGTTAATGATATGATGATATTTTCTAAGCTTAAAAATAATCAAATTGTGTTACGTACGAAATTTGTTAATATAAGCAATGTGGTAGAAATGGTAATAAAATTTAGTGAAATATCTATAAATAATAAAAACGTTACTTTTAAAAATTTAATAGATAAAGACACACCTTATGTATTTGGGGATGAAGATAGGATACAGCAAATTTTATATAATTTACTTAGTAATGCTATAAAATTCACACATGAGGGGGAGATAATATTATCCTATATCGTAAAAAATTCTTTTGTTGAGATTTGTGTTACAGACACAGGAATAGGAATTCCAGAGCAGAAGCTTCATAAAATTTTCAGTAGATATGAGCAGGTGGATGGAATTGCAGAAAAGTATGGCGGCACTGGAGTAGGGCTTTATGTAACCAAAGAACTTATTCAAATACAGGGTGGGACTATAAAGGTTTCTTCTGTTATAGGAGAAGGCAGTAAATTTATTTTTACTCTCCCATTATGCACTGAGGAAGAGCTCAAGAGTAATCTTCATGAAAATCTTTATAATAAAGAAAATGAAGAGACAGCAGAACTATTAGCGCAGTATTCAAATAATCTAGAACTAAAACCTGATATAGTAAGTGTATCTATAGATAATGTTAGAAAAATTATTAATGAAAATATAAATTCAAGTAAGAAAGATAGGTATAAAGTTTTAATAGTTGATGATGAGTATGTGAATCTTAAAGTATTAAAAAATTATCTATCAAATGACACTTTTGAAGTTTTAGAAGCATCCAGTGGTAAGGAAGCATTGAGAATAATCGACGAAAATGTAGATTTAGATTTAGTAATTCTCGATATGATGATGCCAGATATTTCAGGTAATGAAGTATGTGCGATTATTAGGGAAGAACAATCGATTTTTGAACTACCTGTGCTAATTATGACTGCAGATAGCAATGTAGAGCACTTAGTTATATCCTTTGAGTGTGGTGCAAATGATTATTTAAGCAAACCTTTTAATATGCATGAGTTACTCTGTAGAATAAACACTTTGATAACATTAAAGGATTCAGTTAAAAAAGCCTTAGCATTAGTAAATGAGCTTGGAGTAGCTAAAAACCAAGTTGAAGCCCTTAGCGTGCAAAATGCCGAAGCTAGTAGACAAGTTGAAGAACTTATAGCATATGACAAAGTGAAAACGGATTTTTTAACTAATATGTCACATGAACTTAGAACTCCTCTAAATGTAATTTGTAGCACAATACAGTTATTAAAGTCTCTTGATGGAGCAAAAAACTTAGGGGATGAAAAGATTAAATATTATATTAATATAATGAATCAGAATTCTCTAAGGTTACTTAGACTTATAAATAATATAATAGACACAAATAAAATAGAGGCAGATTACATAAGTCTTAACTTGAAAAATGGTGACATAGTTTATGTTGTAGAGGAAATATCGCAATCTGTAGCTGAGTATATAAAAAGTCATGAAATAACACTCATATTTGATACTGATGTAGAAGAAAAAATAATTGCATTTGATGAAGAAAAAATTGAAAGAATTATGTTGAATTTACTATCCAATGCAGTTAAATTTACAGATAAAAAGGGAAGTATTCTAGTTAATATTTATGATAAAGGTGGTTTTATTGAAATATCTGTAAAGGATACAGGAATAGGAATTCCAAAAGGCAAGTTAGAGTTTGTTTTTGAGCGTTTTGCGCAAATCGATAAATCTACATCAAGGCATAATGAAGGTAGTGGAATAGGACTAGCATTAGTAAAGTCTCTTGTAGAAATGCATGAGGGGAACATTAGTGTAAATAGTGAAGGGGGAAAAGGAAGCGAATTTATTATAAATCTCCCAGTTAGAACAGTTGACAGGGAAGAGGAAGAAAACAATCTTAATAATAAAGAGGTATTTGAAACAAACTATGAACAAAATCTATCAATAGAATTCTCTGATATATATAAATAGTTAAATCATTACCTGCGTATCTGTTTCAGGTTGATAATATAATAATATTATATTATTCGGTAATACTATAAATATAATGTTATTATATTTATAAGAAATGTAGTTAATAGAATTATAAAAAAATACGTATTTATGTTATAATTAATTAGTATCTATATGGTAACTAAAGTTCATAAAAGTATCTACTTGCAAAAAATGAGTAAACGGTCTAAAATAATAGAAGAATATAAAAATATGATGATATTTATGGTATATCCTAAGGGGAAAGGTTGAGATGATGATTTTTAAAAGACTTATGATTGAAGATAAGAATGTATTTGAAAAATTTATATATCCATATAAATTTTTAAGTTGTGAATATTCTTTTACAACTTTATATATATGGAGAGAAGCTTGTGATGTTTGTTTTACTATTTATAAAGGTGCTCTAATAATAAAAAAGAAGGATTTCGAAGGAAGATATTATTTTATGCAACCTTTGGGATATAGTAAAGAAAATCTTAAAGAAATAATAGATGCATTAAAAGAATACAAAACAGAAAACAATATGGAATACTTATTTAAAGATCTTGATGAGGGTGTTATGGAGGAGATAAGGGATATATATGATGATGCTCATGGTATCTGTATCAAGGAAGATAGAGATAACTTTGATTATTTATATGAAGCAGAAAAGCTTATAAAGCTTTCGGGTAAGAAGCTTCATGGGAAAAAAAATCATTATAATTCCTTTATAAAGAAGTATAACTATGAAGTTAAAGACATTAAAGGGGAAGAAGTAGTAAATGACGTAATAGTAGCTGCAGAAAAATGGTATGCAGGTAATAATGATGATGATGTACTTTATTACGAATTACAGGGGATAAAAGACATCGTAAAAGATATGGGGATTTTTAATAATAAAGGGATAGCTGTTTATGTAGATGAAAAGATTGTAGCGTTTAGTTTGGGAGAAAAATTAAATGATGATTTGGCAGTGATTCATATAGAAAAGGCAGATACAAAGTATAGCGGAGTCTATAGCTTTATTAACAAAACGTTTGTTGATACGAGTTTTAGTGATGTTAAGATAATCAATAGGGAACAGGACCTAGGAATCGTAGGCCTTAGAAAATCTAAATTATCCTATCATCCTTTTAAATTAGAAAAAAAATATATTTTTAATTTTGGTAATGCTTAAGGATATTTCAGCATCGCGGGTGATGGTTTAATAGAGTAGAATAGACTAGCGTACAGCTAGTCTATTTTTGAAGAGTACATATAATCAATTCCAAATTAAAGCTGAGGAAAGGTGATAGAGTGAAAAATCTTTTGGTTGGAAAAAAAATAAAACTTACGTCTATAAACGAAGAAGATATTTTGGAACTTAAAAAGTGGCATAATGATGTGTCCTTCATGCGTAATTATGATGTAGTAAGCGCAATTCCTAAAAACATGGAAGAGGTAAAGGAGATAATAAGAGAGGCAAAAGAATGTAATAGAGCTTATATTTTTGCTGTTAAAGACAGTGAACAGGAAGAAATTATTGGTATTACAGGATTTGAAAATATATCTTGGAATAATGGAACTGCATTAATATATATAGGAATAGGGGAAGAAAAATATAGGGGACAAGGGCACGGAAAAGAAGCTCTTAAATTAACTATAGAGTTTGGATTTGAGGAACTAAATTTTCATAGAATATATCTTACTGTGCTTGAATACAATGAACCTGCAATAAAGCTATATGAGAAATTAGGGTTTAAAAGAGAAGGGGTCTATAGGGAATTTATTCACAGAGATGGTAGACGGTATGATATGTATTTGTATGGAATACTGAGACCTGAGTGGGAAGAGGCCTCAAAGGGAAAGTAAATATAATATATAAATAGGAATATAGTGTAGTTAATTAGACCGTATTTATAGTATTCTACTATACATTCTTATATAGATATAGAACTAATTTTGATATTTCAGTCCTAAGTTTTAAGATGCGTTTTTTATACTGGAGAAAAGAACAGGTTTATATAGGCATAGTTCAGCTGGGATGTGTATATAATACTGTATAAGCGAAAGTGACAAGTTGCAAATTAAGGTGATTTTGCATTAGGGCAAAATAAAATAAGTATTGTCTTTAATGGTCTTTCTGCATCAGCAGATAAGCTTCATTCATTTGTCACTTTTAAATTGTCACTGAATAATGGGGAGTGTGGTAAATTGAACATTTTGAAGGTTGGGGATAAAACTAAAATAGGTGCTGCTATTCTAAGTATTATTATAGCACTTGGGGTTGGTGGTCTCAGTGGATTTTTAAGCATGGATAATATGAAAGATTATGAGGGATTTGCAAAACCGGTGTTTTCACCGCCAGGGTGGGTGTTTCCAATTGTATGGACAATTCTATATATACTAATGGGACTTGCAGCATATAGGGTATGGGAACAAGGGAAACAAGGTCAAGATGTTAAAAAAGCTCTGGTTTTATATGCACTGCAATTATTTCTGAATTTTTTATGGCCTATAATATTTTTCGAATTCAGATTATATGGACTTGCTTTTGTGGAGTTGTTGGTGCTATTAATTTTTATTTTGCTTACAACTTTTGAATTTTTTAGAATTGACAGGACAGCAGGATATCTAATGCTACCTTATATCGTATGGGTTTCTTTTGCAGGTATTCTTAATTTTGCAATTTGGTCTTTAAATAGCTAAAAATCAATGTGACAATGATAATGATTGAGTAGCTAAAGCTATAAACAAATTTATAACTTAATAATTTAAATTAATACTTTTTAGCATTGAAATTAAAATATTGATGCTAAGAAGCTTTTTTTATACTTAAAACTTGAACATTTATTTCAATAGAGTTTATAATAAGGGAAGTGTATTAAGCGTATTAAGTGTATTAATATTTGGGAGTGATAATTTGAAGAGAAGCGAAAAAATATATGAGTATATTGCTGAAAAAACAGAAAAATTTAATCGTGAAAACTTAGAGGAAAAAATCGGTTTTAGCACAGCTGAAATATCTCAGAGTTTAGATATTTTAAGAAATAACGTAAGTATGGAATTAAATGAATTGCTTAGACAGGATAGAATAATAAAAATAAAATCTAGACCTGTGTTATACGTTGATAATGCTTGTTTAGAAAGGATTTTGAATAAAAAATTGCCAGCTGGGCCAATAGAAGTAAAAAAATTAAATGAGTTATTATTGGGAAAAAATGAAAATAGTCAGGAAGAATGTCCTTTTGATAAACTTATTGGAGCACAAACTAGTCTTAAAAATCAAATTGAACAGGCAAAAGCTGCAATACTTTATCCTCCAAATGGTTTGCACACATTAATTGTTGGTCAAACAGGAGTTGGTAAAACCTTGTTTGCAAATATGATGTACAAACAAGCAAAGTATTCGAAAAAATTGGATGAAAAATCACCATTTATAGTATTTAATTGTGCTGATTATTATAACAATCCTCAACTTTTAACCTCACATCTGTTTGGACATATTAAAGGAGCATACACCGGTGCTGATAGCGAAAAGGCTGGAATTGTTGAAAAAGCAGATAGCGGTATATTATTTCTAGATGAAATACACAGATTACCACCAGAAGGACAGGAAATGTTGTTTTATTTTATGGATACAGGTATGTTTAATAGATTAGGTGAGACAGAGAGAAACAGAAAATCCTGCGTTTTAATAATTGGAGCCACTACGGAGGATCCCAATTCATCACTACTAAAGACATTTGTAAGAAGAATACCAATAATTATAACTATTCCTAGCTTTGATAAAAGGACAGCCAGTGATAAAGTTGATTTTATCAAATTTTTATTAGCCAATGAGGCACATAGAGTAAGCAAAGTAATAAAAATTGAAGATAAAGCAGTTAAGGCAATTATTGGAAGTACGTCTAATGGGAATATTGGTAAGATGAAATCAAATATTCAACTTATTTGCGCTAAGGGTTTTTTAAATAGTATCAATAATAAGGATTTTATAGAAATAGATTTTAATTCGTTGCCTTCAGATATTAAAAGCGGATTATTTTATCTAAGTGGCAAACGTAAAGAAATGGAAGAAATATCTGGCTATTTAGATTCGCAACTAATAGTTACTCCAGAAGGTCACAGTGTATTAATTGAAAAAGATCCTTATGATCCACCTTTTAATTTATACAAGATAATAGAAGATAAGGCAGCCTTTTTGAAAAAAGGAGGTGCAGATGAGGAGTATATAAACAATTTTATTACAACTGATATTAATGTGCATATTAAATCCTTTTATAACAAGGTTAAAAATGATGAGGATGGTAGAAGTAAAATATTAAAAATAGTAGATGAAGATATTCTTGAATTTTCAGAAGAAATAATGGACATGATTGAAAAAAAGCTTGATAAAACACTAACGGATAGATTTTTATATGCATTAAGTCTACATTTAAGTTCATTTTTAAACAGATTAAGTAATCATCAAAATCTTAAGTATAAAAATATAGAAGGTATAATAGATGATAAACGCACAGAATTCAATATTGCAGTAGACGTAAAGGGAATGGTTGAAAAAAAATATAATGTGGTTGTCCCAAAGATTGAAGTTATATATCTTACATTGTTAATCAGTTCTATTATGGAGGAACAAACAAATCAGCATGTGGCAATAATTGTAGCGGCACATGGAAGCAGCACAGCAAGTAGTATGGTTAATGTGGCAAAGCAGCTTCTAGGGGAGGGTGTAATCGAAGCAATAGATATGCCATTAGAAGTTAGTCCTACTCAAACTTTAGATGAAATTATTGAAAAGGTTAGGGAAATAGACATGGGTAAGGGGGTTCTATTACTTGTGGATATGGGTTCACTTGTTAACTTTGAGTCTATAATAATGGAAAAAACAGATATAAAGGTTAAGACACTAGATATGGTTACCACCTCATTAGTATTAGAAGCCATAAGGAAAGCAACTATTTTAGATATGAATTTAAATGCCTTGTATAATTCTCTAAAGCAATTTAGAGGGTCTTCAAAGATTGAGGAAGAAGAGAAAGTGATTAATGAAGATGATGCAAATAAGAAAAGGGCAATAATAACAATATGCTCCACAGGTGAGGGGACTGCAGTAAAGCTAAAAGGACTTGTGGAGAACATTGTTAGAAGTACAGATGAAAAAGAAATTGAAATTTTACCAATAAGCATAAAAGACATAAAAAGGAAAATGATAAAAATAAAAAATAACTATAGTATTATAGCCTCTGTAGGTATTTTAAATCCTAAAATTGAAGCTCCGTTTATCTCCCTCGAAGAGTTGATTAGTGGTTATGGTGAAAATATTTTAATAAGTATAATACAGAGAAAAGACTTTAAAATTGAAAAAGGCCATGAAAATACAGTAGTTAAGGATTTATGTAAAGACAGCTTAAATCAATTTTTAACTTATTTAAATCCTTCTAAAATAATAAGTGTATTGTATCAATTTGTAAGTCTTTTAGAAGAAAACACAAAAATAAGCTTTAACAATGCAACCAAAATAAGAATAATGGTGCATGTAGGTTGTGCACTAGAAAGAATGATAATAAAGGATGGGTTAAAGTACAAGAGGGAAAAAGCTAAGATAAATTCACACTTGGTAGAGATTATTACAGGGGCAAATAAAGTATTTAAAGATGCAATAAACATAAGTTTAACTCAAGATGAAATATTATTTATAGCAGAAATGATAGAATAGGAGAAAATATACTGATACACTTCTCTTTTGATACACTTTTTATCAGCCGAAAATTAAAATTAGTATTGAAACTATAGAAGAAGTGTATCAAAATAAAAAAATAAAAAATATTAAAATAAAAAATGGCTATTTTAAAAGATTAACGACATTTGAGAATGAAAGTCTCCCACTTCTATAAGTGGGAGTATAAGTCTCCTTCTGAAGTCGTAAATGCATCTCCTGCGAAGATGTTGCAGCTCCGCAGGAGATGATTTAACACAAACATAAAAAACAATACACTATTTTGGCGCGACAATTGCTATATATAATAGTGTGACAACTTAGGTGAAAGTGCTGATTAGGAGGATGATTTATAATGAATATAGTGTTAGCAAGAATTGATGACAGATTAATACATGGTCAAGTAGCAACAATTTGGTCAAAAGACACAAAATGTCAAAGAATAATTGTATGTAATGATGATGTAACAAAGGACTCAATTAGAAAGACACTTTTGGAGCAAGTTGGACCTCCAGGAATTAAATCAAGCATTGTAGGAATTGATGAGGCAATAAGGGTTTATAATAATCCAAAATACCAAGATGATAGAGTGCTATTTCTATTCACTAATCCAACTGATGTTGTAAGAATGGTTGAAGGTGGAGTAGCCATAAAGAGTGTAAATATTGGTGGTATGTCATTTAAAGATGGAAAGAAACAAATAACTAGTGCAATATCGGTAAATGATACAGATATTGAAGCTTTCAAAAAATTAAATGAAAAAGGCATTGAACTAGAAATAAGAAAAATTTCTTCAGATTCAAAAGTAGATTTAATGTCAAAACTATAAGATTCACCATATTAACTTCTATTAGTGTATAGTACGTGCCAAAGAAACTAAGGTTGAATGGGCTTTAGTTGTAAACGTTATGATTACTTGCGATGAGCTCCAAAATTTTTGTTAAGCATCTCCACCTGGAGTGAAATCAAATGTCATTACAATTCGTAAATTATTTAAATATATCATAATTATTAATTTTGGTTACAGGTTTTTCAAAACTTTTATATAAATTTTACTGTAATAAATAAAAAATTGGAGGTATAAAAGATGGTAGGAATTATTCTTGCTAGTCACGGAGAATTTGCTAAAGGCATCTTGCAATCTGGTGCGATGATTTTCGGAGAACAAGAAAATGTACAAGCTGTTACGTTGATGTCTAGTGAAGGCCCAGATGATGTTAAAGCAAAAATGAAAGATGCAATCGCATCCTTTGACAACCAAGATGAGGTTTTATTCTTAGTTGATCTTTGGGGCGGTACACCATTCAACCAAGCAAATAGTCTATTTGAAGAACACAAAGATAAATGGGCAATCGTAGCTGGTATGAATCTACCAATGGTGATTGAAGCTTATGCTTCACGTTCTTCAATGGAATCCGCACAGGAAATGGCGGCTTATATTTTAAAAGCAGCTAAAGAAGGAGTTAAAGTTAAGCCTGAAGAATTAGAACCAGAAGATAATGGTAAATCTTCTGCAACTTCGGCGGATCAATCGAGTGTAGGTGCACCTGGATCATTCGAATATGTTTTAGCTCGTATTGACTCTCGTTTACTTCATGGACAAGTAGCGACTGCTTGGACAAAAGCTGTGCAACCGACCCGAATTATTGTCGTGTCAGATGCGGTAGCCAAAGATGAGCTTCGTAGGAAATTGATCCAACAGGCTGCTCCTCCGGGTGTTAAAGCTCATGTTGTTCCAATTAATCAAATGATTAAACTTGCAAAAAATGATCAACATTTTGGCGGACAACGTGCATTGCTTCTTTTTGAAAACTCGCAAGATGTACTTAGAGCGGTAGAAGGGGGAGTACCTTTGAAGACAATCAATGTTGGCTCTATGGCTCACTCTCTGGGTAAAGTTCAACCAAACAAAGTACTTGCTTTCAATCAAGAAGATATTGATACCTTCAATAAGCTTAAAGAAGATGGACTGGATTTTGATGTTCGTAAAGTTCCAAATGATTCAAAAGGAAATATGGACGAAATCCTCAAAAAAGCACAAGTGGAATTAAATAAACTGAAATAATTTATAATTTAACTATTTAAATGAAAAAGGGGGATTAATAATCATGGATATAAATATTGTCCAAATGATATTAGTCGTTATCGTGGCATTTATAGCTGGTATGGAAGGTATCTTGGATGAATTTCAATTCCACCAACCAGTAATTGCGTGTACGTTAATCGGCTTAGTTACAGGTAACTTAGTGCCATGCCTAATCTTAGGTGGTACTCTTCAAATGATTGCTTTAGGTTGGGCAAATATCGGTGCTGCCGTAGCACCAGATACAGCGCTTGCATCTGTTGCATCTGCAATTATTCTAGTTCTTGGTGGCCAAGGTACAGCAGGGGTTCCAGCAGCTTACGCTATTGCTGTTCCGCTAGCAGTTGCAGGGCTATTATTAACAATTATTTGTCGTACCATCGCTACAGTGTTTGTACATTTCATGGATGCTGCTGCTAAACAAGGAAATATCAGAAAAGTTGAAATGTGGCATATCATTGCTATTTGTATGCAGGGTGTACGTATTGCAATTCCAGCAGTCTTGATCTTAGCAGTTGGTGCTGGTCCGATTCGTTCAGTACTTGAAGCTATGCCTACTTGGTTAACAGGTGGTTTAGCAATTGGTGGTGGAATGGTCGTAGCTGTTGGTTATGCAATGGTAATCAACATGATGGCTACTAAAGAAGTATGGCCATTCTTTGGAATTGGTTTTGTGTTAGCAACTATTTCAGAAATTACACTTATCGGACTAGGGGCAATCGGTGTATGTGTGGCTCTTATTTACTTAAAGCTTACTAAACAAGGCGGCTCAGGTAATGGTGGAAGCTCAAATACTGGTGATCCATTAGGTGATATTATTGACACTTACTAAGAAGGGAGAGAACATGAAAATGGCAAATAAATTAAAATTAACAAAAAAAGATCGTATTTCTGTTTGGTTCCGTTCATTTTTCCTTCAAGGGTCTTGGAACTATGAAAGAATGCAAAACGGTGGTTGGGCATACGCATTGATTCCCGCAATTAAAAAATTATATAAGACTAAAGAAGATCGTGCAGCTGCATTGAAACGTCACTTGGAGTTCTTTAACACTCACCCATATGTAGCTTCACCAGTCATTGGTGTAACATTAGCCTTAGAGGAAGACCGTGCGAATGGTCTACCAATCGATGACATAACTATTCAAGGTGTTAAAGTTGGTATGATGGGACCTTTAGCTGGTATCGGAGATCCAGTTTTCTGGTTTACTGTTAGGCCAATTTTAGGGGCATTAGCGGCTTCTCTTGCTATGAGTGGTAACATCCTTGGACCAATTATCTTTTTCTTCGCTTGGAATATCATCCGTATGTCATTTATGTGGTATACACAAGAGTTTGGTTACAAAGCAGGCTCTCGTATTACCGATGATTTATCAGGTAATTTACTACAAGATGTTACAAAAGGAGCATCCATCCTTGGTATGTTCATTTTGGGATCATTAGTTAACCGATGGGTATCTGTTGTATTTGCACCCACTGTATCAGCCGTTAAGTTAGCTAAGGGTGCCTTTATTGATTGGAGCAGCCTTCCTGCAGGAGCGGAAGGTATTAAACAAGCTATGTTGCAACAATCGGGTGGCTTGTCATTAACTGATGTTAAGGTTACAACATTGCAAAATAACTTGGATTCTTTGATTCCTGGAATTGCAGGATTAGGATTGACATTACTTTGTATGTGGTTGCTTAAGAAGAAAGTATCTCCAATTACAATTATTTTTGGGCTGTTCGCAGTCGGGATTGTTTTCCACTTAATCGGTTTAATGTAATATTTTTACCCAACCTGGGCTTTTGGCCTGGGTTTTTTTATTACTTTCTATGTTAATATTGCAGCGACCCAGGAGATGATTTAATTTTATGTCTAGTAAAACTGTTTTTGACGGTTGAGCTTTGCGGAACTTGATTATTTCATCTTCAGAATGTATATTATATACTATAGTCAACAATCATTGTACAATGATTTATTAATTAATAGAAACAAATGTGTGTATAAATAGAAAAGAGGTAGATCGTATGGTTCAATCACTAAATACAAAGGTGGATCTAGTAATTGATGCAACAGCTTTTACGGGGTTTGCAGATTATGGGAAAATTATGATCGGCGACAAAGGTTTTGAGTTTTATAATTCTCGTGATTCTCGCAAATATATTCAAATTCCTTGGGAAGAGGTTGACTATGTCATTGCGTCCGTATTGCTAAAAGGAAAGTGGATTCCTCGATATGCAATCCAAACGAAGAAAGATGTTACCTATACTTTTTCTTCTAAAGAAGCAAAAAAAGTGCTTCGTGCTGTTCGAAAATATGTTGAGCCAAATCATATGGTTAATTCGTTAAGTTTTTTTGATGTGCTCAAACGAGCGGTGCAGCACCGCAGGTGATGATTTAACTAATTGGCAGTTTTTAATTTACTGTGCAGATATTTATAATTAATGGTAAAATGATATTTGTCGTTTATTTGTACTTTAGGTTAAATATAGATGATAATCATCACATTAAAGGAAGTGTAACAAAGGATGAAATCAAAAAAAAGAAGTATAGTCATTGCATTAATGGTGTCAATGTTCCTTGCAGCTGTAGAGGGAACAGTTGTGACTACTGCGATACCAACAATAGTTAAAGAGCTAAATGGGTTTGAACTTATAAGTTGGGTTTTTTCTGCTTATTTATTGACAACAGCCATTTCTACACCAATATACGGAAAATTAGCTGATTTATATGGAAGAAAAAACATTCTTTCTATTGGAATAATAATTTTTTTAGTTGGGAGCTGTCTTTGTGGGTTATCACAAAACATGTATCAGCTTATAGCTTTTCGTGCAGTTCAAGGAATGGGAGCAGGAGCAATATTTACAGTTACTTATACTATATTGGGTGACATTTTTACTGTTGAAGAAAGGCCAAAGATCCAAGGATGGTTAAGTACAGTATGGGGGATAGCAAGTTTAGCTGGTCCTTTTTTAGGGGGGTTTTTAATAGACAATTTCTCATGGCATTGGATTTTCTTTATAAACCTACCTTTTGGAATAATATCTATAGTGATTTTACAAAGAAATCTAATTGAAACTTTTGAGAAAAAGAAACATAAGATAGATTATGTAGGTGCTTTATTATTTTCAGTTGCAATTATAACGTTTTTACTGGGTAGCTTAGCAGGTGGAAGAAATAATATTATAATAGCTTTAGTAGTTACAATTGCAGTGATGATTGTGTTTTATTATGTGGAAAAAAGAGCGGATGAGCCTATTATACCTTTTGAAATTTTCACAAAAAGTAGCACCATTGTAAATATAATAACATTTTTAGCCGCAGGGATTTTAATAGGAATAGAGGTTTATTTACCTATATATATGCAAAATGTTTTAGGATTTAGTCCTACAGTTGCTGGAGTGTCTATGGCACCTATGTCTATTGCTTGGTTCTTATCTTCATTTGTTTTGTCTAAAGCTATCCCTAAATATGGTGGAAGAATAGTGATTGGCGTATCTACTCTAATTTTGCTTATTAGTTGTGTGTTTTTGTCTACTTTAAGTAGTGAATCTCTATTAGTATCAGTTATAGTTTATGGGTTCATTATGGGATTTGGATTTGGAGGAGCTTTTACTACATTAACAATAATGGTACAAGAGTCAGTGGGATATAACAAAAGAGGCGCAGCTACAGCAGCGAATTCCCTGGTGCGTACACTAGGTCAAACTATAGGCGTAAGTGTTTTTGGAATTATATTAAATATGAATATAATTAAATATTTCAATAATATAGGAAGAAAGGGAATAGAACCTAACAATTTGTATTCCAAGGCAACTTTGAGTAGTGGAGTAAGTTTGCAGCAGATAAAGCAAGCTTTAAATTCAGGGCTTCATGAAGTATTTATAATATTTATCATAATTGCTTTAGCATCATTGGCACTTTCTTTTATATTTGACTCAAAATTAAAAAATAATTCATGTGAACAATAAGTTATTTAATTAATTTTTCTTCAATTTGTTTATCATTAATTTGTTTATTCATAAAATTTTCTAGTAGGGTCTTTATTAAGGCTATAGTGGGAACTCCAAGTAACATTCCTAAAACACCAAAAAAACCTCCCCCAAGAACAATTCCTAGTATTATAAGTAGTGGACTAATCCCAACCTTATCTCCAATAATCTTTGGAGATATGAACCACCCATCAATATTACTTAAGGTTGTAATAAATAGTACCAACTGAACACATTTCATTGGGCTAAAGAATATTGTTATTATAACAGCGGGAATCATCCCTATAATATTTCCAAAATAAGGGATCATATTTGTTACACCTATTACTAAACTAAAAGGTAAAGCGTAAGGTATTTTTAATATCGTAAATCCTATAAAAGTAATAATACCAAAAATAATAGAGTCAATCATTTTCCCAACAAAATATTTCTTAAAAGTAGTGTTAACTATCTTAAAAAAATCAATTATTTTAATAGCAACTGTTTCATTTAAAACAGAATAAACAAATTTTTTAAGATTAAAAATAATAGATTCTTTATCAATCAAGAAGTAAATTGAAATTACGATTCCAGACATTAATTTCATAAAAAAAGAACCCAAACCCATTAGGTAATCAATTATAAGTTGAAAACCGGGGCTAAAATATGCAGATACATCCTTATTAAAAGAACTAAGGTAACTATCTAAGTAAGAAGTAGCATCAAATTTGTTTAGTAGTTCATTTTTAGATAAAAAATTGGTAGACCATTTATACGCTTTATTTGCAAAGTGAGGGATATTATTAAATAAATCAACGGAGCTTTTAATAATATTAGGAGTAACTAAAGTGATTATAAAAATTATTATGCCTATAAATAATGTGTAAATTATGCATATACTATAAATCCTTTTCATTTTTGTTCTCTTTTCAATAAACACCATAAGCGGGTTAAGTAAATAAGCTATGACGAAACCCCAAATAAAATAAGTAAGTAAAGAAAAAAAATTATTTAATATTGAACCTATATTTTCAACGTTGTTTACTATTCTATAAAGTAGAAGGGCAATTATAATAATAGGGACAAGCTGTATATATGGTATCTTTTTATATTTAATCAATGCAATTCCTCCAGTCAATATTTAGCCGCTTGTTATAAGATCAATGTAGTATTATGTAATTGTAATATTGTAGATTAGAAGAAGATGATTGTAGCTTATTTAATTATATCATTCTTAAAACAATTTATTAATATTCATTTTTAAAAAAATTAACGACATATTGCGTAATAATAGTAGGTTACAGAAATAGGTAACACACCTTACAATTTCTGTTTGCAAACATGTGCAATAATGTGCTATAATATAGTTATATTTAAATACTAATGTTATCTTTTAGGTAGTGATGCTGATTTTTTTATTTATTTGTATAAATAATGGATATAACATGGAAATTCAATAAATATATTTATGAAAACATGAAAGACAGCAGGGTAATTCATGTTGTCTTTTAATGTTTGTAATTATATACATTGAATTTTCAGATACTTGTAGTTAAAAAAATCATATCATTTTAAAGTTCAACACAAATTTTAGTGAAAATTATTAGTGGTAACATATGTACATAAAATAATAAACAGAAAGGCTTTATAAGCCAAGAGGAGCGAATTATTATGGAAGAAATGATTTTAGATGCATTTGAAAGAATTCCAACAAATAAAAGATTTGTAGAGGAAGGTTTTATTGCAGGTGTAATGTATGGCGATGGCGTTAAGGAAGCAACTTCAATAAAGGTTCAAGACGTTGAATTAATAAAGATTCTTAAAAAACATGGTTCTAATGCTAAAATATGGATTAAATACGGAGAAGATAAAAAATTTGGATTTATAAAAGAAATTCAAAGACATCCTGTAACAGCAAAAATTAATCACATAGACGTACAACTTGTTTCTAAAGATCGTGAAATAAAAATGCAATTACCTATTTCTTTCAAGGGAGAAGAGAATGTAGCAGCCAATCTACTTGAGTTGAAGATTTATAAAGCTGAGATAGATGTTGTTGGAAGCATGGGTATATTACCTGATGGAATAAGTATTGATATATCACAAAAAATACTTGGAGATACAATTACAATAAAGGACTTTGATTTAAATAATCAAATAAAAGTTACTGATGATGAAAATCAAATTTACGCAGCTATAGCACAAATGAAAGAAGAAGTGACTGAAGAAGTTACAGCTGAAGCAGTTGTTGCTGAAACTGAAGCTAAATAATAAAATAGTAATTATATAATAATAAAAGGATGAACATGAAAAGTTCATCCTTTTATCTATTATGGATAAAATTTAAAATGTTTTGATGATGAGGTAAGAAAAAGAATATAAGCAAATAGATACTTATTATTGTGAGTAAAATTAGGAGGCTAAAGAATGGCAAATATATTGAGATATTCAAAAAAACAATTAGATAGAACATTAAAAGATTTCGGAAAGAGAGAAAATATAGGTTCTAATGACACATCCGAGTGGATAAGACTAATAAACGATTTTATATATGAATTTGAACTAAAGTCTGAAGTTAATGAAGTAGATAAACTTTCTATAACAACTAGCAAAGAAGAACAAGTGGTAATTGAAAAAATGATGTATGCACTAGAAGGTACAAAAACTTCTTTGAATTACATTTTTGATGGTAATATTACTTATATAGAAGAATAGGTTATTATAACAATAAAATAAATATTAAAGGAAGCCATTTAATTAAATGGCTTCCTTTAAAAAGTATCATATCATCGAAAAATTATTAAATGGAATCTAAAGAACATATAAATAAAAGTTTATTTTGAACTAGTACCTTTATTTGCATAGGATTGATTATTTAGCTTTTTTGTCTCTTCTAAAGCAGCATCACTATTGCTACTACTCATATTAGACATACCAGCACTTGATTGACTATTTAATTGTTTTGTTTCTGCTAAAGTAGAGTCACTAGTGCTGCTAGACATATTTGACATAGCAGAATTTGAAACACCACTAGTACCTTTATTTGAAGCTGATTCATTATTTAATTGAATTGTTTCTTGTAGAGTGGAAGCACTAGTGCTACTAGACATACCAGCATTTGAGTAAGAGCTTGAACCTCCATTAGCTGCTGATTGTTTATTTAATTCTTTTGTTTCTTCTAAATTGTTATTCATAAGTATCTCTCCCTTCTAATATAAAAATTACACTAATCAAGTACAGTATATAGTTTACCCATTTTATCTTAAAATATAGATGAAAATATTGAGAATTTTTACTTGAAATTTTAGGATTGTAAAAATTTTAAGATCTTATTATATATTGTAGCAGCGACGATGTGATATTTAAAAAATAAATCTAAATAGTGAAGTTTATAAGTTATATTGCAATAAATATAATAATCAGTTATACTAAATATAATGATATTTTAACGTATTTTTTTATTTATTAATGTGTAAACGATTCAATAAGACTAATTTCAAAAAGGAGTTTTGCTAAAATGGCTAAATATATAATGGCACTTGATCAAGGTACAACCAGTTCAAGGTGTATTCTATTCAATGAAAGGGGACTTATTGTAACGTCCGCTCAAAAAGAATTTACTCAGATTTTCCCAAAAGGAGGGTGGGTAGAACATGACCCAATGGAGATATGGTCAAGTCAAATTAGCGTTGCAACAGAAGCGATGGCTGAAGTTAATGCTACGGCGTCTGATATAGCAGCAATAGGTATTACAAATCAAAGAGAAACTACTGTAGTTTGGGATAGACGAACGGGAGTTCCGGTATACAATGCAATTGTATGGCAATGTAGAAGAACTGCAGAGACTTGTGATGAATTAACACAAAAAGGATTTGATAAAATTGTTAGAGCTAAAACGGGATTGATTTTAGACGCTTATTTTTCTGGAACAAAAATAAAATGGATATTGGACAATGTAGAAGGCGCTAGAGCAGAAGCTGAAGCAGGAAATTTATTGTTTGGCAATATAGATACTTGGTTAATTTGGAATTTAACAAAAGGAAAAACATATGTAACAGACTATTCTAATGCTTCAAGAACAATGCTATTTAATATTCATGAACTTACATGGGATGACGAAATTTTAGAAACATTGAACATACCAAAATCAATGCTCCCAGAAGTAAAACCTTCAAGTTGTGTATATGGCAACACCGATATTTCATTGTTTGGAGGGGAAATTCCAATTGCTGGAGCGGCTGGAGACCAACAAGCGGCATTATTTGGACAAACTTGCTATTCACCAGGAACAGCTAAAAACACATATGGGACAGGCTGCTTCATGCTTATGAATACAGGAGACAAAGCAATTCAATCTAAACAGGGATTACTTACAACGATTGCTTGGGGAATAGATGGAAAAGTAGAGTATGCTCTTGAGGGTAGTGTATTTATAGCTGGAGCAGCTATACAATGGTTAAGAGATGAGCTACGCATGATTGACAATGCTGCTGATTGCGAAGAATATGCTAATGCGGTAGAAGATACAAATGGAGTATATGTAGTTCCGGCTTTTGTTGGACTTGGAGCACCATATTGGGATCCTTATGCAAGAGGAACAATTGTAGGTCTTACAAGAGGAGCAAAGAAAGAACATTTAATAAGAGCAACTCTCGAAGCGCTTGCTTACCAAACACATGATGTTTTAAAAGCAATGCAAGAAGATTCTGGAATTATACTTACAGAACTTAAAGTAGATGGAGGAGCTTGCAATAACAATTTCTTAATGCAGTTTCAATCTGATATTTTAAACGTTCAAGTAGACAGACCAGAGGTTACTGAAACTACAGCACTCGGTGCGGCTTATCTTGCAGGGCTAGCAGTAGGATATTGGAAGAGCAAAGATGAAGTAGCAAAGCATTGGGCAATATCAAGAAGTTTCAAACCTAGTATGACAGAAGAAAAAAGAAAAGAATTACTTCATGGATGGCATATAGCTGTTAAAAGATCAGGCATAAAACTTGAATAGTAGTAACGAAATATTAATTGTTAATAATAATTTGTTATGCTATTATTAACATATGAAATATAAAAGAATAACCTAACACAGGGGAGTTGGATAGGCCAACTGAGAGAAAGAACTTTAATTCTTTGACCCTATAACCTGATCTGGATAATGCCAGCGTAGGAAGTTGTTTATTGGTGTATTATATATGTATATATTTTTATATATCAAGATAATTTAAACACGAATCCTATGGGTTTGTGTTTTTTGTTTTATAAATAAAATGGATGAATAGTGCCGCAGGTGATGATTTAACATTTAAAAAATAATTATTTTAGGAGGGAATTGATATGAAAAAAGTTTTAACTATAGCAGGTTCTGACAGCTCAGGAGGAGCAGGTGTACAGGCAGATTTAAAAAGCTTAAGTGCGAGTGGCGTATACGGGATGAGTGTAATTACAGCGATAACAGCACAAAATACTATGGGGGTTTTTGCAGTGCAAGACTTGGGCGAAGAAATCATCAAGGCACAAATTGATGCTATTTTTACAGACATAGTTGTAGATGCGGTTAAAATTGGTATGGTTTCTGTGATCTCAACTATTGATGTGATAAGTGAGAAATTAAAACAATACAAGCCTAAAAACGTAGTACTCGATCCCGTAATGATCTCAAAAAGCGGTTATTCACTGTTAAAGCCAGAGTCAAAAACGGCTTTGGTTAAAAAATTAATTCCACTAGCGTCAATTATTACACCTAATGTCCCAGAGGCTGAAGAAATTTTAAAAGAAGTAAATTCAGATATTACGAGCATTGAAACAGTAGTAGATATGGAAAGTGCAGCAAAAGAAATGTACAAGCTAGGATGCAAAAATGTGCTTTTAAAGGGAGGACATATGCAGGGGGAAGCCGTAGATGTGTTTTATGATGGAAGTGAAATTACACATTTTACGTCTGAGAGAATAAATACAAAAAATACTCATGGAACTGGATGTACTTTGTCTTCAGCCATAGCTGCAAATTTGGCGCTTGGCTATAGCATGAAGGATTCAATAAAAAATTCAAAGCAGTATATAACAACTGCTATAAAGCATTCTTTAGATATTGGGCATGGGGTGGGACCTACAAATCATTTCTACGAATTATATAAAAAAGCAGGGATGGCAAATGATTAAGGATAGTGAAAAACTGGATTTTTAGCAGCGAGTTCTGTAAACTTAATAACACAAAGTTTAAGGGGAGTAAATAATGTATTAGTATGTATCATATTTATAGCAGTAGATATTACTTTATAAAACGTTATTTATTACTTGGAGCTACAATGCCCGTTATGATTATTACAGGATTTATATAAACAATAATTTGGAGGATGATGTCAAAATGGAAATTAATAAGAAAATAATTAAATTACTAAACAATTTAAGAGAAAAAACCCCATTGGTGCACCAAATAACAAATTATGTTACCGTTAATGATTGTGCCAATATTACACTAGCAATAGGTGGGTCACCGGTTATGGCGGAGGATATTCATGAAGTTCGCGAGATGGTATCACTTGCATCTTCACTTGTTATAAATATAGGAACATTAAATAGTGTAATTATAGAGGCTATGATTGAGGCAGGAAAGATGGCAAATGAATTAAACATACCTGTTATCTTAGATCCTGTCGGAGTAGGTGCAACAACTTATAGAACAGAAACTTGCAAAAGAATTATAAATGAAGTGAAATTAGCAGTTATTAGAGGGAATTTATCTGAAATAAAAACAATTTATGGTATTAAAACTATAACAAGAGGTGTAGATGCTAGTGAGAGTTTTTCTGTAGATAGTAATGAATTTACAAGAGAGAAAGAAATGGCAAGGAATTTTGCTGTTAAATTTAATACGGTAGTAGTTATAACAGGTGCTGTAGACATTATATCAGATGGTAAGACTCTTTACACCGCATCTAACGGTCATAAAATAATGTCTAGGGTTACAGGTACAGGATGTATGTGTACTTCCGTTATTGGTTGTTATTTAGGCGCTGGAGATAATAATTTAATAGCAGCACTCGCAGGAATTGTTTCAATGGGTATTGCAGGAGAAACAGCTTATGAAAGCTTAGATAAAAATAGCGAAGGATCAGGAACATTTAAAGTGAAAATGCTAGATGCTATTTACAGTTTATCTGAAGCTCTAATAATGGAAAGGAGTAAAATAAATGAAGAATAATGTAAATTATAGCCTTTATCTCGTTACAGATAGAGATGTGTTAGTGGATTTAGATATATTTGCAGCGGTGGAGGAAGCAATAAAAGGCGGGGTTACATTAGTCCAGCTTAGAGAAAAGAGATTAAGTACTTTAGAGTTTTATAATATTGCAGTGAAAATAAAAATTATTACAGATAAATATAAGATTCCCCTAATAATAAACGATAGAATTGATATTGCACAGGCCATAGATGCAGCGGGGGTACACATAGGTCAAAGTGATATGCCAGCGACTATCGCGAGAAGTATAATAGGAGATAATAAGATACTAGGGGTTTCTACTGCAACACTTAAGGAAGCACAAAGGGCAGAAAAACAAGGAGCAGATTATGTGGGTGTTGGGGCGATGTTTCCTACAACTACTAAAGATAATGCAAGTGCAGTTTCAGTATTATGTTTAAAAGAAATAAAAGAAAAAATTTCTATCCCTGTAGTTGCTATTGGTGGAATTAATGAAAAAAATGTAAATTTATTAAAGATAGCAAATATTGATGGAATAGCTGTTGTTTCAGATATTCTTGGGAAAAAATCTGTAAGGTCATCAGCAGAAAGGCTATGTTCTTCCATAAAGCAGAAATAATAGTGGGGGGGATTTATAATGTTTATCAAGCCGACTGGATTCGAAAAGAACCTATCTGGAAACGAGGTAGATAAGGTAATCTATTCAAATATTCCAGGATTAAAGGAAAAAATGCTTTGCATGAACTATTGGACAAAATTGAGTGGCATGAATAAAGATATTATGAATGTACAGGAGATTGAAGCATACAACAAGAGTAGTTTAACAACTGTTGGATCAATTGTGAACTTAGAAAATTACGAAGAATCCTTTAGCATGCAAGAATTAATAAACAAGATAAATACTATTAGTTCTATGCCAAAATCTGAAAGATTCCATGAGGATGGGAAATTAGTAGTTCAAGAATATTATAATAAGTTAATAAAGAATTGCAATATTGAAAAATTAATGGACTTATTGGATATCAAATATGCAATAACCATTAGAAAGACTGTGATGAGGACATTCCCAACCTATGATAAAATATTTAAAACTGGAGATAACTATGAATTTGACAGATTTCAGGAGACAGCTGTTTATCCTGTTGAACCAATTGTAATTCTGCTATCAAGTGTGGATAAAAAGTGGTATTTTGCACAGATGTATAATTATTTAGCATGGATACCCGAAAAAGATGTGGCAATATCTAGTAAAGAAGAAATTTTTGATTATCTTAAAACAGAAAATTTCTTAGTAACTACAGGGAAAAGAGTATTTACAAATTATAACCCATTAAATGAGCAATTATCAGAAGTGAAATTTGACATGGGAATTAAAATACCACTTGCAGATATTAAGGAAATAGAAGGGGATATTTATGGTCAAAATTCCGCAGGTAATTATGTGGTTAAGCTTCCAACCAGAGATAATAAGGGAAATGTAGAATTCAAAAAAGCTCTGATTGCAAAAAATGAAGATATCTCATTAGGGTACTTACCTTATACCAGAAAAAATATCATAGTTAATGCCTTTAAATTTTTAGGCGAAAGATATGGATGGGGTGGAATGTTCAATTCTAGAGATTGTGCAAGTTTTATAATGGATGTTTATAGAACTATGGGTATTAAGCTTCCTAGGAATTCCGAGGATCAGGGGAAACTCGCAGTGGGCAATTTCTATGAAATGCCGGAAAATATGACTATGGGAGATAGAGAAAAGTTGCTGAATAAATTGAAGCCTGGAACGTCAGTATTTATGAATGGACATACAATGATTTATATAGGTAAAGAAAAAGGTCAATATTATGCTATTCATGATTTTTCAGGCTTTTATAAACCACAGCAGGACGGGAGCTTAAAATATTATAAGGTACGCGAAGTGATGGTTTCTCCATTGTGTATAGTATTATCAGAGGATGGTAAAACATATATTGAAGGATTATACGGAGCTAGAGATTTTGTTAATGTGGATTAATTAGCCTGACCATTTCGGTCCAGCGAAAAGCAATAGCTCCTCCAATAAATATAGATATACGATATAGTATGAAGTTTATCCATAGTGTTTTGAAATAAGAAGAGCAGAAACATTAGAATTTCTTAATGAAATTTCACGTTTCAATCTCTTATTTCAAGTCACGTAGGAGAAACTTCATAGATTGCACTATTATTTGTTCCTAGAAATTATATCAGCGTGGATTTTACTCCATGCATAATCTAGCGCAGAATCTAAATTATTATTATTCTTACCACCACCTTGTGCTGAAAAGGCACTTCCACCACCTTTGCCGTCTATTAGAGTTATGGCATCTTTTAAAATAGAGCTCATGCTAATTATATTCAAATCCTTAGAGCACATAAATAAAAGATTTGCTTTATCTTGAGATTTTACTCCAAATAAGACTATAACTTTTGGAGAGGATACTAATTTTGTTGCTAACATATTAGTATATTTTAAATCCCCATTATCATAAATGCATTTAAGCATCCTGATATCTTCTATTTTTGGGGCTGCCTCTAACATATTTTGAACTTCGTACTGCGCAACCTCTGACTTTAGGGCCCTTTTTTCAGTAAGTGCTTTATTAAGTTCATCTGAAAGTCGTTCTACAACGGACGAAACTGTAGCATTATTGCAGGAAAAAAGTTTAGACATTTTTTCCATGGATTCATGTTTTAAGGCATAATCAGAAACAGCCCTTTGTCCACATATAAATTCAATTCTTATTCCAGTCTTATACTTTTCAAATTTTGTAACCTTAATTAATTGAACCTCAATAGTTGAACTAGGATGTAGACCACAACATGGGTTTATATCAATATCACCTATTTTAACTATTCTTACTTTTTCACCAGCTTTTATTGGGAGTTTTTTTAGCGATAATTTTTTTAGTTCAGAGTTAGTTGGATATAGTACTTCTACTTTAATATTGTCTAATACAATTTTGTTAGCTTTTTTTTCGGCAATTTTAATTTCATTATTGCCAATAACTTTATCAATATCAATAGTTGTAGAATCCGTGCCAAGGTGAAACCCAATAGTAGTTGCATTAAATAGATCAGAAATAGCAGCAGAAAGTATATGCTGCCCTAGATGCTGTTGCATATAGTCAAACCGTTTATCAAAGTCTATGATGCATTTAACCCTATGAATTTTTAAAGGGTTCACGGCAACTACATGATAAATTTTTTCATCTTCTTCATACACATAGGTTACAGCAGCACCATTTATATATCCAGTATCACTTGGTTGACCACCACCTTCAGGGTAAAAATAGGTTTTGTCAAGTTCAACGTGATACTTGTTTTCTTTTTGGATTACGTTTATGACTTCAGCTGTAAATTCTGCTTGATATGGATTTTCGTAATATAACTTTTCCAAAGTTTTGCATCTCCTTTTGCGAGCTAGGCTTCAATAGAATACATGATGTGTTTTTAATCTAATTGTACCATAAAAATATTATGCTACAAAATAATACCGGGTTTTTACTTTGATTTTGTCATAAATTAGTAATAAATTCTAAATTATACAAAAAAAAATCCGAAAAAAAAAGGTTTACACTATATTTTGTAGAATATAATATTTTGAGAATGTTCTAAAAATAAGTCAATTCAGTTATAAAGTTAACGACATTTCAATGGATTTTTAAAGGGGAAATTAAAATGAGTGAATATGTTAATGATAATGTATTACAAGAAACAGATATTGATAAAGTTATTGAGTTATCAAAGGTTTTGTTATTTGAAAATGATAGAAATGCTTTGCATAGCAAGTTAATTAATATAATAAATAGTTATTTTAAAGTTAAAAGGGTATTAATTTTAGAGTGTGTAAATAGAAATTTTGAAGTAGTAATAGAATGGAAAGAGCAGTGTGGTGAAGCAATTTTTTATAATGAAAGAAATATTAAAGGCACCTCTAATATATTTAGAGGCACCTCTAATATATTTAGAGGCATTATAGAAGAAGTCTGTGATTGCAAAAAAGAAAAAGTAATTAATAAAGGTAGTGAAGGTTTTGAAGTTTTTTACCCATTGGTTTACAAGGAAGAGTTATTAGAAATTATATACATAGAGAAAAATCTTGAATATAGTAATATGGATTTAAAAATGCTTAAGCTAATTTGCTTTCAGGTTGCGGCTGTTATGGAAAGAATAAGTATAGAAGAGGCTAAAGTTCAGAAAATTGAAAGTGAAGAAGAATATAAAAAGTTATTTGAATTATCTCCTGATGCTATATGTGTGCTCAGCGGTGGGAAAATAGTATTAGCTAATCCTGCAACTGAAGGATTATTCGATGTGAAGGACTCTAAGGATATAATTGGAAGAAGTATTATGGAGTTTGTTCATCTTGATTACATTGATATTGCTAGGAGTAGAATAAATATAATATATGAAGGCGGAATGACGACACCATTTATTGAAGAGAAATTTCTTACAAGTGGTGGGTCTGTTATTGATGTTGAGTTAGGCACAGCTGCTTTTAAGTATAAGGGGGAGCTAGCAGTTTTAATAGTGACTCGCAATATTGACAAAAGAAAAAAGATGGAGAGAAATCTAAGGGAGAGTGAAACACTATTAAGGGAGATAACTGAAAATACTTCTGATATGATTATAAAAACAGATACTGATGGTAGAATTAAATATATTACAGCTGCTCAAAAGGCGATACTTGGGTATGCTACAGATAATGTCATTGAAAGGCACGTTTTTGATTTTGTTTACGGGGATGATAAGAAAAATGTATTAAGGGAAATTAGAAAACTAATTACTTCAACTACAAATGAAAAATTCAAATGTAGATGCTTGCATGCAAATGGAGATATTGTATGGTTAGAGATTTGTGGTAGTAAATTATTAGATGATAATAATAAAGTTAAAGCCTTAATATTGTCATCAAGAGATATTACTAAGCGACTTGAAAATGAAGGGATAATGAAAGAAAATGAGGAAAAGACAAGATTTTTAAATCAAGCAATAAAATATGATAGATTTAGGACGGATTTTTTTGCGAATATATCTCATGAATTAAGAACACCGATCAATGTTATTTCTGGTACTATCCAGCTTATGGAACTTAAATTCAAGGAACTCTTTAATGGAAATGAGGGTAAAAGCAAGGAATATTTAAAAACTATGAAACAAAACTGTTATAGATTAATAAGATTGACTGACAACTTAATAGATGTAACAAAAATAGATGCAGGATATTTTGAAATTCATTTAAGTAATTGTAATATTGTTAGTATTATAGAGGAAATAACTTTGTCTGTAGCTGAGTATGTATCAAATAAAGGAATATCACTTTTATTTGATACAGAAATGGAAGAAAAAATAATAGCTTGTGATAAAGATAAAATAGAAAGAATAATGTTGAATCTCATTTCAAATGCAATAAAATTCACGAATTCAGGTGGAAATATTTTAGTGTATATTTTTGAAAAAAAAGATAGTGTTGTAATCTCTGTTAAGGATACAGGTATTGGAATAGAAAAAGAAAAGCAACAATGCATTTTCGAAAGATTTATTCAAGTTGATAAGTCACTTACGAGAAATAGAGAAGGGAGTGGCATAGGATTATCTTTAGTTAAGTCGTTAGTAGAAATGCATGGAGGTAAAATGTTTTTAGAAAGCGAGATTAATATAGGAAGTAAATTTAGTTTTGAACTTCCTATAAAAAAGTTACTAGATATTGAGGGAGTTTTTGTTGATAATAATTTGAGTGTTAGTAGTAATATTGAAAAGATTAAGATTGAGTTTTCAGATATATATTAATGTCTACTACCTTAGAGTAACACAGGAAACCGTGCTATAAATAGCACGGTTTTTTTATAAGCTACCCTGCAAGGTAGGTTTTTTAAGTGAAAATCCTGTAACAGATAGTGGAATTTAAGAATTTGATTATTTTAGGTGATTAGCTTATTATATATATTGGGGTATTAGTATTTAGTGAAATTAATGCCGTGCTTAAAAAAGTATTAATTCGAAGAAAATCTTATGTTTTAAGGAGAAAATTATGAAAGATAAAAGAATACTACTAGCGAATAGTTTATTATTAGGAGCGTTATTGTTATTTATTTCAATACCCTTAATAGCAATAAAGGTATTTAGATTACAGGGTTCTATAAGCGGGGATACCTCACTTCTACTTTCTGGAGGGTCAAGTGTTATAGCACTTGGTGGAATTGCTTTATTATATTGCAGGATTACTAAAAGAAGCTTTAATAAGGTAATGGTAATAAAGAAGATATCTCTAAAGCAAGTTTTTTTAATTATGTCTATATCAGTCGGTACTTATATTTTTGCAATAGGCGTTAATATGATAAGCATGAAGTTATTTCCCATTGCAATAAAGGATAGTATGGCAATATCTAAATTACTAAACAGTAGTTCAGCATTATTAGGGTTAGTGGTGATAGTTTTGGTGCCAGCATTTTTTGAGGAAATATTTTTTAGAGGAATTTTCTTAGATGCTTATGAGGGGATAAATAAAAAAATTAAATTTTTTATAATAACTGCAATCTTTGCAACCTTTCATGGTAATGTAATGCAAATTATTTACGTAATGTTTTTAGGACTTGTTCTATTAAAGGTAAGGGAATATACAGGATCGCTTGTAGGGAGTATGACACTTCATGCAGTAAATAATGCAATATCTTTTATTTTAAGTAAAGTCGTAATGAATTATATGAAGCTTGCGAATAATGGAATAAAGAATGGTGTGATAGATCAAACACAAGTACAAGCAGTTGCGACAACTGATGCAATGGATGCTAGTTTAACTGTAATTTTACTTAGAGCTTCAATATTTTTACTAATCGGAGGATCTATATTATTTATAAACTTAAGAAAATTAAAAGAATATAAAGAGGGAAAATATGAATCAGAACTCATTGAAGAAGAAAAGGACATTGAAGGAAAATATATAGCAAGAAAAGAAGAAATTATAGATATAGATAAAAAACAATATATTCCATTAGTTATATATTTTATTTCTATGACTGTGCTGGTTGTTCTAAGGTATTAAAGCATCTTCTGCGAAGATGAGTACCGGGGAATTTACAGCTTGACAATTTTTTTCTTTATGATAAAATATAAAAAATACAAATTTTAAATCGTATAACCCCAATAATATGGTTTGGGGGTTTCTACCAGGAACCTATAATTCCTGATTACGAAGAAGATATAACTATGTTTATCTTCTTTGTGGTCAGGATTTTTTATTTTTTGCTAATTAAATCATCTCCTGTGGAGCTGAAATGTCATTAAAATTAAAAGGAGGACAATATGGAATTTAAAAATTTACCTAAAATTGATTTACATTGTCATTTGGATGGAAGTGTAAGACCGGGAACAATAATTGATATAGCAAAAGAAGAGGGTATAAGTATTCCCTACTATGATATTGAAAATATTAGAAAAGAAGTTACAGCCCCAGCAGAATGTAAATCTCTTGATGAGTATTTAAAAAGGTTTGAAATTCCGAATTTAGTAATGCAATCAAAGGAGAGTTTAAGAAGAATTACATTTGAACTTCTTTGCGATTGTGCAAAAGAAAATGTAAAATATATTGAAGTTAGATTTGCACCACTACTTCATATAACAAAGGGTTTAAGTGTAGAAGACGTAATAGAGAGTGTAATATCTGGGATCAAATATGCAGAAGAGAAATATGATATAAAAGGAAATGTAATACTTTGCTGCATGAGATTTATGTCTATTGATAAAGCCTTTGAGGTTGTAAAAGCTGGCAGAAAGTACCTCTTGAAAGGTGTAGTTGCAATAGATTTATGTGGATCTGAAGGAGAAGGCTTTTGTGAAAAATTTATAGAACCTATATCCTTAGCTAAAGAATATGGATATAGAGTAACTATCCATGCAGGTGAAACGGGAATAGGAAAAAATGTCCTTGAAGCAGTGGAACTTTTGGGGGCAGAAAGGATAGGTCATGGAGTATTTATTAAAGACTGCATTGAAGCCTATAACATTGTAAAAGATAAAGGAATTACTCTTGAAATGTGTCCAACAAGTAACATCCAGACTAAAGCAATTGATACTTTTGAAAAACACCCAATTTATGATTTTTTTAATGATGGAATAAGGGTGAGCGTCAATACTGATAATAGAACTGTATCTGACACAAATATGACTAAGGAATGCGATGTATTATTAAGAGAATTTAACATTACGTTTGAGGAATATAAACAAATTTATCTTAATAGTGTTGATGCAGCATTTGCTGATTTAGAAACAAAGGAATGGTTAAGGAAATATATCTAAGTGATTAATACCCTAGTATATTAATCAAAAATTTGGTAGAATAATATTATTATAAGTGATATTATTTAAATAAGGTTAAATACATACCAAGTGATAATCTAAATTTAGTAGAACTTAATATATGGGCGGGCAATTTGATGTGTGGAACACTAGGATATGTCAATCCTATAGATTTATTAAAAAAAGAAATGAGCGAAATAGAAGACTAGATTACAAATTAAGTTTTTTAAATAAAGAGCAGATTTCATCCCATATTTAGGGATGAAATCTACTCTTTGTTTTTAAATAAGTTTCGAATATTAATTAACTTTCACACGTGTTAGAATTATTTTACATTTATTTTTATCCCTTAATTGTATATTATACAAAATATAATACTTGGGTATTTTCTATATACTTATGTTAAACTAAAATTCACGCGAATAAATGTTAGAATAAATTCTAATATATTGGTAACTTACAAAGAGGAGGGAAGTGCGTAAACGTCGGAAGAAATTATTTAAATAGGTTGGTGAGCAAATTGAAAAGAAAAAGGGTGAGAAGTAAAAGGATTTTTATTGCAGGTATGTTATTTTCCATAGCATTTATGGGTCTTGTGAGTAGAATGGTTTATTTAATGGTTATTAATGGGCCAGATTATAAACAGCTGGCATTAAACAATTGGACAAAAACTATAAAAATAGCTCCCCAAAGGGGGGAGATTCTGAGCAGAAACGGTTCAAAATTGGCATTAAGTGCAGATGTTTACAGGGTTGATGTTGATTTAAATGTATTTAAAAGATACTTAGAAGTTAAAAAAATACCTGAAGAACAAGCCATTGAACAATTGTCGCAGAAACTGGATGTTAAAAAGAGCGAATTTGAAAAAATATTAGATAGCAAAGATGGCAATGGCAAGCTACTTAAATTTGTATCATTGAAGAGAAAGGTTGATAAGAAGGGTGCAGATGCGGTTAAAGATTTAAAATATAATGGCATAATAATTTCAAACGATGTAGAGAGAATGTATCCAAATGATAGCGTTTTATCCCAGGTTATCGGACATACCAATTTGGAGGGAAATGGAATAAGTGGAGTAGAACAGAGTTATAATAATGAATTAGCAGGTATTCCCGGGGTAAAAGTGACAGAAGTGGATAGGAATAATAATGAATTGCCCTATAAAGAAGCAACCACGGTTCAACCTGTAAATGGAAAGGATTTAACATTAACTATAGATGAACAAATTCAAAATTTAGCTGAAAAAGTAGCAAAAGAAACATTGGATGAAAATAGTGCAAAGTCTGTAAGCATAATAATTATGAATCCGCAAAATGGTGAAATTTTGGCTATGGTTAATACACCGGGATATAATCTAAATAAGCCTTATGTAGAAGGGAAAACAGATAGTGAAGTACAGGAAATATGGAAGAATAGAGCTATCAGTAATGTGTTTGAGCCAGGATCAATTTTCAAGGTTATAACAGCTGCTGCTGCACTTGAAAATAACGTGGTGACGGACCAGGACCGATTTGTAAGTAATGGAAGCATTAAGGTTGGAAGTACAACATTGTATAATGATAATAAAGAAAATCATGGGGTTGAGACTTTTTCAGATATAATAAAAAATTCCGATAATGTTGGATTTGTTAACCTGGGACAAAAAATTGGAGAGGAAAATTTTTATAAATTTTTAAAGGCGGCTAACTTTGGACAGAAAACCGGTATAGATTTGCCAGGTGAAAGTACTGGATTAATAAAGGATTTAAATAGTATTAAACCTATTGATCTTGCTACAATGGCCTATGGTCAAGGTGTAGCGGTTAGCCAAGTGCAGTATATCGCTGCATTCAATGCAATAGCTAATGGAGGTACATGGATAAGACCCCATGTTATGAAAGAGATATCACATATGGTGGAAGATAAAAAAGTTGTGGATAAAAAATATGATAATCTTGGTGAAAAGGTTATAACCAGCAAAGAAAAAGCAGCTGAATTAAGAATGTATTTGGAAAGGGCTGTTAAGGAGGGAACTGGAAAGGATACCTATATGGAGGGGTACCGCATAGCTGGAAAGACAGGAACTGCAAATAAGGTTAACAGTACTGAAGGGGGTTACGGTTCTGGTAAATATGTAGCATCCTTTGCAGGTATGGCTCCTGCTAATAATCCAGAGGTAACATTGATAGTTACAATAGAAGAGCCAAACCCGGAAAAATATTATGCTGCCCAGACAGCAGTACCGGCAGCACGTAAGTTATTTTCAGGGTTGTTTAGAATACTTAACATGTCTACGGATAATGTGAGTGATACAAATTGATACTAAATGAAAATAAAGAGCAGATTTCAGCCCATGTTAGGGATGAGATCTGCTCTTTGTTTTTTGAATAAGTATCGAATATTAATTAACATTCACATGTGTTAGAATTATTTTGCATTTATTTTTATTCCTTCTTTTTTAGCCTTATGTTGAAAGATCAAACCTAAAATTTGCAAAGCAATTAATGGAGTTAAAGCAACCATGGCAATTACGCCAAATCCATCAATTAATACATTCGCTCCTTCAATGGCCTCAGCGGCACCTTGTGCAAAGGCTAAAATAAAAGTTGCTGCCATTGGACCAGAAGCTACACCGCCAGAGTCAAATGCTATTCCTACGAATAGTTTCGGCACAAAATATGACATAATAATTGAAATTGCGTATCCTGGTAAAAGAAAATGCCACAACTGAATCCCGGGTACAACTATTCTTAACATTGATAATGCTACTGCAAAGGCAACTCCGATAGAAAGAGTAAAAATTACTGCCTTCTTTTTTATATATCCATGAGTAACAATTTCTATCTGATCTGTAAGTACATGCACAGCCGGTTCAGCTAATATTACCACTAATCCAAGTATGAACCCAACAATGACAAGAATCCAACTACTATGTAGGGAAGCAATACTGTGTCCGACTACAGTTCCAATCTCTATAAAACCAGCATTTACTCCTGTTAAAAATAATATCAGTCCAATAAAAGAATATAGAATACCTCTTAATATCTTTGAAAATTCCTTTTTTGAAAGCTTAAATGATATTTTATTGAATATAAAAAATAATAATAATAATGGAAGCAAGGTGAAAAAAACTTCACTTATCATAGTTGGCAATTTTTCAATAAATGGATTTATAATTGAGGTTGAGCTGACAGTACTAGTGCTTAGGTCGCCAACAATTTTATCAGACTTTGATATAAGGCTCATAATAATAACGGATAAAATAGCGCCTGTGGATGCTACTGCTACTAGTCCGAAACTATCTTCTTCCGAGGATATTCCATCTTTTTTTATTGAAGACACTCCTAACGCAAGTGCTAATATAAATGGAACGGTCATTGCGCCCGTAGTAGCACCAGAAGCATCAAATGATATTGCTAAAAATTCAGAAGATGTAAATAAAGATAGAACAAAAATAATCAAATATATTGCAGTTAACATTTTCTTTAATGATTTATTATAAATTATTCTTAATAAACCTATAGATAGCATAATTGCAATACCAATAGATACAACAACTAAAATCGAAAGTTTAGTTATTGATCCCGATGTTACAGTACTAACTTGAGAAGCAAGAATTTGCAAATCTGGTTCAGCAATTGTAATAAAAAAACCGAGTATTAATCCCGAAAAAACTAAGACCAATACTTTACTGTTTTTAGCAAGAGAACTTCCCATTAAAGTACCAATAGGGGTAACTCCAGTGTCCACACCAAGTAAAAATATAGACAGTCCAAATATTATGAAAATTGCGCCTATTAAAAATCTAAGTATTAGATGTGTTTCAAGAGGGATGATTGTAAAATTCAATAGTAATACTATTAAAGTAATTGGGAGTACAGAAAATAAAACTTCTTTAAATTTTTTAATAATGATATTCAAATATAAGACACCTCCATTTAAAGTCTAAAAATTAGGATATATATTGTTATTTATTTGCGTTTAATATGTAAAAATTCAATGAAATTGTTCACTTGCTCGAGTTCTTGGTCGGTTAGATCATCAGTGCCAGTAAGGTGTACAGTGGTAATAGGAGAATGGGTGCTATCCATATATCCTGCCGCTTTCATAATATCATCGTAGGGCATCTCAAGAGCTCTTGCTATGCATTTTAATACCAGTGGTGATGGATTCTTTCTTTCTCCATTTTCAAGTCGATGTATCTCCGTATGACTTATGTCTGCAAGTGAAGCTAGCTTACGACTAGATAAATTTCTTGAAGTTCTATGTTCAAAAATAAATTTCCCAATATCGCTCACGATAATACCTCCATTAAAATAATATATTGTAAGTATAACATAATTGTAACCTAAAAGCAACAATATCATGCATTTCGGTTCTCATAGGTTCCGTAATTATTGAAGAATAGAGGGAATAAATGTTGAAATGGAAGGAAATAAATCATGAAGGATGTGGTTAATTATATATCCTTACTAACAAAGCACTGATTTACAATAAATTGGTGCTTTGTTAGTGGTTTTCCAAAAAAAACAGCGATTTGTATACGGATTGCTGTTTTTTTTATATAAAATATGGTATAATATAAAGTGATTGGAAATTAAGCGCGGATGAAAAAACATACGAAAAACTTGTATTTTGTATGTTTCCTGGATGATTAAGAAGGAAGGAAAAGAAAGATGATAATGCTTCAGAAAATATATAATCTTTGTGAATGTTTTGAAAAGCAAGATAGAAAAGCATGTATTGTTAAATTAATAGATAAGGGCTACAGCGAAGGGTCTGCAACAATATATTATAACATTTGGAGGAGGCATTACATGGATTCGAGTAGTAAAGATTTAATGCTTTCAGGTATTTATATAGAAACTCATAGAGTAAGAAAACTTTTAGAAGAGTGTACTTTTATGGAACGTCAAAGGTATCTTGAAGCTTTAAGTAAAGAGCAACTTGTTAGAATAGCACAGGCAGTACTCAAATAAAATTACAAAACAAATTTGTTAAATAAAAGTAATTTATTTAAAGAGTTATGGGTGTTTTTTAGTTATAATTAAATAGTGGGTAATAATTTAAAAAACTAAAGGGAGGGTTATTTACATGGATGTAGAAAAATTAACGGTAAAGGTTCAACAATCCTTAAATGAGGCTCAATTATTAGCTGTAAAAAATAATCATCAACAGGTAGATACTGTGCATTTATTTGCAGCACTTATAGCTCAAGAGGACGGTCTTATTCCTAATATATTTAGTAAAATGGGAGTGAATACAGCAAAGCTTAATGAGGAGATTAACAAAGAAATAAATAGTATGCCAAAAGTTACAGGAAGTGGTGCAGATAGTGGATCAGTTTATGCTACTAGAAGGTTTGAAGAAGTTTTTGCACGGGCCGAAGATGAAGCTAAAAAGTTTAAAGATTCTTTTATAAGTGTAGAACATGTAATGCTTGGACTTATAGATGTGAATTCTAAAGACATTCGAGATATTTTAAAGAAATTTAATATAACTAAAGAAGCTTTTTTAAATGTGTTATCGACCGTTAGGGGAAATCAGAGAGTGGAAAATGCTGATCCAGAGGGCACTTATGAGGCATTAGTGAAATATGGAACAA
The DNA here is from genome assembly GCF_055081135.1 of Clostridium sp. CM036. Lineage (NCBI taxonomy): Bacteria > Bacillati > Bacillota > Clostridia > Eubacteriales > Clostridiaceae > Clostridium > Clostridium sp. CM036. Next base: position 1,727,955 of record NZ_CM143652.1, on the reverse strand, counting down.
ACCTTGTGGAACAAGCTAAAAAACATAAACTAGATCCAGTGATAGGAAGAGATGAGGAAATAAGGCGGGTTATAAGAATACTTTCTAGAAGAACTAAAAATAATCCAGTGCTTATAGGAGAACCAGGAGTAGGTAAAACTGCTATAGTAGAAGGGCTAGCCCAAAGAATTGTAAAGGGAGACGTACCAGAAGGGCTTAAAAATAAAATAATATTTTCTTTAGATATGGGAGCACTTATTGCGGGGGCCAAATTTAAAGGTGAGTTTGAAGAAAGACTTAAAGCAGTACTTAAAGAAGTAGAAAATAGTGAAGGTAGAATAATTTTATTTATAGATGAAATTCATAATATAGTGGGAGCAGGGAAATCAGAGGGTTCTATGGATGCTGGAAACATGATAAAGCCACTGCTAGCCAGAGGAAGCCTTCATTGCATTGGGGCGACCACTTTTGATGAGTATAGGAAATATTTGGAGAAGGATAAAGCCTTAGAGCGAAGGTTCCAACCAGTAACTGTCGAAGAACCTACAGTTGAAGATTCTGTGTCAATACTTAGAGGTCTTAAAGAAAAATTTGAAATATATCATGGTATAAGGATTCATGATTCAGCCATTATTGCTGCAGCAAAGCTTTCGAATAGATATATAACGGCGCGATTTCTTCCAGATAAGGCAATAGATCTTATAGATGAAGCTTGTGCTATGATAAGGACTGATATAGATAGTATGCCTACAGATATGGACATGGCTAAACGTAAGATATTTCAGTTAGAAATTGAAAAGAAGGCTTTATCTAAAGAAAAGGATGAGGCTTCAAAGAAAAGGCTCATAATACTCGAAAAAGAGCTAAGTAATTTAAAAGATAAAGATAATGAGATGACAGCAAAATATGAGAAAGAAAAGTCTAAGATAGTTGAAATTAGAAATTTGAAAGCAGAGCTCGATGCTTCAAGGGGGGACATAGAAAAATCAGAAAGAGAATATGATTTAAATAAAGTGGCAGAGCTTAAATATGGAGTAATTCCTAAGCTAGAAGCTCAGATAAAAGAAAAAGAAAAAGAAATTCATAAAAATAATGAAACAGCCATGCTTAAAGAAGAAGTAACCGAAAATGAAATTTCACAGATAGTATCAAAGTGGACTGGTATACCTGTAACAAATCTCCAAGAAAGCGAGAGGAAGAAGCTCCTAAGACTTGAAGATGAATTATCTGAGCGGGTAATTGGTCAAAAAGAAGCAGTAACTGCAGTGTCAAATGCAGTAATAAGGGCGAGGGCCGGTATGAAGGATCCAAGAAGACCTATTGGTTCATTTATATTCCTTGGGCCTACTGGTGTCGGAAAAACTGAACTTGCTAAAACTTTAGCTGAAATTTTATTTGAGAGTGGTGAAAACATAATAAGGATAGATATGTCGGAATATATGGAGAAATATTCTGTGTCAAGACTTATAGGGGCACCACCAGGATATGTAGGTTATGAAGAGGGCGGTCAGCTTACAGAAGCTGTTAGGCGGAAACCTTATAGCGTAATATTATTTGATGAAATAGAAAAAGCTCACGAGGATGTGTTTAACATATTTCTTCAAATACTAGACGAGGGACGCCTAACTGATAATCAGGGCAAGATTGTGAATTTCAAAAACTGCATAATAATTATGACTTCAAATATCGGAAGCAACTACCTCTTGGAAAACAAAGAAAGTGGAGGCATAGAACAGCATATCCGTGATAGAGTTATGGGCGAGCTAAAATCCAAATTTAAACCGGAATTTTTAAATAGATTAGATGATATTATATTATTTAAACCATTAGAAACAAAAGAAATAGAAGGAATAGTTGATATATTCCTAGCAGATATTCAAAATAGGCTTAAAGATAAAAACATATCAATGAAAGTAACTACGGATGCTAAAGAACTTATGGCAGAAGAAGGCTACGATCCGATCTACGGTGCACGTCCGTTAAAGAGATATATTGAAAATGTTTTAGAAACATCTATTGCAAAGAAAATTATTAGGGGAGATATAAATGATGGTTCTATCATCGGTGTAGATGCAAAGGATAATCAAATTATAATAGAAAAAATTTAACTTAATAGAGCTATTAAAAGTCACTTTTCATTGAGGTGGATTTTGACAGATAACGGTAAAAGCAAGATAATCTAAAAGATAATAATAAAAGCACTTACTTAGGTAGGTGCTTTTATTATTATTTTTATATAAAATCACTAAATATTAGGTGTCATGGCTAACAAGTGGCGGTGATAACATCTAGCATTGAAAGTTTAGTTAGTGATATAATATAACTAAAGAAGCTGATTTGTATGGTGTAGATTGAGCCAAGATTTGTGAGGGTGATTAAATGAATTTCTTAGTAAACTTAATAATAAAGACATCGGTAGATACATTATATTTGACAGGGATGATAATTCTTGTAGGATTCATCCTTGGCTTTTTAAGGGAGCATTCAATAGAAAATTTGCAAAGGAGTTTTGGGTGGAAGGCAGTTGCTATTATCGCTATTGTAGGTGTTCCCATACATGAAATTTCTCATGCTATTTTTTGTTTTCTCTTTGGGCACAAAATTACAAAAGTGGTACTAATACAAAAGAGAGACGAAAATGGTGTACTTGGGTATGTAAAGCATGCCTATAATCCTAATAGTGTATATCAACAGATAGGTAATTTTTTCATAGGCACTGCACCTATATTTGGAGGAATCGCGTCTATAATAGCTTTAATGTACGTCATAATTCCTAAGACATATAATGAATTTATAACTATATCTATTAATAATTTAAATGTAACTAAATTAAACGGTATAGCTCTGAATGGAATAATGACTTCTTATGTTAATTTAATAAAAATAATCTTTTCAATTAAGAATTTTACTAATCCCTATTTTATATTGTTTTTATTTTTAGCTATATGTATTTCATCTCATATATCGTTAAGCTCTGCGGATATTAAAGGGGCCTCTAAGGGATTATTTATAATATTCCTAATAATATTAGGTCTCAATACCCTTGGCATTTCGAGATTTGTTATGGCTGAAGATATATTGAAATATAACATTGTATTAATAGGATTTCTCATAGTATCATTGATTTTTTCAAGTATAACTTACATTGTAAGTTTACTAATATCATTAATAAAAATATAACGCAATGAAAGCACTGTTTGTTATTTAGCTAGAGCCTAGTATATTAATTAAAAATTTGATACAATAAATATAATTGTTATAAAGGATGTGAAGGTTTTGGAACTAGAGGATAAAGATAAGGATATTATAAAAGAAGTTTTAATAAAAAAAATAAAACCATTTCTTATATATATTTGGATCATATGCAAAAGGAACTTCACGCGCAAATAGTGATATAGACATAGCATTTTTAGGTGATGAAGCTTTTAGTGAATATGAAATATTTATGATTTCACAAGAGATTGCAAGTTTACTTAATAGAGAAATAGATCTTGTAGATTTAAGAAAATCATCTACAGTATTTAAATCACAAGTAGTAGGAACAGGTAAAACGATTTATTGTAATAATGATACGAGAAGAATGTATTTTGAAATGTATACATTTAAGGAATACGCTTTATTAAATGAAGAAAGAGCAGCTATATTGGAAAACATAAAGAAGAGAGGCAATGTGTATGGGGAATGATAGTGTAGGATGTATTTAAATGAAAATATAACCATAAAAATTCAAGAGAAAAAGGTAACAACAATGATTAAATTCATTGTTGTTACCTTTTTTCTTCTTAGTTATTTGTTTATAATTTTTGATTCACTGTATAAGAAAGATGCGACACCTTTGAATAACACAACAGTTGAGTTTTTTTAAAAATAGAGTATACTATAAAAGAGAACGGAGGTTTTCTAATGCAATATTTGAAGGAAGAGGTAAGAAATAATATAGTAGAAGAATCTCTAAAGGAATTTAAACAAAGGGGATACAAAGGCACATCAATAAGGGGGATAGCTAAGAACTCTGAAACATCAGTGGGGAATTTTTATAAATATTTTCATAGTAAAGATGATTTGTATGAAAAATTAATTGGACCTGTATATGATAGACTAATGGATTACATTAATCAGTTTAATGAAGTAGAAATAAACGAAGAAGCAGATGATATTTTTTATAAATTAATGGAAAAGATAATGGAGATATTTAAAGAAAATAGCATAGAAATTACAATATTACTTAATAAAAGCGAAGGATCCAAATATGGAAATTGTAAAAAGACCTTCGTTGAGTTCGTAACTAGAATAGTTTCAGAGAAAATGAAATATGAGCTGTCACTCCAGGGGAAAAGACTTAAAAATAATTTTATTATTTATCTTATATCATATAACCTTGTGGAGAGTATTTCTATCATTTTAAGAGAGAAAGACGACGGAGCTCAGGTGAGAAAACTTATTATTGATATAATAGATATATTTTATAAAAATATTATGAGCAAGTTAGATTGTGAAAATATAAGTTAGGAGATAAAAAATGAAGAATTTTATAGAACTAAAAAATGTGAAAAAAACTTATACCATGGGAGAAGTTATCATCAAAGCAGTAGATGATGTTTCATTTTCTATAGAAAAGGGTGAATTTGTTGTGGTTATTGGTGCTAGTGGTGCAGGTAAAACAACAATACTTAACCTTTTGGGAGGTATGGACCAGGTTACTACTGGAAATATTATTGTGGATGGCAATGATATAAGTGAATACAATAAAAAAATGCTCACAAAATATAGGCGTGACGAAATAGGATTTGTATTTCAGTTCTATAATTTAGTACAAAATTTAAATGCAATTGAGAATGTAGAGCTTGCAGTTGAAATTTGTAAAAACCCAATGAATCCTGAAGAAGTACTTAAAAATGTAGGCCTTGAAAATAGAATGCGGAATTTCCCGTCGCAGCTTTCGGGAGGAGAACAGCAAAGAGTTTCCATAGCGAGGGCCCTTGCAAAAAATCCTAAGTTACTTCTTTGTGATGAGCCTACAGGAGCACTGGATTATAATACTGGTAAGTCGATACTTAAGTTACTATCTGATACTTCAAAAAAGCATGGCATGACTGTCATAGTCATTACACATAATTCCGCTATAACCCCTATTGCTGACAAGATAATAACAGTTAAAAGTGGTAAAGTTGAAAGCGTAATGAAAAATGATAATCCAATGTCTATCGAAAGCTTGGAGTGGTAGAAGTGAAGAAAACATTTTTTAAAAATTTATTTAGAGACATAAAAAAGACACTTTCAAGGTTTTTATCTATAGTAATAATCATTGCAATGGGAGTAGCTTTTTATGCTGGAGTTCGAGCTACTAGTCCAGATATGAAAAAATCAGCGGATTTTTATTTTAATCAAACTGAGTTTATGGATTTTAAACTTATATCTACACTTGGACTTACAAAGGATGACTTAGCTGAGGTCCAAAAACTAAAAGGTGTAAAAAAGGCTGAGGGTTCATTTTCAATAGACGCAGTAGTTGAAAAAGATAAACATTCCCTGGTGATTAATGTTAATTCAATTCCTCCTGAAAGTGGCATAAATAAGGTAAAAATCATCACAGGAAGAATAGCAAAAGCTAACAATGAAGTTGTAGTGGAAGAAGGATTTTTAAAAGAAAATAAACTTAAAATAGGGGATGTTATAGAACTTAAATCAGGAAAAGATGCTTTAATAGATAATGACCTAAAAAATAGCAGATTTAAAATAGTAGGAACAGCGCTGTCACCTTTATACTTATCAGCTCAAAGACAGCTAAGTTCAGTTGGTAATGGAACTGTTCGGGGATTTATTTATATACTACCTGATGTATTTAAAAGCGATGTTTATACAGAAATATATGTAAAAGATGATAGTGAAGAATCAAAAGATAGTCTTATATTAAGTGAAGATTATAAAAAAACTTCTAACAATATGAAGCAAGATCTTAAGGACATTGGAGTTATAAGAAGTAAAGTAAGGTATTCGCAAATATTAAAAGCTACGCAAGGTAAAATAAACATAGCAGAAAATAATGATATTAAAAAACCAGAATGGTATGTTCTTGGAAGAGATGCTAATCTGGGATATGAAACATATAGACAAGATAGTGAAAGAATAGATAACATAGGCAAGGCCTTCCCACTTATATTTTTCTTAGTGGCAGCTTTAGTTAGCCTTACAACTATGACGAGAATGGTTCAAGAAAATAGAATTGAAATAGGAACTTTAAAAGCTTTAGGATATTCAAGAATGGCCATAACTACTCACTATTTAATATATGCACTTTTAGCTAGTATAACAGGTAGCATAGTAGGTGTGTCTTTCGGATTTAGACTTTTTCCTCCACTTATAATGAATGCTTATAGCTCGCTTTATTCTATTCCAAGTTCTTTAACTCCTTTTAACCCTAGTTTAGCGCTTCAATCTTCATTAATCGCTATACTATTTACAACTCTTGCAGCGGGAGCGGCGACACTTGAGGAATTAAGAGAAGCACCAGCATCTTTGATGAGACCAAAACCGCCAAAGGCTGGAAAGACTATATTACTCGAAAAAATAACTTTTATATGGAAAAAGTTGAGTTTTACAAGTAAAGTTACTGCAAGAAATATATTTAGATATAAACAAAGGTTTTTCATGACCGTAATAGGCATCGCGGTGTGTACAGGACTTATGATAACAGGATTTGGACTTAAATCAGGAATAATGGGTGCTGTGGAAAGTCAGTTTACAAATATATATAGATATGATATGCAGTCAACACTTAGGAAAGACATAGACGATAATCAAAAAGATATCACACAAAATAAAATAATGAAAGATGATAACGTAAAATCAGTTTTATTTTCATATACAAAAAATGGAACGGTGGATCTTTATAAATCTGGTAGAGAAGATGCATATTTAGTGGTTACAGAAGATAAGAAGGAACTTAATAAGTATATTAATCTTACAATGAAAGGTACAGATCTAAGCCTTAAAGAAGATGGTGTAATTATTACTGAAAAATTATCGAAACTTATGAATAAAAAAATTGGAGACATATTTGAGATAACCATAAATGATAAAGTGGTAAAAGCTAGAATCTCAGGCATAACAGAGCATTATCTACAACATTATATTTACATAAGCTCTGATTATTATAAAAAAATAACTGGGGAAAATCTTAAATTTAACGGGTTTTATGGACTTTTAAAATCAACATCAGATAGTGCAGAAGATAACACCACAAAGGTACTAACACGGACTCAAAATATAGGATCTATAAATTACAAAAACAAAGCACATTTTGATTTTAATAAAACCACGAAGAGTATAAATTCAGTGGTGCTCGTTCTAATAGTATCCGCAGGAGTCCTTGCTTTTGTTGTAATATATAATCTTACAAATATAAATATAAATGAAAGAAAAAGAGAATTGTCTACAATAAAACTTTTAGGATTTTATGATAGTGAACTTGCACTATATATATACCGTGAAAATATTATATTAACGGTAATAGGAAGCCTAACTGGAATAGCTGTGGGAATACTCCTATGTGGGTTTGTAATTAACACTTCAGAGACTAATGTAATGATGTTTATGAGGAAAATTGACCCTATTTATTTTCTATATTCAGTGTTACTTACAATTTCATTTTCTATAATTGTAAATTTAGTTATGTACAGAGAATTTGGTAATATAGATATGATAGAATCACTTAAAAGTGCAGAATAACACTACTAATTCAAGTAAATGCGTTGTACTTTAGAAATATTGATATTATGAATGACATAGAAAATAATAGCTTTCTTTGTCATGGGAGGATCTGCAAATTATATTATAAAAGCTGTGAAATTAATTTCACAGCTTTTATAGATTTAGACTTCTACTGTATACATTATAGGTTGTGTAATAATAATAGAAAGATAAATACTTCCTAATATACTTCCTTGCCTAAGCGTTAACGAATCTGTACTTATAGTACTTGAAAATGAAACTAAAAGTCTTGGTATTAAGCTCAATTTTCTTGGCTTTTTTCTAAATATATACCTATTAAAAATTCAAATAAAATTAAAATATTAGAATAGAAGGAAGTTGCTAATTTATTACGATCATCCATAGTATTCATATCATATAATTTAAAGTTTATATCTGATATTTTAGCTAATGTATTATCTACATCTCCTGTAAAGGAAACTATTTTTATCCCGTTTTTTTTAGCTGATTCAGAAACTTTTACTAAAAAGTCTGTTTCCCCTGACTTTGAGACACTTATAAATAGCTTTGCTTTAATGGCATTTACATCATAGCTTTCATAAGATTCAGAAAAAATACAATTAAAACCAAGAACTAATAATTTTCTAGTAATATATTTTGCAATAGATTCTGAAAATCCTTGTCCACAGGTATATATGATTTGACCTTTATTTTCCATTAATAAATCTATAAAGTCACTTATTTTTTTAGATTCTATCAATGATAACAATTCTTCTAAGTCCACGCCATAGTATTTATTATTTTTTTGCCCTGAAAAATGCGATTTTTTATCTTTCAATGTAAAATTCAAATTATAATACATATCTAAAAATCCGGAATAACCTATTTTTTTTGCTAGATTCATAATAGTAGTAGTAGATGTATAATTTTCCTTTGCTATACCTCTTACCCCTATTTCTTTAACATTCTCTATATTATTTATAATATAAATTAATATGTTTTCATCTGTACCACTTAACTGATATTTATCCACCATTTTGCTAATATCTAAGTTCATGCGTTTTTCACCTACTATAAATATTATATAATTTGTTTAATAAATGTTGTATTATTTTCACTACTATATTATACCTTATATTCTGGACAATAAATTAAGAAATTTCTACATTTAATTTTATAGATTTTTTTACTTGCATATTTAATAATTAAACAAAGTTAAATATCCCCACAACATGCCAACGGGAGACTTTCTGTAGTAAATGTAGTTGAATTCTAATTATCTCACAAAATAATTAAAAATAAAAAAGAGACTGCCCAAAATAGATCTAAAATCTATTTTTAAGACAGTCCCAACTTTTAAAACACTAAATTATATTCACTTCAACAACTATTTTAATTCAGGCCAATATTCTTTGTTTACTTTAATTAAATCATCTAAAATATTCTTAGCAACACTTGCACTAGGTACAGTTTTAGAAAGTGTAATAGCTTGCCACAATTTTAGATAGGATTTCTCTATCCAAGCTTCAACTACTAATTTTTCTACAGAAACTTGTTGCTGCATTAATCCCTTCTGGAATTGGGGGATTTTTCCTACTACTAATGGTTCTGGTCCATTGCTTCCAACCATACAAGGTATTTCAACCATAGCTGTTGGATCAAAGTTTTCAATGGCACCATTATTCTCTACAATTAATAGCATTCTTTCCTGTGAATTATATGCTATAGCTGTTGCTAGATCAACTATATATGATGCATGATCATCGACATGCAATTCACATCCTTGTGTAGATTGTTGTTCAATAATTTTTCTACACTCACCAAACACAAACTTTTCTCTTCCATCCATTACTTCATTAGATCTTGTATATTCTTTATTTGAATGTTTAACAACATAATCCTGAAATAAATAATATTTTAAATAAGTATTAGGCAACGTATTTGGGTCTAATGCATATACATCTTTTGCTTTTGCAAAGGTATCGTACCAACTTGTCTCAGTTTCTTGAGTACCTCCTTCACCAATTATATAACCATATTTAGCAACATGTTCTTTTATTTTTGGCATTAAGTCATTTCCAGCAGTATCGCGTATGTCTGTCCACCAACCAAAATGATTAAGACCATAATAGCGAACTTTCATATCTTTTCTAGATTTTAGTCCTAAAATTTCAGCCATGCGTACTTCTGTACCTATTGGCATATCACATATGTTTAATATCTTCGAATTAGGCCTTAATTTTCTGGTTGCTTCTGCAACTATTGCTGCGGGGTTGGAGTAGTTTAACATCCATGCATCTGGTGAATATTTCTCCATATAGTCAAGTATTTCAATAACTCCACCAATGGATCTCATTCCATAAGAAATACCTCCTGGACCACAAGTTTCTTGTCCAAGTACATCATACTTCAATGGGATTTTCTCATCTAATTCACGCATTGCATATTTACCTACTCTTATATGGGCCATAACAAAGTCTGTATCTGTAAATGCTTCTTTTGGATCTGTTGTTACAGTAAATTCAATTTCTGGTGCTTTCTCCTTCAAAACAACAGCACATGCTCCAGCCACTATTGCCTGTCTTTCCTTATCGTTGTCATATAATGTTAGTTTTCTTATAGGAAACTTATCTAAGTTGTCTAAAAGCATTAATATTATTCCAGGTGTAAATGTACTTCCACCACCAGCTATTGTTACTGAAAATTTACTCATTTTTATTCCTTCTTTCTAATTTTATATATAATCTATAAATAGGTGAATTATATTCCGTTTATTTACCTATCCACAGTATTTAACTCCATGATTATTTACAGAAAAATTTTTTTAAACACTAAGATATTTATCAATGTCACTTCTTACTCCACTTACTTTAGGTCCATATATAACTTGAATGTTACTACCATGTTTTATTACACCTAAAGCTCCTGTGGATTTCAAAACTACTTCATCAACTTTATCGGCCTCTGTTATTTTTATCCTTAAACGAGAAAAGCAATTATCCACAGTTTCTATATTTTTCTTTCCTCCAAGAGCTCCCACTATTACTGATGATAAATCAGCACCTTGGGTTTTAACTTCTGCTTCATGCAATGAACTAGTACTAACCTTATCTTTATAATCTTTTTTAGTATATAATTTCACTTCACTATCTTCTCTACCTGGAGTTTTTAGATTAAACTTGATAATTAAAAAATTAAATAAAAAGTAAAATGCGATTAGTTCAACTAAACCTACACCTATAGCTATAGGCCATCTAGTCCTACTAATTCCGGCTGGTAAATTATATGTTAAGAAATCTATAATACCACCTGCTGAATAAGTTCTAACTCCGAGTGCTACTACAATAGTTTGAAATATCCCATCAAATACAGAGTAAGCTACCCATAAAGCTGGTGCTATAAATAAAAATGTAAACTCTAAAGGTTCTGTAATACCAACCAAAACTGATGTTGCTACTGCTGGTATTAAAATAGCCTTTAATTTAACCTTATTCTCTGGTTTAGCTGTTTTGTAAAATGCTAAAGCTGCTCCTACTAAACCAAACATTTTAACCATACCATACTGTAAATATTTTGCAGAAGGATCAAAAACTTTTATTGATGGATCTGTTAACTGTGCTAAAAAAATATTATAAGCTCCAAAAACTGTTTTCCCACCGATTTCTAATGTTCCACCAATATTAGAGTAAGAAAATGGAGTCCATATCAAGTGATGTAATCCGGTTGGAATTAACACTCTATTTAAAAATCCATATAAGAATACACCAACATAACCTGATACATTTATAAAACCTGTTAGACCACTGATACCGATTGCAATAACGGGCCAAACATAGCTAAATGCTATCCCAAGGATTAGTAAAATAGGTACTAAAACTAAAAGAACTAATTTTGTGTTTCCATAAAACGCAAATGCACCTGGAAATTCTTTATTACTAAATTTATTATGAGTAAGTGCTACTACTACACCAAGAATTATTCCTAAGAAAACACCCATATCTATTACTTGAAATCCCAAAATTATAGTTTGACCTGTCCCATATAAATCTGAAGCGGTTTTGTAATTTACTAATTTTCCTGTTAAAGTAAGCCACTCATTATTAGCTCCTAAAAATATTAAAAATGAAAGTAATGCCACAAGAGCCGCTTCTGCTTTTTTGTCTTTTGCCATACCCATAGAAATACCAACGCAGAAGAGGATGCATAAATTATTCATAATAGGCCAAAGACCACTTGCAATATATTTTCCAACATTTATTAGAGAACTACCATTTCCAACAATTGTCGGGTTACTTAATATAGAGGACAATGCAATAATTATACCAACAATAGGTAAAAACAATACTGGAACTACTATAGCTCTTGCAAAAACTTGCATTCCACTTACTATTTTTTCTTTCATTTGAAAATTCTCCTTTTCAATTTTATTGAAAGCTTTTGAATGTAATCATTTACTTCTTGTATATGTCGTCTAACTTTTGTAACGATTTGTTATTACTTACATTTTAACAAATTTTTGTATGAATTTAAACAGGCAAGCCCCATTAAAAAACAGGTTAAGTCAATTGATAACCTGTTTTTTATACAAATATAAAAATATGCCCGGGAAATAATTTGTGATTTTCCATGGGCCTTTTTTCTTTGCGTTAAATTATATTTTGAGTTATCTTCAATTTAAAAAAGCTTGATCTGCAGCAGGGATAATTTATCTCAATGTTTGGAAGTATATATAGGAAAACCTAAAAAAAACGGTAGAGACTTATAAATAAAAATTAAGTTAAAAGGTGTGGTGCATTAGAATGATGTTTTTAGACAGAAAAGATGCAGGGGAAAAGCTAACTGATAGTCTTGAAAAATTTAAAGATGAAGATGTAATTGTACTTGCGGTGCCAAGAGGTGGACTCGAAATAGCTTATGATACAGTAAAAAGATTTGGGTTTAAATGGGATTTGATTATTCCAAGAAAAATAGGGGCACCACATAACAAGGAGTTTGCAATAGGTGCAGTGTCTGTGGATGGTAGTTATTTTATAAATAATCATTACGTGAAAATGATTGGTATATCACAAGAGTATATCGAGAAGGAAGTTTTAGAGCAAACAAAAGAAATTAAAAGAAGAATGAAAGAGTACCGTGCAAAGGATACATTTCCTGAGGTTAAAGATAAAACAGTTATAATTATTGATGATGGGATTGCTACGGGATTTACTATCCTGGCTGTAATAAAATCTGTTAAAAAGCAAGGAGCTAAAAAAATCATTCTAGCTATTCCTGTAGGTCCTATGGAAGTTATTGAAGAATTCAAAGAACTTGTAGATGAGGTAATATGCCTATATATACCAGATGAATTTTATGCAGTAGGTTCATATTATAAGGATTTTAAGCAAGTTATAGATGAAGAAGTATTTAAAATCATGAATGAATTGAGGGGATAAATTATGGAGTATAAGCTTGTTGCGGTAGATATGGATGGAACCCTCCTTACTCCACAATTAGAGATATCAAAGAAGACTGTAGAAACTATAAATAGGGTTATAGAAAAAGGTGTTGTATTCACTCTTTCAACAGGACGAATGTATCTTGCAGCTATGCCATTTGCAAATATGCTTAATCTAGATGTTCCTATAATAACTTGTAATGGAGCCCTTATTAAATGTTCTAAAACAGGAAAAGTATACGACGCAAAGATAATTGATAAAGAATATTCATCAAAGATTATAAGTTACTGTGAGGAAGCTGGTTTATCAGTAAGTATTTATAGAGAAGACGATATATATGTTAAGAAAAATAGTGAAAATCTAGATATACACATACAACTAGATCATGCAAAACCACAAATTGTAAACGATTTTGATTCACTTTTAGAGGGTTCAATTATTAAAATAATGTTTAATAGTAGTAATAAATATAATCTAGAACAGCATACACGAAAACTATTTGAATTATATAAGGAAAAATTAAATTTCTACTTTTCATTACCCCATTTTGTTGAGATTGTTAACAAAGAAGCAAATAAGAGTAATGCTCTACAGAATTTAGCACTTAAATTTAATATAAAAAGGGAAGAAACAATTGCTATAGGAGACAACTTTAATGATATGGATATGATAGAATATGCAGGACTTGGAGTTGCAATGGGAAATGCTCCAGATTATTTAAAAGATGCGGCTGATTTTGTAACCCATTCTAATGATGAAGATGGAGTGAGGCATGTTTTAGAAAACTTTATACTAAAATAAATAGATAGCTGTAATTATACCGTGACGTTTAAGGGTAGTCATGACTAGTATAAATAAACGCATTATGCTTCAAAATGTACAATAGCGTTTTTGCTTATGCAATTGAATAATATATAGTATAATATAAACTATATATTATTCAACGAGAGAAACTTTTTTTAAGGGGGAATTTATCTTATGAATAAACAACAATTTGGAGTTATAGGCGTTGGTGTTATGGGTAAAAATTTAGCAATAAACGTTGAAAGCAGGGGAATATCTGTTTCAGTTTATGATCGAAGTAAAATTGCCACAGATAAGTTATTAATAGAGGTGAAAGAAAAAAATATTGTGGGAACATACTCTATAGAAGAGTTTGTGAACTCTATTGAAATTCCGAGAAAAATATTAATTATGATTAAAGCAGGAAAGCCTGTGGATGAAGCAATAGAAGAATTAATACCATATATATCAAAGGGTGACATAATAATTGATGGCGGCAATTCATATTTTATGGATACAATACGTAGAAGTAAGAAACTTGAAGATTTGGGTTTTAAATTTATAGGGGCAGGAGTTTCAGGAGGAGAAAAAGGGGCTTTAAAAGGCCCAGCGATTATGCCAGGAGGCCAGATTGATGCTTATAAAATAGTAGAACCAATTTTAACAGCTATATCTGCAAAAGTAGATGGAGAATCGTGTTGTACTTACATTGGAGCAAATGGGGCAGGACATTATGTAAAGATGGTTCATAATGGTATTGAGTATGCAGACATGCAGCTTATTTGTGAAGCTTATGCACTTTTAAAAGGAGTTCTTGGACTTTCTAATGATAAAATTCATGATGTGTTTGCGCAGTGGAATAAAGGTGAGCTGAATGGTTATTTAATGGAAATAACTAGTGAAATATTTGCACAAAAAGATAATGAGTCCGGAAAGCACATGGTTGATATTATTTTAGATAAAGCAGGCCAAAAGGGAACCGGGAAATGGACGAGTCAAAGCGCTCTAGATTTAGCGCTGCCAATACCTACAATAACAGAGGCTGTTTTTGCACGTTGCATTTCGAAAGTAAAAGATGAACGAGTGTTGGCAAGTGATATACTAAAAGGGCCAGATGAATTATTTGAAGGGGATATAAATGAGTTTATAGAATCAGTAAGAAGAACTCTTTATACAAGTAAAATATGTTCATATGCACAGGGATTCGCGCTTATGAAAGCTGCAGCAGTAGAATATAACTGGGACCTTAAATATGGCGAAATTGCTAAAATATTTAGAGGTGGGTGTATTATTCGCGCTCAGTTCCTTAACAAGATTAACGTTGCCTATGAAAATGATGCTAATATTAAAAATCTAATGTTAGATTCTTATTTCAAAAATATCCTTAGTAGTTATCAAAAGGATTGGCGATTTGTAGTATCCACAGCTGTAAATTTAGGTGTGCCAGTTCCAGGGTTTTCTAGTGCAATAATGTATTATGATAGTTATAGAAGCGCAAATCTCCCAGCAAATTTACTTCAGGCACAGAGAGATTATTTTGGTGCCCATACATTTGAAAGAGTTGATAAAGAAGGGACATTCCATCATGAATGGGTAAGTGAAACTAAATAATAAATATCAAAACCTGTAGTTTATATTTTAGACTGGAGGTTTGTTTTGTTAAAACGATATAATGCCTAGCACTTTATATGTACCGTAAAAATATTATATTAACGGTAATAGGAGGTTTAATTGAAGGACTGCCTTAAAAACAATAGAAAAGGCAGTCCATTTTTCTGTTGTTTTTATGAATATGTTCAAAAACATTCCGCATGCCAGTATATTACATTTTACAAGAAATTTCAACTAAATTCTCAAAGAACTACTTATAAATTGGTAGATATAAGACTTTGGGATAGGAATTTAAAGTAATTATATTGACAAAGCTATCCAAATATGTAAAAATGAATATGGAAGTTTACAAAATAAGCATATGGAGGATAAAAATGTCGAAAAAAGTTTTAAAAACTTTTTAGCAAAATTAGTTATTTTAACTTTTGAGATCATTTTATTTCCAACAATAATAACATTTGCTGCAAATTCTGAAATACCGGGAATTTCAACCTTATCCGCAAATCAAGGGGGCGCAGATGTTGATGGCAAGTATGATATTTTCATAAATTTGTGGTATGGCAATCTTATTATACGAGGGGGATTATTAATGAAAGGAACTAAAATTATTTCATGTATAACTATGGCAGCACTGATGGTCATAGCTGTAGGGATAACAACAAATGTGAAAGCTGAAACGATTAAAGAAATTAAGCCGGTAACAGAAATGGCTCACAAGAATGTAGTTACATATTTCCCTAATTGGGCAATGTACAACTCTGCTCATCAATCAATGGAACCGAAGGATATACCATGGACAAAAGTTAATGTAATTAATCATTCATTTTTCTCAATAAATAAAGATTTTAAAATCACTTCAATAGATACTTATGCGGACTATGAGAAGACAATGGAGCATTCAGGAGGGTGGGATTCTCCACTAAAAGGATGTTTAGGAGAGTATAAGTATTATAAAGGCATATATCCAGATAAGAAGATACTTATTTCTGTTGGTGGTTGGACACGAGGAGAAAATTTTCATGCAATGGCTATGACGGCAGAAACTAGAAAAGTATTTACAGATAGTGTTGTTGAATTTTTAAAGCAGTATCCATTTATAGATGGTATCGATATAGATTGGGAATATCCAGGTGTAGATAGAAAGGCAGAACCAAATGATCAATACGATAAAGGATGTCCAGGTGGGCCAGAGGATAAAGTCAACTATACATTACTATTGAAAGATATAAGGGATGCATACAATGCAAATGGATTATCAGGTAAAATGTTAACTGTAGCAGCTGGAGCAGGCTATGATAAGATGGCATTAGTAGAACCATCTAAATATGAACAATATCTTGATTACATGAATGTTATGACTTATGACATTCATGGTGCATGGGAACTAACTACGAATCATCAGGCAGCATTATATGTTAACCCTGAGGATCCATCAGGTACAACCCAAACAGATTTGAAGAATAAATATAATTCAGATTATGCAATGAAGGCTTATAGAGATATTTATAAAATTTCTCCATCAAAGCTTAATATGGGATCACCATTATATTCAAGAGGTTGGAAAGGTGTTAAACCAGGACCAAACGGAGATGGGTTATATCAAAGTGCAACTGGAGCTTCTGCGGGATCTTTAGATAATGCATCCTCACCAGGTGGACAAGAACCATGGTTTATATTAAAGCAACTAGAAACTACCCCAGGTTGGAATAAATACTATGATACTAAAGCAAATGCAGTATATTTATATAATGCATCAAAGGGTGAATTTTTAACTTATGAAGATGAAAAGACATTAAGTGATAGATGTGATTATGTAAATGCCAATGGCTATGGTGGAGTATTTATTTGGGATGCTTCTGATGATGATTTATCAAAAGGATCTCCAATGACAACCATAGCATGGAATAAAATGAGTACCCCCGTAGTAAATAAACTACAAGCAGCAACTTTAACAGCAGGAGCGGTAAGCAATGGAGCATATAAACTAACAGCAATAGTCCCAGCTAATAATACAGCAACTTCATATACTATAATGGAAGGTGCGAAGACTATAACAAATGGTACATTAGTAGCAGGACAAACTACAACACAAACAATAGTATATGATAGCACAGGTAAGGAACCAGGAACGTATGATTACATAGTAGAACTTTCTGATGGAACAAAAAGCATTACATCAAATCAAGTAACTGTAATAGTGCTACCACCAGTAGTAAATAAACTACAAGCAGCAACTTTAACAGCAGGAGCGGTAAGCAATGGAGCATATAAACTAACAGCAACAGTCCCAATTAATAATACAGCAACTTCATATGCTGTAATGGAAGGTACGAAGCAATTAACAACGGGTAAATTAGTAGTAGGACAAACTACAACACAAGCAATAGTATATGATAGTACAGATAAGGCACCAGGTACTTATGATTATACAGTAGTAGTAACCGATGGAACATCATCACTTATATCAAATAAAGTATCAGTAACCGTTCCAAAAGTAGTGGGCAAATTGCCAGCTAAACCAAGCTTAACTCAAGATAACTGGGATAGTAGTTCAGATTATAAAATAATTATGAACATGTGGTGGGGAGAAAATGGTACTTCTTGGAGGCTATATGAGAATGGAGTACTAATTTCAACTAAACCATTAGTAGCAAGTGTCTTAAATGCCCAAACAGATTCCGTATCATTTAAAGGGAAAGCAAGAGGAACTTATGTGTATAAGGCAGAACTTGTTAATGATGCAGGTATTACAGTATCTGATGAATTCAACTATACTGTAAGATAGTAAATAGTCAATCTAGGTTATTCCTTAAAATTAGCAGTTATATCATAAAGTACAGTAGCGGATTTATGACAACAAAAACAGCATAATTATTAAAGGGACTGCCTTAAAAACAATAGAAAAGGCAGTCCCTTTTCTATTAACAAGTGGGTCGAATTGAATCCAACTAAGACAACTAGTTACAAAATATGTTAGGAGGATTATTAATGAAAGGAACTAAAATTATTTCATGTATAACTATGGCAGCTCTAATGGTGATCATAGCTGTAGGGATAACATCAAATGTAGAGGCTAAAACGATTAAAGAAATTAAGTCAGTAATAGTGCCTGTAGTAAAACCAATCTCTGGTTCAAAACTACTTGTAGGGTATTGGCATAACTTTGATAATGGAACAGGGATAGTTAAACTTAGAGATGTTTCAACTAAATGGGATGTTTTAAATATATCTTTTGGTGAAACAAATGTAGATCGGGCTGTAGTTGAGTTTTCGCCTTGCTATGGCACAGAGGCAGAATTTAAGTCTGACATCGCATATTTGCAAAGCAAGGGAAAGAAGGTTGTGCTTTCAATAGGTGGACAAAATGGTGTAGTGCTAGTACCAGATGCTACTGCAAAACAAAAATTTATTAATTCTGTGGAGGCCGTAATAGATAAATATGGTTTTGATGGAGTTGATGTTGATCTAGAGTCAGGCATTTCGATGAATGCTGGAGATACTGACTTTAAAAATCCAAGCACACCACAAATTGTAAATCTTATTACGGGATTAAGAACTATTTCAGATTATTATGGTCCTAATTTTATATTAAGTATGGCGCCTGAAACTGCATACGTTCAAGGTGGTTATAGTTCTTATGGAAACATATGGGGTGCTTACTTGCCAATTATTTATGGTGTAAAAGATAAATTAACTTATATTCATGTGCAACATTACAATGCTGGTAGTGGAGCTGGAATGGATGGTTTAAATTATAATCAAGGTACAGCTGACTATGAAGTAGCTATGGCAGATATGTTACTTCACGGATTTCCAATAGGCGGGAATTCTAGTAATGTATTTCCAGCATTAAGAGAAGAACAAGTGATGATAGGATTGCCAGCATGCTCATTAGCAGCTCCGAGCGGTGGATACATAAATCCTACAGAAATGAAAAAGGCATTAGATTATATAATGAAAGGAATTCCTTTTGGGGGTAAATATAAAATTTCAAACGCAAAGGGCTATCCAGGATTTCGAGGTTTAATGTCTTGGTCAGTCAATTGGGATGCTAAAAGTAATTATGAGTTTTCAACTAATTATCGTGCATATTTTGACGAAATAGTTAACCCAGTTTATTCATTAAAGGAAGCAATTATTTCATCAAGTGCAGTAGCTAATGGTAGCTTTACATTGATGGCTGAAGTACCAGGATATAATACTGCTAGTTCTTATAAATTTATAGATAATATAGGAGTAATTACAAGTGGTAAAATAACGCCTCAAACTTCAGAAGTAACATTAACTCAGCAAGTTGCTAATAAAAAACCCGGAACGTATGATTACACAATAGAACTTTCTGATGGAACAAAAACAATTACATCAAATCAAGTAACTGTAATAGTGCTGCCGGAAGTAGTAAATAAACTACAAGCAGCAACTTTAACAGCTGGAGCGGTAAGCGATGGAGCATATAAACTAACAGCAATAGTTCCAACTAATAATACCGCAACTTCATATGCTGTAATGGAAGGTACGAAGCAGTTAACAACGGGTAAATTAGTAGCAGGACAAGCTACAATACAAACAATAGTATATGATAGTACAGATAAGGCACCAGGTACTTATGGTTATACAGTAGTAGTAACCGATGGAACATCATCACTTATATCAAATAAAGTATCAGTAACCGTTCCAAAAGTAGTAGGCAAATTGCCAGCTAAACCAAGCTTAACTCAAGATAACTGGGATAGTAGTTCAGATTATAAAATAATTATGAACATGTGGTGGGGAGAAAATGGTACTTCTTGGAGGCTATATGAGAATGGAGTACTAATTTCAACGAAACCATTAGTAGTAAATGGTTCAAATGCCCAAACGGATTCCGTATCATTTAAAGGAAAAGCAGGAGGAACCTATGTGTATAAGGCAGAACTTGTTAATGATGCAGGTGCTACAGTATCTGATGCATTAAACTATACTGTATCAAATGGTAAATAGTCACAAAATCCCTCTATAATCTTTGATTTAGGGGAGAGGTTCACAAATATAATACATGTTCGCAATTATCACATTAAAGTTATATATGTATATAATAGTATATATATATTTTTTTTATATTTTAATAATTTGAATACAAAAGATTATAATATAAGAAGGGGGAATCGGCATGTATTTGATCCCATTGCCACGGAAAGTCATAGAACGCGAAGGATTATTTTTGATAGGCCACAATACTGCCATTGTGTTAGATGTGGCATTGGATGATAACGATTTGGAAACGGCGAAGATGTTACAGCAGGAAATTAAAAAGGTTATCGCAATTACGCTTCCTATTAAAAAAGTGTTACGGAGTGCAGGGGATCTTTATGAAAACTGCATTTGCTTTCAATATGACAATATAGATACAAGAAAAGAAGCTTATATGCTGAGTGTGAGATCAAATAAAATTACAATTACCGCCTGTTCAAGCCGCGGATTCCTGTATGGAGTAGCTACGCTAATTCAGCTATGTAAGATATCACGTGCGGAAATTGGATGCACAGATATTGAAGATGAACCATCTTATTCAAACAGAGGATATATGCTTGATGTTAGCCGCGGAAGGGTGCCTACTATGAACAGTCTGAAAGTGCTGGTTGATCGGTTGTCCTTGTATAAAATCAATCAACTTCAACTGTATATGGAAAACTGTTTACGACTAGATGGATTTGAGGAAATTTGGTCGCAGACTGATCCTTTTACTCCGGAAGAAATTTTGGAACTAGATTCTTACTGCAATAAAAGAGGCATTGAACTGGTACCTTGCATAGCATCATTTGGACATTTGTATGATTTACTCCGTTCAGAGAGCTTTGGTAAATACAGAGAAATGAATACCGGTCAGGGTGAGGCATTTACTTGGTATAACCGTATGAGATACCATATCATTAATGTGTCTGACCCCGATAGTTTTGCTCTTATCACAGGAATTCTTGACCAATACATGCCATTGTTTCGCAGTGATAAAATAAACATTTGTTGCGATGAAACATTTGATTTGGGTAAGGGGAAGAGTGCTCCTATGGCAAAGGGAATGGTTTACGGAGAGATGTATCTTTCTTATGTGAATAGGTTAGTGGAATATCTTCAAAGTAAGGGAAAAAAGGTAATGATTTGGGGTGATATTCTGCAGAATCATCACGAACAGATGGGTAAACTTAATTCGCAAGTTACTTGCCTTAACTGGTATTACAATTATGGTGCTAAGGAAGAAGTTGTTAAAATTTTTGCAGATATCGGTTTGAAGCAATATGTATGTCCTAGTGTATCAGGTTACAGTAGGTTGGTGAATGCATATGACATGAGTTTTACTAATATAAGAGAGATGGCAAAGTTAGGTAATCAGTATCATGCGGTGGGATTTTTGAATACAGACTGGGGAGATTGTGGACATATTAATATGCCGGCGCTTGCCATTCCCTGCATGATTTATGGCGCAGCACAGGGTTGGAACGTTGAGGACGACAGGGATTTTAGCACCATAGACAAGGCTATTTCACTGGTTGAATATGAAGATCGCGGGAAAAATCTGGTAGGGCTGTTACGTGAACTTTCTCGTCAAGATATAATTACTTTTAACGATATGGCATTTTTCAGGGATTATAAGGTGTACAACCAGACCTACAATGATCGTGGAACCTCGCTATATGAAAAAGCTAAAAATGAAATGATGTTGGTTTCAGAGAATCAGCTTAAGGGTGCAGTTACCAAATGCAGCGAAATCATAAATTTCCTTAAACAAAATGATAGTGGTTCATATGCAGAACGCCAAGAAGAAATGCTAGAGTATTACCTTGCTGCTCGTGGTGTAGCACTTATGCAGGAGTTGACGCTGATAATTAAAAAGCGTGAGTATGCTCAGGATGTACAGCCACTGGATACTCCTTATGAATTGGCTAGTAAGCTAGAATATTGGCTGATGGATTACTGTACGGAGTGGAGGACTGTCAGCCGCGAGAGTGAATTGTATCGAATAAAAGAATTTGTTTGGCAAATCTGCTCCATCCTGCGAAAATACGATACAAAGTTACACAGTTGATGATAGATTCAAACAGAGCGATGATTCTTCAAAAATCATATAATAAAAGCTGTGAAATTAATTTCACAGCTTTTATTATATAATCATCTTCTGAAATGTCATTCTATAAGAACTGTTTCCTATTATTGTATAAAGACTTATAACCTAAGTTTAGGGATAAAAAAACTGTTATACAAACAGAAGTACAAACTGCAATCATAATGGCTATTTGGTACATAATCGCTGTGGTAGGTAGTGTACCTGACAACATCTGTCCTGTCATCATTCCCGGTAAAAAAATTATTCCCATTCCTAGCATGGAATTCATTGTAGGAATTAAGGCGGTTTCTAAAGCATTATTAGCAAAAGGCTTTAAAATATCTCTAGGCTCCACTCCTAAATTGAGTAAAGTATTAATTTTATTTTTTTCTTTGCTTATATCATCCATAAAGGTTTTTATTGCAATGTTTACTCCCGTCATAGAGTTACCAATAATCATACCAGCTAAAGGTATAGTGTATTGAGGGTTGAATATGGATTTACCAACAACTATAGTTACAAAAAAGACTAGAATAAAAAGTCCCGAAAATGTTAAAGAAGCTCCTATTGCAATTTTGAAATTTTGATTTAAGTCTTTTTTACTTTTAATTACTCTATCAATAGAAAATACTATCATAATTACTAAAAAAATTATAGTAAATATAGGCTTTGGATTACTAAAGACATATTGAAGTATATAACCCACAATTACAAGTTGAACTGTCATTCTTAAACTTGCAACTATAAGAAGTTTTGTTTGATTAACCTTTGATTTTTTCATAATTATGAGCACTATAATTAGAAGTAAATAAATAAGTGAAAATTGGAAAATACTTAGCTGTACTGCTCCTTTCATATTTATGCCTCCTTAACTATTTCAACTTTATTTTCACAAAACTCATCAACAATAGTTTTATTGTGGCTTACAATTACAATTTCAATGTTTTTTGCTTTGCAGAAATTTATTATATTTATCATCATTTCATGACTGTTTTTTTCATCTAATGCTGAAGTTGGCTCGTCGAGTAATATAATCTCAGGACATAATGATAAAAAAATTGATATATAAACTCTTTGACGTTCTCCACCAGAAAGGGTAGATGTATTTTGGTCAAGTGGAACATTTACGCAGCAAAGATCGGTAATGTAGATAATATATTCTAAGCTAGGCATAGTTTTTTGTCTTAGTGAATAAAAGGTTTTAAAATTGTCTATTATGCTTTCATCAAATAGGAAAACATCCTGAGAAACTAGGCTTACTTCACGTCTTAGAGCAATAGGGTCATATGCACCAATTGGTGTACCTTTATATAATAATTCACCAGATATTGGAGTTATAGATTGGTTTAACAGTTTTAAAAAAGTGCTTTTGCCACATCCACTTTCCCCAACGATAAAATTAATCATTCCCTTTTGAACTTTTACGTCATTATAAGTTAAATTGGATTTGTAAATAAGATTGCTTGCTTGAAATAATAATTCATTCATTTAAAATGACCTCCAAAAAAATAATATCTAAAATAGATATACAAATTCGATAACAAGTTTATCAATTAAGAATATCACTGGATAAAATTAAATGCAACAATATACAAAGTGACCTTCTGATACTTCTACCAACTGACCTTTTTCTTCTAAATGAACATCTACAATCGGATTATACTTGATACGGGCTCTATTTTCTGCACAAGCTGGATCAGGGACAAGCATTGATGAAAACAGTGCCTTAGTATAAGGATGAATTGGATTGCGATATAATTCGCAAGTTTCAGCGAGTTCAACAATTTTTCCATGATACATAACCCCTACTCGGTTGCAGACATACCTTACCATTGATAAATCATGTGAAATAAATAAACACGTCATACCATTTTCTCTTTGAAGCTTTTTAAATAAATTGATAATTTGAGCTTGAATTGAAACATCTAAAGATGCAATTGGTTCATCAGCAATGATGAATTCCGGATCAAGACTAAGCGCTCGTGCAATTCCTACACGTTGTCTCTGTCCACCTGAGCATTCAAATGGATAATAGTCTTTATAGATTTTATCAAGGCCTACCAAGTTCATAAGCTTATAAACTTTATCCATGCGTTCTTCTTTCTCCTTATACACTTTTTGGATTATAAGAGGTTCCTCAATAATTTCTTTTATAGTCATCCGTGAATTTAGAGATGATGTTGAATCTTGAAATATAATTTGCATATTTCTATTTATAAGTCTCTTTTGAGCTCTGTAAATTTTAGGATCTGATATAAGATTTCCCCTATAATAGATTTCTCCCTCTGTTGGATTATGGATATTAATAATGCTTCTGCCAGTAGTTGATTTACCGGAACCGGATTCACCCACCAAGCCAAATATTTCTCCTTTATAAATTCCAAAAGATATATCATCAACTGCTTTAATTAAAGTATTTCTATCTAATTTGAAATATTGCTTTAAATTTCTCACTTCCAATATTTTTTCGGTTTTCATTTCATATCACTCCACATTTCTCAAATTTAATGGCGGATTTATTTTTGGCGCATCTTTGTGTAAAAGCCAAGTTGCAGCACTATGTGTATCACTGATTTTAAACATTGGTGATTCAGCTAGATAATCCATCTTCAAAGCATATTTGTTTCTCACCGCAAAAGCATCACCCTTTGGCAGGTTCAGTAAATTAGGTGGCATTCCTGGTATGAAATTCAAAAATTCCTCATCAGAATTAATTTTAGGTAAAGAGGACATTAATCCCCAAGTATAGGGATGCCTTGGATCATAAAAAATATCTTTAGCTGTGCCAATCTCAACAAATTTACCTGCATACATAATTGCAATTCTTTGGGCAATATTTGCAACAACACCTAAATCATGCGTGATAAATATGATTGATATACCAGTTTTTACTTGTAACTCTTGAATAAGATCTAATATTTGTGCTTGGATAGTTACATCTAAAGCAGTGGTTGGTTCATCAGCAATTAATACTTCAGGGCTACAGGCCAGTGCTATTGCAATAACACTTCGTTGTATCATTCCCCCAGAGAAATGATACGGATACTGATTAAATCTTTTTTCTGCATGATCTATCCCAACAAGTTCCATCAATTCTATGCTTTTCCTTTTCGCTTCCCTTTTGCTAATTTTTTGATGAATGAGTACCGCTTCCATGATCTGTTTGCCAATAGACATAGTGGGATTTAAAGAAGTCGTAGAATCTTGAAATACCATAGATATGTCCTTGCCTCTCACCTTATTCATAGATTTTTCGGATAAATTTGTTATGTTCTCTCCATTAAGAATAACTTCTCCACTTTTTATACAGCCATTTTCGGGAAGTATGCGTAAAATGCTTTTACATAATACTGATTTTCCAGATCCTGATTCTCCAAGTATCGCTAAAACTTCTCCTTTTTTTAGAGAAAAAGAAACATCTCTAACCACCTTCACTTCACCCGCTTTAGTTGAAAAGCTTACGACTAAATTATTTACTTCTAACAAATTGTCCATATTCGCTCCTATTCATTAAAAACCACAAAACAACATTATGGCGCCTTTGTAGTTTCTCTTTATTTTTTAAATTTTCTACTGAATTGTCCAGTCTGTAATATTCCGGAATATTCCGACGCCATGGTGGCCTAATACTGTTTCTGGGGTAATCCCTTTTATATTAGGTTTTGCAACATATAAGGCATCGATGTATGTGATAAATGTATATGGCATATCTTTAGCTAATTCAATTTGGAATTCTTTGTAATATTTTAATCTTTCAGCTTCGACATCAGTTTCTCTTGCTTCCTGTAATAACTCATCAACTTTGGCATTTGAATAGCTGTTGAAATTACTACCTTTACCTGTTACAAACACTTTATAAGTGTGATCGTCCGGATCAAATGGACTTCCCCAGCCAATCAGGAATGCGTCTTGATTCTCCCAATCGATTTTTGGCTGCAGCGCAACCTTCATATCAACCCCAATTGCTTTAAACTGTTGAGCACAAACGTTCGCCATATCAACTCTAACCTGGTCTCCTTCATTGCAGTTGACAGTAAATGATATTTTCTTATTGTTCTTTTCATATATTTTGTCCTCGCCAAGCTTCCAGCCCGCTTTTTCAAGCTCTTGCTTCGCTTTCTTAGGATTATAATTAAATTTTTCCATATCAGGGTTGTTATATTCTCCGGCCTGAAGTGGTGAATATGCTACTTTACCCTGTCCTAATAGAACACTGTCCAAAATAGCTAATCGATCAATAGCGTAACTTAAGGCATTGGGCAGTTCTGGATTTAACTTAAATAAGGGACTATTAAAATTATACATAATTCCTCTGTAGTCTGATGTTTTCATATCATAAACAACAAGTTCCTTATTATTTTGAAATTGACCCGCATCATGCGGTGTAACCTGCGCTAAATCCAATTCTCCGGATTTTAATTGCAGGGCTCTTGCCTTTGTATCCTCTATAATTTTAAAGACTACTTTATCAATTTGTGGTTCTTTTACATAGAAATCTTTATTTTTTACAAGAGTAATACTTTGTCCTTTATCCCAGCTCTCCATTTTAAATGGACCAGTTCCGATTGGAAATTGATTGAATTTATCTGTTGCAATGTCTTTTCCTTCTAAGAGGTGCTTAGGTAAAATACCAATTGTCAAATAACCCAGCATCGCAATATTTGGTGCCTTTAAAGTTATTTTTACCGTAGTCTTGTCTACCACTTTAATATTGGTAATATCTTCATAGTTGGAGGCTATTTCTGAAGCGTTTTTAGGATCCATAATTGTATCTAAAGTAAACTTCACATCCTCTGCCGAAAAAGGATCATTGTCATGCCATTTAACATCATTTCTTAATGTAAAAGTGTATGTTTTTGTAGCTTTATCATATTCCCAACTTTTTGCAAGTCCTGGAACAATCTTATTGTTTTTGTCATGAGTCGTAAGTCCACTAAAAATCAGGGAATTAATTTCTCCATGTTCATATAATGCGGGATTAATACTTGAATAATCACCACTTCCATAAACTAAAACCTTTTCATTCGATGCTGTTTTCTTATCAGCACCACTATCACCGCCACAGCCTACCAATAAAACCATGCTCATAATCAGCGCCACTCCTAAAATCATCTGTTTTTTTAATTGCATAATTTTTCTCCTTAATATTTATTGTTTTATATAAAGCATCAATATTTATATTAGAAATATTGATGCTTTATATCTTTATAAATTACTAAATTCTTTATTGTTTTCCTTCCTTACATAGTTGCCTATATTCGTTATGCAAACCAATGTAACCACTAAAAATATACCCGGAATCAAGATAATCCACCAATAATTTGATAACAATGCCTTTTCCGAAAGGGAGAGCATACTACCCCATGAAATAATTTCAAGTGGAAGTCCAATCCCTAAAAAACTCAAAGTTGATTCTATTGCAATGGCACTTCCAATATTAATAACCACCATAAACATTATTGATGAAATGAAATTTGGTAGCAGATGCTTTTTTAAAATATAAAAAAATTTACCTCCAGCACATTTCGCTGCTAAAATATAACCACTATTTCTAATTTGCCTTACTTCACTTCGTACAATCTTAGAAATGTTCATCCAACTAGTAAGCCCAATTACAATGGAGAGGGATACTGGATTTGCTTGTCCTATCATTGCTTGAATGAAAATCATGGCCAAAATCGATGGTATACTAAGTGCGATTTCAGTAAAACGCATCATAATATCATCTACTAATTCAGATGCAACACCACTGAGGCTTCCAACTACAATTGCGATTGTAGTTGATATGATCGTAGCTAATACCCCGATAAACAAAGAGATTCTACCACCATACCAAATCATAGTAAAAATATTTCTTCCTAAAGAATCTGTGCCGAAATAAAAGTTGCTGTTAGGAGCTACATTAATATTACCTAGGTCCATATAAGAAGGATCAACTTTCGTTATTATCCCGTAAAAAATACATCCAAGGATGATTGTAAGTAACATTCCTATTGAGATATAAGGTCTTTCGTTTATGTGTTTTTTAAAGCTTTTTCTTTTAGCTACTTTTATCGTTTCTGGAACATAATTTTCTCCAACTATTTTAAAGTCCCTATATTGTCTTTCCAACAATTCTCACCCCGATCATGTTTCATTCTTGGATCTATTTTATCATTAATTACTTGTGCTAACATATTTACGAAAACCACCAATATCCCTGTTATTAAGCAAAGTACCATCAGCATATTATAATCATGATATTTAGCGCTCTCAAAGGATAAAGAGCCAAGTCCAGGATAAGAAAAAACTTTTTCTACCACATAAGTTCCTCCTAAAATATGAGAAACGGATATTGACATAATACTAATATAAGATGGCATAATATTTTTTAAACAATGTTTATATACAATTTTCTTTTTACTTAAACCCTTAACTTTGCATAATAACACATAATCTTGTCTGGTTTCTTCTACTAATTTATTTCTAATCATGTATGTGTAATACCAAAGGTGACTCAATATCAGAACAATTAAAGGAAGTAGAAGATGCTCTACTCGACTTCCAATGTTGCTGGATTGCCCCAGCCCATAGGCACCACTTGAAGGTAATATCTCTAAATTAATACTAAAAATTAAAATCAGTATAAGAGATACCCAAAACGATGGAATACAAGTGGTTATAACACCTATTTTGCAAATAACTTTATCTATGAGCTTGTCCTCATGTAAGGTGCAAAAAATTCCTAAAAGTAGAGCAAATAAAAAGGTTAATATATAAGCAAGCCCCCCTAGTATAATTGTATTTATATAAACATCTTTAATTACTGTCGTAACGCTTTGTTTATATTTGTAAGATATACCATATCCACCATGAGCCGCATTTGCTAACCAGCTAATATATTGCCTATATATAGGGTCGTTTAATCCGAGCTTTTTCATTGCATCCAGTTTTTGTGTAGTATTCATCCTCTCAACGCCTTCGCCATAATAAGACATTAAAGGATCTCCAGGTGATAACCTTGCCATATAAAAGACAATGATAGACAGCAGAAATATAACAAAGATGAACTGTACTATTTTTTTTTCTATGTAAATCACATTATTCATAACATTCGATCCTTTCCTAAATAACATAAATAACATAAGAACCACGAAAATTCAGCTCCTTCTTCAAAAAAGAAAAGAGTCGAAACCTTCGTGGTTTAACTTTAATAGTTATTAAATTTTAAAAATAAATTTTTACTATAAAAAATTATTCTTCTAAATAAAGACGCAAGATTCGTCTTGCATATTTAGTCTATATTATATTTCTAATTTAGTCAAATAAAATCATTTTATATATTATATTGAAATGAATATATAAAATTACGTGTTCATTTTTAAGTATATTATTCCTGTTTTTAGGTATTGTTGACAAGTAGATGTTATGATAACATTTAATCAATAACAAAACGTTTACATGAAGAAATGGGGGATTAATTAATGAAAAAAGCAGTATCAATTTTATTGGCATCTTTTATGATGTTATCTTTAAGCGCATGTGGATCAAAAAATGAGACAACAGCCCCAAAAGCATCGGATAAATTAACTGTTTATTCACCACATCCAATAGAATTTATCGACCCAGTAGTTAATGAATTTGAAAACCGGACAGGAATTAAGGTTGAGGTTGTAGCAGCAGGAACAGGAGAACTCTTAAAGAGAGTGGAAGCAGAAGGAGAAAACCCATTAGGCGATATTCTATGGGGAGGCTCATTGTCTACTCTAGAACCAAAGAAGGATTTATTTGAAAAATATCAATCTATAAATGAAAAAGATGTTTATGATGATTATAAAAATAAAGATGGTCAAATAACAAGATTTACTGCTATACCAAGTGTAATTATGATCAATAAAAACCTTATAGGAAAGATAAAGGTAGAAGGTTTCCAAGATCTATTAAATCCTGAGTTAAAAGGAAAAATAGCTAATGCAGATCCATCGAAATCTTCTTCAGCTTTTGAACAGGTAATAAATCATTTATATGCTATGGGAAATGGAGATCCAGAAAAGGGTTGGGATTATGAAAAAGCATTAACAAAAAATTTAGATGGTAAACTATTAAGTGGTTCTTCAGCCGTTTATAAAGGTGTAGGTGATGGAGAATATACTGTAGGATTAACATTTGAAGAAGCTGCTGCAAAGTATGTAAAAGATGGAGCGCCAGTTGAAATAGTTTACCCTAAAGAGGGTACTATTGCTAAAGCAGATGGTGTCGTTATTATAAAAGGTGCTAAAAACATGGGAAATGCTAAGAAATTCATTGATTATGTAACTAGTAAGGAAGGACAGACTTTAGTAGCTAATAAATTAAATAGACGTTCAGTTAGAAAAGATGCTCCAGCGGCTGAAGGGCTTAAACCATTAGATAAAATTAAGGTAATAAAGGATGATGAAGCATGGCTTAAAGAAAATAAACAGATGATTTTAGATAAATATAAAGATATATTTACAAGCAACTAAAAAAGATGGGCCCCTAGGACTTTTAAATATTATATTATTAAAAAGCCCTAGGGTTTTTTTTATAAAAAAATTTGTATTAGAAAGGAAATTAAAATATGAGTACATCCATTGAATTCACAAATATAGTAAAAAGATATGATGATAATACAGTAATTCCAAAGCTTTCACTTAAAATTAAGGAGGGTGAATTTTTCACATTGCTAGGACCTTCAGGTTGTGGTAAAACAACTCTTTTAAGAATGGTAGCAGGATTTAATACAATTGAAGAAGGAGAGATTAAGTTTAACTCAAAGGTAATTAATGATATTCCCGCACATAAAAGAAATATAGGTATGGTGTTTCAGAATTATGCTATATTCCCTCATATGACAGTATCAGAAAATGTTGAATATGGGTTAAAGCTAAGAAAATTTAGCAAAGAAGAATCAAATAAAAAACTTGAGGAAATTTTAAAAGTTGTAAAGATATATGAGTATAAGGATAGATCACCAGACAAACTTTCAGGAGGACAGCAGCAACGCGTTGCACTAGCGAGGGCTATTGTAATTCATCCAACAGTATTGCTTATGGATGAGCCTCTTTCAAATTTAGATGCAAAACTTAGAATAGAAATGAGAAGTGCTATAAGAGAAATACAAAAGAAAGTAGGAATAACCACAGTATATGTAACTCATGATCAAGAAGAAGCACTTGCTATATCAGATAGAATTGCAATTATGAACAAAGGTGTTATTCAGCAAATAGATACACCACAAAGAATTTATTTAAGACCTTCAAATGTCTTTGTTGCTACATTTATTGGTCACTCTAATATATTTAATGGAAAAATATTAGTAGAAGAGGAAAAGCAATACGTTGTATTTGAGAATGGATATAAAGTGTCTATGAATAATTTGAATAGCGGAGCGGAAAACGGAAAAGAAATTAAAATATCCGTAAGGCCAGAGGAATTTATAATAAGCAATAACAATTATGGGATTAGAGGTGTAGTTCACTTTAATACATTCCTCGGGAAATATATAAATTATGAAGTAAAACTTGATAATGGGGAAATAATTGAACTAACACAAGATACTAGTACTAATGATACTTTCCATGAAATTGGACAAGAGCTATATCTACAAGTATACAATAAAAAAATTAATGTTTTTAACAAGGATGGGGATATAAGTCTTATTACTGGAGTGGGAAAATATGAAGAATAAAAAAGTTAAAAAGATAAAATTTGATTTTTGGACAATAATAATTCTTATTTCATTTTTAATATTCTCAGTATTTCTAATTTATCCACTAGGTTCATTGTTTTTAACTAGTTTTCAAGATGTGGAGACCGGAAAATACACTTTAGACAATTTCGCTAAGTTTTTCACTAAAAAGTATTATTATGGAACACTTATAAATAGTTTTACTGTAAGTATTATAGTAACCTTACTAGCTATTTTAATTGGTGCTCCCTTAGCTTATATCATGACTACAGTAAAAATTAAATTTAAATCAATCGTAGAGGTACTTATTATAATATCTGTATTATCTCCACCTTTTATAGGAGCATATTCATGGATATTACTACTTGGAAGAAACGGAGTTATTACAAATTTCTTCTTGAAGACCTTAGGAATACATCTTCCTAGTATTTATGGGTTTAAAGGGATTTTACTAGTGTTTACCTTGAAATTATTTCCGTTTATATATTTGTATGTTTCAGGAGCACTAAAGAAAATAGACGTTTCACTAAGTGAAGCGGCAGAAAGTTTAGGCTGTAGTGGAGTTAAAAAAGTATTTACTATTATATTACCACTGATGCTTCCTACAATAATGGCAGCGTCATTATTGGTATTCATGAATTGTCTTGCTGATTTTGGAACTCCAATGCTTATAGGTGAAGGGTTTAGAGTTATGCCAGTTTTAATTTACTCAGAGTTTGTATCTGAGGTAGGCGGTCAAGCAAATTTTGCCGCTGCACTAAGTACAATAATGGTAATTATAACAGCGGTTATTTTTTTAGGACAAAAATATGTAGTTAATAGAAAGTCATATGTTATGAACTCATTAAAGCCTATATCTGCTAAAAAGGTTAAGGGATGCAAGAACCTTTTAGCACATTTATATGTTTATATTGTTGTAGCACTAGCTGCAATTCCTCAGGTAACAGTAATATATACCTCGTTCTTAAAAACAAGTGGCTCAATGTTTGTTAAAGGGTTTTCACTAAATAGCTATAAAACAGTGCTTTCAAAACTGGGTAATTCAATTCTTAATACCTATGTATATGGTATAATAGCTATAATAATAATAATATTATTGGGAATGCTTATATCTTACGTATCTGTACGAAGAAAAAGTGCCTTAACCTCCTTCCTAGATACATTAACTATGTTCCCATATATTATTCCAGGATCTGTTTTAGGTATTACATTATTATTAGCATTCAACAAGAAACCAATGGTGCTAAGTGGTACTTTCATTATAATGATAATTGCATTTGTTATAAGAAAACTACCTTATACCATTAGATCCAGTGCAGCAATACTATTGCAACTTAGTCCAAGTCTTGAAGAAGCATCAATTAGTTTAGGTTATTCTGAAATGAAAACATTCTTTAAGGTTACTGCAATTATGATGATACCAGGGGTATTTGCAGGAGCAATATTAAGCTGGATAACAGTAATAAATGAATTAAGTTCTTCAATTATTCTATATACAGGAACTACAAGAACATTATCAGTTGCAATATACACAGACGTTATAAGGGCAAGTTATGGTACAGCAGCTGCTTTATCATCTATATTAACGGCTACAACTATCATATCACTAATAGTTTTCTTTAAATTCACAGGTAAGAAAGAAATAAGTTTATAAAAACCTAATAGGAGGATTTGCGTATGAAAAATATAAAAAGAAAATTTTTCAAGGAAGAAATAAGAAAAACTTTTATATTATATGCACTGACTCCTATTATAATTTTGTCCTTTATTTTTTATAATTTATTATTTTTGTATAGCAGTAAATCCGTCGAGAGAAGTAATAAAAAATATAACAATAGTATATCAAATATTATAAGTAATGAGTTTGTAAGTTACAAGGTGGAAGTAGAGCATTTAGTAAAATGGGATGAAATAAAAAAGGCTTTTTATAATCAACATGACGAAGCAATGGTATATGAAAGGCTTTATAATACCGTTAATAATCATAATATAAGAAGTGTTTTTTATGTTTTCAATGAAAAAGGAGAGTCTATAATAACAAATGCTAAAGGGGACCCTCAATACGCTAAAAGTGATGATTTATTTATGGGTGGAGTTTTTAAGAAAATGAAAGACAATCCTAATAAATCTGTTATGATGCTTAATAGGGCTCAACTCGATGTGAATACAAGAACTGTATACTCTATAGGAGAAGCTATTACTGACGACAATAACCACGTTGCAGGGTTTATTGTTTTCGATATTTTAGAAAATGAGATGAACAAAATAGTTTACAGTAGTAGCAATCATCATGCTGTAATAACTGATAGATATAACAATAATATAGTTTCAACTAATAATGCACTTCTAGATGGTATAGGTAAATTGAAGCCATTTTTGGATAAAGAGAATAACTATGTATTTAATAATTCTATAATAGAAGGTAATGTTTATATTCATACAATTACATATGTGGGCTTTATAAAAAACATCTATTTAATAGGTGAAATATTTTTAATCTTAGTGTTTTTAATTTTAGTGTTTTCTATGTTATTCATTGCTAAGAAAATATCTATAAGTAAGACAAAGTCAATTGATAAATTATTGTCTGCTATTAACAGTGTTCAAGAGGGCAATTTGAACACTGTTGTCAGTATAAACTCTAATGATGAGTTTGAAGTTATAGGTCAGTATTGCAATAAAATGATAATAAGAATAAACGAGCTTGTAGAAAGAAACAAAGAAGAGGCAAGAAGAAATGCATTATCAGAGCTTAAGCAGCTAGAAGCACAATTTAACCCTCACTTCTTATTTAATACACTTGAAATGCTTAAATACATGATAAAAACAGATGAGAAGAGTGCCTCAAAGATCATTGTTTCAATGGCGAACTTGTTAAGATACAGCATAAATAAAAATTTTAATAAGGTAAAGCTTAATGATGACGTTAAATACATAGAGGATTATCTAATAATACAAAAATTTAGATTTGATGACAATTTTGATTACATTTTTAATTTAAATAAAGAAGTAGGAGAATGCTTGATACCAAAACTTATAATACAACCTATTATTGAAAATAGTATAAAATATGGATTTGAAACAAAACAATATTTAAAAATAAATATAGACTGTAGGGTTGAAAATGATAATTTAGTAATATCAATTGTGGATAACGGAGAAGGAATGAGTTATGAAAAATTATCTGGGATATTAAAACTCATTAACAAAAGTAAAAACGATACAAACCATATAGGACTTTATAATGTTCAAAAGAGAATCAATCTTATGTATGGTATGGAATACGGTATAAATATATATAGTAAACTATATGAAGGTACTAAAATAGTTATTAACCTTCCAGTACATAAAAGTGAGGAGTAGATTATGATTAAAGTGCTTATTGTAGAAGATGAAAATTTTATAAGAAAAGGATTAATCAACACTATCGACTGGCTGAGTATGGATTGTATTATTTCAGGGGAAGCTGCGAACGGCGAAGAAGGACTAAAAACGATTATAGAAATCAAGCCCGATTTAGTCATTACAGATATTAAAATGCCAATAATGAACGGCGTGGATATGTTGGAGAAAGCTAGTGAAATTTATGATTTTGAAAAGATTATCTTAACTAGCTACGGAGAATTTCCATATGCAAAAAGAGCTATAGATCTGAAAGTCTTTGATTATGTACTAAAACCAATTGATGAAGATAAATTTAAAGAGATAATCGGAAAGGTTAAGAATAAAATTGATGAGAAAAAAATATATAATGAATTTAAAAATAGTATTAAGGGTTACAAAAATATTGATGTTCTAAATTTGGAGTACTATTTAAAATCTGATAAAAAAAAATCTCAATATACTGAATCAGTAATTAACTATGTAAAAGACAATTACGCAAAAAAGATTAGTATTGAGGATATTGCAGAAAAGTTAGCAGTAAGCTCAAGCTACCTCAGTAGAAATTTAAAGGAACAGACAAATCAAACATTTCATGACTTTTTAAATAGATATAGAGTACAAAAGTCAATTGAATTACTTATGAGGGGGGAGTATAGGGTTTATGAGATATCTTCTATGGTAGGTTTTACTGATTATAAACACTATTCTACTGTATTTAAAAAATATATAAAAGCTTCACCATTAGAGTTTGCTAAAGCTAATTTATACATCAAGGGGGATAATGAAAATGATGAAGAGTAAAAATATTTCATTAGTAATTACAGATATGGATAAAACATTATTAGATAATGATAGCAAAATATCAGGAAAGAACCTGTCCTTTATTAAAAAACTTAAAAGAAATAATATTAAGTTTGCTGTTGCTACTGGAAGGTCAAGAAGCTCTCTGTGTAAATTTCTAGGAAAATATCAATTGATAGATGAAGTGGATTATATTATAAGCATGAATGGAGTAAGTATTTTCGATACTAAATCTAGGGAAACCTACGATTTCGGGTATGTAGATGAGGAAATTATTAATGAAGTTTATAATGCTTATAAAGATTATGATGTCTCATTTGCAGTCCATGAGGGTAATTGTTTGATTTGTAATAAAAAAACTACTTATACAGATATCGAATGTGAAGTAAATGGATATGGTGTAAGTGAGATAAGCGATTTTAGTAGAGCAATAAATAAAAAATATGCAAAGCTAATGATAATTGGAGAAAAATGCATAGTAGATGATATACATAGTAAGTTAGCAGAAATCGATTCTAAAAAATTTAATTTTTTTAAAAGCCATGATTATTTTTTGGAAATTGTTAAAACAGGCGTTTCGAAGGGCAATGCTCTAGTAAAACTTTGTAAATTAAAGGACATAGATATATCCAATGTAATGGCAATAGGGGATAACCTTAATGATTTAGATATGATTAAAAACTCTGGATTTGGTGTAGCAGTAGAAAATGCTCATGAGGAGTTGAAAAAGTATGCTAGTTTTATAACAAAATCAAACGATGAGAATGGATTTGCATATGCTTGTGATGAGTTAATCCATCTTTAAAATAATTGCCCAGTTGAGATGATGTATATTCATTTTGACTGGCTTATTTAAATTATTTCTATTATGGTTTATACTAGTTGCAAGTTAAGATAATTAAGTTCATATAAAAAACTTATTTAAAACCTAGTAAATATATTCTAAACATAAAATATTTTAGGAGGAATTGGCATGAAACAAAAAAATTATCCAAATATTAAATATCCAATATTAGAAATTAACTTAAAAAATGTACGCGAAAATATTGAATACATGGTAGATTTATGTAGATCTCAGGGGATAAGCATTGCTGGAGTAGTCAAGGGGTTTAATGCAATACCAGAGGTCGTAGAACAGTTTGCACATGCAGGGTGTACATATATAGCAAGTTCAAGAATGGACCAAATAATTAAACTAAAGGAATATGGAATAGAGAAACCTTTTATGATGATTAGAATTCCAATGTTTAGTGAAATAAAAGACTTGGTACAATATGCTGATATTAGTCTAAATTCTGAAATGGAAACATTGAATATGATTGAAAATGAATGTGAATTACAAGGTAAAAAACATAAGGTGATTTTAATGCTTGACCTTGGAGATTTAAGGGAAGGCGTCTTCTATGAAAACGAATTCATAAATTTAGCGGAATATGTGGAAAATCATCTTGAAAATATAGAGTTATATGGAGTAGGAACAAATTTAGGTTGTTATGGAGCAATAATGCCTACAGAAGAGAATTTAGGAAGGCTTTGTAATATTGCTGAAATAATTGAGGGTAAAATAAACAGGAGACTAGAAATGATTTCAGGGGGAGCTACAAGTTCACTGCCTTTAGTAATAGATGGGAAAATGCCTAAAAGAGTAAATAATTTAAGAATAGGCGAGGGAGTACTATTAGCACAAGATTTAGATGAGTACTGGGGATATGATATGAGACATATGCATAAGGATACTTTTGTGCTAAAAGCGCAGGTTGTGGAAATAAAAGATAAGCCTACACATCCTGTTGGGAAAGTGTTTATTGATGCTTTTGGCAATAAACCAACCTATGAGGATAAAGGAATAAGAAAAAAGGCGTTACTTGCAGTGGGAAAACAGGATTTTGGGTTACACGACAAGCTAATACCGCAAAAACAAGGTGTTAAAATTATAGGAAGTAGTTCAGATCACTTAATTGTAGATATTGAAGAGTGTGATAGTGAAATTAAATTAGGGGACATACTTGATTTTCAAATGTACTACCCGCCAATGATGTGTTTAAGTGGATATTCAGGTATATCAAAGGTTTTAATATAAGCCATGTACAAAAAATAAAAATATTGACATATAATAGCCTTGTATGATAAATTTAAGGGAATCTCTTTGTATTGTATATAAATAACAGTACAAACTGATCAGGTGATGAACTTGTAAAAAAGTTCGTGAAGTTGGGCCTAAATGGCAATAGGATTAAAATTATACACCTGTGGGACAGTTTATAGTTCTACGGGCTTTTTTATTTGTATCAATAAATATGACAAATGCAAAGATAATTAATTACTAAGGAGGATATAATCATGAAAAACAGATTAGACAGAAAGTATCTTAAGTATGTACTATATGTTGCACTCACGGCAACCTTGATTTTTATAAGCTATAATGTAGTATTTAATTTCAAAGAGGTTTTTAGTAATATTACTAGTACAATCAATTCTTTATTTTCAATGATTTCTCCACTCATTATTGGTTGTATAATTGCTTATCTATTATATCCATTATCAAAGATTATAAATGCTTTTCTTGTTAAGCACTTAAAACTTAAATATAAGCCCCATTTAATCAGCATTATACTAACATACTTAGTAGTGATTTTATTATTTATTATACTTATTTATAGCATCTATGCGATGATTGGTGGACAAATTAGTCACAATGAAACCTTATCAGTTATGTTCGAAACTATTAGTGATTATATAAAACGCTATAATGAGCTCTATGATTATATTAACAGAAAAATCACGCAAAGTGGTCTCTCTCTCGATATAAAGGGGTATTTATCGCAAGCTATACAGCAGATATACTCATATTTATCACTTTCTATAAATAGTACAATCAAAATATTTGCAGGTATAAGCAACAGTATTATAAATAGTTTTATTGGTTTGTTTATTTCCTTCTACTTATTAAAGGATTATGAATTTTTTAAAAAGATATATTTAAATTATGTGAGTCTTATAATGAAGGAAAGTAAATTTAAGAGCCTTAATAAAACCCTTCTTGAAATTAATTATATTGTATCTAGGTTCATAAGAGGACAGCTCCTTGATGGTTTAATAGTTGGATTAATTAGCAGTATTGGCTTGTCTTTTGTAGGCATTGATTTTGCTATTCTTATTGGATTTACTGCAGGTATTGCAAATATTATACCCTATGTTGGTCCACTAATTGGTTGTATTCCAGCAATTATTGTGGGTATTCTTAGCCCGAACCCTATGCAGGCTTTATGGGCAGTACTTCTACTTCTTGCGGTTCAACAACTTGACGGTGCCGTTATATCACCAAAAATTGTAGGAGATAGCATGGGTCTACATCCGATTTTCATAATCATGGCAATAACTATAGGGGGAAGTTTAGCAGGTATAATTGGAATGCTTTTATCTGTACCTATTGCTGGCATAATTAAACTATTTTTAATAAAAATTATAAGAAAGCGAACAGATGAAACGAGTAGCGAAGTTTAAAACCAGGATAATAGTTAATTATTGAAATATAGAAGGAATATTTGGAATTTTGTAGAATGTTATAATTAGTATGTTATTTTAAAGTAATGAGTTAATAGATTTATTATAAAATAATTTAAAGACATTAAGGTGTAAAGGAGATAAAGATGGAAAAGGATATGAAAATTGCAGTTTTGATTGATGCTGACAATGTGTCTGATAAATATATAAGGTATATAATTGACGAAATTTCAAATCATGGAACACCTACATATAAAAGAATTTATGGGGATTGGACCAAGCCTCAACTAGCTTCATGGAAGAATGTATTGCTTAATTATTCTATTAGTCCAATACAACAATATAGTTATACTACAGGCAAAAATTCTACGGATGCAGCCCTAATAATAGATGCTATGGATATACTCTATTCAAGCAATGTTGATGGATTTTGCATTGTATCGAGTGATAGTGATTTTACTAAACTAGCAGCTCGACTTCGCGAAGCCGGTATGTATGTAATTGGTATGGGAGAAAAGAAAACTCCAAAACCTTTTATTTCAGCTTGTGAGAAATTTAAATATCTTGAAGTATTAGCTTCAATGGCGCCAAGACATACTGAAATAGCGACTGTTAAAGGAGCACAAATACAAGAAGAATCAAAAGGTGGTATGATAAGTCCCGGTAAATTAGTAGAGGCTATAAAAACTATTATAACTGAGATTTCAGATGAAGATGGTTGGGCATTTTTAGGAGAGCTAGGTAGCACCCTTAATAAGAGGTATCCTGATTTTGACACTAGAAACTATGGTTATGCAAAGCTTACACCTTTTGTAGCCTCTTTAAAATATTTTGAGATTAGATCAACAAAAACTAGCAATCCAAGTATAAGTCTTAAATATATTAGAAATAAAGAGTGCTAACCCAAGGAGGAATGGGTTTGAAGAATTTCATATCCAGTAATTGTATGTAATGTTATAATCAAAATAATAATAAAAGCTGTGAAGTTTAACTTCACAGCTTTTATTATTTAAAAAAAAATAGATTATGTGGCATAAAAATGTCGAAAATCAGGTGACATTTTGTAAAAAACGAGTATAATTAATTCAATACTAAATTACCATTAATTCATAGTACAGGAAACAGGGCGATATTTTCTGAAAGGAATATAAGTGAATATTTCAGCTCTGCAGGATATGGGTTAATAAATTTTTTTATAAAAGGTAATTTATATGGGTGCCTTCTGTAAGTTGGAATTCATAAGTTTTTTTAAGTTAAGACATTTAGGGGGTAAAAATTATGGAGGTTATAGTTGCAAAATTTGGTGGGAGTTCAGTATGCGATAGTAAACAATTTCAAAAAGTAAAAGATATTGTCTTGTCGGATGTTAGGCGGCGTTATGTTGTGCCATCGGCTCCCGGGAAAAGAAATAAAGGTGATTATAAGATTACAGATCTTTTATATTTGTGCCATGAGCATGTAAAAAAATCACTACCATTTGATGAATTATTTAAATTAATTGAAGAAAGATATACTGTTTTATGTAGTGAATTAAAGATTTCTATTGATATGTCAAAACATTTAAGAGAATTTAAAGAAAAAATAATTAATGGAGCTTCAGAAGAATTTGTAGCAAGTAGGGGAGAATATTTTAATGCTTTAATATTAGCCGAATATTTGGGGTACGAATTTATTGATGCTGCTGAGATTATTTTTTTAAAGAAAAGTGGACGATTGGATGAAAAGGCAACCTACGACGCCGTAAAGACTAGGTTATCAAAAGTAGAAAAAGCGGTAATTCCAGGATTTTATGGTTCTTCCAAAGATGGTGAAATAAGAACCTTTTCAAGAGGTGGTTCAGACATTACCGGGGCAATAATTGCTAGAGGTGTAGGTGCGAAGCTATATGAAAACTGGACAGATGTGTCAGGTCTCTTAATGGCGGATCCTAGTATTGTTAATAATCCCAAACTTATTGAAGAGGTAACATATAAAGAACTTAGGGAACTTTCATATATGGGTGCAAATGTTTTTCATGAAGAGGCAGTTTTTCCAGTTAAAAATCATGGAATCGCAATAAACATAAAAAATACTAATAAGCCAACAGATAATGGAACCTTTATTTTAAGTAATAAATCAGAAATTAAAGTTGGAAACATTACAGGGATAGCAGGAAAAAAAGATTTTACAGTAATAGCAATGGAAAAGACACTTATGAACAAAGATATAGGATATCGTCGCAGGATTCTTTCAATTCTAGAAAGTAATAATGTATCTTTTGAGCATATCCCATCAGGGATAGATTCAATTTCATTGGTAATTGACGATTCTGAATTAGAGAATAAAATTGATGAAATATTAGAAGAAATTGAAAATCAATGTAGTCCAGATTCATTAATAATTCACCCAAATATGGCTTTAATGTCAGTGGTTGGAGAGGGTATTATAAGAACGAAGGGGATATCTGCTAAAGTGCTTAGCGCATTATCAAAATATGATATAAATATTAGAATGATTAATCAAGGGTCAAGTGAGTTAAGTATAATTATTGGTATAGAAAATGAGGATCTTGAAAATGCAATTAGGGCAGTTTATAAAGCATTTGAAAATTAATAATTACCTGTGGAGAAGAAATAATATTTAAGAGCCGCAAGAGGCAATTTAAAAGGGGGAAATTAATATGGAAAAGGTAAAAATAGCGATTTTAGGTTTTGGAAATGTTGGGACAGGTGTATGGAAAATACTTCACGAGAATAGAAAAGAAATAATGAAACGTTCAAATTATGAAATAGAAGTTGCTAAAATACTCGTAAAAGATATAA
This sequence comes from Clostridium sp. CM036, assembly GCF_055081135.1. Classification (NCBI taxonomy): domain Bacteria; kingdom Bacillati; phylum Bacillota; class Clostridia; order Eubacteriales; family Clostridiaceae; genus Clostridium; species Clostridium sp. CM036. The sequence continues at coordinate 1,685,178 of NZ_CM143652.1, read as the reverse complement.
ATAAAAAAAGAGATGTAGATGTACCTAAGGAAATATTAACAGATAATATTGATGATATTATAAATGATGAAAGTATAAAAATTGTGGTTGAGCTTATTGGTGGAAGAAAAGAAGCTAAGGAGTATATGATACGCGCAATGAAAGCTAAAAAACATATTGTAACTGCTAACAAATTAGTTATCGCGAACTGGAGCGAAGAGTTATTTAAAACAGCAGAGGAAGAAAACGTATTATTTTATTATGAAGCAAGTGTGGCTGGTGGAATTCCAATAATACGTGAAATAAATGAGAGTCTTACAGCCAATAGGATTGAACAGATAATTGGAATTATAAATGGAACAACTAATTACATATTAAGCAAAATGACAATGGATGGAATTAGCTTTGATGAGGCACTAAAAGAGGCTCAAGAAAAGGGTTATGCTGAAGCAGATCCAACCTCTGATGTTGATAGCTTTGATGCTGTATATAAGCTTGCGATAATGTCTTCTCTAGCATTTGGAACTAAGGTAGATCACGATTGTATTTACAGAGAAGGAATAAGAAGTATTAGTGACATAGATATAGAATATGCTAAAAAATTTGGTTATACAATAAAGCTTTTAGCAATAGCTAAAGAAGAAAATAACAAATTAGAGTTAAGAGTACATCCAACAATGATACCTTCGAGCCACCCAATGGCAAATGTAGCCGATGCATTTAATGCGATTATGATAAAAGGAAATGCAGTTGGAGAATTAATGCTATATGGAAAAGGCGCTGGAGATTTACCAACTGGGAGTGCAGTTGTAGGTGATATAATATCCATATTAAGAAACAATGTAAAGCCTTCTGATGCAAGGGCCCTAAGTGACGAAGGTGATTTTAAAAGAGTGAAAAAATCAGAAGAAAATGAATCAGAATTCTATATCAGACTTAACGTTAAAGATAAGGCAGGAGTTTTAGGAGATACAGCAAAAATTTTTGGAAATAACAATGTTAGCATCGTATCAGTTACTCAAGATGTAATGCTTGAAAATTATGTAATATTGGCATTTATTACACATAAGAGTGAAGAAAAGAATATACGAAATTCATTAGAAAAAATAAAAGAACTAGAAAATGTAAACAAAATAGAAAGTATAATAAGAATAGAATCATTTAATTAATAGAATAAAAACAATCAACAATTTAATGGATTTTTTCGTCCTTCGATTTCCTTCCAGGGTCGAGCAAGGGTCCCGACATTGAATATAGATATGCATAATGGTATGAACTATCGACCAGAGTGACTCGAAATAAGAAGCGCAGAAACATTGAAATTCCATTTAGAAATTCTTGTTTTGCCAATATTAAATACTCGTGAGCCTGACAGGAAGTCAGGCTAGTGAACCGGCCGTAAGCCGAATGTGAGCGTCAGAGAATTTAATATTTGCAAAAGATTAGAATTTCTTAATGGAATTTCACGTTTCAAGCTCTTATTTCGAGTCACGCGGTCGAAAGTTCATAGGATGCACTCTTATTCACACTTGAATAATTTTCTCGCAAATTTTACAGTTTGAGTTGCATCTTTTGCATAATAATCTGCTCCTATCATTTTTGCATACTCTTCATTTAAGACAGCGCCTCCAACAAGAACAGTGCAATCCAAGTTATTGTCTCTAAGTGCTTTTATTGTTTCACCCATGCTCCTAACTGTCGTGGTCATAAGTGCACTTAAACCAACTAATTTAATGTTTCCGCTGCGAACTGCATTAACAACTATATCCTCGTGTACATCTTTACCAAGGTCAATTACCTCAAATCCATAGTTTTCGAGTAGGATTTTCACTATGTTTTTTCCTATATCGTGTATATCTCCTTTAACAGTTGCAAGCACAATTGTACCTTTGCTAAGTTTTTTATCCGTGCTTGCCATCATTCTTTCTTTGATTACCTCAAAAGATTTCTTTACTGCTTCTGCAGATTGTAATAATTGAGGAAGAAATATTTCTCCGCTTTCATATTTTTGGCCCACAATATCAAGTGATGGAATTAGATATTTGTTTACAACTTCAAGTTCTGACATAGTTTTCAAAAGTTCTTTTGTTATTTTCGAAGATTCTTCTTTCAAACCATCAATAATAGTTTGATTTAAATCTTTAGCATTTACAACTTCTTTACCAACTGGTTTTCCTTCAAAGGATGAATAAGCATCTATATATTTTTTTGAAGCTTTATCTTTATTCCATAAAACATTAAATGCATTAATAGTCGCCATCATATCGGGGGATAGAGGATTGAGTATTGGTGCATCAAGGCCAGCGGTTAATGCTGCAGCAAGGAACGTTCTATTTAATAGTTCTCTTTGTGGTAAACCAAATGATACATTGCTTACTCCAAGAGTAGTTTTAACTCCTAGATTAGATTTAACAAGTTCAACTGCTCGAATTGTCTCTTTAATTTCACTTTGCTGCGCTGATGCAGTTAAAACAAGACAATCTATTATAATATCTGATTTATCTATTCCGTACTCTTCAGCCTTTTGTACAATTTTCTGGGCTATTTTAAGCCTGCCTTCAGCCGTTTTTGGAATGCCATCCTTGTCAATAGTTAAACCTATTACACATGCACCATATTTTTTAACAATTGGAAATATGGAAGCCATTACTTCGTCTTTACCATTAACAGAGTTTATTAGTGGTTTTCCGTTATATATTCTCACTGCTGACTCAATTACGTCACATCTAACACTATCAATTTGAAGGGGAAGATTTATTACACTTTGTAATTCTTTTATTGTTCGTATCATAACCTCATGCTCGTCGATTTCAGGAAGTCCCACATTTACATCTAGTATATCTGCTCCTGCATCTCTTTGATTAATAGCTTCATAGAGTATATAGTCCATATTATTATTTTTTAAAGCCTCTTTAAGTTTCTTTTTGCCTGTAGGATTTATTCGCTCACCGATAATTTTTATTTGTCCTCCAAGGACTACTGTTAAAGAGGGGGAACTTACTGCCGTTATTCTTTTAACATCACGGCGTACAGGCTTTAATTTTTTAAGTTCAGCCTTTATAGCTGTTATATGCTCGCAAGCGGTACCACAGCATCCACCGAAAATCGTAACACCCATTTCTGCCATAATTTTTGCATACTGCGCAAATTCATGGGCCTGAACATCGAAAACTGCGTCTCCATTTACAAGTTTAGGAAGACCTGCATTAGGTTGGACTATAACAGGAATACTTGAGTACTTAAGTATTTTTGTTATTATTGGAAGCATTTCATTTGGTCCTAAAGAACAATTTACCCCAATTGCATCTACTCCAAGACCTTGAAGTACGTTCACCATAGTTATTGGGTCTGTTCCCGTTAATGTGCGCTCGTCACCTTGATATGACATAGTACATACTATTGGAAGAGAACTATTTTCTTTTGCCGCAAGAATGGCAGCCTTTGCTTCATAAATATCTGACATTGTCTCAATAAGAATTATATCAGCGCCTTCCCTAGAGCCAATTTTAATCTGCTCTGCAAAAGCCTCATATGCATTATTAAATGATAATGTTCCAAGTGGCTCCATTAATTGACCAATAGGGCCAATATCAAGTGCAACAAGATTATCACCAGCCGCTTTTCTTGCAATTCTCACAGCACTTCCAACAATACCTTCAACGGTATATTGCGTGTCTTTAAGCTTATAACTATTGGCACCAAATGTATTTGTGGTAATAACGTCACTTCCTGCATCTAAGTATTCTCCATGTATTTTTTCAATGATTTCTGGGTGCAATATATTATAGCTTTCTGGTAATTCACCCATCTTAATTCCGTATTTTTGCAGCATTGTTCCCATAGCTCCATCAAATAATAAAAAATTATTAAAGTTTATTTTTCTACACACAATATCTACCATCCTTTCTGAATTCACAATTTTTATTTTTACAAATTTTACATTTTTGTAATTTGTCAATTGATTTTAAACTTGCAACTTCACTAAGACCTATAAGTGCTGTTACCGATTTTCTTGGTATCATGATACTATTTTCAGTAATAGATAGTCCTATTTTTTTATAAGCATCTAAAACATTTAATATTTCTGACCCATTATCAATAGAGAAGTCTCCATATCCAGGGCTGTATCTAGTTGTAATATGCAAATTATCTATTAAGGCATTTTTCATAATCTCATCTTGCAACTCATTACATAAGGTTTCTATTGCGGTGGTTGCACAGGCGTCCATAATTAAACCCTTTGTAATATTAAATCTTGAATAGTAAGATATTCTACTATCCACATTTATCCCTAATGTTGCGGCCATAACCACACATTTTCTTGAATTTACTAGGAGATTTATTATATCTGCATCTTTTAAAACTAACGTACTACCCAAGAGGAAAATCTGATCATTTTTTCTTTCAATATCAAAAATTTCATATACAAAATTTTCTTTACATATGTCAATAATCTCACAGCAACATTCATCAACTAAATCAATTATACTCTTATTAATAATTTGATTTTTATAGCCCAAATATCTTAATACTTCTTGTTTATCAATTACCATAGTACGCTCCAATCAGTTTTACTTTTAGAATAAAGTATAAATACAATAATTGCAAATATAATATATTTTATGAATATTTATGAAATGTATGTTTGCATTGACATTTGATTTTATATGAGTTACAATAAAAAACAATAATTTGATAAAGCTCTTTTTTACGTATAGTAGTATAAAGAATAATAGTCAGATGCTTATGGTTAATACATATAATAAATAATAATAAAAAGGAGTATTAATATGAAATATATTGTAGTACTAGGAGATGGAATGGCAGATTATCCTGTGAAGGAACTTAACGACAAAACACCTCTTCAATACGCTAATACGCCTACTATAGATTATATGGCAAAGCACGGCACTCAAGGATTAGCGAAAACTGTGCCAGAGGGTATGCCGGCAGGCAGCGATACAGCAAACATGGCTGTTTTGGGATATGATCCATTTGTGTACTATAGTGGACGTTCACCATTTGAAGCAGCAAGCATGGGAGTCCAAATGTTAGATACAGATGTAACATTTAGATGTAATTTGGTAACGGTATCTGACGACCAGCCCTATGAGGAAAAAATTATGATTGACCATAGTTCTGATGAAATTACAACGCAAGAGGCAGGAATATTAATAAAAGAATTAAGTGAGTATTTAAACGCTGAGGCAATAAAGTTTTATCCAGGTATTGGCTATAGGCATCTTATGATATGGGATAACGGACCATACTCTTGGAAACTTACACCACCACATGACATTCTAGATAAAAAGGTAAAGGATTATATGCCTAAAGGACTTGGTAGTGAAATATTTGAAGAAATGATGAAAAAAAGTTTCGAATTTTTATCAGGGCATGATATAAATAAAAAGAGAGTAGCAAGGGGACTAAAGCCAGCTAATTCAATATGGATCTGGGGTGAAGGAAAGAAACCGCTCTTGTCTAGCTTTTATAAAAAATATAATTTAAAAGGCTCAGTAATTTCTGCTGTTGATTTAATAAAAGGAATAGGAATGTGTGCAGGGATGGACATTATTGATGTAGAAGGGGCTACTGGAAATATTAATACTAATTTTAAAGGTAAAGCAGAGGCCGCTCTAGGCGAAATGGCAAAGGGGAATGATTTTGTTTATATTCATGTTGAAGCTCCAGATGAATGTGGACATAGATGTGAAATAGAAAATAAATATAAAGCCATAGAGTACATAGACAATCAAATAGTAAAGGTTATAAAAGATGAAATGGATAGAATCGGTGAAGATTATAAAATGATAATACTCCCAGATCATCTTACACCACTTGTACTTAGGACTCATACAGGAGAGCCGGTTCCGTTTTTAATATATGAAAGTAATAAAGAAAAGGACAACCTAAATGGCTCTTATAATGAATTCGCGGCTAAAGAGACAGGACTATATTTTCCGGAAGGATATAAGTTAATGGATTACTTTATAAAAGGTAGTATATAGGAGGAAAAAAATTTATGAAACAAATATATTATAAGAGTACTCGCGGAAATGAAAAAGAAGTAAAATCCGCAGAAGCTATTGCAAGAGGACTAAGTGAGGATGGGGGACTTTTTGTACCAACATCAATACCAAAGTTAACTATAGGACTTGCTGAATTATGTCATATGGATTATAAAGAATTAGCATTTACTATAATGAAAGAATTTTTAACTGATTACGATGAAAAGGATTTATTAGAGTCTATAGATATGGCTTATGATGAAAAGTTTGATGTGTCAGCTATTGCGCCGATTTCAAAGAATGGTGGATTATATTTTTTAGAATTATACCATGGACCAACTTTAGCATTTAAGGATATGGCGTTATCAATATTACCTTATCTTTTAAAAAATGCAGTAAAGAAGTTAAACATTGATAAAGAAATGGTTATTCTTACGGCCACATCTGGTGATACAGGCAAAGCAGCACTAGAAGGTTTTGCAAATGTAGAAGGCACAAAGATAATAGTCTTTTTCCCACAGGAAGGTGTTAGTGAGATTCAAAAAAGGCAGATGTTAACGCAATCTGGGGATAATACTTTTGTAATAGGAATTGATGGAAACTTTGATGATGCACAAAATGGAGTTAAACAGATGCTTACAGATGAGGGCCTTCTCAAGAGATTAGAAGAAAATAATAAAATGTTCTCATCAGCTAATTCAATAAATATTGGAAGACTAATACCACAGGTTGTATATTATTTCTATGCATATGCTCAGCTTTGTAATATGGGAGACATAAAAATAGGGGAAGAGATAAATTTCTGTGTTCCTACTGGTAATTTTGGCGATATATTGGCAGGATACTATGCAAAGAAAATGGGATTACCAATTAAAAAGCTAATTTGTGCTTCAAATGAAAATAAAGTATTATTTGATTTTATAAATACAGGCACATATGATAGGGTAAGGGATTTTGTAATTACTATGTCCCCTTCAATGGATATATTGATTTCAAGTAACCTTGAAAGACTTTTATATGCTATAAGTGGGGAAGATTCAAGTAAGATAAAAGACCTTATGAATAAGCTTAAAAAAGATGGTAAATATGAGATTGATGATGATATGAAAAAAGGGCTAAAGGATTTCTTTGGAGGCTATGCAAGTGAGGAGGATACGGCAAAGGCAATAACTGAGGTTTATAAAACTACTAATTATGTAATTGATACACATACTGCAGTTTCCTATGCGGTTTATCAAAAATATTTAAAAGAATCAAAGGATAGTGCGAAGACAGTTATTGTGTCGACGGCAAGCCCATATAAATTTACGCCAGATGTTATGAAATCAATAGATGCAAAATACACAGGGCTAAATGACTTTGAATTAATAGTGGAACTTAGTAAAATAACAAAGGTCGATATTCCAGTAGGGATAAAAGATTTAGAAACAAGACCAGTACTTCATAAAACTAAATGCGCAAAGAATGAGATGCAAATACAGCTTGAAAAGATTCTTAAAATATAGTAGGATCAACCTATTGTTAATATTACATTCCCTCAGACTATTTAATTAGTTTGAGGGTTTTTCTTTTATTAATAACAGGGTTAGCCATAATTGGTTAAATATTGAAAGGATTTATTGACAATATATTTATAAATAGTTAGAATAGTATTGAGGTAATTTAGTATACTCAATCAACTTAATATGAAAACTTAAATATTTATATTATTGAAAATAGAGTAAGGGGTGATGTAATTGAAAAAGCAGCAATATGATGTAATCGTTATCGGGTCAGGAGTAGTTGGTAGTGCAATTGCAAGGGAACTTTCAAAATATGAAATTAATATAGGTGTATTAGAGAAAGAACTAGATGTAGTATGTGAGACAAGTGGTAGGAACAGTGGAGTGCTTCATGCAGGATTTAACAGCAAACCTGGAACACTTATGGCAAAATTTTGCGTACAAGGATGCTTAGGATTTGATAAAGTTGCAAAAGAATTAGATATACCCTTTAAAAGAACGGGGAAACTTGTAATAGGCTTTAGTGAAGAAGATATGGAAGGATTAAAAGATTTAAAAGCACTAGGAGAAAAAAATGGAGTTCCAGGTCTTGAAATTGTAGGCCGTGAAAAAATTAAAGAATTAGCACCTAATGTAGAAGGGACAGCAGCTTTATATTCTCCAATGACAGGTGTATTGGATCCATTTATATATACAATTGCATTAGCAGAAAATGCTTGCCAGAATGGTGTGGATTTTTATTTAGGTAGAGAAGTAATTAACATTGAAAAAAAAGAAAGTTGTTATAAAATTACTACAAAAAATGGAGAAACTTATTATAGTAGATGGGTAATTAATAGTGCTGGATTAAATTCTGATAAAATAGCAGGTCTGGTTGGTGTTACAGATTATACAATATATCCATGTAGAGGAGAATATTTTATTCTTGATCAAAGCATAGGCAAGTTTCTTGAAATTCCAGCCTATCCAGTTCCTAATAAGAAAGAGGGAGGTCTTGGTGTACATCTTACGCCTTCAATTCATGGCAATATATTTATCGGACCAAGTGCTCAGTATATAGATGAAAATGATAACTATTCATCAACTGAGGATGTTATGGACATGCTTATAAAAGAAGGCACAAAAATATTGCCTCAAATTAAAAGAGAACATTTCATTAGAAATTTCACAGGCATTAGACCAAAACTTGTTAGTAAAGAAAAAGGTGGATATGCAGATTTTGTAATAGAAGAAAGAAAGGAAATCCCTAATGTAATTAACTTAATTGGAATTGAATCGCCAGGACTCACTTCAGCAGTCCCAATTGCAGAATATGTAGTAGAAAAAATTAAGAACAAGGAAGATTTAAAAGAAAATAAAAAATTCAATCCTATAAGAAATGCAGTAGTAAAGTTTATAGAACAATCTGAAGAAAAACAAGATGCACTTATAAAAGAAAATTCAGATTATGGAGAAATTATTTGTAGATGTGAGAACGTTACAAAAGCAGAAATTATACAAGCAATAAGAAATCCATTAGGAGTAGATACATTAACAGGCATTAAATATAGAACAAGATCCATGATGGGAAGATGCCAAGGTGGATATTGTCAAACTAGAATTGCAGAAATAATTATGAAAGAAAAAAATAAAAAAGTAGATGAAATAACTTATTTAAGAGAAAATGGAAAAATGTTTTATGGGGAGGTAAGACAATGGAAGTAATTCAAAAGGAAGCAGTTATAATTGGTGGTGGCCCAGCTGGGCTTGCAGCAGCTCTAAAACTAAAAGAAGAAGGTATAGAAGATGTTTTAATATTAGAAAGAGAAGAAAAGCTTGGTGGAATATTAAAACAATGTATTCATGATGGTTTTGGTTTACAAAGATTTAAGCAGGCGCTTAGCGGTCCTGAATATGCGGCTAGATTTGTAGAACAGATAAAAAAAGCGAATATTGAATTACAAACAGGAGCGACTGTAATAAATATTACAAATAACAAGGAGGTTACAGCAGTTACAAGGGAAGGGCTAAAAAAATATAAAGCTAAAGTAGTGGTGCTCACCATGGGGTGTAGAGAAAGAACAAGAGGAGCTATAAGCATACCTGGGACAAGACCTGCAGGTGTATTTACTGCTGGAGTAGTTCAAAGCTATATGAACCTAAAAAATATTATGGTTGGAAAAAGAATTGTTATACTAGGTTCTGGAGATATCGGACTTATAATGGCAAGGAGACTCACACTAGAAGGAGCAAAAGTATTGGCCGTAATAGAAAAATTACCTTATCCTAGTGGATTGCCAAGAAATATAGAACAATGTTTAAATGACTATAATATTCCCTTATATTTAGGTCATACGGTAACAAACATCAAAGGAAAAGAAAGATTGCAAGCCGTAACAGTGAGTGAATTAGATAAGAATGGACAAATTATTTCAGGCACAGAAATAGAATATCAATGTGATACATTAATACTATCTGTTGGTCTTATTCCTGAAAATGAGTTATCTCTTAAAGCTGGAGTAAAAATTGATGAACGGACTAAGGGACCTATTGTGGACGAAAATTTACAAACTAACGTAGAAGGAATTTATGCAGCTGGCAATGTGCTTCATGTGCATGATTTAGTGGATTTTGTATCTGATGAAGGAGAAAAGCTTGCTAGGGCAGCAGCAAAATATATAAGAAATGAAAAACAAAATGAAAGTCATATTTTAATAACATCAGATAAAACTATTAACAATGTAGTTCCACAAAAAATAAGTGGGAAGCAAGATGTAGAAGTAACTTTAAGGGTTAGTAGGCCCTCAAGAGATGGAGTTATAGAAATTGTGCAGGGCGAAAAAGTGATTAAATCAAGGAACTTTAAAAAATTGAATCCTGCAGAAATGATACGCTTAACATTAAAAAAAGAGGATATTATTAGTGAAGAAAACATTAAGGTGGTGGTATCACAATGAATAGAGAAATGACATGTATAGTTTGTCCTAATGGTTGTGAATTAACTTTAGAACTAGAAGAAAACATTATCAAAAATGTAACTGGAGCTTCCTGTAAAAAAGGAATAGCATATGCAACGCAAGAAATACAAAATCCTAAGAGAACTATTTCATCATTAGTTAAAGTAAATAATGGAGAAATGCCACTGGTTAGTGTAAGGACAACAACATCTATTCCTAAAAACAGGATATTTGATGTTATGAAAGAAATTAAGAATATAGAAGCTGATGCACCTATAGAAATTGAACAAGTGATTATTAACAATGTGTTGGGTCTTGGCGTAGATATTATTGCTACAAAGTCTATATGTAAGAAATAAATCATTATAATTAATACGACAATTAAAGGGGGGTATTTATGGAACTTTTAAATGCTTTTGGTAGTATATTTAGTATTGTTATAATGATAGCTATTGGATGGTGGCTAACGAAAAAAAATTGGATGGATAAGTCCGGTGCAAAGCTATTCGCAAAAATTGTTATCAATGTAGCGTTACCGGCTTTGATGATTAGCAATCTTATGAAGGACTTTGACAGAGCAAAGCTTTTAAGTTTAGGGAAGGGTATTATAGTTCCAATAATTTCAATAGCTCTTACTTATTTAATTGGCAAGACCTTTGTAAAAGTTTTTAATGTTACGAAAAATAGACGTGGTTCCTTTGCATCTATGTTCTTTGTATCTAATAGCATATTTATTGGATTGCCAGTAAATTTAGCTCTATTTGGTTCAAAATGTGTTCCTTATGTTTTGATATACTATATAGTTAATACTACATTCTTTTGGACTATAGGTGTTTTTGAAATAAGTAAAGATGGGAATGGAGGATCTAATAAATTTGCATCACCGGATACTTTAAAAAGAATATTTTCACCTCCTCTAATGGGATTTGTAGTAGCTATAATATTAATACTTTTAGCTATTCCTGTACCTGCATTCCTAATGGATACTTGTAAATATTTCGGAAATTTAACTACCCCTTTATCTATGTTATTTATAGGTAACACAATTTATTATGTAAATTTAAAAGGAATACGTTTTAATAAGGATATGTGGGGCGTTTTATTAGGAAGATTTATAATATCGCCACTACTGGTAGTGTTAATATGTAAATTCATTCCTTTGCCTCAAATCATGAAAAATATATTTATTATTCAAGCAGCTATGCCAGTAATGACTACTACTGCTATAGTGTCTAAATCTTACGATGCAGATTACCAATATGCTGCTATTATGATTGCTCTATCCACGTTGTTAAGTCTATTTATAATTCCTATATATAAAATACTCCTTTGATAAGATATATGAAACAAAATAAAGAATATATAAAAAGCCTTCTTTTCATTTAAATAAGTGAAAAGAAGGCTTTTTAATAAAACTTTACTTTGTTTCAAAGGCATCTAAAAAAACGCTTGGGAGTTGTCTAGTAACACCATAGGCATGCTCTAGATGGTCCTTTTTCTATATTCATTAGGTGAAACACTTACATATTTCTTGAAGGTGGTACAAAAATGACTTTGACTATTAAACCCGGATTTAGTAGAAATCACATCTAAAGGATAAGAGGAATTATCTAGGATATCTTTTGCCACATTTATTCTATATATGTTTATATATTCACAAAATTTAAAACCGGTATTCACTTTAAAAAGATAACATAGATAGTTACTACTTATATGAATGTGAGTTGCAACTTTTTCTAGGGTTATTTTTTTCTCAATATTTGAGTGGATATAAGCCAAAGCATTGTTTACAATTTCATTTTCTGATGCTTTTTTACCATTATTAATGACTTCCGTGTAGCTTTTAATAATTTTTTCTCCTAAAGAAATTAAGTCTTCCTTCAAATGACAAGTATCCATTAGCTTAAGATTTTTATAGCATAAGTCCTCCAAGCGGATTGAATTGTTAATACAGAAATAGGTGTATATAAAGATATTAATTGAATATATTAGTTTTTTTAATTCATCTGGGCTACTCGACGAAGATAAAAGTATATTTATCTTTTTTATATATATGGCATTGGCAGTTTCTAAGTTGTTATTTCCAATACTTAAGACCAGTTCAGTGTGATTTAGTAAATTTTTCATCGCATCTCCTTAATATTTTTAAAAAAGACAATAATAATTTTAAAAAACCTCTAACTTAAATATATTATAATATAATCAAGAATGATAATCAATATCAATGCAATAAGATAATATAAATTAAGTCTAAAAATGCATTGAAATTATTACCACATGAATGTACAAAATATTTTATATGAGGAGGAAATTGATTTGAAAAATGTAGTTATTATTTATTGGAGCGGAACAGGGAATACAGAGGCTATGGCAGTAGGGATTATGGAAGGGGCAAAAAATGTAGATGCAAACGTTAGACTACTTAATGTGAACGATGCAAAAGTAGAGGACGTAATAAATGCAGATGGAGTAGCTTTGGGATGTCCATCTATGGGCTCAGAGCAGCTTGAGGAATCAGAAATGGAACCATTTATTGAGTCAATTGCGAGCGCAATAAGCGGCAAAAACACTATTTTATTTGGTTCTTATGGATGGGGCAATGGAGAATGGATGGAGGATTGGCAAGAGAGAATGGAAATATATGGTGCTAACATTATAGTAGATGGACTTATAATTAATAACGATTCTGATAAAGAAGGTATTGAAAGGTGTAAGGAAATAGGTGCGTTATTATCAAAAAAATAAAAGTAAACTTAATATGAAGTTGATAGTGTTAACACTATTGTGAAATTAATGGAGGGTGTTTTATGGGAATAGTAGAGTTAAGGGGATTGTTAGAAATTGTAGATGGTTATGATGATTTGGAGTATTTATTTTCAGTAATAATACGTAATGCAGGACCAACTATTAAAAAGCATAAGACATCATCTTTAATTAATTTTAGTAATAGTAATAGAAACTCAAATAACATATGGGAAAGATATAAAGATGAAGTGAAAGCTAAACTAGATATTGATTACTTTGAATTAAAAAAGGATATAACAAATACGTTTGTACTATTTTATAATAAAGAAAAAATCAAGTTAAGTATAAGCGATAATAAAAACATGGAATTTTTAAAAAGATTTGGATACAATGAAAAAATGAATATAAAGGAATGTTTATTGCTTTTAGGCAAAAGATTCGAAAATATGTGCCCACACGAAATTGGGATTTTTTTAGGCTATCCTCTAGAAGATGTAGTATCCTTTGTTGATTATCCAAATGCTAAATGTAAAATGGTAGGTTATTGGAAGGTATATCATGATATTGAAAAAGCAGAAATTATTTTTAATAAATATGATGAAATTAAATTTACCATCATGAGATTAATGATGAAAGGGATGAAACCAACAGAACTATTAAATAAAGATAATCAATTAAAACAAATAGAAGAACAAAAGCGTGGAGAATCTATATTTCAATATATGGAAAGCAAAGATATGTATAGAGTTCAATAATATTAATTAGTATATAGTGAATCTAGAGTAAAATAAACGGTGAATTTTTTTAATAAAATTTCACCGTTTTAACTTTTATATATTTAATTTTAATATCGACTTCAGAAGGAGATAATTAGATTAAATTCCGTTTATGTCTAAATAATGACGATTAATGCATTTTGTATTGAATTATAGATCTTTATGAAATATGATATAAATAAAGCATGCTTAAATAAGGAATAAAACCATATTTATGGATGCAAAAAAATCATAAAACAAAGTTTTTGCTGCAAATGTTGTAAATCAAAGAAGAATGTGGTAAAATAATTCTGAAAGTTGTTATTAATTTAACATTTTTTTTTATTTAAAGTGTATTTATAGGGGGGAAATCTATGAAAAAGAAACATATTATTTTTTTAAGCATTATTGGTGTAATAATACTATCTGGAATTATTGCATATGTAGTTAAGAACAATAAAGATTCAGCAGGTAAGAAAGGTAAAGAAGTAGCTTTATATACAATACCGGCTAAAGAGAAAATATTTGTAAACGGTGTTGTTGTTCCTGAAAAAACGGAAAATATATATAGAGATGAAACAAAAGGAACAATAAATAAGGTTTCGGTTACGAATGGACAAGTAGTAAATAAGGGTGATGCTCTTTTTACATACAGGAACAGTTTGGTTACGGATGAGATAGATAAGGGAAACCAAGAAATTACTAATGCTAACAAGCAAAAAAAGAAATTAGTCGATAAACAAGAAGAAGCAAAACAACTTTTAGAAAAGCAGAAGGAAGAAGCAAAACAACAAGCAGAACAGGCTGGTGTCGATCCCGCTGCCATGGGTGCATCGGCTGCAGCAGGTACTGAGGCTCAAATTAGTGGCTACTCAGATCAAATAGATGCTGTGCAAGCACAAATTGATACTTCAAAAGGGATGCTTAAAAATTCAAAAGAGAAAGAATACACTTATATAAAAGCTCCGATAAATGGAAAAGTAATATTAAATGATTCTAAAGATATGACGAAACCATATATTGTAATAGAGTCTACTACAGTTTATGTAAAAGGAAATATTAATGAAAAGGATCAAACAAAGGTAAAGGAAAATCAAAAAGTGGATATACTTATATTCGCTATAAATAAAACTATAACAGGAAAGGTGAAAAGTGTAGGGAATAGTCCAGCAGCGCCAGATGTAGCGGCTGGAGCGCAAGGTGCTACAGGTGGAGCTTCTGCTGTATCTTATTATGATGCAAATGTATCCTTGGATTCACAAGCAGATGTTATCAATGGCTTTCATGTACAAGCCACAGTGAAACTTAAAGAAGAAGAGATGAAAATACCAAAGAGTGCAATACTTGAGGAAGCTGGAAAGCAATACGTGTTCAAGGTTGTGGATAAAAAGTTGAAAAAACAAGCAATCGCTTATAAAAAAGCTACAACGCCAGAAGTTGTTGTGCTTAGTGGGTTAAAAGAAAGTGATAGTATAGCGAAAACTACTAAAGATATGAAGGAAGGTATTTCTGTTGAGTAATCTTATTGAGTTAACAAATATTAATAAGTATTATAAGTTAAAGGATTCCAAATTACACGTATTGAAGGATATAAATTTAACTATAGAGCAAGGTGACTTTGTTATGATAATGGGGAAATCAGGTAGTGGAAAAACTACACTTTTAAACCTTCTTGGTTTCCTTGATCATTTTGATAATGGAAAATATGCGTTTAATGGCAAGGATGTTACTCATCTTAGTGAAAATGAAAGATCAGAACTTAGAAATAGTTATCTGGGTTTTATATTTCAACAGTTTCATTTGATAGATTCATTGACTATTGGTCAGAATGTTGAACTTCCTTTGCTTTATAAAGAAGGCACTGATGTACCTAAAAAAGAAAGGGCACACCGTGTAGAAAAATATTTAGATACGGTAGGATTGCTTCATAAAGAGAAGCAATCACCTTCACAATTATCTGGAGGACAGCAACAGCGTATTGCGATAGCAAGAGCTCTCATTAACAATCCTTACGTGATTTTAGCTGATGAGCCAACAGGCGCTCTAGACAGTAAAACCAGAGAGGAAATTATGAATATACTAAAGAAACTTAATGAAGAAAATAAAACAATAATAATGGTAACACATGATGACGATTTAACTAAATATGCTAGCAAAGTAATCCATTTAAAAGATGGAGTGATAACAAAGGTGGATTAGATATGTCTATAATAAATTTAATCAAAACTTCAGTATACAGTCTAAAATCACATAAATTAAGGGTTTTTCTCACAATGATAGGAATAATCATAGGTATAAGCTCTGTAATAACCATTATGTCAGTTGGTAATGGGTTAAAGGTAGAGGTAAATAAATCTATGGCGGATACAAGCGCAAATAAAATAAATGTTAATTTTGAACCAGAAAACGTTGATGCGGATTTAACCTTGATTGAACCCTTTAGCAAATCTGATCCATATTCTCTTAAAACAGTGACTGGAGTAGAAAAGGCTGAGGTATCGAAGGGTATGCAAGGAAGCGGAGGAATTATATATGGAGAATGTACATATATTGATAAAGACACACAAAGTGGGATAGAGGATTATGATGGTAAAGATATAAATATTAAGTATGGTCGTTCTTTCAAAAAAGATGAGAATTCTAAAAAGTTAATTATGTTGGATTATAAAGTTGCAGAAAAACTTTTTGAAACTCCAGAAAATGCCATAGGTTGTGGAATAACAGTAAATGGAATTATCTACGAGGTAGTAGGAGTTCTAGAAAAAAAGGCTGAATTCGATCTGACAAGTGGAATAAGTTATATTTCAAAGGAATCAAAAGAAGATATGAATACGGATACCTTTATCTCAAGCTTAGATATTTATCTTAAAGATGGCGAAGATAAAGATAAGGTTTTTGAAAACGTAAAAAAGGAACTTGTTAAGGCTCATCCTAATTTAAAAGGTGAGTATAAGCTTCAGGATCCTCAGGCAATGACTAAGTTGTTTGGACAGATTATTGGGTATTTAACTGCTTTCATAGCATTGATTAGTGGTATTTCCTTATTTGTTGGGGGAATAGGTGTAATGAATATAATGTATGTTTCTGTAACTGAGCGGAAACGAGAAATTGGTATACGTAGGGCTATTGGGGCAAAACCTAAAAGTATATTACTCCAATTTCTTATAGAAGCGATTATGGTGACAGGGCTTGGTGGTTTACTTGGTATATTATTCGGATTTATTTTTTGTAAAATAATTGGTATATTTATGCCATTCCCTCCAGTTATGAGCGGAGAAAGCGTTATAGGAGCAACTGCAATCTCTGTTATAATTGGAATAATTTTTGGAATTATACCAGCAATTAATGCATCGAAAATGGATCCAATTGAGGCTATTTACAATTAAATCTTGGTGAAAGCCATTATTATCTTATTTTAAAAATATATTTATTGGAGGCGAATTATGGAAAACGTTAAAAAACCAAAAGTAGGAGCAGGTATAAAAACAATATCGATTATTCAATTGATTGTTAGTGCGATTGGATTATTTAGTATAAAAAACTTTTCTAAGAAAGATGAACTTAACGCTGCATATAAAGCATTGGATATAGGTATGCCTGAAATCACAAATTTAAGTTTAACTATTGGGTTGGTATTCTCAGTAATATTAGCTATAAGTGTTATTTTGATTTTAATGAAAAAGGAATTAGGAATATATATCTATTTTATTGCTACAGTGGCTCAAATAGCATATACAATTGTAGCTGGTGGAACTAAACCTTGGATGATACTTGTTAGTTTAATAATGCCTGCACTTATGGGATTCTTTATTTGGAAGAAAAGAGAAATATTTAGTACTGACACTAAAACAGAACAGATAGATGTATAGTACCTGTTATTAATAATAACAAAAAATTAATAAATATTAGACTGAAAATCCTGTTAACTCATTATGTTAACAGGATTTTTAGCATTTGACTGTATATGCGTTAATGAAAATAATGTAATAGTAATCAAAAAAGGCTGCCGTCGATAGGCAGCCAGTTAAGGTAATAAAATTAGTTATAATCTGTTGATGTTAAACAATTCTGAAGACAGATATAGTTCCAATAGCCCCAGCTAGACCTGCAAGTACTATACTAATAGGACCATTTGAATTGTTAGCAAATCTAAAAGATTGTCCTGCTGTTGCGGCATAAACCTTGTTAGAGCCATTTACAGTTGGATTTGTTACTAAAATAGATATACCACCAATAACAACTCCACTAGGGGATTCTTCTAAATCAAGTTGTAAAGCAAAGGTTAAAGGATCTGGAGTAACAGCAAACTTCCAGTCGATTACATAAACACCCGTTGTATTAATTGTAAATATACCTGTTGTTGGATCATAACTTAAATCAGGTCCTACAATATCTACAGTATCATAAATAATAGTGCCGCCAACTGGAATTGATATTTTATTTGTTGTTATAACACCATTTGCATACGAATTAAAACTTGGACCAGTAGCTCCAGTAGCTCCGGTTGCTCCAGTTCGTCCAGTTGCACCGGTTGCACCAGTTGCTCCAGTTCGTCCAGTTGCACCGGTTGCACCAGTTGCTCCAGTTCGTCCAGTTGCTCCAGTTGCACCAGTTCGTCCAGTTGCACCAGTTGCACCAGTTGCTCCGGTTGCTCCGGTTGCTCCAGTAGCACCGGTTGCACCAGTTCGTCCAGTAGCTCCAGTTGCTCCAGTAGCACCGGTTGCACCAGTTCGTCCAGTAGCTCCAGTTGCACCAGTAGCCCCAGTTGCTCCAGTTCGTCCAGTTGCACCAGTTGCTCCGGTTCGTCCAGTCGCACCAGTCGCTCCAGTTCGTCCAGTAGCTCCGGTTGCTCCAGTTGCACCAGTTGCACCAGTTGCACCAGTTCGTCCAGTAGCTCCGGTTGCTCCAGTTCGTCCAGTTGCACCAGTTGCTCCGGTTGCACCAGTTCGTCCGGTTGCTCCGGTTCGTCCAGTAGCTCCGGTTGCTCCAGTTGCACCAG
The DNA here is from genome assembly GCF_055081135.1 of Clostridium sp. CM036. Taxonomy (NCBI): domain Bacteria; kingdom Bacillati; phylum Bacillota; class Clostridia; order Eubacteriales; family Clostridiaceae; genus Clostridium; species Clostridium sp. CM036. Next base: position 1,666,254 of record NZ_CM143652.1, on the reverse strand, counting down.
TTGCACCAGTTCGTCCAGTAGCTCCGGTTGCTCCAGTTCGTCCAGTTGCACCAGTTGCTCCGGTTGCTCCGGTTGCACCAGTTCGTCCAGTTGCTCCAGTTGCACCAGTTGCACCAGTTGCACCAGTTCGTCCAGTTGCTCCAGTTGCACCAGTTGCTCCAGTTCGTCCAGTTGCTCCGGTTGCACCAGTTCGTCCGGTTGCTCCGGTTCGTCCAGTAGCTCCAGTAGCTCCAGTTGGTCCAACTATGCATTTTATACAGCAAGGATGACAACGATCGTGTTTGTCATCACAGTGTGGTCTATCGTCACAGCGGTCTTTATCATTACAGTGTGGTTTGTCATCACAATTGTGGTTTTTAGGAATTAAAAAGTCATAAGGTTCATATTCATCGTCAGATTGATATTTTTCAGAAGAAAAATCATTGTATTTATTCAATATAGATACCTTCCTTATTAATAATATTTTTTCTATTTAAAGAGCTTGTACTTTCTCTTATTTAAGATGTTCACACTTTCTATACATAATATGCAGATGCCTTGTTTTGTGTTAAAGATATACATTAAAAATTTAGTTGAAAAAGTACTATTCCAATTATTGATGTGAAAATTATTTGTTTTGCAAAAAACAGTTATGTTCGTCATTGATTAAAAATGGTTACTTATATATAATATAAAGATATGGTTAAAAATAGATATTTATTATAGGTTTTAGGAGGAAGTTGGAATGAGACTTATTAGAGAATTTTATGCCAGAGAAGCTTTGCAGGTTGCTAAGGAACTTTTAGGAAAAACACTTGTACATGAAGTTAATGGAGTAAAGTTAAGGGGAAAGATAGTTGAAACAGAAGCATATATTGGATCAATAGATAAGGCTTGCCATGCTTACGGGGGAAAACATACACCAAGACTTGAGACTCTATATGGTATGCCTGGCATCGCATACGTATATTTTATTTATGGGATGTATCATTGCTTTAATGTAATAACAAAAGAAGAAGGAATTGCTGAAGGGGTTTTAATTAGAGCTATTCAGCCAATAGAAGGTCTAGACGAAATGTCAAAGCTAAGATTTAAAAAAGGTTATAATGAATTGACAAAAGCTCAAATTAAAAATTTAACCACAGGCCCATCTAAGCTCTGTATAGCTATGAATATAAATAAAGAAAATAACAAACAGGATTTGTGCATAAGTGAACTATATATTGAAGACGCAGTGGAAAAAGAAAAAATTGAAATTATAGAAGCTAAGAGAATTGGAATTGATTATGCAGAAGAAGCAAAGGACTTTCTATGGAGATTTTACATTAAAAACAATATTTGGGTATCTGTAAAATAGAGCAATTACATCATCTCTAAACTAATCTGGTATTTTTTGAATGGTTCTTAATCCTGTCTTTACAAGATTATAATGCATATCCACCATTTATATACTTCCTTTCGCTAATAAGTATTAAAACTTATATTATAGTTATATGATTATTATTTAAATCTTGGTTAGTTGGCTGAATAGGGAATGTTTCTTTTGATAAGAAAATTGACTATAATAATATTGATATTGAATCATTATAATAAAAATGAAGGGAAGTAATCGGAATGAGTTTTTTATTTAAAGACAATGATAAAAAAGATGGGGTACAAGAAATTAAGTTTGGGAAAATTATAAATAAAAATAGAAAAATTATAAGGGAGGCAACATTTAGAATATTAAGTACTGCAATTATATATAATGATGAAGAAGATTATTATGATACATTGGCAACATGTGTTAATGAAAATAATGTAATAGAAACAATAAGCATAGAGGGATTTGATATACATGAAAATGTAGTAGATCTTAAAGGTGCGTATATTGACTATGAAGAAGATTCAGAAGTAAACTTCACTGGGACAATATACTATTTGTAATTTTATGTAGATTATGAAAAGAATTGAAAAAAATAGAGAGGTTAGTATATCGTATACTAACCTCAATTTGTTATGCCCTTCTATATTCCTTTTTTTATGGGTACTTATTGCTCACATAAGCATATTATAGTATAAAAATTAGAAAGTGGTGATAACAATGTATTTATTTCCATATGATGCATCTTGGATGGTGGCGCAACGGCACATTACTGAGCCTAGGATAATTAGTGAAGCAGAAGTAGATTTAAGAAATATTATGCGGATACTTTGGGAACAACATATTGTCTGGACGAGGATGACAATAACAAGCATAATAAAAGATTTACCAGATGTAGATTTTGTTACTAAGCGACTTCTTCGAAATCCAACAGATTTTAAGTTAGTATTAAAACCTTTCTATGGGGATGAAATTGCTTCTCAATTTAGTGAGTTATTTAAAAGTCATCTTGTCATCGCCGCACAGCTTGTTAAAGCAGCCAAAGCTGGCTATAGTAAAGAGGCAGCAGATGCTGAGAAAAGATGGTACGCAAATGCAGATGAAATCGCAGTTTTCCTTGCTAGAATCAATCCTTATTGGTCTCAAGAAAATTGGAAAATAATGTTATATGAACACTTAGCTATGACCAAAGCAGAGGCAATCGATATACTTACCAACAATTACGAAAGAAGCATCGCAGTATACGATGAAATTGAAAATCAAGCCCTAAAGATGGCAGATGTTATGGCAGAGGGCATTGTTAAACAATTTTCAAAATAAGTTATCAATTCATCTTCTGCAAAGCTGTGCAGCTCTGCAGGAGATAATTTAATTATAAAAAGTATAGATAATTAAAGGCATATAGGGTAAAATTAAAAATATGGCACTTTATGGTTAAACAAAGGAGGAGTATTTTGGAGATTAATCAAATATCACAATTATTAACACAAGCTAATACTAGTGCTAATATTAATGACATAAATAATTCAAGTCAAGTTAATGCTTTGTCACCACAGGCGATAATTTAGGAAAATCCTAATTGAAGTTTATCAGGAATGGAGCAGGAGAAATCCTGTATTTTTTTTTGTGTAGGTTTATAAGGACATGTAATAACTTGAATGATGTAATATGCTATTATTTTTGGAGGCAAAGAATGGAAAACGAAGAAAAGATATGTGACAAAAAGGAAAAGAAACAAAAATATTTGGGAGATAAGGGCTTCATAATGTTTATAGCTTTTTTAAGTGCATTTATCCCATTATCTACAGATATCTATCTACCAGCGCTTCCTAAAATGGTTGAAAGCTTTAACACATCGGAAGGTCTAGTAAATCTTACATTAATATTTTTCTTTATATTTTACGCTGTAGGAACCCTATTTTGGGGACCCCTTAGTGATAAATACGGAAGGAAAAGAGTATTACTTATAGGATTATCTGTATATACTATTGGAAGCATTTTATGTATATTTTCTGTAAATGTTTACCAACTAATTTTTTATCGTATTCTGCAATCAATTGGTTGTGGGGCTGCAACAGCGGTGGCAACAGCTATAGTAAAAGATGTATATAGTGGTAGGAGGAGAGTAACCATAATAGCTTTAGTTCAGTCTATGGGAATGATATCACCTATAATTTCTCCAGTTATAGGAGCAATGATACTAAGTGTTCTTTCTTGGCGTGGAGTATTTGTGGTGCTATCTATAATAGGAGCTTTAGCCTTAGCTGGAAGCATAGCCATGGAAGAGACACTAGAAAAAAGATATACAGGAAGTATATTTAAATCCATAGGAAGGTTAGGCGTAGTTGCAAAAAATAAGAGCTTTATGTCACTTCTTATAATACTTTCACTGATATCTGCTGCTTCTATGTCATTTATATCATCCTCCTCGTATATTTATGTAAATGGCTTTGGATTAAGTGAAAAGGTATATAGTTATTATTTTGCTTTAAACGCGGTGTTTTACCTACTAGGGCCTTTACTATACATTAAATTATCAAAAAATTATCATAGTAATTCAATAATAACTGTCTCATTTATTGTGTTTAGTATAAGTGGGGTATTCATTTGTACGATAGGTAATTTAAGTCCTTTATTTTTTACATTATCATTAATTCCTGCGTCTCTCTTTGGTAACATTATGGCACCTGCAAGAACTAACCTTTTGCTTGAACAGTTACAGGGCGATATTGGTGCAGCATCCTCATTAATGAGTTGCGCAATGACCTTTTATGGTAGTATTGGTATGTTTATAATTTCTTTGAATTTTTCTAATAAAATAGTGGTAATGGGACTAATGCATTTATTAATAGGAATTATAAGCCTTATAGCATGGCTGATTATCTCTAAAAAACCATATATTAGACAGGTAACCTATCATATAGAGGTAGCAAATAAAAATGCTGAGTAATTATTTCAGAAGAGGGGTAAAATAATGGGAATCATTCATATGTTTAATTTATCAACGATGCAATGGATATGTTTAATAATATCGGCTGTCTTAGTAGGCGTTTCAAAGACCGGAATAAGCGGGTTTTTGATGCCTGTTATACCAATTATTGCCAGTGTATTTGGAGGGAAGGAATCTACAGGTGTTATACTTCCTATATTAGTAATAGGGGATGTTTTTGCAGTGTACTATTATAATAGACATGCTAAGTGGGAAAATATAAAAAAACTTTTGCCATGGACAATCATAGGGTTACTACTAGGTGTTATAGTTGGAAACTTTATTAATGATAAACAATTTAAGGCCGTTATATCTATTTCAGTTTTACTTTGCTTAGTCGCTTTAATTTATACTGAAAAAAAAGGTGAAAATATAAAAGTCCCAACAAATAAATGGTTTTATGCAATGGCTGGAATTGCTACTGGCTTTACATCCATGATTGGTAATGCTGCAGGACCTATATTCAGTGTGTATTTGTTAACTATGAACTTCAAAAAAAACGATTTTATGGGCACAACGGCTTGGTTTTTCTTACTTGTTAATTTGGCCAAATTACCATTGCAAATTTTATTCTGGCATAATATTGCCTTTAAGACAGTTTTACTTAGCATTGGTATGGTGCCAGCAATTGCATTAGGAGCCCTTTTAGGGATGCTTATGATTAAAAAAATTAATGAAAAAAACTTCAGATATATTATTATAATCATGACATTTATAGCAGCAGTAAGACTATTGGTATAAATTTAGAAAAAACAGTAATTCGATTTATAATCATATTCTACGCACAAGGATATAGTAGATTTAATGATTTAGATGAAATTTTTTCTTTTCCCAATTTTGATAAATAAAAATTATTAAATAAATGAAAAAGCTGTGAAGTAATTACTTCACAGCTTTTAATATTAGATATAGAATTTTTAATATCCTATACGACAATATTCCCCTAATTTAGCAAAGTTACTATGATAGAATGTTTTTAATAAGAGGGTATGTTACTTAGGAGGAATTATTTATGAGGAAAGTTAAATTTTCAGAACTAATAAATATTGATTCACTAAAAAAGATGGCTGAAAATATTTATGCTGCTGTAGGCATTAATTTTGGAATTGTTGATATAGACGGCACAATTATTATTGCAACGGGATGGCAGGATATATGCACTAAGTTTCATAGAGTTCATCCAGTTACATGCATGCAATGTTCCATTAGTGATCAATATATTAGTGACCATATTATGGATGGTGCATATATCTCTTATAAGTGTCTAAATAATATGAGGGATATTGCATTACCTATTGTTATTTCCGGAGAACATTTGGCTACGATTTTTTTTAGCCAATTTTTTTATGAAGATGAAGTAATAGATAAAGAATATTTTGCAGCACAAGCAATAGAATTAGGGTTTGATGAAAAAGAGTATCTAGATGCGTTAAGCAAGGTGCCTGTTTATTCTAAAAAGAAGGTTGATCATATAATTGAGTATTATTCAGGGCTTATTATGACGCTTGCCGAAAGTGGTTTAAGGCAACTTACGTATGAAAATTCTCAGAATGAACTTGAAAAAAGCCAAAAATATCTAAGCGCAATTTTTAATTCCGTAAGTGATTCAATATTCATTCATGATGTTTATGGAAATATAACGGATGTAAATGGAACTGCTACCACTATGTTTGGTTATTCTCGAAATGAATTAATAAGTATGAATGTATATGATATTATCTCAAAAAAACAGGACAATATTGAGCTTTATATAGATGCATTAAGTAATAAGAAAAACGGTAAGGACCATCTGATACAAGAGTTTATAGTTAAAAATAAAAGTAACAAAGATTTTTGGGTAGAAGTTAATGTTCATGCTACAAAGATTCATGAAGATGAAGTAATTATAGCAACTGTGCGGGATATTACAGAAAGAAAAAAGAATGAATTAGCATTACAGAATGAGGCTGCTGAAATAGAGAAGTTAAGATCTGAATTTTTTGCTAATATTTCTCATGAGCTAAGGACTCCGTTGAATATAATATTAGGTACAATAAAAATCATTGAAATGGGCGTTAATGATGAAAAAAACCCTATTAATAGAGAAAAGATTATTAATAATATAAATATTGAAAAACATAATTGCTTTAGATTGCTAAAATTAATAAACAATTTAATTGATTTAACTAAATTGGATGTAGGTTTTTTTGAACTGAATATGGTTAATTGTAACATTGTTAATATTGTGGAGGAAATTACGTTATCTGTAGCAGAGCATTTTAATAATAATGGCTTAAGTCTCATATTTGATACTGATATAGAGGAAAAGATAGTGGATTGTGATCTAGAAAAAATTGAAAGAATAATGCTTAACATGCTATCCAATGCTATAAAGTTTACAACTCTTGGTGGAAGCATATTTGTTAATATATATGATGGTGAAGAATACATAACTATTTCGATTGAAGACACAGGCATAGGAATACCGGATGACAAGGTAAATCTAATATTCGATAGATTTCGGCAGGCGGATAAATCGTTTACAAGGAAATATGAAGGAAGTGGTATCGGATTATCGCTTGTTAAATCGCTGGTAGAAATACAAGGTGGGACAATAACAGTTGAGAGTAAACATGGAGTTGGTACTAAGTTTTTTATAAAACTTCCTGTTAAGGTATCGAAGCATGATAGCAAAGAAGAAAGTATTAAGTCTATTGATAATAGCATAAACGATTTTGAGCAAAGAATAAAAATTGAGTTTTCAGATGTCTATAAATAGGATATGATGGATAATATTTAATACCTAATCCATTTCGGCAAGTAGAATCTTCAAGAACTCACCTCCACAAAGATAGACGAAGCCACACGATCTGTGTAGCTTTGTCTATCTTTGATTTAATTTGGTTGAAAATGCAATAAAATATGGTGTGAATGATGGGAAAATTAATATATTACTTAAAAAGATAGATAATGATAAAATATCGATAGTGGTTTCAGATAATGGTGTAGGTATACCTAACAATGAGATTCCTAATATCTTTGAGCTTTTTTATGATGAAATCTAACTTTGGGCGAATGTATTAATGTTTCTCTAATCTTTATAGTAATAATTTTTTTATTATTTCTGCACATTCTTCTATTAAAATATCTTTGTCTAGATTTGATTTCTCATTAAAAATAATTTCATGACAGGTACCTTCAATTAAAGAATATAACAAAAAATTCTTTTCACTTTTGTTTTTTAAATTTAGATCAAAATTTTTAAATTCTTCTTGATATTTATTAAGCAAAAGTTTTTGTTGCTCACGAACTTGGTATCTAATTTCATTATCTATATAGCATAATGTCATCATTTCTTGATGAAATTTTGAATATATTTTGTGGCTTTCTAGTATTATATTTATAGTGGTGTTTATCATTAAATCCAAATCATTTGTATCTTTAATTTTACTCAGTTCCTTAACGCTATGATTGTAAATAGTGTTCCCATATAAATTTGTGACTTCTAAAAATATATCCTTTTTATCCTTAAAATATGCATATAGACTCCCCGTAGCGAGCTCTGCTTCCTTAGCGATTTCGGCTGTATTAGTGTTAAAATATCCTTTATCATTAAATATTTTTAATGCAGCATCAATTATCTTTTTTCGCTTTTCAATTGACCTTTTTTGAACCGGTATTCTTATTTTACTTTTCATAATATCACCTGGTTAAATTTTAATATAAATAATATATTTTGTCAATAATATGAATTTCGTTTCATGTTATTGACATTTTTAGATATAAAAACTATAATATGAATATGAAATGAGTTTCACATTAGGAGGGTCTTATGAAAAAAAGTAAAGTTATTCTAGGTTTTACAGCATTAATTATCGGTTGTTTTTTAGGAGTTCTGGATAGTACTATAGTAAATATAGCATTACCAGATATAGCAATTTATTTAGGAAAAAATATTAATGATGTAAGTTGGATTACAACTGCGTATTTGTTATCATTTTCAGTTTTTCTAATTATAGGTTCTAAAATTGCAGATCAATTCGGGAGAAAGAAAATTCTAATAATAGGGCTATTTATATTTGGGTTATCATCACTACTTTGCGCAGTGGGAAATTCATTTATATTTTTGATCATTATGAGATTTTTTCAAGGGATAGGTGCTGCAATTATAACCCCAGTTGTTTTACCTCTAGGACTTGAGATTTTCGGCAAAGAAAAAAGAGGCTTTGTAATAGCTGTATCAGGTGGAATTACGGCTCTGGCAGCTGCTGTTGGTCCACCTATAGGTGGTGTGATTCTCCAGTATTTAAACTGGAAATATATTTTCTATGTTAATGTTCCAATGTCTATTATAGCTATACTTTTTGCAGTTATATCTTTAAATGAATCTTATGATACTACTGTTTCAAAAAAAGTAGACATTCTAGGTGCAATTTTACTTATGATAAGTATATGTTGCTTAGTTTTCCCACTTCTTAAAGGAAACGATTATGGATGGCAATCAAAAACAATAGTATCACTTTTTTGCATATGCATTTTATCAATTATCGCATTTTTATTTGTTGAAGTTAAAACTAAGGAACCAATGCTACCACTTAATTTGTTCAAGGAAAGTACCTTTACGGCCTCTTGCATTTTATATATGACGGCAGGTTTTGCAACAGCTTCGCCACTTTTATTATTAAATTTTTATTTAGAACAGATATTTAACTATTCTCCTCTTAAATCTGGACTTGTACTGATGACTCTTTCACTAGCTTCGGTATTAGGTATTCCCCTAGGTAGTATTTTGGTTAAAAAGATTGGAGCAAGACTTGTTAATTTCTTAGGAATAATTATTGTTGGAGTAGGTACAGTGTTGTTATCGCAGATAAATATAAACACTTCAATAACAAGCATGAGAACAACGCTTGTTATTATGGGAATTGGATTTGGATTTTCAGTACAATCAATCGCTTCATCAATAAAATACCTACCTGTAGAAAAAAGTGGTATGGCATCAGGAATTATTAATGCTGCAAGACAAATTGGGATGTGTGTAGGCATTGCAGTTCTTGTGAGTATATTAAACACTAATGTGACAAATGCAACTAATAATATTAAACAAGATGTTACGACCAAAATAAATTCACAAGCAAACCTAGATCCAATTATTAAAGAAAAAATGTTAAGTAAAGTTAATAATTTAAATCAAAATTCAACGTCATTTTCAAAGGAAGACGTCATTAAGGATATTGATAATCAAGGTAAAATGATGATAGCTAAGGTACCTAATGATAAAAAAATAGTAGTTTTAACGTCAATTAAGGAACAAAAAAACAAAGTAGAATATCTAATAAACTTCGGTCAAAATATTAAAGATAAGGAACTAAGCAACGCTTTTGATAATACGTTTGTAGTTTCCTATGCTATAGTTTTTATATTGTCTATATGTGGTCTATTTACTGATAGAAAACTACGAGAGGATGAAAAGATTATGCACCATACCCTTGGGGATAGATAAGTCGGAAAAAACCACGCTAAAAAATAGTAAACTATGGTATAATTTACTTATAAATTGTTGCAAATTGTCAGAACTTACGAAGGTAAACAGTTGAAAGGGGCAATTTTAAAAATATATCAATAAGATTTTACGCAAGGGGGAATTAAATTGTTAGAGGTAAAAAACCTTACTAAAAAGTTTAAAGATTTTACAGCGGTGGATGGAGTTTCTTTTGAAGTTAATAAAGGAGAAATATTAGGTCTCATCGGAGAAAATGGAGCTGGAAAAACAACTATAATGAGAATGCTTGCAACTATGCTTAAGGTAACAGAGGGGGAAGGAAAAATCTCAGGCCATGATTTAGTAAGTGAGCCTGAGAGTATTAGAGAGGAAATTGGAATTCTATTTGGTGGAGAGGTTGGCCTATATGACAGGCTTACAACAAGAGAAAATATAATGTATTTTGCTCAATTAAATGGAATGAACGCATGCGATGCCAAGAAAAGCATTGAAGAGCTTACGCGAGAACTTGAAATGAGTGAATTTATAGATAAAAGGGTAGGGAAATTTTCAAGAGGTATGAAACAAAAGGTAGCAATTGCAAGAAGTATTGTCCATAAGCCTTCAGTTATGTTATTTGATGAGCCAAGTACCGGACTTGATGTTTCTGCCACAAGACTCATTCAAGATTTTATATTTAAGTGTAAGTCAGAAGGTAAGGCTATAGTTTTCTCAAGTCACAGTATGGTAGAGGTTGAAAAGCTTTGTGATAGAGTTGTAATAATACATAAGGGAAAAGTTGTGGAACATGGAACAATAAGTTCGCTTAAGGCTAAATATAATAATGAAGACATGGAAGATATTTTTGTTAATCTTATTGGAGGTAATCATGAATAAATTAGTGAGTGTAATATTGTTTAAAGAACTTAAGGACATGCTTAGAGATAAAAAGACAATAATAGTAAGTTTGTTAATTCCTCTTTTATTAATGCCTATACTTAGCTTTATTATGGGGAAAACTATGAATAGTGCTGAGGATTCTGTTGAAAAAAATATAAATATCGTGATGGTCGATAAGGGAAATAGCAGCATTGGGAAGATATTAAAAAATGATAAAACTATTAAATTTAAAACGGGCATTGATGGGAAAGCCGCAGTAAAGGATGGAGAAGCACTACTTTTTATAGAAATACCAAAGGATTTTGATGAATCTATTTCAAGTGGTAATGTTTCTGATTTAAAGATTTTTTATGATAATACAAATACAAAATCATCTATTGCACTTAGCAAGGTAACGGAAACAGTAGATAAATTAAGTAAACAAATAGTTGCAAATAGATTAAAAAAAATAAATATTGATGCAAAGATATTAACCCCGATAAAAATTGCTGAAACAAGTTTTCAAAAAGAAGACAAGGCACAAAGTCAAATGTTATTAGGTATAATGATTCCTATGTTTATACTCCTTTACAGTGCAACAGGGACAATTGCAGCAGCCACAGATCTAGGAGCAGGTGAGAAGGAAAGAGGAACACTTGAACCACTTTTAACAACAAAAGCTGGGAGACATTATATATTAACAGGAAAACTCTTTGCAATAACAATAATGGGATTTATAGTATCGGTATGTTCAATGATTGGTCTTCTAATTGCAATGAAAATACCTGGTGGAATGTTCGGAAACGGAAGTTCTTCAGTTGGTCTAAGTTACAAAGCAATAGCCTTAATTGGAGTAATAGCAATAATAACAACAATGTTTTTTGGTGCTCTTGAACTAGGGGTAAGTATATATGCTCGTTCCTTCAAGGAAGCTCAAACTTATTTGGTACCATTTTCAATAATTCCGATATTTGCCGCTTATGGAACTATGTTTATGGATTCGAAAAACATACCTTTTCTTTATTTTAATATACCATTGCTTAGTGTAAGCTCAGTGGTTAAGGAACTTACAAGTGGAATTTATAATTATGGTCATATAGGAATAACAATAGTATGGTCAATAGTTTATACGATAGTTGCTGTTATGCTAGCAAAACATATGTTTAATAAGGAAAGTGTAATATTTAGATCTTAATAATTTAACCTGTAAAATAAACAGACTTCATAACACGATGGTAACCATATGCTCCCCTTCCCGGTAACAGATTTTTATTATTTAATCTGTCTACTTTAAGGGGAGCATATTAAAGTTAGCTGGTTATTTTATTATCCTTTTACCTATTACAAATTTTTCTTTATAATATCCAGTTAATTCAGATGTTTTTATAACATCACCAGTTTTAGGGGAATGTATAAATTTGCAGTTTCCGATATAAATTCCTACATGTGATACTTGAGATGGAAGATCTGGGTTTGTCATAAAAAAGACTAAATCCCCATTTTCAAGATTATTTATATTAATAGAAACACCTTTATTTATTTGGTCCATAGTTGTTCTGGGTAAATTTATACCAAAATGTTTATAAGCATACTGAATAAACCCAGAACAATCAAATCCACCTTTTACATATTTACCTGTAGCATCTAATATTGCGGGAGTTGTACCACCAAATAAGTATTTCATTCCTAAAAACGTATTTGAATATGACACTAAATCATTACCAGTTATTAATGATTCATATTGTTGTCCATTTTTAATATATTTAGCTTTGTTTAATGGAGTTTCAAAATTCGAAAAAATAACAAAAATCATATATACTATTGTTACTACTAAAACAATTAACATTATTAACCAAAGTCTTACTGGATTCCTTTTATTAAAAGATTTTCTCATATTGCCCCCCACACTACAATGTTTAATATAACCTTATATTAAATTACTATATCATTTCTAAAAATATTCTAAAATGTTTAGAAAAATCAAGAACTATTACAATACTTACTAATAGCCAATTTTGATTAATAGACAAATTTATACTATAATATATTCATCAAGAATGTGATTGAGAGCATTTAGATATTGGGGAGAGGATAATATATGGAATATATAGGAATGTTAGCATTCTTTTTAGCTATTTCAAATATGGGATTAAGTGATAAAGTTAAAAAACTAAAAGAAGATGTTAAAAAAATGAAGAATTCAATGAAGGGGGAAGTCAAAATGTCTGAAATACTAAAAGAACTTGAAGGTAAAAGATGTACGCTTACAGTGAGTGGAAGTTTAGGGGAACTAATAGATTGTGAAGTTATAAATGTGGATGGTGAATGGATGAAGGTAAATCAATTTGCAAAAAAAGATCAACGTAAAATAAGGATAATTAGAATTGATAATATAAATAATATAAATGATGTGTCAATAATCTAATTTCTATTAAGTATAATGGATAGGTATTTAGCGTCTATCCATTATTTTTTTTATCGATAGGGTTACATCATTTTCAATATGTAATGTGATGTATTACCCTAATTTAGCAAAGATTATATGGTAGAATGGGTCGAATGAAGGTTTAGATAATAAAATGTGAAATTTTAAAAAGGGGATGAACAAGATGGATTTTATAACTGTAAATGAAAAAAAATGTATTAAATGCGAACAATGCATTGTGGAATGTCCAGCATATGTTCTAAAGATGGGAGAAAAGGGACCAGAAGAAGTAGCAAATACCACTTGCATTGCCTGTGGACATTGTGTTGCTATATGCCAGATGGAAGCTATAGATAATAAAAAAACACCACTCGCACAACAAGTTGATGCAAAAGATTTTGCTAAATTAAATGCAGAGCAGGCGGAGCATTTTCTAAGGTCACGTCGTTCTATAAGAAATTATCAAGATAAATCTGTATCAAGAGAAAAATTAACAAAATTAGTTGATATTGCAAGGCTAGCACCTACTGGAAGTAATAGTCAAGGTATATCATTTGTTGTAGTTGAGGACAAGCAATTAGTTAAAAAAGCTGCTGAACTTACTATTCGAATGATAGAAAAATCTCCACTAAAGGATGCATTAAAAGGATTAATCAGTACTTATAGGGAAGACGGGATTGATTCAATTCTGCGAGGTGCTCCAAACTTAATTATAACCACTGCAGACAAAGGCTTTTCAAACGGGAGGGCTAATTCTATTTCTTGTCTGACTTATCTAGAATTATTTGCTCCTTCACTAGGACTTGGAACTTGTTGGGCTGGATTTTTTGAGTATTGTGCATCCATTAAGGGTTCACCAATGCTTAAATTATTTAATATTCCAGAAGGAAAGACGATAACAGCTGCCGTTATGGTCGGATATCCTAAGTATAGCTATAAGAAATTAGTTGATAGAAATTCATTAGAGGTTACTTATATATAATATTATAGGGAGATTAAGTATGTTACATACAATTTTAGGGGCTCATTAGCATTTACTCTAAATTTTCAACTGTTAATAAAGTAATTTAAGTTAAAGTCCTAATCAGTGGACAATATAAATTTCATTGATTAGGGCTTATATATATTGTACTGTGTGCTTAAACATTCTCTTTAGAAATCATTTTTGGTGGTTTTTATAGTTTTGAAAATTATATAACAAACATTTATGATATAATTGGTACATATTATAGTATGGGTGATATTTTTGATAGTAGTGATAATTAAATTATTTATATAGTTAAAATTATAAAAAAAGTTAATGTAGGGACCTTCTAAAAATTAAAAATTGGAGGAATAATTATGCAAAAAAAATTATATAAGTCTACCACAGATAAACAAATAGACGGCGTTTGCGGTGGTATTGCTGAGTATTTTGATATAGATGCTACAGTTATCAGATTAGCATGGGTACTTTTAACGCTAATATATGGTATAGGTATATTATTTTATATAATATGTTGTGTTGTTTTGCCAGTTAATCATAATACTCATTATGATGATGACGATACAATTCAATTTAAAGAATTATAAATGTAGGAACTTATGCTGGACAAACTATAAACTATCTACATGTACACTTGTTTTCCAGATATATAGGTGATGTGACTGATCCAAGGGGTGGGGTAAGGAATTTAAAAGAAGCTTTAATTGAGTATAATGGATAGGCATTTAGTGCTTATCCACTATTTTTTTGTCAATTGACTATTGACAGTTCCCCTAGAGGATAGTTTAAACTCAATTTTAGGAGGCGATGATAATGAAAATTAATGAAGTGATGAAAGAAACGGGAGTAACTAAAAAGGCAATTTATTATTATGAAGAGGTGGGACTTATTAGACCCCAAAAAGAGGAAGAAAGCAATTATAGAATTTATACTATGGATGATATTAATAGACTAATTACTATTAATGCTTTAAGAAAATTGGATTTCTCTATTAAGGATATTCAACTTATATTATTAGAAAAACAGGATGTTGCACAAGTTATAAAAAAACAGTTAGACATCATCAATGAAAAAATTAAACTGCTCGATAGCAGTAAAGGAGTGTTAGAAAATTTGATTGAACAAGGAATAGATTCAAATATTGATAATTTAAGGGTGTCAATTCAATGTTTAGAAGCCAAATCTAAAAATATTGCTGGATATATGCAAAAGGAACTTCATAGGATACTACCAGGTAATATGGGGAAAATGTTTGCGATTCATTACGGACAGTTTTTGGACGAACCGCTAGATACTAAAGAAAAAGAGAAGGCTTGGATGAACCTTATAAATTTATTAGATGCTAAGGAAGAGGTTCAATATGCAGAAAATATAAAAGAACTAATTGATGAAATGTTTGGAAAGTATAGCGACAAAGATCTGATGGAATTAAATGAAAAATCGAAAAGTGTAACAAACAAAATATTAAAGCGAGATGTGGAAGTCAGTGAGGAAGTAAAAAATGAGGTCAAAGCAAAAATTGTAGAATACGAAAAAACGCCTCAATATCAAAAAGATTTAAAATTTCAGCGGTTTATGATGGATAATATAGCTCCTATTTTCAATGAGATTGAAATATATTTATGTATTTTAAGCACTAGATTTGAGAAGTTCAATAAAATTTTACGTGCTTCAGCTAGCACTGAAAATTAGGTACCCATTTTCTTAAGATTATATTATGATAAGGCAGGGATAATCCTTGCCTTTATTTTTATTTGTTATAGTTATGATAATAGTATAAACGATTTTGCACTCAGAATAAAAGTTGAGTTTTCAGATATATATAAATAGTTTAGATATGCTTGACCAACGGATAATTTTAGAGGTATTGTATTGATATGATTTAATTAGAATCTTGTTAATTTAACAAGAATTTAATTCAACACTTAACTGCATTATCTAATAACATGCTGAAACCATTGATTCTATGGAGTTAAGTCTTAGTTTATAATTTAGTTAGATTTAACTAAATTTAATAATAGATTTTAACAATGAAAAAAGCAGTATGGATTCATACCTTAATACAAAATAAAGGCGGCGATACTAATGTCAGAATGTATATTTTGCGACTACGATGAATCAGAAATAATAGTAGAGAATAAATTGGCCTTTGCTATACTAGATCATTTCCCAGTAAATAATGGTCATTGTTTAATAATACCAAAGAGGCACTTTGCTAACTTCTTTGAGGCAACGGAGGAAGAGGTTAAATCAATATATAAATTAATGCACGAGGTAAAAGAAATGTTTGATATTCAATATGAACCAGCTGGATATAATATAGGTATAAATGTAGGGACTTATGCTGGACAAACCATAAACCATTTACATGTTCACTTGATTCCTAGGTATATAGGTGATGTAGCTAATCCAAGGGGTGGAGTAAGGAATTTGAAAGAGGCTTTGGTTGAGTATGATGGTTGAAGTAGATGTAATTAATAAAGGTATAATTACCAGTGATTCTATTGCGTTTAAAGAGGCAACTCAAGATTATGATTCAAACTGTTCTACGGGAGACAATGATTATTTGCTCCCTAAATTACAAGCTTCATTAAAAAGGGCAAAGAGCATAGATATTATAGTAGGATTTTTAATGGAATCAGGTGTTAAATTGCTTATTAACGATTTAAAATAGGTAGCAGATAGAGGAGTTAGAATTAGAATTTTAACAGGAAATTATCTTAATATCACTCAGCCTCAAGATTTATATTTAGTAAAGGATGCTCTAGGTGATAAAGTAGATTTAAGGTTTTATAATATTGCTAACAAATCATTTCAACCTAAATCATACATATTTGAATATGAAGAGGATGGAGATGTTTTTATAGGATCTTCCAATATGTCAAGTTCTGCATTAACTAGTGGCATTGAATGGAATTATAGATTAAATAAGAATAAAAACCTAGAAGATTTTACACACTTTAAAAATATTTTTGAAGATTTATTTTTAAATCATTCTATAATTATTGATGATGGTGATGATGAGATGCGGCGTTATTCATCATTTTATTTTAATTGCTTTTAGGAATGTATTTATATGATGAAATATTCCTAAATTTTATGAGTATTGTAATTATAGAAAAATACATATAATTCCTTCTGGTAGAAGTTATCATATTCAAATGCTAAGTAGTCTATATTTTTCAATGGGTTAAGTCAACCTTTTATGTGCAATAAATTAGATTTAGAAGATTAGAATATACTAATATATACTTAATCCCAAAAATGTTATGCTTTATATGTCTACTATACTTTGATATAATGATCATATGTTCTACAAAAAATAAAGATTAGAAAAGTATGATGAATGACAATGTTTTTAAGGAGAAAAATGGGAGTTAGCTGATTTTTTTATAAGTGATTTGTAATTCTAACGCAGAAACTAAATTTATACTTTGAAAATATAAATTGCTGTTTAAAAGGCAGCTTGAGATAATCAATTTGTAAATAAAATATTTGTTTTTTAACTGTACGTAATAAGGAGATTTATATATGATTAAGTATGTTTGCAAAAGTTGTAATATAGATTGTGAAACAAGCGAATGTCCAATTTGTCATGGAAGGACTAATGCTGAGTCAAAAATTTATTGGTGCAATCATTGTAATGTGCCAATTTTTGATGAAAAATGTGATGAGTGTGGAGAAAATGCAGAAGTATTAACTACGGATTTAAGACCGGTTTTTCCAGAAGAAAGACTTCTTTTAGAGATTTTAATAGGAGAACCTTTAAAATATATAAATTCCTCAGTTTGGAATAGCACTGGGAATAGATATATTGTTGATGGTGAGAGGTTGAAGTTAACAATAACTGAATTAACAAAAAAAGACTCTAAAATTGTAATTGAACAATTAAATAAATACAAAAATCAAAATAACTATGATTATTTTAACAATAACATAGAAAAATTTATTAGAGCAAATAGAAGAAGATTTAATTTAAATGTATCAGAAGCTACTGAGTTTATTAATAAAGTGTCTGCTGGTTACGAATTAGACGAACTTTTTATATCTTTTAGTGGTGGGAAAGACTCAACAGTTACCCAGGATTTAGTAGTTAAGGCATTAAGTGAACCTAAGATAATTCATATTTTCGGTGATACAACATTAGAATTTCCTCTTACGTATGAGTATTTAAAAAGATTCAGAAAAAATAATGGATATACTCCAATGCTTACTGCTAAAAATAAAGAGAAGGATTTCTATAATTTATGTGATACACTTGGCCCGCCAAGTAGGGTAATGAGATGGTGCTGCACTATTTTTAAAACAGGGCCAATCACTAGAAAGATGAGTGCTACATTTAGAGATAAGAAAAAAATTATTACTTTTCATGGAATTAGGAGAAGTGAATCTAATAGTAGGAGTAAATATGATAGAGAATCAAATAGCCCTAAAATTACTAAACAGAAAGTTATGTCCCCAATTATAGATTGGTATGATTTTGATGTTTGGCTCTACATATTAGCAACAGGTGTTGATTTTAATGATGCTTACAGATTAGGGTATGCTAGAGTTGGGTGTTGGTGTTGCCCTAACAATAGCAATTGGGCTCAATATCTATCGAGCATATATATGCCTGAGCAATATGAAGAATGGAGAAACTTTCTAGTTGGATTTGCTAAGAAAATTGGAAAGCCTGATGCAGAAGTTTATATAGATGAAGGAAGTTGGAAAGCAAGGCAAGGAGGAAATGGCGTAGATTTCAGTAAAAATGCATTTATCGCATTTAAACCTTGCGCTATAGAGGATAATTCTTTTAATTATGAATTAAAACGAAGTATTTCCGAAGAATTATATGAGTTATTTAAACCTTTTGGTAAAATTTCAAAAGAAATGGGTAATGAGAGGCTGGGGGAAGTTTTTGTTTTAGATAATGAAAACAATCCAATAATAAGATTGCAAGGACGAAAAGGAAGTAATATTTTGAAGGTTTCAATACTAAAACTGCCATTACTTAAAACTAAAAATATTAGGAATGCAAAATTAAAAATTGAATGTCAAATCACAAAATACCAGATGTGCATTGGTTGTCTAGGGTGTGAAAGTGTGTGTAAGCATAATGCTATAACAATTAAAAAATCTAATGGAAGCCCAAATGGTGGCTTATCATACACTATTGATGATATTAAGTGTGTTCGGTGTGGTGAATGTATTAATCATTTTGATGGTGGTTGTTATATGAGAAAAGTGTTGGCGATAAAAAGGGGAGAGTAAAATTGGAAGATGGTGTAGTTAAAATTAGATTAAAAGCGCATGAGAGCTTCTATATTAGAGAAGGATGGTTAAGAAAGGGAACAAAGAATGTTAATAATGATTGCAGAGTCTTTATAAACGAGGACGCAACAGATATTTTAGGTATAGGAGTTAGTATGGTTAAAGCTCTTAGATATTGGGTACAAGCTTGTGGGCTTACAGAAGAAGTAAAAGTTCAAGGTAATAAAAGAGAGCAGCATCTTACAAAAGATCTTGGTCAAATTATTTTCGAAAAAGATCCCTATTTTGAGGACATATTTTCTTTATGGATTGTTCATTATAAGGTAGTTACAAATAGTTCAAATTGTACTTCTTGGTACTTGTTTTTCAATGAAATTAATTCAAATGAGTTTACAAAAGAAGAATTAAAAAATGAAATGATTTATGCGTTAAACAGATTTACAAATAATATAATGTTTTCTGAAAGCTCACTCTTTAGTGACTGTGACTGTATAATAACAACTTATGTTGATAATAAAAAAAGAAATAAGAACCCAGAAGACAATATTTCTTGCCCATTAAATGAACTGGGATTATTATCAAGAACCGTTTTAAGTCAAGGGAAAGAAGTTATTCAAAAAATAAAGCCTTCAATGGATAAATTAGATAAATTAGTAATACTTTATATAATTTTAGATAACTTAAAGGGTGCAGAAAGCATTAGTATAGAAAGAATTCTAACTGATAAATGTAATGCAGGCAAAGTTTTGAATTTGGATAGAAATTTGTTAAATGAATATTTAGATTTGTTGAAAAATACAGATTATATTACTATAAATAGAACTGCTGGATTAAATCAAGTATATCCAAAAAAATGGTCTAAACAAGACATAATAAAAGAGTATTATGAACAATTAATGGAATGAGGGACAGATGATGTTATATAAAGACTTTATAAATGCAGACGAGGGATTTCAATACTCTATTAACCTTCAATATGATTTAAACAAATATTCGAAGTTAACTGGGTATATCCCTACAAGTGCATCAGTCGAGATTTTAAGGAGATATTTAACTAGCATTTACTATGATAGTAAAGATAGAGCGTCCATATTAGTGGGCCCTTATGGAAAAGGGAAATCACATTTGCTATTAATTCTTTTAGCTATTATTTCAATGGGAAATAATGGAGAGGAACAGAAAACTATAGAATTTTTAAACAATAAAATTGGAAATATAGATAATGAAGTAAAAGAAATGATTTTTGAATTAAGAGATCAAAATAAAAAATTACTTCCAGTTATAATAAATAGTAATTATTATGATTTAAACCAAGCATTTTTAGTTGGTATTAAAGATGCACTAGAGCGTGAAGGTCTGAATCAATTACGACCTAAGACTTATTTTGAATCAATACTTGAGACAATTAAAATATGGGAAAAAGAATATTGCGAAACATATAAGATATTTAAAGAAAAGCTCAAAAAAAGTGGATTAAGCATAAAAGAATTCAATGATAAAATTAAAAATTATGATGACGAAGCTTATGAAATATTCAAGGGAATACACCCTGGAATTACCTCAGGTACAGAATTTAATCCATTAATTAATTCAAATGTAATTAACTTATATGAAGAAATAAATTCAAAGTTATGTGAATCAAAGAATTTTAAGGGCATATTTGTTGTTTTTGATGAATTTAGTAAATTTCTTGAAGCTAGTGTTACAAGAAATTCTACGAGGGATATTAAACTAATTCAGGATTTTGCTGAATTAGCTAATAGAAGTGGTAAAAACCAAATACATCTATCATGTATTACGCATAAAAGTGTAAATGATTATATATCAAATTTAAGTAAAGAAAGAATAAATGCTTGGCGAGGGGTAGAGGGTAGATTCAAAGAGATATATTTCACTTCGTCATCTCAGCAAAATTATGAGTTAATTGCTAATGCAATAATTAAAGATCCAACAAAGTTTGAAGAATTTAAAGCTACTAACAATGATAAAATCACCGCGGTTCTAAATGAATGTGAAAGTACAGCAATATTTGGTGATATAGATAATTATTCTAGCTTGATTGGCAATGGATGTTTTCCTTTGAATCCAATTAGTAGTTATGTACTCCCTAGAGTAAGTGAAAAAGTTGCACAGAATGAAAGAACTTTATTTACTTTTTTAGCTAAAGATGAAAAAGGAAGTTTAGTTAATTTCATAAACTCAAATAATGGGACTGCTGATTTTCTAACGGTAGATTTAATATATGATTATTTTGAAACATTATTTAAAAAAGAAGTCTTTAATGAGAGTGTTCATATAGTTTGGTCAAAGGCTAACAGTGCATTATTAAAAATTAACGATGAAATTCAACGGAAAATAATTAAAAGTATAGCTGTAATTGGTATAGTAAAGGAATTTGAACGACTTTCTCCAACTGACGTATATATAAGAGCATCATTAGGATTAACTAATGAAAAATTTGAAGTAGCTATAATACAGCTTGTTAAAAAACAGATAATTTTAAAGAAAAATAGTAACGGAAATTACAGATTTTTACCTGGTAGCGAGCTAAATGTAATCAAGAAAATTACTGATAGAAAAAATCTTAATTCAAGTAGAATAAATGTAAAAGAGGTACTAGAGGGCATAGTTAATTTAGGATATGAATTACCAAAGAAATATAATGACGAGAAAGAAATGGTAAGATATTTTAAGAAAGATTTCATTACAGTAAATGAATTTTTAAATATTAGAACAATAAAGGATTTAACATTTGAAAGTAAATCTGATGGGATAATTCTTTATTTAATTCACTACTCTAAAGAAGAAAAAAAAATAGCCTTAGAAAAACTAATAGAGCTAAATGATAGTAGAATTTTATTATGTATTCTCAATAGTAATTTTTCAAAAGATGAAAAAATCAGAGAGCTATTATCAATTAAATCTCTGAAAAACGATGTGGAATTTAATGAAAATGAACTAGCGATACAAGAGTTGGAGATATTCGAGGACGATATAATAGAAGAGATTGAAAACTATATATATGTTAATTATGATGTTGAAAATGGACTTTCTGGATATTATGATTATCATGGCGAAAGCTTAGATATAAAAAAAAGGTATCAAATAAATAGAAAAATTTCTGAAATTTGTTTTGAAGTATTTAGTAAGACACCAGTTATTAATAATGAACTTATTAACAAAAACAAAATTAATAGCCCTATATTAAAGGCTAGAAATAAAATCATACAATATATTTTTGATGAAATGGAAAAAGGGTATGACTTTATTACAGAAGGAAATGGACCAGAAACTACAATCTTTAGAGTTGCAATAAAGAGAAAAGGTTTATTTGATGGAGAAGAAAGTAATGATGAAAAATTAAATGAAATTTTGGTGATGATTAAAAATTTCATATTAAGCAGTGAAGAAAAGAAAAGAAGTTTTTCTGAATTATATAACATGTTTTATGATCCAGGGTATAAGTATGGGTTAAGAACTGGTTTAATTCCAATCTATGTTGCACTGAAAATGAAGGATTATTTGGACAAAATAGTAATTTTTTTTGGAGAAAAAGAAGTTCCACTATCGATAGAAACCTTAAATAGAATTAATGATAATCCAGACAAATATTTTATTTTATTGGAAGAAGGTTCTAAGGAGAATGAAGACTATATAGCTAATCTTGATAACTTATTTAGCGAATATAAATCAAAGAAAAATGTAGGGTATAACAGATACACTTCAATACTTGAAGCAATGCAAAATTGGGTATATAGCTTGCCTAAATATTCTAAGGAATGTAAAATAGCACCTTATAGTAATGATGAAAATATTGATGTCGATATTATTGGTCTTAGGAAAGAATTGCTAAAATTTGACATTAACCCAAGGGAGTTAATATTAAATAAATTACAAAATAAGATTTTTAAAATGAATGATTTACAAAAGTGCTTTAACAGAATAGTTGTTATTAAGAAGGAACTTGATAATTTTATTATGAATACTAAAAACTATCTAAAATGTGAAACAAAAGAAGTGTTTGAAAAAGGTTATAAAGGTGAATTTAGAACAACTCTAGAAAACTGGTACAAAGAATTAGATAAAGCTAACATCGAACATTTATATGATACTAATGCAAATAATGTATTGGGTCTAATCACGTCAATATCAAACCGAAATGATGATTTTATATTGGATAAATTAGCTAAAATTGTTACAGGTTTAAGTATTGAAGATTGGCAGGATCATACTGTGAAAAACTATTTGAATAATATACAGCAAATTAAAGATACTGTTACAAATTATAAAAAAGAAGTGAAAATAAAGAGTGTACATTCTTATGATGTTAGTTTTTTTGTGAGTGACAAGAAAATGGTCAAAACCTTTGATAGTACTGAGATATCAATAACGGGGAGAACCTTGTATAATAATATAGAAGAAGCGTTTGATGACTATGCAGAGTCAATTGATGTAAATGAAAAGAGAAATATATTGATGAAACTTTTAGAAAAATACATGTAGGGGTTACTCCTTGCATGCTGAAAGAAGTGATAATATGGAAAAAACAATTTATCTTGATAATGCGGCGACTACTTTTCCAAAACCAAATAAAGTGTATGAACATATGGATATGTTCTATAGGGGATTTGGAGTTAATGCAGGAAGAAGTTCTTATAAACTAGCTAGAGAAGCGAGTAATCTTATTGTTGAAACAAGAAATAAATTAGCTTCTCTAGTTAATTATGACCGAGTAGAAAAGGTTATTTTTACACCTTCTGCTACTATTGCATTAAATCAAATAATAAGTGGATTAGAATGGAATGAAAGTAAAACGGTTTATGTAACTCCTTTTGAACATAATGCTGTAATGCGTCCATTAGAATATATAAAAGAAAAATTTAATATTAAAATTGAAATAATGCCATTTGATTCAGTAACCTTCGAGGTAGACATAGCAGAACTTAATTTAATGTTTTCGAGAAATTTCCCTGATTTTATTTTTATGTCTCATATAAGCAATGTCACTGGTTTTATTTTGCCGGTTCAGGAAATAATTGAGGCTTCAGAGAAATATGGTTCTATAATCATTTTAGACTGCTCACAGTCAATGGGATTAATACCCATTGATGTTAGGGAAATAAAGGCTGATTATTTTGTTTTTGCAGGGCATAAAACACTATATGGTCCATTTGGAATAGGCGGATTTATAGATAACAGTAGAGTGGAACTTTCAGAGGTCATTATTGGTGGAACAGGTTCAGATTCTTTGAATTTGAAAATGCCAGATGTATATCCAGGAAAGTATGAAGCTGCTAGTCCTAATATATTATCAATTGCAGGATTGCATTCAGCGCTAGAGTGGATTAATGATATTGGAATAGATAATATTAGGGAAAAAGAAGATAAACTGACTAAGGCATTAATAGAGGGTTTAAAAGGTATTGATGAAGTGAAAATGTATTTACCAGGAAATCTTAATAATCATGTTGGAATTGTCTCATTTACTATAGAAAATTATAAACCCAATGAACTAGGTCAGATTCTTGATCAGGATTTTAATATTGCTGTCAGAACAGGATACCACTGTGCTCCTTTAATCCATAACTTTACAAATGAAGAGAATATAGGTGGTAATGTAAGAATTAGCTTGGGGTATTTTAATGATATTGATGATATTCATTATCTTGTGAAAAGTTTGAAAGAAATCATTTAAGGGTCATGTAATAAAATAAAATTATGAAGGTTAAAAAATGTTAAAAAAAATAATAATTATAACTAGTTAGTTAAGTAAAAGAATTTAAGCTATTGTTCCTAAATTATTATTATGTTGGTAACTTAAATGTAACGGAACAAGTAAATCATAAATATACATAATTTTGTAATTATATAGAGAGTTACTCCTAGCACTGGCTTAATTTAAGCTAGTACTAATGATGAGTTAGCTATGAATTA
Organism: Clostridium sp. CM036; assembly: GCF_055081135.1. Taxonomy (NCBI): domain Bacteria; kingdom Bacillati; phylum Bacillota; class Clostridia; order Eubacteriales; family Clostridiaceae; genus Clostridium; species Clostridium sp. CM036. Next base: position 1,640,986 of record NZ_CM143652.1, on the reverse strand, counting down.
TGAGAAAAATAAAATAAATCTAGATGTGGATATTAACAATAATGTGAAAAATGAGGAAATGAAATTAAAGATGAATATCTAACAGAGCCTTTTAAAATTTTAAATTGGATTGATAAACAGCCCTACAAAGAACATTTTTAGATATTAGAGTTGTGGATATAAATAATCAGGTGAATTCATGAGTATTATAAAAGCTATTGATACAGATTTACAATCAGCTATAGAAAAACAAGGTATCTACTTGAAAGGCTATACAATCAAAACAGAGATATACCTGAGGATATGGATTTATTAGAAAAGAGATTTTATGCTAATGCTTTATTTGATAAAATTGAAATTGTGGAACAAATGTTAGAAACTTATGAAAAACTTAAAAACAAAAATAAAATATTGTTAGATAGTAATTTTTGTAACATTAATATGGAAGGCTCAAAAAGTGAAATAGAGCGTACTAAGGAAACTTCTAATGAGCTAGAACAATTTACCGAGTTAGGTCTTGATCAAATGAATAATTTAAAAATAGGAATCTTAGTACGCTATATTATAAAAAAATGACTAATGAGAACAAACTCTCAAAAATAGATATTAGCAACTTTCAAAATAAGGAATGGTGTAAGGAAGTATTACTAGTTAACCATCAATTAATTAAAAAGTACAACAAGTACTTGACTGAAGCTGACCAACATAGAGTAAATGGAGTATGTAAATATTACACACAGATTTATATTATAGACGAAAGTGAGTATTTTTTATGCTCAGAATTATATGATCGATCTCGCCAACCATTTTTGCAATGGTTTTATAAAAAATATAATATAAATAAAAAAAATGAGAGTTCAATTCAAAATAAATCAAAAGATAAAACCGACAATTTATCTTTAGTTCGTTATAATTGCGATGAATTAAGAAACATTAATAATTCATTAAATAAACCTTGTAAAGTTGCATATTTAATAGAGAATCTAGTGTTGATAATTGGTCTGAAATAATTGTTGCGGTTTGTGAATGCATGATTTCGTTGAATTCATATAGTATGTCTAAAATTGTTAATGAGTCACAATTTAGATTTAAAAATGGATGTATATTCAGTTTAGATTCTACTATACTAGAACAGCCAAAGAAACTATCAAATGGATTATATGTTCAGACAGCATTCAGTTCGGAAAGAATTGTACGTTATTGCAATAGCATTCTATGCTATTGTGAAGTAGACAGTGAAATGCCTGAGATTTATTGCTATAAAGAAGAAAGAGGGAAAACAATCAAACAAGAGATGAATGAAGAAGATAATTACAACGGAGACGTTGAAACATTAACATTAGAAAATATTGATAGTGAATTAGTTAATGAATTTACAAAAATATTAGATGTTTATGATAATTGAGATAAAAGGGAATTTATATTTTAATTGAATTAAAGATTATTGTAATTACTTCAGGTAAAATCCATGAATTTGATAATTATCTGTAGCAACAGCGATTATACGCTTACTTCCAAACTCTGTAAAGTGCCTGCATTCTTCGAACATGTTCCTGAAACGATTATTTTTACGCTGATGTAAAAATAAGATAAAAATGTTAATTTAAAATAAAATAACATAATAATAAGCAATAATAGATGCAATTTGTTATATAAATTTGATCATTTAGGAGAATAAACATGGAATTAATAGAATTGTTTAAATTAGTAGAGGAAAAAAAATTGGTATTACCAGACTTCCAAAGAGATTTAGTATGGAATAAAGGCCAACAGAAAGAACTTATAGCATCACTTATATTGTCATTACCAATTGGAAGTTTTTTAATTTTAGACGGTAAAAATGATGACTTCGCAACAAAAGAACTTGGGTTTCCTAATGGTGAATCTAATCCAAAAGAAGAGTGCATGTATTTACTTGATGGTCAACAGCGATTAACATCACTAAAGGGAGTATTGAGTGACTTTTTTTCAAAGAGTGATTGGAAAGATACTGCGAGAGAAGTATATAAAATATTAAAAGTTAGATGGTTTTTAAGAATAACACCGAAGCAAGATGAAATTGACATTTTTGGATGGAAAGATTTAAAATTCAATCCTAAAAGTTTAATAAAAGAAGAGCCGAGTAATATAGAGAATAGGCTGGTTTTTGAAAATATAGGGGTTACCCTTTCTAAAAAGTGGTATAATCCTGACTTTGAGGCACTTGATATCTCAGGTAATAAAATTGAAAAGCACAATAGTATATTAAATGCGAAAGCTAAAGATGCAACAAAAGAAGGCTGGATACCATTATATAGTTTATTTAGATTAAATGATGAAAAGGCTTTTTATGAATATGTAATAGATAAAATAGCAAATGAAAGAAAAGATGAGCTTATAAATGATTATAAAGATGACACAAATAAAATCATTGAAATTTTAGGAGATGTAGAACCAGATATCGAAATATTTATTGAAAACAATAATGAAACAGCGATATTAGACACATGGTCAAAGTTAGCGGCTATCTGGAAAGTTCAAGTACAAACGTTTTTGGAAAATATTTTAAAACAAAAAGTAGATATAATTAGATTGCAATCAGATGAAATTTGCAGAGCAGTAGTGATTTTTGAAAGGATAAATAAAGGTGGTACCCCTCTAGACAATTTTGATCTTGTAGTTGCTAGAGCAGCAAGAGATAAAAATTGTGAATCTTTAAGTAAGAGAATTACAAATTTATTAGAATCTGATTATGATATATCTCATGCTCTTACTTCATTGGTGAAGGGTAATAAACCTCAAAATATAAAATCATCTAATATGGAAACAATAAAAGAGAAAGAGATAAATACAATTATTAAGAAACAATATTTAAACCTTTTATCGATTTTAAGTTATACAAGATATGGGGATATTGATGATATTAAAATTGATTTAATGAAAAGAGAGAAGATTTTAAATATTAAACATGAGGATATAAATGGAAGGACAAACACAGTTATAAATGGAATAATAAGGGCTTGTTCATTTTTGCAAATGCGTTGTGGTATAGTTAAGATTACAGATTTACATTATACGTTAATGTTGCTACCTATTGCTTACTTATTATTAGATGATAATGTGTGGAATAGTAATGAAAAATTGGCAAAGTTAGAGTTTTGGTATTGGGCTTCGATAATTGGTGGAGAGTATATAAATAATCAAAATGAAAAATGTATAAAAGATACTCAAAATCTATATAAATGGATAGTAAAAGGTGAAAATGGAAATTATGAGAAATTGAAAGATAAGATGTTAAATGTTGAGGGCTTTTGTGATATGCAGATATTATTAGGCGATGATGATAATGAAACAGTTACAAATGTTGTTCATAAAACTATTTTACAGTATATTTTAAGTGGGCAGCCTAAAGATTTATTATATGATATATCTTTAAATCCATGGGAAATAGCTAGAGGAAAAGAAATATTAATTGGCAATGAAACAATAAAAATAGAGGTGCAAGATCATCACATTATCCCATTAAAAAATTGTGTAAAAATTGGTGAATCATCTAAACAATTAAGGGATAAAAAGAATCATATTTTAAATAGTCCACTTAATAGAACATATATATTATCAAAAACAAATAATAAAATTAGTGATCTAAATCCAATTAAGTACTTAGAAGATATTTTTGAAAAGAATAATAATAATTCTGTTTTTGTAAATCACTTTATATCTAGTGAATATAAACAGATGTTTGAAGGCTGTCAACAAAATGAAAGTGACTGTTATAAAAAAATATTAGAAAAAAGGTTTATAATGTTAAAGGATGGTATGGTCAAAGAATTAGATGATTTATTATCAATAAGAGATTAGTTTACTCTAAATAAAAGAAATGTTTAAGTATATGACGGTTAGTTATTTGTATGAAATATTAACACTTAAATATGAATTCTTTAAAAAACAAATCTGCATAAAAATAGTTAAGCATACTATATTCAAAAACTCAACAATAAATCTATCCATAATTAATTAAACAATTGCCAAATGATAATTGGAGTAGGCGTAATTGGTGATTTAAGATAACAATTGGTTCTTAGCTACTTTTGATTTAAACAATTAAAAATAAAGTTGACTTCGTAAATGTTGGATAATATTAAAAATGTCCTCTAATATTCTGTTGTTTTCTTTAATATAAATATATTTTCAAAGTTTAAGATGTTTTTATTTAATTAAATCGTGTGAATATATAAATTTTATTGGTGGGTATTCCTAAGGTATCCCTTCTTATTTTATAATGTTTTGCGATTTATTGTGTAACCTAATCACATGTTATTTAGCTCGAGTATCCAATCGAGACAATTGGATTGTCTCAAAGCATGTGTTAAATAGCATCGCTCCAGACTACGTGCCAATAATGCGCTACTCTATCTAATTGTTGGAATAGTAGATGTAAAAGCGATTTGGTATATTTGAATATACTGTTGATATTTTAGGGTGTATGGTCTATAACGATTCTAATGGGGATTTTATTAATATAAGAGAAACAATAGTGAATGCAGTAGATATCTGTAATATTAGAATAAAATCAACTATATGTATACTACAAAAGGAGAGATTAAATGAAGCTTTTGATTAATTGTTTTGTTTGTCTACAAAAAACTGGAGTCCCCAATATGGAATTTATGGAAGTCGAAATTTGTGATGATGGGATTTATAAAGCCACCTGTGATTGTGGTCATGAGACAGTTACCTTTTTACAACAAGATAAGGTAGAAGTGTTATTTGAAATGGGAGCAATGGCTTTACTAGATGGTTATCCTAGAGAAGCTGTATCAAGTTTTGCAGCGTCATTAGAAAGATTTTATGAGTTATGCATAAAAGTGTTTTTATTAAAGCGAGGGGCGAACATGGACAATGTCGACAAAACTTGGAAATTAGTATCCAATCAATCAGAACGTCAATTAGGGGCTTATTATTTTTTATACCTTGATATATTAGGCAATATTCCGTTATGTCTTGATAATAAACAGGTTGAATTTAGAAATAAGGTAATACATAAAGGCTACATTCCTAAATATGATGAGGTTCTTAAGTATGCAAATTATTTGCTAAACTACATGCTTCAAATTTTAATAGATCTTAAACTAGAATGCAATGACGAAATAATTCAAGTAACATCAGGGAGATTTAGTAATATGCGGAAAGGATTTATTAAAGATGGCAAAATTACAAGACAAATAGCAACGATGAGTATTCCAACAATAGTAAATTTATTTGATAGTAATATTAATTATACAAACAAAGACTTCACGGAGCTTTTAGAAAGCAAGAAGGAGTATTATGCAAAATTTTATAGAAGATAGAACAATAGTTAAGGTCTTAATTAAAATTAATAAAGTAAATATTTATAATGTGAAACATAAAAAACATGCATTTATCAATTGCAATTAAAAGAGCAAGAGAATAAAAGAATATGTAATGGAGTAGCAACCTCAGTCGCAAGTTCCTTCAGAAAATGCCCCCATAGCCATCAACTGAATAATTTCCCATGGTTTAAATAAAGTTATTGTAATGGCGATTGGGAATGTTTTATAATAACCATTATTTAAATATACTTGTTAATTGAGAATTAATCGTATATTAAGCGACTTTAATAAACCTCCAGAAATAAATGTAGCAAGTTCGTCGGTAAGCCTCCTCACTAGGGCGACAGGAACTTGTAAAAGGATGTAAAAATAAAAGTGCTAAAAAAATAAATGCGCAGCTCGGTAGAAACGTTGAGAGGTTTGAAAAAGAATAGAAACAAAAAAGACTTGGCGGTAGCCAGGGATCTTAGGTTAAAGATGTCATTATTGATAGTGCTGGGGCCTGTGTTTAGGATTTTAGTAAAAAAAAGATATATACCCGTTGAGCTGAGAAAATTGGCTTGGTGGGTATTTTTTATACTCACTTAAAAGTTTTTTATAGTTTATTATCAGCATATTTTATACGTTCACATCAAAACTATGTAAGGTGCCTGACACTTGGAAATAGTTGTTAAAGTAAATGAAATAAAAATATTCTGAAAAGGAATGTAAAAATAGAAAATAGTAAAAGGGATTTCCAAACTGAACTGCCCCCTACTGCTATTGTTTTCAATACAGTACTTTATGATTTCAATGCGTTCAATATAAGAAGTTTTGCGTCCTTTGGTCATGATTATTTTTCCTCCCGTTCCAGAAGATTTTATATTTTCATGACCATTATACTTCTTTATCCAATTGCATAAAACTGTATTTGAAGAAATATGATACTTAATGCATAAATCATTCAGTGAGCCATGCCCATCAAGATATTCTTTTACAATGTTGATCTTGGCTTTGGCAGTATAAGAAGTATTTTTGCTAGAATGTTTTAACCCAGCTTCACCTTCTGATTTATATCGTATTACCCATTTTTGAAAAGAACTCTTATGTACTTGAAGTTTGTTGCATAAACTTAACATACTAGCTTTTCCATTTAAATATGATGTTACAGCCTTAATTTTTTGTTGGTCTGATATAGTTGATTTTCTTCCCATAAAAAAATAGCCCTCCTTATAGTAAACAGTTTTATTATTTTAACTGTCTACCATAAGGGGAGCATATCAAACAGGGAATCCCTTAAAACATATCTAGACCAAAGTACTTAAGCTAAATATATTAAATAACCCAACAAAAATTCTCCTTAATTATGATGCAATTACCATATGATAAAACAAAGTAGGTGTAATAAATGGAGAAAAATAAAAAAGATTCATGGATAGATAGGCTACTGGAAATGAAAATATTTTAGAAAGAAAAAACAGTAGATAAGAGTACATTTAAATATGGTACTACAATACCACTCAGATATCACAAAGTTTTTCTAGACAACCTATCAGATAGGCTATCCTTTGGTAAAAGTATAAAGGTAAAGATATTTATCAATAACAAAGAGTTTTCAGAAATAGTTTCATGACCAAATTCTACAGGAAGAGTTGGAAGTGTAGTTCAACTTAGATATAGTAACAAAGCTTTGCTTGAGATTTCAAAAGAAAAGCTAGAAGTAAGCTATGATTATATTGTTCAATATGAAAAAGAAAATGATAAGAAACCTACAACAATTCCAGTGGAATATCAAGAATATATTGATTTTTATAAAGGTGATAAAATAGATACTTTTATACTTGATCGAATTCCTAAATCAAAGAGTAAACCAGAAGATGAGGAATTAGATGATGAAGAAATTATAGAAGATGAAATAGACAATGAATTTGATACAATAAACAGTATCAATACGGAAATTACATATATTCATAATTACATAACAAGTAAAGGGTTTTATTATACAAAATATCTAATCAATAATTTCTATCTTAGTTTAAAAACTAAACCCTTTGTTATTCTCTCCGGAATTTCAGGCGCTGGGAAGAGTAAAATAGTAGAATTATTTGCACAGGCAACTGGTGCTAATATGGATAATCAAAGAGTTAACGACATTTCAGAAGGAAGGTCTCCTACTTTTTAAAATGGTAGTTACATGCTATAACAAAGAGAAAACTTCAGTAGAAGTCTAAAGATCCTTCTGAAGTCATTAATATTGCAGCACCGCAGGTGATGATTAAGCTGATACTAGTTAGACCAGATTGCTCAGATGCAACAGATCTATTAGGCTACAGAAATATTGAAAACAAGTTTGTCCCAGGTATTATTATGGAGGCTGCATATGAAGCCATGAAGAATATAGATAAACCATATTTCCTATGTCTTGATGAAATGAATTTAGCAAGAGTGGAGTATTATTTCAGTGATATCTTATCATCCATGGAAACAAGAAATACAAAAATGATGGATACATAGAGGATAATCAAATAGAAAACTATGGAAATTCAATGTGAAAACAGTAAATATATATTGTGTAGTGAAAAAATCATATATATGATCAGGAGGTTCCTCGGAGATGGATTTACAACCTTCTGGCAATAATTCTGAGTTACTATTTATAGAAACAGAAGAAGTATATTTTTCAATTAAGGGAAATAAGGGAGCTACTGGCTGCGGTGAATTAAAATCACTTACTATCATAATAGAAGGTAAAGAATGTGTAGATGATATCAATCAATACCTTTACTTTAAGTAATACACAAATTATGAAATAGTAATTGAACGAAAAAATAAAGCTACTATAAAGTTTTATCATGAAAATGCTAATATAAGAAATAAAGTAACGCCCACAGGTAGAGGTGGCAATATCTTAAGCGGAATAATTAATTTCAGAGGAGATATAGGTTACTCAGATCTTTATGTAAAGGTAAATGGAAATACTCATATGAAGATAATTTTAGAAGTACTACCTAGTAAAATTGATTATAAAGAAGATTATGAAGCAATACTCAAGGACGTTAACGAGGAAATATATAATCTAGCTTATGGATTTTTAAGTAGTACATATCTAGCTGCAGAGAGAAATAACAAAAGGGCTAATAGCTATACTGAGTTTTACAGTATACTAGACTATATTTATGAAAATTTAATGAAATCTATTAATATAGTATTATTAAAGCCTCATCATGAATTAATAGTGGATAGTCGGGTATGTAAATATCAAAGTCTAAAGAGTATAAGTATGGATACTATCAAATGACTAGAGAAAAGACCTCATTTATTAAAGAATATAGAGGGTAGATGTATTCCTACTGAAGCTTTACAGGTAACAAAAAAAGTAACAGTAGACACAAAAGAAAATAGATTTCTAAAGTTTATGCTAATAAAGATAATTGAAAAGATAGATGGTTTCATAAGAACTTATACTGCCACGCCTTGGAAAAAGAATGAGGATATTATAAATATATTAAAAACCATAAAGAAAGCAATAAACAATAAACTAAAGACCTCATTTTTAAAGGATGTAGATAGTGATTATAGAAACACATCTATATCTTTAGTTTTTAATATGGCAAGCGGTACAGAGAAATTTACAAATACTATTTAACGACATTTTAGAATGAAGGTCGTCCACATATATATGTGGAGAATATATACTATTAGCAAGAACAAACTGTTCCCAGTTTCTTCTATGGGGTCTGGACACTCACCTAAAAAAGGTAATAAAGCAGAGACATGGATAGAATGACCTGTTTGATTAACATTTAAATGAGAATAAGTTGAGTAGAAATGGTTATTGTGAAGCTTATCTTCTTTACATTTATTAGGTTGTAAGTGTGACCCCGTTGTAAAATATGGAAGCGTATGCGGACAGATTTTACTTGCTAAAAGTATAAAAGTAAAAGGATTAAAAAAGAAAGAGTTCCTCCTATGTCTATGAACTTTTAAAAGATGTGATTCAAGAAGGGTGCCTTAACCAGAAAGAGGTGTAACTTCTATTGGAAAAAAAGTATATAGTTGAAAGCTAGGTGAATAGCAAGGTGGTAACTTTCAGTTACTGCCTAAGGGTCTGGACAGCAACCTAAGAAAAGGGGGCAAAGCGACAGCCAGTGAGAAAACTCCTGAAACATATATTTCGGTAGTTTTTTAGACATTAAAATATAATCCAATGACAGTTATAGAATGTCAATCATAGTGTTTAAGCAAATATTAAAAGTGATTACTGAACGGGTGGAATCCCTTCAAATATATTAAGATTAAAATAGTTAAGTAGCATATATTGAAAAATCTAACGACAATTCTCCTTAATTATGACGCAATTACCATATGATAAAATAAAGCAGGTATTAGATTATTTAATTCCTTATACTTGAAATTAATGTTATATTTAGTATGCAATCAAACTACAATTACGATAAAAGAAATCTCAAGTGATTCTGATATAGATTATTATGTTTTTAAAATAGATACATGAAAGAAGCTTCACAGAAAAATTGAAGTGGTTGTAAAGCTTTATAATGAAGAGTTAAATTTAGATAATGTAAAGCTCTGTGATGGATACTGTTATCAAAGCTTAAGTTTATGTGTTATAGATGATGTATTTTTAATTGGAGTAAAACATACAAGTACTAGAAATCCATTAGAGGTTACTTAGATATAATACTTTATATAAGAAGGGTGGTGCATACAACATGATCAAAGTAAAGCAAAACACATTTCTCGAGTGTGTTATTGTAATGACGACCACAGGTGGGGTAGGTTTTTTAATTCTATTCCCTTTTATGAGCATGAGTTCCTTAACATATAGTATTTCACTAAACTTCTTACTGATGATTTGGATGTCTATAGTGGAAACATTATTGAGGCCGGAACTCAAATCATCTTATTTTAATTGTCACCGTATTGAGGATGAAGGTAAAATATACAAGTATCTTGGTGTTGTTTTTTTTAGAAAATTACTAGTATTAAGTAATTGGGAGAGAAGTAGAAAAAAGGAAACTCCTATCAGAAAATCTTTAATTTTATTAGAGTATTATGAATACAGAACCCGGACTTCTGAATTTGGACACGTAATTATAGCTATTATAATTGCAATCATTACCGTATATGTTTGTATGGCATATTCATTTAAGCAAACAATATGGTTAATATTTTTTAATATATTTCTTAACATATACCCTATTATTGTCCAGCGGTATAATCGGCCACGGGTACGGCGAGTGATTAATAAACATAAGTTAAAACATCCTAATTTTGCTAAAGAAATTGATAATATAGTGAAGTTTTATTACTAGGTATTCTTTGTATCATATAAAATTATTAGCAAACTCTAAGCTTTGTTGTTAATACATATATAAATAATTTAAAAGCCACTTCCGAAAGGAAGTGGCTTCTGCTTATTTGTTAATATGGTATATCAATAATCGTGATTAGAAGCTTATCTTCAGTACAACATCTTTTAATTAGATATTAGATTCTAATTAAGTTTTGTTTTGTTCGAAAACATAGAACCAATAGCCATTATAATTGCAAAGATAATTAGATATGAAACAACTGCCATTTTATGAGAAAAACAAGCAGCAATCATCATGAATATGCATCCTGCTAATGAAATAATAGGCATTACGAATCTTTTAAATGAGCTTAGATCCTTTTCTTTTTTCATTATCATAATAAAAATAGGAATATATAATGCATAAATAGTAACTATAGGTAATTCTGATGAATCAAAACAAAAGAATCCAAACCAAGGGTTTGTTAAGTTAGCGCCATAGAAGTATAATAACCATATAGCACAAAGAAGTAGTCCCAGTATAGATGAATTTGTTGGCATATTAGTCTCACTATCTATTTGTTTAAATATTTTTGGTTTTGGTCCAAAGCCCCTTGCTGCTAATGAATAAATACCACGAGTACATCCGAGCATTAATCCATTCAAAGTTCCGAGGCAAGAAATAATAACAAATACAAATATTAGAGAACCAAATGTAGAGGAGAATGTTTTTTGAAATGCCAATTTAGCTCCAGCTTCTCCGCCTTTCATCATAACTTCGTTTGTTACAGCTCCAGCTAGTCCTATGTAGTAAAGAATATAAACAGCCATAATTAGAAAAGTTCCTCCAATAAGAGCAAGTGGAAGATTTCTCTTTGCATCTTTTAATTCAGCATTGATACTTGTAGCAATAATCCAACCCTCATATGCAAAAGCTGTAGCAACAACTGCTGTAAATAATGCATTCGTAGTATTTACTTCTTTTACTACTGTTGTAAAATTAAACATAGTCATACCACTATTGATACCTACGATTGTCCCAATTATACCCATTAAAATCAGTGGGATTAGTTTTATAATAGTTGTACTAACTTGAAATTTACCAGCTAAAACTGGTGATAATGCATTTAAAGCATAACTACCTATCAAATATAGACATGCGATAGTCATACACTCTCCACCTGTAATTGGAAATCCAAATAATACGCAGGTATATCTAGCTGAAACCCATGATAAAACTGATGTCAATGTTGGATAGTAAATTAGTGCCATAAACCAGCCAACATAATATCCATATTTCTCACCCATAGCAGCTTCTGCATAATCAACTATACCATTTACTTTCTCGTATTTAGTTGCCATTACAGCAAAAGTATAGGCGCAAGAAATCATAATAATACCGCCAATAATCCAAGCCAAAATACCTAGTGGAAGACTTCCTCCAGTTGCAGTTAATACTTTTTCTGCCTTAAAAAAAACACCACTGCCGATTACGATGCCAACAACCATTGCTATTGCAGTCATTAGCCCGTACTTTTTTTCTAATTTTGGCTTCATAATTAACCATTCCTTTCGTAATTTATAATTTTCAGATAATTGATTATATCATTATATTTTACTTTTTTATAGGGATAAAACCAATATTATTGTTGCCAATATTTACATCTTTGTATATCCTTCAAATTTGTATTTTGATAAATATTATCGTCAGCGTTGTTACAAAAGATATCCCGGATAATTATATTGCATACGGCAATCCGTGCAAACCAATAAGATTAATTACAGAAAAAGATTCAAAGTTAAACTTACTGTAATTTTTTAATATCCCGTATATGGTAATAATGTTATAATTAATTAATAAATTTGTTATGTAATAATAAGATAATATCGGGAGGGTATAACCAATGAAAAAAATTGAAAAAATATCTATGCCACTGGGGATGGTTGGTGTAATTGGATATATGCTACATACTATTATTGGAAACTTGCTATGGAAACAATATAATCCGATTACAACAGATATTAGTTCTCTAACAGCAGTTGGTGCTCCAAATGCTGTAATCCTTAAATTTTTTACAAGTGTATATGGTATTTGCACAATTTTATTTGTGGCAGGACTTATCATTAAATCTTTTAGAAAATATCACTTGGTAACACGAGTAGGATATGTTGTGATGATGATTATGCAGATTGTTTCCATGGTTGGCTATAGCCTTTTTCCATTGACGGGTGATAAAACGGTTATGAATTTTCAAAATAGGATGCACATCGTAGTAACAGTTGTGGTAATGTTCACTACAATTTCATACTGTTTTATACTTGCAGTTGGATACTTAAAGCAAGAAAAAATAAAAAAACTCGGAAGGTTTGTTTTAATAATGTCCATTGTTATAACACTAACAGGAGCAACCAATCCCATAGGAATGGGTATGAGACTTAATATTTTAGGATTAACAGAACGATTGGTTATTTATTCCTTGCAATTTATGATGTTTACACTATCCTATTATTATACTTTCAATAAAGATGAGAAAAGTTATTTGGATACCTCAGCTTTAAAAGTGGGGGTATTTTATAAGTTTATGGTGAAGGAGAAATTGTGATTATGCGTAAGTTCAAATCACCATTTATATTAATAATAGCATCAATGTTATCAGTACTAGTATTACTTTTTTTAGTCCATATGAAACAATCTAGAGAGAAAGCAACTTCTAATAAAGACTTTAACATAGGAGTAATTGAAACAACTGAACAAGATAATAAAAGCAACTTAACTTTTTACAATAAAGATTTAAAAAAAACTGGAACACAAAAAATTAAATTAGGGTCCATGGGTTCGTCATTTGACCTTCCAAGAATGTATGGTAAGAATATGTATGTTGTTCCAAAAGGAATAGGTAATCAGAAAGAGTTAACTGTAATTATGGAATATAATACTGAAACTAGTAAATATAAAACATATGATATGAAGCAGCACGGTATAAATAGTTTTGCTGTTAATGATAAAGCAATCTACAGCGCAAACACTTTAAGTAATGAATCCATAATAAGTTGGTATGATAAGCGTTCGGGAAATCTAAAAACAATATCGAAGGAAGGGATTTATATTGACCGTATTGACTTGTATAATGGTACTTTATATGCTTTTGCAATGGAGAAAGATAACGATGGAAATAAATCTCATTTGTATTTAATTGATACAAAAAGTTTTAAGATTACAGATATAATAGATATAAGTAAAAGTGGTGAAGGCCACAATTACTCAACTAAAATAGGTGATGATATTTATTTTACTAACCAATATGAAGTATCTGATACTGAGCGAGGATCCTATAATTTAAGTAAATTTAATATTAAAAATAAAACTGTTTCAAACATAAAGCTTAAAGAAAGGTATCCATTTCAAATATTAAATTATAAAAATAAATTAATAATATCTCATTATGATTTAGTTCAAATGCAAGGAAATAAAATTACTATATATGACCCCGGGACTAATGAACAAGATGTTGTAACTCTTGAAAACAATTTGGGACAAATAAGTATCAAAGATGATAAGCTTTATTCAAAGGATGGAGAATATTTATATGTTTACAGTATTAACAATAAAACTTTTAAATTAATAAACAATGTTGATATTTATACAAAGAGAAAAAATATCCTATTTTATTATGTATCCGGATTTTTTACTAAATAGGGGTAAATATAGATAAACCTTATTTTTCATGTATTGATGAAGTTTTACCTACGTTCTATTAATATGAGAAAAATTTGCTTATATAATGCATGAAACTATAGTGAAATATTTACCGCCACAAGTTACAATTGAGTTGGAAATAGGGTTCTCATAATAGCAGCCATTTCTTCAGGAGATTCTACTGCTCCTTGAGATAACCATTTTGCTAAAAGATTAAAAAATCCTCCAATATGAAAGGCTAGGGCATAATGTTCCTCCTTTGTAATGGAGGATTCTTTGATTTCGGGCATAACAGTTTCTCTAGTAATAATAAGAAGTTGGTCAAATTCCTTTAATAAAAAGAATAGTAAGTTATCACGTTGTAATAGATTTAAAAAATCAAGATGATTCCCCCAAAAAGAAAAATATGCAATAGTTACGTTTGATTTACTAATAGTTCCTTGTTTTAATAGGAGAGCTGTGAACTCTGAAATTATTGTTTGACAATACTTTTCTAGGAGTTCTTCCGTGGATTTAAAGTGGCGATAAAAGGTTCTGCGATCTAGTCCTGCATTCTTCGAAATTTCAGAAATAGAAATTTCTTTAAATGATTTTTTTTCTAACAGTCTATAAAAAGATTCTAAGAGCCACTGCTCAGATTGTATGGCAAGTTTATTTGTAGATTTACTCATATGACCTCCTGTGTAATTGTCACAAATATTCTATTATGTAGCACTTGGTGATATGGGATTGACATTACTTATACATAAATTATACAATAAATATGAGAGTGTCACAAGTGTGACATGAAGATATTTAAATATCTCAGAATTGAAAGGTGGAAGGTTAGTATGTTGAATTTTAAACAAGACATGAGTGAATATAAAAAATTATTTCCAATACAGATTAAGGTTATAAATGGTGTAAGATTTACATATCGATTAGCTGGATATGGTGAAAAAACATTGGTATTACTTGTTGGTGGATTGGGGATGTCAGATGCTTTATATAATCATGCAAAGGAGTTTGCTAAAGAATTTAGAGTTTTACTATTTGATTATCCTTATGGATATAAGACCAATATTGCACTTGTGGATGGAATTGCATCGCTAATTAAGGAGCTTAATTTGGGGACTGTAGTATTAATTGGTCAGTCCTATGGTGGATTTTTGGCTCAGATTGTTGCAACCCGTTATAAAAATCTTGTGAGCGAATTGATAATATCTAATTCGGGTTGTTTATCAGAAACATTAAAGGAAACTGATATGAAACCAATGTATGAAATGATTCGGAAGATGAGAAAAGTAAAGAAGCTAACTAGATGTATACCAATGGCATTTTTACGGAAAAAATTTATCAAGCAGTCCATGGAACATCTAAAGGGATGTACAGAAGAAGAGCAAGAGTATATGCAAGCGCTATTTGAGATAATGTTTCATAGATTGACTAATCGAAGTGAACGCCATATGTGTAGCCTAATGATAGACTTATTGGATTTAAAGAGAAGCAGTAGAAATGATTTTGCATATCTCGATGGGAAAGTATTACTGATTCTATCCAAGGATGATGAGACATTTAGTGGGGGAATAAAGCAGGGATTGATTGAATTAATGCCAAATCCGAAAATATGTGATTATTTAAGTGGTGGACATCTCGCTTTGTTTTTAAAAATAGATTCATATATTCCATTGGTGAAAGATTTTTTGGAAAGTACAAAAACTAGTAATGAATGTAGTCAATAGTGTAAAAGTTATTAAAGCATTCATATATTCACCTAAAAGCTTTTTATAGTTTATTATTTTTAAGTGTTTTTCAATATTTTAGTTTTAAATAATTTTATATGTGCTAAAATAATAAATATAATTCAGATATAGATATTTGTATAGTTGGAGCAGGAATGATGCACTTGACATTAGCTAATATTAATATGGATATAAGCGAAATAAATACGCCTTTAAGTTTTGATATATTATCATTTAATGAGTTAAATAAAGAAGAATTAATAAAGAATATATTAAAGGAAGGGGTGTTATATACAATGGGAAAGAGATTAGGTGAAAAAGTAAGCGATTTTGTAAAAGCCTTAGCTAGATTGGACGAAGCATTAAAAAAGGATATTACAGATGATATAATTATTGATGGAATTATTCAAAGATTTGAATTTACATTTGAGCAAAGTTGGAAAGTTATGAAGTCCTATTTAGAAGAACAGGGTATAATAGACGAGGAAATATCTCCACGGAGTACTATTAAGATAGCATATAAGCATAAGATAATTGTTGATGGGGAAATTTGGATCGAAATGATGTTGGATAGGAATAGAACATCACATATGTATGATGAAACAATAGGTAGAAATATAGTTGAGCGAATTAGAAAAAGTTATATTGCTGAATTTAATAATTTAAAAGCTTTTTTGCAAACATATTAATGAGATGTCGCGAAGCAAGAACGTCATTTAATTTTGTGAAATTGTTTTATATAGAAGATGACTTATCTTTATATTTAATATAAATAAACTTGAACCAGAGCAAACAAAACAAATGTTTGGAAGGTTCTTTTTTTATTATCTTAATATACTGATTTATGGGAAAAGTGTAAATTTGAATATGTTTATATTAGAGATATTATAAAGATGGGTTTTGGTATAATATAATTTGTGAGGTGTAATAGATATGTTATCATGTATAAAAAGTATACATTTTAGAAGATTAAGAATGAGAGGAATAAAAACAATTAAATATTAATATAAGGGTGGTAAACATGATATGTAATTTAAGATTGCAAAAGATTTTACACATATTATTATGTGTTGATAAGATAGTTACTGGAGAATATCTCTGTAATACATTAGGCGTCTCATCTAGAACTATAAGAAGTGATATAAAGGAATTAAACTATATATTAGAAGATAAAGGTGCAATTATTTTATCCGAAAAATCAAGAGGGTATAGAATTGAAATTCTTAAAGAGAAAACATTTAAGGAGTTCTTAAGTGAGAACAAAGAAAAGGATATATCTAATAATTTAACAGCTATAGAAAGGGCAGAATATATAATAACAAGGTTATTAATAAATGAGTTAAAAGGAATGGAAGGAATAACTCAAATTGAACTCGCAGATGAATTATATGTAAGTTTATCATCATTAAAGAATGATATTAAACTTGCAAAAATTACTCTAGTAAAATTTAGTGCTGATATAGAGAAGATTGGTAATAAGGGAATTAAAATAACTGGAAGTGAAGAGAATATACGTTATTGCATCAATAGATATGTTTTAGCTAGTAATAAAGAAATAAAAAATAACCTGGATATCCTAATAAAGAAAATTTTAGGAGAAAAAAATACATATATAAATTATATAATTAAAAATAATATTTCTAAATTTAATTTTAGATTATCGGACATAGCATATAGAGATATACAATCTTATTTAATAATAATGATTATTAGAAACTATTATCATAAAAATATTTCTTATGATGCGGATATTAGAAAAAAGTTAAAAATAGAATCAAAAATTAAGATAGCTAAAAGTGTATGTAATGAAATAAAGGATGAATTTGGAATTGATTTAATCGAAGAGGAAATGTTATATCTGACTAAACATATAATGGCAAGTAGTCATATGGAAACAAGCAAAGAAACAGAAGAATATTATGTAGAGGAAGATGCAATACTACGAAAAATATTAGCATCAATAAATAATAGTTTTAATATCAATTTTACTAATGATAATATGCTTATCAATTTCTTAGGTCATCATCTTAAAGTATCAATAAATAGAGCGAGATATGGAATTAGGGTAGAAAATTCTATGCTGAGTGTAATAAAAAATAACTATCCTTTTGCATTAGAGCTTTCACTTCTCGCAAACAAGATTATTAAAGAGGAAACAGACCTTAATTTAACAGAAGATGATATTGGATTTATTGCTCTACATTTTGCAGCAGCCATTGAAAGAAAAAATAAAAACAGAGAATCTACTGCAAAGAAAGTCATAATAGTATGTACAACAGGTGTTGGGACATCTCTGCTTCTTAAAGTAAAGTTAGAATCCCATTTTAAAAATAGGTTAAATATCGTAGATACTATTCCGCGATATGAATTAAATGATGACGTAATAGAAAAAGCAGATTTAATAATATCTACAGTTCCTTTAGATATTAGATTAGATAAGGTTATATATATTAAAAGCTTATTAGATAGTGAAGAAATTAAGCTAATTGAAGAAAAGATAGACAATAACATTAATAATACAAATGGTCTTGTAAGTAAACTTAAAGAAAATTTATTCTTTAAGAATGTTGTGGCTAGTAATAGAGACGATTTACTAGATTTTATGACAAAAGAACTAATTAAAAGAGAGTATATAAATGAAAATGTAAGAGAGAGTATTTTTAAAAGAGAAGAGATAGCTAGTACAGAAATAGGCGAATTAGTTGCGGTGCCACATCATATGAGCGAGGACATAAATGAATCTTTTATTGCTGTTGCTGTATTAAAGAAGGGAATTACTTGGAGTAAAGAACAAGTACAATTAGTTTTACTTATAGGTATTGCGGTTAAGGATAGGTATGAATGGAAAAATTGTTTAGAGCATTTATATAAAAATATTATAGACATTGAAGTTGTGAAAAATATTATTAAATGTAATGATTTTGAAGAATTAAATAAGATAATAAGCAAATTTTAAAGATAAAACTTCGGTGGGAGGATAAATCTCCTTCTGAAGTTTTATTTTTGCTGCATCTAAGATGATGATTTAAAAGAATTGTAATTAACTAAAAGTAGATATTTAATTTCCGCTATAACAGGAAAAAGTGTATCTATGAATATGTTTACATCCAATATATAATAAAGACAAGAAATGAATAAAGCATTTGAAGTTTCTTAATTAATAAAGTAAACGGAGGATGAAATATATGAAATTATTAGCAGTTACATCATGTCCAGTTGGAATTGCACATACTTATATAGCCGCAGCAAAGTTAAGTAAGATGGCAAAGAAAATGGGAGTAGAAATTAAAGTTGAAACTCAAGGAGCAACGGGCGCGGAAAATGTAATAACAGAAGAAGATATAAGAGAAGCTGATGGAATAATAATTGCAGCTGATAAAGCAGTAAGTTTAGAAAGATTTGAAGGGCTTCCAATGATAGAGTGTCCAATAACTAGAGCTATTAAAGAACCAGATGTTCTAATACAAATGTTTTTAGATGGAAAAGTAGAAAAGAAGAAAGAAAAAAGGATGAAGAGTGTTGATGAAAGTAAGAAGGAATTAAAATCTAAGCAACCAACTTTTTATAAGCACTTAATGGGTGGCGTTTCATATATGATTCCAGTTGTAGTTGTTGCAGGACTATTAATAGCAATGGCACTTGCATTTGGTGGAAAACCTACTAATGCAGGACTTGTAATACCAGATGAATCATTTTGGAAAATTATAGAGAAGATAGGTGGAGCAGGATTCCTATTCATGGTACCAGTATTGTCTGGATTTATTGCGTATTCAATAGGTGATAGACCAGGTTTAGTACCAGGACTAATTGGTGGATATATTGCATCGAATGGATCTTTTTATGGGTCAGAAGCGAATGCTGGATTTTTAGGCGGTATAGTAACAGGATTTTTAGCTGGATATATAGTTAAGGGATTAAAATCAATTAAAGTTCCAGACATGATTAAGCCAATAATGCCGATAATAGTAATTCCAATTATATCAACATTGGTAACGGGATTAGTATTTATATTAGTTGTAGGTGGGCCAATAACAATAACATTTGAAGCATTAAAAAGTTTTCTAGTAGGTTTGTCGGGCACAAGTTCAGTAATTTTAGCTACTATATTAGGTGCAATGGTCGCATTTGATATGGGTGGACCAGTAAATAAAACAGCATTCTTATTTGGTGTTTCAATGATAACAGCAGGCAATCCAGAAATAATGGGTCCTATTGCAGCAGCAATAGCAATTCCTCCAATAGGAATGGGTATTGCAACATTCTTAAAAAAGAAATACTACAGTAGTGAAGAATTAGATGCTGGTAAAGCAGCATTTGCAATGGGGCTTTGTGGAATAACAGAAGGAGCAATTCCATTTGCTTCACTTGATCCTTTAAGAGTTATACCATCATTAATGGTAGGTTCAATAGTTGGCGCTAACATAGCTATGTTAGGTGGAGTTGCTGATAGAGTACCACACGGTGGCCCAATAGTTGCTTTAATGGGTGGTATTGACGGAATATTAATGTTTTTAATAGCAATAATTGTAGGTTCAATTGTTACAGCATTAATGATTAATTATCTAAAAGGTATGAAAATAAGAAAAGAGCAAAAAGCTTAAAAAATAAGGAATACAAGGAGAAAAAATATGAGTAAATTATTTGATGTGAAATATATGGATTTAGATTTAAATACATCTGAAAAGTTTGAAACTATAAAACATTTAGCAAACTTAATAGATGAAAGATTAATAGATGTAGATAAATATGTAGAAGATGTTAAAGCAAGAGAATCAATATCAACAACAGGAATAGGTGATGGAGTTGCTATTCCACATGCAAAGTCATCTTGGGTTAAAGTACCAACAGTTGTTGTGGGGAAAAGTTCAAGTGGAATAGAATGGGAAAGTCTTGATGATGAACCGGTGAACATTGTATTCCTAATAGCAGTACCAGAAGATGGAAAGAATGAACATTTAAAGATTCTTCAAAGACTTGCTATAAGCTTAATGGACGATGAGATTAAAGAAGAAATAGTAAATGCAACAGATAAAAAAGTTATTGAAGAATTATTAAATCACAATACAGAGGGATAAGTAAAATAGTAAGCTATGAATGTAGAAAATTTCTAAATTCATAGCTTTTTTATATAATAATAACGATATAATTAAAAGCGGGGGGGAGTATAGATAAATATAATGAATTTATTGAACGTTTAAAATCTAAGGAAACTACAATTGATAAGATTGCTAAAATGGCTATAAAGCAATATGGAAGTATTGAAAAATATTGTGGATAGAAGGAGTTGATAAAGATGTCAGATATATATATGTATAGAAATAAAGTGAGAAACTACCTTAATAAACTTTCTGGTGCTTTGTCAGATGAACTAATGAAGATATCAAATTTTAATTTTCATCCAGAAATCGAAGTTTTGGACTTCGAAATTTTTAATGAAGGCTTTACATCTGGATTTTATATCCGTATGTTTTCTATGACAAGAGACGCTAATGAATTTTTCCATGACGAAAAAATTGATGGAGATATTTATTTTTCAGGAGGATATGATTTGCTTCAAGAAGTTGAACATATATTTTCTTATGATGAGATCGAGCATTATGAGGAAGTAGGGATCGATGCCTATGAAGAAGATTCTTTTGAACTTATTAGATGGTTCTCGGAAATGTGGAAGAAAATTATTGGAACAAAAATCAACATTCCTTCGTACTTATGTTTACATGACGATATAAGATCTTTTGATCTAATAAATATGGAATGGATTTCAGACGATGAAAAGTGGATATAAAAATAAATTATCAACCAACTAATTATCGCGATTGCAACGATATTAATATATAAAAATGTTATGAAATGACCAGGTTCGGATTCAGATGTTGAGCCGATAAAAACTATCACCTTAAGTATATACCTAAGTGATGATAGCTACGAAAGTTGCTCAATGTCTGAAACGAGCTATTGAACGATCCCGCGTTAGCTCTACTATGGAGATTAAATCTTTCTCCTCTTTTGTAATCATTTCACCCTGCCACAGCAAGAACAAATAGTTATATCTATTCCCCTCTTATTTACTTTTCTATTTAGATTTTACGATAATTGTATTTAATGCAATAAAATTCTGCCTATTTTATTATGAGATATTAATGTTTAAGTCTACTACCGCGTTCTTTTTCTATATTCATTGGGGGAAACATTCACATATTTCTTAAATGTAGTACAAAAATGACTTTGACTATTAAAACCAGATTTAAAATAAATCACATCTAGTGGATAGGATGAGTTGTCTAAGAAATTTTTTGCTACATTTGTTCTACATATGTTTATGTATTCACAAAATTTAAAACTAGTATTCTCTTTAAAAAGATAACACAAGTAGTTTCTGCTTATATGAATGTGAGTTGCAACTTTTTGTAAGGTTATCTTTTTTTCAATATTTGAATGAATATAGATCAAAGCATGTTTTATAATTTCGTTTTCTGATATTGATTTATCATGATGAATGGCTTTTATGTAGCTCTTAATAATTGATTTCCCTAAAGAAATTAAATCTTCCTTTAAGTGATAATTGTCCATAAGATTAAGATTTTTATAGCATAAATCCTCCAAGGTTATGGAATTGTTGTTGCAGAAATAGGTGTATATAAAGATGTTAATTGAGTAGAGCAGTTTCCTTAATTCATTTGTATTACTGGATAATACTAAAAGTACTTTTACCTTTTTCATATATATCATATTGGCATTTTCTAAGTTATTATTCTTAATGCTTAAGGCAAGTTCTGTGTGATTGAGTAAATTTTTCATAGCATCTCCTTAATATTTTAAAAAAATATAGTAATAATGTTAAAAAAATCTAATTTAAAACCATTATAATGTAAATAAGAACGATAATCAATATCAACACAATAAAAAATGTAAATAAAATTGTTCTCTATCATAATGAAGATGGACGGTAAGGGTTATCAGCAGTTACTATACCAATAGGAATATGAATGTACATAATATTATCAAGAGGAGGAAAAAAATGAAAAAATTAGTAATTATTTATTGGAGTGGAACTAAGAAAGAGGTGATTGTGTATGCCTAAAATAAGTTACAACACTAATGGATTAAGAAAGCTGGAGTTGATTGAAGCCATCAACAAGGTAAAGAATTTTGGCTACGATGGCTTAGAAATGTCATTTCATGATAACCATATTAATCCATTAAAGGTGAGTAGAGAGCGATTATTGCAAGTAAAAAAAATATGCAAAGATATAGATATAGATATCGTATGTATTGCTACTGGCGCTGATAAGTTATTAAGTTCTGAACCATTTGAACCATCATTAATAAATACTGAAAAGGAGGGCAGAAGAAAAAGAATTGATTTGTTAAAAAAATCAATAGCTGTAGCTAAATATTTAGAAGTACCTGTTTTAAATTTTGCAAGTGGAAAATTAAAAGAAGGTATGGATAAAGAAAAAGCTATGGAGTATCTTTGTGAGGGAATTGATACCTTATTAGAAGAAGATGACAAAATAATACTAGCAATAGAACCAGAACCTAATTTTTTTGTCGGTACATCAGCTGTTGCAGTAGAATTAATTAAAAAGATAAATAATCCAAGATTTAGGTTGAATTTAGATATTGGACATGTTTATTGCTGTGAAAATGATTTTTATGGAGCTTTAGAAAATTCTTTACAATATACACGCCATATTCATATAGAAGATATTAAGAATAAGGTACATTATCATCAAATACCTGGAGAAGGAGATATAAACTTTCAAAAGGTGTTTGAAATCCTAAAGAAATATAACTATGAAGATTATGTAAGTGTAGAGTTATATAACCATTCAGAAATGTGTGATAAGGCATTAAAGGAAAGTAAAGAGTACCTAACTAATGTAATCGATAGTTTTTAGTATAGTGGGAATGCATTATTAGATATAAAAGGATATATAGATGGTCTCAAAACAAATAAACAAATAAAGGAAGAGGGTAATAAATATGGTTTTAGAAAAAACGGAGCTTTTTAAAAACAAAGCTGTAATGTTAAGTGGTCCCCAAAAGATAGAAGTTAAAGAAATAAAATTAAACCCAATCAAGGATGGTGAAATACTCATAAAGGTTAATTATGTAGCCCTTTGTGGTTCCGATATAAAACTATATGAAGGGAAATACTTAGGTCCACATAGTTATCCCATCATTTTGGGACATGAATGGGTAGGGAAAATAAGTTATATTGGGGAAAATGTAAAAGGAAATTGGAACATTGGAGATTTAGTAACTGGAGATTGTTCTATCTATTGTGATGAATGTACTCTCTGTAAAGAGAATAAAAATCAATGTGACAATGTAGAAAAAAGAGGCATAACAATTGACGGAGCATGTGCACAATATATTATTGAAAATGAGAAGTATATTTATCATTGCCCAAAAATTAGCAAACATAAGGCGTTTGTTCTAGCAGAACCTATGGCTGTTGCTGTACAAGCAATAACCAACAGAATTGAAAAATCAAAATTAAAAAAAATTAATAATGCTTTGGTACTAGGCGCCGGCGGGATAGGCGTGATGTCATTATTTGTATTACGAGAGCTAGGTATCCCTAATATTACAGTGGCAGATATAGAAAGCAAGAAACTAGAGTTGATTTCTTCATTTGATTATTCTAATGTAAATACAGTTAACATGGATTTTAAGGATAGTATAGGGGATTCAAATAATTGTTATGATCTTATCATTGAGGCTACTGGAAGTGGAGAAGCGTTTAAGAAAGCACTTATTCTAGCTGAAAGATGTGGAACTGTCATATGCATTGGTCATCAGAACTATATTGATTTAGATTTTGGAACAGTTATTAAAAAAGCATTAAGTGTTTATGGCAGTATTGGCGGTACAGGAGGATTTGAAAAAGCAATACAAATAATAGAGAAGAACAGTGAAAATATTTCAAAAGTAATTACTGAGACAATACCATTGGACGACGTTGAAAAAGAGTTTATTGATGGATTAAAAATATCAGATAATATTAAAATTGCGATAAATTTACAAGTATAAACAAGTATCATATGCTGATTAAGAGGGGGTACGGGGCAATATGTTAAAGGTTGGAATTATTGGTGTAGGAAGAATTGGGAAGGTACATGGAGAAAGTATATCAAAATATGTTAAAAATGCTGAAATTAAATCAATTGCTGATGCATACTTAAACGATGCTACAAGAGAATGGGCAAAGAGTAAGGGAATACTTGAGGTATATACTGACTATAAAAAAATATTAGAAGATCCAGAAATTGATGCAGTATTAATTTGCTCCTCAACAGATACACACTCACCAATCTCAATAGAAGCAATAAGAGCAGGAAAGCATGTTTTCTGTGAAAAACCAATTGATCATGATTTAACTAGAATAAAAGAAGTCATTAATGAATTAGGTAAATCTAAGGTTAAGTATCAAGTAGGGTTTAATAGAAGATTTGACCACAACTTTAAATCAATTAAGAATGCGGTTGCTAGTGGAAAAATTGGAGAACCTCATATTTTGAAAATAACTTCAAGAGATCCTGAGCCACCTTCAATAGATTATGTGAAGATTTCTGGTGGCATGTTCTTAGATATGACAATTCATGATTTTGATATGGCTAGATATCTTTTAGATAGTGAAGTTGAAGAAGTTTATGCACTCGGTAATGTATTGATAGACAACGCTATAGGCGAAGCTGGGGACATTGATACAGCTATTATAACATTAAAGATGCAAAACGGAACTTTAGCAGTAATTGATAACTCAAGGCAGTCAGCTTATGGATATGATCAAAGGGCTGAAGTGTTTGGATCATTAGGTCAGGTTTCAATAGCAAATGATAGCACTTCATCGGCAGTAATATCAAATGAAAATGGTGTTACAGGAGAAAAACCATTATTCTTCTTCCTAGAAAGATATATGCAGGCTTATGCGCAGGAAGTAACAGAATTTATTGACGCAATTGTAAATAATACAGATACACCTGTAGATGGTGAAGATGGGTTACAAGCTGTATTAATTGGTGAAGCTGCTACAAAATCATTACATGAGAACAGACCAGTTAAATTATCTGAAATTAAATTTTAATTATGAGGGGTGTTAATTATGTTAGATAGTAAAAAGGTCAAATTAGGTATTGCTCCAATTGCATGGACAAATGATGATATGCCAGATTTAGGAAAAGAAAACACTTTTGATCAGTGCTTGAGTGAAGCCGCATTAGCTGGTTTCCAAGGAACAGAGGTAGGAAATAAGTATCCAAAGGATGTTAAAGTTTTAAAAAAGGCTTTAGAGCTTAGAGGGTTGGAAATTGCAAGCGGTTGGTTTAGTTCATTCTTAACCACGAAACCATATGAAGAAACTAAGGCGGAATTCATTAAGCATAGAGATTTTCTACATGCTTTGGGAGCTAATATAATCGTTGTAGCTGAGCAGGGACATAGCGTACAAGGTGAAGTAGATACTCCAGTGTTTGATGAAAAGTACCATTTTAATGAGGAAGAATGGAAGCTGCTTGGAAATGGATTAAACAAGCTAGGAAAGTTGGCCCAAGATAAGGGAATGAAGCTCGTTTACCATCATCATATGGGAACAGGAGTACAAACAACAGAAGAAATCGACAAGCTTATGAGCATTACTGATGAAAAGTTAGTTTACTTGTTGTTTGATTCAGGTCATTTAGTATATTCAGGTGAGGAGCATATAGAAATACTTAAAAAATATATAAATAGAATCAAGCATGTTCATTTAAAAGATATTAGACC
The DNA here is from genome assembly GCF_055081135.1 of Clostridium sp. CM036. Classification (NCBI taxonomy): domain Bacteria; kingdom Bacillati; phylum Bacillota; class Clostridia; order Eubacteriales; family Clostridiaceae; genus Clostridium; species Clostridium sp. CM036. The sequence continues at coordinate 1,614,196 of NZ_CM143652.1, read as the reverse complement.
GGAGATAGCAAAAAAGGTTAAAGATGAAAAACTTAGTTTCTTAAAAGGAGTTCGATTAGGAGCTTTTACAGTACCAGGTGATGGAAGCATTGATTTTAATGCAATATTCAAAATTTTAGCAGAAAACAATTATGAGGGTTGGCTATTGGTGGAAGCAGAACAAGACCCTGCAAAGGCAAATCCATTTGAATATGCAGTAAAGGCAAGAAAATATATTAAAGAGACATGCGGACTATAATCTCCCTGTAAGTATATTAAATTTATGTGGTGTATTTTTACTATACTACAATGAAGGGAAATATAAAAGTTTACCGGTTAAAAGTTAGGGAAACCAATGCTTTCTGAATTTAACAAGCTACTAATTATGAAGTAGGAGGAATTAGTATGGAACAAAATCTTAAGAAAAAAAAATTCCTAAGCAAAATAGCTTTTATATCAACTTTGGGTGGACTTTTATTTGGATATGATACGGGGGTAATCAATGGGTCCTTAAGTTATATGGCTAGAAAGGATCAATTGGATTTAAACACTATCACTGAAGGACTTGTTACAAGCGGATTATTATTTGGTGCAGCTATAGGTGCAGTAGTAGGAGGACGTTTATCTGATAGATACGGTAGAAAAACAATAATTAAATTTCTTGCTATAGTTTTCGTCTTTGCAACTTTAGGTTGCTCAATTTCATCTAGTGCATCAATTTTAATCTTTTGTAGATTTATATTAGGACTAGCGGTGGGAGGAGCATCAGTTATTGTACCAACATTTTTAGCTGAAATATCTCCTACGCACTTAAGGGGAAGTATTGTCACCCAAAATGAAGTTATGATTGTTATTGGACAACTATTAGCTTATATATTGAATGCTATTTTAGGAAATGTTTTTGATGCTCCTGGTATTTGGCGCTATATGATAGTCATTGCTACTATCCCAGCAATTATCTTATGGGTTGGAATATTAACAGTTCCTGAAACCCCAAGATGGTTAGCCGCTAACGGAAAATTTTATCAAGCATTGGAGATTTTAAGAAAAATTCGTAATGAAGAAGATGCAGAGGAGGAAATTAAGGAAATAGAACAAGTTATTCAAGCTGAAAAAAATTTAGAGTGTGCTACTTTTAAAGATTTAAATACTCCATGGATTCGCCACATTGTATTAATTGGAATCGGAATAGCCGTTACACAACAAATCCCAGGAATTAATATAATGATGTATTATGGAACAACAATTTTGGAAAAAGCCGGTTTTGGAACTCGAATGGCATTAATAGCTAATATAGCAAATGGATTAATGTCTGTTATTGCGGCAGTTATCTATATGAAATTTTTTGCAAATAGATTTGGTCGTAGACCCTTATTATTAATAGGACTTTCTGGAACTACCTTAACTATGCTTGCAATGTCTATTCTTACAAATACGTTAGCGGGTTCAAGTATGCTTCCATACGTTGTACTTATATTTACTGTGATTTTCTTAGCTTTCTTCCAAGGGTGTCTTGGACCAATAGTCTGGTTATTACTAGCCGAAATTTTCCCGATAAGAATAAGAGGATTAGGAATGGGTATTGCAGTATTTTTCCTATGGACCACTAACTTTTTTATTGGCCTTCTTTTCCCTACAATATTAAAAGGGTTAGGTTTATCTGGTTCATTTATGGTATTTGTAGTGTTAGGCGCTATGGGTATGATATTTGTATATAAATGTGTACCAGAAACACTTGGTATATCTCTTGAAGAATTAGAGAAAACTTTTAAGAATTATAAAACAAAAAATACAGGGATAACTATAGAAAAATAAATAGTAGGAATTACATATAGACAAAGGTACATTTAAAAAAATAGGTTCTTAATTAGTGTGATTTCTAGTCAATAATAATAAAGATTATTCTTATATGTCATCTTAAGTAACCCCATATCTATGATAGGGGGTTACTTGAGATGACAATGATCTTAATAGGGGTTATTGCAACATTAACCTTTATAAATCAAAGAAGCAACATATGGTTTTTTAAATGTAATATTTATTATATGCGTTTCCCAAATAGCATGTTCTTCCATGTATTTGTTTATTCTTCCTCTAAATTTTGTTCTTTACCATATTTATTACTTACATCAAGAAATTATTTCCCTTTCTTTTTCTTTTTAAGATTTCCTTGTCTACCAATACTTTCTGTAGGTTTTATCTTGGACTTTGCCTTGACGCTCTTAGCTTTCTCCACTGACTTGTTAACAGCTACCTTACCCTTAACAATTGCCTTCATAATATCCCCCTTTTGATTTTCTTTTATCCTAATATGGTAATTTGCCCTATTATCATATTGTACGTATTTATCATAGAAATAACACTTAAAATCATAAATAGTACCACAGTGACTTTCACAGCGTTAATGGCAACCGCAGTCGCAAGCTCCTTAGAAAAACTCCCTGGGGGATATTAATAAATCATGGATATAATTTGTTTTGCTACTTTGTCTAACTAAATTAGATGCTCTATGCTCTTAAAAAAAAGTAAAAAAGTGTTGACCCTAACACTATGTCATAGTGTAATATAAAAATAGAGTTTAACGACATTGGCAAAACTCATAGACGGCGAGTATTAAACAGTATTGATAGCTCTAAAGTCAAAGTTGGAGGTGCAGCAATGAAAACAATAAAACAAGTTTCGGATTTGACAGGAATAAGTGTGCGCATGCTACATTACTACGATAAAATCGGATTGTTAAAACCAAGCAATTTTACAGACGCAGGTTACAGACTTTATGACGATGAAGCTCTTGAAACCTTGCAACAGATTTTATTTTTTAAGGAACTTGATATACCACTAAAAGAAGTTAAAGAAATCATGGCTAGTGCCCACTTTGATAAAATGCAAGCACTAAAAAGTCATGAAAAATTGCTTATACTAAAACGCAACAGATTGAATGGTTTAATAGAACTTGTAAATAAAACATTAAAAGGAGAAACCACAATGAGTTTTGAAGAATTTGATATGAGTGAATATTATAATGCACTAGAAGAATTTAAAACTGAACACAAAAATATTATAATTAAATCTTATGGTAGTATGGATAAATATGATAAATTTATTGGAATGTGTAAATCTAAGGAAGCTGAGATTGCTAAAATGGCTATAAAGCAATATGGAAGTATTAAAAAATATGTTAAAGCTATGAAGAAAAATTTTAATAGTGATATGTTTATTAAAGAAGAACAATATGATAAGTTTAAAAAAGATTGCTTGGAAGATAAGCATCCTAAATTAAAAGAACTATATAAAAAGCTTGTATCTGACTTAAGTAAAGATCCTTTTTCAAAGGGAATTCAACAGATTGCTGAAGAAATAACAAATATAGCTAAAAAAGATTATGAAATTTTCAAAGTGGATAATGGGGATGATTATTGGTACTCTATGGTAAAAATTTATTTAGTATATCCTAAGTGGATAGAAGAAGTTGATAAGAAATATGGAAATGGTGCATCTAAATTTATCGGAGAAGCCCTAAAAAATTATTTGGCAGATAAGCTGCCTAAAATAAATACATTATATGAAAAGCTTACATCTGACTTAAGTAAAGATTCTTCTTCAAAAGAGATTCAACAAATTGTTGATAAAATTGCAGCTATAACTAAAAAGAGTCTTGAATCTTTAAAAGTGGATGTTGGAGATAACTATTGGGGTTATACAGCTGATCATTATTTATCAAATCCTACGTATATAAAAGTAATCGATAAGGAATATGGCACTGGTGCATCTAAATTTATTGGAGAAGCTTTAAAATTTTATTCTGAAAATAATAAGTAATGAATTATTCCAAGCACTCTCAATTTCTTGAGATGTTTCATTTTTAATGAAGGCTTTACATCTGGATTTTCTATCCGTTTTCTATGACAAGAGATGCTAATGAGTTTTTCCATGACAAAAGAATTGATAGAGATATTTATTTTTCTGGAGGATATGATTTGTTTCAAGAAGTGGAACATATATTTTCCTATGATGAGATCGAGTATTATGAGAAATTGGGGATCAATTACTATGAAGAAGGTTCTTTTGAACTTATTAGATGGTTTTCGGAAATATGTAAGAAAAATCAACATTCCTTCGTACTTATGTTTACATGAACGATATAAGATCTTTTGATCTAATAAATTTGAGAAGTGTTTAGGCACATGCTGAATATTAGTTCCAGCATGTGACCAGTTTTACAATTATGTCCATTGAACCCTATTTGAATCTACCCAAATAGATATTTTAAAGGTATTAATGATCTATTACTAAGTAAATACAAAATATTTTATACTAGAATTTTACTGAAGACACAAAACATAAATTAACTGCAGCTCCACCGGTTCCAGGAATGTCAATTAATGCTAAACTTGCACCAGTTGCTAAAACAGTGTTGCTGCCTGATATTATATTGTCTCTATTTGAATCTATATTAGCAACACTTTTACTAATATTATCTTCAAACAATAATCTTAGCTGTTCAGAGCAACATTGCTTACAAGCATCTGACATATCTTTAATAGTTTTATCCAAAGCAACTTTCAATGCATCTGGTACTTTATCGGAAGAACTATCTACTAAAGCGGAAGCTTGTATTAACTCAATTTCACAAAGAGATACAATTGTTCCATCTTTAAATTGAACTAATATCGCTGTGGATGCATCATTTGCATCAGGATAAAATCTATCTATGCTGTCATTAGTTACAGGTGGTTGTGGTGCTACTGTTTCAACCCTTATTTTAGTTGCACTAACGCTAAATAGATAACCTAAAACTACTCTTAAACTTGGTAAACAGCATTCACAACTACTTGGCCCGGCAGGTCCTTGAGCTCCAGTATCGCCTTTCGGCCCTTGTGGGCCAGATTGGTCATCAACTTAAAAAGGCAGTAATGTCTTTTTTCTATATAATCTGCTAATATCATAGAAATAACACGAATGATGAATGGTTATGCGACTTTGTCTCTATTTTTTCAGATGTAGCTCAATGCTTAGAATAATTACTTTAACATTGTTGAAATAGAAACAAAAGTATAATATAATATTGTTAATACACTAACGGGTGGGAGGCCAGGCCATGAACAAAGAAGAACAGGTCATAATGGGTTTCAGGGACTTATTAAACAAGATAGTTTCGCTTAATAAGGTTAAGATGAAAGACAGTCTTAAGGGCTATAAGTCTTCTGAAGTACATTGCATCGAATACATTGGAAGAAATGTAGATTCAAACGTGACAAGACTTGCGGAGTCCTTTTATATGACTAGGGGTGCCATAAGTAAACTAACTAAGAAGCTCATAAAAAAAGGCATTATCGAAAGCTACCAGAAACCGGATAATAAGAAAGAAATCTATTTTAGGCTTGCTGAGCAAGGGAAAGTAATTAACAAAGTCCATGAGCAGTTGCACAAAGAGTTTCAAGAGCGGGATAAAGCCGTATTTGAACAGGTAACCGAGGAACAATTTGATATCATGCTTAGCTTCGTGGAAAAGTATAGTAGGCATTTGGATGCAGAAATAAAGAAGCAAGGTGTAGATATAACAAATCGAAATGATTCTGAATAATGGAGTTGTATAAAAAAGTAGCCTAAAGGGGGCTGTATCAAAACGCTGAAACATCAGCGTATGATACAGCCCCCTTTATTATTGACAAGGAAACAATAAAGTAATAGAATAGTTATGTTTCCAAGGAAACATAACTATTCTTTTTCGAGAGGTGAGAATTTTAAATGTGTAAATTTAAGTAAATCAATACACAATCTACAGAACAAACCGTTATATAGTATACATAATAATACTATAAATAGACCAGACATAAAAGGAGAAAAAATGAAGGAAAAAATAAATCATGTAAATGCCAAAGAGTTGAATTTTGATCAATTATTTAAACAAATTTCTACGGAAGAGATATGCGACGATGTACTTACGTTGGTAGGTCCGTTGGTAGGAAAAGATTTTACGGTTATTACTGCGGGCAAGGAAGATCATTATAATTCCATGATAGGCAGTGGGGGTGGTTTGGGAACTCTTTTCAAAAAAACCACCACTTGGTGTATTCTTCGAGCAGATCGTTATACGCTTGAAATAATTCAAAAAGAGCAAACATATACGCTGTCTTACTTCGCGAATGAATATAAGGAACAAGTGCTCCTTTTGGGAAGTAAATCAGGAAGAGATAGTGAAAAAATGAAAGAAGTTGAATTGACAAGTGTTCAAACTCCTTCCGGTGATATGTCTTTCAAAGAAGCCAGACTAATTATTGAATGTAAATTAACGCAACTTACTACCCCCAATCCCAATGATTTTTACACACAAGAAACTAAAGACTATATAAACGAAGCTTACAAAGAAGCAAACCATTATCGCAAATTTGCATTTGGGGAAATCACCCATGTTTGGGTAAAGAAATAAGAAGAAACCAGAATTAACGCAGAGAATAATAAGTCATTCTCTGCTTAAGTCGTAGGGGTTAAAAATAGGGTTGTTTTTTAACAACTCTTTTTTTAATTTTCCATAAAATTACAAAATATACAATTTTATGGAATTAAAATATAAAATATTGTATATTCTTATATGTAAGGTATTTAACTATCTTATTTTTAAAAATATAAGGGGGCGTTAAAATGAGAGGAAATGTATCAAAAAAGCTTATATCTACGGTAGTAGCGGCTACACTAATGTTGGGGTCATTCTCAATAAATGCATATGCTAAGGAAGATAATAATCAATTTGAAGGTAAGGTAAGCATAGGCGATTTCGGGCTATATACTAAAATAGCGGGAGAGGGCAAGGTTTCTGTAGTGTTTGATTCAGGTTATAATGATGGTATAAATACTGAAAGTGATCCCCAAAAAGGTTGGGGAGAAATTCAACAGGAAATATCTAAATATGCAAGAACAGTAACATATGATAGAGCAGGGCTTGGAAAAAGTGATGACACTGCCAATAGAGAACCATTAAATGATAAAGATAGGCAACTATTGATGAATAATAATTTTTGCTCAGTATCATATGATAGCTCAATATTTGAAAAAGGTAATGGCAAAACAGCCATTGATAAAGCTCGTAACTTACATGCCCTTTTAAGAGCAAAAGGTGTTAAAGCACCTTATCTTTTAGTAGCTCATTCAATAGCTAGTTTAGATGCTGTTGAATTTACAAAATTGTATCGAAAAGAGGTTGCAGGCATAATTATGGTAGATGGTTCAGGAAAGAATGTTATGGGGGATGCGATGAATTTCATTAATTCAAATATGCCAGAACTGAAAGAATCTCTCTTAGGTCAGTTTACTAAAGCGGATGGCACAATAGATGAAGTATTACAAAGTGAGCAGCAGGTGTACCAAGCAGGAGATGTACTTAGAAATGTACCATTAACTTACCTATCAGCAGATGATGAAGGTATGGGACCCATATATCAAGCAGTTGTAAACGCAGAACAAGAAGATTGGCTTAGCTGCTCTAATTACTCTAAAAGAATACCAGTTCCAAATTCTGGACACTATATATATATAGACCAACCTCAGTACGTAGTAAATGCAATTAAAGACATGATTAATACTATAGAAAATAAAAATTCACCACACAAGGATGATAATCAAAAGATTATGAAATAATAATCGGTACTTTGTTAAGGTCAATTCAAGTAAAGTTTGCGCTAGATTAAGAGGATGATTTCTGTATTGTGAACAGGAGTTATCTTTTTTTTATTAAATATTTATACAATAGTTATTGTTGAAAAAGGAGACTAATAAAAAAATATAGATATAGTTGCGTCGCAATATTCGTATATTTCATCAAAAGTAACCCCATATCTAATGATATGGGGTTTAATATATTTAGATTATATTGATGTCTGAATGTAACACTAGAATTTGTACTGTATGTTATAATAACAATATTTAGTAAAATGCACTTTATCTCTAAACTATATATATTTAGCAGTAAGAGATTCTTTACATTTAGTTAACTCTAAAGGTGTCCCCTCAAAAATTACATTTCCGCCTCTTATACCACCCTCTGGTCCAAGATCTATTATCCAATCTGCGCTCCTAATAATATCCATATTGTGTTCTATTATAATAACAGTATTTCCATTATCAACAATATTTTCAACTATGCCTATGAATTTTTCTATATCAGACATGTGAAGTCCAGTTGATGGTTCATCCATAACATATATTGAACCATTTTTATGTAATTCGTTAGCAAGTTTCAACCTTTGGCATTCTCCACCGGATAATGTATCAAGTGTTTGACCTAAAGTTAAATATCCAATTCCCATTTCTTCTATTGACTGTAACTTTGTCTTAATTTGTTTATTATTAAAAAATACTAAAGCTTCCGAAACAGTCATATCTAGAACATCTATTATTGTTTGATCTTGGATAGTATATTCTAAAACTTCTTTTTTGAACCTTTTACCAGCGCATTCTTCACAAGTGTTTTTAGTATTCTCCATAAAAGCAAGGTTTGTTTCAATTATTCCAGTGCCATTACAATTTTCACAGGCACCTTTTGAATTATAACTAAATAGTGATGCATTGACGTTATTATCTTTTGCAAAGACCTTTCTTATGTTATCCATTATTCCACCATAAGTGGCTAGGCTTGATCTAGAATTTGCGGAAACCGCACTCTGGTCAATTAATATAACATCTTTATTTTGATTTGGAAATTCCTGTTTCATAAGTGTACTTTTTCCAGAGCCTGCAACACCTGTTATAACCGTTAATACCCCCTTGGGGACCTTAACTGATATGTTTTTTAGATTATTTGTATTGCAATTATTAACTTCTAGATATCCATTAGGCTTTCTTGTAACTTTTTTAATTGAAAGACTACTCTTTAAGGCATTTCCTGTAAGTGTGCCAGATGTGAGTAATTCATCATAGCTTCCTTCAAATACTATATTACCGCCTTTGGTACCTGCATATGGACCAACATCAACAACATAATCAGCGATTTTTATGACATCTGGATCATGTTCAACTACAATAACTGTATTTCCTTTATCTCTGAGCTTTTGTAATAGATCATTTAATTTATGAACATCTCTTGGATGAAGCCCAATACTTGGCTCATCAAATATATACAATAAATCTATAAGATTACTATTTAAATGCTTAACCATCTTTATGCGCTGAGATTCACCACCTGATAGTGTTGAAGTCTCCCTATCAAGGGTTAAATATCCCAGGCCTATATCAATAATATTATTGAGTTTTTCTTTTATACTATCAATTACCGTGGAGACTTCTTTAAAATTAATTTCGTCTATAACATTAATAAGTTCATCAATTTGCATTGACATAAAATCTGAAATGTTATAACCATTAATTAAAGAACTTAATGCTTCTTGATTTAGTCTTTTACCGTGGCACAGAGGGCATTCTGCTGACATCGTTAATTTACTAAGCTTTTTCTTTGAAGCCTCAGACATTTCCTTATCACTATTTAAATATGATCTATTAAACTTTAGAATTAACCCTTCATAAGTTATATTCATTGTTCCAATAACATTTACTTTTATCTTTTCAGGGGGGCCATATAAAAATTTCTCTAGTTCCTCATCTGTATAATCACATAGCTTCTTATCATTATCGAAAAATCCAGATTCAGCAAATATTTTCCATGGCCAAGAACCAATACCAAACCCTGAGAGCAATATAGCACCTTCATTAATTGATTTATTTTTATCTAGAATTTGATCCATATCTACAGTTAGTTTCATGCCAAGGCCCTCACACTCTGGGCACATACCACTTATATCATTAAAAGAAAACTTATTTCGCTGAGCTATATGAGGAATTGCTATTCTAGAAAAGAGCATTCTAATGAATGGGTTGATATCTGTAATCGTTCCAAGGGTTGACCTTGAATTCGCACCAATTCTTTTTTGATCAATAATTATCGGTGTAGATAAATTTCCTATATATTCAGCTTTCACTTCGCCATACTTTGGTAAAAAGTTTCTAATAAAGGCACTAAATGTCTCATTTAACTGACGTTTTGCTTCCTTTCCTATTGTATCAAAAACAATAGAGGACTTTCCTGAACCAGATACCCCAGTAAATATAGTGATTTTTCTTTTAGGTATATTTAATGAAACATTTTTTAAATTATTTTCTCTACATCCTTTTAAAATTATAAACTCTTCCTTCATTTTATCTCCTCCATCGATCATTCTTCTGTTGCTCTTACTATATCTACATTTATATCTAGTGTTTCTATAACTTCTTTTAAATAATCCTAGTTGCCAACTTTTATTTGATAAAGCATTTTAAATATAGACATCATACCATAATTAGTTAGGTCATAGATTTTTTATATATTTCGTCGCAAGTAATCCTATATATAATGCTACAGGTATTAATCATAATTCATCTATAAATTCAAACAATTCTTCAACTCTTACTTCAAATACTTTAGCCAAACCTATAGCAAGTTTTAAAGAGGGGTTATATTGCCCTTTTTCTAACCGGATTATAGTTTCTCTTCTTACTCCAACTTTAGCAGCTAATTCATCCTGTTTCATATTGGTTTTTGCTCGATATTCCTTTAATTTAGTTACTAACATTATTTAATTACTCCCCTTCGCTGTCACTTACTGTGCGGTCGAACCATAAAAATAATATACTTTTTGCAGCTATAGCAGCAAATGCAACACATCCAAAAACATTAGCTGGAATTATGACCTCTTTCAATGTCAAGAAATGAAATACTACGAAAGCTACTAACATTAAAATTATTATTATCTTATTTGCTTTATTAATATTTGATTCTACCAGTTCATCTGCTTTTTCATATTCCCCCACAAACACAAACACCGTATAAAAAACGATTTCTGCTAATACTATAATACTAATAGGTCTTTCCATTGGTATTACTGACAAAACTCCCATAATGATGGATAGGCCTGCAATTAAAAAATGTTTTTGTTTTAAGTCTTTCATAAGTTCCCTCCTATATGTGATTAATTTATCACTTCATGTTACAATTAAATCACATATCGAAAGATATATCAATACAAATGTGATTGATTTATCACTTTATACTCAATTGCAAAGCGATATGCCACTTTGTAAATTGAAATGCAACGTTTGTAATTGACAATTGAATATTTGTAAATGAAATGCAACCTTTGTATCTGAAAAGCCAGTTTTGAAACCCAAAAGCCACATTTGTAATCCAAATGCAGTTTGATTTTTCGGTTTTTTGATGTATGATAATAGAAAATATGCATGCCGAATAGAGGTCAACTCACTCTCGATTTTTTTGTAATCGGAGAATCCACCCCTATTTTAGGATTGTATGGATAGCTGGCGGCACTGTTTTATATTTTTATTTTTTGAGAAGAATTGGTTTTAACATGATGTCGCTGGCTGCTACCGGTGTACACCCTAGGTTTTGTAAAATCTCTTCTCCATGGTAAAAGCTGAACGTTTCGTATGGGCTACGGTTGTTCAGTTTTTTTCTTTTATAGGAATTAATGTGATTCATCATTAGGCTGATATTTTCCTGTGTCAGATGATCGAAGCTGTTTCCCTTCGTAAGAATCCGCCTAATCATCTCATGGTTAACCTCAATGGCTCCCTTTTGATAGGGACTTCCAGCATCACAATAAAATACATTGGTACGATGTCCTGAGAATTTTTCAGTACCATATTCAATTGCCTTTGGATTCGAAAATTCGCTCCCGTTGTCTGTAAGAATTACAGGGAAAAGGGCTGTAAAAACCTCCTTCCCAAGGGTTTCATAAAGTGTTTCATAAATATCCGTTACTGATTTTGAAGTATTTGCATCTCTAAGAAATGCTAACATCAAGCTGGTATCTACAAAGTGAATCGTTAAAAGGCATTTGCCACCCTTACTTCCAATCACAGAATCCATCTGTACAACAGTGGTATCCTGATTTTTAGCAAGGAATGCCTGAAAGTCATTATAGTTGCGCCCAATGCGGCAGCCTTTATCTACCTTGAATTCCGGTTTTTTATACCTTTCGCGGAACTTGACTTTTCTCGGAAGATCAATATTTCGCACATCGAAAAGGCAGGCATCTATGTAGTTGTAAATAGTCTTTTCACTACACATAATTTCATCTTCATGCGTAACATATATCTGATGAACAGATTGACCGTTTTGAACTAGTGGAGAAATTATTTTATTGAGTCTGGCTACTTCATCTTCCGATACACACAATCCACTTCTGGACTGTGAAATGGCTTCGTGAGCTTTCATATGGGCATGCTGTATATGTTAATCTAAAACTACCCCACAATTCTAATTGAAATATCCCCCACCTTACAGTAAACTTTCTTATGAGAGGCATCATAAGAGGGGGAAATGGAGATGATTAAATTGAGTGAAAAACAACACATCATAATATCGGCACATCTAAACGGAAAGTCTCAAAGGTCCATAGCTAGAGAGACCGGAATTGATAGAAAAACCATTAGTAAATATGTTAAAGAATACGAAGTGGCAAGACAAGAAATTTTGAATTTTAATGGAGGAATTGATGATATAAGAGAACTTCAGGACAGTATTGTTGAGAAACCTAAATACAATTGCATAAATAGAAAAAAGAAAAAATTAACCGATGAAATTATAAATAAGATAAAGGGGTATATTGAAGAAAACCAGCAAAAACGGCATGCCGGGAGGCATAAGCAGCAAAAAAAGAAAATTGATATATATGAAGCGTTAAAAGAAGACGATTACGATATAAGTTATCCAACTGTGAGTAACTATATAAATAAATTACTTGAGAATGGAGCCGAGGCATTTATAAAATCAGAATATGAGCTTGGGGATATTTGTGAATTTGATTGGGGGGAAGTAAAGTTAACTATTAATGCTGTGGATAGAACATTTCAAATGGCTGTATTTACATCTGCAAAAGGGAATTATAGATATGCACAGTTATTTGCTAAACAAAATTCAGAGTGTTTTCAAGAAGCTCATGCTTTGTTTTTTGAACATATAGGACAAGTATATAGAACAATCGTTTATGATAACATGAGAGTTGCAGTTAAAAAATTTGTAGGACCTACTGAGAAAGAACCTACGGATGCATTGCTTAAAATGTCCATGTATTATGGCTTTGATTTTAGGTTTTGCAATACTCGAGCTGGAAATGAAAAAGGTCATGTCGAGCGAAGTGTAGAGGTAGTACGACGTAAGTCTTTTAGTAAAAATGATAGTTTTAAATCATTAGAAGAAGCTAATAAATATCTGATGGAAACATGCGATAAATTGAATAGCCAACCACATAAAATAAAAAATATGAAGACTGCAAAAGAAATTCTTAATGAGGAAAGACAACATATGGGGCCTTATATTGCAAAACTTGACACTGCTAGGATAGAAGAACCTAGAGTGGATAAATATTCGACATTCTCAGTGAATACCTGTCGGTATTCTGTACCTGATATATATGTTGGAAAAAGAATATTCATAAAAGTATATTCCAATGACATTGTTTGCTTTAGTGAGGGTAAAAAAATAGCTTCCCATGAAAGGAAGTTAGGATTTTATGAATGGTCTATTAAGCTTGAACATTATCTTAATACCTTTAAAAGAAAGCCAGGATCATTAGCTTCAAGCACTGCAATGCTACAAGCAGACCCTAGGATTCAAAACATCTATGATACCTATTATAACAAAAAAGAGAAAGATTTTATAGAATTACTTTTATTTATAGGTAAAAGTAATATCTCTAAGGTCCTAAATGCAATAAATTTATTAAATAAAATAAATCCTACGGATATAACAACCGAAAAAATAAAGTCTATTTGTAATAGAGATTATACTAATTTTATCGAAAATAATGTTATCCAACTAAATTCAACTGTTGAATTTAAACCTAACGGTTTACTAGATGTGTATAAATCTTTAATACCAATATCAACGGAAGATTTTAATAATGAGGTGGCTATAATATGATAAATAAGAAGAAATTATATAAAGATATTGAAGAATTAGCAATAGATCTTAAACTTGCAGGTATAAAAAACAACTTTGAGGTGGGTGCGAAAGATGCTTGCATTAATGACATAAGCTATGAAGAATTTCTTTACAAATTATTGGAAAAAGAATCTGTTTTAAGAAGTGAAAGTAGTAAACAAAATAGAATTAGAATAGCAAAGTTTCCTTATAAAAAATATATCGAAGATCTTGTAGTTGAAGATTTACCAGTTGATGCTAAAAAGAAATTAAAGACGTTAAGTTCACTTGAATTTATTAGTACAGGACAAAATGTAATTTTAGCTGGAAATCCTGGGACAGGCAAGACCCACATGAGTATTGGCCTTGGAATAAAAGCTTGTTTAGCTGGCTATAAAGTTCTTTTTATTACGGTATCATCGCTTATCACCCAATTAAAAGAAAGTCGTTCTCAGAAAGTATTAAGAGCATTTGAAAATAAATTTGATAAATATGATTTAATTATTGCTGATGAATTGGGATATATTTCTTATGATAAAGAAGGTTCAGAACTTTTATTTAGTCACTTATCATTAAGAGCAGGTAGAAAATCAACTATAGTAACCACAAATTTATCCTTTGAAAGGTGGAATGAGATATTTAAAGACCCTATTATGACCGCTGCAATGATCGATAGACTTACGCATAAGGCATATATAGTAAATATGAATGGTAACTCCTACAGATTAAAGGAAACTAAAGAATGGCTCGCAAAACAATAATAAAATTTTCCTTCACTATATAATTAATTTGGAGGGAATATTATTTTTTTACAATTTTTGGTGGAGGAGTTTTGGGTTAGAATATGGGGGAGTTTTCACTTGACAAATACACATGCTCCGCATTGTATATATTTTTTAATAAAGAGCATTTTCCAAGCGTTTCACAACCATTACAGACATAGGGAACCCTAAAGCGGGCAGTACAGATTTCCAAAATGAAATCAGGACAGTTATCATTACAGGATTGACAAAGCTTACAGTAGATGGTTGTTTTTCTTGTGCAGTTTTTACCGCATACATCCTTATACCTGCAGTTAAAACGATTTTTACAGGCATTGTACGGATATCCCGAATAACCTGTTGCAACCTCTGAACTGTGCTTACGTATTTCTCTGGAGATGGTGGTTGGATTCTTTTCCAATCTTCGGCTGATTTCTTTAAAGGAAAGACTTTCTTTTAAGAATTTTTGTATCTCGAGCCTTTCTTCATAGGTGAAAAACGTTGACATATATCCTCCATTCTGCCGCCAACTCTTTTAGGATATGTAATTTTGAATGTTAGTAAAACAAAAGACTGACACATACCAATATTTTTGTATACCGAGATGCAACCTCTTGGCATATATATTTTATTTAAGAATTATACCTCAATTGTAAATAGAACAGGTTGCTTTTAGATTTACAATTGAGTATTTATCACTTTATTTAGTTCTATTGAGTTGACAATTTTAAATTAGGTCTACCCAACTTAATTCCCTTCTCATTAGCATTCTTTAGTACCTCTATAACTCTACCATGTATTTTTTTCCTTTCCTTGTTAATACTTTATACTGTTTTCTTTCAAAGTCCTTACCACTTGCTCTATCCTCGAATGTAACTTTATATTCAATGTTATTAGATACAGCATATTGTTCTAGGGCTTCATGTTGCCTGTCTGTGTTTTGTTCCTTGGTGCTAACTCTTATATAAGTATATATATTTTTCATCCTTTACAACTCCCACGAATTATTTACCATGATTTTATTGTAATGGGTACCATAAAACATATCAAACCACATTTGTTTAAATCATTAAAAATCTAGTTGCCTAAAAACTATGAATTTTTAGGAAGAATCATTCTTTACAGATCATATGATAAAAATATCTCACCTTAGTGTAGTTTGGTATCGTTTAAAATGCCTGTCATTACATTTATTACATTTATATACTATTTTTGGCTTAATTAGTGGTAATATCCTATTTGTACAGAAATAAAACATCTTATTCACTAAAACATGTTTGTTATAAAATGAATAGCACTACGCCAATTTTTTATTGAATATCGATGGTTAGAAATAATTCTATACTATTATTATAATTTCCAGTTATCTTTATCATTTTGTAGTTAGTTGAAATACTAGAAATTCATTAAAAACTAAATGCAAAATTAATTATTCGAGGAGGAAAACTATGATGAAAGATGTATTAGTATCACCACAAACAAAAGATTTAAATGTAATAACAAATGTTGAAGGTACCGAATTTAAGCAAGCTAACAATGAGGGTTTATATTTAGGAGTGTTCGAAGACGTTAAAATTGCTATTGCCAAAGCAATATATGCACAAAAGGCGTTGACTATTTCTTATAATAAAGAAGATAGAGAACGACTTATAAGAAGTATAAGAAAGGCTACATTGGAAAATAAAGAGATACTCTCAAGAATGATTTTAGAAGAAACAAAAATGGGACGATATGAAGATAAAATATTAAAACATGAATTGGCAGCTAAATATACTCCGGGTACAGAAGATCTAACTACTACAGCTTGGTCTGGAGACCACGGGCTTACCGTAGTAGAGATGTCTCCATATGGGGTCATAGGTGCGATAACACCCTCCACAAATCCAACGGAAACTGTTATTTGCAATAGTATAGGTATGATAGCTGCCGGAAATTCTGTCGTGTTTAATGGACATCCAGGGGCAAAAAAATGTGTTGCATTTGCTGTAGATATGATAAATAGAGCCATCATCTCTTCTGGTGGTCCAGAAAATTTAGTAACTACTGTAGAAAACCCAACTATGGAATCCTTAGGTGTAATTATGAAACACCCATATATAAAACTTTTATGTGGGACTGGAGGACCAGGATTAATAAAAACACTTTTGAATTCAGGTAAAAAAGCTATAGGTGCAGGTTCCGGAAATCCTCCTGTTATAGTAGATGATACTGCAGATATAGAGAAAGCCGCAAAAAGCATCATAGAAGGTTGTTCTTTTGATAACAATTTACCTTGTATTGCAGAAAAAGAAGTGTTTGTTTTTGAAAATGTAGCAAATGATTTAATAAATAATATGATTCAAAACAATTCTGTACTTCTAAACAAAGAGCAAGTATCAAGGTTATTAGATTTAATACTAATAAAGAAAGATGAGAAAAGTTATAATTGCAACAAAAAACTAGAATATGATATAAATAAAAAATGGGTAGGAAAAGATGCAAAATTATTTTTAGATCAAATAGATGTAGAAGTCCCTACTAACGTAAAATGTATAATATGCGAGGTAGATACAAATCATCCTTTTGTAATGACAGAGCTTATGATGCCAATACTTCCAATTGTAAGAGTTAAAGATATTGATGAAGCTATAGAGTGTGCAAAAATAGCGGAACAAAATAAACGACATAGTGCATATATATATTCAAAAAATATTGATAATTTAAATAGATTTGAAAAAGAAATAGATACAACTATTTTTGTAAAGAATGCTAAATCCTTTGCTGGAGTAGGTTTTGGTGCAGAAGGATTTACAACATTCACTATTGCTGGACCTACTGGTGAAGGAATAACCTCTGCAAGAAATTTTACAAAACAAAGGAGATGTGTGCTTGCAAACTAACTTTTTAATGAAGCCGGTGCATTTACAAACCATGGCAGGGAGATACAACCATTGATGAAATTAATTTCGTGACAGAAGCAAATTTAATTATTCCAAATGATATAAAGATTATGGATGTATAAAAATTTGCATTTCAAAATATAGTACTTGTAAAAAAATGTGTTGATAGTAATAAATAAGAAAAGAGAGTGATCATTTTATGTTAGAAAGTGAAATATCTAACCACATTACAACACCACTTACTGCTCCATCATTTCCTAGAGGACCCTATAGATTTCATAACCGTGAATATCTTAATATAGTATACCGTACAAGTGCTGATGCCTTACTAAAAGTTGTACCGGAACCTTTATCTTTAGATTTAGATGAACCTTTAGTTAGAGTTGAAATGATGTATATGCCGGATGTAAGTGGATTAGGTGCTTATACAGAATGTGGCCAGGTTATTCCTGTAAGTTTTAATGGTATAAAAGGTGACTATTTGCATATGATGTATTTAGATAATTATCCGGCTATTGCCGTTGGTAGAGAACTTAGTGCCTACCCTAAAAAACTTGGTTATCCAAAACTATTTGTTGATTCAGATACATTAGTTGGTACATTAGATTACGGAAAATTAAGAGTATTAACTGCTACGATGGGATATAAACACCAATCTTTAGATATAAATGAGGCACGCAATGAAATTTGCCGACCTAATTTTATGCTGAAAATTATACCTAATTATGATGGGACTCAAAGAATTTGCGAGCTCATATCTACACAAATTACGGAGATTACTATAAATGAGGCATGGACTGGTCCTGCAAGATTACAATTATTCGATCATGCTATGGCACCATTTAATGACCTACCTGTAAAAGAAATAGTATCCTGTTCTCATATTCTTACGAACTTAACCCTTCCTACGCCTAAAGTTGTATATGATTATCTAAAAAAATAGTTATAATATATCACTGCATAAAAAAATATCACCAACTGACAGGTGGTATTTTTTTTGCATTTTTAAATAATAGATTATCAAAAATATTAATTGTTGTTAATGCACAGTATTTGCAATAATGTTATTAACATTTGTTCTATAAATCAATCTTTGGGATATGTGTAGTAATGGAACGAAAATCCCTGTCTTTTCAATTAAATAATTGTTTAATTCTTAAAACGTTTACAGCTAATTTACAGTTAAGCTAACTGTTATTAAACAGTAGATCACGTAGTACTGATCTTGTTAGTATACCTGTTGATTGCTCATAATTCAATCTTTTTAGTTCAGGAGCGGCTTCAAGTTTTTTTCTCCAACTAGTTTTAGCTCGTGCCATTTTGACTAAAATTTTAATATTAGCTTGAGTTCCATTCTTAATTTTATAAGTTATTAATATCTAAACCACCTCGCTCCTCTTTTTTATATTCCTATAGGAAATATTAGTATCATTTATTTGTGGGTTGAATTTAAAAGAGCACCTTATAGAGCCTTTATCTAACTTTTATAATAAAATCATATCATAAAACCTGCAATTTTTTTGTAATATTATGTTTTGATTAATGATAACTATTTTGCAAATTTCGCTAATATTATAAATGTAGACTCTTATAAATTGGTACATATGTCAAGGATATTCTAAAAAAAAGGTACTAACAAGCCAAGAGCTAGACACTCCTGATAATTCACATAAGCATCTGGTTATATTTTTAAAGCTATATTTTTCAATAACTTCTTTAATAGTTTTAAAAGCATCACTAGATTTAATTTTGTTATTGACTCTAACGTAACGTAATAGTTTATTGTATAACTATACTAAAAAGAAAAGAGGTGAAAAAAGTGAAAGTTACAGCAATTAGATCCGATGAAATCTATAAAAAAATGATTTCCTCAAAGCTTGAGCAGCGAGATGACATCTATCGATATGAACTGATGAAACCATTTGAATTTAAGTGGTCATGTATTGGTATTCCAATTAAAGCGGATCAGTCAGGTGGTTACGATGTTGTTATGGCAAGCAGTATGGGTGGTGGATTTTCACCAAGCCAAATTAACAGGGAACGTTTGAACAATAATGACTTCAATAAACTTTCAGCATTTCTCTATGGCGATGAAATTATGGCCATGCGTGGTGTAAAGCCAGTTGGTATGCCTTATTGCGCAGGATATGCTTGTGGCTATTATCTAATCAAGCATTATCTTAAAAAGACTGTGTTGTAACCGGCAATCACAAAGGGGAAGATTTCGGCAAACTAAAAGGGTGAATTTCTTCCAGTTCAAAAACTAAGGTTGGTGTAGCGAACTATAGAATAATGGATATATACGTTTATAAAATTTGTTTCGGGGATGTATGTCTTAATGTGTATTTTATAGGAAAGATTGGCTGGTCCCCTAAAAGATATAAAAATATCGAGAACCATCTGTACCTAAATTAATTTTAGTAGCATTAAATAGTCATCTTTTTTTTTAGCTATAATTTTAAATCCTACAGCCTTATACATTCTCACTGCATAATTGTCTTTGGATACACTCAATGATGTTTGGCTGTATCCTTTTTCCTTCAAGTATTCTAATATCTTTTTCATCAAAGATGTTACTATCCCTTGATTGTATATCGACCTAAAATACTCAACAAAATGCTTTTAATCTTTAACTTGTTCTTTATGTTCATGTGCCATAATTATTATTTACCTAAGGCAAATTCAAATGCAGAAATGGCATGTATTGTTGTTGTGTCAAAAACGGGTATATTAACATCTTCTTGTTTTATTAATAAAGGTATTTCAGTACATCCTAATATTATTCCCTCCGCACCTCTTAATGCTAAATTACTTATTATTTTTTTATATTTCTCCTTTGAACCCTCATTTATTATACCTTTGCATAATTCATTATAAATAACCTCATGAACAATTTCTCTCTCATTTTCATCTGGAATAACTACATCAATATTAAATTTTTCTTCTAAGATTTTTTTATAAAAATCTTGCTCCATAGTAAATTTAGTTCCAAGTAATCCAACCTTTTTCATTCCTTT
Source organism: Clostridium sp. CM036 (assembly GCF_055081135.1). Lineage (NCBI taxonomy): Bacteria > Bacillati > Bacillota > Clostridia > Eubacteriales > Clostridiaceae > Clostridium > Clostridium sp. CM036. Next base: position 1,593,594 of record NZ_CM143652.1, on the reverse strand, counting down.
TTGAATTATTTTTTCACCAGTTACTTCGGCTATATGTAAAACTTTTATTCCTACCTTATTTTCTATATCACTTGCCATTTTATGCATTGTATTTGTACATATTACAATAAAATCAGCACCGCTATTTTTAAGTTTTTCAGCAGTATTGACCATAATATTAGTTAATTCTTGCCATTTGTTTTGATGTTGTAATAATTCTATTTCTTGAAAATCCACTGAATACATTACACATTGTGCAGAATGAAGTCCTCCTAATTTTAATTTAGCAGTTTCGTTTATAATTCTGTAATATTCAAGTGATGATTCCCAACTCATTCCACCTATTAAACCAATTGTTTTCAAATTAATCCCTCCTTTATATATAAAATATGCTATTAACTTTAAGGGGTCTGGACAGTACAGTTCCGCAGGTATCATGGCTGTATTATCATCCGCAGTGCTGTTAAATAAAGCTGATGTCCCTTTTACACCATTACCACTCTCTGGCTTCATGATGAAATTTTCTGCGTAAATAAACCTACAAAACTACCCCCTAAGCCTATTTTAACTCGCCTTAAATTACGATTTGTTAATTTAATTAAAAAATAAAAAGCATTCATAAAATGAGTGTTTTTTTGTGCAGATGACCGGAATCGAACCTGCATGCCGTAAAGCGCTAGACCCTGATTCTAGTGCGTCTGCCAATTCCACCACATCTGCATGAATGGTGAGCCTTATGGCAATCAAATTTCTACAATGTTTTGTTTTGCTTAAACTAAATAAAGAAAACCCAAAGTTGAATTAGTATAATAAGTATATTATACACGTTTTGTCTAATCCAGGATTATTATATAACATAATCTGGACGTAAATTTAAAAAGATTTATAAAAAACTTAAAAATATTTAATATTAGGGGGTTCGGATTTGCGATTCTCGTGGCTATTATATATAGGGCTTAATTAAAAGGTGTTAATAGTGTAGATTTGCAGGGACACTAGATATATTAAGGAGGATTAACTAATGGCTAAATACAGACAGATTTATACAGAATTTTGGAGTGATAGCTTTGTGTTTGAACTTACACCAGAGGAAAAATACTTTTATTTATATCTTATTTCAAATACCAAAACAACGCAGTGTGGTATTTATGAAATATCAAAAAAATTTATAGCTACAGAAACTGGGTACAACAGAGATACTGTAGATAAGCTAATTAAAAGATTCTGTGAGTATAACAAAATATTATACTGTGATGATACGAAAGAGATTATGCTGTTAAATTGGATGAAATACAACGTACCTAACAATATAAACGCTATTAAATGTGTTCATCACGAGTTATCCAGGGTTAAAAATAAAGAATTTCTTAAAATTTTATTTAAAAAATGTGATGTAGCTCAATTAGATGTAGCGAAAATTTTCGAGAACCTCATTATAGAGGAATCTTTTGATATTAATTTTATTGATGATAGAACTTCTGTAAATTGCTACTTAGAAAAAGTGGACAATCATCCTATAAACTTTACTTTAGAAAGCAGCTCTAATGTAATTCCCATGAAAACAGAAAATATAGAAGACCAAGATAATAATGATTTTCTGAAAAAGGAAGAAATTCAGGAGCCACGTGAATTCATAATTAATAAGGATATTAGTAGGGGGTTACAAGGCCCTTATAAGGGGCTACCAAGTAATAGAATAAGAAGTAATAAAGAAGAATTAATAAATAAAGAACAAGAATTAATAAATAAAGAAGAAGAAGCATTAACTAAGAAAGAAGCAGTAACAAAAGAAGAAGCATTAACTAAAGAAGAAGCAATAGTCATAAAATATAGAAATAATTCTGCTGCTGCTGATGGTGAGGGCTTAAAAAGTGTACTTAAGGTATTTGAAGAAAACGTACATGCTATCACGCCTTTGGTGTATGAAAAAATATTAGATTTTGCAAAGCAGGTAAGTAGCAAAGTTATCATTATGGCTATTGATGAGGCTGTAGAATATAATGCTAAAACTATAAAGTACATCACTAAAGTACTCAATAGCTGGATAAGTAAAGGCATAAAAACTTCTGAGCAGGTAAAATTCTATCAAAAACAGTGGGCGAGTAAAAAGAGTGGCAGCTCAAGCCCTAATGTGAAAAATGGTGGCTTCTGCGACTATGATCAAAGAACATATGATTTCGATCTTCTAGAAAAACAGCTATTAGGACAAGTATACTGATTAGTTATTTTTGGATATTCCCTTAATAACGAATTTTATATTCCAGAGATATGGGTTCAAAGAAATAGTATTAATTATATGATGAAAGGTTTATTGGAAATGAATTTTCAGTTTTTGTTGTTAACAATATATCCAGCAATGTTATTGAAATTTTAGGATATATTGTTATAATAAAGTAATAGTTTGTTGGTTAATTCGCTTGTTTATAGACATAAATAACTTATCAAAGGTGAATTTCAAATGATAATAAACTTGGAGGAATGAAATCATGAATGTAGATACCTATAAAAATTTACTGGATGAAGTGGGCTCAGGAAATAATGCTGTTATTATTACAATGTTGGATAACAAAAATTGTGGAAATAAACCATCTCAGAACAAAACACTTTTTACAAAGGAAAGTCTGAATTCCCATAATCGAATATCTGATTTAGATGAATTACTTTACCAAAAGGCAAACTATGCAATAGAAACTGGAATTCTTCAGCTTGTTAAAATTAGTGAAAGTGAAGCTTATTTAATTGAACCATATTTTCCAGAACCACGCTTGATAGTTTTAGGTGGTGGACATATAGCTAAGCCCTTAGCTGAATTTGGTTCAAAAGTAGGTTTTTCAGTTACAGTTATCGATGACAGACCATCATTTGCTAATAGTGAACGATTTCCTACTGCTAAAAAAGTGATTTGTGAGAGTTTCGAGAACTGTTTCGACTTAATTAGTTTAAATAATTCTGCCTATGTTGTTATTGTAACTAGAGGTCATAGGCATGATATGGATTGTCTCAGACAAGTTTTAAAACATGATACTGCATATGTTGGAATGATTGGTTCAAAACGGCGAGTTAAAAGCGTCATGGAGCAAATGGTAAATGAAGGATATACTCAAGAGAAGTTAAACAAAGTCAATGCCCCTATAGGTCTTGAGATAGGAGCAGTAACACCAGAAGAGATAGCGTTTTGTATTATATCTCAGGTCATCAGTTATAGACGACTCGGTGATATAACCAATAGTATTAATAGGCATACGAAAAGTAATTGGCCGGAATTTGACAATGAAGTGTTGATGGAATTGTGCAAAGAAGAAAATTCTCCAAAGGCAATCATTACAATTATTTCTACGAAAGGTTCAGTTCCAAGAAATGCAGGAGCTAAAATGCTTGTATGGCCTTATGGTAAGATTTTAGGGAGTATCGGCGGAGGGTGTAGCGAAGGCACGATAATTAATGACGCCCGTAACTTACTCGGAAATGGTGGGTATCAAATTCAAAACATAGATATGACAGGCGCCATCGCTGAAGATGAAGGGATGGTATGTGGAGGAATCATGGAGGTAATAATAGAATCTTTTTAAACATCACGATAACGATTGCATTTATTTTTAGTTAAACAAAATATACTTGTCCATATCTAAAGTTTACAATTAAAATAATTACAAAAGCTATAAGTCTTAATCTTATTCTTGGTTTATTAGGCCTGTAAATAATTTTGTGTAAACAGAATAAAAAGCACTCTTTCTTGGCAATAATTGAGATAAGCTAATTATCAAAGATTGCAAGGAGGAGTATTTTTATGTCAAACATTTCGAAAGATATTTTAAGGGATTATATCAACGAGCAAAAGTTTACAAGTCCAAATGAGGTTTTAACTGCTATGAAAAGTATGTTTAGAGACGTTCTTCAGGAGACATTAGAAGCAGAAATGGATTCGCAACTTGGATATGATAAATATGATATATCCGAAAAGCGAACTCCAAACAGTAGAAATGGCTATTCTAAAAAAACTGTAAAATCTGAGTTGGGAGCAGTAGATCTTAATATACCTCGTGATAGAAATGGTGAATTTGACCCTAAAATATTGCCTAAGTATCAAATAATGAATCATGCCCTGTGCATAATAACATACCATTATTAACATCTAATCGTTCTATGTTATTACTCTCCTTCCAAGGTTTACAATGACTTGCTATAAATAATTCTTTTATTGTAAGATTACATATCGCACATACACATGAATTTTTTAATAACTTATTTTTAAATAGTCCTTGTCCAACTCTTATCTTAATTATTGCTTCTCTTTCTGTTTCATCCTTAAATTTATTAAGTAAATTATTAATACTGTCTATGTTATCTTTTTGCTCTTGTGATAAACCTTTATTGGTATTAATGTTATGCCTTTTATAATCTGTGGGGTATTCCGGATCATAAATTTTATCTATTTCGTCTAAAATAAGATTTATCTCATCATTAGTTTTAAAAACTAAATTTTTTCTGTTACAGAATTCTTCGTATAACTGATAGTTATTTTTCATATCACATAAATTTGAATAAGCTTTGCACCTTTTGTTATATCTCATCGCGACCTTTAAAAAGTCCTTATCGGTTAGACTCCCATTTCTGTCTTTTATATGTTTTATATAGAAGAACATACCAGATTCCTTTAATGAGTCTGCAGTTACATGTACTCCCAATGTCTGTTTTGCTGTAAGTCTTAATGTAGATGAAATTGTTTTTTTTTTTTCTCTATAATCTGCTTTTAGGGACTCTTTTACATTATCGAAGACCCTTTCATAAGAAAGACTATCAGTAACCCTATAACCTTTAATTTTTGCCCACTTTATATATCTATCATAAGTACTCATGCCTTGATCACACGATGATTTTGATACAGTTTTAAATAGTTTAAGTAATGTTTCTTTTAATTGGTCATCTGTAAAATTGAAAAACTCATTTTTATTTTTAGGTTGTCTTTCGTACATAATAAGCTCATTTAAAAAATGTTTAGATTGAATTCTACTTGCTTCTTTATTAGAAGTATATTCTTCTTTAATAAAAGCTTGTTTATAAGCTATCACTATTTTTATCCCCCTAAATTAAATCTTTATTGTAATTATATACTTTAAAATGTAATTAATTCATATTAGGGTGATTAAGTACTATCAAACTGCTTGGAAATTTATGAAAGGTAAGTTAAAATAATAATACTAAATATTTATTATTGTATTATAAAGATATAAACCATGCATAAAAGTAGTGTATATTCTCAATTAGACACCTTTTATGCAGTTAAATAGAGCCTTATTGCATATGGAAAAAGTATGAATGAGGGTATATGCTAGATATAGGTACATAACAAATGACGTGAAATTATCCTTTCACTACATTGTGTTTTTTTGATACCTAATATATAACGTAATTTTTAATTTTTATTTATATATATAATTAGGTAAAAATAGTATAATTAGCTAAACATCTATGTCATAATCGTAAAATACTACGAACTAAATATTTTGGAGGAATACATTATGGATGGAATGGATTTAACTTTTAAGACAGAGCAAGGAAAATTTAATTATCGAGTAGGTGCAATTATTCTACATGATAACAAATTATTGATGGTCAAGAATAATAAAGCACCTTATTTTTACAGTGTTGGAGGAAGGGTTAAGCTACATGAATCAGCTGAAGAAGCCGTTGTACGAGAAGTGTATGAAGAAACTGGAATTTATATGAAAATAGAAAGGCTTGGATTTATACATGAGAACTTTTTCACTGAAGATGTTACAAAAGAAAGATTCCATGAACTGTCCTTTTTCTTTTATATGAAAGACATGGATTCCTTGAATACAATTTGCATGAGCTTTACAGAAGATGGAGCAAAAGAAGAATTACAATGGATTCCATTGGGTAAAATTTCAGATGTATATCTTTATCCTGAGTTTTTCAAAGAAAAACTGCTTAATCCATTAGCAACAGTAGAACATATTTTAACTAAAGAGTGGTAATTATTTGAGCACAATGTGAAGTTGAATTGTACTACCATTTTCGAATATGTCGTCTTAAATGATGTCAATATTAAAACAGTTAATTGCATACATAAGAATAACAATGGGGCTATAAGGAAAGCAAATGACGTGAAAGTCATCTTTCACGTCATTTCTCTAAAGAACAAAAGGATGCTTTTCGTAAAATGGATATCACAAATCCTATAGTTGAGGATGGATATATTGGCATTGATACTCAAAAGGACAACATATTAATTTACTACTCCATTCAGATTTGATTGAAGTATTACCTTTATGTAGGGCATTCGCCTATTTCCAAATAGAATCACGAGGAATGATTTTCATAAGACATACATTGTCACCCATTTTTATACTTTTTAATAATTCTACAACGACTTCACATCCAAAAGCTTTTTCGAAAAGAACTTTACTATACCCTGCAGTGCATTGACACCATGTATCCGTATCTAATTTATTCACATCAGCAAGCATGGGACAAGGACAAAATGGAAATTGTAGATAGAGTTCCCCATCTGTGTAAGATAGTCCAGCTGCCTTTGCTTTATCTTGGTTTGCAAATTCTTCTAAATTAGACGATGATGCAACCAGTTCTTGCACTAACGCTAATTTTTCATCCATCCCATATCCACATTGACAGTTCATTCTAATCTGCTTAACGGTAGACCTATCAAAGTTGCTTTCTAGTCTGTTCATGGTGGATTTCACCCATGTCGCATTATCTTCTGATGAAGATAGCTCGTGTTCTCCATATACAATTTTTGTTGCCATTTTATCGTCATGCGCATTTTTTACGGCACCAAAAATTACTTGCTCTTGGATTTTTCTAATATCAAACATATTAAAACCTCATTTTCTCAATTTTTTTGTGAGTTGTCTTTTTACCATACTGCTTACATTATTAAATTGTAGGTGGTGGGGATAGGTACTGTATATCAAAGGTTAACTTTTGCATGAAAAACTCTCCTCCATATTAACAATTAATAGGAAGGATAACGGGTGGATTGTCACAAAATTTTTCCATCATAACTCCTCCTAATCTAGTGTTTTTTCTACTTGAATTGTACCATCCGAGCATTCAAAACTAAACCTTAAAGACAGTTAATAAAAAAAATGAGCCAATACAGTAATAAAACTGCTTTGGCTCATTTTGAAAATTAAATACTATTTTTTTTGTTCCCTAATTATCCTTTGTATGCTTTTCAAGGATAAAAAATATTTTTTAGATAAATGTTGTGAATTATGACTCGCCAAATAGTCTTCATAAATATGAGTATTTCGTTATATAATTCTTGTCGGGTAGAGGTTTTGGCTCCCCATTCTTTTTTATTGCTTGGTTTTCTTGGAATATAGATAAACTCACCATCTACATATTCCTGAACCTTTTCGATCAAATTATTAGGGAGTATATACATTGCTTTGTTATAGCTCATCTTTGCCCTCCTAAAGGTTTTGTTTCTATTAGGAATAGCAAAGGCTATGTGTCTTAACTGCTCGTTGCAATAGCCTTTGCTATGCAACAATAACGATTGGATTAAACATACACTTTCAAACCTCCTTTTACAGGATCTTATAAATTATAATATCATACTTATATTACCACATCTGCCATCACTAGCTATTTACTAAAAAAAAAAATCTGCACCATTTATGGTACGGTTCAACTTAACTAATTCTAAATATAACTGAAATATATAGTTATATCACAATCTTTGAATATTACGTCTCAGATAATCTCATATCTAACGATGTGGGGTTTAATATATTTAGATTATATTAATATTCTGAAAGTAACTCAAATGTAATTGAGTTACTTTCACATTGATGCTATTGCCTAATCCTTTAAAATTTCAATTTGAATATAACATAACGTGTTGACTCTTTACTTTGAATGTATTACAAATCAGTCTTAATATAATAATAAGACTCCGCAGTCAAAGGCTGGTCACATCCGATTTTCTCCTTCATTCTTCATACGAAAACCTGATGTGGCACAAGTTCTTTCACTGCTCTAGGTCCCAAAGGAAGCTTTGGACAATGTGCGAGACGTTAATTAGTGAAAAGCTAATTAACCTAACTTTCATGGTTAGGGATAACTGATAATTGAGAAGTAGAATGAAGGGGTAACATCCTGAAATGCTTCCTTTGATACTCCGAATAGCTTTAGATTGATTAAGCAATCTATGGTTATAAGCTCGGTAAAGTCGGCTGAGATTATACCCTAACATTAAGTTGAGGAAAAGCGAACTAGAGGTAGTCGAGTATAAGATAGGTCGGAAGTCCAAAAAAATTACCTATGGTGAGAATGTAAGAAATTACTGACGAAATTCCGAAAGTAAGGGTCTAAACAAGGAATAACTAGAAATAGTTATGACAACTAAGTTTGTCATATGAGGAGATTAGTAAACATGTTGTCTATGAAAATCTCTATACTGTTACAGGCAGTATCAATCATATAGGCTCAGAGGAAACACTTAAGGGTAAAATGCGTATAAAATTATCGGAACGTCGTAAGCCAGTAATATTGAGGTATTAATGCAAATGAGATAGTAGTAAGGAAATTCATAAGATATAACTTACTTTAATACTGGTGAAAGTAGAGCCACAGTATTGATGAAGCTATGATAATAAGTAGTGGAGAGATAGGCTCAAGTCAAGATGTTATTAGAAATGTTAATAGAATTAGAATGTTGTAAGGTTCGAGTAAGACTAAGGTGCGACTTGTTGCTAGACAAAAGTAAGCGTGGGTTTACTACAAAACTAGCCTAATCAGCCAATTAAAACTTGGAAATTAGAACTGTTATTACGATAGGTAGAATGATAGGGTAACGCCTTGAAATGCCTTCACAAAGGTATACGAATAGCGTTTAGCTAAATAAATAGTAAAATGTTATAAGCTCGTTAAAATGCTTGAGAGCTACCGTAAGTAGAAGAAAAATAATCCCTACACGAAATGCGAACCAGAGGTGGTCGAGTAGTGATAGAGCCAGTGTCTATAAAATATCTATGGTTAGGATGTTCCATAAGGAACTGACGAAATCGGGAAGGTAAGGGTCTTAACTTACGATACTTAGAAATGAGTATAACACATAAGTGTAGTAAGTGTGGATAAGTAAAACTTTTAGTTATGAAAGTCCATATAATGTTATAGGCATTATCAAGCTTACAGGCTCATACCGATTACCTAAGGATATATGTAAAGATAGTAATAATGGAACAAGGGAAACTTGGAATACGGAGGTTTTACTACCAATGAAGTAGTGATAAGGAAAACGTAAGTATAACTTATCTTAATCCAAGCGAAAGTGGTGGCATAAAGCAAAGATGAATATTGTAATGATGTTCTAGCAATAGCCACTAGACAAAATGTTGATTAAAAATTAAATACTGAATAATTTCAAGGTTCGAGTAAGAAGAAGAGATATGAAACCGAAATTGTGCAAACAAAGGAGGAAGTAATAGACTTGAAGGAAAGCTTAAAATTAGAGAAAAAGCAAAAACTAAGAAATAATGAATATTACGCAATGCAACCAATACTTGACGAATTGTATAAGAAAGCTTGTAGTAAAAATAAATTTACAAACTTGATGCAGTATATAACGTCTAAAGAAAATATTTTACTAGCATATAGAAATATTAAGAAAAATAAAGGTTCAGCAACAGTTGGAACGGATAAACTTAATATAGATTTCTTTAAGGAAATGGATAATGATGAATTTGTGAAATATATACAAAATAAATTCAAAAATTATTTTCCCAAAAGTGTTCGCAGAGTAGATATTCCAAAACCAAATGGTAAAACTAGACCTCTAGGAATACCATGTATAGATGATAGAATAATGCAACAATGTATTAAACAAATAATTGAACCAATATGTGAAGCTAAATTTCACAAACATAGTTATGGTTTTAGACCGAATAGGTCAACAGAACATGCTATTGCAAGATGTATGAGTTTAATGAATCAAGCTAAATTACACTACGTTGTAGATGTAGATGTAAAAGGCTTCTTTGATAACGTAAACCATAGTAAACTAAAAAAGCAACTATGGAATATGGGAATACAAGATAAAAACCTCATAAGCATCATTGGTAAAATTCTTAAATCAGAAATACAAGGAATTGGAATACCGACAAAAGGAACGCCTCAAGGGGGCATAATTAGTCCATTATTAGCCAATGTGGTATTAAATGAACTTGATTGGTGGATAAGTTCTCAATGGGAAACATTTGTGACAAAACATAAATACTCTAAACCTGAACACAGATATAATGCCCAAAAGAAAACTAATTTAAAAGAAATTTGGTTCGTAAGATATGCAGATGATTTTAAAATATTTTGCAGAGATGCTAAAACTGCTCAAAAAATCTATAATGCTACAAGAAAATGGTTAGAAGAAAGATTAGGGTTAGAAATTAGTCCTGATAAATCTAATGTATATGTTAATCTAAAACTACCCCACAATTCTAATTGAAATATCCCCCACCTTACAGTAAACTTTCTTATGAGAGGCATCATAAGAGGGGGAAATGGAGATGATTAAATTGAGTGAAAAACAACACATCATAATATCGGCACATCTAAACGGAAAGTCTCAAAGGTCCATAGCTAGAGAGACCGGAATTGATAGAAAAACCATTAGTAAATATGTTAAAGAATACGAAGTGGCAAGACAAGAAATTTTGAATTTTAATGGAGGAATTGATGATATAAGAGAACTTCAGGACAGTATTGTTGAGAAACCTAAATACAATTGCATAAATAGAAAAAAGAAAAAATTAACCGATGAAATTATAAATAAGATAAAGGGGTATATTGAAGAAAACCAGCAAAAACGGCATGCCGGGAGGCATAAGCAGCAAAAAAAGAAAATTGATATATATGAAGCGTTAAAAGAAGACGATTACGATATAAGTTATCCAACTGTGAGTAACTATATAAATAAATTACTTGAGAATGGAGCCGAGGCATTTATAAAATCAGAATATGAGCTTGGGGATATTTGTGAATTTGATTGGGGGGAAGTAAAGTTAACTATTAATGCTGTGGATAGAACATTTCAAATGGCTGTATTTACATCTGCAAAAGGGAATTATAGATATGCACAGTTATTTGCTAAACAAAATTCAGAGTGTTTTCAAGAAGCTCATGCTTTGTTTTTTGAACATATAGGACAAGTATATAGAACAATCGTTTATGATAACATGAGAGTTGCAGTTAAAAAATTTGTAGGACCTACTGAGAAAGAACCTACGGATGCATTGCTTAAAATGTCCATGTATTATGGCTTTGATTTTAGGTTTTGCAATACTCGAGCTGGAAATGAAAAAGGTCATGTCGAGCGAAGTGTAGAGGTAGTACGACGTAAGTCTTTTAGTAAAAATGATAGTTTTAAATCATTAGAAGAAGCTAATAAATATCTGATGGAAACATGCGATAAATTGAATAGCCAACCACATAAAATAAAAAATATGAAGACTGCAAAAGAAATTCTTAATGAGGAAAGACAACATATGGGGCCTTATATTGCAAAACTTGACACTGCTAGGATAGAAGAACCTAGAGTGGATAAATATTCGACATTCTCAGTGAATACCTGTCGGTATTCTGTACCTGATATATATGTTGGAAAAAGAATATTCATAAAAGTATATTCCAATGACATTGTTTGCTTTAGTGAGGGTAAAAAAATAGCTTCCCATGAAAGGAAGTTAGGATTTTATGAATGGTCTATTAAGCTTGAACATTATCTTAATACCTTTAAAAGAAAGCCAGGATCATTAGCTTCAAGCACTGCAATGCTACAAGCAGACCCTAGGATTCAAAACATCTATGATACCTATTATAACAAAAAAGAGAAAGATTTTATAGAATTACTTTTATTTATAGGTAAAAGTAATATCTCTAAGGTCCTAAATGCAATAAATTTATTAAATAAAATAAATCCTACGGATATAACAACCGAAAAAATAAAGTCTATTTGTAATAGAGATTATACTAATTTTATCGAAAATAATGTTATCCAACTAAATTCAACTGTTGAATTTAAACCTAACGGTTTACTAGATGTGTATAAATCTTTAATACCAATATCAACGGAAGATTTTAATAATGAGGTGGCTATAATATGATAAATAAGAAGAAATTATATAAAGATATTGAAGAATTAGCAATAGATCTTAAACTTGCAGGTATAAAAAACAACTTTGAGGTGGGTGCGAAAGATGCTTGCATTAATGACATAAGCTATGAAGAATTTCTTTACAAATTATTGGAAAAAGAATCTGTTTTAAGAAGTGAAAGTAGTAAACAAAATAGAATTAGAATAGCAAAGTTTCCTTATAAAAAATATATCGAAGATCTTGTAGTTGAAGATTTACCAGTTGATGCTAAAAAGAAATTAAAGACGTTAAGTTCACTTGAATTTATTAGTACAGGACAAAATGTAATTTTAGCTGGAAATCCTGGGACAGGCAAGACCCACATGAGTATTGGCCTTGGAATAAAAGCTTGTTTAGCTGGCTATAAAGTTCTTTTTATTACGGTATCATCGCTTATCACCCAATTAAAAGAAAGTCGTTCTCAGAAAGTATTAAGAGCATTTGAAAATAAATTTGATAAATATGATTTAATTATTGCTGATGAATTGGGATATATTTCTTATGATAAAGAAGGTTCAGAACTTTTATTTAGTCACTTATCATTAAGAGCAGGTAGAAAATCAACTATAGTAACCACAAATTTATCCTTTGAAAGGTGGAATGAGATATTTAAAGACCCTATTATGACCGCTGCAATGATCGATAGACTTACGCATAAGGCATATATAGTAAATATGAATGGTAACTCCTACAGATTAAAGGAAACTAAAGAATGGCTCGCAAAACAATAATAAAATTTCCCTTCACTATATAATTAATTTGGAGGGAATATTATTTTTTTACAATTTTTGGTGGAGGAGTTTTGGGTTAGAATATGGGGGAGTTTTCACTTGACAAATACATCTAAGATAACTAATCTAAGAAAGAATTATACAGAGTTTTTAGGTTTTAAACTAATGGTTAAACCTAAAAAGAATAAGTATGTATGTCAAAGTAGAATGTGTGATAAATCTGTTCAAAAGACTATTAATAAGTTAAAAGAACAAATTAAAATAGCACAAAAAAAATGTATTGCAAAAGAAATATCAAAGTTAAACTCCATAATATTAGGAAGTCACAACTACTACAGGTGTGCTACCAATGTTGTAAAGAATTTTGGTTACATTAACTTCTTAGTTACAAAAACCTTAGAAATACGATTAAGGAATTATATATCGGATAAACCGAAACTTTCGGAAACCTATAAACGGTTATACGGTCAATATAAAGGTAAAATAAGAACGATACAAGGAATGACTATATTTCCAATCTATGGTTGTAGAACTAAAGTCGCATTATGTTTTAATCAAGTGAAATGCAATTATACTGAAAAAGGAAGAAAGGCAATCCATGTACAACTTAAAGGTAGTAGCATTAAACTAATAAAATACTATTTGAGCACTGTACACGAAAGTCAGACAACTGAATTGAGTGATAATAGTATTTCACTTATAGCAGGACAACAAGGCATGTGTTACGTTACTGGTGAGCCACTAGAAATTGGAAATATGGAATGTCACCACAAGATGCCTAAACAATTAGGCGGAATGGATGAATATAAAAATCTTGTATGGTTAAAAATGAGTGCACATAAATTAATACATTGCACACTACCCACAACTATTGAAAAATATCTAGGTTTATTGTCCCTTGATGAAAAAGGGTTAAAGCGAATTAATTCTCTAAGAAAGCAAGTAGGAAATTCAGTTATTTAATTAAATAAAAACAAATTGTTGGAACGCCGTATGAGCTGGAAACTCTCACGTACGGTGTGAGGTGGGGGAAAAGTTGGAGATAACTTCAAAGATTTACCTATCACTATAGAAATACGAAATCGTAAGGAGAAGTAGTATTGACTTACACGACACAGGATAAGAAAATTAAGAAGAAACAAAAACTAAGAAACAATGAGTATTATAACACTCAAAAAATGCAAGACAAACTTTATGAAGAAAGTTGCAAAGGAAGAACATTCAAGAGATTAATGCCTTTAATTTGTGCAGAAGAAAATATACTTCTTGCATATAGGAATATTAAACAAAATACTGGAAGCAATACAGAAGGCACAGATGGTATGACTATTAGAAATATAGAAAATTTACCGTCTCAACTTGTAGTGAATACAGTTAAAGCGATGCTTAGTGATTTTAACCCTGGTACAGTTAGAAGAGTTTTTATTCCTAAGTCCAATGGAAATTTACGACCACTAGGAATACCTACTATGTGGGACAGACTGCTACAACAGTCAATAAAGCAAGTACTTGAACCCATTTGTGAAGCAAAATTTCATAAGCATAGTTATGGATTTAGACCAAACAGAAGTACCAAACATGCTATAGCTAAATCCATGTTATTTATCCACTTCAACAAACTACACTATGTGGTTGATATAGACATTAAAGGATTTTTTGGTGCGACAAGAAGTGACTTCTTCCGCAATTGTCAGTGGATATAGTTAATCCTATATCCTATCCTAGTTGAAAGGATATCCCTATCTGAAACTGCAAGGGAAGTAATTCCTTTGTGGGTTGCATGAGGAAATACCTAATCAATGTCTAGTATCCGAGACAAAGTTGGTTAAGGGAAGAATGGTATGGTTAATGCAAATGAATTCTGTATAAAGTGTCGAAACCTTTGACAATAGTTGGGATATATTTGCTATTGATGTAGATAGGAAAATATGTATCGAAGTGCATATAGGCATCAACCCATATATCTACCGGCATATAAGGAAGACCTAACCCATTCGTGTCTGACAGAAGTCAAACTTGGTAAGCCCAATGTGGTCCATAAAAATGGTAAGCCTTCCGCAAGGAAAGCCTAATTTCCACAGTGGGTAAAGGATGTTGAAATAAGCAAATGCCCTTAAGTCGAAAGACAACAGGAAAGGAAATAACTGGAGGGATAGTGATTTTTTTTTCACACTCGAAAGAGAGCTGAATTTCTAAACAGGTATGCAACATGATATAAAGCGTAAAGTAATGTCCAAAAGGGAGGTAACAGTCGATGAATGCTTCTAAACAGAAGTCCGCATTATCTAACACTAATAATCAATGGCAACAGTTTGACTGGAAATCCATTGAAAAATATGTAGGGAAATTACAACAACGAATATATCATGCCGAAAAACTTGGACAAAAAAGAAAAGTAAGAGACTTACAAAGGTTACTTATTCACAGTCAAGGTGCTTTGTTACTATCAATTAAACGAGTTACTCAATCTAATAAAGGAAAAAAAACAGCTGGTGTGGATGGATTTGTAGCATTGAATTCAAAAGCAAGATATAACCTCTATGTAAAAATGCAAAAAATGAGTATATATTTACACAAACCTAAACCAGCATATCGAGTTTACATAAAGAAAAAAAATGGCAAGTTACGACCTTTAGGTATTCCCACAATCATTGATAGAGTATATCAAAATATTGTTAAAATATCATTAGAACCTCAATGGGAAGTTCGTTTTGAACCCACTATGTATGGATTTAGACCTCAAAGAAGTTGTCAAGACGCCATCCTGAGAATTTATCTTTCCTTGGCGAGGAAAAAGAGACAATGGATATTTGAGGGTGATTTTAAGAACTGTTTTGGAACGTTAAATCATGACTACATCATGGAACAAATAGGAACATTTCCAGCTAATGAAATCATTTATAACTGGCTGAAAGCAGGCTATGTTGATAACAATATTTTCAATGAAACAGATAATGGAACACCTCAAGGCTCGATTGCGTCACCGTTACTTGCTAATATTGCACTTAATGGAATGGGAAAGGCTCTTGGCGTCAAGTACAAAACAACACAGACTGCTACCGGCGTTATTAAGTATGAAAATAGAGGGAAATATACACTATCTGTTTATGCTGATGATTTTGTAATTATGTGCTATACAAAAGAAGATGCAGAAAATGTATATAATTCATTAACCGGTTACTTAAATGCAAGAGGTTTAGAACTTGCAGAAGAAAAAACGAAAATAACAAATGTGGCAGAGGGATTTGACTTTTTAGGCTTTAATATTAGAACATATAAAAACGGAAATAAAACCAAACTCCTAATTAAACCATCCCAAAAGAGTATTAAAACTCTAAAAAGTAAAATATCAGATAAATTTAAAGAGTGTACTGGAAATAATGTAGGAGATTTAATTAGAAAGCTTAATCCTGTTGTTATAGGAACAGCCAATTATTGGAATACACAAGTAGCTAAAGAAATCTTTGGCGATATAGATAATTATCTATGGATAAAAACCAGACGATTCCTTAATAGGTTGCATCCAAAGAAAAGTAATAAATGGAAAAAGAGTCAATATTTCAAACCGGATATAGCAGGACAAAGTAAGGATAAATGGATACTTACAGACCCGATTACAGGCAGACAGTTAACTAAAATGAAGTGGACGCCGATTGTCAGACATGTACTTATAAAGCATGACTTTACTCCTTTTGATGAAAGACTTAATGATTATTTTCAAAAGAGAAAGACTAAAGAATTCGATAAAAATAATATTAAATCGAGACAAAAATTAGCTAAAAAACAGAAATACTTATGCCCTTTATGTAAAAAAGATATTACAAATGGAAAAGAAATCCTGGTAACTCACTATAAAATACCTAAAATATTTGGTGGTACTAATGAATATAAAAATATACAACTGGTACACAAAAGCTGTGATGAAGAGTATAGTAATTACTTTTCTAGCACATTAACAGAACCAAATAAAAAGCAAATATTTGACTGCCACAAAAGTATACTGAATAAGAAACTTGCAGGAATAATTTGAACAGAAGTCTCGGATGAAAGCATGCTCGAGCCGTATATATGGAAACATATAAGTACGGTTCCAAGGGGAGTAGGGAGCAGTAATGCTCCACTCTTACCCGACACAATGTTAATCATGGTAAGTTGCTGAAGCAAATGTGGTACCTAGGAATACGGGACAAACAGCTGATCAGTGTAATTTCAAAAATGTTAAAAGGGCAAATTGAAGGTGAAGAACCCCCAACCAAGGGAACACCTCAAGGGGGCATCTTGTCCCCACTTTTATCTAATATTGTACTAAACGAGTTAGATTGGTGGGTTAGTAGTCAGTGGGAAAATATGAAAACTACCTCCGAATATAAATCATACAAAATTAGAGAAGGCAAAAAGGTATATGACCAAACAAATAAAATTGTAGCATTAAAGAAAATCGCTCTTAAAGAATGTTACATTGTGAGGTATGCTGATGACTTTAAAGTCTTCTGTAGAGATTATAAATCAGCCCAAAGGGTTTTTATTGCTGTAAAGCAGTGGCTAAAAGAAAGATTAGGTCTTGATATAAGTCCTGAAAAATCTAAAGTTACCAATCTCAGAAAGAATTACACTGAATTTCTAGGAATTAAACTAAAAGCAACACCTAAAAAGAATAAGTGTGTCTGCAAATCTCATATGACTAATAAAGCAATAAATGAAACTATCAAAAATTTTAAAGATAGTATCACGAGAATTCAACAAAATTCTAGCATTGAGCAGGTTAATAAATTTAACAGCCAAATATTAGGAAAGCATATTTATTATAATATGGCAACTCATATAAGTGAAGATTTTAGTAAAATTAGTTTCTTAGTCACAAAAATCCTATACAACAGATTGCACAAACTAAGTAAATTTGAAGGTGTAAAAGGCAAAACCTATATGAGATATTATGGGAATTATAACCTTAAAACATATTTTATTAGGGGCAGACCTATCTTCCCTATTGCAGGTATCAAAACAAATCCTACTATGAGTTTTAACCAAGATACCTGTAACTATACTGAACAAGGAAGATTAAAAATACACAAAAATCAAAAATGTG
The DNA here is from genome assembly GCF_055081135.1 of Clostridium sp. CM036. Classification (NCBI taxonomy): domain Bacteria; kingdom Bacillati; phylum Bacillota; class Clostridia; order Eubacteriales; family Clostridiaceae; genus Clostridium; species Clostridium sp. CM036. Next base: position 1,575,619 of record NZ_CM143652.1, on the reverse strand, counting down.
TTAATGCAGAAATATTGAGATATCTTATGATAAATCCAGTAAGAGGACAATCGGTAGAATACAATGACAACAGACAAAGTTTATACACTGCCCAGAAAGGTTGCTGTGGAGTTACAGGGAAACCTTTAAAAATTCATAGTATGGAATGTCATCATAAAATACCTAAAGAAAAGGGAGGAACAGATGACTATAGCAACCTAATATTGCTGAATCATCACGTACATAAACTTGTTCATGTAGTTGTAGAAAACACAATTAATAAATATATAGTAAATCTCAATCTTGATGAAAAGGCTCTTAATAAGATTAATTCACTTAGACAGAAAGTCGGAAATTCTAAAGTTCTACTAACTAAGTAAAATAAATTAAAATTCTTGATGGAACGCCGTATGAAGTGAAAGTTTCACGTACGGTGTGGACTGGGGAAAAGGTAGCGATAATTTCAAAGCCTTACCTATCAGTATCTTACTCACTGCCCAGAAGTAAATTAATCTATTAAAGTACCTAATCATTAATTTTTCTATTTAGTCTTAGTAGCAGTCAGTAAACTAGTCCAAAGCAAATGAAATATTCCCCCTTCCCCCAAGGGTAACAAGCCCTACTGCAATGCAGCAGGACTTGTTTTTGTCTTCAAAATACTAATATTTAAAAAAATCTACATGTTTTAAAGGTAAAACCTCGCGACCCTCGGGTGAAAAATGGACAGGTTTTTCACCTCAGATTAACATATCAGTAACTTTTGTTTCATGAATTTAGAGTTTCAATAAAACAAATTTATAATAGAGGTCAAAAAACTCGTCCATTTTTCACGGCAAATAGACAGGCCTACCCGCCACTTCGTCCCTCAGTAGCTAGGCTCGTCCATTTGCCAGCATCCTACAAGTTTTAAAAAAGTAATTAGTTATCATGTTTTCCTTCTTGGATATCGAAATATTATTATAGTAAATAGATTTTATAAAACTTTATTATAATAATTATTATATTTTATATCTACTATAGTTACTAGTAGTATAGAGATTTCGGAAGGATAAGTTATTTTTTGGACATAGAAGATAGAGAAGCGTTTTACATATCAAGACTCAAACCTAATATAGCAGTATATATAGAAAATAAGGATATAGAGTACTATAAGAATGGCGCTCCTAAAAAATCAAGCCTTTTAAAAAGAATCTATATTTCTGACATAATGAAACAGATGGCCGAGGGGGACCGTTATGAAATTAAGGATGTCTATGTAGGCAAGGAAAAGACGCTAAAAACAAGGCTTATTTTATATAAACTAACAAATGATCAATTGAAAAAAGAACAGAAAAATCTGTGAAGAATGCTAAAAAAAGGGTATAGAAAAAAGTAATAATACGATTGAATTATTAGGTATATCTATTTATATAACGAATATTAAGGAAGAAGTTTTAAGTTCAAAGCAGGTTCATGAGTTTTACAGTTTAAGATGGCAGATCGAAATAATATTTAAAACGTGGAAATCCATATTTAGTATACAGGTTGTAAAGTTAGTTAAAATAGAACGGTTTCAATGTCAGCTTTATGGAAAACTTATTTTGCTACTAATAAGCTCTGCTGTAATGTTTAAAATGAGGACTTTAGCTTTAGAAAATAAAGGCCTTGAAGCCAGTGAAATTAAAACTTGTGAAATAGTTCATGAATATATTGATAGTCTATATTTTGAGCTTATCAAATTCCCTAATAAAGTTCTCGATACCTTAAAATTAATATTTGAAAATGTAGTTAGGAATGGTCTGAAATCTCATAAAAAGGATAAGAAAACTGTTTTTGATATTCTTGGAGTTTGTTATAAATTAACATCATCGCAGGCTAAAGTTGCAGCATAAAACAACTTGATAAAATTGTAAAAGCCCCACTATATACGTGGCTTTTTTTGGTGTACCCTAAAATTGTTTGAATACTATTGTACACTTAAAATTTACCATTAAAATTTATCAAAATAAATTTCGATGGTAAAATATAGTATTTAATAATGACTTACTAATATTCAATATGGCTTAGCTTGATGGCTATGGTGCCATACCCCTATATGAGACTATTATAAGCAATTTAAGAAAAAACAGTTACCTATTTCAATTAAATTGAATTTATGGTAACTGTTTTTCTTTAATGGGACTTTTGCACAAATCGCGAGCACTACCCCTACAGGGTCACGAAAACCACATTTTTATATTGAATTATACGGTTTAATGGTATATTATATTAAATAAGGAATAATTTTTATATTTAATATAATAAAAAGGAGTGAATATTAATATGCATAAAAAACTAATTTCATTATGTTTGATTTGTAGCTTACTTGGGAGTAGCGCTACTGTTTTTGCAGCGACAAATAGTAATTATACAGTGAATGTATCTTCAATAAATGCCACTACTGTAACTAAATCTACTACTGCAACACAAAATGAGGCAATTAAAACTCAAATGAAAATTAATGAGACAATTGCTAATAAGGCACTTGCTAATAAAGGAAATGCTAAAGATATAATTGATAATGGCTCTGTCAGGAATACAAGGAGTGTCCCATCAGCAGCTGCTAAAAAGGCTGTTAAAGCAGCTGCAAAATGGATGAAAGCTAATAAGGCTAAAGTTATTAAAGCTATCCCTGCTCCATTAAAAAAGTATGTTACTTTTGATGCATTAACTAAAGCTATTGATGCTTATACCAATTATTCCGATTCAATTCATAATTTCTTAACGAGTGTTGTTGACAAGATGTTACCTGAATGGGCAGAAATTTCAATACCTGGAATTGTAGCTTTACTCGAGTTACTTTTACCATTTTAATAAAATCACACTAGAATCTCATATTTGGACAAGCTTAATAGTGTCGAGTTTTTAATATGATATGAACTGCTTGTAGTTCATATCATATTAAAAAAATATAAAAGAGTAAAACTTATTGATTTAGGTTTTGCTCTTTTATATTTTTTGTGTTGACAATACAATATGTTTATATTATCATGAAGCTAACTTCACGTCAAGTAAGCTTCATATTGTGGAAAGAAGGTGGATTGTTGAAAAATAAAATTAAAGAATTACGAATAAAAAAAAATATGACACAGCAACAATTGGCTGACTTGGTTTTCGTTTCAAATAGAACTATTATATCTCTTGAAAAAGAGCAGTATAATCCATCTATTATGTTGGCATATAAAATTGCACTTGTTTTTAATACTACCATAGAAAAATTATATGATTTGGAGGGGAATTTAAAAAATGAAAAAAAAGATATATAATAAAAAAGGTTTTTGGAGTGGTGTTTCTTTTATTTTATTAGCAGTTGGCTATATTATAATCTTGATAAATAATTGGGATAATATGAATTCAATAAGAAATGGTAAAAGTATTTTATTCACTATTATTTGTGCGTTAATTGGTATTGTGCAAATATATAGAGGAATAGATAGTAAGTGTGCAAAAGATGATCATCAGGACGATGATGAAAGAAAAAAACTGGTTATACTCAAAACTGAAAGTAGCACTTATAAAATTACATTTAATATTAGTATTGTCTTAACTTTATTATTAGCAGTTGCCATAGGAGTTACTAAAAATAATGATTTATCAGGTGTTTTTGTAGGAGTAGCAATTATGCCAACTATTATGATTATTTCTTATATGTTTGCTAATTATTATCATAATAAACGCAATTAAATCATAATAAATATACCAATGAAAATACAACTAATTTATTAGTTGTCAGGGTTTGGCACATTCAGTTATACGATAGCATTTTAAATTATGAATAACTTAATTTTGAATGTTACTTAATACTAATATTTGATATTGTTATGTAATATATTACTTTTAAGTACACCTAGATGCCGTTACTGCCTCATACTAACATACCGTTTCCGGAGGATAGGCAAAAACTCCCAAGATGTTATATTGAACCAAAAAAGCCACAGTAAAAATAGAGGCCGCTGAAAAAAGCACTCTTTATTTAGTAGAGTTTTCAAGCTTGAATAGAAAAAGCATGAGATATCCATATTTGGGATATCTCATGCTTTTTATTTTATAATTAAGTTTTAAAAGCCCTATTTCATGCTTTTCAACTTAATTATTCTCTTTAGATTCACAGTGAAGATTGATAATGCACCTTGCATTTGCATGCTAATTAAGCCTGACGATATTGCTACATCATAGCTATGTTGGTGCTTAAGTTCACTGTTTTTAGCCTCTATCATATAACGTTCCCTAGCTCGTTTTTTAAAATATTCACTTTTTTCGAACTCTATTTGATCTTTGTGAGTATTTGACTTTATTGAAACTGAATAAGTTTTAGATTTAGCGCCTTCTTTATAACACCCATCTTTATGAACACAATTTTTACACTTTTCTACATTAAAATAGTAGGTTAGCACTTGATTTTTACCAACATTCTTCTTTCCCTGTTTTGCTTTTTTAATAGCCATATGACCTGCCGGACATACAAATAAACCAGCATCTTTATTAAACTCAAATTCATCTTCTTTTTTTCGCATTCCTTGTGAAATTACAGGATTTAGTCTTGAAATTAATGCAATTTTATTTTCTTTTGTATATTCTAGGTTTTTCTTTTCAGAATAAGCTGTATCTCCAATTACTTCATTTACATCTATACCAGCCTCACGGCTTTTTTCTATTAAGGTTATGAGCTCCTTTCCATCACTTTTTTCGCCAGTTGTAATAACAGCTGCTGTAATTAAACGTTCTTCACTCATAGCAAGGTGTGATTTATATCCAAAAAAAGAACTATCCTCAGTTTTATGCCCCACTTTTGCATCCTCATCTTTTGATATTTTTAGATTTTCTAAGTCATCATTAATAGCTTCCATTAAGTAGTTTAATTTAGTTTTCACAGCTGGATTTGCTGCAGTTTCTGGCTTCTCGTTTATGGTATCAATTAATAATTTGCAGTACTCAAGAATATCTTCAAGTACTCCAGTTGTAACTTTATTAGGTAACTCTTCTTTAATACCAGGATGTACTCCGTACAATGTTTTTCTTAAGTTTTTTGCACGTTTCAATAATTCCTCGCTTGCTGACTTTTGGTTATAACGTGACTTGGTATGCGTAGCATCAACTATTATTGCTTTACTTTTTAAAACTCCCTCTTTTATAGCAAGTTCTACAGTCTTGTTTATTAATAAATCCAATAAATTCATGTCTTTAAGGCGAAGCTTTCTAAATTTAGTTAGTGTACTTGAGTTTATTAAATTTGTTTCTTCTGGGGCTAAATTTAGAAAATATTTAAAGGACATGTCATAAAGAGTTCTTTCAACAACATCTTCATCAGACAATTCATATATTACTTTCAAAAGTAAATATTTAAATAGCATTATGGGGTTAATAGCACCTCTACCCATAGATGAACTATAGTTAATCATCAATTCGTCATAAACAAATGAAAAGTCAACAAGGTCATTAATTTGCTTTAAAATGTTATCTTTCGGAATAATTAACGAATATAAGCTATGGTATGTATTTATTTTTATTTCCAATTGTCCTTTTAGCATAATAGTTTAGCCCCTTTTATTTTATTCTACTATACTAATTCGACATATCTTTTAAAATTCCTTTTTGTTTTTTAGTCTTTTATATAAAAAAATCGCCATCTTTAATTAGATGACGATTTTTCATATAGTTTTTCAGTGGCCTCTAAAAATACTGTGGCTTTTTTGGTAATCTGCAATGAATGTATTATTATACTGGTCTACGTTCTAATACTTTTATTTTAATTTCATGTTTCCCAGTAACTTCTTCAAGTACCTCAACAATTTCTTTAACCTGTTTTACATCACTCGAAACATTTTTTATCGCTGTTTCTGATATATCCATTTTCTCCAATATGGGGTAGTGCTCGCAAAACGCGGATTTTATACGTTAAGACAGTTATTACCAAAAAAACTTTTATCAAAACATTCTGAGTTAGAATTAATACCTAATAGTTCTAACTCGAAAAAATATATAACATCAGTGTAGATTATTGATATATCTAGGGTTTAATCACTAAATGATAAGCTCTTATTTTTTTTACTCAAAACAAGTTAGTTAAAGTTCAGTTATAGTATTGATAATGCTAACTAAAACAGTAAGAAAAACATTAAATTAACACGAGTATATTTAATATTCTCTCTGAATTTATCGCCATTTTGGTAATATGTGTCTTAACGTGGTAAATTTACGCTTAGCGATATAAGAAAATGTATAAAATCTTAATGTCATAACTTAACAGTATTGACACCTATAAAACGCTTACGTATAATCAAAGGATTGGACGGTGTCAAAACTTACAGTCAAAACGATATGATATAAAGGAGTTATGAATTGTGATACTAGGTTATGTAAGGGTAAGTACAAAAAAACAATTAAAAGAAGGTCATTCCATAGAGGTCCAGACGAGGGATATACTAGATAGATATAATGGTGCGGAAATAAGAGTAGAACAGTACACAGGTACTACAACTGATAGACCTATATTCAATAAATTGATAGAGGATTTAAAACAGGGGGATACCTTAGTAGTTACTAAACTAGACAGATTGGCTAGAAATACTGTAGAAGGCATTAGCATAGTTCAAGATCTATTTAATAAAGGAATATCTGTCCATGTAATTAATATTGGACTGCTAGAGAATACAAGTATGGGTAAATTTTTTTTAACTACACTATTAGCAGTTGCCGAGATGGAGCGTTACACAATTATTGAACGTACCCAAACAGGCAAAGCAATTGCAAAAACTAAAGAAGGTTTTAAAGAAGGTAGACCTAAGATATATACATCAAAACAAATAAATAATGCGATTGAGATGCTAAAAAACAATTCATATACAGAAGTTGCAGCGATAACTAGAATAAGTAAGTCAACACTAATTCGAGAAGTTAGGAAAAGAAAGGTTAAATAAGTACATTGTGTAATATTGGAGATTTTAAATTCGAAAAATATGGATATCATTATTTTCGGTTCTTATACCGGTTTTCTGTTCCGTTACTACACAACCCCCGAGTATACAAAGGTCAAGGCAAAATCATATTATACCTTAAATTGGATATAAACAAAATTAAAAACACTCAACATAATAAGTAAACAACAAATGCCGTGAAATAATAAAATTTCACGGCATTTGTTGTTTATGCACATCTAGCCTATAGGCTCAATGTGAAAGTAACACAATTACATTTGTGTTACTTTCGCTAATCCAATCCATTTTACAAATTTGATTTTATCTTATTACAAATTTAAAAATTGAAACCCCAAAAGCAAGTATCGCAGCAAATAAACTAACTTTAGCAACCTCTTTATTTTTCTTCCAATTCTGAATGACTTGAATTAACATTGACACACCCACCAATGGCACAAATACATCTGTTTGTGTTTTACTCCAACTACCTCTCACTTTTCCCATTGTACCTCCAATACGATTAATTATTATTTTATTATCTAAAACGCAATAATCTACAAGTTCATCATAAAATATATATTTAACTATAACATAATTACCATAAATTAAATATATTTACAATTTAAAAAATCAGTAGTAAGCCTCAATGTGAAAGTAACTCAATTGGTATTGTGTTACTTTCAGAATATCAATATACACTTAATAAATTAACCCCATATCATTAGATATGGGGTTAGTTGAGACGAAATATTTGAAAAATATGTATTACTAAAACTCCAACATATCATTTTTATCAAATGTAAAATTAGGTCCCCATGCAACTTCCCAATGGTATCCGTCAGGATCAGAAAAATAGGCATGATATCCTCCCCAAAATACATCCTGTGGCTCTTTTTCGATTTTCGCTCCTGACCTTCTTGCCAGTTCAATGACCTCACATACTTCTTCCTTGCTTTTAGCAGTATATGCAACTGCATTCAGTACCACAACAACTAAAACTACTCATTTCTGGAATTCTCATCTTTTATTTTTTTATCTTTTTCTTTTTTGGTTTTGGTTCGGGTAATTCCTCATACATAGTTACTACCATTTGTTTTAATATCTCACTATTATCGGCAATATCTACATGCAACATTGGCTTTGCTCCATCGTATGGACTTTCTGAAATGCTATCAGGCATATAATGTTTACTTGCTTTAGTAATTTTTTCCATAAAGCCTGTTCCGTAGATTCCACCAAATATTCTACCTTTATAATAAAACAAGTAACCACCCATCATAGGTATAGATTTTATATCTTCCAATCCTTCTAATTGATCCATTATGGGGTAGTGCTCGCAATTTGTGCAAAAGTCCCATTAAGAAAAAACAGTTACCATAAATTCAAGTTAATGTAAAACTCAATGCTAAATAAGGCTTTTTAATATGTTCGAAGATATATTTCACATAAAAACATTAAGTTGTATTAATTGTAAAATACTGATAGTATATACTTGTAATGTCAACAAAAATATTTTTGAAAGGATGGATTTATATGTGTTCAAAAAAATTAAAAATATTTCTTACCTCGTTAGTTTTATCGGGAGGATTAATAGTAAATAATTTAAGCACAACAGTATTAGCACTGGATTTAAATAACCCTAGTTGTAATTCTTATGAAAATGGGAATGATAAAAAAACTTCTTCTTATGAAGAAATGATGTTAGAAGTTGCAAATTCAAAACAAATAGATTTAAACTCTCTTAGTACTCTAACACAAACTGAATTAACCGAATTAAAAAATAAAGCTGATAATGATACTGTGTTTAAAACATTAATTGATGAATTGTATAATAATGGAACAATAAAATCTAAGGACTATATTGTTAATAAATCTAGTAAAATATCCGGCGAAGATTATCAAATATCCATTATTAGTTTTTCGATAGATAAAGATTCTATTATATTTATTAGTACAGATGATGGCTATTCTTCATATGCTATGATACAAGAAAAGATAGAAAATAATGGAGTTTTTAAATTATACGATTTACAAGATAATAAGTTAAACTTAATTGATCATATTAAATATGATCAAAATTCACAAAAATTATCAAACGTTATTAGTATACCCACATCTAAAAAAGGACTAAGTACTCTTATGTCTCTTAAGTTCCCATTTTATGGTAAATGGTGTGGCCCGGGATATAGTGGACCAGGTACCCCCATTGATAATATAGATAATTGCTGTAAAACACATGATAATTGTTACGGTGGAGGTGGAAATAAAAAAAACTGTGACATGCAACTAGTATCCTGTTTAACAAATGTAGGTAAATATCCCAAACTAACAGCCAAGCAAAGAGCAGCTATAATTGCAATGGAAACATACTTTATGTCGCTATATTCACATGATAATTAAGTAAAATGGTAGTTAGATAGATTTTTTTATATAAAAATCATTTTAGTTATATTATTACCTGAGTGAGAACATATTCTAAAAATTAAAGATGCTGAGTTTTTTGAAACATTCAAAAGTAATTGAGTAAATATTTGTGATAAAGGAGACAATTTAATGAAAAATAAACACTATATGAAAGGTATTAGTAAAGTATTTGCTATAACTTCTATAAGTATATCATTAACTATGATTATGCTTATGTTAAACGGACTTTTTCAAATAATACCGTGTCAAAATTCAGGGGGATTAATAGTGTTCATGACACCTATTATAAGTATAATAGGTGGTGTTTTAGCTTCTATATCACTAAAAATACACCCTAACATATTGGCAAAATTAGGCATAATTACGAATATTGTATCGTTAATATTGGTAATGTTAATTATGGGTAGTCTTGGCACCACTGCATCATTGCTATTTTGTTAAATCATAATAATGCAAAAGTTTCATTGGCAATTCAAGGTTTGATTGTTACCGAAGCAGAAACGAAACTCCTAGAAGATTATCTTAAAGGGATAGTGCTCGCAATTTGTGCAAAAGTCCCATTAAGGAAAAACAGTTACCATAAATTCAAGTTAATTGAAATAGGTGACTGTCTTTTATTAGATTGATTTTAATGGTCTCATATTATTTACTAAATCATAATCACAATTATCATCAAAATTATACTGTCCAATAAAATTTATATGTTCCCATCCTAGGGGTACGGCAACATAGCCATCAAGCTAAGGGAGTCTATGAAAATAAAGCCCCCCCATTTGTAAAAATGTTATCATTTAAAAGATAACAAAAACACATCAATGGGGGTAATTTACAAATGATAGAAGAAAACTTAAAATTGGATAAAGATATAAAACATTTTGCAGCTGAAATTAAAAGATGTTTTTCAAAAGAGGAGATTGAAGAAATAGCTAGAGTAACAGGCTTTGTGAAAAGAAAAGGTAAAATTAAAGCATGGGAATTCGTTTGCTTATGCTGCTTTATGGATGCAGAGGTCGCGAATAATACACTTGTTACCTTATGTACAAAACTTAGTGCAAAAATAGGAATAGTTATTTCTAATCAAGCATTAGATCAACGTTTAAATGAAAGATGTGTGGAATTTTTAAAGAAGATTTTTGAGAACCTGTTGCGCCAAACAATAACAAATAATACTTGCATACCAAGTGTATGGGATGAACATTTCAAACGAATAAGAATACTTGATTCTACTGCTTTTCAAGTAACAGAAAGCTATAAAGATATTTATCCTGGATCTGGTGGCTGCTCTCAAGCTTCAGGTGTAAAAATACAACTAGAATATGAATTGAAATCTGGAAATCTTCTTAATATACAAGTAGGAGCTGGCTCAGGAAGCGACAATACTTTTGGGAGCAAAATAAGAGATACTATCAAATCTGGGGATCTTATTTTAAGAGATCTTGGGTATTTCAACTTTGAAGATTTTTTGGACATAGAAGATAGAGAAGCGTTTTACATATCAAGACTCAAACCTAATATAGCAGTATATATAGAAAATAAGGATATAGAGTACTATAAGAATGGCGCTCCTAAAAAATCAAGCCTTTTTAAAAGAATCTATATTTCTGACATAATGAAACAGATGGGCGAGGGGGACCGTTATGAAATTAAGGATGTCTATGTAGGCAAGGAAAAGACGCTAAAAACAAGGCTTATTTTATATAAACTAACAAATGATCAATTGAAAAAAAGAACAGAAAAATCTGTGAAGAATGCTAAAAAAAAGGGTATAGAAAAAAGTAATAATACGATTGAATTATTAGGTATATCTATTTATATAACGAATATTAAGGAAGAAGTTTTAAGTTCAAAGCAGGTTCATGAGTTTTACAGTTTAAGATGGCAGATCGAAATAATATTTAAAACGTGGAAATCCATATTTAGTATACAGGTTGTAAAGTTAGTTAAAATAGAACGGTTTCAATGTCAGCTTTATGGAAAACTTATTTTGCTACTAATAAGCTCTGCTGTAATGTTTAAAATCAGGACTTTAGCTTTAGAAAATAAAGGCCTTGAAGCCAGTGAAATTAAAACTTGTGAAATAGTTCATGAATATATTGATAGTCTGTATTTTGAGCTTATCAAATTCCCTAATAAAGTTCTCAATACCTTAAAATTAATATTTGAAAATGTAGTTAGGAATGGTCTGAAATCTCATAAAAAGGACAAGAAAACTGTTTTTGATATTCTTGGAGTTTGTTATAAATTAACATCATCGCAGGCTAAAGTTGCAGCATAAAACAACTTGATAAAATTGTAAAAGCCCCACTATATACGTGGCTTTTTTTGGTGTACCCTAAAATTGTTTGAATACTATTGTACACTTAAAATTTACCATTAAAATTTATCAAAATAAATTTTAATGGTAAAATATAGTATTTAATACTGACTTACTAATATTCAATATGGCTTAGCTTGATGGCTATGGGGTAGCGCCAACATTTCCGACAAAACCCACGTTAAGACATAAAATGGATAAATGTTTTACAATTCACTCACGTTAAGAAATAGTACTGTAAGATATAGGTATTAATAAAGCTTGTTGCCTTTTTACAACAAGCTTTATTTTTGTGAATTAAAAATACATATTGACTAATCCCAAAAGCGGTATTATAATCACATTTGAAACCAATTTGGAGGTGCTTCTATGAAAGATATAAACAAAATCCTTATGAATCCTGTTCGCATGAGAATATTACAGTATTTTTCTACACATAAAGTAGCAACAGCAGGAGAATTAGTAGATTTTATAACTGATGTGCCAAGAACAACATTATACCGCCATATTAACATTCTTGCAGAAAACAATCTTATTAATGTAGTGGATGAAAATAGAATAAGAGGAGCTGTTGAACGAACTTATGCACTTAATATAGCTACTATATCAAACGAGAACACATTGGAAAATGCTACCCGAAATGCATACGGATTTTTGATGAATCTTTACTCAAAGTTCGAACAGTATTTTAACAGCACCAAAGCCGATCCTCTTCGTGATAAGCTATTTTTGAACACGGCGGTACTTTTAATGAGTGATGAGGAATTTGATACGTTTTTAGGTGAAATCAATGCTTTAATGAGTCAACATTTAAACAATAAGACTTCTGAGAAACGAAAATCGAGAAATATTTCGATAATATCATCTCCTGATATAGACTCAGAGGTTATTTTATGAAAATAAAATGTAAAAAGAGAGGAAAAAAGATTATGATGATTTTTGGTATTATATTGGGAGTAATAGTGAGTATAAACATCGTCGGATTTATTGTAAACACAATCTTTTTCAAGGACGAGCTTAAAAGTATTGAGCCTTACGGTCAAATGGTTGAAGTAGATGGCAAGAAAATGCACGTCTTTTCTATGGGCAGTAGTAAAAGTACTATTGTACTTTTACCTGGATGGGGCACTGCCCTTCCAAGTGCTGATTTTGCTCCTCTGATGAGGAAGCTAAGCAAGGATTATACCGTTGTATGTATTGAATATTTCGGTGTTGGTTTCAGTGATCAGACAGATGCTCCAAGAACAAACGAGAATTATACAAAAGAAATTCGTACTGCATTGTCAGGGGCAGGCTTTCACGCACCGTATATTTTGATGCCTCATTCTGTTTCGGGTATTTATTCTGAATATTATGCTGCAAAATATCCTGATGAAGTATCAGCAATCGTTATGCTTGACACGACCTCAACTGCCGCAATCCCTGAAGGGAATGCGCCAAGTATTATATACTCTATCTCAAAGCTTAGCCAGTCGTGCGGGTTGACACGAATTACCATACCACTGGTTCCTGAAACCAAGCTTATTAAAAATGGTTACATTGAAAAAGAGATTACTGACTACAAAAAATTCGGTTACCACTTAATAAACGATACGATGATTAATCAGTCATCGTTGCTTCTTGACAACATCAAAGAAGTAAATAAGCTTAAATTTCCTACTGACATTCCGGTACTAAAAATTATATCAGAGCAAACGCTTAATGGGATGGCAAAGAAGAATAAGGATGATGGTATGGGGTATCAAAACGCTCATTTAGCACGACTTGGTAATAATGCAACATATAAAGTTCTTAAGGGAACAACCCATTATATTCACCAAACACATGCTGATGAAATTGCGGAAATTACAAAGACATTCATTAACAATGTCAAAAAATAAATTGCATGGAAAAACAAGTAAAACTAGCACCATAAACGGTCGTTTATGGGACTCTAGCAAAAAAAATAAAGCAAGAGCATTTCTACCCTTGTTAATCTTTTATTCATTTTTTCAACCTAAAAATGTACTTATAATTGGAATCGCAATGTATAGATAAGGTTCTAATTTAATAGCCATACTATCATTAGAAGAAATTTCAATTACTGTTTTATTAGCAAGTTTATGAAAAATTTTGCTTATAATATTGAAAATAATCCAACCACAAATAGTTCCTATGGTATTCATTATTAAATCATTAATATCTGATGCACGATGTGGAACAAACAATTGACCAATTTCAATAATAATTGAAAATAATATTCCATTACATAATGTCGGTAATAATTTTCTATACTTTTTCCATAATGTTGGCAATAAAAATCCAAAAGGCATAAAAAATATTATATTAAGTATAGAAGAAATTTCAAATCCATCGTTAAAAGGTACTAAATTTATAATGGGATTAAATATTGGCCTGTTTAATCTTGAAAGTCTTTGCCAGTCGCTCAAATAAGGAAATCCTACTACTTCTGTTAACGAAATCATAAGATATAATATAAAAAGATATCCAAAAAAGTAATGTTGACATTCTATTTTCTTTTTAAGACTTTTACTATTTTTGTTTAAAAATATATTTAAAATAGTTATTAGAAAAATTGATATTATCATTGATATTATAAAACTTTTTACCATAAAAATCTTTCCCCCCTGGTTTAATCGTTATATATATATAACGATTGTAAAATATAAAACACTTCAAAATAAAATACGATTGTGAATTAACTTACAAGTAAAGTATAACAGTATGTATCATATGTCACTATTACTTAGAGTAAATTTTTTTAATAATCTATTAAAGTGGTTTTTATAAGAAGTGGCAGCTTTAAGTTAATAAAAAAAGCTTAAAACATTACATAATATGGGAAGTGGCCCATTTTTACATGAATGGTTGCCGTACCCCATAGCCATCAAGCTAAGGGAAGTCTATAAAAATAAAGCCCCCCATTTGTAAAAATGTTATCATTTAAAAGATAACAAAACACATCAATGGGGGTAATTTACAAATGATAGAAGAAAACTTAAAATTGGATAAAGATATGAAACATTTTGCAGCTGAAATTAAAAGATGCTTTTCAAAAGAGGAGATTGAAGAAATAGCTAGAGTAACAGGCTTTGTGAAAAGAAAAGGTAAAATTAAAGCATGGGAATTCGTTTGCTTATGCTGCTTTATGGATGCAGAGGTTGCGAATAATACACTTGTTACCTTATGTACAAAACTTAGTGCAAAAATAGGAATAGTTATTTCTAATCAAGCATTAGATCAACGTTTAAATGAAAGATGTGTGGAATTTTTAAAGAAAATTTTTGAAAACCTGTTGCGCCAAACAATAACAAATAATACTTGCATACCAAGTGTATGGGATGAACATTTCAAACGAATAAGAATACTTGATTCTACTGCTTTTCAAGTACCAGAAAGCTATAAAGATATTTATCCTGGATCTGGTGGCTGCTCTCAAGCTTCAGGTGTAAAAATACAACTAGAATATGAATTGAAATCTGGAAATCTTCTTAATATACAAGTAGGAGCTGGCTCAGGAAGCGACAATACTTTTGGGAGCAAAATAAGAGATACTATCAAATCTGGGGATCTTATTTTAAGAGATCTTGGGTATTTCAACTTTGAAGATTTTTTGGACATAGAAGATAGAGAAGCGTTTTACATATCAAGACTCAAACCTAATATAGCAGTATATATAGAAAATAAGGATATAGAGTACTATAAGAATGGCGCTCCTAAAAAATCAAGCCTTTTTAAAAGAATCTATATTTCTGACATAATGAAACAGATGGGCGAGGGGGACCGTTATGAAATTAAGGATGTCTATGTAGGCAAGGAAAAGACGCTAAAAACAAGGCTTATTTTATATAAACTAACAAATGATCAATTGAAAAAAAGAACAGAAAAATCTGTGAAGAATGCTAAAAAAAAGGGTATAGAAAAAAGTAATAATACGATTGAATTATTAGGTATATCTATTTATATAACGAATATTAAGGAAGAAGTTTTAAGTTCAAAGCAGGTTCATGAGTTTTACAGTTTAAGATGGCAGATCGAAATAATATTTAAAACGTGGAAATCCATATTTAGTATACAGGTTGTAAAGTTAGTTAAAATAGAACGGTTTCAATGTCAGCTTTATGGAAAACTTATTTTGCTACTAATAAGCTCTGCTGTAATGTTTAAAATGAGGACTTTAGCTTTAGAAAATAAAGGCCTTGAAGCCAGTGAAATTAAAACTTGTGAAATAGTTCATGAATATATTGATAGTCTATATTTTGAGCTTATCAAATTCCCTAATAAAGTTCTCGATACCTTAAAATTAATATTTGAAAATGTAGTTAGGAATGGTCTGAAATCTCATAAAAAGGATAAGAAAACTGTTTTTGATATTCTTGGAGTTTGTTATAAATTAACATCATCGCAGGCTAAAGTTGCAGCATAAAACAACTTGATAAAATTGTAAAAGCCCCACTATATACGTGGCTTTTTTTGGTGTACCCTAAAATTGTTTGAATACTATTGTACACTTAAAATTTACCATTAAAATTTATCAAAATAAATTTTAATGGTAAAATATAGTATTTAATACTGACTTACTAATATTCAATATGGCTTAGCTTGATGGCTATGTTGCCGTACCCCAGACTCGTTATGTATGCAAATTCTTTAGTTGCACTAGGAGAATTTGTATAATGGTAATAGACGTACGCATTATATCTACAAAGGTGAACTATGGCTATATAACTAGTTTTCATGACCTCATTATAAAATAAACGAACTTTAAGTTGATATAACACGAACTTTTGACACTTTTTCATTCATTTTATAATTATTATTATTATTCTGACTCTTGGATAAGACAATAGTAGTATAATTAACCATATATTTGATGACATACTTATATAAGCTTATGTATTAAAATTCAAACAAAACATATTCATTTGGAGGGGAATTATTATATGAATGAAACACTTAAAATTCTAAAGGAAAGAAGAAGTATAAGGGTTTTTAAAGATGAACAAATTAAAGATGATGAATTACAATCTATTTTAGAAGCTGGATTGTATGCACCGAGTGCTCTAAATGAGCAGTCTTGGCACTTTACTGTTATACAAAACAGTAACATGCTTCAAAAATTTACTCAAGTTGCAAAAGCTGCTTTAGCTAAATCTCATATTGTTCAGTTAAGAAACATGGCAAGTAATGACAACTATAGAGCATTCTATAATGCACCTACAGCTATAATTATATCTGGTTATATGAATGCATCTAATCCTCAGGCGGATACTTCTAATGCTACTGAAAATATATTAATTGCAGCAAAGTCTCTTGGTTTAGGTACTTGTTGGATAGGGAGTATGCCATTTATATTTGGGAATGGTGAAAATGAAGAGCTAAAAAAAGAACTTAGGATACCTGAAGGATATCAGCCAATAAATTCTATTGCTTTAGGATATGCCGTTTCTGAAGTTTCTAAAGCGCCTGCAAGGAAAGAAAACAAAATAACTATAATCAAATAATTTTTTACTGTACAATTTTCGAATATGTCGACACAAGTAAACCCATATCATTAATTAGATATGGGTTTACTTTATATTTTGAAAGTAACACAATACCAATTGTGTTACTTTCACATTGAGGCTATTACCCATTTTAAAAGAATTGTAAATATACTTAATTTATGGTAATTATGTTATAGTTAAATATATATTATTATTCGAAATTGTAATAAACTAAGAACTTAGGAGATGATTATATGTCTGAATTAATAGTTATGTTGCTTATTATTACCTGTAGGATTATATTTTATTTTTATAGGATGGCGTATTTGGAAAAAAGAACAGATAACGATAATACATGATTATCATTATACAGGGGTTGCTGAAAAGGATAAAAAATCTTATACAGAAAAAATGGGTAAAGCATGTATTATAATGGGAATAGGAATGATACTGATGATGGGTATTATTAAATTCACATCAAATACTGCATATGGTGTGATATGCTTTGGGATATTCTTTGTAGGGGGATTAGTTATGATGTTTATGGCACAGAAAAAATATAATGGTGGACTGTAATGAGCATTCGCAATGATCTTATATGTCGTTATCACAAGTAACCTCATATAATTAAATATGAGGTTACTTGTTTTAAGTGTATATTGATATTCTGAAAGTAACACAATAGTAATTGAGTTACTTTCACATTGATGCTATTGCCTAATCCTTTAAAATTTCAATTTGAATGTAACATAACGTGTTGACTCTTTACTTTGAATGTATTAAAAATCAGTCTTAATATAATAATAAGACTCCGCAGTCAAAGGCTGGTCCACAGCATATTTTCTCCTTCATTCTTCATACGAAAACTTGATGTGGCACAAGCTCTTTCACTGCTCTAGGTCATAAATGAAGCTTTGGGCAATCTTACTCACTGCCCAGAAGTAAATTAATCTATTAAAGTACCTAATCATTAATTTTTCTATTTAGTCTTAGTAGCAGTCAGTAAACTAGTCCAAAGCAAATGAAATATTCCCCCTTCCCCCAAGGGTAACAAGCCCTACTGCAATGCAGCGGGACTTGTTTTTGTCTTCAAAATACTAATATTTAAAAAAATCCACATAACTTAAAGATAGAACCTCGCGACCCTCGGGTGAAAAATGGTAGGTTTTTCACCTCAGATTAACATATCAGTAACTTTTGTTTCATGAATTTAGAGTTTCAAAAAAAAAAATTATAATAGAGGTCAGAAACTCGTCCATTTTTCACATCAAATAGACAGGCTTACCCGCCACTTCGTCCCTCAGTAGCTGGGCTAGTCCATTTGCCAGCATCCTACAAGTTTTAAAAAAATGATTAGTTATCGTGTTTTCCTTCTTGGATATCGAAATATTCTTATAGTATATATATTTTATAAAACCTTATTATAATAATTATTATATTTTATATCTATTGTAGTTACTATTACTAGTAGTATAGATATTTCGGAAGGACAAGTTCTGGGCACGTATACCGTCACCCAAAAGAGAACAAGCTTTAACATAAGTATCTCTAAGCTTCCCATTGTTTTCGTCCCTCAACCACTGGTAACTAAGAAATTCTAATGATAAAGCTGGTCTTTTTTTGGGTACCCGACGGCGTGCATCGATTCTAGTTAAATTTAACTTTCACTTAATTTAATCATTCTATATAACTAATCAAAAACCTAAGTCTACGCACGCATCTGTAGTTTAATCATACCTTTAAATCTAAATACGTACATCGCCGATGGACAAGTTGTGATGAACCCACAACTTGCACAAGGTGGCTGAGTATTTCAAATATACGTGCGTAGTATTGTTTACATCTGATACATATTAAATTTAGCTATGGCAGCACTTCGCATAATAAATTTTGCTACCACTAACCCTAATCTATATTTTTTATTACTGTTTTAGTTAGGATTATCAATACTACAACTGCAGCTCCGTAGGAGATGATTTAACAAAAACAATACAAGTATGAATTTTTGCAGTAGTTTTGTTAATTAACATTGAAAAAAATCATAAATAATGTATAATTAATTTAACACATATACTGCATATTAGAACAAGTGAAGAATATTTGTTAGAGAGGTGAGAGTATGAATGAAATAATAAAACAAGAAATTAAAGAATTATTTTTCAAGAATAAAGGCTATGCTACAACAAAAGAAATATCAGGAATGGGGATAAATAGATACTATGTTAGCACCCTTGAAAAATCAGGTGTTGTTTCAAAAATAAAAACGGGATTATATAAGTGGGTAGATTATGGTTTTCAATACAATTTTGAATTAGTTGATGTATTTAAAATAGTCCCTAAAGGGATATTGTGCCTTACTTCTGCATTAGATTATCATGATTTATCAACTATTAACCCCTGGCAGTATGAGATTGCTATAGAAAGAAGCAGTAAAGTTATAATACCTAAGTATCCACCAATTAAACTTCTATATTTTTCACAAAAGCAGCTAAATATAGGTATAACTAATATAGAAGTAGATGGACATTTAATTAAGATATATGATATAGAAAAGACAATATGTGATTGCATAAGATATAGAAATAAAATTGGAATTGATATTGTAAAAGAAGGAATTAATGAGTATATAAAAAGGAAAGATAGAAACTTTAACAAATTAATGAAATATGCGGAAGTTTGTAGAGTTCAAAAAATACTAAAACAGTATTTGGAGGTGCTTGTATGAGTAAGCAAATAAAAGACATTACTGCATCGGTAAGAGCAAGACTTGCGATTATAGCAAAAAAGGAACAAAGAAGTTTATTGGACACTCCATCATTTGTGGCATTGGTACAACAACATCGCCAAACCCAATATCTAGTTGTAACACATTTCTCGCATTCCCTAAAAAACAATTAGTTTTTACTCTTATACCGTGATATTCTCCATCTTTTTTTATCTCTTCAACTTCAATTTCATCTCCACTAAAAACTAGTCCACTTGATATGAAAGCACCATTAATAAAAGTATATTCTTTAGAGTCCATTATTTCAGAAAAGTTTCAAGCTATGATTTCATTATCAGTAATTAATGGTAGAATGAAAGATTTCTACGATATATTTACTCTTCTAAGCACTAATAGTTTTGATGGACGGAAGCTACAGGAGGCTGTAGATAAAACATTGCAAACAAGGCACACGGTGATTGAAAGAGAAAATATTATTTTCACAGAAGACTTTATGAAAGATGTAAATAGAATTAAAATGTGGAAGGCTTTTTTAAGAAAGATAAACTCTGTTAATATTGAGTTTGACGAAGTTATGAGAGAAATTATAATATTTCTTAAACCTATTTATAATGTAATTGTTCATGAAGAAGAATTTTTCGAGTTTTGGGATCATGATAAAAAGCGGTGGGGTAAGTATAAAAATAATATTGAGGAAATAAAATAGCTGTTCTGATTTAAATGGAAGTATCAAGTAGTTATATATTTGTTTTTTAGCAAGTAAAATCTGTCCGCATACGCTTCCATATTTCACACTGGGATCGCACCTGCAACCTAATAAATGTAAGGAAAATATGCTTTACCATAAACATTTCTGCTCAACTTATTCTCATTTAAATCTTAATGGCAGATCATTCTAGCCATGTCTCTGCTTTATGTGATAGCATACGCAAAAATGATATTTCGTACTTAAGGAAATTAAAACCCCATAAATATAAATACTTTACTCGTTAAGTAACGGTAATAAGAGTATAATTAAATAAATGTTTTGTGTCGCAACAGTATAAAAGTCCGAAGTTAGAATTATTTATTTTTAAATGTATATGGGGGAAATTAGATGGATACAAAATGTATAAGTACAAAGCGATTAATTATAATAAATACTGTTCTCATTCTATTTTCTGCACTTTTTGCGATTATTGTTCATGCACTTTTGCCCACTTCTGTAGATGTTGCGCAGTTTGATAGTATTTTTGTTAAATGCTTTGGGTTTCCTACCGTAGCAATATTTTATTTCATTCTGCTATTTATACAGTGTGTAATGGTGGTAAGATACATAGGCGTGAGAGCAGATGCGCCTAAATTACAAATAGGGATTAGATTTGGGATAGCCTTCGCAATGATTTACTTATTTGGAATGCAAGAGATAGTAGTTGAGGGGTCTCTTTTTTCAAATTGGGGACTCGGTTTTGTTAAGTATCAGCTTATAATGGGAATAGGAGATGGTCTACCTGCAATATTGTTATGTGTGGCAATTGCTTATTTTACATTAAGTGAAAGTAAGAAAATTAAACCAATTAGTAAATTACAAATGACGAAATGCATAAAAACCATTGCTATTATTGCAATTACTATTTTTGTGGAGAGAACAATTGGTTATGAAAGCGGTCTTATAAGCAGTGACAGTGCTACATATCCAGTTCCGTGCTATATATGGACAGGTTTCTTTGGAATACTGATGGGTTATGTTTATGTGATTTTGTATCCTTTGTTAGTATTCGAAAAAAGGCAGTGTGGTATAGGTGTACCATTAAGGTTCATAGCAACTATAGGTGTGAATTGGATGATTTTTAATAGCTTTATTGGCTTAATAACGAAAGGTGCTATGCCTCAAATGTTATTACGGAGTGGATTAGATGTTGTGGTGTTGTTTTTGGCTTCAGCAGTAGCCGGTAACTATATTATTGAATTAAATGACGCTAAATAATTAACGTAATGTGAAAATATTTTAATTCACAATTTTCATATAGTATGACTAAAATCCTACCTTTTTCATTTTCTAGGAATATGTTTGAAATATGTTTTAGAGTAATTAAAGCACCGATATATTCAAAAAATTCTTTGAGTATATCGGTGCTTTGGTAATATATGTATTAATGTATAAAATCCGCATTTTGTGGTTACTACCCCCTAGGCGGAGTTCTTTGAAAATTTAAAAAATTAACCATAGTAAATATAATAAGAAATCTATAGTCTATTATTGAGATGATTACAATTAACCCATATCGATTATGATGTGGGTTTTTAACATATGATATTCTGAACGTAACACAATAGTGATTGAGTTACATTCACTTTGGGTCTATAGGCTAGATGTTCATATACAATAAATGACGTGGTATTTATATTACTAATCGTTTGAACGACGATAGTGAACTTCGTAAGTCAAAGCACCTACAGGAGCTTTAAAAGGTCCATGCTGCATGCCTGGTGGACGAACTGCAACCATTCCTTTAGTAAATGTTTGTTCTCCGCAAATCAAACCACCTTCAATAATATAAACTTCTTCCCAACACTCGTGAATCAGAATATTTGTTGTCTCTGTTCCTGGCGCAAATTTTAGAAGTCTAGTAAACTCACTCGTCTTTTTATCCTGAGTAACTATTAGTTCCAATACTCCTTCTGGATAACCTTTTGGCCGGTTCCAGCCTGACTTATTTGGATTAAAAAACTCTTTTTCTTCTTTCGGCATGATAGTCACTCCTTTTTTGTATTTTAGTTATTATTCTATGGCATATTGTATATTCCTTCTTATACGGGGTATAAAGAACATAGCTGTCCTGTACTGAAAACTCGATTCCTAAATGTGGTAATAACTAACCTAAGCTTTAATTAAAAGTTCCGAATCTTATTTTGGAACTTGAACTTAGGTGTATTTAAAGCATTTTATTGAGTATTTTAGATTCATATGGTAAGCTACTCTTAAAATAAGTTCCTACTCTTGTACTTATAGGAACTTTTAAAGGTAGGGCACATATGATAAAAGATTTTAATTTAAACCTAAGAGAGCTCCAATTAGTTTATAATAAATCAAATGAGGCAAAAATAGGATTTGCAGTGCTGTATAAATATTTACAAAATTACGGTAAATTTCCTGAGAGTAAAGAAGCAGTGTCAGAAAAAAGTATTGAGTTCATTGCAAAACAACTTAAAATTGATGGAAAAACTTATTTAAATTACGATTTTAATAGCAGAAATGCTTTTTTTCATAAGGAGCAAATTCGAGAAGAACTTTGCTTTCGTGAATATAGTAAAAATGATATGGAATCAATTAAAGAATAGCTTATACAAATAGTTTTACCTGTTAATGATGATATTGAGTATTTAAAGCAACAACTATATAAAAGGTTTTACGAAATAAAAATTGAGTCTACTACTGAAGAAACTTTAGAGCGTATAGTTTCTTCAGCTATAAATACATTTAGATATAGGTATAAACAATGTTTTTTTATCCAACATGGCTGATATTTATTTATCAAGTGCCAATAAAGATATGAATGTTGTAGATAAGAAATATGGTAATGGCGCAGTTAAATTTATTGGAGAATCTCTAAAATTTTATTCTGAAAATAATAAGTAATGAATTAAAATGGGATATTACGCAGATGATAATAGACTAAATACTCAATATTGCATATGCGGATTCACTATAGCTTAACGGGGGCGAATTATTAAAAAACCATACATTTTATTCCTTAGCGTGGGTTTTGTCGGAAATGTTGGCTGCACCCCAGTATAATAAGACTAAATGTGTAAATGCAAAAGATTTTACTTGTAATGACACAAATGGAGGTATGGGATGAATAAAATATTGGTTGTTGAAGATGAAGATATTTTACGTGAAGTGATAATTGACTATCTAATTGAGTATGGATATCAGGTATTAGAGGCCGAAGATGGGGAAAAAGCTTTAGAGCTATTTCAATTAAATTCTGTTGATTTAGTTATACTAGATATTGTTCTGCCGAAGATTGACGGCTGGTCAGTATGCCGTAGAATACGGAAAAATTCCAGTATCCCTATAATCATTTTGACTGCACGTTCAGATGAGGATGATTCTCTTCTGGGATATGAGTTGGGAGCGGATGATTATCTGATCAAACCATATAGTCCTCTGGTTCTAATGGCAAAAGTGAAACGATTTCTTGAAAAATACCCAGGTACTATGGATGGAATGTTGACGTCAGCCGGCGGTATTGTTATAAATATGGGGTCAAGACTTGTTTCTATTGATTGTAATACTATTAATTTGACTCATACAGAATTTGAGATTCTAGCTTACTTAATGCAAAATAGAGGGATTGTAATTACCAGAGAACAATTAATAGCTAAAATATGGGGTTATGATTTTTATGGTGATGAAAAGACAATGAACAGCCATATCAGAAACCTGCGTGCTAAGCTTGGAAGTAAAGGCTGCTACATTGTTACGGTTATCCGCTCGGGATATAAATTCGAAGAGGGGCAGCTATGAAAAAAAGTATTGTTTTTAAATGGTTTGTGCTAACAGTTCTATTATTATCTACTATGTTTTTATTCATTGGAATAACGCAAAATTACTTTTTTAAGAAATATTATATTAATGAGAAATTGGATACTCTCGAAATGTATATGAAGGAGTACCCAGATATAGTAGCGAAAAAAGGAGCGGAAGCAGCATCTGGTGAAATATATAAGAATAACCAAATCTGGATTACAAAAATGGACAAAAATGGTCGTATCGGCGATGTGGAAAATTACTATCTCGAAGTGAAATTGAAAAATGAATCTCAGGGTACTTTGCGGATACCAATGTACTCCTTTGAAGGAGAATATTCTTCTGATGTACTCGCTTCATTTAAGGTCGGCGATGAGGTGATTATTGATACAGTTAATATAGCAGATGAAAAGATACCTTATATGATAAATACTAATTCAACGGGCGTCGTAAATTTAAATATTGCAAACAAGCTGAATGGTCCTAATGCTGATAAAGCGTATAGTCACCTTGTAACTGACGTATTGAGGGGAAAGATAACGAAGACTGCATTTCCCGAACGAGGGTTGGATATTTCGTTTCCCTACCATGAACTTTATTTTTTGAAACAGATAAAAGAATTTCAAGCCGGTTTGCTAGCTAATAATGCGAAACCTCTTCAGGGTACAGAAGAATTTAGTGCAACAGAAAATCTTGTGGAATATAAGATAATTATTAAACCGGTTGTTGAAAATGGGGTAACGGGATATATTTTTGCTATGACATCTCTTCAGCCGGTAGATGAAGCAATATCGGTTATACAGCAATTCTATCCTTACTTTTTTGGATTTACATTTCTGTGTGTTATATTCTTGGCATTTATTTTTTCTAAGTGGCTGGCGAAACCTCTGATATCCATCAACCAGGTCACAGAGAAAATAGCAAACATGGATTTTACGGAAAAACTGCCGGTGCGTTCCGCCGATGAAATTGGTCAGTTATCCCAAAATATTAATTATCTGTCGAACCAGATGGAAGTATATATTGGTCAGCTTAAACAGGATCTTGATAAAGAGAGAAAATTAGAAACTATACGAAAGGAATTTATTGCAGGTGTATCTCATGAGCTGAAAACGCCTCTTGCGGTTATGAAAAGTTGTCTGTCTATTTTTAAAGACGGAATTGCAGCTGAAAAAAGGGAACATTACTTACAGGCGATGGAAGATGAAATACAACGGATGGACTTGCTGGTTGTAAACATGTTGGATCTAGCTAAATTTGAATCTGGTACCTATAAGCCTGAATTAGCTCCTTTTGAAATGGATAAAGCAATTACCGAAGTATGCAAGTCCCTGGCTGAGCAAATACAGGAGAAAAATATCTCTCTTATATTAAGACTTTGCCCTAAAATTGTAGTGGGGCATAAATGGCTAATCAGTCGCGTTATTACTAATTTTCTCAGTAATGCAATCCGGAATACGGAGAATGGATATGCAATCGTAATTGCTATAAGCTGCAATGGAGAGACAGCAGAAATCAGCATAGAAAATCAGGGGAAGCCAATATTAGAGGAAGACAGGAAAAAGATATGGGACCAATTCTACCGTGTGGAGGCACGGACATCCAAAGCAGGTACGGGTCTTGGACTTTCCATATCCAAGGGGATATTGGAGCTTCATCATGCAATTTATGGTGTGGAAAATACGAAAGATGGCGTCCGTTTTTTCTTTTCTCTACCGGTCCAACCATAAATCATTGATTATATCTTCAGAGAAAGATATATGCCTTCTTTAAGATACTTTTATTCAAAAAAATTAATATTTTACTGACGAAAAAGCTATGAAGGGTACTTCATGGCTTTTGTTCTGCAAAAAATTAGAAAGAAATAATATCCGAACTCTATCTTATCTGCACCTGTTCTGCATTTTACTATTGTAATATAAGTTTATCAAATAAAGAAAAGAGGTATTTTTATGAAAAAATTAATTATTAGTTTCCTTATGGGTATTCTTTTGATAGGTATGACTGCCTGCGGGAATACAAATGCTGCAAAGGATGTTACAGCTAAGTCTAAGAACAATGTGTTTATCGGAGATTCCATTACCGAAGGTTTTGTCATCAATGAAATTCTTCCTAAAGAAAGTGTAATAGCTGCGGCAGGAGCCACAGCCGGGTTTACGTATGATAAAATTGATGGCTTGACTAAAAAGAAACCGGACAACGTCTTTATCATGTTGGGATCGGATGACCTGTTCATGCCTGTGAAGGATCCTAAAGAATTATTCAGAAATGATTTAACAAAACTGATTAACAAGATAAAGGAAGAACAGCCCAATTGTAAGATATATCTCCAGTCCATAACACCTGTAACACAGGAGGCATTAAAACTAGAACCCCGCTATAAAAATGTAGATGAATACAATGAGCTTTTAAAGGAGTTGGCGGGCAAGTTATCAGTTAATTATATAGACATAGGAGCATTGGCAAAGGAAAACCCTGATTTATTTGCGGAAGATGGTGTTCACTTCAAGAAAGAATTTTATCAGCTGTGGTTGAAGAAACTTTCTAAATTATTATAGTGGAGGGACCATATGATATTCAGTAGTCTGTTTTTTACATTTGCTTTTTTGCCTATCACAGTAATTCTATATTATTCCTTAGGAAAGCACTTTAGGAATATTGTCCTGCTGACTGCAAGCCTGTTTTTTTATGCATGGGGAGAACCTATCTATGTGTTATTGATGTGCGGTTCCATAACGGTTAATTACTGTCTAGGCACTCTCTTAGGTAGATCTGATACCAGTAGCCGAAAAAGGAAGCTTTTTTTAATAATAAGCCTGGTGCTCAATTTAGGCTGTCTCGCTTATTTTAAATACATCGGCATGATCATAAGTACAATAGCATCAATTGGCAGTTGGAATTTGAATGCTGGAACACCAACGCTTCCCATAGGAATTTCGTTTTATACCTTTCAGACACTATCTTATGTGATTGATGTATATAGGGGAAAAATAAAGCAGCAGAAAAGCCTGATTCTATTTGCCCTTTATATTACTATGTTCCCGCAGTTGGTGGCAGGGCCTATTGTGAACTATGCAGACATTGAATCACAGTTAGCTTACAGGAGCATGAACTTCAAAAAATTCAACTCCGGGATGCAGCGCTTTCTGTGTGGTCTTGCGAAAAAGATGCTTCTTGCAAATAATATAGGACTACTATGGTCTGAAGTAAAAGCCATGCCAGGTACAGAAGTTTCAATGCTCATGGCATGGGCCGGGATTATTGCCTTTACATTACAGATTTATTTCGATTTTAGCGGGTATTCAGATATGGCTATCGGATTGGGAAAAATGTTTGGATTTCGTTTCAAGGAAAACTTCCAGTATCCATATATTTCGCAAAGTATTTCGGAATTTTGGCGCAGGTGGCATATCTCCCTAGGATCATGGTTTAAGGAATATGTATATATTTCTCTTGGTGGAAACCGTGTCGGTAAGTGGAAACTGATACGGAACATGTTCATTGTATGGTTTCTCACCGGGCTCTGGCATGGTGCAAGTTGGAATTTTGTTTTATGGGGGCTTTATTTTGGAGCTTTAATATTAATAGAAAAATTGTTTTTGCAGAAAAGCATGACAAGATGGCCAAAGGTTGTCCGTCATATATACTTATTGCTGTTTGTTGTTATAGGCTGGGTGCTTTTTGAATTTACCAACCTGACGGATATGCTCGGTTTTCTGCGGATCATGTCTGGAGTAGGAGGTAATGCGCTTATTAATAACCAAGCAATTGTGAAGCTAAAAGCTTATGCCATCTTATATATTGTTTGTATCATTGCGGCTTCACCTTGGCCTAAGGAACTGGCGTTAGTATTTGAAAGAAGTCATTACAATATTTATAAATTAGCAGTAACCGTGTATTATTGTGTACTAATGTTTTTTTCAACGGCATACATGGTTAGTTCAACCTACAACCCATTTATATATTTCCGATTTTGACCAGGAGGATTGATATGAGAATAAGTAACAAAAAAAAACTTGCCGTTATACAGAATATCGTGTGTATGTTGCCGCTTTTATTTATACTTGCTATGTTTATATTGAATCTTGCTCTACCGGCTAAAACCTATTCAAGAGAGGAGAGGCGTTACTTAGCACAATGGCCTGTTTTTCGTATTGAAAAAGTATTAGATGGCAGTTATGAGACTAAGGTTGAATCATATTTTTCTGATCAGTTCCCTTCTCGAAATTTTTGGGTTCATATCCAGAAAGGCTCCAATCAAATTTTATTTAAAAGGTAATTTTTATTACATTGCTGTGGATAGTAACATTAGCAACGATTGATCAATATGAGAGAAAAATGCTACAACTACAAGATCCTTCTGATACATATCAAATATGTCAGATAAACGATGAAGTTCAAGACAATGTAGAAAGAGGGTAAAAATCCATGAAAAAAAAGTTGTTGAAAATAAATATAAAAGCACTCTTTGTATTCTTATTAATCCTGGGATTGCTATTTATTAGTAATATGGTGAAAAAAGGAGAGAATGCTAATTCACAGAGTATTACTTCTAATTTTACAGTATGTATTGATGCAGGCCATGGCGGATATGATGTTGGTGCTACAAACTCATCGAATATTTTTGAAAAGGATGTAACATTAGCAATTGCTCTTAAAGTAGGCGATCTCTTAGAAAAAGATGGTATTAAGGTGTTATATACAAGGACTACTGATAAAGTGTCCTGGCCCTCTGATAATAAGCTAGATCTTAGAGCAAGAGTTAAAGTATCAAATGAGGCTAAAGCAGATGCATTTGTATCTATACATTGCAATGCTGCTACTGACTCTAGTTATCATGGAGTAGAAACCTGGTGTAGGTTTCGTAATACTGATGGTGAAAAACTTGCTAAAAGCATCCAAAAGGAACTTGGTAATAGTAAGTACTCCGCCGATAGAGGTTTAAAATATGAATCTAATGGACACTCATTGGCTGTATTGCGGCTTAATAATTCTGTTTCCGCATTAATTGAAATAGGTTTTTTAAGTAATTCTTCAGATGCTAATTTTGTAACATCTGAAAGTGGACAAGATGTATGTGCTAATAGTATAGCAAAAGGAATTTTAAATTATAAGTCATCAGTTAAAAAGTAATTAATTTTACACTAAAATTAATGTTTAGATATAACAAAGGAGAAAAAAATTATGAGAATAAAAAGCAATAAATTTAAGACAATAAGAAACACTGTAATTATAGTATTTTCTATTATATTATGTGCTTTATTTTATACAGGGTATACATGGGTTTCAGAAGTGAATGTTCAAGCCAAGGGAAATCAGGTATTACAGGCTAAGGCACAGGAAATAAAGGAAAAAGACGAAGCGGATAAGAAAGCTAAAGATTTAAATACTAAAGCCGCCAATGCTGCAGCTGATTATGATATACAAAAAGTATCAGATATATCTAGCGGTAGAGGCGTGAAAGATGGTAAGAAAATCGCGTTTCTTACTTTTGATGATGGCCCATCTACTACTGTAACACCACAAGTACTAGATGTATTAAAAGATAATAAAATAAAAGCAACCTTCTTTACTGTTGGAAACCTTATAGAATCTAATAATTCAAGTAAAGAGCTTATAAAAAGAATTTCCAAAGAAGGACATTCTATAGGAAATCATAGCTATAGTCATTCAATGAAAACATTATATCCTCATAACAGACTTGATGTAAGTATTTATATGGCTGAACTTGAGAAAACTAACAATATCTTAAAAGATATTTTAGGACAAGATTTTAATGCACGAGCAATGAGAATGCCAGGTGGATATATGTCTAGAGTATACTACGATGATCCTAATTTGACTGAATTGAATGCCAAGTTAAAGGAAAAAGATATGTATAGTATAGATTGGAATGCATATATTTTCGATGCTGAGGGTAAAAACAAAACTGCCCCCGAATTAGTAGAAGCCTTTAAAAAAGATGTAGGTACACAAGAAAAAATAGTAGTATTAATGCACGATACATATGGTAAGGAAGAAACTGCAAAGGCATTACCTGAAATTATAGACTATCTAAAAATAAATGGATATGAATTTAAGATTATAAAATAACTTTCGGAGGGCACTGTAAAGTAATTTTGGAGGAGGTGAAAATGGGATGAAAGCTGTTGCTTCTGTGGTCATGAACGGAATTAATGAAGCTTATGACGAATATCTTAGGATAGGTCAAGGTGATTTAAGAAAAGTTATATTCCAGACAGGACAATTTGATCGTGTAGCCTCCGAACTTGGTGGCATTGCTAACCCTAAAACCATTTGGGCAAGTCCACTAGAACAAATACATTAGGGGGTAATAATCGCAAAACGCGGATTTTATACGTTAAGACATATATTACTAAAACACCGATATATTCAAAAAATTTGTTGAATATATCGGTGTTTTGCTTCCTTTTTTCAGTTTATCATTTGCCATTTTTATCTCTCGCTTAGTTAGTATTATCAATACTATAATTGTATTTTAACTAACTTGTTTTGATCAAAAAAATAAGAGCTTTATCATTTAGTGATTAAACCCTAGATATATCAGTGCTTTACACTGATGGTATATACTTTTTCGAGTTAGAACTATTACATATAATTGAAGAGAGATTTTCTGATTCACTATCATCTTTACTAATTATCATAGCTGTAAAAAACGTCAAAACGGCAATTAATTTTAACGATGATAAATATTATTAAAACTTTTAAGATTTACCTATACAAGGAAAAAAGTTAAAGTAGATATCAGACAATAGGATTAAAATATAATAATTTATTAGATAAGTATCTAAAACTTTACAACAACTTTACATATAGGATAATCTTCTCATATATAAATAGTTTATAATTTTACTTGCTAATTATTTATATTAATAAATTTGAATAAATAAAACAATAATATTATTGGAGGTGATATGGTTGAAACAAAAGATTCTAATAGTAGAAGATGATTTAGCAATATCAAACTTAATCAAATTAAATTTAAATATAGCAAATTATGAAACTAAAGAAGTTTATGATGGCTTAGAAGCAATTAATATAATTGAAAATGAACCTTTTGATTTAATACTACTGGATGTTATGCTTCCAAATGCTGATGGTTTTACTATAATGGATAAAATAAGATATTTAGATATTCCTGTTATATTTCTTACTGCTAAAAACTCAGTTATTGATAAAGTAACTGGATTAAAATTAGGAGCAGAAGATTATATTGTAAAGCCCTTTGAGGCTCTAGAACTGTTAGCAAGAATTGAAACTGTTCTTAGAAGATATGGAAAAGCTAATGATGCTTTGGAATTTAAAGATATTAAAATATATTTAAAAGAAAGAATAGTAAAAAAAAGTGGCAAAATAGTAGATTTAACTCTTAAGGAATTTGAATTATTATGTATATTGGTGCAAAATAAAAATATAGCATTAACTAGAGATATACTATTAGAAAGAGTATGGAAATATGATTATTTTGGAGGAACTAGAACTGTTGATATGCATATAGGTTCAATTAGAAAAAAATTAGACCTAAATGATAATATTAAGACGGTTTATAAAATTGGCTACAGGTTGGAGGACTAATAGATGAAATTTTGGCAAAGAATATACATTTTATTTTTGACTTTATTTATTTTAACCTTTAGCTTTGCAGGAATTTTAATAATAGAAAAGATTCATAATGAAACATTAAAAAGAGAAGTAGATAGATGTTTAAGTGAACATTTGAGTATTTATTCAGGAGTGAATTTAAGTATTCCGGTGTATGACACTTTAAGAAGGTATTCCCGTAATACCAGCTCGGATGATGAAATTTTATCTAATGCCATCAATGATTATTACAAAAAATACAATGATAAAAATGTTTATGTAGAGATTTTAGATACAAATAATAAAAGTGTGTTTAGTAATATGAATTTTAAAATGCCTGATAAAAGAGAAGAAATCAATTCACTTCAACCAGATAAAAGACAATATATAATTAAGGATATAGGTAATAAATCATATATATTTATATCAAACTTGATAAATATAAATAATAAATCCTATAAATTTACTTATGCGCGAAATATTTCAGGAATTTATAAAGAAAGAGGAAATCAGTATGTTTTCTTTTTTAAACTAGACGTAGTAGTATCTTTAGTTTTCATGGCGTTTATGTATTTTGCAAGTAAATATATAACAAAACCAATCCAGAATCTTATAGGGGCTACTAAAAGAATAGTTAAAGGAAACTTTTCAGAAAAGGTAGAAATAAAATCTAAAGATGAATTTGGCGTGCTGGCAGAAAATTTCAATACAATGGCTGAGGTTGTTGAAGAAAAAATAAATGAATTAGAAAGAAATAATAATGAAAAGCAGAGGTTCATCGATAACTTGGCCCATGAATTAAAAACACCATTAACTTCTATAATAGGGTATGCAAATTTACTTCGTACCACCAAATATAATGAGGAAATTTTTATAGACGGTCTTGGCTATATATATGGAGAGGGAAAGCGGTTAGAGGAATTATCTTTTAGGCTAATGGACTTAATACTATTAAGAAAAGAAGAGTTTAAGCTGCAAAATGAAAGCATAAAAAACATTGTTCTTGAAGTAAAAGGGTCATTGCTTCCAAAACTTATTGAAAAAAACATAAGCTTAGTAATAGAGGACAATGATTTTGAAATGATGATGCAACGTGATTTAATGAAGGTACTACTAACTAATCTTATAGACAATGCTATAAAAGCTTCTAAGGTTAAATCAGAAATTCACATTGGTATTAACAAATATAAATATGAAGTTGAAATAAAAGATCATGGCATAGGGATTGCTAAGGAACATATAGATAAGATCTTTGAACCCTTCTATATGGTTGATAAAGCAAGAACTAGGGCAAGTAATGGTGCCGGATTAGGTTTATCAATATGTAAAAAGATATTGGATATTCATAGTGGATGCTTTGTAGTTGAAAGTGAAATAGATAAGGGAACTTCAATTAAATTAATATTTAATACTTGTAAAGGTGGTGACTCCTTTCATGAAACATAAAATAATACTTCTCGTATTATTGATTTCTAGTATTTTTTTAACTTCCTGTAGTGATTTTAGTAACATAAAAAAAAATCAACTGGTAGTTATAAAGCTTGATAAAAATACTATATCTACTTCAGATATAGTGAATGGAAAAAAAATCTTAACAGAGGAAGGGGCAAAATTAAAAGCTCTAGAAATTTTAGAAAAATATTTTAATGTGAAACTTTACCTGACAGAGGTTGGAAGTAATGTTCAGTTCTTTAGTTCATCAATGTTAAAAAGAGATTTAGAGCTGATAAAGCCAAGTAATTATTCAAAAACGCAATTGGAATATAGTAAATCTGTGTTAGAAAACGGTTTATATAATGTAGAATTTTTTACAAGAGTAGAAAAGAAAACACAAAATACAAATTACACAGGCTATTTTATGAAAATAGATTCAAAAACAGGAGAATGTATATATTTTAACAGTTATGATAGTGAGATTATACCTTCTTCAAACAGTAGTATTGATATAACCGAAGCAAAAAAAATAGCAAAAGAATTTATACTAAAAAATAATATTGGTAATATTAAAAATATAAAGTTCGTTAATCAAAATCCGAAAAGCGTAAAGGAGCCAGTTGGATGCAGTTTAGTATACGAGGATGCTGACGTAGCTAGTAATAAAGTAATAATTTCTATTGATGAGAGCACTAAAAAAATATACAGTTTCTCAATAGGAGTAATGGCGAAAATTCAATCTAATACTAGTTGGTAAGAAAATAAACAAATGGAATAAAATCATAAAACTTACTACTTTAGTGTAAGTGACATAAATAAGAAAAGGCATCCCATATTCGGAATGCTTTTTCTTATATATGTCTCTTTACAAAATACTCACTTTTAACAAAATCTTATTTTGTTAAAAGTGAGTATTTTTTTAGAACTAGATAATTCTTTTCTTTACATATGCTTTACAACTATTAAAAACTTCTGATATATTCTCCTATTATAATTAAATATATCAGATAAACGATAAAAAGCAAAAACAATGTAGAAAGAAGGGAAATCTATGAAAAAAAAGTTGTCGAAAATAAGTATAAAAGCACTCTTTGTATTCTTATTAATCTTGGGATTGCTATTTATTAGTAATCCAGTAAAAAAAGGAGCGAATGCTAATCCACAGATTATTAATAACCACGAGCAAAAGAGTAATACTTCTAATTTTACAGTATGTATTGATGCAGGCCATGGCGGATATGATATTGGTGCTACAAACTCATCGAATATTTTTGAAAAGGATGTAACATTAGTAATTGCTCTTAAAGTAGGCGCTCTCTTAGAAAAAGATGGTATTAAGGTGTTATATACAAGAACTACTGATAAAGTGTCCTGGCCCTCTGATAATAAGCTAGATCTTAGAGCAAGAGTTAAAGTATCAAATGAGGCTAAAGCAAATGCATTTGTATCTATACATTGTAATTCTGCTACTGACTCTAGCTATCGTGGAGTAGAAACCTGGTGTAGGTTTCCTAATACTGATGGTGAAAAACTTGCTGAAAGTATCCAAAAGGAACTTGGTAATAGTAATTACTCCGCCGATAGAGGGTTGAAATATGAATCTAATGGACACTCATTGGCTGTATTACGGCTTAATAATTCTGTTTCCGCATTAATTGAAATAGGTTTTTTAAGTAATTCTTCAGATGCTAATTTTGTAACATCTGAAAGTGGACAAGATGTATGTGCTAATAGTATAGCAAAAGGAATTTTAAATTATAAGTCATCAGTTAAAAAGTAATTAATTTTACACTAAAATTAATGTTTAGATATAACAAAGGAGAAAAAAATTATGAGAATAAAAAGCAATAAATTTAAGACAATAAGAAACACTGTAATTATAGTATTTTCTATTATATTATGTGCTTTATTTTATACAGGGTATACATGGGTTTCAGAAGTGAATGTTCAAGCCAAGGGAAATCAGGTATTACAGGCTAAGGCACAGGAAATAAAGGAAAAAGACGAAGCGGATAAGAAAGCTAAAGATTTAAATACTAAAGCCGCCAATGCTGCAGCTGATTATGATATACAAAAAGTATCAGATATATCTAGCGGTAGAGGCGTGAAAGATGGTAAGAAAATCGCGTTTCTTACTTTTGATGATGGCCCATCTACTACTGTAACACCACAAGTACTAGATGTATTAAAAGATAATAAAATAAAAGCAACCTTCTTTACTGTTGGAAACCTTATAGAATCTAATAATTCAAGTAAAGAGCTTATAAAAAGAATTTCCAAAGAAGGACATTCTATAGGAAATCATAGCTATAGTCATTCAATGAAAACATTATATCCTCATAACAGACTTGATGTAAGTATTTATATGGCTGAACTTGAGAAAACTAACAATATCTTAAAAGATATTTTAGGACAAGATTTTAATGCACGAGCAATGAGAATGCCAGGTGGATATATGTCTAGAGTATACTACGATGATCCTAATTTGACTGAATTGAATGCCAAGTTAAAGGAAAAAGATATGTATAGTATAGATTGGAATGCATATATTTTCGATGCTGAGGGTAAAAACAAAACTGCCCCCGAATTAGTAGAAGCCTTTAAAAAAGATGTAGGTACACAAGAAAAAATAGTAGTATTAATGCACGATACATATGGTAAGGAAGAAACTGCAAAGGCATTACCTGAAATTATAGACTATCTAAAAATAAATGGATATGAATTTAAGATTATAAAATAACTTAAGGCAGTATTTGTAATATAATGGTATAAAAGAACTTATAAGTGTTGCCTAATTAGTGTAGCGAAGGCGCGATAATTAATGATGCCCGTAACTTACTCGGAAATGGTGGGTATTAAATTCAAAGCGTAGATATGACAGGCGCCATCGCTGAAGATGAAGGGATGGTATGTGGAGGAATCATGGAGGTAATAATAGAGTCTTTTTAAACATCACGAGTACGGTTGCATTTATTTTTAGTTAAATAAAATATACTTGTCCATATCTAAAGGTTACAATTAAAATAATTACAAAAGCTATAAGTCTTAATCTTATTCTTGGTTTTTTATTTTCTGAACATATCTATAAATGGTGGCTTCTGATGAGCCTAATGTTTTAGCAAGTTGTTTAACGGCACCTTTTAATAGAAAGATTCCTTTTTGATGAAGTTCCTCGACTATATGAATCTTATCTTCTTGTTTTAAATATTCAATAGTAATACCTTTAGAAGAGGTTATTTTATTAATTGAACATTGAGCTAATTCTTCAATGATTGAAGAGAGATTTTCTGATTCACTATCATCTTTACGTTCTAATTCAGGTTCTTTTTTATAAAGAGAATATACCTTTGAAACAGTTTCCATCAAAGTATTAAGTGCTGTTTCATCAGTGTTCACAGATATAAGACCAATTAAATTCATATCATCATCTCTTATAAAAAAAGTTGATGAACGTAGGGAGTTATTTATTTTATTATCTCCGTTATAATTAGTAATAAAATCATTTTTTTCATTTGAATTTTCTTTTAGTATTTTTAAAATTAAATCTGTTGCAGGAGCACCAACTTCTCTTTTGGAAATATAGTTATTTTTTATACTAATAATAGAATGGTCTAAATCTGTTAAGTCGTGTAAAGCCACTTCACTATTTTTACCCAAAATCGCAGCAATAAAATCTACCAACGGAATATATTTATTTAATTTATTCTGTATAAGTTTAGATGACATTTTTTCACCTCATAAATATCTTTATATTTAGCCTTGTGCATATTGCAAAGTGTTGTCTTTATAGAATTTTAACTGAAGAGATATAATTCCAGTAAGTGTTATATTTTCACTGGAATTATAGTACTATCTCCTAACTTACATAAATGATTCTGTTTCTATATGAGATATTTTATTAGTGGCAATTTTTTTATCAGCCCAGTTTTTACCTTCAATAATGCGAGAAATAATCATTGCAACCCCAGTATCACCAGTAGCGTTAATTGCTGTTGCTGGTGCGTCTGTTATTGTTCCAATTAAAACCATAATTGGAATTGAAACAGCCGGAAATCCAAAAGCAGCTACAATAAATATTTCTCCAACATAGCCACCTGCCGGTATTGCACCCATTACTGATGAGGCTACTACAGATACTACAATAGCAGTCAATAAGTTTTTAGGATCCAGAAAGTTAATGTTAAAAATAGAACACATAAATGCAATTTTTAAAATTGAAATTAAACACGCTCCATCTTTATGAAGATTACAACCCATAGGAATAGTAATATTCTTAATATCTTCTGGAATGCCAATGTTTTTTGAGGCAATAAGATTACTCGGAATACTTGCAGCACTAGAGCACGTACCTAAAGATGTTAAAGCTGGCGGAACAATGTGTTTCCAAAAATTTCTAATTCCTCTATTCCCATCACCAATGAAAGCGAAAATAGTATTTGCTAAAAAGAAATATATTAGAGCCGCTATAAAATATATTATTAATGCTCTTGATAGTGGTCCTGCAATTTCATCACCATACTGCCCAATCAAAGTAGCGAAGAATGCACCTAGTCCTATTGGGGCTAAAAGCATGACATATCCAACCATTTTCATAATAACACTAGATAGTGAGTCAAATAATTGCATTACAGGTTTTCCTTTTTCTCCTATAGCAACAGTAGATACTCCAAAAAACATAGAAAAAACAATTAAAGCCATCAAATTTTTTCTTGACCATAACAGTGAAAAGTCATTTACTGTAAACATCGATAAAAAATTACTACTGCTCGTCATATCCTTTACTGTTTCATTCATAACGATATTTGCTCCATGAGCTGGATCAAACACTCCACAGATGACAGCCATATAAACGCTGGCTATGATTTCTGTTACAATAAACAATACCATCATGATAGATAACACTTTACCAAGTTTGTGCAAATTCTCCATATTAGCAATGGAAGATACTAAAGATACGAAAATCATAGGGACTACACAACAATATAATAAATTTAGAAAAACATCTGCTATAGGAGTAAGAAGTACAGCTTTTGGTCCAAGTATCCATCCTACAATGGACCCTACTAACATTCCCCCAAGGAGGATAAAAGAAAATTTATAGTTCTTTAAAAACTTCATTAGTGTTCCTCGCCTTCTATTTTTACAAAGAATTGATATTCTTTATGATGTTGTCTACAGCCATTTCAACATATTTGGGATCAGTAGCCATATTGAGTCTAACAAAACCTTTGCAATCTTTACTAAACAACTCACCTAAATCAACAGCAAGTCTACATTTGTCCTGTATAAAGGTTTTTGTGTCCTTAGGATCTATATATTCTCGTAAATCTAACCAAGCAAGATAGGTTCCTTCTAATGGCGTAATAATTATTTTTGGTGCTTTTTCATTTAGTCTGGTTTTAACATAGTTATAATTATATCGTATTACATCTAGTAAAGAATCTAACCACTCTTTTCCATGGCTATAAGCAGCTTCTGCTGCAGTGAGTCCCATGATATTTACTTCTGTTTGATTAACAGTTTTTGCATAAGCGTCATATTTAGCTCTTATTTCTTCATTGGATATGATTATATGGGAATTTAATAACCCAGCTAGATTGAAAGTTTTTGACGGTGCTGTAACTGTTATTAGATTATCTGCATACTTTCCGCAACTTACAATCGCTGCTGGAATTTGAACATTTTTTCCAACTATAATATCCTGATGAATCTCATCTGAAACAACAAGTACATTGTGTTTTTTACATATAGACAAAACTTTATCCAATTCTTCTTCTGTCCAAACTCTACCAACTGGATTATGAGGAGAGCATTGGATAAATAATTTGACGTCGTTTTCAACAATATTCTTTTCAAAATTCTCGAAATCAATAGTATATACTCCGTTAGTATTAATTAATTCCGATGTAATCAATTTTCTTCCATTATCGTTTACCGCATTGTGGAAGGGATAATAAACTGGAGTAATAATCATTACTGAGTCATTGGGTTTTGTAAAAGCATTAACAAACCAGTATAAGGCAAGAACAACACCAGTTGAAAAACGCATCCATTCTTTATTTATCTCATAATTATGTTCATTCTTTTCCCACTTAATGAAGGCATCATAATAGGATTCAGGTACATAAGAATATCCAAATATTCCGTGTTGAATTCTTTTCTTCAGTGCATCAACTACAACTTCAGGAGTTTTAAATTCCATGTCTGCAACCCACATAGCAATTAAATCTTTATCACCATAACGCTTATCTAGTGCATCCCATTTTAAGGAGTTTGTCCCTAACCTATCTATTGAATACTTTTCACAAAATTCTTTGATATTCATTATAAAAGCTCCTTTTTTTTTATAAATTAGCTATTGCGTAAACTTCGACTAATACTTTTTATACGTTTACAATATTATATAAACTAAATAGCCATTAATTTATTATAACAATATATTATCATAGCTGTAAAAAAACGTCAACATAATAAATTATCTTAATCTTGATAAATTTTTATTAAAATTAAGATAATTTATTTTAGAATAATTTATGGATTCGAAGCATATGGTTATGTGAAAGATGAAATATTGGCTGAAGATTATTTAGTTTTTGTACTAGAATTAATGGTTAGATATAACAGGGGGAGAAAAGAATTATGAGAAGAAAAAGTAATGATTTTAATACAACAAGTAGCACTGTAAATATAGTGTTTTTTATTGTATTATGCAGTTTATTTTATACAAGCTATACATGGTTTTCTAAAGGGGCGAAAGCCGCTAATGCCGCTAATGCCACTAATGCCACTAATGCTGCAAATGTTGCAGCTGATTATGATATACAAAAAATATCGGCCATAGCTAGCTGCAAAGGGGAGAAGGATGGCAAAAAAATGGCATTTCTTACTTTTGATGATGGGCCGTCTACTACGGTAACACCTCAAGTACTAGATGTATTAAAAAATAATAACATAAAAGCGACCTTCTTTACAGTTGGAAAATTTATAGAATCTAATAATTCGAGTAAAGAGATTATAAAAAGAATTTTCAAAGAGGGACATGCTATAGGAAATCATAGTTATAGTCACTCATTGAAAACCTTATATCCCCATAACAGACTTGATGTAAGTACTTATATGGCTGAAATTGAGAAAACTAACAATATCTTAAAAGATATTTTAGGACAGGATTTTAATGACCGAGCAATAAGGATGCCAGGTGGTTATATGTCTAGAGTGTACTATAAAGATCCTAAGTTGATTGAATTGAACGCTAAGTTAAAAGAAAAAGATCTGTATAGTATAGATTGGAATGCATACATTTTCGATGCTGAGGGTAAAAAGAAAACTGCACCCGAATTAGTAGAGGCATTTAAAAAATCTGTAAGTACACAAGAAAAAGTAGTAGTATTAATGCACGATACCTATGGTAAGGAAGAAACTGCAAAAGCATTACCTGAAATTATAGACTATCTAAAAATAAATGGATATGAATTTAAGATTATAAAATAACTTTAAATATGTTTGGAACATAATGGTATAATTGACTTAGAAGTGTTGCCTAATTGTAGGAAAATAAGAAAATTATAAATTTAACTAAAAAAGCACCCATAAATGAGTGCTTTTTATTACTGATATTAAGAACAAAGGTAATTCTAAAATTATGCTCCCATAAACATTTTTATATCATCATCTACATTACTTATTCCACCAATACCAAAGCTGTCAACCAATACCTTTACTACGTTTGGTGATAGGAATGCTGGTAGTGTTGGTCCTAAATGAATATTTTTAACTCCTAAATGCAGTAATGCAAGTAATACTATAACTGCCTTTTGCTCGTACCATGCAATATTATAAGAAATCGGAAGTTCATTTATATCATCTAATTCAAATACTTCTTTTAGTTTAAGTGCAATTACTACTAATGAGTATGAATCATTACATTGTCCTGCATCCAATACTCTTGGAATTCCACCAATATCACCTAAATTTAACTTGTTATATTTATATTTCGCGCAACCGGCTGTAAGTATAACTGCATCCTTTGGTAGCTTTTCAGCAAATTCTGTGTAGTAATCACGGCTTTTCATTCGTCCATCGCAGCCTGCCATTACAAAGAATCTCTTTATTGCTCCAGATTTAACAGCGTCCACAATTTTGTCCGCAAGAGCTATCACTTGATTATGAGCAAATCCTCCTACTATTTCACCTTTTTCAATTTCTTTAGGTGCCGCACATTTTTTAGCCTGTTTAATTATTTTAGAAAAATCTTTTGAATTTCCATTTATTCCATCTGCTATATGCTTAACGCCTTCAAAACCTGTTAATCCTGTAGTGTATATTCTATCTTTATAAGATGCTTTTGGAGTTACAATACAGTTTGTAGTCATAAGTATTGGTCCATTGAAGCTTTCAAATTCCTGGTTCTGTTTCCACCATGCATTGCCATAATTTCCAACTAAGTGCTTGTACTTTTTAAATGAAGGATAATAGTTAGCTGGAAGCATTTCACTGTGAGTATATATATCTACTCCCGTGCCCTCCGTTTGTTTTAATAACTCTTCCATATCTTTTAAGTCATGTCCACTAATTAATATAGCGGGATTATTTTTAACTCCTATATTAACTTTTGTTATTTCAGGATTCCCGTAACTCGTAGTGTTCGCCTTATCAAGTAAAGCCATTGCATCAACACCATACTTACCACATTCAAGTA
This sequence comes from Clostridium sp. CM036, assembly GCF_055081135.1. Classification (NCBI taxonomy): domain Bacteria; kingdom Bacillati; phylum Bacillota; class Clostridia; order Eubacteriales; family Clostridiaceae; genus Clostridium; species Clostridium sp. CM036. The sequence goes on along the minus strand of NZ_CM143652.1, from coordinate 1,533,509 downwards.
CTAAGGCCACAAGTTCATCAACGCTTAAATTATCGTTAAGCGTTGAAGCTAACCCCTTTTGAGTGAATGCATGAAGCCCATCATCGTTGTATCCAAGACTACTCGCATGCTTAGCATACGCAGCCATTCCCTTCAGTCCGTAAATAAGCAATTCTCTTAAAGATCTTACATCCTCATTCTCTGTTGAGAGTACTCCAACTTTTCCTGCTTTTTCATCAAATGCTTTTAAGTCATTAGAAAACCAAACTGCTGCATCGGGTAAGTTTAATTCCTCCTCTTTGCCAAATCCAAACGTATTAAATATCCTTGTAAGCCAACTAGCATTTTCGCCTTTATCACTTAACTTAATTCCAGCTTTAAGAAGCTGACCTTTTAATTCTTCCCTTAATCTTAAACCTTCTCTTATTCTTTTAATAAATACATTTCTATCAAAATTTGCATTAGTTATAGTTGCAAATAAACTTTCCATTATAAAAGCATCTACTTCTTTATTAACGATACCATTCTCTCTAGCACGTACACTGTATATAGATATTCCTTTAGTTACATAAATTAGCAGGTCCTGAGCTTTTGCGAGACTTTCAGTCTTACCACAAACTCCCTTTACCGTACAACCTTTGCAATTAGCTGCTTCTTGACATTGATAACAAAACATAGCCATATTAATAAACCTCCATTTTTCTCTTTTGTAAGCACTGGTTGTGCCTGTTCTATGTGATTATTATACTGATATATAATCATGTTGTCGGTAACATATGTTACTAACTTATTTTATTACTATACGATGTCTAGTGTATTTTTGTTTCTTCTAATTTTCTGTGTACAACACTTGCCTCTTTTATGTATGTTTAAAATTAATCTAAATACTTCTTCTCTAATTCTTCTAAAACACTTATATATTCTTTTTGTAATTGATTTTTAGTTGCCTCTAATTCAATATTTTCACAACTTACATTTACGCCCTCCATGTCCACTTGGCTTAATGCTCTTCTAGCAAAGGTATATATCAATTTATCTTCTTTATCAATATGTCTTGTTAACAGATTAGCATAGCATACGGAATTTGCGATTATATCCACTCGTGAATCTAAGTCACCATTTTTAACTCTTAAAAGAGCTTCTTCTAAAAGCGTTATATGTTGCCTTCCTAAATCATGTTCTATATACATTCCAGATAAGGGTCCTTTTACCATATTTTGCCCTAGTTGAGTTTCCATCTTCTTAAAAAGGACAACCTCTTCCTTATTGTGATGGTGCTTATCACCATAGTTTCTAACAAATAGAATCATCTTTTCAAAAGATACAAAATCAACAGTATTGCTATTTAATATTTCTACGCTTAATTTCTTAAATAATTTTAATCCACGTAAAATATATTTATGTTCGTCCATCATTAAATCTATTGCATCCATAATTAATCCTCCTAATTTTTTCAATTCAATACTTATTTCAAATTATAATTATATTATTAACTTGTTTAATAATATAATACTAGTCCTTATAGTGTAAAACAGTAGATTTCATACTCCTATGTTATAATTCTACTTAACTTTAATTTGAAAAAATATGATTTAAATCAAAATTATAAAAAAACAACCTAAGGCTTATGTAATAGGCCTTAGGTTGCTTGAAAATTACTATTCTACATATGATCTTAAAATATCTATTTGTTTTATAATTACCACTTTATTACCCTTAAGGATGATAATACCCGACTCTTCAAATATACTGAGCTTCCTGCTTATGGTTTCTCTCGTTACCCCAACATAATTTGCCATCTCTTCCCTATTTATAGGTAAGTTGATTTGCAAACCCTGATTTGTAGCAACTCCATACTTTTCACCAAACTCTAAAAGCATAAACGCAACTCTTATTTCTGCATCATTAGTAGCCAGATTTTGGGCAAGATTTTCAGTCTGAGTTAGACGCTTTGAAATAACTTGTAATAGCTTTATTGATATTCCTGGGTTGCTCATGATAATTTTATCCATATCTTGTTTGGTTAATGTACATATTTTAACATCTGATATGGCGTAAACATTAAAATTATATATTTCATCACTACTGAACAGGCTTAGTTCTCCAAAGAAATCTCCACTAGTGAAGATATGAACTATTTGCTCTTTACCCTCTTTTGTTAACTTAGATATTTTTACTTGACCTTCATTAATAATAAATAATGTATCTGATTTTTGTCCTTGACTACACAGCATATCTCCTTTTTTATAGAATTTATGCCCTGTCATATCAACAATTTTTATAAGTTCATCGTCAGAGAGGAATGAAAATATAGGTACCTTCTTAGCACATAGGCTATGATTACAATTTCCACAACTACACTCTTTCATATATATCACCTACCATTTAGTATAATAACATCTTTAATTTAGCCCAGTCAAATAATAATCAATATACTTTTTTAGTACTTAAAGATTTTGATTTTCTGTTTCCCCTTATTGAAACCTTGAAATAACAAAGGATGATAGTGTCTTATCAAAAATACATCAGGTTATAAAGGATACAGAGGATGAGCATGATGCTGCTGGAAATATAATTAAAGAATTAGAGAAGATAACCAGAGATTTCAATGCTTCGGAAGGGGTATATGAATATTCTCATTAATATCGTGTATAATCATGCCAGTAATGTGCAAAATATTATATAGAAGTTTTAAAAATTAGGAGGGTTACATATGCAAGGAAAAATGTTTTGTTTTCAATGTGAACAAACTTTCGGCGGAAAAGGTTGTACCAAAGTAGGAGTCTGTGGAAAAACGCCTGAAATTGCAGCAATGCAGGATTTGCTCATTTATCAGTTAAAAGGAATAAGCTGTTATGCTACTAAACTTTTAGCCAAAGGCGAAAAAATTGATAAGTCATGGGTTTCATTTATTGAAAATTCATTGTTTATGACATTAACTAATGTAAATTTTGATCCTGAATCTCATATGGATATGCTTAAAAGATCTCAAGTAATAAAAGAGGATGCCAGGAAAAAAGCAGCAGGGGAAGAAGTAAATTCTGAGGAAGCTTTATATAATTTAAGTGATACTAAGCAGCAGATACTTGAAGATGCTAAAAAAGCTGGCGTTATGTATAATGAAGACTTAGATGCTGATATCCGTTCAGTTCGCGAAACTATAAAATATGGATTAAAAGGGATTGCAGCTTATGCACACCAAGCTAGATGTATTAAATATAATAGCGATGAAGTAGATGATTTTTATTTTATAGGCTTAGCAGTAATGACTGATGATAGTTTAAATCTACAAGATCTTATCAAGTATTTAGTTAAAACTGGAGATATGTGTGTTAAGGTTATGGAGGTATTAGATAAAGCCAATAATGAGAAATACAATTCTCCAACACCTACAAAGGTTAATGTAAACATTAAAAAGGGTCCATTCATTGTAGTTTCTGGTCATGATTTAAGGGATCTTGAAATGTTACTTGAGCAAACAGAAGGCAAGGGAATAAATATTTATACACATGGTGAAATGTTACCATCGCATGGATACCCAAAGCTCAATAAATACAAACATTTAGTAGGTAATTTTGGAGGAGCATGGCAAGATCAACAAAAAGAATTTGATGGTATACCTGGTTGTATTTTAATGACAACAAATTGCTTAATGAAACCAAGAGATTCTTATAAAGATAGAATATACTCAACAAGTGTTGTTGGTTGGGATGGTCTAAAACATATATCTAATGATGAGAATGGATATAAAGACTTCTCTGAAATGATAAATAAAGCACTAGAACTCGGTGGATTTGAAAAAGATGAAGAAGTTAAAGAAATTCTAGTAGGATTTGGTCATAAAGCAACTTTAAGTCATGCTGAAACAATAGTAAATGCAGTTAAGGAAGGAAAAATTAGACACTTCTTCTTAATTGGAGGATGTGATGGTGCAAGACCAGGAAGAAACTATTACACTGAATTTGCTCAGCAGGTGCCTAAAGATTGTATTATTCTTACTTTAGCTTGTGGAAAATATCGTTTTAATAAGTTAGAGTTTGGTGAGGTAGCAGGACTTCCAAGATTACTAGATGTAGGTCAATGTAACGATGCATATTCTGCTGTGAAAATAGCCTCAGCACTAGCGGATGCATTTAAATGCAGCATTAATGATCTACCACTGGCAATTGTTTTAAGTTGGTATGAGCAAAAAGCTGTTGCTGACCTATTGGCATTACTTTCACTTGGAGTGAAAGGGATTTACCTTGGACCAACGCTTCCAGCTTTCTTAAGCCCTAACGTATTACAATTTTTAGTTGATACTTTTGATATTAAACCTATAAGCAATCCAGAAGATGATTTAAAACAAATACTCGGATAAATAATATTAATTTTATAATTATAATTTAAAATAAACGGCTGCTAAATGTAATTTGAATACATTTAGCAGCCGCTTATTTTACGTTTTTAGATTTTTTGTGACTTCAATCATATTCTAATGAAAAACAAATATGTATAATCAAAATAATATAGTGTCAATAATAAAAAATTCATTATAAAAACAAGTGATTTATAATCGAGGTCGAAGATGTAAGTTATTAGTAAATAACTTTAATTAAAAAAGGGAATATTAAAAGTAAATATTAAAATGAAATGGGTGATAAAGTAAAAATATTTATTAATACAAAGGTAAAATATAGATAGTTGATGAGTTGTTGGATAAATTAAAGAACAATAAATAATGATGGAGGTATAAATATGACAGATATTAAATTTTGTGAGAATAACTTTACTTTTGGAACAGATGAAACTATGAAAAAATTAAAAGAGAACTATCCAGGTGTAGATATAACAGCTGAGGAATGCCTGGGATATTGTGGAGATTGCGCAGTGGGACCTTATGCTTTAGTAGATGACGAACTGATACAGGCTGGTACTGCAGATGAATTATATGAGAAAATTAAAAGCATGATGTAAGAAACAGATAAAACTATATTTTAGGATATTCATTTTAAGAACAATGCCTTATTAAAAAATATATGAGAAGGGATTTTAAATCTACCATTAGATATGATTTGCCCAAGTTGTGGAATTATTTGGAAAGATAATCCGCTTCAAATTGCAAATAAATATATGGAATGGGCAAAAGATTATAAAGAAAATCAAGTTACAATAATTTATGATACTATGTGGAATGCTACTAGAATAATGGCAGAGGCAATAGCTGTCGGAATAAAAAAACTGTGGAACCCTGATGAAGTAGGGCTAGACAGGTGTAAAGATTTTGGTAAGAGTATAGGAAAATCATATTGAAAGTCAAGGAGCTCTAATCACAAAGTGATTAGAGCTTCTTGACTTTATTGCATTCAATCATAATGATACTTAGTAAATAACTTCATTATTTTTAAATTTTGATTTAAATCATATTTTTATAATTAAAATAAATATAGAATAGAGCCATAGGAAAGCAAGAACATATGAAAATAAATTAATATCGGAGGGACACATTATGAAGAAAAACATTATGCTAAGTGAAAAAATATTTTGGGTTGGTAAGGTTGATGATAGAGAGGTACCTTTCCATAGACTAACATTAACTAAAGGAACCACTTATAATAGTTATTTATTAATGACTGAAAAACCTACAGTGATTGATACTGTTGATATAAGCTTTGGTAGAGAATTTGTAGAAAATTTAAAGAATATAATTGAACTTGATAAAATTAAATTTATTGTAATTAATCACACTGAACCTGATCATTCTGGTGCCCTTGGGAGTTTGGCGGCTAGAGCTAAAAATGCAGTAATTGTGTGCACAAAGCTGGCTGTAGCTGAACTTAAGGAAATGTATAATCTTCATAATAGAGAATTTTTAGTTGTGGGGGAGGGGGATACTCTTGATATAGGCGGCAAGACCCTAAAATTCATAGAGACGCCTTATCTTCATACGCAGGAGACTATGATAACTTATTGCATCGATGATGAAATTTTATTCCCTTGCGATATCTTTAGTACCCACGTAGCTAACTATGAGTATTTTAATGATATGGCAAAAGACGATATCAATGATGACTATATTGGCTACTACAAATTAATAATGCACCCACATAGAAGATATGTTCAGAATATGATCGAAAAAATTAGAGATTTAGACATAAAGATAATAGCACCATCCCATGGATTTATTATTAGAAATAACGTTCAAAGTTTTATAGATATTTATGATAATATGAGTAAGAATACAGAGGTAGGTAAAAAAACACTTATTTTATACTCGACTATGACAGGTAGGACAAAAAAAATTGCTGATATTTTTAAGGAAAAATTTGAGAAGCAAAATATAGCTTCCCAAATCATGGATGTAAATAAAATACCAAGAGAAGAAGTAATGAAGGCTATCAATGAAGCCGATGCAATTTTCTTTGGCAGCTCTACTAAATATGCAGATATGATTGGAAATATGGAAGATATATTGAAGAATCTTCATGCAATAAATCTAGAAGATAAGATAGGGGCGGCATTTGGTTCTTATGGTTGGAGTGGAGAAGCTGTGGAAGTAGTTCAGGATTACTTGAAGGAAACCGATATTAAAGTTTTGAATACTTCTGATGTAATTAAGTCGACGGGTATGGTCGATATAGAATTCCCACTAAGGATTAGGTTTTCACCAAGCGAAGATAACATAAAGAGCATTGAAAGGGCAGTTGTCTATACTGCTGATTTATTACTTAGTACAATTTAAAATATGAGGAGGTATTTATTATGGGAAATATTATAAATAAAAATCAAAGCCTTGGAGAAATAGTTTCAACTTTCCCAGGTTCTACAGAGACCCTTAACCGGTATAAAATAGATTATTGCTGTGGTGGACACGACACGTTAGCAGAAGCCTTGGAGGTCATAGATTTAGACGCTGATGAAATTATTGAAGAACTTAATAACGAGTACGAGAAGTTTATAAAAACTAATTCAGAGTATAAAGACTGGAGAAAAGAAAAACCTTCCACCTTAATAAGACACATAGTAGAAACACATCATGAATTTACCAAAAAACAGCTTAAAGAAATAGATACTTTATTATTAAAAGTACTCAAGGTACATTTTAAGCTTCATAGTGAAGAACTATTAAAGGTACACAAATATTTTGGAACCTTGAAAACAGAGCTAGAAGAGCACCTTATCAAAGAAGAGGAGAATCTATTTCCCCTTATTGAAAATTTTGAAATAACAAAGGATGATAGTGTCTTATCAAAAATATATCAGGTAATAAAGGATACGGAGGATGAGCATGAAGCTGCCGGAAATATATTTAAAGAATTAGAGAAGATAACCAGAGATTTCAATGCTCCAGAAGGGGCTTGCACTTCTTTCAAACTTGTATATACAAAACTTCATGACTTAGAAAAAGATTTATTTATTCATATTTATCTGGAAAACAGTGTTTTGTTTAATATGCTTTGGCAGAAAAAGAGTTGCTCTATAAATTAATTTTTAGAGTAAAATTATTATAATAGGAGTTCAAATATGGAAAATAAAAATATAAAAGTTGTTGTATCAGGAGACATATGTGTAAATTTGTTGCAAAGGATAACATGTCCTCAGAATAATACTGGTTTGAATTGGCAAACTAATTTAAATATGCATAGTACTTTAAAACCAGGGCAAGCTTTGCTTCTATCAAAACTTGTATCTTTGGCAACAGGAGCATCTGTGCTTTCACCACAGATGCATAATATAGAATTAATTCTACCAGGAGAGGTTCTTAGTTCTAGTGCAGAATTAGAGCTTTTTCCGAAATTTGATGATAAAAACAATAATGAAAAAGTTTATAGAATAAGGCGTTTTATGGGTTTTACAGGGCCGGTTTCTGGTGTGCCGAGGTTACTTCCTATTATTAACGACGACGCTAATGCAGAGATAATTATATTAGATGACGAAAATAATGGATTTAACTCTAATAAAGAATTTTGGCCTTTAGCTTTAAAGTCATCCGAAACATCACCAATAATCTTATATAAAATGGTTAATCCTATTGATTCTAGTGCACTTTGGAAATGCCTACAAAAATTTCATAAAGAAAAGACAATAGTAATTATAAATGGTGATGATTTGCGTTCGAAGGGAGTTAATATAAGTAAAAGTCTTTCTTGGGAAAGGACAGCGCAAGATTTTGTTTGGCAAATTAATAATAATCCAAATCTTGCTTTTCTAGCAAGTTGCCGCCATCTTATAGTACCTTTTGGTCTTGAAGGTGCCATCTATTATAAAAATGAAGGTGTGCCTGAAATTAAATTGTATTTCCTACCATATGAATTTGAAGGGGGCTTTATTAAAGACTCCCAAGGTAAAATGTACGGACTTACCTCCAGTTTTGTTGCAGGACTTGCAAGCACTATTGTTTCAGGAAGTCAAGATAATGAAGAATTATCTGAATTGATAAGCATAGGAATACGCAAAGGGACTGTTTCTGCTCAAAAATATTTTATTGAGGGATTTGGTAAAAATATTGAAAAATCTCAATTTTTAAGTCCAGATATATTTGTTGAAAGGGAAGATGATTTTGTACATACGGAGCATGTACAGGATGTATTAGTACCTACTTCAACTAATCCTAATTGCCGTGCTTGTTGGTATATTTTAAAAGACAAAAGCGCTACTAACTTAGCAGAGATAGCTTATGACATTGTTAAAAATGGAGTGAAAAATGCACTTGAATTTATACCAATAGCCCGATTTGGAAAGCTAACAACAGTTGATAAGGCAGAAATAGAAAGTTATAGGAGCATTAAAAATCTTATGCTTGAGTATATCTCAACTAAAAACACAGTTCGGCCTCTTTCAATTGCAGTATTTGGAACGCCTGGATCTGGAAAATCTTTTGGTATACTGGAAGTAGCTAATAGCATTGCGTCAAATTTAATTAAAAAATTAGATTTTAATTTATCTCAATTCCGTACACCATTAGATTTAGCAATTGCTTTTCGTAAAGTAAGTGATATTGCATTGGAAGGAAAAATTCCATTAGTGTTTTTTGATGAATTTGATTCTGTTATCGAAGGAAAACTTGGATGGTTAAAATATTTCTTAGCACCTATGCAAGATGGTGTATTTAGAGAAGGAGATTCTATTCATCCTATTGGAAAAGCTATTTTTGTATTTGCTGGAGGAACAAGCAGTACTCTCAAAGGATTTTGTGGAGAAGACCTTGAAAATGAAAAAGAACAAAAACAGTTTTTACTTGAATTTAAAAATGCGAAGGGTCCTGACTTTTTAAGTCGTTTGAGGGGTTACGTAAATATCCTTGGGCCAAATCAAACCGATAATAAGTTGGATTCTTTATTTATAATTCGAAGGGCAATGTTATTACGTTCACTTTTGGAGCGTAAGGTACCTCATCTTATAAATAACAAAAAAGAGGCTCAAATTGATAATGGGGTATTACGGGCGCTTCTTAAAATTCCAAGGTATAAGCATGAATCAAGGTCTATGGAAGCAATACTCGAGATGAGCATGCTAACTAATGCGAAAAAATGGGAACAATCTCATCTACCTTCTAAAGAACAGCTACAACTACATGTAGATGAAGAACAATTTTTACGCCATTTAATGCATGATGCATTCTATAGTGAAAAAATTGAAAGTCTTGCAACTGCTATTTATGAAAATAACAGAAATATGAATGGGGATTTTATAATGCCATGGCAGGATCTTCGTGAAGAGCTTAAAAATTTCAACCGTGATCAAGCAAAAAATATTCCTAATGCCTTACTTAAAATTAATTATGATGTTGTTTCTGTTAAAGAAAAACCAGCATTTATAGAATTTACAATTAAAGAATTAAATGCCTTAGCTAAGAAGGAGCATATGCGTTGGTATTATCATAGAAAAAAGGTTGGCTTTAAATATGGTGAAGTTGAAGATAATAAGAAAAAAACTAATCCTGCACTTGTACCTTGGGGCAAGCTGACAGAAGAGAAGAAAAATAAGGTATGCCAAATGATTAAGATTTGGCCAGAAATATTGGCCAAATCAAATTTTAAGATAGAACCACTAAAGAGTCTATGTCATTGTGAGACTATACTTTAACGACATTTCAGAAGGTGCAGCTCCGCAGGAGATGATTTAACTAGAAAATAACTTTAAATGAAAAAGGGAATAATAAAAAATAAATATTAGAATAAGATGGGTGATATAAATGGCTAAAAGAATCGTAATCGTAGGGACTGGTATTGCATCAGTAACAGCAATCAAGGCAATTAGAGAAATAGATTTAGGTTCAGAGATATGTTTGATCGGACAAGAAAATTTTTATCCATATAACCGAATAAGGCTGTCGAAGGGTATATTTGATGACCTGGAGGAAAATAACATACTTCTTCAAAAAAAAGAGTGGTATGAGCAAAATAAAGTAAAAATAATTATTAATACAAAGGTATTGAATATAAATACAGATAGCCTTGAATTAATATTATGCGATGGACGTAAAATAAAGTATGATAAATTGCTAATAGCAACTGGATCCAGCAATAATATACCACCAATTGATGGTATAGGTAAAGAAGGTGTCTACACATTAAGAGGCCTTAATGATGCTTTAAATATTAAAGATAGCCTCAATGCAAGTGCACAAGTGATAGTTATTGGAGGTGGAATACAAGGAATTGAAATGGCTTGGATATTACATCAGCATGGCAAAAAGGTTACGATTGTTGAATTGCAATCAAGGCTTATGCCTCTCCAATTAGACAATAAAGCATCAGAAATATTAAAGGATATAATGCATGGTTATGGGATAGAAATACTAACAAATACTGGTGTAGTTAAAATAACAGGAGATGCTAAAGTAGCAGGCATTCTTATAGACAAAGAAGTGGAATTAAAATGTAATATGATTGTGTATTCCACAGGAATTAAACCTAATAAAGAACTAATCGCGTATACTAAAGTTAAAGCAGTAAGAGGAATATTAGTAAACAATAAAATGGAAACCAACATAGAAAATATTTATGCAGCAGGAGATATTGCTGAATATGATAATGAAGTTAATGGACTATGGAATATTGCTATAGCACAAGGAAAAGTTGCAGGTTACAACATTGCTGGGAAGGAAACTGTTTATGAAAAAATAATCCCAGTTACAACATTAAATGCTTTTGGCATTTTGTTATTTTCTATGGGGTGCATTGATGAATTAGAGTCTACAAAGGTACTAATAGATGAAGATACTAATCTTAAAATTTATAAAAAAATATTTATAAGAAATAATAAGGTAATCGGTGCGATTGTTATAGGTGATATGAAAAGATCGCCACTTCTTAAATCAGCTATAGAAAAGGGAATAACGGTAGGTGATGTTGATCTATCTGTTGATGAGTTGTTGGATAAGTTGAAGAACAATAAATAATGGTAAGAGTATAGTGAAAATTATAGGGGAGACTATAATATTAAGTAAATTTAAAGGGGATGTTTTTATGGATAAATACGTTTGTTTGGTGTGTGGATACATTTATGATCCAGAAGAAGGAGATTCAGATGGTGGAATAAAACAAGGTACTAAATTTGAGGATATACCAGAAGATTGGGTTTGTCCATTATGTGGAGTTCCAAAATCAGACTTTGAAAAAGTTGAATAAAGTTTCGTCTACTTTTAAAGTTACGGATTAAATCTTTTCTAATAACTATATTGAAGGGGTGATATTAATGAAGGCTCACGTTGATAAAGATATATGCATTGGATGTGGATTATGCCCAGGGGTATGTCCAGAAATCTTTCAAATGGAAGATGACGGAAAAGCTGTGGCATCGCCAGATGAAGTGGCAGAAAATCTCGTAAGTAGTGCAAAAAAAGCAGAAGAACAATGCCCTGTTGATGCAATTTCTGTAGAATAGTAATATCATAATAAAAAATATAATAAACTGAAAACTTGTGTTGTCAACAAGAAAATCATATTGAAAGCCAAGGAGATTTAATCACAAAGTGATTAAATCTCCTTGGCTTTAGTGCATTTAAAATATAATAAAACTGAAGAAGAGCCCTAAGGCTCTAGTTATATGCATATCCAAAAGATTTATGGAAGGGTTAGGGAGTAGAAAACCTTTGCAAAAGAAAGACATTCAATATAGAATATTAATAACAGCATATAACAAATTAACATACTTATATGTTAAACAACCAATTTGAAAATGTGGTTAAAATAATTTAAATGGAGTGGTGTTATAATGAACAACATTTTAGAAATTATTAAAAACGGAACCTTAACCTACGAGCAAAAGGTATTAACCCTCGCTAGAGCAGCGGAAGACAGTATAGACGTTCTAAATATTAGAAGGGATACTCAGATGCTTCGCGATGAGGGAATAATATGTGATCTTTTTGAAGGCCATGCACCGTATAGACCTAGGTATATAGTACCTAACTATCAGAAATTCATGAAAAATGGAAGTGAATTTTTAGGACTCACGCCACCAAAGGATATTTGGGAGGCTACAAATAGTTTATTAATATTATACAAACATGTGCCATCAATTTCTTCATTCCCAGTATATATAGGGAATATTGATTATCTCTTGGAACCGTTTGTCTTAGATGAAGAAGAAGCTTTTCATGCTATAAAATTATTTTTAACACATATAGACAGAACCATAACAGATTCTTTTTGTCATGCAAATATAGGGCCAGAAGATACTAAGGCAGGAAGATTAATATTAAGAGCGGAAAGAGAACTGCAAAATGCAATTCCTAACTTAACTTTAAAATATAGTACAAGTACTCCAGATGATTTTGCTATTGATGCAATTAACACTGCCTTAATAACTGCAAAACCAAGTTTTGCTAATCATGAAATGTTCTCAAATGAGTTTGCTGGGAATTACGGTATAGTTAGTTGCTATAATGGATTAACTATAGGTGGGGGAAGTTACACTTTATCTAGATTAAATTTAGCGAGGCTTGCTAAAAAAGCAAAAAACCAAGATGAATTTATAAATGTTATATTGCCGGATGCAGTAGAGAAAATGGCTGGGTATATGCGTGAAAGAATTAGATTTTTAGTGGAGGAAAGTGGTTTCTTTGAGACCAATTTCTTAGTAAGGGAAGGATTAATAAGTAAAGATAACTTCACAGGCATGTTTGGGATGTTTGGACTTGCTGAATGTGTAAATTGTTTTATTGATTCTTCTAAATTAGAAAATAGGTTTGGCCATAGTGAAATAGCTAATACTTTAGGATATAGAATTATTGAAAAGGTAGAATCTGAGGTTAATAAATATAATGATCCTCACTGCAATATATCGAAAGGTAGATATCTGTTACATGCTCAAGTGGGTATTGATTCTGATATGGGAATAAGTCCAGGATGCAGGATTCCAATTGGAGATGAACCTGAACTTCCACAGCATATAGTGGAGTCTGCTAAATTTCATAAGTTCTTTCCCTCAGGAATAGGCGATATATTTAATTTTGATAGCACGGTTAAAAGTAATCCGGAGTATGTGCTTGATATTATCAAGGGTGCTTTTAAAAAACAAATGAGATATTTTTCAGCATATTCTACTGATTGTGATGTAATAAGAATTACTGGATATCTTGTTAAAAGATCAGAAATGAAAAAATTGCAAGAGGGGCATCAGGTGTTACAGGATACAGTAGCATTAGGACTTGGGGCAGTTCTGAATCAAAAGGTACTGGAAAGAAAGGTAAGAAAAAATGATTAAGGGATTAGTTAACCGAATTATTCCCTTTAGCTCGGTGGATGGACCGGGAAATAGGACTGCCATATTCTTGCAAGGGTGTAATTTTAACTGTTCTTATTGTCACAACCCGGAGACTATAAATATTTGTAATAGTTGTGGGGAATGCATAGATGCTTGCCATTATAATGCATTACAATTTAAGTCCTCTAATGTAGTATGGGATAAAAGAGCCTGTAGTAAATGTGATGAATGTATAAGATTTTGCAAAAGGAATAGCTCCCCTAGAGCACAAAGCATGACTGTAGAAGAAGTCGTACGCGAGATAGAGAAGAATAAAGTTTTTATCTCTGGGATTACAGTCTCAGGTGGTGAGTGCACCCTTCAAAGTGAGTTTTTAATACATTTATTTAGAGAAGTTAAAAAAATGAATTTAACATGTTTTGTGGATACCAATGGTTCGGTACCTTTATGGGAACATGAAGAGCTAGTGGATGTAATGGATATGGCAATGGTAGATATAAAATCCTATAATAACGAGGAACATAAGAGACTTACGGGTATGGAAAATACTATTGTTATAGAAAATGTAAAATATTTAGCTAAGTTAAATAAAATTTATGAGATTAGAACGGTTGTTGTACCAGAAGTTTTAGAGAATCACAATAATGTAGATAAAATCAGCAAGTTTATTGCGCTATTAAATCCAGATATAAGATATAAACTTATAAAATATAGGCAAATGGGCGTACGATCTGAAATCATAAACAGTTACACTCCTAAGGAGGAATTCATGGAGGAATTAGGAGAGATAGCGACGTATAATGGTTGCAGAAGTGTAGTTATAGTATAGTAATTATTAGAAACCTCACAAAATGTGAGGTTTTTAGTTTACCTACCGTTGTTGGATACTGAGAAATTGGTATCTTTTTTAGATTCTGGAATAGCTTAATAGTAGGAGATATAATGTAGGTACCTTTATATTTCTAACGATATAAGATATTACCTTCTTTAATAGAAGGTAATATCTTATAGGGGCGGTGAATAAGATGAATTGGAAAGAAGAATTAGTTTTACAATTAAGAAATTTGACTATTGATAAAAGCATTATTGGCAGAGCAATGCAAAACTTTGTTGAGGTATTTAATAGTAATCTAGACAAATACAATATAAAGAATATTCGAGCAACAACAGATTCAAATGAATATATAGATATAAAGTATTATAAAAAAATCAAAATAGAATGTTCTGATAAAAATGTTACTTTTATTTTATTTAACAAAGATAGGATTCAGCAAAACATATCTATTAAATTAAGTATTGCTGAAAAAGTAGGAGGTTATTTTATTCAGTATATTAATACGGAAGAGCGTAACCCAAAATTGAGAGCATTTATTGATGAAAATACTATTGATGGAATTTTTGAAGATTTATTTGAATTGAATGAAGAAATAATAACTATGAATGAAGAAACAATCAATTAAATAATAAAGAGCATCCGCTTGGATGCTCTTTATTATTCAGGTTGTTTACAAACCCAGTATAATTTTTTTATTATACTGGGCCTTTTACATGCAATTATGCGATAGCATTTTGAGTTATGGATAAATTTAAAATAACAACTATCTTCTTAGTTAGAAAATCAAAAAACAGTAAAGATAGCAGGCTAGCTATCTTTTTCATATTCTGCACTGCTGCTGTAAGCAGACACTGCTCTTGCACATTTTCTAATCCACGCATATGGCAATAGCGAAGCCCATGCAGTTGTTTTGAATCTGCGAAGCTTCGCTCTATAGTTTCTTTTCTTCTTCTATATATATTTCTGCCTTTATCTGTTCTGGTGAACTTTACAACATCTTCTTTATACGTTTCCCAAACATGTCTTCTAATAGTTTTAAACTTGCTTTTTGCAGAAAAGCATTGAGCTCTATTTGGACATATCTCGCAATATTTTGCATTACCAACATATTCTTTATATCCTTCTCTTGTTGTCGTTTTATAATGTAAAGCCCTTAAGTCAGGGCATACGTAAATGTCCTGCTCTTTAACATATTGGAATTTATTTTTTGTGTACATTCCTTTTGTATGTGGAGACCTACGGTATCCCATTACAGATTTTAATTCCCTCTCATATAGTTCTTTACATATAAGATTTGTAGCATAACCAGCATCTGCACCAACATATTTTGTATTAAAATTAAACTTTTTTATTTGCACATCTAATCTATCGATATAAGGATCAACATCATTTATGTTTCCAGGAGTAACATACACATCAGTAATTATATTATGTCTGCTATCGACAGTTCTGTGATCTAAATATGAGAAGCCTTCCGGCTTGCCATCTCTCATCATATATCCACTGTCGGGGTCGGTTGTGCTAACTTTAGTTTCTTTTATTTTGGTAACAGGTTCTTTTTCCTTTAAAGGTTTTTTACCATGGTTTATTCTATCTTCTTCCACTGCTTTATTAAGTTCAGCTACATATTCTTTCGGCGTTTTTTCAACTTCAATTTTCACAAGCTTTCGCTTATTAGCATTTGCTTTTAGGTGTGTAGAGTCTGTGTAAAGTATTTTACCGGTTACCATCTTAAGATTTATAGCCTTAAATACTACTTCGTCAAATATTTTTTGAAACACATCTGTACCTTTAAACCGTCTACGTCTATTTTGGCTAATTGTTGAATGATCTGGAATAGGATCAGTAAGACTTAGTCCTAGAAACCATCTATAAGCCACATTTACTTCAATGTCCTTTACAAGTTGTCGTTCAGATTTTATTCCAAATAAGTACCCAATAAACAGCATTTTAAAAAGTATAATAGGATCTACGCCAGGTCTTCCATTATCTAAGCAGTAATATTTTTTAGTCAGTTCTCTTATAAAAGAGAAATCCATGTATTTATCTATATTTCTCAGAATATGGTCTTTAGGAACTAAATCTTCTAAATACACCATTTCTAGTTTTTGTTGTGTGAAGTTCTTTTCATTAATCATAATAATGCCCTCCGAATTATAAAGTTTGTATACTATATATATTCGACATTGATGTCCTAAAATCCTTTTTGAATATGAAAAAAAACACTCCAATTTTAAATTAGAGTGTTTTACATTTTATGTTTGTCAACGGTCTGAATAATAAAGAGCATCCGCTTGGATGCTCTTTATTATTCAAAACATCTTATTTCCCACGTGCTAGGCCTCTATCCATTTTCATTTTTTCTCTTAATTATAGCACTGATAATAACATTTCTATTCTGGTTTATTGTAAAATAATCATATTAATTACATCATCTGGTGCTAATTTAATTAGTTAAAAGTATTTTAATTAATTAATTGGTTAAAAATGGTGGTAATTTATTTAATTTACGATATAATATAAGTACTAGTGGTCTAAATTTATTGTATAATTGTGTCAATAATTGACAGAGAGCTTCCAGTATTTCATACAAGGGATGATATTCTTGGAAGACTTACGATAACTGTAAATAATACATAGGTAAATAACTCAGAAGTAAGAGATTATTCAGTTGATACTAATAAATTTAAAGAAACTCTACATTTTAATATGTTTAGAGAAAGCAGCAAAGAAAGAAGGTAATAAAAGCAAGTAATTGATAGGAGGACTAACATATGAAAAAGAAATTCAAGATGCCAACGGCTTATACTATTTTAGCTATTATAATTGTAATGGTAGCGATTCTTACATGGATAGTGCCAGCAGGACAATATAACTTTCTAGATCCAAACGCTGATAAACTACAGCTTATCCCAGGAACATATCACGCAGTTCCTTCAAACCCACAGGGTTTTAAAGATATTGTTTTAGCTCCTATAATTGGATTCTATGACGCAGTAGATGTTATATTATTCGTTATTGTAATAGGTGGATTCTTAGGAACAGTTATGAAGACTGGGGCAATAGATGCAGGTATAGGTAGACTTGTTAAAAAGCTAGCTGGAAAAGAACGATGGCTTATACCATTGATAATGCTATTCTTCACAATAGGGGGAACAACTTTCGGTATGGATGAAGAAACACTAGCATTCTTCCCAATATTAATACCAGTGTTTCTTGCAGCTGGGTATGACACGCTTACAGCAGTTGCCGTTATAAAGCTAGGGTCAGGAATGGCAGCTATGGCATCTTTAACTAGCCCATTTGCTATTAGTATAGCATGTAAATTTGCCGGCATTTCCATTGGTGAAGGAATTGGGATAAGAATGGTACTTCTTGTTACTTTTGTAGCTTTAGGTATATTCTGGACTATGAAATATGGTGAAATGGTTAAGGCAGATCCTACTAAATCATTGATTTATGATTTGCACCATGGACATAAGAAGCATTTTCTTGGAAATAGAAATGAAAACGATATCCCTGAATTAACAGGTAGAAGAAAACTTATACTTACTGTTTTTGGGTTAACTTTCGTAGTAATGGTAATGGGAATTATTCCGTTTAGTGATTTAGGTATTAAATTCATTCCAACACTAGGCTGGTGGTTTGGTGAACTCGCAGGAGTATTCCTTGTATCTAGTATAATTATAGCTATAATAGCAGGGTATAAAGAGGAAAAATTCCTTCCTATTTTTATAGACGGTGCACGTGATTTGTTAGGGGTTGCGATAATAATAGGTTTGGCAAGGGGTATTACTGTTGTAATGGATGCAGGACATATTTCTGACACAGTTTTACATTTGGGCGAAATTTGTCTTAAAGGAAAAGGATCAATAGGGTTCACTGTATTTACTTATTTATTCTATTTACCTATGTCATTCTTAATACCTTCAACATCAGGGCTTGCAACTGTTACGATGCCAATTCTGGCACCTTTAGCCGACTTTTCTGCTGTGCCAAGACATATAGTAATAACTGCTTATCAAGCTGCAAATGGATTGTTAAGCTTATTTTCACCAACATGTCCGGTTATTATGGCTGGATTAGTTATGGGTAAAGTACCATATGAGAGATGGTTTAAATTCATATGGAAGTTGATAGTAATAACATTTGTTGTTACACTTGTACTTTTAGTATTATCTATGTTTGTATATAGATAAATAATATATTTTAATAGTATGATGTATTTATATGAAAATGATGAAGACCACTAGGCAACAGTATAATGTACCTTATAGAGTAGACAGCTAAAAAAGCCTACCCTATAGGGTACTTTTATATATAATTAAACATTATTGTCATGAATTTTCTTAGGATATGGAAATTTTAAAAACTATTCACCTTCTAAAAAATTATGGATTTAAGGTTTGCGGTTGACTCTCATGACTTGTGATTTCGAATATAAGATGTACTAGGACCACCTCACAAAATGTGAGGTTTTTAGTTTATAGAGTTAAGTTACAAATATAAAAGTAGTATCTATTTATAATTCGTCTAAAAGCTCATTTTCATAGTGGACTACGACCAGCATTCAACATTGACCTAGTCATAGTAGCATGGTAATATATTCTTATTAGGCGATTATATGGATAAAGATTATTTAGTAACTGAATCAAATTATTTTATTATGTAAAGTACTATATAATACTTTACATATTAAAGATTTTAAATATAGAGCAAAAAAGGAGGGATCATTTTGACAAAAAAACTTACAGAAATGACAAGATCCTCTGGTTGAGCAGCTAAAATAGGGCCGGAGGCTCTTTCTAAAATTTTAAGCCAATTACCTAAAATGGTGGATGAAAATTTGATTGTCGGAATTGAAACTTCCGATGATGCAGCTGTTTATAAGATAAATGATGAAATGGCAATGATACAAACTTTGGATTTTTTCACTCCTGTAGTGGATGATCCATATACTTTTGGACAAATCGCAGCGGCGAATTCTTTAAGCGACATATATGCAATGGGAGGAAAACCAGCGCTTGCACTTAATATAGTTTGTTTTCCGACCTGCATTTCTATGGATATACTTGGAGAAATACTTAGAGGTGGAGCAGATAAAGTAATTGAAGCAGGAGCAATTGTCATAGGAGGACATTCAGTTGATGATAATGAGCCCAAATATGGCTTATCAGTCACTGGTTTTGTGCATCCGGATAAAATTCTGAAAAATTATGGATGTGAGGTTTGCGATGTACTGATACTTACAAAACCTTTAGGTACGGGTATAGTGAACACTGCAATAAAAGGAGGCGTCGCGTCTGTTAATGCATATAATCAAGCAGTAAAGGTTATGACTACTTTGAATAAATATGCTGGAGAAATAATAGCATCACATGAAATAAACGCCTGTACTGATATAACTGGATTTGGAATTATGGGGCACTGCTTTGAAATGGCTAAGGCTTCAAAAGTTACACTAAAGCTTTGGAAGAATAAAATACCATATATCAAAGAGGCAAAAGAGTACGCTGAAATGGGTTTAGTCCCGGCAGGTTCTTATAAAAATAGGGATTATATAAAAGAGGAATACGAGCTTAGAAATATTGAACCTTGGCTGGAGGATATTATATTTGATCCTCAGACATCTGGAGGGCTACTGGTTTCATGTACTAAAAGAGAAGCTGAAAAACTAATTGAAGAACTTTCAGAACTTGAATTGAAATCTGAAATTATTGGTGAAGTTCTTGAATATGGAGATAAATATATTATTGTAGAGTAAAAACAGAATGGAGAATAAAAATGGAAAAAAAATTACTGCTACGAAAATTACCAAAAATTGATGGTCTTTTAAATGAAGCTTTTGTAATTGATGTTTTGTTAAACACATCGAGAGTCAAGGTTGTTGATGCACTTAGGGAAACAATTGATCTATTTAGAAAAAACATTTTATCTGGAGATTTAGAAAACTTTGAAACAAAAGATATCCTTGAGCAATTTAAAAGAAATATAGAGGAAAAAAAATCTGTAAGTTTAAAAAAGATAATCAATTGCACTGGAGTAATTATTCATACAAATTTGGGAAGGTCGAGGCTTTCGAAAAATGCAGTAGAAGGTGTATTAAATATAGCTAACAATTATAGCAATCTTGAATATAACTTAGCTGATGGGAAAAGGGGATCTAGATACAGTCATGTTGAGGATATCCTTACGAAAATTACGGGGGCCGAAGCTGCATTGGTTGTTAATAATAATGCCGCAGCAGTACTTTTGGCTTTAAATACACTGTGCAGCGGGAAGGAAGCAATTGTATCAAGAGGACAGCTTGTAGAAATTGGTGGATCTTTTAGAATACCAGATGTAATGAGATTTAGCGGCGCAAAGCTAATGGAGGTTGGAACAACTAACAGAACCCACCCTCATGATTATGAGAGTAACATAAATGAAAATACGGGGGCATTATTAAAAGTACATACTTCAAACTTTAAAATTCTTGGGTATACACTTGAGGTTCCTAATGAGGAATTAGTTGAAATAGGACTTAAGAATGACATTCCAGTAATTGAAGATATTGGTAGTGGAACTCTCGTTGATTTTTCAAAGTACGGTTTTACTCATGAACCAACAGTTCAAGAAAGTGTAAAAAAAGGGGTAGATGTTATTACATTTAGCGGAGATAAGATGCTCGGAGGACCTCAAGCAGGGATTATAGTAGGTAAAAAGAAATACATAGATATGATGAAAAAAAACCAACTTACTAGAGCACTTAGGATTGATAAAATGACTCTTGCGGCGCTTGAAGGCACACTTAAATATTACTTTGATGAAAGTGAAGCTGTGGAAAACATTCCTACACTTTATATGATATTAAGCTCTAAGGAGCTTAATAAAAAAAGAGCATTGAGGCTTAAAAGAAAACTGAATTCAAATTCAGAAAATTTTACATTTAAAGTTTGCGAAGATTTTTCTATGGTAGGTGGGGGTTCAATGCCCGAGGCGCGGATAGCAACCTTTGTAATTAAAGTAAAAGGTAGTAATTTACCCTCAGAGGAAATTGAAAAGAGGCTTAGGCTAAATAAAGTTCCGATTATAGTGCGCGTAAGTAATGATGAGGTCATACTCGATTTAAGGACCATTGCTGATAATGATTTTGAAGTAATATCAGAAGCTTTTAAAAAAATGGATCTAAATTGAAATTTTATTTGGGGTGGTGATAACTATGAAACATATTATAATTGGTACAGCGGGGCATATAGATCATGGTAAAACATCACTCGTAAAAGCACTTACAGGTAGAGAAACTGATACCTTAAAGGAAGAAAAAGACAGAGGAATATCGATAAATTTAGGGTTTGCCTGTTTTGATCTCCCATCTGGAAGAAGAGCAGGAATAATAGATGTTCCTGGTCATGAGAAATTTATTAAAAATATGCTGGCGGGTGTAAGTTCTATTGATATAGTTTTAATGGTAATTGCTGCTGATGAGGGTATTATGCCTCAGACAAAAGAGCATTTTGAAATACTTCAACTACTTGATGTAAAAAAAGGAATTATTGTGCTTACTAAAATTGACATGGTGGAAGAAGAATGGCTTTCAATGGTAAAAGATGACGTTAAGGAGCAATTTAAAGACAGTTTCCTAGAGAATGCACAAGTCCATTGCGTATCATCTAAAACTAGGCAAGGAATATCGGAACTTGCATGTGAGATAGATACGATGACGCAGGAGGTACGTTCAAAGGATATAACAGGGCATTTTAGGCTTCCTGTTGATAGGGTATTTTCGGTAAGTGGTTTTGGAACTGTTGTAACTGGTACTGTTATTAGCGGTAAAATTGAAGAAGGGCAAACAGTTATGATGTACCCCTCAAAATTAATGTCCAAAATAAGAGGAATTCAAGTGCATGATAATCCAGTTAAAATTGCAGAGGCAGGTCAAAGGTGTGCAATAAATCTTGCAAATGTTAAAACAAAAGATATCGAAAGAGGAGATGTTATTTCAATAGAAAGCGTAATGGAGCCATCTCTTATGGTAGATTGTAAGATTTACTATTTATTGAGCAATTCAAAACCTCTTGTAAATAGACAAAGGGTAAGATTGTACCATGGAACAAGTGAAATTATTTGCAGAGTAGTAATACTTGACCTTGAGGAAATAAATCCTGGAGAGGAAGCGTATGTACAGCTTAGGCTTGAAAAGCCTCTTACAGCTCAAAGAAATGATAGATTTGTAATTAGAAATTATTCACCAATGTATACGATTGGTGGAGGCTCGATAATAGAGCCCTCAGCGCCAAAGGCTAAGAGGTTTCATGATGACTACATAGAAGAGCTTAAAATAAAAGAAAGTGGGCACTCTGAGAGTATTATTGAAAAAACTGTAGAAAAATTAAGCTCAGAATTTCCAAGGATTTCTGGTATATTGAAATCATTAGGTAAGAATGAAGGGGATGTTCAGGAAAAACTTGACATTTTAGTTTTAAATCAAAAGCTAATAAAGCTTAAAGGTGGAGATTCTCCAGTTTATATTCATATAAACTATTTAAATAAAAAGGTAAATACTCTTTTAAAGCTTGCTTCGGATTATCATAAAAGTAACCCGCTCAAGATTGGAATCTCAAAGGAAGAAATTAAAACAAAGGTATTTGGAAAAAATATAAAACAGAAGACCTATGATGATTTGCTATTTAAGCTTGAGCAACAAAAAATAATTAATCTTAAAAGCAAGTTTATAGGTGAATATGGCTATGAAATAGTACTTACCAAAGAGCAACAATCAGAAAGAAACACAATAATAAAAGTCTTTGAAGATGCACGTTATATCCCACCCAAATATGAGGAGTTGCTCGAGGGTTCAAAGGATAAAAAGATTTTTACTATGGTATTTGAGCTACTGCTTGATGAAGAAATACTCTTTAAAATAAACACAGAATGCTACTTATTAAATGACTATTATAAAGAAGTAAAGGATAAGGTTAAAAAATATATTGATGAAAATGAAAGTATTACTATTGCACAGTTTAAAGACATGATGAATACTAATAGAAAATATGGACTTATTTTACTAGAACATTTAGATGGAATAAAATTCACTAAACGTGTGGGAGATAGTAGGGTACTTTTATAGCAGGTGAATAAAATTTAATTTTACAAAAGATATCATAGTGTGAGTATCTGTGATAAAATGGTACTAGAGTTAAATTTTTATGGGAGTAGATAGGTGCTGGTGTGCCTGCCAGTCTTCAAAACTGTGTTGACCTGCTAAGACCAGGTTGGGTGTGTTCGATTCACACATATTCCCGCCAATTAAACAGGCAGACTGCGGCTTAGATACATATTTTTATGTTATCTGAGCCGCGTTTTATTTTGGCTTTGACAACGGATAATCTATGGTTGCTATTGACGAATTTTAAAGAATGGATGATAAGTGTACAGGCTTTGTCGCTAAATGTAAGAATGACTACGATAGACAGTCATTTCAATAGTAAAATGATAGAGTTAAATATACTTAATATAAGTTAAAGAGAGGTATTAAAATGGGTAGTAAAAAATATTATGAAATTGAAGTAAGCTTATACACAAACAATGATATACATAGTTCAGATATGTATGAAAAATTATCAAGATTTATAAATTTTTCTTTTCATAATTCACAAATGTTAAGTTCTTTGCATAAAACTACGGATTTTAAGCATTATAGTTTTTCTGGTTTGTATCCAATTGAAAAAGATAATATCTATAAAGCTGACGAAATATATAGTTTTTTATTTAGAAGTTATAAAAAAGGAATTATAGAAGAAGTTGCGACAGCTATAAAAGGTTTGAAAAATTATGACTTTATAGTTACAAATATAAAAACAAAAGATTGGGAGCATAGAGATATAAAATATATAGACAACTTAACCCCTGCTGTTATTACATTGAAAGATGGAATGAGGTGGAATAAAGATACACATGGAGTTGGAATTGCTAAAGAAAGTATATTTAAAAATCTAATGAGAAAATATAATTCTTTGAATAGCACAAAATTTGAGCTTAACTATGAAGATATAATAAAAGATATAGCAGTTAAAAGTAAATGTGCGATAATTTTAAATTACAAGGGAATTAAAATACTTGGATACAAATTCAGAGTGGAATTCCAAGAAAATAGCATAGCGCAAGAAATTGCTAATTTAGCAGTAGCAGAAGGAATAGGTGAGAAAAACAGTAGCTTTGGTATGGGGTTTGTTAAACCATATTTCAGATAGAATGGAGGAGAAAAAGTGCTGAATGAAATTATAAGAAATGTAGGTTATGAGAATATAATTAAAACTATAAAAGAATCAGTAAAGATAACTAATAGTATATATGTAAGGCTTCCTATTAATGGTGGTATAAATGAAGAAAATTTTTTGATAATTAAAAAAGAAGCAGAGATCAGCCAATTAGAAAGCATACAATGGTTTAAAGATAGAGAATTTTATAGTAATCGCATAACTCCCAACAAATCTGTAATAAAAGGCGGATTATATTCAATGTTTGTCTATAGCTGTAATCCAAACGCCATAACATTTGATTGGGATAAATTTAAAGAACATAAAAACACGAGCAAAGAAGATTTAAAACAATCTTTCAAAAATATGGTGGAAGAATTTTTAACTAAAATAGGGTTGATTGCTAATTTAGGGATTTTCTTCAACAACTTTGATAATATTTTAAAATTTATATCTAAAACCGATTTACCTAAATTTCATTTAAAATTATTTTTAGACCTTCCAACTGAAGATTATAAAAATGAGTATCTAAAATACATTGCAAACATGTTGTTTGATAAAGGTACACAAGTAAATATAAGTGACAAAGATAAAGGTAGAGTAAGTTTATTTTATACATTAAACACAGCAGATAAACCATTCTTGGCACATATGTTATCTAATACAGATGAAATTCATCTGCTAGATGTAGAGGAATCAGAAAAAATACTCAATTTAAAAAAATATATGGACTTAAAAAAACGAGAAGAATTAGAAAGTAATATTTCTATAACAAAATATAAAATGGAACTTGATAGAGCTACTAAGAAATGGTATTTAGATGATTTTAATGTAAACCCCACACAGCTTAGAGATGATATTGTAAATTTTAATATAACGAATGCATTAGAGGATAAGTGTTTTAATGAAGCCAGTATAGGTAAATATAGTGATTTAACAAATTACATTTTAAGATTATTGTTAGAATCTAAAGTTAGGAGTTATTATTCAGAGAAAGATAAAACTGAAACTAAATTCAAAACTTTTAGTTCACTATATTATGAATATATAAATGACATTAACAACACAAATATAGATGTGTTTAAAAATATATATCCAAATATGATAAAGAATATATATGGACTATATAAAAATGACGAAAGTATATATGGAATGATAAATATTATAAATTTTGATATATCAATGAGAGATTATTTATATAAAACAAATATTAAGGAGGGTTTTAGAAAAATGTTGAAAAATATTAAAAGTAAAATTTTATCTGATGAATTATACATTATAGAAAGTGAAGCTGAGTTTTTTACAGTATGTGGGCAGTTGGCTAAGTTTTTAAAGATACAGACGCAAACAGACGAAAAAACTAATAGTTTATTTAGTGAATATCTAACAGCAACTAATGTAAAAAGATTAATGACTGTATTATCAAGGGATAAAAATAGGCTGGATTATGATAGTAACATATACGGTAGGTCTAATAAAATAATGTATGCCATTTTAGAATATTATTCAGTAAATAGAGGCGATTTAAGGAAAATAGATACATTAGAATTTAATAAGGGCTTATATTACGGGGATTGTTTATTATATAGCAAAAAAGATAAAGAAATAATAGATAAAAAAGAAAAAGCACATGGAACTGATAATAAAGAGGAGGAAAAATAATTATGGAAATGATTTATAATGTTTTTGGATTAATTGGAGTAAGAGTTAATAATGCGAATTGGAATGCTGGATTTGATAAATTACCTAAGAGAGATGGAAATGATGTTATAAAGGGTAGCACATATGCATTGCAGTATTGTATAAAAAACCAATGGCTAAATAGAGGTGAAAGGGTTTTAGGAATAAAAACTCTTAGAGCCAACGGTGGTTGTAATAAATTAAGTGAAAGATATTTTGACCTTTTTGAAGAAGAGGATAAAAAAGTAGATAACAAAGATTCTGAAGAAATAAAGCAGAAGAAAATAGGGTCTGTTGTAACCAACTTATTAAGTTGTAAAGACGTTAATAATTTTGGGGTAGCATATACTGGAGTAAATTCTATGTCTATTAAGGGCGTAGTCCAGTTTACAGATGGAATAAATAAATATGAAGATACTAATATAGTTGAAGAACAGATTTTATCTCCATATGCAAATCCCAAAAAAGGGGATGTAACACGAAGTACATTAGGAACGAAATATACAACTGATGAGGCTCATTATGTTTACGATTTTTCAGTATTTCCTAAAGAATATAATAAATATAAAATAAATGGATTTAAGGGGTATACAGAAGAGGATTACAAGGACTTTAAGATGACAAGCTTAATTGCAGTATCTAATTACAATAGCAAAGCTAAAGCAGGATGCAAGAATGAATTTGCAATGTTTATAGAGGCTAAAGAAGAATGTAATTATTTATTAGATTTAAATTACTTACAAGAATATGTAAAAGTATATAAAGAAGATAAAGTAGTTTATGATTTAACTTCCTTAGGTGAATTATTAAATAAGGTTGTAGATAAAATTAAGAATATAGAAATTTATTATAACTTTAGAACCATAGAGGTTAAAGGAATGATTGAGAGTAATTTAGTGAAAAATTATGATTTAATAACTAGAGAGGAATTATAAATTATATGGAAACTGCATTAAAATTTGATTTATTAGGAAAGTATGCTTTCTTAAAGAATCCTGAGAGCAATACGGGTACAGAATTCAGCTTTGAACACCTCCACAAACCTTGCTTATTAGGCATTTTAGGTTGTATTTTAGGAATGAATGGTAAAGCACAGTTAACAAAAGAAAAACCTGATTTAGAGTATTACGAGAATTTAAGAAATATTAAAGTTTCAATAGTGCCAAGTAAACCAGTATTTAACAAGTTTAAAGAAACGATAACTGATACAACAGGATATGCAAATGATGGGAGTACTCAGATATTAGATAAAAAAATACTCCAAAATGTGTGCTGGACTATTTATATATTAAAGGATAGCATACAAGAACAATACTGGAATGAGTTATGCTATTTATTACAAAAACACGAAAGTAAATATCCTTTGTATCTAGGTAATAACAGTTATAAAGCAAAAGTTGATGGGTTTGAAATAGTTAATTTAGATGAAGTTGAGGATACAGATGATATAACCATAACCAGTATATTTAAGGAAGAAATAGTAGAAGAATTTAACGAGTATACTGAAAGTGATATGGTGATTCCTTATAATTTGGAAATATACGCTCCTGGCACATTAAATGAATTGACACTATATGAATATAAATGGTTTAGATTTACTAATTTAATGGTAACTACTAAAGATAACAAGAATTTATATTCATATGATAATAGTATATTAGGTTTTATATAAGATATTTTACCAACCTAAACGCTGAAAATGACTATTTGCCTATATTCCTAAAAATGACGTTTGGTTGGTAAAAGTATTAAAAAGTGTTGATTTTACTAAGGTTAAAGCCAGTTAGTAAAATCAAGGATGGCTTGGTTACAGTCATTAACTATTAACATGAGATGTTTTATAATCACCCTATGTAATTCCTATGTAATTCTTTTGCTTATTAACTATTAACATGAGATGTTTTATAATATTCTTTTCACATCAACTACTTTTTTAATTTTTCCTATTAACTATTAACATGAGATGTTTTATAATTGTTTTATTTGTTTTACAACTTACGTAAGAAAGTATTAACTATTAACATGAGATGTTTTATAATGTCACAGTCTCATACATGGTAATAGCATAATAATAAATTAACTATTAACATGAGATGTTTTATAATACGTTATAAACTTCATCGTAGCCTCTACTAATAAATTAACTATTAACATGAGATGTTTTATAATTATTCTAAAATTTCTTCATATGTTAACCACTCTGGCATTAACTATTAACATGAGATGTTTTATAATCGTCTTATTGATACCTTTGTTCCATTTTCAAATTTAGATTAACTATTAACATGAGATGTTTTATAATGGTTAATACATGAAGTTATAATGCCTATGTGTAAACATTAACTATTAACATGAGATGTTTTATAATATGGAAAACATAATTATAATAATTTTGGCTTAATTAATTAACTATTAACATGAGATGTTTTATAATCCTGTTAATTCCTCAGTTCTACACATAAGTTCAACTATTAACTATTAACATGAGATGTTTTATAATCACAACCCATCATATAGGGTTTCTCCTGTTGTTTCGATTAACTATTAACATGAGATGTTTTATAATATGCTCAAATTATCCTTATTTTCAGTATAGTGACTTCATTAACTATGTTTTATAATTACGCTAAGTTGAGTGCGGGACTTGAAAGAACTTAATTAGCTATTAACAATAGTTGGGTGCTATATAAATTAAAATAATAAAAAAAGGGGGGGATAAAATGTATTTAAGTAGACCAAACGAAACACTAGACAAACACATAGACTCAGTGTTAAGACAATTTAAAAACTTAGATAAAAGTAAGAATATAGATTCAATAATAAATAATATAATAAACAAGTTATGTAAAGAAAACAAAGATTTAATTGGCCAAGAAAATGATGTGAAAACGTTAGTATTAGAAATGACTAAATTGCATGATGAAGGTAAAAAGAATCCTTATTTTCAAGCTTATTTAGGAAATTTAGAATATGCAAGTTACAAATTTACACAATTAAATAAACACCACACAGAAATAGGTGCTATATATTACTGTATAACTATGTATAACAATTATGTAAGCACGGTTAAAAGACCTGTACAAGAGGCATTAAAAGACATTATACTATCTTTGGCATATAACATTTATAGACATCATAGCAGCCTGGAGGATTTAGACAAGTCTGTATTCATTGAGAAATTAATATATTATTATGAGAATAATAAAGAACAATTTATTAATATAAACTTAACTAATATTGAATATCTATATAGATTTAAAAACAGAAATAAGATTGTATACAAAAATCCATATACATATTATCTACTGTGTAAATTAGCATATAGTATTCTTATAACTTGCGATTTTACAGCAGTATATGGTTTTAATAATAAAGGAGATTTAGAAGTTAATACCGTAGATGTCTACATTAAGAATGAAATAAATAAAAAGTTTAGCAATAGCGAGGTAATAAAAGCTATAAGGCAATTTGAAAACAACACTAACTTCCCATTAAGTGAACTCAATAAGTACAGAACAGAAATGTTCTTAGAAAGTGAAAAACAACTAATTAAATCTAAAGATAATAATATATTCTATTTAGAAGCCCCTACAGGTTGCGGAAAAAGCTTGACTAGTCTTAATTTAGCTTATAATTTGTTGGATAATACTATAAATAAAATATACTATATAGCCCCTTTTAACAACATTGCAGAACAGACGCATAAGGTTATTAAAGATAGTTTTTACAATAATGTAGTTACTGTAAATAGTAGAGAAGATATTTTCATTAGCAACAATGAAGAAAATGATTTTATTAACTATGATAAGGATTTTTTAAATTCACAAATGATAAATTACCCAGTATCTTTAATTTCCCATGTAAGACTATTTGATATTTTATTTAGTGCCAATAGATTTAAAAATTTAATGTTATCTAATTTATGTAATAGCGTTATAATAATTGATGAAATTCAAAGCTATAAAAATCAATTATGGATTAATATTATAAATACACTTAAAGAATTTGCAGAAATGTTAAATCTAAAAGTTATAATAATGAGTGCAACACTACCAAAAATGAATGAATTATTAGAAGATAAAACATACCAGATACCAGATTTAATCTGCAGTAGAGATTATTACTATAATTATTTTAAACAAAGAGTTGAATTTGATTTCACATTATTAAAGAAAGTAAAAAATGATATAAAAGAAGTTTTTGACAAAATTGACGAAGTTATTAAAAATACTAATAAGCATAGGATTTTAATTGAATGCTTAACCACAGCAGGAGCAGATAACTTTTATAATGAAATGAAAAAGTATGAGAGTGAAGGATTTTTAGTTTTTAAAATGACGGGTATAACCAATTCAACAAATAGAGAATTTATTATAAGAAAAGTACAGAACAAATTTAATAAAGTATATGAAAATGATAAAATAATACTGGTAGGAACACAATGTATTGAGGCTGGAGTTGATATTGATATGCAAATAGGATTTAAAGACATATCTATATTAGATGCAGATGAACAATTCTCAGGGAGAATAGAAAGAAATTTTAATGATACTGGAACAGTATATTTCTTTGATATTGATAATGGCGACTTTATTTATAAGGGAGACTTTAGGACTGAAAAGAATTTAAAAGATGATGATTGGAAAGAAATTTTTAGAGATAAGGATTTTAGTGAGTTTTATAAAAGAAATTATAAATGGCTACTTGAAAAGAAAATTGATGAATATAAGGAATACAAGGCAAATTTAGGTGAATTAAAATATGCAATAACACAAGAAAATATGAAATTAATAGATACTAAAAATTATTCATTCCTGTTTATATGCAAATACGAAGGAAAGAGGGGTGCTGATGAATTATTTAAGGAATATCTAGAAACTCAAAAATCAGATTTGAAATATACTGAAAAACAAGTTAAATCAACGTGTATTAGAAAGGAACTAAACAATTATATATATAACATCAACACGTATAAATTTAAAAATAATATACTGTTAGAAAAGGTAGGGAATTTATATATAGTTCAAGAAGGAACCAGCTATTTTGATAATTTAAACGAAGGGGAACTTACTAAGAGTAGTACATTAGAGTTAGTAAAGTTTGTTAGTGAGGTAGGATTATTTTTATAGGAATTTACCAACCGATATGAGGTAGGTATTGGTATAACTACATTCTTAATAATGAAATTAGGTTGGTGAATTCTCTTAAAAAGGGCTAAGATAGTGAAGTTATAAGGGATTTGGATTTTAACGAATGGCTTAACATCAGTCATTAATAATTAACATGATATGTTTTATAATTTGCTCCTGTTATAGTTTTACACATTAATAATGTAATTAATAATTAACATGATATGTTTTATAATCCAGCAAACCATGCTATTACTCTTGCTTCAATAGCATTAATAATTAACATGATATGTTTTATAATGAAAATAGTATGAATAATTATAACTTTGACTACCATAATTAATAATTAACATGATATGTTTTATAATTTGAAAGTGGTATTTCTTGTTGTGAATCTTTTAAATTAATAATTAACATGATATGTTTTATAATATGTATGGTTTTTTAGCTTCTTCTCCTACTTGATATGTTTTATAATTACGGACCATTTACACCAGTGCTACTATGTCCAAAGATTAATAATTAACATGATATGTTTTATAATTAAAAAATATGGTTTGCAGTAACTTTTACGCTTATACATTAATAATTAACATGATTTGAAGCATTTAAGGGGGGATATATCACAATTATAAAGAAGTCTGGATGGACAGGAAAGGTAAAAGTATTTCATCAAAGACAAAGACTTCATTTTTAATTAAATGTAGTAAATATAAGGGAAAAGCAAGATTGCTATTGCTATAGAATTAAACATTCATTTTAGGAACAGATTAGCAAGAAGAAACTGTTTCCGGTTTCTTCTATGGGGTCCATAGCCGCAAACCTAAGAAATCCAAATATTGTATATATGCTATGATATCTAATGTAACTTTAAAATATACATTAGAGAAGGGGTATCATAGAATGCACAAAAAAATTAGGATGATAATAAAAAACATACAAAATTTGTACAACTCTGAAACAATAAAAAGGATGGCCGAAAAACATCTTTTCACCAAAAGAAAAGGCAAACTTAGCGCAGAAAACTTTTTAAACCTATGTACATTTAAAGGTGAAGATTTATGTAGCTATAAGCCTATTGGAACATTATAGAAGTATTAGGTTTACGTCTATGGACCCTATTCCAGAGAGTGGAAGTGAAACGGATAATCTCTGGTTGCTAATAACACAGAAACAAATCAAAACATTATAAAACTAGCTAAATTATATAATGTTACAACTGACTATATTGCTACGAACTTAATATAGAAAAAAGTGAGATAAATAGGTTAAAAAAATAGAATAGCAACGGAAAGAACATAGCAAAAGAGCATACAATTCGTATGCTCTTTTGCTCAGACCGTTGACAAACATAAAATGTAAAACACTCTAATTTAAAATTGGAGTGTTTTTTTTTATATTCAAAAAGGATTTTAGGACATCAATGTCGAATATATATAGTATACAAACTTTATAATTCGGAGGGCATTATTATGATTAATGAAAAGAATTTTACACAACAAAAACTAGAAATGGTGTATTTAGAAGATTTAGTTCCTAAAGACCATATTCTGAGAAATATAGATAAATACATGGATTTCTCTTTTATAAGAGAACTGACTAAAAAATATTACTGCTTAGATAATGGAAGACCTGGCGTAGATCCTATTATACTTTTTAAAATGCTGTTTATTGGGTACTTATTTGGAATAAAGAACTAAACCGCTAAAAACGGTGGCAGACAAGTGCTAATCATATTAATTTAATTTTTACTTAAATAAAATAGAAAGAAGTATCCTTATTTGACTAAGATACTTCTTTATTATAATACACACTTCCTATAAACTTTTATTGTCGAAATAAAAAATAAGGAAGTGTTATTATTTATGTCAGAATTAAAAGAAAAAATGAAAATGGATATGGAACTAAGGGGTTATAGTCCAATGACTATAAAAAGCTATATCAATCACGTTAGTAACTTTGCTAAATTTTACAACAAATCACCAAAGTATTTAGGTGAAAAAGAAATTTGTGACTATCTACATTATTGTATCATTAAAAAAAAATTAAGTGAAGGAACAGTTAATTATATTAATTCAAGTCTTAAATTTTTTTATACTAAAACTCTAAATAGATATTGGAATTCGGACAAAATTGCAAGGATGAAAGAACCATCAAAATTACCTGCTGTATTATCTCCAGATGAGGTTAAATCCATCTTTGATGTTACTGAAAACCTCAAGCATAAGGCAATTCTCATGACGGTCTACTCCGCAGGATTAAGAGTTAGTGAAGTTTGCAACCTAAAAATAACAGATATTGATAGTAAAAACATGCAAATATTAATTAGAGAGGGCAAAGGTAAAAAAGATAGATATTCATTGTTGTCTAAAGCAAATTTAGAAATCCTCAGAGAGTATTGGAGCAGATATCATCCTACGGAATATTTATTTTCTGGAAAGGGTCGTACAGATTCTATAAGTCCACGTAGTGTTCAGAAAACGCTCGAGAAATCTATAAAAAAAACTAAAATTACTAAGCATGCAACTGTCCATACGCTTCGCCATAGCTTTGCAACTCACTTATTGGATGCTGGTACGGATATCTGCTACATTCAAAGACTTTTAGGACATACCCGAATTACTACTACCACTATCTATTTACATCTTAGAAGGATGGATTTACTTAATATAAAGAGTCCGTTGGATATCCTCTTAGGAGAGAACGATGATTGAGATTCAAGATATATTCAATCAACATGGTGATGAATATAGGAGGAATCATCAGCTTCCGCTGAATATTTTAAAAACTATGATAGCTATTGAAGCTTGTAGAACAGCAGAGCTTGGTGGTCATGTAGACGAATGTGATGAATGTGGACACGTTAGGATTTCTTATAATTCCTGCCGAAACAGGCATTGTCCTAAATGCCAAACTTTATCCAAGGAAAGATGGCTTGAAAAAAGAAAAGAGGATTTATTATCCGTAGGGTATTTTCATGTAGTTTTCACTATTCCTGAAGAGCTTAACTATATAACATTAACAAACCAAAAGGAAATGTATTCTATTCTATTTAAATCTGTTTCTGAAACACTACTTGAACTTTCAAGTGATAAAAAACATTTAGGAGCAGAAATTGGATTTATGGCAATTTTGCATACGTGGGGTCAAAATTTAATGAATCATCCACACGTACATTGCATAGTTCCTAGTGGCGGATTAACTTTAGATGGTAACCGATGGATAAATTCAAAAAAAGATTTCTTTATCCCAGTGAAAGTGCTTTCAAGAAAATTTAGAGGTAAATTTTTATTTTACCTTAAAAGAGCTTATTATAGTAATGCACTTAAATATACTACAGGAATTGAGGAATTAACAAAGAAACATATATTTCAGAGCTTCATAGATAAGTTATATAAAAAAGAATGGATTGTATATTGTAGACCTCCTTTTGGGAGTGCGGAGTACGTACTTGAATACCTTGGTAGATATACTCATAGAGTAGCGATATCTAATCATCGAATTGTAAATTTAGAAAATGGATATGTAACATTTAAATGGAGAGATTATAAAGACCATAATAAAGAAAAGTTTATGACACTTACAGTAGATGAATTTATTAGAAGATTTCTCATGCATGTTTTACCAAGAAAGTTTGTTAAAATTAGACATTATGGAATATTAAGCAATAGAAATAGGTCAACTAAGCTTCAAAAATGCAAAGAACTTACAGGGACAATAGAAAATAAAAATCAAAATTTAGAAGTTAAGTTAAGTGCAGCGGAGCTTCTTTTAAAGCTTACAGGGATAGATATAAATATCTGTTCTTGCTGTGGTAAAGGTAAAATGATTACAAAAGAGAAATTAAATCGCCAAAATTATTCGCCACCAGGAGGAATAAATAAAATAGCATAAAGTTTTTATTTAGGGGAGGGGGAAATTACGTCTATTTTTAGAAAATAATCAAGGCTTAGAATGATTTAAGATGCATTTGTGGAAATTAAAGTTAATACTCTTAGTGTTAAAGAAAATTTCAGAAAGAGGGAAAAGATTGAATCTCCATAGTAGTGGAAACGCGGCATCGTTCTTTAGCTTGTTTCAGAAATTGAGCAACTTTAGTGGCTATCATCATTTAAGCATATACTTATGGTGATAGTTTTTATCGGCTCAACATCTGAATCCAAACCTATTCAAAATCTGAACGACAACTTGTAAAGGACATTGAAGTAAATGTGGCTTATAGATGGTTTCTAGGACTAAGTCTTACTGATCCTATTCCAGATCATTCAACAATTAGCCAAAATAGACGTAGACGGTTTAAAGGTACAGATGTGTTTCAAAAAATATTTGACGAAGTAGTATTTAAGGCTATAAATCTTAAGATGGTAACCGGTAAAATACTTTACACAGACTCTACACACCTAAAAGCAAATGCTAATAAGCGAAAGCTTGTGAAAATTGAAGTTGAAAAAACGCCGAAAGAATATGTAGCTGAACTTAATAAAGCAGTGGAAGAAGATAGAATAAACCATGGTAAAAAACCTTTAAAGGAAAAAGAACCTGTTACCAAAATAAAAGAAACTAAAGTTAGCACAACCGACCCCGACAGTGGATATATGATGAGAGATGGCAAGCCGGAAGGCTTCTCATATTTAGATCACAGAACTGTCGATAGCAGACATAATATAATTACTGATGTGTATGTTACTCCTGGAAACATAAATGATGTTGATCCTTATATCGATAGATTAGATGTGCAAATAAAAAAGTTTAATTTTAATACAAAATATGTTGGTGCAGATGCTGGTTATGCTACAAATCTTATATGTAAAGAACTATATGAGAGGGAATTAAAATCTGTAATGGGATACCGTAGGTCTCCACATACAAAAGGAATGTACACAAAAAATAAATTCCAATATGTTAAAGAGCAGGACATTTACGTATGCCCTGACTTAAGGGCTTTACATTATAAAACGACAACAAGAGAAGGATATAAAGAATATGTTGGTAATGCAAAATATTGCGAGATATGTCCAAATAGAGCTCAATGCTTTTCTGCAAAAAGCAAGTTTAAAACTATTAGAAGACATGTTTGGGAAACGTATAAAGAAGATGTTGTAAAGTTCACCAGAACAGATAAAGGCAGAAATATATATAGAAGAAGAAAAGAAACTATAGAGCGAAGCTTCGCAGATTCAAAACAACTGCATGGGCTTCGCTATTGCCATATGCGTGGATTAGAAAATGTGCAAGAGCAGTGTCTGCTTACAGCAGCAGTGCAGAATATGAAAAAGATAGCTAGCCTGCTATCTTTACTGTTTTTTGATTTTCTAACTAAGAAGATAGTTGTTATTTTAAATTTATCCATAACTCAAAATGCTATCGCATAATTGCATGTAAAAAACCCAGTATAATAAAAAAATTATACTGGGTTTGTAAACAACCTGAGCAAAAGAGCATACAATTCGTATGCTCTTTTGCTATGTGTGTTTAAATAATATTTATATAATTGGTACAGAAAGTAAAATATGTTCTAAATTCCACAAAGGTATAAGTTATTTTAATGTTTTTTAATAAACAAATATAGACAAGTATAGACAGTTATATGCAAATAATTTTTATAAGGGAGCTTCAAAAAAATAACAAGGCATATTCCGCCATATTTTGCACTACGCTTCATCACCACAACATTTACATAGCCTAGCTATGTAAATATGAATGTTCTTTGCCTGGCACAAAACATTCACATAATCTCTGACTTGTTATTTTCTTTCAGCTCCCTTATTAATTAATAATCAAGTTTTCTTGACTTTTAAATTGAAATCGTTTAACATTAAAAATGTAAAAAAAATTGTATTATATTGACGAAAGGAGGAACACCTAACATGAAAAATTTTGGTGTTTTTGATATTATAGGTCCTATAATGGTCGGTCCATCATCTTCTCATACAGCGGGTGCTGCTAGACTTGGTAAAATAGCAAAAACTATTGTTGGAGCTGATATAAAAGAGGTTACATTCTTACTTCATGGGTCCTTTGGTAAAACTTACAAAGGTCATGGAACTGATAGAGCGCTAGTCGCTGGCATACTTGGAATGGAACCAAGTGATGATGATCTTAGAAATTCTATTTCAATTGCTGAAAGTAAAGGCTTAAAAATAAAATTTATTGAGTATGATCTTGGACAAGTACATCCAAATACAGTTAAATTGTTAATAACAGATGTTAATAATGATTATTTTGAAATAATGGGTTCGTCTATTGGTGGCGGTAATGTAGAAATAAATGAAATAAACGGAAATAGTGTTCTTATAACCGGTTTATATCCTACTATTATCACTTGTCATGATGATATCCCAGGAACAGTAGCAAAAGTGTCAGACCTTATTTATGAGGATAAAATTAATATTGCTTTTTTAAAACTTGTTAGAGGCGAAAAAGGAAAATCTGCAACTATGACTTTTGAAGTAGATAGTACTATTAGCGATTCTTTAGTAAAAAATATAAAAAAAATTACTGGAATAAACAAAGTAATAGTTATTAATCCAGAAACAAGGAGGAAACATAATGATAGCGAAGTCAGCTAGTGAACTTATCGAAATATGTAAAACAGAAAATATAAAATTAAGTGAATATGCAATAAATCTTGAAAGTGAACAAAAGGATACTTCACGAGAAGAATTATTTCTGCATATGAAAGAAATCCTTGATGTAATGAGACAAGGTGCTACTTCTGGAAGAGAAAAAGAAGTTTATTCATTAAGTGGTCTTATAGGTGGAGATGCTTATAAACTGCAAAAATATTTAGAATCTGGTAAATCACTTTTAGGAGACACTGCTGTAAAAGCTATGGCTATGGCGTTATCTTCTTCAGAAGTTAATGGTTCTATGGGTAAAATAGTAGCGTGTCCAACAGCTGGATCCTGTGGGATACTTCCAGCCGTAATATTAACTGCTGGTGAAAAGCTTGGAAAAAGTACTGATGAAATGATTGAAGGATTATTTGCAGCTTCTGCAGTTGGTATGATTATTGGAATGAATGCAACCTTTGCAGGTGCAGAAGGTGGTTGTCAGTCAGAGTGTGGTTCTGCAGCTGCCATGGCCTCAGCTGCAGTTGTGGAAATGATGGGAGGAACACCAGAGATGAGCTTAAATGCTGGTGCCATCGTATTTAAAAATGTATTAGGACTTGTTTGTGATCCAGTTGCAGGGCTAGTTGAAATTCCTTGTGCAAAAAGGAATGTAGCTGGTGCAATTAGTGCACTTTCTACCGCTGATTTAGTTATGGCTGGTGTTTCTTCAAAAATACCATTTGATGATACATTATCTGCAATGTATAAAATCGGCATAGAATTACCAGCTTCCTTAAGAGAAACAGCTCTTGGTGGCCTTGCTGTTACTAAAACTGGTCTAGCACTTAAAGATAAGGTGTTTTCAAAAAAATAAATTTGGAATTATAAGGAGAAAAAAACAATGAACATTTTAATAGGAACTGGTCTTTTATTATTAGTATTAGCTTTATTTACACTTTTTAGTTGCAAAGCACCTGAAGGAATGAAAGCGATGGGTGCACTAGCAAGTGCTGCCTGTGCAAGCTTTCTAGTTGAAGCTTTTCAGTCTGCATTTTTTGGTGATGTATTAAAATTAAATTTTTTGAAAGAAGTTGGTTTATCTAATGGTAGTTTAGGAGGAGTAGCCGCTGCAATACTTGTACCTCTAGCTCTTGGAGTTTCACCAATATATGCAGTATTGATTGGGCTATCTTGTTCTGGTATTGGTATCTTACCCGGATTTATAGCTGGATACCTTATGTCATTTGTAGTTAAATATCTAGAAAAGAAATTACCAGGAGGCTTAGACTTAATAGTTATAATTGTTTTTGCAGCTCCATTAACTAGATTTATAGGAAACTGTATGACTCCTGTAGTAGATGGCACACTATTAAATATTGGTAGAATTTTAACTTCTGCGTCAAGTTCTAGTCCAATAATAATGGGTATAGTGCTTGGAGGAACAATAACCGTTGTTGCCACTGCACCTCTTAGTTCAATGGCTTTAACCGCAATGCTTGGGCTTACCGGTGCACCTATGGCTATAGGCGCATTAGCAGTATTTGGTTCATCATTTATGAATTTCGTATTATTTACAAGAATGAAATTTGGAAGTAAAAAAGATACAATTGCAGTAGCTATAGAACCTCTAACACAAGCTGATATAACCACAGCAAATCCCATACCAATTTATGTAACTAATTTTATAGGTGGTTCTTTATGTGGAGTAATAATTGCATTAATGGGACTTGTAAATAATTCTCCAGGAACAGCAACCCCTATAGCAGGGTTCGCAGTAATGTTTGCATATAATCCAGCTTCTAAAGTGTTAATAGCAGCCTTAGGTTGTATTATAGTTAGTATTTTCAGTGGTTACGTAGGGTCTATTATGTTTAAAAATTATAAAATACATACTGCTGCAGAAATTCGTGGAGAGATTATCCCCGATTTAAAAGAAGTATCATAAATATATGTTTTTTTTAAACAATATAAGAAAAGGCTGAGTTTACTTTTATGTAAAACTCAGCCTTTTTTTAGGTGTTGTAAAATTATCAAGGCGGTAACTTTCAGTTATCGCCTAAGGGGTCTGGACAGCAAACTAAAAAAAGGGAGCAAAGCGACAGTTTGGCGAAAGCCAGTGAGGATAACTATTTATATATATTTTGGCAGTTTTTCTTCGTAAAATATAATTTGATTGCATTGCTAAGGTATCTCTCTTGACTGCATTTTGACAACCCTGCATATATTTCCATACTATTTCATACTGGTATCAAAACAATGTAAAAAGACGTTAAAGCACTCAAAACACTAACTTTTGAGTGCTTTATATTATAATAAAATTTGTTATAGATAAGCATTTAAACAGTCTTCAAAACTGTGTTGACCTGCTAAGACCAGGTTGGGTGTGTTCGATTCACACATATTTAGAGATATGTTCGCATTTCATTGAAGAGTGGAGGCAACAGAATAATCCGTCATCAAGCTGGTACAATTATGTAAGGACAATCATTAATCGTTTAAATGATATCTTAGATGAAAAACCCTATGTTCGTATGCATTCTTCGAAAGGGTTGATATATCCTGCTGTTTTACGTTCCTATCCGAATGATTATCTGTCCTTTATGCGAAAGCATGGAAACAAAGAATCAACTATAAATGTACGACGAGTATACTGTACGCAGTTCCTTTGTTATCTTGAATCACAAGGGCTTAGATCTATAGGGGAATTGCAGCCCATTCATATTTATGATGCATTCATTTCGACTTTATCCAAAGAAGGCTTAGCTGCTATATTTAACTTTAAAAAGAAATTAGGCATACATAAAGAAGATAAATTAAATGTAAGGCTAAATCCCAAGTATGCTACTCAAAAAGTAACTAGGTTAGCAAAATATGGAAAATCTCTTCCGTAAATTTCAAAACATTAGGCATAACTGTTTCTACTATCAGTAAATATAGAAAAAAGCAGTGAGAGAAGGATTGTTAGAAAAAGCAGAAAAACGGAATAAAGAACAAATGTTTATTTGAAATGTACTTATATTATTTTTTTGCTCAAAACAAGTTAGTTAAAGTAGAAGTATAGTATTGATAATGTTAACTAAAAAGGTAATAAAAAATATATGTTAGCTAATTTAAGATCTTTGAGAAAAATATTAAAATAACACGAGTATAATTAATATTCCCCCTGAAGTTATCGTTATTTTAGTAATATATGTCTTAACTTATAAAATCCGCGTTTCGCGGTTACTATCCCTAAGGTAAATAATTCAAAGTAAATGTTTTGAGTCTGTATAACGTTTTATTTGCTGCCACTACCCCAATATGGGGAGCGGAGTTTCGCCACCGCCAATGAAACCCACGAATACATATTAACGTATTGGAGAGATCTAGTGCGGTTTTTGTTGTAAGTGAAAGAGGATGTCAGAAGTATGTTGTGTCTCTATGTCCAGGTATAAAAAAACAGTTGACATTTATGGATTACAGTAGTAATCTTTCTATAGATTACTACTGTAATCTATAGAAAGAAAGTAAAAGTTATATTGAATTAAGTACAATATTAAAGGAGAGGTATTTATTAAATGAAAAACAAA
The DNA here is from genome assembly GCF_055081135.1 of Clostridium sp. CM036. Classification (NCBI taxonomy): domain Bacteria; kingdom Bacillati; phylum Bacillota; class Clostridia; order Eubacteriales; family Clostridiaceae; genus Clostridium; species Clostridium sp. CM036. The sequence continues at coordinate 1,491,833 of NZ_CM143652.1, read as the reverse complement.
TTTTTGAATGGTAGGTTTTATAGATGTAAAAAATTAGTCTTAGTTATTTTAGTGATAGTTACGCTAGTATCAGGTATATATTTCCTATGGTGGAATAAAACTAAAACCATTTCAGCGAATAAATATTTTGATAGTTATGTGAATTCATGGAAGAAAAAAGATTTTGCATTAATGTACAATATGATTGATGCGGAAAGTAGAAAAAAGATTAGTGAAGCAGATTTTGTTCAGCGTTATAAAAATATTTATAGTGGAATTGAATTAAAAGAAATTGATGTTAAAATTAAGGATTCAGAAAAAAAGAAATATGATTCAAGCATAGAGAGTGTTAAGTTTGAGGTTATAATGGATACGATAGCAGGTAAATTAACTTTTGATAATACTGGTGAATTAATTAAAGATAGCAAGAATAAAACATGGAAAATTCTATGGAGCAGCAAGATGATTTTCCCTGAACTTGAGAATGAAGATAAGATACGTGTAGCTACCTTGTATGCTAAAAGAGGTGAAATAAAGGATAAAAATGATAAATCCTTGGCACTGGATGGTACAGTAGCTGAAATAGATATTATACCAGAAAAGCTTGGTAATGATGCAGCTAAATCAAAGGGAAATGTTTCAAAAATACTACAAGTCTCCCTAGAAGATATTAATAAAAAGCTGTCAGCTACATATGTAAAACCAGACATGTTTATTCCTATAAAAACAATATCTGAGGATGAAACAGAAAAAATAAGTGCGCTATTAGAAATACCAGGAGTAATGGTAAATGAGAAGAAAGCAAGAGTATATCCGTTAAAGGAAAAAGCTGCACATCTAATAGGATATATTCAAGCAATAAGTGCGGAGGAAATTGAAAAAAATAAGGAGGAAGGCTATAGAAAGGATGATATAATTGGGAAAACTGGTTTGGAGAAAATATATGAAAAAACACTTAGAGGAAAAAATGGATATGAAATATATGTAGTAGATAAAAATAATAAAAAGAAAAAGTCTTTAATTAGTAAAGCAGTACAAAATGGTGAAGATTTAAAGTTAACCATAGATGCTGATATGCAGAGTCTTCTTTATGATGAATTAAGTAAAGATGCAGGAACTTCAGTTGCAATGAATCCTAAAACTGGTGAAGTACTCGCTCTTGTTAGTACCCCTTCATATGATCCTAATAATTTTGTCATGGGAATGTCGCAAGATTTATGGAAAAGTTTAAATGAAGATAAGAAAAAGCCTTTGTATAACAGATTTCAAAGCAATTTATGTCCTGGATCAGTTTTTAAGCCAGTAATTGCTGCCATAGGACTTAAAACAAAGAAGATTGATGCAGAGATTTCTAAGAATATTTTAGGGCTTAGATGGCAGAAGGATAAAAGCTTTGGAAATTATTTTGTTACAAGAGTTGTAGATTATGGACAACCATCAGATCTAAGAAATGCTTTTATTCATTCGGACAACATATATTTTGCACAGGCAGCATTAGATATCGGCAAGGATACGCTTCAAGCAGAGTTAAAAGAATTTGGCTTAGGCGAAAAAATTCCTTTTGAATATGGATTGTCTAAATCTCAATTTGATGCGGATGGAGATATAAAAGGTGAAGTTCAGCTGGCAGATAGTGGATATGGACAAGGTGAAGTATTGATAAATCCTCTTCATTTAGCAGCTATTTATAGTTCCTTTGTTAATAAGGGCAGTATGATAAAACCATATATTAAATATAATGGAACTGCAAAGTCAGAAATGTGGAAGTCTAATGTTTTTACAGAAGAGGTGGCAAGCACAATTTTAAAGGATTTAACTCAGGTTGTTGAAAATCCTAGAGGTACTGGACATCAAGCATATATTAAAGGACTAAGCTTAGCAGGAAAGACTGGAACTGCAGAAATAAAGCTTTCTCAAGATGATGTTAATGGTACAGAATTAGGCTGGTTTGCGGCAGTTAATACGGATAGTCCTGATCTTCTTGTAATAGCTATGGCTGAGGATGTAAAAGAAAGAGGTGGAAGCCATTATGTAGTGCCAATGGTAAGAAAAGTATTTGAAAAATTTCATCCTGTTAAATAATAGAGGATGTATTTTAGAAGGAACTCTAATAAGTTTCTAATAAAAATATATATAGATGTATTAATATAAATTATGAGGGGAGTTAAGAAGAATGAAAGAAATACCAAGAATTGCTGAAACTGAGTGGAAGGTTATGAAGATTATATGGTCTGATGCTCCAGTGACAGCAAATAATGTAATAGAAAAATTAAGTGGTGATGTTAGTTGGAAACCTAAGACTGTAAAAACGTTGATTAACAGGTTACTAAATAAAAATATTATTTCCTATGAAAAGGAAGGACGAATATATAAATATTACCCTATTTTTACTGAAGAACAATGTGTAAAAATTGAACGCAACTCCTTTCTTGATAGGATATATAATGGGGGCTTTAAAGAAATGCTTTTAAATTTTATAGAGGATGAAAATTTATCAACAGAAGATATAGAAGACCTTAAACAAATTCTTGATTGCAAGAAAGATAGGTAAATTTATTATGTTAATATCTAAGTTTTTTTCTCATTTAATTTATTCTTCCATTACTAGTAGCATAGTGATATTTGGCATATTGTTAATTAAAATTTTATTTAATAAGAAATTGGGGGCAAGATGGAATTATTATATTTGGTTTATACTAATTTTAAAATTGCTAATTCCTTATTTTCCTCAAAGCCCAGTAAGTATAGATAGAATTATAAGCTTTTTTTCAAATATTGCACACAAAAGTATGAATATTACCAATGTAACAGTTTCAAATAATTCACATAAAGAATTATCTATGGTAATGAACTCAACGAAGGACTATGCTATTTCTATAAATAGAGATTATTCAATATTTTATATTCTATGGTTAATGGTTTTTCTTATAGGCTTTGCCTTAATTGTTATAACCAATATTAAGCTTAGGGCAGGAATAAAAGATAAACCACAAATTTATGATGAAAATATTAAGGTTTTATTGGAAGGCTGTAAAAAAGATCTAAATATAAATCGAAGCATAAATATTGTAAGAATAGATGGTGATAGATGTCCAGCACTTTTTGGATTTATAAACCCCTATATTCTTATTCCTGATGGAATAGAAGAGAAAATTACACAGGATGAGATGAGATATATATTGCTACATGAACTAGCTCATTACAAGAGAAAGGACATGGCTGTAAGTTTGTTAATAAGTCTACTACAATTAATTTATTGGTTTAATCCTATTATATATTATGGTTTTTATCTTATGAAAAAAGATATGGAAATAGCTTGTGATGGACATGTTCTTTCAAAAATAAATGAGGAAGAGATAAAAGGCTATGGCCTTACTATTATTAAACTTCTAGAGTTAATTGCTTATAATAGAAATAATATTTTCACACTTGGTATTATAAAAAGCAAAAATAATGCAAAAAATAGGATAAAAATGATAGCTGGATTTAAGAAAGATTCAAAAGGTATAGTGTTGACTAAAACAGTTGTTTTTATTATTTTAACATGTATGTTTTTAGGTAGTACACAAGGAAATGCCATAGTAAAGGATAAAAAAGTATTAGAAAAAAATAGTGTTCATAAAGATTTAAGCAGATTTTATAAGGGCTTTGAAGGAAGCTTTGTATTGTTTGATGTTAATAAAGGAGACTATATAGTTTATAACAAAGAGAAAAGTGAAAAAAGAGTATCACCTTGCTCAACCTATAAAATAGTAGAAGCTTTGATAGGGTTAGAAACAGGTGTTATTAAAGATGAGAAAGAACTTTTCAAATGGGATGGGAGTAAATATCCTTATAGGGAGTGGAATCAAGATAATACATTATTTTCTGCAATGAAATATTCTGTAAATTGGTATTTTGAAGAAGTAGATAGAGAAATAGGCAAAAATAAATTGAAGTACTATATAGATAAGATGGATTATGGTAACAAGGATATTTATTCTCTACAAGCTGATTACTGGCTTCAAGCTTCTTTAAAAATTTCACCTATAGAACAGGTGGAAATGCTAAAAAAAATGTATAATTATGAATTGCCTTTTTCCAAGAAAAATATAGACATAGTAAAAAATTCAATAAAAATAATGGAAGATGGGGAAAGAGTAATGTATGGCAAGACCGGTTCAGGTGTTGAAAATAATAAAGAAGTTAATGGTTGGTTTGTAGGATATATAGAAGAAAATAATGATATGTATTTTTTCGCGACAAATATTGAAGGAAAAAATGGTGCTACAGGCGTAAAAGCCAAGGAAATAACATTACAGATATTAAGAGATTTAGGTATTGTTATGAAAAAATAACTTAACAGATTGATTAAATAACAAAGGAGAATTTATATGAAAAAATTAGTAAAATCAAAATTCAAGGTAAATAAGTTTAAAATTGCTATATTTATGCCGCTTATGATCTTTTCTCTTACTAGCTGTGGAAAGGTAGCAACTCAGCCACCTGTAAACACGAAGTCTGACACACAATATAATTCGGCATTTTCAAAACTTGAAAGTGATTATGGTGTTAAACTTGGTGTATATGCTTTTGATACAGAGGCGAATAAAGAAGTCGTATATCGAGCTGATGATAGGTTTGCTTACTGTTCTACATTCAAAGCTTTAGCCGCTGGTGCTGTTTTAAAACAAGATTCATTAGAGCAGCTTAAACAAGTAGTTAAATATAACAAAGAAGATGTTCTCTCTCATGCTCCAATTACAAAAGATAACGTTGATAAAGGCATGACCATTGAAGAACTTTGCAATGCAGCAATACGTTTTAGTGATAATACAGCTGCAAATCTTTTATTTGATCATATAGGTGGACCTAATGGTTTTAAATCTGCACTTAATCAATTAGGGGATAACGTTACGCAACCTACACGTATAGAACCAGATCTAAACGAAGCCATACCTGAAGATATTAGGGACACTAGCACACCACGACAATTGGCAACTGATTTGCAAGCATACACAACTGGAGATATATTAACAGACGATAAGAAAAAAATTCTTATTGATTGGATGACAGGAAATGCAATAGGTAATACACTAATTCGTGCAGGAGCACCAGATGGCTGGGTAGTTGCTGACAAAAGTGGAGCTGGTTCTTACGGAACAAGAAATGATATTGCCATAGTAATGCCACCAAACAAAAAACCTATAATTATTGCAATATTGTCAACTCACGATAAAAAAGAGGCTAAATACGATGATAAACTGATTGCTCAAGCTTCTAAAATTATATTTGATTCTTTTAGCACAACTGAAAATAACAATTAAAGTAAGTTTGTCTATGTATTAAATTAGCGGAAAATCTCTAGCAAGTAAAACAGGAACTGCTGAACTGGAAAAGAAAAGTGCAGATGATAAAAATGGAAAATAAACTCAATATTATTAAAAGGAAAGATTAAAATGGCAAATAAATAAGTTGAACTTTCAACTAAATTATATGAATTTATAATGGATGAAGAAATTAAACAGTTAAAAATATCATTTAAAGGTTTTAGTGAACAAGAAAAGCAAATGGCAACTGAATTAGTAAAAAGAATGAGTGAAATATAGAAAAATATTGGCTCGATATAAAAAATAAATCAGTGTTAGCAAAGCAAAATAATTCAAGGTAATATTTGGGTGTAATAGATTAACAAAGTAGAAATATGGTAACTAATACAGAAGTTTATATATAGGCAAAACAGGGGCTATTTGTAGCTGTAAGGAGGATTGAAATGGAATTTAGAAAAGCAGTTGAAACAGATGCTAATGATATAATGAGTATTATTATGCAGGCACAAGCATACTTAAAAAAACATGGGATTAACCAATGGCAGAATAACTATCCCAATGTTGAAATAATAAGTAATGATATTGATAATAAAAATGGTTATGTACTGTTAAAAGACGATAATATTGTTGCTACGGCAGCAGTTTCTTTTGAGGGAGAAAAAACATATGACTCTATTTATGAGGGGCAATGGATTAGTGATAATGAATATGCAGTTATTCATAGAATCGCTATTGACAACAATTATAAAGGATTAGCATTAGCATCACAGATTATCAAAAATATAGAGCAGATTTGTTTGAATAAAGGTGTGTACAGTATAAAAATGGATACACATGAAGAAAACTTATCTATGCAAAAGCTGCTTAAGAAAAACAAATTTCAGTATTGTGGAATAATTTATTTAGAAGATGGAAATAAAAGAATAGCTTTTGAGAAAACACTATACTAAAAAATAGTCACAAAATCATGAGTAATCTTAATTAATGGATCTTCATTAGAATTACTTATGGATATATTTAATCATTCGTCAAAATCACAGACTTTAAGATACATTGAGATTACTGAAGAACAAAAGAGGGAAGTTTATTTGAAATCTAACATCGGATAGAAAAATGTACCCCTATTTCTTTATATAATCTGTAAGATCAAATTCTCCATCTTTTTGAGACCAATTGTATATCGTCCCCCTTGAGATTAGAAGCAATTCATCACGAATTTGATTTGCTCGATAATCAGTTCTCAAAACACTCTCATCCTGTGATTTTTGTATGAGTATCAACAAATTGCTTGAATTGCTACTTTAAATGCGTCCCAAATAGATTTCATAATGTTCTTAACTTCCCTAGAATCCCCAATGTTATATGTTTCCTTTTTACTTTTGTCAAGTATGCTTTGTAGTGGATTATGAGGCTCGTACCCTGTTGCAGCTATTATTGTGTCTGCGTTTAATATACTTTCTCCATCTTTATTAGAAACTTTAACACCATTCGAATCTATTTTTTCAATCTTTGTGCTAGTCATTACTTTAATATTGTTGAATGGAAGTAAATCCTTCATCATATCCCAGTTCATAAATGGCATATTGTGAGGACCACCGCAAATAACCGGAAGCATTTCTATTATGCTAACATTTTTGCTCATTTTTGACAACCAAAGACCGGTTTCACAACCAACAAGACCTGCACCTATTATTACAATATCTTTACCAGCCAAGGATCATCCATTCTACCTGAAATAGTGACTGGAACATCCACAACCTGCTTAACTTGTCTACCGAATTCTCTGTACATTCCCTTATCGTTAAAATACATTGGTGGGTGATTCCAATACCAAGAATCATAAGTCCCAGCATCAACATTTAGCATATCATAGCCCGCTTCTACTAATATTTTAGCTGCTTCCAATCCTTCTTCTGTGTCCTTACCAACTTCATCAAATTTTTCTCCAGGTAATGACGAAGTCCCTTCATCATACTCTTAACACTGAAACGTAGTGAAACTGGGAAATCTTCACCACATTGTGCCTTGATTCCCTTAACTATATCAGTTGCGATTTTCAAACGGCCTCTTAAGTCTCCGCCATATTCATCAACTCTTTTGTTAAAGAAACCGATTGCGAATTGATCTAAAAGATATCCTTCGTGTACAGCATGGACCTCAACTCCATCAAAACCTGACTGTTTTGCCACTGCTGCTGATTTTATGAAGTTTTCTATTAAAACTTTTATATCTTCAGTAGTCATTGCTTCATGAGTTAATCTTGGGTCAAAGCGGTTTTCTGCCTTTGAAGGAGCAATTGGCTTTTTATATAGTCCAGGCATTGCAGAACGTCCCAAACCACCTGTCAATTGTAAAAATATTTTTGCATTATAAGAATGAATTCTTTCATTCATTGGAGCTGTTGACATATTAAAGCATAGTGGATTATAAGTAGGGCAAGGTTGAATTTTATTTATCCCAGTTTTCTGGTACAGGCTTAGTGATGTATTCAGTTCCTGAGAATATAGGGCAAGCACCACCAAATTTACCAACCACACCATCAATCATCTTAATTGAATGAGGAACACCTGCTGGAATATAAACAGCACCTGGAGTTTTAATTTCGTAATAGTCATCACCTAAAGTTACTGCGATAGTAGCTGCATTTTCTTCTCCTAAGATTAAATACATTTCATCTCCATAATGAATATGTGGAGTTGCCTTTCCCATAATGCTTTAGCTTCTGGAACAATGCTAGAGCTCATAATCAATTCTAATTGTTTTAACAACATACCCCATAGAGAATATTTACATAACATATTCACCGAATGCGTTATGTAAATATATTCTATAACAATGATAAAAAAATGTAAACAATATGATTTAAAACCATAAATTACAATTAAATTTACGCTGCAAATTTAATTGTAATTTATGGACTATCATTGCTTACAGAAGTGAACAACAAGTTAATAAAGTAATCGATGAAAACGAATCTGATATAAAAGAAAAAAATACATACAAAATGAAACTTGCAACATTAGAAGGTTATAAAAAGTTAAATAACAGTAACACACTCTGATTCAGAAATCTATACCTGAAAAACAGTTATAATTCCAATATAATGCATAATGTTCATTGTGAATAAACTGTAAATATAGTAAAATAATATTATGTTTTATATATTATGGAGGGAATGAAAATGAATTGCAAAAATGTGTGATTAGTTTAGAGGGTTATTATTTTTTTAATTATTTACAATAAGAAAGTGAAGGTGAAGGACATGCTATACATAGGAATTGACATTGGATCAACTGCTTCTAAGGTATGTATTCTTGAACATGATAAAATTAAAAATACTTTTATTTACCCAACAGGTTGGAGTAGTGTCAAAACAGCTGAGGAAATAAAACAAGCAATAGAAAAGCTAGGAATGACCTCTAGTAATAGTAAAATAGTTGCAACAGGGTATGGAAGGGTTTCTGTACCCTATGCAGATAAAACAATAACTGAAATAACTTGCCATGCAGTTGGAGCGTATTACTTATTACATGAAGATTGTACAGTTATTGATATAGGTGGACAAGATACAAAAGTCATAACTGTTGAAAGTGGTAAGGTTACAAATTTCTCTATGAATGATAAGTGTGCAGCTGGCACTGGTAAATTTTTAGAATTAATGGCTGGAACACTAGGATTCGATATTGATGAACTTTGCACTGAAGCCGCAAAGGGGAGTGGAACAACTATCAGTTCAATGTGTACCGTTTTTGCAGAATCTGAAGTCATTAGTCTTATTGGTAGTGGAAAAAAACGTAAAGACATTGCATTTGGTGTAATAGAATCTATTACTGGTAAAGTAAAATCTCTGTGTCAAAAACATTCCGATTCACATAATTATTTCTTAACAGGAGGACTTTGCGATAGCCCATTTATTATGGATCAACTTTCAGAAAAATTAGGTTCACCTGTAGCTACTCAAAAAATGGCAAGATATGCAGGTGCTATTGGAGCGGCTATAATGGCAAGCAGAATTGAAAAAAGTTCTAATAAAACGTTATAACGGAGGGGGATATATTAATGAATAACTTACCAGAAAAATTTGAAGATTTTAGTGAGGCAAGAAGAAATGCTTTTTTAAGCATCAAGAATTTAAAAGATGAAGGCAAGAAGGTTGTGGGTGTATTTTGTACTTTCACACCAACAGAAATAATAATGGCCGCAGATGCTATTGCAGTTTCATTATGCAGTATGACTGAGGAACCTATAGCTGATGCCGAAAGGGATTTACCAAGAAATCTATGCCCATTAATTAAAGCATCTTATGGCTTTGCAATTACAGATAAATGTCCATTTTTTTATTTTTCCGATATGATTGTTGGAGAAACTACATGTGATGGAAAGAAGAAGATGTATGAATATTTAGCAGATATTAAGAAGACTCATATTATGCAGCTTCCTCAAAACTGTAATGATGAGGATTCTTATAAACTATGGAGCAATGAATTAGTAAAGCTAAAGAAATGTCTAGAAAATTTTTATGGTGTTGAAATTACGGATGAAAAGCTTAAAATAGCGATTAAGCTTAAAAATAGGGAAAGAGTAGCTCTAAGAAAGTTTTATGAGCTAGGCCAGCTAGAGCCACCAGCAATTACAGGCTACGAAATGCATAAGGTTCTATCTGGAGCAGGATTTAAATTGGATAAAGAAGTATTGATAAAAGATCTTGAAAGCATAACAAGTGAGTCATTAGATAGGTATAATAGTGGGGAACGAAAAGTTTCGAGTGATGCAAAGAGAATACTTATTACAGGATGTCCTCTAGGACAAGGAACTGAAAAAATAATTAAGGCAATAGAAGAGAATGGTGGAGTAGTGGTATGCTATGAAAACTGCGGTGGAGCTAAAACAACAGAGACATTGGTTGATGAAAACAAGGATCCTCTTTACGCTTTAACAGAAAAATATTTAAATATTGGATGCTCTTGTATGACTCCAAATGATAACAGAATAGATTTGTTAGAAAAGTTATGTAAAGAATATAAAGCTGACGGAGTAATAGATGTAATACTTCAAGCTTGTCATACGTATAATGTAGAAACTCTTAGATTAAAAAGAGTTTTCAACAAGAAAAATATTCCATATATGAGCATTGAAACAGATTATTCTCAAGCAGATATAGGACAAATTAATACAAGAATGTCAGCATTTATAGAGATGTTATAATATAAATGATTTAAGTGGATATTATTTCAATTTATAGATAGTATTTGAATTAAAAGCTTTACATTGTTAAAAAAAAGATTATAATAAAGTTGTAATAACTTTTAAATATTGATAGATGATGTTTTCGGGAGATTAAGCTTAAGCTTAGTTATTTAATATAACATCCTTAAATGGATAGCCGAAGGGCCAAGTATTACATGCGCTGTAATATGAATATCTCAGGCAAAAGGACCGAAGATTGATATACCTCTGGAAAGCAATTGCACCGAAGGAGTAATTCTCTCAGGTAAAAAGACAGAGATAAAGGCTTAAATGAGCTTCTTATCTTTGTCTTTTTTTATGCGCAAGCGGAAATAAATTGAATTAATGTATTTGTAAGGGGGGGATTAATTGATAGAAGAAGTATTGATTGTAACTAATAACCCATTATGTCTAGACAAATTTGGTGAAAAATATAAAGTCGAATTTTTAAGTACTGGAATAATGAATGTACTAAAAGCTGTAAGAAATCATATTCATAAGGGACACCTTTTGCTCACACATCCGCTTTCTAGCAGCATAAAGCCAAATGAAACGCCCTACAAAACTGTAATAATAACAAAATCAAAAAAAGAAGTAATAGATTTACAGTCAGTTAATTTTATTGAAGAATCAATACACACAACTGAAAAATTCATTAAAGATAGGGGAACACCAGCATGGTCAGATGCGGTGCGAAATGATTTCATGTTAATAGATTACGATATTATAAGTCATGGTCTAAATTGAAAATAAATGCAATATACTGGGAGGGCTTAAAATGGAGCATATTTATGACACTATAATTATAGGAGGTGGCCCAGCTGGGCTATCGGCAGGGCTTTACGCATCAAGGTCAAAACTTGATTCTATAATAATTGAACGAGGAAAATTTGGAGGACAGGCCGCAATAACAGATGAACTTGCAAATTATCCTGGCTCAATTGAAGAGTGCACTGGTCCAAAATTGATTAAAAGAATGAGAACTCAAGCCGAGGAATTTGGTACAAAGTTTGCAAAAGATACTGTAGAAAATATTTTACTTGAAGGTGAAATAAAAACTGTTAAATGCAAAAAAGAAACATATAAGGCTAAAACTATTGTAATTGCAACAGGCGCTTATCCCAGATTAGCAGGTTTTAAAAATGAAAATGAGCTACGGGGCAAGGGAATCTCATATTGCGCTACCTGTGATGCTGATTTCTTTACGGAGCTCGATGTAGCCGTAAATGGCGGTGGAGATTCCGCCATAACTGAAGCAATTTATCTCACAAAGTTTGCAGATAGTGTAACAGTAATTCATAGAAGAGATGAATTAAGAGCTTGTAAATCAATTCAAGAAAAAGCTTTTGCTAATCCAAAAATCAAGTTTATATACGACTCAGTTATAGATGAGGCAGAAGGCGATGAAATACTTGAAGGCCTTAAGGTCAGAAATGTTAAAACAGGCGAAGTTCAAAAAGTGAAGGTTGATGGATGCTTTGTATTTGTCGGATACATTCCTATTTCAGAAATATTCAAAGGTAAGGTCAATATGGATGAAAGTGGTTATGTAATGACGAATGATGATATGGTAACCAACATTCCAGGCGTTTTCGCAGCTGGAGATATTAGGGTCAAGAATTTGAGACAGGTTATAACTGCAGCAGCTGATGGCGCAATAGCAGCAACTTCTGCAGAAGTATATATAGCAAATAAATAGAATTAGGGGGTATTTAAAATGATTAGTTTGACAAAGGAAAATTTTGATGAGGAAGTAGTATCTTATTCTGAAAAAGCAGTATTTGTTGATTTCTGGGGTGACAAATGTGAAGTATGTAAGGAACTTATGCCTGGAGTACACGAACTAGAAAACAAATATAGCGATAAAATCAAATTTGCAAGTCTTAATATCGGTGGTTCTAGAAGACTCGCTATATCTCAAAGAGTACTTGGACTCCCAACGATGATAATTTATAAAAATAACGAAAAAATAAGCACTATTACCCCTGAAAACATCGAAACAATTGATGATGTAGAGAATTTTATTAAAAGCGTTTATGAAACATTGTAATAAATGGCTAAACTATTTCGGAGGTGGAAACTTTGCGTTTAGAACTTGGTGAAATTAAAATTAATGATGTTCAATTTGGCACTTGCACAAAGGTTGAAAAGGGAGTTCTTTTTGTAAATAAAGAAGAACTGCTTGCACATATAGGCGGAGATGAAAGAATTGAAAGTATTAGCATTGAAATTGCAAGACCCGGAGATGAGACAAGAATAATTCCAGTTAAAGACGTTATTGAGCCAAGGGTAAAGGTATCAGGTAGCGGTGGGATATTTCCAGGATTTATAAGCAAGGTTGATACAGTTGGAAATGGAAGAACAAATGTTTTGAAAGGCGCAGCTGTTGTAACTACTGGAAATATTGTTGGGTTCCAGGAAGGAATCATTGACATGAGTGGAATTGGTGCTAAATATACACCATTTTCAAAATTAAACAACGTTGTAATAACATGTGAAACAAAGAAAAGCGTACTTCCACATGATCACGAAGAAGCTGTTAGAATGGTTGGATTTAAGGCTGCAACATATCTTGGTGAATGTGCAAGAGAACTTGAGGCTGATGAAATTAAGACTTTCGAAACACTTCCTCTTTTAGAACAGGTAAAACAGTATCCTGATCTTCCTAAAGTAATATATGTATATATGCTTCAAAGTCAGGGGCTTCTTCATGACACTTATGTATATGGAGTTGATGCAAAGAAAATAATACCTACATTCATATACCCAACGGAAATATTTGATGGTGCTATTGTTTCAGGAAACTGTGTTTCAGCTTGTGATAAGAACCCATCGTATGTTCATATGAATCATCCTGTAATTGAGGATTTGTATGAGAGACATGGTATTGACTACAATTTCCTTGGATGTGTATTAACTAATGAAACTGTATACCTTGCAGATAAAGAAAGATCTTCAAGCTATACTGCAAAATTAGTTGAATATTTAGGTGCAGATGCAGTAATAATTTCTGAGGAGGGTTTTGGAAATCCAGACGCAGATTTAGTTATGAATTGTAACAAGATTTCAGCACTAGGAATTAAAACAGTACTAATAACCGATGAATATGCTGGTCAAGATGGAGCTTCACAATCACTTGCAGATTCAACTCCTAAGGGCGATGCAGTAGTAACTGCTGGAAATGCAAATGAAGTTATTGTACTTCCCACAATGAAGAAAATTATCGGTCATCCAGAAAATGCAAATGTTATTGCTGGAGGACATTTTGGAAGTTTGAGAGAGGACGGCTCAATTGAAGCTGAAATCCAGGTAATTACTGGAGCAACAAGCGAAGTTGGTTATAATACTTTAAGTACAAGAGGGTACTAATTTTTTTATAGAAAGGATGATATAAATGTTAAAAGGTAAAAAAGTAATTGCTATAGGTGATAGAGATGGAATACCAGGTCAAGCAATCGAAGAAAGCGTAAAAACTGCAGGAGCAGAAGTAATATTTGCTTCAACAGAATGCTTTGTCTGAACTGCCGCTGGTGCTATGGATCTGGAGATCCAAAAAAGAGTTAAAGAATTAGCAGACAAGAATGGTGCAGAAAACATTGTAGTTATACTTGGTGGAGCAGAAGCAGAAGCTTCAGGACTTTCAGCTGAAACAGTAGCTGCAGGAGACCCTACATTTGCAGGCCCACTTGCAGGAATTGAACTTGGTCTTGCTGTTTATCACATGATCGAGCCAGAAATAAAAGATGAATGTGATGCGACGGTTTATGATGAGCAGTGTGGAATGATGGAAATGGTTCTAGACGTTGACGATATAATTAAGGAAGTAAAGACAATAAGAGATGAGTTTTCAAAATATTAATTTTAAGTTTAAAAAGTAAATTCAAAATATGAGAAAAGGGGGAAACCCAATTGATTAAGGTAGTTCATTATATAAATCAGTTTTATGCTGGTATAGGCGGAGAAGAAGAGGCAAATTATAAACCAGAAGTAAGAGAGGGTTTCGTTGGTCCTGGAATGGGGCTAAACAAAATTTTTAAAGGTGAAGCTGAAATAGTTGCTACTGTTATTTGCGGAGATTCATATTTCAATGAAAATCTAGAAAAAGCAAAAGCTGAAGTAATTGAAATGATAAAAAGTTACAACCCTGATTTAGTAATTGCAGGCCCAGCTTTCAATGCAGGAAGATACGGAATGGCATGTGGTGCTGTTGCAAAAGAAGTTAAAGAAAAATTAAATGTTCCTGTGCTTACAGCAATGTATATTGAAAATCCTGGTGCTGACATATATAAAAAGGACGCATATATTATTGAGACTAGAAATAGTGCGGTTGGTATGAGGCAAGCTCTTCCCGCTATGGTAAAGCTTGGTTTAAAACTTGTTCACGGTGAAGAAATAGGATCACCTGCAGAGGAAGGTTATATTGAAAGAGGAATAAGAAAGAATTATTTTGATACAGTTAGAGGTTCAAAAAGAGCAGTTAATATGCTCGTTAAGAAGCTTAAAGGAGAGGAATTTGCAACTGAGTTTGTAATGCCTGTATTTGATAGGGTAGAGCCAAATGCAGCTATAAAAGACATAACCAAAGCTAAAATTGCATTAGTTACATCAGGTGGAATAGTTCCAAAAGGTAACCCTGACCATATTGAATCCTCAAGCGCTTCAAAGTTTGGTAAATATGACATTTTCGGTGTTGACGATTTAACAGAGGCGACATATGAAACTGCACATGGTGGATTTGATCCAACTTATGCCAATTCTGATTGTGATAGGGTTCTTCCAGTAGATGTATTAAGACAAATGGAAAAAGAAGAAAAAATAGGTTCGCTTCACAGATATTTTTATTCTACGGTTGGAAATGGTACATCCGTTGCCAATTCAAAGAAATTTGGAGCACAAATTGTAAAGGAATTGTTAGCTGATGGTGTGGATGCTGTTATATTAACGTCAACATGAGGAACTTGTACACGTTGCGGTGCAACACTCGTTAAAGAAATAGAGCGTGGAGGACTTCCAGTAGTCCACATGTGCACAGTAGTTCCAATTTCACTTACAGTTGGAGCAAATAGAATAGTACCGACAATAGCTATCCCACATCCACTAGGAAACCCTAGTTTAGAGAAGGAAGCTGAAATGAAGCTTAGATATAAACTGGTAGCTAAAGCACTTAAAGCATTAGAAACCCAAGTTGATGGGCAAAAGGTTTTTGAAGAATAAAACTATTATTAAAAAATGCAAAAGTGAAGGTGTTTATCTTCACTTTTGTTAATTTAAATAAAGGAGGAATGAAATAATGAGCTTTCCAGTAGTAAAAAAAGCATCTTATATTCTTATTAACACTCCAGATATGGTAATGCATTGCGGAACAACAGCTGCAGTTGAGAGAAAAAACAATCCGGATTCAGAATTCTTAAAAGAGGCAAAAAATCATTTAAGAACTTTTGAGGATGTAGTAGCATATCCTCCTAATCAAACTTATATAGGTAACATAATTCCAGAGCAGCTTTTAGAAATTAAAAGACCTTGGAACAATTCAAAAATTGAAGGTGCTCAAAAAACAGGAAAATTCGGAGAAATAATGCCTCAGGATGAATTTTACGGATTGCTTAAGGTTTCAGATGTATTCGATTTAGTAGTCTTAGAAAAAGGGTTTACGCAAAGTGTTAGAGAAAAATTTGCGAATCATGAATTGCTTAATGTAAAAGTTGAAGCACTTGGCGTTGGCGAGGATATAGTCAACATAAAAGAATTAGTCGATACTCAAGATGCAGAGGGGTTGTATCTTGGTGATGATCTAATTGGGTGTGTAAAAAAAGCCCATGATGTAGATATAAATCTTTCAGCACATGTTATGCTTGAAAACCTTGCTGTTAAGGCTTCAGGTGTTCTTGCATTAATGCAGTTAGTTAAGATTACCGGAATTGATGTAAGCGAAGTTGATTACTTAATTGAATGCTCTGAAGAAGCAGTAGGAGATATGAATCAAAGAGGGGGGGGCAATCTTGCCAAAGCATGTGGTGAAATTGCTGGTATTAAAGGAGCAACTGGTATTGACATGAGAGGTTTTTGCGCTGCACCTGTTCATGCAATAATAAATGCTTCTGCTCTAGTAAAATCAGGAATATTCAAAAATGTTATAGTTTTTGCAGGCGGATGTACTTCAAAGCTTGGAATGAATGGACGAGACCATGTAAAAAAAGGACTTCCAATTCTTGAGGATTGCCTTGGAGGATTCGCACTACTTATAACAGAAAATGATGGCATAAGCCCTGAAATAAGAACAGATATCATTGGAAAACATACAATTGGAGATGGCTCAGCACCTCAAGCTGTACTTGAAGCTTTAGTATTAAAACCGTTAACTAATGCTGGAATGAAAATAACTGATGTTGATAAATACGCTCCAGAGCTTCAAACTCCCGATATAACGGAGCCTGCTGGAGCCGGAGATGTACCAACTCAAAACTATAAAATGATCGGTGCTCTTGCTGTTAAAAACGGACAATTAGACAGAAAAGAACTTCCAAGCTTTGTGAAAAAGCATGGCTATCCCGGATTTGCTCCAACACAAGGACATATTCCATCAGCAGTACCAATAGTTGGACATGGAATTAGTGCAATATTGGAAGGAAGAATGAATAATTTTATGTTAATTGGCAAAGGAAGCTTGTTCCTTGGAAGAATGACTAATTTATTTGATGGAGTTTCAGTACTTGTGCAAAAGAATTCCGGAAAGCAAGATGATGGAGCTGAAGTTTCAAATGAAGAACTAAAGCTTATGATAGCCGGCAGCATGAAAAAATTTGCGGAAATGCTAATGAACGAATAATTGATGATTGTAGGGAGAGTGATTTTATGGGAAACATAAAAACAAAAAAGGCTATAGCTGAGGCTTTTAATGAAATAGCAGATGGTATTAAAAGTGGAAGCTTTAAAAAGAGAATTAAAATAGGCCTAACAACATATGGCTCGGAGCATGGTATTTCTGAAATGTTAAAAGCATGCATACTAGCATCAAAAAAATATGGCAGCTTTGATATTGTACTGATAGGTGAAAAGATTGATTGTGAATTTGAAGTAGTTGAAGTAGCTTCTGCAGAGGACGGGCACAATAAAATGTTAAAGCTTTTGGAGGAAGGTGAAATACAAGGTTGTGTTACCCAACATTTTAATTTTCCAATAGGAGTTTCTACAGTGGGAATGGCTGTTACTCCAGCAAAAGGACGCGACATGATAATATCTACAACTACAGGGGCGACTTCAACTAATAGAGTAGAAGCCATGCTTAAAAATGCTATAGGTGGAATTGCAGTTGCAAAAGCTACAGGAATAAAAAATCCTAAAGTAGGAATTTTAAATATTGATGGAGCAAGGGAAGTTGAAAGAAACTTAGGTGAATTAAAAAAGTCTGGTTATAATTTTGAATTCGCCGATTCATTAAGAGCAGATGGTGGACCAATGATGAGAGGGAATGATGTACTTGCAGGAACTCCAGATGTACTAATTTGCGATTCACTTACTGGAAACCTTCTTATTAAAATGCTTTCATCTTATACAACTGGTGGAGATTATGAAACTTCAGGTTATGGATATGGTCCAGGAGTTGGAGAAAACTATGATAAGATTATTAACATAATATCAAGGGCATCTGGTGCACCTCTTATTTGTGAAGCACTTAAATATTGCTTTGAGTGTGCACAAAATAACCTTATGATAGTAGCGGGGAATGAATATAAAGCCGCAGAAAAAGCTGGAATTAAAAAGTTAATTGATGGGATACTAAGCAAAAGTGGAAAATCATCAGAAGAAAAAGTTGCGATGCCTTCAAAGGAAGTAGTTACTTTTGCTATACCGGGTATAGACATTTTAGAACTCGATGATGCATGTGCTGCTCTTTGGAAGGAAGGCATATACTGCGAAAGTGGAATGGGTTGTACTGGACCTGTATTAATGATAAATGAGAAAAATTCTGAGAATAGCACAAAGATACTTGTAAAATGTGGTTATAAATAAAAATATTGGTTATAGAGAAGAAAGAGGTGTAGCAAATAATTAATTAACATAATTGTCTCCAATAGAATAATATATGAATGTAAGATTATTATTGGAGGTATTTAGTGGGATATTATATTAGAGTAGAAGAAAATGTAAAAATCTATGTAGAAGATATTAACCCTAAGGGTGAAAAGACAATAGTGTTTCTTCACGGTTGGCCCGGAAGCCATAAGTTGTTTGAATATCAGTTTAATGAACTTCCAAAGATGGGCTACAGGTGTATCGGTATAGATCAGAGGGGATTCGGTGAATCCGATAAGCCGTTCGAGGGCTATGACTATGATAGGTTATCAGACGATGTTCGAGGGGTAGTAGATGCACTTAAATTAAAGAATTTTACACTAGCGGGACATTCAACAGGAGGAGCAATTGCTATTAGATACATGTCCAGGCACAATGAATACGGGGTATCCAAACTAGCTCTTTTTGCAGCAGCAGCACCCAGCCTTATCCAGCGCCCATATTTCCCTTATGGATTGCAAGCGGAAGTTGTCAAAGATATGATTAAGGAAACATATAATGATCGACCTAAAATGTTAAGGGGATTTGGAGACATATTTTTCTTTCAGCA
The DNA here is from genome assembly GCF_055081135.1 of Clostridium sp. CM036. NCBI lineage: Bacteria > Bacillati > Bacillota > Clostridia > Eubacteriales > Clostridiaceae > Clostridium > Clostridium sp. CM036. The sequence goes on along the minus strand of NZ_CM143652.1, from coordinate 1,472,696 downwards.
TATAACCCAGGCATTTTCAGATTGGATTTTTCAATTGGGGCTACAAGCAGCAGGTTGGGCCACTGCGGCAACTTCAACCAGTTGGTTAGGCGAGGAACGTTTATTTTTTGATCTTTCTAAAATAAGTGTTCCAACTTTAATTCTTCATGGTATTCATGACAAAGTCTGTCTCTTCCCATTAGGACAGGCACAAAGACAAGGCATTAAAAATTCTAAACTTGTACCATTTGAATTCAGTGGCCACGCATTATTCTATGATGAGAAAGATAGATTTAACAAAGAATTGGCTTTATTTATTGAGGAGTAAGAAATTTAAAAGAGGCAATGGTTGAGTATGATGGATAGGCTTTTTAATACGATAAGAAGTATCTTAATTAACTAAGATACTTCTTTCTTATAATACACATTTCCTTTAAAACTTTATGAGTGAAATAAGGAAGTATATCTATTAGAAAAAAATCAGAATTTAGAAGGAGTGTAGATACATATGTAGAAACTATAGTTAATAATATTAATATCTACAAGTGCATTTGAAACATATGGAAGATTGAATCCATACCTAATAATAAAGTGGTTTAAATTGAAGGCATTACCCTTTCTTATGGTTCCTCATAGAAAAGGACAAATTAAAGATTATGTAAGTGGTAATTATAATTTAATTAAGACGTTAAAGGACTCTAATTTGATTATAAAGATTTCCAAGTTTGTAAAAAGGTAAAATTGTGTTGCATGAGGGGGATAAATTATGGAATGGATTAAAATAGAAAGTGATAATTATATATTTAATTATCATGTTGGTTCTATTGCAGAAAAGGACATAGAAGAAATAATTGACATACAGGAAACTTGTTATGATTTTATTTGTAACTGTTTAACTATTAAAATGGGAACTAAAATTAAATACTACTTATGTGAGTCTTCTATAGAAGTTGGCAAATTGTATGGAGACAATGAACCATGCAATGGATTTGCCCGTAAACCAAATGAAATATATGCTGTATATAATAAAAAAGTTAAGTGTGTAGGATTTCATGAAGATGCACATATAATTTCATATAATATATCAATGCCTCCTCAAACATTTATAAGAGAGGGACTGGCAATGTGTTTTGACAAAGTTTCCTTGGGTATACCTAATTACAGTTGGGTAAAATTTTTTATTGATAATGATTTGTATGCAAATATAGAAGATTTAGTAATTGATGAAAATTTTTATAAGTATAGTTATTTAATAACTTATCCTATTGCTGGGGCATTTGTAGATTATCTTATTTCACTTTTTGGTATCGACAAATTCAAGCTATTCTATTGCTCACTAAAAGAAGAGGATTTTAAAGTGAATTTTTTTGAAATATTCAATATCACCCTATCTAATGCAAATAGAAAGTTTATTAAATATATTAATAGTATAGGAAATAATAATGCTATTTCTAATATAATAAAAGGTGAATTAGAAGAGCGAAATATCTTAAAATTAATAAAATGATATAACACGTATGGGCGTGGAACTTAAATATTTTCAAGAAATATTAACGTAAAAAAAGGAGGTTGATAACAATGGGAAGAAAGAAAAAAATTATAATTGGATGTATACTAATTTGTTTAGTTTGTATCATTGGAGCTTATAAGTATGTAAATAATAATCAAAAGAATAACTTTAAGATAAGTCAAGTAAGTTGGAATGGCGACACAAAAATTTGGACTGATAATACTCAAAATAACATTTATGATATTAAATTTCAAATATTTGATGGAACAGATTTAAAAGAGATAACTTCTGAAAAATCTACTTATGCTATGAAAATTAATTCTACTGCTGAGAAGGGGGAATTAAAAATTAAGATTTATAACGATAAAAAAATATTATTTGAAAAAAATGGAACTATGAATAAAACTATAACAATTTCAAATGGTGATAGTAAAAATATAAAGATTGAAATTACAGGAAAAAAGTCTAAAGGTCATATTAAAATTAAACTAACATAAAAAAGTTGGTGTATCACAATTTTCTTTAAATGTAAGTTCTAATACAAGGTACTTTCTATCATGTGATATATATAGTTTATATAATGGATTATATTATTTTAGAGTAAATGAAACCCAATAAGGGCATACTTTTAGTTATGTTCTTTATGGGTTTTTTATTATATGAAATTTGGGTAGGAATTTTCATTAAAATAACTAATATAAAAAAACTGCGTTAAGAACGGTGAATAGTGTGGTGATGTTATAGTAGAAATACATACTGATATAGGTAATTAATAAAAATTAGCTTCTATTTTTTTGTTTTTGATGGTAATATACTTATATAGAAAAATAGTCGTAAAAAAAGCACAAAATATTTCTATTTGAACTTATTCTAAGAGCCAAAACATATAATGTGAAATTTAGAGATGATTTAATTATAATACCTTTATAAATGAATGGAGGAAGTATTTTGCGGAATGGTTTCTTGCATCTAGATAATATTATTAATGTAGATAATTTTCAAAAAATCCAGGATAATATAGCGGAGGTAACCGGCATTGCTATGGTGACGGTTGATTATAAAGGTAAAAGGATTACTACACATAGTAAGTGTAGTGAATTTTGTAAATTTGTAAGATTGCATCTAGACGTGGGTCACCTTTGTGAGAAATGTGACGCTAGAGGAGGACTCGAGGCTGCTAGATTACAACAACCATATCTATATATATGTCATGTAGGTGTAATAGACCTTGCAATTCCTATTGTAATAGAAGGGCAATACTTTGGTGCGGTAATGGCAGGGCAAGTTATTATTAAAGATGAAGAAAAGGAAGATTTAGAACAAATAGTTAACAATAAATATTTTAATATGGAATTAGAAAAAGAAGGCGAACTTAAAGTTTTATATGAAAAGTTACCTATGATGACTTTGGACAAGGTTAAATCTGTCGCTAACATGATTTTTCATATTAGTAACTATATTGTAGAAGAAGCCTTATTAAAAATAACTTCAAATAAACATAATGATAAAATTTTAACTGTGGGTTCATTTAAGACGACAAATTTACAATTTAAAAAGGCTAATAAAGTGAAAACAGTGGAAGAAAATTTAAAGAATAATGTTAACTTAGATTTTAGTGAAGATAAAAATAATATAAAATGTGAGAATAAATGCGATATTATTTTAAAACCAGCATTAGATTATATACAAAAGAATTATAGGTACGCAATTACCCTTAATGGTATGGCATCCTTGTGTAACATTAGTCCTAGTTATTTTAGTAAGCTTTTTAAAAAATGTATTGGAGATAATTTCTCGAGTTATATAAATAAAGTGAGAATAAAAAAAGCTAAAGAGTTGCTTGAGGCGTCTGATGTCCCAATAAGCAATTTAGCATTGGATTTAGGGTTTGAGGATTGTGGTTACTTTATAAAAGTATTTAAAAGGATTGAAGGGGTAACCCCGGCGGTTTATAGAGATGAATATAATGTAGAAAAATAGCACTAGGCTAAAACTAGTGCTATTTTTTTCATGTAAAACACTAAATGCGACAAATTACTGTGGAAATTTACATAAAGTGAGCAATGTTTTTCTACAAGAATGCAATATTTTTCAATGAAAATTTATTTATACAAGCTTATACTTTAGATAGTTAGTAAATTAACAAGGGCTGTGTTAACAGTGAAGAAAATGTTAATATCACCTTAAAATAGAGTTCAGGTTACAATTCAACAAATTACAATGTTTAAAAGAACTAAGGAGGAATAATATATGAGAATGTATGATTATTTAGCACCAGCGGTTAATTTTATGGGAGCAGGAGCTGTAAAAGTAGTAGGCGAAAGAGCTAAAATTTTAGGTGGAAAAAAAGCGTTAATAGTGACTGATAAGTTTCTTCGTAGTCTTCCGGGCGGTGCAGTAGCACAAGTTGAACTTTCATTAAAGGAAGCAGGAATTAGTTTTGTATTCTATGATGATGTTGAACCAAATCCTAAGGATAGAAACGCAATTGCAGGCGTAAAAATATTTAAAGATGAAAAATGTGACATGATTATTACAGTTGGTGGCGGAAGCTCACATGACTGCGGTAAGGGAATCGGTATATTGGCAACTCATCCAGGAGAATTAGTTGACTATGCAGGTATAGAAACTCTTGCAAATCCACTTCCTCCAATCATTGCTGTTAATACAACAGCTGGAACAGCTAGTGAAGTTACTCGTCACTGCGTTATTACAAATACTAAAACTAATATTAAATTTGTTATAGTTAGTTGGAGAAACTTACCATCAGTTTCAATCAATGACCCACTAACAATGGTTGGAAAACCTGCAGGACTTACAGCTGCAACTGGTATGGATGCTTTGACTCATGCTATAGAAGCATACGTTTCAAAGGATGCTAATCCTGTTACAGATGCTGCTGCTATCCAAGCTATTAAATTAATATCAAACAACTTACGACAAGCTTATGCACTAGGAGAAAACTTAGTGGCTAGAGAAAATATGTGTTATGCTTCACTGCTTGCTGGTATGGCATTCAATAATGCTAACTTAGGTTATGTACATGCAATGGCTCACCAATTAGGTGGACTTTATGATATGCCTCATGGAGTAGCTAACGCTATATTACTTCCATTCGTTGAAAAATGGAACGTTATTTCAAATCCACAGAAATTTGCTGATATAGCAGAATTCATGGGTGAAAATATACAAGGACTTTCAGTACTAGATGCAGCTCAGAAATCTATCGATGCTATGTTTAGACTTGCAAATGATGTTGGAATTCCAACTAACTTAAGATCACAAGGAGTTAAAGAAGAAGACCTCGAATATATGGCTGAATGGGCATTAAAAGATGGTAATGCATTCAGTAACCCAAGAAAAGGAAACAAGAAAGATATTGTTGAATTATTTAAGTCAGCATTATAAATTCTCTTTAACGACATTTTCGAAGAAGATAATTTAATATAAATTAAAACAATTATAATATGTCCTTGATGCAATCATCGAGGACATATTATAAATTATATATGTCTTTGATAGTTATAAATTTAACAAAATCTTACGTTTTAGAAGATGTTTTAATAAATTGTAAACAGTAGTTAAATAAAAAAATTATATTAAGAGAGGAAGTTTTAATATGTATATTCTACAAGATGGATTTAGTAAACCAACAAAGAGGATAGTAGCATTAAAGGAACAAATACTTTTAGCAGTTCCATGTATTGAAGTTGATAGAGCGTTATTAATAACAGAATCATTTAAAGAGACAGAAGGACAACCTGCAGTAGTTCGTAGGGCTAGAGCACTTGAAAAGATATTAAATGAAATTCCTATTATTATAAGAGATGAAGAGCTAGTAGTTGGAAGTCTTACTCAGGAAGCAAGATCAGCTCAAATTTTTCCTGAATTCTCAAATAAATGGATTAAAGATGAATTTGAAACCATAGGAAAGAGAAAAGGTGATTCATTCCAAATTACTGAAAAGGCAAAAGGACAACTTACAGAAGTCTTCAATTATTGGGAAGGCAAAACTACTAATGAACTTGCTACTTCATATATGTATCCAGAAACTATTGATGCAATTAATGAAAATGTATTTACAGTTGCAAACTATTATCTTAATGGAGTAGGACATGTATCTGTAGATTACGCTAAGGTTTTAGCTAAAGGATATAAAGGAATTATTGAAGAAGTTGAATGTGCAATTGCATCTGCTGATAAAGAAAATCCTGAATATATTAAGCAAAAACTATTTTGGGAATCTATCATATGTTCTTGTAAAGCCATAATAAATTATGCACATAGATATGCAAAGCTTGCTAGAGAAATGGCTTCAAAAGAATCTAATGACGTGCGCGCTAAAGAATTATTACAAATAGCTAAAAACTGTGAAACAGTACCTGAAAATGGAGCAACTAATTTTTATGAAGCTTGCCAATCATTCTGGTTTGTACATGCAGTTATAAATATAGAATCAAATGGACATTCTATTTCTCCAACAAGATTTGATCAATATATGTATCCATATTATGAAATAGAATTAAATTCAGGAAATTTTGACATAGATGCAATTCAAGAACTTATTGATTGTGTATGGGTTAAATTAAATGATATTAACAAAGTTCGTGATGAAGTATCAACAAGAGCATTTGGTGGATATCCACTGTTTCAAAACCTATGTGTAGGCGGACAAACTAGAGAAGGCAAAGATTCTACAAATGATTTATCATACATGTGCATAGACGCTACAGCTCATGTAAGATTAGCAGCACCTTCATTCTCAGTAAGAATATGGAACAAAACTCCAGATGAATTCCTATTAAGATGTTGTGAGTTAAGCAGATTAGGCCTTGGTATGCCAGCATTTTATAATGATGAAGTTGTAATTACTGCATTAGTTAGTAATGGATTAACAATTGAAGATGCTAGAGAATATGGAATTATTGGTTGCGTTGAACCACAAAAACCAGGTAAAACAGAAGGATGGCATGATTCAGGTTTCTTTAATCTAGCAAGACTATTAGAAGTCACTATAAATAATGGTATGAGTAATGGAAAACAAATTGGACCTAAGACTGGAGAATTTACACAGTTCAAGTCTATTGAAGAAATTATTGAAGCTTATACGAAACAAATGGAATACTTTGTTTATCAATTATCAGTGGCAGACAATTCTATTGATATTGCTCATGCAGAAAGAGCTCCATTACCTTTCCTATCTTGTATGGTTGATGACTGTATAACAGATGGTAAATCACTTCAAGAAGGCGGAGCACATTATAACTTTACAGGACCACAAGGTGTTGGTGTTGCGAATGTAGGAGACTCTTTTGCAGCTATTAAAAAGCTTGTATTTGATACTAAAATGATAACTTTAAAAGATTTAAAAGAAGCTTTAGATACTAACTTTGGTCAAGAAGATTCAACTTCAAAGATAGATTTTGAGGACTTAAGACAAATGTTAATTCATAGAGCACCTAAGTTTGGTAATGATATTGATGAGGTTGATGAATTAGCAAGTCAAGGAGCATATATTTACTGCAAAGAAGTTGCAAAACATAAAAATCCAAGAGGCGGTAATTTCCATGCGGGATTATATCCAGCAGCAATTAACATCCTATTTGGTGATCTTATAGGAGCAACTCCAGATGGTAGGAAAGCACATGAAGCATTAGCAGATGGTGTATCTCCAGTTAGAGGCGCAGATAGTAATGGACCAACTGCCGCTATAAATTCAGTAGCTAAATTAGATCATTTTATTGCATCTAATGGTACTTTATTAAATCAAAAATTCCATCCAGGTTCAATTCAAGGAAGTACTGGATTAAATAATTTAGCGTCACTTGTTAGAAGCTTTTTCGATCAAAAGGGTATGCATGTACAATTCAATATAATAGATAAGGAAACTCTTGTTGAAGCACAAAAGAATCCAAGCAAATATAGAGATTTAGTAGTACGTGTTGCCGGTTATAGTGCGCAATTTATAACATTAGATAAAGCAATTCAAGATGATATTATAAAGAGAACTGAACAAACTTTCTAAAAGGAGGAAAAGCAGATGCCGATAAGAAGAATTAATTATAAGCAAAAAGGCAAAATTTTTAATATGCAACGCTTTTCTATTCATGATGGACCTGGGATTAGGACAATAGTGTTTTTTAAAGGTTGTCCTTTAAAATGTGATTGGTGTAGTAATCCAGAATCACAGGATCCATTAGTTCAAATTATGTATAATGAAAAAAATTGTATTGAGTGTAAAAAATGTGAAAAAAATTGTCCAGCAGGCGCAATTGATATGCTAAGACCTGGAAGAATAGATAGAGAAAAATGCACAAGTTGTGGACTTTGCGCTGAAAATTGTTATCCAGGAGGTATTGTGAAATCTGGGGAAGAAACTACTGTAGAGAAGGTAATGACTGAACTAAAGAAAGAAACTATTCAGTTCAGACGTTCTGGAGGTGGAGTTACATTATCTGGAGGAGAAATGCTTATGCAACCAGAATTTGCAATTGAACTTTTAAAAGCTTGCAAGTCAATGGGATGGCATACTGCAATAGAAACTACAGGCTATGCTAGTGAAGAGACAATAGATAAGATAATTCCTTTGGTTGATTTAGTGCTTTTAGATATAAAACATTTAGATGATGAAAAACATAAAAAACATGTTTATGTAAGTAATGAAATAATAATAAGAAATGCTAAAAAAATTGCTGCTTTTGGCACAGAGCTTATTATAAGAGTACCTGTTATTCCACAATTTAATTGTGATAAAAACAGCATATCTGATATTGCTAAGTTTGCAAAAAGTTTAGGGATAGTAAAGCACTTAGATTTATTACCATATCATAAGCTTGGGGCCAATAAGTATGAGAACCTAGGATTAGATTATATAATGGGACAGGAAATTAAAACGCCAGATGAGGATACTATGAATAGCTTTAAAAAAATAGTAGAGGAATATGGATTGGAATGTTCTATTGGAGGCTGAAGATGCTTACAGTATTTCAAGCATTCAGCATATTATATTGCAAAGAATAAAAGAAGTAATTGTTGATTATGATGGATAGGCATTTAATGCCTATCCATTGTTTTTTGTTTTTAATCATATATATCAGATAACTCTATTTTAATCCGTTCTACTTTAGTTTCTTTTGTATAAATACTATTTTCATTAAATTTTTCATCTTTAGGGAGCAATTTTACAGGAATCTCTACTCTAAATTCACTGCCATTATCTAGAGTACTTTCTAATTCAATAGTTCCATTATGTATAACTACTAACTCCTTAACTAATGAAAGCCCTATTCCACTTCCTTCTCTGTTTCTAGATAGAGACTTGTCTACTTGAACAAATTTTTCAAATATAGAAGATTGTTTTTCGATAGGTATTCCTATTCCTGTATCTTTAACAGATATAACTACACTATTTAGCTTATTATATATATTAACTTCTATTTTCCCACCACTAAGAGTAAATTTTATAGCATTTGATAACAAATTCAGTATTATTCTTTCCATTGCATCTGCATCAAAAGCCATAAATCTTTCTTCTATTTCTGTATCAAAAAGGATAGAAATATTTTTGTTTTCTACATAATCAACAATTGATGATACAATATTTTCTACTACATTTACTATGTCATTGTTTTGCATTTGTATAAAAAAATGACCTGCATCAATCTTTGTTATATCTATAAGATTACCAATAATTCTAAGTAACCTATAGCAATTTTGTTTCATTATATCTGTATATTTTTCTATGTTTTTATCTTCTTGCTTAATTTCACTATTTTTTAATTCTATAACCTGAAGAGCACTAAAAATTAAATTTAGAGGTGTTCTGAGTTCATGAGAAATATTTGAAAAAAAGTTTGTTTTCAATTTATCATAATTCATAAGTTCTATAATCATCTTTTCATTTTGCTGATTATTCTTAAAATCTGTTATATTAAACCCTAACAAAATCAACCCTTTATAAGTTCCATCATCACTAAATAGAGGTATTCTCAATGTATCATAAATTTTATTAATGTTCTCTCTTTCATCTTGCACTACTTCCTCACTTCTATATACAGTGCCTGTTTTCAATGCTTCCTCATCCTTATTTGACCAATTTTCTAATACATATTTTGCCCGAGTTGATATATTAGTTAATTCCCCGATATTTTTATCCTTACAATCTTTTTCATCGATATTTAGTAATGTTAAAAGTACATTATTTATATCAAGAAACTTACCTTTAGCACTTTTAAAATAAATTATATTAGTAGTAGAATTTATTAATGTATTTAACAAATTTTCACTTTCAGATAATAATCTTTCAGCACGCCTAAGTTTGTTTATATTAATAATGACAAAAATCGTTGCTCCTATAATTATAAATATAACAATAGATGAGGCATATAAAATTTGTTTTTTAGACATATTATAAGATTTATGAGGTTCATTAACTATCTCTGATCCTTTAGGCAAATCCTTCATATCAATAGTAAATTGTTTTAATTTATCATAATTAAATACGTATCTATGAGATGAATCCTCAGTAACAGGTATATCAGAAACTTTTTCACCATTCAATATTTTCAAGGCTAGTTTACCTACTTCTTTTCCTAAGTCATTACCATATGTAACCACGCCTCCAACACTTTCTTTGTTAGTCTGGATATAACCTGTAGAATATATGGGTATAAATGTATCTTTGAAAAGTACATTTACAGTTTCCCCAATTGAAATATCCTTACCCTTATTATTTTTAGTTGTTCCATTAGAATCAAAATAAATAATAGTATCTTTAGGTAAGCTTTTTACTCTTTCTTTAAGTTTTGTAACATTTTCCTCATCAGAAAATAAAAATTTAACTTTGTCTTTATATAAAGGTATTAAACCTTCTATAAGATTTTTAGTAATTATTCCCCTTGGGTTTTTATTTGTAATTATAAATATTTGCTTAGTACTTGGATGAAGCTTTAAACCAACATCAATGGTACTTTGAATATCCGGACTCTTTGAAAGCCCTGTAAAAAGAGGATTGGCGTTAATCATAGACTTATTAAAGTTATAGACTCCACAAAATACAACTGGAGTTTTAGGAAACAAGGTATCTCCATATTTCTGTAAGAATTCAAATGCATTATCATCTAAAGTAATTACAACATCAAATTTTGTGCTTCTAAATTTATATTTAAATAATTTATAAACTATCTGCGAATACTCTTCTTCAAAATTATAACCTGAGTCCAAGTATTGAATTTTAACATCTATATTTTTTTTACTATTTACAAACTCTGAATTTATTGCAGATGTAATTTGTCCAGTCCAATTTATGGATTGATTTCCAGCGGCAATACTACTATCATTACCATATGAATTTAAAATCAGTACATTTTTCTGAACTGTATTTTCGGCATGAACAGAACTTTGAAGAAAAAGAAAAAAGATTATAAAAGATATTAAGAAAATATAATATTTTGTATATTTATTAATTGTCATATAAGAATTAAATCCTCCTGAAAAAAATTATATACATTGATTACTTCAATGTTAATTACTTTTTATATATTTTTCTACTTTATATTACAAGTTATGTATATGTATTCTACATAAAATATAAATTTCCTTTTTTTTTCTGTGTTTTACACAATTTTAGGAACACTCTTTTAGCAAGTTCAGGCGGTCTTCCTTCGCAAATACACTTGAGATAATTATTTTTATTTTTTATACAAATTCCGCAGGATAATTGCGAATGTATGTTGAATTATGCTAAATAGAATATTTTGGAGGCCTGAATAAAAAATATAACGATAACTTTGGCCATTTAGAAGGGGATAAATGTTTAGTTAGTGTTGCTAAAACTTTGAAAAAATTGAGTGATGGACATTATTTTGCTGCAAGGTATGGTGGTGATGAATTTGTAATTGTGTTACCAAAGTGTTCAATTGAGCATGCAATTAGATTTGGGGAAAACAAAAGAAATAAAATGGTAGAGCTAAATATTTCACATAAATTCTCGAAAATTTCAAGTAGAGTTACGCTATCAATTGGGATCTCTTTTGTAATTCCCAGCAAAAATGTTTCAATAAATGAATTCATAGAAAAAGGTGATACCCCGCTTTATATTGCTAAAAGAAATGTTTGATATTCAATAGGAACCAGCGGGAAACTTAATAACAAGTACGATGTTACATTGTATGGTAACGTATAAAAGGAGTTGATTTTTATGAAATATACAATTGCAATCTGTGATGATGAACCTGTTCAAGTAAGAGTTATTGAAAAATATATGGAATCATTCAACAAAGAAAAAAAATTTCATATCATTTGTTCTAACAGTGGTGAACAATTACTTTCCCAAATACAATACAAGCCTGCACACATTTGCTTTTTAGATATCCAAATGAAAGGAATGAATGGACTGGAAATAGGAAAAAAAATTAGAGAACTTAATAAAAATGCAATCATTATATTTATTACAGGATTTAAAGATTATGCATTGCATGCTTTTGGCATAAAGGCTTTTGACTACATTATCAAACCGATTACGGAGGAGAGATTTAAAAATTTATTTCAAGAAATATCCGAAAAGCTGAAAAGTACCTATCCTTATGCAGAAGAGGAAAAAGACCTAACTATCAAAACTAAAGAAGGTATCTACAACATTAAATACGATTCCATCTACTATTTTGAAAAACATTTGAGGAAAATCATTGCTGTGTGCAAGGGAAAAAATTTAGAATTTAATGAAAGTTTTAAGAACTTAAAGGATCATTTAGATATGACCTGTTTTACCCAATGTCATCAAGGATTTATTGTAAATAATAAGAAAATTTCATTTTACAAAAATCAACAAATTTGTGTGGAGAAAATAAATCTATATGTTCCTGTAAGCAGAGCATGCGTGAATGAAGTTAGGAGAATTTCCTGTCATAATTTATTCCGTTAGGAGGTGGGATGCATGTGCTTTTTATGGGGAGCTTATGAATTCTCAATTAATCTATTAGAATATTACATATTGTATTTTTTTCTTACTCTAGTTCTTCAAAAAAAAATTAAAAATAAGTATACGGTTGTTTTCATTATTCTATTTCAAAGCATCCTTCTTCAACTTATAAATAAAGTGTTAGGGCATGCAAACTTTTTAGGGGTTATCCTTATTTTATGTGTTACTATTGTAATTTATTTTATAACCCTTAATTGCAACTTAAGAAATCTATTTTTTGTAATGATTCTGTTTATGGGATGTCTGGCAACCTTTGATTTTCTCGGTGTTATTATTACAAGTATTGTATTTCATGTTTCTCCAGGTCTTCTTGTGCAAAAAAACATTTATAGAGTAATCAGTGCAGTGACCACCCGAATAGTCATGTTATTTTTTATACAATTTAAAGTGAGTACTTCTTATATTAGAAAAATTCTTATTTACCAAATTACTATTGTTTTAATGATAAATATATTTTTCAATTCTATTTTTTTTAATATATATGAGGGGAAATCTTTTTTTAAAACTAATTTTTTTATAGGATTCATTACCCTCTGTATAATACTTTTCAGTTTTGTTATCATGAAAATTATCCAGCAAATTTTAATCTATTCAAAAAAAGAGGTAGAATGGTCTATACAAGAAATAGAATATAAAAAGCAGATCTTTTATATGAACAATATACAAGAGTTAATTCATACATTAAGAGCACAGAGACATGACTTTAACAACCATATCAGTTGTATCTACGGGCTTTTAAAGACAGGAGAAATAAATGTCGCAAAAGAATATTCTGAAAAACTAGCAAATCAAACATCAGAAATTAATACTATTCTAAACATAGATATTCCTATTATTGCAGCGCTGTTAAATTTCAAGTTATCTATCGCAAAAGAAAGAAAAATTGAATTGTATATAGATATAAATTTACCTAAAAGTATTAAAATAGATCCTGTGAATATCTCTATACTTTTAGGAAATGCACTAGATAATGCCATAGAAGCTTGTGAAAATATAGCAAATGGAAATAGGTTTATTCGAATCAAGATGTATATAGAAAAAGTACATCTAATCATTAAAATTACCAATAGCACAAACAAAGCAACACAGGAGGGGACAGGGGAACATAAAACAACGCATCCCGATAAGGAAAACCATGGGTTCGGACTTGGAAATATAAATTACATAGTAAACAAATATGATGGTTTAATACAAATAGAAGAAGAAGAAAATTTATTTATACTGAATATTGCCCTATTAATAAAATGACAGACAGATTACCCATAAATTTACAAAGAAATATTCGATTATGACATTTCAACAACCAATCATGCAAACTCTATTTAAACCTTTACATAAATATGTATAATTGTAATAAAAGAGGCAATATTTAATTTCGAATCAAACAATTTATTAAACTTTCCAAAAGAAAATATGTAAATCAAAGATAATTTAGTACATTTACTTATAAAAATAATGAAAGTAGAAAAGGGGGAAATGTAATTATGAAGAAAACAAAACCTTTGATTATATTAATCTTTACAGTTGCAACATTTTTTATGACAGGTACAGCTTACGGTTGGAATGGTAATAAGGATGGAACAGGAACTCATGCAGTGATTACGGATCAAGCAATGGAAATGTTAAATAACGACTTAGATCCAGGTGAACCACAGAAAGTAAAAGAAAATGTAGAACTTTTAAATCAATATATTAATGACTTGAAAGTTGGGTCTACTTACCCAGATTTTGATCCAAATGGATATGATTTGTATCAAGACCACTTCTGGGATCCAGATACAGGATATAATTTTACTCATACGGCGCCATGGTATACTAGTTATACGGTTACAGAAACAGCAGACAGTCAAAGTAGAAAATTTTCAGCATTGGCTTTAAATGAATGGAAAAAGGGGAATTACCAAAATGCTTCAAATCTACTTGGACAAGCTATTCACTACTTAGAAGATATCAACTGCCCTTATCATGCTGCGAATATAACGGCGGTAGATAGCGCAGGACATGTCAAATATGAGACATATGCTGATAATAACATAGGGAAATACCTTCTTAATACAATGAATGGAACAACTAAGGAGCCAGTATATGCAAACGTTATTACAACGGCTGATTTTTCAAATTGGATTACAAAAAACAATACTTACTGGGGAAAGCTTTCAAAATCATTATATTTTTCAAAATCTACTATGTCTAACTCATATGCAGATTGGGATTATTCGCTAGGAGAAGCACTACCAAATTCTCAAAAAAGTATAGCAATGTTCCTATATAGGTTTATAAATGAAGCGGCGAATACTGTACCAGCAGCATCACTTAACTTTAATCAATTACAAGTTGTTATTAAAACAGCAGACTTTGATTATGCAAGTACAGACGATTATGTTTACTTTGGCATTGAAACACAGGATGGGCAGAAATTTGAATTGCCCTTGGACAATCCGGGGAATGATTTTAAAAGAAATCAAACAGACAGCTATAATTTGACTTTACCTAAAACTATTAATGCAGATACTATTACAAATACATGGTTAAGAAAAGCTATATATACCGCTCCGGGAGATGATTGGAAGCCTGAAAATATAAAGGTAATCATTTGCGGAGAGGTAAGACAAGATTTAAATATTACTCCAGTGTTAAGCGGAAATGTTAAATATACGATGCCTTTTAGTTTGAAATAAGAGTGATAGAAATGCTATGTATTTAGTATTTTATAAAAGTTGAAAATAATTTTTTCAAAAAAACATCATATAAAAGGGATTTCTAAATATGGAAATCCCTTTTGCATGCACTCGATAAATAAAGGTGATTATTTAACAATGAGACCTAGTATGCTCGATATAGAAACGGCTTGCATAGTGGTAACTATTGCGCCCTTAACATCAGCAATGTTTACTCCTATACCTTCAAGATTGCAACTGGTAAAATCTATTCCTTTAAGACTTGTAAAATTAAATTGAGCCTGGAGTAGATTAGACTCTTGAAATTCAACTTTTAAAAATTTTGAATTTTGAAAATCGGAAGAGCGTAATTGACATTGAAGGAAGGCGACTTGTTTACAATTAGAATAACTAAAAAAAGCAAATTGACCGTTACAATTTTCAAAAATCACATTTCTCAAGGTAGCTTCATTTAAATTAATACCAATAATCTTACAATTTACAAATTCTACTCTATGTAACGAAGCCTCATTAAAATCTACATTTGATAAATCACAATTTTCAAATCTCACATCCATAAGTTCTATACGTCTAAAAGCTATTTTATTAAAAATAACTTTTTTAAATATAACTTGTTTAAAATTTACCATGTCTGCTTTATGGTTTTCTAAAGAGCAATCACTAATTTTTCCATAAGAAAATATAGCTTCATCCACTATGTTTTCTTTAGATAACTCTAGGATATCTAAATCACTATCAAAGGTAGGTCTTAAAACCTTCGTTTTTAGTTTAGTGTTTTCCATGTGTATTACCTCCATTTTAATCTAAAAACAAATAACCCTATGTAAAGGTATGCTCTAAACGAACATTTCATTTATTCTTTCTCTATAATTATAACATTTTTTCACTAAATAAAAAGTTAAAGGACTGTCTTTTGTAGGGCAAAATTTTGGAGCAGAAAAGTGGGATAGAATTTATAGGAGATTTTAGAGGTTGAATAATATAGTGTCTATGATATACTTTAAAAGTAAAAATTATTTATGTTTTAAAAATATGAGGTGAGTGAATATGATGTATCCACATGGAAATATGTAAGGGCTATACTTTTTATAAAATAAGTTGTATTTAGGCGAATTATCGGTATAATTTTAGATAGGAAAGCAGATCATGTAAGCGAAGCAAATTTCGCTTTGAGCATTGTGTATCTGCTCGTTATGTTAGTTTTGTAATTATTCAGTTGATAGGAGTGATACCATGAGAAACATAATAGAAGTTAAGGATTTTGTAAAGAAATATGATAAATTCACAGCAGTCGACAATGTTTCATTCGAGGTAGAAGAGGGAAGCATTTTTGCGTTTTTAGGTCCAAATGGAGCAGGTAAAAGCACAACCATCAATACTCTGTGTACCATATTTGATAAGACATCAGGAACCCTGACTATTGACGGAAAAGACGTTTCGCATGAAAAGGATGATGTTAGAAGTGTTATTGGGGTTGTTTTTCAGGAAACGACATTGGATAATAAAATGACCGTTCTTGAAAATTTAATTATGCATTGTCATTTTTATGGTATACCCAAAAGTGAAGTCACAGAGCGTATCCAATTTGTTTTAAATTTAGTGGATTTACTGGAGTGGAAAAAAGCAATGGTAAGCAGTCTGTCCGGCGGGATGAAACGTCGTGTGGAAATAGCCAGATCGCTACTACACTACCCAAAAGTATTGTTCTTAGATGAACCAACCACAGGTCTTGACCCTCAAACAAGGGCTCATATATGGAATTATATTGTAAAGCTTCAAAAGGAGAAGAATATTACTATTTTTTTAACTACGCATTACATGGATGAGGCCGAAATTTGCAGCAAAGTTGCCATTATGGATGGTGGTAAAATAGTTGCAATGGACACTCCGTATCGTTTGAAACAGCAATATACAAAGGATAAAGCAAATATTACAACTAGTGACGAGCAAGGTCTTGAGGCACTGCTAGACACTGCGGGGTTTAAATACATGAAAAAAACTGGTTATTATTCGATTGAAGTTAATAGTATACCAAAATTGATGGAGTTATTAAGTCAGCAGAAAGAGTCGATAACGGATTTGGAAATTAAAAAAGGCACATTGAATGATGTATTCTTAGAAATTACCGGAAAAGATATAAGGAAGTGAGAAATTTATGGATATTATATTAGCTTTATGGTTTAGAAACATTAAAATTTTTGTTCGCAATCGTGTTCAGCTTGTTTTCACGATTATCATGCCATTCTTCTTTTTATATGTGTTTAGTTCGATATTTAAAAATGACAATATTCAAAATCCAGTAAACTATATGCTCGCAGGTATTGTAATAACGACCGTCTTTCAAACTTCCCTTACTATTGCGACAAGTACAATTGAAGATATTGTTTCGGGATTTATGAAGGAGGTGCTAGTAAGTCCTGTTAAAAGAATTCAGATTGCCGCCGGTCAGCTATTATCAGCAGCAACAATAGCAACCATGCAGGGTATTATTATTCTAATGATTGGTTATTTTATAGGGCTTAAATTCACATCCTGGATAACACCATTTGCGGTAATCTGCGTGATGATTGTTGTTGGACTTGTGTTTTCGGGGTTAGGATTGTTTTTAGCAGCTCTGGTTAAAAATTCACAAACTTTTCAAATTGTAATAACGGCGATAACAATGCCGATGACATTCCTTTGTGGCGCATATATTCCGCTTTCAATGTTACCAAAAACAATGCAATATGTTGCTTATCTCAATCCAATGACATATACAACAGCATTTTTTAGAACTATCATACTGGAAAAGACGTCTTTAACAACCGATCAAATGGTTGCGGAACAGCTTGCTTTTAAAATAGGGGATTTTGTAATTACACCTCTTATTAGCATGGCGATTGTAATCATTTTTGGGATCGTGTTTTTACTATTATCAACCTATGTTTTCTCAAGGGTGGATTTTTCAACAATTAATCGCTCAAAAAGTAAAGAGGCTGATATATGGAGTTAGTAATAATATGAGCAATGAGTATTAGCTAAGCAAAGTAATAAAGATAAACCTATATGTTCTGATATGACTGACGCTGATAAAAAGGCGTTAGTTTTTATTATTTAAGGTATAAATTCCTCCCCCAATTGCTAGAATAGTAAAAATTGCTCCTACTATATTATATAACATAAATTTGTACCCCTACTTTCTTCATAATAGATTAGAGTTGCGACTTAATCCGTAGAAAAATTATACCATTAAAGTATTAAACTCCAATCTATCCTTTGCTTTTATATTAAATATGCCTTGACCTTCTGATATTAAATAATTAGTACTTAAACTCCGCTCTGTTCAACTTCACATTTCAATGGTACATATTTCTCAAAAGGTATTTTAAAATTATCCATATTTTCAACTTTGTTAAAAAATTCTTCTACAGAGTTGCAGTCGTATTCCCATAAATTTGTATCTAACCCTTGTAATTTAGCATTGGGTTTAAAGTATATTGTAAGTCTTAATTGCTCCATACCGTTATATTCTCCATCATCTAACTCAAAAGTAAATTGTCTAACAAACTCCGAATAAAATAAGGCTTCACCTTTAACTTCTTCTACTCCACATTGAAACAACAGACCATCATCAGCACAATCAACTTTGATACTAAAAAACTTTTTAAAAATTTCCAATGCCAATTTAGAATTTGGATTATTAAAATCAAACTTTGATTCACTTAACATATTAATTAATACTTCTTTGGATTCATTAGCATTTATCATTTTACCCTCCATTAAAATCTTATTTGGTACATAATTTTTTATTAATCTGACGCAACTCATAGGAATATTGTACCATTGAGTTATGCAAGTTGTCACAAATACCCTATTTTTATAAACACTAGCTATATTTCGGCATAATTTTTAATTTATGTATGTTATAATGCGAATGCAACATATCCAATAGGGGGAATATTAAATGAATAAAAACAAATTTTTAGCTAAGATTATAAGTTGGAGGTTCCTATAAAATGAATAATGCTGATATTAGCAAACGGTTATTTGAATTAGAGAATAAACAAAGAATGCTATTTATAGGAGTTTGTAGAGCACTAGAAAAGCTTGGAATAGAACAAGATGACAATTTAGAATTGTTTTGTATATCGCGATTTTCATATGAAGGTTTTGAAAATTTTAAGACGTTTTTATTAGAAAATTCAATTAAGCTTCATAATGAAAATTTAAGCAAAGTTAAGTTCATAAATGATTACAACGCCATTTTCTCAGATAAAAAATTATTATTATCTAAGTTAATGGAATTAGTTGATAAATCAGATGAATTTGAACAAATATGTAGTTTATATTTTGATAGAATATAAGTATTTATTCAAAAAAATGGTGTGATTCCATTAGGTAGGAAGCCTTACGGCTCCTTTCCCCTCTAAGAACCGTACTTGTGTGTTTCCACACATGCGGCTCAAGCCCTCTCTTTACCTCAAACAAGTTGGTATTTGAACTTTTTGAAAGCCTTCTTAATCAGTTTGTATCCTTCTTTGCTGTTAGGGTTCCACTTGATTGTTTTTGATGTAATAATTCCAAGTTGTCATACCTTTCATCACCGCCTAATTTAGTAGGTACAACATGATTAATATTTAAAGACTCTTCTCCAACTAATGATTGTTTACACACTCTACATTTGTAATTACTGAGTTTTGCTAACTTCATTCTGGTCGAAACAGTATCATTTATGAAATCTTTCTTATCTCTTTTTTCAAAATATTCTTTTAAACTACCATCATCAGGACTATTCGTATATTTAACTACAGCGTGCCTCACTACCGGTAACGCAGTTTATCACGAAACACTACTAATTAGCGACTTCTTGTCGCACAGTAATATAAGAATATTGTTCAATTAGTTTACTATAGGTTGTGCTCATAACCGGTTTCATTTCCATAAGTAGTAACTTACGAATTGAGTAAACTTAAAAATTATTGGAGTCTACTACCCTAATACCTTTTTCAATGATGGCTTCAGTAAATAAACCATGCCCCTCAATTAAAGTACCACTAAAAGACCCATCATAGATAGTGTTTACACCACAAGTAGGACTTCTTGACTGTAATATTGCTAAATCTATCTTTTGTCCCTTAATTTTCTCCATTGCAAGTTCTACTCCTTTGCGATATTCTGCATCTACATTCTCACCATTCTCAGACATTACAATGCCGTTTACTATCTCAGCACATGCCCTTGGGCATTTCATACCTGTCAGCAGTTCAGGACATATTTCAATCACAGTATGTCTTTGTATAAATTCAACTACACTTCTATTCAAATTATTTCCGCCATTATATTTGCAGTTTTGTCCTATTACACAGGCACTTACTAAAATATTCATGTACATCTCTCCCAACAATTCGGATTTATCCACGCATTATATAAATAATGTTTACTTCACAATAATCTACTGTTGCGACTAATACAATTATTTAATTATACTATTATTACCGTAAATTGGATATTAAAAAGAATGTATGATTTTAACCAAATATTAAATGGTTACATAAGAATTTAAAACTTGAGATTATAAAAATAATCTGAAATTTTCATTAACTACGAAATAATATTTTTGCGTATGCTATCCCAAATTTGCTTTTAAAAAGTAAGCAAGTAGTATATAATAAATATAACGAACTGATGTTCTAATATGAGTAAATAAGATTAATAAAAAGGAAGATGATTTATGCTATGAGTAAATTAATATTTCATATTGACGCAAATAGTGCCTATCTCTCATGGGAAGCTGCGTATAGACTTCAACAAGGTGAGCAGTTAGATCTTAGAACAGTACCATCTGTAGTAGGCGGAGATGAAGAAAGCAGGCATGGAATTGTTTTAACTAAATCAATGCCTGCTAAAAAATTTGATATTCACACAGGCGAGACTTTATATAGTGCTAGGGCTAAGTGTCCTGGAATAATAATTGTACCTCCAAGATATTCATTATATATGAAATGTAGCGAGGCTATGCATCAAATATTTTTAGAATACACTCCAATTATTCAGCGTTTTTCAGTTGATGAAAGTTTTTTGGATTTTTCTAATATGGAACATTTATATCCTGACTATTTGAAACTCGCTGAAACTATAAAAGAGAGGATAAAGAATGAGCTTGGGTTTACAGTGAACATAGGGATATCAAATAACAAACTGCTTGCAAAGGTAGCTTCAGATTTTAAGAAGCCAGATAGAATTCACACACTTTTCCAAAATGAAATAAAAGATAAAATGTGGCCATTACCTGTTGAAGATTTATTTATGGTAGGTAGAGCGACAGCACCTAAATTGTACAATTTAAATATTAATACCATTGGGGAATTAGCAAATTATAATTTAGATATTTTAAAGAATAAATTAAAGAGTCACGGTCAAGTTATTTGGAATTACGCCAATGGCATCGAGTTTTCAGAAGTCCGCAAGAGCAATTATATTAAAGTGAAGGGTATAGGCAATTCTACAACAATAGCCTTTGATGTGGAAGATAAAGACACGGCTCATAAAGTATTACTATCCTTGTGTGAAACAGTTTCCATGCGTTTAAGAGATTCACACAATTGTTGTACTGTGATAAGTATAAGCGTCAGGGGTAGTGACTTAATATTTTATTCTCGTCAAAAGAAAGTAGATGTAGCAACTGACTCTACTCGCAAAATATATGAAATAGCATGCTATTTATTTGATAATGTTTGGAAAGGTAATCCAATAAGACACTTGGGGATACATATCACAGACTTTTGTAGTAATGAGCTTTATCAGTGTTCGTTACTAGATAGTTTTGATTATGAAAAAGATAAAAAGATAAATGATACCGTTGATAAAATAAGATTAAAATATGGGCCAAAAGCTGTAGTTCGGTCTTGTTTTCTTCATTCAGGACTAAATAGTATGTGTGGTGGAATGGCAGATGGTGAGGAAGATTATCCATTAATGAGCGCAATACTTTGAGGAGGTTTATAATAAATGAAGGTTTTAGCATTACCTGTAGAAATGGTAAGGAATTTAGCAATTAATAGTTTTGTACAATATTGGTTTATATATGGAGAAAACTAAATATATAATGGTGGTGTAATTTATTATGAAAATAATCGCAAAACCTATCGAAATGATTTGTTGGTTTGATAAAAAGGGTATTATTCATCCTTTGAAATTTAGATTCGAAAATCTAGATGACTCCAATTCTGTAGTGAAAGTAGACAGGGTCATAACCAGGGATAAGGAAAAATTGGCTGGAAATGAAATGTTAGTATTTAGGTGTCAAAGTATTATAGCAGGTATAGAAAAAATATATGAACTTAAATTTGAAGTTAGAAGTTGTAAATGGATGATCTATAAAATGTGAATGAATATAACTAATTACTATAGAGATAAAATTTACGGCATTTCTAGTTTGCAATTTACTTATATTTTAGGCTTTGTTTTAATTTAGTGTTGAAATTTGATATATTTGTAAGTCTTGCAATAAAACTTTCACCGATTTTACAAACTCTGCTACTTATAAGAGTAAGAAACCATTAGATAAATGGCTTAAATATGCTAAATGTATGATTGCAGGTTACTCTATTAGAAAGAGTGCTAAAATTGTAGAGATTAACATTGCAACAAGTTTCTTTTGGAGACATAAAATACTTGATTGCATTAAGTCATTTTTTGGTGTAGGATCTGTTGATGGTGTAATTGAGGCTGATGAAGTATTCTTCGAAGAGAGTTTCAAAGGTACAAAACCTTCTAAAATGCCGACAAAATCTCGTAAGAGAGGTAAATAAGTTAAAAAAAGAGGTATTTCTAACAAGCAAGTGTGTATTGCTAGTGCCATTGATAGACAAGGTAATTTAATTATGGAGTTACTATGTAAAGGTAGAATGACACACCAAGAGTTAGAAAGGCTCTATGAAGGTCGTATAGGGGATAACTCTATCCTTTGTACCGATAGTCATAAGGGTTATGTTCAATTTACTAAAGATTTTTCATTGGAACATAAGCGAATAAAAAGAGGGAAACACAAAGAAGGAATTTACCATATTCAACACATTAATGCTGTACACAGCAAATTGGAAAAGTGGATGGATAAGTTTAATGGTGTTGCAACTTAATATATCAGCAATTATATGTACTGGTTCAAATGGTTGCAACTATTTGAAGAAGATAAAGAAGTTATTAAAATCAAAAAATTTATGGTTCAATGTAATGTAGCCCACGCTTATACTAAAATATCAGATTTCAAAGAAAGAGAACCTATTTTTGTTTAGTGTACATTTATATTGGAATTGATTATGTAATTATTATTCAAATATGATATAATTTAGTGCACAATTATGATATTGTAAAATTAATTTTTATTTGACTTATAGAGATAGGAAGTGATGTAATGGGATTGTTAATAGAAAGCATTATTTTATGTTTAATCTTTTTCGTAATTTGCTTTTTAGGAACTGGAAGTGACGAAAAAAATATTAAAAGTTTTGGTTCATACCCAGATGAAATACAAGGCATAATAATCAATAATGATAGGTTGAAAAATAAAATTGTAAGGAAAAGTTCTCATATGTCGTTTATATCAAATGTTTTTATATTCTCTATAGTGTTGTTTTTATTTGGATTTATTATAAGAACTGATAGTTGGAAACAAAATTTTATAAATATCTTTATTTTAGGTGAGGTTCTTAATGCTTTTGATTTTTTCTTTATTGATATGATTTGGTGGAGAAATACAAAAAGAGTAAGATTTAAAGGAACAGAAAAATTAGATATTGCATATAAAAATCCTAAAAAGCACATTAGTTCATTCTTGAAAGGAATTATTGTTTTTGTGATTGTTGCATTAGTTGATACAGTAATGTTAACTTTTTTAAAATAAATTTCAATTTATCTGATTTAAAAAGCAAAACAAGGGAAATCAAATGATATGCTCCCCTTATGGTGAATTGAACCCTAAAAGTTGAACAAAATATTTGAACAAAATATTTCATGTATGGGACTAGTAGTTTAATGTAACTGCTGGTCCTTTTACGCTACTGATTTTCTATAATTAACTGGACTTAACCAATTCAAACTTTGTTTGATTCGATCATTGTTATAGTATTTGATATAATCGATTAATTCCATCTTTATTTCTTCCATTGATGTAAATTCCCTTATATACAATAGCTCAGTTTTTAAAATACTAAAAAAGTTTTCTACTACTGCATTATCATGACAGGTTGCTTTACGTGACATACTTTGTTGAATTCCTTTTGCTATTAATTTATTTCGATATGATTTTTGTTGATATTGCCATCCCTGATCCGAATGCAAAATAAGTCTCGTGTTATCGGGTATTTTTCTAAAAGCCTCTTCCAATGTATGATTAATTTGCATCATATTTGCATGGTCATTAAGATCATAACTAATAATTTCACGATTATATAAATCCAGAATTACTGATACGTATGTTTTTTGCCCACAAAATGAAATTTCACTGATATCCGTTACCCATTTCTGATTAGGTTTGTCCGCTTTAAAATTCCTGTTTAATATGTTAGGTGCGATTTTCCCAACATCACCCTTATAAGAGTTATATTTCTTCATTCTTACACAACAAAACAGTCCCAGAGAATTCATTAATTTTAGTACCGTCTTATGATTAATTATATATCCGAGTTTGTGTAACTCCGCTGTAATACGTCTGTAACCATATGTTTTTTTATTTTTATCAAAGAGTTCTATAATCTTTTGCTTTATTTTTTTATACTTATCTAGTCTGTTCATTCGTTTTATATAATAATAGTAAACACTGTGTGGAATTTGTGCTATATCTAAAAGCAGCGTGATTGTGTATTTATGCCTTAATTCATAGATTACTGTTACCTTTTCTTTGGTGTTTGCCTGGATTGAATTAAGGCATTCAATTTTTTTGTGTAATCTAGCTCCGCACGAAGACGCTCGTTTTCATTGTAAAGAGCCTTCTCCGTTTTTGTTTGTAAATCGCTTAGTTTTAAGTTTTTACAAGTGCTGATTATATTCTTTATAGGTTCTCCTTTTTTTCGGCCACGATGATCTATAGCTAAAAATTCTTTGCCATTTTCAATATAGAGTTTTTTCCATCTAAGAACTAAAGATTCATTAAGATTATATTTAGAACATATCTCATGTTTTGAAAGACCACTATTTATTAATTCTTCTGCAACCTTTATTCGAAAGTCACCTGTATATTTATTCCGTTTTCCATTACGAGGTATAAGTGCATCGTCGCCATGTAACTCCTGAATTTTTTCCCATCCTCGTATTGTTTGGGGAGCGACATCATATTTTCTTGCTAGAGCATTGCGTGAGCCATTATTAGCTTTCTTCCATTCATCAAGTATTTCTAAACGCTTTTCAAGTGTGTATTTTACTTTCAAAAAAAATCACCCCTTATATAAACAATTATAATACTTTGTCCAATAAAAGGGGAGCAGTTCATGGTAGACAGTTAAAATAATAAAACTGTTTACTATAAGGAGGGCTATTTTTTTATGGGAAGAAAATCAACTATATCAGACCAACAAAAAATTAAGGCTGTAACATCATATTTAAATGGAAAAGCTAGTATGTTAAGTTTATGCAACAAACTTCAAGTACATAAGAGTTCTTTTCAAAAATGGGTAATACGATATAAATCAGAAGGTGAAGCTGGGTTAAAACATTCTAGCAAAAATACTTCTTATACTGCCAAAATCAAGATTAACATTGTAAAAGAATATCTTGATGGGCATGGCTCACTGAATGATTTATGCATTAAGTATCATATTTCGTCAAATACAGTTTTATGCAATTGGATAAAGAAGTATAATGGTCATGAAAACATAAAATCTTCTGGAACAGGAGGAAAAATAATCATGACCAAAGGACGCAAAACTTCTTATATTGAACGCATTGAAATCATAAAGTACTGTATTGAAAACAATAACAGTTATAATAAAACTGTTGAAAAATATAAGGTATCTTATCCTCAGATTTATACCTGGATGAAGAAGTATAATCAGTTTGGTATTGAAGGGCTTTTGGACCGACGTGGAAAGCCAAAGGCTGAAGAGTTAATGACAGAAGATGAAAAGCTAAAAGCTCAATACAAGCTTTTAGAAGCACAAAATAGAAGATTACGGATGGAGAATGCTCTTCTAAAAAAAATCCAAGAGATAGAAAGAAGGCGATATTAAGCGAAGCTAGATACGAAGATACTTATCTTGCAATCCAAGAATTATCTAACAAAGATAAATTTCCTATAACTGAGTTGTGCATTATAGGCGGCGTTAGCCATTCTGCATATTATAAATGGCTACACAGAGAAAAAAGTAACCGAGTATTGAAAAACGAAGAATTATTAAAGCTTATTTGTGAGTTATATGAGGAAAAAGACGGTATCTTAGGCTATCGCCAGATGACGATTAAAATCCGTAGAGAATATAATAAAAAAGTTAATTATAAACGAATTTATCGTCTGATGCAGATATTAGGATTAAAATCCGTATGCAGAAAAAAAAGATATAATTATATTAAGTCAACTCCTGAAGTTACTGCAGAAAATATTTTGGATAGAAATTTTAAAGCAGAACAAGTCAATAAAAAATGGCTTACAGATGTAACCGAGTTTAAATATGGGAGAAGTGGACAAAAGGCTTATCTAAGTGCAATATTTGATTTAGGTGATAGAAGTATTGTTTCATATGTCATTGGTCATTCTAATAATAACCAATTGGTTTATCAAACCTTTAATCTTGCTGTTAAAGTATACCCTGATGCTAAACCAATATTTCATAGTGACCGAGGTTTCCAGTATACTTCAAAAATATTTAAAGAAAAACTAAAAAAAGCTGGAATGATACAGAGCATGTCGAGGGTTGGGCATTGTATTGATAATGGTCCAATGGAAGGATTTTGGGGAATCTTAAAAACAGAAATGTATTATCTTCATAAATTTGAAGACTATGAAAGCTTAAAGAAATCGATTGAAGACTATATAGAATATTATAATAATAGACGTTATCAAAAACGTTTAAAGTGCATGACACCAATGGAATATCAGCGATATCTATTAGGTAATGCAGCATAAATAAAGCGCCTACCAAATGATAGACGCCTTACATAAAATCTTTAATTATTTCCACTGTCTACTTGACAGGGGGCAGTTCAAAATGGTTTCCCTTAAAAATCTCTATATTTTCAACACTCTTTTAAAACATAGCCATATTTTAAAATTGAGAGCAAAAATTTTGCTCTTTTATTAGTTAATTTAGTATACTACAGACGAACGCTAACTAATAGCCATAAAGTTTATTGAAATTGCTATTTTGTTAAAACCAAGGTAGATATAATACTTTCAATGTAATAAGTCATGCTAGGCACATTGTAAGCTATAGTTCTTGGCAAAGGCATTTTGTGCAAGAATTCACACAACAGCAGATGGTTATTTAAATATTAGTAAAAATCTTTACACCTTTATAAAAAGTGTTATTTTAAAAGTATTATCTGTGTATTCTGTATCAATATCCCCGCTATATTTAGATACCACAGTTCTAATGATATCCACGCCATATCCATGTATTAGGTTATTTTTTTTATTAGTGATAAATCTCAGGCCATTTACTTTTATCTGATTTATCTTTGAGTTTTCAACCTCATAAACAAAATATCCTTTATCTGTATTTGACTTAATATTTATAAATCTGGAGTTTTTATCTTGTATTTTTGAACATGCATCTATTGCGTTATCAATAGTATTAGAGAACATGCTACATAAATCTGGTTGAGAAATATTTAATTGCTCAGGAACATAAATATTTATGTTAACATTTATACCCAAATCAATAAGCGTTTTGTGTTTGTTATTTAAAATTGAATTTACTACTTTATTCTCACAAAATGTATGAATTGACATAGAGCTTATACTTTCTGTCACATTGCCAAGGTAATGCCTTGCATCTTCAATGTTCCCCTCATACAAAAATGAGTTTATAACCCCTAAGTGATTTTTCATATCATGCAATATTTTCTTTGTGATATTCTGATTTTCTTCTATATCCATATAATGTTCCATCTGCATTACTAATTGTTTATTTAAGGAGTCAGCTTCGGAACCTAAAGCAATTTCTTTAATAACATAAAACGTAGCAATAATGCCAAAAATATATAAAGTCATTATCGTAATGACAATGAGGTTGTAAAAGGTGGTTACTTTAAATATAAAAGGAACAATGCTAAAAACAATGGAGATGAAGGTAGCTAAAGACATAATACATATGAGTGCCCATATTTTGCTAGATAAAATTTCTTTAGCCCATAATACAACCTTATAAAGAGCAAAATATATTAAAATAAAAATCAGAACTCTTAAAGAAGATTCAATTATGTCATTAAATCTATATTTGTAGATTGGGAAAAAAGAAGCTATTCTAGCAGCCAACATTTTCACACTTACAGAGATAGTTGAAACCATGGACACGGCACAAATCCTTTTTATTTTTACGTCTTTATAAAAGATTAATCCTATAATCAAGTAGATAACAAATGAATATATAATATTTTCGATATCTCCTGACATAATAGGTATCATACACATCACAAATAAGGCAAAAAAATTTAATGCAGAAAACATTTTCGAGTCTCTTTTCGTTAAAAATGCATTAAGTAATTTAAATAAAATAATTGTTTCTATAAACGAAATAATAATTAAAATAATGATTGGAATAATAACTGCAATTATCTCCATAAAGCACCCTACCTCAGTATTTGTTTTGCAAACGTTATTAAAGTCTTTTTATATCTGTTTCTACTTATTGGAACGTTGTATCCAAGTGTAGTAATAGCATGATTTTGTTCAATGCTATTTATATTAGTTAAGTTTATTAAATATCTTTGGTGACAGCGTATAAAATTTCTATTAATAAGTTCTTTTTCTACATCATCAAGCTTTGAATAAAATTCATATTCCCCCTGCTTACAGATTAGTCTAATAATCCTCTTATCACTAAAAAAATACACAATATCCAAAAAGTTAATTTTATGAGTTTTATCTTTAAAATTTATTATATACACATCACTATTTATCATATCCAAACTATCAAGAGCTTCTTTAAATACCTTAGCTATTTTGTCAATTTTAAAAGGTTTTAGTATATAATTGAAGGCTCTGACGTTATAGCCTTCGAATACATATTCCATAAGTCCTGTTACAAAAATAATTATAGCAATTTTATTTGTTTTTCTGATTATTTTGGCAGTATCTATTCCTGATATCTTTTTCATTTGAATATCTAAAAATATTATATCAAATTTATATGAATTATTTTTTATGGTATTTATAAGCTGTTCTCCGCTTTCATAATCGTTTATTTTAGCATCAAGGTTGTTTTCTTTAATCTGGCCTGCCAGAATATTTTTCAGCATATTTCTTTGTTTAAATTCGTCTTCACATATAGCAATTTGTAACATAAACGTTGTTCCTCCAATATTTTAAGAAAAATTTTTAAAATTTCTTATATTTTCAAAAAAGATCTTGATAAAGTTGGTAAATTTCAAAAATTCCCAATATGATGTTGATTACGAAATGACTTTTGAGGTGTTTACAAATTTACTCTAATAATATTATAACATGATTTAACAGTAGTATTTTACAATTTATACAGCGTTAATTATGAGATTTCCACAAACATTACCAAACGTTACAAAATAACTACCAAGCGTTACAACACCTCAATTTATGAGATTGAACTTCGCATATTAACATGCTAATATTTGCTTATAATATAGAATGAGGAGGAGAAAAAATGTTAGAAGTAAAGAGTTTAAAGAAGACTTATGTATCAAAGGGGGGTGAATATATTGCTCTTAGGGATATTGATTTGAAAGTTAATGAAGGCGAATTTGTGGCTGTTATGGGGCCGTCTGGTAGTGGTAAAACCACACTACTTAATTGTATATCAGGATTTATACATGCAGAATTGGGTCAAATTCTTTTGGATGGAGTAAATATTTTAAATATTAATGAGGATAGGCTTGCAGATGTGAGACAGAATAAATTAGGATTTGTATTTCAGGATTATATGCTGATTAATGGACTTACAGTAATTGAAAACATATTTCTGCCCCAAATTATTGCCAGTAAGGATATGAATAAAATGATGAAAAGAACAGAAGATCTTATGGAAAATTTCACAATAGAAACGATAAAAACCAAATATCCTAATGAAATATCTGGTGGAGAGAAACAACGAGTAGCAATAGCGAGGGCACTCGCGAATAAGCCCTTAGTTCTTTTGGCAGATGAACCAACAGGTAATCTGGATTCAAAGTCTAGCTTAGCGGTAATAAAGGCATTCATGGATGCTAAGAAAAACTTAGGAGCAACAGTATTTATGGTTACACACGATGCCTTTGCAGCATCATATTGTGATAGAGTAGTAGCTCTTACAGACGGACACATTGTTAAAGAACTTATTAGAACTACCTCTCCGCGGGAATTTTTAAATGACATTCTAACTTTCATGAAGGGAATAAATGGTGAGACTTATGACGCTTAACGCTATTGTTAGAAAGCTATTTAAAAATAACATAAAGGAATATGCTTTGTTTATTTCATCAATCATATTTGCAGTTACAATGATTGGGGGATATGGCATTCTCCAATTTAGTCCAACGGTTACCAAAGTACTCATGGATGGTGGTTCGACGCAACAAATTACGTTAAGCATGTTTGCATTTACACTAATAGGAACATTTGTATTTGTAATATATGCTTATTCGTTATTTATAAGATATAAGTCAAGGGAAATAGGTGTTTTCATTTCTCTTGGAATCAGACGTAAAAATGTAAGGAAAATTGTTATAAAAGAGCTGAATATAATTTTCCTAGCAGCTACATTATTGGGATTACTCTTTTCAATATTAATTTCATGGCTAAGCTGGACTGTTTTAACCTTCTTTCTAAAAACAGAAGAAACAGCTTTTTCTATTGGATGGACTGGAATAGCTATTGCAATTTTATTTTCAGCTTTATGCATGATTATTACTAGAGTACTAACTTCACGATATATTAAAAAGATAGACATAATAAAGATACTTAAGGCTGAAGAACAGGTCGAGGATACTAAAGGTGATAGTTTCGTTTTGGGTTTAATTGGTATAGTAATGATACCTGTAGGAATCATTCTATTTACTTCAAGAAATATGCCATATTTTTTAATTGCATCTTTAGTGGGGTTGTATTTATTAATAGTACAGATTACATCAATAGGTGTTTTGTTTAAAAAAATTAGTCCTAGCTATTATTATAAAAATATTGTGTTTTTTAATTTGATAAAATCAAAGGGAAAACAATATACTTTACCATTATTTGTATCGACTATTCTAATTGGAGTTGGGATTTTCGGTGTTGCTTTTACTTCCGTTCCAATGATATCGGGTATTTTAAGTACAATCTATGTTGATCCTTATGATTATATGGTTAAAGTAGGATTTCAACAAGGAAATTTTAATGAAAGTGATATAAAAAAATTAGCAATAGATAATAATGTTACACTTAAGGACTTCAAGAAGTTTGATACAATCATTTTAGGTGAGTACTTTAAAAAATATAATGAATGGGCCCCTATCAATTTTGTAAGTGAAGAAACTGTATATAAACTTACTGGCAAAAAATTCGATATTGATCCAGGTTCTTATGTTACTATTATATCTGCTGACGAAAATAGTGATTCAAGTAAATATCACTCACAATCTATTGGGCCTATAACTCTACTAAATCCTACTACCAAAAAAGAATTCACTCTTAATAATAAAGGAATAAAATTTATTGATAAGATTATGAATCCGGATACACTATTTGATCGAAAAAGTTTTTGTGTTATGGATACCGCTTTGTTTAATAAGTTGCGAAGCGAAACAAAAGAGGAATGTATATTTAAAACATATATATTCAATACACCAAATTGGAGGGAAACAGGTGTTTTTAGTAATGCATTATTTGATTCAATAGTTAATGCTAGCGTAGGGAAATGGTGTCCAAACTATAGCACCGGGGTTATATTTGATAGAATAAGAGCACAAAGACCAAACGAACCAGTAAACTATGAATATAAGGAGTATAAAGAAAATAGCTTTAAGGCAAATAGATTGTGGGGATTTACACCATATTCAAGATATCACATATTTAATAGTGGCATTTCTGATTTTGCTGTTTATTTATTGCTTACTCTATATATTTCTATAATCGCAATTGTTTCAGCAATTATGACAATCGGTCTTAAAATATTAAATACAATGTGGCAAGATAAGTTAGTATATAAAAATATTACATTCCTTGGAGTAAGAAAAACTAAGATAAAATCAATTATATCAATGCAAGTTGCTTTAATATACTTTGTTCCAGTAACACTAGGAACTATTATCACCTTATTTTTATTTAAGTCAATAATGACTACTAATGTTTGGGCGTTTTCAAATGTATCATTTTTATTTGCTTGTGGATTATCCTTATTAGTAGTTTTAATCCAAGTTGGATTATTTTTTGTAATTAGAAAGCAGGCTATTAAAGAATGTGTTAATTTTATAGATTTGTAAATTAGAAAAAATGTAACAAAGTTATAGAAGCAAATGTTTTAAGAAAGGTGAGTTGAGAAATTGGCAGGTAATATTATGATTATTTATAAGTGTCAGAGTGTAATTGACGGAGCTGAAAAGTTATATGAGCTAAAGTATGAGATGGGTACTTGTAGGTGGATATTATTTAAAATTTAGATGTTAGAATATCAATTACTGAAATAATATAGCCTGTACACATTTTATATTATTTCAGTTTCTCATATTATGAATTGTGATTAATATGTTATTTTAATCATTAAGGAGAGAGATAAATAGAACGGCACCTGGGCAGTTAGTTAGTTTTATTATGTATGATTATATGAAATTAATGGCAATCATGGTATGATATAAAATATATTTTGCGTCTGGATTGTATAATACGGCGAGGCAAATGGTATGAAATTAAATTTTCAGATTGGATGTTCCTCTTAAAATGAAATTGATTAAAGCAAATAAAAAGCGGAATTTGAAATTGAATATGCGGTGCCTGCTAGATACTCAGATAGATATAGCGATAAGCGCTAGTTAAATGTGAAAGATGTAAAAAAATTAATTATATTAGGTGGTGCAGAATAAATATGAAAATTCAAAACAAAAAGACATATATAGTAGTGCTTATTTTAGTAACAATAGATCAGGTTATTAAAATAGTAATTAACAACAATTTTCTTGACAAGAGATCTACAATATTGCCTCATTTGCTATACTTTGAGCCTATGTTCAATAGGCACTATTCATGGTTTAATTCTATGTTGCAATTAGGTATCAGTAAGTATATACATATTTCACTAGTGGCAATTATGAGTATATTAATATATCTGTTTTATCAATATTTAAATAAACAATTTGGAACTAACAAAACTATTAATAGCATGTATGCTTTTATATTTTCTGGTGCTATGTGTTCATTAATTGACAAG
The DNA here is from genome assembly GCF_055081135.1 of Clostridium sp. CM036. Lineage (NCBI taxonomy): Bacteria > Bacillati > Bacillota > Clostridia > Eubacteriales > Clostridiaceae > Clostridium > Clostridium sp. CM036. The sequence continues at coordinate 1,439,012 of NZ_CM143652.1, read as the reverse complement.
ATTTTTTGGAACGGTAGTTTAGATTACATATTAGTAAATGGTTTTTTCACGTTTGACTTAAAAGATGTATATATTAATATTTTTGTTGGGTTGCTAATCTTAACATTGCTCTTAAAAAACAAAGTTTTAGACCAAATTGATGATAATATAGTAAAAGATTTTACTGAATATATTCTACGAAAATTATAAACATAAATTACATCACTGAAAGAATAAGAATTATTAACAATTGTAGTTAAGTCACATTGTTCGTAAATCTCGTAATAAACAATTGCAAAATTACTTGAGAGAGCAGACGAAATAGACAGATTGTGTCATATAAATTGATACTGCCTTAGGGGGGATATTATGACAAGGAAATATAATTTATACCAAATTGACTCATTCACTAAGGAGAAGTTTTCTGGAAATCCAGCTGGAGTAATAACAAATGCTGACGGATTAACTGAAGCTGAAATGCAGAAAATAGCTAGGGAACTTAATAATTCTGAAACAGCATTTATTCTATCTTCAAATAATGATGAGTATGATGTTCACATACGGTTTTTCACTCCAACAAATGAAGTGCCAATTTGTGGACATGCAACTATTGCGGCTCACTATGCCCGTGCAATTGAAAACAGGCTTGTTACTTCTAGGGTTTATCATAAAACTGGTGCTGGAATTTTACCTGTTGATATAGTAAAAGAAAATGATGACTATAAAATTATTATGACACAAGGTAAGATTGAATTTGGATCGATTATTGATGGAATAAATATAAAAAATATTACATTGGCGTTGAATATAAGTAATAAGGATTTACTAGAAGATTATCCAATACAGGTAGTTTCAACAGGTCACTCTAAGGTTATGATTGGTATAAAAAACATTGAAACTTTAAATAAAATGAAACCAAATTATGATGCCCTTTCTAAATTGAGCAACGATATTAAGTGTAATGGATATTACGTTTTTACAGTTAATACTCAAGATACTGATATTTTAGTACATGGCAGAATGTTTGCTCCTGCGATAGGCATTAATGAAGATCCTGTAACTGGTAATGCAAATGGTCCTTTGGGTGCATATCTGGTTCATCACAAATTGGTTAATCATAATAATTCTTTATTTAGATTCAAAGCTAAACAAGGTGAAGCTATAAAAAGAACAGGTATTATCGACGTTGAGGTAAAGATAGAAAATAAAGAACCTGTAGAAATTAAAATTTCAGGAAATGCCATAATAGCATTTAAATCTGAATTATCATTGGAATGACTATCTTAAATAACAACCAATTTAGATAAGATAGAATAAAGTTTAATAGATAAATGAAATGCTGGGAGTGGATTTAGCGTGATTGAAAATCCGATCAAAAAAGAAGGTACAAACTAATTGATACTTTGATGAAATAGTGACAAATAATTAAATATTTATAAGTTTTCATGAAACCGGGGAGGTGTGTATATGGAGTATTGTGCGTGGCTACAGCAATTAATTAATGGTGAAAGAACTAAAGTTGGTGAGGGATACAAAGTTTACTATTCAAATAAGACCTTTGAAGAGCTTGATAGTATTAAAGGAAAAGAAGTATTTCTAGTTAATGAAAAAGAAATTGAAGATTTATTGTTTTTAGACTGCGAAAGGAAAATTATTGAGTTTAGCAAAGAAAAAGAAAACAGAGATGTATATGTTGTTGTATTAGAAATAGATACTGAGGTTGGAGGGATAGGGATATCAATTAATACCAATGAAGCGCTAGAAATAAGTGTGAAAGAAGACTCAAATTATAAACAAGTTCAGACTTTAGGATTAGATGGACTGAGATATAACCCAGCTGATTTTTCATATAGGTTTTTTGAAGAAATCTTATCTAAGGAATCTAAGGAGATTTTAGATGCTTATTATTGTATTAATAATGAACATCATATTTTAGATATTAGTAAAGCAATAGCGTTTAAAAGCGATTTCTTTGATAATGCACTCTTGTTGATTGGGATTAATTTAGTAAATAGATTAAAGCCAGTTTTTCAATATTTAAATAAAACACCGGATTTTATCGCTTATTATAAGGATGGTTTTTCCTGAAGTAAATTGTGGTATAAGGTGCTCCCATAGAAAAGTAAATGAAATTATAGAATTAGGAGGATAAAAAATGAAAGACGTGGCTAAAAGTGAAAAACAGTTGTTAGAACAACTTGGATCATGTCCTATATCAGAGGTTATAGGTATAGTGGATATAAACGGAGTTAGTGCTGGAAGAACAGGTGGTGAGAAGCTATGGACTTTAGGTGTGAAACTTGTTGCATGGAGAGTTGTGAAGGAATATCTAAAGACTGAACCATTACATATTAGACGAAAAGTTACTCATGAGGAACTGAATGATATTAGAAATATGATTAGGCCTGAGACAATAATAAAAATTAATGCTCGTGTTATAGAGGAGAGTGTATTTGGTAGATCTGATGCACTTTTTGAAGGATTTATTGAATTTGTTTCAAATGATAATGAATTAAACGTATATTTAGAGGAACTTAAAAAACCAATTATTTATATTGATAGTATCTTAGGAACATTTACTTTTAATAGGCAAGTTAATTGGTATATAGGAGATATAAGCTGGAATGGGAAAAGTATTAAACTGAATTTGTCGGTAGATGAACCAGAGGGCATAAATTTAGGTCTACAGGTTGCAAAAACCTTATGGGAAGATCAGGTAACATGGAATAACCGTGTATGCAAATATGCTGTACATGAATTATTGAAAATCAAAAATGAAAGTTGGCTTGAGGAAGAAGAGGACAAGGTAACATCTGAGCAGTTCAGAAATTGTATAATACTTGAAGAAATTACTATAAACCCAAATGGTGAATTCGAATTTTGGCACAATGATGGTGACTTATTCTGGGGACATTCAATTTTAATTTCAGGCAATTTGACTGACGGGCCAAATGATGCAGATATTACTGGATAGAGGAATAAATGATTGAAGTAGGGACAATGTTCTCGTATAACAGAATGTTGTCGTTTGCCTTGCTCGAGAGTATTTCGAATAGGTCATGTGATGTACTCAAGTCTATTTTTCAAATCAAGAAAATCTTCAAATCTTAGACAAGACACATTTCTTCACCAAGTCTGGTTAGGTTCAGAAATGTAGTCAACTGTGTGATGAAGTTTATGGGTAGATATTACTGCAGGGTCAAGTCCGGATGAAATAATGCGACCACTGTTTCTTGAATTCCGGTTTTAATTTTGGAAAGTGAACTTGGGCATATTGTAAGCATTTTATTGAGTATTTTAGGAGGATATGGTAAATTAATGTCGAAAAAGTTCCCACTCTTGTACTTATAGGAATTTTTAAAGGTAGGACATATATATATATTTTAATTTAAACCTTAGTCAAGAGGATTTAAATCAACTATTTAAGCCGTTTACACAGGCAGATAACTCAAATACTAGAAAATTTGGAGGAACTGGTCTTGGTCTTGAAATTAGTAAAGAATTAGTAAGGCTTATGGATGGCGCTAGAGTTAAGTGTATAGAAGCTGGTATGGATGATTATATCAGTAAGCCTATTAATTTTGAAAATCTGTTTAAAATTATAGAAGATGGCATAAAGAAGACATATGAGTAAAGGCAATAATCATAAAAAATTTCCGAAAGTTAGTAATAGAAATAACTATAATAAACAAAGCAAACCTAGTGATGAATCAATGGAAAAAGATTCTTTGTTTGGAATACCAATATAAGTAATGTTAATACATGAATTTTAAAACATTTTATATTAAGAATGTGCAGAATTAAAGGGTGGATTTAAATGATAGTATTTATAATAACGTTTGCTTTAGCAATACTAATAATAAGCATCATATGCTTAGATCTTAGCAATAAGGTACTTTTACTCAATAAAAAATTCATGAGCATATATTTTATTTTTGCACCTCATATTGTTTTGTTAGGGTGGCTTTTTAGCGAACGCACTAAATTTGGACAAGATAAAGTTATATGCAAATGGATTATTTTAATCCAAATAATTATTTTCAGTTTTTATATTTGGTTAAAAATAAACATAGCCCCAAACGCATTTAAGCAAATTGTTAACATTAGATTAAAGGTAATGTTAGGTGGCAAACGTCTTGTTCTCTATGGATTGTATGTAGCGTTTATTCAAATCTTAATATACATAATAGGGTTTAAAGCAATAAAAGACTTCGTTATTTCTAATAATATCGTTGTAATAGATGTTATTATTATGGTATTGACTACTATTACTTTACTTGCAAATGGAATGTTACGAATCTTATGTACTTCAAGAAGGCTAAGTATATTAAAAAGATATATAGTAGCCGTTATGGTCTTTATTCCAATTATAAATATTTTTATAATGTTGTATGCTTGTCATATTGCAAAAATAGAATATGATCATGAGTGTTATAAGGTAATTAATAATGAAGCACGTGTTGACTTAGAGGTATGTAAAACAAAATATCCTCTTGTGTTAGTTCATGGAGTTGGATTTAGAGATTTAAAATACATTAATTATTGGGGAAGAATACCTAAGGAATTGATTCGTAATGGGGCAACAGTTTATTATGGAAATCAAGAAGCTTGGGGAACAGTGGAATGTAATGCGCAGGACATTAAAGATAAAATTCTTGATATTGTTAAGGCAACAGGATGTGAAAAGGTAAATATTATAGCACATTCAAAAGGTGGATTAGATGCACGTTATATGATTAGTAAGTTAGAGATGGGGGAATATGTTGCATCGCTAACAATGGTGTCATCACCTCATAGAGGATGTAAGTTTGTTGATATTGCTTGTAATATGCCTGATAAGCTTTATAAAGCATATGTTTAGTGATTATATAGTGACCATTCCTTATATTTTAGTGAAGTTAACGGAAGGTGAAAATGATGGTTTAGTATCTATTAATTCTGCTAAATGGGGAGAATTTAAAGGTGTGCTTAAAAATAAGCATAGGCGTGGAATCTCTCATGGAGATATTATAGATTTAAGAAGAGATGATTATAAAGGATTTGATGTAATGGAAAAATATGTAGAGATTATATCAACCCTTAAAAATGAGGGATATTAAGTAAACCTACTTGTAAATATGCTAAATAAAGGTGTTTCCTCAGATGATTTTGTTATAAATGATACAAAATTTACAGCAGTTTTAATGACTACAAGTATATTGGGTGTGGTTACTATGATTGTGTTAAATAACGTTTATGATGAAAATATAATAACTGCTACAACAAATGCTTATGTAGAACTCCTTGTTAAAGGAGTTTCAAGAAAATAAAAGGAGCCAATAGATTATGATTTGGAACGTAGAAGCTATCTCTTTATTGATTTTAGGTAGATGTAAGGCTTAGTTGTATTTTAATTCCAAGAAATTTATATTGAAAGAGGTTCTAATAATGAAAGTTGTAGTAATTTACAAATCAAAAACAGGTTTTACAAAGCAATATGCAGAATGGATTGCAGAGGAGTTATCGGCTGATATTTTTGATGTTTCAAATGTTGCAACCAATATAGTGGCAGCCTATGACATCGTGATTTACGGTGGCAGTTTGTATGCTGTTGGTATCAATGGAGTAAAATATATAACAAAGAACTTGGATATACTTAAAGATAAAAAAGTCATTATTTTTGCAACGGGAGCATCTCCCTCTAGCCAAGAGGCGATAGATGAAGTAAGAAATACAAACTTTACTCCTGGAGAACAGAAACATATACAGTTCTTTTATTTAAGAGGTGGATTTAATTATAGTAAACTAAAGCCTTTTGATAAGGTGCTTATGACATTACTAAAATGGAAGATGCAGATGAAGGTGAAGATGAAAAAAGATTTAACACCTGATGAAAGAGGCATGCTAGCCTGCTACGATAAGCCCGTAGATTTTACAAGAAAGAAAAATATAGATAAAATAATCACTTATGTTAATTCATAACAGTATTTTATTGTTTAAGAACTAAAGCCATGTACTGGAATCAATATCCAGAATGTGGCCGGTTTTTACACGTATGTCAACTGTACCTGTAATTTTAGGTATTGATGAATTGACGTGTATGGTAGTTACACACAAACTTGTTGATGAAGTACTCAGAATGTATGATGGGATAATAGTAGCCAACAATGGAAGGATAGAGGAGATAGGTAATTTTGATGAATTAACACAGAAAAAAGGTTATTGTCCAACAGCCACAAACGGCAGCAATGCCTTTTTTCTTTTTCCTAAGATTGATGATAAATAGGTATAGTACATAAGATGAATCTTTGTACTATACCTATTTACCTGCCACTTATCATATATATATTGGGTTAGTATACAATTTACGGTAATGATAGTATAATTAAATAAATATTTTGTGTTACAACAGTATAATATTGCGTATTAAATATTATTTATACTACCTTTGAAAAAGAAAATAAGGATGAAGGGATTCATAAACATCACTGCTCTATGAACTATGAATATTTTTAGAAGGAGATGAAATAATATTAAATATTTAATATTTAATGGAAGCCCTCATAGGGGTAATACATGGCGGTTAGTTAAATTGATTCAGGAAGATTTACATGAAATCTCACCTGAATCAACATTTGAGGAAATACAGTTAACAGATTTGGAACTACCCTTTTGCACTGGATGTAGTCTTTGTTTTAGAAAAGGGCATGAACACTGTCCGCATCATAAAATTATGCAGAGAATAATTGATAAAATTGATGAAAGTGATGGCGTGATTTTTGCAATGACAACCTTTAATATGCAACCAAACGCTTTGACTAAAAATTTGATTGACCACTTGTGCTATATGTTTCACAGACCTCACTTTTTCAAAAACAAAGCAATAGTTGTTACAACAGTGGGTGGAGTAGGCGGTAATAGTGCAGTAAACTACCTTTCGGCGTGGCTAAAAGGAATTGGATTTAGCTATTGTTATAAATTACCTGTCATATCATATAGTTGGAATGATTATACAGTAAATAAAAGAATAAAAATAAAATGCAGAAGGTTGGCAGAAAAATTTCATAATGATGTTTCATCTAAAAAAATGCATACACCGAGTTTTGCTGTTTTAATACCATACAATCTATTTAGAGGAATGAGCCTTGGATTGTGACAATGTTAAATTCTAAATACAGGGGATATTTCAACTATTACGGAGTAATAGGAAATAGTAAGGGACTTAGTGAATTCTATGGACCATCCCTAAGAATATTGTATAAATGGATGAATCGTAGAAATCAAAGAAAGGGTTTCAACTTGGAAGAGTTTAATAAAAAGATGAATTGGTATGGACTAATTAAACATAGAGTAGTGGAAAGAGCAGAAACACAAATGAGAATCGAAACCTGTTTTGAGTGATTACGTAAGCGAATATATTTGAAGAGCCCGCTGCGGTAGTTCCGCACGCTGGGATCTGTGCGGAGTGTACTGGGTGACTAATACGTCTACCGTGACATTCTACGATACATGAATAATTGTAATATATAACGAACTAATGGAGGAGGGATTTTTATGAATTTAACAGTAAGAGAAGCAATTAGTAGTGATTACAATGATATTAGTAACCTTAATGCCGAGGTACATAATTTGCATGTTGAAAATAGACCAGATGTTTTTAATATCAATAATCCTTTATTAAAAGAGCATTTTAGTAATTTATTGAATACATATAATACAAAATTATTTGTTGTTGAAAATACTGATAAAAAAGAATCAATTGCTTATAGTACAGTGAAAATTATTGATATGCAAAGCGTATCAATATTAATACCAAGAAGAGTGGCTTATATAGATGATTTCTGTGTCAATTCAAATTATAAGAAAAATGGGATTGGAAGATTATTATTTCAATATATTGTAGATTATGTAAGAGCAGAAGGTGCTTCATCATTACAATTAGTTGTATGGGAATTTAATAAAGGTGCAATTTATTTTTATGAAAAAATGGGAATGTTAACAAGAAACAAAAAAATGGAATTAAATTTATAGTGGTTATAATTTACAACATTCTTTTATTGCTCGTCAACTGTATAAGCACCATAAACGGTTGTTTTTGGAACTGAATAGGTGTGTGGTATAACAGCCATTAGTGGGATAAATAGTAATGGTTATTATACCAAACAAATTACGCAAATAGGAGGCAGTTTATCTATGGAAACAGAAATATTAAATGTTAAAGATTTAAATATTAATTATAAAAATATTGTAAAAGGTGCAGAGTATCTAAGAAATGGTGAAGTGATTGCAATTCCAACAGAAACTGTTTATGGATTAGCCGCAGATGCTTTTAATGAAAATGCAATAAAAAAAATATTTGAAGTTAAAGGAAGGCCACAGGATAATCCATTATTGGTACATATATATAAATTGGAACAAGTGTATGACATATGCAAAGATATTTCAAAAGAAGCAGAGAAAGTATTTGGTACTTTTTGGCCGGGATCAGTAACTTTGATTTTTAATAAGAAAGATTGCATTTCAGATACAATTACTGCAGGAATGAAAACTGTAGGAGTTAGATTCCCAAAAAGTGAAATAGCAAGGGCTATAATTAAAGAAAGTGGAACTTTATTAGTAGCTCCATCTGCAAATTTATCAGGAAAGCCATCAACTACTAGTGCCGAGCATTGCTACAATGATTTAAATGGAAAAATTTCTTGTATTTTAGATGGAGGGCCGTGTTCAATTGGGTTAGAGTCAACAATTATAGATATGTCTACTCCAGCCCCAATACTGCTAAGGCCAGGAGCAATAAGCTTGGATGACATATGTAATGTGATTCCAAATCTTATATATAAAAAGGATTTATTAAGCGTGAAAGAAAATGAAATTCCAAAGGCTCCAGGAATGAAATATAAACACTATGCACCAGATGCACCACTAACATTGGTTGAAGGAGATTATGTAAAAACTTCTAAATGGATTAAAGAAAATGCAAATGAGAATGATGTTGTAATTTGTTTTCAAGAATTTTTAAACGATTTTAAGGACTATCAACATATATATAGTTTAGGAAGCTTTAAAATGTTAAATATAGCTGCACAAAAGATGTTTGATTTGATTAGAGAATGTGATAAATTGAGTGTAAGTCATATTTATATACAAGCTCCCAATAACAATGGGTTAGGGAATTCTATAATCAATCGATTAGAAAAAGCAAGTGCAGGAAACATTATTCATATATAAATCATATCGGTTGTTTTTAATTACAATAACAGGAACAGCTGTGATTATTAAGAGCAATATTGAGAATATATTGTAGGATATAATTGACGAACAAAATGCAGTAACTGTGATATGTCGAACTTACTAAACAGTGCGAATTGTAAATAATTTGTAAAAAGCAAAAGGCAACTTCTTTTTATTGAAGCTACCTTCCGGCTCATTATTCAAGCCAGGATGAAATAATCGCTCCTAGCATAGTACAAGCTATCCATACAGCAATATTTCCTACATTCTTTGACAGGATATTAAAATTAATCTCAACTACCTTATAATGTATGGAAAGTATTATGATGGATACTACGAAAAATCCTACTTTAAGATGCTTCATGACAATTCCTCATATAAATAATTCTCAAATTATTCATCGGATGTAGAATTACTTTTGCATCTTTTGCTAATCTATTTATAAGCTTTTGTAAATAATTTTTTAACTAAAGTAGGATATCTAAATTATTGACAATCTTATAATAATTATTCAATGAGGGTGATGAATAATTATTATAAAATTATTGTATAACTGTGGAAGAATAAGTAAAATTGCAATGCCATTCCCAAAAATAAAATAGTCAATTTATTTTTGGGGTAGTGTCAGCGAAAATGATATTTCGTACGTCAAGGAAAGTATAATTACAAAAATGTAATTATTTTACTTGACAAATTCATAAATCTAACTATTTTTATGAATTTAAATTTTAAAATCATTGTGTACGAATGTGGGTGTTTTTGCCTATCCCCCCCAATATTCGTTGCGTTTTGTCGAATTACGATAAAATTATTCCAAATAAGACGGTTAAAGTTAATACGTCAATTAGGTAAAATTATATTTATAGCAATAAGATGAATTGCAAGCAGGAGGTATATATGAGAAAAAAGATTTCAATGTAACCGTGCAAAGGCGGCTTTTGATGAGCTGGGCGTTAAAAAGTTGCATACTGTCAAGGCTCTGCAAATAGAATATTCCGAGCTACTCACCCAAAAGAAAAAAGCCTATACAAAGTACCATTCGGTAAAAAAAGAAATGTAGGAAGTAGTTACCGCAAATGCAAATGTTGATCGTCTTATAGGCGACGATATGGCTCATCGAAAAAAAGAAAAATAACAGGAGCAGAGATAATCTGACCTGTGATTTTTTCAGCTCACGGAGTGAGCGTAGCCACACAATTTATTGTGTGTTCAGTGGGGATTGGGGATACTCCCCAATAAGCAGATTTTCCAAAAATCCCGCAAGGGGATTTTGAGCAAATTCGCAAGGTATGTACCACCTTGGCCTGCTTGCCGGAATACTGACATTTAAAGCCGCCTAACATCTTTAGCCTTTGCGGGAGCGTGAACGCTTTTCAACGCTCCTGTAATTTTTTGTTTTATACCTCAGCATGTAAATTTCCGTCAAAATAAATACAATAGAGTTATGAAGGTATTATGCGTGAATTATATAACGACAAAAGAAGCAGCGAAAATTTCGGGAATCACAGACAGAATGGTTGTGTGCCATTGCTCTTCCGGGCGGATTAAGGGAGCTAAAAAAATGGGAAATACATGGCTTGTTCCTGCTGACACTGAAAAACCGGCTGACGGACGATATAGGAGCAGTAAAGTAAAGGATGGTGAAAATAAATGAAACGGATATTTTTGGTTGAGGACGATAAGGCAATCGCTAAAAACCTTATGCTTTTGCTCCGCGCGGAGAAATTTACAGTCACCCACGCCCCTACGCGGAGTGAAGCCCTTGCCGCTCTTGCCGGGAATAAATTTGACTTGGCGTTGATTGATATTTCTTTACCTGACGGAAATGGCTTTATGGTTTGCACGGAAATCAAAGAAACGCAAGATATTCCCGTTATCTTTCTGACGGCTTACGACGATGAGGCGAGTGTTGTTACCGGCCTGAATATGGGCGCGGACGACTATATCACCAAGCCTTTTCGTCCGCGTGAATTGATTGCGCGAATTGGAACCGCCCTGCGAAAAAGCGGGCGTTCTAGGTCGGCTTTTGAAATCCGAGGGCTTTATGTCGATACGGCAAGCGGCGTTGTGAAGAAAAACGGCAACGAGGTTTTCCTTTCAGCATTAGAATACCGCTTGTTGCTGGTGTTTATTAGAAACCCCAAAAGCATTATCACGAGGGGCAGGCTACTTGACGAATTGTGGGACGCGGCGGGCGAGTTTGTCAATGACAATACATTGACCGTGTACATCAAACGCCTGCGGGAGAAGATAGAGAACAACCCCGCAAGTCCGCAAATCGTTCTGACCGTTCGCGGAACGGGGTATAGATTGGGGGGCGAGTATGCTTCGGAATAGAGAGTTTCGGCAGCTTGCAATCTTGTTCTCCTTAATAGCTACCACCACTGTAACGCTGGGATTTACAATAAATAGGTTGGCTGGAATCCTTGCCATTGCTTCTGCCGCCGTCTTTGGCACAGCGTTTTTCGCGTTTACCAAAGCCCGATACAAAAGCATTGCTCGGATTTCAGATCAAATCGATCTTGTGCTTCATAATGCTGACCATTTGTATATTGGTGAATCGGACGAGGGCGAACTTTCCATTCTGCACAGCGAGATAACAAAAATGACGTTGCGCATTCGGGAGCAAAACGACGTGCTGAAAAAAGAAAAAGAACATCTTGCAGGTTCGCTGGCCGACATAGCCCACCAACTCCGAACCCCGCTCACATCCGTGAACCTCATTCTGTCATTGTTAGCGAATAACCCTGATGAAACCGAGCGGAAAGCATTTGTGCGGGAAACAGAGGAATTGCTTGTGCGGATGGATTGGCTGATTACTTCCCTATTGAAGTTATCCCGCTTGGACGCGGGCATTGTGGTGTTCCAAAGCGAGCAGATAGATGTAAACAACTTGATATGTGCCGCGATTCGCCCGTTTCTAATCCCAATGGAACTGCACGATATTGATTTTCAAATAGATGCACCGAAAGGTATGATTATTCAGGGTGATTCAGGTTGGCTTTCGGAAGCAATTCAAAACATCCTCAAAAATTGCATGGAGAGCGCAGGCGAGAACGGGAAGATTGAGATTGTCTGCACGGACAACCCACTGTTTACCGAGATTGCCATCCACGACAGTGGCGCGGGCTTTGAAAAAGAAGATTTACCCTGCCTGTTTAACAGGTTTTATCGTGGGAAAAACCCAAACGCTACAGGATACGGGATTGGATTGGCTCTCTGCAAGATGATTATAACACGGCAGGGAGGGACGATTACCGCAAAAAATCACCCGCAGGGCGGCGCAATATTTGCCATTCGTTTCCCAAAGTGACTAATCTCTCACCTGAAAGTCACAGAGATGTAAGTTTAAGGTGCTATTATATGGGTAAGACATGAGAAAGGAGACTCACATAATGGAGTTTTTAAAAATTGAAAATTTATACAAGGTCTACGGAAAGGGCGAAAACCAAGTTACCGCGCTTGACCATGTTTCGCTTACAATCGAAAAGGGGGAGTTTACCGCAATTATCGGCTCCTCCGGCTCCGGTAAATCCACATTGCTTCACATCATCGGCGGCGTGGACGTGCCGACAAGCGGAAAGGTGTATTTGGAGGGGCAGGATGTATATGCCCAAAACAATGAAAAACTCGCCATTTTCCGCAGGCGGCAGGTAGGGTTGATTTACCAGTTTCACAACCTCATTCCCACTCTGAATGTGGTGGAAAACATCACTTTGCCTATACTGATGGACAAGCGCAAGGTCAACGAGGAACGGCTGAATGACTTGTTGGAACTGCTTGGGCTAAAAGACCGCAAAACGCATTTACCCAATCAGCTTTCGGGCGGTCAGCAACAGCGCGTTTCCATAGGACGCTCTTTGATGAACTCCCCGGCGGTCATGCTTGCCGATGAACCCACGGGCAGTTTGGACAGCCGAAATGGACATGAAATCATCAAACTGCTGAAAGAAAGCAATAAAAAATATGGGCAGACCCTGCTCCTCGTCACCCATGACGAAAATATCGCCCTGCAAGCAGACCGCATTATCGGCATATCAGACGGCAAAGTAGTGCGAGACGAGAGGGTGAGACCATGAATATTTTCAATAAAGTTACCCTGCAAGGCATGAAAAAAAGCCAAACACGAACGATTGTAACGGTTATCGGGGTTATCCTGTCCGCCGCCATGATTACGGCAGTCGCTACCTTGGGTGTTTCCATACTGAACTATCTGGCAAAAGGCGCGGCCCAGGAATACGGCGATTGGCACGTCGAGTATTTGAACGTTGATTCCTCTTTCGCACAGGAACGAACTCTCGACAATGGAGTTGCAAACACCGCAACATTTGAAAATATCGGCTACGCAAAACTTGACGGAGGGAAAAACCCCAAAAGGCCGTATCTTTTTATAGCCGGATTTAGCAAGAAAGCCTTTGATACCTTGCCCATAACCCTGGTTTCAGGTAGATTGCCGAAAAACAGTGGGGAGATTCTTGTTCCGCTGAGCGTCGAAGCAAGCGGCGGCGTTCAATTTGCGGTGGGTGACACGCTTTCACTTGCTGTCGGAAGCCGCATGGAGGTCAACAAAAATCTCAGTCAACAAAACCCTTACATTTCTGGAAAAGAAACTCTTATGCCAAAAGCCAAGAGAACCTATAAGGTTGTCGGAATCTGCGAAAAACCCGGTTTTGATGAGTCTTCCGCGCCGGGATATACCTTGATAACGAAAGCAGATGCAGAAGGCAAAGCGGACAGCTTAAACCTATTTGTCACGCTTAAAAACCCGCATGGGGTTCACGCTTACGCAAGCAGCACAGCCCAAAGCCATAGCTATGTATTTAACGATAATGTGTTGCGCTTCATGGGTCTTTCGGAGGATAAGTTTTTCAACACGCTTCTGTACTCGATTGGCGGCATTTTGGTTGCATTGATAATGGTAGGCTCGATTTTTCTGATTTATAATTCGTTCAACATATCAATGAATGAACGCACACACCAGTTCGGGATTCTCTCGTCGGTGGGAGCCACAGCGAGGCAGCTGCGAAATTCGGTGCTAGTTGAGGGACTTTGTATAGGTGCGGTCGGCATACCGATTGGCGTTATCGTTGGCATAGGCAGCATCGGGCTTGTGATTTCCGGTGTCGCCAAGAATTTTGAGCACGTTCTCTACAGCAACGTCCATTTCACCTTGACAGTGTCCGTCCCCGCGATTGTCGGCGCGGCGGCAGTCAGCATAGTTACAATTCTGATTTCGGCCTATATCCCGGCCAGAAAGGCCGCAAGCACTCCCGTTATGGAGAGTATTCGCCAGACGAACGAGGTCAAAGTTGAATCCAAAGCCGTGAAAACGTCAAAACTGGCGCAGCGTATTTACGGTTTGGAGGGAACCCTTGCGCTAAAGAATTTTAAAAGAAACAAGAAACGCTATCGCAGCATTGTGCTATCACTTGTTTTAAGCGTAGTGCTGTTTATATCGACCAGTGCTTTTGTAACGGATATAAAACAGGTGTCGGAGCGGACAGTAGAGGTTACTACCTTTGACATCGGTTTGGCCACACAGGACATGGACGATAGCGAAATGTTGTCGCTTTACGACAAATTGAAAACCGCCGACGGTGTTTACGAAAGCTCGTATCAAGCGCTTATGAAGTATTCATGCGCGGTTAAAGCAAGCAATTTTTCAGACCGCTACCGGAAATACGCGGGTTATAATTTGCCGGACAAAACGGTTAATCTGCCAATGGACATCCAGTTTCTTGGTGATAGCGCCTATCTGAATATTATCAAAGGCTTGGGTTTGCCCGTAAAGGAATATACCGGGAAAAACGCGAAAATGATCGCCGTTGCCCAAAAAGTAGACAACGCGAAAGCCGGGCAGAGCGAGCTGATTGATATATTCAAGAGTTCTTCCATGAATTTTACCATCGCTCCCGAAACAAATGGCAAGCCGAAGATAAAACAGGGGCGAAACGTAAGCATTACGTTTGTCAATACCGTGCTGCCTGATACACTCCCGATCCTAGGAAACTCCGGGTCGAAGAATCCGTGCATTTTTAGCGTGATGGTCCCCTATTCGCTCAAAGAGAAGTTTGAAACCTCCGATACCCATGCGGTTATTAAGGGATTGACCTTTAGATTAAAGAATCCCACAAAGTCGATGGCTAAAATGGAAGCGATGATTAAGGGTATGGGAATTAAATCCAATTATAAACTGTACAATTATTATGAAATGTTTGATCAGAGCCGCAATTATATATTAATTGTCAACGTGTTCGCTTATACTTTTATCATTATGATTTCGCTGATTGCGGTTGCTAATGTGTTCAACACTATTTCCACTAATATCAAGCTGCGTCGGCGAGAGCTTGCCATGCTCCGATCTGTGGGGATGTCTGACCGCGATTTCCAAAAGATGATGAATTTCGAGTGTGCCTTTTATGGCATGAAGGCGTTGCTCTTCGGGCTTCCCATAGCGGCAATCTCCTCTTGGCTGATTTACAAAGGGATGGTCAGCAGCGGGGAGGACATCGGTTTTATGTTCCCGTGGGGCAATATGGCAATCAGCGTGTTCAGCGTGCTCTTTGTAGTGTTCATTACAATGCTGTATTCTGTTAGCAAGATAAAAAAAGAAAATATTATTGACGCGCTTCGGGATGACATGAATTAATTCAAAACCGATATTGACTTGATAGAAAATCAAAAAAACATTTAGTTCAAGTGATTCGCAATCGCCCCGAAGTTGTACCACAATAAAATACGGCAAAAAACCCGCCGCGCAAGCGGAAAAAGAAAAAAACGTTATTCGGCGGGGGTTCGTTATGCCATAAAAAGATATACAGAAAACGGTG
Organism: Clostridium sp. CM036; assembly: GCF_055081135.1. Lineage (NCBI taxonomy): Bacteria > Bacillati > Bacillota > Clostridia > Eubacteriales > Clostridiaceae > Clostridium > Clostridium sp. CM036. Next base: position 1,422,993 of record NZ_CM143652.1, on the reverse strand, counting down.
GTTTTGAAAATCAAAATCGCCGTTTTCTGTATACCGGAGGGATTGATAAACTGTGCCCCTTTTTCGGGACACGGCGGCGTAAAAGGAGGACGTTGCCGTGCTTTGTTATTACTGTATTTCAAAACAGCACATCAAGCCGTTATGGAAACATAACGGCTTGATTTAGCCAGCCGACAGCAAAGTATCTTGTAACTTCGGGCCGGGCCTGTTTACTGCCCCAGCCGCCGTTCCCCGCCATCTCCCTTCATCAGCCATAGTCTGTGGAGCATCCGCAAACATGATAAACGAGGATCTTTAAATGAAACTTAGATGGTAAAATTTAGGACCTGTGTTCCGGTACTACACAGACCCATGCCACATCAGGTTTTCGTATGAAGAATGAATGAGAAAATTTGATGTGGACCAGCCTTTGAGTGCGGCATCTTAGTCTCATACTAAGATTGATTTATAATTCATTACTTCTGCGCCAATCAATTTTCAGGTAAATTGAATGATACCTATCCTCAATATCTATGTCTTTAGTCTCTCCATCCTCAATATTTCCATAAAGGATACCGACAATCAACATATCATGATATGTTGATTGTCTTGATAGCTGAATTATAAATACATTCATAAAATATACATTTGATCATACCATAATTCTCATAAATTATTAATTATAAGATAATAATATAATTAATAAATAAAAGAGGTGATATATATTAAAAAGAATATATTATTTTTAGTAATGACATTATTGTTGTCTTTATCTTTTTCAATTAATTCCCATGCCTCAGTTTCTAGTATCCCACAAAAAAACTCTACGGAAGAATTATATCAGGATATTTTTACTACATTGCTATTTGAAAATATACAAGATGGCTTGGAATCATACTATAAAAAGCCAGTGCAATATGACCTTTTTGATATAAAAGTTTTAGAGGCTATTAGACCTGATGGTTATAGGACATTTGGATTTTTATTAAAGCTTCAAGTTAAACCATTTGTGGGTGCGCATAATACTATTGGTATTGATAACATTACATTTGAAATATCTCCGTCAGGTGTTATTATGAAAAAATTTGAACATATTAAAAGTTTTGAGTTACCTCTATATTTGCAATGATTTTGCAACTTAATATGGACTTTGTTTTCTGTAATAGATTTGCTACTGCATATGGGGGTAGTGCTCGCAAAACGCGGAAAATATACGTTGAGACAGTTATTACCAAAAGAGTCTTTTATCAAAATATTCCGACTTAGAATTAATACTAAAAAGTTCTAACTCGAAAAAATATATAACATCACTGTAAAACATTGATACACATAGGGTTTAATCACGAAATGATAAAGCTCTTATTTTTTTGCTCAAAACAAGTTAGTTAAAGTAGAATTATAGTATTGATAATGCTAACTAAAAAAGTAATAAAAAATATATATTAGCTAATGTAAAACCTTTGAGAAAAATATTAAAATAACACGAGTATATTTAATATTCTCCCTGTATTTATCGTTATTTTGGTAATATGTATCTTAACGTGGTAAATTTACGCTTAGCGGATACTACCCCCTAATATAAGACAACTTGAATACTTCATTACCTAATGGTAATTCTAAAACCATTTTTTCTGTATTAGGGGTTTAGGTAGTAACGGAACAGAAATCAGCTATAGGTCTGTAAATATATGGCGATAACTAAACCTAATCTGTACACAGTAGGTGTTTGAGAATACTAATTATTTAATATGAACGTTCAAAAACACAAAAATTAGATATAGTGAACGCTCTATATACCGTTTAAAAAAGTACACCTTTACGGAGAGTAATTCGTTTTAACATCAAACTAAATTATGAAATGTATAAAGATAGGCTGTATTGGTTTGTAAAAATAGTATTTAATGGTATTATATTTCTAGTGATTAAGTCGCAACTTAAAGCGATGACGAAACAATTTTAAAGGGGGTACTATGAAATATAAGTCTTATTATATATATTTTTTTGGTGCAATAATTGGCTTTTTAGCCTTTGCATTTAGTATGAAATATGCAGAATTTGAACCAATATTGATTATAGTTGGTTGTGGTGGCACAACAGGAATGGCGTATTGCGTTACAAAATTAGTTAATTTCCATAAATGACGCAACATTCATATATTGCTCAACAAACCAAAAGGCAGCGATGCCTTTTTTTCTTTTCTTAAGATTGATGATAAACAGCTATTTAAATTTAAAATTCCATTTTTTTTGCACACTTATAGTAGTTTTTGGTTCCGTTACTACCTGTACCCCTATTTGCAGCAAAATTTATTATGGGAAGTGCTGCCATAGCTAAATTATATGCGTATCAGATGTAAACAATACTACGCACGTATATTTGAAATACCCAGCCACCTTGTGCAAGTTGTAGGTTCATCACAACTTGTTCAAGGTGGACCAGCCCTAAGGTGGAATAGGCAAATTATCTAAAAAACCTTTTAGGTATTTTATGCAATTTTTTTCTGTATATAGATAAGTGGTATATATTTGTAACACCACAACATCCTGAGTATAAAGGTCATCAGGGTGTCGGTTACCACAACAGCGAGTGCTACAGAGCATACCTCCTTTGAACAGAAAAACAGGCGCTCCGGCTGTTAAATAAGTAGGCTTTTCTTACATTGGAAACACACTTTTTTCAAATATTTATTGTCATGGGTCATTCCTCATTGAAGCTAAATTCATGACTGATTCGCTTTTTTTATGGGATTCGAATAATTGCAGATTGAAACAAGATCTTTCACTACTATTGCCATTTCTTCTGGCGATTTCTGTGTACTGTCGTTCAGCCACCTGAGAAGGATGTGCATAAACCCACCAGTGCTAGATGTTAAAGCGTACTGAATATTTTCTTTAGGAAAAGGCATCTTTTCACCCTTTACCTCATCAAAAGCGGGCAGGGGTAACTTTACATTTGGTTTTTATCCATATGTTTATATGCATCCGTTTTAAGCACTATGTACCAGGAGTCATCACATCAATTATTTTACCACTGCCTAGTGTCTGGTCCTTATATACCGCTGAGAAGATATTGCATTATGGCATGAATACAATCATGTTAGCCTCCTTGTTGGGAATTATTCTAACTCTAATTCTGATACCGGCGCTTCACAAAATTATGGGTTCCTGGTCTAAATATTTGTACAAATATTCAGAAATACAGGAAAAAGAATAAATAAAGAATGAAAAAGGAACGGGATCTGTTTTCAGAATCTGTTCCTTTTTACGTTAAAAAAAACAGTTAACTCTGTCAAAAGTGCTTAGCAATAAAACACAATTGTGACTTAATCACTAGAAAAGTTATAACATTAAACGTTAATTTTTTACAAATTAATAAATACCTTATATATATTTCATATTAAATGCGGTAGTATTAAATAATTACGCACTTTTATTATTAGTAAATAAGGTTCAAAATTTCAGTTCTTCTTTCATTTAAGATAACATCTTATTATGTTGTATGTTACTCAATCCCTATTATCAAATATAAATTTATATAACATATCTATTAAGTTGTTTATGTATTCATTTCTTTGTTTAGTATCTTTTATTGCAACGATAGCATTTGCATTACTTTGAACAGTATTTAATATTATTTGACATTTTATATTCCAATTAATGTTTTTCTCTCCATGATATAAACTTTTAATAAAATCTTGAAGAAGTAAAATCATTTTATCATTGTTATAATTATAAATGTTGTATACTTCACAGGACTCTTTTTTTAATGATTCTAAATCATCATATAGATGTCTGTTTTTACAAGATGCTTTTATACCATTACGAATATAGTTTATAAACAAAGGTTTGTAATCTACATTTTCTATAGATAAGTTACTTATTAAATTCTCTAGATAGTTATATGAATATGAACAAGTGGTTTTATAAATTTCTATAAATATATCCGTTTTGTTATCAAAATAATTATAAAATACACCTGTTGAAACTCCAGCATGTTTTGCTATTTCTTTTGATGTTGTATTATAAAAACCCTTAATCATAAATAGATCATCGGCTGATATAACGAGCTTTTCCTTGTTTTCTATAGTTCGTACTTGAATTTTACGTATGTTCTTCACTAATATTTACCTCCATACTTTTACATTATCATTGTAAAATTTCTTTTGAAAAAAGTCAATAAAACAACTTTAATATTATAAAAATTATATTATAATTTTTATAATATTAAATGAACTTTTTTTCATGTTTTATATAAAAGTTAACTAAAATATTTTATTTAATAATTAAATAAAGGTCATTATTTCATGAATTATATATATTCTCTTAAAAAAATTCAATTCATAATAACCTACCGATTCACTGTAGCATGTTAAATACGTACTTGAAGGAGGCATTTAACATTTGAAGTTTACTATTCTTTTTTTTTATATAAGCATTCAGGATTTACAAATAGACTTAAAATAAGGGCTGGAACTAATCCTAAAATAGAAATTCTGAAGGTATCAGTAAACGCTTTTGATGTATTCTCTCGTGTATATTTTGTATCTCTACTTATTATATTACTTAATATATAAGCTTCTTCTTTAGGCGTACTTGTATTTTTTATCACAAAATTTATTCTTTCTGGTAATTTGTTATAGTTACCCTTATCCATATTCTCTAATTGAGCAATAATTTTATTTTTTACATTTGAGTTTAATCTAGATTCAACCTTTATTGAATTAATCATTTCATTTTTAGATGAGTTGAAATAATAATTTTCATTGCTTATTAATATAGCTGATAATATTGAGATACATAGTAAATTCCCTATATTAGCGATCATTCTATTAACTCCAGAAGCTTGACCATTTTTTTCTTTAGGGATGTCTGCTAAAGCAGATGCAACTAATTGACCACCGACTATACCGTTTCCTAATCCTCCTATGAATAAGTATAATCTTAATGTATTTATACTAACATTGGGGTTGATTGTTGATATTAAGTATAATGATGCCATACATATTATTACAGCTATAAAAGATAGAGTTGAAAATTTTAATTTAGTAGATAAAATTCCAGCTATAATAGATGAGACTAAAAAACCTATGGACATAAAGGCTATTATATTTCCAGATTGTGAAGTAGTATAATTCAATATACCTTTTAAATAAAAATTTATTAAGCTTCCACATACAGCATAAACAACACCAACAAAAGCCAAAGTAACTGATGCTACTGTAAAACTTCTTATTTTGAAAAGGGAGAGATCAAATAGAGCATTCTTATTTCTTTTTTCAATAATTAATAAAATTATTGTTGATATTATTGTAACACCAAATAATGTTAATATTTTTATAGAATCGAATCCATAATTATTCCCTTCTAACAGCCCATAAATCAGACAGAATAAGGATATTGAAAGAAATAATATTCCACCCAGATCTATTTTCTTATTGTTTAACAATATTTCATCTTTAGATACAAACATTGTAACCAATATATAAGAAATTATTGCTAAAGGTATATTAATATAAAAAATATACCTCCAATTAATCTTTTCTGTTATAAAACCTCCAAGAGACGGACCAATAGCCATTGCAAGTGCCATTGATGATCCCCATGCTCCAGCTATCATTCCACTTTTTTCTTTTGGAAACATACCTAGAGCTATCGGTATAGCTATAGTCATTAATCCTGCAGAAGCTATACCTTGAACAGCTCTAGCAATGATAAGTATTAATAAAGATGGTGAAATACCACATAAGACAGATGATATAGTGAATACAGATAAAGATATTAGAAATAACGTTTTCCTACCAAACATATCTCCTAATTTTGCTAAAGTAACAAGAGAGCTTGCATTAAATAATAAGAATATTGTACTTATCCACATTACGCCCTGAAATTCTACATCAAAGCTTTGTTGTATTGCTGGTAGAGATACATTTACAACTGTAGAATCTAATGAGCCTATAAACCCAGACATAACTAGACCAATTAGAGCCAGTAATTTTTTTTTGCTATCCTTCATATAAAATATCCTCCTAATTAATATATTTAAGCTTATATATTTTAATAAAAATGAAACAAAGTTCATTTTTTAAACGATAATTAAATTATATAATTAAGATATATAGAAGTCAATTAAAAGTGAAATAAAGTTCATTTTTATTAATTATATATTAAATGTATAAGGCCTTTTGAGAAAAGCTATGCATTAAAAAAAAGCCATATAGGCAAAAGGCTACCATAAAAACTATACAGTAAAAATGTTGTCTGAATACGAATGTCAAAATAAAAATAAAAATAAATAATAGTTAGTAGCATTAATATATGTCGTCACAAGTAAACCCATATCTGATGATATGGGTTTACTTGATTAAGTGTGTATTGAGTTACTTTCACTTTGAGGCTATTACTCATTTTAAAAAAATTGTAAATATACTCAATTTATGGTTGTTGTGATATGATTAAATATATATTATATGTCGTACTCGTAAAGGAGAGTGTCGGCAACACGATACGTTAGGCGTCATACTAATTAAAGGAAAGGGTGAAAAAGATGAAAAAATTAACCAAACTAAATAGCGATAACATTGCAGAAGAACACATTTGCTGCGCTATATCGGATAAGAAATGTAAAGAAAGTTATGAACTAAAAAAAGATTGGCTAAAAAAAGAATTTGATAATGGTTATGTTTTCCGAAGAATTGATGCAAGAGCAAAAGTTTTTATTGAATATGGACCTGCTGAAATGAGCTGGGTTCCTATAGATGCTCCAAATTATCTAATGGTCAACTGTTTTTGGGTTTCCGGACAATATAAAGGTCAGGGTTATGGAAAAGAATTGTTGAAAACCGCTATTGAAGATGCAAGAAGTCAAGGAAAAAGTGGATTAGTTACTGTTGTTGGGACAAAGAAATTCCATTTTATGAGTGATACAAAATGGCTTTTGAAACAAGGATTCGTAGATTGTCAGAGAATATTATCCGGTTTCAGCCTTTTAGTGATGAAAATTGACCCCGATGCTGAAACACCTAAGTTTAAAAAATCTGTACTCAGTGGTGAATGTTTTGACAAAAAAGGAATAGTTGTATATTTTTCAAATAGGTGCCCATTTGCAGAATTTCACGCAAAGACTTCTTTGATTGAAACCGCTACTAAAAGGAATTTGCCCTACAAGATTATTAAACTTGAAACAATGGAACAGTCACAATTAGCACCAAGTCCTGCAACTATTTTTAGTTTATTCTTTAATGGTAAGTTTATTACAACAGATATAAGTGTCTGCATGGACAGCCACTTTGACAAAATATTAGAAAAAGAATTGAAATGAAGTACGAACGCCTAACAACGCACTCAAGTAGAAGATAGCCAATGCACATTCCTTCGCCAATCGCGTCGCGCTAGGGCTTAGGAACGTCTTGAGTTCAAAACGTTATTTGAAATAAAATGTTAGCAAAAATAATGTTCTGAATTAATTTTTTAATGATGGGTGTTTTTGTGTGTCATAGGTACATCTTATTTATTTCTGACATATGTCAAATGGATAGTACATGTTTTGAAATATAAATATAGGAAACTAGTTTGGGAATGGCTACATTTCAGAGAATATCGAATTAGTGATTTGCCTATTCCCCCTTTTCGGGGGGGTGGGCAAAATAACCACTATCTATTACTTTGGGGGGAAGTCTAAAAGTTTGTGAATTAGGAATAACAAGTACACTTATAAACAGATTACTTATATAACAGGGGGTAAAAATTCAATGAAAAAATCCAAGATTTACTTATGTGTCCCGTATGCAAATGTGACTTGTCTGAAAAATTGGAATGTAAGAAGTGCGGAAATAAATTCTCTTATGAGCACGGAGTTTTTGATGTTGTTTCTCCAAAATTGTCAAGTAATCAGGAGATATTGTGGGAGATAACGGATGATATGATTGAAAACGATATTGAAGCCACAAAACAGAAAGATAATGATAATGCCTGTATTAAAGATTACAATGTACATAAAAACAAAGAAACACTTGAGGCAGAAAAAATGCTGAGTGAGCACATGGACAGCTTGATTGAAGGCTTTTCAGGCATAGTTTGTGATCTTTCTACGGGAATGTATATGTTAATCTAAAACTACCCCACAATTCTAATTGAAATATCCCCCACCTTACAGTAAACTTTCTTATGAGAGGCATCATAAGAGGGGGAAATGGAGATGATTAAATTGAGTGAAAAACAACACATCATAATATCGGCACATCTAAACGGAAAGTCTCAAAGGTCCATAGCTAGAGAGACCGGAATTGATAGAAAAACCATTAGTAAATATGTTAAAGAATACGAAGTGGCAAGACAAGAAATTTTGAATTTTAATGGAGGAATTGATGATATAAGAGAACTTCAGGACAGTATTGTTGAGAAACCTAAATACAATTGCATAAATAGAAAAAAGAAAAAATTAACCGATGAAATTATAAATAAGATAAAGGGGTATATTGAAGAAAACCAGCAAAAACGGCATGCCGGGAGGCATAAGCAGCAAAAAAAGAAAATTGATATATATGAAGCGTTAAAAGAAGACGATTACGATATAAGTTATCCAACTGTGAGTAACTATATAAATAAATTACTTGAGAATGGAGCCGAGGCATTTATAAAATCAGAATATGAGCTTGGGGATATTTGTGAATTTGATTGGGGGGAAGTAAAGTTAACTATTAATGCTGTGGATAGAACATTTCAAATGGCTGTATTTACATCTGCAAAAGGGAATTATAGATATGCACAGTTATTTGCTAAACAAAATTCAGAGTGTTTTCAAGAAGCTCATGCTTTGTTTTTTGAACATATAGGACAAGTATATAGAACAATCGTTTATGATAACATGAGAGTTGCAGTTAAAAAATTTGTAGGACCTACTGAGAAAGAACCTACGGATGCATTGCTTAAAATGTCCATGTATTATGGCTTTGATTTTAGGTTTTGCAATACTCGAGCTGGAAATGAAAAAGGTCATGTCGAGCGAAGTGTAGAGGTAGTACGACGTAAGTCTTTTAGTAAAAATGATAGTTTTAAATCATTAGAAGAAGCTAATAAATATCTGATGGAAACATGCGATAAATTGAATAGCCAACCACATAAAATAAAAAATATGAAGACTGCAAAAGAAATTCTTAATGAGGAAAGACAACATATGGGGCCTTATATTGCAAAACTTGACACTGCTAGGATAGAAGAACCTAGAGTGGATAAATATTCGACATTCTCAGTGAATACCTGTCGGTATTCTGTACCTGATATATATGTTGGAAAAAGAATATTCATAAAAGTATATTCCAATGACATTGTTTGCTTTAGTGAGGGTAAAAAAATAGCTTCCCATGAAAGGAAGTTAGGATTTTATGAATGGTCTATTAAGCTTGAACATTATCTTAATACCTTTAAAAGAAAGCCAGGATCATTAGCTTCAAGCACTGCAATGCTACAAGCAGACCCTAGGATTCAAAACATCTATGATACCTATTATAACAAAAAAGAGAAAGATTTTATAGAATTACTTTTATTTATAGGTAAAAGTAATATCTCTAAGGTCCTAAATGCAATAAATTTATTAAATAAAATAAATCCTACGGATATAACAACCGAAAAAATAAAGTCTATTTGTAATAGAGATTATACTAATTTTATCGAAAATAATGTTATCCAACTAAATTCAACTGTTGAATTTAAACCTAACGGTTTACTAGATGTGTATAAATCTTTAATACCAATATCAACGGAAGATTTTAATAATGAGGTGGCTATAATATGATAAATAAGAAGAAATTATATAAAGATATTGAAGAATTAGCAATAGATCTTAAACTTGCAGGTATAAAAAACAACTTTGAGGTGGGTGCGAAAGATGCTTGCATTAATGACATAAGCTATGAAGAATTTCTTTACAAATTATTGGAAAAAGAATCTGTTTTAAGAAGTGAAAGTAGTAAACAAAATAGAATTAGAATAGCAAAGTTTCCTTATAAAAAATATATCGAAGATCTTGTAGTTGAAGATTTACCAGTTGATGCTAAAAAGAAATTAAAGACGTTAAGTTCACTTGAATTTATTAGTACAGGACAAAATGTAATTTTAGCTGGAAATCCTGGGACAGGCAAGACCCACATGAGTATTGGCCTTGGAATAAAAGCTTGTTTAGCTGGCTATAAAGTTCTTTTTATTACGGTATCATCGCTTATCACCCAATTAAAAGAAAGTCGTTCTCAGAAAGTATTAAGAGCATTTGAAAATAAATTTGATAAATATGATTTAATTATTGCTGATGAATTGGGATATATTTCTTATGATAAAGAAGGTTCAGAACTTTTATTTAGTCACTTATCATTAAGAGCAGGTAGAAAATCAACTATAGTAACCACAAATTTATCCTTTGAAAGGTGGAATGAGATATTTAAAGACCCTATTATGACCGCTGCAATGATCGATAGACTTACGCATAAGGCATATATAGTAAATATGAATGGTAACTCCTACAGATTAAAGGAAACTAAAGAATGGCTCGCAAAACAATAATAAAATTTCCCTTCACTATATAATTAATTTGGAGGGAATATTATTTTTTTTTACAATTTTTGGTGGAGGAGTTTTGGGTTAGAATATGGGGGAGTTTTCACTTGACAAATACAGGGAATGGGCTGCATGCTTCAAAAAATGCTCAACGCAAATAATAAAAATTTCTCTATTGTTTGTACTGATATAGATAAACGCATATTAATGTGGACTAGAAAATTAAAGCAAACAGATGATCATAGAGTATTCTATATAGCAAGCGACGGCAAATATATGTCAATAAAGGATAAAAGCTTTGATTATATTGCCTCATTAGCCGCATTTGGAAATATTCCCGAGAATGATAAGGTTGCAAAAGAATTATATCGAATACTTAAACCTAATGGCAAAATTGTCATTCAAGGCAATTATATTGAAAAAGACAGTAAAAGCTTTGAGCTTGCCCAAAGCAAAAGCCTTGAAAGAGGCTTGGTTGAAGAATATTTGGTTAATGATTTAAAAAATGCAGGCTTTGAAAATATTATATCAACAGTTGTAGCAGAAGTTGTATGGGCAGAAAATCCATATGATTTACTTCCTGTGGCAGGCGACACTCAGCGTTATTGCATAATTCAAGCTCAACGCACAAAATGAGCATACCACGAAGTTGATAAATTCGAATTTATCTAAGCTATTAAATAGAATTTAATAATAACAATTTTCTTATAGTACGTCATAACAGCCACAAAATAGTAGTTTCATTTTTGCTTTACAGTTCATTTAAAAGGCAAAATGCTGTCTTGTGGCTGTTTTTTGCACGAATCGTCGCCGTACCCCATAGCCATCAAGCTAAGAAAATTCTATAAAAATAAAGACCTCCATTTGTAAAAATGTTATTATTTGAATGATAATAAAAACACATTGATGGGGGTATTTTACAAATGATAGAAGAAAAGGTAAAATTAATACGTGGGAATTCGTTTGCTTATGCTGTTTTATGGATGCAGAGGTTGCGAATAATACACTTGTTACCTTATGTACAAAGCTTAGTGCAAAAATAGGAATAGTTATTTCTAATCAAGCATTAGATCAACGTTTAAATGAAAGATGTGTGGAATTTTTAAAGAAGATTTTTGAGAACCTATTGCGCCAAACAATAACAGGTTTTGGGCGTAGAACCCCTTAATGTAATCAGCTTTTAAAAGCAGTTGGTTACATTTAGGACATCTTACTTCTTCAATTTTGATCACTTCATTTTGTATAAAAAAATAACGCCTAGTTTCCTAAGTGTCATGATATTTACAAGTATACTTCTGTAGTATCTTCCATGTGTTGAGTATTTATCTTACTTTTAAGCTCTTTTATAAAACTGGGCCAATTACTAAAACCAACCATCTTAAAACTTAACACTTTTACATCTCTACTTTGAGATTTATAGTTTATTACCATGTAATATTTAGTTTCCGTAGTATGTTTATCGCCTATTCCACTCATACCACCTACAATAGCGCCTAGCGGCCCTAATAATACTCCACCTACTGCAGCTCTACCGACAGTACTTTTATTTTTTTGGATTATATTACTTTTTGAAATACGTTGTACTCCTGTTATTTGTTCTAACATTAGGTGTATAGGTGGGTTTTTAAATACTCTTGCGTTAATTGTTAAACATTGTTTGTCATTATCTATAGTTAAACTTACCAAAGTTTCTTTGCTATATCCGTCTATTCCATCCACTAAAGATAAAGTTATACTTCTGTTTTTATTTTTCTTACTAAATATACCTATTGCAATCACTCCTCGTGTGTTTTATATCATAATTATACAGTACAAGGGTGCATACTACAATAATTTGGATAAATCCCCACCATTAATCAGCCATAGTTAGTTAAATTTCATTTAAGTTGAAAGGTGCAAGTACCTTTCAACTTCTTTTTCTCTGTACGTTTAGATATTTCACCAAGTCCATATGTGACACTTAGAGAAATACCCATTCAAGATAACATTCGTTATGTTGTATGCTTTTTATCGCTTAGAACTGTAAAATTCTCGTATGAAATATATGTTATATATAGTATAATTAAGCATATAAGTTAATTCGTATTTGTAATCAAGGACGAAGTAAAGATTATTTATATAATAAGCATACAAATTGGAATTTAAACTGCAGATTATTTATATTTTCTGAACATCAAGGAGGTGTTGATTGTGCAGATGTTTTCTTTAGATAAAGACGGATTTTGCGGAACATTTTATAAAGGCAATAAATATTTGGAAAAATCCATAATTTTCATGAGTGGTGCAGGGGTCGGATCAAAACGGGCGCAAGCATCGGCTTCATTTTTAGTTGAACAAGGATACTCTGTTCTTGTCCTTGGTTTTTATAAATGGAGCGGACTCCCAAAAGAAATGCATGGCATTCCGGTGGAATATGTACATAAAGCGATAAAGTGGTCGCTTTCGTACCAAGAACAAAAAATTAAAAAAATAGCCATTATCGGAACATCCACTAGTGCAGGATATGCTTTGTTATGCGCATCGCTTTTTCCGGAAATTAGTTGCGTTATTGCAATTTCGCCGTTTGACCATGTAATGGAGGGGGCAGACAAGAAATTCAGAAGAACACATAAGTCGACCTATACATACGGTGGAAAAGACATTGCTTTTACTTCCAGTACGCTTTTGGATAAGGGCCTTTTTACTTTATTGCATCAAGCCCATAAAAATAAAAAGTACACTCTGCGGCGAGCTATGCGTTATATTTATGACATAAATCCGCCAATACCTTCCTCACGTATAAAGGTTGAGAATATAAAAGCCGATATATTGATGCTTGCTGCGCAAAATGATGATTGTTGGCCAGCTGATGAAGCCGTTCCAAGAATGGAAACCGTGCTATTAAAATCAAATTATCCATATAGAGTAAAAAGCATTGTTTACGAAAAGGCAAGTCATCTACTTGGAAATATACCTATAGTAAATCCATTAAAAAAACTATTTATTAGAAGGGCTATTGAAGCTGAGCAAAAATATCCGAAAGAGTGTGCAAACGCCAGAAAGGACAGTGTACAGCAGATTTTGTCATTTTTATGTGAATGGTAAATCAATGAACAAAATGTGAATTCTACAAAATTCCAATTTGTAGAGTTGAGATAAGAGATAACATAAGTTTAGATTCAGTTATGTCGTCTCTTTCTTATACTATGTACTAAATATTATTAAAATGGTATAGAGTTTAGAGCATGGATAAATTGTTAAAAAGTGCATAAATGGAGTGCATATTCTCAATTAGACACCTTTTATGCAGTGAAATAGTTGCTTAGTGCATATGGAAAAAGAATGAATGAAGCTCTAGGCTATATATAGGTACATAACAAATGTCGTTAAATTAATTATTTCACGACATTGTGTTTTTTTGATACCATAATATAAACTATTCTTTTTACCCCAATATTAACGAACCCTATTTTGCTTTTCTTATATATAATTTAATGTAATTCTATACATAGTGTTAAATTGACATAATAGTAAAATAATGCTATATTAGCAATGTAAGGTTAACCTTACAAAGGTGGTACTAATGAAAAATAAAATAAAACAATTTCGTGAATCTTTTGGATTAACGCAACAACAATTAGGAGAACTTGTGGGTGTATCAAGACAAGCAATTAATTCTATTGAAACAGCAAAATTTGAGCCGTCTATATGGTTAGCCTATGATATTTGTAAAACATTTCGCAGTTCCATAGAGGATGTTTTTCTTTTTGAAGAAAGTGAAAGAAAATCTAGAGCACAGCAAAGTAGAGGGGTAGTTTAAATGGCATTAAGACAAATTAGATTTTTTGATGATGAAATATTGAGAAAAAAAAGCAGATTAGTTGAAGTAATAGACGATAAAATACGGCTTATTCTAAATGATATGGCAGATACTATGTATAATTCAAAAGGTGGAGGGTTGGCGTCTCCACAGGTAGGCATACTAAAGAGATTAATTGTAGTAGATATGGGTCAAGGACTTATAAAATTAGTTAATCCAAAGATAATTAAGTCGGAAGGTATTCAAGAAGTTGTAGAAGGATGTTTAAGCATTCCAAATAGATTAGGGAAGTTAAAAAGACCTGCAAAGGTAACGGTACAAGCGTTGAATGAGAATGGAGAGGAAATTATAGTGACTGGCACAGGAGATTTAGCAAAATGTTTTTGCCATGAAATAGACCATTTAGAAGGTATTCTTTTTACTGATCTAATTACTGAATATATAAAGTAATGCAAATCAATAAACGAACTTATAACACAAATGACGTGAAAGTTATCTTTCACGATATTTGTATTTTTCCTTATTATATTAAGAGTTATTAAGTAATCTATCAATAACATTATCTTTACCAATAACCCATACAATATAATTTAATTATGTTGTATGGGTTATTGGTAGTTTTAAAAAATGATATTCCATATATATTTTTATTTCACCTTAATAATACGTTCCAGTGTTAAAAAAGTGTATGATGTTGTTTTATCATCATTGATGTACCCAGTTTCTTCTTCTCTACTATTCCACTCTAAATAGTTTAGTTTAGGGAAAAAAATATCAGCATTATATTTCTTATGTACTTTTGTTAAATGTATCTTATTACAATAAGGCAATAATAACTTGTAAATCTTTCCGCCACCTATAACAAAGTATTCTTTACTGTCTTCCATAAATGCAAATAGCTCTTCCTTAGAATTTAAAATAGTAACTCTTTCATCATTTATAACAAAATCTTTATTTTGTGTAATAACAATATGATGTCTACCAGGAAGGATACCAGGAAGTGTCTCAAAATTCTTTCTTCCCATTATAATAGTATTTCCACCTGTGATTTGCTTGAATCTTTTTAAGTCTTTTGAAAAATGCCAAAGTAAATTGTTATTTTTACCTATAGCAAAATCCTCTCCAATTGCAACAATACATGTAAGCATTATACCGCCACACTCCCCATATTTATTTTCCCAAGGTGTTTATAATCTATAAGTTTAATATCTTCTGGTGTAAAGTTATAGAAGTTTTTAATATCTGGAATTCTTCTTCTAAATCAAATTGCATAATTTGATGAGGTAGTTTGTAAGTTGCAACTCCAGTACGGTTTTAGTCATGATATCCTCTTTTCAAAATCTTCTCACCCATTTTAAGATATTGTCTATCCATTTCATTTAACATAATTCATCTTTAGTGAGAGGGTATTCAACAATTACCCAAACCCACTAAATATTCACTTCCTTACTATATCCCGTGTACAAAGCACTAATAGTTAGCTGCCCATATTATACAAATACAACATAGCATTCTATAAATGTGTTTTAAATATTATATCATGAATAGCCGCATATGAGTTTACCACAAGGGATATTTTGTATAACTCATACACTGAATTGCATAAAAAGCCACATAAAGAATAAAGTACAAATGACGTGAAAGTCTGTTTTCACGACATTTGTTGTGTTTTCCTTGACTGTTAAATTACACTTTAAGGGGGAATGGTCTAAGATTTTTTTATTGGATTATAGTTAGCACTCTTTGTAAAATTCCCGCTAAATAATAGTAATATATCGTACATAATGGTATTATTTACTTGTGAATTAATCCGTAATTGTATAAAACAACGAAAGAAATAAGGATTATTTTAGGAGTGGTTCTATGAAAAAATGTATTGTAATAATGGGATAGTCAAAAAATTAGCATAATTCATTAGCATAATACAAAGGAGAGAGGTAAACATGACTATTCCAAATACAAATAAAGTATATCCAAGAAGTAACGATTACCAAACAATATATCTTAAAAATATAATTACAAGAGATAATATAAAAGTTGGAGATTATACAATATATAATGATTATTATAATGATCCAAGGGATTTTGAAAAAAATAATGTATTATATCAGTATCCTGTAAACAATGATAAATTAATAATTGGGAAATTTTGTTCAATTGCATGTAAAGCGAAGTTTCTCATGACAAGTGGAAATCACACAATGAAATCACTATCTACTTATACATTTCCAATATTTTATGAGGAATGGGGCTTAGACGTCGGCCATATAACAAATGCTTGGGATAATAAGGGGGATATTGTAATTGGAAATGATGTGTGGATAGGTTATGACGCTATAATTATGGCAGGTGTGAAAATTGGAGATGGTGCAATTATTGGAACTAGGGCAGTAGTTACCAAGGATGTTCCGCCATATACTATTGTTGGAGGAGTACCCTCTAAAGTTATAAAGAAAAGGTATGATGATGACATAATTTCTAAATTGCTTAAAATTAAGTGGTGGAATTGGACATATGAAAAAATCCAAGCAAATATTAAATATATTCAATCAGGAAACATTGATAAGTTAAAGTGATAGTTTAAAAATATCAACTCATGTAAAAGTGAACAACTCAAGTAACCCCATATCATTAGATGTGGGGTTTAGTGTATTAAGGATGTACTAGTAATAATATTTATTGCGATTGCAACGATGTTAATCTCTTAAATGACGTGAAAGTGATCTTTCACGACTTTTATGTTTTTGAATTCCTAATAATATACTATTTAATTTATCATATAATTAACAAAACCAATTTTAATTTATATATATAATTAGGTAAAAATAGTATAATTAGCTAAACATCTATGTCATAATCGTAGATTATTGCGTCTTAGATAATAAAATAATAATTAATCATATGGGAGGTACAATGGGAAAAGTGAGAGGTAGCTGGAGTCAAAAACAATGGAGTAAAAAACAAACAGATGAAAAAGTGCTGTCTGTACTTAGCAATATTTGTTCTATAAGCATAATAATATTTGTATGTACGCAGATTTTAGGTGTTTGGAAAATTGAAACAGGTGTATTTGTTCCATTGTTGGGTGTGTCAATGTTAATTCAAGCCATTCAGTATTGGAAGAAAAATAAAGAGGTTGCTAAAAGTCATTTATTGGCTGCGATACTTGCTTTAGTGTTTTCAATTTTTGAATTTATAATAAAATAAACTCAAATTTGTAAAATGGATTGGATTAGCGAAAGTAACACAATAGTAATTGTGTTACTTTCACTTTGGCTGGATACCATGCATATCAAAATGGATCTTCATTAGAATTACTTATGGATATATTTAACCATTCTTCAAAAGCACAGACTTTAAGATACATTAAGACTTATAATTAATGTATTATTACTGTATCATTACAAATATGAATTAAATTTAATTATTAGGGGGTAATTTCATGAACATTGTGTACAGACAAACTGAACTTTACAAATTCTTAAAACATTGCCAGGATATTTCCTTAGAAAAAACGGTGTTAGATTGTGGAGCAGGAGGAAACTGCCCACCCCTAGGACTTTTTCATGAATTTGGATATGAGACCTATGGAATAGAACTAGATGATACCCAAGTCCAAAAATCCAAAGAATTTGAACTACTTCACGAAATGATACTAAATATCGCCAAAGGTGATATGAGACACCTACCCTTCGAAGATAATTCAATTTCCTTTGTATATTCCTATAATTCAATCTTTCATATGAAAAAACAAGATATAGCCCTTGCAGTCAATGAAATTAAAAGAGTACTTAAACCTAATGGCTTATGCTTCATTAATTTTCTTTCACTGAATAACTTTGGATTTGAAAAGGGTGAAAAAGCTGGTGAAAATGAATTCCTTGAAGATGAAGATGGTGAAAAAGTCCTTCATTCATATTTTGATATAAATGAAGGTGACCAATATTTTAGTGATATGAATATACTATTGAAAGAGAATAGAACCTTGGAAAGAATATATGAAGGCAAAATGATAACTCAGGGATATATTGATTATATAGTAAAAAAATAAAAAAGTTTATATCCCATTAAAAACAAAAATATTGTTTAGGATATTTAGAAATCTTATGAGTAGCTATTCGGATGGTCATCAAGATAAAGAATATTGCAGAGAAAAGGGTTGGTTATAAGGAAAAAGACATTGGTAAGATTAGGATCAAAATCTTGTTTGCAGATAAGTCTCATTATTCTTATATTGTTCATCAACTTTAAAAGGCATTGCTGCTTTTTTTCTATATAATCTACTAATATACCTTTTTGGCGGGATAGGCAAAAACACCCTAATACTTTTAAAAGTTTTGGAAGTGCAGTCAATAATAAAGGACTGAAATTAACAGTTCCATCAGTAGGCAGTACATTTAAAATAGGTGATGCGACTGTTACTATATTAGCACCTAATGGAACAGGATATGAAGATCCAAATGATTACTCTATAGTTGCAAAAGTCACTTTCGGAAATACGTCCTTTTTATTAACCGGAGATGCAGAAGCTGAATCAGAAAGTCAAATGTTATCAAAAGGGTTAGATTTATCGGCAACAGTACTTAAAATAGGTCACCATGGAAGTAAATCTTCTACAGGACAAAGTTTTTTAGATAAGGTAAATCCTAAATATGGTGTTGTAAGTGTGGGCAAAGGAAATAGCTATGGACATCCTACACAATCAACTATGAACAGATTAAAAGCTAAAAATATACCAGTTTATAGAACTGATGAAGACGGCACGGTGGTTGCTACTTCTAACGGTACCAATGTAAGTTTTAATGTGTAACCAGGTAGTTATAATGGGGCCACTTCTACAAGTAGTTCATCATCTAGTAATACATCAACCAGCAAGGCAGTATCAACTCCTAATCCAACAGTTACAACAAGTCAAAATCAAAATACAACTGTGTATACTACTAAAACTGGAAGTAAGTATCATGTAGATGGATGTTCCTCCTTAAGTAAAAGTAAAATTTCAATAAGCTTAAGTGATGCAAAATCAAAAGGATTAACTCCATGCAGTAAATGTAATCCACCACAATAAGAGGAGGATATAATTTATGAAAATAATTATTGATAGATTTGAGGGGCTTTATGCAGTATGTGAAAAAGAAGATAGAACTATGATAGATATTAAAAGGATTACATTACCTTCTCAAGCTAAAGAAGGCGATGTACTAATTATCAATAATAATACGATTACTATTGATATAAATGAAACTGAAAAAAGACGTAAAGAAATCCAAAAATTAACTGAAGATTTATGGGAATAAAGAATGATTTTAATTTGGGGTTCTACGCCTAAAACCCCGAAATTTTTGAGTAAATTGCCCATCTGTACCAATCATCAGAATCTATTTTGCTTAATTCTTTTTTCACCCAGTTAACAGTTTTGTTTATATCATTATGACTGGTCCAAAACATATATTTTGCTACCTCAGGATCACTTTCCCAACACTCAAATACTTCCTGTGCATCTTCCATACAAAATGGCCGTAATATTAATCTATCCGTTTCTAATGTGGGTGTTTTCATACCTATATACCCCTTTCACTATGTTATATATGAATAATCTATAATTCGCAATTTCCTACAGTTGCGACTTAATCACTAGAAATATAATACCATTAAATACTATTTTTACAAACCAATACAGCCTATCTGTATACATTTCATAATTTAAATAGAAACTATAGTTTGATGTTAAAACGAATTGCTCTCCGTAAAGGTGTACCTTTTTAAACAGTATATAGAGCGTTCAATATATTTAGCTTTTGCATTTTTGAACGTTCATATTAAACAATTGATATTTTCAAACATATCCTGTATTATTTTAATAAATATTGTCTTAGAAAGAGGTTATTTATATGTAAAATATTGCATACATATGAGTTTCATCAATTGAACAGCATACAGATAGACAAGAAATAGCACTGTGTGAATTTAAAATTAATAGATATTTTATTGAAAAAGTTAGTGGCAAAGATGCTGAAAGAGCAGGGTATAAAAAAATGATGGAGTACGTTAGGGATGGTGATACTCTTTATATAGAAAGTATAAGTAGACTCGAAAGAAGCACTAAGGATTTACTTAATATTGTTGAACAACTAAAAATTAAAGGTGTAGAACTTGTTAGTCTTAAAGGGAATATCGATACAAAAACAATCATTCATTTTTTACTTCTTACATATACATTATATTGTCTTAATAAAATTAATAAAAGTAGAAAACATTATACTAAATTAATCTTTATGTTGGGTATTATAATAAATTATATGACATATAAGCATTCTCAATATCTTGGATATGATGGTTATTTTTTAGATATACTTCAGGGGGATCTCTTTATAGCTTATGGCCTGTATTTTAAATTTATTTATCTACCGCACTAGATTACTTTACTTGTAAAAAATACGGTAATCCTCAGCAAGATTAAAAACGCAATACTTTCAAAATCTGTCTTAACTTTATAAGTCATCTTCTTCAATAATAATCATAACAGAATATTGAGTTGAAAACATAAGACTGCCCCCATTTGAACTATATTGAATGTCATTAATTTTCACTTTATTATTTTTGATAAAATCATTTACCTCTGTTACTAAACAAAATTTATTGGTATTATTAAATATCCTTATTTGTTTCAAATTCGCCATCACCTTTCTATTTTATCAAACTTTAATTTGCCAGTTGGTAAGAACACATCTTCTTTTTGCGTTATTTTTATGACACGCATGATTCCTCTTACCACTCCAGCTACATAACCTACAAAAGTCCCTAAGCCAACTCCAATTAGGAGAATCATTTTAGGAGATAATTCAAAAAAAGAAGGAGTTCTTTCGCCGACCCAATATCCACTGATCACCCCTAATAAAACTATTGAACCAATTATTAATGAACGCTTAAAAACAGATTTAAGCATGATATCACTTATATTATTACCCATACTTATAATCACCTCCACTAAATTTAAAAGTCGTGCATCCATTGCATTAACAAATACATCAATTATTTCTTTGAAAGAGAGCTTCCTTTTCTCTAAAATATATAAAAACTCATCTTCATAACGTTCTCTCCACTTTTTAGGATATAGATAAATAACCCATTTCATATCATACCTAACCTCTTAAAACCTAAGTTTGTAACATTCTCCATTTCTCTCAATTTTCCTTGTAAATATTCTCTGCCTTCAGGAGTAATTTGATAAGGTTTTCTCCTATCTTTTGAGGGAACACTCTCAATGAACTTTAGTTTTTCAATACGACTAATAGCACCATATAATGTACCTGGTCCAATTTTAATATTGTATGAAATTTCGATATCTTCCATGATCGCATAACCATGTTTGTTACTCTCTGCTAAACTAATTAAAATAAATAATGTAGGTTCTGAAAATCGTTCAATTGAGCTCATTATTCTTTGTTCATCTCCTATAACTTATTATGTTGCATGGTATATCACATAACGTAATAGTAAACTGCAAAAACCTATTTGTCAATATTAATATGTAGTAACCGTGTGATTACATTAATTTCGGCTCTATTTAGAATTAGATGGATATATAAATTACATTCAAATATATATCGAAATTATATTGACATTATATAGAGAATTGTCTAAAATGTATTTAGATGACATTCTAAGTAATGCTTAGATACAAATATGAAGAATGAGGGGATAAAATGAAGATAATTTTTGATAAAAGGCGAGGTGTATTACTTGATTTGTTTGATAGTATATCCTGGGTATTGAATGATTGCCACAGGGAAATGCATTCAAAGTTTGAAGCAGAGGTCAACAAAGATGTAGAAAGAGCCGTAAAAGCACTATCTAAGATAGTTAATAAAAATATTGAGCTTTTAGAGGTATATTTTAAAGAAGGGTCACCATTAAATTATCCAATAGGTAAGAACTCAGATATATGGGGCTGCTCTGATAAGGAGGAACTTATAAATTTTATAAGAAAGTTGAATGGTCAGCAAATTAAATATGAAGCGATTAAATCTATGGGAGAATTTAAGGAGGATGCTGCTTCTAAGGAAAAGATTAATGAGATACTGCAAAGTGATATCAAAATATTAGACTTAATAGAATCTTTAAAAGTGGATGATAACATGAAGTGGAAGCTACTAAAACTTATTAATAATAGTGACAAATGGGTAAGAGAATTTATGCAGTTTATTGAGGGATATATCTCTCAATATGAACAGACCATGGAGAAATATGAAAAATCAATACAAGTATTTAATAATTATGTTGAAGAAAATATAAATAACGACGGAATTAAATTTTTAGAGAAAATACTTGGAAACTTCAAGGATGTATTTTTAAAATTTGATGATTATGAGGAAATATACGTTAATACTATTTTTTTTAATTCAATAAGTTGTGCTTTTCATGAATCAGATAAAAAATTATATATGTTCTTGGGGAGGGATTTTGAAGCAACAACAAAACGATTAATTGGAGAAAATGAATTTGAAAAAAATATCAACATATTCAAAAATTTGTGTGATAAAACAAGGTTTAATATACTAAATTATCTTATGGATGGAGAAGTCTATAGTCAGGAAATAGCTAATAAATATGGGATTTCCATGGCCACAGTGTCATATCATATGAATTATTTGGCAAGTGTAAAATTAGTTAAATCTGAAAAAAGAGCGCAAAAGACTTATTATGTTGTTAATAAGGATACTTTAAGAGAGTCTATTGAGTTTTTGAAGAAAACATTTAAATTATAAATAGTTGGGGGGGAATAAAATGAAGAGGTATTTTTTCAAATTTAAGGGTCTACTTTCTGTAAATATTTTTATGATTGCACTTACAGCAGTAGCAAATGTGTATCTTGCTTTTATATTAAAATCAATTGTTGATATAGGAACAAAGGGTACGGTGAGTGAATTAAAGACAGCTTTGGTATTTTCTCTATGTTATGTGGTAGCAACATTTGCTATAGGTTATACAAGAAAGTTTTTGGAAGCTTTGTATATTAAGAAAACGTTGGTATCATTAAAAAATGATGTATTTGGTAAAATACTTGGGCAAAATTTAAAAAGCTTTAATGAAGAAAATAGTGCGAAATATATTTCTTTGATTACAAATGATATTAATATTGTTGAGCAGGATTATTTTATAAACATTCTTCAGATTATTTATAACGCTATATCCTTTGGAATTGCTACTTTTGCTATAATAAAAATGAATGTTTATATTACAATTGGTGTTTTTGTTGTTGGGGCAGTTACTATTATAATTCCTATGGCGTTTGGAAAAAAATTAGGAAAAAGCAAAAATATATATTCTGATAACCTAGGTATATTTACAACAAAGGTTAAGGATATGTTTTCAGGATTTGAAGTGATAAAAAGTTTTAATATTGAGGACAAAATTCAAGATGAATATAAAATATCAAATTATAGGGTTGAAAATTCAAAATATAAGTATTTACTGCTTAGTGCTTTTGTTGATGGTTTATCTGAAATAGGTGGATTTTTAATGTTTTTTACAGCAATGGGACTGGGAACTTATTTTGTTATTAAGGGTGAGTTAACAGTGGGTGCAATGATTGCTACAGTTCAATTGATGAATAATATAGTTGGGCCGCTTGTTGCAGTGTCAACAAGATTAAACAAGGTTAAAGCAGTTAAATTAATCGGTGAGAAGCTAGTGAAATTTGTAGGTGAAAATCAAAATCGCGATAGTGGGATTGATAAGTTAAGTTTTGAAAGGGGAATAACCTTTGAAAATGTAAATTTCTGCTACAGTGAAGAACGGAAGGCGCTAGATCGTGTATCTTTGAATATTAAAAAAGGTAGTAAATATGCAATTGTTGGGGGAAGTGGAAGCGGTAAATCTACTATAATCAAATTGTTTTTAAGGTATTATGAGAATTTTGAGGGAGCTATAAAAATTGATGGAGTTGATAATAGAGAGATTAAAGTTAGTGATTTGTATAAGTTGATTACGGTAATACATCAAAATGTATTTATGTTTGATAATAGTATAGGAGAAAATATTGCGTTATTTAAGGAATATGGTGAGGGGGATATTAAAAGGGCGGTAAAGCTTTCAGGACTTGAAGAATTAGTAGGTAGACTTTCTGGTGGACTCGATAGTAATGTTGGTGAAAATGGTTGTAATCTATCAGGTGGAGAAAAGCAGAGGGTGGCTATTGCTAGGGCATTGATTAAAAACACTCCAATCCTTGTACTTGACGAAGCAACATCATCACTTGATAATGAGACAGCTTATAATATAGAAAAATCAATTTTAGGTATTAATGAATTGACGTGTATGGTAGTTACACACAAACTTGTTGATGAAGTACTCAGAATGTATGATGGGATAATAGTAGTCAACAATGGAAGGATAGAGGAGATAGGTAGTTTTGATGAATTAACACAGAAAAAAGGATACTTTTTTAGTCTTTATAATGTTACAAAGGAAGATGACAAGTGAAAGTATGTGGAGAAAGCGAATGCCAGTAGGACGAAAGTTCAGGAAAAAAGGTTATTGTCCAACAGCCACAAACGGCAGCAATGCCTTTTTTCTTTTTCATAAGAGTGATGATAAATAGGTATAGTACATAAGATAAATCTTTGTACTATAGCTATTTACCTGCACTTCTCATATATATAGGTAATAAATTACTCCCATTAAAACTGGTAGCATACCAATCCAGTTGGTTTTATTCCACCACTTTTTTTAATTCGTAATATGTCTTCCTGTTGCGATGTATAACTAATATTTGTATTCTAATATATTATAAGTCAAATCGTTCTTTTATCATCTTTGCAACCATTTCTGCTGGAAGAGTGGAATTATCGATTTTTATATAATTTTCAAATGGAATTTCGCCATCATTGCTGACACAACGATAGTTGTTGTCATCATTAATGAGTCTTTGGGTTGACATTTCAACATCTCTTTTTGTTGCTTTGTGCTTCAAACGATTTTCAGTAGCATTCCTTTGTAGTCTGATAGATTGAGGTGCAACAAGTTCCACATAATATATATCTGCACTATGTTTTTTAAAAATGTCACAGACATGTTCTACATAATTCCAATCGGATTGCTGGTCAAATGCCCACATATATGTGAAAATTAATCCGTAACAGTCAGAATTCGCAAATTCCTCAAAAATAACATCCCTCATTCGTGTTATTGCTTTTCCGTAAAAATATCCAAATGTCTCTATTACAGGTTCAATAAGTATATGATTATGGAATAACCGAAAATCCGTAATTTTGGCCAGCTCCTGTCCAACTGTCATTTTACCGACAGCAGTATCTCCAATTAAAAATACTAATTTCAAAACAACACCTCTTTTCTCAAATATAAATATTACTTCGCAATATTTTACGGTTGCAACATAAATATATGGTTAATTATCCTATTTTAACTTCGAACAATATATAAAATAAAAAGATTTTATATATTAGGGATCAAAAAAATAAAATGCCGTGAAACAAAAATTTAGGGTAGGGGGAAAGTACGTCTATTTTTAGAAGATAATCAAAAATAAGAAGGAATATAGATACAATTGTGAGAATTAAAGTTAATAATCTTAATGTTAAAGCTAATTTCAGAAAGAGGAGAAAGATTGAATCTCCATAGTAGCTAACGCGGCATCGTTCAATAGCTCGTTTCAGAAATTGAGCAATTTTCGTAGCTATCATCATTTAAGTATATACTTAAGGTGATAGCTTTTATCGCATAATTAACAAAATTGAGGTAAGTATTATCCAGTAATATGGGCAAACTAAAACTGGATGATAAACATGCCATAGGGAAATTACATATGTGGATACAAGAAGCTTTTCAATTTGATAATGAAGCGGTTAATTAAAAGATATTAAACCATGGAGGGGATAAAATGAGTTTTAAGATTATTGCAGACTATCATACTCATACTAATATTGCAAAGGGACATATTCCCTTATTTAATATTATTTTGGGAGAACATGCAAAAGGAAGTATTGAATCAAATGTTAAAGCTGGAATAAAAAGAGGATTAAAAGAAATTGCTATAACAGACCATGGTTATAAACATATTACCTTCGGGATGAAACTAAATCAATATGAAAAATTACGCAAATCAATTGATGATATTAATAAGAGTTCATTATTGAAGGAGAATGACTTTAAGATTCTTCTTGGCGTAGAATGTAATATTGTTACTAAAAAAGGTGATATAGATATTAAAGATGAAGTAATTGATTACCTGGATATAATTTGTGTGGGTTATCATCCTGGAGCAGTGCAAAATCCATTTTTATTGAGGAATTATACAGAAGCTGCGATTAATGCCATTAAAAAATATGAAATTGCAATATTAAATCATCCTTTAGAGCATGTTAATCCAGATATTATCGAAATTGGAAAGGTTGCTGTTGAAAGAAATACTGCTTTGGAAATTAACAGAAGTCATAAGAATATGGATATTGAAACAATAAAAAAGTTAAAGAATATGGGTGTTAAATTTTCATTGGGAAGTGATGCACACAAATCGGAGGATGTAGGGTATTTTGGTAAAGCTTATAATATTGCAGTTGAGGCAGGTCTTACAGATGATGATATTGTTAATGCTGATGGAAGTGCACATAGATCAATGAAATTATTAAGATATTAGTGTGGCTAGATTAAACTTTATT
Organism: Clostridium sp. CM036; assembly: GCF_055081135.1. Taxonomy (NCBI): domain Bacteria; kingdom Bacillati; phylum Bacillota; class Clostridia; order Eubacteriales; family Clostridiaceae; genus Clostridium; species Clostridium sp. CM036. Next base: position 1,395,991 of record NZ_CM143652.1, on the reverse strand, counting down.
TCCATTCCGACAATTACTCTTAGAGTCTGTAAGAGCTACCTTTTTTTTCGTTGCAATATATTATATTTATTTTATGTATAAAGAATTGTAGAAACATTTAAGGCATTAGAGAAAGTGTGTTCAAAGAATGTTTAATATCAATGGTTAATATCAATGTTTAATGCATATACTACAATTATTAAAACAAAGCTAAAAATAAGAAATAAGGTGATTTAAATGATATACATATATAATTGTTATGGAGGAACCCACTCATCTATTTTAGCAATCGCTTATCACTTAAAAATGCTGGATGAAACCCGAGAACCGACTAAGGATGAAATATTGGAATTACCTAACTTTAATAAGTTAGTATATGGAAATCGTGGAGAACTTTTTTATTATGGAAGTGATGAGGATGGTAACAAAGTCTATGTTGTAGGTAGGGGACGTTCAAAGGTTTTAATTCCTGGATTATATAATTTAGCATCTATGCTTCATAAACAAAATCTATTAAATGAAAAAATTATATTTTCCAATACGTCACCAACTGTTCCATTACCAATGACCTTTGGTGGATTATTTTCTAGATGGCTAAAAATTGATTTTATAGGAGTGCCCTTGCTTGTAAAAGGAGCAAAACAATCATACCAGGACGTTATAAAACTTGTAAATCACACAAAGAAGGCAGCAAAGGAAGATAAGTCAGGGGTTATTATTTTAGATAATAAGGAATTTAAGAAAAAATGATTTTTAACTATTATACGGGTTACATCAACTAAAAGCTGATGTAACTTTTTATTTCAAAATGGGAAAGTAATTGATACTGAGTTTAATGCTTTTTGTAATATACTCGTTTATTCTATCTTCTGAAAGATTTTATCATTCAATTAACAACTGCGTATCAAATCTGTATTCAAGCATAACTATTCTCCTTTTTCGTTTTACCAATTCTGATTTATATTTTGGTTAATTATAATATATTTTTTAAATATCACACTATTTAATAAACAAAGAACATCTTTTATCAGTTGCTACGTAATACGGATCTTTCACGACATAATGTTTTTATGTAGGTTTATATATTAATTGCCTTTTCCTTGTATATTATAAATATATTCATGCTATAATTACTACTATATACAAATGGTTGGAAGAAGAATATGTTGATAATAATTCATTAAATAATACACATTCTGGAACCCCGCAAGGGCGGTTTGTCTAAAATATAGGATTAAGGATGTGTTAATATGAAAATCGAACATGTAGCTATATGGACTAAAGATATTGAAAAATTAAAGAAATTTTATGTGGATTATTTTGATGGCATTGCTGGTGATAAATATACTAATATAAAAAAACATTTCGAATCATATTTTATTAAATTTGAATCAGGTGCTAGACTTGAAATTATGCAGATGACGACAATTCCTTCCAATTTAAATGATGCTATTAGTCAATATATTGGCTTAATTCATATTGCTTTTTCTGTAGGGAGTGTCGAAAAGGTTAATAGACTTACTGATACATTAAGAAAATCAGGTTACATGGTAGTAAGTGAGCCACGTTATACTGGAGATGGTTACTATGAGAGTTGCATTTTAGACCATGATGGAAATCGAATAGAGATAACAGAATAAGGCTGATATTTAACATTATTATGTTATTGTCCAACAACCACGAACGGTAATAATAGTATAATTAAATAAATGATTTGCGTCGCAACAGTATAAAAAGACGACGTAAAAATACTGTAAAATTCATTTGAATTTTACAGTATTTTTAAATATTATTCGGTTTTATTAGTTGTGACGTTTTATAAGAAAATTATTCGGTTTCTATATCCTTTTATAATGGCCACTTATTTTATAATACGGAATTAGAACGATTGGCTGATTTGCAGGTGTAAACAAATCTATTCCCCCTTGGTTTTCATCTGGTCTAAAATATTTCATCCCAAACTTTTCTACCACCCATCCTTTAACTCCAATAGGGATTGAACCATAATTGCCATTTTTCTCAACTGATTCAAATGATGGCATTGCATTACCTGTCGCGCCAATCAGTGTGCAGTAACATCTTTCTGTAATTTCAATTCTGTATAAATTCTTTGTTTCTAAAGGACTCATAGAAATCTTCTCCTTTCTTTATTTAAAAGTTACACGGTCTAATGTTACAACTTCAACCTAATCCCATATAAATTATAACATATTATCCATATTTATACACAATTACATTCATATAATAGAGATGGATATAAAAGAATATATATTATTTACCACGGATGGGAAAAACCAAAGGAGAGAAGTGGATTATAAATTCAGATGTAATGCTAGATATTGTAAATGATTTTATTGGGAAAATTATCTCAAGTGAAAATTTTATGCTTGCAGTAAATTTTTTGAACTTTTTGTCCCAGTGTACGTTTAATAATTGTGAGGTTAAAAAAATGAATGCAATAAATATATCGAATCTTAAAAAATCTTATGATGGAAAGACTAATGCAATAAACAATATAAGTCTGCGCATACCCAAGGGTGAAATATTTGGATTTCTTGGTCCTAACGGCTCGGGAAAAACTACTACTGTTAGAATTCTCAATGGAATTCTTTCATCAACCTCAGGTCATGCTGAAATTTTAGGAAAGCCTGTGAATGAACATAATCTTGAACTCCATAGATTATGTGGAGTTATGACCGAAAGTTCTTCCTGCTATGAAAATCTTACGGCTGAGGAAAATCTAAAATTCTTTGGAAGAATGCATGGTATGGAAGAAAAGCTGCTGAAGGAACGCATAGATTTCATTTTAAAAAGGCTGGAATTACTAGATATAAGAAATAAGAAGGTTAAAGCTTTAAGTACAGGGATGAGGAAGAGAGTTTCTCTAGCTATAGCTATTATTCACAATCCTCAAATTTTATTTCTTGATGAGCCTACTTCTGGCTTGGACCCAGAAAATGCACTTAATGTCTCAAAACTTATAAAAGAACTTGCAGAAGAAAATGAAGTTACAATCTTTCTTTGCACTCATCAGTTAAAATACGCTGAAAATATTTGCACATTGTATGGCTTTATAAATGATGGTAATATTCTTGGATTCGGTACTTTTGATGAACTCGCGTCAAAGAAAAATGCAAGTCTTCAATTAAAAATCAGGGGAAAAAATATTTCAGAGAAATTTGGACTTATTCATGAAGATCATAATCTATATAGTAAATCTATTTCAGGGGACGCCGAAGTGAATGCTATTATACATAATATAATAGCAAACGGCGGAGAAATTTATGAGGTGCTGCAACAGAAATGGTCCCTGGAGCAGCTGTATTTTATGTATATAAAAGGCACAGCCGACGGTGTAACATTGTAATAATGGGGGGGGATTAATATGAATAGAAATGAAAAAGTATTAATTAAAAAAGATTTAAATGAGATAACAAGTTCAAAGCGGGTAATTGTGCCAATGGCTATTGTACCCATTGTTCTCACCGTACTTATACCTTTGGCGTTAATTATCGGTGTCAATTATATCGGGAATGCTTCAGATGTCTTAAGAGGGTTCGGCTCTCTTCTTAAAAAGCTACCTTCTGAATATAAGGCATATAGTCCTGCACAACTTGTAATAAAAATTGCTATAAATTATATGTTTCCATCATACTTTCTTATAATTCCCATAATGTGTTCAGGGATTATTGGAGCCAGCAGTTTAGTAGGCGAAAAAGAACATAAGACAATGGAGACACTACTTTATACACCAATATCCATGGAACAACTGCTAAGGGCAAAGATTTTAGGCGTTTTTATACCATCCTATATTATAACCCTGCTTTCATTTATAGCTTTTGGCATAATAATCAATATAGGTGGATTCATATATTTTGGAGGACTTATTTTTCCAGATATAAAATGGCTCATTATAATACTTTGGATTTCACCTGCTATTAATTTGTTATCCTTAACCTTCACTGTAATGGTATCAGCAAAGTCAAAAACCTTTCAGGAAGCACAGCAGGTAAGCGGCATTCTTGTTCTTCCTGTAATTATTCTATTGGTAGGTCAAATGACAGGTGTAATTATGCTCAATAACCTTATTATGTTTACAGCGGGTGGTGTTCTCCTGATAATTGATTATATATTAATAAAGAGAATTTCTTCTAAATTTATTCCTGAGAAGCTGATTTAAATATAGGGTATTGTTCTATTTACATTCCCACTATCACTTGCTTTTGTTATCCATTTAATCTAACGACTTAAGTGCATATTGGAAAGATTAGAATTAGATAGGATAAATCGTATTACAAATGACACAGGCTTTCTGTGAAAGCATTGATATAGCTTAATTTAAATAATGAAATTATCATCTAAATAAATTGCAGATATAGAGTGTATTTCAATAATCATAAATGAGATAGCCATTAAAATAATAAAGACGTAGAAATTCACTTTAGATGAAATATATACAGATATTTGAGAAGTAATAAAGAAGGAGAATCCTCTGATGATGTGGGTTCTCCTTTTATTTTATTTGTTACAAATTTATAGTTGACAAAAATAAAGAAAAAATGTTATGCTGTCTATGAAATTAATAGACAGGAGAAAGATATGAATGAGTTTATTCGCAGTGCAACTATTGAAGATTTTAAAAGAAGTTATGTATGGGATGGTAAAAAAGCAGAATTTATTTGTTTAATATGTGGAAAATATATTGGCGAAAATGATGAAAGTGTAAATATTCATACTGCAAATCATGGAACTCCTATTGAAATGCTGCTGATGCTGGACAAGAAATATACAGGATTGACTGAAATTCAAAAAGAGTTTTTAGATATGGTATCTAATAAATATAGTGACAAAGAAATAGCAATGAAGCTTGCATGTGCAGAATCCACAGTAAGAAATATGAGATTTGCATTGAGAGAGAGGGCAAGACAAGCACGGGCATTTTTGGCGGTTATGGAATTAGCTGAGGAAAAGATGCCAAAAATAAAAAATCCGAAGCTTCGTGTGTTCCCTGTTAAAGAAGAGAAGCGGAAAGCATTATTACCAAGGTTTGCTGATTTGTTTGAACCTGATAGAGAATATACGGAAGCTGAAGTAAAGAAAATCATTAAAACTATTTATGAAGATGATGCAATAATACGACGGTACCTGGTAGACCATCGATACTTGAGCAGAACCAATGATGGCAGCAAATATTATAAGAATTGTGAGGAAAATATCATGAGAAATATAAATAAAAAAGAAATTATAAACAACTATAAGCAGCAAGAAATACAGATGGGTATAATTCAAATATATAATACGGTTAATGGATATTCTAATGTGAATATATGTACAAATTTATATAAGCCCTTTGAATCAATTAAGTTTCAATTAAATTTAGGTAGGATTAAAATTAAAAGATTACAAGAGGATTGGGCTGCTTACGGAGAGAATGCCTTTGAGTTCAAAGTTGTAGAAAAACTTAAACCTAATGAGGTATCTACAGATAAAGAAAAGGTTGATGATTTAAAAGATCTTTTAAATATGTGGATTGAAAGTCAAGGAGAGAACCTAAAGTTATATAAATAAATATTAGGGGCAGAAACGGTAAATGTATTTTTAGCAGAAAAAGATATTAAACACTGTAGAGGTCGCCATTTATGCTGGTTCAAAAGTCCAGGACAATGTGTAATTAAATAAATTGAAAATTAAGGACATTCAATATAGTACAACTGGTGGTATGTTTTCAACTCAATATTCTGTTATGATTGTTATTGAAGGAGATGAAATACTCTGTTAAGACAGAGTTTTCTTAAATTGCGTCATAAACGAATGTACGATTTAATATAAAATCGTACATTCATAAAAATATAACTTTTTATTGTATAGGAAATAGCTTGGGATGACATATAGGAATGTTATAAAGGAATTATACTATTTCTTTTGATGTGGCTTCACTAGAAGATATACCCCAATAAATATAAAAAGTACTGGTACAAAGTATATTCCTATGCTCTGTTTTATAAAATCATATATTGCATTACTTCCAAATAATTTATTAATAATTGAAAGAACACCTATTATCACCAATGCACAGCCGACTATTAGCCCACTTTTGTCTTTCATGTTTTCTATAGTATCATTATTTAGATTTTCTTTCTTATTGAAATTATGATAATTACTAAATATAAAGTCAGAGTCACATACATTTTCGCCTCTATCAAGCTTATGAGCGATATTGAATGTGTCAAAGAGCAAATAGAACCAAAGTGGAATTTGAATTACGCTTGTTAATCCTCCTAACCCAATAAATCTAAATAAGGGTTCCACCATGAAAAATATAACCATTGCTTGTATTCCTTTTTTCATAAGTCCTAAGTACATATATCCAAGCCCAGGAACTAAGGCTGCCATAAAGGTTAAAAAATCATTTCTTTTTTGCATTATATCCATCTCCAATCAAATATTTTAAATCATTCATGTTTTCATTATATTTATATTGCACAACCATAATTTCTGTTTTTAATCTGCATTGTGTTTTAATTATTTTATATTGTAAGTTAGTACTAATTATCAGCATCATAGTCAGCCCTGCAACAATTAGTGACATAGCAGGAATATCTATTGAACTTTTTTTATTCTTTTCAATTCTGTTTATTAGCTTCTCATTATAATTGCTACTTAGCTCATGTTCTTCAAAGGAATTTAGTATTAGTCTATCTAAATCATCCCATTTTTCGTGCATATTTCGATATCCCCCCTTTGAATTTCTATCCTCAGTTTTTGTTTTGCCCTATAAACTCTTCCCTCTACAGTTTTTTGAGATACATTTAAAACCTTAGATATTTCCTTTTCCTTTAACCCTACATAATAGTATAATACTACAGCTTCTTTTAAATCTCGTGGAAGGCTACATATGCATTTCCTGACATGATTTTTCTCATCTATGTCACATTCCGTCGGTTGAATATTATTAGTAAAAAGTCCGGTTAAAAATCCCTTTAGATTTCTCTTTCTCTTATAATCTAAAGCTTTTGATATTGATATTTTATAAATATATGTGGATAACGAACATTCTTCTCTAAATTTTGCTATATTATTATACAAGGCAATAAATACTTCTTGCGACAAATCTTCAGCTTCAAAGTAATCTTGAGTATATGCATAGCATAAAGAGATAACCTTTCTTTTGTACTTATTTACTATTTCAATAAAGCTCTCATTGTCCTTGTTTCTAAGTCTCTCTACTATTTGGTGTTCTTCCAAAAAAATCACTCCTGACTATTAACACTCACTACCCCATTAGCAATATCAACTTTTAATTTACCGTCCCCATTCCCAATTTTTGTTGATATTCCTTTATTTACTCTTTTCTCTCCATTTACTATACATGCTCCACTATTTATATTCGCGTCTACATTTAAGTTCTTACTCTCTGTGTATACAGTAATCTTACCATTACTTGCATTCATATTTATATCTTTACAAAGTTTATTTCTAAAATATATATTAGCATTAGAAACATTTATATTACTTTTTTCAATATCTCCCTCTAAGGAAATATTTGCATTACTTGCATCAATATCTATATTAGATTTTATATTTGAATCAATAGTTTTTATCTGACAATTAGCAGCATCGATTTTTAAATTGTATCCATAAGGTACATATATATATGCCTTGACATGTTTAATATAACTTTCTTTAATATTAACCTCATACCCCTCCATAGTTTTTTCCTCAGCTATTTTATAATCGTTAACAGAACTATTTTCTTTCACATAGATATCTGCTTGGATTTTTATATTTTGGTCTTGTGATCTACAAATCTTAATATCCGCATTGGGAGCTTTAAATACAAGTCTATTTCCATTAATAGATAAGGTTTTAGATGCACTTATTTTTTTTGTGTTATTTAAAGAACCTATTTTAAAGTTTTCGTCGTTAAATTCAATGCCAGACCCAACTTTATCTATTATGCTTCCAAATTTTCCGGATAAATTAAGGAATACATTTATTCCTAAATACAAAAATATAATTAAAATCGTCAAGTAATTAAATTGATTTCTACAGCTCTCATGCTTTCTATTAGACTGTATTAATATCTCTACTCCCAGTAGAATGAAAATCCCAGGCCACCATATAAAAATTTGCTTACCAAGTTCTGGATTATTCATATATATAATCATCCAGATACCAAGAAAAATTAGCCCTATTGAAGAAGTAATCGTACCTATTTTTCTCATAAAAATCCCCCTTTAATTTAGTTCTCATAGGTTTAGACGTATGTACTATGAAAAAACCCACAGACTTTTTTAAATTTTGTGGAATTTTTTATTATATTATTAAAATGTAGGTACATGGACCTTGGGAATAGTCTAATAGAATACCATAATAGGTATAACTTCTTGTCCATCACTAATTCCGATATTGGGGTTAGAGGCTAATTGGCTATAATATCAAATATTAGCTATAAATAAAATAAAAAAGCCATCCAATATAAATTTCGTTATATTGGATAGCTTTATTATTAGTTAACCTATTAATCTTTCTATTGTATTATCTAGGCATTCTACAATACCGAATCTACCATTAAATATATTAAAGTTATAATGTTCATATAGATCTTTAGCTAATATATTTCCATTATTAAATGTTGTATTTGTTTTCTCAGGTATAATTAACTTAAACCCATACTCAAATGCAACTTTACAAGTAGTATCAAAGCAATACTCTGTTTGCATACCTGTCATAATTAATTTGTTAATACCTTTATTATCTAAATAATCTTTTAAAATTGTCTCCTTAAAAGCAGAATTAAAAGTTTTACTTATTACCGTTTCATTTATAGCAGGACTTATTTCTCCATAGATTTTCCAGCCTTCTGAATTAGGCTCTAATTCACCCCCAATTTTATCAGTATGTTGAATATAAATTACTTCTACATTTTTTTCTCTACATGTTTTAATTAATTTTTTTATATTACTAATGACCTCTTCTACTGCGAAAGGCTTGGCTAAGACTAGTGCATTTTGAACGTCTACAACTAAAAGGGCTGTATTTCTCATAGTTATATCTCCTTTTTAATTTAATCTATATAAGACTAATATTTACTTAATTATACTATTAATGATGTATATTCCATAGAAAAATATGTTCAGATTGAATACCTAATGCATAATTCATATGTATCTTTAGTTGACTTCGCCGTTATTTTATCATGATTATGTCAATTTTATGTCTTAAAGTGGATTTTGTCGTGAATGTTGGCGGTACGTATAAAAACTATTAAGTTAAAAATAAATAACGCAATCAATAATACTATTGATACGGGAATATAATATTGTGTAGATCAGGTATTTTTTAGTTTTCTAATTTATCTTTTCGATTAAATAATCTCAAAGAGGTTAAAATTGCCCCAATCATACAAATAACCGCTGCAGTTATATATACAGTTTTCATGCCGTAAATAAATGCATCATTTCTTCCTACTACGTAATCTGTTACATGATATCCAATTTTATAGCTCATCATGCTATACAAAAGAGTAGTAGATAAAGCTATGCCGCATACCATTCCCAAATTTCTTACAAGTCCATTTATACTCCCTGCAATGCCTAGCTTATCCTTTGATACTGTTGACATTATTAAAGAAGTATTAGGTGATTGGAATAACCCAGTACCCAGTGACATAACCCCTATAAAAATTACCATGCTTATAGTTGAAGATTTCTCATTTAGAGTTGACATTAATATTAAACCTAAACTTAAAACTACTAACCCAATAAAAGTTAAAATTTCTGAGCCTATTTTATCTGAGAAATGTCCACTAAGAGGTGCCACCACAGACAAAACTAATGGATAGATCATAAGTAATAAACCAGTAGATGAAGGTGAAAAATTCATCACATCCTGAAGATAAAAAGGTTGAATAATACTTGAGCAAAAGATGGCTACAAAGAATATGAATCCACAAAATATACTAAGTGAAAACAATTTATTTTCGAAAATTTCTAGCTGTAATAAAGGGTCTTCACATTTCTTTTCCACCATAACAAATACAATAAAAGAAATAATTGCGATTAAAAACCCTAATAAAATTATGGGCTGAGTAAATCCAACCTCTTGACCTTTACCTAAAGCTACAAATAGAGGAACTATAGCAAACATAAACAATAACGCTCCTGGCACATCTAATTTTCCTTTTGCTCTTTTGTGTTCTTTAGGAAGTATCTTAAAACTATAAAGTAAAGTTATTATACCTATTGGGACATTTATTAAAAAAATATATTCCCAACTAGTAGCTTGTACTATAAATCCTCCCAGTGGAGGCCCAACTAAAGCTCCAAGTGCCACGAAGGATCCTGAGATTCCTAGTGCTTTCCCTCTTTCATTTGATGGAAATACTGCAGTGATAATCCCTTGGCTGTTTGCCATAGTGGCTGCGGCCCCTACGGCTTGTATTACTCTAGCTAGGACTAAAACAAACAGTGAACTTGTTACTCCACAAAATAAAGAACCAAGTGTAAATAAAGCTATACCAAACTTAAATATCTTTGTTTTAGAAGCTATATCCCCCAATCTTCCAAAAACTAATATAGTTGCTGAAATTATAATTAAATAACTGGTTACTACCAGTTGAATACCTGCTGATGTCACATTTAAAGATTTAGCCATCATAGGTAAAGCTACATTTACAATGCTACTATCTAGGGTAGACATAAAAACTACCATTACAATTATAATTAGAATTACCCATCTATGTTTATTAATGCTATTATTTGCTGCTTCCATTTATATTCTCCTTTTATCCTTATAATTTAAAATTTTTCATATTATTTAAAATCTTATTCAATGAATCTAGGGTAATAACTTTCTCCTTTTCACTTAAATCATTTGTTATTAGACCTTCCAACTTATGAATTTCATTGAGCACATTTGGAATTATAATCTTAGCCTTCTGTGTTAAATATAATTTATATGCTCTAGAATCGGCCTCATCCTCTTTTCTATCTAAGTATCCAAGGTTTATAAGTTTTGTGACAGTCCTAGCTGACATTGCTTTATCAAAACCTAATTCTTTACTTATTTTATTCTGGCTTATACCTTCATTTTCATTTAATACAAGTAAATATGGGTAAGAACCACTGCTTAATTCATATTTCTTTAACACCTTATCCAAATAAACCTGGGTGGTTCTAAAAATTTTATTATTGAGCTTAATTAAATGTATTATATCTTCTTTCAAAATTTAACCCCCTTATACTCAAGTATATTAAAAAACTTCTTGTTTTAATTGATAAGTCAACCTTATTATAGAACGATTTTGTTGACTCGTCAACCATATATTTAAACCAAAAATACAGGTATATTTTAAGATTTCTGTAGAACATTATATATATATAGTAGGTTAAAAAATATTAATGATATGGCGGTGTATAAAATGTCAATGAAAAGTACAATTTATGATGTCACAATAACAGAAGAGGGGCTTGAAGATTATAAAGCTGATACGATTAGTGCAAAAGACATGGCTGAAAATCTAGGTATTGATGCCGTTATGACTGATTTTCAGTGGGATGAAGGTATAGAGAGAGGTTTAATTCTTACTGCCAGAATCATAGATGATATATCAGTAGAAGATGCTTTATCCGAATTGAAAAATGTTGACTATATTGATCATGTAGAAGAAAGTTAGCAAAATAAGTTGTGCCGCAATTTGGTAATATACCCCGGGAAATTTTCTGAAGGAGACTGCAACTGCCGATAATTATTATAAAAGGTAACGTAAGTTACGGACTTTTATCACTAATAGTAATATACTGTAATTAAAGAATTTAAGGGGGTAACAGTATGAAAAGCTTAATTAAAAATATAGAATTCTCAAAAGTAATTGATTTAAAGAATTTAATATCTTATCAAGAGGCCCAGGTTATAAGTAGAACGATTGCGCAGACACCATCTGTGAGTATTACATTATTCTCACTGGATAAAGGAGAAGGTATCAGCACCCACGTAACTCCTGGAGACGCTATGGTTCAAGTATTAGATGGTGAAGCGGAAATTACCATAGATAATGATATTTTCAATGTTAAGGCAGGCGAAACAATAATCATGCCTTCTAATGTTCCTCATGGACTTGAAGCTCGCGTAAGATTCCAAATGCTTTTAACGGTGATAAAAGGTTAAATAATTAAGGTTGTAGCAATAGTAGCTCCGCATATGATTTAATTAAAAAAAGCACTAAAAACTTTTCTATTGATTAGTTTTTAGTGCTTTTGTTTGCCAGAAAATAAATAAGGGCTAGTAGCTGCAGTATCCTATTTTTTTAGAAACTTAATTTATTTTATTAAATTCGACAATTTATTTAAATAAAGACACCAATAATTACTAGCCTTTGGTATAATATAGTTATAAGATTTTAAAATAGTTGTATAAAATAAACTAATAAGGCATGCTGAAAAATAGACAAGCGTATTGACTTGTTATTTTTGAAGGTTCTTAAAGGGTTAAATTATCAATAATTAGTAAAATTGTATAAGAATAAGGAAAAGGTGGAGGAATAATTTATGATAATAATAAGAAACTTATTAGGGATTGTAATGTTATTTGGTGTTTTATATCTAGTATCAAATAATAAGGTCAATATTAATAAGAAATTAATTATTAAGGCATTTGCTATACAATTTGTAGTGGCAATCTTATTAGTTAAAGTTCCATTGGGAAGGGTAGTTATACAAAATGTATCAGATGGGGTTAGTAACGTTTTAAACTATGGTAGTGCGGGGTTAAACTTTATATTTGGATCATTAGCAGACGGAGCTGCACCAACAGGAATGGTATTTGGTATACAAGTATTAGGTAACATAATATTTGTATCAGCATTGGTTTCAGCTTTATTTTATCTAGGAGTTTTAGGGCTTGTAATTAAAATAATAGGTGGAGCAATAGGAAAGGTTATTGGAACAAGCAAAGTAGAAAGTTTTGTGGCAGTAGCAAATATGTTTTTAGGGCAAACAGATTCACCATTACTTGTAAGCAAGTATCTACCTAAAATGACTGAAAGTGAAATAATGCTAGTGCTTGTATCAGGTATGGGTAGTATGTCCGTTAGTGTAATAATGGGATATGTTGGTCTTGGAATACCTATGGAATATCTTTTAATTGGTAGTACATTAGTGCCACTCGGAAGTATAATTATCTCTAAAATATTAATTCCTGAGGCAGAAGTGGCGAGTGAAATAGAGAATTTAAAAATAGATAATAAGGGTGATAATGAAAACTTAATATCAGCTATTTCAGAAGGCGCATCTGCAGGGCTTAATATGGCTCTTGGAATTGGTGCAGTACTTATAGCAATAGTAGCACTAGTTGCAATGCTTAATGGATTTCTTGGAATCTTTGGAGTATCACTGGAAGGAATACTCGGATATGCATTTGCACCAATAGGTTATTTAATGGGTGTTCCGAATGACCAAGTATTACTTGCAGGGCAATTACTTGGAAGTAAGATGGCGTTAAATGAGTTTGTAGCATTTGGACAACTTGGTAAAGTAATTAGCACATTAGATTATAGAACAGGACTTATGCTTGCAGTATCATTAACAGGTTTTGCAAACATATCAAGTATGGGAATCTGTGTATCAGGAATATCAGTATTCTGTCCAGATAAGAGAGGACAACTATCAAAACTTGCTTTTAGAGGAATGATAGGTGGTTTCTGTGTAAGTATATTAAGCGCATTAATTGTAGGTTTAATTATTGCAATATAGAATATTAAAGTTAGTCATATAAAATAATAATATAAAAAAAGATATGGGATTCATAGTTTAAAATGAAGCCCATATCTTTTTTTGTAAACTGAAGTTTTCTATTTGCTATAGTACATTTAATGATTTCCCTATCTCGAGATTTCTCAATGTTCTATATATAAACATAATAAACTAGTTTTACAACTTTTCAGTTCAAATTATCTGAAAATATATTTATTGGTATTTTGGATTTAAATTACAGTAAATATGGTAAAATAATAAGAGAAAATGCGATTTTCAAGCGTTATATAATATGGAGGGTAGAGGCTATGACAGAAAAAGAAAAAATGTTAAGTGGAAAACCATATAAAGCATTCGGAGAAGAACTATTATCTGAACGCCAATATGCAAAAGAAATGATATTTGACTATAACACCCTACGCCCAAGCCAAGGTGAGAAGCAAATGGAAATTGTAAAGAAATTATTAGGTGTAGTTGGGAGTGGGTTCCATATAGAATCACCATTTCGATGTGACTATGGATATAATATTTCTATTGGAGAAAATTTTTATAGTAACTACAATTGTACTATTTTAGATTGCGCTAAGGTTACAATTGGTGATAATGTTATGTTTGCACCAAACGTAAGCCTTTTTACCGCAGGTCATCCTATTCATTTTGAACCACGCAATGCAGCACTTGAATATGCATTTCCAATTAATATAGGCGATAATGTTTGGATAGGAGGTGGTGTTATAGTAAATCCAGGAATTACTATTGGTGATAATGTAGTGATTGGCTCTGGTAGCGTTGTAACTAAAGATATTGCATCTAATTCTATAGCTGTAGGTAATCCTTGTAAAATAATAAGAGAAGTTACAGAGGAAGATAAGAAATACTACTTTAAAAACTTTAAAATTAAATAAATAGGGTTCTCATATAAAATAGATATTTACAAATAACACCGGCTAGATAGCGGTGTTATTTTTTGTACGCCAGCATGTATGCTTCCTGAAATTTGCAACAAAATATAATTTGAAGTTAAAGCTTTTTTGTAAACGACATGGAATCTATTTTATGTATGGAGTTACTTTATATATATAAAAGGGGGAATTAATATGACCAATAAGAAACGAAAAAATCTGTTCCGCAGCTATACTTTTAGTAATTCTGGTAATATCAACTGTAGTATTTGCGAGCAGCTACGCTTCTACTTTAAGTTTTGATACTACTAGATGAGGAATAACCCGAAGTTTTACTGGAACAAATCTTACAATGTCAATGACTGCATCTAGCGCTAGAATGGGTGGCTCTGGAGTAATTTGATGGATGGACAATTAAGAGCGGTAGTGTAAGTATGCATAACTAAAATTTATAACAAAATATATTTTTGGTAATAACTGTCTTAACGTATATTCCCCGCGTTTTGCGAGTAAAATCAAATAAAGCTTTTCCATAACGCAGTAAAAAAGTAATTCTTAAATTTTGCATTTTAAATTGGAATGTAAAAAACTAATTAATTAGTTTTTTAACATACTCTATTGTTAATATAAAAAGGATTGATGGTTATGATAAAGAAAAAAGATGATGTTTCTCTTTTTAAAATATTTAAAAGATTACTAACTTTTACATTAAAAGCTTGTCCTATATATATATCTATATATTCTTTGATAAAAATTTTATTAGGAATATTTTTAGCATTAAATACTATAGCTATAAGTAACCTTTTTGATGCCGTGTCTAATTATATTTTAGGTAAAATAACATTTGTAAATTTATTAATCCAGATTTTTTTATTATTTGGATGTATTGTAACCGTTCAAATTTTGAATGGAGCTTCAAATGTAGTATACAAAGATTTATTTAAAAAAGTATCTGGGAAAATAATAAAAAAAATCAATATAAAAAGTTCAAAAATGAATCCTATTGATTTTGAGAATCCTCTTTTCCTTGATGATATAAATAAAGCCGAAGAGGGTGCTAACAGAGGAATGTCTGCAATAGACGTACTACTTGGTGTGCTTTTAGTGTATATTCCGTATTTTGTGATTATGGGTATATATCTTTACAAATTAAAGCCTATACTTGTACTATCAATATTTATTATATTTGTTCCAGTAACTTTAGCACAGGTGTTAAAAGTTAAACTTTTTGCAAATCTTGAAGATAAAGTTGCTCCATTAAGGAGAGAATACCAATACTATGAAAAATGTATTATGGATAGGGAATATTTTAAAAAACTAGAATTTTAGGATGTTTTGGATACTTTAAAAAACTTTATAAAAATGCTTTATCAATAATTAATAATGAAGCTTTCAAAACTCAGAAAAAATCTGCAGTTATAGAATTCAGCTTAAAGCTTTTAACTTTAAGCGGTTATATTATAATTCTTCTGATTCTTGTAAAATGTGCATTAGATAAATCAATATCAATAGGTGCTTTTGGTGCAGTATTTGGATCTTTAGATATGCTTATAGGAATGATGGAAGAAATGATATGTTGGAATATAGGCAGCGTACTTCCAAAGATTGGTACTGTGAAAAATCTTATAAGATTTTTTGACATGGACGAATGTAAAGGAGAAGATGTAAAAACAAAGGGGATTCCTGGAATAAATATAGAAGATGTTTCTTTTGTTTACCCTGGAAGTACTAAAAATTCACTATCACATGTTTCTTTTGATATAAAACCTGGTGAAACTGTTGCAATAGTTGGTGAAAATGGTGCGGGAAAGAGTACCCTTGTAAGACTTCTTATAGGGATATATTTTCCTACTAAAGGAAAAGTTGAATTTAATGGACATGATACTCGATATGTTTCTAAAGGAAGTATATTTAAAAATACTTCAGGTGTATTTCAAAAGTTTCAGAAATATAAAATGACTCTTGATGAAAATATCTCAATAAGTGATACTACTTCAAATGTAAGCAGCTCACGCATTAATGCGGCCGTAAAGAAAGCTGCGCTTTCAGTATCTGTTGACAAATTTCCAGAAGGCTATGGAACTATGCTTTCACGTGAGTTTGATGGTGTAGACTTATCAGGGGGAGAGTGGCAGCGAATAGCAATAGCAAGAGGATTTTATAAATCACATAACATGATAATTCTTGATGAACCTACTGCTTCAATAGATCCTATTGAAGAAACTAAGCTTTATAAAAAATTTAAGGAAATGTCTGATGGTAAAACATCTATAATTGTAACACACAGGCTTGGATCTGCAAAAATAGCGGATAAGATAATTGTCTTAGATAAAGGAAGAATTGTTCAGTTAGGAACACATGATGAACTTATAAGCATAAATGGGGAATATAAGGATATGTATAAATCTCAAAGTAAATGGTACATTTCTAACTAAGAATCTACGATATAGGTTAAACTCAAAGTATAGACTATCAATATATTTATGAACTATTTCACAAGTTTTAAGTTCACTGGCTTCAAGGTCTTTATTTTATAAAGCTAAAGTCCTCATTTTAAATATTACAGCAGAGCTTATTAGTAGCAAGATAAGTTTTCCATAAAGCTGACATTAAAACCATAGCGTGGGTTTTGTCGAAAATGTTGGCGCTATCCCGAATATAACTCAATTGTATTTTAATGCAAGGCTTATTTGAAAAATAAGCTGCTTGTGTAAAGCAGCTTATTCATATCTATATCAATCATTCATAAATATAATAGGTTTTATTTATGAATACATTTATTACTTGTCAAATTTTTCAAGATGGTTAATCACACTCATTGCATTCGCGTCTTTTACATTCATCGCATTCATGTCTTTTACAATCATTACAATCGTGTCTTTTACATTCATCGCATTCATGTCTTTTACATTCATTGCATTCGCGTCTATTACATTCATCGCATTCATGTCTTTTACATTCATTACAATCGTGTCTTTTACATTCATCGCATTCATGTCTTTTACATTCATTACAATCGTGTATGAGGGACTTTTCACGTTGTTGTTTATCATATTCGCTCATATCAGCGTGCCAATAACTATACATAGTTTTACCTCCTAGCAGTATCAGTTTTTCTAACTGCTACTCTATGTTATTCAAATAAAAATATACTGTGATTAATTATCTAGTATTAAAATTGAAAATAATAAACAATTGGAACATTTAATGCAATTTAAAAGATAAAAATTTATTTTCGAGTCCGGCATAGGAGCCAATAATTTTATGTATACTGAGTAAATAAGTTAACAGAAAGTGTTTCACAAGCTTGGGCCAAAAGAGAGGGGAAGAAATATTTCTTAATAAATGAAAAATACTCTTCATTAATGTATATGTTGGAATGTCCCGATGTACAAGTTAGCCTTGCCTTACGAAAGGGCCTGATGGATATTTTCGCTTAAATAAAATTATAGATAATAATTCAGCTGTTGCTATATTAGATGGTCCAGATGTATTATCACGTGACCTATTGGACTACACATTTTATAAAAAGGATGAGGTTGAATACCTAAGGGCAGGTGGTGCTACTTATGTATCAGAAGATGCAATTGAAACTTTTCCAACAAAGAATAAATTCAAATTTACAATTAAGAAAGACGGATATGCTAGCTGGTATAAAATAGATAAGGAATCAGCTGGTAAGGAAATTACTGTAGATATACCGAAGAATACAGCCTTTGTAGTTTATGATAGCAATGGAGTTTTAGTGAATGATTCTCTAATTACAGGTATTAAAAAGGTTACATTGTCTAAAAATGGAACAATCGTATTTTTAGGTAATGCACAATCAAAGTTTACGATTCAATATAAGGAATTTTCAAAGCGATTATAATCATAAATTAGAATATTATTAATTAATAATATTCTAATTTACAAATTGTATTGTAATCAATTCACCATATTTTAAATATTATGGTGGAGATATGTATTGAGGGAAAAAGTGTTAGTTATCCTTATTATTTTAATTTCTATAGTATATTCACATTTACGTAGATAGTATAAAATTGCTACTGGTGTGGTTCAGACTTTTGTTGGCGAGGTCCCATACATAAAACAAGGATTTTTTAATATCCTTTAAAATTAATTTTTATAACGCTCATGTTTACTTTAATGCATTTAACTTATTTATAACTTCTATTATATAACTATTTACTTCATTAGGTTCATATTGATGTATATAATGAGGACTGTTATTAACAATTTTCTGCTTACTATCCGTTGACCAAGACTTAAAATCTTCTTGACTATTTTTCCATTCACGATCTTTTGCTTCTTCACCAGACGTTAATATTCTTAAAGGTATTTGACCTAAATACCCAAATTTCTTTACAATCAGTGCATTTGATTTTAAATTTACTAATTCAGCTGTTTTGTTCTTGTTTGTCATAGTTTTTAAATACATTGCAGTATCAACATTTTTTAAATCTAATGGCACAAGTGATAGTTGATTTCGAGATGAGTATGTTGAATTATAAAATTTTTTTGAGTAATTAAACAATAATCTGATTATTCCTTCATTTTTCAAAACTGATTTTAGTTTCATAGATGATATTGGATTTTGATTAATTTCTTCATTCGCATAAAATTCTGGACTTCCACCATCTATCATGACAATTCCTTTAACCTCATTTTTATACCTTTGGGCAAATCTTATAATTTCCAATGAACCCATCGAATGTCCTACAAGTATATATGGAGCCTTTTCCCCTGATTTTTCAAGCAATTCATGCATTTCTTTTGTAATTGTATCAATATCTCTACTTGTATTAGACACTTCGCTGTATCCATATCCCGGTCTTTCATAAACCACAGTTCTTGTATACTTTGATATCTCATTATATAAAGGATAAAAATCAGCATATGGACTTGGTGTGCCGAAGCCTGATACAAAAACTACCGTTGAATTTCCTTTTCCTTCTGAATAAACATGCATATTATGACCATTAACTTTAACGATTTTTCCTGGTACACTATATTTCTTGCTATCAGAATATAACCCGATTCTTTCATATATTAAGCCTGATATACTTATTAATAGGATCACTGTAATAAAGAAAATTGTAATATTCCTAAAACCTTTAAAAATTTTCTTTCCAATATTCATTTGAATTTTCTCTGTTTTATTTTTCATGTAATTCCACTCCTTATTGATTTTTAATTTCACGGAAAATTCTCTAATAGGAGAAAACTTGTCGCCAATTTTAACATTTTTCATAATAATATTCAAAACCTATCTACAATATTAGTGTACTATATTAACAGTACGCTGATATTATACTCGTGTCAACAAAGAAATTGTAGTTATAAAAAAACCAAAAATCCATACAATATAATATATACAATCTTTTAATTTCAGCTGCAAAATGGTTCATATCTTTATCTAATTTAAGTTTTCTTCTATCATAGGATTGTTTTGACACCTTATTAATGTTAAAAAGGCATACAAGATAATTTAAAAATTATCTTGTATGCCTTTTATAAAACCAAAAATAAATTAACATATAAATGTATCTATAGTATTTATATGTTATGTTAATTATAATGCTATTACAAAACTACCCTTTGGTAAGCCTAAAATTTTCTCTACCATATCAGTTAAAGCCTCTGATTTCTTTATGATTTGTTCTTTATTAAATCCAAAGACTCCAGGATCAAGTACAAAACCACATTCTGTCAGTATGAATTCTGCCACTTCCCTTGGATATTCCGTATGAAATATACCTTCATCCACTCCCCGTTTTATAATATCAGTAAAAACAGGGAGTTTACTAGTTATTCCCTGAACAATAACTTTATGATGTAAACTCGTATTTTCATCATAATGAAGTACTTCAACGAGTTTATCCTCTTCTTTATTTTCTTTTGATTGAGCATAGATTTCAACCACTCTTATTAACATTTGAAGCGCATTAATATTGTCATCTTTTGTTTCTTTCTGAAGCTTATTAATCAACACCTCAGAATTCCTTGCAAATATAGCAATAAACATATCTTCCTTGGATTTAAAATAGTAATAAAATGTTCCCTGTGATACGGATACTTTTTTTACTATATCGCTTACCGAAATTTCATTGTAACCTATAGTTGAAAAAAGTTCTTCTGCAGCATCCATAAGCTCATTTTTTCTTTCTTTTGGATCTTTTGAAATTCTCAAATAAAAGTCCCCTTTCTTCCTACTAAGGCTATTATATTAAATCGATTGACATAAGTCAATTAACTAAAGTTTATTATAATGTACCTATTATTTTAATATTTAAACGCTTAATCTTAGGACATACTAAAATTAACATAATTACAGTGATAATAAAATCTGTAATAGGCGTTGAAAACCATATTCCATTTATACCTATAAATTTAGGCAGAATAATAATAAGTGGAACTATTATTACAATTTGACGTAGCAAACTTAAAACTATAGAATATTTTGCTTTCCCAATGTATTGGAAATAGCTTACCCCTATTATAATAAAGCCTATTATGGGTGTGCTTATAGAGAATATTTTCATAGCTGGAGTTCCAATAGATATCAATGCCGAACTATTTTTCCCAAATATAACGAAAATGTTTTTACTAAACAATTGAAAAATAATAAATCCAATTGAAGATATAATACTGGCGGCTATAACAGATAATTTAAGAGCCTCAAGTACCCTGTCATATTTCCTAGCTCCATAATTGTATCCTATTATAGGCTGCACACCTTGATTTATTCCATATATAGGCATGTAAATAAGCATAATAAGACTGTTTATAATTCCATAAGCAGCTACAGTAGTATTTCCACCATAATGCAAGCACTGTTTGTTAAAGAGAATAGTAATAAGACTCATGGACAGCTGCATTACAAAACCGGAAACACCTATAGATAGTGAGGAAATAATAATATCTTTTCTGAGTTTTAAATTCTTAATATGAATTTTGATTGAAGCATTCCTTAAAAAGTATGGTGATGTAGAAAAGATTGTCCCTATGGCTGTAGAGAGTATAGTTGCCAGTGCAGAACCTGCAATTCCCAAATGAAATACAAATATGAATAAAGGATTAAAAATTGCATTTAGAATAATTGATATAAGAAAGTTTATCATAGCTCTTCTAGCTTTTCCTTGCCCTTTTATAATATTATTCATGGAATAGCTTAAAATTTGGAAAGGGGTGCCAATTAATAAAATTCCAGTATATATTTTTGCATACTCTAGAACTTTACCACTTGCTCCAAATATGGAAAGCATAGGTGTCAGAAAACTGTAGCCTAGGATCATTAAAACAATAGAAACTATAAAAGATAATGTAAATGTATTTCCGACTATAATTTCACATTTTTCAATATTATGCTCACCTAATTTTATTGATACTAATGAAGTCGCTCCTAAACCAACCAACATTGAAAATCCCATTATTGCTAAGGTTACAGTATAAGATATGCTTATAGCGGAAATTCCCAAAACACCAATGCCAATACCTACAAATACTCTGTCGCAAATATTGTATAGTGAATTAGCAAGCATAGCTATTATAGATGGAATAGAGAACTTGAATAATAGTTTTCTTACACTTTCTGTTTCGATTTCATTAATTTTTGACATGTTATTACCTCCCAGACAATTATTGACTTAAGTCAGTCATTTATTATTCTATACTTATGACTGACTTAAGTCAATAATGTAAAATAATAACTCAATATATATGATACGAACATTGCTGATTTGGGGGTCCATGGGAGTGGTAGGTCGACCGTAAGGGAGAGACAATTCTTTAGAGGGTAAAGGAACGTTAGAAAAAGCAAAAGCTACCATGGTTCAAACCAACAGGAATAAAGCGAAAAGCAGTAATTCCAAAGGGAGGTAACAGATGAGAAATACTTCACTAATAATGAAGTCCACATTACCCAACAATGTCATATGGAAACAAATTAATTTTATTCATGTTTACAGATATGTAGAAAAATTGGAACAACGAATATATTAATATTTTTGCATATCATTTAGAATTAGAGGTATTGTAAGAAAAATGTAGAATAAGTATGAATGCAGTATATTTATAGTAATTACTTGTAGAATAATTTTGTTTTCGGAGGTATGCGTAAAATATGAAGGATTTTTTAATTATGGGTTTTCTAGTTTTAATTGGAGGAATTATCTTACTTTCAATAGCAATAACTATTATGTTTATTACAAGGAAAATAAAAATAATAAATCCTAAAATAATATATATTATGCTAGGATTATTTCCTATTATTTTGTTAGTCATTCCTACTGCATTAGTTTCACCATATAAAGGCTATTCTATTGAAAATTTATCACTTTCAATTCCAAGATGTATATATTCTTTGGAGATACTATTAACTGTAATGGTGATTTTAGGTATAGTTAATATGTTCCCAGGGTCTACCTTTGTCAGTAAAGATATAAATTACAGTGCTAAGAAAATTGGCTCAGGAGTAAGACTTTTACAGTATTCTATTTTTGGTAACATACTTTATATAATACCAACATTAATATTCATAATATATGCAATTAATTTGATAATTAACACTCCAAATTATGGAAAAGACGCTTTAGGTACCTTCTCTTGGTTTTTCATATGGGGTGTATTGCTTTTTCCAGCAGCTGCACAGCTTTATGTTATTCTAGCAATTTGTATAATTTCTATATTAACTTTAGCAGTTATATTCTTTATAACATCTGTAAATGGAACTATTCGAGTAACTTCAGTAGCAGTAGCAAATAAAAAAATTCGTATATTATACACTATTTCTATGGGATTACCTGTAATCAATGTTATTAGCATGCTTTTCCTATGTTATATTGCAAAGAACAAATTAAAGATTGAATCTATTTATTTTTAAGTTTATTTTTGTTGAAAATCTATGGATAATAAGGGGCTATAGGTACGGCGCCTCTGAATCTTTGTAAAACGGGTGGACAAAAAAGTGGATATAAAATCAAACCAACTAATTAAGAGATCAATTATTAGTACTTACCAATCGTATCTGACTTTTATTTTTACCATAATAACAACTTCCTTGCTCTAAAGAGGTTGTTATTATAATACTTTATGTGTTAACTAATGTTCATTTCTGATAGCATCCAATGCCTTTTTTTCGTATACAACGATTCTTTTAAGACCATTTTCTGATTCTCCACGGTTTAGCTGTGCTAAAATACGCCTACGATAATCTTTGTCATCCAAAAATGATAGTTTATGAGTGGTCTTAAAAATTAGTCCAAATTCTCCAATTGCATGACCCAGTATGGTTGGATGTCCACCTCTTAGGAACATTTTGATAGGGGTTCTAATGTTGGTAGCTCTAAGGAAGAGGTTCTTAGAGAAAAACTTGCATGGTTATTCCAGGAAACATTTGGTGAGGTGATAGTGTACTGGCGTTTGTTGTAAATAATAGTGTTAAGAAAATCTTAGAAAAGAGTTTTATTATTACTATCACAACTGCTTATGGCCTGTATTTTTAATTTATTTATCTATCGCACTAGATTACTTTACTTGTAAAAAATACGGTAATCCTCAGCAAGATTAATCTAATCATATATTTACAAATAAAGGTAGTCATACTGCCGTTTCGGTTCCATTGCTATAAATGCCCCCATATTTGATACAAAATCATTCCATATAATGAGATGTTATATTTAACAGACTTTCTCGTATCCATTTCTTAATATACCTAATAGCTTGGCATTACTGAGTCCAGTTTCCGTAAGTTCCCCTACAACATTCTCTACCATCTTTAAACCTTGTAAAGCATAAGGATGTAAATTAAATTGGCTAAAAAGATTATGTATTTAATATAGCAATAATTATAAAAATCAATAGAAAAATATTAACAATAGTAGAAATACACATGGTAATTAATCTTTTCTTAACGGAAAGCATGGTATAAGAATAGAAAACTTTGTTGTTGTGGAGGAAATTGAAAACATATTATTTCATTATAAAGTGGCCAAACTAAGCTAATGCTAAAAAACCTTTATGGATATGAACACTAAGTAGTGGGTAAAATATTTATGCATATAAAAATAGATTAGGCTAGAATACTGACTTGATATTTTTTTAAATGATATTTAAAGTAATGAATAGGAGAGGTGATTACAACGGGAAAAATAAAAGCTTTTTATACAATGCCACATCCACCTATAATAATTCCAGAAGTGGGACGTGGAGAGGAAAAAAAGATAAAAAACACATACGATGCTTGCGTGCGCATTGGAGGCGAAATATCAGAGTTAAAACCAGAAGTAATAATAGTAGTGACACCACATGGAACTATGTTTTCAGATGCCATAGCTCTTTCTTTTGAAAGTTCTATTTCAGGAAATTTAAAGCAATTTGGGGCGTCAAAAGTTTCTATGAATTTTGAAATAGACATGGATTTGACAGGGAAAATTATGGCTAAGGCACGCAGTAATAATATACCAACGGTAGAAGTAAGCACAAGTTTTCTTAAAAAATACGATAGAGAATATGAATTAGATCACGGCAGCATAGTTCCACTGTACTTTGTTGTTGATAGGTATAATTCTTTTAAGCTTGTTCATATTACCTATGGGGGGCTTAGTCCTATACAGTTATATAAATTTGGTAAACTCATTAAAGAGGCAATAGAGGAGAGCAATGAAAATGCTGTATTTATTGGAAGTGGTGATCTTTCACATCATCTTAAAGATGAAGGACCTTATGATTATAATCCCTATGGAGAAGTGTTTGATGCCGAAATAATAAGTCTATTAACAAAGGGTGATGTATCAGGAGTATTTAATATAAATACAGAAATGGTTGAAAATGCTGGAGAATGTGGCTTAAGGTCTTATTATATAATGCTTGGAGCAATGGAAGGTAATGAAATAAAGGGAGAACTCCTTTCCTATGAAGGCACCTTCGGAGTGGGCTATGCGGTAATGAAATTTGACCTTAAAAACAGTGATAGAGATATATTATCAGAAATTACTAATGAAAAAAGAAAAAAATATGAGGAAAGAGTAAATAACGAAGATGTTTATGTTAGGCTTGCCAGAGAAAGTCTTACTCATTATCTAATAGAGGGTAATTCCATGGATCAGCCAAACTATGTAACAGAGGAAATGATAAATAATAAAAGAGGGGTATTTGTGTCTCTTAAAAAATTTGGGCAGTTAAGGGGCTGCATAGGTACAATTTTTCCTGTAACAGAAAGTGTAGCAAGTGAAATAATGCGAAATGCCATTGAAGCAGGAGAAGGGGACCCAAGGTTTAGTCACGTATCGGAGGGAGAACTTGAGGATATTGTGTTTTCCGTAGATGTTTTAACGGAGCCTATAGCAGCTATAAAAGAACAATTAGATCCTAAAAAATATGGAGTTATTGTGAGAAGTGGTAGAAAGAGTGGACTACTATTACCAGATCTTGCTGGTGTTAATACCATAGAGGAGCAAATAAGTATAGTATTAAATAAAGCATCAATTTCCCCAAATGAAAAATATTCTATAGAAAAGTTTGAGGTTATAAGGCATAAATAGGAGTGGTAATTATGGAAAAAGAAGCTTTGTTTTATGAAAAACAAGGAGAGGTAGTTAAATGCAAACTTTGCCCTCATAATTGCCATATTCCATCAGGCGCTCATGGCATATGTAATGTACGGGTAAATAGCAAGGGAAAACTTTATACGATAAATTATGGAGAAATAACTTCTATGGCTCAAGATCCCATAGAAAAAAAACCACTATATCATTTTAAGCCAGGAAGCAATATACTTTCTGTAGGAAGCTTTGGTTGCAATTTTAGCTGTGGGTTTTGCCAAAATTACTCTATATCCCAAGGGAGAGCAAAGAGCGAATATGTACCACCAGAAAAATTAGTGGAAATATGCAAAAGTCTGGAAGGTAATATTGGGATAGCATTTACATATAATGAACCTTCTATTTGGTATGAATATGTATACAATTCATCAAAACTATTAAAAGAAACGGTAAAAGATATAAATATAGTGGTGGTTACGAATGGCTATATTAAAGAAGAACCTCTAAAGATACTTCTTCCATATGTGGATGCTATGAATATTGATTTAAAAGCGTTAAACAACAAGTATTATAAGGATATATGCGGAGGCAGTGTGACACCTGTTATGGATACTATTAAAATAGCATCAAAACAGTGTCATGTAGAGGCTACTACTCTACTCGTAAATGGAGAAAATGATTCTGCAGAAGAAATTGAGGGAATTGCAGGATTTATTGCCTCATTAAATAAAGATATTCCACTTCATTTATCAAGATATTTTCCAAACTATAAGATGGATAAATCTGCTACAAAAGTTGAGGTAATGTATAAAGATAAGCAAATAGCAAAAAAATATCTTAACTACGTATATTTAGGCAATGTAGCGGGCACAGATAACTCAACTTACTGCCCAAAGTGCAGTTACAAGCTTATTGCAAGAGAGGGATACCAGCTTCATGTTAATACTAGTGATGATATATGTCCAAAGTGTGGTTATAAAATAAATATTATACTTTAAATTAACAATAATCTCCAAAGCTAAATTTATTTTGCATAAATATAGTTTGGAGATTTTATTTCAAGAGATGTCTGTTGACTTAAAACCAATTCAAGCAAATATAATGAGTCACGAATGGTTCCTGTTCAATGAGAATATAAGCTTTAAAGAATATTTCACTTTAAATGAACAGAAGACTGGTAAAGAAAAGAAATACTATTATGGATGGAATAATTTTAAAATTAACTTTATGTAATTGTAAAAATTTCATTGGTGATTTATGTTCCATCTTTAAGAATAAAAAGAAGCAAATCGTTGATACTGCACATAGGGTATCTTAGAACTCTATTAATGTACTTTATTTACATATAAGAATATTTATGTTATATTTATAAGCAAATACTCATTTGGCGGTGATTTTTATTTTTGTATTAGAAGGATTAGGCTATTTGCTTTTGCCTGTATTGTTTTTAAATGTTATATTTATAAAAAAATTTGATGATAAAAAATTATCAATATATACCAACATTCAAAAAAATGTTATGGAGGTTTCATTTTTATACTTGATTGGCATAGGTATGATATCTTTAAGTAATAAAAGTATATATATTGGATTAAGACATATAGTGATATCATTAATCATAGTTTTAATATTACCCATGATTATATTTAGTTTATTAAAAATTAAAAGTATTAATATATTTTTTTTGAACTTAAAACTAAAACTGATAAAAGTGTTTAATGCTACATATTGTATCCTCATAGTGTTAATAATATTATTCCATTTTTTTTATAAAGAAAATTATTTAAATAAATATTCATTTAATGCTATGTTTTATTTGATCTTTATATATTTTTTAATTAATTATACAAAAGAAAAGAAAGAAGAGTTCTAATTATAATGGTACCTATAGACATGACACTTTGAAAAAAGGTGTTTAGACTATAGGTGTTTTTTATGCTTAATATTTTTAAAAAATGTAACTTACGAGGTGCTATAAGCAGCATAAGTGTGTGACGATTGTTACCATCTAATACCTATGATATGCTTTTTTTGAAAGGAGGGAAGTTATGAGAATAATAATAATTGAAGATCCTTTAATGGAAGATATCGAGGTGAAAATACTATGTAAAGAAAGAACTATCTATGTTGATCATTTAGCAGCTGAGCTATCTAAGGATCAAATAACTATAAGTGGCAAAATAGAAAATGAGTATACACGGATTTTTTCCGATGATATCTATTATTTTGAAGCTGTTGATAATAAAATCTATATTTATTGCGAAAAAGACGTATATCAAAGTGATATGAAATT
This sequence comes from Clostridium sp. CM036, assembly GCF_055081135.1. NCBI lineage: Bacteria > Bacillati > Bacillota > Clostridia > Eubacteriales > Clostridiaceae > Clostridium > Clostridium sp. CM036. Next base: position 1,367,523 of record NZ_CM143652.1, on the reverse strand, counting down.
ATATGAGTTAGAAATAAAATTATCAGGTGCAAAATTTGCTCGAATAAATAAGTCTTGCCTTATGAATATTGCAAAATTAGAAAAAGTAAAAGGTCAAATTAATGGCCGGTTGCTTGCAACTTTATCAAATGGAGAAAAACTAATTATTAATCGTAGCTATGTACAGGAAATTAAACGAATTTTAGGGATATAATTTATAATAGAATTGGAGGAAGCAATGAAAAAAATAAATCAATATTTCTGCAGTGGTTGTGTTGCCTTTACTATAACAATAATTTTAGTAATTATTATACATCTTATAAACCATCAAGTAACCATTGGTGTAAAATCAGAGGCTAGTTTGCTATTTTTGATTTTATTAATACAATCAGTTCTGTATTTTATGGAAAATATTCATGTTAAGTCCCCAATTATACATATAGCTTTTGAATTATTCATAATTATAAGTGTGGTTTTTTCTATTGGAATACCACTGAAGGTTATTAAAATTATTTCTTTACCTTCAGTAATAGAAATAATTTTAATAATTGCTGTGGCCTATGCAATAGCTTGTTTAAGCTTATATAAAGATAGTAAAAATGATGCAAAAGATATAAATAAGAAATTACAAGAAAAATAATAAGGAGGTAATATATATGTATTTGTTTGGGAATACATATTTCGAGTTAATAACTATTAAGAGAACTTTTCAAGTGGTATTCATTTTTTTTCTGATTTCAGAAATATTTATTTGGTGTTTTACTTCTTGGATCAGTAGAAAACATTCAGGAGAGAAACGAAATGGAGACAAAGGGTCTTACTTCTTACTTGTAACTGGTTTTGTATCCATAATATTTTTAAATCTTGTTTGTAGAAAGCAAATCCACTTTATACTTCCAATGTTGTTTTTCTGGATAGGTATTTTTTTTATTATCATTGGAGTTTTGTTCCGATCTTATTCTGTATGGACTCTACGTAATTTTTTTACACTATCTGTACAGGTGAATTCAACGCAAAAAATAATTCAAACTGGTCCATATAAATACCTAAGACATCCATCCTATAGTGGAAGTATATTATCCTTAATTGGTATTACATTATCTTTTAGAAGCTTTGAGGGGGTTATAGGAACTTTAATTATTATTGTTGTAATCTATGGATATCGAATTACAATTGAAGAAACAATATTAGAAAAAACCTTTAAAGGAACCTATAAGGATTACAAAGATAATACTTATAGAATTATTCCATTTATTTGGTGACTAATAAACGTTTTCTTGAATGGGTTTTCGGCGCATAGGGTTAAGTACCTAAGGTATTGCGTTACGTAGAAGCGATACCTTAGGTGAAAAATGGAAAGTATAAACGAAAGGTGAGCCTTCGTAATCTTCGTTAAAGAAGATAAGCTTACTGCGTTGTGACAAGCTTAATATGGATAGGAAAGATTGAATCGCAGTGCAATAATAGATGTTGAGGTACCCGACCACCTACATTCAAACTAATAAAAAAGCCACAGTAAAAAATATACTGTGGCTTTTTTGATTCAATATAACATCTTGGTTTTTTCACACCAATATACTTAACTTCCCCTATTTATACAATTCTTTAACTGCTTCTCTTGTTTCAATTAAGATTTCTTCTACTTCTTTTATATTATTTCTAACCATGCCTATAAATAACATATCTATTATTGCTAGCTGTGATATTCTCGAGCTAATTGCACCTTCCCTTAAAGATTTTTCTACTGCTGGCACACGTAATACTACATCTGAGATATCAGCTATCTTATTATTTACACTAGCCTTTGTTATTGCTATTACTGGAACCTTTCTCTTTTTTGCATTTTCTACACATTTAATAACTTCTCTTGTTTCCCCTGAGTAGGATATTGCTATTGCTACATCACCTGGCTCCATTAGTATAGATGAGGTTATTTGCAAATGTGTATCTGTATGTGATATACATCTCTTATTTATCCTGCTTAACTTATAATAAAGATCTTGACCTACTAAAGCTGATACTCCTACACTGAATACATATATATTTTTAGCATTTATAAGTAATTCTATTGCATTATCTAGTTCGTCTTCCTTTAAAAATCTAACTGTCTGTTCCATGATAGAATCTACTGAATTTTTTATTACATGAATTATATTCTTTGTTCCTAAATCTTTATCCAAGTATTGAAACCCTATATCTTGATCCATTTTATCTAAATTTATGGATAACTTAAGCTTCATTTCATTTAAGCTATTAAAACCTATTTTTTTAGCAAACCTAACCACTGTTGGAGCTGATGTTTTAGTAGTATAGGCTATATCCTTAGCTGACATTGATATAATACTTTTCTTAGTTTCTAATAAATAATTTGCTATTAATTTTTCACTATCTGTAAAACTATCGTAATTTTGCCTTATATATTGTAATACATTCATAATATCACACCCTATTTACATTTGATGTTAGCTCTATTTATTTACTATATTAAAGTAAAATTTTTTACCACCATTTATATATTTTAATAGATAAATATGATCTTGTAAAACAGAAGCTACAACATTTGTCCTATAATCACTCTTTTGACTTGTTTTTAATATTTGTAATTCTCCCATATACCTCATGTAATTTTCGTTATCTATAATAATATCTCCATAATTTTTATCCACTGTATTTAAGGCCTTTATTTTATTTCCATTAAGAACTAATCTACTTTCACTAGCTCTTATAGCATCTCTAGCCTCATCTTCTCTTTGGGTGTAAGTTTCAGTAAGTAATCCTAGGGTCACAGTATCATATTCTTTTAATTCTATAAAAAGCTCTACTGCATCTGGATTTAATCCAGATAGATCTTCTAGTTCTTTTTTGCTTGGAAGTGAATCACCTATAAATACAGATTTATTTCCTAATGCAAACAAATGATTCGCAGCCTCTCTTACTTCTATACCTCTATGATCTTCTAAACTTGGTAGGCCATCATATAATGGGCCTCTTTTTCTATTATTTGATTGTACAAAAGCAGAAGATTCTATTCCTCTTTTACTTAAAATAGAATTTTTTTCTTTCATACATTCTTCTGAAATACCTGTACCCACTCTTGGATAAAAATTATGTAATGCATCAACATTTTTATAATTAGGGGAATATCTATCTAGGTTTTCAAAAAACTTTTTAGTTATTGTTGATGCATTTAGTTGTATTTTAATTCCATAAGTGTTTTTGCTCATTTTAGATACTTCTTCTTCTGTATATCCAAAATCTATTCTTATAGTCTTAACCCCTATATCAAATAGTCCCTTCAAATCCATATCATTTAAGTCTAAAAACTTAAATGTGTTAGGAGAAATATCGCTTATTATATCCATATTATATTTTTTAGCCAATTTGAAAAATTCTTGTGCCTCAGTCTTTAAGATACTATAATTTGCCTCTGGTATATGAAATGAGGTAAATATTCTAGTAAATCCAAGTTTATGGGCCTCATTTAATAACTTTATATTTTCTTCCTTTGTATTGTCTAGTCCAAAATAAATAGAAAAACCATAACTCATAAAAATCCCTCCTCAAATCATAGATTGTTATTCTACTGGATCTTCAAAACCTAACATGTTAGTAAAGAAATATCCACCTATATATGATACCAATACACCTAATAAGAATACTGGCATTTTTCCATTTGCAATTAATAATGCGAGTGGTAATCCTGATACACCTAATGCAACTGCTCCTACCTTAAATATTGCCATAACTGCTCCACCTAGTGCTGCTCCAAAACAAGCTCCAACAAATGGCTTTCCAAGTGGTAATGTTACTCCATATATTAATGGCTCTCCTATTCCTAAAAATCCTGGTATTAATCCATTTTTAGCTACTTTCCTTAATCTTTCATTTTTTGTTTTTCTAAGTACTGCTATAGTAGCTCCTACCTGCGCCATTCCAGCTGTAGCTAATATAGGAAGTAATACTGTAAATCCAACATTAGCTATTAAATCTGCATGTATTGGAGTTAATGCTTGGTGCATTCCTGTCATAACGAGTGGTAAGAATAACCCTCCTGATACTGATCCTGATATAACTGATATTATCATATTATCGGATGCAATAGTTTGAGCTACAACTATTCCTATACTATCTGAAACAAATCCCCCAATTGGTTGAAGTATAAATATTGCTACTAAAACCGAAAGTGTAAGTGTGACGAGTGGTGTAACGAATAAATCCAACACATCTGGTACAAACTTCCTGCAAACCTTTTCAATGTAACAAGCTAAACTTACTACTAATATTACTGAAATAATCCCCCCACGTCCTGGAGTTAATGCTGTTCCAAAAAGAGTTATCTTTGCAAGTGCTGCTGATGATAGAATACCACCTAATACTCCACCCATCATTGGCATTTGTGAACCGAATTCTTTAGCTGCATTTACACCAACTAAAATTGATAATATAGAGAATACGCCATTACCTATAAGCCCTATTATTTGAGCTGCTGTTGTGGTTTTATATACATCACCCAAATATACTCCTGCTATATTATTAACTGCAAGTACAAGCCCAGAAGCTACGAATAGTGGTATTAAGGGAATAAATATATTCCCTAGTTTTTTAAGTATGTTTTTAAACTTAGTGTTATTCTTTTCTTTTAATTTATTTTTAGTTTCTGCTACTGCATCTTCACCTATAACTGGATTTCCCCCAAGTATTTTTGTTACTTCTTCAGTTACCTTATTTACCTTTCCTGGGCCATAAATAACTTGTAACTGTCCCTCTGACTCAACCACTCCAAGGGCTCCTTCAGATTTTTTTATTTTATCTATTTTAGCTTTTGAAAGATCGTTAAGTTCTAATCTGCATCGCGTCATACAGTTTGTAACAGATTTTATATTACTTTTCCCTCCAACTAGCTCCACTAAGTTTTTAGCAATATCTTTATTTACCATAATATTTCCTCCCTATTTTAGATATTATTTAGTGCTTTTGCTATATATCCTTTATTTTCATCTAATATGATTTTTGCTTCCTCTTTATTAAGCTTTGATAATATCATGAATATTGAAAGCTTAACATCAAAATCTGTTTTATTTAATACTTCGGATGCTTCTTCAATAGCTACTCCCGTTGCTTCACAAATTATTAACTTAGCTCTCTCAACTAGTTTTTCATTTGTTGATTTTACATCTACCATAAGGTTGCCATATACTTTACCTAGCTTTATCATAACCCCTGTTGATAACATATTTAGTACTAGTTTCTGAGCTGTTCCTGATTTTAATCTTGTTGATCCTGTCACAACTTCTGCTCCAACTACTGGTTCTATTGATATTTTCGATGTTTTTGAAACTTGTGAATTAGCATTACAAGTAACTGAAATGGTTAATGCTCCTATTTCATTTGCATACTCTAGTCCTCCTATAACATATGGAGTTCTACCTGATGCTGCAAGTCCTACTATTGTATCATTCGCTGTTATATTTTTATTTTTCAAATCTTTTACTGCGAGTTCCTTAGAATCCTCAGCGCCTTCCTTTGCACTAAACATAGCTTGTTTACCACCTGCTATAATCCCTTGTACTAGTTCTTCAGAAATTCCATATGTAGGTGGACATTCTGATGCATCTAAAATTCCAAGTCTTCCGGAAGTTCCTGCACCTATATAAATTAATCTCCCACCTTTATACATTCTTAAAGTTATACAATCTATGGCTTCTACTATTTTAGGAAGTTCCTTTTCCACGGCTTCTGCTACCTTTTTATCTTCATTATTTATTATTTTCACCATTTCTAAGGTTGAAATTTTATCTATGTCCATGGTATTTTCATTTCTACTTTCTGTTGTTAGTTTTTTTAAGTTTAATATATCCATATTTCCTCCTTTAATGCTGATCATTTTTCTTTTGTGTACGGTTTCATCTTATGAGATTATATTAGCATAACTGAAATTACATTTCAAGTATTTTTTAAAAAAAAGTTATTTCATTTCATTCATGTTTTGTGAATATATTCCTTATCCTTCTTGCTTTCATTAATAATAACGTAATCAGTGATAAACCTAAGTATTTTCAAAAAATATAATGCATAAAACTTGAAAATTGTGCTACAATTAGTATAAAAATGTATAAAATATTCATATGATAGCATAGATTGGAAATATGAGCTTAATTGTATATAATGAATATAACAGAGAAATAAAGCTCAATTTTATCTAACATAGCATAATTCATAAAAAATAATTGAAATTTACGGAGGATATAACATATGAGAATAGCTGACGCTATAATAAAGACACTTTCACTTAATGAAGTGAATTACGTATTTGGAATACCATCTGCAACATTTGCGGGTATACTTGATGCTTTAAATGACAGTGATATAGAATTTATAATAACAAAGAATGAAGCAGGGGCTACTTACTGCGCTACAAAATATTCTGATTTATCAAATAAATTAGGGGTATGTATGTTGGCAGGTGGTGTAGGTGTAAACAATGCCATCAATGGAATTGCAGACGCGCAAAGAAATAAACTTCCTATGCTTGTTATAAATGGGGATATAAAAAGGTCTTTCATGGGCAAAGGTGCTTTGCAAGAATTTGATAATATAAAATTGCTTAGTAGCTTAACAAAATACTCGAAAAATATTCTAAATGAAGATGAAGTTATTGAAGAGATTGAAAAAGCGATTACAATAGCCATGACACCACCATGTGGTCCCGTTGCATTATCAATTCCTTTTGATATTCAAAATAATGAATTTAAAGGAATTCTTCCTACTAATAAAATAGTCATTGAAGCAATGCAGTTTGATGAAAAAAGTTTAAAAGAAGCTATTAATGAGATTAATAATACTCAAAAGGGATTAATCTTAGTTGGTAGAGGTTCAAGAGGTATTAGTAAAGAAATAAAAGCATTAAGCGAAAAACTTAAATGGCCTGTAATGTCTACACCCAATGGTAAAGGGATTGTGCACACAGACTTCCCTTATTATATTGGAAATTATGGATTTTGTTCAGCAGATGGAGCTGTGGAGTATGTAGAGAAAGAACAATTTGGTTGTCTATTAATCCTTGGTTCATCTTTAGGACAAGCTGCAACAAGGGATTACAAGGATATTCTCGTTAAAGATAGAAAAGTTATAAGAATAGACTGGGATGTAGCGGAGTTTAATAAAGTTTTTAAAGAAGATATTTCTGTTTGTTGCGACCTAAAACAAGCAGTAACTTTGATTAGTAACAATGTATCAGTAAAGGAAAATCCATTCATTAAACCTTTGATGAATAAGCCTTATGTAAAGAACCATACAGGGATGTCTTTAAGACTATTTACTGAAAAAATATCAGACTTACTGCCTGCGGATACTTGTTTCGTAAGTGATATGGGGGATTTTTTTAATTGTTTATTTAAGTATATGCCAATAAAAGAGACAATGGATTTTCAAACAAGTATAAATTACGCATGTATGGGAACCGGTGTAGGGGGAGTTGTAGGTTCATACTTAGCTAATCCTGATAGAACATATGCCGTAATGGTAGGCGATGGTGGATTTTACATGAATGGAATGGAAATACTAACAGCTAAAGAATATAATATACCTATTATCTACTTTGTTGTAAATAATTCAATGTTAGGACTTGTTAATAATGGATTAAATGTACTATATGGTAGAAGTTGCAAAGGCAAAGTTAAATTTGCTAAAAAAAGTATAGCTTCTATTGCAGACGCCATGGGAGTAGAAGCTATACAGATAACCTCAAATGAGGAAGTTAATAACATAAAGGACTTGCTACACAATAGAACACAACCATTACTTATTGAATTAGTTACTGATGGTTCAGAAATTGTTATAGATACTGATAGATTACAAAAAGTTAAATCATCTCCTGCGGAGAGCTGTGCAGATTCGAGAAGATGAATTTGAATTAAATGAAGAAGTAATAAATTAAGAGCATCCGTTTGGATGCTCTTTTATCAATCTCAGTCGCAAGTTATTTAGGGGAATGTCCCGGGGGACATTAACAAATTGGGAATACAATTTGTCTTGCTAAAACTTAATCTGCGGAGTAGCTTTTTCTTTCTCATCCACATTGAAGAAAGGTTCTTCTTTGAAACTAAACATGCTTGCAATCAGGCTTGATGGAAACATTTGTACAGAGTTATTGTAATCCATAGCAACATCGTTGTAAAATTGCCTTGCATAGCTAATTTTATCCTCTGCTTTTGACAATTCTCCCTGAAGCTCAAGAAAATTTGTATTTGCCTTAAGTTCTGGATATGCTTCTGCTACAGCAAACAATTTTCCAAGAACCTGTGTTAACTCACCATTAGCCTTCATCATATCGCCAGGTGTATTTGAGGAAAGATAGTTAGTTCTGGCTGAGGTTACTTCTTCAAAGGTACTACGTTCATGATTAGCATAGCCTTTTACAATTTCAACTAGGTTAGGGATAAGATCAAATCTTCTTTTTAGCTGTACGTCTATTTGGCTCCATGAATTCCTCACCTTATTACGTTTGATTATGAGGTTATTATAAAGAAAAATCAGTATCAGTACTAGTGCAGATATTATAATTACTGGAATTAACATAAAAATCGCTCCTTTATTCTTTTTTAATTATGACGCATTAAAATGCGCCACCGCCGCCACAACCGCCACCGCCACCGGAACTACCGCCACTAAAGCCACCACCACCACCAGAAGATGATGAATTCTCAGAACTTGCAACGCTTTGTGCTGTGGAAATTGCACCCTCCACGGTATGGATAGTATCATCAAACATTGCACCAAAGCCACTGAAGTAACCATAGCTTGCCCCATACATATAGGTGAGATTATTATTATTATTTAGATCCTCATCGCTGAAAACAATAGGAAGCTGTTTTATAACTTCCTTTGCGACGCCAAGAGAAATGGCGTATACAAGATAGTGTTCCCATAATATAATAGACGGAATTTCAGCTTTATCTAATCTGCTGAAGTCTTTTAAAAAGTTTTTGAAGGACTGCCACATTGCATGCTGCTCATTTCCATATGCTGTTCTTCTTTTTATTAATGTTGAGAAAATCACCATTATAACCCCTTGAATTATGGCAACTACAGCAATTGGAGTAAACAGTAGTAATGTAACAGCTATTCCAATTAATAAATAAGAAAATCCTGTTAATGTTCCAAGTAAGATTCCCTTTTTACAGGTTTGATCAAAAAAATCATTTTTAGCAGCTTCCTCACATGCGAGTGTATTCCATTTATCATAATCAGCCTTAAATTCTAGTGCTTCACTCTTTTCTTTAACATAATCCTTTATTTCATCAAGGGCAACATAATTTCCGTTTCCTATTTTACCTATAAACCAGCTTATCAAAAACTCTTCGTGCGTCTTTAAAGTTATTGATGGTGCTTTTTCATTTAAGGTAATTACATATTTATCTATCTCCTTACTATTAAAGAAACCCTTTTTAGTAATCTTATTTTGAGAAATTATAAGTTTCTTCTTTCTTGCAAGATCCATAAGGGTAGCCATTACATCTCTAGTATTTACTTTGCCAAAGGACATTAAAACACTCATTTCTGCGGGGGTATAATCACCCGGAAGCTCCCTGTAATACTTGCCATAAAAGTTTGGTTTAATTTCTTTATCATATTTTATATATATATAATAAATTATTGGAAACCATAACAGTATGAGAACTATTGCTAGAGGGTTGCCTACAGATTTACGCTGCGATTGCATTTCAACCTGCTGCTGCACCTCCTTCCTTGATTCCTCTCTTGTTTTATTTGCTTCATCCGCAAGGGTAGCTTCATTTGCCATTATTCTAGGTAGTGCAGTTTCATCTACTACATTACTCGATCCAGGAACAAGATTTATAGGGAATAAAACCAGGGTTTCTATAAAAGTACCCGGTGACACTGTAGGCACAGTAAATTCTACAGTACGGTTATCTAATATGGAAGATTCGCCTATAAGGGGCCCATGAGTAAATATTTTCAACTCCTCTTTTGTAGCTCCAGGTGGAAGTGTTATTTTTATTTTTATGTTATCCAATCTAGTTTTCCACCTAGAGTCAATTATCTTTCTGTTAAACTCTGCAGTGTCCTTATATTTTGTAACAGCATCAATTAACTTGTATTTTATAACAAAGGTTTTTTCTTGATTTTTTGAAACCTCAAAAAGCTTAAGCCTCGCCAAGGTTCCTTCCTCTATAAAGTTATAGGTGCCTGGTTTACCTGTGGCATCAAGAGAATTACCGGGATTTAGCTGAAGTTCTTTCAAATTATCATTTTCCAGTACATAAACTTTTTTGTCTTTTATGCCTTTTGTAAAAGAAAAATCAACATCTCTAGTAACTCCATTAAACTTACCGTCGAAATTATAAGTAAGCCGCTCTTCAAAGTTAGCTGAACCGTCCTTATTTACTATTACATTAATAGCATACCTAGATAAATTATATGTTTTAGTTCCCGAAGCATATACTTGTTGTCCAAATGTAGAGAGAGTAAAAAGAACAATTGCCAAAAACATTTTAGTAAAAATTATTGTGAAACCCTTTTTCATAAATTCACCTTCCTATAATCTTATTATATACAATTTATTCAAGGAATTCACTATATTTCATATTTTAACGTCATTTTAAAAGGAAAGTTTAATTATGAATGTAGCTAAAGATTTAAAATCAGTAAATAGAGAATTATGTTTTGAAAAATTTGAATTATTTAATACGTCATGCAAAGTCATTTATGAAAGTGACGATAAGGCTAGTGGATTTTCAGCTATTGAAATAGCTGAAAAATTAAACATACAAAGAACTAATGCCTGCAGTGATTTAAATGCTTTAATTAGAGAAGGAAGAATAGAGAAAATTAAAGGGAAGCCAGTTTTATATACAGTGAATAATTATGAGAAACCGGCTAAACGTGATGAATAATGGTACATTATTAGATTTACCAGACAATGTTGGTATTGAAAGAAATGTTATAGTTGATGGTAATGGTGCATACCCTATAAGTGTAGGACATCTACCAGTAAATAGACAAATACAAAATAAAGAATATTCAGGAATTCTGCTACAGCAAAATTTCTGATATAACGGGTGCTATCACTTCACCATTTTCAAGAGGAACAATGATTGAACTCTGCACACCAATTTAAGGTAATTATGGTATAATTAAATAGGAATTTTCTGTCGTAATACTTGAAAATGATGATTACATAAAGCTTGTAAAACAGTTTGATAGACAAATATAAAGTAATTATAGCTGTAGGAGATGAAGGAATGAATAGTAATTTCAATTTATCTGAATATATGAATAATGGCATTGAAAATGTTGTAAGGGGGATATTAAAGGCATCCTTTAAAAATACAAAAGAAACAGCATTTGTATTAAAATATGTATTATCAAGTAGGGAAGCAAAAAAGAAGAGAGGGAGATTTGAAAGAAAAGGAGAAAATGTTCCTGCATTTTTGATTTCTAGCATAACCAGTAGATGTAACCTGTTTTGTAAAGGTTGCTATGCAAGGGAATTTAACTCCTGTGGAGAAGGAGTACAAAAACAACAGTTGTCTACCGAAAGATGGGAAAGTATTTTTATGGAAGCTAGGGAGATTGGAATTTCTTTTATACTGCTTGCAGGTGGAGAACCTTTAATGAGAAAAGATGTTATAGAAAAAGCAGCAAAGGTGAAAGAGATTATGTTTCCTATATTCACCAATGGTGTAATGCTCCAGGAAGAGTATATAAAGCTATTCCATGAAAATAGAAATCTTGTACCTATACTTAGCATTGAAGGAGATATGGAGCAGACAGATGGTAGGCGAGGGGAAGGAACTTATGAAGTTTTAATGAATGTAATGGACAAACTTAAGGAAAAAGGTATTTTGTTTGGGGCTTCTGCTACGGTGACAACTGAAAATTTCATGACTGTCTCCAGTAAAGCTTTTTTTGACAAGCTATACAATAAAGGCTGTAGGGCATTAGTTTTTGTAGAATACGTGCCCGTGACAAAAGAAACATGGAAGCTTGCACCTACTGAGAATGAGCGCAAAAAATTGGAATGTGAGCAGCACAAACTTAGAAAGCACTATGAAGATGCTATTTTTCTATCCTTTCCTGGTGATGAGAAATACTCAGGGGGATGTCTTGCAGCTGGAAGAGGCTTCTTCCACATTAATGTAGATGGTTCAGCAGAACCCTGTCCTTTCTCACCTTATTCTGATACAAACTTAAAGGAATGTACTTTAAGAGAGGCTCTGAAGTCGCCACTATTTACAAAACTTAATGAAACAGGAATGCTGATTGGAGAACATGCGGGTGGTTGCCTTCTTTTTGAGAAAGAAAAGGAAGTGAAAGAATTAATTAATAGCGGTTAATAAATTTAAAACATATATACGCAAATTTAATAATGAAAAGGAGTGAATTTTTTATGAATATTAATGCAAATGTAAGGTCACTGGTTAATGCTTTCTCAAAAATAGAAGAAGTGGAGGGCATCTTATTAGCTGGATCACACGCAACAAAAACTAATGATAAAGATTCGGATTATGATATATACATTTATACATCTAAGGAAATACCAATATTAAAGAGAAAGGTAATTACTGATAAATATTGTAGTTACATGGAACTAAATAATACCTTTTGGGAAACCGAAGATGATGGATTTCTAAAAGAAGGTAATATCCCAGTAGAAATTATATATAGAGACTTAGATTGGATTGATGGTTTATTAAATAGAAACTTAGTAAAATGTGAAGCAGATGCAGGATATACAACTTGCTTTTGGGCTAACTTCATAAATTCGATTATACTGTATGATAAAAATGGTGATTTAAATAAGCTGAAACAGAAATATGAGATAGGATATCCTTATGAATTAAAGCAAAACATAATAAAAAAGAACTATCCACTACTAAAGCTTCAAATGCCTTCATATTATTATCAAATTGAGAAGGCTTTAAAAAGAAATGATTTTATTAGTGTAAATCATAGAGTAGCAGCATTGTTTGCAAGTTATTTTGATATTATATTTGCAATAAATGAAATGCCGCATCCAGGTGAGAAAAAAATTCTTAAGATCATAAAAGATAATAATTTAAGAGTGCCTACAGATATGGGAATAAACGTTAATAATATTTTAAAGTATTCAGCAGTAAATGATATAACAATATTATTAGAAATAGATTTATTGATTGATAAATTAGATATATTGCTAAAGAATGAGGGGATACCATATGGTAGATAGTTCTTATTAACAACCCCCTCGACGAATCAAGATTGAAAGTGAAATATCATTATTTTGAAACTTCCATAGAGTTGGATTTTAGCTAGCATTTTATAAACTATATTAGTTGAAATAAAATCTGAATTTTGAAAAATAAGAAATATGAATGCAGAGGTGAATGATTTGTCATGTAAATCTAAATATGCTTTGATTATTGTAAGTTTAGTTTTAGTAGGGATTTTTTTTATGTATGGTAGTGTAAATTCTAAGAATAAAAATCCTAAAACTATACTTCCTGAAACTACTGGGGTAGAGACTTTTAGTGGCGTTGTAAAAAATATTGAAACTATTGAAAACATTGTTTTTATAGTTGTCGGTAAAGATAGTAAAGAAACAGTTTATTATACAAGCACAGGTAGGGCTGTTGCAAAGGAAGTTTTAAAGCTCAAGGTTGGTGATAATGTGGATTTAAAATATGCACGTGGAGCTCCCAAAAAATACAAAGAAGTAATTGCAATGCCACTATTAAATATTAAAGTTATAGAATAAATTAATTTTTATTTACTATACACTATAAGACATATGTATGTTTTTTAGACAGTTTTACAAATTTGATTATATACAATCCTTTCGTTTGAATTTATATTGTATCTATAGCAAGTGCATGCAAGTGATTGAAAGTGCATGTACTTGGTTAACTTGGTAAATACAAAATTGACCTAGGCTTATGGCTTATGGCATAATTTTTCAAATGGAGGGGTTTAAAATGAGATTTAATTTTGATCAAACTATTGATGTAGAAAAAATAAATGCTTATATGGTTGGTGCTGGACTTGCATCACTTTCTGCTGCGGTATTTTTAATTAGAGATGGACATGTTCCAGGAAAAAACATTCATATATATGAAGAATTAAACATCACAGGTGGGAGCATGGACGGAAGTGGTGATGCTGAGAATGGTTATGTAATTCGTGGTGGAAGAATGTTTGATAGGGAAGCTTATGCTTGTACTTTTGGAGTAATGGAAAGCATTCCTTCATTAACTGATCCTAAAGTTTCAATACTTGATGAATTTAATGCTTTTAATAAAAAAATTCATACCCATGCAAAAGCTAGATTAATAGATAATGATGCTAAAATAACTGATGTATCAGCTTTGGGACTTGTTCGCGCTGATAGAATGGCATTAATGGATATAATGATTAATTCTGAAGATTCTTTGGGAACAAAAACTATTAGAGAATGTTTCCCAGAACCATTTTTTAAATCAAACTTCTGGCTTCAATGGACTACACTCTTTGCATTTGAAACTTGGCACAGTGCTAAAGAATTAAAGAGATATCTTCATAGATTTATTCAAGAATTACCACGTCTAAGTGATTTATCTGGAATACGTCGTACACCATATAATCAATATGATTCAATGTTATTACCTATGACAAAATGGTTAGAGGCGCAAGGTGTTAATTTTGAATTAGATTGCAGGGTAACTGATTTTGAATTTAAACCATCAGATACTGAAACTACGGTTACAGCATTCAAATGTGAAAAAAATGGGAAAGAAACTAGAATAGAAGTTGGAGAGGGAGACCTTGCATTTGCTACTATCGGCTCTTTAACAGCGGGTACTAGCCTTGGATCAATGACTACACCAGCAAAGATTAACGACAAAAGTGTAGGTGGAGCATGGGATCTTTGGGAGAAAATTGCTAAGGGACGTCCTGAGTTTGGTAAACCTCAAGTCTTTGATGAACGTGTTGAAGAATCAATGTGGCAGTCTTTCACAGTTACTCTTAAAGACCCAACAATGTATAAAAGAATAATAGAATTCTCAGGAAATCAACCAGGAACTGGTGCTCATATGACATTTAGAGATTCTGCATGGCTCATGACAATAGTTGTACACAATCAACCACATTTTCTTAATCAACCTGATAACATACAAACTTTCTGGGGTTATTCTTTGTTCCCATATGCAAAAGGTGATTTCATAAAGAAGAGGATGGTGGATTGTACTGGTGAGGAAATATTAACTGAGGTATTATATCACCTAAACTTTAAAGAGGATATGGAGAAGATTCTTAAAACGTCTATTTGTATACCTTGTATACTACCTTTTACAACAGCACAATTTTTAACTAGAGAAAAGGGCGATAGACCACAAGTTATTCCAGAAGGTTCAACTAATTTAGCATTACTTGGACAGTTTTGTGAAATAGAAGATGATGTAGTATTTACTATGGATTATTCTGTAAGAGGCGCACAAACTGCTGTTTATAAATTCCTAAATCTAAATAAAAGAGTTACACCTATTTATAAAGGACAGCATGATGTTCGTGTACTAATTAATTCTGCCCTTGAAATGATGAAGGATGATAACTTAAGTAAAGAAATAAATGCACTTAAATCTATGATATTGAAATAAGCTAATCACAGTTCAGCTTCGAAGAAGATGAATAGCACCGAAGGTGATAAATAGCACCGAAGGTGATAATTAATGGGACGGTTGTCCATTTTTCTATAAAAAGAAGATTGGACAACCGTCCTCATTAATGTCTAGATAAAGCACCAAGCATGCTGCCTTCAACCACATTTCGCATCTTTTCTACCATGATTTGAGGTGAGTCTTTCATGCCGGTTTTAATCCACTGAACGATTATACCTACAAAAGCATGGGTATAAAAATCAGCAATAAACTTTTTGTCCATATCAGGAACATTCATGCCTAAGGATACATCATTAACAATCCCCATAATAAGTTCGCAACTAAAGTCAAAGAAATATCCATTAAAAGCATTTTGACCAGGTGTGTTAAGCGCATTAATATAAAAGGAATTATTATTCATTAGGTAGCACAAGGTTCTATACATGCCATCAGTCCAATTTTCATAACGATTGCAGTTAGCGATGCATTCTGTAACTTCAGTGTAATAAATCCAATTCACAAGATCGAATTTATCTTTAAAATGATAATAAAATGTTTGTCTATTAAGTCTACAATTGTCTGCAATGTTTTGAATTGAAATCTTTGACAAAGGAACTGTTTTCATTAATTGTTTTAAGGATAAAGCAAGGGCCTTTTCTGTTATTATTGATTCAGACATAATAATCACCTACAAAAACTAGTTTTAATAGTAATTATACACCATAAATATGGATTTTTTGTAGATAGTTCTATAATAGAAAATTAAATTTCACGTGTTTTTTAGACAAACACTCAAAAGTGTGTAAATACAATTAACGTTACTAGGTTTATAATAATAGATAAGATATTTATTATTAACGGGACAAAATGGAGGGAAATTTTATGAGTAAAAAATCAAGCAAAAATGGTATGAACGTATTACTTACGTTAGGTGCAATAGCTGGTGCGGCTGCTGTAGCAACTATTAGTGCAAAGAAGTTTAAAAATAATTCTAAAACAACGATAGATTTATCAGAAAATAGAAATAATGAAGATAGACAAGTTTATTTTATTGGTGGAGGGTTAGCTTCCTTAGCTGGTGCTGCTTATCTTGTACGAGATTGTAACTTTAAAGGAGAAAATATTCATATTATTGAAGGAATGAAAATCTTAGGAGGCAGTAACGATGGTGCAGGAGATGCCATAAATGGTTATGTATGCCGTGGCGGTAGAATGTTAAATGAAGAAACCTATGAGAATTTTTGGGAATTGTTTTCAGGTATACCATCCCTAGATATGCCGGGTAAAAGCGTTAAAGAAGAAATTCTTAATTTTGATCATTTACACCCAACACATGCACAGGCACGGTTAATTGATAAAGATGGAGTAATTCTAGATGTGACTAGTATGGGCTTTAATAATTCCGATCGTATGGCTCTTGGAAAACTTATGATTACTTCAGGAGAAAAATTAGATAATAAGACTATTGAGGAATGGTTTAGTCATACGCCACATTTCTTTGAAACTAATTTTTGGTATATGTGGCAAACAACCTTTGCTTTCCAAAAATGGTCCAGTCTTTTTGAGTTTAAGCGTTACATGGAACGTATGATTTTTGAATTTTCTCGTATTGAAACTTTAGAGGGGGTTACACGTACTCAGTACAATCAATATGAGTCTGTTATTCTTCCATTAAAAGCTTACTTAGATAACTTTGGAGTTGATTTTAGTATAAATGCAACTGTAACTGATTTAGATTTCAAATCAGGAGATGAAATTACAGTAACGGCTATGCATATAGAAGAAAAAGAAGGTGAAAGGGTTATTCAGTTAAACCCTAGAGACGTTTGCATTATGACAAATGGATGCATGACTGACTGCGCAACTCTTGGTGATATGTACACACCTGCAGAATATAATCCAAGCAAACCAATATCTGGTGAACTTTGGGCGAAAATAGCTAAAAAGAAAAGAGGTCTTGGAAATCCAGAACCCTTCTTTGGACATGCAAATGAAACTAATTGGGAAAGCTTTACCGTGACTTGTAAGGGTAATAAATTGTTAAACCTAATTGAAAAATTCTCCACTAATATTCCAGGTAGTGGCGCATTAATGACATTTAAGGATTCTAATTGGTTAATGAGCATAGTTGTTGCAGCTCAACCACACTTTAAAAATCAGCCCATTGATACAACTATGTTCTGGGGCTATAGCATATATACTGATAAAGTTGGTGATTTTGTAAAGAAATCAATGCGTGATTGTACAGGTGAGGAAATGCTAATAGAACTTCTACACCACATGCATATGGAAGACAAGCAAGAGGAAATTATGGACACTATAATTAATGTTATTCCATGTATGATGCCGTATGTAGATGCTCAGTTCCAGCCTCGGAAGATGACTGATCGTCCAAGTGTTGTACCAGAATGCTCAACAAATTTCGCTATGATTAGCCAGTTCGTTGAAATTCCAGAAGATATGGTATTTACAGAAGAATATTCTGTACGCGCAGCAAGAATTGCGATATACACGTTATTTGATGTAAAAGATAAAACTATTTGTCCAGTAACTCCTTATAGAAAGAATACGAGGATATTAAAAGAAGCATTAAAAACTTCATTTAGATAAAAAATTCGGAAATATAAGTAGGTTGCTTTTGCAAATCTATTTATATTTTTTTGAGCGGGTAAAATTAAGTTCTATCTGTTACATTCTTTATTGAGTCCTTTCAAAATGAATTTTAAGTGTACTTTATTTTATTTCTATGATATAATATCTTTATACAATACAAACAATAATAATTATTAAGAAATATTTATTGGTGTTTATTAAAAAAATTGTCGTTATAACCAATAAAAGTTGAGAATTATTTGTTGAAATAGGAATACTATAATGTTAATGATAACATTTTAATATGGATAAATTTATATAATATGGAGGGATAGCAAATGTCAATTTATGATTTTAAAGCAATTACAATCGATGGTGAAGAAATATCTTTGGAACAATATAGGGGAAAGGTATTGGTTATAGTTAATACAGCAAGTAAGTGTGGATTTACACCACAGTATGAGGGTTTGGAGAAGATTTATGAACAGTACAAGGATAAGGACTTTGAAATACTAGGCTATCCAAGCAATCAATTTGCTGGGCAGGAACCAGGTGAAAGCAATGAAATAAAGAATTTCTGCACAATTAATTATGGAGTGAGTTTTCAATTGTTCGAGAAGGGTGATGTAAGAGGGGAAAATGCCCTTCCGCTTTTTAAATATTTGACAGAGGAAGCAACTTTCAGAGGTTTTGATCTGAATAAGCCTAATGAAAAAAAACTTAATGATATACTCTACAAAAGATTTCCTGAATTCCTAGAAGGGGATTCAGTGAAATGGAATTTTACAAAATTCCTTATTGGTAGAGATGGCAATGTAGTCGGAAGATATGAACCAACAATTGAGCCGTCAGCTATGTCAACAGATATTGAAAAATTATTAGCGGAGAATGATATATCTGAAATTGACAAATCAGAAGTTGACGTAGACAATAAAAAAATTTATACTGGCAAAGATGATGAAGAAGTTTTAAATTGTGAAGGAAAACCTTGCAACTTTGTATATAATGATAAAAATGATTAGTTAGTTAATGACATTTCAGAATGGAATTTAAAAGGATTAGTAATGAGAATTTTACATAAAATTCCTCATTGCTAATCCTTTGATTTACTTAGATAAATCCTTTTTACTTCCATAATAAGAAACATTTATTTTTGTTCCTATATCTACAAGGGTACCGGCCTCGGCATTTTGCATGAATATTTTTTTATTGTTATTTTTGGAATGATTGCCCTTACGGGCTTTGTCATCCATATTTATAGGTGTTTTCTCCCCAAGCTCTAATTGAATGTTATCTAGAATTTCTTTAGCATCATCAAGGGTTTTGCCATTTAATTGTGGGACAGTAACCTGTTCAATTTTTTTTCCTTGGCTTATAACTAAATCTACTTTGCCATCTTTTTCATAGGATGTATTTACCTCAGGTGATTGACTAATAACTAAACCCTGAGCAATACTATCACTATATTCATTTGAAATATTGCCAAGCATAAAGCCATTATTAACTACAGTCTGATTTGCAATATCTTGGGTCCTTCCAATAAGTGAGGGCACAAATTTATTTTCAACAACGGATAGTTGTTCATCTGCCTGTTGTTTTTTATCAACATGCTGTATCTCATCTGACTGTAATTTTTCATCTGCTTTTGGAACTGTAGTTTCGACAATGGGAGCTGGTGTATTAATAGAAGTCCCGTTGGATATAAATTTACCTAAAATGGAAGCAATCACAACTAAAATAATTGAGGCAATAATAATTACTGCCTTTTTATTATTAACGGTCTTCTCATTCCCCGTTATTACTTCGTTATCTTTTTTATTTGCTGCTTTTTCAGCGATGGATGCTCCACTCATAACCGTTGTGAAATTGTCTTTTATATCAGAAAATATTGTTGCACCCATAATATTTGTAGCATCATCTAGGTCATTATTTACCTTAACTTCATAATTAGAATCTTCTTTAATTGCATTTATTATATCTGCCATGTCCTTAGCCGTTTGGTATCTTTTAAAAGGCTCTTTTTGCATTGCCTTCAAAATTACCTGGTTTATATTTTCAGGAATATCTGTAATGATTTCTTTGGGCGCAGTAACGGGTTCATGAATATGCATTATAGCTATGGAAATAGAGCTTTCTGAATTATAAGGTACTTGTCCAGTAATCATTTCATACATTACAATACCTAAGGAATATATGTCTGTTCTACAATCTATAAAATTTCCTTTTGCTTGTTCTGGAGAAAAATAGTGTACGGTACCCATAACTTTACTAGAATTGGTTATGGTTCTTGAATCAGCAACTTTAGCTATTCCAAAATCCATAACCTTAACTATATTATCTTCTGTTATCATGATATTATCCGGTTTTATATCTCTATGAATTACATTGTTAATATGTGCACATTGAAGTGCTTTGGCTATTTGGAGTGAGATATCTAAAGCCTTTTGCGAAGTAAGTCTAACATTTTCATTTATTAATTGCTTTAATGTTATTCCATTAATATATTCCATAACTATAAAATTAATATGGTTTTCTGCACCAACATCATGAATATTCACGATATTTGGATGTGACAATCTTGCGATTGAAGTAGCTTCCCTTTTAAATCTTAAAACAAACTCTTCATCATTACTTAACTCTGCTTTTAATATCTTTACAGCGACAAATCTATTTAACAAGTGGCACTTTGCTTTATAGACAGTTCCCATACCGCCTTCGCCAATTTTCTCTAATAACTCATATCTATTTAAAAGTAATTTTCCTATCATATTTAGCCTCCCATGAAAAACGGCAATGTATTTATTATAACATAGTAGCACTTATGAGACGTTTATCTTTAATTAAACTACTAAGTTTTTAATTGCTTGTTTTGGAAAACCAATGTCCGCATCTGATTTTCAATATAATTTTATCAATAAAAAATGAAAACAGAAGGCTATTTTACTTTTTAAAAGTAAAATAGCCTTCTGTTTTTTATTTTTAAGAGGAAATTTCAATTTCTCCGTTTATTGTATAATCTTTACCGTTAACGCATAAAGTTATTTGTTGCTTATTTTCGCTGGTAATAATAACTTTATGTGTTTTGATATTTATTTTAAGTAATGATTCTCTAAACAAAACATTAAAAGAGAATGAACTCCAATTTTTTGGTATAAAAGGATTTAAAAGAAGCTTTCCATCTTTTACTCTCATCCCAGCAAAGCCTTCAACTACGGACATCCAAGTTCCAGCCATACTAGTAATATGACATCCATCTTTTGTATCGTTATTGTAATTGTCTAAATCTAGTCTTGCAGTTCTAAGATACATTTCATAAGCTTTTTCATGTTTTCCTAATTTTGCGGCAAGGATAGTATGCACACAAGGAGATAAAGATGACTCATGTACTGTTCTTGACTCATAAAATTCAAAATTTCTTCTTATGGTATCTAAATCATATCTATCTTGTAGAAAATATATTCCTTGCAATACATCTGCTTGTTTTATAAAGCAAGATCTAAGAATTCTATCCCAAGACCATTTTTGATTTAATGGTAAATTTTTGCGATCCAAGTCTTTTACAAGAATCTGCTGCTTATCCATATATCCATCTTGTTGCATGAATATCCCTAGCTCTTCATCTACTGGATAATACATATTTTTAATGATATCTTGCCATTTACTAACTTCTGCTTCTTTTAAACCTAATTTATTTACTAACTCTGAATATCTCCCAGGTTCATTATTTTTTAAATGATTAATTACACAAGTAGTATATTCTAGTGTCCAAGCAGCAATTCTATTAGTATACCAGTTATTATTTGAATTATTTTCATATTCATTAGGGCCAGTAACTCCAAGTATTACATATTTTCCTTTGTTTGAAGCAAAACTAACTCTTTCTTCCCAGAATCTTGAGATCTCTACTAATACTTCTAATCCATATTGACCTAAATAACATTTATCTCCAGTATAATTAACATAATTATATATACCATATGCTATAGCACCATTTCTATGAATTTCTTCAAAAGTTATTTCCCATTCATTGTGACACTCTTCTCCATTCATAGTAACCATTGGATATAGAGCACCTTTTGTAAAACCTAATTTTCTTGCATTTTCTTTAGCTTTTTCTAATTGCTTATACCTATAAAGCAAAAGATTTCTAGATATACTTGGATCAGCAGTACTTAAATAAAATGGTATGCAATATGCTTCTGTATCCCAATAAGTACTTCCACCATATTTTTCTCCTGTAAAACCCTTTGGGCCTATGTTTAATCTATCATCTTCTCCAGAATATGTCTGATTCAATTGAAAAATATTAAATCTAATAGCTTGCTGCGCCGAAACATCTCCTTCAATAACAATATCGCTTTGTTTCCATTTTTCACCCCAAGCTATTGCTTGATCTTTAAGTAATAATTCAAAACCGCTTCCATAAGCTTTATCTAAAAATTTTCTATTAACAGCCAATAATTCTTCTACAGCGTAATCTCTTGAAGTTACATTGCAAACATACTTATACACTACGATTTCTTCATTTTGTTTTACATTTAAACTAACTATATTACCTACAAATTTTTCTGATTCTATAAATTCTGCATTAAAATCTACCTTTTTATCTGCTCGAAAAATATCTAGTTTCATTGAAGAACACACATAAAAATCAAGTTTTTTTGTTTTTACTATTAAAGATGATTGTTCTTTATTGCACTGCTTTGAGATTTCATCCCAAAATTTTTCATCATAATTAGAATCCGCATTTTTTATATCACCATCTAAGTAAGCGGATATACACAATGTACCTTCAAAATTAACTGGTGTAATTGAATATCTAATTGCTCCTATTTCTTTTGCAGCAATACTTACAAATCTCTTTGCATCTACATTTACTTCTTTTCCGCTAGTAAGCTTTGCGGTAAAGCATCTATGTAGATATCCTTCTTTCATATTTAAAATTCTCACAAAATTTTTCACTTCACATTTTGCAAGGTCTAGTGTTTCTCCATCAACACTAACATCTATTCCAATCCAATTGGTAGAATTTAATACCTTTGCAAAATATTCTGGGTATCCATTTTTCCACCAGCCAACTCTTGTTTTATCCGGATAGTAAACTCCTGCCATATAACTTCCCTGAAGAGACTTTCCGCTGTACGTTTCTTCGAAGTTAGCTCTTTGTCCCATATACCCATTTCCTATACTAAAAATTCCTTCAGATACTTCATGATTATCTTGGTTAAAACCTTCCTCTATAATATTCCATTCATCTAATTTTAAATATTGTTTCATATTGAGTCTCCTTTACAATAAATTTAATAGTTTAATAATTTAATTTTTCAAATGTCATTTCTTTCAAAGAAGAAACAACGATATTAGCTTTATTTAAAACAAGTGGATCGCCGATTCCAACACTATACATTCCAGCATTTATTGCGGATTCAATACCCGCCTTGGCATCTTCGAAAACTACACATTCAGAAGGGGATACACCAAGTTCCTTTGCACCCAATAAGAAAACTTCTGGATCGGGCTTTGCATTGCTTGTTTTAGTTCCATCGATTATTGCATCAAAGTGATTAACTAATTTTATATTATTTAATATGGTCATGGCATTTTTACTTGCAGAACCTAGTGCAATTTTAATCCCATTATTCTTTAATTCTTCTAAAAATTCCACTGTACCAGGTAAAATTTCATCAGGGGTCATCTTTAAAATATACTCACGATACCAATTATTCTTTTTCTCTGCAAGAGTCATTTTTTCTGCTTCAGTTAAAGTTAAACCTCCTATATTTAAAAGTATTTTAAGAGATTCCATTCTACTTATACCTTTTAGGCTTTCATTTTGCTCCTTTGTAAAATCAAACCCTAATTCCTTAGCTAGTCTTCTCCATGCTAAATAATGATATTTAGCAGTATCTACAATCACCCCATCTAAATCAAACAAACAAGCCTTAATCTTTGTCATTGCTTTTTACCTCCAGTTTTTATTATTAATAAACTTTTAATACTTATATCTAAAAAAGCTATATTATTTATACTAATTCTAATTGCCAAACCATTTGGATACTTTTACTTTCACCTGGCATTATGCTGCTCATACCTCCAAGAATTTCAAGCTCAGTGTAGGCTAGCTTATCATCCACATAAACTTCAACATTACTTCCATGTGGATATACAACTTGTCCTTCATACTGAAATTTCTGCGTAAGTAAGAGGGTTTTGTGTTTATATGCACTGCAATAATATCTTAGTATCGCATCATCTGTTACTACACCTACTTTAAACTTCTCTTCATTGTTACAATTCAATCTTAAAATTTTTCTATCTTCTTTTCTCAAAGAATAAGCATTGTTTGAAGGTATATCAAAATCTTGATAAAATGTTATTCCTCCTATAAATACGTCAGAGTTTAGTTTTATATCTATATATCCAGGAGATAATGCTTGGGTATTACCCCAAACTGCCCATTGTACTGGTTCTTCATTTAAGTTAACTATGGTTTCCTTTATAGTTATATGATTACATTTATCTTCAAATAATATTTCCCTTATAAATTTAAGACCAACAATGTTTGATATAGGACTACTTAATGTAACTACTAATGAATTTTCTAACTTAGCTATGTCGTATTCAAAAACATTTAAATCAATATCAAATATTGGAGGCCATGCCCATTTTGTTTGTGGAGCAGGCCAACCTTTATATCCTCCAAAATTAAGCCAGTTTTCTGGAATATATTCAGCTTTTATATCACCTTTAATTCCTATAAGATT
The DNA here is from genome assembly GCF_055081135.1 of Clostridium sp. CM036. Taxonomy (NCBI): domain Bacteria; kingdom Bacillati; phylum Bacillota; class Clostridia; order Eubacteriales; family Clostridiaceae; genus Clostridium; species Clostridium sp. CM036. The sequence continues at coordinate 1,342,553 of NZ_CM143652.1, read as the reverse complement.
CGCATTTCTATATAACACATTTAAATTTTCTGTTGAAAACTCTAAAATCCTACCACCCTGCTCTGGGACTATAATTACTTTTATTATTCCGTTTTCAAGTATTATCTCTTGTGTGTTTTTACACTTTACTATTGAATAATTTAGCATACTCAAAACCCTTCCGTTTTAGGGGAATAACCCCAAACTTGTATCTATTTCTACTCCATAATGGTCTGACACCACGAAGTCGTTTTTGCCATTAAATATTACTTTAGAATATTTAACATCTACACATTTATTTGTTAAAATTAGATCCAGCCTTAAATCATTTTTATTTAAATCCCATCCATCTATTTTACCTTTTACAGTTATACCACAATCTTTTTCCTTAGAGAGGGTATAAGTATCCTTTATTCCTTTTTTCATTAAATAATCATAGCCTTCATTTGATGCAAAAGCGTTATTATTAAAATCTCCCATAAAGAATGTTAATCTGTCATTTTTCATATTATTAAGTAACTTATCTACTTGCTGACTGAACGGTTCTTCTTCATCTTGCCACCAGCCTAAATGACAAGAGTAGAAATCTATAATTTCGTTATTTATTCTAATTGAAGCTTTTACGACCTTTCTAGTTTTCCAAAAATCCAAGTCCTTGCTGTTGCTTATGAAAAATGAGTAAGAATCTTCTTCTATTATTTTATGTTTAGTTATAATACTTACCCCTTCTTCATATATTCCATAACCTATATGAGAAAAATCCCACAGCATTGAGTATTCTTTGCATCCTAAGTTCTCTAATTCTTTTAATAAAACTAAAGCAAAATTATCTTGTTTTATGTTATTAAAGGCTATATTTTCCTTTATAGATTGATTTACTTCTTGCAGGGCAATTACATCAAAATTTTTTTCTTTTATAGTATTTGCAATAATGCTCATCTTTTCTTTTGGGCTTTCTTCCATCCAAGAATGACAATTTAAAGTTAATAATTTCATTTTAGACTCCTAATATATCTATAATATCCGATTTTAAAACATCTGCCTTTGGTCCATATATAGCCTGTATCCCTTTACCTTTAATTATTAAGGCTAAAGCCTTATTTTTTTTCCATTCATTTTCTTCGGCAACTAATAAATTATCTTTTACTGTTACACGAAGACGGGTCATACATGCGTCCACATCTACAATATTTTCGTTCCCTCCAAGTAATTCAATAATGGTTGCGGCTTGACTTCCTTTTTTACTAGCCTCAACTTTTTGATTTACAGTAGAATCAATTGAATTTTCCTCCATATCAATTTCATTTCCGTTACGGCCTGGAGTTGCTATATTAAATTTCTTGATCATAAATTTAGATACAACATAATTTATGCAGAAAAATACGACGGTCACCAGTACATATCTTATAAGATCACCTATAATCCCTGCTTTTACAATCATCGGTATACGTGCTACAAGCTCTATAACACCAAAACTGTGAACTCGCAGATTAAATATGTCCGCACACATAAATGCAAAGCCTTGCATAACTGCATAAGTACCATATAATATTGGTGAAACAAACATAAACATGAATTCTAATGGTTCAGTAACACCTGTTAAGAAAACTGCAATGGCTGCTGAAAAAAATACTGATTTATATTTTGATCGTTTTTCATTTGGTACACTTTTATACATAGCAAGTGCAACACCCATTAAGGAGCCAGCTCCGCCAATCATTTGGCCAACTTTAAAACGTGCTGGATGAATTGTTGCAAGTAAGTTATTATATGCACTCATATCTCCAGCGGCTTTTAAGTTACCTAAGTCAGTAGCCCATGCAAGCCAAAGCGGATCTTGTCCAAGTATAAGACTGCCTGCATTAGCTCCAGTTAATACTTTATATGCTCCACCAAGATCTGTATAATTTATTGGTATTGTAATCATATGATGAAGTCCAAAAGGTAGTAATAGACGCTCAAGCGTACCATATATAAAGGGTGAAATAAATGGTGCAGTATTTTGTGATGTTGCAATCCATTTGCCAAATCCATTTATAACTGATTGAGCAAATGGCCAAACTATTACAAATAAAAGTGCAACAACGCTGGAGCCTGCGATAACAACGAATGGTACAAATCGTTTACCATTAAAGAATGCAAGTGCATTTGGTAATTTATTATAGTTATAATACTTATTAAATAAAACTGCTCCAAGAAAACCTGATATAATACCAACAAATACTCCCATATTCAATGCTGGGGATCCAAGAACAGAAATAAAGTAATCTTTAACCAAAAGGTGCTGACCTGTTAAGGAAGTTACTGTTGCATGAGCATCCGTGAGCATCTCATTGGTAATATTAAATACATTACCAGTAATTTTATTTATTAAAATATATGCAATGAGTGCTGCAAATGCTCCACCAGCACGCTCTTTAGCCCAAGAACCACCGATAGCTACAGCAAATAATAGCCCTAAATTAACTATTAGCCCCCATCCTATACCTCCCACAACTTGCGATAACGTTTGCACAAATGAAGAATTAGGTGCTGCTATTCCTATAACTGATCCTAATGAAATCATTAGTCCACCTGCTGGCATAACTGCGACCACCACTAATAATGCCTTACCAAATTTTTGCCAAAAATCGAATGAAATTATTTTTGATTTGTTCTTAACCATAGTCCAATTACCTCCAATATTGATTTAATGAATATGTATTTATAAAAATTTCAATACGCAATTGTATTTTTATATTAAACATGTGCAAACGTTTGCGTTCTTTATTAAAGTATATTTCATAGTGAAAATATTGTCAATGAAATATTAAAATAAATTTCTAAATAAAATTGTACCCATGTTTGAACTGTACACCATGTTTCATCCAATAAATATTTTTCAATCAAGTCATTTGCAAGAATGTTGTTGAAATTTTAGGATATAATATATAAATAATCACTTATATGTGGAATAGACATATTATAATAATTAGAACACATATTGACAATTGGAATAGGTTGGAATACAATAGTTTTAAATTAAAAACTGTGAAGAGGAAAAGTAAATAGTATACTGTTCAAAGAGAGAGAAACTCACCGGCTGAAAAGTTTCTTGAATAAGCAATATTGAAAACCACCTCTGAGTTGATTACTGAACTTAAGTAGGTAATTCCGCAAACCGGCGTTAGTGGTATTGAGTGACAGAGGTGAGTTTAAACTAAGCCTTCTGTAATTTGGGTGGAATCGCGATAAAACTCGTCCCTTATTTTGGGACGGGTTTATTATTTTTTGAAGGAGGAATATTTATGTTAAAGGTTGTAATAAAAGATGGAAGTGTAATAAATTCTAATGAAGAAGAAGGAAAAAGGGCGCTTAGACACACCACATCCCATATACTCGCTCAGGCAGTAAAGAGATTGTATCCAAATGCTAAATTGGCTATAGGTCCTGCAATAGATAATGGGTTTTATTATGACTTTGATGTGGAAGAACCCTTTACTATGGATATACTCCAAAAAATTGAAGAAGAAATGAGAAAAATAGTTAAGGAAGACTTAAGACTCGAGAGATCAGTTATTTCTCGAGAAGAAGCTTTAAAACTTATGAAGGATAAGGGCGAGATTTATAAAATAGAACTCATTAATGATTTGCCAGAGTATGAAGAACTAGTTTTCTTTAAGCAAGGAGATTTTATAGAACTCTGTGCAGGGCCTCATGTACTATCAACTTCAAAGGTAAAAGCTTTCAAATTATTATCAGTTGCAGGCGCTTACTGGAGGGGTAGTGAAAAAAATAAAATGCTTCAAAGAATATATGGAACGGCATTTGCAAGGAAAAGTGAACTTGATGAATATTTGAATATGCTTGAAGAAGCGAAGAAAAGGGATCATAGAAAACTTGGGAAAGAGCTAAAATTATTTGCTTTAATGGATGAGGGACCAGGATTTCCATTCTTTCTCCCTAATGGTGTAGTTTTAAAAAACAAATTAATTGAGTACTGGAGAGAAATTCATAAGAAGGCAGGTTATGTTGAGATAGAAACTCCTATGGTGTTAAACAAAGAACTTTGGGAAACATCTGGGCATTGGTCTCACTATAAAGAGAACATGTATACAGTCAATATAGATGAAGAAGAATTCGCTATAAAACCAATGAACTGCCCGGGAGGAATGCTTGTATATAAATCAGAAACTCACTCTTACAGGGATCTACCAATAAGAGCGGGAGAACTAGGTAAAGTGCACAGACATGAACTATCTGGAGCTTTGCACGGACTTATGAGAGTTAGAGCATTTACACAGGATGATGCTCACATATTCATGTTACCAGAGCAGATAAAAGAAGAAATAAAGGGCGTAGTTAAACTTATAAATGAGGTTTATGGAAGGTTAGGGTTTAAATATAGAGTAGAACTTTCAACAAGACCAGAAAATTCTATGGGAAGTGATGAAGAGTGGCAATTAGCAGAAAGCTCACTTCAGGGCGCTCTCACGGAAATGAACATGGATTTTAAGATAAATGAAGGAGACGGGGCATTCTACGGACCTAAAATTGACTTTCACTTGCAAGATAGCATAGGACGGGAATGGCAATGTGGAACTATACAACTAGATTTACAGCTACCACAAAGATTTGACCTTCAATATATTGGCAGTGATGGAGAAAAGCACAGACCAATTGTTATACACAGAGTAATTTTTGGTAGTATAGAAAGATTTATTGGCATTTTGATAGAACATTTTGCAGGCAAGTTCCCAACATGGATATCACCTGTACAAGTTAAAGTACTGCCTATATCGGAGCAGTATAATGATTATGCAAAAGATGTAGTAAATAAACTGGAAGAAAATAATATCAGAGTTAGTTTAGATGGTAGAGCAGAAAAAATAGGATATAAAATTAGAGATGCTCGAAACGAGAGGTTGCCATATATTATTGTTATTGGTGAAAAAGAAGAAAACTCAGCGAGTATATCCCTTAGAAGTAGAAAGAATGGTGATGAGGGCAATTGCTTACTTGAGGACTTTATTTCAAGAATCATACAGGAAATCGATAGTAAAAGGCTAGATGATTAATTGTAAAAAACATGAAATTTAATTGTGCCATTTCGCTTATGTTATGAATAAGTTATTCTACTGTAAATGTTAAAAATCCTGCTAATAAAATAAATTAGCAGGATTTTTTCTAACATTTATTAATTTTCAGTTTTTAAATTTCTCATATATATTCTAAAAACAAGCTCTTCTAAAAAGTTGAACACACTTGTGGTTATCAAGTATATCCCCACTGCAATTGGAGCTGCTTTAGCAACAAATAAACCAGCTACTGCCATTATTATGATATTACTCTTGCTCATTGTAGCCTGGCCTTTAATTTCTAAAAAAGTTACATATGAAAGCAGGCTTGGGGTTAAGGATACAAGCATATATATCAGTGGAACGATAAAATAACTGTCTGAGATCTTAATACTAGACACCCAAGGTATAAGATATGTACCTACGCTCACAGGGATTTTATTAAATACACTCCACATAGTCATTAATATAGGCAGTTGGAGTAGTGTTACTAAGCACCCCATCATACTTTTTGCACTTTGGACAGATTGTTTTTTAACTTCTGCTTCAAGTTTTTCTTTGTTATCTTTATATTTTTCCTTAAGTTCTTTCATTTTTATAGCAAACCTTTGCTGCTGTTGCATGGATTTTTTTTGTTTGAAAGACATTGGTGAAAGTACTAATCTTACACTTATCGTAAGTAAAACTATTGCTAGGCCCCAATCCCCAGTGAAATTAAAAATTGAATTTAATAAACTACTTAAAAAATTAAAAATGATGTTCATATTTATCCTCCTTCGAATAATTTTGGCTAAAACATCATTTCAATTTTAAAACGATCTGTATATATCCACATACCATATTTCTCATAAATAATATAATCTTCTGGAAGTATTTTTTTTATAAATCCAAGCCACTGAATTAAAATATTTCTTGCAACATTTTCTTCAGTTTTATACTTAAGATTTTTATAGGAGTATACAGTATAAGAGACTATGCTAGCAAAACATATAACTAAAAACATTAACTGAATTAAATTTATTAAGTCATAATTCAACTTACACACCTCCTCACTTGCTATTTTTAAACATTATAACATATATTATGGACAATATTACATTTGTAAAAAACAATAGGATCTTTTTATAAAAATTTCTATTTCCTGTAAGTCAATTTTGTCTTTGCCCCCATCCTCTTCGCAAAGGAATATGTGATATTTCCAAAAAAACATTTGTAAAAAGGGAGGCCGCTGAAAAAAGCACTCTTTATTTAGTAGAGTTTTCAAGCTTGAATAGAAAAAGCATGAGATATTCATATTTTGGATATCTCATGCTTTTTATTTTATAATTAAGTTTTAAAAGCCCTATTTCATGCTTTTCAACTTAATTATTCTCTTTAGATTCACAGTGAAGATTGATAATGCACCTTGAATTTGCATACTAATTAAGCCTGACGATATTGCTACATCATAGCTATGTTGGTGCTTAAGTTCACTGTTTTTAGCCTCTATCATATAACGTTCCCTAGCTCGTTTTTTAAAATATTCACTTTTTTCGAACTCTATTTGATCTTTGTGAGTATTTGACTTTATTGAAACTGAATAAGTTTTAGATTTAGCGCCTTCTTTATAACACCCATCTTTATGAACACAATTTTTACACTTTTCTACATTAAAATAGTAGGTTAGCACTTGATTTTTACCAACATTCTTCTTTCCCTGTTTTGCTTTTTTAATAGCCATATGACCTGCCGGACATACAAATAAACCAGCATCTTTATTAAACTCAAATTCATCTTCTTTTTTTCGCATTCCTTGTGAAATTACAGGATTTAGTCTTGAAATTAATGCAATTTTATTTTCTTTTGTATATTCTAGGTTTTTCTTTTCAGAATAAGCTGTATCTCCAATTACTTCATTTACATCTATACCAGCCTCACGGCTTTTTTCTATTAAGGTTATGAGCTCCTTTCCATCACTTTTTTCGCCAGTTGTAATAACAGCTGCTGTAATTAAACGTTCTTCACTCATAGCAAGGTGTGATTTATATCCAAAAAAAGAACTATCCTCAGTTTTATGCCCCACTTTTGCATCCTCATCTTTTGATATTTTTAGATTTTCTAAGTCATCATTAATAGCTTCCATTAAGTAGTTTAATTTAGTTTTCACAGCTGGATTTGCTGCAGTTTCTGGCTTCTCGTTTATGGTATCAATTAATAATTTGCAGTACTCAAGAATATCTTCAAGTACTCCAGTTGTAACTTTATTAGGTAACTCTTCTTTAATACCAGGATGTACTCCGTACAATGTTTTTCTTAAGTTTTTTGCACGTTTCAATAATTCCTCGCTTGCTGACTTTTGGTTATAACGTGACTTGGTATGCGTAGCATCAACTATTATTGCTTTACTTTTTAAAACTCCCTCTTTTATAGCAAGTTCTACAGTCTTGTTTATTAATAAATCCAATAAATTCATGTCTTTAAGGCGAAGCTTTCTAAATTTAGTTAGTGTACTTGAGTTTATTAAATTTGTTTCTTCTGGGGCTAAATTTAGAAAATATTTAAAGGACATGTCATAAAGAGTTCTTTCAACAACATCTTCATCAGACAATTCATATATTACTTTCAAAAGTAAATATTTAAATAGCATTATGGGGTTAATAGCACCTCTACCCATAGATGAACTATAGTTAATCATCAATTCGTCATAAACAAATGAAAAGTCAACAAGGTCATTAATTTGCTTTAAAATGTTATCTTTCGGAATAATTAACGAATATAAGCTATGGTATGTATTTATTTTTATTTCCAATTGTCCTTTTAGCATAATAGTTTAGCCCCTTTTATTTTATTCTACTATACTAATTCGACATATCTTTTAAAATTCCTTTTTGTTTTTTAGTCTTTTATATAAAAAAATCGCCATCTTTAATTAGATGACGATTTTTCATATAGTTTTTCAGTGGCCTCTAAAAAGGAAGGGGTATTTTTGTCGCATATGCAACATCAACTAGTCCAGTTTCTTTCCAATACTTATTGTCATAAAATTCATCCTCAGTTCCAGCATGGCTCATCCCACGAAAAATATTATAAACCAATAAATTCACAAATGTTGGAGAATATAACTTCTCACTATCAACGTCCTTGTAGAATTTCTCAGCAACTCTTTCGCATCTTTTAGTCACTTTTTGCGGAGGTTCATACTCTCCGTAACTATTCGATATAACTGGAAGTTCATATCCACGATTAAATCCCCAACACATAAATGTTTCTCTTAAGTATTTGGTACAGCTTTTAGCGCCATTTCCACCTGCAGTGGATACCGCGAGCATTTTCTTTCTGAAAAAGCTTGGTCTGTGAGTTTTAAAAGCCAAATGATCTATAAAATTCTTCATCAATGCGCTCACATGATTGCTATAGCAAGGACTCGCAATAATTGTCGCATCATTTTCTTCAATTTTATCAATAAGTTTTTGCACTTCCAAGTGATGAGGGCAACTTTTATTTCCTCTAATAAAGCATGAACTACATCCGGCACAAAAGGGGAGTCCTATTTCTTTTAAATGTACCTCGTCAAAATCTATATTTCTATCTGAAAGTTCTTGCATATGTTTTTTTACTATTTCCACAAGTGCCCAGGTATTTCCTTTATGTGCACTCCCATTGATAATTAGTATTTTCAATTAAATCATCTCCTTCGGAGCTGAAAGATTAACGACTTCAGAAGGGGATTTATACTCCCACTTATATAAGTGGGAGACTTCCCTTCTGAAATGTCGTTAACATCACCACCTATCTAAAGGCTTATTTATAATAGTATATCTTGTGATTTTTTCCCACACAACCAAAAGTATGCTTCCAATTAGGTAGCATACAATATCTTTTATATCAAATGAAGTTCCGATAATTGTTGAAATCATTTTATTGTTTTCTAAATGTAGCAAATCTACAATATGATAATATTGACCCAATTCTACGGCTGAAGCAAAAAAGAATAGGTAAATAGGTAAAAACTTTATTGGTTTTTGTATAAACCCTCTTATGAAGGTGTACATTAAAATAACTACCAGAATATCTCCAATGTATGGTCGAATAATGGTGTCATTTATAAAAAGTGCAATAATTGTTTCAGTTATCAATAAAATAATAAAACTCAATATATACTTAATGTTTATTTTCATAAAGACCCTCTACTTTCACTCATTTACTTTAAAATAAACAGAAATACTTAAAGTGGTTTTACTCTAAGTCATTCCAATATTACGTTCATTCCTTGTTGCAAACGGCTTATATTTTCCATGATATTATATATTTATACAATACAATTGAATAACTAGTACCTTTATTATATCGTAAAGCAAACAAATTACCATCATTTTGAATTTATTTTAATTTTAACGACATTTCAGAAGTCAAGTCTCCCACTACTATAAGTGGGAGTTATATACATTAACAAAGAGAAAACTTCAGTGAGAGTATAAATATCCTTCTGAAGTCGTTAATATTGTAGCACCGCAGGTGATGATTTAATGTTATACTTGATGATATAAAAAAAATGGAAATAAAAATACATTTTTTAATCGTAATAACGGTAGGGGGGAAAACTATGAAAAAAAAATCTAATAACTTAATTATCAAACTAATTGTCGGTGTAGCACTAGGGTTAGGTATTGGTTTAGTATGTCCTAAAAGCTTAATGGTTGTAATTGTTACCATTAAATATATACTAGGACAAATAATCTTCTTTGCTGTACCACTTATCATCATTGGATTTATAGCACCATCTATCACTAAGCTAAAACAGAATGCTACAAAAATGTTAGGTATTGCTGTTTTTATAGCTTATGTATCCTCAATTGGTGCTGCAACTATGTCAGCAATCGCTGGATATGCAATTATACCAAGTCTTTCAATAACACCTGCTACTGAGGGATTAAAAGAGCTACCTGCATTAATCTTCAAACTTGATATACCTCAAATTATGCCAGTTATGAGTGCATTAGTATTCTCTATGGTTATTGGATTAGCTGCAACATGGACAAGCGCTAATACAATTGAAACCGCTTTAGATGAATTTCAAAACATGGTTTTAGAAATTGTTACAAGAATAGTCATTCCTATTCTTCCTGTTTTCATAGCTTCAACATTTGCGACTCTTGCTTATGAGGGATCTGTCACAAAACAACTTCCTATTTTCTTAGGTGTCGTTTTAATAGCAATTGTTGGGCATATTATCTGGCTTACTGCTTTATACGGCATTGCTGGTATATACGCAGGTAAAAACCCTATGTCTGTTTTAAAACACTATGGTCCTGCATACTTAACAGCAGTTGGGACAATGTCTTCAGCTGCTACACTACCGGTTGCATTATCATGTGCAAAAAAATCAGATTCACTGAGACCGGATATGGTAGACTTTGGTATTCCTCTGTTTGCAAATATTCACCTTTGTGGTTCTGTTTTAACTGAAGTTTTTTTTGTTATGACTGTTTCACAAATTCTTTATGGAAAGCTTCCAAATCTTACATCTATGGTAGTATTCGTTATTCTACTTGGTATTTTCGCAATAGGTGCTCCTGGTGTTCCTGGAGGAACTGTTTTGGCTTCTTTAGGTCTTATCGTAAGCGTTTTAGGTTTCAATGAAACGGGTACTGCACTAATGATTACAATTTTTGCGTTGCAAGATAGCTTTGGTACTGCGTGTAATGTTACTGGGGATGGTGCGTTAACACTGATGCTTACAGGATATGCAAATAAACATAAATTATAAATATATTAAAAGGCCAGGCACATCATGGAATTATTATCTATGATGTGCCTGGTTTTCTAATATGGTAGTTTTTAATATCCATATAAGGACATTAATAGAATATTGGAGAGGGAAACCTCTCCTTCTTTATTAGCAAAAATCTGATTGCTATTAGTGTTTTTTATTGGTAAAATATACCGAAGATAATAAAGAAACACTAGAAGTTGTTGCATGGATATATGGTAGTAATATTATTTGTAAAAAATATAGTAACCAGTGGATGCGCCAAAAGCCTAAAGTATTGGCAAAGTATAAAGCACAAAATAAAAACATATAAAGAGGAATTTAATATGAGTAAAATACTAGTTGTTGAAGATACACAAAGGCTTAGAACGGAATTAAAAGTATTATTGGAGCGTTATGGATATGAAGTTATAGCTCCTGAAACATTTGATAATATTATAGATGTTATTAAAATGCAGCAGCCGGAACTTCTGATGCTAGATATTAACCTACCTGTATATGACGGTTATTATATCTGCAGAGAAGTGCGAAGATTTTCAGAAGTTCCAATTATTATAGTAACCAGCCGTGACAGTGACATGGATGAACTTCTGAGCATAAAATTAGGTGCAGATGATTTTATAACAAAGCCATATAACACAGAGATACTATTAGCTAGGGTAAATGCAGTACTAAAACGGAGCGAGGCAGGGAATAAATCTAAAGAGGGGATGGAATGTAGTGGACTTACCATAAATTTATGTAACAGTTCAATGGCAGCAAATGGAGTAAAGATTGACATTACAAAAAATGAACTAATTTTATTGACAAGCCTTATAAAAAGAAAAAATGAAATTGTGTCAAGAGAAGAATTAATGGAAGAGTTATGGTCTGCAGAATATTTTGCTGATGATAATAGCCTTTCTATAAATATGACAAGACTTAGAAAAAAATTAGATGAAATAGGCCTTAAAGAGTTTATTAAAACAAAAAGAGGACAAGGGTACATAGTAGAATGAATATTAGAAAATATTTGAATGATAAGAAGCTATTTCTATGCTGTAATACACTACTTAGCATTCTGTTAATACTGTTCTTGATCTATATTAATATAGAGAGTATCTGTTTATTCGGTATTTTAATAATCTGGTATTTCCCAATTCTTTTATTTATGACAATTGATTACGTGAAGAAAAAGGAATTTTATGATTGTGTTATTGAAAGTACAGAAAAAATAAATGAATTATATCTGATAAAGGAGACACTTGATGAACCTGACTTTTTCGAAGGAAATATTATATATAATACATTTGGAAAAATTGAAAAAAGTGTTGTTAATAAAATTTGTGAATACCAGCAGGTGACAGATAATTATAAAGAATATTTAGAAATATGGCTGCATGAAATAAAAACACCATTAGCATCCGCTGAACTTATTATTGACAATAATCCGTCACAGGTGACAAAGAATGTTAAAACTGAATTAAAGCAGATAGAACGTTTACTGAATCAAGTATTGTATTATTCAAAGAGTGAGTATGCTGAGAATGATTATTTAATTAAAAAGCTTTCATTAGAGCGTGTTGTCAAAAAATGTTTTAAGACCTTTGCAAAATCTTTTATTTACAATAGAATACATTTAGAATTTGACAATCTTGAGGTGTTTGTATATTCGGATGAAAAATGGCTTAATTTTATTTTACAGCAGATTATAACAAATGCTATTAAATATTTAGATAAGGACGAGAAAATCATAAGAGTTACAGCAAAAAAAAGAAATAATCAAATAATACTTACGATTGAAGATAATGGAATTGGTATATCAGAATCGGATATTGAACAGGTTTTTAATCATGGATTTACTGGTGAGAATGGAAGAATCTACGGCGAATCTACAGGTATGGGGCTATATATATGTAAAAAGTTATCAGATAAGTTAAATATAGCTCTTAGCATAGAGTCAACCGGAGGAGAAGGTACAAAATTTAATATAGTATTCCCAGTAGGCGGAACAATGTGTTTTGAGTCATGATAATCATGACTTATTTTTTTGCTCAGTAATCTTTCAAAATTGAAAGATTACTGAAATGTAAATCAATATAGGATTATGTAAATACGTATTATACTTAGTACATAAAGTGTTAGACGAGGAGGAAATAAAAGATGAAAGAAATATTAAAAGTAAGTCATATAGAAAAATATTATGGTACAAAAGGAATGCTGACAAAGGCGTTAGACAGAATTTCATTTAGCGTTAATGAGGGAGAATTTGTTGGAATTATGGGACCATCGGGAAGCGGAAAAACAACGCTGCTTAATTGTATATCAACGATTGATGATATTACAGGTGGTGAAATAAATATTAATGGAACAAGAATAGATGGAATGTCTGAGAATAAATTAGAAAAGTTTAGAAGAGAAGAGTTAGGTTTTATCTTTCAGGATTTAAATCTCCTAGACACATTAACAGCATATGAAAATATAGCACTTGCACTAACGATTCAAAAGAAAAATCCAAAAGAAATAGCAGCAATGATAGAAAATATCTCAGAAAAATTAGGAATAAGAGATATATTAAATAAATATCCGTGTCAGATGTCGGGCGGACAAAAACAGCGTATAGCATGTGCGAGAGCGATTATTTCAAGACCATCCCTTCTTTTAGCTGATGAACCGACGGGAGCTTTGGATTCTAAATCAGCTGCTCAGTTTTTAGATTCATTAGAATATCTAAACCGGGATATGCAGGCAACCATACTAATGGTTACGCATGATGCATTTACAGCAAGCTATGCGAAAAGAATTCTTTTTATAAAAGACGGCAAACTCTTTACAGAGATAAAAAGAGGCAAAGATAGCAGAAAAGATTTTTTTGACAGAGTCATTGAAGTAATAACAGAAATGGGAGGAGAAACCAATCATGTATTTTAAGCTGGTATATAAAAATGTTAAAAAAAGTTTTGGCGATTACCTTATTTACTTTATTACACTGACATTTTCGGTTGCCATGTTTTTTACATTTAATTCATTGGATTCACAGGCTGGATTTTCGCAAATCCAAAGCAGTCAGGAAATGATACTTAATCTTTTGGAAAATATTCTAGGAATCATTTCGCTATTTGTATCAGTAGTCATCGGTTTTTTAGTTATATATGCAAATAATTTTCTGATTAAACGGAGAAAAAATGAGTTTGGTATCTATGGAAGCCTGGGAATGGGACGTAATGATATTTCAAGAATGCTTTTGATGGAAACTTTATTAATTGGAATAATAGCAATGTTTTTCGGTATTATTTTAGGAATATTTGCTTCAAAAGGGTTACAGGTAGTAACAATAGAGATGTTTAGAGGCGACAAATCGCTAGATTTATCAAAATATAAGTTCGTTTTTTCGTGGAGTGCATTACGTAAAACTGCTATATGTTTTGCAAGTATTTTTGCATGTGTTGCCGCATTTAATATTAAGATAATTAAAAAGAATAAGCTGATTAATTTATTATATGATATAAAAAGCGATAAAACAAAATTTATGTCTGTGAAAGCAGGTTTCTTAGCTTTTACATTATCGCTTATTATGTTAGTCATTTCCTATGCAATTATTTTGAATATAGGTCTTAAACCAAAAAATAAATTGTTCTTTGTAAGTTTGGGTTGTGGAGTAATAGGAACATATTTATTCTTTTTATCATTGGGAAGCTTTATAACAGAATGCTTACGTAAAGTAGATAAGCTATATCTAAAAAACATAAATTTATTTACAATAAGGCAGATTGGGAATAAAATAAGTAAAAATGTGATTTCATTGACAATTATCACACTCATGCTATTTTTAACAATTACGATTTTATCAAGTGGAATTGGTGTGAATAAAGCTATTATTGGGAATTCTAAATTTAACCAGCCTTTTGAGGTTACAATATATGGATTAGCAGATAAAAAAGCAGCATTAGAAATAATGAATAATAAAGACACGGTTATTAAAGACGACATAAAGGAAATCTATGCATATGAAGTTTATGAAAGTGGAATTCAGATTAAAAGTTTAATGAGTGACGAATATTTATCAGACATTACTAAAAATGACATGAAATTATTAAACACACAGCAGCAGATTGCAGTTATGAAACTGTCAGATTATAATAATTTGATTGGCATGGAAGGCAGAGAAAAATTACAGATTGATGATAAATCTTACGCAATCTGTTCTAACAATAAAATTGTTGTGAATGGATTAAAAGGAAAAGCTAATGAGATCTCAATAAATGGAAAGCAGTTTAAGTCAGAAAAAGATGAGTGTTTATATAGCAATTTTAGTAATATAAATGATCCAGCCTCGACAGCAATCATTATTTTAGCCGATGATCAAGTGAAAAACTTTAATGCGAGCATGGGCGGCCTTGTAATTAATACATTTAAGGATTTAGACATTGCGGTTATTGATAAGTATGATAATGAATTATTAAATTACGGTAATTACATTGCTGCATGTCGTGTAATGAGACAGATTGGAAATTTAACAACATCAATGTTGGCTTCTTTTGTGGGAATATATGTAGGCATAATCTTTTTAGTGTCAAGCGGCGCCATACTTGCAATTCAGGAGTTGTCAGAAGCGAGTGATAGCAAAAGAAGATATAAAATGCTTCGAAAACTTGGGGTTGGAAGAAAACAGGTTAATAACAGTATATTAGCGCAGATTTTGGTTTACTTCTTGGTTCCATTTGCAATGGCATTATTACACTCATGTGTCGCATTAAAAGTTATCGGTAAGCTTATTAAACAGTTGGGCACAACGAATATGATGACAAATATTATTATTGTTTCTGCTATTGTATGCTGTATATATGGAATATATTTAATGATAACTTATGCAGGTGCTAAAAGAATGAATAAGTAGTATGGGAATGTGCAACCATGGGTGCTGATTGAATGAGGCCAACTTAGAGATTTAGCAACCTTAGATGAATACAGAAAACATTTAACTAATCTGAAAAAATAGGTAGGCAACATAGTATTCTATGATGTTATATCTGTTTTTTTAGATTAGTATTTTATTAAGCTTTTAAAATATAACATAAGAATATATTATTGTAACAATAGTTTGTGATAGAGGTTGCTATTAAAAAAGTGAAATTTATGTAATGAAATGAAAAAATTTACGTATTAACATATGAGATTACTTGGCCGGGTAAAAAACAAAGAAGGGAGGGCTTTAAAAAGATGAAGCAACTTGCATTGTGTGATATTTCATATAAAAAAGAAGTTACAGAAGAATTATGTAAAGAAGATATTGCTCATATTTTTGAAATCTATTACAAAAGAGTTTTCAACTATATGTATTATCGCGTTAATAGCATTGAAACGTCAGAAGACCTTACAAGTCAGGTTTTTGAAAAAATAATGTTTAAAATAGACATGTATTCTAAACATAAGTCACCTTTTGAGGTGTGGATGTTTGCTATAGCTAGAAACATAGTAAATGATTATTTTAGAAGCTTAAAAAAGCATAAATTATTCTCTATTGACACAATTAAGGACTTGGTATCAAAAGGAAAAACTCCAGAAGAGATAATATTATCAGCAGAAAGTAACAGTGAACTTTCAAAGGCTTTGAAGATGTTGAATGAAAGGGATCGAAATATTGTTTCTCTTAAGTTCGGTGCAAATCTTAAAAATCAGGAGATAGCACAAATATTAGATATTACAGAAGGCAATGTTGGAGTAATACTTTATAGAACAATGAAAAAGCTAAAAAAGAAAATTGAGGAAGAGAGGGAACAATATGAGCAATAAGAAAATTGAAGATAAGTTTTCTAGAGAAATAGATGCTTATTTTAATGGGATAGAGGATAAGAAAAAAATAGAACAAAGTGAATATAGCGAACTTTTAGAATTTAGCAAGAGTATGTCAAAAGAAGATTTCAGTAAAGATAGCGATAAAAAAGGGGTATTTAATAAAATTTTGAAAAGTATAAATGAAAATAAAGGAGAGAATATTATGAAGAAATCAAATAAATTTAAAAAAACTGCTATTGCAGTGGCAGCAATATGTATAATAAGCGTTTCTGTAATGCAAACATCCTTTGCTCAAGATATTGCTGAGAAAGTAATAAAAACTATATCTTTAGGACATATAAGTGTTATACAAACGGAACCATCAAAAATAAAAGAGATGAGACTTACGGATGAGTATAAAGGTAAAGTTTTTGATAAACAAGGAAAGCAAGTACAAGTAGTTACGAAGGACAATTGCAATGAATTATTCACAGCAAAAGGTGAAAAAATTGCTCATATGCAGAATGGAAAAATAATAACTGTAGCTGAGCAAGAAAAAATGGACAAAGAAAGGGAAGAAGGTGTAGTTGTTGAAGTAAAAGATTCTAGTAAATTAAATGAATATACTTGCTTTGATGTTAAGCTTCCAACGTTTTTGCCAGAAGGATATAAATTTGATAGAGCAGAATTTTATAAGGAGAAGAATGAAACAAAAGTTAAAAATAGTAAATATATTAGTTTATATTTTACTAATAAGGAGACTGGAAAGTTTATATTTATGCAACAAAGGTTTCCTGATGAAACCACTAAATCTGCATCTGGAACAGATGGTAAAATTGAAGAAACAAAAATTAATGGTGTAAATGCTGTAATAAGTGATGATAGATATATTGATTGGGAAACTAAAAATTGTATTTATAGTTTATCGGGTAGAGGAGAAATTACAAAGAATGAACTAATAAAGATTGCAGAATCTATTAAATAATCATTAAGGCATATGAAAATAAATCGCAAGTAAGGGATATTACCATACTTGTGATTTATTTATTTTTTTTAATATATGATCTTTATTTATGAAAAAAAATGTTCCAATGTGTGGTAAAAAATAATAATATTACATAAAGGGTTGCGAAACAGTTGTATTTTGTGACGAAGGTGTCATAAACAAATATAAAATAGATTGAAATATATAAAGGAAGCGTCTGTGTGAAAAAGTATGAATATAAATGCGTCTTTATAGCAGGGGCTGGTGAAAGAACAACAGGGATAATGAATGAATATGGAGAATAAGGGTGGGGGTTTGTTAGGCCTTCGTAGTGTTGGCATTATTATAAAAGATTAATTGAAAATCACTTTAGGGTCAAAATATGAATCAATTGAGGGAGACGGAATTGAATAATCAAAATGATAATATTAATAAAGCATTACTTGTGATAGATATACAGGAGGATGCTACAGGAAAAACAGCAAAACGACCATATAAAAATTCACAAGAACTTATTAGTAATGTGAATTTAGTTATTGAAAGTAGTGAAAAGAAAGGAATTACTGTTATATATATAAAGCATGAAATAAATAGTAATTTTTTAAATAAAATTGTAATGAGAAACAGATTTATGAAAGGAACGCAGGGAAGGAATAAAGATTGTTAATAATTATATTTATTCAAAAGATAAAGGAAATGCTTTTTCAAATCCTAAATTAGATAGTTTCCTTAAACAAAATCATATCAATGAAGTCTTTATTGTTGGATTAGATGCAACTGCATGTGTATACAGGACATCAATAGGAGCAATAGATAAAGGATATAAATCAATAGTTTTAGAGGATGCAATAGTAACCTCAAATATGAGGAAGATGCCAAAAATATTAGAAAAGTATGAGAACGAAGGGATACTCTTAACTACAATTCAAAAGTTTAAACAAAATAAATAATGAGTTCCTTAGAGTACAATTTTCTTTGAAGGGTACAAGTATAAAATTTATACTTAATAAGACTCATTTTTCATAAAGAGTAGATTAATCCTAAATATACGATTGATGAACAATCGGAAAAAAATGTGTCGTAAGAGTAAGACAATATAAATGAAGGGAGTTAAATATGGTTATTCCAAATTCAGGTAAAGTATATCCAAGAAGTAATGATTACCAAACAATATATCTTAAAAATGTAATTACAAGAGATAATATAAGAGTTGGAGATTATACAATATATAATGATTATTATAGTGATCCAAGGGATTTTGAAAAAAATAATGTATTATATCAGTATCCTGTTAACAATGATAAGTTAATAATTGGGAAGTTTTGTTCAATTGCATGTAAAGCGAAGTTTCTCATGACAAGTGGAAATCACACAATGAAATCAATATCTACTTATACATTTCCAATATTTTATGAGGAATGGGGTTTAGACGTCAGTAATGTAACAGATGCTTGGGATAATAAAGGAGATATTGTAATTGGCAATGATGTGTGGATAGGTTATGACGCTATAATTATGGCAGGTGTGAAAATTGGAGATGGTGCAATTATTGGAACTAGAGCAGTAGTTACTAAAGATGTTCCACCCTATACTATTGTTGGAGGCATACCTGCAAAAGTTATAAAGAAAAGGTTTAGTGATGATATAATTTTAAAATTATTGAAAATTAAGTGGTGGGATTGGACAGATGAAAAAATTCAAGCAAATATTAAATATATTCAATCAGGAAACATTGATAAGTTAAATAGAAGGAAACTTAAGGGAATGTAGAAAAATAAATGAACAATACTGGTCATTGCTTAACTTGAGCATCCTTGAGGCTGAATATAGAAATAGTACAATTTATGGGATGGTATACTTAATTTTAAGTTTATAATAGATAATAAGTCTCCATTTCTTTAAATTATTTTAAATCGTGGAGACTTATTATGTTGAATGATGTTCATATGTATTTTTACCAATTTTCATAATGTATTAGTTCTTTAAGTTTTTTTCGCGTACGAGCTTTTGGTGTTTCATTTGCATAACCAAGAGTAATAATGCCAACTACATATTTATCATCAGGTATATTTAAAATTGGTCTTATTTCTTCTTGGATAAACCATG
Organism: Clostridium sp. CM036; assembly: GCF_055081135.1. NCBI lineage: Bacteria > Bacillati > Bacillota > Clostridia > Eubacteriales > Clostridiaceae > Clostridium > Clostridium sp. CM036. Next base: position 1,322,923 of record NZ_CM143652.1, on the reverse strand, counting down.
CAACACAACAAGTACCTAATCCTAAGTTATCAGCTTCAAGCAGCATATGTCCTATACAAATTGAGGTATCTCTGATTATCTGCTTAAGTTCTTCTTGTGAACTATCTTCATTTAATAATACATTTACATCGTCTTTTATTCTGCAACGTATATCTGCTACACATACAATAAAAACTGGAGAAGAAATCATCCATTTTTGGTTATGAGAAACTTTAGCTAATTTTTGTCTACTTAATTCGGATTTTACTACAATGAAATGCCAAGGCTGCGTGTTACTACCAGATGGAGCGAGTCTTGCACTCTCAAGTAGCTGTATTATTTTTTCATTTTCAACTGGTTTATCAATATATTTCCTTATACTTCTACGCGCTGTAATTTCTTTTATCATAGTTTTAGATGCCTCCTTAATATATATAGTGTAGCACAGGCTACACTATAGCCCTGTTAATATAATATTTAAAATTGATACGTAATATTAGGCCTTTACGAGCACTTTTGTAATTAACTTATGCATTATCTAACCATATTAACATATACAAACATGCAGACCAACTCTTAAAACTTTTATTATACAATTTATACATAATTATGTTAACTGCTTGAATAACTATAGGGATATATCATATAATTGAATAAAGATATAATGTAAGGTTTTATTTGAATTGAAAGCGTACATTCATTTTTGTTTAAAGCATTGGCATCATCAATCGCAAATCAGTAATAATTGAACAAGTGGTGAAGGCGGTAAGTAATATACTATACGAATAGGAGTGGAAATTATGTTTGAAATCATAGATAATAAAAAGGAATCACTAGATGGCAAGAGACCCTTGAGTAGAATTGCTGTAGAAAATTTAAAAAAATATTTTGATGTGGAACTAACATATAATTCTAATGCGATAGAAGGAAATACTCTGACAATAACTGAAACTAAAGTAATCTTGGAGGATGGCTTAACTATAGGAAAAGGTAAGAGCTTAAAAGAACATTTAGAAGTAATTAACCACAAGGAAGCAATTGATTATGTAGAAGACATTGTAAGTGAAGATACGGATATATCAGAAAGAGTTATTAAAGACTTACATTACTTAATATTGAAAAGTATAGATAATAAGTATGCTGGAGAATATAGACAAAATAATGTAATTATCAGTGGTAGCAAGCATATACCTGTAGAACATTTTTTAGTGAAAGAAAAAATGACAGAACTAATAGAGTGGTATAATTGCAGCAAGAATAAAAAACATCCAATAGAATTGGCAGCAGAGTTTCACTTTAGGTATGTGTATATTCATCCTTTTACTGATGGAAATGGAAGAACTGCAAGGCTTCTTATGAATCTTATATTAATGAGAAATGGATACCCTATAACAGTGATAAGGACTGAAAATAGAGAGGAATATATGAAAGCATTAGAATTGGTTAGTTTTGAGGGGAAGTTAGAGGGATTTATAAAAATCATTTCAGGAGCTGTAGATAGAAGCTTAGATACGTATCTATATTTAACAAAATAATTTAGAAATAAAAAGCCATGGTTACTTCTGTTTTATGAAGTATTCATGGTTATTTTAATTTAGATTTAATTTCATCTATAGAATATGGTATATTATAGGTAGATTATAGGAGTATGAACGATAATTCGTAAAATCATTAAGGGGGATGCTATGTATAAAATATTGATAATTGAAGACGAAGAGAAAATTAGAGATATAATAAAAGAATCCCTTTGTAAATGGGGTTTTGAAGCCTATGCAGTTAATAACTTCAATAATGTATTTGAAGAATTTGTGAAGGTAAAGCCGCAACTTGTTCTAATGGATGTAAATCTGCCTGCTTTTGATGGATTTTATTGGTGTAATAAAATTAGAAATGTTTCTAAGGTGCCAGTAATATTTTTATCTTCAAGAAGTACAAATATGGATGTTATTATGGCAGTGAATACGGGTGCGGATGATTACATTACAAAACCTTTTTCTCTGGATATACTTATGGCAAAAATAAATGCAATTTTACGTAGGACCTATTCTTATGGAGATACAAGTTTGGATACTATTGATTATAAAGGCGCTGTGCTATCATTAAGGGATAACACCCTTTACGTAGGCGAAAAATCAATTGAACTAACCAAAAATGAATTTAAAATATTATATGTATTAATGAAAAAGCATGAAACCATAGTAAGCCGAGAGGATATAATGCAAGAACTTTGGCAAGATGAAAACTTCATCGATGACAATACACTAACAGTTAATATAAACAGACTAAGAAAAAAGCTAAAAGAAATTGGTCTTATAGATTTTATTAAGACCATTATAAATCAAGGATATGTTATTAAATGAGCTTTATTAAATATTTAAAGGAGAACCTTAAGCTTTTAGTATTTTACTTTCTTCTCATGGCTTTTATTTCATTAACTATATATTTTGACAGAAAAAATCGCGTACTTACTTCTAATTTACTTTACATAATATTTGTTTCTTTTTTCATGTTAATAATTTATATTAGTATAGATTATTATGAAAAATCCCAGCATATTAAAAAGCTTTTATTCGTTAAAAATTCAGAAGATAAAACTCCTATTTTACCGGGTCCAATAGATTATAAAGATGAAATATATGCTCAAATAATTCAGATGATTTATGAAGATTTCCTGAAAATTACAAGAAGCACGGGAACAGATTTCAAAGAAAATGCAGAGTTTATGACTGCGTGGGTTCATGAAATTAAAACTCCAATTACTACATCAAAGTTATTGATTGAGAGCACAGGCGCTACATCTTCATCCTTAAAAGAAGAACTTGAAAAGATTGAGGATTATGTTGAAAAGGTACTTTATTATTCAAGAAGTAATAATTTTTCTGAAGATTATATCCTTTCAGAAGTGAGTATCAACAAAGTAATTAAAGAAAGTATTAAAAAACATTCAATTATATTTATAAAAAAACATATTAAATTAATAAATAATGTACCTGAAACTCTTATTATAGATACCGATAAAAAGTGGTTGCTTTTCATAATTGATCAACTTGTTTCAAATTCATTAAAATATACCATCAATGGTGGAAGCATAATATTTAAACATATTAAAGCCACAAAAGAGGTTTTATTAATAGTAGAAGATACGGGAATAGGCATTAAAAGTGAAGATATAAATAGATTATTTAAAAAGTCTTTTACAGGTTTTAACGGAAGAAACGAAAACTTAAAAGCTAGTGGAATGGGTTTGTACCTTTCTCAAAAAATTGCTAAAAAACTTGGCCATTATATTACCCTAGAATCAGAATATGGTAAAGGCACCAAAGTAATTATTCATTTTCTAAAATGGGATAATTACTATGATGTTACAAAAATGTAAGGTGAAAGAGCAAAATGTAAGCCGAAGCAATGGCGGTATATTTTGCTTTTTTGTATACTAAGAGTGTAAAACATATTCAAAATAATTAACATTAACGACATTTCAGAAGGGAAGTCACCCACTTCTATAAGTGGGTGTTACATACTATAACAAAGAAAAAACTTCAGTGAAAGTATAAAACTCCTTCTGAAGTCGTTGATGCTATAGCTTCGCAGAAGATAATTTAACGGGGGGTATTTATAATGACAGAAGTATTAAAGATAGAAAATCTAAGAAAAGTTTACGGATCAAAATTTGGTGGTGTAAAATATACAGCACTTGATGATATAAATTTGAAAGTAGAAAATGGTGAATTTGTAGCAATAATGGGACCATCTGGTTCAGGAAAAACAACCTTTTTAAATGTAATATCAACTATTGATAAACCAACCTCAGGAAGTGTAATAATTCATGGTGATGACATAACCAAACTAAAGGAGCCCAATTTGTCTAAATTTAGAAGAGAAAAACTTGGATTTATATTCCAAGACTTTAATTTGCTTGATACTATGACTCTAAAGGAAAATATCGTACTACCTTTAGCTCTTGCAAAAACTCCTTATAAGATTATAAAGACAAAGTTACAAGACATAAGTATTAAGCTTGGCATTAGGGACATATTAAGCAAATATCCTTATGAGGTATCAGGAGGACAAAAGCAAAGAGCAGCGGCCGCAAGAGCAATGATTACTGAGCCTTCTATGGTGCTCGCTGATGAACCTACAGGTGCTTTAGATTCCAAATCTTCCAAAGAATTGCTCGGATGCCTTGAGAATTTAAATGAAAAAAATAAAGCTACAATTCTTATGGTTACTCATGATGCCTTTGTAGCATCTTATTGCACGCGAATTGTATTTATTAAAGATGGTAAACTATTTAATGAAATTTATAAAGGGGATAAAACAAGGAAGGATTTCTATCAAAATATATTAAAGATTCTTTCAGTCATAGGAGGTTCTACAGATGACCTTAATTAGTATGGCTGTAAACAATATAAGAAAAAACTTTAAAAATTACTGGACATTTTTTCTAAGTTCTACCTTCAGTGTTTTTGCATTATATCTTTTTATGTCTATTGTAAATAATGCAGATGTGAAAGTCCAACTAGGAAATATGAAAAGCTTTATGGTTTTATTTATCGTAGGTGCCTATATGATTGCAGGCTTTTCTGCATTTTTTATGTGGTATTCTAATACTTTCATTATAAAGTCAAGGAAGAAAGAATTTGCAACATATATGTTACTAGGTATGTCTAAAAAACAGACCGCAACATTGAACTTTATAGAAAATTTGATAACTATAGCTGGCGCCTTTTGCAGCGGAATTGCTTTAGGTCTGATTTTCAGTAAATTTTTTATAATGTTATTATATGCAATGATAGGAGCTACAGCTGATGTGTCATTTCAAATTAGTTTAGAAGCTTTAAAAGTTTGTTCTATAGTATTTGGAGCTATGTTTATAATAATTAGTATTCACAGTTCTTTGCTTATATACAGGGATAACCTTATAGATCTTTTCAATTCATCAAAAAAAGCTGAAAAAGGGTTAAAAGTATCCTTTTTAACCATGATAATTAGCATCCTTTCTATAGTTTTCTTAGGCTACGGATATTATATGGCTATTAGAAAGACTGCTGCTAATATTCTTCTGGCTCCTATAGTAGTATTGCTAGTGGTTATAGGCACTATATTATTTTTTACAAGCTTTACTTCTTTAATTATATATATTAGTAAAAAGAATGAAAAAAGTCTATTTAAAGGAACAAAGATTATATACATTTCACAGCTTTACTATAGATATAAAGGTAATGTAGGTACCCTAAGTGTAATAGCAGTTACAACTACTGTAGCACTTTGTGCCATGATTACTTGCTTTGGACTTTTTAATCAAGTCGAAGAAAACTCAAGAAACATGAGACCATTTTCTATAGAATACACAAATGGTACTAATAATACAGATACAATTTTTGAGGATACTATTAAGAATTACAAAGAGATTTCAGTTGTATATAAGGACAATATGGAGTTTCTTAAGGTGAAAACTAAAGATATCTTGCTTGGAAATGATACATTTTTAGTTTTAAACCAAAGTAAATTTAATAAGGTTAATAGTCATGAAAAATCTGATACAAGAGTAAATTTAAAAAATGATATGGATTGTGATTTTGTTCAAGTAGCCAACGCTGTTTCTGATAAAAGTGTAATTGGTAAAGAGGTTAAGTTAGCCGGCGGAGATAAAGAATATAAACTAAAAGTAACCGATACTTATACAAAATTCTTTATAGCACTCGATGGTGCTAGACCAACGTTTATTGTTAAGGATAGCGTCTATTCTCAAATTAAAAGTACAATCTCTAAAGAGAATACCTATAAAGTAACGGGATATATGCTTAATAATGATTTCCTTTCACAAAATTTTATTGTAGATTTGAAAAGTAAAATACCGCCAGAAAATAAGCTTTTAACCTTTTATGAACATTTTATGGATGGCATAAAGTTAATGGGTATGATGGGCTTCATTGGGGTATTTATTGGATTACTATTTCTTACAGCTACAGGAGGTATTATATATTTTAAAATGTCTATGGAAGCTGCGGAGGATAAAAACAAATTTATAATTCTTGAAAAAATAGGGGTTAGTAAAGTTGAAATAAGAAAGGCTGTTTCAAAGGAACTCATGATTTTATTTGGAGTACCCTTCGTTGTGGCAACACTAAATACTTTTGTCGCATCAATTACACTTGGAAAATTCCTGCGATTTAATATTACTAAAGAATTTATTATTGTAATTTTAGTTTATGCAGTGCTTTATAGTATATATTATTTAATAACCTTAAAATCCTATATTAAAACCGTAAGTAGCTCATATTAAAATAGAAGGGTAAATTATCTTCTGCGAAGCTATATTGACGACTTCAGAAGAAGAGTTAGACTCCTACTGAAGTTATCTCTTTATGATTAAATAATCATTTCATATAATAAATGGTATCCTGAGCCAAATCCTTATTATATGAAATGATTTTTCTTTTATTTATAAAAGAAATTATACAAGCATTACTGATTATTTAAACAATCCCATTCTTGTTAGAAAGGGGTTTATTAACAGTAGTATAATTAATAATAATGCCATTTTACCGAAAACACTTCTTAAAATTTTATTTAATTTAGGATAATTTGTTTTACTGCTATAATTTCCTACTGTAAGAAAAGCTAATGTAATAATGCTATCTGTAATTTTAAAATATAATGTATTTGTTATTCCAATTTGTTTCATAAAAAAGGAACCTAAATAAACATCTCCTATGGTTAATGCAAGTAATGTTCCAACAAATACAATACCGATACTAAATACAGATAAAAATTTCTTGATTGTAAAATTATTGCCAATATTAACAATAGACTGTTCTGAAGTTCCTTCTATATCCTCATACTTATGATTATAATAGGTGTAGCAAGAATGATTAGTAATAAACATTAGTAATATTATTATAGTACATAGTTTATACGCCTCTATTGGATATATATACGTAATTAATGCTAAGACTCCAATCAAAACAAAGAGGATATTAATTGCAAGTTCGGATGATTTTTGACTTATCTCAAAGAACCTTTCATCATAAGTTTGTTCAAAATGTTTTTTACCATTATTATTTTTATGGGTATTCCTATTTGGCAAATATGTTATTATCCCCGCTATAATAGATCCTGACCCTATAACAAACATTAAGTTATTATTAAAATAATATTTGCTTGAAAAAACAAAAGTTAAGCCTATAATAATCTCAAATATAGACAGATAATATCGTAGTGCATAGTTTTTTGCGAATTTTTCCACGACTCATTCCTCCTCAAAGATAAATACTTCTTCAATTACTGTACCAAAAAATTTAGCAATTTTATGAGCAAGTAATATTGACGGATTATATTTTCCATTCTCTAACGAATTTATTGTTTGTCTTGATACCACCATAATATTTGCTAATTCTTGTTGGGTTAATTGATTTTCTTCTCTTAACTTTTTAATTATATTCTTCAAAATTTTTCTCCTTTTATCAAGCTAGCTTTACATATATTATATAATTGCTTTTTTTACTTGTCAAGTTAGCTTGACAATAGATTTTAATAGGCCATTAAAGTCGAGGCACTTAATCATGTTCCTGTTTCACTAAATCCTGCTCAAAAAAATGTTATGTTATATTCGTTTATGTAAATTATATTAGAAAAAAATATTGACAACAGTATGATATTTACAGATAATATGGTTAGTGTACATGGAGCGTATGGTGTGTATTAAACACATTAACAGTTAGTTAGGAGATGTAATATTCATGCAAGATTTAAAAGCAAGATTAATTGAATCAATTATGCATTCTATTATTATAATGATAATCTCATTGTTCATAACATATCTAATCATTATAAATTTATCTAATATATTTTGGATGTCAATGATCTCTATAATTGGAGCTATATTTTTAATAATTTATATTAAAAAGCCATACGACAAAGAATGTTTAATCATTAATAGTTGGTTATGTATGATACTTGCAATTTTTATTGGAATCTTAATTGGAAAGATTGTTCCATTATCAAATTTAATTGGAGTAAGTATCGGAATACCAGTATTCGATATAATCAGTTTTATGAAAATCGGTTCAAAAACTACAAATGCTAAAGTTATGTCAAATAAAAATTTAATGTCAAAATTAATAGTATATGGGAAGTCATTTAAAAATAATAATCCAATACCAACAAAAGGGTTAGGGGATTTTTTATTTTATACAATACTACTTTCAGGCATATATAAAGTAAGTAATGATTCTAATTTTGTATTTTATGGGGCATGTTTAATATTTTTAGGATGTGCAATAAATTGGATTATAGTTTGTTTTATATATAATAAGAAATGGTATAAGGGGTTCCCAGCAACATTTATCCCTCTTATGTCACTATTACCATTATTTTTGAAGCTTGTAAATTGAATGTTTAGTTCATAAATATTGTTAACATAGCTTTATAATAATCAATAAAAAGTGCCTGTTTCATTGCCAACTATTGATATGGGACATATTATATATATAATATGCCCCATATCAATAGTTAATTATAAAGTCTTCCTAATGCGTCTGCTCCAAGTATAGCTGCATATACATCATCTGCAGTAACCGCAAATGGCATATTATGAATAGTTTCTCCCACTGCGCAGGAAGTTTCAGCGACCCTTCTTATATCTTCTTCTTTTATTTCTTTGATTCCCATTTCTTCTAAAGTAACAGGCAATCCTAAATCAATACAAATGCCTATAACATCATCGAGTTCTTCTTGTGGGCTATTTTCTAAAACTAATTGAGCTAGTAATCCAAAGGCTACTTTTTCTCCATGATATAAGTGATGACATTCCTCAAGAACTGTGAAACCATTATGAATTGCATGAGCAGCTGCTAGCCCACCACTCTCAAAGCCTATACCACTTAAGTATGTGTTAGCCTCTATTATATTTTCAACTGCTGGAGTACAAACTCCTATTTCTACCGCTACTTTGGCTTTAATACTATCTTCTAATAAAGTATTATAACAAAGCTCTGCTAAGGCATAAGCAGCTTTGGTAATTTTACCGCCACTCATATTTGATGCATTAGATTGCTTGCAAGCTCTTGCTTCAAAATATGTCGCTAATGCATCTCCTATGCCTGCTACTAATAATCGAGCTGGGGCCTTAGCTACTATTCCTGTATCAACTAAAACTACATTTGGACTATTTGGTAAAAATAAATATTTGCTGAAACTGCCTTCTTCTGTATATATAACGGAGAGTGAACTGCAAGGAGCATCTGTTGAAGCAATAGTTGGTACTATTACCACGGGTAAATTTTCATAGTAAGCTACAGCCTTAGCAGTATCAAATATTTTACCTCGCCTATTCCTATAACGACATCGCAGTTATTAGTTTTTACGTCTTCTCTTAATCTATCTATTTCGCTGTTGCAACATTCTCCATTAAATTTTTGAAATGTAAGTTTAACGTCTGTCCCTTTAAAGCTTTTATCTATAATTGGTTGGTTTCTCTTGATGCCATTAGAACTTGCAATTATATAAAATGATTTTCCTAAGTTTTTTGTATGTTCGTTTAAGTTTCTTAATTCTCCATTTCCTTGAATATATTTTCCAGGTGATATTATTGTCTTTAGCATTTTTCCAACTCCTATTGTTTAGTGGCATTATTGTTCATATATATTTTAACATCAAAATGCGGGCCTTTCTATGAAGTTGGTTAAAAAATTAACATAATGATGTAAAGAATTAGTATAAACTACCGATTTTTTAATGCAATATAGTATTGTTCATAAATTATTATCATATTTGTCATGTTACTGTCACATAATAGGACTAGTATTAATGAATAGGATCCCCCTATAAAATAGATATTTACAAATAACACCGGATAGATACCGGTGTTATTTTTTTGCATTAAATTTCAGGTTTATTGCTATAAAAATTAATGTAATTGCTGATTGTAATAAATAGCTAAAAATCTTATAATGATGAAAGGCGATTAGATATGAATATAAAAGCAAGAGAAAAGTTTTTGGAATTCCATTAGTTCATATTAATATTGGACTAGGAATTTATGAAGCAAAAGGAATTATTGCAATAGGAAATATTTCAAGGGGATTAATATCATTAGGAATACTTTCGCTAGGCGTGTTAAGTTTTGGGGTTGTAGCGATAGGGCTGATAAGTATAGCAAGTATAGCTATAGGTATTTTAGTCGCTCTAGGGGGAATTGCCATTGGCACTATTGCCATAGGGGGAGTAGCAATGGGAGTAATTACCCTTGGAGGGTTATCCATTGGAATGTATTCAGTAGGTGGTTGTTCAATTGCGTCAGAAATAGCAATAGGTAATTATGCAATGGGACATATAGCAATAGGAAGTAGTGCCAATGGGGTGAGAACTATTATTGATACATCATCTAATGGTAATTTTGCCAATATTACAGCTGCGCAGATAGAAAATTTAATCAAAGAAGAGTATCCAAAATTATGGGATCCTATTGTACATTTTATGACAATGTTTTTATAGGGAGGATACTCAGGAAGAAAATTTGTCTAACATAATGATAAGTAGATCTTTTCAACAATATTAATTAGCCTGTATTTGCAATATATATGTGAATACAGGTTAATTTTTTGAGTATCTGGAAACAAATAATTACTTCAATTATTATTTACAACGTAACAATGTTATGTTACACTAAATGTATAATAAAAAAACAATATTGTTAAATAACCTCAAAGCATAAAAGGAGTGGCAATATGGATAAAGAGTTAATAACGAAAAAAGAGTTGCTAGAAGTCACGAATGTTTCCTATGGGCAGTTGTATAGATGGAAAAGGAAAAATCTTATACCAGAAGAATGGTTTATAAAAAAATCTAGCTATACTGGTCAAGAAACCTATTTCCCAAGGGAGGAAATATTAGATAGAATAGAAAAAATTATTAATATGAAAGGGGATGCATCATTAGATGACCTGGCACAAATGTTTTCACCACAGTTAGCGGATGTGTTTTTAAATGAGAGCGAGTTATTAAAAAAGAAGATTGTTACGAAGCAGACATTAACAATGTATAAAAACATCTATGGAGAAATAAAAACATTTTCTTTTAAAAAAATCTTATATATTTCACTATTAGAAAAGAGCTTAGTATCTGGTAATGTATCTTTAGAAGAAAGTAAACTTATAATAGAGACTTTAGAAGGAAATTATAAGTCGTTAGAAGGTAAAAATTGCGAGATGATTTTTTTAAGAAAATTTGGGATGGCGCTATGTTTTTTAATAACTGTTCCTAATGAGGTTTATATAGAAAAAGATGCAAAAATAGTATTAAGGCTTAATATTTCACAGTGCATCGAGGATCTTAAAATTAAAATTTAACGACATTTAAGCTCCGCAGGAGATGATTTAATATAGAAAAATATGGGAGGTTTAATATGGAAAAGATGAATAATAATGATATAAAAATAAACGGCTCAGGAAGTTCAGGTGGTGGAAAATATAATAGTGTAATTATAAGTGGGTCAGGAAAAATTAACGGTGATTTAGAGTGCATAGACTTTAAAACTAGTGGTTCATCAAAAGTTGCAGGTAATTTAAAAGCAGAAAGTATAAAAATCAGCGGGTCTGCAAAAATTGAAGGTGATGTAGAAGTAGGAGATATAAAGATAAGTGGATCCTCTCATATCGTAGGAAATGTAAAAAGCAAAAGCATAAAAATAAGTGGATCAACTCATATAGAAGGAAGCCTATACGGAGAAGAAGTTAGTGTAGCGGGCTCAGTGAATATAGGGAAAAATTGTGAAACGGAATGTTTTAAGGCTAGTGGTGGTTTTAAAATACAAGGATCATTAAATGCAGGACAAGTAAATGTTAAACTAGGTGGGAAATGCATTGTAAAAGAAATTGGTGGCGAGCATATTGAAATAAAAATTAATTTTTTTGATAATTCTTTGGTTAGAAAAGTAATTGATAAAATGTTTAATTCAAGAAGTGAGTTAACCACAGAGCTAATAGAAGGGGATGATATATATATCCAAAACACCAATGTAAAAATAGTAAGAGGAGATAATATTACGGTAGGTGAAGGTTGTAATATAGGGCTTTTAGAATATAAGGGAGAGATTAATATTTCCGATGCGTCCATAGTCAAAGAGGTAAAGAAGCTATAAATGTAATTAAAGTAAAACTTAATTATCTATTGAAGGTGTTTAAAAGTATGTATTTATTGTATAATCATAGGATATTATCATAAAGTATAAAAGGAGAAATTATGAGTTTAGCTTTTCTAAATATGATTATATATATCATCAGAAATATATTATTAATTAAACAAAATATTTTTTGGTCGAGATTTCTTATAGTGAGGCTTTAAAATCTATTCCCAAAATAGTTATTATAAACCATAGATTAGAAAAATTATTAGTTGAACAATCTATTATTAGTAAGAAACAGTAGTAGGGTTAATCAATAGACGAGGATTAGAAAATTAGTTTTGAAAAAATTTAGAAGATTGGTAGGCGAGTGTTATGAAAAGAGTATTTGCACCGGGATGTGCATTAATGATTTATAAACCAGAGTTAGGGAGAAAAGTACTGGATTTTTTAAATAGTGAGTTAGGAGATATAGATGAATATTTAATTTGTTGTAATCATAAACCTAATTTGGAAAATGGAACACAAATAATAAATGTCTGTGCTGGTTGTGATAGACGGTATAGGGAACTTTATGAAGAAGTAACGACAATTTCACTTTGGGAGATATTAGCTGAGGTAAAAACATTCCCATTCCCAGATTATAAAGGAATGGAAATGACTATACTTGATCCATGTCCTACTCGAGATCAGGAAAGAGTGCATAATGCAGTAAGAGTGCTATTGAAAAAAATGAATATCAATTTGGTAGAACCAGAAAAGACGAGAACAATTGGTACTTGTTGTGGAGATAGCTTTTATGGTGTTCTTTCTGTGGAGCAGGTTAAGGAGCAAATGAAAAAACGTGCTCACGAGATGCCTGCTAGCGATGTTGTTGTTTATTGTGTTTCTTGTTCTAAATCAATGTATATAGGTGGTAAGAAACCGAGGTACTTAGTAGACCTTTTATTTGGAGAGGATACAATACCGGGGACATTTGAACCAGATGATTGGCACGGGCAACTTAATAATTTTATAAATGAACATTAAAAATTTTTTAGTTTCAACAGGTACTATTTTTAAAGTATACTCACGAGGGCAATTATATGCCTTCTTTTTTTATCTCCAATAAGTCCCAAAACAAGCCAAATGGAATATCTGCACGTTTTCTGAATTCGCTTTTATCAAAATTTTATTATACTAAACATATAAGTCATTTAAGCTTGATTGAAGTTAGTTTATTTGACAAAGTCATATTTGTAAATTTGTTAATGCTAATTAACGAATTCAATAATACCAAGTATTATTAGCAATATACCTGAAAATAAGGGTGCGTATTTGCCCAAAATTTCACCTAATACATGATTACCTACGGCCTCACCAAATATAATTGTAAGAATACTTAATATAAATGTAGATATGACTGTAAGTTGAATATTAACTCCGGTTATACTTGCAGCTACTCCGGTTCCTAAATTGTTAAAGGTTAATCCGAATGCTACAATGAGAGCTTCTTTCATATTTATATCGCCAGAGTTATCTAAATCTGATTCTTCAGCATAATCAATCATTTCACTAATGTTTTTCAAGGCAAGTGCCTTTGAATTAGTCTTATTTAAAAGATTTACTATACTTTGGATTATAAAATATACTCCCAATATAATAATAACTATAGCACCTAAACCATTAGCTATTGAGTGAGGTAAAAATTTTGATATATATGCTCCAACTAACATAGATAAAAGTGTTCCTACGGATGTTACAATGGCTATTATAAGATTTGCAATTATACCTATTTTTACTTTCTTTATTCCGTAAGCTATTCCTACAACAGCGTTATCTAGGTTAGAGGATAAGCTAAATGATAATGCTGATATAATTAATGACATATAGGTTCTCCCTTTTCATTATTTACATTTTAATATATGGGTTATAACCTTATAAGGTGAAGAATTATCTTCAATGGAAAAAGCGTATAACATCAAAAAGGGATATCTGATGAGAAAAACTAATGAGAGTAGTATTAATATATAAAAAAATTAGGATACTATTTATAGTATCCTAATCAATGAGTTTTTGTGTTATCTACTACGTAATGCGTCTATCGGATCCATTTTTGAAGCCTTTAAGGATGGATAAAAGCCTGAAATCATACTTAAAACTACGCAGAATAGTAAAATTAAACCAGCATCTGCAAGTGGCAATTTAGCTACTTCCATATAAGGAGCATTTGCAGAGATATTCTTTAAGAAACCATAAACTGCTGAATTGATGAGTTTAGATGCACCTAAAGTAAATAGTAATCCTATGCCTGCTGATAAGACGCCAATAATAAATGATTCTGCAACGAAAATATTCAAGATATCTTTTTTTCGTGCACCCACGGCGCGGAGAATACCTATTTCCTTAATTCTTTCAAGTACAGAAATATAAACAACTATTGATATCATTAGAGCTGCTACAAGAATTGATATTCCGGAAAATCCCATAAGTGCATAACGCACTTGTTTCATTGCTCCATCAACTTGCGAAGATATAGTTTTACCGGTTAATTCAAATTTGTATTTATCTTGTGAATCATTTAATTTTTGGAGGCTTGCATCTAAGTCTTTAGTATTACTAGAATATAAAACTAAGGAAGGGCTTTCCAAAGTTGTTTTATCTATTTTAAACTCTATTTCATAAAAATTAATTGCCCAATCACTCGTTGCGTAATAGGTATCAATTAAAGTTGTAGTATTGGCAATTCCGGCGATCTTCCAAGCTTTCACAATGGGTACTTCAGGAATACCACTTTGCTCACTATGTGGATTAGAACCTTGTTTTAAATAGCGAACGTACATATTTTTACCAATTAAGTCCTTGAGATCACCACCATTTTTTTCTAAATCCTTCGCGGTGGAAAGTGAGATAACAATTTCATTTGTGGAACCTGCTTCTGGAAGGCTGCCATATTGAATGTCATTTTTAACATCTTCTAGCACCCCTGGAGCCATCATCATAACCAATTTTTCTCTAGTGGATTGGTCGGACAGTTTAGTCATCAATTTTTCATCTTTAATTATGCTTTGATCTAAAGAATAAAATTGTGCAACAGGAATTCCTTTGCCTCCAATTTGAAAGTAATAGGCATATATATTTTTATCTAAGGACATAACTGAGTTTATATCACTATATTTTAGAGGCTTAATATTTTTTAGAGACTTATCAGTATTTTCTTTTAACCCTACAGTTATTGCATTTGTTGGAAATATGCCTTTAACTTGAGTATCAACTGCATTAGTTGTACCTGAAGTAATAGCTATAGCTAAGGCAATTCCACAAATACCTATAGAAGTACCAATGGCTGTTGCTAGGGTTCTACCTTTTTTAAGCCATGCGTTACGAAGTGATATTTTTAAGGATGATAAAAAGGACATTTTTGATTTTGTTTCTATTTTATCTATAATAGGCGCAGCGGTTGACACCGAGGCCATATTTTCTTCAATAGAAATTAACTTACCATCTTCCATTTTAACAATTAAATCTGCATAAGCCTTAGCAAGGTCCGGTGCATGGGTAACCATGAGTACTAGCTTATCTTTTGAAATTTCTTTTAATAATTCCATAACTTGCTCACCTGTTTTAACATCTAAGGCGCCAGTTGGTTCATCGGCTAAAATTATTTCTGGATCATTAGCAAGAGCACGGGCAATAGCAACACGTTGGCGCTGTCCACCTGACAGAAGGTTTACTTTCTTCTTCATTTGATTTGATAGTCCAACTTGCTCTAAGAGGCTACATGCTTTTTTCGTTTTATTTTGCTTAGATATTCCTGATAAATCTAAAGCGAGTTCCACATTTTGGATTGATGTTAGTGAATTAAGCAAGTTAAACTGTTGAAAAATAAAACCCACTGTATTTTTTCTATAAGTGTCTAAATCTTTTTCTCCGGCCTCTTTTAAAGATTTTCCGTTAACAATAACATCACCTTCAAAATCCTTATCCAAAGCTCCTATTAAGTTCATCATTGTTGTTTTTCCGCAACCAGAAGGTCCAACAATTGCCACGAGTTTTCCATTAGGTAAATCAAAAGAAACATCATCTAATGCTATAACCTGGTGCTTACCGATTTTATATGTTTTTCTTAAATTTTTAATTTGTAACATTTACTATTCCTCCTATTCATCACGCAATGCGTCGATAACTTGAATTTTAGTTGCTCTTTTAGATGGAAAGTGTCCCGCTAAAACTGCGACTAATATACTGATAACAATTAGTCCGGCAATAGTTACAAAGGGAATTTTAATATCTGTAAATGGGATACCGGTTAATGGGATATTTACGATATTATCGGAATGTATATTTAATACATTATTGATTATTCTATTTGCAATTGGTTGTATTATAAAAGCTACTAGAACTCCAGTGACCCCTGCAAAAAGACCAATTAAGGCAGACTCAGCTTGGAAAATACGAGCAATATCTTTATTTCTTGCTCCCACAGCTTTTAAAATACCTATTTCCTTTTTACGCTCAAGTACACTTGAGAAAATTACAATCCCTATTAAAATTGTTGAAACTACGAGTGCTAGTGATATAAATACAATCATAACCGCCTCGGCCAAATTAATTAAAGTTTTGATAGCAGTTTTAACCATAACAATTTGTGAGGTTGCGGAAAAGCCTTTTGTTTCCGTCATTTTATTTCCGCCAATACCGCCATTTTCCTTAGCATTAATGTAATTTAATACAGCTTCATTGTTATGAACGTCTTTTATAACCACTTCTGCATTTACTATGCGGTTTTCTTTTCCTATAAAATAGCCATCATTTTTTAGCCATGTATTAACTGCATCATAAGAATAATATGCAGAGGCTGAGCTTAAGGCTATTTCATCCACAACACCGACAACTTTAAAATCCTGTGTATATTTTTTACCTAGAATTTCATCTCCTGTGATTGGATTTGTGGTTTTCTCCTGAATTATTACCTTGAGTTTCTTACCAATGGCTTTTGTATAATCATCTTTATCTGGGTTCATGCCATACATTTCAATTACATTTTTAGCCATATCCTTATTTACTAATAATTCATTCTTATTGTCCTTTGGTACACTACCTTTTAGTGCATGCTCAATGTTTGTAAGATAATTTTCACCAGCTAAGGAGTTAAAGGGAATATCCTTTAATTCTTTATTATTTGCTTCAAAAGAAGTAATATCTTTAACATTTAGGTCTTCTCTAACATTTAATACGTCGGGATTTTTCTTAATGCTGTCATAGACATTTATATTCTTTGGGTAATCAGTTTTTTCAATCGCCGCATCTTTAAACTTCATAGATGCTTGTATTATGTTAGCACTAGCAAAAGAATTTGTTTGAATATCTATGTAATTAGTTGCCCCATTGCTAAGCCCGATAACTAATAAAATACCTGCTATTCCAATTGAACCAGCAATAGTGGTTACGACTATTCGTCCCATTTTCTCTTTAATATTTCTAAGGGATAGTTTTATGGCATTTCCAAAAGACATGCTACCATCTTTCTTTTTTAGCTCTGATTTTAAACTATTTTTTTCAGATTCATTAATTTTCTCGTCTTTTTGAATTTTACCATCTAGAATAGCTACAACGCGGGTAGAGTATTCATATGCCAGTTCTCGGTTGTGAGTAACCATAATAATTAACTTATCACGAGCAACATCTTTAATAAGCTGCATAATTTGAATCCCTGTTTTTTTATCAAGGGCTCCTGTTGGCTCATCTGCTAGTATTATGTCTGGATCATTTGCAAGGGCTCTTGCTATAGCTACACGTTGTTTTTGGCCTCCAGATAATTCACCTGGCTTATGATCCATATGTTTTTCCAGGCCTACCTGTTTAAGTAAGCTTTCTGCACGCTTTATACGATCCTTTTTTGATAGACCGATTAAATTCATAACAATTTCAACATTTTCAAGTGCTGATAAATGTTCAATTAAATTAAAGGATTGAAAAATAAAGCCTATATTGTTTTTACGATATAAATCCCAATTCTTTTTTTTGTATTTTTTAGTTGATTTTCCCTCAATAATTAAATCACCTGAAGTTGGCCTATCGAGGCCAGCGATTATATTTAAAAGTGTGGATTTTCCACAGCCTGACGGTCCGAGAATTGAAACCAATTCCCCTTTTTCAAAATTAAGATTTACAGAGCTAAGAGCGTTGAAACTCTTCTTTTTTTCAATAGTATATTCCTTTGAAAGATTGTTTAATGATAAAAGCATAAATAACTCCTTTCGAATCCATTAGTGTATTTCCAGTTTTGAGCTTATACATTTATAATAGCAATTGAATCTTAAATAAGCCCTGTGTTAATCTTAAATCTACCTTAAATCATCCCCTGGGTCGCTGCATTAACAACTTCTGACGGAGCTTTTGATTACCACTTATAGATGTGGAAGACTTCCTTCTGAAATGTCGTTAAATAACAAAGGAACTCCCTCAAGATAGAAACAAATTCTAAAGTGAGATAGTTCCTTTAGTTATTCTAATTTGATGATAAATTTACAGCCTTTTCCTATAGCAGTTTCAAGGCTTATTCGTCCATTATGTTTCTCGATTATAGTCTTAGTAATTGCAAGTCCGAGGCCCGTACCTCCAGTTTGGGAGTTCCTTGCGCTATCCACTCTTTTAAAGGGCTCAAATATTTCAGCGGATAGGTCCAGAGGAATTCCAATTCCATTATCCAGAATTTCTAGTACTACTTTGTTAAAAGAATTCTTTAATAAAATTTTTATTTCTGTACCTCGCTTATTATATTTTAAAGCGTTATTAAGAATGTTAATGAGGGCTCTATCCATTTGTTTCACATCAATAAGAACAACTTTTTTATCGAATGGTATCTCAAAAGAATATTTAAAACCAGCCTCTTCGATTTGAGGTATTAATGAGGCTATAAGCTCTCTTAAATATTCACAAATATCTACGCTTTTAAGATTAAGCTTAAAATCTGAGCTCCCCATTTTAGATAATTCAAATAAATCTCCTATTAAACTATTGGCTCTTGAACTATTATTTATTATAATGCCCAAAAACTTTTCTCTGTCACAGTCCGATATATCCTTGTTATTCATTAGTAAATCAGAGTATCCCATTATATTAGAGAGGGGAGTTTTTAAATCATGAGATATATCTAGTATTAGCTTTCTCCTATTATCTTGAGATTTTTCTTTTAGATTTTTCTCGCTTTCAATTTTTTCTGCCATTATGTTGAAAGCATCTTTAAGCTCCCCAAATTCGTTTGTCGATCTCAAATCAACCCTGGCAGAATAATCACCGCCTGCAATTGTTGTAACTCCACTTAATAATTTTTTTAAAGGTTTTACAAAATTATTAGAGGTTAACCGTGAGTAAATAATAAGCCCAAGGATAAAAGAAGTAATATTAATTAAACCACCTAAAATTAGAATAAATATAAAATTATCTATGGCTCTAGGAATTCCATTTTTATCGAAAAAAATGCCATTAACGAATTGAGTTTTAATAGGAATAACTATTTTTAACCAAAAATCACCGTTGTTATTATAGCGTACATTATAATAATATTCTTCTTGATGCTTGCCGCTATTAATTAAGAATTCACTAAACTCGCTCTTAGTATATTGTTCTATATTCTTCGGATTTATTCCCCTTGAAAAAACAACCTTATAATTTTTGTCAATTACCTGAACCCCACCTTTATATTTTAAAACCTGAGAAAAATCTATATTCTCATAGTCATCTCTCATAATTTGAGAAGCTGATAGTTCTGGTATTTCATCATGTTTTATTAATCCCTTAAAGCTTACTGAAATGATTAAGGACACTATAATGAAGATTATTGTAGAAAAAATAAATAGTAATAAATAATTTAACAAAAGCATGTTTGCAACTTTCTTTTTTTTCATACGTTATTCCTTAGCCCTAAGTTGTTTTCCAGCTTATAACCAATTCCTCTTATAGTTTTTAAATACTGAGGATACTTTGGGTTATCTTCAATCTTGTCTCTTAAATGGCTAATATGCACCATGATTGTATTATCATCGCCATCGCAAAAGTAAGCATCTTCCCATACCGCTTCATAAAGTTGCTTTTTTGTATATACTCTTCCTACGTTTTCCATAAAAATTTGAAGTAATTTTAGCTCCTTTGCATTACATTCTAATTGTTTATTATCTTTATATACACTGTAACTATTTTTATCAAAAGTTAAATCTCCTATTTGAATAATTAACTTATCGGGTATTTTTAGCGCCATTTTGTACTTGTAGGATCTTCTTAGTTGCGCATGGACCCTTGCGATTAGTTCAATGGGATTAAAGGGTTTGACCATATAGTCATCGGCACCTAGTCCCAGTCCTAATATTTTATCTGAATCTTCACCTCTTGCAGTTAAAAAAATTACAGGGATTTCACTTGTTTCTCTTATCTTTCTCAGTAAATTGAAACCATCAAGCCCCGGCATCATTACGTCAAGAATAGCTAAATTGATTTCGTTATTCTTAAATATCTCCAAAGCTTTTAACCCGTTTTCTGCATCATATACCGTAAAGGATTCTTTTATAAGGTGTAATTCCAATAGTTGCCTTAAATCCTGATTATCCTCTGCTATTAAAATATTTAAGATGTCCACCTCCATGTCTAAAATTTACTCTTTAACGACAGTCCAGAAGGAAAGTCACCCACTTCTATAAGCGAGAGTACCTACTATAAGTAGGAGTTACTTACCCTAACAAATAGAAAACTTCAGTGGGGGTATAAATCTCCTTCTGAAGTCGTTAATATTGCAGCACCGCAGGTGATGATTTAATTATGCCCTAGGGTGTAGAAATTATCAATTAATATTATTAAAATTAATTGTCTCAATCAGAAAGTCGTTGTGCAAACAATTTTAAATTATTAGTATAACAGTTTTAAATAACAATATATATGATAAAATAATAGGTATATATAATTTAGAAAGTTAAGGGGGAAGTATAAATGGCTGATCAAAGACTTAACAAACTTGCAAAGCTACTTGTGAATTATTCTACTAAGGTTAAACCAGGTGATTTTGTATTTGTATCTTGTGATGAGGTTGCAAGACCTTGGATGGTAGAGGTAGTAAAGGAAGCTGTGAAGGCAGGTGCTCATGTGGAAACTGTATTAACTTCACAGGAGGTATCAGAAATAAAACTTAAATATAGCAGTGAAGAACAGCTTCTTCAAGAAAATCTGATTTTTAAAACTATGCTTGAAAAAGCAGATGTGTGGATTTCCGCTTGGGGAAGTAGAAATACAAAGACAAATTCAAGAATTGATGCAAATAAATTTAAAATGTATTCCCAAGGGGAAGCGAGTTGGAGAAAAATATATTCTGAGAAGATGGGCAATGGGTCGTTAAGATGGTGTGGCACACAATTTCCTACTTATGCAGATGCTCAGGAAGCTTCAATGAGCTTTAGCGATTACGAGGACTTTGTTTATGGTGCAGGATTACTTGATGCGAAAGATCCAGTAGCAGAATGGAAAAGGATAAGTTCAGAGCAAGAAAGATGGGTTAGATACCTTGATACTAAAAAAGGATTACAGTTTATTTCTGAGGGAACAGATATCAAAGTAAATATATCGGGAAGAAAGTGGATAAACTGCGATGGAAAAGAAAATTTTCCAGACGGAGAGATATTTACTTCACCTGTTGAGGACGGAGTGGATGGAGTAATTACCTTTAGCTTTCCAGGAATATATATGGGTAAAGAAATTGAAGGGATAGTTCTAGAGGTTGAAAAAGGAAAGGTGGTTAAAGGATCAGCCACGAAAGGAGAGGACCTACTTAAGGCACTTCTTGAAACTGATGAAGGAGCGCGCAGCTTTGGTGAGGTAGCTATAGGCACAAACTATGGCATTGTGGATTTTACAAGAAACATGCTTTTTGATGAAAAAATTGGCGGAACGGTGCATATGGCTATTGGAGATTCAATGCCAGAAGCTGGTGGACTAAATAGATCTACTATTCACTGGGATATGCTTTGTAATATGAGAAATAGTGGGGAAATTTATGCGGACGGTGAATTATTCTATGAAAATGGAAAGTTTATTGAAGGCATACTAGAAAAGTATGGCTTATAAGATAAAAGATAGGATTTCCTATCTTTTTTAACTTGAAAATTGTAAAAATTATTTACTTTTTTCTATTTAATTGCTCTGCAATAATTATTGATAAATACTTACCAGTATTTTTTGCTTCCGAAGTAGTATTAGTATAGGAGCCTAGTTCAATTAATACTGCATTACCACTTCTATTTTGGTTATAAAAACCAATTCCGCGATTAACAACAGTAATTTCTAGCCCTCTTAAAAGATTAGGATATAATTTATTTGATATTCCTATCATGGAATCTATCAATTTTTTCTGTTGAGCATATTTGGGGTTTTGCTGTGCGATTACAAACATAAATTGGGCAACATTTTCCCCGTCTATTTTCGTCGTTACTGTATTCTTATCGTTTACACTATCTCTATGTAAATCAATAATTAAATCAAAATTTTCATATACTTTTAAATAATTATCTAGAGTAACACCAGATTTCTTGTAGGCTTTAGGATAATATGGCTTATCATTTACCGTTTTATCATGTATAACGGCGATTCCATATTTTTTTTCTAATTTCTCCTTTATTACATCCCCTACAGCACATACATTTCTTGTTTGATCTGTACTACTGTTAGTTTTAGAGGTATCATTATCCGAGGTCCGATAAGCTTCTGAGGTATGAGTATGATATATTAGGACTCGAGGCTTTTTTCTATTTAAGGGTTGTTTCAAATCTGGACCAGGGAGATTTGAAACAACATTTGGGTCTTCAGACTTATTTACCTGATTTTCAATTAATTTAAAGGGTATAACTGTTTTTATATTTTCGCCTTCATTGTTAGTGCTATTTTCATTTTTAATTTCATTATTAACATCCTGTTTTCCAGTGTTTGGGGAATTAATTGAAGCTAATGTAAGGTTAACAACCTTAATATAAAAGTGATTTTGAAATTTTCGTTCATTGCTTGCATTAACACTTTTAGTTAAAATTAAGCCTAATAAAATAATAATGAGAAACGTGGAAACACTTAAAAACATTCTTCCACTATCATCTTTTTTAACAACTTTACGCCTCATCTTGATCCCCCCACTACATTTTTATCTTTTATTTAGATGAAGTCTTTTGAGTATTTTTTAATGCTGAAACGAGTGCATTTACACAAACTTCAATATCGCTGTCGCTGGATATATTATTTCCAAGCTCAATAACTGTTGAATTGTTAGATAAATCTTCATTGAAATAAGATATTCCAAATTGATAAAAGTACATTTCGGATTTAACTTCTTTTGAATTTTTAATATTTCCTAATAGACTGTCAACAAATTTTTTATTTGCTTTATAACGCGGGTTTCTTTTAGTAAATTGAAATACCATTTTTCTCGCATTAGATTTTTCATTTTCTAATATATTGGAGTGTATGTCTATTAAAATAGTATTTGAATATTGCTTGACATTTTTTGTTATTAAAGCACGTGCAGCTTGATATGATTTATTATAGTCTGCCGGTGGGTCACACTTTATAAAATGGCTATTAAAACCTTCTTTTACAAGTTTATTGCTCAATAAAGCACCCACATCAGATACTTTCATTCCAGAGGGATAAGCTTCATCAGCGTGACTATTGTAAATTACTATGTCAGCTGAAAATGGTACTATAGAATCAGTATTATCACTTGTTGATTTTTTTATAATAGCTGCTGAGGCTGTATTTGGTGTGTTTTTAACTGTACTTTTAGAAGTTATTACTGGTGTTTTTACTTGCAATGTTGTAGCTTTAACAATATTTTTATCAGAGATTATGTTTGAAGTGTTTATGGCAATACCGAGTCCTCCTATAATAACGAAAACGACCGTCCCAAGTAATATACCTTTGAAATTTATCTTCCTATACTTTGAAATCATAATAATCCTCCGTTTTATTTCAAAACTATTTAAAACCATTGAAGTAGTTCCTATAAGTCTATTGCTTTTGCCAGCCAGCTCCAATACTTTTATTATTGTATTTCCATATTGCAGGTTTTCGCTAGCTCCTAAATAAGAAATAACCTGACCATCGCAGGAAATTTCACAGTCTTGTCTCATTTTATGAAAAGCATAGAGCAAGAGAGGATTAAACCAGTAAATTATGGACAATAAAGTAATAGCATAATTTATAAATATATCCTTGTTTTTCAAATGGGTTAATTCATGCATTATAATATATTTAAACTCTTCATCACCAATATTGGCGGCTACACTGACTGGAATTAATATCTTTGGTTTAATCAATCCACACAAAGAAGGGCTATTTATTTTTTGCGAATATGATAATTCTACCTCAGTTCTTATATTCATAGCTTTCTTGCATTTATTTAGAATTTCTCTATGTGTGCTGTTTATATTTTTTATAGACGTTCCAACAATATCCTTTAATTTTTTATATCCTGTAACTAATATCGCTATTGATAATGAGGTGCCCAATATCCATATAAAACAAAACACTTTTTCAATATTAACTTTGTGGTTTAAAGGAATACGGTTAGCCTTACTAATTACACTTTTATTTGAAGGGTGCATCGCATTTATTGATATTGGATCGCTTAAGGTTACATTTGTAAGTTCTTTTGAAGAATTACTTTGTGTTATTTGTGTAGCTTTATTTGTAGTACCCTGTACATGAAAATTTTCATATAAATTAGAAATGTTTAAAGGGTTTTGTGGCCCAAATGGAATTATTAATTTTATAATTAATATTAACCATATATAATAGTGGAAAGTAAAATTTAGTTTATTTCTAAATATTCCTTTGAAAATTAATATCATTAGTACAATTACGCTACCAATTAAAGATGAAAGTACAATCATCTCAAAAATATTTAAAAAATCCACACGCATCAACCTTCCCTTTTACTTGATTGGTTTAGTATATCTTTTAATTCCTCTATATCTGTTTCAGATATTTCTTCTGATTGGGCGAAAGTTAAGATCATAGATTTAATAGAGCCATTGAATACCCTATTAATAAAGGAGTGACTTTCAGATTTTATACATTCATCTTCTGATATCAAAGAAAAATATAAATATTCATAACCTAATTTATTAAATCCAATTGCATTTTTATTTAATAATCTGTTTATCAGACTTTTAACTGTAGCCGGTTTCCAATCGGATTTATCCTTTAATTCTTGTATAATATTGATTGATGAAATTTCGGAATTAATCCATATTATTTTCATTATTTCCCATTCAGCATTTGATATCTTGGGGATTTTATACATTACCAAATCACCTCATTTCAATTACAACTGTAATTTGTATTATTCTATACTATATTCCTTTAAGTGGTAATTATTACATTTCTATTTAAATAGAACTAAGGAGTAAACCAATAAAGAGTTATGATATTATTAATTATGCTTGAATGGAATTTTCTAAAAGTAATAATAAATTTAAAATGAGGAGAAATTTAAGATGAAGTTACGGATGTACCAATCAGAAGATTGCAAAGAAATTATTGAACTGTTTTACAACACCGTTCATTCTGTAAATGCAAGAGATTATAACGAAGCACAACTTGATGTGTGGGCGCCTAAAGACATTGATATTTCTGCATGGGATCAATCTCTTTCAGAACATTATTCTGTTGTAATTGAAGAAGATAGTATGATAATTGGATTTGGTGATTTAGATGATTCTGGGTATTTTGATAGACTATTTGTTCATAAGGATTATCAAGAAATGGGTGTTGCAACTATAATAGCAGATGAATTAGAGAAATATGCACAGAAAAACGATATGAAAATTGTTATAACCTACGCGTCTATAACTGCAAAACCTTTCTTTCAAAAGCGAGGGTATAAAGTGGTAAAAGAACAAGCAGTTGAACGAAAAGGACAAATTTTAACGAATTTTGTTATGGAGAAAAAGTGTTTGTTGGAAAATCTGCAAAATAACTATGAATTTTGAGCTGATAAGCATCTGTATAATTAGGTGCTTTTTTTATGTCTATTTTCATAACAAAGGGATTTAAGATAATATGTGGAATATTCTTAATAAGATAACAAATTAAAACTTACCAATTTTTTTTGCATACTATGATTGGAATATTGGTGGTTATGGAATACTATTTCATTGGTGGGATAGATAGTAAGGGGAGTGAATGTAATGCATAAAATGAAAAAAGTTTTTGTAAGCGCTAGTATACTAGTAATTATTATTGCTATAATTTTTAAATTGGATATACCCAATAAGGTATATGCAAAAAAAATCTTACACATTGATATTGGAAAAGCTAAGAACATAAAAAATAATATTCCGAAAGATATTTTGGTTAGTATTAATGAAAGTAGGGATGCAACGAATAAAAGAGATCAAAATATGAGGAAGGTTAATGACTTCAAAAAAGAGTTTCTTTATAAATATGAAAACTTAAAAAATGTACCGGATTATATAGAAGTAGATGAATCAAAAAGAGCGATTTCAGTGGAGGGAAAAAAGGCTGTAGAAGATGTAGAATATATCTTTAAAGAATTAAAATATGGATATGCTGGTTATAAATATTTTGGAGGAGATGAAAAGTTTCTAAAAGCAAAAGAAAATATCTTAATAGAATTTAAGAAGTTGCAGAAAAAGAATGGCAGAATTGAATGTAACGAATTAGAAAAAGTTATGTGTGAGAATTTAGATTTTATTCAAGATGGGCATTTTTCTATAGGGGGTGGCAGAACATGTAAGGAGTCTATTATGTACACTACTGAAAAATACGAAGTTATAAAAAAGGATAACTCTTATTTTTTGAAATTGAATAACGATATGAAAGGTATTGTTACTATAAATAAAGAGGAGCCTGAAAAATACATTAAGCCTTCTATAGATGAAAATGGAAATATTGTATATAGATTATGTAGATTATATAAGAGTAATGAAGATATGTTACCAATTGACCTAAAATTTAAAGATGGTAATAAGGACAATAATATAAGCATTAACTTAGAGAATACATCAAAAAATTACGTGCATAAAGGAAGTAATAATAGTTATAAATATGAAGAAGTTTATAAAATACCAGTAATTGATTTAAATTCTTTTGAACCATCTGAAAAACTTGAAAAATTTGTGGAAGATGGTAAAAAGATATCTAAGAAAGATTTAGTTATAATTGATTTAAGAGGGAATTACGGTGGGAATGAAATATATGCTTTCGATTGGATTAAAAATTTTACAAATCAAGAGTACAAATCACCGGGCTTTAGTTCAACGCTACTTACTAAAAATTCAAAAGATGCATTGCTTTACAACGGTAAAAAAATGGTGGGACCAAAGGATTATCCTAAATTTGAACAGCAACTTAATGATATGTATAAAAATAAGAAAAGTGATCTTAAATATATCGGTTGGTCAGAAGTAGGACATGATGATTCAACTCATATTAATAATGAAAAGATAATTTTTGTTTTAATGGATAAGAATACAGCTTCAGCAGGTGAAGGCTTTGTAAAGGCATTAAAAAGTTGTAGTAACACATTTTTTATAGGTACAAACACAAGTGGGATGTCAAATATAGGGAATGTGGGATATTATGTTCTACCAAATTCTAAGATCGATATTTTTTTTGGAAATACTCTTTTTGTAGATAATGATTTAGAATGGAGAGATGGATTAGGAGTTTTACCTGACTTCTGGGTTAATTCTAAAGATGAGGAATATAGATTACTTAAATTCATAAAGAATTACTCAGAAGGCAGTATCAAAAAGAATGTGCAGAAATAAGCGGAAATCAGGATAATGATATTAATATAAAACTGTCTAAATTAATTTTATAGTTGATTTAGACAGTTTTTCTCTAATCTCATCAGTAAGGTCCGAACTCGTAATTATAACATCTATATCATCTAAAGTAGCAAATTTATAGGTGCCATCAACATTAAATTTTTCTTTTTCTACAAGTAAAAATACTTCTTTACTATTAGAGACTATAATTTCTTTAACATTACCATCTTCTAATGTAACAGTACCTACGCTATTTGTAATTAAGTTTATTCCAGAACTCCCCACAAAACCTTTATTAAAGGTATATTTAGATATACTCTTAGTTGCCTCTGAACCAAAAACCCCACCAGATTTATTATTATATACTCCACCTATACATATTAGCTTAACGGTTTCATTATCATTAAAAAGGGGTGGTATTAGTGACATATTGGTTATTAAAGTTAAATTTTTAGTACTATTAGATATTAATTTAGCTAACAAAAAGTTGATACTTGAGGTATCTAAAAAAATCACATCTCCATTCTCTATAAGGGAAAAAGCTTTTTGAGATATTAACTCTTTGCTATTTAAGTTTACGTTCATTCTAGTAGTTATAGAGCTGTTTTTAGAAATCTTTCTATTTAGGATAGCTCCACCATAGGTCCTTTGAAGGGCCTCAGATTTTTCTAGTCTTTGTAGATCCTTTCTTATCATACCTTCTGAAACATTAAATCGTTCACTTAGTTCTTTAACTTTTATTCTACCGGTTTCATTAAGTATACTTAAGATTTGTTCTAGTCTTTCTTCAGTAAACATTTAAGCACCTCATCAATTATTATCATTTAGTGTTGTTGCTGATTAATATTATAACATTATTATCTAAACTTACAAAATATATTGAATAAAAACTTTAAATAGTATACAATGATAACAAACAATAGAAAACAACTTAAATTAATTAACAGAAATATTTAAAAGATGTTATAATTTAGCGTGATAAGGTAATGCTTAGCGTGATATTTTATATATTAAGACATTTGAAAAAAAGCTAGCCATGTTAATGAGGCCACTGAAAAACTATATAAAAAAATCGTCATCTAATTAAAGATGGCGATTTTTTTATATAAAAGACTAAAAAACAAAAAGGAATTTTAAAAGATATGTCGAATTAGTATAGTAGAATAAAATAAAAGGGGCTAAACTATTATGCTAAAAGGACAATTGGAAATAAAAATAAATACATACCATAGCTTATATTCGTTAATTATTCCGAAAGATAACATTTTAAAGCAAATTAATGACCTTGTTGACTTTTCATTTGTTTATGACGAATTGATGATTAACTATAGTTCATCTATGGGTAGAGGTGCTATTAACCCCATAATGCTATTTAAATATTTACTTTTGAAAGTAATATATGAATTGTCTGATGAAGATGTTGTTGAAAGAACTCTTTATGACATGTCCTTTAAATATTTTCTAAATTTAGCCCCAGAAGAAACAAATTTAATAAACTCAAGTACACTAACTAAATTTAGAAAGCTTCGCCTTAAAGACATGAATTTATTGGATTTATTAATAAACAAGACTGTAGAACTTGCTATAAAAGAGGGAGTTTTAAAAAGTAAAGCAATAATAGTTGATGCTACGCATACCAAGTCACGTTATAACCAAAAGTCAGCAAGCGAGGAATTATTGAAACGTGCAAAAAACTTAAGAAAAACATTGTACGGAGTACATCCTGGTATTAAAGAAGAGTTACCTAATAAAGTTACAACTGGAGTACTTGAAGATATTCTTGAGTACTGCAAATTATTAATTGATACCATAAACGAGAAGCCAGAAACTGCAGCAAATCCAGCTGTGAAAACTAAATTAAACTACTTAATGGAAGCTATTAATGATGACTTAGAAAATCTAAAAATATCAAAAGATGAGGATGCAAAAGTGGGGCATAAAACTGAGGATAGTTCTTTTTTTGGATATAAATCACACCTTGCTATGAGTGAAGAACGTTTAATTACAGCAGCTGTTATTACAACTGGCGAAAAAAGTGATGGAAAGGAGCTCATAACCTTAATAGAAAAAAGCCGTGAGGCTGGTATAGATGTAAATGAAGTAATTGGAGATACAGCTTATTCTGAAAAGAAAAACCTAGAATATACAAAAGAAAATAAAATTGCATTAATTTCAAGACTAAATCCTGTAATTTCACAAGGAATGCGAAAAAAAGAAGATGAATTTGAGTTTAATAAAGATGCTGGTTTATTTGTATGTCCGGCAGGTCATATGGCTATTAAAAAAGCAAAACAGGGAAAGAAGAATGTTGGTAAAAATCAAGTGCTAACCTACTATTTTAATGTAGAAAAGTGTAAAAATTGTGTTCATAAAGATGGGTGTTATAAAGAAGGCGCTAAATCTAAAACTTATTCAGTTTCAATAAAGTCAAATACTCACAAAGATCAAATAGAGTTCGAAAAAAGTGAATATTTTAAAAAACGAGCTAGGGAACGTTATATGATAGAGGCTAAAAACAGTGAACTTAAGCACCAACATAGCTATGATGTAGCAATATCGTCAGGCTTAATTAGCATGCAAATGCAAGGTGCATTATCAATCTTCACTGTGAATCTAAAGAGAATAATTAAGTTGAAAAGCATGAAATAGGGCTTTTAAAACTTAATTATAAAATAAAAAGCATGAGATATCCAAAATATGGACATCTCATGCTTTTTCTATTCAAGCTTGAAAACTCTACTAAATAAAGAGTGCTTTTTTCAGCGGCCTCATGTTAATGGTTAGCTTTTTTATGCATATAGTCACAATGCATAGGCAATATTATAGGATGCTCCGTAACTGTAGTTTTTGTAGCTCCTCTATACAATTTATAAATAGGAGAGCTGTTGAATTAATATATGAATATTTAAAAATTAAAACAAAAAAATCATATAACCATCTTACTGCTCCATTTACCACACCTATCTCCAAAACAGCCTACAGTTTTTTCACCATCTTTTATTTCAATTACTTCACAATTGTTACCACAACCATTGCACTCTATATTTCGAGGGGCAAAATCATTGAAAGCTACTTCAAACCCTTTGAAATTTGTTTTTCCTGTCTTCATAACTGCTTCATTTGCAAGTACTGCCGCTCCAATAGCACCCATTACATCGTAGTGCTCTGGAACATGAATCTCAGTGCCTAAGGCTTTTTCAAAAGCTACTTTAATGCCTATATTCGCTGCAACTCCACCTTGAAAAAATATTTTTGATCGAATTTGTTTTCCTTTCCCTACATTGCTTAGATAATTCCTAACCATTGCCTCACAAAGACCTCCTATTATATCGTCCTCATTATATCCAAGCTGTTGCTTATGTATCATGTCAGATTCCGCAAAAACAGCACATCTCCCAGCTATTCTTACAGGTGATTTTGACTTTAATGCATACTCTCCAAAATCTTCAATAGGTATCTCTAGCCTTTCCGCCTGCCTATCAATAAAAGAACCTGTGCCTGCTGCGCAAACCGTATTCATTGCAAAATCTGTCACTATGCCATTTTTTAATAGTATTATCTTTGAATCTTGACCTCCAATTTCTAATATAGTACTTACATCTTTATCAATTTCGAGTGCTGCCACTGCATGAGCAGTAATTTCATTTTTTACTATGTCAGCGCCTATTAAAAAAGAAGCCATATGTCTTCCGCTACCTGTAGTTCCAACTGAGCTTATTTGCTTACTATCGTATTTTTCACTTAGAATTTTAAGTCCATCTTGGATTGCTTTTATAGGTTTACCTTTTGTTCTTAAATATAATTTTTCAATAACTTTTAATGTATTATCTAATAGTACAATATTAGTACTTACAGATCCCACATCAACTCCCATATAGTACATTGTTTTTCCTCCTCTCTAACATATCTACAAATGCTTCTATTCTAGTAATATACCCTGCCTCTCCAGTCATTTCATCTACTATCAAAGTCATTATCGGAAAATCTTTATCATTTGAAATTGCAGTCAAAATTGATTTTGATACAATTTCTGGCATACATCCCATAGGAAAAATTTGAATGGCTCCATCAAAATTCTCTTTTTCAGCAAGGAGTACTTCTCCTATGCACTCTCTAGCGTGCCCACCGATATAATATGGGAGATATTCTCTAG
This sequence comes from Clostridium sp. CM036, assembly GCF_055081135.1. Classification (NCBI taxonomy): domain Bacteria; kingdom Bacillati; phylum Bacillota; class Clostridia; order Eubacteriales; family Clostridiaceae; genus Clostridium; species Clostridium sp. CM036. Next base: position 1,290,864 of record NZ_CM143652.1, on the reverse strand, counting down.
AAGCTCTCCTTATGTCAATTGAGTTAAGCTTTAAAGGGCGAAGTGCTGTATCTTTAATCCACCAACTAGGAGTAAGCATTCGTTTAGTGGCGACCCCATAATCCATAAGTTTATCTTCTATATAAAGATTAGAAAAGGGTTCAATTATAGTATAAATTTCACCGATAATTGCAATTTTTACTGGGGACTTATGTTTATTAATAGGAATCTCGTTTATTTTATTTTTATATTTTTTTAGAATATTCACCATCTGTGATGGCGAACTTGCTTTCGAAGCATTAAGGGTACATTCTTTTAAAACGCCCTTAAATTCTCCTTTGGTTACCTCGAATCCTGTTAAATAATGTGCTTTACTTTCAATTTTTTCTATTAGCTCAATTACATTATAGGCTACCTTTAACGCTCTAATTTTTTGAGCTTTACCTAATGGGCTATTACCCGTGATATTGGATAGGCGATTTAAGAATTCTTCTTTACCTATGTCAAAAGGGCTATCAACTACGATAAAAGTCAAATCGTGTCCTAATTTCTTTAGCGCATTCATCTGTAATTCACAGTACTCGCCAAATCTACAGGGACCACAGCTTCCAGGGATAATTATGGTATCCGCTCCAAGATCTATACTCTGTAAATAATTGCCCATCATAATTTTATAAGGTAAGCACATTTCTTCTGGAGAAAACTTTGAACCGAGCTCTAACGCCTCGTTACTACTAAATGGTGGAACTATGCATTCTATACCCAGTCCATCAAATAGTGCTTTAGCTGCAAGATATGTGTTGCCTAAATGTGGAAATGTTATCTTCATTATTATTTTTCCTTTCAATCATATCAATAAAGGCCTCAAGCCTTGTGTCTAGGCCGCCTTCACCAGTATGTTCATCAACTTTTAAAACTAAAAGAGGGAAATCTCCAATTTTTTCTTTAATAAGTTCTAGTACAACAGAGTCTATTCCACAAGCAAAGGATGAAATGTATATTGCTCCATCTATTTCATTATTTTTAGCTATACTAGTTGTAAATCCATAAGAATTTGCAGCAAAAGTCCAAAAGGGCCTTTTAAAAAGAGTTTTTACTTCTGCCTTAATTTGTTCCTCCGCCATATATTCCTCTGTTATAACTCCTACACCTAGTTTGTTTAATTTTTTTACTATATTCATATTAATGAAAGTATCGTAAAGATTATATGGATGTCCTACTAAAGCAACATTTTTTTTAAAGCCTTCATCTTTAATCCCAAATTTAAAATTCCTCTGTGTTTCTAAGGCTTTGTTAAATGCAACGCTTACCTTGCTATTATCTTTCGTAATCATTCGAGCTAGTTTTTTACACCAACAATATAATTCTTTCTCATTAGTTGCATATATAGGTTCTGTCATTACCTTTGGCAAATTGGGTATGCTATACATTATCATTTCTGGAAGTCCACAAAACTTAGGGCATATAAATTCGCGTGCGCGGACCCTCATAATTCTAGGTATTATTAGTAAATCACATCTGTCCTTTATATCTAGTATGTGTCCATGAAATATCTTTATGGGCAAACAAGCCTCGTCTACACAGTATTTAACCCCTCCATTTAAAATGTTTTTGTTTGTATCAGCAGATGTAATTACTTCTGCACCTAATTCAATTAAAAACTTTTCTATAAAAGGAAAGTATTTATAATATAATAAGCCTTTAGGAATACCAACTTTCATAATTTCCTCCTTACATCCTTTTTTACTAGCACTTTTTAATTCTGAACTATTAAGCTGAAAAGTATTCGTAAAATATAAAAAAACTGGATTTAGTATCCATGATTTAGCGACATTTCAGCTTCGAGGGTGATGATTTAATATTATTTATATATGACATAAAATTCCGAAAAATGCATTGGATTTTTATCGTTGTCGTATTATGGTATAATAAAATAATACTCCAAAGGAAGTACGGGATTTAATTTTAGGGTGAAGCTTTATGTGAAATTAAGGTGCCTATACCCTAACCTGTCAACTAACCTGGGAGGAAAAAGGAGTGGAAATAATGACCAAATTTAAAAGTCTTAAATCTATTTTATTAACAACAACATTAACAATTGGTGTATCAATGCTTACATCACAAAATATATTTGCAGCTACATCAACAACTAAAACTTATACTGTTAAAAGTGGGGATTGCCTATCTTCAATAGCGATGAAGTACGGACAATCATTAAATAACTTAAGGAAAGCTAATAACAAATGGAACGATTCTATTTTTCCGGGTCAAGTTCTTAAGATTTCAGGAGGAGATAGTGCTACGGTGAAACAAACAACACAAACGAAGAGTGATTCACTTAAGACTTATACTGTTAAAAGTGGGGATTGCTTATCTTCAATAGCGAAAAAGTGTGGACAATCATTAAATGATTTAAGGAAAGATAATAACAAATGGAATGATTCCATTTTCCCAGGACAGGTTCTTAAGATTTCAGGAGGTACTAGTTCTACTGCAGCGCAAACATCGCAAACAAAATCTACGGCAATAAAATATACAGATAGCGATTTGAACTTGCTAGCTAGATTAATAACCGCTGAAGCAGGAGGAGAAAGTTATGAGGCTCAGGTTGCTGTAGGCGCAATAGTTGTAAATAGAGTTAAGAGCAGTTATTTCCCAAATTCAATCAAGGCTGTTATTAATGAAAATACAAATGGGCGTTATCAATTCACCCCGGTATTAAATGGTAACATTAATAGACCTGCAGAGGCAAGTGGAATGAAGGCTGCAATGGAATCACTTAATGGAAATGATCCAACAAATAAAGCTTTGTTTTTTTACAGTGGAGCTACTCCCAAAGGATTGACTGAGCCACAACCAGTTTCCAGAATAATAGGTAATATGACATTTGTACAATTGATAAAAAAGTAAAGTATTACTTTAGTGAAATGTGTAAAATAAAAGTATAATACGACAATACATAATAGTAATATAATTCATTGGCACTTGTAGAAAATTTACAGGTGCTTTTCTAATGGCTAATAATGGAGCTATTAATTCTTATGGATTACACAGTTATTAAAAGTCTATAAGTCAGTAATTATTAAATTTCAGAACTTAATTAAAATCTTTTTTAAGTGGAATTAGTTGTTGAATTTTTTGATTATGCCGCATTCATACAAGTTAGAAAATATTGTTTTAATAATGGCATAAATAGGGACAACAGCAAAGGCAGCCAAAGGTCCACCTACTGCAACTGCACCTATTACTAAGAAGATGTCAGTTAGAGGGTGAATTTTCATTGCATGAGACATAATTGCAGGCACAACAACCCTTCCTTTTAAAGTTTGTACAATGATGAATACAATAATAAGTTTTACTATCATGAGAAATCCCATGCTTAAAGCAATGATAGAGGGAATAATCATGGAAATAAAAAAACCTATAAAAGGAATAAAAGCCAAAATAAAAGTTATTGAGGAGAAAAGTAGAGCATTGGGAATGCCTATTATTTTGTAGGCAATAAATATCATAATGGATAAAGAAAGAGCTACTTTTGCTTGACCTGTAACATAAGCATCCAATACCTTATTGCTCTCAGAAAGAATTTTCAGAACAAGTTTTCCATACTTTTTAGGGGTTATGCACATGATTTTATCTTTAAATTTACAACCATCTTTAAGCAAAAAAAATAATATTATTAACACAAGAAATAGAGTTGAAAATGTGTGCATTGCATACTTTACTGCAAACATAAGGGTTTGACCCAAATTATGCGTATAAGTATTAGCTATATTGGCAAATGTTTTATATATCTCAGGGGGTATATAGTTATTAATTTTATTCATTATTTGATTAACAGGGTCTTGGCTTTTCATAAAATTGGTTAGTTCTTCTATTGTTCCATTAAACTGAATTGCAATATAATTACTAAAAAAGGTTATAGCACCTGTGCCAATAGATACTCCAAGGATTAATGTTAATAGAGCTGAGGTACTTGGTTTTAAACCATTTTTCATGAAAATTGTATTTAATGGGTTCATAATATAAAACAAAAACACAGAAAATATAAAAGGAGTTAAAAATGATTTAAAAAGTATAATTATAATTTTATGAACAAAGAACATCTTACTGAAAAGAAGTATGGCCAAAAAAATTAAATTAATAATCAGCAAATTTTTTAGTATGTTATTTTTAAGCATAGTCATACACTTCCTTTGATTTACTCCATATAATATAGTTTGAGCATGTAGCTATATACTTATTCATTGCTAACAAATAGATATATCTAAACATTAACGTCTTTGTCTTTCTTCTTTTAATGTTTTGTCGCATAATAAATATTTTTGTAGATATAATAATAAAAGATAGTTTATTAAATCAAACAAAAGGGGAGATGAAATTATGAAAAACAAACCAGATGACAGGAGAGATAATGTAGATAAAATTCAGGAGAATATTGATAATTCTATTGAAAATTTTAACCTTGCTGAAGAAGCTATTGAAAAAACAGATGATGAAAAAATTATAAATTCACTAGAGGAAAAGAATGAGAGAAGAAAAGAAGCTATTACAGGCATGAGAACAGAAATTAGAGAAGAGGCAATAGATAAAAAAAACGGATATAGATAGAGTAAGAATACAATAATCAGAAACGGTATAGCAATATTTAGCTATACCGTTTTTATGAATTTTGTATGTAAACATACTGGTATTTCATTTGCTTTCGCAGTATATATTAAGCATCTTTAATTTGATAATTATAATTATTATTATATTTTCATGTTATTATGGTAAGAAATTAGAAAAGATAGATAAAGCTCAATTTATACGTGTGTTTAAATAAATTTAAGGGGTATGATTTTATGAAGAATGAGATATTATTAAAAAGTGTTGATGATAATTTGGAAGAAAAACTTATAGAGATACGTCATAATTTTCATAAGCATCCAGAGTTATCTAAAGAGGAGTTTAAAACAACGCAGACTTTACGTAAGCTATTAAATGAAGCTCAAATTCGAGTACTTGATCTACCACTTGAAACAGGGTTAGTTGCAGAAATAAAAGGATTTAAGGAAGGGCCTATTATTGCAATTCGTTGCGATATTGATGCGTTGCCTATTATTGAAGAAACAGATTTAGATTATAAGTCAGAAGTTTTTGGAAAAATGCATGCTTGTGGACACGATTTTCATACAACTGTTATTTTAGGTGCAGCTTATTTATTAAAACAACAAGAATCAACATTATCTGGAACAGTACGGGTTATATTTCAACCAGCTGAAGAAATAGGGAAGGGTGCAGAAGACATTTTGGCAAGCGGAGTCCTATCAGGTGTTGATGCAATTTTTGGATTGCATAGCTCACCAGATTTAGAAGTAGGCAGTTTAGGAACAAATGTGGGAGCTTTGACTGCAGCAGTTGATCGTTTTGAAGTCGAAATTGCAGGCACTGGAACACATGCGTCATCACCGGAAAAGGGAACAGATCCGATTATTGTTGCAGCCCATATGATTACAGCATTACAAACAATTGTTAGTCGTAATGTTAGTGCATTTGATCAAGTACTCATTAGTGTTACTCACTTGGAAAGTGGTAATACATGGAACGTAATTCCCACTACAGCTTATTTTGAAGGAACTGTGAGGACGCTTAAGGCTGAAACACGTGAGTTCGTCCCTAAAAAAATGCTGCAAATAGTTAAAGGAATGGCTGACTCATTTGGTGCAACTGCCGAGCTAAAATGGTATTGCGGACCGCCAGCAACAAATAACACAGCGAAGTGGACGTCTGTTGCATTAGAAGTAGCAAAAGAACAGGGATATGTTATTAAGGAACTTCCTCAAACCCTAATTGGAGAAGACTTTGCTTATTATCAAGAGCAAATAGAGGGTGCATTTGTTAGTATAGGTACAGGTGTGTCATATTCACTTCATCATCCTAAATTTACAGTAGATGATGCGGCAATTCTACCAAGTTCAAATTATTTTGCGAAACTCGGTAGGCGCGCATTGCTTATTTTAACAGAAAAATAAAGTCGATTTATGAAACAAGATTAAAATGGTAATGTGCTAATAACCATATATGTGCTATAATATACCTTTATACAATCAAATATTATCTGTTGAAAAGTCTTATTTTCAATTGTATTTTATAATGAATGCAAATAAATTATAGTAATGGAGAGATGAAAGTTGAAATACAAAAAAAAATTTACTCTGATTGTTTTATTTCTAGTATTTTCTATGAACTTAAATGTTTTCGCAGTTAGTAGTAATGACACTGCTAGTTTACCAACAATATATGGGAAAGCAGCCATCACTGTAGATGTTGCAACTGGCGAAATAATTTACGCGAAAAATGTTGACAAGCTAACGTACCCAGCAAGTACAACAAAGTTAATGACCGCGCTATTGCTCGCTGAGAACAGGGAAAAAACTGATGAAATAAAATATACGCAAAGTGCAAAAATCCAGCCTGCGGATTCATTAAATGTTAATTTTCATCCAATTGGACTTGATGAAACTATGTCAGGTGCTGACGTAATGGATGGACTGTCACTGTTTTCAGCGAATGATCTGGCCTGTATGATTGCAGACGACGTCTCAGGAAATGGTACAAACTTTGAGAAAACGATGAATGATAAGGCAGCCCAATTGAACATGACAGGAACTCATTTTGTAACTCCTAATGGGCTTTCGCGTCCCAATCATTATACTACGCCTTATGATATGAGTATATTGGCTAGAGCTGCATTTTTAAACCCATGGGTAAAAGAATCAATGACTAAAAAGAAAAGTACCATATCAACATCAAAAGGAACAACATTTAAAATTGAAAATAGCAACAAGCTTCTTGGCGTAGATGGTTGTATTGGTGGGAAAACAGGATATACTTCACAAGCCGGAAGATGTCTTGTAGCCTTTTATGAAAGAAATGGTAGAGAAATTATGGGGGTTGTTATGGGATCAGTTATGGATGCCAAAGACACTTATGTTTTCAATGATATGGAAAACATAATTAACTATAGCTATAATTTACAGAAAGAAGTATTACATGCAAATAATTCTGTTATAAGAACTGAAACATTAAAATACAAACCGCTTGGATTCTTTGGTCCAGAGAAAACTATTAGTGTACCATTGGTAGCTAAAGAGGATGTTAGCTATTACAACAATGAAGCAAACAAAAAAGATTTGAAGGAAAATATAAACTTAAACAGTATGTCTGTTTCTAGTCTTAAAGGAAATAAGAGCGTTGGAACTTTGACATTAACTGAAAAAGGGAAGGTCAAAACTTACAAGCTGTATTCAACAGTTTCGAAAGGATCTTTATTAAAAAACAACATACATATATACATTATGGCTACTGGGATATTTATTTTATTTTTAATAGGAATAGCGGTTATAATAAGAATGATTAATTTAAATAAGAGAAAAATAAGGAACAATAGATTTAAAAGGAATTTTTAAAATGAAGTGAAGAAGGGGCTGTATTATGGATATTAAATCCATGATAGGGCCTTTTTTTACGTGGATGGCTGATGTATCTGTATTTCAGTAACAGCAAGGCGAAGTGTTCACTCTAAGAATTCAATTAATAGTAGGAAAAAATAAAAATCCTTATAGAATCCTTATAATTACTTAGTATTATAAAACTATAGTAAACGAAAGGGTGATGAATATGAATAATTACATTTTACAAACAAAAAATCTTTGCAAGACTTTTAAAAAACAGCGTGCAGTAAACAACATTTCGCTGTCCATTGAGAAAAATTCTGTCTATGGATTGCTAGGCCCGAATGGTGCCGGAAAATCAACTCTATTAAAAATGGTTACGGGAATGCTTCATCCAATATCAGGAGAAATAATTTTTGAGGATCATCAGTGGAGCAGGAAGGATCTTTCTAATATAGGAGTTTTGATTGAATCTCCACCTCTTTATGAAAATCTTACGGCCGTTGAAAACCTGAAAGTACGAACTATTCTTTTAGGACTTCCAGATTCCCGTATTAAAGAAGTACTGGAAATTGTGGATTTGACGAATACAGGAAAAAAGCAGGCAGGACAGTTTTCTATGGGAATGAAGCAAAGGCTTGGAATTGCAATTGCACTACTAAATAAACCCAAATTGCTAATTTTGGATGAGCCTACAAATGGCTTGGATCCTCTTGGAATACAAGATTTACGTGAGTTAATACGTTCTTTCCCGTCGCAGGGAATGACAGTGATCCTCTCCAGTCATATATTGTCTGAGGTTGAATTGATTGCAGACCACATCGGCATCATAAGCAATGGGGTACTCGGGTATAACGGCAAAATTAATCCTGGTGAAGATTTGGAGGTGCTTTTCACAGAGGTTGTGAAAAAGAACAGGAAGGAGGATTTATAATGCTTAAATATTTACAGGCTGAAAATTTAAAGTGTAAGAGAACATTTATAAAAAAACTGATTTTTATTGCACCTATGGTTACTTTGCTATTTGCATTTATGTCCGGAAACGGGTTTCAATTCAATAGCTTCAATTGGTGGTATATGCTGATACTACCGGGATATATTTCAATAATGGCAGTAATGACTAACGAAAAGGAGCAAAAAAAGTTACGCTATAGGGCTGTATTTGGTCTGCCGATTTCTTTAAAAAAGGTGTGGATTTCAAAAGTTTTGGCAAATGGGATTTATATGACTTTCTCATGTATGGTTTTGCTAGTTGGAATTCTTTTAGGAGGTTATCTAATTTCCAATACCGTACCGATTTTTCGCGCATTTGCCGGAGCTGGTTTGATTGCAGTTACATCTTTATGGCAGATTCCACTTTGTATGTTTTTAGCGAAGAAACTGGGAATGCTAGGGACAGTTTTGATAAACGCTGGAGTTGGAGCTGTATTAAATGTTATGGCTGTAAGTACATCAATGTGGTGGATTTGTCCTTATAGTTGGACGTCACGTATTATGTGTTCGGTTGTTGGGAGTTTGCCAAATGGAATGCTAGCGGAAATAGGAGATCCGCTACGAAATCCAGTCGTGATTCCAATTGGAATTATGCTGTCCATTATTCTGTTTGCTTTGCTAATGATTGTTACCGCTAATTGGTTTGAAAAACAGGAGGTTAATTAATATGATTGCTTTAATTAGGTGTATAAAATCGGATTTTTATAAATTAAGACATACTTCTATTCTGTGGATTCATCTACTTATTCCGCTAGCGGGAGCATTCATGTTTTTGGCATATTATAGTTCATCTTCATGGAGCGCATTAAAAAAAATAAGTGGGTATTTGGAGGTCCTAGCAATTGCATTTCCTTTGCTCATAGGAATAATCAGTGGGATAGTAATTGAGCAGGAAGAGCAAGCTGGAAATTTTCAAACACTATTGTGCATTACAAAATCAAAATGCACCACGTATTTGAGTAAGCTAATTATTTTGCTTTTATTGGGAAGTTTTTCCATGACGCTTGCTGTAGGAATCTTTGCACTTGGATTCCAAACAATGCCCAATATATTTTACTTAAAAGCAGGTGTAGCATTAGTTCTAGGAAATATATTCATCTATATCTTGCATGTGTTCATAAGTCTTCAATTTGGAAAGGGTGCCTCCGCAGGGCTTGGAGTTGCAGGAAGTCTGATTTCTGCTCTGATGCTTACTGGTCTTGGTGATTATATATGGTACTTTGTTCCATGGGCATGGAGCGTGAGGTTTTGCAATCGTATGTTTGAAAAGTTGAACGATCCTGCTTTCAGTGCTGAAATAGTACTTGATATGCAAAAGGGATTATTTGTCATGTTATTTGCCATATGTATAGCCTTTGTTGCAAGTTTATTTTGGTTCAAAAAATGGGAAGGAAGAAAGTCATATGAATAAGGAGGAATTGTTATGAAGATAAAAAGAAAGTTTGTAATTTTGTTCACAGTTTTGTTTTGTACATTAGTAATAGGGTATTTTGCAAAAGATACTATAATTAAAAAAGTAAGGACATATGCACTTAAAGATAAAATTGTTTGCAAGGTCAATGCTAAAAATGCTACGCAAATCAGTTATAAGGAAATAACTTATCAAATTTCAAATGTTTCATTGGATCGGTCTAAACTTGGGGGATGGAACGGAATTATTGACAAAGTGGCAGTTCTTGATAAAAATAATTGTATACTTAAACAAAAGGAAATTGATTTGTCTGCCCAATTAACAATAGAGGATGTAAAAAAGGATCTTCCCCAAAATGCAAAGTTTATTGTATCTTTTCAAAGTGTTTGTTCAATAAAAGGTATAGATAGTAAAGAAGCCATCGCCGTCCAAGTTGATAACAACTTTTACAAAACGATGCCTGTAGGAAGCGCGTCTACTGATAAAACAGCCATCAAATTATCTCCTGCGGAGTAAAAATAAAAGTGCTTATAATAAGCTTCGCTATGATTTGGAATTTGTGGATAATATAAGTTGATTTGATAATATTTTGACGTTATACTAGTTATAGACAACATACGAGGAGTGAGGAATATGGCAAAAATTCTGGTTATCGATGATGAACCTGATATTCTGGCTTTAATTAAAAATATTCTTCAGAAAGATAATCATTTGGTAACTACGGTTGTGAATCCTGAAAAAATTTTAACTAGTGAATTTTCAAACTTTGATTTGATTTTACTTGATGTCATGATGCCGGGTATGGATGGATTTACTTTTTGTAAGGAGATTCGTGGTATTGTAGACTGTCCTATTATTTTTCTTACAGCAAAAACTATGGAAATAGATATTATGTACGGGTTAGGGCTTGGCGCGGATGATTACATTACAAAACCATTTGGAGTGGGGGAACTAAGAGCCAGAGTAAATGCTTATCTTAGGCGGGAAAACCGTGAAAGGCGAATTACTCTTTGTGTATCCGGGGTGAAGTTTGATTTAGCTGGTAAGGACATTTTAGTGGATGATAAAAAAATTCCTTTTACCAAAAGTGAATATAACATATGCGAATTTCTTGCCAGAAATCAAGGCCAGGTTTTTTCAAAGGACAAAATATACGAAGGTGTTTATGGGTATGATGGAGAAAGTGACAGCTCAGCTATTACGGAGCACGTTAAAAACATACGGGCAAAGATAGCTGTGTTTGAACTGTCACCAATTGAGACGGTATGGGGGATAGGGTACAAATGGAAGTAAAGAAAAAAGCTTTTACGTTAAAGGCGGTCTTTTTTAAGTATCTATTAATTTTAGGAGTTACATTTATTGTTTTCGCAGGAGTATATATGGGAATTTTTAATCTAGGCGTAAGAAATGGTGTGATTCTTATACCGAGTTACTGCGAGGATTTGGCTAGGAGCGCTAAACCATTACTTGCATCTACACCGAAAATCACAGAAAACATGATACCCTATGGATGTAAATTTGCTGTTTTCGATAAAGAATATCAGGTTGTAAAAACAAATTTAGAGGGTCAGGACTTACTTACCGCAACAGAATATGCTAAGGGTACTTACCTTAAAAGTGTAAGCAAAAAGAACTACTATTTCATTGAAAGGGAAGATGGGTTTTGTGTTTTAGAGTACTATGTTCAAATGAGCTACCAATCTGAGTTTTTAAATAAGCATTTACCGGATCCCGAAAAAATCATGATTATAACTTTTGCCGCTTTATATTTTTTCATTATTTTAATCATTACTACTATTTATGCGAAAAACCTAAATAAGCATCTAAGGCCCCTCCTGCAAGCTACTGAAAAAATCAAGGAGCAGGATTTGGACTTTGACATAAAATGTTCAGGAATTAAAGAATTCAATGATGTACTTTTATCAATATCAGACATGAAAACAGAATTAAAAAAATCATTAGAACAGCAATGGAATATAGAACAAGCAAAGAAGGAGCAGATTTCCGCTCTTGCCCATGATCTTAAAACTCCACTAACAATTATCAAAGGAAATGCTGAATTGCTGTCTGATTCAACATTAGATAAGGAGCAACAGGAATATATTGATTATATTTCAACAAATACAAGGCAGATTGATCAGTATATCAAAACACTGATTGATATTTCAAATTCAGAAAAAACTCTTTTTCTACAACTGGAAAGGATAGATTTTGAAAATTTTATTGGCACAATTCAAGAGCAGCTTGAAGCCATTGCAAATACCAAGGGACTTAAAGTTGAGTTTACTAAAACTTATATTCCTAGGTCGATTATGATTGATAAGTTGCTACTTCAACGTGCCATTATGAATGTTATTTCAAATGCGGTGGATTACTCCCCAAGTAACGGAAAAATTTATTTTGAGGTAAAATCCATGGATAATAAAATAAGATTCATTACAACAGACGGTGGAAAGGGTTTTTCAAGCGAGGATATCAAATCAGCCACAAAACAATTTTATATGGGTGATTGTAGCCGCTCATCGAAAAGTCATTATGGGATAGGGATGTACATTACCCAAGCATTTGTAAATCTCCATGGGGGGACCCTCCATATGGATAATTCACTTGTAACTGGTGGCGCACAGGTAACAATAGAGATTCCAATTTGTGAATAGGGGATTGGTGATTTTTTTGACAGCAAGTTCAGAATATAATAATTAAAGCTACAGGTCTTTCTAAAGGGAAGGTCATACAGATAAAGAAAGTCCTCAAGCGATTGAAAACCAATCATTTGAGGGCTTTTTTAAATAAGCATAGAATTTTTTTTGTTTCTATTTTACTATAAAGTAGAAAGGGTCTACAAAATTGAACGATATTACAGAGTATTTTAGTTCTCTTTGGTAAGTTGTATACTCTAATCTTAAGAAATCTTAAGGTTTAATTACAATTTTCTTAAACTCCTTCTTGTAATATAAGAAAGCAAGGAATATGCATTTTACTTTGTTGAAAAATTTTAAACGGTTTATCTGCCAACATGATGGAGCAAAAACCATTACAATTTAATATTATATTTATCTTGAAATTTTCGGATATTTTATATTGCAATATACAATTTTATTTATTTTTTTACTTTTATGTATACATTTGTACCCAATATGCCTTATAATTACATGGGAAGTTTTACATAGAGTAGCGTTATACCATAAATTGTAAGAACGAATATAAATGGAGGCAAGGGAAAGTGGATAATTAAGCAAAACGAATGTATGTGTGTAAACAAAAACATTGAATTATGTTAAATAGAATGTTTAGAGTTATTAATATATTTAGATTATATAATGTACATAATTATTGCTTAGCGAATAGGAAATAAAAGAAAACATAGATTTTTGAAATATAGAGAGGAGGCACATTTATGGACTTTATTGATAAAATCGAAAGTTACAGTACTGGCGATAAAGTAGCTCATATGTATAGGAATAGTAACTTAACCTATAGGGAATTAAAAACAAAATCTGATTCACTTGCTGTAAATATTATAGATTTATTTGGAAAAGATAAAACTCCAATAATAGTTTTTGGACATAAAGATCATTTAATGCTTATCTGTTTTTTAGCTTGTGTAAAAAGTGGACATGCATATATTCCAGTGGATAGCTCAACACCAACTACAAGGCTTAAAGATATTGTATTTATTTCTGGTGCTAAACTAATTATAAACACATCAGATGATTTAATTGATATTCCAGCAGAAACAATATTGAATAAGAGTGAAATAGAAGAACATTTATTACAACATGGGAATAAAATACCAAATATAGGTTATAGAATTAAGGATGAAGAAGTTTATTATATTATATATACTTCAGGAAGTACTGGTAATCCAAAGGGAGTTCAGATAACTAAAAATTGTATTAAAAGCTTCATTGATTGGAGTATGGATTTAACTGATAAAAAAGATAAAATATTTATGAATCAAGCACCTTTTTCTTTTGATTTATCTGTTATGGATACTTATTTATCATTGGTTTCTGGTTCAATACTATATAGTATTGATAAAGAGATGATAGCTAATTTACCTGAGCTTTTTATTGATTTTAAGTCTTCGGGAATTACAACTTGGGTTTCCACTCCGTCCTTCGCAGAAATGTGTTTACAAAGTGAGCAATTTAATGAAAAGTTATTACCCAAATTGAGGCAGTTGTTATTCTGTGGAGAAACACTTTCTAAGGAATGCGTAAGAAAATTATTCGAAAGATTCCCTAAAATTAAAATAATAAATTTCTATGGGCCAACAGAGGCAACAGTAGCAGTAACTGCAATTGAAATAAAGAAAGAAATGCTTTTAAGTAAAGAAAAGCTTCCAGTTGGGTACGTAAAAAAAGACTGTGAAATAATCATAGAAGAAAATACAAATGAAATATTAATAGTAGGTGATAGTGTAAGTATAGGGTACTTTGCTGAGCCTATTTTAACAGAAAAAAATTTTTTTGAAAAAGAAATTTTAGATGTTAAAAAGAGGGGATACAGGACCGGAGATACGGGTTATATAGTTAATGGTCTATTATATTATGAGGGACGAATAGATAATCAAATTAAACTTCATGGTTATAGAGTGGAAATTGAAGATATTGAAAACAATATAAGAATACTTCCTTTCATTAAAAATGCAGTTGTAGTACCTATTAAAGAAAGAGGTAAAATTAAATATTTAGCAACAGCTGTAGTGCTAAATGATAAATATGAAGGAAACATAATTATCTTAGTTAAAAATTCCTTGAAGGATTTACTGCCTTCATATATGATACCTCGCAAAGTAAAGGTAGTAGAAGTTCTACCGATAAATGGAAATGGAAAAATCGACAGAAAAAAGATAATGGAGGAATTTTAAATGCTTCCTTATGGAGAATTTTTGTATTTCTATATAATGATTTTAGTGCTAATTCCAGCAATTGTTGTTGGTTTGCTTGGCAAAAGGATAAAATGGTATGGACTACCGGCTAGCTTATTTATGATGTATTTAATTTTTGGCAAATCAAAACAGCAAATTAAATATTTAATTATATTTTTTATAATGGAATTTTTGTTAATTATTATTTACAGCTTTATAGTGAAAAAGTTTAAACAAAGATGGTTACTTTGGATAATGATATTTATAGGCCTGTCACCTTTAATATACTCAAAGTTTAGCAATATACTTATACACAGAGAGCTTGGATTTCTAGGGATTTCTTATTTAACTTTCAAAGTTATTCAGATGTTAATACAAATTTTTGATGGGTATATTACCAAAATAAATATTTTTGATCTTGCTTATTTTATGTTATTTTTTCCAACATTAAGTTCTGGACCCATTGACCGCTCACTTAGATTTACTGAGGAAAGCAATAAGGTTATAAAGCCCAGACAATATGTTGAATATTTAGGTGATGGACTATTTAAGATTCTACAGGGAATAGGTTACAAATTCTTAATAGGATATTATATACAACAACATTTTATTAATGTAATATCATTAAGACCACACACTTTAATAAATGCAACTAAATATATGTATTCTTATAGCTTTTATTTGTTTTTCGATTTTGCCGGTTACAGTTTAATTGCAATAGGCGTAAGCTACATAATGGGAATAAAAACGCCTGAAAACTTTAATCTTCCATTTATAAGTAAAGATATAAAAGATTTTTGGAACAGATGGCACATGAGCTTATCTTTTTGGTTTAGAGATTTTATTTATAATAGATTCGTAATGACTGCCATTAAGAAAAAGTGGTTCAAGAGTAGATATACAGCTTCCTACATTGGTTTCATGATAAACATGATAACCATGGGGCTATGGCATGGGATTCAGTTGAATTATGTTGTTTACGGTGCCTTCCATGGGATTTTAATCATAGTTACAGATTATTTTCAGAGAAAAGTACTCTACAAAAAAATCAAAGGAAAGGGTTATTTTAAAATTGCTTCGACTTTTGTAACTTTTAATTTGATATGTTTTAGTTTTTTAATATTTTCAGGATATTTATTTAAATAGAAGGAGGAATTTATATGCAAGAATTAATTTATAGTATATTAGAAGAAATTACTGGTGAGGATTTACATAACGAAAGTGATGTGAATTTATTTGATAGCGGAAGATTGGATTCATTAGGAATTATTGAACTGATTGTAGAATTAGAGGATAAAGCTAAAATCAAACTTGATCCTGCAATTGTTGAAAGAGGAGATATAGAAACACCAAACAAAATTATTGAATACATTCAAACTCTCTCTGAATGTAGAATGTAATGAAAAAGGTCATAGCTTTCGCTTGTTCTATTATTATTAGTATTGGTTTTTTATTTTGTTATCAAAGCTATTATAAAGGTCTTATTTCAAAAAAATATTATGATAAATTCGGAGAAAATTTATCTGCATATAAATTTAAAAGCGTAGCACTTCAAAGCATGGGAGCAAGACAAGGTGATAATCTTTTTATGTTTGGTTCCTCTGAAGTTGTAAAGACTACTGCATATTCTACTCATCCAATTAAAGTTTTTAATGATAAAAAAAATGGTTTCCAAATCAATCTTATAGGACAAGGAGGTTATAAATCCTTAGTACATACTGCTAATTTTGGAGCAATTGGTAAGGAACTTAAGGGGGAAAAAGTGGTTTTCGTACTTTCTCCACAATGGTTTTTAAAGAACGGCATTAATGAAAATGAGTTCGAAGCCAATTCTTCTGAAGCACAGGTATATGGATTTTTGTTTAATAAGGATATTAGTTTAACTACAAAGCAAGAGTTTTCTAAAAGAATAATATCAATTACTGACAAAAAGGCCAATAAACACTTTGATATTATGAGAGACTACTGCTCTCTTTATAGTAATAATGACTTATTAAGTACATCTAAGAGATATTTGATGACTCCTTATTACAGGATAAGATACGAGCAATTAATGTTAAAGGACAATATAAATAGCATTAAATATCTTAAGCCTAAACTTGCAAAATATAATGCGACGCAGCATACAAATATTAACTGGAATGCGGAATTAAAAAAAGCTACGGAGATTGCCGAATCAAAGTCTAATAATAATAAATTTGGTATGGACAATAATGCGTATAAACACGCGATTAGAGGAAATCTTTATGAAATAAAGGGGTCTATGAAGAAGGACTCTTATAAAGTATCTCCAGAATATGAGGATTTTAAATTGTTGTTAGATGTTTGTAAAGAACAAGGAATTAAACCACTATTTCTAAATATTCCTGTAAACGGCAAGTGGTATGACTATGCTGGATTTAATAAAAATGATAGGCTAGCTTATTATAAAAAAATAAACACTATGGTTAATTCCTATGGATTTGAGGTTGCTGATTTTTCAAAATATGAAAATGAAAAGTACTTTCTAATGGATAGTTCCCACTTAGGCTGGAAAGGTTGGGTATATGTTAATGAAGCTATTGATAAATTTTATAACAAAAATGAAAACTAATATAATTTGTATGACAACTATTTATATTATTGTCATTTTAGGCTGTAGTTATGTATTTTTATTTCAGCCAGATGTTAAAATTTCTTATATATATAATCAGTTTTAAAGCTAGACAATTATGCATGCAGTACTATCTATATGTAACATTCTAAATAATACAAAAACCCCTCTGTAGCTACGAGGCCACTGAAAAACTATATGAAAAATCGTCATCTAATTAAAGATGGCGATTTTTTTATATAAAAGACTAAAAAACAAAAAGGAATTTTAAAAGATATGTCGAATTAGTATAGTAGAATAAAATAAAAGGGGCTAAACTATTATGCTAAAAGGACAATTGGAAATAAAAATAAATACATACCATAGCTTATATTCGTTAATTATTCCGAAAGATAACATTTTAAAGCAAATTAATGACCTTGTTGACTTTTCATTTGTTTATGACGAATTGATGATTAACTATAGTTCATCTATGGGTAGAGGTGCTATTAACCCCATAATGCTATTTAAATATTTACTTTTGAAAGTAATATATGAATTGTCTGATGAAGATGTTGTTGAAAGAACTCTTTATGACATGTCCTTTAAATATTTTCTAAATTTAGCCCCAGAAGAAACAAATTTAATAAACTCAAGTACACTAACTAAATTTAGAAAGCTTCGCCTTAAAGACATGAATTTATTGGATTTATTAATAAACAAGACTGTAGAACTTGCTATAAAAGAGGGAGTTTTAAAAAGTAAAGCAATAATAGTTGATGCTACGCATACCAAGTCACGTTATAACCAAAAGTCAGCAAGCGAGGAATTATTGAAACGTGCAAAAAACTTAAGAAAAACATTGTACGGAGTACATCCTGGTATTAAAGAAGAGTTACCTAATAAAGTTACAACTGGAGTACTTGAAGATATTCTTGAGTACTGCAAATTATTAATTGATACCATAAACGAGAAGCCAGAAACTGCAGCAAATCCAGCTGTGAAAACTAAATTAAACTACTTAATGGAAGCTATTAATGATGACTTAGAAAATCTAAAAATATCAAAAGATGAGGATGCAAAAGTGGGGCATAAAACTGAGGATAGTTCTTTTTTTGGATATAAATCACACCTTGCTATGAGTGAAGAACGTTTAATTACAGCAGCTGTTATTACAACTGGCGAAAAAAGTGATGGAAAGGAGCTCATAACCTTAATAGAAAAAAGCCGTGAGGCTGGTATAGATGTAAATGAAGTAATTGGAGATACAGCTTATTCTGAAAAGAAAAACCTAGAATATACAAAAGAAAATAAAATTGCATTAATTTCAAGACTAAATCCTGTAATTTCACAAGGAATGCGAAAAAAAGAAGATGAATTTGAGTTTAATAAAGATGCTGGTTTATTTGTATGTCCGGCAGGTCATATGGCTATTAAAAAAGCAAAACAGGGAAAGAAGAATGTTGGTAAAAATCAAGTGCTAACCTACTATTTTAATGTAGAAAAGTGTAAAAATTGTGTTCATAAAGATGGGTGTTATAAAGAAGGCGCTAAATCTAAAACTTATTCAGTTTCAATAAAGTCAAATACTCACAAAGATCAAATAGAGTTCGAAAAAAGTGAATATTTTAAAAAACGAGCTAGGGAACGTTATATGATAGAGGCTAAAAACAGTGAACTTAAGCACCAACATAGCTATGATGTAGCAATATCGTCAGGCTTAATTAGTATGCAAATTCAAGGTGCATTATCAATCTTCACTGTGAATCTAAAGAGAATAATTAAGTTGAAAAGCATGAAATAGGGCTTTTAAAACTTAATTATAAAATAAAAAGCATGAGATATCCAAAATATGAATATCTCATGCTTTTTCTATTCAAGCTTGAAAACTCTACTAAATAAAGAGTGCTTTTTTCAGCGGCCTCGTAGCTACAGAGAGGTTTTTTAAAAACATATGGCGTTTACTTTAGCGCGAATTGAAAATGGTGATAATATTAATAAGAATTTTGCATTTTGCATAAATAATATATTCATATTTTTGTTAATAAGAAAAAAGGTTTAAAGTTTTTTAAAAAAAATATTCATTGTATATAACCAATTTGAAGCTACATTATCTAACATAACTTTAAAAACATTACTTTCGGAATATTCTAATTTTTGGGTTTTACGTTTTTCTGTGGTACAATAACTTTGAATTTAACTCATACATATCTATAAAATATTAAATTTACAAAAGAAGGGGAGGATAAAATGATGAACTTTTTACAAGCAATTATCGGAAAGACAAATGATATTCTATGGTCCTATATACTTATTGCACTACTTATTTTTATGGGGCTATATTTTTCTTTTAAAACAAAATTTGTTCAATTTAGATATTTAAAAGAAATGATTTCTCTTTTAACTGAAGGTGTGGGGAAATCTATTTCTAAATCTGATAAAAAGAAAGGTACATCTTCATTTCAAGCATTTTGCATAAGTACTGCTTCTAGAGTTGGAACTGGAAATCTTGCTGGAGTTGCTATTGCTATAGCGCTTGGTGGTCCTGGTGCAATATTTTGGATGTGGCTAATTGCTTTAATAGGCGGTGCTTCTAGCTTTGTTGAAAGCACTCTAGCTCAAATTTATAAAGTTAAAGATAAGCATGGCTATAGGGGCGGGCCTGCATACTATATGGAAAAAGCACTTAATAAAAGATGGATGGGAATTGTTTTTTCTATATTAATTACAGTATGTTTTGGTCTTGTATTTAACTCTGTTCAATCAAACACTATATCACTTGCTTTTCAAGAAGCTTTTGGTGTTAAAACTGTAATTACTGGTTTAATTTTATCAATATCTACAGCAATTATAATTTTTGGTGGAGTTCAAAGAGTGGCTAAGGTTTCAGAGATTATTGTTCCTATAATGGCTGTTGCATACTTGTTAGTAGCTATATTTGTTATTCTTAAAAACATTTCTTCGCTACCATCAGTAATTTCACTTATATTTAGAAGTGCGTTTGGTTTTGAACAAGCTTTAGGCGGTGGTGTAGGTGCGGCAATGATGATGGGAATTAAACGAGGACTTTTCTCAAACGAAGCTGGAATGGGAAGTGCTCCTAATGCGGCAGCAACAGCAGAAGTAACTCACCCTGTAAAACAAGGACTGATTCAAACTTTAGGAGTATTTACAGACACAATGTTAATATGTAGTGCAACAGCATTTATAATATTATTATCTGGAACTTATACAACTAAAGGATTAACTGGAATACAGCTTACGCAAAATGCTTTAAGCTCACAAGTTGGGGCTTGGGGAAGTACCTTTATTGCTGTATGTATATTCTTATTTGCATTTAGCTCAATTGTAGGAAATTACTATTATGGCGAAACAAATATAGAATTTATTAACTCAAATAAAATATATGTTTTATTATATAGAATTACTGTTGTAGGTATGGTTTTTGTTGGCTCTGTAGTAAAGATTCAAATAGTTTGGGATTTAGCGGATTTATTTATGGGCTTAATGGCAATAATTAATTTAATCGCTATATTCCAACTTGGTAAAATTGCTTTTGCAGCATTAAAAGACTACACCTTCCAGAAAAAGCAGGGTAAGAATCCTGTATTCACAAAGAACTCTATTGAAGGATTAAAAAATGTGGAATGTTGGGATGAAGAATAATTTCTTTTAAAATCTATGATTTTAACGACATTTCAGCACCGCAGGTGATAATTTAATACCTCTAATCTAAAAGTAAATCAAAAAACGCAAGTTAACTAACTTGCGTTTTTTTGATTTGCTTTTATTTGGTAAACATATTATAATTAAGACTTTATTAAATCTCTAGTTATAACAAATAACCGGAGTATTAGTATCAATATTATTATATATCGTCATTGCAATATCGTCTGTTGCATTTATACAACCATGAGAACCATTTGTCAAATATCTACTTCCACCAAAGGAGGGTTGCCACGGTGCACCATGTATTCCAATGCCACCATTAAATGGCATAAAGCAATTGACAGGTGTATTGTAACCCGGTCCCTTTAAGCTTGTATTTTTTGCTTTCCATTTTAATGAATAAACACCTGGTGGTGTGGGGGTATTTATGCCCCCAGTAACAACATCTCCTTCTACAATAAGAGCACCGTGCTTATAAAACCACATATGTTGGTTTGTCAAATTGATTTCTACATAGGTATTTCCAATATCATTTACATCATGAGATACTGCGGTTTGGGCATACTTGGGCTGCTTTGTTATGGTTTGTCCACCTTTTATAGATACAATTAAAGCATTGACTTCGCCTGTGCGATCAACTTCCCATCCGTAATCTCCACCGCTGACCTTTGCAGTTGTTCCATATGATGTAGCAAAATTTCTTTCATTGCCACAGGTATTATAATGATTGGCCAGTTCGCTTACATAATCTTTCATTTTAATTTCATCAAATGAAATTGCAAGGTTGTCATTAACTACTAGCCAATTGTGTATTATAGAACCGTCTAAAACTTCCTTGCCTCCAGTAAAGGTATAAGTGATTTTTGAAGCTACATATTTATCAAGCAAAATTTTAGTGTTTTTAACTTCTTTGGAACTTGAATTATATTTTGGATTAATGTATTGATTTGTTGTCTCCAAATTTATTGTTGTTTCGCCTTTGAGAATTGCATTTACTACATTTGCATACAAATGCTTGCTATTGATTTTGTTTCCCATAATTTCTTTTACAATTACATAGCCGGCATCTGAATATTTAAAACTAGGATTTTTAGGTTTAATTGCTTTCTTGTTATCAAAACAAGAGAGTTTATCAAAATGTTTTTTTAATAGTTTTTCATCATAGGTCACTATGTCAGGTAGTTCAGAAGCTTTTGAATTAAAAACTTCATAAATCCACGCAAAAGAATTCTGACTGTCTTTTAAAACTTGAATTTTATCCTTTGCATTATATTTAAGTCCAATGTCAGCAGCTTTAAGTTGTTCATTCACACCACTTCGTTCTTGAAGGTTCAGTGTATATGTTTTGCACTTTGATAATAAGGCTTTATCTAATTCATCTACTGTTTTACCAGAAGCATTTATGCCATTAATTACAGAACCAAAATAAAAATGGTTATTAAAATATATTGACATACCTAAATATAGAACAAAGATAATAGAAAAAGAAATTATACTAATGCGAATAGATTTTTTGTGTTTTATTGTTTGTATTTCCATGAGGCACCTCTTTTAATGTAAATTTAGTATTTCATATTAATCATATTCCAATATGTAGGAAATGTAAAGTAACCTTAGCGAATATTTTTACATTCATGTAAAATATTCGTTAATAAAAGCAAAGATTAAAGAATTATGCTCTAACGCCTCACTTAGAGTAGTGGAGGACTTTCCTTCTGAAATGTGTTAAAGTAATTCACTTAAATTTGCAGTTGTAAGATCAATACTGTTATTTTTCATACTAAAAAAGACCCCTTAACTAATTATTTAATGAGACATTAAAATTAGTTGGCGCTCCGTTAATTAAACAATATGAAATTTAAATAGTATCTTTGCAATGATCTACTAGATTAATTATATCACAACAAATTTTTATTAGCGAGTTATGAAGGAAAAGGAAAAAGTACTAGATAAAAATTAAAGGAATGCACACGGTTGTGGCATCCCCTTGAATCTTATTATTTATTGTATTTATTTAAAGAGATTTCTTTTGAAAAAGAAAAATCTTTTACCATGCTAAAAGACCATCCTATTACAGCACCAACTAACGATGGAACTACCCAAACAAGACCCTGCTTAAATAAAGGTATAGAACTCAAAAATGACATTTTAAGTCCAACTTGATCTAATGAATCAAATATACTAAAAACAGCAGTAAATAGCATGCTGAAAGAATATACAGAGCTATAACCTTTAAATAGGTTATGGGAGAATGCAAGTACAATAAGTACTATCGCCATAGGATATATGACTGTTAAAACAGGTACAGATATACTTAATAGTTTAGTTAAGCCTACATTTGCAAATAACATACTAAATAGTGTTATTGCAGTAACCCAAATTTTATAGTTAACCTTTGGAACCATCCTTGAGAAGTATTCACTACATGATGTTATAAGACCAACACAAGTTGTAAGGCAAGCAAGTCCAAAAGTTAAACCAAGTATTATAAGACCATTTGCATTAAAAAGGTAAGATACTACATTTGTTAATGTTTGCGCTCCATTTTTTGTAGCACCAAATCTAGTTTGAGCAGCAGCGCCTAGGCATGAAAGCATTAGATATATTACAGTTAAAACAAGACCAGCTATAAGTCCAGCTTTTATTGTATAGGAGCTTAAAGCTTTTTCATCTGTAATTCCTTGTTTCTTTAAAACTAATGCAACAACTATACCAAAATTAAGTGCAGCGATGGCATCCATAGTCATGTATCCATCCAAGAATCCTTTTAACACAGGAAAGCTAGCATAATCTCCAATTGGAGCATTGAAGCTACCAATTGGTTTTACTAAACTACCTATAAATACAATTAATATAAGTATTAAGATAGCGGGGGTTAGTACCTTCCCAAAACGATCCATTAATTTATTAGGATTCATACTTAGCCAAAAAGCTAAACCAAAGAAACACAATGTATATAGAAAAAGAGGTAAAGCTCCACCAATAACTGATGCTGGTAAAAATGGTGCTATGCTTGTTTCAAAAGACAAACTAGCAGCACGAGGTATGCCTAAAAATGGTCCAATTGATAAATATATTAACAATGTGAAAACGAGCGCAAAGGTTTTATTAACTCTGCCAGCTAAATTTTGAAGACCATCAGCTTTTGCAACAACAGCTACAGCCAGGATCGGTAGACCTACTGCAGAAGCAAGGAAGCCAGATAACGAAAGTAAAAGATTTGTACCTGACATTTGTCCAAGTACAGGAGGGAAGATTAAGTTTCCAGCTCCAAAAAACATTGAAAATAGCATTAAACTAACTAGCATTAAACTTTTTCTTGATAATTTATTCATAGTAATTCCTCCAAAAATATTATTTTTTTTAAATTTTAGTATTATATCGCTAATATCAATGTCGCTATCCACTAAACCACCCCCTTTAAAAATAAAAAAAGCCCGTCCCTATAAAAGGGACGAGCGAGTATGCACGTGTTACCACCCTAAATCTATTAAAATTATAATGAATAACTTTAATAGCACTTAGCAAGATACCAATCGATATCTGTTCCTTGTAATGGTGGACAACCATTAAACCTTATTAGATTTCAGGTTTACTTCTCAGAGATGATTTTCGGATATAGACTGAACGTTGACTCTCACCAAATGTCAACTCTCTTTAGAACAGATACTAAAACGTACTCTTTCTCGTCATCAAATTATAAGTTATATTAAAAAAGAATATATCATATTAAAAAAGAATTGTCAATAAATAAATAATATTACTATTAAAACTTACCCAGTTTTTGACAAGAATCTGACTCTTTATAAAGATTGGAAGTAAAGATAATTACTTTTTAAATATTAGTTAATAGGTGTCACTCAAAGGATTGTTTTTAGGGTATAATAGATTAATAAAATAATAAATCATACCTTGAAAATATTTACTATTAATATTAAATTAGAAGGTAGAAGTTAGTTTTTTTATATATAAAAGATGTAAAAAATAAATAAAAGAAGGTAAAAAATATGAAAAATAATATAAACAAAAACATGGAAATAATGAAAAAAATTATTGAAGAAAAAAAAGCGAAATCTTCAAGTCAAAAGAATGCTAAGAGACCACCAATTTATGGACCACAAAGTCCAGCATCAGGTAATGGTGGAGGATTAGTTGGTAGATAATCTATAAGTATAAAATGGAAATTATCATAATTAACAAGGGGATTTGTTCAAATTCCCTTGTTAATTATTTTTTTTCTGTAATATTAATTTTTAACTTATACCTCCCAATACAAATACGCCCCCTTTTTAGTAGCTGTCTTAAAGTTCATTAAAAGGTTGATTATACATAGGAGTAAAAGTATACTATATAGAAAAGAGTAAAATATATTTAGTTGGTGATAATTATGAATATTATAGAAGTGGCAAAGTTAGCTGGTGTATCTAAGTCTACGGTATCTAGGTATTTAAATGATGGATACGTCAGTAGTGAAAATAGATTCAAAATACAAGAGATAATAGAGAGTACAGGATATACGCCTCTTCGTCAGGCTAAAACTCTAAGAACCAAAATAACAAACCTTATTGGCGTTATTGTTCCTAAAATAAGCACAGAAACTGCTTCTAGAGTTGTTGAGGGGATATCAAATGAAGTATCTAAATATGGTTATGATATACTCATTGCAAATGCAAATTTAAGTGTAGACAAGGAAATTGAGTATTTAGAGATATTTAAAAACAATCAAGTAGACGGCATAATATTCATGGCAACAAAATTAACAGAAAAGCATTTAAGGATTATGGCTAGTATAGAATTTCCAATAGTTGTAGTAGCTCAAAAAACTGAAAATTTTCATTGCGTTTATTATGATGATTACAATGCGTCTAAGGACATGGTTAAGCTACTTTTAAACAAAGGGCATACAGAAATAGCATTTATAGGAGTTACTGAAGAAGATATTTCTGTTGGGTTTGAAAGAAAAAGAGGCTATATGGACGCATTAAAAGAATATGGTGTTTCATGTAAACAAGAGTTTTTGAAAAAAGGTGATTTTTCTATGGATTCTGGGTATAAATTAGCAGCGGAATTAATGGGTCAAACTGAAAAACCAAAAGCAATTTTTGCTGTAACTGATAATATAGCCATAGGAGCAATGCAATACCTCACAGAGATAGGATACAAGATCCCTGAAGATATATCCATTTGTAGTATCGGAGATTCAAAAATATCTAGAGTAGTAACTCCTAAACTTACAACAGCGCATTATTTTTATAAAACAGCTGGAGAAAAAAGTGCAGAAATAATGATGGAGTTGTTAAACAAAAATATAGACTATGTAAAAGAAAATGTAAAAAATATTAAATTAGGCTATAGACTTGAGGTAAGAAATAGTATAAAATGAAAATGTAAACATTTAAGTAGCTTACATTTTTTTAGGGGCTTATGGGAACGATACCATAAAATTTAAGATCAGTCGTTAATATTGTAGCTCCGCAGGAGAAGATTTAATTAAAACTTATTTTTTTATTCGTTATGGGAACGATACCATTATCATTAAACAATTTATAATTATAAAGGGGGAAGTATTATGAGTAAGGATATGTTATTCAAGAAAACTTCTAGTGAAATATTAGAACTTATAGGTGGAAGGGGAAATATAGACAGTGCAGCGCACTGTGCAACTCGTTTACGGTTGGTTCTAAAAGATGAAAGTCTTATAAAAAAAGATAAAATTGAAAATTTAGAGTTAGTGAAAGGGAGCTTTTTAAATGGGGGACAATACCAAATAATATTAGGTCAGGGTATTGTAAATAAAGTCTATGAACAGTTTGCTTTAGAAGCAAATATAGATGAAGTTAGTACTTCAGATGTAAAAAGAGATGCTATGAAAAAGCTAAACCCAATTCAAAAGATAGCAAGGGTATTATCAAATATATTTGTTCCTATAATTCCTGCAATTGTAGCATCGGGACTATTAATGGGAACATTAGGAGCACTAAAGGCTTTTGGTCTTGAGTCATTGTCCGGGACTTGGTGGTGGTTAATGCTAGATTGGTTTAGTTCATCAGCATTTATATTCCTCCCAATATTGGTAGCATTTAGTTCAGCAAAAGAATTTGGAACTAATTCATATTTAGCGGCTGTTATTGGGGGAATAATGATTCATCCTGAACTTCAAAATGCGTGGACAATAGGTGGCGGGTATAAGTCTATGCGAATATTAGGTGGGATAATAGATATGCCACTAGTAGGATATCAAGGAACTGTCATACCAATTTTACTTGTAATTTGGATTATGAGTCTTATAGAAAAAAGAATTAGAAAAATTGTTCCAGAAGTACTAGATATATTTTTAACCCCATTTTTAACTGTTTTAATAACAGGATTTTTAGCATTATCTATAGTTGGACCTTTTGCAATGGTTATAGGGAAAGGAATAAGCATGTTCTTAACTGTTGCAATTGGTAAATTCGGGTTATTAGCTGGAGTATTATTTGGTGGAACTTATTCAATTATAGTTATGACTGGAATTCACCATAGCTTCCATGCTATTGAACTTTCATTATTAGCCGATACAGGAGCTAATACATTACTTCCTATATGGGCAATGGCAAACTTTTCACAAGGTGGTGCTGCACTAGCTGTATACTTTAAAACAAAGAATGCAAAAACAAAAGCTATAGCATTACCATCTGCTTTAAGTGCTTTTCTTGGAATAACAGAAGCTGCAATATTCGGTGTTAATTTAAAGTTTAGAAAACCATTTTTAGCCGCACTTGCAGGTGGAGCTGTTGCAGGCGCTTATGTAGTATTAACAAAGGTAGCTATGAATGCTATAGGATTAACTGCAATTCCAGGACTTACTATAGTAAAACCTGATTCAATGGTTAATTATATAATTGGATTAATCATAGCATTAGTTGTTTCATTTGGTACAACGTATGTTTTAGGTATAGAAGAATAATAATAAATAAGATATTAAATAAGGAGTTGCTAAATAGTGAAAAAGGTTATTTGTATAGGCGAAGCTTTAATAGATTTTATTCCGTGTGAAAAAGGGATAGCCCTAAAAGAAGTTAATAGCTTTTTAAGAGTTCCAGGAGGAGCCCCCTTAAATGTTGCAGCTACAGTCGCTAAACTTGGTGGTAGGAGCAAAATACTTACAAAACTAGGGAATGATGCATTTGCAGATGTAATAGTAGATGCTGTAAAACCATTAGGAGTAGATGTATCAAGTGTTTTAAGAACCAATTTAGCTAAAACAGCACTAGCCTTTGTTTCGCTAAACGAAAATGGGGAAAGAGATTTTTCATTTTATAGAAATCCAAGTGCGGATATGTTGCTAGATGAAAAAGAAATAAAAGACATCGATTTTGGGGAAGGAGAAATACTTCATTTTTGCTCCGTTAGTTTAATAGATGCTCCAATCCAAAAGGCTCATAGAAAAGCTATAGAATATTGTAGCGAAAAAAACGGAATTATAAGCTTTGATCCTAATATAAGGTTACCTTTATGGAATAGTGAAGATGAGTGTAGGCAAGCAATATTGGAGTTTTTGCCAGAGGCTCACATATTGAAAATAAGTGATGAGGAACTCCAATTTATAACAGGAATTCAAGATGAAGAGACTGCACTAAGTAGTCTATTTAAAGGTAATGTAGCTATTGTTATTTATACTAAAGGTAGCAGTGGTGCAGAGTTTATTGTAAAAAATAAAAAAGTGTTTTCAAAGGGATTTACTATAAAAGTTGAGGATACTACAGGAGCGGGAGATTCTTTTATAGGCGCATTTTTATATCAAATAGCAAGCATGGATTTATCATTAAAGGATATTTTGGGCTTAGATGAAGACATAATTAAAGAAATGTTAAACTTTTCAAATGCAACAGCAGCCTTCGTAGTTTCTAAAAGAGGGGCTATTGATGCATTGCCTAAAAAAGAACAAGTATATAACATTATGAAGAAGTAGCTAATTATGAAAAGAAAAATTGAATTATTAAATGAAGAAATAGTTGTAGCAATAAATAATGTTAAAGACATAGTAAATGGAGATAAATGGGCATTAAAATATCACATTATGCCTAAAATAGGATGGTTAAATGATCCTAATGGATTGTGCTATTTTAAAGGTGAATATCATGTGTTTTATCAATACTCACCACTCGATGCTAGAGGTGGATTAAAATTTTGGGCACATTATAAATCAAAGAATCTCTTGAGGTGGGATGATTTAGGAATAGCCTTATATCCAGACAGTGAATTTGATCGTGATGGAGTTTATTCGGGATCAGCCTTAGTAGAAGGAGACGAATTATATCTATTTTATACTGGTAATGTAAAAGAAGAAGGTAACCACGATTATGTACTTACTGGTAGGCAGCAAAATGTGATTTGTGTAAAGAGTCTTGACGGAATTAATTTTGGCGAAAAGAAAGTAGTATTAACAAACAAGGATTTTCCTGAAAATTTTACGTTACATGTTAGAGACCCTAAGGTTTGGAAGGAATACAATAATTATTATATGGTATTAGGTGCAAGAGGAAAAGATAATAAAGGTTACGTGCTTTTATATAAATCTAAAGATTTAGTGGATTGGAATCTTCAAAGCACACCAGCGGGAGGATTAGAAGGATTAGGGTACATGTGGGAATGCCCAGATTTTTTCACACTTGAGGAGAAAGATGTTTTGATCATATCACCACAAGGAATTTCTGTAAAAGGGTATTTATATAACAATATATATCAAAGTGGATATGCATTGGGAAGCTTTACTGAAAATAAGAAGAATTTTAATTATGAACAATTTATAGAATTAGATAGAGGGTTTGATTTTTATGCCCCTCAAACTTTTAAGGATAATAAAGGTAGGCGCATAATGATAGCGTGGATGGGGCTTACTGATGTAACTCAGTATAGTAATCCTACTATAAAAAACTTTTGGCAACATGCTTTAACTATGCCTAGAGAGCTTTTTATAGTGAATGAAAAACTTATACAGAGGCCTATTAAAGAAATGGAAGAACTGCGAAAAAATCATATAGCTTTTAAAACCAGCATTAACGGAGAAAAAGTATTTAAAGAATTGAAGGGAGAGATTTTAGAACTAAAACTAGATGTAGAGAAGCTTTCTGGCGATTTTCAATTAATTATGAGAAATGACTGCAAAGTGATATTCAATGAGGATGAACAAATCTTTGAGCTTTCTTTAGGGCAGAGTGGATACGGTAGAGTGAATAGGATAGTCAAATTAGAAAAATTAGAATCAATATGGATATTTTCAGATACATCTTCTATAGAAATATTTATAAATGGGGGACAAGAGGTGTTTACCACAAGATTTTATCAATGCGAGGAAGATGAAGGAGTAAAAGTAACCTGTAATGGAATTGTGTCTATAAATAAATGGGATATTAGGACTTGATTGGGAATGTGTTTATAATAAGCATGAAAAGAAAATAAGTTACTACTTAGGCATAACATATAGTAAATGCCTGAGTAGTAACAATTATAAATACCCCTTATTATAGAGAAGATCTATATATATTTAGTACATTTTGTGCGCCAAGTGGCTTGAAATTTCCAAGTTTTCCTCGTGCAGTAGCTTGCTTGGCCATTTTTTTAATTTCTATTCACCAATTCCACTTAATGTAGAAGTTATCCCTAATTTACCCGCTTAATTATAATAATTCAATATCATCATGTTTAGAAAATTCATCTAAGATATCCTCTACTAGGGCATGTTGTAAGTTTCTATAATTTCTCGCCTTGCAAATAAGCCTTAAGTTTAAACAAACTTTTGCGGGTTTCATAGAAGTATATACTGTATGAGAAAGGTTCTCGTAATAAATAGGAAGAGTTTTTGAGGCTATATTTAGTGAATCTTTTGCTTCTTGCTCAATATCTCCTACTTTATCATTAGCAATAGATAGTAATATGCTTTTAGCTTTTTTCCAATTACTTTTAAGTGTAAGGCTTATTTCAAGTTCATTCCAAGTAAAAGGGAATGAGTTAGATTCATTTATAAGATCTTCAGTGAGAACTTTTATATTTGGTATATGAGTAATTCTTCCAGTGCTTTGCCCGTAGATTTTGTTGTCATTTTCCATAACCTCAATTATGGTAGTATAAAACCAGTCTATAGCTATTACATCACCAAGACTTTCCCCAAGCTTTATTCTATCCCCAAGTTTAAAAGGCTTATGAGTATTAATTATAAGCCAACCTAAAAAACTTGCTACAAGATCACGAAAGGCAAAGGCTAGTCCAGCTGAGAAAAATCCTAAAAATGTGAGTATATACTTAGACTCATACATCCATATTGGTATAATCACTACAGCAGTTAAGATATTTATTGATAGCGAGGATGTTTTTTTATATTTTATTATGTTATTGGAATCAAGATTGGATTTATTAATAAATGAACATATACTTTTTTTTACTAAATAAAATATCATTATTAACATTAAAGTTATAATGATTTTTATCAAAACACCTACGGTTTCAAACTTTAAGCCTAGCTCTAACAAAAATTTAATCACATGATTTCTACTCCTTTATATCAATTTTAACTATATATAGTTAATTACTATAAAGTAAATTGGTGCCTATGTCAATTACAGTGTTAAAAAAGTTGTGAAATTCATTATATAAATTATGAAACGAGATTAAAATGGCAATGGGCTAATAAACATATGTGGTATAATATTGTTTTGTACGCTCAAATATTATCTGTTAAAAACTCATATTTTCAATTGTCTTGTAAAATGCTATACTACAAACTTTATGAAATTGACGAATGACATTATAGTATTGAAAGGAGAATTAATATGGAAATAGAATCAGTTGCTGCTATGGGGGTATATATACTTATTTTACTTTTAATAGGCTATTATTCTTACAGAAAAACAAATGATATTTCAGACTACATGATAGGTGGAAGAGGGCTTGGACCTATGGTAACAGCACTATCTGCTGGTGCAAGCGATATGAGTGGCTGGATGCTAATGGGACTTCCTGGTGCGGTTTATACAAAAGGAATATCTAGCATTTGGCTTGGAATCGGTTTAACAATAGGGGCTTACTTAAATTATCTTCTGCTTGCTCCAAGATTTAGAATTTATACAGAGGTTTCGAATGATTCATTAACTGTTCCAGATTATTTAGAAAACCGCTTCAAAGATAAGTCTAATATGCTTAGACTTGTATCTGGGATAATAATACTTGTGTTCTTTGTGCTATATGTTTCATCTGGAATTGTAGCAGGGGGGAAATTATTTGAAAGTATATTTAACTCTACATATACAGCGGGTGTAGTTGTCACATTATCTGTAGTTGTACTATATACATATTTTGGAGGGTTTTTAGCAGTAAGTCTTACAGACTTTTTCCAAGGATCCCTGATGTTTGTTGTACTAGTTGTAGTGCCAATTGTAGCATATATGAATATAGGAGTAGATGCTGGTACATTTGTTAATAAAATAAAAGTTATTGACCCAGCTTTATTTGATATGTTTAGAGGAACAAGTGTTGCAACTATTATTGGACTTTTGGCATGGGGACTTGGATACTTCGGACAACCACATATTATTGTCCGTTTTATGGCAATTAAATCTGCAGGGGAATTAAAGTCAGCAAGAAGAATAGGGATTACCTGGATGACCATAGGTCTTTTAGGTGCTGTATCAAGTGGACTTATAGGACTTGTATACTTTACAAAAAACAACATCCCGCTTAATGATCCAGAAACAGTTTTCCTTCGTCTTGGAGATGTTTTATTCCATCCATTTATTACGGGTATTATATTAGCAGCAGTGCTATCAGCTATTATGAGTACTATTTCTTCTCAACTATTAGTTTGTTCAAGTTCTATAACAAGGGACTTTTATTTAACATTCTTAAACAAAGAGGCATCAGACAAGCAGCAAATGAAGATAGGGAAAATATCTATACTTATAGTTTCAGCTGTTGCCACATTCTTTGCATATTTGCCAAACAAAACTATTCTTAATATAGTTGGGCAAGCATGGGCTGGTTTTGGTTCATCCTTTGGACCTGTTCTTTTACTAAGTCTTTATTGGAAGAGAATGACTAAATGGGGCGCTCTATCAGGTATGGTTGTAGGAGGCTTAACAGTTATTGTATGGATTGTTTCTGGACTATCTACTTATATGTATGAAATGGTTCCAGGATTTATATTATCGCTCATAGCTGTTATAATTGTTAGCGTTATAACTGAAAAACCGGAAGAGTCTATAAATAAGGAATTTAAAAAAATGGAAGAAATATTAGCAAAGTTTAAGTAAAAATATTGAGTTCTCTTGTATATACATTGAGAGCTCAATATTTTTTTATTTGTTACAGTAAATTTTCGAGTGTAGTATCTTTGAGCAGCTTTTGGATGATTTTTTCTCCCGGAATAGGTCGTCCGCTGTATAGTGTTTTAGCGGCGCTCAATAGCACACGTATATCATATTTTGAGGCATAAATCGGAATTACTTGTTTTTCAAGGTCTAGCAATGCATAAACAGCCATCATCGCCGTACGAACGGAATATTCTATAGTGAATACACAGTCGTCGGCAACTTCAGCAAACTGTCCAAGAAATGCAAGGTTTGTACTGCCTTCAGGGATAACATCAGGACGATCTCCCTTAACACGAGGCATAAACTGACTGGTGACATAAGGCATCATACAAGGAATAACATTTACAGTTTTTAGAATATCGTCAATTTTATCCTTAAGCCCCATGTGATATAATAATTCTGAGACAAGTTCTTCGCCGGTGCAATCACACATTTTTTTCTTGATGTAATCACCGACATTGTCTGGAAATAAGCCATATGCCCATAAAACTAATACATCATCAGGTTGGTTAATAAAGTGAGGCTGCTTAGAGCAGGTCCAGCTCATCAACCAGTTAGAATCCTTTATGGTAACAACACCACCAACGCCAGGATCTCTGTCAGTTAATTTCTTTAGAAATTTGCCCATAAACGGCCCCTTAAAGGTCATTGTAAAGGATTCCCATTTTGTTTTGTCAATGTCATTGCAGAATACCTCTGGGTGACCAAATGAAGGGTCTTTCTTTGCAATGTTCTTCCATAAATTCCAGCAACCGCAGTTTACCTTATCTCTGTTTAAAACAGCAGGTGTATACATACTGCCCAAAGTTGAGTTTTCTGTCATTGAACCATTGGTAACGAAAACGAGGTCGCTTGAAGACACTGCAATTCTTTCAGAATTGCCATTACGAAGTAGATGAATACAGATTACGGTCTTTTGCTCACCAACAGTGCTGATATCCAAGTCGGTAACCTGTGTGTGGAGGTCAAAGTTTACATTTTTGTTCTTGAGCCAGGTAATAAGTGGAAGAATCATCGAATCGTACTGGTTATACTGGGTATGCATAATTCCTTTAAGCTGGTTCATACCAGGGATAAGATGCATAAAGCGCTGCATATAGCGTTTCATCTCCACAACACTGTGCCAGTTTTCAAAAGCAAACATGGAGCGCCAGAAATACCACATGTTTGTTTCAAAATAGGAGGGATCAAAAAATTGTTCAATTGTCGTTACGCCAAGTTGCTCCTCAGTGGCAAGAATAAGTTTTGTAATTTGTTTAATATGAATATCGGATAGGCCTAAAGTTGAAAAATCTGCTTTTTCTCCACAGTTATGAATCAAGCGACAGTGAGATTCATTAGGCTCTGCAACATTAAGTTCACGAAATTCATCTAAAACGGTTCTGCTTGGATTATTCAATGAAGGGATAAAGCTATACAGATCCCAGGAGCATTCATGATGTTCCACAAGTTCTCTACCACCACGGATAATATATCCATGTTCGGCATCTCCTGCACCATCCATAGCACCACCCAAAACGTGAGTTTCCTCCATAATAGTAATGTTTTTACCATCCATATGTCCATCGCGGATCAGATAAGCTGCGGCTGCAAGAGAGGCAATACCTCCACCGATTAAATATGCTTTTTTGTTTTCAATACCATCCTTTTTAAGTGAATTGATTCTTTGATAGTTCCCCATGTTACACCATGCCTTTCTTGATTTTTTTATTGATTTGATTTCTAGCATTATCATAGCCTATAATAAAGATTAATAATATTACCAATAAAGTAAATTTGTGCAATGTTACTACAAAACAGTTAAATTGTGTAACAAATTTATTTGCAAACCTAATAGGGAGATTTTCTTTCTGGAATTTTAAGTATAAAAATAAGGGTATAAAAATACAAGGATTGATAGAAAATAATAAAGATATGTAATTACACTGTATTGAGAACTAAGTCAGGTAAATTAAATAATAAATGTAAATAATAAAGGAGGCACAAATTGTTTATGAATACAATTGATGAAATAAAACTTGAAATATATAAAAATGACATGTTATCTGAATTAGGAGTTGAATTGTATAAATTAAATAATAAAGATATTGAGTGTTTAGACGACGCAATATTATTTAGTAATGAGGGAGATAGACTTAAAAAATTATTATAGAAGAATGTGAGGTCGAGTTCTGCAATGGGAAGTTAAGGCAGAGGCGCTTTGGGCAAAATCATACTAATAAGCAAAAACCAGCAGTGTTTTATTTTGACTGCTGGTTTTTGCTGTTTTATTCAAAAAAATAAAAAAAATGTCATATATTATGTTGCGAAATTAGTTGACTATAAAGAATATTCTCTTTATTATATAAGTAGTTATATACATAAAAACACTGTATATACAAATTATAGAGGGGGAGATTATATGAAAAAAGCAATTTCAATCTTAACTGCAATGGCAATGGTGGTTTTAATTAATCCAGCTAATGCAAATGCATCACAAGGAAAGCCGGCAAATTTTGTAAAGGTACAATCATCAGAAAAATTGTCAAAAGACATGAATGGCGTGCATAAATTCTTTAAGGGAAATAAAACCGTAGTTGAAGATTCAGTGAATAAGTTGGAAGAAGTAAAATCAAATGATGATAAATTGGGTTTTAAACATATCAAAACTCAACAAATGGTAAATGATATTCCGGTTTATGGTAATGAATATATCGTTCATTTTAATCAAAAGGGTGAAGTATATGCTGTAAATGGTAAATATGATGCTAACGCAAAAAATGCAAAAATAAATAAAGAACAGTTAATAGGTGAAAACAAAGCTCTTGAAATTGCAAAAACGCAAGTTAAATTTGATAAGCTTGAGGCGGATCCAACTACTAAACTTTACCTATACAATATAAATGATAAATATGTTCCAGTTTATGTTGTTTCATTAAGCTTTCTATCACCAACACCAGGAAATTGGAAGTTCTTTATAAATGCTGAAAATGGAGATATAGTAAAAAAAGGCAATAAAATATCTAAGGTTGCTGCTACAGGAACAGGTTTAGGTGTACTTAATGATTCTAAATCATTAAATCTTGACAAGGTTAATGTACGTAACAAGGTTCAATATCAATTAAGAGATACAACAAGAGGTAAGGGCATAACTACTACTTCAGCGGCTAATACTACTAACAAAATTGGTTCTATCGTCTATTCAACTACAAACGTAATTAATGATAAAGCTGCTGTAGATGCACATTACTATGCAGGAGTTGTATATGATTATTATAAAACTAAATTCAATAGAAATGGTTTTGATGGAAAAGATATGGAAATTAAATCTACAGTTCACTACGCTAAGAACTATGTTAATGCTTTTTGGAATGGAACTCGAATGATTTATGGAGATGGGGATGGTATTGATTCTATTGAATTATCTGGAGCTTTAGATGTAGTGGGTCACGAAATGACACATGCAGTAGATGAAAAAACAGCAAATCTTGATTATGAATTTCAATCTGGAGCATTAAATGAATCTATGTCAGATGCTTTTGGTGCATTCATCGAAAATTATGGACAAGCTGATAAATTTGACTGGTTAATGGGTGAAGATGTTTGGACACCTAAAGTAGAGGGTGATGCATTAAGAGATATATCCAATCCAACTAAATATGGCGATCCAGATAATATGAGTAAATTTGTAGTTACTCCTAATACGCTAGAGGGAGATTGGGGTGGAGTTCATACAAACAGTGGAATTCCAAACAAAGCTTGTTATCTTATAGCTTCTAATGATAACGTAGGGATAGCTAAAGCAGAACAAATTTATTACAGTGCTTTATCTAATTATTTAATTGCAACTTCTAACTTCCACGATGCAAGACTTGCACTTGTTCAATCCGCAACAGATCTTTACGGTGCAGATGGATCAGAAGTTGCTGCGGTAAATGCAGCTTGGGATGCAGTAGGAGTAAAGTAAAGAATGGACTATTTGATGCTGATTGTGATAATTTAATAGATTAGGATTAAAAAAACTAACTCGAATTTTTATTTTTGAGTTAGTTTTTTTAGTTATTAGTTCCAAATCAAATTTGCCCATTCTGGATGATCTATAAATGGATTTCTGTTGTGTTGATAATTCTTATAGATTACATCATTTCTGTGTCTTTCAAAAGCATCAACTGGATCCTGGGCATTCCATTGTAATAAAACAGATAATTTACCTATATAAGGAGCTGTATTATTATTAGTTAATTCGTTTAGCTCTAAATTCACTTCTCCATGCTCTCCTTCATAGCGGACTGCCATATAAAACAGCATCCTAGCGATATCCCCTTTTACGCTATCTCTTGGTTCAAAGGAATCACTATCAGATTTACATAGAGGTGCTTCAGAGTTAGGTGTACCACCCATATCAAAGTCTAAATTCCCTCTTGCGCTGTTTACAGATACATCGGCTGGTCTAAGGTGATGCAAATCTGTTCCAGCTCCTGCGGTAGTTCCAAAATTACCATGTGATTTTGCAAATACATGTTCTCTATTCCAATTATCTACTCCGCCTCCATTTGTAAGCTCTCCTTGAGAACGTCCGGTATAAAGCAAGATCACGTTATTTGCATTGTTTGGGTCTTCATCTGTATTTCTTAATGCATCCCAAACCTGTTTATAAGAAAGCTTAGTATGATTATCAATGATATCATTTAATGTTGATTTAAGACTTATGCCTGTTTTACCAATTGCAGATGCATAGTAGGTATTATCGTATGGTGAAGTAGTACTTGAAGCTGTAGGTTGCCTAGCTAGATGACCTTGTACTGCTTTTAAGGTGTTGTTTTGTGTAGCTGCAAATGATAAGTTAAATAAAAAAGATGAAAGAACAAAGGATAAAATAAGCACAAAACTAATTACGAAGCTTCCTTTTTTGAAAGTTTTCTTGTTCGAAATTAACGCCCCCTAATAATAATTTAACATAATTAATAAAATGTATAACTTTCCCCATAGCATCTAAACTTAATTCATATAAAATATCTATATGCTTTTAGGTGATAAATTATTTCATTGATTATTAAATAATATAAATAAACACAAAAGGAATGGCTTATTTCCCTTGCAGAGATTGGAATTGATTCAGATAAGCTGTGTTGATAAAAACTATAAAAAATTGCCCGTCACATCACCAATCTTTTAGAGAGAAAGAATGGAAATGAAACGAACAATCTATGTTAATATAGTTATGGGAGCCAAAGTGGATTTTTCAACGACATTAAAAATGCAAAAAACTCATCTAACACATAACAATAATTTTATATGGTGTGGTCTGAGCCGGTATACTCTTTGTGGTAGCACCATAGACAATAATTAGATTTCGATTTGCAGGGCTATTGCTAAATGATTGCCCATTTTCTAAAACTATCTGAGTAGTTGGGGCAATGTTTAATCTTAAATTATTATCACTACTAACCAACTTATCGTTAAAATAGTCTACTTTCACATTTTGATGTTGTGTATCTCTTGCCATAACAATTGCTCTAAATTGTGGCGGAAAAATGAGCAGAACAGGTGCATTTGCATCATAAAAGCCAGTTACCATATCTCCAGGTGTCACCATTACATGGTCTACAAAGTAAGTAGTTGGCGTCACCACGAAATTAACTAAAGCTCCATATCCGTTTTCTACAGACATTAATTTATAACATCCCACGCCTTCTTCATTTGACCCTATCCAAAAGTCATTAATCATGGTAATCATACCATGGAAAGGTTGGAATTTTTCCATCTTTATTCCTCGATTCTTTAATTAATATTTTAAAAACATTGGAAACTATTAATATTTCTCAAATCCATTCCGAAAAATCTCCATCTATTTCTATTCCAGCGGAAACCGGATATAGATCTAGGACCAACAAATGTAAGCCATGCCCAGAAGCCTCTTTCTCTCCTTGGCCATATATATACAAATCTATAGAGGCAAGGTCTAATTGCACCTGGGTCTATAGCTAGAGGGGTAGCACCAAATTGTTGTGATTGAGGCTGCGATGGTGTAAAGTTTGGAGGTGCAGAAGACGGTCCACCCTGAGGCCCTTGTGCGAAGGATGTAAAATCATCCATTTGTCTGTATGGATACATTAAAGGGAAATCTTGAGTTTCTAGTTCATAGTTATACGTTGGATTATAAAATCTAATAGTATCTTCATCAATATACATTTAACTAACTCCTTAAAGTATTTACAATACAGTATATGATTACTTATAGGTTTTGTTATTCTTA
This sequence comes from Clostridium sp. CM036, assembly GCF_055081135.1. Lineage (NCBI taxonomy): Bacteria > Bacillati > Bacillota > Clostridia > Eubacteriales > Clostridiaceae > Clostridium > Clostridium sp. CM036. Next base: position 1,251,352 of record NZ_CM143652.1, on the reverse strand, counting down.
ATTTTAGGGGCTCGTAGTAGAAAAACGAATTGAGTTAAGTGAATTTAATAATAATATATAAAACAATGTAAAATATTGCAAAAAAGTGTGAATGATGTTAATATGAAAAGGATTTATAGAAAATTTTAGGAAATGAAAGATTTGTAAACGATTCCTAGAATATTAATTAATTGGAGGGGGTTCATAATATGAATGGGACAGGGGTTAAAAAACTTACATGGAAAAATCTAGCGCTGATGGCTTTTGTTATGGTATGGGGATTTGGGAATGTTGTTAATAACTTTGCAAATCAAGGGTTAAAAGTTGTTGGATCATGGATAATTATTATTTCATTATATTTTATACCTTATGCATTAATGGTAGGGGAATTAGGTTCTACATTTAAGGACGGAAAAGCAGGAGTTAGTACATGGATAAAATCTACAATGGGTACAAAATTAGCTTACTTAGCAGGTTGGACTTATTGGGTAGTGCATGTACCATATTTAGCACAAAAACCCCAGTCAATTTTAATAGCATTAGGATGGGTAGTAACACAAAATGGAAAATTCATTAATGGTTTTAGCCCATTAGTGTTACAATCAGTAACATTAGTACTATTTTTATTTTTCCTGTGGTTTGCTTCAAGAGGTGTTAATTCATTGAAAAAAATAGGAACCATAGCAGGAACATCAGTATTTGTAATGTCAATGTTATACATAGTGATGATGATTGCAGCACCTTCAATTACAGGAGTGAAAATTGCAACAGCACACATAACATTAAAATCTTTTATTCCGGACTTTAACTTTGCATACTTTACTACAATATCTATGCTGGTGTTTGCGATAGGTGGCTGTGAAAAAATAGCACCTTATGTTAACGATACAAAAGAGCCATCAAAAAATTTCCCAAAGGGAATGATTGTACTTGCAATAATGGTAGCAATGTCAGCATTATTAGGTTCAGTTGCAATGGGAATGATGTTTGATGGAAATAACATTCCAGTAGATTTAAAAATGAATGGACAGTACTACGCATTTAAAACATTGGGTAATTACTATGGCGTAGGAAATTTATTTTTAATTTTATATGCAATTGCGAATATGCTTGCTCAAATTTCTGCATTAGCGTTCTCCATTGATGCTCCTTTAAAAATATTATTTGCAGAAGGAGATAAAAAATATATTCCTGCTAGTCTAATGAAAACAAATAAATATGGAGCTCCAATTAATGGATACAAAATGACTGCTGTTTTAGTTGGAGTTTTAATAATTGTACCAGCCTTAGGTATTGGAGATATGAATACCCTGTACAACTGGTTATTAGATCTAAATTCAATTGTTATGCCAATAAGATATTTGTGGGTATTCTTAGCATACATGGCTTTAAGAGGCTTTGCTAAAAAGAAATTCTCTTCTGAATATAAATTTATAAAAAATGATAAGATAGCATTCATAATAGGTTCATGGTGTTTTGCATTTACTGCATTTGCATGCATTATGGGAATGTTCCCAAAAGTAAAACCAAGCTCATCAGAGTATACTTTCCAACTTGTGCTTAATTTATTAACACCATTTATACTTTTATGCTTAGGATTAATATTGCCTCTAATTGTAAAAATATCAAATAAACGAATTACCATAAATAAAACAAATATTACAAAAAAATCTTAGAATATATCTTAAAATCTAAGGGGAAATAATAAAAATTGACTTAAGCGGATAAAGCCCTAAATTCCGTGGGCTAAGGCCGTTTAATATTTTTTGTAGTCTAATTCCATTACTAAGGGAAATTGACAGTAAACTGAAAAAATGGTAAGATGGGATATTAATAATAATTTTAGATCTAAAGTTGAAAGGAGAATTGTATAATTTTTTTCGAGTACAGGTAATTGTTTGTATTTAAGGAGAAAGTAATCATTGTAATAGCTGAATTACAATTTACCGACAAGTTCTGTTTCTATTTATATGAATATGAAGTTAATATGTACAAAGTAAATCATCTTTAAAAGAAGTACTGATTTATTTATTATAAAAACTATAAAGATTAATTAAGAGGGAGGTTACATAAATCAAAAATTCAACAAAGCATTCAATAGTTATAGGTTTTGCATTATTTGCAATGTTCTTTGGCGCAGGAAACCTAATTTTTCCACCAACATTAGGAAAAGCAGCAGGGAACTCAGTTTTATTATCAATTATAGGCTTTCTTATTACAGGAGTTTGTCTTCCTCTATGTGCAATAATTGCCTGTGCTAAAATTAATGGTACTTTCGAAAAAATGGCAGATAGGGTAGGTCCAATATTTTCTGTGATAGTCTCTATTGCTTTAATTCTTGTAATAGGACCTTTATTCGCAATTCCAAGAACTGCTGCAACAACTTTTGAACTGGGAATACATCCTTTATTTCCATTAATTGGACAAAACATATCGATTATAGCTTTTTTTGCAATAGTGCTTGCATTTGCGCTTAAACCTTCTTCAATAATTGATAATATAGGTAAAATACTTACACCAGCACTTTTATTAATGTTAACTATAATTATAGTTAAAGGAATAATAGATCCTATTGGGCCAACTGTATCTACATCTTACCAAGGTGGATTTTCAAAAGCTTTAATAGAAGGATATCAAACAATGGATGCTATGACTGGTGTTATATTTTCATCAATAATTCTTGCATCTATTAGGGCAAGAGGTTATGAAAGCTCAAAAGATATAATGAGGATAACTATGAAATCGGCTGTAGTGTCTTTAATCGGTTTATCCTTTGTATATACTGGACTTATGTACCTTGGAACTCAAACGACTACTTTGTTCTCAAAAAGTATATCTAGAACTAGTCTGGTTACAGAAATTGTTAGATTAGACCTAGGTAGTATTGGTAGTGTTATACTTAGTTTATGTGTTACTATTGCATGTTTAACGACTGCTATAGGAATACTTTCAGCTGGATCAAAATTCTTTGCTAAACTTTCTAAGGGGAAATTATCTTATAAAAGTATTGCTATTAGTATGGCTTTAGTAAGTGGAGTAATGGCTACAAAGGATGTTGATAGTTTAATTAAATTGGCAGGTCCAGTTTTACAAATTATATATCCAATTGTAATTGTTCTAATAGTTACTACCTTGCTTGGCGATATAGTGAAAAATAATAAGGTAGTTGCTATAACTACCTACACAGTTTTAATAGTAAGTGTTTTAAATACTATAAATGATTTAACAGCAAATAGCATTGGGTTCTTTAAATATGTTCCTTTATCCAATCTAGGATTTGCATGGATTATACCAGCTATACTTGCTTTTGTAATTTCTAACAATTTAGTGAAATTAAATGAAATTACTAAAAATAGAGGATTAGTGGATTAATCCACTAGAATCTTTTAAGTTATAAAGACTACATAAAAACTGGAAGCTTTTGATTCCTATTCATTATTAAAAATCTTATTTCGATACTCCGTAGGTTTTAAACCAGTATTATTTTTAAAGAGTTTATTGAAATAAGTTACGTCTGTAAAACCTATCATTGCTGAAACCTCATAAATTTTATATTGGGGTTGAAGTAATAGTTTTTTAGCCTCATCAATACGTATTTCACTTAAGATATCAATAAAGTTACTACCAGTCTCTTTTTTTATCAGCTTACTAAGGTACCAGGTACTGATATATAAATAGGCTGATACATCTTTTAAGGTTAAGCCCATAGCTACATTCTCCTTCATAAAAGACAGGGCTTTAACTACAAGAAACTTAGAACTTTTTTCATTAGTATTAAGTGATTTATCTTCCATGATTGTAACGTCATCACTTAAATTGTAATTTTCTTTAACTTTTCTTTTCAAATTCTTGAAGATTTCTTCATTTGATTTTACTTTTTTAAGTTCAATAATAGCTTCTTTAATGGAGAGGATTAATTCCTTAGTATTTGTGGGTTTAAGAAGAAATCTAAAGGCTCCAAGTTTAACAGCTTGTTGGGCATACTCAAAATCTCTAAAGCCAGATAATATTATTATTTTACATTCATGCTTATGTTTTTCTAGTTTAGAGATCATTTCTAAACCATTTAAACCTGGCATCCTAATGTCAGTGAAGACAATGTCAGGTTGCATTGATGAAATCATTTCTAGTCCTTCATCCCCGTCTGAGGCTTCACCTATAACGCTGCACCCTAATGAATTCCAATCAATAACAGTTTTTAGGCCTTCTCTTATGATTTCTTCGTCATCAATTATAAGTACTTTAAACATTTAATATACACTCCCTTTTATATGTCGGCGGGTACTTTAATTGTAACAATCGTACACATACCCTCTTGACTTTCTATTTTTAGTCCGTAATCTTTACCATAAAGTAGTCTAATTCTGCGATGCACATTAATTACGCCTATCTTAGAATTATCCAAGAAATTTTCTGACTCTGGAAATTTATCATCACTCATGTCTTCTATTAGGGCTAGTAATTTGCTTTTTTCAATACCTAACCCGTCATCTGCCACAGTAATAATTAGTTGATTGTTTTCCTTCTTTATTATAATATCTACTGTTCCTCCACCCTTTTTCATTTCAAGTCCATGGTATATTGTGTTTTCAATTATAGGTTGAATTAAAAGCTTAGGAAGCCTGTTATTTAGGGTGTCTTCATCAATATTTAAATTAAATCCTATTTTCTTTCCAAATCGTTTCTGTATTAAGAATTTATAGCTTTGGATATATTCGATTTCTTTATATACAGGAATAAATTTCTCGTTGCTCCTATTTAGGTTTGCTTCTATAATGTACGAAAAAGCAGAAATCATTTCACTGACCTCATCATCACCGTGAATTTTTGCTTTCCAGTTAATGGACTCAAGTGTATTATATAAAAAATGAGGATTAATTTGAGCTTGCAATGCATTAATTTCAGCTTGCTTCATTACAATTTGCTCTTTATATACTGTATCAATTAGGGTCTTTATGTTTTTCGACATTTTATTAAAGGTACGAAATACGAAACCAAATTCATCCTTGCGATCACTTTCTATTATTACACCCATATTACCATTTTCTATTTCCTTCATTCTTTTTATTAATACCTTCAGTGGATGTATCATTGTATTATATAAGTAATTTATAAGTAATAAGCAAATGGGAAGAGTGGCTATACATAGAATTATACTAAATTTGGCTACCTTTCGTATCTCTTTAAACAATACGTTTCCTGAAATTCCAACAACAAGTTTCCATTTGGTTGGTTTAATTGTGTCATATATCATATATAGAGAGTCACTTTTAGTCTTTATCTCTCCTTCACCTTTGTCTAAATTAGAATTAAGAAAAGATTGTATGGATTTATTAGTATTTACATCAAAACTATCATTTATAAATATTAATTGGCCATCGCTACTATAGAGACCCAAAGTTTGCTTTGAGTTAATCATGGTATTGTTAAATATTTCCATAAAACATTGATTATCTATTTTAAGGGCTAAAAGACCCACTACCTTATTCACATTTAATGAATCGTATATGGATTTTGCTAAGTATATACCATCTATTTTCCCGTTTTTACTTGCTACATACCACACTGGAGAGCCTTTTCCTTTTATGGCTATCTCATTTAACTTATCCATATTAGCGTAACAATCCGTAGTAGCAGCAAAGGCTCTATTTGCTTGAAAAACCTTTCCACTATCAGAGTATTTAATGAGAATTTCGTTTAGCTCATATTTAGCGAAAAGTAAAGATTGTAAATACCGTTGAAAACTGTTTTCATATATAAAATCTAAATTATTAGTATTAATTAAAGTGTTTGTATCAATTATTTTACTATCATAAAAAAGCTGTATAGAGTAAAGGTTAAGCTTATCCATTCTGTCTGAAAGCGAATGGGTTAGTTGTTGGGCCGCACTTTGATAGTCCATTATAGCTTTTTCTTTAATCGTTTTTGAATAATTCACATATCCTAAATAGCCAATAATTATTATAGGATAAAGAATGAATAGAATTGCAATAATAATAAGCTTGGATTTCATAGAATGTTTTGTCATAATAAAAGTCCTTTCATAAGCTGATTTTAATTTTAATATGTTTTCTATAAGTATACCTTATATTAGGCTGAATGAATTCCGGAACTAATTATATATTAAAAAGAAATTATCACAAAAAAAGCATTGATTCAAATGTGTAAATTACCATATTTTGGAGACAAGCCAAAATAAACAAATAAATACCAATATGGACTGATTTAAGTTTTTGATATGAATGTTATAATATGATTGTAAGTAAGAAGTATCATGTAAACATTTACTTGCTAATTTGAAAAGATTCAATCAGTATTATTAATAAGCACAAAGCTCATAATTTAATATTTTAATAATATTGTAGAAATAAAAATAGGGGGATATCAAAATGAAGAAATCCAAAAAATTGTTTTGTTTGCTCATGACAACTGCTGTTTTAACTTCAGCTTTAGCTGGATGCGGTAGCAAGAATTCAGCTACAAGTACAACAGTTGCAGAGGAGACGGAAGTAACAATTAGAGTAGAAACAACTTTTACTGGTGCAGACCCATACACCGAAGTATGGCAACAGGCTATAAAAGATTTCCAAGCTAAAAATCCGAAAATTAAAGTTATAGATGAAGCTACTTCTGCTGCAAGTGAGGCTTTTAAAACAAAAATAAATACTGATTTCGCTTCAGGTAATGAACCAGATGTAACATACGGATTTAATAGCGCATCTGGAAAACCGCTTGTTGATTCCGGTAAGGTAATTTCTTGGGAAGATGAATTAGCTAAAGATGCTACTTGGGCTGCAAACTTTAAGAAATCAGGACTAGATGCTGCAAAGTATAATGGTAAGCTTTATGCACTTCCTTACATTGGTTTTTTTGAAGGAGTATGGATAAATACCGATTTATTTAAGAATAACGGACTTGAGATTCCTAAGACTTATGAAGATATTATAAAGGCTATTCCAGTACTTAATGCAAAGAACATAACCCCAATCGCTTGTTCGTTTGCTGAAGAACCACATTATTTAATTGAGACATTATTACTTTCACAAGGTGGAGCTTCCGGTCATAGTAAATTATTTGATGCGAGTTGGGCTCCAGCACTTGCATTAACTAAAGACCTTTATGATAAAAAAGCATTTACAAAAGATGCCTTAACAATTAAACAAGCTGCTTGTTCTCAGGCTTTTGCTGATAAGAAAGCTGCAATGTTTATTTCAGGTTCTTGGGCAGGTGGAGCATTTCAGGGTATGGAAAATGTTAGTGTAATACCGTTCCCACTAGTACCAGGTGCAAAAGCTAATGCTAATGACATCATTGGTGGTACAGGCACAGGTTGGTATGTAACTAAGGCTCTTAATGATAAGAAAAATGGAGCTGGTATTAAATTTGTTAAGTTTATGACAGAGCCAGAACAACTCGCTAAGTTTGCTGAAAAAGGAGGGGTTCCACTTGAAAATGTACCATCTTCAACTACAGGTGGTGCACTAGCAAAAAATATCGGTGACTTTACGACTAAAGCTACTAGCATGACTGGTCCTGCTGGAGATAATATGAATCAGGAAGCCTTTACAGCTATATGGAAAGGTATGCAATATATAGCTTCTGGAAAGAAGACATCACAACAAGTACTCGATGAGGCACAAAAATTAGTAAAATAGTCAAGACTCAGTAGTAATATCTCTAATTAATAATATTTTTAATTAATAATACACAATGATCAATATATAATAAATTCTATTGATCATTGTGTATTTTAAAATAATGTTTCGGGGAGTAATGAATATGATTTTAAAGGATAAAAAATATGCTTTTTTATTTTTAGCGCCAGCCCTTACTTTAATTACGGTTTTTCTATTCAATCCGCTAATCCAAACATTATATTTTAGTTTAACTGATTGGCATTATTTTTCAATGAAAAAGTCTTTTATTGGTTTAGAAAATTATCGGAGACTTCTACATGACCCAGTAGTTGGGATAGCAATTAAAAACACACTATTATTAATAGTATTATGTATTATATTTGAAATTGGATTCGCTCTACTCCTTGCTATGTTAATGGATGGAGTCAAGAGGGGTTTTAAGATTTATAGGACAGTTTTCTTTTTTCCTGTTGTAGTATCAGGTTCCGCAATAGGACTTTTGTTCTCACTTACATATCAGTATGATGCAGGTCTTTTGAATAACATTTTAGGTGTATTTGGTATGTCAAAGACAATATGGCTAACTGAAAAATCTTCAGCATTACTTTCTATGATGCCGTATATTTGGCAAATGACAGGTTTTTATTTTGTAATATTTATGACCGCACTTACAAAAATACCAAGTGATATATATGAATCAGCATCTTTGGATGGTGCAACGGGATTAACCAAATCAATATATATAACACTTCCACTTATAAGGGATGTAATAATTACAACTATTGCTTTGGTAATTACATCAGCTATAAAGGTTTTTGATATTATATTTACAATAACGCAGGGTGGTCCTATGAATTCAAGTCAGGTTTTGAGCACATATATATATCAAACTACATTCCAATCTATGAATCAAGGCTATGGGTCTGCACTATCTATTCTTATGGTTGTTATAGGAATTGGTTTGACTATTATTACTACATTAATATCAAGGAAAGATCCAATAAGTTATTAGTTGTTATGGAGGGGTGTTAGAGTATGTTAAATTCGAAAGTTTCAAAAGATATTTATATAGAAAAAAAGCATATTAATTCAAAAGTTAAGATGTCGAAGATTATTACACATTTTATATTAATAGCATGGGGTATAACAACCATTGCACCAATAGCATGGGTTATTATGAATAGCTTTAAGAGTTCATCTGAAATAATTTCTAGCGCTCTTAGTTTTCCAACTAAATTTAATTTAGATAACTTCAAATCGCTTGGAAAATATTCTCAAATAGACATTCCTAGGGGGTTTTTTAATAGTCTTGTTATTTCTGGTACTGTTGTTGTATTAGTATTAATTCTTGGAGCAATGGCTGCATTTGTACTAGCAAGATTTAAGTTCTTTTTAAATGGACCAATAATGATACTTTTAGTTGCTAGTATGCTTGTTCCACAGTTTGCAGTTATTATTCCTAATATTAAAATATTGCAGTTTTTTCATTTTAATAACACTTATTTAGCTGTAATAGTACCACATACTGCTGGATTTTTAAATTTTGCTATAATTATGATGACAGGATTTATGAAGTCTCTTCCTGTTGAGCTTGAAGAAGCTGCGATAATAGATGGGTGTAGTATACCAAAAATATTTATGAGAATAATAATCCCATTGTCTACTCCAATACTCGCAACCTCAGGTATAATGATTTTTTTATGGTCTTATAATGATTTACTTCTCCCACTTGTATATCTTACAGGGGAATTAAGACCTATAAGTGTGCTTTTAACACAAATTTCAAGCCAGTTTAACACGGATTATGGTGCGATGATGGCAGCGCTCACAATAACAATAATTCCAGTGATAGCACTCTATGTAATTTCTCAAAAATATGTAATTAAGGGTATGATGGCTGGTGCTGTTAAGGGATAAGGAAAATCAACCTAACTGAAAGGATTTGATAATATTACTGTGCTTGTACTTTAGAAATATCCAGCAATGCTAAGGAGTTATTTAAAGAAGAACTAAATCAAGTTAGTAGTACAATTAAATTATAGTAAAGGGAGAAGATAAAATGAAATATGGATATTTTGATAATGTAAACAGGGAATATGTTATTGAACGCCCTGATGTACCAGTATCTTGGACGAACTATCTTGGGGTAAAGGATATGTGTGCTGTAATTTCTCAAAATGCAGGTGGGTACCTATTCTATAAAAAGCCACAGTACAATAGAATAACTCGTTTTAGACCAAACGGCGTACCACTAGATAGACCTGGCCACTATGTTTACCTTCGTGATGATGAATCTAGCGACTATTGGACAATTTCTTGGCAGCCAGTTGGCAAAGACCTTAAAAAGGCAAATTATAAATGCCGTCATGGGCTATCTTATTCCAAATTTTCCTGCGAATATAGCGATATAATTGCAGAACAGATTTTGTTTATTCCAGTAAACGATGATGTAGAATTATGGGATGTAAAGATAAAGAACAATGGAACAACTCCACGTAAATTAAGTGTGTTTTCTTACGTAGAGTTCTCATTCCAAAACATTGATATGGATAATGAAAACTTCCAGATGAGCTTATACGCATCAGGTTCTAGTTATGAAGATGGAGTTATAGAAAATGATCTTTTTTATGATAATGGTGAGACAGGTTATCAATACATAGCATCGGGTTTTGAACCAGAGAGCTATGATTGTTTAAGAGATAAATTCTTAGGAAACTACCACACTGAAGACAATCCAATAGCTGTAGAAAAGGGAATTTGTAGTGGGAGTTCAGAACTCGGTGGAAATCACTGTGGTGCTTTACATAAAAAAGTAATCTTAGCTCCAGGAGAAGAAACTAGACTTATATTTATGGTTGGTGTTGGTGCAAGGGCTAAAGGCATGAAAATGAAGGCTAAATATTCAAATGTTGCTACTGTAGATAAAGCATTTGATGAACTTAACGAATACTGGGAAAGGAAATTATCGGCATTCCAGATTAAGACACCAAATGAAGGCATGAATACCATGATAAATACATGGAACCTTTATCAAGCAGAAACAAACGTTGTGTTCTCAAGATTTGCTTCATTTATAGAAGTAGGTGGAAGAACAGGACTTGGATATAGAGATACTGCTCAAGATGTTATGTGTGTTCCTCATACAAATCCTAAAAAGTGCAAACAACGTATAATTGAACTTCTTCGTGCACAGTCGAGCATAGGCTACGGATTACATTTATTCCAACCAGAATGGTTTGATTCAGAGGTTGCTAAAATTTTACCTTCAAAATCACCAACAGTTTTACCGACTCCAAACATGTCAGATGTAGTACATGGATTAAAGGATGCATGCTCAGATGACGCATTATGGCTGATTGCAGCAATATGTGAATATGTACAAGAGACTGGTGAAGCCCAGTTGTTTGATACGATGGTTACTTTTGCTGATGGAGGAGAAGCCACGGTATATGATCACATGAAGAAAATACTTGATTTCTCAAGGTCGCAGGTTGGAGCTACAGGGATATGTAAAGGTCTTAGAGCAGACTGGAATGACTGCTTAAACCTTGTAGGAGGGGAAAGTGCTCTAGTATCTTTCCTGCATTTTTGGGCACTAAACAACTTTGTTGAATGTGCTAACTTCTTAGGTAGAACAGAAGATGTATCGGTATATAGTGCAATAGCGAGTAAAGTTAAAAAAATATGTGAAAATGAGCTTTGGGACGGGGAATGGTATATTCGTGGAATTACATCGGATGGAGAAAAAATAGGAACTCAAAAAGATGAAGAAGGAAAGGTTCACCTTGAGTCAAACACTTGGGCTGTTATTTCTGGTGTAGCGGGCCCAGAAAGGTCTAAGGCTTGTATGGATGCGGTAGATAAATATTTATATTCAGACTTTGGTCTACACTTAACATCACCATCCTATACCAAACCAAATGATGGAATAGGTTTCGTAACTCGTGTATACAAGGGAGTTAAGGAAAATGGAGCTATCTTCAGTCATCCTAATCCTTGGGCTTGGGTTGCTGAATGTATGATTGGACGTGGTGAGAGTGCTATGAAGTTCTACGACGCATTATTACCTTATAATCAAAATGATATGATAGAGACTCGTGAAGCCGAACCATACTCATACTGTCAATTCGTGATGGGAAAAGATCATACAGCTCACGGTAGAGCAAGGCACCCATGGCTTACAGGAAGTGCTGGTTGGGCATACTATGCAGCAACTCACTACATGCTAGGAGTTCGTCTTAACTTTGATGGCATGATTATAGATCCATGTATACCAGGAGATTGGACAGAATTCGAAGTTACTCGTCTATGGCGTGGAGCAACTTATAATATAACCATAAAAAATCCAAATGGAGTACAGAGGGGTATTAAAGAAATAATTTTAAATGGAACGGCAGTGGAAGGTGCTATTAAGCCACAAAAAGCTGGTTCACAAAATATTATAGTTGCTATAATGGGCTAATAAAAGTAAGTATATTAAAATTAGTAAAGGAGTTAAAAATATGATTAAATTTGGTACTGGTGGATGGAGAGCTTTTATAGGCGAAGATTTTACAAAAAAAAATGTACAACTTCTTTCTCAAGCTCTTGCAAACCTTATGAAAAATGAAAAATGTGAGGGCAGTGGTTTTGTAATAGGTTATGATAATAGATTTTTATCTGACAAATCAGCAAAATGGGTTTCAGAAGTAATGGCTGGAAATGGAATAAAGGTTTTTTTAGTAGGAAAATCTGCACCTACCCCTCTAATAATGTTCACTGTGAATTCTTTAGATGCATACTATGGTGCAGCTGTAACAGCAAGCCATAACCCAGCTGATTACAATGGACTCAAAATATTCACCAGGGGTGGAAGAGATGCTAAAGAAGACGTTACAAGAAGTCTTGAAGAAATTATAAACAATATTACTATAGATGATGTTAAGCTTGTTATCTTTGATAAAGGAATAGCAGATGGTTTAATTGAAATTATAGATCCGTTTAATGAATTTATAGATTCAATTATCAGCATGATAGATATAGAGTCTATAAGGAATAGCAAACTAAAGGTAGCTCTTGACCCAATGTTTGGAGTTTCAAAGACTTGCCTTCAAACTATACTTTTAACTGCAAGATGTGAGGTTGAAATAATAAATAATAGACACGATACCTTATTTGGTGGAAGATTACCTTCCCCAAGCACACACACACTACATCGTTTAAAGGATTTAGTAGTTGAAAAAGGATATGATATCGGGATAGGGACAGATGGGGATGCTGATAGACTTGGAATCATAGATGAAAAAGGTAACTTTATTCATCCAAACGATATTCTTTCTGTGTTATATTACTATTTATTAAAGTACAAGGGATGGAAAGGTGGAGCTGTAAGAAACCTTGCAACCACTCACCTCCTAGATAAAATAGCAGCGAGCTTTGGTGAGGAATGCTACGAGGTTCCAGTTGGTTTCAAGAACATAAGCTCAAAAATGGAAGAAAAGAATGCATTAATCGGAGGAGAAAGCAGTGGTGGATTAACTATTCGTGGGCACATTAAGGGAAAAGACGGAATATTTGCTGCTAGCCTTCTAATCGAATTGCTTAGTGTAACAGGAAAAAGCTTATCGGAATTACTTGAAGAAATTCATAAGCAATATGGATACTTCTACATGACTGAATCTGATTATAAATTCAGCATAGAAGACAAGGAACAGATTAGGACAAAACTTTTCGTAAATAAGTTAATCCCAAATTTTGGTTATAAAGTAGAAAAAACAAACTACGAAGATGGCTTAAAGGTATATTTTAGAAATGGTGGCTGGATTATAGCAAGATTCTCTGGCACAGAACCGCTTTTAAGAGTATTTTCTGAAATGGAAAATGAAGCTATGGCCAATGAAATAAGTAATATTATGAGAGAATTCTTAAACTTATAAGCATATTAATATTGCAGCACAGAAGGTGATGATTTAATAAAAGGTGTATTTTATACCTAATTATGGTATAGAATACACCTTTTATTTTTTGATTTAATTAAAAAGTTACCCATAACAAAAGGAATTGTGTTCACAATTTGTTTGCGGCCATTGGTGGTGTCCATGTGTTTCAATTAACTAGTGGACTTGCTGTAATATTACATATATAATAGTATGTGGAATATTTTATTAAAAGGGGGCAACTTATGAGAAATGAAGTTAGTATTAAAAAAATAAGAAGAGAAGCAGAAGAGTCATTCAGAAAAGGTGATTTTTTTTGTTCCGAAGCTATTGTTAGCTCAATAAAAAACAATTTTGAAATTCCAATGCCAGATGAGATGATTGCAATGTCTTCAGGATTTCCTCTTGGAATAGGAAAATCAAAATGTGTTTGCGGTGCTGTATCAGGCGGAGTAATGTGCATAGGTTATTTCTTTGGGAGAACAACAGCTGGAGATCCTAAGGTGCAAAATGCTCTTAAGTTTGCTAATGAATTACAAGAGAGCTTTAAAAATAACCATAAGGTGTTATGTTGTAAAGTCCTTACTCACGGAATGGACATGACTTCTGGAGAACATCAAGCACAATGCATTTCCTTTACTGGGGAAATAGCTGAAAAAGCTGCGCAAATTATAGTTAGAGAGCTCGGCCTTGTAAATATTGATGAATAAGGTGGTAAAAAAATGAAAAGCCTGATAGAAAAAACTCCTGTACCAATTGCAGGGTTAATGTTAGCTTTAGCAGCAACTGGTAATCTATTATTATCTTATGGTGATATATACAGGAACATCTTTGGAGTTGTAGCTTCATTAATATTAGTACTCCTTATATTTAAGATATTTTTTGATACAAAAAGTGTAGTAGAGTCTTTTAAAAACCCAGTTGTTGCCAGCGTAATGATTACTTTTACTATGGGTTTAATGATTTTGGCAACTTACATAGTTCCGTATGCTCATTCAATATCCTTTGGTGTGTGGTCTTTTGGTTTATTACTGCATTGTTTTTTACTAATTTGTTTTACTGCAAAATTTATTTTTAACTTTGATACAAAAAAAGTTTTTCCAAGCTATTTTGTAGTTTATGTTGGTATTGTGGTAGCAAGTATGACTGCACCTACCTATAATTTAATTAGTCTTGGAAAAGGTATTTTCTGGTTTGGCTTTATATCATATTTATGCTTATTGCCTATTGTGATTTATAGGACATTCTTTATTAAGGGAATTCAAGAGCCGGCACTACCAACTATTTCAATATTCGCGGCTCCAGCTAGCTTATGTTTAGCTGGATATTTAGCATGTTTTACAGTGAAAAATAATTTTTTATTAGGCTTTTTAGGAGGTCTAGCATTTATAATGTTCTTAGTGGTGATTTTGTATTTACCAAAGCTACTTAAAACTAAATTTTACCCAAGTTATTCTGCTTTTACTTTTCCAATGGTGATAAGCGCAGTTGCTATGAAGCAACTTAATGGGTATCTAGTTAATATTAAAGAACCAATATATATGTTAAAATATTTGGTTAAATTTCAAGAAGTACTAGCTGTTTTAATCGTTATTTATGTTTTAGCAAGATACTTTAAATTTCTTTTTCTTGAGGATAAAATCTCCAAAAATTCTAAAATAGACGAAGCGATCTAAACATATAATAAATAGGACTGTGATTAGATTGGATATAAAGCTAATTATAGTCTTTTTATTACTTATATTGGAAGAAAAAAGCTTAAGAAGCTATTAACAGAAAAGCCTCAAAATGAACAGAATATATATGATAGACAATTTGATAACTGGGCGCCATATTACAAATAATTCAAAGACCAATATTTGCTAAACATATCTCTGTATGTTATTATGTTCAGATGATAAATACTTTTAAACATAATATATTTAAAAATAAAATATTATGTAGGGGGAATGGAAAATTGAACAAAAAAATTATTTCAGCCGTAATGGCACTTGGTGTAATTATAAGCGTTGGTTCTACTACCGTATATGCAGATTCTGCATCAGATAAGGCAAAAATTCATCAGGTTCAAACTCAAAGAAACGACCTTGAAAGCAAAGTTGAGATTATGAACAATAAGCGTGAAACAATTGTGTCTAATATCGATAGTAATGAAAGCAGTATAGCTATAACACAAAAGAATATTAAGCAAACAAAAATAAATATTGAAAAAGCAGAGGCTGATATCAAAGCAGAACAGATTATTTTTAATAAAAGAATGAGAGTAATGTATATGAATGGGTCATCAAGCTATCTAAACATTATGCTAAGCTCAAATGGTATGGATGATTTTATATCCAGAGTAGAAAATATTAAAAGGGTAGTAACATTTGATCAAAAGGTTATGAATAATATGAAAACAAAAGAAGCAGCAATTAATTTAAAGAAGGTAGCGCTAGATTCAGAGAATACAAAGTTGCTATCTTTAAGAGTTGAGAATAAAAAGAATTTAGCGATTTTAACAGAACAAAAATCAGACCAAGATGTATTAGCATTAAAATTGAATGCCCTAGAAAATCAATATGGCGCACAACTGGTAATAGATCAAGCTAATGAAGCAAGACAAGCAACAGAAGAAAAACAAGCATTAATTGATTCAAGAAAAGCTAATAACAAACGGAATGAATCTCCTAAACAAGTTGTAAAAACTCCAGAAATAGCTAGTTATACTTCAGTGCAAACTAAACCTATAGCAATCAAAAATGACTCAAGTGATTTGGACTTGCTATCAAGATTAATAACTGCCGAAGCAGGAGGAGCATCTTATAAAGCTCAAGTTGCTGTAGGTGCTGTAGTTTTAAACAGAGTTAAGAGCAGCAGTTTTCCAAATTCAATCAGTGCTGTTATTAATGAAAAAACAAATGGTTTTTATCAATTTACTCCAATACTAAATGGTAACATTAACAGACCTGCACAGGCAAGTGCTGTTAAGGCTGCAAATGAAGCACTCAGTGGAAATGATCCAACAAATAATGCACTGTTTTTTTATAGTGGTAGTGCACCTAAGGGCTTGACTTTACCACAACCAGTTTCATTAAGAATAGACGATTTAACATTTATTAAAATGCTAGAAGACTGACTATAGAGTATTTTTGATAACTTCTTAACTAAAGATTTAATTTTAATACGATAATATGTATTTATTGCTTAGGACTACATAATTATTAAGTATCTTAAACTCAGATGTTGTTACTGGGATGGTACAGAGAATTATTATGAATAAGGGAGTTCACTTTGTGAACTCCCTTATATATATACAAATATTTAATTTTGAACTAAGTAGAGATTAGTAATTTTTTTAACTAAAGTATTTTTCTTTGTCTTATCACATATCTTAAAGACCTCTTATTTATAAATTGTACTAACCTCTAAAAACTTTAACAACTTAATTTGAAACATTGGACTATCCCCTTTCTATTAGCAATTCTTTTAGTTTATCTAATGAAGGTTAATATCTTTGTGGAATCACTTCCATCTCTTGTACTAATTAAATTCTGTTGTTTTGTTTATAAATTAATAATATCATAGTAATAGATGTTTGTAAACAACTATTTTCAATTAATAATAAATGTTATTTAAGAAGAAATTTCAATGATTGTTAGTGGAGGAGGGATATATAAATAATAATGATGAGTATGAGTAAAAAATATATGCATTTACATCTCCTATATTAATAATACGCTGGTGTGAAAAAATTTGCAAACTAGTGATTTAAGTAGAGTATATGTTAGTATTAAAATATCATATGTATATATTAATAGAAAACTAATACTTCACAGTATTCTTAAACTGTGGTGCGGCCGAAAGAAAATACGTACGTAATATAAAGAAGGAGATAAAAAAATGAAGTTAAATAAGATTCATCATATAGCTATTATTTGCACAAATTATGAAAGATCTAAAGAATTTTACGTTAATCTTTTAGATTTGAAAATCATTAAAGAAACATATAGAAAAGATAGAGAATCATATAAGCTCGACTTAGGTGTTGGAGAGAATTATCAAATAGAATTATTTTCTTTTCCGCAATCACCTAAAAGGGCGAGCTATCCTGAAGCAAGAGGACTAAGGCATCTTGCTTTTGAGGTAGATAACATTGATGAGGCGATAAAAGAACTGGCTGATAAGAATGTAATTTCTGAGCATATTAGAATTGATGAGATTACGGGGAAAAAATTTACTTTTTTTAGTGATCCAGATGATTTACCTATAGAATTATATGAAAAATAGTAGGATAGCATTTTAAAATTGACAACTGTATGTCATAGCATAAATATCTTTGAAGAGCTTTTTTAACTTGAATAATTTCCCAAGGGTCTGGCCCATTACAGAGATAAAACAGACAAGCAGTGTTGCTCAAAAGGCTGTTTGTAGGGTATAATAAATTAGTAAAATAACAAGACCTACCTTGAAAATATTTATCGTGAATATTAATTTAGAAGGTATTAGTTATGAAGTTTTTTTAAACCGTAAAAAATAAAAAAAAGAGGGTAAAAATATGAAAAATGATATAAACAAAAACATGGAAATAATGAAAAAAATTATTGAAGAAAGAAAAGCAAAATCTTCCACGCAAAAAAATAATAAGAGAGCATCAATCTATGGATCACAAAGCGCATCATCAGGTAATGGCGGAGGTTTAGTTGGTAAAAATAACAGGGGTCAATGAATAAATTCCCTTGTTATTAATAAAATATATGTAACTCTAAAAGTTTATTTCATAGAGAAATCTAGGGGTAGGCTTTTTTTTATTGATTAGCAACTCTCAAATTCAACTAAATATGATATTATCATTAACTTATGGGCATTATAATATAAAATAATTAGTAAAGGAGATGCTTTTTATGAGTCAAAATAAAACCATAGCTGAAAACAATCAAAATATTATACCTAATAGTGAAAATAGTCTGAGCCAAAATATGACCATGAAACAAAAAGATCAAAGCCTTATGGCTAATAGTTTAGATAGTGAAAATGCTAAAAATGGATATAAGGTTAATGGAAATGCTAGCGTGCAAGCTGCTAATCAAGGAACTAGAAATAAAAACTAGATGAATTAATTTACTTGGAAATCTTAAAATGTGAAAACACAGTAGAGTTATACTTTCTCTACTGTGTTTTTTATATAAATTAACAAGATAGTGAATTAATTAATACAAAAGTTAATTTATTGGTGTACATATTCCTTGTGTAAATTGCGTAATTGCGCCAGTATTAATGTTTACTAAATATAAACATAAGGAATATTCTTGTTCAGGATTAACAGGATCTTTGTAAGATTTTCCTATCGCGTAATAATCATCACCATTATAAATACCTGTTCTCTGGAATCTTTGATTAGTTGTATTAAAAGTTTCGTTAGTATCTAATTTTACTTTTGATTTAACTAAATCCATTGCCTGTAGTTAAATACACAAAGGGGAACAGCACACATATTATTACTACTGGGGTTGGTAAAGCATGCATAGTTATCGCTCCTTTCTCAAAATGTATAAGTTATACTGCTGTTATAGCAATTCTTTCTTTGAGTAAATGTTTATAGATATATTCATAGAAATAAAGAGGATAGCAATTATAGCCACAATCGGTATTAAGTACTGGACCAATATAGGCATTGCAGACAATACCGTAAAATCGAGTTTAATATTGGCTTTTATTAATACAGTCAATAAAAATGGAGTTCCCATGATCAATATCATGAAGAAATACTTTGTTTTTTCAAAGCCAAATTTATATTGTACAGGTGTGTATACGCCAAATAGGATTACTGAAATCAGCAGTGCAATAAGATAGTTGTACGGAGTAAGATATTCAATTTTGACAAATAGCAGTGCTAATACGTTATATGCCACACAGCAATAAGCAAAGATCAATAGGAGAAAAGCATATCTTGCTTTTACAAGACTACTGCGGGAGTATGGCGTAGAACACAGCAGAGCTTCAGCTTTAGGGTATTTCATTTCGGCCATCAAAACATATTGATACAACATAAACACCGAAAAAATCACCGATAACAAAAAAGCACTAAGCCCCCAAAATTGGGATGGTTGTATCATCATAAAAAGGGGTATAGCAAATGGAAAAGTAACTAAAAGCAGTAAATATTTTTTTATAAGTAAGATATCTTTTTTAACAAGATGTACCAGCATTATTTTCCCCCTCCTTCGACATAGCCCAGCATAATATCTTCTATGGTAGGTCTTTCAACCAAAATGTCTTTTATGCTTTTTTGAACTTGAGATAATTTATTGGTGATACCAGTAAATCCAAATCCTGTTTCTTGAATATTTAAGAACAATTTTCTGGTTTCAATAGTCAAATCCTTGCTATCACCTTTTACTAATCGATGGGTATCAATCAATGTATCCTTTTCTTCCTCGAATAAAATCTTGCCATTGTTAATAAGAATTATCATATCTGCAACTTTATCAAGATCTGAAGTTATGTGAGTTGAAAAGAAAACGCTCTTGCCACCTTGTTTCATATAATCTGTCAAGATATTCATGAATTGGCTTCTAATTAAGGGATCAAGTCCACTTGTAGGCTCATCCATAATAAGTAAGTCTGCCTCATGGGAAAGTGCCAAAGTCAATGCGAACTTCATACGCATACCTTTTGAAAGTGTCGAAATCTTTTGGCGTGGATTGAGTGAAAAACGTTCCATATAGGTTTTGTAATCCCGTTCATTCCAACTTGAATACGCCGGTGAAATAATGCTTTTCATTTCTTTCATTGTCAATTCATCATAAAAGCAGCCATCATCCAGCACAACTCCAATACGGTTTTTTAACTCATGCCCGTGCTTATCAATATCCTTTCCAAAGAATTTGATAGTACCGGCATTTCTCATTACAAGATCAAGAATAGTCCGTATAGTGGTTGTTTTACCTGCCCCGTTAATACCTATAAAACCTGTGATACAATCTTCCTGTAAAGAAAAACTAACATCGGAAAGGGCAAATTTCTCATAAGATTTATTTAATCCTGATACTTCTAATACATTGTTCATTGTTCATCCCCCTCATATAAAATATTCATCATTGCATTTAATTCCTCTTTAGAAATTTTTAACGTCTTTGCTGTTTGAATTAAGTCCTGCATTTTTTGTTCAACAATACGTCGTTTAGAGTCACGAAGCAGCTCTAAATTACCAGCAGAAATAAAAGTGCCAATGCCCACCTGACTTGTAATAAATCCCTCTTGCTCTAATTCATTGTAGACACGACGAATTGTAAGAATGCTTACTTTCAAATCAGTGGCAAAATTTCTGATAGATGGAAGTGGATCACCCTCAGACATCTCACCTTTAAAAATAATATCTTTTAGTTGGTCTTTTATTTGTTGGTATAGGGGTATATTGGATATATTTGAAATTAAAATCTTCATATCACCTTATCACCTTCCTAAGTGTATAGTGTGTATTCACTTAATACACACTATACACTTAGGTTCTGTTTTTGTCAACACGTTAGTGGGTACCCGGCTCGCAAAGACTTTTTAGAATTAACGGATATCACGAGAAGCTTTAATATGAAATGATTGAACTTAGTCGTAAAAAGTGTTATGATATCAATGGTAAACTCAGTAGAATGTCTTTACTACATAAAAATCAAGTGTAAAATTGCAATTGAGAAGAGAATATATTGAAGAGCTTATTTTTATAGGCTCTTTTTTAGTGATAAAGAGAGGTAATAATATGATAAAAATTGATAACTTGTCCTACTCATTTCCGCAAAAGGATCTATATAATAATATTTCATTTACATTAGAAGATGGTCAGCATTGTGCTTTTATAGGAACAAATGGCAGTGGAAAAAGTACACTGATAGATATAATTATGGATCCAGAAAAATATATGTTCGATGGAAAGCTCGAGATTGACCCAAATTGTAGCATTGGGTATGTAAGTCAATTCTCGCAACAGGGCGAAATGAAAGAAATTACAGTTTTCGAATATATAGGGGAAAAATTTATTAAACTACAAAATGAAATAACATCTATTTGCAGTGAAATGGAAACATCTTCGGATATTGATTCTTTACTAGAAAAGTATCAACAAACTTTAGACGCATTTGATGCAATTAATGGGGATGATTTCGAAAATATCATTAATAAAAACTTAAATCTTGCAAACTTAAGCAAGTATAAAGATCTAATGATATCTGAACTTAGTGGTGGGGAATTCAAGCTTATTCAAGTAATTAAGGAAATGCTAAATAGTCCAGACTTAATGATTATGGATGAACCCGATGTGTTTTTAGACTTTGAAAACCTTAATTCGCTTAAAGATCTAATTAATTCGCACATTGGAACAATGTTAATTATTACGCACAACAGATATATATTGAATCATTGTTTTAATAAAATTCTACACCTTGAAAACATGGAGATCCAAGAGTTTGATGGAAACTATATTGAGTATAACTTCTCATTACTTCAAACTAAAATTGAGTTACAAGAACTAGCTGCTACTGATAATGAAGAACTTGAGAGAAACGAGATCTTAATAAAGAAGTTAAGATTTCTCGCAACTGAGTATAATCAATCTTCTAAAGGGAAAGCTCTAAATGCTAGAGTTAAAATTCAAGAAAGATTAGAAAAAAGTAGAATTAAATCGCCATTTGTAGATATTAAACAACCAAATATCAGTTTAGTTACAGATAATGAAATCGAAGAAACCATTGTTTTAAAAGTTAATGATTACAGTGTTGCCTTTGATGATATGCTTCTAGAAAATGTTAACTTTGAGATTAAATCTACTGATAAAGTAGCTCTTATCGGTTCAAATGGTGCCGGGAAAACGACGTTACTTCGAGAAATATTTAAAAATAATCATGATTCTATTGAGATAAATGAAGATGTTGAAGTGGCTTATTTGTCTCAACTTCAAGGCAAAACACTAAATGAGTCTAATACGATACTTGAAGAGTTCTTAGATGCTGGTTTTAAAACTAATCAAGAGGTTAGAGCATATATTTCTGGTTATGGTTTCGAAGAAGAAGCCATTAATCAAAAGATAGGGGCTTTATCTGGTGGAGAAAAAAATATGCTTCAACTGGCTAAGGTTTCTGCTAGTAAAGCAAACATTTTGCTTCTTGATGAACCGACAAGTCATTTAGACACATATTCACAAATAGCACTGGAAAAAGCCATAGAAAACTATAAAGGTGCGATTCTCATGATTTCCCATGATTTCTATTCTAT
This sequence comes from Clostridium sp. CM036, assembly GCF_055081135.1. Taxonomy (NCBI): domain Bacteria; kingdom Bacillati; phylum Bacillota; class Clostridia; order Eubacteriales; family Clostridiaceae; genus Clostridium; species Clostridium sp. CM036. The sequence continues at coordinate 1,228,578 of NZ_CM143652.1, read as the reverse complement.
AGTAAACTGTATGGATTTTGTTTTAATCATAGAAGATAAGACAATTAGAAAAATGAGTATGCGAAAATTTAGAAAGATGATTTATGCTAATCATTTTGACAAAGACTATTTAGAAATTGAACAAAAGAAAAAATTAGTCGAAACAAAAATAGAATTGGCTTTAAAAGATATTGATTTTACGCTTGCAAAAGTTTTATCGCAGGAGTTAGAAGAGCTGATTAAGTTACTCTAAATTTAGCAAAGTTTAAGTGGAAATATTGAGCTCTCTTGTATATACATTGAGAACTCAATATTTTTTATTTTTATAAAAGTGTTTTAGCAAATTGTATATTATCAAGTTTATTTTCTTTCATATAATTTATTGAATCAATTAAAAAAGTTCTGTGATGTTCTATGGTCTTCGATAAAGATTGAATAAATTCAACTATATTTTCTTTGTTATCCTGTTTATTATATAGATAGTTACCAACTAAATAAAATCTAATAAATGAATATCTTACTAAAAGCATAATATATCCATCGAATATTGATTCTGATTCAGAAAATGGAAACATATAGTTATACATAAAATTCACCAAATAATTTTCGAAAATATAGCTATTATTATTCATAAAATTTTCAGTATAATCTTCAAATGCTTTTATGTACATTTCTGAATGTTTACTAATGTCGCCACCTTCATCAAACTTGAATCCAGCTATAATTTGCTTAGTATATTCCTTAAAATAAAGACTATCCACTTCTTTAGATACATTTAAGAAGCCTATCATCTTTTTGAAAAAATCTATCTGAACAATATAACTTAATTGATCTCTTTCATAACCATCACTAACTAAGTTCATATCATATTCCCTAATAAATTTAGGTACATTAGTATACTTATATTTAAGTTCTTCTTCTAATGTTTTTATAAAATCACCTAATATATAAAGTCTTTTACTTAAGTCGAACTTTCTGTTTTGTATTATTTCAACACTTAGATTTCTAATTTCTTTAAAATATTTAAAAGGCGAATTATCATATTCTTTAGAGCTGGTTTCAATATCACCTGATAGTATATGTTTGCCTAAAGTTTCTTCACTTTCTTTAAACCCAATTCCTTCTTCTTTTAGTAAAATAATTCTTGCAGCTTCCGGACAGGCAATATCAAGTGATATTTCATAACATGTATCTACTTTATTAATTATTCTAGGAAAAGATGTGCAAACATTTGAAAGATACTCTTCTCCAATTTTGGAATAAATAATACAATAATTTTCGTCATCTAAAAAAGCACACCTTTTTCCAGTTTTTAATTCTATTTTTCCATAATCTATATCAGGACTTAGGTATTCATCATTATTATGTACATTTTTTTGAATCATTCGCTTCATTTCTTTGGCTTGAACCTTATAATATTGCCTAAAGGTAACCTTATCGATATCTATATCCCATCCAATACAACAGCTATCTGTACATTTTCCACCTATACATTTAAATTCTTTAAGATAGCTCGGATATCTCATTTTTATATTTTTTTCCATTGTATACTTCCTTTGTATATAAATTATTTCAAGTTTTCTGTTTCATATTTATTTTACTATAGTATTTTAAGTCTGTCAGATGTATTTTTATTGCCAAGGGTCTGACCCTGTTGTGGGGACACGCTTTGCTGGACCCACTTACTAATTAAACTATAAACCATAAACCATTAAGGAAAAGCCACTACATTACTTTAAACTAAGAAATATAGTAGCTTCGTCTACATAATAAATAACTATTTATTATTTGAGTTTAAGATTTATTTCAACAATTTCCGAGCGGCTACCTATCCTAATTGGAGGTCCCCATGTTCCATAACCTGAAGATATAATAAATTGAGAATTGTTCTTTTTTAAATACCCATAGTCTATTTCAAAAATTCCATTGGTTATAATATTTGCAGGAAATATCTGACCTCTATGGGTGTGACCTGATAGTTGTAAATCAATCCCCTGGTTTTCAGGTTCACTTAAATTTACTGGCTGATGATCCATAAGCAAAAATGGTTTTGACTTATCTAAATCCTTTACTAAGGATGACAAATCTTTTCTTTTAATTTTTGTAACACGCTCTAAGGATGGGTCTTGTCTACCTATAACATAAAAGCTATCACTTACCAAAACTGAAGTATCACGCAGCACAGTTATACCTGCATTCTCAAAATTTTTAACTACATCATCTACATTACTTCCCATTCCATCATGATTACCAAGGGAGGCATACACTCCATATTTGCTTTTAATTCGCCTAAAGTTATCACTCATGTTTTCTTTTACAAAAGGGTCAATGCTACTATCAATAATGTCTCCAGGTATTAACACAATGTCAGGTTTTAAATCATTGATTTTATTTACCATACCTGTAAGCCTATTATTATCTACCATAATCCCAAGATGAATGTCCGAGACCATAATAACCTTCAAGGTCTCTAGATTACCCGCAACTTTATCAACATTTAGATCATACTTTGTTACTCTTACGCTACGAGCACTCCAAGTACCATATATCATTACACCAAATATAAATGCAACTACTAGAACCATTACTATTAACGAAACATTAGTATCGCCAGATAAACTTCTTGGGAGAATTATAATTTTTCTATTTATAACTCTTATTAAATCTATTATAGGCAATATTAAAATAAGATAAAACATTATTGCCATCCAATATGATCCTATAATATTTAATTTAGTTGATATTATTGCTGGTATGAAAGAAGGTATAAGCGTTGTTACAATATATGATGATGCTATTATTGAAAACAGTATCCAATATATTTTGGGATTTATAAAAGGAATATGGCGAAATAGGTTCTGCCACATCCTTAAACCTATATAATAATTTATGCTTCCATACAAGCAAATAAATAAAATAGCAATAAGTATCATTAATCCATTCATTTTTTTGCTCCTTCATATTGTTTTTTTTATTATAAAATTTTATACTATATGAAATTATACCATGATGTTGTGTTTTCGCACAGTCTATTGGTGAGATTGCAAAGATTAATTACCAATAATTCATACTGTAGGGTTAGAAAAACAAATACCATAAATTTAAAAAAATTTAAAAATAAGAGTTTTAATTGATATCTCTTCCAAATTAGAACAAATACTGTTCCAGTTTCTGGCAAGAGCCTGGCGCCTTATATAAATTGGAAGTGAAACGGACAAACTATGTTGCTATTCTATTCTCAATAGAAATCATTAAAAAAACTGATATATAAATCCTTTATTTTCTGTAAAAAAAATACTATAATTAATAACGATAATATATTAATTATAGCTACAAATAAAAAATACTAAAGACAAACCACTTCAACTATAAATTTACGTAAGGTTTGTCTATAAATTGAGGAGCTTATACATGAGAAAAAAAGATATACTTGAGTTAAAAAGACGTTTTAAAAAAGAACAATGCACCTTCACTAAAATGTGTGGCTGCTATGTTAATGGAGAAAAACATACTATTTTAAAATTTAGAGAAAGCTTTTTAAATTTAGATGAGGATGAATACTTTAAATATTTAGAAATTGCTAAAAAAGTACTGTCTGGAACTATTGGGAATAATATTTTAGAACTTAACTTTTCAACTAATGAAGAATTTACAAATGAAAGGCAGACTTCACTTATGCAGCTTAAAAACAGTCAATTAAAAGATGATGCTCTTGTAGATAACCTTTATGATTTGATTATAGACAATTATGATTACACTGGTAATTTTTTAATACTCTTTTTTCATGATGCTTATGATGTTGTTAGCAAAACCAGAGATAATATAAAGATAGATGAATCTGAAGAAGTATATGAATATGTGTTATGTGCAATATGTCCAGTTTCACTTTCAGAGCCTGGTCTTAGATACTTTGAACAGCAAAACGAAATAAAAGCACGTATTAGAGATTGGGTAGTCGAGTCCCCAACTAATGGCTTTGTGTTTCCTGCTTTTATTGATCGTAGTTCAGATGTTAACTCTATTATGTATTATACAAAAAATGCAAAGGATACACATACTGAATTAATGGAAAATGTTCTAGGTTGTCCTTCAAAACAAACGGCTACGGTGCAAAAGGAAACATTCCAATCAATTATTAAAGATTCTTTTAGTTCAGATGAAATTAAAGCTGATAAAATTTTTATGGATATACAAGAAAACCTAAGTACTATGATAGAAGAATACAATGATTTAAACGATGATGCAGATTGTGAACCTATAAGCTTAACAAAGAAGGATATACAAAAACTTTTAATAGAAAGTGAAGTTCCGCAGGAAATTACTACTGAGATTGAAAACTCCTATGTAGAGAACTTTGGTGATGATATCACTTTAGCAAAGAATTTAATTGACGCAAAGGCTCTTAAGGCAAATGTGCAAAGAAAAAAGGAAGAACGCCTTCACAAACAAGTGGAAATACTTCAAGCTAGACTTGATCAAGTTAAACAAGAGAATACTATAGATAATGAAATTGACCTGTCTACAGAAGTTAATGATGATAATGTGGTTTTAGAAGAAGATTTAGAAACTAATTTAGAAGAAACTTTAGAAACTAATTTAGAGAAAGTTCCAGATGCATTTTCAGAAGATAATAATGTTACCCCTCATTATGATGTTATACTACAAGTAAAACCCGAAAAAGTATCTCAAATAAAATCTCAAATAATTAATGGCCAAAAATGCATAGTTATTCCTATTAATGACAATGAACAAACTACGGTTAATGGTATAGATAATTTGATTTAAAACAACTAACTTTACACCTTTCGACAAGTGACAGTCACCCTTTGTTATTTACACTCAATTTATGTAGTGATACAATATAAGAATAGGAAGGTGAAATATTATGATAGAATGTTTAAAAGATTTCTATGCATTAGATAATATTTTTAATACAAGTAATAATACCAATTATAAATTTGAAAATTTAATTGGGTTGGATAATTATGAATGTATACATCCAGTCAAACAAAGGAAAGTTTATGAAATTGCTAATCTATTATTAAAAGATAATGTTGGTAAGCACATCACTGATATTATAGTGTTTGGTAGTGCCACAACGCTTTTCTGTAGTAGCTTTAGTGATATTGATATAATCGTTTTAGGTGATTTTTCTGAGTTTTATCCAACTGTAGATTTACACGAGTTTGGAGAAATTGATTTATTTGGATATAATAAAAAACTATTCCTTAGTGATATGGAAAATAATAATTTTTATAGGAACGCTTGGGCGAAAGGGGTAAGAATATATGAGCAATTATCTGCATCTTGCTAAGAGTGATTTGAAGTATGCGAATTTTGGTCTTACAAATTGCACAGACGAAGTAGAAATTAATTATGCGGCTTATCATGTAAATCAAGCAATTGAAAAAATAATTAAAGCACTTTTAGAGCTTAATGGGAATGATTTGACTGACAGAAAGTATAAGACACATAATATAAGTTATTTAATTTCGTCTCTTCCTAAAGGGACACAGGTGCCGAATATAATAGTCGAAAGGAAATTTGAAATTATTAGATGGGTATCAGAGCCAAGATATAATGTGAATTTTAGAGAATCTAAAGAGGATATTTTAATTATATATACTGCAGCATTTGAGTGGCTTAATCAAATCATGTTGATGCAGAGTAGATAATGTTTATTTTATTTTTACTGCCTTTCTAGTCTTTAACAAGTTAAAAGGGAATTCAAATTGATATGCTCCCCTTATGGTAGACAGTTAAAATAATAAAACTGTTTACTATAAGGAGGGCTATTTTTTTATGGGAAGAAAATCAACTATATCAGACCAACAAAAAATTAAGGCTGTAACATCATATTTAAATGGAAAAGCTAGTATGTTAAGTTTATGCAACAAACTTCAAGTACATAAGAGTTCTTTTCAAAAATGGGTAATACGATATAAATCAGAAGGTGAAGCTGGGTTAAAACATTCTAGCAAAAATACTTCTTATACTGCCAAAATCAAGATTAACATTGTAAAAGAATATCTTGATGGGCATGGCTCACTGAATGATTTATGCATTAAGTATCATATTTCGTCAAATACAGTTTTATGCAATTGGATAAAGAAGTATAATGGTCATGAAAACATAAAATCTTCTGGAACAGGAGGAAAAATAATCATGACCAAAGGACGCAAAACTTCTTATATTGAACGCATTGAAATCATAAAGTACTGTATTGAAAACAATAACAGTTATAATAAAACTGTTGAAAAATATAAGGTATCTTATCCTCAGATTTATACCTGGATGAAGAAGTATAATCAGTTTGGTATTGAAGGGCTTTTGGACCGACGTGGAAAGCCAAAGGCTGAAGAGTTAATGACAGAAGATGAAAAGCTAAAAGCTCAATACAAGCTTTTAGAAGCACAAAATAGAAGATTACGGATGGAGAATGCTCTTCTAAAAAAAATCCAAGAGATAGAAAGAAGGCGATATTAAGCGAAGCTAGATACGAAGATACTTATCTTGCAATCCAAGAATTATCTAACAAAGATAAATTTCCTATAACTGAGTTGTGCATTATAGGCGGCGTTAGCCATTCTGCATATTATAAATGGCTACACAGAGAAAAAAGTAACCGAGTATTGAAAAACGAAGAATTATTAAAGCTTATTTGTGAGTTATATGAGGAAAAAGACGGTATCTTAGGCTATCGCCAGATGACGATTAAAATCCGTAGAGAATATAATAAAAAAGTTAATTATAAACGAATTTATCGTCTGATGCAGATATTAGGATTAAAATCCGTATGCAGAAAAAAAAGATATAATTATATTAAGTCAACTCCTGAAGTTACTGCAGAAAATATTTTGGATAGAAATTTTAAAGCAGAACAAGTCAATAAAAAATGGCTTACAGATGTAACCGAGTTTAAATATGGGAGAAGTGGACAAAAGGCTTATCTAAGTGCAATATTTGATTTAGGTGATAGAAGTATTGTTTCATATGTCATTGGTCATTCTAATAATAACCAATTGGTTTATCAAACCTTTAATCTTGCTGTTAAAGTATACCCTGATGCTAAACCAATATTTCATAGTGACCGAGGTTTCCAGTATACTTCAAAAATATTTAAAGAAAAACTAAAAAAAGCTGGAATGATACAGAGCATGTCGAGGGTTGGGCATTGTATTGATAATGGTCCAATGGAAGGATTTTGGGGAATCTTAAAAACAGAAATGTATTATCTTCATAAATTTGAAGACTATGAAAGCTTAAAGAAATCGATTGAAGACTATATAGAATATTATAATAATAGACGTTATCAAAAACGTTTAAAGTGCATGACACCAATGGAATATCAGCGATATCTATTAGGTAATGCAGCATAAATAAAGCGCCTACCAAATAATAGACGCCTTACATAAAATCTTTAATTATTTCCACTGTCTACTTGACAGGGGGCAGTTCAAATGAATTCCCTTTTAATATATTCGTATAGTCAATCCACCATGTTATCATCTGCAATAAAATCTACATCAACATTCTTCTCCCTAAGCTTATTAATATAAACCACTGCACACCTAAATGTCTTTTTATTCTTTGGATTTTATTGTCTCACTGAAAAATTCACAGGCTTATTGTAACATTTACAAACTACTATTCAATTTGAAGTCAATATATTTTTCAAAACTAATTACAGTTTTGAATTTACAATGAATTTGTGCGGAAAGCCCACTCCTTAAGGTGTGGGATGGATAGCACTTGTCGATAGGCAATAAAAGAATTATAAAAAAAATAATAAAGGAACAAATATAACACTATAATTAATTATCATTTTTGTATATTGTCCAAGGGATAGGAGAAAATATTATTAATACATAGTGTAGAAGAAGACTTAAATACATAACTAAGGGGATTAAATCATCTCCTGCGGAGCTGAAGTATTAACGACTTCAGAAGGAGATTTATACTTCCACTGAAGTTTTCTGTTTGTTAGGGTATGTAACTCCAGCTTATAGAAGTGGGAGACTTCCTTCTGAAATGTCGTTAAAATTGAAACTTCAACTATAGAAAGTGAGGTGAATATTCAGTGGCAAAAAAAGAAGCTAAACAACGGTTCGTATTGAACCTAAATCTTAAACTTGAAAAATTTGAAGAAAAGATATTGGATAAAAGATTTGAGATTGGAAGGAAGATCTATAATTCAGTTTTAGGTAAAGCTTTAAGTAGGTATAATGAAATGAGCAAGACTAAAAACTGGAGGAAAAATCAATCTGAATTATCAAATATTTATAAAAATAAATTGGACAAGAAAGAATTGAACAAGCTTTGCACTCCGTTGTTATTGGCAAGTACTTTTGGAGAAATTTCGGCAAACTATTTTACTGAATTTATCCCAGTATATTTTTCCCATTTAACTGCTAAAATATAGATTTTCTGTGCTCCAACCTATAGCTCTTTCCAATCATGTTAAAAAGTTCGCACCTATAAGATATTCTATCTAATACAGCTGTTGTTAATGCTGGGTCTCCTAAAAGCTCTACCCATTCTTCGAATCCTTTGTTAGAAGTTATAATTAGTGATGCCTGTTCATGAAGGGATGATATTAATTGAAAGAACAAATTAGCCTCATCTCTAGTTATAGGAAGATATCCGACCTCATCAATTATAACGAGGCTTGAAGAAAGGATTCTATTTAGTTTACCTTTGCTTTTTCTTGATATCTGCTGAGTTTTCAAAACATGCATCAGATTATCCATAGTTACAAAACTTACCTTATAACCTGCCTCAACGGCTTTATAACCCAAGGCAATAGCTGTGTGAGACTTCCCAACGCCCGGTGGGCCTAAAAATATAAGATTATACATCCTATCTATCCATTCCATTTCCATGAGTCTGTTTATTTGTTTCTTTGTTATTGATTTTTGAAATAGAAAATCAAATTCCTCCATTGTCTTTTTAACTGGAAAGTCAGCATATTTAAGTCTTTTTTCTTGTGTTTTCTGATCTTTCAAAACAACCTCATTTTTAAGTATTGATAATAGAAAGTCTTGATAGGAAACATTACCTAACTCACCTTTTTCAATAATTTTATCTGCATCTACATTTAAATAGTTTAGCTTAAGATTTTTGGCATACTCTTTGATTAATTCTAATTTCTCCATGATTGCTTGTCCTCCTTCAAAGCATCAATATAGTCACTTATACTTCTTACTTCCGGTTTTAACCCTCTATACTTTGATGGTATAGATAACTTGTCAATTACAGATTTTTTATCAACTTTTGCAATATCCTGTATCGCAAGATATTCAAGGGTTTCTTTAAACATTCCAGCACTCCACAAGTTTCGTATAACACAATAATTCAATGCTTGTTCTATTAGCGAAGCTTCATATGAATGTACTATATTTAGTATTGAACCAAATTGATCTTTGCAGTATCTTGGTTTTTCACGTTTTATGCCATCTAGTAGCATTTTTGCATTTTCAGTTTTACCGAGAGCAAAAAACAATCTTTCATAAACTTGGTCAATAGAACTGTGAATATCCCTTTCGGGATGAATTATTTTTATAAGTTCACCCTGCCTTGTACTTACTTGATGACTTGCTATTAATACACCTGTATCAAAATCAACTATATTCATTTTGGAGCCTTTTATCATTAATTTAAGTTCTTTACCTGGGCTATAAGTTCCTTTGGGCACTTGATACCTGTTCTGTTTATACAAAATTACATTGTTTTTTCGTACAGCATAAGTTAAACTAGTATTAGATGAATTTTTTTCAAAGAGTTCAGGTACTGGTAGCAAGTGTTTCTTTTCGAGAGCAAACACTTCTGCCGGTATTTTTTTCGTTATTTCATGTTTTTTACCATTGCCTGTTCTATCTAGCCATTTGAATGAGTCTTCATTAAAGGAATCAACATCTATAAATACTCTGTTTATAGCAAAGTTATATTTTGAGTATTTTACCACAGATTCTATTTTCCCCTTACTTTGAGGATCAAAACCTCTACAAAGCCTAACTTTATATTTCATAGTATTAATATAATTTTGAAAACCTTCGGTATAAATAATGTCTCCAGAATTCTCGGCTACTGCAAGCACACGATCTTGGTCATACACTATTTCAATAGGCATACCACCAAGATATTCAAAAGCTCGATTATGAGCATCAATAAAAGAGGCGGTAGTAAATGGTTTGTCTGTCCAAAGTATGTATTTATACCTTGAATGTGATAAAACCATTGCAAAGCAATACACTTTTACTTTGTTTCCATTTAATCTTTTGAGCCATATTTGACCCATATCAACCTGAGCTTGGTAGCCCATGGGAAGTTCATGTACTTCCTCAAATTGTCTTATTGGCGAAGCCTTAGGCAGATTGTATTCTTTCCTTAAATTACTAATATAAAGCCTTAAAGACCTTTCTTTAAATTTTACATCACCATATCTTTCCTTTATCCAATCAAGTACTTGTGCTGCTGACATATCTCTGAAATCAGTAATCCATTCTAAAATATCATCTTTGTAGATATCAATTTTTTTATGTCTATTCTTCGATTGAATAGTGACTTTAACATATTCACCAGGATCCATGTCCCAATACTTTTGAACTGTTTTGTAATTTATATTTAGAGCTCTTTCAACCTGTGATTTATTAAATCCAAGTGCTTTATATTGTTTTATTTCACTAAACATATTCCATCCTTTCAATTTTAAATTCCCCCTCTGTAAAATATATCTCTAATTGTATCAGAGAAGGAATTATTATTGTACTTAACTGGAAATTATTCTCCTTTTTTGTTTGCCGAAATATCACCCTTTTAGTTTACCGCTAACATCCGTATTTTGATATTAAAAATGCAATGCTTAAAGAATTTAGGCTAACCGAATATTCACTTCATGAAGATGTAAGATCAACGCAACATACATTTAAACATAATTTAGACAGCTTCACTGCTCAGAAGATTGCATCAAGAGTATGGGAATCTTTAGAAAATAATTTATTTGGCAAAGGTGAACAAGTTCACTTTAAAGGTAGAAACAATCCGTTAAATTCATTAGAAGGTAAATCTAATGGCACTGGAATAAAATATGATATTGAAACAAATACGCTTAAATGGAATGGGTTAAAGATTGAAACAATGCTTAATATAAATAACCAATATGAGATAGATGCTTTAAGGAATAAAATATGTTTCTGTAGAATTAAAAGGAAATTTGTACGAGGGCGTTATAAATATATACTTCAAATAGTTTTGGATGGAGTAGCTCCTACTAAGTTTAACCAAGAGACAGGAGAAATTAGAAATGATATCGGCCTTGGAGATTGCGGAATTGACATAGGCACACAGACAATCGCTTATACTTGTGAATCTGATGTTAAGCTATATGAATTGGCTCCACATGTACAAAATATTGAAAATGAAAAACGTAGAATTCAAAGATATATGGATAGAAGTAAGAGAAAAACTAATCCTAATAATTTCGATGAAAATTGCAGTATAAAAAAAGGTGTTAAATTAGAATGGAAATATTCAAAGAGATACGTAAAAGCTAAGAATAAACTTAAAGATATATATAGGAAACAAAGGGATATAAGAGAACAAGATCATAATATAATGATTAATGAAATAGTAAAAAATTGCAATGTAGTCTATGTTGAAGAAATGAATTTTAAAGGATTGCAAAAACGTGTTAAAAATGCAACTACTAATGATAAGACTGGAAGGATTAACAAGAAAAAGAGATTTGGTAAATCATTAGCAAATAAAGCACCTAGTAAATTTTTAACAATGCTAGAAAATAAGCTAAAATCTAAAGGCGGAAAATACTTTGAAATTAATACGTGGCAAGTGAAAGCTTCACAGTATAACCACTTAAATCAACAATATAGTAAAAAGAAATTATCTCAAAGGTGGAATGATTTTGAATATAATGGCAAACAAATCAAAGTCCAAAGGGATATATATTCGGCATACCTAATTAAAAATGTTAATGATGATTTATGCAGTATAAATTTTGATGCATGTAATAAAGATTTTGAAAAGTTTTTAGTATTGCATAGTAAAGAAATTAAAAGATTGCAAGGATTAGATAATTTAAGTAGTATGGGAGTTTAGAATAAAAAAATGTCTTGAAACGGGCATTATGCTATCGCTAATGGGTTGGTTGCAATCCTTGATGGTGAAATTTTTGGGGAAAATAATTAGTGTTAATATCATTCGTGATATTAAAGAAAGTTATTTAGTACCTAAGAACCACATGCTTTTAAGCGTGGGAGTTTCAGAATAAAAGAAGATAGTATAAAAGGGATGAATGTATTAATATTTCTTATCAGCTATGTTATCATTGATATAGATGTTTAGCATTTAGAGAACAATGTTTGCGATAAACAATAACTAAATAAAGGGGAAATGCAATCTTGGTAAAGGATAAATTAAAAGACCATATTATGGAAACTGTTGAAAATCAAATAAAGGATAACAATCCTAAATGTACAACTGAAGTTTTTGAAAAATTAGTAGCTTGTGGATATGCACAAGATATGGCAAAGAAAATGATTGGAGCAGTTTTAGTGGAAGAGCTATATTATGTTTTGAAAAACGAGGAGTTATTTAATGAAGAAAGATATAGTGAAAAATTAGATAAGTTACCATTATTAATTAAGAAATTATATTGAATTCATAGAAAATGTATAGTAAAATCAAATTTTGCTATGCATTTTCTAATACAAGCTCCATAATGTATTTGTACAATAGAGGAATCATTTAAAAATATAAATAAGACTAAAGAAGGAGTATAACATATGGTTAGATCAATTATGAAAGACATATTTTTTCTTAATCAAAAATCAGAACTTGCTACAAAAGCAGATGCTCAGGTGATACAGGATTTGCTTGATACGCTTAAAGCAAATAAAGAAGGGTGTGTAGGAATGGCAGCTAATATGATTGGTGTCAAAAAAAGAATTATTGTGATCAGTATGGGCGATATGAACGTTCCGATGATTAATCCTGTGATAGCGAATAAATCGGGTCAATATGAAACAGAAGAAGGATGTCTTTCACTTATAGGTGTTAGAAAAACTAATAGATTCAAAGAGATAGAAGTAGAGTATTTTGATTCGGGATTTAAGAAGCGAAGGGGAAAATACTCAGGATGGATTGCTCAAATTATTCAACATGAAGTAGCCATTGTGATGGGATAGTCATATAGAAAAAAGGTAAGAGCGCTGTTCAAGGTGCAATCACAGCAATTAAAGAAAAATTCATGATAATTAACCAGTTATAATATAAAAAGCTATAAGTAAAATAAATACACAAACAAAATTGACTGAATTATACTATATGATATTCTAACGAAGAATATATATATGTAGTTTTTATAAATATCAAAGCATAAAAGGAGTAAAAATGAAATACGAATATAAAACACTTACTGATATTAGACACAAAGTTTTTACGGCCGTAAGTAAGATGGCCTTTGAAGACAATTTAAAAGATATAGAGAATATTCCATATGAGATCATTCGTGGAGAGGTGGGTAAGTATAGAGAAAGTACATTTCTTGAAAGAGCAATAGTTAGTGAGCGAATCCGTTTGGCAATGGGACTAAATTTAAGACCAAGTGATAAACCAAGATCAATTACGGAGGGATTAGAGGGGGCAACCAAACCTTCAAAATATTATGAACCGCCACTTGTAAATATTATAAAATTTGCTTGTAATTCTTGTCCAACAAATAGCTATGAAGTTACAAATATGTGCCGTGGCTGCCTAGCACACCCTTGTGTAGAAGTTTGTCCTAAAGGCGCAGTTAGTATAGCTAATGGGAAAAGTGTTATTGATCAGGAAAAATGTATAAAGTGTGGTTTATGTGCTAAAGTGTGTCCGTATTCAGCAATAATAAAACATGGGCGCCCATGTGCCATGGCATGCGGAGTGGATGCAATATATACGGATGAATATGGCAGAGCATCAATAGATTATGATAAATGTGTTAGCTGTGGAATGTGTTTGGTAAATTGTCCTTTTGGAGCAATATCTGATAAAAGCCAAATATTTCAACTAATTCAGGCAATTAATCAAAAGAAAGAAGTAATTGCAATTGTAGCTCCATCATATGTGGGGCAGTTTGGTAAAAATGTTGGATTTAATGATTTTAAAAGAGCGATGATTACAATTGGATTTAAAGATGTTGTTGAAGTTGCGATTGGTGCAGATATTTGTACAATTGATGAGGCAAAAGATTTTATAGAAAATGTACCTGAAAAACTTTCCTTTATGGCTACTTCATGCTGCCCTTCATGGTCTGTTATGGCTAAAAAATTATATCCTGAATATGCTGAAAATATTTCAATGACTTTGACTCCAATGGTTTTTGCTGCTCGACTTGTGAGAGAAAAACATAAAGATGCAATGATTGTTTTTGTTGGGCCATGTAGTGCGAAAAAATTAGAAGCTTCCAGAAAAAGCGTAAAAAGTGAAGTTGATTTTGTAATTACATATGAGGAGTTATCTGGAATGCTTACAGCCAAAGAAGTAGAAATAATTGGTACAGATATGAGCTTGAGTAATGAAGCAACTGGTTCAGGAAGAGGCTTTGCGGTTGCAGGTGGAGTCGCTAAGGCTGTAGCTGATTTGATAAAAAAAGAACATCCAGGGCGAGAAGTAAAGATTAAAGCTGCGAATGGACTGAGAGAATGTAGGGAGATGTGTAATGATGCCATAAAAGGAAAGTATGATGGATATCTCATTGAAGGAATGGCGTGTCCGGGCGGCTGTGTGGCTGGAGCTGGGTGTATTGTCAAACCTAACATAGCTGGTGCTCAGGTTAAACAAGCGGCTAAAAATTCTGAGCTGAAGATTTCAGATGAGTCTAAATATGCTGATAAACTTTACTTGTTAGATGGAAAAAGCTAGAGGAAGAATAGTAGAAAGTAAAAACTTCCAGTTTTTACTACGACTTCGGAGGTTGTTACATAAACTGGAAGTTTATGTTTGCTATTGGTATTTCATGTAAACTAAGGCTTTTCAATGGCTTTTTACTTATTTTAATGAGTAAAACATTATTTTTTATTGAAAAATGAAACCTCGTAATTAGAAATTGCATGCGAATTAGTTTTTTGCACAGCCTGCCGTTTTTTTTATGAGCATAGTGAATTTGCTGAAAACTATTTTATAAAGGGGAATAGTATGATGGAGTTAGATTACAGTGTAAAACCTAATATGATGATTTTAGGAGATTGTGAGTTTTCGCAATTGATAACCAATGCTATAATAGCAGGTTTAGGATATATTAGTATACCATTAGAGCCTAATGATTCTAAAGAGTTAAAAGTAGCATTTATTTTTAAGGATGCAATAAAAGGTAATAAAGTTATGGATAGATTCTTAAATTGGATAAATGCATCTAATGGAAATATGAATGCATTTGGATTAGATATTATAGAAAAAAGTGATGGTTCGTATTTATTATGTATCTATCAAGAACAGGATCTACTCTTAGAAAGACTTATTTCAAGAGAAATTAAGGAATGGGTTAATCCATTATTAGCAGTAGTAGTTCATTATAAATGCATTGAAAGTAGAAGTGAACAATATTATATGTTTAGGGAGGCTTGTAAATTTAGTAAATGTCATATATATGGTGCTGATACAACAGGAAGAATATTATCTCTTAATAAGGTGATTATTAAAGAAAATATAAGATTTTTTAAAGAGGATGATATTACAGAAGATTCTTTATTATATTCATTTAAACCAAGGGATTCATTTTCACTTAATAAAAAGCATATAACAAATTTAGATAATAATAATGAAGTAACCGGTGTTACTAGAATAAATAATATTAAATACTTTTTTCCGATAACATATAATGAAATCATTAACTGCAAATATTTTAATGATATTTTAGAAGAGTTAGAAGCAGATTTTGATAAATCAATAATAATACAAGCTATTTGTAATATAGTGTTGGAGTATAGAATATCAGAAGATAAGATAGAGCTTAATAAGAGCTCAGCTATAGATTGGATAGAATATTTAGTAAATAATTATGAGACACCAAAAAGCGCTTTTCCAAAAGATAATAAATATGTAGTAAAGGATATTTTAGAACAAATAAAAAGAGATGAAGAATATTTCAAAAAAGTTAAGGGAGGAAATTAGGATGGTAGAGGTAACAATTTTACAACAATTTAGTAGTTGGGTTTCAGAGAATTGGGGGGCATCTGCAATAGCAGGAGGAATAATGTGGGATGCAATAAAGGGATGCTTATTAATACCATTTAAGAACAAGTTTTGTAAGTATTTTAGTGGTGATAAGGAAGCGGAAGGATACTTTGAAAAAATATGTGAATCTCAAAGTATAAATAAAAATAAACCCTCAAGGGATATAGAAGACGTATATGAGGATATAACTAAAAATGCATTACCGGATGGGTTTATTGATGAGTTGAGAGACTTTTTAATTGCTAATAAAGATAAAGTAGAGATGCTTAATAATCAAAATGGAGATTTTAGTTCATTAAATCAGCAAGCTGGTAGAGATATTAATAATGTAAAAGGTTCTCAAACGATTACAAACTATGGTAGGAATTAAGTTATGGATGAGGAATCTATATATGCCTATAGAGATATTAATAACGTTCAAGGTAATCAATATATTATTAATAGTCCTATTTTTAACACTTTGGATGGAGAGAATTCAAGTGAATTTGTTTTACAAAAAATTGAAAATGTAAATTACTTTGATGAATTAAAAGAGAGGCTTGAGGAAAAAAAATTAGTTGTTAGAAATAAGGTATTGCAAGATATAAAGAATATTATGAATAATGTAGAAAGTTTATTAGTATATGGTGAGCCAGGGATTGGAAAAACTACATTAGTAGGAGAACTTTCATTAAGTTATAAAATTATATATATTTCTTTAAGAAATAGAAGTATAAAAGAAGTGTTTGGATATTTAATTGAATGCTATGGATTACAGTTTAATAAGGATGAAGATATATTTTTCATGTTAGAAAGCCTTATAAAGAGCAGTAATTTTTTATTTGTATTTGATGATTGTGAAAGCAATAGGGAGGGTGTACAGCAGTTAGAGCGATTAGTTAAGTATGGAAATAAATTCTTATATTTAGCACGAAATAGAAGTGTATTCACTGGAATTAATATTAGTAAATATGAATTGGAAAAATTAACAAAAGATGAAGTTAAGGAATTTATAAAGTTATCTTTAGAGACTAAATTGGAAGAGGATTTTATTGATGAGCTATATCTAAAATCTAAAGGAAATCCCTTATATCTATATTACTATGTTAATTATAAGATAAACCCTTTGCCAATCGGATTGGAAAGTTATCAAGAAGCGTTATGGGGAAGTTTAAGTTCAGAGCAGAAGGAAATATTATCATGTATAGCAATAACAAATTTTTCAATAAAAAGAGAGGTTTTGAAAGAATCTTTATATAAATTAACATCAGTTAAAAATACTTTAATGGAATTTCAACTTAAAACATCAGTTTTAGAATACCTATTAAATAGTAAAAAGGGAGTATATGATATTTTTCATCCTTTATTTAAAGAATATATATTAAAATATATTAGTGACAATGAAATGACGAGTGAGTATGAAGTTATAGTAGGAGAAAGTGCAATAGAAAAAAAATTTTTTATAGAAGGAACTCTACTTTTACTAGATAAAGATAATGATGTTATTAATGAACATCTATTACCAGTAGGTGTAAAGTTATATAATTCAAGTAGAATAGTGCAATCTATTAAAGTATTAGAAAAAGCATTAACAATATATAAAAAAGATAGTAAATATATAGAGTATTATGCACATACCAATTATTATATCAGTTTGGTGTATATGGGTACTAATAATAAAAATGATGGATATATATGTATAAATAAAGCTATAGATATATATAATGATTTAAGTGATAAAAAAGGTTACCTTTTGTGTATAGCTATTAAAGCAGCTTTTTTGGCTGAAGATGGTAGAAAGGAAGAAACAGAAAAGTTACTAACAGAAATAGATACATTTGAATTTATTGATGATAAATTTAAAGCGTATGTATATATTAATATGTCAAAAATAAATCTTTCATTTAATCAATATGAAAAGGCAGCAACAAATGCCAAAATAGCATATGAACTTTTTGTCAAGGTTGATAATAAAGAGGGTGCTCTAAAAAGTTTGTTGAACTATTCAGGTGCATTATCTAATATAGATCAAGAAGAGTTAGCAACAGAATATCTAGAAATGATATTAGATGATAATAACATAAACAATAATAAAACGCTAAAAGCAGCCATTATGAATAATCTTACTTCATGTTATAGAAAGAAGAAGGAATACGATAAAGCTATATTTACATGTAATGAATCAATAAAGATAATGAGTGAACTAAAACAATACTCTAAATTAGCTATGAACTTATTAAATTTAGGCAATATATATAGAGATTTAAAAGATTGGATTAAATGCGAATCAACATATCTGCAAGGTATTAAAATTGCTGAGGCGCACGCAGTTATTAGAGAGACAGGAAGAGGATATGAGTTAATGGCTTCAATGAGTTACATGCAGAAAAAATATGATGAATGTATAAAATATTCACAGAAAGCAATTGAAGCAAGTAATCAAGTAAATGATGATTTTAGAGTTGCAGAAGCATATGTAGAGATGTCGAGAGGTTATTTAGGATTAAATGATATTATTCCTTATATTAATTGTATTGAACAGGCAGTACAATATTACCTAAAGGAGAATTTTGTTAATGAGGCTATCGATTACTTAATTAAACTTATAAAATATTATGATATAAATTATAATGAAGTAAAAGTTAAAGAGTATTTAGAAAAAATTAAATTGATAATAAATACAGAAAAAGATATTGATAACCAGTTACTTTATTATAATTTAGTAGAAGAGTTTAAAGAGAATGAATCTACAAATATAGTTGTTGATTTATACTATAATATTATTATTGGTATCTTGGAGTCTGAAAATAATTTAAATCTAATGCAGCTATTTACTGGATTTGTAGATATATGTAAAAACAATATTAATAATAGAACAAAAAATATGTTTATAGATGCAGTAAAGAGGCTAGTAGTAAAGGGTAAAGAAAGTAAATTATCCATGACTGTACTTGCCTTTATAATTGAAGAATCAGGACAATTAGTTGGAATAGATCAATTAGAATCTATCATAAAGCATTTAAAAGAATATTATAATGACATATATATTAGAAAAAACGGAGAGATGACATATATATTTACATCATATTGGAATTGTGGAGTCTATATTCAATATTGTTGCGAGGCCACTCAATTAATTAATATTAAAGTTGCGTTAGCATTATATTTGATAACTAAATTTAATGAGGATTATATAATTGGAGAGGGTAGCAATATTAAGTGTAAATATGTCGATTTTAATATATTGGATTTTAAATCAGTAAACGAATCACTTGGTGGAAACGAATATTTAAGTGAACATAATTTTAAAAAAATGCCTGTTAGCATCAGTACTGGGGTAACATGTGATGTAGCTACTTATATTATATTAGGAGAAGAGTACGAGATTAAGAAAAGTGAAGAAAGGGATATAAGAAATGAAATATTCATATATACCATTATGAATATATTTGATCAATTAACTAAAAGGATATCAAATGAAAGTATTACAAAAGTTGATAAAAGCGGTGCAATAAAAGCAAGAAAGTTTATTGAACATTTAATCTTTATAAAATTAGAAGATTCGAGTTCTAAATGGATTTTACAACCATTAGGGAGCGTTAAGTAATTATGTATGGCTTGTAATAAGATAATTTTAAAATCAAAAGGAGAATTAACAAATGACAAGGGAAAGTAATGTTTATTGTATTGCAGAAATAATATAATACAGAATAATTGTGGATGATTTCATAATAAGGCTGAGGCTTATTATGAAATCAGATAGTAGAAATGAACTCAGTGAAAACAGAAAAGATAACAATAGATAAAAAGTTAGCGCTTAACTCAAAAATAGGCAAATAGGTCATTTTTGGTCAAAAATTTAAAATTTATTTCTGTGCACTAATAGCAAGGGCTCTATCAAACCTATTAGAGCCTTTTGACATGTAGGAATAAAAGTGATATTTTCTAAGTTTATAGTGCACATGCACAGGTATAAAGATTAAATACCAATTCAACTATAAAACCTTATGAGATAATGTAGTCAAAGAGATCTTCTCTTACAGGTGTATATAACTGATACCTAATTTCAACAGCACTCTTATTAGTATTTCCCATAATAATCGGATTAGGAACACCTACAGCATTAATTTTTCCAAGATAATAAAACTCTTTTGATAATTTATCATCCTTATTTTTTCTTACAAACAAACTCATTTCAACGCCATCTTTTTCAGCATTATATGCTTGTACAACATCAGCGGACTTTCCCGTTCTCCCTGATTTAGATATTGCAATTAAGTGTGATGGGGATTCAAATCTATCCTCATAATTTATAGAAGCATTTATATTTTGAGATTTATTGTAATTAATAAATACAGGATAGGTTTTGGTTTTCTTATCAAACCTGTAACCACCAATATTAAGGGCCACTTCGCATTTTTCCCATTCTAATAATTTGCACACATCTTCGTATGTATATTTTTGATACAATTGAAAATTTGTATCCATATAATGATCACTGTAAGATCTTTTATATCTATCTATACCAAACTCAATTAGTTCAACAACTATTTGCTTAAATTCTTCATTCTTCAAATTTTCAATAAAAACATCCGACGTTTTATACTCTAAACCATCTTTTTCTAAGAAAATACAGTCCTTATATGTCGATTTAGCGCTTCCACTAGCAAATTGATTAGTAAGCACATTTACTATTGAGGTCTCTGTACTATCCTTAAGATTTATATCATATTCTTCTTTTAGAATATGTTTTATCCTAGATATTAAATCGAACTTATTATTTATTGAATATCTAATCATTTCTAACTCGTGAATCCGTTTCCCGGAAGCAAGTTTTTTAGAAATAAACTCTATAAAAGATTCTTGGACATCGTTAAGCTGCACCGTATATTCTTTTTCATATTTTGTTAAAAATTTATGATATGATCCTAGGCTATTATTATCGAAAATCCTTATAGGATCAATGGAGTCATGCAAATCAAAATCACTTAATCTAGGAATTTTACCTAACTTTTGTTTTAAACTATTGTAACTATCCTTAATACGTTTAATATCATTAAAATTGACTTTATCAATAGATTCAAAAATACGTTTCTTAGAAATTTCATCAAAATTCACAGTAGAGCAACCGGGAATTATTCTATTGCCCTCCATAACATATTTTCTAATAGTATCTTTATTAAAGGTTCGATCTCCTGAAAGAGCTATAGGAATCAAAAAGTTACTATCATAGTTTCCTACAAAATCTATGATGACAACAAATTCTTTATAATCATATTTTCTAAGACCACGACCTAATTGTTGTATAAAAATTATAGCTGATTTAGTAGCCCTTAACATAACAACTTGATTAACTGACGGTATGTCTATTCCTTCATTAAAAATATCAACTGTAAAAATATAATCTAAACAATTAACGAGTTCATCTTGTTCTAAGCGCTCAATAGCTGCTTCACGTTCTAGTTGAGTACTATCTCCTGTTAATGCTAATGTTCTTAAGCCACGAGTATTAAATTTAATTGATAATTCTTTAGCCTCTTTTTTATCACTACAGAATATTAGTCCTTTTACTCTATCACCACAATATCCATAAAAATTAATTTTATTTATTATATGATTAACCCTTTGGTCATCTACTAAATATTTAAAATCTGTAGTATCATCTAACCCATTACCATCAATAGATACATCCGTAATTCCAAAATAGTGGAATGGGCAAAGTAAATCTTCCTCTAAAGCTTGTTGTAGGCGGATTTCATATGCTACATTATAATCAAACATTTTAAAAATATCAAAATCATCAGATCTTTCTGGAGTAGCTGTCATCCCTAATAAAAACTCAGGCTCAAAATAATCCACAATCTTTTGATAACTAATAGCACCGGCCTTATGAACTTCATCTATAACAATATAATCAAATTCATCCTTAGAAAAGCTTAATAATACTTCATCTTTTGATAAAGTCTGAACAGTTGAAAATATAAAATCTTTATCAATATCTTTTGAGTTACCTGAAAGAATACCCATACTTTTAGTATCCCCAAAAACATTTTTAAAGCTATCTAAGGATTGTTTTGCAATTTGTTCTCTATGTACAATAAATAGCGCTCTTGTTGGATTGAAATTTCTAATATCAAAAGCTGATAAATAAGTTTTACCCGTACCGGTAGCTGAAATTAATAAAGCTTTTTTAGCCCCGTTTTCTCTTACTTTGTCTAAAGCTTGAATTGCAGATACCTGCATCTTATTGGGCTTTAGTATGTATTGAGAGATTCTTGGAACTTTGCTTTTTCTAACAAACTCTCTTTGTTTTAAATATATCTTTTCATAAGTTTCAATCCACTCTAAAGTTAGATTATCAGCTTCATGCCACATAGCTCGAAACTCATTTAATACTTCATTTGTTAATGAACCTTCCTCTAATGAAGATATCTTTATATTCCATTCTTTATTTTTAGTTAATGCTGCTTGAGTCAAATTAGAACTACCAATAATAAGCCTATAATGATCACTATGTTTAAAAATGTATCCTTTAGTATGAAAGTTATCTTTAGAATATAATCTAATATGAATATTAGAAAACTCTAAAAGCTTCTTTAATGCTTTAGGTTCACTAAAATTTAGATAATCCGTGGTTAAAATTTCACCTTTGATTCCCTTGTTCTCTAAGTATTTAAAGGTCTCAAGTAGTGGTGTAACACCGCTACTTGTAATAAATGCCACAGATATCATAAACTGATCGCAGTTCATAAGCTCTACAACAATATCACTTAATACTTTACTACCTTTACTATAATCATTTAAAATAAGCTTGGGTCTCAATGCTAAATTGGAATTTACTAAGCTGTTTATTAATCCTGTTTCATTCGCGTTTAAAATATCCTTGGCAATATTAATTTGAATATGACTACTTTCATCAATTGGTTTAAAATCTATAGTAGACTCTAAATTTTTATTTCTGTCTATTTCAGTTAAAGTTTTCAACATTACATTACACTTCCTTCAAAAGCTGCTTATTGTTATCTATCAAGACATAATTAATTCAAGGATTAAGGTTATCTGTTAACTTTTTTTATCCTATAGATACGGTTCTAGACTTATAGGGTTTTGTTATAAACTCAATAAATATACAGGTTGGTAACAAACTCCATATGATGTAATTTCACTTAATATTATAACAGATATGTATAATTATAACTTGGGAAATTATATTGAAAAGTACAATCGTATTCTAATTATACTATTAATGTTTGTTAAGGCATATTAACTAATCTATAAGTTTTCTTGAGCCTTATTGCAATTTATAGAATCTAAGCTAACATAAGAGAATGAAATGCCAGCCGGTTTATATACAGAACCCAGAAAAGGTACAGCTAAATTTTGCTATACCTTTTTTAGTGCAAGCTGATTTACAGCATTCATATCTGCTAGAGCCCATTTTAGAGAAAGTAAATTATCTCTATGTAACCATATCAATTTTGAATGTTCACTCGCGGTGGGGGTACCAGATGCTATGCGGCACCTAACAGTAATTAAATTTACTATAAATTTATCGTATTCGTGAGTGTTATCATTAAATATATCAATGAATTCAACCTCGCATGATAGCTCTTCTTGTATTTCTCTTTCAATAGCCTCTTTTAAATTTTCACCATCTTCAATTTTACCACCAGGGAACTCCCAATGGTTTGGAATGGACATTCTTGGCGAGCGAAGAGCACACAGAATTTCATTATTTTGATTCTCGATAATAGCGCCTACAACCTTTATTAATTTTTTCATACAAAACACCTCTAAATAAGTTTAGCATAAAAGGTTTAAATGTAAAAGTAATGGGTCAGGTTATTATCCCTCCAGTTATTATTGATTTATAAAGGGTATATTCACCGCTTAATTAAGCTAAGCATTTTCCAGAGTTAGATAGTTCCAATATTGTACTTTTACATTCTTCTATATATCGTTTTGAACCTTTTCAATTACAAACACGTCTTTCTCGTATACTCTCTTTTTTTTAGTTTATGGTCTTCCACTTTTGTGTATATAATGAAAAATTTTATTGGCAATATAAAGTCCTTCAAGATAGTTGTTGTTATATGTTTTATCGTCTTTGGTTACTGATAATACATTTGCATCAATCATTACTACGCTGGCTACGTTTATACCATCTTCATAAAACACATCTAAAAATTTACCCAATCTATCATTATTAGTTTGGCTTAAAGTTATAGGGCAATGAAATATTCTTTCAAGATCTTTCTCTTGATAATATTCATTTAGCAGGCATATGGGATGATGATCATAAGAAATATTTACAATCGTCATCTCAGCTATTATTCAATAAGGGATATTTGTTTTTCTGCTTAAACTTTTTTGAATCTAAGTTGATCACTTCAGATAATCGAAGATGTTAACAAATGCCTGCTATAAAATTATTTTTCTATGATAGTACATTTCCAAGTTATTTAATAACAAATTATTCATGTCCATAAATTTAATCACCTTAAAAAAATATTTCATTAACATAATCGAAATAAAACTTAATATTCTTTTTGTAAAAAAATGTAAAATAATTTATTTTATGTAAAAAAATGGTTTTTATTTTTTTTTAGTTGAATATAAATATTAATATAAGGAGTTAATGAGTTTGAGAAAACCGAATCATAAGAGCTTTTGATAAGCAAGCCGAGTCTAAAATATGAGGAGGAAATAATCAATGAGTAGCAAATATGATAGCTGTAGCAAAGAGGTATTGCTTAAAATCATAAATAAGCAGGAGAAAGAATTAAAAACAAAGAAATATGGTCTGGTTTGGGACAGTGAAAAAGAACTTGAACAGGTTGTAGTGGATTGCGAAAATAATCTCCCTATCCTACAAAGAATAAATGAAAAAGCAATTAGAACTGATGATGGTGAAGATAATATTCTAATTGAAGGAGATAATTATCATGCACTTACATGTTTAAACTATACACACAAAGGGAAAATTGATGTGATATACATCGATCCACCATATAATACAGGTGCAAAAGATTGGAAGTATAATAATGATTATGTAATCGAGGAAGATGGGTATAGACACAGTAAATGGTTAAATATGATGGAAAAAAGGCTACAACTTGCAGCTAATTTATTAAAAGAAGATGGGATAATATGTGTAACTATTGATGATTATGAACTTCCAAATCTATGGTTACTTATGAATAAGATATTTGGTAAAGAAAACCGACTTGGTGTGGTAGTCATTAGAAATAATCCGAAGGGTAGGATGACTAAAAAAGTCATTTCACAAGTGCATGAATACGCATTATATTTTGGTAAAAGTTCGAAATCTAAGATAGCAAAACTATATGTAAATCCCGAAGCAAAAAGCCATAATTATGTCAAAGATGATGATGGAGAATGGTATTTAAAAGTGAATTTAAGAAAACAAGGAGTAGATAGTGAGGCTATAAAAAAGGATGGAAATATTCGAGAAAGATATTTCCCAATATATTTTAATCAGAAAACAAAAAAGATAAGCATAGATGAAAAATTTGAAATAGAAATACTGCCGATTGATTCAAAAGGGCATAAAAGAATATGGCGAAGGGATAAAGTGGGTGTAGAAAAATTATTTAAATCTGGCGACATAATTTGTCATCGGGTTGGTGGGATTTATCAAATATTCTTTAAATTTAGAGGTGGATTAGGAGGACAACAACCTAAAAGTATTTGGGTAGACCCTATTTTTTCAGCAAGTGAATATGGCACGTCTATTTTGGAAGAAGTTTTAGGTGCAAGAGAGACTTTCCCATATCCTAAATCGTTACATGCAGTAAAACATTGTATTGAAGTTGCTACTAACAGTAAAGATGCAATAATTTTAGATTTTTTTGCGGGTTCAGGCACAACTGCACATGCTGTATTAGAATTAAATAAAGATGATGATGGTAATAGAAAGTTTATTCTTTGTACAAATAATGAAAATAATATCTGCGAAGATGTTACATATCCCCGTGTTAGAAACGTCATTAAAGGATATAAATATGTTGGAAATGATAAAACGGTTTTATTTGAAAGGAAAATCACATACTCAAGTCTAACAAAAAATATTAATAATGTCTTAGAAGAAATAGAGAATATAATTTCTGAAAACAAAGAAATATTTGATAAAATAGACAAGAAATTTATAGAAAATACTATAAAGATAATTGGTATAAAAAAAATCAACGGAATGAAAGCAGGTCTATGGGGGAATCTCCAATACTTTAAGACTGACCTAATCCCAGTTGAAAAGATTGATAGAATTGATGATAAACAAAGGCGTGAGTTGACTGAAAAAGCAGGGCAGATGATTGCAATCAAAGAAAATACTTTTGAAGAAATAGAATGTAATGAGTGGTATCAAATATTTGAAAACAGAAGTAAAACTGGTAGAACGGCAATTTATTTCAGGGAGGATATGGAGAAATTTGAAGAACTAGTAGAAAAGATAAAAACTACTAAAACAGTTTTATATGTATTCATGTATGGGAGAATAGATAAAAAGCTTTTTAAGTATTTAGGTAAGAATGTAAAGATCCAAGATATTCCAGAGCCAATTATTGAGATATACAAAGAGATTAACCTACCAATGAAGGAGGCAAGATAAAATGTTAGTGTTAAAGGATTTTCAAAAATCAATAATTGATGAGTTAAGTAATACATTTTTGGATTTATGGAAAAGTGGTAATTACAGAATACCTTTAATATTTAAGGCACCGACAGGAGCTGGTAAAACAGTTATGATGGCGGAGTTTTTACGTTGCCTCGATGATAACTATCATTTCCACGAGGATAAGGCGTATTTATGGGTGTCTTTTGGTGGAGATGATTCATGTATGCAATCAAAAGCTAAGTTTTACAGCTATTTTAACGAAGGTACAGATATGAATTTAAAGGATATAAGCAATTTAAGAGAGGGGAAGCTATACAAAAACAATATATTTTTTATTAATTGGTCTAAAATAAAAGGGACAGACAAGGAATCTAAAAAATTAAGAAGACCTAGTGAAAATACAGAGGGAGAATATGGGGTATTTGATGAATATATAAAAAATACCCAAAAGGAACGTGAATTGATTTTAATTATTGATGAGGCACATACCGAAACTGATACTATGCTTGCGAATGATGTTATTGATTTAATCAATCCAAGAATAATTATTAAGGTTACTGCTACTCCAAAAGAAATACCAAATGTGAGTGATGTAATTCATAAGAAAACAGGATTCGTTGAAGCACTCGAAGAAGATGTAATAGCGAGCGGGCTCATTAAGGAAAAGATTATCATTCAAACCGAAGAAGATTTTAAAAAATTGTCAAGCAAAGGATTGTTTGAAGATGAGATAATGCTTGAATTGGCATTTAATAAGAGAATTGAACTAAAAAACTTATATAATGAATTAGGGCTTGATATTAATCCACTTGTAATGATTCAGTTACCAAGTGACTTTAAGGAAAAAGAAGGGGTACAATCTAATCAAAAGGACCTTGTTTTATCATATTTAAAAGAAAAAGGTGTAAGAGATAATGAGATTGCAATTTGGCTTTCGAATGAAAAGAAAAATCTTAAATTGATTGAGAAGAATAATTGCGCAATGAATTATCTGATTATTAAAGTTGCTTCTGCGACTGGATGGGATTGCCCACGAGCTGATATTTTGGTTATGTTTAGAGAAATCATAAGCCCAATCTTTCATACACAGATAATAGGTAGAATAAAAAGAATGCCAGAAGGTCATCATTATGATAAAACGGAGCTAAACAATGCTTATATCTTTACAAATTATAATAAAAGCCATATTCGTGATATTAAAGACACTGAGAATTTGAACAAACCGCCCATTTATTATACGGAATTGAAAAGCGGTATTAAACAAATTGAACTTGAAACAACATTCCATGCTAGGGTAGATTTCAATAGTTTAACACCGCCACCAGTTTGGCAGAAGTTCTTTTTTTTAGTTTTTGATGAAGTATTTAGTACAAGTAATGCACCAATGGAATTAAATAATAATTATAAAAAAATGAAATCAGTTATTGATATTAATAATTGCAGTGTAAATAATCAAATAGTAGTTGATGCCCAAATTGAAGGTTTTGATAATTTTATAAATGAAATTAAGATAAAAGGGAAAGATATAAATTCTAGTTTTTCACCGTTAGAAGTAGAAAAACTTTATAATTTGGCTTGTTTTGAAGAATTAAAAAAACAAGGTGAGGATGAGGCAAAGTACAATCCATCTAGGTCATGGGGGCAATTAAAAGCTGCTTTAAATGTTTGGTTTAACACTCGTCTAGGGATAGATAGAAATAAGTATTATCCAATAATTGTAAATGAGCTACTTAAAGAATCAAGCGCTTTAAAAAAGGCTATAAGCAAGGCACTTAAAGAATTTAGAAACAAATATGAAATTGAAGTTAAGGAAAAGGAAACAAGAGATATATTTGATTTAAAGGTACCAGAAAGCAATACAAGTTTTACAGAGGATTTTGAAAAAATCGAGGGTATTTCGAAAAATGTTTATAAAGAATTTTACAATAGAAAAAAATATTTAGGTAAAAAAAATGAAGAGAATTTTATCTCATATTTAGAATCTAGGGATGATGTTCGTTGGTGGAATAAGCAAGCAGAGAGTGGTAGAAGCGTGTTTGCCATTGAGTATTATGACACTCAAGAAAAAAAAATTAGCTTATTTTACCCAGACTTTATAATCAAGACTGCAAATAAACTTCTTATATTAGATACCAAAAGCGGTAATACCGCAAAATCTCAACAAACAGCTGATAAAAATAAGGCGTTGCAGAAATGGGTTGAAAAGAACCAATCTAAATATGGATTTGAGATTATTGGTGGCATTATAATCAAGAAATATCCAAACTGGGTAATTAATTGCGAAGCTGAGTATGTCTATGAAAATAGTTCTGATTGGCAAGTCTTAATATTTTGATTAATAAAATTAATGTTAGCAAACATAAACTTCTAGTTTGTGGTAGTGTGTTAGAAGTCATAATAATAATTGAAAATTATTGTTTGATATAGAACAGGTCATATACTTTGTATGGTTCAGGATATGGTCTGTTTTATATTTCACGAACATTTTAAACAAGTTTAGTCGTTCCTCTTTCATAGATAACCAAGGGGTGTTTATTTTCACAGTTACGTATAAATTAGCTACTGGTAAATTAACTGAAATTATTTTTAGAGCTTCAAAAGAGAAAAATATTAATAAACCTTATTTTATATGTTTAGATGAAATGAACTTAGCTAGGGTTGAGTATTACTTAAGTGAATATTTAAGCATTATAGAATCTAGGGAATTTGATGAGAACAAAAATATTAAAACAGATAGATTATTTTCTCAGGGATATTTAGCTGAAGGAAATGAGTATGCAAATTTAAGAATACCTGAAAATATTTATATCGTAGGTACTGTTAATATGGATGATACCACATTTGCGTTTAGTAGAAAGGTATTGGATAGAGCTAATACTATTGAGTTTTCAGATGTAGATTTAGATGCTTTGGAATTTAGTAATGAAAAATGTGAAAGCATTAATATAGATAACGACTTCTTTAAGACAAGCTTCTTAACTATTAAGGATGCTTTAAATAGTGATGATGCATTTGTTAGGCAAACTAATAGTAAGGTTAAAGATATAAATGAAATATTAGAGCAAGGTAATAAGAATTTCGGATATAGAGTTAGAGATGAGATTGTATTTTATATGCTAGAAAACAAAATTAATGATTTATTAAGTGAAGATGAAGCTTTTGATTTTCAAATAATGCAAAAGATATTACCAATTATAACTGGGAGTGAGCTTCTAATTAAGGATATTCTAATTAAATTATTTAATTACTGTAATACGAGTGGTAAGGAAGTCAATGCTACGATGGAGTATATTAAAGATTGTGAAACAGAGCTGAAATCAGATAAGATTAAGTATAAAAAGAGTGCTAAAAAAATACTTATGATGTTAAGAGGTTATGAAGATGGATTTACTTCTTTCTGGGCGTAATGATAAGCTTTTAGAAATAGATTGTAGAGATGAATTCTCGTTAACATTTAGTGGTGAGAGTATAAATAAGAAAGCAAGAGATTTAAGTATTAATATAAATACTACCGCAACACTTACTGTAGCATTGGAATATAAAGATAAGAATAAAGTTATAGTGAAAGTCATTTCTGATAACGGTGAGTTAGCAGAAGTTAGTGGACCTAATGTTAAACCCTGCTTTTATGAAAATGGGAAATATCAGATCATCTTAGAAGTTAAAGATAAGGGCCATTATGAAGTAATTCATATGGGTAGTAATTTAAATAATGGGTTTCAGAAAATAAGTAATTGTTATATTGGAATGATTGATTTTTCTTCGGATATTGGATTGTCTAATTTTATAATTAATAAAGATGGAAAAGATATATTATCTATAGATATAGAGGTCTTTCCGTCAAAAATTGATTATCAAAAAGATTACAAAGACATAATGAATGAAGTAAATGAGGATATATATTTTTTAGCGTTTGCTCTTATGGGTAAAATTTATCTAGAAACTAAATTAGTGGATACTAAACATCAAACCAATGCAGAATTCATTAACATTTTGAGATGTATATTTGATGATTTAGAAAAAGCTATAAAAAGAATTATAGCAAATCCTAAGCATAACGTAGAAACTATAGAATCTATAAGAAGAGTAGAGAAATCAAGAGTACCGTCCCGCAATACAATTTCTTATCTAAGGGAGCATTCAAGCGTGCTTGTAGAGCATCAAAACGGATTTATTAAGGGAAAAGATAAAAACTATATTGCAACTAGGGTTGTAGATAAAAGGAAAATCACAACTATAGATATATACGAAAATAGATTTGTTAAGTACATGATAATCAGTATTATAAAAAGACTAAATGCAGTTGTGAAAAATATAGTTAGAAATATGCTCAGCAATAAAGCGAATAATAATACTGATGATAAAGTGGTGCTACATAAGTTTTTAAAGAATAAGATATGCATATTGCAAAAACACTTGAAAAATGGATTTAGTAATGTTAGTAATCTTACAGGCAAAAAGACTATGAGTTTAGTTTTTCAAATAGCTCCTGGCTATAGAGAAGTTTATAAAAAGTATATTATGCTAAGTAAGGGGTTAGCGTTAGGAGATGGAATCTATCAGATGACTCCTAAAAAGCTGTATTTATTATACGAGATGTGGTGTTATATGAAAATACACCATATTCTCAGTGAGTTAGGTTACACGGTTGAGGAATATGGAATATTAAAGTATAAGGACAATGGGTTCTATTTAACATTATCCCAGGACTCGCAGGCTAAGATGATTTATTCTAATAAAAAGAATAGGTTAGAGCTATGGTATAACAAGTCATATTCGTCTCCAACAACTAATCAAAGACCAGATACTGTACTTAATATTAGAAATTTAAATAATAAAGATGACAATAGAATTTACATATTCGATGCTAAGTATAGAATAAATGTAGATGATAAAGGGAATATAGGTCCAGTTGAGGATGATATAAATGTAATGCATAGATATAGGGATGCAATAGTATCAAAACTTAATAACAAGGTTCAATTTAAATATGATACCTTTGGGGCCTATGTTATGTTTCCGTATGGAGATGAGGAGAAGTTTAAAGAACATAACTTTTATAAGAGTATAGAAGAAGTAAATATAGGAGCTTTTCCTATGCTACCAGGGAGTACAAAATTAATAACTAAGCAGTTAAAGAAAATAATAGAACAATCCCCACTCGATGCAAGAAATGATAGGGTAGTTATAGATGAATATGATGATTATGGTAAGTTTAAACATCTGAGCGTAATGCTTGTTAATGTAAAGAATAAAGAGCATTTAAAAGAGTATAAAGAAAATCTATTTTATCATATTCCAATAGCGAAATTAAAAGAGGTTAGAGATTCGGTTGAGTATTTAGCATTCTATCAATCAAAAGAAAGTTTTAAAGATGGTGGTGGAATAAGATATTTTGGCAGGATAAAAGAGTGCAAAGAATATAAGAGAAGAGAATGTACTGAACTTAAAGCAAGAGCTGGTACTGAGAATGATATTTACATAAGAATTAACTTAGAATCTATAGAAGAAGTAGATAGTATAGTACCAATTCAAACAGGAACTAGACTTGTAACTTATACAACTTTATATCTTCTGAAAAATGCAGAAAACACCCATGAGCTAAAAGTAGGAAGTAGCTTAGAACTTGAGGTATATAAAATACTAAAGAAAGTAGCAAAAGAGAAGGGTGTTAAAATTAAGAAAATAGATAAAGACAAGGATACTAAAATTAATAAGAAAGATAAAGTGAAAGAGTATACTGTAGGGGATGCAACTGTAGAAATAGTAGATGAAATTACGATAAAGGTGAATGGTGATAAAACTAATTTAAGAAAATTAGAAGAGAATATTTTAAACTCTATGCTAAATTAATAATTAGAAGGTTTGTGGATTTACACAAGAAAGATGATGTACATCTATACCATTGGGATGTAGCCTATCCAAAGGAAGGGTTAGAACATTATCCTTAGATAATATAAATCATATTATTCTTGAAAGGTGGTAAGTATGAAGAAATTTTTAATAAATGAGTTTGGGAAAGAACAAGGGGAAAAAACATATAAACAACAACAAGAAAGATTTTATATACTTGTTAAGAATAGTAATGGAAAAAGTAAGAATCAGCTTAAAACTTTAAAAAAGTACATTCTCCCTCTAATAGCTCTTTATCAAATTATACAGGAAACCTCGGGGGAGAAAGAGACATCCTTACAAATTGTAGAGAAATATTTTTTTGAGGGTGTATATGCTAAAGTAAACCTTTTGCGTAAAATTGAAAAACTTCCATTCTTCTATAAAACTTTTCGTATGATATTTAACAAGGCACTAAAAGCCGATAACTGGGAACTTACAGTTGAACAGAATAACACTGAGGCTATGGTGTTTATTATAAAAAAATGCTTATGGCACGCTACTTGTGCAGAGCATAATTGTCTGGAAATGTGTAACATGTTCTGCAAAAGCGACAATAGGTGCTATGATTCCATGAAGAAAATTACTTTTAGAAGGACTCAAACGTTGGGAATGTGTGGAGAATATTGTGATTTTAAATTTATAAATAATAAAACAAAATAAGAATAATATTTAGTTAGTATTTGTAAATTAATTCACAAGCTTAATGAGCAGCGCATTAAGCATAAATCTACGGTCGATGCTCTATTTTAAAAAACTAAATATAGGGAGGCAACTTAAAAATGAGTTTTGATGACTATGCTAAAAATTGGGATACCGATGAAAGAATTAATAGAGCAAAAATAGTAGCAGATGAAATAAGCAAATCAATTGACATTGATAAAAATTATTCTGCTATGGAGTTTGGATGTGGAACTGGTCTTGTAAGTTTTAATCTTTATGATAAATTCAAAAAAATTAATCTTGTTGATTCATCAAAAGGAATGATAGATATACTCAACTTTAAAATTAGTAAATACAAAGTAAATAACATGTTTACTAATTATTTAGATATATCTGATAAGAATTCATTAGATATGAATTTTGATGTTATTTATAATTCCATGGCATTACATCATATTCATAATACTGCATCAATAATAAAGAGCTTTTACGAATTACTTAATGAAAATGTTTTTTATGTATTGTAGATTTGGATGAAGAAGACGGCAGTTTTCATAAAGAACATCCAGATTTTGATGGTCATAATGGGTTTAATCAAGAAAACTTAAAAAGCATTTTAATTAGTGCTGGGTTTAACGACATAGAATCGAATTCATTTTTTTATGGTGAAAAAATTATAGAAGGTAATAAAATTAACTATTCGCTCTTCCTAATGAAGGCAAGGAAGTATACAAATCCTAAATTGAGTATTTAGAGCACCGTTGTAATTCAAAGTGGAGTAACGGTAATATAAAATGAAAAAAGGTATAGCAAAATTTAATTTTGCTATACCTTTTCTTATAGAAGCTGCTTTACAGCTTGTATATCTGATGGAGCCTACTTTAGAGAAAGTGAATTATCTCTATGTAACCATATTAATTCTGAATTAACAGTGTTACATTACCTTACCCTTCAAAAATTGAAGTAGCTCCATCTTCATTTATAACTTCTTTTGGTTTTATTAAAATATTAGAAATTACAAAAGCTATTAAAGCAGGTATAAGCCATGAGAATCCAACATTTGATAGAGGAATAAATTCAATAAATCCAATGCTATTTGCGTAGATACTATTTATAGTATCTAAAATACTTATAATTAGCGCTGTGTACGTAGTTATAGCAACAACCGTATTACTCTTCACAATATCTCCAAGCAATGTAATAACTATTAGAACAATTACAATTGGATATAAAATTTGTAAAACAGGCCCTGCCAATGTAATTATACTATCAACGTCTTTCGTAGCTATTAATCCACTTACTACAGCCATAATAACAGCAGCAGTCTTGTAAGATACTTTATTATTTGAAAGATTAGCAAAGAATGTTGCTCCACTTGCGAGTAACCCTATAGCGGTTGTTAAGCATGCAAGAGCAACACATAAACTAAGAATAACTGCACCGACGCTGCCTAGGTCTAACTTAACAAGCTCTGTAACTAGTTTAGTTCTAGATATATCTCCTGGGAACAAAGTACTTGTTTGTGTTCCAAGATACATAAGGCCAGCATATACAAAGGTTAAACCCGCTACAGCAACTAGTGCTGATTTTATAGTCATCTTCATTATATCATTTGTATTTTTATAACCTTTAGCTCTAACAGATGAAATAATTATTCCTGCAAATATAACAGAAGCCATAGCATCCATTGTTTGATAACCTTCTATTAAAGCTTTTGAGAATCCACCTTTGTTAGATGTAGCTACAATTGGTCCAATAGGATCTATTATTCCTTTAAATATAATTATAGCGAGCATTAATAAAAGTGCGGGGGTAAGTATTTTACCTATATTATCAATTATTGAAGAAGGTTTAAGCACAAACGCAAGTGTTATTGCAAAATACAATATAACTACTATATTTTGTGGCACAGATGGAAATATAGGATGTATTCCAAGCTCGAAAGTTGTTGCAGCAGTTCTTGGAATTGCAAATAACGGTCCGATAACAAGAATTAAAGCTACACCGGTTATTATAGCAAATTTTTTACCTACTCTATTGGCCATTTTGTCGTAAGTCCCATTAATTTTGGCACAGGCAATTACTCCAGTTAGTGGAAGACCAACGCCTGTAATGAGAAAGCCTATTATGGATGCAAAAAATGCGCTTCCTGCAGTTTTTCCTAAGAATGGTGGAAAAATTAGGTTTCCTGCACCGAAAAACATTGCAAATAGTGCAAAACCTATAATCACGGAATGTTTTGTTGAATCTTTCATTTATGCATACCTCCAAATTAATTAATATATGTAATTTAAAAATTAAATTAGTTCTATTATAGCTATTTTTCTTAATAAAGCAAGGAATAATTAACTTTTAGTCTCCGCTAATGCTAAAAAACATACACTTTGAGTACAGTGTATGTTTTTCATACAAATTAAGGAAATTGATTGTTTAACACCTTTTTTATTAGCGTTATATTATAAATGTAGAATTCTTATATAAAAATATAAGTTTAAAGAAAGGATGGCGATGATGTAATATTAGTAAAATAAACCTGAAATATAAAATATAGGGAGGTATCATTAATGAATAGTTTTGTAAAAAATCCAAATGATATTAAAAAATATATTAGTAAACCTACAACTTTTTACGATGCTCAGATGCTCACAGCTTATTGGGAAACAAAGCCTGAGATTATTGCACGTATACTTCCAGCACCTCTAAAGCCTCTAAAAGTACCTTTGGTACATGCTTTTGTAGCTAATTATCCTAGAACAAATTTTTGCCCTCCATACAAGGAAGCAGCTTTATTTATACCAGCAGATTTTAATGGTCGAATTGGAATGTATTGTCTTTCAATGCCTATAAGTGATGGCATGGCTATGGGGCTTGGCAGAGAAATTTATGGTTTTCCAAAGAAGATGGCAGAAATCGAACTTAAGAAAGATGGAGACTCTGTTTACGGAAGTGTATCTCGAAATGGAATAAACTTCTTTAGTGTAAAAGCAAATCTTAATGGAAAATGTAATGCTGAAGATGGACAGAAAATAATTGCTGATAATTATGGAGAGGGATTACCTATATTCAATTTCAAATATTCTAAGTCACCAGATGGCAGTGGATTCGACTTAAGCCCACTACTTATAGAGCAAGGTGCAACTATGGATAATAAAGTGTTTAAAACTGGAGAATTTGAGATGGATCTGAAAGACTCACCACATGACCCTTGGGCAGAATTAGAAGTTGTAAAGATGCTAGGTTGCACTTACACTGTAGGAACTTCAGTACTTTTAAGGGGTAAAGTTTTGGCAGAAGTAGATCCAATTGCGTATTTACCATATTCAAATTCAAAATGGGATTGGTGGGAAGATACTCTATAAAACAGTATAAAAAGGAGGAGTTATATTATGAAAGAGTTTAAAGGTAAGGTAGCAGTTATTACAGGGGCTGCAAATGGAATAGGCTTTGCAATAGCTAAGGAATGTGCACGAAGAGAGATTAAAATAGTTATAGCAGATATTGATGGAAGGGACTTAAAAAGAGCGGAAGAACAACTTAAGGCAGAGGGAGCTGAAGTATTAGCTGTTGAAATGGATGTCATGAAATTTGAGGACATGGAGATGCTAGCGAAGATTGCCCTTGAAAAATTTCAACACATAGATTTATTGTTTAATAATGCAGGAGTCGTGGTTGCAGGGCCAGCTTGGTTACTATCTTTAAATGATTGGGAATGGGTTATGAAAGCTAATGTCTGGGGCATTATCCATGGCGAAAAAGTGTTCATTCCAATAATGTTAAAACAGGATACTGAGTGCCATATTGTTAATACTTCTTCTGTAGCTGGGCTTTTGGATTTGAATGGAATGTCAGCTTACCATACTTCGAAATTTGCAGCGGTTGGTCTTTCTGAATCTACCTACTTAGATCTTCAGTGCGAAACGGACAAAATAAAAATGTCAGTATTCTGTCCAGGATTTATTCAAACAGACCTTGATAATTGTGAGAGGCACAGACCAAATATTTATAAAAATGATATGAGTCAGCCTTATTATCAAAGTGATTTATATAAAGAAGAAGAGCAAAAGAAACATAAGGTTATCAAAGGCGGCATACCAATTGACACAATTGGGGCAACTATATTCAAGGCAATTGAAGAAGAAAAATTTTATATCTTAACACATGAAGAGTTAAATCCACTTATAGGTCTGAGAGTAAAAAACATGTTTGAAGGTGGAAGTCCATCTATGAATGTAATAAGAGGTGTTAAGTAACTTTAATGCGTTATATGATAAAGGATTAGTGAATAAACCAAAAAAACAGGAGGCGAACATGGAACAAAACTATAAAAATATAAATGAATTTTCTAATGGTGATAATGATAAAATAAAAGCTTATCTTGTTGGAGGTGGAATTGCATCCCTTGCGAGTGCTGTTTATTTTATTAGAGATGGACATGTTTCTGGAAAAAATATATCTATATTTGAAGAATCAAATGTAACAGGTGGTAGTCTAGATGCTCAGGGTTCAGCTGAAGATGGGTATGTCTATCGTGGTGGAAGAATGTTCGATGAAGAAGCCTACACCGCCACTTTTGATCTTTTATCAAGCATTCCGTCATTAACTGATTCAGAAAAAACATTATATGATGAATTTGTTGAATTCAATAAGAAATTTAAGTCTAGTGCTAAAGCTAGATTAGTTGGTGAAAATAAAGAGGTAATTGATGTATTTTCTCTTGGATTTAATCAACAGAATAGATTGGATTTAATTAAAATTATGGCTCAATCTGAGGAATCACTTGGAACAAGTAGGGTAAAAGATTGTTTTGAAGATTCATTTTTCAAAAGTAAATTTTGGTTTATGTGGTGCACAACTTTTGCGTTTCAACCATGGCATAGTGCAGTAGAATTTAAGAGATATCTTCATAGATTTATTCATGAGTTGCCTCGTATTAACACTTTGTCTGGTGTCCGTCGCACGCCGTACAATCAATATGATTCTATGATTTTGCCAATAGTTAAATGGCTAAAAGAACAAGGCGTCCGCTTTGAAATGAACTGTGAAGTCACTAATCTAGATTTTAAAACTTCTGAAAATGAAAAAACTGTAGAACGTATTCATTATACTTGTAATGGAAAACCAAAAAGTATTCACATTGAAAACGGGGACTATGTTCTTGCAACCATTGGTTCTATGACAGCAGGATCAAGCCTCGGATCAATGTCAACTGTACCTAAGGTTGAAGCTAAGAGCTTAGGGGGCTCGTGGAAACTTTGGGAAAATATAGCGAAGAATAGACCTGAGTTTGGTAAGCCATCCGTTTTTGATGATCATATAGATGAATCGCTATGGGAATCATTCACAGTTACTTTTAGAGATCCAACATTTTTCAAATTAATGGAGAATTTTAATGAAAATTCTGTATTTACTTTCAAGGACTCCAATTGGCTTATGTCAGTTGTTTTACCTCATCAACCATATTATAATAATCAACCTGAAAATGTTAATATATGTTGGGGCTATTGCTTGTCTCCAAATAAAAAAGGTAACTATGTGCAAAAAAAGATGTCTGAATGCACTGGTGAAGAGATATTAACAGAATTATGTTGCCATCTTGCTTTGAAAGAAGAGATGCCTTTAATTCTTAAAACATCTACATGTATACCATGTATAATGCCTTTTATAACAAGTCAATTTTTACCTAGAACAATGGGAGATAGGCCTGCGGTTGTACCAATAGGATCAACTAATTTAGCATTTATTGGACAATTCTGTGAAATGCCTGACGATGTTGTTTTTACAGTTGATTACTCGGTTAGATCAGCACAAACAGCAGTTTATTCTCTTCTCAAGTTAGATAAAGAGGTTACTCCTATTTACAAGGGCCAATATGATACCCGTGTAGTAATTGATTCAGCTATGACTATGCTAAGGGATGATAATCTCCGTGAATCACTTAGCTCAGTATTGAATATATTTAAGGCTCCTGAAACAAAATAACAAGTCAAAGATGCCTAAGTAGATTAAATAAACTGGTACCTATAGCGAATTAGCTATAGGTACTTTTTATGGACTCAAAGGATATATGAATAGAATGCGAGCATAATATCAAATTTAAACGATTTTTTAGTATTAAAGAAATTAATAATTTCAATATATGCTTGACATAATCAGTAAACTATCGGTATAATAATATAAATTAAGTAATAATAATTAGTAACGAATAATCTTAAAAAAGGAAATTAAGGGGTGTATTTAAATGAATTTAAAAGAAGTTTTTGAAAATAGAAGAGCTATTAATTTTTTTGATGTAAATAAAGGTCTTGAAGAGGGAATACTAAAGGATATAATTAACCTTGCGGTATTAGCTCCATCAGCATTTAACCTTCAACCTTGGGAAATTATAGCAGTGAAATCTAAAGAAGCTAAAGAGAAATTGTATAAACTTTCAAGTAGTCAGCCTAAGATATTAGAGGCTCCAGTGACCCTAATAATTGTAGGTAATAAAACTGGATATAATGAAACAAATCCTACATGGAAGGATATGTTAAAGCTATTTGGTGGTGATAAAGAAAAATTAGCAGGTACACAAGGGTTTGCACATAGTTTATATGGTACATCAGAGGAAAATAAATTAAAGTTCGCTGAGAGTAATGCAGGACTTCTAGCAATGTCTATAATGTATGCAGCTAAGAACCTTGGAGTAGATTCTCATCCAATGAGTGGCATGGATTTTGAGGGTGTGAGAAAAGAATTTGGACTTGATGAAAATAAGACAGTAGTAATGCTAATCTCACTTGGATACTTAGATGAAAGTAAGACACTTTATCCAAGGGCATATAGAAGAGGCTACGATGAGATAGTTAAAGAAGTTTAACGACATTTCAGAAGGAAAGTCTCCTATAGTTTCCTCGGGGTATTGAACATCTGTATTTGGTTATTCAATACCACAAAAACACATCCAATTGTAGTTTTGTAATTCTACAGCTTGGATGTGTTTTTGTATTATATATGAACACCTTTCTTGATAAATTTTCTTATTATTTTTCATAATGGTTCTTACAACTTTTATTAATTCCTTCATATATAGCACCTCTAAATAAGTTTAGAATAAAAGAGTTTGGATGAAGGTTCGTGAATATGAGAAGACTATGATAGTATATAATTATATAAGGAATACCCTATATTTTTTGTGGATTTTAAGTTCGAAATTGATATTCTTATTAAGTTGTAAAGAGGAATAATAGGATTCAACTTGGAGACTTTAGCATAGAATTTTGCATATTTTTCATGTTGAAACAATAGATGAGGTGATTTAATTGGTTGATTTAGCACTGCTAGGATGTGGAGGGGGAATGCCAATTCCCGAAAGATATTTATCTTCACTTCTCATAAACTATAAAGGAAGAAAAATACTTATTGACTGCGGAGAAGGTACCCAGGTATCCATGAAAATACTTGGCTGGGGGTTTAAGTCGATAGATGTGATTTGTATAACTCATGGACATGCGGACCACATTGTAGGACTTCCAGGTATTCTTGCAACGATTGGTAACAGTGGTAGAACTGATCCCATTACTATAATTGGGCCTAAAGGTATTACTGATATTGTGAAAGGGCTAAGGGTTGCAGCACCTTACCTTCCTTACGAACTTAATATCTTAGAAAATCCTCAAGAACCCGTGAGAATACAAGCTTCATTAAAATGTATTAATACTTCAGTAGGAGAATTTAATGATTTAATAATTTCAACACTAGAACTTGAGCACTCAACTAATTGTTTGGGTTATAGCCTCTATTTTAATAGAAAACCAAAATTTGATGTAGGAAGTGCAGCTAAAAATGAAATACCAAAGAGATTTTGGAGTAGATTGCAAAAAAATGAGATTATAAATGAACATGATAAAACATATTTTCCAAGCATGGTGATGGGAAAAGAAAGAACAGGGATAAAGATTAGTTTTATAACAGATACAAGGCCAACTCCTAAAATAACAACTTTTATTAAAGGAAGTGACTTGTTCATTTGTGAAGGTACTTATGGTAATGAAAATGATATTGAAAAAGCCATAAGGAACAAGCATATGACATTTAGTGAGGCGGCAGAACTTGCTTTAAGTGGAGATGTACAAGAACTTTTATTAACGCATTTTAGCCCTTCAATGATTAATCCGGAAGAGTATAAAGATAGAGCAGAAGGCATTTTTAAAAACACTATTATTGGCTTTGATAGAATTGTACGGAGTATGTCTTTTAAAGATTAGAAAAAATATTTCTTAATGTAACCACTACTTATAGGAGTAGTGGCTTTTTTAGCTAGTACTACAAATGACGTAAGTTTTTTTATGGTAGATAAAGAGGTAGTTGTAGCATTTAGCCATGCGTATCAGGATGCGAAATATTGAATTATTTAGACCAATTTGTAGTAATATGAGTATAATCTAGCTAGAGTACCTATGTTGTGAAATTATGCTCTTATTTATGTGATAGAATACTCCTTGTCGTCACAACCGAGTGGCACGATAAGCTAACTGTTAATAACTTTTAAATAAATTTTTCAATGAAAATAAATTAAAAAAATGTTGACAAAACAAGAAATACCTAGTAATATAGTAGAAGTCGTCACATGATGACAAAGCAAATTGGTCTTTGAAAATTAAACAGAGAAATAGGTAAAGATAGCGAAATAATATTTCGTTAAACCAGTTAATTACTTTAGTATAAAGTAAAATTTAGTCGTAAGACTAAAAGTATGTAATGAGCTTGCGAATCAACTTAATTGTTGATTAAACGACTTAACAGTTGTCGCAGATTAATCATTTCAACTAAAAAAGTGTAAACTTTTAAATTGAGAGTTTGATCCTGGCTCAGGACGAACGCTGGCGGCGTGCCTAACACATGCAAGTCGAGCGATGAAACCTTTCGGGGTGGATTAGCGGCGGACGGGTGAGTAACACGTGGGTAACCTGCCTCAAAGAGGGGAATAGCCTCCCGAAAGGGAGATTAATACCGCATAATATGTTTTGGTCGCATGATCGAAACATCAAAGGATTTTTCTTCGGAAAATTCCACTTTGAGATGGACCCGCGGCGCATTAGCTAGTTGGTGAGGTAACGGCTCACCAAGGCGACGATGCGTAGCCGACCTGAGAGGGTGATCGGCCACATTGGAACTGAGACACGGTCCAGACTCCTACGGGAGGCAGCAGTGGGGAATATTGCGCAATGGGGGAAACCCTGACGCAGCAACGCCGCGTGAATGATGAAGGCCTTCGGGTTGTAAAGTTCTGTCTTCTGGGACGATAATGACGGTACCAGAGGAGGAAGCCACGGCTAACTACGTGCCAGCAGCCGCGGTAATACGTAGGTGGCAAGCGTTGTCCGGATTTACTGGGCGTAAAGGATGCGTAGGCGGACATTTAAGTCAGATGTGAAATACCCGAGCTTAACTTGGGTGCTGCATTTGAAACTGGGTGTCTAGAGTGCAGGAGAGGTAAGTGGAATTCCTAGTGTAGCGGTGAAATGCGTAGAGATTAGGAAGAACACCAGTGGCGAAGGCGACTTACTGGACTGTAACTGACGCTGAGGCATGAAAGCGTGGGGAGCAAACAGGATTAGATACCCTGGTAGTCCACGCCGTAAACGATGAATACTAGGTGTCGGGGGTCGAACCTCGGTGCCGCCGTTAACACATTAAGTATTCCGCCTGGGGAGTACGATCGCAAGATTAAAACTCAAAGGAATTGACGGGGGCCCGCACAAGCAGCGGAGCATGTGGTTTAATTCGAAGCAACGCGAAGAACCTTACCTAGACTTGACATCCCCTGCATAACCCAGAGATGGGCGAAGTCCTTCGGGACAGGGTGACAGGTGGTGCATGGTTGTCGTCAGCTCGTGTCGTGAGATGTTGGGTTAAGTCCCGCAACGAGCGCAACCCTTATCATTAGTTGCTACCATTAAGTTGAGCACTCTAGTGAGACTGCCCGGGTTAACCGGGAGGAAGGTGGGGATGACGTCAAATCATCATGCCCCTTATGTCTAGGGCTACACACGTGCTACAATGGTGAGTACAAAGAGATGCAAGACCGCAAGGTGGAGCCAAACTCAAAAACTCATCCCAGTTCGGATTGTAGGCTGCAACTCGCCTACATGAAGCCGGAGTTGCTAGTAATCGCGAATCAGCATGTCGCGGTGAATACGTTCCCGGGCCTTGTACACACCGCCCGTCACACCATGAGAGTTGGTAACACCCGAAGTCCGTGAGGTAACCGTAAGGAGCCAGCGGCCGAAGGTGGGATTGATGATTGGGGTGAAGTCGTAACAAGGTAGCCGTAGGAGAACCTGCGGCTGGATCACCTCCTTTCTAGGGAGTAGATGTATTGACTTCGGTCGATGCAATAGAAGAATATTAATTTGTTCTTCAAAAATATCTATTGTAATTAATCGTACCTAGTTCTCTGTTTAATTTTGAGAGACTAATTTTAGCTAACTCTTAGGAGTTAGCTAATGAATAGTTTTTCTTAAAATGTTCTTTGAAAATTGCACAGTGAAAAAAAGTTGTTTTAAAAAAATTAAAACTACGTAAGTAGTTTATAAATTGATTTAATACAATTTCGCAAAATTAATATAACCGTCTATGTAAATAGACAGAATCAAGGTCAAGCTACAAAGGGCGCATGGCGAATGCCTTGGCACTAGGAGCCGAAGAA
Source organism: Clostridium sp. CM036 (assembly GCF_055081135.1). Classification (NCBI taxonomy): domain Bacteria; kingdom Bacillati; phylum Bacillota; class Clostridia; order Eubacteriales; family Clostridiaceae; genus Clostridium; species Clostridium sp. CM036. The sequence goes on along the minus strand of NZ_CM143652.1, from coordinate 1,184,515 downwards.
GGACGCGTTAAGCTGCGATAAGCTTTGGGTAGGCGCAAATAGCCTGTGATCCAAAGATTTCCGAATGGGGGAACCCACATAGTAACAACTATGTACTGCATACTGAATAAATAGGTATGCAGAGGTAGACCCGGGGAACTGAAACATCTAAGTACCCGGAGGAAGAGAAAGAAACATCGATTTCCTAAGTAGCGGCGAGCGAAAGGGAAAGAGCCCAAACCCAGGTCTTTGATCTGGGGGTTGAGGATAGATCATAAATACTGCAATTCCTTAATTGAAGATAGCTGGAAAGCTGCTCCGCAGAAGGTAATAGGCCTGTAAATGAAAAGGAAAAACAGTCAGATCTAATCCAGAGTACCACGAGACACGTGAAACCTTGTGGGAAGCTGGGAGGACCACCTCCCAAGGCTAAATACTACCTAGTGACCGATAGTGAAGAAGTACCGTGAGGGAAAGGTGAAAAGAACCCCGGAAGGGGAGTGAAATAGAACCTGAAACCGTGTGCCTACAACCGGTCGAAGCACTTTATATGTGTGACGGCGTGCTTTTTGTAGAACGAGCCAACGAGTTACGATATGTAGCAAGGTTAAGTACTTAAGGTACGGAGCCGAAGGGAAACCAAGTCTGAATAGGGCGCATAGTTGCATGTCGTAGACCCGAAACCGGGTGACCTATCCATGGCCAGGATGAAGCGGAAGTAAAATTCCGTGGAGGTCCGAACCACGTTGGTGTTGAAAAACCATGGGATGAGCTGTGGATAGCGGAGAAATTCCAATCGAACTCGGAGATAGCTGGTTCTCCTCGAAATAGCTTTAGGGCTAGCGTCGATTAATTGAGTAATGGAGGTAGAGCACTGAATGGGCTAGGGGCTGACAACAGTTACTGAACCCTATCAAACTCCGAATGCCATATACTTTTATTTCGGCAGTCAGACTGCGAATGATAAGATCCGTAGTCAAAAGGGAAACAGCCCAGACCATCAGCTAAGGTCCCAAAGTGTAAGTTAAGTGGAAAAGGATGTGGGATTTCTAAGACAACTAGGATGTTGGCTCAGAAGCAGCCACTCATTTAAAGAGTGCGTAATAGCTCACTAGTCAAGAGATCCTGCGCCGAAGATGTCCGGGGCTAAAACTTACCACCGAAGCTATGGGTGTACACAATTGTGTACGCGGTAGAGGAGCTTTCTGTACTGGCTGAAGTCATACCGTAAGGAGTGGTGGACGGTACAGAAGTGAGAATGTTGGCATGAGTAGCGAGAGTTAAGTGAGAATCTTAACGGTCGAAAACCTAAGGTTTCCTGAGGAAGGCTCGTCCTCTCAGGGTTAGTCGGGACCTAAGCCGAGGCCGAAAGGCGTAGGTGATGGACAATCGGTTGATATTCCGATACCACCAATGGACGTTATTAGAAATGGGATGACGCAGGAGGATAAGATGTGCACACTATTGGATGTGTGTCTAAGCATTTAGGCGGAGCAAGCAGGCAAATCCGTTTGCTCTTAACGCTGAGATGTGATGGGGAAGGGAATTTATTCCTGAAGTATCTGATTCCACGCTGCCAAGAAAAGTCTCTATCGAGGATATTGGTGCCCGTACCGCAAACCGACACAGGTAGGTGAGGAGAGAATCCTAAGACCATCGGAAGAATTGTTGTTAAGGAACTCGGCAAATTGACCCCGTAACTTCGGGAGAAGGGGTGCCTACGTAAGTAGGTCGCAGAGAATAGGCCCAAGCAACTGTTTAGCAAAAACACAGGTCTCTGCTAAAGCGAAAGCTGATGTATAGGGGCTGACGCCTGCCCGGTGCTGGAAGGTTAAGGGGATTACTTAGCGCAAGCGAAGGTATGAACTTAAGCCCCAGTAAACGGCGGCCGTAACTATAACGGTCCTAAGGTAGCGAAATTCCTTGTCGGGTAAGTTCCGACCCGCACGAATGGCGTAATGATTTGGGCACTGTCTCAACAACACATCCGGCGAAATTGTAGTGCAAGTGAAGATGCTTGCTACCCGCGATTGGACGGAAAGACCCCGTAGAGCTTTACTGTAGCTTAGCATTGAATTTCGGTATTGTCTGTACAGGATAGGTGGGAGACTGAGAAACATGGGCGTCAGCCTGTGTGGAGTCATCCTTGGGATACCACCCTGACAGTACTGAGGTTCTAACTGGAGGCCATGAATCTGGTCACAGGACATTGTTAGGTGGGCAGTTTGACTGGGGCGGTCGCCTCCAAAAAAGTAACGGAGGCGCCCAAAGGTTCCCTCAGCGCGGTTGGAAATCGCGCGAAGAGTGCAAAGGCAGAAGGGAGCCTGACTGCGACACTTACAAGTGGAGCAGGGACGAAAGTCGGGCTTAGTGATCCGGTGGTACCTCGTGGGAGGGCCATCGCTCAACGGATAAAAGCTACCTCGGGGATAACAGGCTGATCTCCCCCAAGAGTCCACATCGACGGGGAGGTTTGGCACCTCGATGTCGGCTCGTCGCATCCTGGGGCTGAAGTAGGTCCCAAGGGTTGGGCTGTTCGCCCATTAAAGCGGCACGCGAGCTGGGTTCAGAACGTCGTGAGACAGTTCGGTCCCTATCCGTCGCGGGCGTAGGAAATTTGAAGGGAGCTGTCCTTAGTACGAGAGGACCGGGATGGACAAACCTCTGGTGCACCAGTTGTCACGCCAGTGGCATCGCTGGGTAGCTATGTTTGGAAGGGATAAACGCTGAAAGCATCTAAGCGTGAAGCCCACCCTGAGATGAGATTTCCCATAACTCGCACGTAAGTGCGATGTTAGTAAGACTCCTGGAAGACCACCAGGTTGATAGGTTAGAGGTGTAAGCATGGTAACATGTTCAGCTGACTAATACTAATAAGTCGAGGGCTTGACCTAAATATATAATTAAAAGTAATGCGATATACTTCTTTCGTAAGAAAGAAGCGAGGCTTTGAGCGTGAGCGAAAAGACTAATTCACTGTGCAATTTTCAGAGAATATTTATATTCTCAATCTGGTGATTATGGCATGAAGGTAACACCCGTTCCCATACCGAACACGAAGGTTAAGCTTCAATGCGCCGATGGTACTGCAGGGGTGACCTTGTGGAAGAGTAGGTTGTCGCCAGGTAAGAAAAAAACACTAAGTTTAACGAGGCCACTGAAAAACTATATGAAAAATCGTCATCTAATTAAAGATGGCGATTTTTTTATATAAAAGACTAAAAAACAAAAAGGAATTTTAAAAGATATGTCGAATTAGTATAGTAGAATAAAATAAAAGGGGCTAAACTATTATGCTAAAAGGACAATTGGAAATAAAAATAAATACATACCATAGCTTATATTCGTTAATTATTCCGAAAGATAACATTTTAAAGCAAATTAATGACCTTGTTGACTTTTCATTTGTTTATGACGAATTGATGATTAACTATAGTTCATCTATGGGTAGAGGTGCTATTAACCCCATAATGCTATTTAAATATTTACTTTTGAAAGTAATATATGAATTGTCTGATGAAGATGTTGTTGAAAGAACTCTTTATGACATGTCCTTTAAATATTTTCTAAATTTAGCCCCAGAAGAAACAAATTTAATAAACTCAAGTACACTAACTAAATTTAGAAAGCTTCGCCTTAAAGACATGAATTTATTGGATTTATTAATAAACAAGACTGTAGAACTTGCTATAAAAGAGGGAGTTTTAAAAAGTAAAGCAATAATAGTTGATGCTACGCATACCAAGTCACGTTATAACCAAAAGTCAGCAAGCGAGGAATTATTGAAACGTGCAAAAAACTTAAGAAAAACATTGTACGGAGTACATCCTGGTATTAAAGAAGAGTTACCTAATAAAGTTACAACTGGAGTACTTGAAGATATTCTTGAGTACTGCAAATTATTAATTGATACCATAAACGAGAAGCCAGAAACTGCAGCAAATCCAGCTGTGAAAACTAAATTAAACTACTTAATGGAAGCTATTAATGATGACTTAGAAAATCTAAAAATATCAAAAGATGAGGATGCAAAAGTGGGGCATAAAACTGAGGATAGTTCTTTTTTTGGATATAAATCACACCTTGCTATGAGTGAAGAACGTTTAATTACAGCAGCTGTTATTACAACTGGCGAAAAAAGTGATGGAAAGGAGCTCATAACCTTAATAGAAAAAAGCCGTGAGGCTGGTATAGATGTAAATGAAGTAATTGGAGATACAGCTTATTCTGAAAAGAAAAACCTAGAATATACAAAAGAAAATAAAATTGCATTAATTTCAAGACTAAATCCTGTAATTTCACAAGGAATGCGAAAAAAAGAAGATGAATTTGAGTTTAATAAAGATGCTGGTTTATTTGTATGTCCGGCAGGTCATATGGCTATTAAAAAAGCAAAACAGGGAAAGAAGAATGTTGGTAAAAATCAAGTGCTAACCTACTATTTTAATGTAGAAAAGTGTAAAAATTGTGTTCATAAAGATGGGTGTTATAAAGAAGGCGCTAAATCTAAAACTTATTCAGTTTCAATAAAGTCAAATACTCACAAAGATCAAATAGAGTTCGAAAAAAGTGAATATTTTAAAAAACGAGCTAGGGAACGTTATATGATAGAGGCTAAAAACAGTGAACTTAAGCACCAACATAGCTATGATGTAGCAATATCGTCAGGCTTAATTAGTATGCAAATTCAAGGTGCATTATCAATCTTCACTGTGAATCTAAAGAGAATAATTAAGTTGAAAAGCATGAAATAGGGCTTTTAAAACTTAATTATAAAATAAAAAGCATGAGATATCCAAAATATGAATATCTCATGCTTTTTCTATTCAAGCTTGAAAACTCTACTAAATAAAGAGTGCTTTTTTCAGCGGCCTCAGTTTAACTTAGTGTTTTTTATTTGGTTAAAATAAATATATCTAATTACATCATAAAATACTTTATCACAATTATTCTAAAGGATACGTATAATATAGTATCAAATATTTAGGAGAAATATTATGAGTAAATATAAAATTGTTAGATATAATCCTGTAGGCCCAACTAATGTATATTCATATTTTGTTAGTAGTAATCCACCTACGTCTTTTAATCCTATTAGTATGTATCCCAGTATTGATAAAACTGCTTTCATAGGCCCTTTCGCGAGCATTATAGGCGATGTAAGAATCGACGCAAAAGTATTAATTGGATGTAATACAACTCTTAGAGCGGATGAAGGAACACCATTTTATATTGGAACTAAAACTAATATTCAAGATGGAGTAATATTACATGGGTTGAAAAACATGAAAGTCTCTGTAAATAAAAAAGAATATTCTATTTATATAGGAAATGAAGTTAGTATTGCTCATGGAGCTTTAGTTCATGGTCCATGTATTATTGGAAATAATACTTTTGTTGGATTTAACGCTATTGTTTTTAATTCTATTGTGGAAGATAGCTGTTACATTGATTTGGCAGCTGTTGTTACAGATGGGGTAAGAATTCCTGCTAATAGATATGTTCCTGTTGGTGCCATAATAAATACTCAAGAAAAAGCCAATGCTCTAGCAATGGTATCACAAAGTAATGAGGATTTCGCTAAAGGAGTAGCTAAATCAAATATCGAACTTTCACAAGCTTATTCTCTACAATTTGGTGATACTAGATGTAGTTGTGGTATTTGCTGTAATAGTGATACTTTTAAGAATTTAGAAAATGAATAATACATAAAAGACACAATAATACAAACTGTATTGTTGTGTCTTTTATGTATTATTAGCAAAACAAATTATATTCGTAATTTATTAATATCCCCGGGGATCTTCTAAGTGAGCTTATTAGTTTCAACCTAAAATAAACCAATTTACTATTGACAATGGAGTCATTTGGTTATATAGTTAGTTACATAAGTAATTAACCAAGTAAGTGAAGAAGGTGATAATATGAAATTAGATTTTAATAATGAGCTACCTATATATATGCAGATTGCTAAAGCTATTGAGAACAATGTTCTTAAGGGGGTATTTGAGGAAGAAACTGCAATTCCATCTACAACAGAAATATCTGTTAAGTATAAAATAAATCCAGCTACAGTAGCAAAAGGATTTAATCTACTTGTAGATGAAGGCATTATATATAAAAAAAGGGGCGTTGGTATGTTTGTTGTAACTGGAAGTAAAGAAAAGTTAATGAAAAAAAGAAAAGAAAATTTTTATGAAAGCTATATATTAGTCTTAATAGAGGAAGCTAAAAAATTAGATATTTCAAGTACTGATATTATTAAAATGATTGATGGGGGGATTTAATATGGGCACAATAAAGGTTTTAAATGCAAGTAAGAAATATGGGGATACCTTTGCATTAGATAATATTACATTAACATTAGAAGAAAATAAAATTTATGGATTATTAGGAAGAAATGGTGCAGGTAAGACAACTCTTTTAAACGTTATAAACAAAAGAATTTTCTTGAATGAGGGGACTATTTCTATAGATAATAATAGCTCGCCCTCGGATGGAAATGGTCTAGGGAAAATTCATTTTATGACAGAGCAAAACTTATATCCACAGTCTATGAAAGTAAAAGAGCTATTTAATTGGACTAAAGAATTTTATCCAAACTTTGATAGGTCTTATGCATTAGAGCTTTGTAAAAAGTTTGAACTAAATATAAATAAAAGGATTAAGGAACTTTCAACTGGATATTCCTCCATATGTAAAATTATAAATACCATGGCATCAGGTGCCGAAATATTAATATTCGATGAGCCAGTTTTAGGATTAGATGCTAATCATAGAGAGCTGTTTTATAAAGAACTTATGGAAAGTTATATAGAAAATCCTAAGACTATTATATTATCTACTCATATTATAGAAGAAGTTGCACAACTAATAGAGCGGGTAGTTATTATTAAAGATGGGAAATTAATTAAGGACGAAAGTGTAGAAGAACTATTAAAAGGGTGCTACTGCGTTTCTGGATTAAATAAAAATATAGATGCTTATATTGAAGATAAAAATTGTGTAAGTGTAGATGGAATAGCATCTTTTAAATCAGCTATTATAATAGGAAAAAATGCAGATGATGAAAAAAGGCAACAGAAAAAACTAGATTTAGAAGTTTCAAAGGTTGAACTACAGAAACTATTTATTCATTTGACTACTGACGGGAGGGTAAAATAATGACAAGCTTTAAACTTGCTAAATACAATATTAAAAGCAGCCTAAAACCAATAATAATTTATTACACTATTTTCATAGGTGCATTAACATGTATAGAAATGACAAACAAATTTTCAAATGGAGGAAGTGGTTATACAAAAGGATTAGAATTTTCATCTGTAGTATTTTTATTTGTGATAGGGTTAAACTTTTTTAAAGAAAATTTTCATTTTGCCCAAGCTAATAATATTACTAGGGTAGATTATTTTAAAGCTGCAGCAGTAGCTATTTTATCAATAGGACTCGCTATGTCAATATTGGATGTCATAATAAATAGAGTGTATAATATATTTATGGTAAGTCCAACAATGTATGATATGGTCTATAACGAGTCTTATAGTGTAGGCACAGTATGGATACAAAGCAATAGCATGCAAACACTATTTGGGACAGTTATATTTTTATTTGCTGGTTACATTGTAGCGTTTGCAATAGGATTATTAATAACTATGATATATTATAAGTGTAATAAAATAATGAAAATTTTAGTTTCTTTAATACCTATTACTATATATGGAAGAGCTTCATGCAATAATCCTAACCTTGGAGAAAAGGAAATGATTTTTATTGATAAGATACTTGGGATAAGCACGAGAAACTCTTATATGGCTGTATTAACATTCATATGTTTATTTATAATAACAATGGTTTTTGTTTATTTGCTTGTTAGAAAAGCTGTGGTTAAAAGGGTTTAACAGCTTCGAAGCTGATTTAACGACATAGATATTATGGGAGGGCTATTATGAAAGTCACTGATCTAACACATATTATTTGTTCCGACATGCCAGTTTTTCCAGGAACTGAGAAACCGATTTTTGAAAAGTCAAATACTTTGGAAAAGGATGGTTTTCAAGAGGCTAAAATCACTATGCACTCACATACAGGCACACATATAGATGCACCTGCACATATGCTCAGTGATGGTCCTTATTTAAATGATTTAGATATAGAACATTTTATTGGAAATGCTACTATTCTTGATTTTTCAAATAAAAATATGAAACTAATAGATGTTGATAGCCTAAGGTCCTATGAGGAAAAGATAAAAAATGTTGAGTTCATTATAATAAAAACAGGATGGAGTAAATACTGGGGTGATAAAAAATACTTTGAGGATTTTCCTTCTTTAAGTGAAGAATCAGCCAATTGGTTGTCAAAATTTAATTTAAAGGGTATTGGTATTGATGCAATTTCAATTGATGATATAAACTCAACCACATTTGCAGTTCATAAAATATTAATGCCAAAGAACATTATAATTATTGAGAACCTAGTGAATTTAGATTCCATCAGCAGTGAGTATTTTATCTTAAGTATTATGCCACTTAAAAATAAAAATGCTGATGGTTCACCAGTCAGAGCTATTTCCATAGAAGATATGTAACAAAATTAACTTCTATGACTCTACATAACTCAGCTACTTGCTTTGATTTTTTTTGAAAACTTACTCCCCCCTAATAATTTGTTTGAACAATATTTTAAAAACAGTATAATTACCTTCAAAGAATAGCTGAACATCACTGCCTTTTCTTTCAGCTATTTCTTTTATATTGTAAAGTCCATAGACTCTATTAACCCCTTCTTTAGTAGAAAGACCTCTTTCAAATATTTGTTCTATATTATCAAACTTTACTGTTATTCCGCTATTTTTAACTTCTACAATATTAGAGTTTTCTTCTTCACATATATTTAATATAAAGACCTTATCCTTAGTACTATTTATGACAGCTTGAAAAGCATTGTCCAATAGATTATTTAGCATATCTGAAATTTCATAATCATTTAGACTATTTTCTAGTGTATTATTGGCCACATTAAATAAGAATTTTATATTTAATCTATTCGCTTCACATAATTTATTGTAGATTATAGCTTTAACAATAATATTATCTATATATATATAATATCTTCTATAATATTATTTGAATATTTTAGAGACATAATATACTTGTTCAATTCATTTTTAACTTCTTTTTCACTTGTAATTTCTACTATTGCAGTTATGGTGTTTTAAAATTTTTAAAATCATGTTGTTTCCACCTTGTCTCTTCTACTATCTCAAATACCAATTGTTTTCATCTTTCAAAGAAAACTTTGGCCATAATAACATAAAGATAGTCAATTCAATAAAACTAAGTAATAATAAATAACTATTTAAAGTTTAATGAGTAAAATATTGAAGATAGGAGAAGATATATGAATAATAAAAAAGATAGAACTTTAATAAAAGCATGTTAGTTATACTGCGTGAGAAAAAGAATCGATAAGCATTAAGGAGGTCCATATGACTGTTGGCTCTAAGGTAAAGCAAACATTAGCCACTTTAAAAGGTTCTGAAGCTACTTTAAGATTATATTCATTGCAAGAACGAAATAAAGAAGCTAGGGCTATTTATACTGAGGCATTTGAAGAGATAGGTAAAATTAAAATAGATTTGGAAAAAAGAGTAGGCTCTATAGAGTTTCAGGAGCCTCAATACAAAGGTGACTAAGTGAGGTGAAATGATGAGTAATTGGTTAACAATATTATTCAACACGATAATTTTATATTTTTTAACACTGGTTTTAACAAGATTTATGAAAAAAAGAAACTTATTTAAGGTTACGCCTTTTGAGTTTATTTCTTATGTAATTATTGCTCTTATAGTTGCTTTAATTTCATTGGGTATAATTACGAATATTTATTTTGGACTAACTGCACTAGCTGTTTGGGTACTGATGCCTATTATCTTAGATTATTCCTCCATGAAAAGTAAATGGATTTACAATGTAATAAATGGAAAAGAAAGGGTATTAATTAAAAATGGTAAAATTATGGAAGATAATCTAGCTAAAGAAAGGATGACTGGGCAAGAGTTTCTACAAGAATTACGTTCAAAAAAAGCATTTGATTTAGCCGATGTTGAATTTGCCGTTATGGAAACAACAGGAGATATCAATGTTAGTTTAAAAGCTGATAAAAAGCCTGTTACTTCATATGATTTAGGAATAAAAGTTGCGTCTAAGGCTGAATCACAAACAGTTATTTTAGACGGGAATATGTTAAATGAAGGTCTTACCAATATTGGATTGAGTAAAGGGTGGCTTAAGACTGAGTTAGAAAACAAAGGAGTAGCAATTGAGAATGTTTTTATTGGTCAAGTAGATTCTTCTGGAGATTTATATCTGGATCTTTTTGATGATTTGATTCAAGTCCCAAAATCACAAATTAAAGAAATGCTATATGCCAGTATTCAAAAAAGTCAGGCGGACCTTATGTCCTTTGCTTTAGAAACAGAAACTGAAGAAGCAAAATCTATGTACTTAAAAAATGCTGAAAATCTAGAAAAGGTTATGAAAAAAATAAAACCATATTTATTACGTTAGAGGGTGAAATAATGTCTAATATGAAAAAGAAAAAACTAACGCCAACTCAACTGCAATATGGTGAAGTGGTGAAAAGCATAGAACCTAAAAGACCTATTTTTAAAAATTGTATTAAAGCATTCCTTGTAGGTGGTATCATATGCACCATTGGTCAATGCTTACAGGTGTTCTTTATCACCTACTTTAATTTTAATGAAAAAACAGCAGTTAGTCCGACTTCAGTAGTTTTAATCTTTGTTTCAGCGTTACTTACTGGACTTGGGATTTACGACCGCATTGGCCAATGGGCTGGAGCTGGATCTGCTGTTCCAATTACAGGTTTTGCTAATTCGATAGCTTCTGCTGCAATTGAGCATAGAAGCGAAGGATATGTACTTGGAGTCGCTGGAAATATGTTTAGGCTTGCTGGAGCAATCATTGTTTATGGAGTTTTTTCTGCTTTTGTGGTTGCTACGATAAAAATCACAATAAAATGGTTGGGAGTGATGTAGATGCTTAAAGGACATCAATCATGGATTTTCAATTCTAAACCTACAATATTAGGTTCTGCGGCAGTTGGTGGTCCTTTTGAAGGTAATGGGGCCTTAGCTGATGACTTTGATATAATTCATGAAGATTTATGGATTGGACAGGATAGTTATGAAAAGGCGGAAAGAGTTCTTCTTGAACATGCTTGTGAAAGAGCGATAAAGAAATCAAGTATAAAAAAAGAAGATATAAATTTTTTTATAAGTGGAGACTTGATGAATCAGATTACTTCCAGTAGTTTTACTGCGCGAACATTAGGGATACCTTTTTTAGGAATTTTTGGCGCTTGTTCTAGTTCCATGGAAGGGTTAGCCATGGCCGCTCAATTGATAGAAAGTAAGTCAGCTAAATATGTTATAGCATCTGCAAGTAGCCATAATGCGGCTGCAGAAAAACAATATAGATATCCTACAGAGTATGGTGGACAAAAACCACCTACTGCTCAATGGACAGTAACGGGGGCTGGAGCTGCGGTGCTTGGCAAAGAAGGATTTGGACCTAAGATTACTTCGACTACAATAGGAAGAGTAATAGATATGGGAATTTCAGATCCATTTAACATGGGGGCAGCTATGGCACCCGCGGCTGTAGATACAATTGAAGCACACTTTAGAGATTTAAATGTTGATGCCTCCTATTATGACCTTATTGCTACTGGTGATTTAGGCAAGGTAGGGCATAAACTCGCTATTAGTTTATTAAAAAGCCATGGTATAGAAATGCCATCAGATATATTTACAGACTGTGGACTTTTAATATATAAAAAGGACCAACCAGTTTTTTCTGGAGGTAGTGGCTGTGGCTGTTCTGCTACTGTAACTTATGGGCATTTTCTTAACCGTATGCGAAGAGGGGAATTAAAGAGAATATTAATAGTTGCAACTGGTGCTCTAATGTCTCCAATATCCTATCAACAAAAGGAAAGCATACCTTGCATTGCTCATGCAGTTTCTATTGAAATGTAAAAAAGAGGTGTGAGTTTATTTATGGAAAAATTTATTTATGCATTTGTAATAGGCGGTCTAATTTGCGTTATTGGCCAACTTATAATGGATATTTTAAAGATTACGCCTGCACATACTACGTGTACACTAGTTGTAATTGGAGCAATTTTAGGAGGACTAGGTTTATATGATCCTTTAGTAAAACTTGCCGGTGCAGGGGCATTTGTACCTATAAGCAGCTTTGGAAATACTCTAGTAACAGGGGCTCTAATTGATGCTGAAAAAACAGGATTTATAGGGATATTTACTGGCATTTTCAAGACAGGAAGTTCGGGGATTTCTGCTGCGATAGTTTTTGGATTTATTGGCGCTATACTATTTAAACCCAAAGGTTAAATACATATTTGAAGGGAGGTGAAAACTATGACTGTAGGAACTCAAATGCAACAAGCAATTGCAGGAATGCAAAGCGCTTCTGCTACAATGAAGACTTTTTCTCTAGAAACAGAGGATCAACAAGCAAAAAATGATTTTACACAAATCGCAGAGCAACTTGATTCTGCAATGGACATTTTAAAGGGAAGACAGAAATATATTCAAAAACAAGAGCCTCAATATAAATAGTGTTAATTCTTATATTTACAATATAAAAAGAAGTTCTGAACTCAGATTTTGTATTGAAATTAGCCGAATGCTGAAAACATAATAACTTTAAATTAAATATATTTAATTTTAGATATTTTTATGCATAAAATAGCAGTGACTGTTAATATAATTATAAAGAACATATCTACATCCTTAAGGATATTTGTTCCTCATTTAGTCCTCCACATTATTATAAGAAAAGTTATTATCTATAGAGATAATAACTTTTCGTCTTTTATTAAATAAATTTTACTTTCATACCCTTATGGAAAATTGCCTATTTCGACATGAGTATGGTATTCGCATTTTGTTAATGCAAGATTACATAACAAAAGACTGCATTTAATTTAACTGATGTCAGTTTAATCAAATGCAGTCTTAATTGCATAATACAAGAAATAAATTAAATCAATAGTTTTTTTATGTAAGATTTAATTTTATTTGCTATTGCTCAAATGTTTATAGCCAAGCAATATTAATTTTAAACCGCCGTAATATCTTCAGATTCTGGTTTTGACCTATCATGTACGTTCCAAGTAAGAGATAGAAATACAATAGCAAGTACAGCAGAAATCATAAGAAGCATGAATCCCCCATCCCAGTTGTATTTATCTACAATCATTCCTAGTAAAATTTCAGCTGCAACTTGCCCACCAAGATATCCAAAGAGTCCTGTAAATCCAGCAGCAGTTCCAGCGGCTTTTTTAGGAACTAGATCTAAGGCACTTACTCCAATAAGCATAACCGGTCCATATATTAAGGCACCTATTAAAGCTAAGGTAATATTTATTGCTAAAATACTTGAAGATTGCCAATAAACGAACACACCAACCGTAACACCTACCATGCAAGCTACGCCTACTGGTGCACGACGACCATGGAATATTTTATCACTGATCCATCCGATGAGTATAGTGCCAGGAATTGCGGCATATTCAAATAAAGAAAATGCAAGCGCTGATTCTTTAATATTAAAACCCTTTACTTCTTGTAAGTATAATGGAGCCCAATTAATGACACCATATCGTACTAAATATACAAACACATTTGCAAGAGCAATAAACCATATATATTTATTATTGAGTACATATTTAAATAGTATTTCTTTTCCAGTCATTTCTTTTTCTCTATTTTCTACTTTTACAGCAGGGTAATCATTTTTATATTCTTCTATAGGAGGAAGTCCTACAGATTGAGGTGTATCTTTTGCAAAAACCATATACAAAGTTCCAATTACGATTGCAATAATACCTGGCAAATAGAAAATTCCTTTCCAGCCTCCGAACATATGAACACCAATAAGAGCAATGGTAGCTATAAATCCACCACCAACATTATGTGCGGTATTCCAAATAGACATTTTAACGCCACGTTCTTTATCAGAAAACCAGTGGGTCATGATTCTTCCACATGGTGGCCAACCCATACCTTGAACCCAACCATTCACAAGCATCAACATAAACATTATTGTAAGACTTGAGGTAATTGGGAAAAATAAATTTGTAATACCAGACAAAATTAAACCAATACCTAAAAAATACCTCGCATTGGATCGATCTGATACGTTACCCATAACAAATTTACTGACACCATAAGCCATTCCTAGCGCAGATGCAACAAAACCAAGTTGTGTTTTTGTAAAGCCCTCTTGAATGAGATACATCTTAGCTAATGAAAAGTTACTTCTAACAAAGTAATAACCCATATAACCAATATATATACTTATAAATACTTGTAAACGATATTTTTTGTAAGCTGGGTCAATTTTTTCTTTTGGTAATCTCTCGATAGGTGCAGCAGGTTTTAAAAAATTAAATAAATTCCACACGTTTTCATCATCCTTTCGTTTTTAATTTTATTAGTAATCTGTTACTTGAATTTTATAGAAACACGGTATTACATTTATTAATACCGTGAATTTCCTCCATCTAACTGCCTTGAGTTAATACCACTATGCAGCTCCAATATCCTTAGTTGCTATAATATTTACGCCTGTGTCAAGTACGTTTTCTAGAACCACATCACCTATAGAAATAGGAGCTTTTACTATAACATTTTTTAATGCTCTTACGCAGTCATAAATCAGATCCTTTGGAATATCTCTCTCAGTTTTAACAGGAAGTATCTCATTTTCCCCACCTGAAACTAAAACAGAGGATGTAACGACTCTTGTTGGATTAGTGCATTCTTTCTTGCCGTAGGTTTCTCCAATCTTACAGGTATTTCCTTTAACGCTAATAACTTCTTTGCCCTCAAGCGCTACCACAAGAGCACAACCTATTGGACAGCCTATGCATGTTAATTCCCTTGTACTCATAGTTAACTACTCCTTTTCTACCTTTATGGTAATCTTTTTACAGTTACTATATTTATCAAAAACTGCTTTAGTTAATTTAACGCTTTCCATTTCGCCTGGTGTAAGAATCTTTTTCTTTAAATGCATTTCGCGCACATCATCAAAATAAACAGATATATAAGCAGATTTATGTACCTCACCAACCCTAAATCTAACATCTATTATGTTATCGATATTTTCAGGATTGATAGTACTTGGTACTGTATACCTAACTCCGTCTGTCGCGAAGATCTCAATACTCTTTCCGGCATGGTAAATTCCTTTTATATAATCAGAAGCATTTCTACCAGCAGTGTAGCTTTCAGTGGTTACATTATCTACTAAATCATGAACGTGAAGCACATTGCCACAGGTAAATATTCCAGAAATGCTCGTCTGCATGCTTTCATCTACCTCAGGACCCCCAGTAACTCTGGAAAGTTTAACATTAGCTTTTCTAGAAAGTTCATTTTCGGGTAGAAGGCCAACAGATAAAAGTAATGTATCACAAGCAATGTATTCCTCAGTTCCCTTAATTGGTTTTCTATGGTCATCAACTTGAGCTATAGTAACTCCGCAAAGTCTATCATGCCCATGTATATTTGTTATAGTGTGACTTAATTTTAAAGGAATATTAAAATCGTCTAAGCATTGTACAATATTTCTCTTAAGTCCACTTGAATGAGGCATTAGTTCTACACAAGCCTTTACATTTGCACCTTCGAGGGTCATTCGTCTTGCCATTATAAGTCCGATATCTCCAGAACCAAGTATTACTACTTCTTTTCCTGGCATTAGACCCTCAACATTAACATATTTTTGAGCTGTTCCAGCTGTATAAATACCTGCGCATCTTGCACCTGGTATGTTTAAAGCTCCTCTTGGTCTTTCTCTGCATCCCATTGCAAGTATAACTGCTTTTGCCTGGAGCTCCAATATACCATCTTCTGTATTTACAGCAGTAACTTGTTTACTATCATTTACATCTAGAACCATGGTATTTAGTTTATACTCGATATTAAGTGCAATAACCTTGTCAATAAACCGTTGTGAATACTCAGGACCAGTAAGTTCTTCTTTAAAGGTGTGAAGACCAAAACCATTATGAATACATTGATTGAGAATACCACCTAATTGATTATCTCTTTCTATAATTAAAATGCTGTTTATCCCTTGATCCTTTGCAGAAACTGCAGCTGCAAGGCCTGCTGGACCTCCACCAATTATGATTAAATCATATTCTTGCATATATATTCCTCCAATTTATAAAGATTGTTTATTTTTGCCAGTGAGCAGTATAGAATTTTCGCCTGATTTTGTGATGGCGCATCGTGGTATATTAAGTTCTCTTGAAAGAATATCTACAACTTTTGTTGCACAAAAGCCCGATTGGCATCTCCCCATTCCAGCTCTTGTCCTTCTTTTAACTCCATCAAGTGTTTTTGCTCCAAGAGGTCTTCTTATAGAGTCTATAATTTCACCTTCTGTTACAGTTTCACACCTACAAACAATTGTTCCATATTCAGGTATTTCCTTGATTATTTTTTTTCGCTCATCGTTTGACATTTCTCTAAATTTTCTTGTACCTTTTCGTATAGGGTTGAATTTTACATTTTCCTGCGGTGCTAATTTTTCTGTTACTATATCAGCTACCATTGCAGCAATACTTGGAGCACTAGTTAAACCTGGAGAATCAATTGCTGCTACATTAATAAAGTTCTTAGCGTCTTCTGCTTCCCCAATTATAAAATCATTTCCCTCGCATTTTGATCTATTCCCTGCAAAAGAAGTTATAACCATATTCATAGGAAGTGGCATTTGGATACTTAATTGAGCATTTAAAACGATATCATCGATGCCTTCGCGAGTTGTACTAAGATCAGCTTTGTTATCTTGATCTACAGCATTAGGTCCAATTAGAAGGTTACCATCAACAGTAGGGGTAACTAAAACTCCTTTTCCAAGTTTAGTTGGAAGTTGAAAAATAGTTTTTGTAACTAAATCTCCGCAAGCTTTATCAAATAAGACATATTCTCCTAGCTTGGGAAGTATTTTAAATTTATTATTGCTTACCATATTATTAATTTCATCCGAAAATAAACCGGCTGCATTTATTACTACTTTTGTTTCAATGTCGCCTTTATTAGTTTTTATAACGTAACAACTTTGTTTTTTTTCTATATTAAGGACCTCAGTTCCAAATTCAAATTCCACGCCATTGGTGTATGCGTTTTCAGCCATAGCAATAGTCATTTCATATGGGCAAACAATTCCTCCTGTTGGAGCATATAAGGCACCGACACAGCTCAATGTTACATTAGGTTCCATTTCTCTAACTTGATCTCCATCAAGAATAGCTAAATTAGGTACTCCATTTTTTTCGCCTTGTTCTAGTAATTCTTTAAGATCATTCATGTGTTTCTCGTCGAAGCACAGAACCAATGATCCATTCCTCTTAAATGGGAAATCTAATTCCTTTGCAAGCTTTGTATACATTTCATTACCTTTTGCGTTTAATTTTCCCTTAATAGTACTTGGATTAGCATCATACCCTGCATGTACTATTGCACTATTTGCTTTTGTTGTACCAGAAGCAACATCACTAGATTTTTCAATAACACATGTTTTTAAATTATATTTAGATAGTTCTCTTGATACTGAGCATCCAACAATACCAGCGCCAATAATAGTTACGTCAAACATTATCTTACCTCCTAAATGCGAATAAAAAGAGAACCTTAATTAATAGGTATGAAATACCCATACATTAAGGCTCTCTTTTCTCCGCCCTTAATTATTTAATGTTATATTACCATAATAACCAAATTAATGCAAAGCAAAATAATGGATGATGTAGCGAATTCAGTTGTTCTTCCCTCATAAATATTCGTCGGGTAACTTGTTTTTACATTTATGTAAAATACGCTGTTAATTTAAAGTTAGTGATAAAATATGAAAATGCTAGAAAATTTTCTGTTTTTTTCTTGAATTCTTCGTTTAGTTTAGTTATAATCAATTTGGTAGCTAACAGAAAACGTTATCACATCTACAAGATTTGAAAACGTATAACTAGATTATACAAGGGGGATATAACATGAAGAACGAAAAAAAACTAATTGCTCTAGCATGTACACTTACCATAACAGCAGGATTATTCGCAGGATGTAGACAGAAGTCTAAACAGTCTCCTCCAGTAGCAAGTAATACCACAACTGTTTCAACAAAAAATAAAAGCAATAAAATAGTGATTGGACATAGGGGTGCTTCTGGATATTTACCTGAACATACTTTAGAGTCCTATGCTTTAGCTTATGGACTAGGGGCAGATTACATAGAGAGTGATGTTTGTTTATCTAAAGATGGTGTTCCAGTAATAATGCATGATAATATGTTAGATACGACAACAGATGTAGCAAAGCGTTACCCAAATAGAAAACGAAGCGATGGACATTACTATGTAATTGATTTCACGCTAGGAGAAATTAAAACACTTAACGTGCACGAACGTACAAAAGAAGGGTCTAAGGATCCTGTTTTCCCTGATAGATTTCCTTTAAATAGTGCTCATTTTGAAGTTCCAACATTAGAAGAAATGATACAACTTGTACAAGGGCTGAATAAAAGTACAGGTCAAGAAAAAGGAATTTACCCTGAATTAAAAGAGCCTAAATTTCATACAGATAATGGACAAGATATTGGATCTGTGGTATTAAAAGTTCTTAGAAAATATGGATATGATACGCCTGAATCAAAAATTTATTTACAATGTTTTGATCCAACTTACTTAAGAAAAGTTAGGACAGAAATGGGCGCAAAAATGAAAATGGTCCAGCTAATTGGTGAAGAAGCAGATTGTCCAGGGGCAAATTATAAAAAAATGATGTCGGATGAAGGACTAGCAAAAGTAGCTGAATATGCAAATGGTATTGGACCTTGGTACCAACAAATAATAGATGAAAATGGGAAGAACGATAAAGAACCAGTTATTAATCCTAATTTAGTAAAAGATGCACATAAACATAATCTTGTTGTTCATCCATATACATTTAGAAAAGATGAAATCCCTAAATATGTAACTAGTGTAGAAGAGTTAATGCAAAAATTCTACTTTGAAGCTGATGTAGATGGTTTATTTACTGATTTTCCTGATTTTGGAATAAAAATATTAGAAAAAGGACCTAAAAAATAATCTTATATTAAAATGAGAGCACATAAGGATTGATTACCTTAAGTGCTCTTTTTTATTAATAACTAACGTCCTGGAAGTTAGATTGTTGGTAAAAAATAATTTTAGAAAATATGTGATATTAGTCACATATTTTCTTTTTCTGTAATGATATAATGTGGGTATCTTTTATAGAAGGAAGTGGTATGTCTTGTTTAGTGAAGAAATTAACAAAGTTTCAATATCGGCGGTAAAAAAATCTGAACTTTTAAAGAAAAGTAAAATGAGGTACCTCACTGCAGCGGCCCTAGCTGGTGCTTATGTGGGATTTGGAATTTTATTGATATTTACTATTGGAGGATCATTTGCAGCGGCTGAGTCACCGGCAACGAAAACTATTATGGGAGCTTCCTTTGGGATTGCCTTAAGTCTTGTAATAATGGCGGGCTCCGAACTTTTTACAGGAAATAACATGATTATGACCATAGGGTCTCTAGAAAAGAAAGTTCCTTTACTTGATTCAATAAATATTTGGATATACAGTTTTATAGGAAACTTTATAGGGTCAGCAGTGCTAGCAGCAATATTTGTAGGTTCTGGGCTTGCAAAGGGTAGCACAGCAACTTTTATTTTAAAAACATCACAAGGGAAAATGGCAACGCCAAGCATAGAATTATTTTTAAAAGGGTTACTTTGTAATATGTTAGTCTGTTTAGCCGTATGGTGTGCTATTAAATTAAAGGAAGAAACGGCTAAACTTATAATGATTTTTTGGTGCCTATTTGCATTTATAACTATAGGGTTCGAACATAGTGTTGCGAATATGACTTTGCTTACAACGGCACTAATGATTCCTCACACCGCAGCGATTTCTATAGGAGGATTAGCGCACAACTTAATTTGGGTTACCCTAGGAAACTTTGTAGGTGGAGCTGTATTTATTGGAGCAGCATATTGGTACGTAGCAAAAGAGAAATAAAACAATAAAAATATATATTATTAAAGCTAGGATTAATAAAGGTAAGTAATGTATAATTTCTTTTTTTGTTTTATTTTAAAATTTATTGCTATATAATAAGAATATTAGTATTTTTATTATAATGAGATTATAAAATGAAATCATAAGGAGAAGTTAATATGACACAAATATCGCTTAGGCAATTAAAAGACCTTCCTTTATTTAAATGTGTTGAGGATAAAACTTTGGATTTAATAAGAGAGAGTGTTGTAGTAAAAAAATTGAAAAAATCACAAATGTTATTTGCTGAAAGAGAAATCACAAATAATATATATATAGTGCTAGAGGGAAAGGTAACTATGTACAGAGTATCGGAAAAGGGTCAAAAGAGGGTTATCTATATCCTAAACAAAGGTGAGATTATAAACGAGGTCAATTTTGACAATTTTACGACATCTATTAATTGTGAAGGGTTTGAAGATAGTGAAATTATAAGTATATCAAAAGTAGACTTATTAAATATTATGAAACAGGATTTTAAGATTACAGAGATTATATTAAACTCTATGAGTAAAAAAATAAGAAGAGTGTATAGACAAATTAAGAACACAGTTCCTACTAAAATGGACAAAAGGGTAGCCGCAAAGCTTTGGAAGCTATCTAAAGATTATGGTGTAGAAACAGAAGATGGCGTTTTAATAGATATTAAAATAAACATAACTTATTTAGCAGATATGTTAGGTAGCTCTCGCGAAACTATTTCAAGGGCAGTAAAAGAGCTTGAAAACATGGATATGGTTAGAATAAAATATAGAAAATTCATAGTTAATAGAGAAAAGTTAAGCAAATACTTTAAAGGTGTGTGATGAAAATCACATACTTTTTTTATGATTTAAAATACAATATGCATAGTTAGTTATAAATTTAATTTTTATAGGAACTAACTAATGAAGTTAATTAATTAACAATATTTAGCGAATAGGTAAAATTTATTATAATGGAAGGTGTGCATTTATGGGCTTTAAGTTGAAAATAGAGAAGTTTGATGAGTATCTTGAAACATTGCGACATGAATATAAGGTGTATGCACCAGTAGTGCTCAAGGGAAAAGGAACTTTTGCGGACACAGATACTGTTAGGTATAGGGAAATAAAGAGTATAAGGGAAGTAGAGTTTGATTTAAAATCTAGTTTTTCTCCTAAAGAAATAACATTGCCAATTACTCAAACATTATTTTACTTTACTGAAAATGATTGCGTAGAGCCAAAATGCGATGAGAAGAAAATATTAATATTCTTAAGAAGTTGTGATATTCATGCTATAAAGAGATTAGATGAAATTTACCTTAAAAATGGAAATGAAGATTATTATTATAAGGTTTTAAGAGATAAAATTAAATTTGTACTTATGGGTTGTAGTGAAAGTTTTGAAAATTGTTTTTGCGCAAGTATGGGATCGAATATGATAGAAGATTATGATATGTACACTAAAATTCAAGATGATGAGGTCTTTGTGAATTGTAAATCCGAGGAACTGATGAAGTACTTTAACATAGATAAACCTAGTAACGTCGTGGTAGAGCCTGAATTTGTTTTGACTAATGAAGTAAAGGTTAATATACCTGAAAACTTAGATCAAAGAATTTTTAAATCAAAGATGTGGGATGAATATTCTTCAAGATGCATTGCTTGTGGCAGGTGTAATTTTGTCTGCGGTACTTGTTCTTGTTTTACTACGCAGGACATTTTCTATAAAGAAAATAAAAACGTGGGAGAAAGAAGGCGTGTTTGGGCATCTTGTCATGTAGACGGATACAGTGATATGGCAGGCGGACATGGATTTAGACAGGATAAAAAAGACAGAATGAGATTCAAAATTATGCACAAGGTATATGATTTTAAAAAGAGAGCCGGATATCATATGTGTATAGGTTGTGGTAGATGTGATGATATATGCCCTGAATATATATCTTTTTCAAATTGTGTAAACAAATTAAATAAAGCAATGGATGAGGTGGAATAAATGAAAAATATATACATGCCTTTTAAATCTAAGATACTTAATATAAGTAAGCATACAGAAACGGATTATACATTTAGAATGGAGTTCGAAGGTGTTGTAAAGCCGGGTCAATTTTTTGAAGTATCCATACCGAAATTTGGAGAATCACCTATATCCGTTAGTGAGATAGGTGAGGGTTATGTAGATTTTACAATTAGACGTGTCGGCACTGTTACGGATGTAATTCATAGCTTTTTTGTAGGAGGAACCTTGTTTTTAAGAGGGCCTTATGGTAATGGATTTGATGTTAACCTTTATAAAAATAAAGAAGTTATTGTAGCTGCTGGGGGAACTGGACTGGCACCAGTAAAAGGGATAGTAGATTATTTTGCTAAAAATCCAAAGGAATGTACGGGCTTTAATTTAATGGCAGGTTTTAAGTCGCCTAGTGACATCTTATTTAAAGAAAATTTCAAAGTTTGGGAAAAGAGTATCAGTGTAACGTTAACTGTAGACAGTGCTGATGACGGCTACACTGGAACTGTAGGACTCATAACAAAATATATTGCAGATATTCAAGTTCTGAATATGGATGAAGTACAGGTTATTGTAGTAGGACCACCAATGATGCTTAAGTTTACAGTAGCTGGATTTATAAAAAAAGGAGTAAAAGAAAAAAATATATGGGTATCTTATGAGCGAAAAATGTGTTGTGGAGTTGGGAAATGTGGGCACTGCAAAATTGATGATACATATATATGTTTAGATGGGCCTGTTTTTAACTATTTAGATGCAGTTCATCTAGTAGATTAAGGGGGAGAATTTAATGGATATAAATACCAAGTTGATGAAGAAAAATGCATACAGAATAACTAAAAAAAGAGGTAAAACAGCTATAAGAATAAGGGTGCCTGGTGGCCATATAGAAGCCAAACATTTAGAAGTTTTGCAAAGGGTAGCAGAAACTTACGGAGATGGAAATATTCATATAACTATAAGACAGGGTTTTGAAATACCTAATATTGATATAGATAAAATACCAGAAGTTAATAAGATGATTCAATCAGTTATAGAAGGCCTTGATATAAATCAGATTTCAGAAAATACAGGATACTTGTCTGCAGGTACTAGAAATGTGTCAGCCTGTATAGGGGCAAATGTCTGTCCTTTTGCAAATTACAATACTACAGATTTTGCAAAAAGGATTGAAAAGGAAATATTTCCCAATGACTATCATGTGAAAGTAGCTTTAACAGGTTGTCCTAATGATTGTATAAAGGCTAGAATACAAGATTTTGGGATCATAGGAATGACAGAGCCCCAATATGAATCTTATAGATGCATCAGTTGTAAATCTTGCGTAACTAACTGTAAAAAAAGAGTTACTGGTGCACTTAAAATGGAGAACTTTAAAGTAGTACGCAACCAAGACAAGTGTATTGGATGTGGAGAATGCATAGGTAAATGCCCGACTAGTTGCTGGAGCAGAAGTTATGAGAAATATTATAAACTTGTGATAATGGGTAGGACTGGCAAGAAAAATCCTAGGCTGGCTCAAGATTTTATAACTTGGGTGGATGAGGAAAATATAATCAAAATAATAAAAAACACATATTCATATATCGATAAGTATATTGATGGAAATGCTCCAGGAGGAAAAGAACACATTGGGTATATTGTTGATAGAACAGGATATCCAGTGTTTAAGGAATGGGTTTTAAAAGACGTGACTTTAGGGGAGAAAGCAGAGGTTAAGGAATATATTAACTGGTAATAATAAAAAGTATGTAGTAATTGTTCGGTGAGTGACATAACAGGTGAGTAACCATTAACATTAGAAAGCACCTTGTGAAATCAAGATTATTTATAAGAGTTGGCATCAGCTTAGGCTGGTGCTATTTTTTTTAGGTGGAAAGCTTATTTTAAAGAGATTTATATAAATAAGAATTAAAAGGTTTACATACAAGTAACAAGTGAAAACTTGTTGAAATTACCCAATTAAGCAGTATAATAAATTACATAAAC
The DNA here is from genome assembly GCF_055081135.1 of Clostridium sp. CM036. Taxonomy (NCBI): domain Bacteria; kingdom Bacillati; phylum Bacillota; class Clostridia; order Eubacteriales; family Clostridiaceae; genus Clostridium; species Clostridium sp. CM036. The sequence goes on along the minus strand of NZ_CM143652.1, from coordinate 1,160,367 downwards.
AGATAAAAAATACATCCAAGGGGAGGGTACGATGGGAAATTTAGAAAGTATAATATCAATTAAAGATTTACAAATGAGCTATGGGAGTAAAAAGGTGCTTAACGGAATAAATTTAGAAATTCCTAGAGGTCAAATAATCGGATATATAGGGACTAATGGCGCTGGTAAAAGTACAACTATAAAGATAATGCTTGGGATATTAGAAGGATACTCGGGAAAAGTAGAAATATTAGGACAAGATATAAGTAATGGAAGCATAGAGTATAAAAAGAAAATAGGGTATGTACCAGAGCTTGCAGATATATATGAAAACTTGACTGCTTATGAGTATATAAGCTTTTTAGGCGGAATATATGGATTAGAAGAAAAAAAGCTTATCGAGAGAGTAACGAAGCTAATGGGCTTATTTGGAATTGAGGATGCTATAGATTCTAGAATATCCTCATATTCAAAAGGTATGAAGCAAAAGTTAATTATAATCTGTAGTTTAATTCATAATCCCGATATTTTATTTTTTGATGAGCCTCTAGGGGGACTAGATGCTAATAGTGTAATGGTGTTTAAAGAGGTTATGAAGAGTCTTGCAAAGAGCGGAAAAACCATATTTTACTCTTCACATATAATGGATGTTGTAGAGAAGGTAAGTGATAGAATATTACTTTTAAATGAGGGACAGATAGTTGCTGATGGAAGTTTTGAAGAGCTTAAGAATAATAAGAAGGAAGGAACACTTGAAGAAATATTCAATCAGCTAACAGGATTTAATGAGCATGCAGAGGTTGCTAAAGAATTTGTTTCTTTGGTTTGCGAGGTGTAATTATGAAGAATTTCACCGTACTTGCGATATTGGATAAATTTCAATCTTTATATGAAAAATTAGGCGTTAACTATAAGGCTATGAGAATGATTCTTCAGATAAAATTAACCACAGATGGTCGTAGAGTAAGTACTGTTATGGGGAATAATAAAAAGAGAGATGAAAGTAAGGACAAGAATAATTATCTATCATTATTGATGTTCAATTCAGTTATGAGCATTTTTATTGGATTAATAATAATGACGGGTGGTATGTCATCTATGCAATCTGCGAATGTTGTAATAGGTATAAATCTATTTATGATGATTTCACTTATGATATCTGATTTTTCAGCAGTATTACTAGATGTAAAAGAGAAAAATATATTACTACCTAAGCCAATCGATAGTAAAACATTTAATGCAGCAAAGACTACTCATATATGTATATATTTAATAGGTTTATCACTATCATTAAATTTGATTCCACTAGTTATTGGCAGCGTAAAATATGGAGCTTTATTTTCTGTGATATTTTTTATAGACAATATACTTGTAGTGTTCTTAGTTATAGCTTTAACATCTTTACTATATACTTTAGTTTTGAATTTTTTTGATGGAGAAAAATTAAAGGATATAATAAACTATTTTCAAATATTATTAGCGTTTGTATTTGCTTTTGGATATCAACTAGTTGCAAGAGTCTTTGATGCTACCAATATGAACAGTGAATATATGCCCAAATTGTGGCATGCATTACTTCCATCTATGTGGCTTGCATCTCCATTTGGTATACTAATAGATGGGAATAAACAACCTTTTCTAATATTTTTATTTGCACTCGCAATAGCAGGACCGATTATGTTAATGACGCTTTATATTAAAAGCGTAGTGCCTTATTTTGAAAAGAACCTTCAAAAATTAAATGATAGAGGGGGAGCCGTAAGCCGCAAAAGTGAAACTAGAAAAGAATTTATAGCAGGACTTGTTTGCAAGGACAAGATTGAAAAGGGTATGTTTAAATTTACTCAAAATATGATATCTACAGAGAGAAACTTGAAGCTTAAGGTGTATCCAACGCTTGCAATGGCAGTGTTTATGCCAGTGCTATTTATGTTTATGGGTAACGGACAAGATAAATCATTCATGGCTAATATTAAAACAGGATATGGTGGAAAAATTCATTTGTTAATGTATATAACTATATTCTTGCTTTGCTTTTGTACAGCGTTTATAAATAATAGTGATAATTATAAGGGGGCATTTATATACAAGGTATTGCCAATAGAAAATCCAGGAGTAATATTAAAAGGGGCAGTAAAAGGAACTATATTCAAACTAATACTACCACTCTATATATTAGAATCTATAGTGTTCACAATTTTTAAAGGACCGTCAATAATTTTAGACTTAATAGTAATGTTTCTAGTTCTTTTAATATTATTATTGGTGTATTTTAAAGCATCAAATAAGGCAATGCCCTTTAGTGTAAAGTTTGCTACATCGGATAGTGGTAAGCTTATAAAGCCATCAGTAATTACAATTATGCTGCTTTTAGTATTTGCTGGAATCCATGTAGCTATTAGAAATAATATGATATATATTGGTGTTTATGCGGTCGCGCTTTTGATATTTAATGTAATTCTTTGGAAAACTAGTTTTAATGTCAACTGGAAGGATATAGAAATGTAAGGGAAAAGATTTTTACCCACATACAAAAAACACTTGCATAACATATTCAACAACTCTTCACATTGAATATGTTATGCAGTTTTTTTGCAACAAGGCTAATTATAGCATCAATAGAAAGTCTACATACCTTGGATATCCTCTTTCTGAATATCAATTATTTCTGCATCAGTATTAGATTCTATAAAAGTTATAATATGCTCCATTGTAGAATCTAGCTGAGATGAAGTTCCACATATTCCTACGATACCGATAACTATTGTTTGATGAATATCCTGCTCAGCTACTTCTGCTACTGATATATTAAACTTGTTTTTTAGTTTTTGAACTATGCTTTTTACAACCATTCTTTTTTCTTTTAATGAATGCGACCATGATGATCTTAGGGTAACTGTCATAAATAAAATTTTCATTTATTCTTCACCGCCAATTTTACTATAAATATAGTATGTGTAAAAAAACTATTTATACTTATTGCTGAAACATATTTACTTATAACTGATTTTTATATATGACTCTTACTTAGTAACCTTTTAAAAATAGAGTTCATTAGTTCCTGTTATACTTTATAACAAAATGGTTAAACTATATAGTGTAATATATAGTTTAATTTCAGTATTGGAAGGGAGATACTAATGAATAAAAATAAGCTAGGAAAAGCAAAAAAATCAATTAATCAATTAGATGCTAATAAAGGAATTAGTGGCGTTTCAAATACTGAGATGTCTATTATGTATAACATATCTAATATGACTAGTGACATTACTGATGTTACTTTAGAAGAAAAAATAAAATCAAGTGATAGTTCTACACAATCAAGGCATTAGCGTTTATCAAATGACTCTCCAGTAGATAAAATTCAGGGTTATTTTCTATCACATCAAAATAGAAGGAGGTTTAAGAATGAATAGCTTTCAGCAAAAAATTGGAGATGTAATGGAATCAATAGAGGAATCAAATTCTTTTAAATGTGAAACAAGAAGGGATTTTAAAAAAGTAGCAAAAGCTTTAGTTGAAACAGGTGGAACTATACCAGACTTTAAAAAGTATGATTTAGCTTCAAAACATTGGAAGAGTGCTGAAAAATTTATTTAAACACGTTTTTCTAAAAGGGATAGAGCATAATAAATTAGACATTTTAATGTTATTTCTGTAGTATTCAAAAAAATAAAAAATAGAGTCGCGGATAAAAATTTATCTGTTGGCTCTATTTTTTAGTAATACTTTTGCTTATTTAGAAAGAAGTTGACTCTATAGTAACAATACAGTTTATAATAAGAAAGTGTGAAAATAATGAAAAAAGGTGGATATATATGACAAAGAGATTTTTGAAATATGCTATTCCATCAGCACTTGCTATGTTTATTTCATCTTTATATACAGTTGTTGATGGAATGTTCGTAGGACAAGGTGTTGGTGATTCAGCATTAGCAGCAGTTAACATAGTGCTACCATTTACAGTTATGTTATTTGGATTAGCTTCTATGTTTGCAATAGGTGGAGGAGCTCTAGTCTCTAAAAATTTTGGAGCAAGTAATACTGAAAAGGCAGTAAATATATTTAGACAAGTATTTAAATTTCTGCTAATAATTAGTGTTGTAATAAGTGTAATTGGTGTTATATTTACAGAACCAATAGTAAAGTTATTAGGAGCAACAGAGAGGCTACAGGGTTTATCAGTAGAATATTTAAGGTTTTATGCACTGTTTTGTATTCCTAATTTAACGGGAATAGTTCTTAGTAGTTTTGTTAGGAACGATGGAAGACCAAAACTTGCAATGGTTTCTACAATAAGTGGTGCAATAACTAATGTAATATTAGATTATATATTTATATTTCAACTTGGTTTTGGAATAAAAGGAGCAGCTATAGCTACAGGCCTTGGTCAAATAGTTACGGTATGTATGCTATTACCTCACTTCTTAAAAGGAGAAGGTCAATTAACTTTTGGGAATGTAAAGATTAGTAAGGAACTTATTAAAGAGTTTTCACTTATAGGATTCCCATCATTCTTTGCACAAGCAAGTTATTCAATAATTGTGTTATTGCATAATATAGCTTTAGCAAAATATGTAGGTGAGGTAGGAATTTCTGCATATAGTATAATAAATTATTTAACTACAAATATATATATGGTTCTTTATGGAATAACACTTGGAGTACAACCACTTTTAAGTTACAGCTATGGAAGAAAAGATGTTGAGAAATTGATAGGATTCTTTAAAATAACATGCGTAGCATCAATTTTAATAAGTGCTTTTTTTGTTATAACAAGTTTTATCTTTGGACAGAAGGTTATAGGAATATTCACAACAGATCCATACATAGCGCAGTTAGCATATAAGGCCCTTCGAATAGCAAGTTTTAGCTATTTTGTAGTAGGAATAAATTTAAATACCCTTGTGTATTATCAAGCTATAGAAAAACCAAAGTATGCAAATATAAGTTGTGTATGTAGATCAGTTATTTTCTTGCCAATATGCTTAACTTTATTTGGAAGTATGTTTGGGATAAATGGAATATGGGTAAGTGCGATGGTATCCGAAAGTTTAACATTTATAACTATAAAACTAATTGCAAACATAAAAACTTCTACACAAGCGGTTTTAACCGATTTAAATGTGGAACTTAAAGGAAAATAATAGTTTGAAGATGCATTAAAAATAAAAAATAGCATCATTATTTGGAAATATTAAATACAAATGAGGTGAGAATATGGGGACAAACTTTTCAATAGGAGAAATGTCAAAGTTACAAAATATATCAGTTCAGACATTACGATATTATGATAAAATTGGATTACTAAAACCTTCATATGTAGACGAGAAGAGCAGATACAGATATTATTCTGCAAAACACTTTGTAATACTTAATTCAATAAAACAATGTAAGGCTATGGGCTTATCTTTAGATGAAATAAAGGAATTAATAGAAAATTATACTTCATTTGATTCCATACTTAATATAATAAGTAAGCAAAAGGAAATGATAGATACCAAAATAAAAGATTTAAACGCAGTAAAAAATAATATTAGTTTTCTTGAGAAGCGTATAAAAAATTCTTTAAAAGAAGGGATTAATGATGTTTTTATTAAATATAACAAGGAAAGAAAATTCAAAAAATATAATAATACAAAGAGATATACAGAAGAATTTGAAATAAATCTAAGTGAAATATTAGTATCGATGGAGCAGAAGTATAGTAGTTCAATTAAAGAACTTGCTTTTGCTGTATCATATGAAGATATAAAAAAATATAATGAACTAATATATAATAATATGCTAATTAATGGTTTCGAGTGTGTTACAAATGATGATAATTTAATAACTTTGCCAAAGGGGGAATATATAACATTAAATTTTGATGATGATTATAATGATACTAGCAAGTATTATAAAAGTCTTATTGAGTATATAGATAGAAATAATATTGAGGTAAGCGGAGATTTTTATGAAATATACATAATGACTAGAGTTGGGAATGATGGGGAGGAAAGATCTTTAGGACAAATTCAAATATTAAAGAAAAAGTAAAGGGTATAATAAAAAAGCTGCATTCAATGCAGCTTTTTTATTTATATATATCGGAAAATTCAATTTGTATTTTTTCACTGTTTGTTTGATTCATTAAACCTATTTTTGAATTCGGATTATCATTACCGTCAACTATATTAACAGGCAAGCTTATTGTAAATTCTGTACCTTCTTGATACTTACTTTGTACATTAATTTTACCACCATGCATTTCAACTAAAGATTTAACTAGAGCAAGTCCTATACCACTACCTTCATGTGCTCTACTTAGTAAAGGATCCACTTGCTTAAACCTTTCAAAAATTTGTGATAACTTATCTTCTGGGATTCCTATGCCATTATCCTTTACAGAAAGTATAACGTGACTATCTTTATCGTAAACGCAAACTTCGATTTTATCTCCAGGCCTAGTAAATTTAGTTGCATTAGAAATTAAATTAAGTAAAATCCTCTCCATCTTTTCTTCATCAAAAGCCATAATTTTTTCTTCTATATCCGTATCAAAAATAATTATTCTTGACATGCCTTGCACATACGGAATAGTCGATAGGGTTATTTCCTCAACAACTTGTATTATATTTTGATTCTTTAAATTTAACTCCATAAATTTAGAATCAATTTTACTAATATCAATTATATTATTTACGAGTCGTAACAGTCTATAACAATTTTGTTTTATATAATTTGTATATTCGTTTAACTTATCCATGTTATTTGAATTTACATCTTTGCTTATATATACAGAAAATAATTGTGCTGTAGAAAAAATTATATTTAACGGTGTCTTTAATTCATGAGACATATTGGCAATAAATTCAGTTTTTAATTTATCATATTGTACTAATTCTTCTATCAAATGTTTATTTTCAGTTATCATATTATTAAAACTATCGGATAATACCCCTATTTCATCTTTGTTTTTTATGTCCGAATGTACTGTTAAATCGCCTGAGCCCGCAATCTCCATATATGACTTTAATTTATTAATGGGTTTAACCAAATTGTTAGCCATAAACACAGCTATAATCCCACCTAATAAAATCATTAATAACCCACTTAATAATGTGGTATTCAAAATTGATTTACTTGACGATGCTAAGTCATCATAGTTAGCTGTGGTAACAATATACCAATCCCAAGGTTCGAAATAGATAGAGTAAGCTAATTTATGCACACCTTTATATGTGTATTCAATTAATCCATCTCTTTTTGAAATTATTTTTTTACTTGATTCATAGTTGCTTAGATTCTTTCCCTTATCAGTAGGATGGACAATCGCTTTTCCATTAGAATCCATTATGTATACATAACCTGTTTTTCCAATTTTAAAGTTATTTAATGTTTTTTCTAAATAATCATTAAGTAATGTATTCCCTACAGCTATTGCTCCTACAACCTTTTTATCTTTATTAAGTAATGGTTTAATTCTTGACAAATAACTTTGATTTTCAGATAAATTTACGCCCCAATACTCATGATTATTAATTATTGTATTGTAAATATCTGAGTCAGCAGGGTAGTATGTTCCTTCAAGTCTTTGGTTGCCTTTAATACGGGTTGTAGATACCCTTATTAATTTATTATTACTTAATAAAAATATAGAAGCTGTGCTACCTATAGATTTATGTATATCATCAACAAGCTTAGTATCTAATGATAGCTTGTGTGTTCCGGCATATAAAACTGGTAAATAATAATCCCCTACTTTTATACTTTGGGTATTATCTACATTTATATTACCAAAACTATATAATAACTTCTCAGCAGAATCTAAATTACTATAAGACTTTTCTATAATGGAATCATTTCTTACGCTTATTGTAGTATTAATTAATTCTGTTACAGTTTGACTTTTTTCTTTAACTTCTTTAAATACTGCATCCTTTGATATTTTACCAATTAAAATACCTAAAAAACTTGATGTAAGTATAATTAATATTAGGTAACTAATAATTATTTTAATTTTAATACTCATACATTAAATCACTTCTCCTTAGATGATAAAAGAACATATTCAAATAATGATACACTTGACTAATGTAAATTTTCAAGTTTTTACTTTTAATTTATTAGATTCTACAATCTATCATGCTGTAAGGTTTACAGTAACTAATACTAGGTGTAAAAAAATGTTGTTACTTCACAATTTATAACAATTATGGACTAATTTTAGCATTTAAAGGCTTGTTTGTAAATAAAAAAATATGCGCAGTTATGGTAATGGCCTAGGGGAATTGCAACAGCAAAAAAATGTATTGATTGCATCGCAGTGATACGGAAGTTAGCTCATTGGTATACTTTTCATAGTTGTTATTATTCACGCATTGTTATACAATGCTATTATTCAAATAATTTAATAAGGAGATTTTCTCATGAATTCAGATTTTGAAAACGGTAAAATAGGAAAACTATTGTTCAACCTAGCATTACCATGCATTATGGCTCAATTAGAAATTAAAAAGATAAGGTAAGCCTTATTCTTAAAATAATAGTATGGATTTAATTATTTTTTAAAATTACATAAATTCATCATCTGGAGGTATACACAAATGAAAACTTCAACAAAACATTCCTTGGTTATAGGGTTTGCACTATTTGCAATGTTTTTCGGTGCAGGAAACCTAATTTTTCCACCATACTTAGGGAAAGCGGTAGGAAGCAAGTTTATTATAGCTATTATAGGGTTCCTCCTTACAGGAGTTGGTCTTCCTCTAATTGGAATAATTGCCTGTGCTAAAATTAATGGTTCTTTCGATAAAATGGCAAATAGAGTAGGTTCAAAATTTGCAATAATAACAGGTGTAGCTTTAATTCTTGTTATAGGACCTTTATTTGCAGTTCCAAGAACAGCCGCAACGACTTTCGAACTTGGAATACAGCCTTTATTCCCATTTATGGGGCAAAACATAACTATTATATTGTATTTTGCAATAACACTTGCATTCGTGCTTAAACCTTCTTCAATAATTGATAATATAGGTAAAATACTTACACCAGCACTTTTATTAATGCTCGCTATAATTATATTTAAAGGCATAATATTTCCTATTGGACCAATTGTAAATACACATTACCAAGGTGCATTTTCAAAATCTTTATTAGAAGGTTATCAAACGATGGACGGTATGGGCTCTGTTATATTGGCATCAATAATTCTTTCAGCTGTTAGAGCAAAGGGTTATGAAAATCCAAAGGATATAATGAAGATGACTATAAAGGCATCTATGGTGGCTGTAGTGGGTTTAGCCTTTGTATATTCTGGACTTATGTATCTTGGATCTCAAACATCTACTTTGTTCTCTGAAGATATAGCTAGAACTAATCTAGTTACACAAATTGTAAAACTAGACTTAGGCAGTATTGGTAGCGTTATTCTTAGTTTATCTGTGAGTCTTGCATGCTTAACAACTTCTATAGGATTACTTTCAAGTGGAGCAAAATACTTTACTGAACTCTCAAATGGTAAAGTATCATACACGACTAATGCTATTTCTATGGCGTTAGTAAGTGGAGTAATAGCTACAAAAGGCGTTGATAGTATAGTTATATTGGCAGTTCCAATTTTACAAATTTTATATCCAATTGTAATTATTCTAATAGCTATTACCTTTCTTGGTGATAAAGTGAAAAATGATAAGATTGTTGCTATAACTGTATACACAGCTTTAATAATAACTATTTTAGATACAGTAAATGGTTTATTTGGGAATAACATCGCATTTATTAAATTTATTCCTCTAGCAAGTGCAGGATTCTCATGGCTTGTACCTTCTTTACTAGCTTTTGTAATTTCAAACATTTTAATAAAATCGAAAGAAGATGCTACTTCAATTGTTGAAATGTGAGAATGTTTCAGCGATATAAATAATTAATATTTATAGTATAAAAAGCCACCTTTATGCAGGTGGCTTTTGTTTCTTTTGAGTTATCACTGCATTTTTTATCATTTAGTTTATGATTTCTATTTATTTTCGTCTCCACAGTAGCAACATCTACATCATCTAGTTTGTGCAAAACAATATAATTATCTTCTGTTATTCTTTTTTCTTAATTATGGTTTAAAAAGGATTTTAGAAAAAAATAACATTATATTAATATTATTAACCTAATTATAATATTCAGCTTTTTTTCTTGAGTGACCATGGGATAACTTTCAGTTAGCTATTATGGGTTGATGGAGATTTAAATAGAATAAGATATTGTGGTGTTGGGTTATCATTAGCATATCCAAGTTGAACTTTCGAATATCTATGATATACTTGAAGTGGTGGCTTTCGGAGATACAAAAGAAAACATTAAAGCTGTAATTGTTGAATTAACTATAATAGAGTTGCATCTTTACAAGCTTAAATTTATTATAATGGAGGAATTATTATGAAAATGGATGAATTGCCAAAGTATTTTAAAAAAATTGATAATGAACTGTGGTTTGAGGAAGTTGAAGTTGAGAAAAAAAGTTTGAAAATTACTTACAAAATTAATAAATGTTTTTCATATAGCAAATCGCCCTATCAAGAGGTAGCTTTGATTGATACTGTGGCATTTGGTCCATGTCTTGTGCTTGATGGGTCAATGCAGACTACTTCAGCAGATGGTTTTATATATAATGAAATGATTACTCATATTCCAGTAATCACACATAAAAACCCACAAAACGTATTGGTAATTGGTGGAGGAGACTGTGGAGCGGTACGAGAATTATCAAAGTATAAAGGACTTGAGACAATTGACATGGTTGAGCTCGACGAAGTAGTAACAAAAGAAAGCATAAAATTTCTTCCGGAAATAAGCGGAGGCGCAGGTTTTGATAAAAGAATCAATTTTAAATTCGGAGATGGAGTTGAATACGTAAAGAAGACCGATATTAAGTATGATATAGTCATGGTCGATTCACCAGATCCTGAGGGTCCTGCTAAGGACTTGTTTGGAGAAGAATTTTATAAAAATGTAAAAAGAACATTAAAAACTGATGGAGTAATGGTATGTCAAAGTGAATCTCCAATGCTTCATCGTAATATAATTGAGAATACAAGAAGGATATTAAAGAATAACTTTAAAATTGTAAAAACCTATATAGCGTTTGTTCCAACTTATCCAGGTGGATTATGGAGTTTTACAATGGCTTCAGATGTTTATGATCCTAGTAACATGGACGTAAATAAATTGCCTCTTGAAACTCGTTATTTAACAAAGGAGATTGCAAAATCTTGCTTTGATCTTCCAAATTTCATAAGTGATCTAAAATAGAAAAAGCTGAGCTTAAAAGTTTAGAGACTACAATTGATTAGGGTATAGACATGAAGTCTGTATCCTTTTTAATGTGATGGTTAAGGAGGGTTTAAATTATGCCAATCTGGGTGTCGTTTTTAATTGGGTTTATTATAGCAATTGTATTTAGCATTTTTATTAAAAAAAACAAATAACTTTTAAATAATTATGATTATAAAGTTATCACTATAAAAGCATATGCGAGGAGAAAAAACAAATGAAAAAGTCAGTAAAAGCACTTGTAATCTTATCACTCATAGTACTATTAGTTATAGTAGTAAGTATATACAGAATAGTCTCAACACCACCATCACAAGTATCATCAGAAGCTGCAACAGGAACACCAGAGCAAATAGCGGATAAAAGGATTTCAGATGCGAAAATAGTAGCGGATAAAAAAATAGCAGATGCAAAAATAGTAGCAGATAAAATAATAGAAGATGCAAAAGTGGCGGAGGAAAAAAAAACATCGGATTTAAAAGCAATCGAGACTAAAAAAATATTAGAGGCAAAGTCTCAGGGTAATCAACTTAAAGAAGATGAATATAAAAGTTATAGTAATGAAAAATTTTCATATTCAATTATGTATCCTAATGATCTTAAAGTAGTTAATGATACTGCAAATGGTAATATATTTAAATCTGACGATGGAAAGGTTTATTTGCAGGTATATGGAACTAATAATGCACCAAATGATACTATTGATTCAATATACAATAAAGCAATTAAAAATAATAATATGTATTATAAAGCTAAAGGTGGTAGTTGGTTTGTAATATCTTATACTGAAGGTGACGAAATAGTATATCAAAAAAAAGTAGTAGGAAAAGCTTCAACAAATACTTTTATTTTTAAATTTCCAGCAAATGAAAAGGACAAATATACTAAAGTTGTGGATAGGCTTGAAAAAAGTTTCAAGACATCTTCTACTGATAAAAATCATTAATGGTAGAGTTGATAAGCCGCATAAAAAAATAGATAACTATTATAAATAAATATAATAGAAAAAGGAGATAATTAAAGTTATCTTCTTTATTTTATTTCAAACACAATCAAAATTAATAAACCTAAATAAAAATTTTAAAGATGAATTAATGAATAAAAAGTTCGTTTTAAAAAATACTAGTTGTAGATATACAAGGTTGAGATCAAAATTATTACAATATATCTTGGGTATTTACAATATAAAATTATATGGAGGTAGTAAAATGACTAAAAGAACATTAGTACCAGAAGCAGCGGGAAAACTTCAAAAATTTAAGATGGAAGTAGCACAAGATATGGCAGTAGATAATATTGAAAGCAGAAATGTAGATATGGGCGATGTGCCAAGTAATATTGTAAATAAAATAAAAAATTCAGGTAATGTCGGCGGAGAAATGGTAAAGAGAATGGTAGAGGCAGCAGAAAAAAATATGGTGGATAATAAGTAAAGGGTGTCGTGCATCCGTATGAAGTTTCTCCGCCGTGCCTTGAAATAAGGGTTTGAAATGTGAATTCATAAAAGCAATGATAAGGGGTAATTTTAAATTTACAAAACAAGAATTAATAAAAAAAATTTAAGCAGAGAGTGATCTCTGCTTAAATTTTTTTACTCGTAAATTTTTTCTATACTTACTTCATAATTGCCTTCAGGAGATATAACAGAGCACTTTTCTCCAAGTGCCTTTTTATATATTGCCATTCCAAGAGGGGATTCAATACTTATGTTCATTAAATCAGGGTTGGTCTCTACTGTTGATACCAGGTGTATGTTCTCAATATCACCTGTGTCAAGAAATTTAATATCAGCCTGACCTCCAAGACCTAATTGGTCGTCACTACTGTAATCATCTACGACTGTAGAGTTCCTAAGTAACTCTTGAACTGCAATTATTCTATCATTATTGGTTGCTTCCTCATCTTTAGCTGCATCATACTCTGCATTCTCACTTAAATCGCCATGGCCCTTTGCTTCTTTAATTGCGGCTGTTATTTCTCTTCTTTTTTCTCCTGTGCGAAAGGATAATTCTTCCTCTAATTTTATTACTCCACTAGGTGTTAATATTGTATTTTTCATAGTTTTGTCACTCCTAACAATTTTTGCGTATATGATTCTGTCTTCTATTTTAAAATAAATTAGACATATCAAATTTTTTTAAATATAGAGAAGACAATAAAGAATTATTATATCACATTTTTGGACAATATATTAAATGTAATTTTGAAGTTAATGTTTATTTAAATGTATTCTAATAAACATTACAAACTATATTTATAAAAACTGCAATATATTTTGTTGTTAATGAGCCCTGAAGTAGATTGAATAATTTAGGCTTGCAGAATAAGAAAAAATGTAGAACATGTGTTATACTAGAAAATAGGTATATCAATGGTTAATGCCGCATATCTAAACATATGTGACTCAAATAGAATAATATAAAATTACTGGAAATTGTAAAAGTTTCTTACTGACATTTTAAATTTATATTTTTAGTATGGAGGAATGTTTTTATGAATCAAACAAAAGAATTAGGAACAGAAAGTATAGGAAAACTACTGGTTAAGTTTTCGGTGCCAGCTATAACAGGGATGATTGTAAATGCGTTATATAACATTGTAGATCGAATGTATATAGGGCATATTAAAGGGGTAGGATCCTATGCACTTTCAGGACTTGCTATAACGTTCCCCATATCAGTTATTATAATGGCTTTTGGAATGCTTATTGGGATAGGTGCTAGTGCAGTTATATCAATAAAACTAGGAGAAAAAAACAAGGAAGCGGCAGATAATATTTTGGGAAATGCCTTTATACTTATAACGATAATATCATTAGTGATTAGTATACTTGGAGTTTTGTTTTTAAATAAACTCCTAATCTTATTTGGAGCAAGTGAAAATAGTATCCCCTATGCAAAAGCATATATACAAATCATACTTATGGGAGCTGTTTTTCAAAATATAGGATTTGGTATTAATAATATAATTAGAGCAGAGGGTAATCCTAAAATGGCAATGCTTACAATGGTATTTGGTGCAATTATTAATATTATATTAGATCCAATATTCATATTCGTTTTTGATATGGGAATTCAAGGTGCTGCAATAGCAACCATAATTTCTCAAGCTTTTAATACTATATTAGTATTGAAATATTTTACATCTAAAAGCAGTGGAAGCGTGCTAAAAATAAAGAAAGCCAATTTAAAGCTGCATAAACATATTATAAAAGATATTTTTGCTATTGGCATGGCTCCTTTTTCTATGCAAATTGCATCAAGTTTTGTAATTATTTTATATAATAAAGGTCTTTATTCTTACGGAGGGGATCTTGCAATAGCTGCAATGGGAATATTAAATAGTATATCAATGCTTATTTTTATGCCTATATTTGGTATAAGTCAAGGGATTCAGCCTATAATAGGATATAATTATGGGGCTAAATTGTATCCAAGGGTTTTAAAGGTTTTAAAGCTTGCCATAACTTTTGGCACTTGCATTGCTATAATTGGATTTATAGGAGTACAAGTATTTGCGAAGCAGCTTATTGGCGTATTTGTAGGTAATAATACTGACCTAATAAATCTAGGTGCACGTGGAATTAGAATAGACTTAATCTTTTTACCTATATTAGGGTTTCAAATTTTAGGGGCAAGCTATTTTCAAGCAATAAATGAGGCAAAAACCTCAATGATTTTAAGCATATTAAGACAAGTCATAGTACTAATTCCACTTATTCTTATACTTCCATTATTTTTTAAATTGGATGGATTATGGCTTTCACAACCTTGTGCAGATTTGATCGCAACTGCACTAACCGCATTCTTCTTATGGAAAAGTATTAAAAAACTTAAATGTAAAAACATTGTATAGAAAAACAACAAATGTAACACAATAACAAAATAGATCCAACAAAAAAAGGTGTTTATAAAGAACACCTTTTTATGTTAATTATTTTTAATAATTCAGGAGGTTGAATAAGTATGCAAATACCTTATTAATAGCATATATGTAATATAATAGGAGAAATGCGATTGTCGAAAACTTGTATTTACTGTCGAGGTCTAGTACAATGTAAGAATATCGCTTAAATCTAAAGGGATGTGTTTACAAATAATACATAGATTAAATAATCAAAGAGGTGAATAAATGTTGAAAATTGAAGTTAAAGGTTTGACCAAGATTTTTGGTAAAAACCCTAAACAAGGAATAAAGCTTTTACAAGAAGGAAAAACAAAACCAGATATCTTAAAAGAAACAGGAATGACTGTAGGTGTAAATAGGGTATCGTTTGAAGTACACTCTGGAGAAATTTTTGTCATTATGGGATTGTCAGGAAGTGGGAAGTCCACCCTTGTTAGATTGATTAATCGTCTAATCGAGCCAAATGCAGGTAGTGTGTTAGTGGATGGTGAGGATTTGGCGAAAATGGATAAACATAAATTAAGAGAAACTAGAAGAAAGAAACTAAGCATGGTTTTTCAAGGATTTGGATTATTTCCCCATCGTACTATTTTGGAGAATGCCGGATTCGGATTAGAAATACAAGGTATGGATAAAAAAGAAATTGAGGAAAAAGCCCTCGAATCATTACAATTGGTAGGGCTTAAAGGATACGAGGATCAATATCCTAGTCAATTATCAGGAGGGATGAAGCAAAGAGTAGGTCTTGCAAGGGCTCTAGCTAATAATCCAGATATTTTATTAATGGATGAAGCCTTTTCAGCACTAGATCCTTTAAACCGTAAAGAGATGCAAGATGAGCTTATAGATTTACAAGCAACCATGCATAAAACAATTATATTTATTACGCATGACTTAGATGAAGCACTTAAAATTGGAGACAGAATAGCAATTATGAAAAATGGATTAATAGTGCAGGTTGGTACTCCAGAAGAAATTATGACAAATCCTGCTGATGAATATGTTAGAAAGTTTGTTGAGGATGTAGATAGATCCAAGGTTTTTTCTGCACAACATGTTATGAAACGCCCAGAGACCATAGATGTAGAAAAACATGGTCCACGAGTTGCATTAAAACGTATGAGACAGGCTGGAATTTCAAGTATCTATGTTATTAATAAAAACAAAGAGTTCTTAGGAGTTGTAACTGCAGATGCGGCAGCTGAAGCAGTGAAAAATGGAACTAAAGATATTTATGATGTTATGATTACGGATGTTCCTGTAGTTCTTCCAGATTTGTCATTAAATGATTTGTTTGAGATAATACACGATTCTCCTGTACCAGTAGCTGTTGTTGAAGAAAAAATATTAAAAGGAATTATAGTTCGAGGTGCAGTATTAGCGGCTCTTGCAGGAAATGAGGTGAATAACGATGAAACAAATACCAACGATACCAATAGTTAAATGGGCTGACATGCTTGTAGCATGGTTAAGAGATAACGCTCAGTGGTTTTTTGAACCAATTAAAGATATTCTAAATGCTGTTGTAAATGGGTTAAGTGACGCATTAATAGCTATCCCTCCAGTGGTTTTTATACTGATTATCGTAGCATTAACTATATTTATAACTAAGAAAAAATGGGGTTTATCTATATTTGCATTATTGGGGTTGCTATTAATCCTAAATCTTGGATATTGGGAACAAACCATGCTTACCCTTTCATTGATTTTGACATCTAGTTCAATATCAATTTTGATTGGTATTCCTCTTGGAGTTTGGATGTCAAAAAGCAGAATGGTGCAAGATATAGTAACGCCTATATTAGACATTATGCAGACTATGCCTGCTTTTGTTTATTTAATACCAGCTGTTTCTTTCTTTGGGATAGGAATGGTACCTGGAATTATTGCATCTGTTATATTTGCAATGCCTCCAGTTGTAAGGTTAACTAATTTTGGTATTCGCCAAGTTTCAACAGAACTTATTGAGGCAGCAGATGCCTTTGGGTCAACTCCTGCACAAAAATTATTTAAGGTTCAACTTCCGATTGCGAAAAATACAATTATGGCAGGGGTTAACCAAACAATTATGTTAGCACTATCTATGGTTGTTATAGCTTCTATGATTGGTGCTGACGGGTTAGGTGTTGAAGTCTTTAGAGCGGTTACAAGAAATGAAGCCGGACAAGGATTTGCTTCAGGTTTAGCTATTGTTATATTAGCGATGATATTGGATCGTATTACTCAAGCGCTAAATAAAAAACACACTACATAAGGTTTTAACGACATTTCAGAAGGAAAGTCTCCACTTCTATAATTGGGAGTGTAAATCTCCTTCTGAAGTTGTTAATATTGCAGCTTCGAAGAAGATGATTTAACGACATTTCAAAATAAAATAAAAGGAGTAAGTAAATTAATGATTAAAAATAATTGGAAACAATTTGGAATAGTAACATTTAGTCTAATAGCTCTGACTTTTGTAGGATGTAGTAGTAAAAGTGGCGAAGTAAAAAAGACTGATAATTCAAGTATTGAAAAACAATTAAATTATAAGATTACAGGTATAGATGCGGGCGCGGGCGTAGTGCAAGCTGCTGAAAAAGCTGTTAAAGACTATAAATTAGATTATAAAGTGCAAACTAGCTCAGGTGCTGCTATGACACAAGCACTTTCAGATGCAATTAAAAATAAGGAGCCAATTATAATAACTGGTTGGTCACCTCACTGGATGTTTAGTAAATATGATTTGAAATACTTAAAGGACCCTAAAGGATCTTTCGGTGGTGCTGAAAATATAAATACAATTGCACGCTTAGGATTAAAAAAAGATAAGCCAGATGCTTATAAAATTTTAGACCAATTTTCATGGACAGCTGATGATATGGAAGCTGTTATGCTTAAAGTTAACGAGGGTGAAGTTGTAAAGAAAGTTGCAAGACAATGGATTACTGACAATAAAGATAAAGTAAGTAAGTGGACAGCGGGTGCAAAAAAAGTGGATGGTAAGGAAGTCAAGCTTGCTTATGTTTCTTGGGATACAGAAATTGCATCTACTAATGTAATTGCATTAGTACTTGAAGATATGGGATACAAAGTTAGACTTACGCAAGTAGAATCAGGTCCTATGTGGGCGGCTGTAGCTACTGGAGATGTAGATGCTATTGTTGCAGCATGGTTACCAGGAACACACGCTAAATATATGGCTGACTACAAAGGTAAAGTTGAAGATCTAGGTCCAAACCTAGAGGGAGCTAAAATAGGGTTAGTTGTTCCTAAATATATGAACATTAATTCTATAGAAGATTTAGCTAAATAGATTATTTATTAAAAATAGGCCTTCAAAAGGCCTATTTTTTTACGTTATTAGATTCAGTGTATGTAGCAAGTTAGAGTGAGGTTAAATTGTCATCTCTAGTTCTACTTATTAATCTTTTCTGCAGCAATTCTTGTGAACCCAATTTTTATAGTCTTCTTGAAATCCTAAGTCAGTATAACAAATTAATTCTCCAGGAGAAATGGAATTAGTACATACCTGACAAGTAGAGTTATACTCAGCTGTCTTTGTAATCCCTAACCATAGGGGTTCATTAAGTTTTAAAAGTTCATGTTCTAGTTCATTATCTGTAAATTCCTTGCATACTAACTCACGTAAATAACCTGAAAAATTATTTTCTCCATGAGTTAATTTAGATTTTCGCAGTGCTAATTTATACACATGATCTGGCAGGTTAATTGATACTTTTTTACTCATTATTACTAACTCCTATAGTATTAATATCTACTGATATAATATGAGGGTTATTATAATTAGTGCACACTTTGTATCGAATATTGCCTTGGACGTGGTACTACTTTAAAGGTAATTATTAAAAAGTGCATAAGTAATCAATTAGAAGCAGATAGGATAGGGAACAACCTATATTAGTATTAACTACAAATTTGTTGTTGGGTATTTTTTTTCAAATGCAAAATCGGTTACTCTACTTAATAGATAAATAGAACTGCCCAAAAACCCGATCTGTTCACCAGTTAGTAAATTTAATATAGATAATATACCTAATAGTAGAAAACTAAATCCCGCTATAACAGTTGAAACTTTTTGTTGTTTTAGATATTTATTTAGTACATTCTTGTCTTGAATGTTCATTTCTAGTATTTTTTTTTTGGTATTATAAATTCCTAATAAAATGAGTGTTATTCCTAGAACTATTATAAGTGAACTCAGTGCTAATTTAAACATACTGTTACCTCCCATCATATAAATACATTTGCGATAGCCTGACAGAGCTATTGCTTATTAAATCATCTCCTGCGGAGCTGTATATTAACGACTTCAGAAGGGGATTTATACTCTCACTGAAGTTTTCTATTTGTTAGGGTAAGTAACGCCTACTTATAGTAGGTAACTCCCACTTATAGAAGTGGGAGACGTTCCTTCAGAAATGTCGTTAAATTGTACTTTATTTATATGGTAATTGTAACATTAATTTTAATAACATTACATTTTAAATGTTATAATTGAAGTGTTTTTTATTTCTCAATCGTTATATTAAGTGTAAGGGCAAAAAAGGGGGTGATGGTTGTTCAAAAAGAACAGTTTGCAAACTATATAAAACAATATGAACGTTTAATCATTACTATTTGTCTATCCTTTACAAAAAATTACTTTGATGCAGAGGATTTGGCACAACAAACTTTTTTGTCTGCATATATAAGCTTTGGTAAATTTGATGGGGTAAATTTTAAAGCTTGGCTTACAACAATTGCAGTGAATAAATGTAAAGATTTTCTTAAAAGTCCTGCAAGAAAAATTCACAGCATACCTGATGAAGATTTTGAGGGTATAAAGTATAAGGGGGAAACACCTGAGGAGTCGCTTTTAAAAAAACATAGTAGCGAAAG
This sequence comes from Clostridium sp. CM036, assembly GCF_055081135.1. Lineage (NCBI taxonomy): Bacteria > Bacillati > Bacillota > Clostridia > Eubacteriales > Clostridiaceae > Clostridium > Clostridium sp. CM036. The sequence goes on along the minus strand of NZ_CM143652.1, from coordinate 1,140,294 downwards.
AATATATAGTTTATGTAAGAAATTAAAAGAGCCTTATAGGGCGGTGTCAGTAAACTATTTTTGTGAAGATGTTAAACTTTCTGATATGGCAAAAAACACAGGTCAAAGTTTGAAAACATTGCAAACACATCTTTATAGATCCAAAAAGATGTTGAAAGTTTTATGGAAGGAGGAGTTTATGTGAGTGGTACATTATTTAAAGAAAACGGACACTTAAGTAAAATATCAATAAAAGGGCTTAAAGAGGGATCTCTAAGTGATAATGAACTAATTTTATTATCAGAACATATTTGCCATTGTGAAGGCTGTGCTGATGCTTTAGCTAATAGTTTCGATGATAATGAACTTACTGATGCTCCTTTAGGATTTGAGCAGGAAATACTAAACAAAATAAATAAGGAAAAAGAAATTAATACTCAATTTATCTTTTATTCTATGAGGGTAGTAATGGCAGCAAGTATAGCATTAATGTTTGTTTTTTCAAATCCATTAAATTTTGTGGCCAATGCTAAAAGTGAAACACTGGAGGTAACCCCTATGAGTTTAAGTACCATAAACTCAATTAATGAAAGTCTTAATAATTTCTCGCAAAAAATAATTAACTTGGAGGTTTTTAATAATGAAAAAGGAAAAAAATAAATTTTTAACCTTTAGCTTTTCAATGTTACCTGGCGCAGGTCACATGTATATGGGATTTATGAAGATGGGTTTATCACTTATGACAGCATTCTTCTTTTTAATATTTCTTTCTAGCTGGCTTTCTATAGGGCCACTACTATTCGTTTTACCATTGATTTGGTTTTATTCGTTTTTCGATTGTATGAATAAACGTTATTCAACGGATGAGGAGTTTTTACTTTTAGAGGATAATTATTTATTTTCTCTCGATGAATTAGTGAAAATAGATAAAGGTTTATTTAAGAAGCACAGCTTGATTGCAGGGATATTACTAGTATTTACCGGAATTTATTTAATATGGAATAACATCATAAACAGCTTACTTGGACGTATGAACATGTCGGGCGAACTATATAGTCTTATTAATGATGTAACAAGAGTGGTGCCTCAAGTAATAATAGGTATTGTAATAATTGTTGTGGGTGCGAAACTTATTATAGGCAAGAAAAAAGAGTGTGATATGAATGATTAAGGGACGTAGAGCGGGAACATTTACTACTGGAATAGTTTTAGTTATATTTGGAATAATGTTTTTACTACGATTAATAAATCCAAGTATTAAATATTTACTAATAGCATCGATGTGGCCCCTAGTTTTAGTTCTACTAGGAATTGAAATTATTGTAGCCTACTTAATAAACAAAAAAGAAGCAATGAAATACGATTTTGGCGCAATAATACTGATAATAATGGTATCATTCTTTGCAATGGGTATGGGATGTATGGAGTATACAATTACTCACATTGAACAGTTTAGAACTGTATTTTAACGTCATTTTAGAAGCTGTGTAGCTTTGCAGGAGATGACTTAAGTTAAGAATCCCAGCACTTAAATATATTTAAGTACTGGAAAGTTTTGTTAAGTAAGTGGAAAATAGTAGTATAAAAAAATAGTTTAACCCCTAAAAGTATGCTATTTCCTGCAATTGTAGGGTTTGAATTGTAACTTTATGCATACAATGATATAATAGATGTATAGGTAAGAATAGTGATAAGTAATAGTTAAGATTTACAAATAAAATTTTTGAATTTACGAATGGGGTGAAGTCTGTGTTAGCTTATAATGAAAAAAATTCTACAGTTGAAAAATATCTAAAAACGTCTAACATAGTTATAGGTAAATTTACTTGCGTGAAAACTAATATGAAGTTAAATTATAATATAGTTAAAAACACCTAGAAAGGGCTATGAGCTTTCTAGGTGTTTTATTTTTGGAATTAAACAGCTAAAATATATACAATTAAAAGGAGAGTTTAAATATGAATAAGAGTGAGATTATAATTAAGGGATTACCTGTAAAAACAAATAGGTTAGAGAATGGAGATGTTAATTTACTATTTAAAATAGGAACTTATGATGATATGAATTCAATTTATAGAGTAATTGTCAAAAAAGATTATTGGAGAGATGCAGTAATAGGTATGAAGGATGTAAATTATTTTGTAATTAAAGGTGAATTAAAAGCGTGCGTAAATAGCAAGGGAACCCCTTTTATTTCAGTTGAAGCATCATCAATTAAAATATTCAATCTGTTAAAAGATGCGAATGGTCAAATAGATTTAAATTACGAAATGCCAATTGGAACAGACGAAATAATGGATATTTCAAAGTTAGTAAATGAAAATGAAGATTTGTCAATAAAACGTTCAAAAAACAAAGCAATAAATTATATGAAGAATAATAAAAAGTTTAACAAACCTATTGTTATTAAAAAAGGAAGCTTTGTAATTGTATCGGGCCATGATCAATATGCAGCAGCGCAAGAACTTGGAATAAATAACGTGCCAGTTTCATATGAAGAAAATTAGTAAGTCAAAATTATATTTTTATTTTACTATTTATATTAGTTTTTAATATTATCTACAGTCAGTGATGTGAATATGTTTGAACATAGTATGCAAACAGGCTATAATATATTAAATACAACATATTGTTTATTTTATATAAATGTTTGGAGGGAGAAAATGGTTTGCAACAGCTGTAAGAATGAATTTACTAATATTAATGGATTAAAATTTTGCCCATATTGTGGAGAGAAAATAGAAGAAAAAATAGATTTAGAAGATGAACGGATTACTAATAAAAATAATAACAGGGATAAAGAAAAGACAGTTGGAGCGGACAAAAAAGAGGAAAAACATCAGGAGACGATAGCGATGCCTGCAATAACTGAGGAAAACATAAAAAAGGATAAAAGGGATAAGTTTTTTGCTTATTTTAAAAAAACATTTGTGCATAGGAAAGTAATTATACCTATAATATCATTATTAGTTGTTACCTCAGTCGCAGTCTTTGCATACACAGTTTTTATTGTTAAACCAGTGGATGAAGTGAAAATAAAAGACGACTTGCTAGGAAAAGTAGTAACTCTTCCTAAAGGAACAGTAATAAAAATAAGCAAAAATGATATGAAAAGCTTTAAGATAAATAGTAGGAATACATATAAGGGCAAGGATGACATAAAAGTAGATTTAACTTTAAACAATGGCGCTATTGAGGCAAAGACTTCTTTGGCTCTAGTATATAATGATGAAGGAAAAAATCAATGGAAGATTAGCCCTAAAATTATAGTTGAGAGCGTTAATTCATTGAAACCGTTGGTAGGTATGAATGAAAAGAAGTTTTGGGTTGGATTAAAAAAATTAAGTATTAATATTGCAGATATACCAAAAGTATTAGGTGGACAAGATGTCACAAATCTTGGCATGGTTTCAAGAACACCGGATTTAGAAAACAAAAAAGAAGAAATTTTGGTGACAGCTTCTATAGACAGTGGACTTCTGGTTTCTACAGGAAAGATAAAGTGTAACCTTGTTTTTGAAAATGAAACTTGGAGAATTGATAACATTGAAGAAAACAGCGCAGAGGGATCTAAATTAGTCTTATCACCAACTTTTTCTGATGAAAAGGTTATTGAAACTATAAAAGAACAAGGAGTGGGAGAAACAGTATCCTATTCAAGTTTTTTTGGTGGCAAAGGGTTTGCTATAAATGATAGATTTACTAAGAGTATTAATATATCTGATAAAAAGTTTGATGTACAAAATGGAACATTAATTGTTAATGCTAAGAGGGAGAGTATAGTGGGAGAAATAAAGTTGGTATTATCAACTAATTATACTTTCTCAATATCTTTCGCCAATATATCTTTTTTAAACAGGTCAAAAACTACCGTTGATAGTGGGACAATAAACAATGTGCCTACGGAGATAATAGTACCCTCTATTACCAATGCCGAAATTGAAGGGAGTAATTTATTTTTCTGGTGGTCTAATAACCATAAAATAACAGCTAAAGAAGCGAAGACCTTTAAATCTAATGAAATATTGTCTAAGAAGGGATTAGATAATATAAAATATGTTTATGGAAGTATTACTTATAAAGATGAGAAAAAGAATGAAAACAAAAACGTTTCTTTTGTAGCGCTTTATTTTCTTGTTTACGATGCTGACAAGGGATATAACTGGAAATTAGATAAATTAGTTGGCGAAGATTCGCCCAATTACAAGGCTTATAAAAATCAATAAATGGAACAATTTATTGCTTGGCTCATAAGATATTTTATAAATCTTATAATGCAAAGGAGCAGTTATGTATAATAGATATAATAGGATAAATCCGAGCATTGTTAGTTATGCAAGTGGAGATGTAAATGGTGATGGAATAACAGATGCTGTGTACTTAACAGGTATAAAGACACCAGATAGTCCATATACTCAAAATATCGTCCTTGTAATTCAAGATGGAATAACAGGTGATTTTGCTAGTATACCACTTAGTGAAAATACAGGATACAATCCTACACTATTTTTGGGGGATTTTACTGGAGATGGTGTAGATGATATTTTAATAAGTATTGCAACAGGTGGTAGTGGTGGAATAATGTACTATTACATTTACTCGTTTATTAACAATGAAGCAAAATTACTATTTGACTTTAATGTATATAATGAGCAATACAAATACGATGTTACTTATAAAGACAATTACAAGGTTGAAGTTATCAGTAAGAAAAATAACCAAAAATACATTATAGATATATCCAACAAGGACGCCGATTATTTAAATGAAATATACGACGAAAACGGAAAGCTAAAGAATCCAATCAACGGATTCGTTGATCCTATAAGCGGCTTATATCCTGTGGATTTTGATTCAGATAAAGTATATGAGCTATTGGGTTATCAAAAAATAGCTGGAAGATACCATGCAGACTCCTTAGGATATGTTTTAAATACTTTAAAATGGAAAGATAAGATATTTGCTTTGGATAATCAGCAAGTAGCTATTAATGGATTACAAGTATAGGTATACTTGTAACGACAGTTTTGGAGGAGAGCGAGAAACGCTCTCCTTATTTATTGAATAATTCTAAGTAATCTCCATATCCTTCATCGCAGAGCTTATGAATTGGTATAAACTTTAGTGAAGCACTATTTATGCAATATCTTAATCCACCCTGGGAAATCGGACCATCGTTGAATAAATGTCCTAAATGACTGTCACCATATTTGCTCCTTACTTCTGTTCTCATCATACCATGGGTTGCATCCTTATTTTCTTTAACGTTAGCATCCTCAACAGGCTTTGTAAAACTAGGCCACCCACAACCTGAATCAAATTTATCAAGAGATGTAAATAAGGGCTCTCCACTATTAATATCTACATAAATGCCTTCTTCTTTATTATTCCAAAATTCATTTTCAAAAGATTTTTCTGTGCTGCTTTCCTGACTTACTTCAAACTGAATTGGAGTTAAGATCTTCTTTAGTTCTTCTTTACTTTTTTTAGTATAAACTTTATTATCCATAATAATGCCTCCTTAATAATGAGTATAATATTTATTGCACCAATTAATAGTTATTATATACTAAATACATTATAAGCAACAGGGGTAAAGATGTGTTGAAAATAGTATCCTGAGGGTATTAATTCTCTAGTTAATATAATTTATTTTATAATATATTTGTTTAATATGCAAAAAAATAAACTTTTAAAAATCATACTATTTAATTATACGGTTCAAGTGTTATAATAAGTAAGGGGTGGTAAAAAAATGTCGAAAAAAAACTTAAAAGTAGTACTTTTTACAACGATAGGGATTATATTAATAGTAATGGCAGTATTTATGTTTAATTTTTTTACAAAAGTGGATAGTGCAACAAAAACATTTGATACATATAAGAACAAGTGGGTAAAGCAGGATTTCAAAACAATGTATAGCATGCTTTCAGTTAAAACTAAGGAAACAATAACTGAAAAGGAATTTGTAGACAAATACAATGCTATTTATAGTGGAATAGAGGCTAAAAGTATATCTATTAATGTGGAGAATGAAGATAAAATTAAGGAAGGAAATAAAAAAGCTATAAATATACCATTTTCTATAGTTATGGATACTGCAGCAGGGCAATTAAAAATGCCAGGCTACCAGGCTACTATGGTGAAGGAAGAAGTTAACAATAAAAAGCAGTGGACATTAGTTTGGAATGAGAAAATGATATTTCCTAGTATGGAAGCGGGAGATAAGGTTAGGGTAGAGCCAGAAGTGGCTATACGTGGAGAAATTTATGATAGGAGTAAAAAACCACTTGCAATAAATGATTTAATTGTTACGATTGGAATAAAACCCATTACATTTATTAAAAATAAGGATGCTAATATATCGCAGATGGCTAAGATACTAGATATTGATGCTTCGGTTATAGAAAATAAACTAAAGGATAATGAAAATTCTGATCAATTTATACCGATTATTAACATATTGCGTAGTGAAAAAGTAAAAATAGATGGAGTTATGAAGCTTGATGGGGTAATCCCGAACAAGACTAAAGGTAGAGTATATCCAGGTGGGGAAGCTTTGGGGTCGCTTATAGGATACATAAAGCCGATAACTGCTGAGGAACTACAAAAGAATTCTAGTAAAGGGTATAACTCATTTAGTTTAATAGGAAAGGCAGGTCTTGAACAGGTTTATGAGGACAAGCTTAAGGGTGAAAATGGGGCAACAATATATATATCAAAACAAAATAATAACAATAAGGTTGTAATTCTTAAAAAAGAATCAAAAGCAGGTGAAAATATAACATTATCAGTAGATAGTGAACTACAGAAGAAAATATATGAAGGGATGAATAAAGAGCCGGGAGCCAGTGCAGCAATAAATCCAAAAACTGGAGAGGTATTGGCTTTAGTAAGCTCGCCGTCATATGATACAAATGCAATTACTACTTATGTTTCTAATACCCAAAAGGCAGAATGGGAAAAAGCAGGGGATCCATTTAATAATAGATTTAAGGCTGTATATTCTCCAGGGTCTACATTTAAACTGATAACGGCTGCAGTTGGGTTAGAGCAAGGGAAGATAAAACCTAGTGAACTTATTAACATACCGGGAAACGAATGGCAACCGGATAAATCATGGGGACTCAATAAGGTTACTAGGGTTGGTGAACCGAGAGAGTCAGTGAATTTACAGGATGCATTTGTATACTCTGATAACATATATTTCGCAAAGGCAGCTCTTAATATAGGTAAAGAGGAATTTATAAAAGGATGCAACAATTTTGGAATAGGTCAAAAGCTTCCAATAAATTATCCAATAGCAAATTCACAAGTAGCCAATGGTAACAACATTAAGAATGATGTAGCATTAGCAGATACTGGTTATGGTCAAGGGGAGGTCCTTATGAGCCCACTTCACCTTGCACTATCGTATAGCGCAGTTGTTAACGATGGAAATATTATGTCTCCAACTTTAGAAAGTTTGAATGAAAAGGTAAAGGCTAAGGTATGGAAAGCTAATGCAATTTCCGCGGATAATATAAAATTTGTAAAAGATGGTCTCACTGGAGTTATCGATAACCCAAATGGTACAGGTCATGCGGCAAAAGTTGATGGGCAAGCTCTCGCGGGTAAAACTGGAACAGCGGAACTTAAGAAAGATGACAAGGATAAAGCTGCAGAAGAAAATGGATGGTTTATATGTATGGATACAGTTAATCCTAAAATAGTAGTATCAATGTTAATGGAAAACGTTAAAGAGAAAGGTGGAAGTCACCATGTGGTACCTATTGTAAAAGGAGTAATGGAATATTACTTAAATAAAACACTGAAATAGCGTTAGAAAGTAGGTAGAATGATTTACATTGCTTTAATATTTTTTTGATGTTACAATAAAAATAGTCAACTTAATAAAAATTAAATATTGTTTTAGGTGCCTTGTAACAGGGGTTAAAAGGGAAAGTGACTAAAAAACCACTGCAGCCCACCGCTACTGTATTAGAGGATGAAATCCAAAGAACCATTGGGAAACTGAGAAGGTTGGAGAGTAAGATGATGCTAAAGCCAGTAAACCTGCCTATTGCTTGAAATTTTAGTCTTCGGAGGGAGGATGAAAAATGCGTGATTTAACAATAATATTGGGTTATCCAATATATGAAAAATTTAATTGCATTATTCCACATCCTTGAGATGTGGTTTTTTTATTTTCTGATTTTTTTACATTAGAGCATATTATTAAAATAATAAGGAGCATACTATGAAAAAAATTATACTTATAACAGGTGGCGCAAGGAGTGGGAAAAGTACATATGCTGAGAAGCTAGCCAAAGAAGAGAAGGGCAACGTACTTTATATTGCAACTTCAATTCCGTTTGATGATGAAATGAAGGACAGAGTAAAAAAACATAAAGAAAGAAGACCAGCTAATTGGTATACCTTTGAAGGCTATAAGAATTTAAAACAGGTATTCTATAACGAAGAAATGCAGTTTGATACGATTTTATTAGATTGTATTACAATAATGACTACAAATCTTATGTTTGATGAAGCGGGGGATAATTTCGATGATCTTAATAATCAAGCTATAAGCGCAATGGAAAAAGGGATTTTACAAGAGGTAGCAGTATTTCTTGACGAAGCAGAAAAAAACTTAAAAACAATAATTCTTGTAACTAACGAAATTGGCTCTGGAATTGTACCAGAATACAAGATGGCAAGGGTTTTTAGAGATATTGCGGGTAGAGTTAATCAGTATATTGCATCAAGGGCTCAGGAAGTTCACATGGTGGTTTGTGGTATCCCAATTAAAATTAAATAAGTAATTAAAAAATTAAAATTTATGGAGGCAACTTATGTTTAAAAGAAAAAGTATAATAAGTCTAGTTTTAGCTGTTTTTGTTTGTGTTGTATTTAGCGCGTGTGGCAGCAAAGGTGAGAATAAAGGGTCGCTTAATACTACTAAAAAGGAAACTAACGCTGTAGTATATCCGCTAAAGGTAGTTGACTCATATGATAGAACGGTTATCATTGAAAAAGAACCTAAAAGAATTATTACAATTGCACCAAATATAACAGAGGGAATATATGCACTTGGTAAAGGAAGCAGTGTAGTTGGTAGAAGTGATTACGATGATTACCCAGCTCAGGCCCTTAAGGTTACATCTGTTGGTGACTTATTGCAACCAAGTGTAGAGAAAATTGTTGAATTAAAACCTGATGTAGTTATTGTATCAGCTCTTTTTGATAAGGCTATTATTAAAAAATTAGAGGCTCTTAATATAAAGGTTGTAGCGCTTGGTGGTGAAGAAAATTTTAATGGTGTGTATGACACAATGTCAAAACTTGGTCAGGTTGTAAATGCTAGTGGGGAAGCCCAGACAATAGTATCAGATATGAAAAGGAAAGTTGCAGAAATAACTGATAAGGTTAAGGATGCTAAGAAGCCAACAGTGTACTATGTAGCAGGATTTGGCAAGAGTGGTGATTTTACAGCAGGAAAAGATACATTTATAGGTAGTATGATAGACATTGCTGGCGGAAAAAATGCTGCGGGCGACGTAGTTGGTTGGAACTACAGTGTAGAAAAGCTTGTAGAAAAGAATCCTGATGTGCTAATTTGTTCAAAGCTCTATGATTCAAAAAAAGGTATAAAAGCTACCAATGGTTACAAAGATTTGAATGCAGTTAAGAACGGCAAATTATTGGAGATTGATGAAAACATTATTGTTAGGCAGGGACCGAGACTTGCAGAAGGACTTGAAGCAATTGCTAAATTAGTTCATCCTGAACTTTTTAAATAAAAGGGGTTAAATAACCATGACGTTTATAGAAAATAAGAGTTATTATCGACGAGTTTTTGCAGTAGGGGTATTTTTACTCCTAATTGTAATGATTGTAGCAACAAATTTTGGGGTAGCAGATATTTCTTTAAAACAGACAGCCCTAATTATTATAAGCAAAATTCCAATATTAAATAACAGTGTATCCTTAGATGGAATTAATCCTACATCTGCAATCATATTGGTAAAGTTAAGACTTCCTAGAATCATTTTATCCTGTTTAGTAGGAGCAGCACTTTCAGTGGTTGGTACCTCTTTTCAGGGTATTTTCAAAAATCCAATGGCAGATCCATTTATTCTCGGAGTTTCATCAGGGGCTGCACTTGGGGCCACTATAACCATGGTTTTTCTTAATGAAATCAATTTTTTAGGGATGAGCATGGTGGCATTCAATGCTTTTGTAGGTGCTATAATAACTACTTTTCTGGTTTATAATATTGCGAGAGTCGGTACTAAAGTTCCAGTTACCACACTTTTACTATCGGGTGTTGCCATAAATTATTTATTATCATCCATTATTTCATTAATGATGACCTTTAATAGAGATAATATTGAAAAAATAGTTATGTGGACGATGGGAAGTTTTTCAACGGCTGGATATCACGAGGTAATTTTACTGTTTATAATAGTAGTTCCCTCAATTTTATTTATTTTTACATTTTCAAGAGATCTGAATATCATGGTTCTTGGAGAAGAGAGTGCTAGAAGTCTTGGTGTAGATGTAAATGGATTAAAAAAGTATATACTTTTAATAAGTACTTTGATGGTGGCAGCAGTCGTATCTGTAAGTGGAATAATTGGATTTGTAGGTCTTATAGTGCCTCACTCTATTAGAATGATTTTTGGACCAGATAATAGGGTGGTTATACCATTTTCTGCACTTGGGGGAGCTATATTTTTAATAATTTGCGATACGCTTGCAAGAGCAGTAGTGCCTCCATCAGAAATACCAGTAGGAATTATTACTTCAATTTTTGGAGTTCCATTTTTTATATATTTATTATATAGAACAAAGAAGAAGGCGATGTAATTGATAGAGATAAATAACGTAAGTTTTTCCTTTGAACAGGAAGTATTAAAGGATATTAGTATAAACATAGAAAGAGGAAAATTTCACACTATTCTAGGTCCAAATGGTTCAGGTAAAACTACACTTCTAAGGATATTATCAAAATCACTGCAACCTGAAAAAGGTGAAGTTTTTATTGATGAAAAGGACTTAGCCCAAATGAAATCAAAGGTTTTAGCAAAGAAAATAGCAGTGGTACCGCAAAGCACAGAAATCGAATTCGATATTTCAGTACAAGATATAGTTCTTATGGGAAGAACGCCTCATATTTCTAGATTCTGCTCAGAAAGTGAAAAAGATATGGGAATAGCTATGAAAGCTATGAAAATGACAAACACTTGGGGTCTTAGAAATAAAAGCATAAATGCATTAAGTGGCGGAGAAAGACAACGAGTGGTAGTGGCAAGAGCGATTGCCCAAGAAACAGGAATAATTCTTTTAGATGAGCCTATTTCTCACCTAGACATTCATCATCAAATTGAAATGATGAATCAATTAAAACAATTAAATGAAAATAAAAACATAACAATTATTGCTGTGCTACATGATTTGAACATAGCGGCTGCATATGGCAATCATATGATACTAATGCATGATTGCTTAGTTTACAAAGATGGAACTCCAGAGGAAGTATTAACAGAAGATATAATTAAAGAGGTTTACGGATTAGATGTATATATAACTAAAAATCCTAAAACGGGTAAAACTTTTATTATGCCATTTTAGTAGCAAGGGTAATCCTTTGCTACATTTATTTTTTTGAAACAATATGGGAAAAGAGATATAATGGAGGAAGGGGGATAATAAAAATGATATCCTACAGATATTTTAGTCGGTGTAGCTTTAGGGCTTATATGTTGTAGAATAATAATATACCCTTTTAATAAAGTAAACAATAATACCAAGGCTAGTATATAATAGAAAGAGGTGACAAGGTTAATATTAGTACTTAATGGAATTGCAGTTTACAAAATGATAAGGTAATTCTCTTGGGCACTTATCATTATGCTTACGAAAAAAAATACTAGAGATGAAGGTGGCTTTATTATGGGCATTTTAGTTTTATTAACAATCATTTCTCCTTATACGACCATAATACCATTATTATATATGATATATATGGTGTTATTTAAAAAAATTAAGATAGATAAAAATTATTGGAATATAGGACTTTGTTTACTATTTATTTGGTCTTTAATAGTAGGAGTTATAAATTATAGTTTTACATCAATTGTTGCATCGTTTGCTCTCTTTATATATCTATGTGTTAGTATTTTTTTGCAAAATTATTGTAAAAATGAAAATATGGTGGAAAAGATATATATGCATTTAGTGTTTTTTTCTCTGTTCTCAGCAATTTTTGGAATTATTGAGAAAGTGTTATATGAGTATTTTAATTTTAATATTTGGGGGGCATTTCTTCAAAGTACAGCTCAGCCAGCAGTTAATGGTAGAATATATAGCACCTTTGGTAATCCTAATGTAGCGGGGAACTGGTTTGCTATAATGATTCTTGTAGGTATTTATTTTTGTAGCATTAAATCAAAAACTGCAAAATTATTTTATGAGACAGCGACAATCCTCTTTGTTATTGCATTGTGTTTAACGGGATCTCGGGGTGCTTTTATGGGGCTATTATTTGGCGTTTTTATATTTTATCTACTTAAAGGTAATAAAAAAGATATATGGCTGTTTATCACAATATTTATAATTACGGCTGTAATTACTTTTGTACCACCAGAAATGCTTAAAAATTTAACCGGACATGATTTCGATACCTCATTCAATAGTCGTTTTGGAATATGGGATGGATGTTTAAAAATGATAAAACTTAAGCCTTTTACGGGTTGGGGTATTATGGGGATAACTGACCATGGAGAAAGCTTCATGAAAGGGTATTATTATGCAACCCTATACCACGGTCACAATATCTGGATTACTATTATGACAACACTTGGAGCTGTTGGGCTTCTCATATATACCTATATGAAAATTAATTTATTCCGAAATTTAAAGATACTTCATGCACAGAATTGTAGATTAGTTCCAATGCTGGCAGGTATTCAAGCTGTAATAATTGGGCATGGACTGGTTGACTTTACAATGATTGCACCACAAGCTGGGTTATTATTTATAGCTAGTTCAGCTATAATAAACGCCCTTATAAAACAAGATAATATCAATTGAGAAAAATATAATAGATATAATAATTTCATTACTAATAGACTAAATTTAAGTCGTTATAATTATTTTTGAGTTTATTATTTATTTATTTATTTATTTGAAGAACAAAGGAATTGATAATATTTAGTCGAATTAGATATATTAGTAATAAATATTTTGACTTGCAATAATTTCAAATACGAAAGGAATTTTTAAATGGAGGATTATAAAAATAAAAACATCAAAATAATAGAGATTGATCCATATCTCAAGCCGTTTGAAAGTGATATTAGGATTAGAGTGGACCGTTATACATCTTGTAAAAAAGAATTACTTGGTAATAATCAAAGCTTTGACTCTTTTGCGAGTGGCGACTTATTTTACGGGTTCCATTTAATTAAGGGGGGATGGGTTTATAGAGAATGGGCCCCTATGGCTGATGCTCTTTATTTAATTGGCGATTTTAACTCTTGGAATCCTCAAACACATCCATTGATAAGAAAAGAAAGTGGAAATTGGGAGATTTTTTTGCCAGGGGTACAAGCCCTAAAACATTTATCCTATGTTAAGGTAAGGGTAGTGGCTAAAGGTGTATCAAGAGATAGAATTCCTCTTTATATTAAGCGGACGATGCAGGATCCTATTACTAATGATTTTGTAGGACAAATTTGGCAACCAGACTTTGAATTTAAGTGGCGGGATAGTGAATTTCATGTTGATAGCGAATTGCCATTGTTTATATATGAGGCTCATGTAGGTATGTCCCAGGAAAAAGAAGGAATGGGTACTTTTAGCGAGTTTACAGAAAATATTCTTCCAAGAATAAAGGCTGCTGGTTATAATACTGTGCAGCTTATGGCGGTAATGCAACATCCATATTATGCCTCTTTTGGTTATCAAGTATCTAATTTTTTTGCTGTTTCATCTTGGTTTGGAACCCCTGAAGAGCTTAAAGCATTAGTTAATGCTGCCCACCTTATGGGAATTGCGGTATTACTTGATTTAGTACACTCTCATTCAATTAAGAATATAGCTGAGGGGATTAATGAGTTTGACGGAACTGATTATCAATTCTTCCATACTGGAGTTAAGGGGAATCATCCAGCATGGGGTACAAAACTTTTTAATTATGGGAAGCCAGAAGTTCTTCATTTCCTTTTGTCGAATATTAAGTTTTGGCTAGAGGAATACCATTTTGATGGTTATCGATTTGATGGTGTGTCATCGATGTTATATCACCACCAAGGGCTTGGAGTAGTGTTCTCGGATTACAGTAAATACTTTAGTATGGATACGGATATAGAAGCAATTACTTACCTTCAATTTGCTAATGACTTAGTAAGAGAAGTAAAACCTAATGCAGTAACTATTGCAGAGGATATGAGCGGAATGCCTGGAATGTGTCTGCCAGTTGATTTTGGTGGCATTGGCTTCGATTATCGTTTGTCTATGGGAGTGCCTGATCTTTGGGTGAAATTGTTAAAAGAACTGCCAGATGAAAAATGGAGCATGTGTCAGTTGTGGCACGAGTTAACTAATAGACGGCCTAAGGAAAAGAATATAGGGTATTCTGAATCACATGATCAAGCACTTGTAGGTGACAAGACCTTAATGTTCCGTTTAGGCGGAAAGGAAATGTATTCTCACATGCTAAAAAGTGATGATAATTTAATAATAAATAGAGCAGTAGAACTTCATAAACTTATTAGATTTATTACTATAACTTTAGCTGGTGAAGGCTATTTAAATTTCATGGGGAATGAATTTGGTCACCCGGAATGGATTGACTTCCCAAGAGAAGGTAATAATTGGAGTTATAATTACGCAAGAAGACAATGGAGTCTGATGGAAAATAAAGATCTTAAGTATGAATATTTGTCAAATTTTGATAAAGAAATGCTAATTTTATTAAAAACATATAATGTTTTAAGTGCAACAGACCTCCAAAATCTTTGGACTGATGATAAGCAAAATATGATTGCTTTCAGAAAAGGTGAATTAGTATTTTTATTTAATTTTAATCCATCTGCTTCTTTCTCAGAATATGAACTACCTACTGGCGAGATGGGTGAATATAAGATTATCTTTAATAGTGATGAAACGATATTTGGTGGCCAACACAGAATTGCAACAGATTATATATACAGCGCGAAAACATTACGAAATAAGGGGAATAAACCTGGGATTATAGTGTATTCACCTAGTAGAACTGTGCTAGTTCTAAAGAAAGTTATTCAAATGAGTGACCCCTGCCAGGCAATGGAAGGGTAGAAAATCATGAATTCCTAAAAGTAATGATATGTAATATATGACAAAATAAAAACACCTAGAAGAAGTTCTTCTAGGTGTTTTTATTTTGAAGGGTTTGGAAGTAGCTTATAGAAGAGGTATTGTTAAAACATAATTAAAAATATACTAATTCTCATTTATATTCTATATTGACATTTTGGAATATAATGTTATTATTATACTTATGATATCAATGTATCGGATTACTAGGTATAAATGGTATCATATGCCATAAAAATATAAGGGGGGCAATAACATGTCAATAAACAAGGAACTGTTAAAGGGAAGTACGATAATCCTCATTTTAAAATTAATTGATAAAAAACCAATGTATGGCTATGAAATGATAAAAGAAATGGAAGAAAAATCAAACGGTGTGTTTACATTGAAGGAAGGAACTCTCTATCCAATTCTTCATACCTTGGAGGCAAAAGGATTAGTTGTGGCATATTGGGGTGAGGGTTCTGGAAAACGTCCTAGAAAGTACTACAGGATAATGGAGGAAGGTAGATTATCATTAAAGGCAAAAGAGGAAGAATGGACAACTTTCCGTTCTACAGTTGATAAAATATTAGGGGGGGCTATATTATGGACGTAGGAGATAATTCTAAAATTAGTGAATATATAGATTATGTATGTTCTTATGTAAAGTATAAGGGAGCTCATAAAGAAATAAAACAAGAGCTATCCTCACATATTGAGGATATTGTAGGCGAATATGCTGAAAAAGGAATAGTACAAGAAGAATCAGTAATTAGAGCTGTTGAACGCATGGGAGATGGCGAAGCAGTAGGTAAACAGCTAAACATAGCACATAAGGGAACTCCGGATTGGATTACATTAATTTTAACCATACTACTCGTTAATATAGGTGTTGCATTGATGTATCTCATGCAATATAAAAATTCATTCAGAAGTAGTGATTATCTATTTAAGCACAGCTTATTATATGCTGCTATTGGTACTATAGGTATAGTATTATTATATTTCTTTGACTATAGAAAACTTCAAAAGTATTCGAAACATATCTTTGTAGGCATGTGCTTATTATTTACCTTATCATTTTTTATAAGCCACCCTATAAATGGAAGTCCTTTTATCAGTGTAGGAAGATTTACATTTGATATTAAAGCAATTAGTTTATATGTATTTATAATAGCACTAGCAGGTATATTCAATAACGATGACTGGAATAAAAAAATGAATTTAATTAAAGCTGTATGGTATTTAATTATTCCAATGCTTTTAATGCTAGCTGCTCAAGGATTAGGTTACTGTGGAATTTATTTTATTACATTTATAGTTTTAGCTCTTAAATCTAATATGAAAAAAAGATATGTAATTTACATTGTTGCACTTAATACTATTTGTTTTCTGTATTATATTATATCAGAACCATATAGAATAAGTAGGTTTTTTACTTTTTTACACCCATTCTCGGATGCGAGAGGAGTAGGGTTCTTGAATGTACAGATGTACGAAATAGCTCATACATCTGGAATTTTCGGACATGGGTTTTCTGCAAATGAGGCACTGTTAAAGGTACCTGAGATGCAATCAGACTTTGTTTTTATTTATATAGTACATACTTTTGGGTGGCTTGGAGCCGCGGTTATTATTTCTATTATTGTTTCTTTCATATATAGAATTCTACATGTTTCAAAATATGTTAGAGATAATTATGGACGATTACTTATAAGCGGTTTGATTAGTATATTTATAGTTCAATTCGCAACGAATATATTAATGAATCTAAATTTATTCCCTATGATAGGAATTCCACTTCCTTTCATAAGCTATGGAGGCTCTTTAGGGATTATTAATATGGTATCCGTAGGCATTATTATGAGTGTGTATAGAAGGCGAAGTTTATCCAATTCATGAGTGTGCTAATTCTATGTTGATTATTAAATAATTACTTAAGTATAATATGAAAAATATGTTATAATTTTATTATAGGTTATTTATATCATAAAAGGACGATACATACATAAGTGTAAGCTATGACGAATCAATATGAAAATACATTAAATAAAAAGGCGGAATTATTTTGAAAAAACGTTTATTAATAATAGCTCTGATAATCAGTTTTCTATTTGCAACTTACGCTTTCATTAATCAAAAAATACAAAGAAAAAAAGCGAATGAGGTATTTATACATTGCATTTATGAACTTGTAGGTTGCTTTGGGATTGGTTACAGTAAAGTTGATGAGGAAGATAAAATATCTTACTATATGGAGGCATCTGCATATTTACATACAGCTATATCTATATTACCTTTTACGTCCTATGCTAACGTTGAAAATAAAACTGGAGGTTCAACTGCACTATCTAAACTTTATATGTCCATTTCAATAAATGCTACACCTCAATCTACTAATAGATCGATAGCTTTTACTGAAAAAGAAGAAGAAATACAACGGTATTTGTATTTTATGAGTATTAATCCTAATGATAAGGAGAATTGGGATTTACTTTCAAAAATTGCAGTGGATATAGGATATTAAAAGAGTGTAAAATAAAGTTATAGCTTTAACCGCTGGGGCAGTTAATTTGAACTGTTCTTTAATTATGTGCTGCAAGGATAATTTATATTTGGAGATAGAGGTTATATGAAGAAAAATTTGAAATTTGGCACTTTGATTATTGCTCTGATTACTATGTGGTAGGCTTTTGAATTTGATAGGGATTATTACAACTCAATGGGAGTGGACAAGTTTTTCAGTGGTTTTGTTAATGATTTTTGCGAGTAATGAACAATTTAAAAAAAAAGGGAACAAAATAAAAGAAAGAATGCTGGGATAAAAAATTTGATAATAGAAGTAACATACCATTAAGTCCAGAAAAAACATTAGTCGAAAATTGAAAATAACGAGGATAGATGCTTTCTCGTTACTTACATTTTTCGTAAGATGCAAAGTTAAGTCAACATTTGTGGATCTTATTAAAGGTTGAAAAATATAAAAGATAGGAAGAAGGCTGTGTTAAATAAAACCTTCTTCTTATCTTTTATATTATTAAAATACATACCATAGGATGTGCTAATTACTATATAGTATGAACTTTCTCCGAAAGTGACTTCAAATAAGAAGAGCAGAAACATTGAAAATTCATTTAGTAATTCTTCTTTTGGCAATATAAAATTCTCGTGAGCCTCCTGTAAGGAAGGCTAGGGAACCGGCTGTAAGCCGAATGTGAGCGTTAGAGAAATTTATATTGGCAAAAGATTAGAATTATTTGATGGAATTTCACGTTTCAAGCTCTTATTTCGAATCACGCAGGAGAGATTTCATACTGATTGTACTATTTGCTCTTACCCCCTTAATGAAGTTTCCCCCATTAAATACTTATCAATATTTTTAGTAACTGCGCGACCTTCATATATTGCCCAAACAACTAATGATTGGCCCTTTTTCATATCTCCAGCTGCAAAAACGCCTTGTAAATTAGTCATATAATTATCATCTACAATAACGTTTCCTCGGTTATCAAAGTCTAAAGCTAAGTCCGTAAGCATACCTTCATGTTGTGGATGCAAGAAACCCATAGCTAAAATAACCAAGTCAACTTTGAGCTCAAATTCTGAACCTGGTATTTCACTCATTTGTTGCATACCTTTTTCATTACGTGTCCACTCAACTTTAGATGCATGGAGCGTAGTAACTTCGCCATCTTCACCAGTGAATTTTCTTGTAGTAATATTCCAATCGCGGTTGCAACCTTCTTCATGAGAAGTAGTAGTTTTTAGTGTTCTAGGGTATGAAGGCCATGGCATTGTGTCGTCTCTATCTACAGGGGGCTTTGGCATAATTTCATATTGATATACGCTCTTAGCTCCTTGCCTTATTGCAGTTCCAATACAATCTGAGCCAGTATCTCCGCCTCCGAGTACCAGTACAACTTTGCCTTTAGCATTTATCTCACTAGCTTCTATTGTTTTGCCTGAAACTCTTCTATTTTGTTGTTTTAGATAATCCATAGCAAAATGTACACCTTTTAATTCTCTGCCTTCAACTAATAAATCTCTAGGAATTGTACTACCACCAGTTAAAGCTACTGCATCAAATTCAGATAAAAGAGTGTCTACAGAATAATCAACTCCGACATTTACATTAGTTTTAAAGCTAACTCCTGCCTCAATCATAAAATCCACTCTTCTTTGAACTATGCTTTTATCTAATTTAAAATCTGGTATGCCATATCTTAAAAGCCCGCCTATTTCATCGTCCCTTTCAAAAACAGTTACATCATGGCCTACAGAGTTAAGTTCAGCAGCTGCCGCAAGGCCCGATGGACCCGAACCAACAATAGCGACCTTTTTACCAGTCCGAACTCTAGGCTCTAAAGGGTTTGTCCATCCTTGTGAAAATGCTTTTTCTATAATATTTAATTCTATTTCCCTTATTGCAACAGGGTCTCCATTAACTCCTAATGTACATGAACCTTCACAAGGGGCGGGACAAATCCTGCCAGTGAACTCTGGGAAATTATTTGTAAGGGTTAACCTGTTATATGCTTTTTCCCATTTTTCTTTATATACCATGTCATTCCAATCTGGAATTAAGTTTCCTAGAGGGCAACTCCAGTTACAAAAAGGAACACCACATTCCATGCACCTTGCACCTTGCTGACGCAGTTTTTCAACTGGAAATTCTATGAATAATTCTTTAGAGTCCTTAATTCTATCTTTTACAGGGCGTTTATTTGCAGTTTCTCTTTTGAATTCTTTGAAACCATACAATTTTCCCAAATTTAACACCTCCAAAAATTGAAAACTGAGAACCGTCCCTAAAGAGAGACAGTTCTATAGCTTCTATTTACCTTCTAATATTGCTTTGTAAGCGGTTGGTATTACTTTTTTGAACTTTAACTTGTATTCTTTCCAGTTATTTAGAATTTTACTTGCTTTATGGCTGTTAGTTGCTTCAAAATGTTCTTTTATTATCGAATGGAGCTGTAATAAATCTGGTTCTGAAGTTATTAATTCTACCTCTATCATTTCCATATTACAGTTTGATTTTAATGTTTCATCTTCGTCGATAACGTATGCTATACCACCGCTCATTCCGGCTGCAAAGTTCCTGCCTGTTCTTCCGATAATAACTACAATTCCACCTGTCATATATTCACAACCGTGGTCTCCAATTCCTTCAACTACAGCCTGGGCTCCTGAATTTCTTACTGCAAAGCGTTCGCCTACTAATCCGTTTATAAACAACTTACCAGAAGTCGCTCCATAAAGAATTGTATTACCCGCGATGAAGTTTTCGTCTTGAATAAAACTGCAATTTTCTGGTGTCTTTACAATTATTTTAGCACCTGATAATCCTTTGCCAACATAATCATTTGCATCTCCTACTAAGTTTAATGTTAATCCATTAGCACCAAAGGCTCCAAAACTCTGACCTGCTGCCCCAACAAAATTTAATGTTATTGTATCGTCAGGAAGTCCAGCGGCGCCATATTTCATAGCAATTCTTCCACTTAACATTGCACCAACAGAACGATTAACATTTTCAATTTCTAAATTAGAGGTGCTTTTCATTCCATTTTCTAGGGATATTTTTGCCATTTCAATAAGCTTGAAATCTAAAGAAGTATCTAACCCGTGATCTTGTGATATTACACAGTACCGCTTAATCCTTTTGGGCATATCAGGTTTATATAGAATATTTGATAAATCTAGTTCCTTTGCTTTCCAGTGGTCTATAGCCTTTTTCTGATTAATTTTATCTACTCTACCTATCATTTCATTCATAGTTCTAAAACCAAGTCTCGCCATATGCTCTCTTATTTCCTTGGCAATAAATGTAAAGAAATTCACCACGTATTCAGGTTTTCCCCTGAAATTCTTACGAAGTTCTGGATCTTGCGTAGCTATGCCCATATCACAAGTATTCAAGTGACAATTTCTTAGCATAGTACAACCGAGCACTACAAGAGCTGTAGTTGCAAACCCAAATTCTTCTGCTCCAAGAAGTGCTGCAATAACAACATCACGTCCTGTTTTAAGCTGACCATCAGTTTGAACGGTTACTCTGCTTCTTAAATTATTTAAAAGCAATACCTGCTGGGTTTCAGCAAGTCCAAGCTCCCAAGGTAGCCCCGCATGCTTTATTGAGGAAAGTGGGGAAGCACCTGTTCCTCCATCATGACCACTTATTACTATAGCATCTGAATGTGCCTTAACAACTCCAGCGGCTATGGTTCCAACACCTAACTCTGAAACCAATTTTGTACTTATTCTGGCCCTAGGGTTTACACTCTTTAGATCATGAATAAGCTGAGCTAAATCTTCAATAGAATATATATCGTGATGAGGTGGTGGGGAAATTAAATCAATCCCAGGGGTTGAATGCCTTAGCCTAGCTATATTTGCATCAACTTTTTTGCCTGGTAGTTGACCACCTTCACCAGGTTTTGCTCCTTGAGCTATTTTTATTTGCAATTCGTCTGCATTTACAAGATATTCAGCAGTTACACCAAATCTACCGGAAGCTATTTGTTTAATTGCACTTCTTCTTAAATCACCATTTTCATCAACTTTGAATCTTTCGGCATCCTCTCCACCTTCACCAGTGTTGCTTTTTCCACCAAGCCTATTCATAGCTATAGCCATAGTTTCATGGGCTTCCTTGCTGATGGACCCAAAGGACATTGCACCTGAGCAAAAGCGTTTTACTATTTCACTAATTGGTTCAACACTTTCTATTGGAATTCCGTTCCCATAATTAAGTTCAAATAATCCTCTAATTGTACATAAGTTCTTGTCCTGCTCATTTATCACTTTTGCATATTCTTTATATAAATTATAATCATTTGATTTTGTAGCAACTTGAAGTTTAAAGATTGTATCCGGGTTAAATAAGTGGTGTTCTCCACCTTTTCTCCAAGAATATGCCCCTCCTACATCAAGTTCAGCTATAGGTTTTCTTAATTTGTTGAAGGCATTTTTATGCCTAATTAATACTTCTCTTGCTACGGTATCTACACCAATTCCACCAATTCTAGAAGAGGTTCCACCAAAATATTTTTGGAGTAAATCAGAACTTAAGCCAACTGCGTCAAAAATTTGTGCTCCATGATAACTCTGTATAGTTGAAATTCCCATTTTTGATAATATTTTTAGAAGCCCTTGTGATATTGCATGTATATAGTTTTCATGGGCTTTTTCTATAGAAACATTTTCTATATCGCCATCATTTATAATATTATCAATAGACTTAAATGCAAGATATGGATTAACACCTGTTGCCCCATAGCCAATTAATAAGGCAAAATGCATTGTTTCTCTAGCTTCTCCTGTTTCGACTATAATAGAAACAGAGGTTCTGGTCTTTTTGCGGGTTAAGTGCTGCTGAACGGCAGATAATGCAAGTAAGCTTGGGATTGCAGCATCATAAGAGTCTACTGATTTATCACTAAGAACGATAATATTATAGCCTTCTTCAATTCTTGCAGATGTTCTTTTGCAAAGCTTGTCTAGGGCATCTTTAAACCCTTCAATTCCAGTATCTGCTTTAAAAGTTATGGGAATTGTTGTAGTTTTAAAAGCGTTATCTTTTAAATTTTTAATCTTAGCTACTTCTAAATTAGTTAAGATAGGACTCTTTATTTCTATAAATGGGTTATCAGTAAGATCTTGATTTAAAACATTATCTTGAGATCCCAAATAGTTCATAAGTGACATTACCATTTTTTCTCTAATTGGATCTATTGGTGGATTGGTAACCTGAGCAAAAAGTTGCTTGAAATAAGCAAATAAGAGTTGAGGCCTATTAGATAATACAGCCAGTGGTGTATCATTTCCCATAGAGCCAATGGGTTCCTTACCATCTCTTGCCATAGGAGATAGTATAATCCTTAAATCTTCTAGAGAATATCCAAAGGCTTGTTGCCTTTCCTTTAAAATATCTTTGTCTATTTTAACGTCATTAATTACAGCATCAAAATCTTCTAGATAAAGTTTATTTTTTAAAATCATTTCACCATAAGGCTTGTTTGTGCAAACTGCTTTTTTTACTTCTTCATCTTCAATTATTCTGCCTTCATTTGTATCAATCAAAAACATCTTTCCTGGTTGAAGCTTGCCTTTTTCTTTGATATTCTCTGGTTTAAACTTAAGTACTCCAGCTTCAGATGCAAGAACAGCAAAGCCATCCTTTGTTATTATATACCTTGCGGGCCTAAGTCCATTTCTATCGAGTGTTGCACCTATTCGAATACCATCTGTAAATGCAACAACAGCAGGACCGTCCCAAGGTTCAATTAACGAACCATGATACTCATAAAAAGATTTTTTATAATCTTCCATATCATTATTTGACATCCAAACTTCAGGAATCAACATCATTATGCTATGAGGTAGAGATCTTCCATCCATTTTTAAAAGTTCTAACATATTATCCAGGGAAGCTGAATCGCTACCATTAGGGCTAATAATTGGAAACAATTTCTTTATGTTCTTTCCATACACTTTGGACTTTAAAACTCCTTCGCGAGCATTCATCCAGTTTCTATTTCCTCTAATTGTATTTATTTCGCCATTATGAGCCAAATATCTAAAGGGTTGTGCTAAATCCCAAGTTGGAAAGGTGTTTGTACTATATCTTTGATGAACAAGGCAAATCGCACTCTTAAAATTTATGTCTTGTAAATCGATGTAAAATCCTTTTATTTGGTCGGCAAGTAAAAGTCCCTTGTAAACAATTGTTCTGCTAGAAAGACTGCAGATATAGAAATATTCTGTGCTTCTATTAACCAATTTGATTGCTTCTCTTTCTGCTCTTTTTCTTATAATATAAAGTCTTCTTTCAAATTCTTCTTGAAGCTGCTCGTCTGTTAGAGTCGGATCTTTAAAATTTGATCCTAAAAAAATCTGTCTAATTATTGGCTCTGTTCCTTTTGCCGTGTCTCCAATGTTTCTATTATCTATAGGAACAGATCTCCAACCTAATATTTTTTGTCCTTCTTCTTCGGCAATTCTTTCAAGTATTCCTTCACATTGAAATCTTAATGCAGGTTCCTTTGGCAAAAAAATCATTCCTACGGCGTAGCTTCCTGCCATTGGTAATTCTAGGCCTAAATTGTCACAGCTAATCCTAAGAAATTCATCAGGAATTTGTACCAAAATACCTGCACCATCTCCAGTTTTAGGATCTGCACCCACTGCACCTCTATGAGTTAAATTCACAAGAACTTTTAACCCTTTTTTTATAATACCGTTGGTTTTCTCACCTCTGATATTTGCTACAAAGCCAACGCCACAATTATCTTTTTCAAAGGCCGGATCATACAATCCTTGCTTTTCAGGATAACCAATGCTATTACTCATGATATTACCCCCTTTATATTTATAAATGAATTATATAAATTGTACCATGATTTTATGAAAATGCAAGTTTCATTTTTAAAAAAATCATATTTAACAAATTATACTTAATAAATTGTGTTTAAAAAATAACAAAAGCAACAAAAATTGAAAGTTAATTTCCAATCTTTGTTGCTAAGGAATTATATGATACGTCTGAATATATGTTCTATGAGCGTATCAACATTTTTAATGTTGTAATAAAAAGTTGTAGTTTTCTTTTAAAAATTTTAATATAACATTTGCTATTAATGATTGACCTTCAATATTGGGATGTATTCCATCTTTACATAAAAATTGACTATAGTCGCTGTACTTTAAAAACTCTGTGCGTACATCAATAAGAACAGTGCTAGTTTCAGCGGCTATCTCAGTAATGATTTTACTATATGAGTTATGCCAATTAAAGAGTCTATCCTTCGTGCCTAACCACTGTAAGATATTTTTTT
The DNA here is from genome assembly GCF_055081135.1 of Clostridium sp. CM036. Lineage (NCBI taxonomy): Bacteria > Bacillati > Bacillota > Clostridia > Eubacteriales > Clostridiaceae > Clostridium > Clostridium sp. CM036. The sequence continues at coordinate 1,115,152 of NZ_CM143652.1, read as the reverse complement.
CTGAAGTAGAATCTTCTTTTGTAATCCATTTAAAATACTTTAAAGGATCGAGTGGTGGCAACGTCATAAGTATAGGGAATATGTGATTAGTTTTCAATGTGTCTATCATTGTAAGTAGTGTTTCACGAAAGATAGAAATATCAGTATTAGGTCTGTATTCCATATCAGGATTTTTAGCGATGTCATTCCAGTTATAGTCACAGTCATTACCACCAAATTCTATTAACACTATATCAGGTGATTTTTTGATGACATCATTATACATCTTACGTGCGCCTCTCATAATGGTACTACCAAATTTACCAGCATTATATACTGGGCCTTTTATTTTATTTTCAATGATGCTCGTAAAGTTTTCTTTTAAAGTTGCGTATTTAGATCTTTCATCATCATAAATGATTCCCTTTGTAATAGAATCACCAAATGCTATAAAAATATAACTATCTTTTATTTCCATAATATACCTCCATGAAATTAAATTATAATCGTATAAATTGATTGCGCTAATTTATATATATTAATAATATATCATATGAATATAAATAATTCAATACGTAGTTATTGAAACTACGTATTGAATAAAAAACTTTGCTATCAATTAAATTATAACTAGCGCAGCTTCGAAGGGTTTAACAACTTCAGGAGGAGATTTATATTCCAACTGAAGTTTTCTATTTGTTATAGTATGCATCTTATTTGTTATAGTATGTATCTTAATTGTATCCATTCACTTATAGAAGTGGAAGACATTTCAATAAAACATAGTAAACCTATTGACATTATAGGGGATGGAATATATACTTATATAAAATATATAAGAGGGACACTTTCCTTTTGAAATATTGTTAAAAGTGGGGATTTAAATTAGGAGAGATAAAATGAAAAATTCAAAGAGTCTTAAATTTTCAATGGTATTATTCGTAGGTGTTTTAATACTTGGGGGATTAGCAGGATGCTCATCTAAAAAAGTAGAAAATGATAATGTAAATCTTAGAGTTGGGTATTTTCCAAACATAACTCATTCACAAGCTCTTGTAGGACGCGCACAGGGAAGTTTTCAAAAAGCCGTCGGCGGAAAAAATAAGATAGATTGGAAATTATTCAATGCAGGCCCAGCAGAAATAGAAGCACTTTTTGCAGAAGCTATTGATATAGCATATATAGGGCCTGGTCCAGCTATTAATGGATATGCAAAATCCAAAGGCGACATTCAGATTATTGCAGGGGCAACCGACGCAGGAGCAATATTTGTATCTAAAAGAGGAACAATTATTAAAAATCTAAAAGAGTTAAGTGGCAAGAAAATTGCAGTTCCACAATTTGGTAATACACAAGATCTAACACTTCGAAATATATTATCTGCGAATGGGCTTAAAGACACGACAAAGGGTGGAACCGTGGAAGTAAGGCAAGCAGCAAATGCGGATATTTTATCTCTGATGCAAAAAGGGGATATAGATGCAGCCTTAGTGCCAGAACCATGGGGTTCAAGATTTATTAAAGAGGCGAAAGCAAATATTATTTTAGATTATAAAGAAATATTTAGAAAAGGAAAATATACTACTGCTGTAGTAGTTGTTAGAACTGAATTTTTAAAGCAGCATCCACAAATTGTTGAAAATTTTATAAGAAATCATGTAGAAGTAACTGATTATATTAATAAAAATCCAGATAATGCTAAGGAAATAGTAAACAAACAAATTACTGAATTAACTAAAAAAGGAATACCAAATGATGTTTTAGATGCTGCTTTTAAGAGATTAACAATTACAAATAATCCGGAAAAAGACTCAGTAATTGATTTTGTTAAATATTCACTCCATGCAGGCTTCTTAAAATTAGAGCCAGATACTAAGGAGTTGTTTAATCTTAGTATTTTGAATAAAGTTTTAAAAGAAAAAGGGCAAGATCAAATCAAATAAAAGAGGTGATAAATTTGAGTCTTATTGTTAAGGGCGTAAGCAAAGAATTTGTTTCAAAACATAAAAAAACAAGCACACTTGAAAATTTTAATTTAGAGATAAAAAAGGGCGACTTCGTATGTATACTAGGACCGTCTGGTTGTGGGAAATCAACACTGCTAAATATTTTGGCAGGACTTGAAAAGGCCACTAAGGGCGTGGTTATACTTAATGGTAATGAGATAGCTGGGCCGGGACCAGATAGGACAGTGATGTTTCAGGAAGCAGCATTATTCCCATGGCTTAAGGTAATTGATAACGTAGAGTTTGGAATGAAAATGGCAGGTGTGACTAAGGGAGTTAGATACGAGAAGGCACTACATTATTTGAAAATGGTTCATCTTTCAAAGTTCCAGAATTCCTATGTTTATGAGCTGTCGGGGGGAATGAAGCAGAGAGTAGCACTTGCTCGCGCACTATCTCTTGACTGCGAAATACTTTTAATGGATGAACCTTTTGCGGCTCTTGATAGTCAGACTAAAATGATGTTACAACAAGAATTGCAACGCATATGGGTAAATACAAAAAAAACCATCATTTTTATTACTCACAACGCAGAAGAGGCAGTTTATTTGGCCAATAGAGTTGTAGTGATGGCAGCAAATCCAGGTAGAATAAAGCAGGAGTTTATTATAGAGCTTGCAAGGCCAAGACAGATGGAAAGTTGTGATATTGCTTATTACACATCTAAAATAATGAAAGCATTAAAAGAGGAGGTGGAGAAGGTTGCAAAAGCAGAATACGATGGTGATTGGAATATTGAAGAAAATTCTGTTTTATATTCTTCTAATATTAATATGGGAGGCGATTTATAAAGTAGGAGTTGATATTCTAAGAATTTGGAGGCCTTATACGTTACCATCACCTATAGATGTTTTTGGGACTCTGGCAGTTCTAATAAAGGATAATACTATAGGGATAGCCATTGTTGCAAGTTTAAAGAGAATACTAGTGGGATATTTTATTTCAGTAGTAATAGGAGTTACTCTTGGGCTCACAATTGCTAAATTTAAATATTTAGAAGAGAACCTGGGTCCATTAATTTTAGGCCTTCAGACATTGCCAAGTATTTGCTGGTTGCCGTTTGCGATTTTATGGTTTGGGCTTAGTGAGAGTTCGATTATTTTTGTAATTGCAATTGGTTCCACATTTGCGGTGGCAATATCAGTTAATTATGCAATAAAAAATGTTAATCCCTTATATATAAGAGCTGCAAGAACGATGGGAGCTAAGGGTAGTAAGATCTATACTCAGGTAATCCTGCCGGCAGCGTTGCCGGATATAGTTAGTGGATTAAAGCAGGGATGGTCCTTTGCATGGAGGGCTCTAATGGCTGGGGAAATGCTTTCGTCTACAAAGGGGCTTGGTCAAGTACTAATGGTAGGAAGAGATTTAGCAGACATTAGCCAGGTTGTAGCAGTAATGATAGTAATAATAATTCTTGGCTTATTAGTTGATAAACTTGTTTTTTCAAGATTAGAGAAAAGCATGAGACATATTTGGGGTCTTGATAGGGTCTAGTTTTTAAAAATTGATGGAGGTGAAGTTAAATGAGTACAGAAAATCTTACCTGGCATAATACGTTTGTAACTCGCAGGCATAGAGAAGCCACACTTACACAAAAATCTAAGTTATTATGGTTTACTGGGTTATCAGGTTCTGGTAAGTCTACGGTGGCAAACGCTTTAGAGATAAAATTAAATCATCTAGGAAAATCAACTTATCTATTGGATGGTGATAATATTCGCCTTGGCATAAATTCAGATCTTGGATTTTCTGTAGAGGATAGAAGTGAAAATATTAGGCGAATTAGTGAAATTGGAAAGCTATTTGTAGATGCAGGACTAATAACTATTGCTTGTTTCATATCCCCGCTTATTGTAAACCGTGAAATGGTAAGAGCAACTCTTGGTGAAGATTTCATTGAAATATTTGTAGATTGCCCACTTGGCGAATGTGAGAAAAGAGATCCTAAAAATCTATATAAAAAGGCGAGACTCGCTGAAATTAAAGAATTTACAGGAATAACTTCACCTTACGAAAACCCAGAAAATCCAGAAATTGTGATAAATACAAAAGAGCAAACTATAGATCAATGTGTAGATAAAATATTAGATTATTTAAAGCTATAGTTTAGGAGGTTAAGATGAAGCTAGAAATGAAAACTTTGGTAGCAGATATATTAGTTGTTGGTGGAGGCACGGCCGGATGTTATGCATCACTTACTTTAACTAAGAGAGAAGACATAAGCATTATAGTAGTGGACAAAGCTAATATAAAAAGAAGCGGATGTCTAGCGGCAGGAGTTAATGCAATCAATGGTTATATTAATAAAGGATATACCCCAGAAGACTTCGTAGATTATGTTAAAAATGAAGCTGAGGGAATAATAAGGGAAGACCTGGTATATTCTATTGCTAAAAATTTAAACAAAGTTACAAAAAATATGGAGGGACTAGGGCTTGCAATCTTAAAGGATTCACAGGGCCAATATGTTACTCGTGGCAAAAGAAGTATTAAAATCAATGGGGAAAATATAAAACCTCTTCTTGCAAATGAGGTTAACTCAAAGAAAAACATAAAGGTTTTAAACAAGGTAAATATAATAGATTACATTGTTAAAGATGAAGTAGTTATAGGTGCTTATGGTTTCCATATAGAAAAAAATATCTTTTATGTAATTTATGCAAAGGCAGTTATTTGCACCACTGGTGGAGCTTCAGGCCTTTATAAACCTAATAATCCTGGATTTTCTAAACATAAGATGTGGTATTCACCTTTTAATACCGGAGCAGGGTATGCAATGGGAATAAGAGCAGGGGCTGAGATGACATCTTTTGAAATGAGGTTTATTGCGCTTAGATGCAAGGACACCATAGCACCTACAGGCACTGTGGCTCAAGGTATTGGTGCTAAGCAAATTAATGCCTACGATACGGAGTATGTACAAAACTATGGGAGACCTTTAACTATTACACGATTATTTGCAACTGTAGAGGAAAATAAAAAAGGCTTAGGACCTTGCTATTTGAAAACTAAGGGCATTTCAAAGGAAGTAGAGGAAGAACTCTACAAGGCATATCTTAATATGGCTCCAGCACAGACTTTAAAGTGGATTGAAGATGGTTTGGGGCCTAGTACAGAAAATTTGGAGATAGAAGGTACAGAACCTTATATAGTAGGTGGTCACTCTGCTAGCGGTTATTGGGTGGATGCAAAACGAGCTACTACTATCTCAGGATTATATGCAGCTGGGGATGTGGCAGGGGGAAGCCCTAAAAAATATGTAACTGGTTGTTTTGTCGAAGGTGAGATTGCAGCTGATGCCGCAACGGAGTTTATAAAAAACAAGAAAAATAAATTAATAGAGGAAGAAGAAATTTTATCTAAAGCTAAATTATTAGAAACTTTTCTTGAAGATAATGACAGTTTATTTTCTATAAATGGTGTTGAAGAGGCTATGCAAAAGGTAATGGATGAATATGCAGGTGGTATATCTAAAAACTATGTTTTTAATTCTTCAAAATTGCGAATTGCAAGTGGTAAAATAGATGAGCTTTTAGTGCTTTCAAAGGATTTGAGGGCCAAGGACATGCGAGAACTTTTGCAAATATTTGAAGTCATAGATAGGTTATATGTTTGCAAAGTTTTAATAGTTCATCTTCTAAAAAGAAAAGAAACCCGCTGGAAATGCTATGGAGATAATGCGGATTTTCCATATAAAGATGATGGTTTACTTAAATATATCAACACAATATATAAAGATGGAAAGGTTAAAGTTGTTTTTAGAAATTTAATAAAGCGAGATGAAGTTTATGAGCATTAAAATAGATCCACAAAAATGTGTGGGTTGCGGAAAATGTATGGACGTTTGCCCGGGAAATCTTATATTTAAAAAGAATGACTCAAAAGCTTTTATAGAATACCCACAGGAGTGTTGGGGATGTTGTGCTTGCGTTAAAGAATGTCCTTTTATGGCTATAAATTATTATCTTGGAGCAGATATTGGAGGTAAAGGAACTTATTTAAATACAAAAAAAGAAAAAAATCTTCTTCATTGGCACATGTTTAAACCAAATAGTGAAGAAATCATTATTACAACAAATGTAGCAGAGGCTAACAAATATTAGGGAGGTAAAATTATGGATCATTTAGATACATTAGAAGCAGAAAGTATTTTTATATTAAGAGAATCCTATAAAAAATTAGGTAGACTTGGGATGTTATGGTCAATTGGAAAGGATTCAACAGTACTGTTGTGGCTCGCTAAGAAGGCTTTTTTTGGACATTGTCCTTTTCCTTTTATTCATGTAGATACCAAACATAAAATACCTGCAATGATTGAATATAGGGACAAAATTGCTAAAGAGTTTAATATTGACCTTATAGTACACACGAATGAGGAAGCTATAAAGAATGGTATGGGGCCACATTGCGGAAGACTTAATTGCTGCAAGGCACTAAAAACAGATGGCCTTCAACAGGTGGTTACAAAGTATGAATTTGATGGATTAATTCTAGGAATTAGAAGTGATGAGGAAGGTTCGCGGTCAAAGGAAAGAGTATTTAGTGAAAGAAATAAGGATTCGGAATGGGATTATACTAATCAAGCACCAGAACTTTGGGATCAATTTAAAACTGATTTTCCAAAGGGCAATCATATTAGAGTTCATCCAATACTTCATTGGAGTGAAATTGACATATGGGCTTATATACAGAGAGAAAATATACCAATTATAGATTTGTATTTTGCTAAAGACGGCAAAAGATATAGAAGTCTTGGTTGCGCTGAGTGTACTGGTAAGATAGATTCTACGGCTACGACTATTGATGAAATTATTGAAGAACTAAAAAACACTACAACAGGTGAACGCGCAGGTAGAGCTCAAGATCAAGAGGATGCTTACGCAATGCAAAAGCTTCGTAAAGATGGGTATATGTAAGGGAGGGGTTTATTACTAATGGAAAATACAAGAGAAGTATTAAGAATAGTTACGGTAGGACACGTAGATCACGGCAAGTCTACAGTAATTGGAAGATTGCTTTATGATACAAAATCATTGCCAGAAGGTGCAATAGACAGAGTTAAAAAAATTGCTAAAGAAAAAGGTAAACCATTTGAATATGCATACCTATTAGATGCTTTTGAAGAAGAACAAAAACAAGGAATAACAATCGATACAACTTCTCTTCAATTTCATACAGACATGCGGGATTATGTAATTATAGATGCTCCAGGACATGTAGAATTTCTTAAAAACATGATTACAGGGGCAGCTAGCGCTGAAGCTGCACTTTTAATAATTGATGCGGAAGAAGGAATTCAAGAACAATCTAAAAGACATGGTTATATACTTTCTCTTTTAGGGATTAGGCAGGTGTGCGTTGTAGTTAATAAAATGGATCTTATTGATTATAGCCAGGAAAGATTTAATGTTATAAAAAATGAAATGAATGTCTTTTTAAATAATCTAAATGTACACCCTATGAGTTATATCCCTATATCAGCATTTTACGGTGAAAATTTAACTTCAAAATCCGATAAATTATCTTGGTATAAGGGGGAAACTGTGCTTGAAGCATTAGATTTATTTACCCAAGAAACAGGCCTCGAAGCAAAACCTCTAAGATTACCTATACAAGATGTATATAAGTTTGATAATAGGAGAATAATTGCAGGAAGAGTAGAGGCAGGTACACTTAATATTGGGGATGAGATTCTTATTTCACCAGAAAATAAAACTACAAAAGTTAAAACTATTGAATATTTTGTAGAAAAAGATAATGTAAAAACTGTAAGTGCAGGTATGTCGGTAGGTATTACTTTTGAAGATGAATTTTTTAATAAAAGAGGAGAAATAATCTCTCATAAAAAAAATACACCTATTGTCTCAAATATTTTTAAGACCAATATATTTTGGATGGGGAAAAGCAATTTTGTAAAAGGTAGGAAATATAAGATAAAGCTTGTAACTCAAGAAGTGGAATGTGAAATTGTATCGTTTAATAAAGTTATAGATGCAACTACTTTAGGTACTTACGAAAATGCACTTGAGGCAAAAACTAATGATGTAGCTGAAGTTACTATAAAAACAAAGGAGAATATATGCTTTGATAAATTTTCAGATAACCAAAACACTGGTAGATTTGTAATAGTGGATGGTTATGATGTAAGTGGTGGTGGAATTATTTCAGGCGCTATTGATCCTGATGAAGTAACGGTGACTAGCTTTATTAAAGGTGAAATTAAGATTCCAATAAATTGTTTTGATGAATATTATTATGATATTAAAACAGCAGAAGTTAAAAAGAACTTGTCAAAAGTCGTGCAATATAACATTTGTGATAATGTACCTTTCCTTGGAGAAAGTTATGATTTTAAAGAAAACTTCGATGTAATAGTATTAAATGCTAGCATTGTTGCTAAAATAAGAGCTGGTAAGTTAATGGATGTTATCTCAATAGATAAGTATTCTTATGAGGCCGTAGTCACTATTAATGAAAATGGGTTTGGTATCAATATAGGCGCTGATAAAGATTTATTGGACTATATCGCTGATTACGAAAAAGGCATTAACGATATTTTTGCAAATAAATGGCTTAATTTCACTAAATATAGAACTATAAAGTTTAGAGATATTATAGAAGAAATAGTAGAATACGAGATTTAAATCAAAAAGGAGGGGTATAATCCTCCTTTTAATTTATGAAAAGAATAACTATTTTTATCGGATTTTACATGATTATTGATGCAACAAATAAAGATGTGTATAATTAATATAGGTGTATTAAATAATAAGACATTGTATTGTAGATTATAAGTTACTAAACAAAAAATCCATAGTTTAGTAGCTTTTTTATATTATAAGAAAGTGAAATTTATTTTATAAAGAATAAGAGGAGAGTTTAATGAAAAGTTTGGAGTTGTTAAAAAAAGAACTAGCTAGAATTGATGGGAAAAGTTATAGGTTGTACAAGGAGTTAGAGGGAGAGTATGATTTTGGGGGTTTTGCACTTTGCATAGATCATGTTCAAGGTGATCCTTTTGCATCACCATCAAGAATTAGGGTAATAGTAAATCAGAGGGTTGCTAAATTTCCAAAGGATACTTTTGATAATAAAATAAAAAATATTGCAGTAGCTGATTATTTAACAAGAGAATTTTATTCTAATATAAATAAGTGCTGCGTAAAAGTTTTTGGATCTGGGAAGAGTGGATTAATAGCTATAAGCAAATGTCCACAAGAGATACTAAATAGAACTTCAATAATTATAGATGAGGATAAAATAGAAGCAAGGTTTTATGTTGGATTTCCAGCGAGAGGAAGAAGCGTTTTATCAAGAGAGCTTGAGAAAATTTTGTATAATGTTATACCAAATATTGTAGAGAGGACTTTAATGTATAAAAATATTAATAGTGAAAAATTAATAAGCAGAGTAAATTTAGTAGAAGATCAAGAGCATATAAGAAGGTCGCTTGCAAGTAGAGGGCTAGTTGCATTTGTAGCCAATGGATCAATGCTGCCGAGAGAAAGTGGAATATCTACAAAAGCATTAAAAGCTGGCATGGTATTTGCCTCACCAAAGGAATTAGAAGTAGAGTTTAATACAAAGAGCCGTGGCAAAATTTGCGGAATGGGAATAAAAAAAGGTATAACGCTTATAGTAGGTGGAGGATATCATGGTAAATCAACATTATTAAAAGCAATAGAGCTTGGAGTTTATAATCATATTGAAGGTGATGGTAGAGAGTTTGTTATAACAGATGAATCAGCTTTAAAAGTAAGGGCAGAAGATAGTAGATGCGTCACTAAAACGGATATATCACTATTTATTAGTAACTTACCTAACGGGAAAGACACTGTAGAATTCTCTACGCAGAACGCAAGTGGGAGTACATCACAAGCGGCGAGTATTATTGAGGGGATAGAAAGCAGCGCTAAGGTATTTTTAATAGATGAAGATACTTCAGCTACTAATTTCATGATGAGAGATGATTTAATGCAAAAATTAGTTTGCACAGAAAAGGAACCAATCACACCGTTTATTGAAATAGTGGGATCTTTATATAACCAGAAAGGTATTTCAACAATAATGGTAGTAGGAAGCTCTGGAGATTTTTTTGATGTAGCGGATTCTGTAGTGCAGCTTGATAATTATGAGGCCAAGGACGTCACAAAAAAGGCTAAAAAACTAAGTAGTGGTCATATTACAAAAAGAATTAACGAAAGAAATTTAAAAATAGATATCTCATTTAACAGAGTAGTTAAAGCCGGAACTATTTCACAAGGAGAAAGGGGAGTTAAAATCAAAACAATGGGGCTCAATATATTGTGTATAAACAGAGATGACATAGATTTAAGAGCTGTAGAGCAAATAGTTGATAGTGAACAAGTAAATGCTATAGGCACAATTATGAAATGGGCAGAGGTAAATATTATGAATAAGGGCTTAAGATTTGAAAGTATGGTTGATGATATAATTTGTAAAATAAAGAAAAATGGGTTAATATCCATGGATAAATTAAAAGGTGGAAGTGGAGATTTAGCCATGCCGCGAAAGCAAGAAATAATGGCAGTATATAATAGGTACAGAAACCTAAAAATATAAAAAGATATAACTAGAATTTGGAATAAAAATAAATCAATGACATTTTTATTTATTGCATTTTTTTTAAAAATCCTGTATTCTTATGAATAATGAAGTAGATTAAAGGCTAAAACAGGGGGTAACAAATGTGAAAAAATTTAAACGAGTACTAGTAGCAAACAGAGGCGAAATTGCTATAAGAATTTTTAGAGCTTGTAATGAACTTGGGATTCGTACGGTGGCGATTTATTCCAATGAAGATAAGTATTCACTTTTTAAAACTAAGGCAGACGAAGCTTATTTAATTGGAAAAAGCAGAAGTCCTGTTGAGGCATATCTAAATATTGAGGAGATAATCAGTATTGCGCTTAAAAAAGGTGTAGATGCAATTCATCCAGGGTATGGATTCTTATCAGAGAACCCTGAATTCGCGAAAAAATGTGCAAAAGCAGGTATTGAATTTATCGGGCCTACAGCTGAAATGATGGATAAACTTGGAGACAAGATTAAATGCAAAATTGTGGCAAAATCATTAGGAGTTCCTACGATACCTGGTTATGAAAAAGAAATTGAAACAGTAGACATTGCAAAGAAACTCGCAGGGGAATGTGGATATCCTATTATGTTAAAGGCAGTTGCTGGCGGCGGCGGACGAGGCATGAGAATTGTAAGAAATGAAGGCGAATTAGCCTCTGCTTATAGAAGTGCTAAAAGTGAAGCAAAGAAAGCGTTCGGTATCGACCATTTATTTATAGAAAAATATTTTGAAAAGTCTAAACATATAGAAGTACAGGTTCTTGGAGACAAGTTTGGTAATATTGTTCATTTATTTGAAAGAGATTGCTCTATTCAAAGAAGACATCAAAAGGTAGTAGAGTACAGTCCTGCTTTTTCAATATCAGAAGAAAAAAGAAATGAAATCTGCAATGATGCATTAAAAATAGCTAAATCAGTAAATTATAGAAGTGCTGGAACTTTGGAGTTCTTAGTAGATACTTATGGGAATCATTATTTTATAGAAATGAACCCTAGAATTCAAGTTGAACACACCGTTACAGAAATGGTAACAGGTATTGATATAGTTCAAAGCCAAATACTTATAGCAGAAGATTATGCTTTAAATTCCTCTAAAATAGGAATTTCGTCTCAAGAAGATGTTGTGCTTCGAGGATATTCTATTCAGTGCAGGATAACAACAGAGGATCCTTCTAATAATTTTGCACCGGATACTGGAAAAATAGAAGAATATAGAACAGGTTCTGGCTTTGGAATAAGGCTTGATGGCGGTAATGGTTTTGCAGGGGCGGTAATTAGCCCTTACTACGATAGCCTTTTGGTAAAAAATATATCATGGTCTAGAACTTTTCAAGATGCTATAAGAAAATCTATAAGAGCTGTTGAGGAAACTAGAATTACAGGAGTAAAGACTAATATAGGTTTTCTAATTAATGTATTAAATCATCCTACTTTTTTGAAGGGCGAATGTAATACAAGTTTTATTGAAGAAAGTCCAGAATTAATATCCATTGCACCTAAGGAAGATGAGGAAGGCAGAGTGTTAAAATTCATTGGAGACAAAATGGTAAATGAAGTAAGTGGAATTAAAAAGCTTTATGATGTGCCGGTAGTTCCTAAAATTATAATGCCAAATAAACTTAGTGGGACAAAACAGATTTTAGATATGCAGGGTACGGAAGGTCTTTTAAACTGGATTAAAAATCAAAATAAATTACTGTTAACAGACACCACAATGAGAGATGCTCATCAATCTTTAATGGCAACTAGAATGCGAACGAAGGATATGTTAAAAATAGCAAGTGCTACCTCTGTTTATGGAGGAGATTTGTTTTCCCTTGAGATGTGGGGAGGAGCTACTTTTGATGTAGCATACCGCTTTTTAAACGAATCGCCCTGGGAAAGATTAACACAGCTACGATCGAAAATTCCTAATGTGCTTTTCCAGATGCTACTACGTGGAGCAAATGCAGTAGGCTATAAAAATTATCCTGATAATGTAATCCGTGAATTTATTAAAGAATCTGCAGATACAGGCATTGATGTTTTCAGAATTTTTGATTCTCTAAACTGGTTAAAAGGAATGGAAGTTTCAATAGATGAAGTTATTAAAAGTGGTAAAGTTGCAGAAGCTTGTATTTGTTACACAGGAGACATCTTAAATGATAAAAAAAATAAATATAATTTGGATTATTATATTAAGCTAGCAAAGGAAATTGAGAAAACAGGAGCTCATATTTTAGGAATAAAAGATATGTCAGCACTGCTTAAACCTCATGCTGCGTTTAAGTTAATAAATGCACTAAAGCAAGAAGTAGGAATGCCTATTCATCTTCATACCCATGATACTACAGGAAATGGAGTTGCTACAGTTTTGATGGCGGCTCAAGCAGGCGTTGACATTGTAGATACTGCTTTTAACAGTATGTCAGGGCTTACAAGTCAACCAGCTTTAAATTCAGTTGTTGCAGCACTTAAGAATACTGACAGGGATACTGGGATAGAACCCAAAGGAATTCAGGAAATTTCAGATTATTGGGATGCAGTAAGACCAGTTTATGACCAATTTAAATCAGATTTGAATTCTGGTTCCGCTGAAATTTATAGATATGAAATTCCAGGAGGCCAATACTCTAATCTCAAACCACAAGTAGAAAGTTTCGGACTTTCACATAAATTTAATGAAATTAAAGAACTGTATAAAGAAGTAAATGAAATGGTAGGGGATATTGTAAAGGTAACTCCATCCTCTAAGATGGTTGGAGACTTTGCAATATTTATGCTTCAAAATGACCTTACACCAGAAAATATATACGAAAAAGCTACTAATATGTCTTTCCCAGATTCCGTTGTAGCATACTTTAAAGGCATGATGGGTCAACCAATGGGAGGATTTCCAGAAAAACTTCAGATATTAGTTTTAAAGGGTGAGAAGCCAATTACATGTAGACCGGGTGAATTACTCCCTGATGAGGATTTTAGCAAGATAGAGAAACACCTAATAGAGAAATTTAATATTGCTCCAAATAAAAAAGACGTACTTAGCTATTCATTATACCCTGAGGTATTCGATGGCTATATAAAATATGTTAAGGAGTTTGGAGATTTAAGTAGAATCGGAAGCGATGTATATTTCCACGGGCTCAATGAGGGTGAAACCTGCGAAGTCGAAATTGCTGAAGGAAAAACCTATATGATAAAGTTGCTTCACATTGGTAGATTGGATTTAGAGGGTAACAAAGTTCTTGTTTTCGAGGTGGATGGAAATAGACGCGAAATAAAAATAAAAGATAGAAACAATAAAGCGTTGCAAGATTTCCAAGGACCAGAAATGGCAGATTCATCAAATCCTTTAGAAATCGGAGCACCTATACCAGGAACTATTTTAGCCATTCTTGTAGCAGAAGGAGATACAATAACTGAAAATCAACCATTGATGACAGTGGAGGCTATGAAAATGGAGACAAGGGTAAGCGCCAGTGTAACAGGAGTGGTTGAGTCAATTAATGTTATTGAAGGACAACAGGTAAAGGCTGGAGAACTTTTAATAAATTTAAAATAGCTTAGAAAATTAGCAAATAAAACTCAAATAAGAGTAAAAAAAACACTAAAGTTTTTAAGCTTTAGTGTTTTTTACTCTTATTTTTTTGTTAATTAAGGTTTAATGCACGTTTGAAACTAATTTATGAATTTTTAAGAAAATATTTATATAAAAAGATTATATTGGTTATTGCGTTCGAATATAAATTATAAGACATGAAGTTTATATGATGAGGGAGAAATCAAAATTTATGAAAAGAGAGGATGAAGAATAATGAAAAAGTTATCAATAACCTTAGCGTTTGTTATGATTGCTTCCATGTCTTTTATCGGATGCAGTAAATCTACTGAGCCAAAAGTAACAACTATTCAGTTTATGGAGACTCTAACCAGTCCTGAGAGGACTAAATTTGTAAAAGAGCTTATATCTGATTTTGAATTAAAGAATAAAGATGTAAAAGTGGAACTAATCTCTGAGCCATGGGAACAAGCCCATGATAAAATCATTACAATGTCAGCTGCAAATCAACTGCCAGATGTAATGGAAATGGCTGCAAATTGGGCTTCTGAAATCGGTGCAACCGGAAAGCTTGAAGATTTAGGGCCATATTATAATAAATGGGACAAAAAGGATACATTGACAGAGAAAAGCCTTAAGCTTGGTAAAGCATACAAAGACACATTGTATGTCGTTCCTCATAGTTTATATTTCCAGGCAATGTATTATAGGAACGATTGGTTAAAAGCAGCAGGTGTTGATGTTCCAAAAACAACAGAGGATTTCTTTAATACTGCAGAAAAAATCACGGATAAATCAAAAAACAGGTATGGATATTCATTCAGAGGAGGAGCGGGAAGCTGGACCCTTATGTCGAACTTCATTATGACTAATGGAGGATTTACAAATTACTTTGATGAAAATGGTAAATGTGTGTTTAGAAAACCTGAATCCGTTGAAACATTTAAGAAATTCACTGATATGTATCTAAAGGCTGCTCCAAAGGATGCTCTTAACTGGGGATATGCGGAAACAGTTGATGCATTCACATCAAGTAATACAGCCCTAATCATACAGGACTCTGAAGTAATAAAATCATGTGAAACAAAAATGGACAAAGGAACATTTGAAACAGGATTATGTCCTGTAGGTCCTGATGGCAAGAGATATTTACAAGGAGGATACATTGGGTTCTCAATGCCATCTGCTTCATATAAGAAAGAAGCTTCTTGGAAATTCATTTCTTATATGATGAGCCCTGAAGTTAACCTTAAATGGGGTGTTAAAAACTCTGTAATTCCTGCAACAAAAGTGCCTAATGATAGCGCTGAGTTTAAAAAAGGTTATATTTCTGCATATACAAATACTTTAGAAGATTCCAATACAGTATTGTTCAGCGCTCCTGAATATTTGCCAGAATGGGGAGAATTTACAGGAAAGATTGCTGGGCAGGAACTTCAGTCATATCTCTTGAAAAAGCAAACTGCAGAAAAAACTATGAATAATATATCTACGTATTTAGAAAATGCAAATGCGAAATACAATAAAAAAAGTAGTATTAAATAAAGAGAAATGGAGAAATTATCCATTTATCTTGATAGGAGGTAGTAGTTTGGACAGTAAAAAATCATTAGCACAAAAAAAACGGGTTATAAACAGTGTTAAGAAAAAGAATATTGAGCCTTATTTATATATAATGCCGGGATTAGTATTAATGTTTGTTTTTATTGGATATCCAATTGCAAAGGGGATAGCAACCTCCTTCTATCATTATAGGCTAAATGATCCCAATATTTACTTTAATGGCTTTGAAAATTACAAAGAAATACTTGCAGAAAAAGATTTTTGGAAGATTTTAAAAAATTCATTCTGGTGGGTTGCAGGTTCGATAAGTTTCCAGTTTACATTTGGGCTAATTTTGGCTCTGCTACTAAATAGAAAATTTAAATTTAGGGGCTTATATCAGGCCTTAGTTCTTGCGCCTTGGGCAGTACCTGGCTTTTTAATAGGACTTATATGGAAATGGCTACTTAATGGGCAATATGGAGTTATAAATGATATTTTTATTAAATTGCATTTAACAAAAGAGCCTATTTCATTCTTGGCACAATTAAATACTGCACTTCCAAGCACAATAGTGGCAAATATTTGGTATGGTATACCATTTTTCACCATAATGATTTTGGCTGCACTTCAGTCAATACCGTTGACTTTATACGAATCTGCAGAAATAGATGGTGCAGGAAAAGTAGCAAAATTTTTCAAAATAACTTTGCCATACATAAAACCCACTATCATTACAACTTTGCTGCTTAGAGTCATATGGATATTTAGTTTTGCAGATATTATATATATAATGACAAATGGTGGGCCTTTGAATTCATCAAATAATTTGGCTTCTTATATTATTTTTAAAGCATATAAAGCCCTTGATTTTGGTCAGGCGTCAGCTATAAGTGTCATATTTTTAGTAATACTACTCATATATACTGTACTTTATCTAGCAATTACGAAATTTGATAAAGCGGGTGATTTTTAATGAACAAGGAAAATAAATTAAGCAGAGCATTGACATACTTTTTAATGGTAGCATTCTTTATTTTTATGACTTCCCCTATCATCTGGATATTTATTACATCAGTAAAGTCAGTTAAGGAGATAGTGACTATACCTATAACATACTTTCCAAAACACTTTACTTTAAAAAATTATGAAAGTATATTAAAAACTACAAACTTTCCAGTATACTTTAAAAATAGTGTGATTGTAGGTACTACTGCATCAATAGGGACTTTGATTATATCACTATTTGCAGGATATTCTCTGGCAAGGTTTAAATTTGCAGGTAAAAAACTTACCCTCTTTCTATTCCTTGCAACTCAGATGGTTCCTGTGGCAGCGATTATAGTGCCTATATTTATGCTTTTTTCAAAATTAGGCCTTATAAATAATTTGCTGGGGCTAATAATAATTTATATAGTTTTGAACATCCCTTTTTGCACTATGATGATAAGGGGATTTTTCGAAAAAATACCTTATACTTTGGAAGAAGCTGCAATGATTGATGGATGTTCAAGAATACAAGCATTGATAAAAATAATACTTCCTGTAATGAAACCAGGTATTATTGCAACTTTTGTTTTTGCTTTTATGGGAGCATGGAATGAATTATTCTTCAACACTCTGTTTATAAGCCGTGAAGGCCTTAAAACTCTGCCAACAGGGATTAATGCTTTTATCGGGAAATATGATATAGACTGGGGAATGATGACAGCAGGTTCTGTTATTGCTTTAATACCTATATTCATTATGTTTGGTGTTATCCAAAAATATCTGGTAGGGGGTCTTACTGACGGTGCTGTCAAAGGATAATAATTTTATCTATGGTTGTGTATAGACAAGTAAGAGATTATATAACAACATGATGCACCTAGATATAGGTGTATTTTTTATATTTAGGGTAGTGAGCTACAGTATACATAAGGATAAAATTAGGAAAATATTAATAGTTTGGTAATTATTGAGCTAAAATTTGACTTATTACTATATTTACGAGTGAATTTTTTGTGGTATAATGTAAATTAATAAAGAAATAGGAGGGTTTTCAATGGCAATACTTACGTCTATTAAAGATGCTTTAAATGCGAAGCAATATAAATCTGAGGTTGAAAAACTAATCGAGGAAAATAAAAATTTGAAATATATAAAATTAACTCCAACTCAAATGGGAATGAGTCAAATTTTATCTAAAACTAAAGAACTTGAAGCAGAGCTCGAAGGATATGATAATATAATTAAAACAAAAGCAAAAGACATACAAGAACTTAAAACAGAATATAATGATCAAGCTGTGTATCAGTCTAGAGAGTTTGAACAAAAATCGAATGAATATGATGATTTAATTAAGCTGAAATGTAAAGAGCTTGAAGATAAATCAGCAGAATACGATTGCATAATTGAAAACAAGAGTAAAGAATATGATGATCTAATTCAGCTAAAAGGTAAAGAACTTGAAGACAAATCAACAGAATACGATGGATTAATTGAAAACAAAAGTAAAGAGTATGATAATTTAATCCAGTTAAAAGATAAAGAACTTGAAGATAAATCAACAGAGTATGATGACTTTATTGAAATGAAAAGCAAAGAATATGAGGATATGTTCAAACTAAAAGCTAATGAAATTGAACAGAAATCAAATGAATATGAAGTTTTAATTGAAACTAAAACAAAATTCATTGAGGAACTTAATGCAGAATATAACGATATAAAAACATGTGTGGATAGCTTAAAGTCTCAAATAATAAATTTAGATGATGATATTTTAATGCAAAGTTTTGGAGTTTATAAATCTGAATATAATTTAATGAATTCAGAAAAATGTTCTACAATGCTTCAGGATATAAGAGAAAAGCAAATTGAGATGATAAAATCAAAGGAAGCTATAGAATTTAAGCAGTGGATTGTTAATGGAAGTATAAAAGAAGGCAATCAACTAGTTGGAGATATGACAGAGGATATGATTAAATTAGTCCTTAGGATTTTTAATGATGAGTGTGATTCTATAATTGAAAAGGTTAAATTTAGTAATATAGAAATGATAGAAAATAGAATCAAAAAATTCTTTGAGGATTTAAATAAGCTTGGGAATATAACACAAGTTAAAATAGCTCCTAAATATTTGGATACTAAACTAGAAGAACTTTATCTTTCTTATGAATATAAACTTAAAAAACAGGAAGAAAAGTAAAATAATGGTTGTGTGATAACCTTAGAAGAACTATAATGAAGCTATAACAAAAATGCATTATTTATGAAAGTAATTATTAAAATTAAAATTTAAACGTCAAATTAAGGCGTTTATTTATAAGGAGGAATATAAATGAAAAAAACAGTAAAAAAGAAAAAAATAGGATTACTTCCTAGACTTATTATCGCTATCATATTAGGTATCATTTTAGGAAAAATACTTCCAGGAACAGGGATTAGGATTTTTGCAACATTCAATGGACTATTCGGTCAATTTTTAGGTTTTGCTATACCGCTTATAATTATAGGATTTATAGTACCTGGTATAGGTGATCTTGGTAGTGGGGCTGGTAAAATTCTAGCTTTAACTGCAGGAATAGCGTATGCATCTACTATAATTGCCGGATCAATAGCATACTTTGCAAATATTACTATTCTTCCAATGTTTTTAAAACCTGGAGCACTAGGCGCAAATTTTGGTAGTAGTGAGAGTGGGCTTGCTAAAGCCTTTATTGAATTTAAAATACTACCTTTAATGGATGTAATGACTGCTTTAGTTCTTGCATTTACAATAGGTATAGGAATTGCTGCAATAAAATCTACTGCCATAAAGAGTGTTATGAAGGAATTCCAAGAAATTATAAGTAAACTGATTTCTGGAATAATAATTCCACTACTACCTATATACATTATGGGTACTTTCGCAAATATGACTTATGCTGGTCAAGTTGAATCTATATTAAAGGTATTCTCAAAAGTATTCATTTTAGTTATTTTACTTCACATTATAGTAATTGTTCTTCAATATGTAGTTGCTGGAAGCATATCAGGTGCTAATCCATTCAGATTAATTAAGAAAATGATTCCTGCATATTTAACAGCTATAGGAACTCAATCATCTGCAGCAACTATTCCTGTTACTCTTGCTCAAACTAAAAAAAATGGGGTAAGTGATGGAGTAGCTGATTTTGTAATACCACTTTGTGCAACTATACATCTTTCAGGTAGCACAATAACTTTGGTAAGTTGTTCTCTTGCAATAATGATGTTAAATGGTATGAATTATGGTTTTGGAACTTTCTTTGGATTTATTTTAGCATTAGGAGTTACAATGGTAGCGGCTCCCGGAGTTCCTGGCGGAGCGGTTATGGCATCACTTGGACTTCTTCAAAGTATGCTCGGATTCAATGAAACATTGACATCGCTTATGATAGCTCTATATGTAGCCCAAGATAGTTTTGGTACTGCTTGCAACATAACTGGAGATGGAGCAATTGCTGTTATAATAAATAAAATCTCAGGACATAAACTTGAAACTCCAAAAGAAAAAGATGCTATTGCTTAGATATTATGGTAAATTAAATATAGTGATATATTTTTAGTGTAAATAGTAATAGCATTATAAGAACAGGAGGACGAAATATGAAATTAGATTTGAAATTTCAAAAGTTAAAGGAGATTCTTCAAGATTTAGAAAGTGTAGCGGTAGCGTATTCTGGGGGTGTTGATAGCACGTTTCTTTTAAAGGTAGCAGCTGATGTTTTGGGGAATAGGGTTATAGCAATAACGGCAAAGTCATCAACATACCCGGAAAGAGAATTTAAGGAAGCTGTTAAATATATTGAAGGTATCGGGGCAAAGCATATAGTCATAATTTCGGAAGAATTAGAAATTGAAGGATTTGCTAAAAATCCTGTTAATAGGTGCTATTTTTGTAAAAAAGAACTTTTCTCAAAGATTAGAAAAGTTGCTGATGATAATAACATTAATGCAGTTTTAGATGGTTCGAATGTTGATGACTCTTCCGATTACAGACCGGGAATGAAGGCAGCTAAGGAATTAAAAGTTATTAGCCCATTAAAGGATGCTGGCTTTACGAAAAATGATATAAGAGCACTGTCAAAGAGATTGGGTGTACCTACTTGGGACAAGCCAGCATTTGCATGTCTATCCTCAAGATTTCCATATGGCAATGAGATAACGGTGAAAAAACTAAGTATGGTTGAAAAAGCCGAACAGTTTTTATTGGATTTAGGGTTCAGACAGATAAGGGTAAGGCACCACGGAGATATAGCAAGGGTAGAGGTTAATGTTGAAGAAAGAAATAAATTTTTCAATATTGAAATGATGGATAAAGTTGGAAACAAATTGAAAAGTATTGGTTTTAAATATGTAACCCTTGATTTGTTAGGCTATAGAACTGGAAGTATGAACGAAGTACTTAGCGTAGCAGAAAGAAATTCAGTAAAAGCTCTTGATTAAAATCAAGAGCTTTTTTATTAATAGTTGCTACTATATCAAAGATTGTTTTATCTAAATAAATTTAATTTTCATGAAATATTTTTTATAGCAAGTAAAAAATATATACTAATTTACGTTTATATGGTAAAATGTGGTAGAGGAAATTTAATATAGACTAACTGCAATTGGTAGGAACTTAAAGACAAAAACTAGCCATATTATAGAGGTATTGTTACCAAATGTTAAGGAAGTTATAAAACAATAGAAAGAAGGAGAGTTTATGAATAAATATTGGTGGAAAGAAAGTGTAGTTTACCAGATTTACCCAAGAAGTTTTAAAGATAGTAATGGCGACGGAATCGGAGACTTAAGAGGAATAATAGAAAAACTTGATTATCTTGAGGAACTAGGAATTGATGTAATATGGTTGTCGCCTGTTTATGAATCACCTAATGATGATAATGGATATGATATAAGTAATTACCAGGGGATAATGAAAGAATTTGGAACCATAGAGGATTTTGATTTATTGCTATCACGAGCTCATGATAGAAAGATTAAGATAATGATGGATCTTGTCGTAAATCATAGTTCTGATGAGCATAAATGGTTTATTGAGAGTAAGAAATCTAAAACAAATAAATATAGAGATTATTACATTTGGAGGGATGCAAAAGATAGCTTGCCTCCCAATAATTGGGGATCGTGCTTTAGTGGTTCTGCTTGGGAATTAGACCCTCAATCACAAATGTATTATTTACACTTATTCTCGAAAAAACAACCAGATTTAAATTGGGAGAACGAAAATTTAAGAAAAGAAATCTTTGGTATGATGGAATGGTGGCTAGAAAAAGGAATTGATGGTTTCCGTATGGATGTTATTAATATGATTGGAAAAGATCAAAGCTATCCTGACGGTATTCTTAATGGAGATAATAACTATGCAGATCCAGGTAATTTCAGCAAAAATCATCCAAAGGTTCATGATTATTTACAAGAAATGAATAAAGAAGTATTAAGCAAGTATGATGTTATAACTGTTGGCGAAACGCCAGATGTAACACCTGCGCAAGCTATCGAATACGTAGATGAAGATAGAAATGAATTAAATATGGTGTTTCAATTTGAACATATGAGTGTAGGAGATGGGCCAGAAGGGAAATGGGGCAAAACAAAATTTGAGCTGAGTGAATTTAAAACTATTATGTCAAAATGGCAAAATGAACTTGAAGCTAAAGGATGGAATAGTCTTTATTTAAATAACCATGATCAACCAAGAATGGTTTCACGTTTTGGAAATGACAATAAATATAGAATTGAATCTGCAAAAATGTTAGCAACCTTTCTTCATATGATGCAAGGTACTCCCTACATTTATCAAGGTGAGGAAATAGGTATGACAAATGTCAAATTTGATAACATCAATGATTACAAAGATATTGAAACACTAAATGCATATAGAGATTTTACTGAAAGTGGTAAGAAAAGTCATGATGAGATTATGAATTCTATTTATAAAAGGGGCAGAGATAACGCAAGAACGCCATTTCAGTGGAATAATAAAAAAAATGCAGGTTTTACTGATGGAACTCCTTGGATCAAGGTAAATCCAAATTATAAATATGTTAATGCGCAATCGCAATTAGAAGATGAAAACTCTATTTTTAATTATTATAAAAAACTTATAAGACTTAGAAAGAATAATGAAATAATAGTATATGGAAAATATACTTTAATTTTGGGGGACCACAAAGATATCTATGCATATAAAAGAGAATTAAAAAATGAGACTCTTTTAGTAATATGTAATTTCTGTGAGAACATTGCTAAATTTGCTCTTTCCAACAATATAAAATATGAGCATAAGGATCTTCTAATTTCAAATTATATTGTAGAGACTGAGTCCATAGATGAAATTAACCTTAAACCTTATGAAGCAAGAGTATATTTGTTAAAATAAGTGAACTATATAAGTGGAATTAATACTCAAGGTTCGCAACCCTCAAAAACTTGTTAAATAAGGATTTGAGGGTTTTTATTTATAATGATAATTAGGTGTACGAATGATTTTCAAAAATCGATTTATGAGAAGTAAGCTGCTAGAGCATTTAATGTTGGTGGAAAGTAGTAGAAAAAATTGATGATAGCTTAAAGCTTTCAACTAAGCTTAATTTGTGGTATAATAAGACAATATTGTAAAGATAATGAAACACTATTACTAAAATACTTGGGAGGGAATTATTATGAATTTATTGATTTTAGCCCCAGCTTGTTCCATATTAGCCCTTGCTTTTGCCGGTTATCTTGCAGCTAAAGTACTAAAAAAAGATGAAGGAACCGAGCAGATGAAAAAAATTGCGACTGCTATTAGAAATGGTGCAGATGCATATTTAAAAAGACAGTATACAGGAGTGATTATTTTCTTTGCAGCTATGTTTGTAATACTAGGAATACTTGCATCATTTGGGTTTATTACCCCATTTGCACCTTTTGCATTTATAAGTGGGGGGTTCTTCTCAGGTCTCTCAGGCTTTATAGGAATGAAAATTGCTACCCGTGCAAATGTTAGAACTACACATGCAGCTGGGAAAAGTCTTAATAGTGCTTTAAACGTTGCTTTTTCAAGCGGTGCAGTAATGGGACTTACCGTTGTAGGTCTTGGACTTCTTCATGTTAGTATATTTTATTACTTATTGGATTTTTTCTATAGAGATTTAGAAGCGGGTATAAGAATTCAAAATATAACAAGTGCACTGATTACATGTGGAATGGGAGCTAGTGCAATGGCATTATTTGCACGTGTTGGTGGCGGTATATTTACTAAAGCAGCAGATGTAGGTGCAGACCTTGTTGGTAAGCTTGAAGCAGGAATTCCTGAGGATGATCCAAGAAACCCTGCAGTTATAGCGGATAACGTTGGAGACAATGTTGGAGATGTAGCTGGTATGGGTGCAGATTTATATGAATCCTATGTTGGGTCAATAGTAGCTACTGCTGCTCTTGCCGTAGCAGCTGGACTTGGAGTTTCAGGTGTTACAATTCCTATGATCATAGCAGCTATAGGTATAGTTGCATCTATTATTGGAACCTTCTTTGTTAAATCAGGGGAGAAAGCTGAGCAAAAAAGTCTTTTATCAGCTCTTAGACGAGGTGTTTACGTTAGTTCTGCAATAATTGGGATAGCTACATTCTTCCTAGTCTGGAATGTACTTGGATGGGATCATATTGGAGTTTACTTTGCAATATTAAGTGGTCTTATAGCAGGTAATTTAATTGGGTTTTGTACAGAGTACTTTACTTCAGACACATACAAGCCTACCCAAAAACTAGCACAAACAACAAAAACCGGTGCAGCAACAGTTATAATAGGTGGTCTTTCACTTGGAATGATGTCTACTTTTCTTCCAGTTGTAATAGTAGCTGTGGCTATAGCAACTAGTTTTTATTTTGCTGGAGGAGCAGTAGATTATAATATGGGGTTATATGGCGTAGGAATAGCCGCAGTAGGTATGCTTAGCACACTAGGTATAACACTTGCTACGGATGCGTATGGTCCTGTGGCAGATAACGCTGGTGGTATTGCAGAAATGACTCATCAAGATCCTATAGTACGAGAAAGAACAGATGCTCTTGATTCTTTAGGCAATACTACTGCAGCTACAGGCAAAGGTTTTGCTATAGGTTCTGCAGCACTAACAGCTCTTGCGCTTATCGCAGCATATAGAGATCAAGTAGAAATTATTATAAAAAAAGAAAATTTGGATTTTGTTTTTAATTTGTCAGTATTAAATCCCCAGGTTCTTATAGGGTTATTTATAGGTGGAATGGTGCCTTTCATATTTGCAGCACTCACCATGGATGCAGTCGGCACGGCAGCACAACTTATAGTGGTAGAAGTTAGAAGACAATTTAAAGAGATAGTGGGTCTTATGGAAGGTAAATCAGAAGCTGATTATGCAAGGTGTGTTGATATCTGTACAAAATCAGCTCAAAGGGAAATGATTATGCCAGCACTACTCGCTATTACTATTCCAATAGTAGTTGGTTTACTTTTAGGTGTAAATGGCGTAGTAGGATTATTAGCAGGAGCAACTGTAACAGGTTTTGTACTTGCTATTATGATGGCAAATTCAGGTGGAGCTTGGGATAATGCTAAAAAGCATATTGAAGCCGGAAACCTAGGTGGAAAAGGATCGGATTGTCATAAAGCTGCCGTTGTTGGTGACACTGTAGGAGATCCATTTAAGGATACCTCAGGTCCATCCATAAACATATTGATTAAATTACTTTCAATGGTATCAATAGTATTTGCAGCATTTATTTTGAAGTTCTCAATGTTTTAGATATTACAAAGTCAACTGTAAAATAGTAATAATAACCATCGGTTAAGATGCAAGCAGCATCTTAATCGGTGGTTATTATTAGTATTATGGCAAAGAAAAGTTATTCTATTAATTCCTTAAACTCCATATGGTTACGTACATTATCAAAATCTTCCTCATTCTTTGCATTATTTTTTACACTTGGATTAATATCAATAGCTAGTTTTAAGTATTTTACGGTATTATTAACATCACCTTTTCTTCCATAGATACTAGCTATACCATAATAGCTCCATTCAAACTTTTCGACTTCTAGATCTTTTTTATACCATGTTATAGCTTCATCATAATGTTCGTATAATTCATTGGCTAGTGCTTTATTAAATCTTGCATATCCGTAATTAGGGTTAAGTTTTAATGATTGATTGATTTGCTGCATACCTTTTTCAAAATTTCCACTATAAGCTAAGGCAATTCCTTCTACAGCATATGCTTTATAAAAAGTAGGATCTTCTTTTATGACTTGTCTTTCCGTTTCAATAGCTTGCTTATATTTTTTATCAAAAAATTCATCATACCCTTTCTTCCATACCTTTTCTAAGTTTTCTTGTTTTTGATTTATCTGTTGCTGTTTTTCTTTTTCTTTTTCTTTTTCTTTTAATTGTTGCTTTTTTATTTCTTCGTTTTTATTGCTCGATACAATCACACTGTTATTTTTCATTGTAGCATTAACCATTATACCTATCACTATAGCAGAAAGAATAGCAAACATTATTACCCTAAATTTAAATGATTGTGATTTCATATTTTCCACCGATTCCTTTACTATAATATTTTAAACTTAAACTTTAATATTACGCCATATGATTTTGTTCGTTTTTGACAAGTATATGGTAGAGATACCTATATAATAACAATATATGAATATTTAATATAGTAAAAGTTATTAAGGGCTGTGTTTATTTAAAAAAAACATAAAAAAATACCGGAATATATCAAAATACATCGAAATAAACGAAATTAAATGATAGAATAGTAAAAAGATATACAAAATAAATGGTTATATCTAAACAAAAGCTTTAGAACAGACTAAGGCGATGATTTAACATGAAAGAATAATTATTATTATACTTAGGAGGAAAATTAAATGGAAAAAAGAACTAATTTTATAGGATTATTACCTTTGGTATTTTTCTTAATATTGTTTATGGGGGTTGGTATTTTAACGGGAAACTTCTCTAGTATGCCATTATTGCTAGCATTTGTTTTCGCTACTGCTTTTGCTTTATTATTGGATAAAAAAGG
This sequence comes from Clostridium sp. CM036, assembly GCF_055081135.1. Classification (NCBI taxonomy): domain Bacteria; kingdom Bacillati; phylum Bacillota; class Clostridia; order Eubacteriales; family Clostridiaceae; genus Clostridium; species Clostridium sp. CM036. The sequence continues at coordinate 1,088,432 of NZ_CM143652.1, read as the reverse complement.
AGAGAAAACATCGTTGTCCGACAAGATTGATATATTTGCGAAAGCGGCTGGAGAACCTACTATTATGTTAATGGTAGTTATATTCATATTGGCAGGCGCTTTTTATTCAATTGCAGATGCAATGGGTGCTGTTACTTCCATAGTAAATATGGGATTAAGTGTTTTACCAGCCAATATGATGTTACCAGGTTTATTTATAGTTTGTTCTATTTTATCATTTTCTATGGGCACTTCAATGGGAACTATAACAGCTTTAGCGCCAATAGGAGTTGGTATAGCATCGCAAACGGGTATGGGATTACCTTTGGTATTAGGAACTGTAGTCGGTGGTGCAATGTTTGGGGATAATCTATCTTTTATTTCAGATACAACAATTGCAGCTACAAGAACGCAAGGAGTAAAAATGAGAGATAAATTTAAATCAAACGGTTTAATTATTTTACCCGCTTTTGTTATTACTGTAATAATATTGACTTTTCTATCTGGTGGAAATGTTCAGTTGCAAGCACTTGAATACTCGTTAGTTAGAATAATTCCATATATATCAATTATTGCTAGTGCGGCAATCGGCCTAAATGTTATGGTTGTTTTAGGAATAGGTATAGCTACTGGATCAATAATAGGACTTGCAATGGGTAGTTTTAATATAGTTGAGATGTTTGCAATATTGCAAAGAGGGATGGGCTGGATGGAAGATTTAGCACTGATATCTATTATAGTAGGCGGATTGGTTGGCCTTATGCATTATTATGGGGGGATTGAGTATCTACTAGAAAATTTAGCATCTAAAGTTAAAACAAAAAAAGGAGCAGAAATAGGAATAGCTGCACTAGTAAGCGTGCTAGATATAACTACAACAAATAATACAATATCTATTATTACGGCAGGACCACTCGCAAAGGATTTGTCAGAGAAATATGGGGTTAGTCCAATAAGAGCAGCAAGTATTTTAGATATATTTTCGGCTGGGTTTCAAGGCGTAAGTCCTTATGCAGGGCAAATGCTATTAGCAGCAACAATTGGGAAGATATCACCTATTCAAATTATTCCTTTTTCAATATATTCTTATTTAATGATAGTTTGCGGATTACTTTCAATATTCTTAGATTGGCCCAAAGCCCAAAGTTTTAAATAAACAGGGGCAGTCATGAGAATGGCTTTAGTGGAGTTTTATTCTAGCAATAAGGAAGTAAATCCTAAGTAAGCTGGCACCTATAGAGTAAACACTTTTTTATGTGCTTACCCTATAGGTGCCAGTTTATTTATGCACTTACCCTTATATGAATAATTGTATATCTGATTCGAGAGCATCCTTTAGATAGTCCTTAGCCTCAATTACCTCAAGTTCTGGAATGAGTTCTTCCTTTTTAAGGCCCATAACTTCCATTGAAAGCTTACATCCATAAAACTTAACACCTTTTTTTACAGCACCTTCTAGAAATTTAGAAAGGGTAGGTGTTCCGTCTTCCTTCATCATAGCCTCAAGCATTTTTTTTCCGAAACCACTAAAATTCATGGTGGAAAGGGGTAATTCATCTGGACCTTTTGGAGTCATTGCACCCATAAGTTTCTCCAGCGAAGACTTACCTTCACTTGTATTTATATTTGGATTTCTCAATAAAAGCAGACCCCAAAAGGCGAAAAACATAGACACTTCCATTCCTAATTCTTTAGCTGAATTTGCCAGTATTAATCCAGCTAAAGCTTTGTCATATTCTCCACTAAACATTATAAGACTTAGTTTTTTATTCATTATAGCACCTCATTTTCTTTAGTATGTGTATATATTTACATATTTATTCTTATTCATTAATTGAATTTTTTTATAATAATGGGGAAATAATATAATAAATGTTGCAAAAATATTTATTATATTTAGGAGGATTATTGTATGAATTCTTTAGACAGACTATCAAATAAAAATAAATTTAAAAAAAGAAAACAAAGGGTTTGCCCTATTAACAGTTTAGCAGTGATAGGTGTCGCAATTGGAGGAGCTATTGCAGGTTTGTTCGTTCGAAGTTGTTGTGGCGAAATAAAAAATATTATTATTAGTAATGCAAAAGATATTGAAGAGGATATTGAAGAAGATACAAATACTAAAAGGGATGAAATTAAGCAAACATTGGATAAAGCACTTGATGAATCTGTAGGTGACGTAGGAATTGCAATGGAGAGGGCCTTTGAAGACTTGGAAGATGAGAAACAAAGCAAGGATGAGGTTATAAAATAATATGTATATATTAAATCAACTCCTGCGGAGCTGCACAGCATCGAAGAAGATGAATTGACGACTTCAGAAGGAGATTAATACCGCACTTATAGAAGTAGGAGACTTTCCTTCTGAAATGTCGTTAAACTTTGAGTTATAAAAAATGATTATATGCTAATAGTTAAGAAAGAGGATTAAAAACAACAGAGATTGGAAGCTTTTAGAAGCTTCCAATCTCTGTAAATGGTAAGAACTTTTTGAACAGTCTTATTTATGTCTGTTTAATGATTTTAGCTACTGTATTATATATTTTTACCTTTTTCTTTAAGAAATGATAATAACATTTTTTTATTAGTATTAATAATAAGTTCTTCAGGCATATTTATATCTCTAAGTAGTTTTTCTACAACACTAAAATTTCCTATAGAATAGCAGAAATGAGCATCACTGTTTACAATAATCCTTACTCCAAATTCTTTGCAAAGTTTTAGAATTTTAAGACAGTTTTTGTCACTGCCTTTTCTTGAAGTTACAAAAGAGCTATTATTTATTTCGATTAGTATATTTTTTTCTTTTGCTTTTTTTACGATTTCTTCCGCATGTATAGGGAATTTAGGATTTCCCATATGTCCTAAAATATTCACATAAGGATTATCCATAGCTTTTAAAATAGTAGCTGTATTTAAGTCTGCACTCTTTTCACCTTCCATTAGAGGTTCATGCATGCTTGCTATCATTATGTCAAGAACATTTTGTAGCTTTACTGGTATATCAAGATTACCTTCATAATCAATTATATTAGCTTCACATCCGTAAAGCATTTTAACACCGTATAATTCTCTTGGCAGCACTTTAAAATTTTCAAAATACCAAGGGTCGGGAGCCCCTGGCATATTAGGACCGTGATCTGTAACTCCTAATATCTCAAGACCTTTCTCACTAGCATATTTCGCATTCTCCATTAAAGTACTATATGCATGGCCACTAACTATAGTATGGGTATGTAAATCAGCAATAAACTTCATAAAATCTCTCCTCTCACTTTTCCATCTGTATATATTTAATTGTATCCCAAAATCCATGCTAGTGCTTAAAAAGGGGATATATTTTACTTATATTACTCTGAATTCTCCACCATAAACATTGAAACCTATCACGACTACTACAAATAATACTACAATATATATTACTTCAAATAAATTTCCAGTATCAGAGCCTGTGGTAATATGTGGTGGGAATTTAAGTTTAAACTTACCTATTTTTTCTAATATATTAACAAATTTATTATGAATACCTAATTTTTTCAATAACTGCGCAAGAAACCTGGGTATTGAAAGTATTGGTACTCCTTCTTTAGTAAATATATCAGCCCAATAAATATGACTTATATATCCAACGAAAAAACACCCCGTTAAATATTCATAGCCTAATTTATTAAATACATATGAAGCTGAAATAGTAAAAATAGTAACGCCTTCTATTGAGTGCAAAAATGTTCTGTGTGGGAATATTGCTATACAAATTAATAAAATACAAATAAGATAAATAAATGCATCGTTTAAATTAGTAACGTTATACATTGCTAAAATTGCACTCGAACCAATATAAGTTATAAGCATGGTCGACCTTTTGAAATTATTTGTTCCTTTACTAATTGTGGCGGATAATTTCTTATAAACTAAACCAATGATAGGAATCCTTTTGTAATACCTATCATTGGTGATTCCTAAAACTATAAAAAGGAAAGACATAAAATATGTGAATATCTCAGCATATTTACCTATATATTTTATCATTGTTAACTCTTGTACAATAGTTTTTGAATACCACAAAATCAGTGCCCCAAGTCCAATACTTAATAATAATTTTAGTAATAACTTTAATGATTTTTCCATATTATTTATTACTTTAGTACTTGTGCCTGAAAGTGGGTTCATTTGGTTTATCTTACTATTTTGACTATCTGCATCAACAAGTAATCCCGCCAGAGAGGCAGTTCCAAGGCCAATAATGCTTATTCCCATTGGAACATGTATATATTTATTGTTGAATATTGGCATTGAATTAATTAAAGGTATTGTCGCTACTATAGCATATGATAATATCGCTATTTTTTGGTGTGATCGCCCATTCATCTTATGTACTCCTTACTTCCGTTGATGTCATTGTAAATTTTTTTATAAATTACATTACATATTGTTTTTTAAAAACTTAATTATATAACTTAATGTGTGAAAATCACAATTTAAATCGGATTTAATGATATTTAATCCTTTAATTAAGGTATCCTCATCAAAGTTCTCTAATAATATTGTTAAATTTATCATGTTAATGCCACCATCTTTTGTATCTAGAACCCTTGCAGCCTTTACATATTTATTTTTCATTGCATCTAGAATAGCTATTTTAAGGTCCTCACTAATTTCAAATTGTGGCATTTCATCAAAAATTTTGATGTCTGAGTTTTTAATGCTAAGATTCTTAGCTTTTGTAACATCAGTTGACAAAAATATAGTATTTTTAAATTCCGCATCTTTAAAATCAACACCGTCTAGATTCACAGAATCAAATATAGTATTTTCAAATATAGTATTTTTGAAATCACTGCCTTTTAGATTTGTTCCAATAAATTCGGCCCACTTAAAGGTACACTCAAAAAACACACATGATTTAAAATGCGCACCTCTAAAATTTACAAAATTAAAATTAGAGTTTGAAAAATCACTATTATAACAATTGCTTCTCTCAAGATTTTTATACATAAAATTCTTACCTATTTTCTCTATGTTGTTGTAAATAAAATTACCTTTAACACTTTGATTCTTACCCATTTTTACCTCCATGGCAAATGCATTTATTTGCCTTCCTTAATATTAGTATACCTTAAAAAAACTTCTAACCAATTTTAAGGTGGTTAGAAGTTTTTACATTCATTATAAATAGTATACACAATTTCAATAAAAGTCAATAATTAATTAAAAGAAAACTATCACATTTTTAAATACGTGAATATAATATTATGTACTCAACAATATTATATGGAGGATTAAATTGGAACAGAATGAAATGAGAAAAAAAACAAACTGCCCAACATTGAGTAATTGTATTCCACAAGAAACTATAATAGAAAATGTTAGATTAGCCGCAGCTTACGTTCCGTACCAAAAACTTTGCACGATTTTTGCGCCTTTAGAAGCACTTAAAAGAGGAACTGCTTTCCCAGAACTTTATAGTCCGTTTGAGGGGGAAAACAAAAAAAATAGTCCATTTGCATCAAGTAAAAAGGGGAGAACTTATGAAGACTAAAATGGAACTTTTAAAACTAATTGTTGCTTCAGAATTTATGAAAGATGACCTAGGTTTGTTTCTTAATACCCATCCAATGGATCAAGAGGCTCTTGCAAAATATAATTTTTATGTGATGGAATCAAGAGGATTAAGAGAAAGCTATGAGATGAATTACGGAATGTTGTCTGACAACTCGCTGAGCCCTTATCCATGGCAGTGGATAAATAATCCATGGCCTTGGGAAACTGATGCTAATTTCAAACTTGAAAGGGGGGATATGTAATTTATGTGGACATACGATAAGTTTTTACAGTATCCAGTGAAAATTAAAAATCCAAATCCTGCAATGGCGAAAATTATTATTACTCAATATGGCGGACCGGATGGTGAATTAGGTGCCTCATTAAGATATCTGAGTCAGCGCTTTTCTATGATTACGCCTCAAGCTATAACAACATGTACTGATATTGGTACGGAAGAATTGGCCCATTTAGAAATGGTAGGTGCTATGGTTAGACAGCTAATGAAAGGTGCCAGTCTTGAAGAAATTGAAAAAGGAGGCATGAGTGGCTATTATGTGGATCATGGTAGAGGAGTATACCCTGTAAGTGCTTCAGGAGTACCCTTTAATGCTTCTTATCTTCAATCAAAAGGGGATCCAATTGTTGATCTAACAGAAAACTTAGCAGCAGAGCAAAAAGCAAGGGCCACTTATGAATATCTAATTAACATGGCAGATGACCCTGATGTATTAGATCCATTGAAGTTTCTACGAGAAAGAGAAATTGTTCACTATCAAAGGTTTGGTGAATCTCTTAGGATTGTTCAAGATTACTTACAGGAACCTCGTTTGTTTACAATGAGATAATGAATTATAAGTACACATATAAATGATAATAAAGCTTAGGATTGTGAAAACAATCCTAAGCTTTTAATTTATAAAAAAAATTTGCGGTTGACTTCCATATACAAAGATGGTAAAATCTTAACAGAATTATGAACAAATTATTAACAAAAATCATTAAACACATTTATAAGTATAAATAACCAAAAATAAGTTGAATGAATATTTATGCTTTAGTTTTATTATTATGCATATCAAATTAGATAATTGCGAATATATATACAAACAATCTGACGTTTTAACTTATCAAGAGGAGATGTATGTAGTATTATTGCGCAAAATAGAGATTTTCATAACCATATAGTGATAATTCAGGAGCAAAGCTAATAATCAAGATATATATGCAATTACAGTGAAATAATGGGGTTCCCTTATAAAATCGTACACTTTATAATGATAGTATAAATAAAAATGAATAGGAGGCCAAGTTAAATGGAATCATTTATAAATGTAACTTCTGAAATAGGAAAACTTAATAAAGTAATGCTACATAGACCCGGTAGAGAAATAGAAAATTTAGTACCAAATCTTCTTGAAAGATTGCTTTTCGATGATATTCCTTATTTAGAAGTAGCGCGAAAAGAACATGACATATTTGCAAAAATATTAAAAGAAAACGATGTTGAAGTTCTTTATTTAGAAGAACTTGTTACAGAGGCTTTGAATGAGGATCAAACAAAAAAAATATTTTTACAACAGTTTTTACATGAAAGCCACATTAGTAATAAAGAAATATATAAATCTCTTTATGATTATTTAATGTCAAAGCCTACAAGAGAAATGATTGATATACTTATGGCTGGAGTTAGAAAAAACGAAATAGCTGTTAAGGAGATTCATTCTCTAAGAGGATTAATAGGAACCCAGTATCCATTCTACTTAGATCCTATGCCTAATCTTTACTTTACTCGCGATCCAGGTGCTTCAATTGGAAATGGGATTACTATAAATACTATGCAAACTGAAGCTAGAAGACGTGAGACTTTGTTCCTAGAATTTATTCATGAATATCATAGCTCTTTCAAACAAAATGAAGTGCCACTTTGGTATGATAGAAGCCTCCCAAATAATATCGAAGGTGGGGACGAACTTATATTATCTGCCACAACCCTTGCAATAGGATGCAGTCAAAGAACTTCCCCTGAAGCTATAGAAGTTGTAGCAAGAAATTTGTTTGAAATACATACTACTTTTGAAAAAGTATTAGTACTAGAAATTCCATCTAGCAGAGCATTTATGCATCTTGATACTGTATTTACTATGGTTGATTATGATAAATTTACAATACACCCAGAGATAGAAGGACCACTTAATGTTTTCGAAATTACAAAAGGTGTCAATGGAGAATTAAATATTAAGCAAGAAAAAGATATATTACAAAATGTATTAAAATCTGCATTAAAAGTGCCTTCAGTTGATTTAATAAGATGTGGTGGTGGTGACGCTATTGTAGCGGCAAGAGAGCAATGGAATGATGGATCAAACACTCTAGCTATTGCACCAGGAAAAGTTATAACTTATGAACGAAATTATGTTACAAATGAAATTTTATCAAAACGTGGTGTAACAGTGCTCACAATGCCAAGTGCCGAACTTTCAAGAGGAAGAGGCGGCCCAAGATGTATGAGTATGCCACTAAATAGAGACAACTTATAAACACAATATAAAAACAATATAAAAACAACAATATTAGGAGGAATTTATTATGTTTAACTTAAGAAACAGAAACTTTTTAACTTTGATGGACTTTACTCCAAAGGAAATAAACTACTTTTTAGATTTAGCTAGAGATTTAAAAAGAGCTAAGTATGCAGGTACAGAACAACAGAAATTAAAAGGTAAAAACATTGCGCTAATATTTGAAAAGAGTTCTACAAGAACAAGATGTGCTTTTGAAGTAGGAGCACTAGACCAAGGAGCTCATGTAACTTACCTTGGACCTACAGGAACTCAAATTGGTAAAAAGGAATCTGTAGCAGATACAGCTAGAGTTCTTGGAAGAATGTATGATGGAATAGAATATAGAGGATATGGCCAAGAAATAGTTGAAGAACTAGCAAAATATGCAGGAGTTCCTGTCTGGAACGGATTAACAACTGAAGACCACCCAACACAAATTCTTGCAGATTTTTTAACTATAAAAGAACACTTTGACAAGCCATTAAGCGATATTGTGTTTGTATATGCCGGAGATGGAAGAAACAACATGGCAAATGCATTGATGATAGGCGCTGCTAAAATGGGTATGGACTTTAGAATTGTATCACCAAAGAGCTTATTCCCAGAAGCAGCATTAGTTTCAAAATGTAATGAAATTGCTAAAGAAACAGGAGGAAAGATTACCATTACAGATAGCGTTGATGCAGGAGTTAAAAGTGCAGATGTAATCTACACAGACGTATGGGTTTCTATGGGCGAAGCAGACGAAGTATGGGCATCAAGAATAGAATTATTAAGGCCATACCAAGTTAATATGGAAATGCTTAATAAGACAGGTAATAAAAACGTTAAATTCATGCACTGCCTACCAGCTTTTCATGATTTAAAAACACTTGTAGGTAAAGATATATTTGAAAAATATGGTCTTGAAGGTTTAGAAGTTACAGATGAAGTATTTGAAAGTACACATTCTATAGTATTTGATGAAGCAGAAAACAGAATGCATACAATCAAAGCAATTATGGTTGCTACACTTGGAAACTAGCCTAAAATAATTATAAAATTAATTGGTGAGGGCAATATTATTGCTCTCACCAATTTAAAATATGGCTAATACATTAATCAAAAGGAGATTACAAAATGTCTGATAGATCAAAAAAACTAGGGTTGTTTTCACTAACAGCATTAGTTATTACGTCCTCAATAGGTGCTGGTATATTTAGTATATCTAGTGATTTAGTATCTGGTGCTGCAGCAGGACCTGCAATTATTGCATGGATAATTGTTGGTTTTGGTGTTTTAATGTTATCGTTATCTTTTAACAATTTATTATTAAAAAAGCCTGAATTAAATGGCATATTCAGCTATGCAGAAGATGGTTTTGGAAAATTTGGAGGTTTTATTAGTGGATGGGGATACTGGTTATCATCTTGGCTTGGCAATGTAGCCTTTGCCACAATGCTTATGAGTATACTTTCCTACTTCTTTCCCGTCTTTGGAAATGGTCATAATATACCATCAATTATCGGTGCAAGTGTTTTTATATGGTTACTTACTTACATAGTTAATAGAGGAGTTGAAGAAGCCGCTGTTATAAATACACTAGTTACCTTATTTAAATTAATACCAATCTTTTTATTCATAGTAATAGGTATTATAGCTTTTAAGGTGGATTTATTTACATATCATTTTTGGGGAAACATATCTACTAATTTTAAGATATCAGATATATTCGTGCAAGTTAAAAGTTGTATGATGGTAATGATGTGGGTTTTTGTCGGTATAGAAGGGGCCTCTATGTTATCTTCTCGTGCTAATAAGAAATCTGAAGCAGGCAGGGCAACTGTACTAGGACTATTAGGTTTATTAATTATTTATGTTTTAGCTTCTATGATTCCTTATGGTCTTATGAGTAAAGAGCAACTAGTAAATTTACCAACTCCTACAATGGCGTATATCTTAAAAGATATTGTTGGGCCATGGGGAGCTACATTCATAAACATAGGTTTAATAATATCTATTTTAGGTTCATGGTTATCGTGGACAATGTTACCCGCTGAAACCACTCTTTTAATGGCACGTGCAAACCTACTGCCGAAAAAATTTGGTGAAGTAAATAAAGCTGGTGCGCCTACTTTTTCATTAATTATCACGGCGGCTTTAACTCAATTATTCATTTTCACTTTATTATTTACAGATAAAGCATATCAGTTTGCTTATTCAATGGGTACTGCTGCAATATTAATATGTTATTTATTCGTTGGAATGTATCAATTTAAAATATCTTATATCGACAGACATAAAAAAGGTGAAATAAAACAAATAATCATAGGTTTAATTACAGTAATTTTTGAAATTTGGGGAATTCTAGCTTCAGGAATAAACTATACTTTGCTTTGTCTTTTGGCTTATATTCCTGGGATTGCGTTTTTTGTAATGGCTAGAAAAGAAAATGGTGAAAAGAAATTACTAACAAAAAACCAATTTGTATTAACTTCTTTGATCGTTATTGGATCAATATATGTTATTTATCTATTAGCAATAAGTAAAATTACAATTTAAATTGTTGAAAAGAGGTTTTTAATATGAAAATTGCAAATTTTGGCGTTGAAGAATGGTTAAATGTTTGGGAAAATGATGCTATCTATGATATAGCAGGAAGCTCAATAGCTTCATTTTCATTAGAGGAAATAATATCTATAGATGGGACAACTCCAGAGGAATTTTTCCATGGACTATTAAAAACAAAAATGAACTATGGATGGATAGAAGGGTCCCCAGAGTTTAAAAAAGAGGTTAGTAAATTATATGAAAATGTTCCAGCTGAAAATATTCTACAAACTAATGGAGCAACTGGCGCAAATTTATTAGCTTTATATTCATTAATTGAGCCAAATGATCATGTGATTGCCATGCATCCTAGCTATCAACAATTATATGAGATTCCAAAGTCTTTTGGTGCTGAAGTGGAGTTTTGGGAAATTTATGAAGATAATGACTGGCTACCTAAGTTAGATGAATTAAAAAAATTAATGCGTCCAAATACAAAATTGATTTGTTTGAATAATGCAAATAATCCTACTGGGACTATTTTTGATGATAACTTTCTAAAAGAAATAGTTAAGATTGCGGATGCTGTGGGTGCTTACATTTTAGTTGATGAAGTATATAAACCTTTAGATTCTGACATTTCTGTTTCATCAATAGTAGACCTATATGATAAAGGGATTTCTACAAATAGTCTATCAAAAACATATTCAGTTCCAGGAATACGTGTTGGTTGGATTGCTAGCAATAAAGAATTAGCAGATTCATTTAGGAAGTATCGTGATTACACTATGATTTGCGCAGGTGTTTTTGATGATTATCTAGCTGTTCATGTATTAAAAAATAAAGAATTAGTCCTAGATAGAAATAAAAAAATTATCCATACGAATTTAGAAATTGTTAAGGAATGGATTAAAAATGAACCTCGCGTTTCATTAGTGTTTCCGAAATATGTTTCTACATCATTTATAAAATTAGATATACCTGTTGATATTGAACAATTCTGCATAGATATTTTAAAAGAAAAAGGAGTTCTTTTAGTTCCAGGCAATCGTTTTGATGTTCCGGGGCATGCTAGGTTAGGATACTGTTCGCATTCAAATATATTAATAAATGGATTAAAAGAGCTATCTGCTTATTTAACAAAGTTTGATAAATAATCTAATCTAAAATAATTTATACTTACAAAGTTAATATATTTTACAAATAAAAAAGTTTACATGGAAGTCATAAGATGAAAATACTTACGGCTTGCATGTAAACTTTTAATTTAGTTTATTGAGGATCTATGTGTTCCAATTTAATGACTACATGATTTACTAAAATACAGCTACCCAAACTAATGCTGCAAGTACTGCTCCAACTATTGGGGCAAATACTGGAATCCATGAATACGCCCAATCAGAATCTCCTTTACCGGCTATTGGTAATATTGCATGAACAATTCTTGGTCCTAAATCTCTTGCTGGATTTATTGCATATCCCGTTGGTCCACCTAAAGAAAGTCCTAAACCCAAAATTAATCCTCCAACAACAAATGTTGGTAATCCTGCAGCAGCTGTAACACCACCTATACCTAATATAACAAAAACCAATACAAATGTTCCGATTACTTCAGTTAAAAAGTTTGAAGAATACTTTCTAATTGCTGGTCCTGTACAAAATACTGCGAGTTTTCCAGCCTGGTCATCTGTTGCCTTCCAGTGTTCTAAGTATGTAAGCCATACTAGTGTAGCTCCAGCCATAGCTCCTAACATTTGGGCTATAACATAACCAGGCACTTGCGCCCAGGAAAATTTTCCAGCAACAGCTAAAGCAATAGTAAGCGCTGGGTTAAAGTGAGCACCGCTTATTGCACCAAAAATGAACGCTGGCAACATAACGGCCATTGCCCAACCAGATGCAATTACAATCCATCCGCTATTTTGAGACTTACTTTTGTTTAGTACACTGCCTGCAACTACACCGTCTCCTAAAAGAATAAGTATCATAGTACCAAAAAATTCAGCTAATAGTTTTGTTGACATTTTATTTTCCCCCTAATTTTCGAATATCTTTATAGATGAAATGTATTGCATTTCATCTATATTTGAATACATTTCATATCATATCATATTATAGCTTTATTTTCCTTATTTCGACCAATTTCTTGATCTTCCAATAGCTTTATGCCATCCTTTTAAAAGTTCTACTCTCTTTTCTTCTCTCATTTTTGGTTCAAAGGATTTTGATAGTGCCCAATTTTTCGCAATTTCCTCTTGATCTTTCCAATATCCAACTGCCAGGCCTGCTAAATAGGCAGCACCTAACGCTGTTGTTTCAATTACTTTTGGTCTGTCAACTTGAACATCTAATATATCTGACTGAAACTGCATTAAGAAGTTATTAGCACATGCACCACCATCCACCTTTAATGATTTAAGTGTAATACCTGAATCTTCTTGCATAGCTTTTAATACATCATTTGTCTGATAAGCTAAGGATTCAAGTGCTGCTCGTATAAAGTGTTCTTTCTTAGTTCCACGAGTTAAACCAACTATTGTTCCTCTTGCATATGGATCCCAATATGGAGCACCAAGTCCAACGAATGCTGGCACCATATATACACCATCTGTATCTTCAACAGCACAGGCATACTCTTCTGATTCAGGTGCGGTCTTTATCATTCTTAATTCATCTCTTAGCCATTGAATAGTTGCACCTGCAACAAATACACTTCCCTCAAGAGCGTAGTTAACTTTGCCATTAATGCCGTAAGCTATAGTTGTAAGTAAACCATTGTGGGAATCAACTGCTTTTTCACCAGTGTTCATTAATAAGAAGCAACCAGTACCATAAGTATTTTTAGCCGTTCCAGATTGATAACAAGTTTGTCCAAACAGGGCAGCTTGCTGATCACCGGCTGCGCCAGCTATTGCAATTGGAGAACCAAATATTGAATTATCGGTGTATCCATAAACACAGCTTGATGGTTTTACTTCTGCAAGCATTGATTTAGGTATATCTAAAGTACTAAGTATTTCATCGTCCCATTTCAATTCATGAATGTTGTATAGAAGTGTTCTTGAAGCATTTGTATAATCTGTTACATGAACCTTTCCATTTGTTAATTTCCAAATTAACCATGTATCAATAGTACCAAATATTAAATTACCTTTTTCAGCCTCGTCTCTAGCACCAGCAACATTATCAAGTATCCATTTAACTTTTGTTCCAGAAAAATATGCATCAAGTATAAGTCCAGTTTTATCGCGTACTACTTTATTAAAGCCTACAGTCTTTAATTCATCACACATGCCAGCGGTTCTTCTACATTGCCAAACAATTGCATTGTATACAGGAACTCCAGTATTTTTATTCCAAACCACTGTAGTTTCTCTTTGATTAGTAATACCAATAGCGGAGATATCTTTTGCTGTGGCACCAATTTTAGCCATAGCTTCTTGTGCCATACCTAATTGAGTAGCCCAAATTTCCATAGGGTCATGCTCAACCCAACCTGGACTCGGAAATATTTGTGTAAACTCTTTTTGAGCTACGCTTGCAATAAGTCCTTCTTTGTTAAATAAAATGCATCTTGAACTTGTTGTTCCTTGATCTAGTGCCATTACATACTTAGCCATAATTTGTACACTCCTTTTTCGGTTTAATAGTAATCGTTTACTTAATGATTTATGGAAACACGATATTAATTAATATAATATCGTGAATTATTATTGGATTAGTTGTTAATGTTAAATCATCACCTGCGCAGCGGCAGTATCAACGACTTCAGAAAGAAATTTATACTCTCACTGAAGTTTTTTCTTTATTATAGTGTATAACCCCCTCTTATAGAAGAAGGGGTTATATACTATTACTAATATACTATTAAAGTAATACTATTAGACCACTTTAACGTTCTTAGTTGCTATAATATTCACTCCGGTGTCAAGTATGTTTTCTAGAACCACATCACCTATAGAAATAGGAGCTTTTACTATAACATTTTTTAATGCTCTTACGCAGTCATAAATCATATCCTTTGGAATATCTCTCTCAGTTTTAACAGGAAGTATCTCATTTTCCCCACCTGAAACTAAAACAGAGGATGTAACGACTCTTGTTGGATTAGTGCATTCTTTCTTGCCGTAGGTTTCTCCCAGCTTACAGGTATTTCCTTTAACGCTAATAACTTCTTTGCCCTCAAGCGCTACCACAAGAGCACAACCTATTGGACAGCCTATGCATGTTAATTCCCTTGTACTCATAGTTAACTACTCCTTTTCTACCTTTATGGTAATCTTTTTACAGTTACTATATTTATCAAAAACTGCTTTAGTTAATTTAACGCTTTCCATTTCGCCTGGTGTAAGAATCTTTTTCTTTAAATGCATTTCGCGCACATCATCAAAATAAACAGATATATAAGCAGATTTATGTACCTCACCAACCCTAAATCTAACATCTATTATGTTATCGATATTTTCAGGATTGATAGTACTTGGTACTGTATACCTAACTCCGTCTGTCGCGAAGATCTCAATACTCTTTCCGGCATGGTAAATTCCTTTTATATAATCAGAAGCATTTCTACCAGCAGTGTAGCTTTCAGTGGTTACATTATCTACTAAATCATGAACGTGAAGCACATTGCCACAGGTAAATATTCCAGAAATGCTCGTCTGCATGCTTTCATCTACCTCAGGACCCCCAGTAACTCTGGAAAGTTTAACATTAGCTTTTCTAGAAAGTTCATTTTCGGGTAGAAGGCCAACAGATAAAAGTAATGTATCACAAGCAATGTATTCCTCAGTTCCCTTAATTGGTTTTCTATGGTCATCAACTTGAGCTATAGTAACTCCGCAAAGTCTATCATGCCCATGTATATTTGTTATAGTGTGACTTAATTTTAAAGGAATATTAAAATCGTCTAAGCATTGTACAATATTTCTCTTAAGTCCACTTGAATGAGGCATTAGTTCTACACAAGCCTTTACATTTGCACCTTCGAGGGTCATTCGTCTTGCCATTATAAGTCCGATATCTCCAGAACCAAGTATTACTACTTCTTTTCCTGGCATTAGACCCTCAACATTAACATATTTTTGAGCTGTTCCAGCTGTATAAATACCTGCGCATCTTGCACCTGGTATGTTTAAAGCTCCTCTTGGTCTTTCTCTGCATCCCATTGCAAGTATAACTGCTTTTGCCTGGAGCTCCAATATACCATCTTCTGTATTTACAGCAGTAACTTGTTTACTATCATTTACATCTAGAACCATGGTATTTAGTTTATACTCGATATTAAGTGCAATAACCTTGTCAATAAACCGTTGTGAATACTCAGGACCAGTAAGTTCTTCTTTAAAGGTGTGAAGACCAAAACCATTATGAATACATTGATTGAGAATACCACCTAATTGATTATCTCTTTCTATAATTAAAATGCTGTTTATCCCTTGATCCTTTGCAGAAACTGCAGCTGCAAGGCCTGCTGGACCTCCACCAATTATGATTAAATCATATTCTTGCATATATATTCCTCCAATTTATAAAGATTGTTTATTTTTGCCAGTGAGCAGTATAGAATTTTCGCCTGATTTTGTGATGGCGCATCGTGGTATATTAAGTTCTCTTGAAAGAATATCTACAACTTTTGTTGCACAAAAGCCCGATTGGCATCTCCCCATTCCAGCTCTTGTCCTTCTTTTAACTCCATCAAGTGTTTTTGCTCCAAGAGGTCTTCTTATAGAGTCTATAATTTCACCTTCTGTTACAGTTTCACACCTACAAACAATTGTTCCATATTCAGGTATTTCCTTGATTATTTTTTTTCGCTCATCGTTTGACATTTCTCTAAATTTTCTTGTACCTTTTCGTATAGGGTTGAATTTTACATTTTCCTGCGGTGCTAATTTTTCTGTTACTATATCAGCTACCATTGCAGCAATACTTGGAGCACTAGTTAAACCTGGAGAATCAATTGCTGCTACATTAATAAAGTTCTTAGCGTCTTCTGCTTCCCCAATTATAAAATCATTTCCCTCGCATTTTGATCTATTCCCTGCAAAAGAAGTTATAACCATATTCATAGGAAGTGGCATTTGGATACTTAATTGAGCATTTAAAACGATATCATCGATGCCTTCGCGAGTTGTACTAAGATCAGCTTTGTTATCTTGATCTACAGCATTAGGTCCAATTAGAAGGTTACCATCAACAGTAGGGGTAACTAAAACTCCTTTTCCAAGTTTAGTTGGAAGTTGAAAAATAGTTTTTGTAACTAAATCTCCGCAAGCTTTATCAAATAAGACATATTCTCCTAGCTTGGGAAGTATTTTAAATTTATTATTGCTTACCATATTATTAATTTCATCCGAAAATAAACCGGCTGCATTTATTACTACTTTTGTTTCAATGTCGCCTTTATTAGTTTTTATAACGTAACAACTTTGTTTTTTTTCTATATTAAGGACCTCAGTTCCAAATTCAAA
Organism: Clostridium sp. CM036; assembly: GCF_055081135.1. NCBI lineage: Bacteria > Bacillati > Bacillota > Clostridia > Eubacteriales > Clostridiaceae > Clostridium > Clostridium sp. CM036. The sequence goes on along the minus strand of NZ_CM143652.1, from coordinate 1,071,346 downwards.
TTCCACGCCATTGGTGTATGCGTTTTCAGCCATAGCAATAGTCATTTCATATGGGCAAACAATTCCTCCTGTTGGAGCATATAAGGCACCGACACAGCTCAATGTTACATTAGGTTCCATTTCTCTAACTTGATCTCCATCAAGAATAGCTAAATTAGGTACTCCATTTTTTTCGCCTTGTTCTAGTAATTCTTTAAGATCATTCATGTGTTTCTCGTCGAAGCACAGAACCAATGATCCATTCCTCTTAAATGGGAAATCTAATTCCTTTGCAAGCTTTGTATACATTTCATTACCTTTTGCGTTTAATTTTCCCTTAATAGTACTTGGATTAGCATCATACCCTGCATGTACTATTGCACTATTTGCTTTTGTTGTACCAGAAGCAACATCACTAGATTTTTCAATAACACATGTTTTTAAATTATATTTAGATAGCTCTCTTGATACTGAGCAGCCAATGATGCCAGCACCAATAATAGTTACGTCAAACATCCTTTTACCTCCTAAGTGCAAATAAAAAGAGAACCTTGATTAATAGGTATAAAATACCCATACATCAAGGCTCTCTTTTCTCCGCCTTTACTTATTTAAGTACATACTAACATAATAATTAAAGAAGTACAAGTCCCAATTAAAAACATACATAATTTCGAAACAACAACAGAATGATGTGAATTTGCTTGAATGAGAAATGAGAATGTGATAGTATTTAATTAATTATATCTTATAAACCTAAATAAATTTTTGGAGGGTACATCATTGGAAAACCTAGAACAATTATTAATAGAGAACCCAGTTATTGCAGCCATACGAAATGAGCAGGATTTAAAAAAAGTGATTCTTAGTAATGTTCATATTGTGTTTGTCTTATATGGGAGCATAATAAATTTAAAGAAAACATGTGAGGACCTTAAAGAGGCGGGCAAAGTAGTATTTGTTCACGTGGACTTAATAGAAGGATTAAAGGCAGATTATGCAGGGCTGCTTTTTCTAAAACAATGTGGAGAACCTTATGGAATTATAACTACAAGGGCAACAAATATAAAAAATGGGAGAAAGCTAGGATTCTGCGCTATACAGAGAATATTTGCAGTAGATTCTTTGGCTTTAGAAACGGGAATAAGAAATATACAATCTGTAATTCCAGATGCTGTAGAGGTTATGCCTGGGGTTGCAAGTAAGATTATTAAAAATATAGGAAGTGCAGTGAGAGTACCAATTATAGCAGGGGGATTGATTCAAAATAAGAAGGATATAATGGAATCAATTAGCGCAGGAGCAATGGCTATTTCAACGTCAAAACAAGAATTATGGGGTTTATCTGAAGAATAGTAAAGATGAGATTTTCTTATAGGAACATAAGTTGGTAATTAGTTATCAACTTATGTTCCTATAATTTTTGAGAAATAGACCATTGACAAACATGTTAACATGTTATATCATTTAAACATTAAAGAATTTGAAGATATTAATTTAAACTTTTGTGAGGTGTTATTATTATGAAAAATATCATTATTAAGGAAATCAATAAAAAAGTATATTTTTATTTTAGCTGGGGCTATCGTTATTTTAGCGTTAGTTACTTTTTGTGCAAAAAAAAATATATGGTTTTTTTAAATAATGAGTTTAGTAATAAAACTATGATACCAGCGTATGCTGATTTATAGAAAGTAAACTAAGTCTGTACGCAAGGAGGACTCATTATAGGGGTTCTCCTTTTTTAAAAGGAAGACCCATTATTATAATGGTACCTATAGGAAGGACACTTGAAAAAAAAGTGTTTGGATTATAGGTATTTTTTTCGTATAATTTATATATAGATAGGATGGTGGCAAATGAGTAAGATTTTATTTACCCAAAAAGATATTATAAACCTTGAAAATAATAAAAATGTTAAAAAAGTTAGTGAATATGCGATCACATATAATTATGAATTTAAAATATTATTTATAGATGAATATATAGCTGGAAAACTACCAAGACAGATTTTTGCCGAAAATGGGTTTGATATAAATGTAATTGGATTAGGCAGAATCGAACAATCAGCATATAGGTGGAGTGCAGCTTACAAAAAAGATGGAATAATTGGGTTAGAAGACACAAGGAAAGGGGCAAGTGGTAGACTACGCTCTACCGAGCTTACAAAAGAAGAAATAATAGAGAGGCAAGATGCTAAAATAAAACTGCTTGAGGCACAGGTAGAATTGTTAAAAAAATTAGACGCGAAAGAAAGGCAGGTGGTACAAAAAAATAACAAAATCAAATCAAGCGATGTTTTTAAAACTATAAAAGAAGTTATTGAAAAATATAGCTTTAAAAATGTAACCAGATACTTATGCGAATTATCAGGAGTGTCTAGATCTGGGTACTACAATTATATTGCTTCAAAGGATATACAGATTGAACGCGAGCAGCGTGATTTAGAGGATAGGGACTTAATATTGAAGGCGTTTAATCGAAGGGGTTATAAGAAAGGCTCTAGATCTATTAAAATGACTTTGAAAAATGAATTTAATATTATATATAGTATAAAACGTATCCGTAGGATTATGAACAAATATGAAATAATATGTCCTCACAGAAAGGCAAATCCATATAGAAGAATTGCTAAAGCAACGAAAGAGCATAGCGTAGTAAAAAATATTTTGAATCGTGAATTCAAGCAGGCTACGCCAGGAAAGGTTCTTCTTACTGATATAACATATTTACCATACGGTAATAGTAAAATGGCTTACTTATCCACAATTAAGGACTCCTCAACAAATGAAATATTAGCGTATCAAACTTCAGATAGAATAACACTTGATATAGCCTTAGATACAATAAAGAAGCTAGTTAAAAACAGACGAGTAACGTTAACAAAAGATGCCTTTATTCATTCAGATCAAGGTAGTCATTATACAAGTCCAACATTTCAAAAGCTACTAAAAAAGCACAAATTATCGCAGTCAATGTCGCGTAGAGGTAACTGTTGGGACAATGCCCCTCAGGAATCATTTTTTGGACATATGAAAGATGAGATAGATTTAAAGTCCTGTACTACGCTTGAAAATGTTAAGAAAATGATAGATAGGTATATCACATATTATAATAATTATAGATACCAGTGGGACTTGAAAAAGATGGCTCCTGTACAATACAGAAACCATCTCTTAGCTTGATAGCACCTTTTTTTAGAGTGTCCTTGACATAGGTAACAGTTTATATAAGGGGTCTTCCTTTTTTTATAATTTTTTATAAGTTAAATGACTTATTAAGACTAAGATCAAAATAATATTTTAGGAGGAATTTTAAATGGTAATCGTAATGAAATCAACTGCAAAACAAGAACAGATTATGAATATTAAGAAAAAACTTGAGGGGTTAGGTTGTGCCATCTTTATTACACAGGGAGAAAACTGTTGCATTTTAGGGATTGTTGGAGACACAAGTTCAATAAATGCAGGCCAGATTGAAGCAGAGGAATGTGTTGATAATGTTATGAGAGTTCAAGCTCCTTACAAAAGAGCTAATAGACTTTTTCATCCTGATGATTCATTAATAAAGGTAGATAACAGAATAATAGGTGGAAAAGAACTAGCGATAATTGCAGGGCCTTGTGCTGTGGAAAGTGAAGAGCAATTGATAACTATTGCAAAAGATGTAAAGCTAGCAGGAGCTAATTTTCTAAGAGGCGGAGCTTACAAACCTAGAACTTCTCCATACGCATTTCAAGGAATGGAGGAAGAAGGATTAAAAATATTATTAGAAGCAAGAAAAATAACGGGGCTTCCAATAGTAACTGAAGTTATGAGTGTTGAACTAGTTGATAAAATATCGCAATATGCTGATGTACTTCAAATTGGAGCTAGAAATATGCAAAATTTCGATCTTTTAAAAGAAGTAGGAAGATGTAATAAGACAATACTTTTAAAGAGAGGTATGAGTGCAACAATTGAAGAACTTCTTATGTCTGCGGAGTACATAATGTCTGAAGGAAATCAAAATGTAGTTTTATGTGAAAGAGGTATTAGGACCTTCGAAACTTTCACAAGAAACACCTTAGATTTAAGTGCAATTCCAGTACTTAAGAGGCTTAGTCACTTGCCAGTTATAGTAGATCCAAGTCATGCCGCTGGTAAATGGTGGTTAGTAGAGTCACTTGCGAAAGCAGCTATAGCAGTTGGTGCAGATGGTCTTGAAATTGAGGTGCATAACGATCCTACCAATGCATTGTGTGATGGACAACAATCATTAAAACCGGAGAAATTTGAGGATCTTGTAAATTCCATAAGAGTAATTGCAAAAACACAAAATAGAATAGTTTAAGAGGTGGTAAATTTGGATTGTACAGACTTTAACATTACAATTGTAGGATTAGGACTTATAGGTGGCTCCTTTGCTATGGCACTAAGAGAATTAAAACCTAAAAATATTTGGGCTATTGACATTGATAAAGATGTTTTAGATATAGCTGAGGAAATGAACATTATTGATAAAGGATATACAAGTCCAGAAATACCACTTAGTAATTCGGATATTGTGATACTTGCAGTTTATCCTCAAAAGACTATAGATTTTGTGAAAAACAATATGAACTTATTTAAAAGTGGAGCAGTTATTACAGATACTGCTGGAATTAAGAGTAATTTAATAAGTGAAATTATGATTGAACTTAGAGATGATTTAGATTTTATCGGTGGTCACCCAATGGCTGGAAAAGAAGAATCAGGGCTCAAGGCTGCAACTAAAGATATGTTTAAAAATGCTAACTATATCTTGACACCAATTAATGGAAATAAAGAGGAGAATATAAATTTAGTAACGGGGATAGTTAGGGGAATGGGGTGTAAAAGTGTGGTACGACTTACACCGAATCAGCATGATGATATAATTGCTTATACAAGCCAGTTACCACATGTTATAGCTGTTTCCTTAATAGATTGTAATAGTTTAATTGTCGGAATACCCCAGTTTGTTGGAGGAAGTTTTAAGGATACCACTAGAGTTGCTACTATAAATGGTGAATTATGGCCTGAATTACTTTTTTATAATGAAGAAAATATAGTTAGCAAAATCGAAGACTTTGAAAATAATATAAAAGAAATAAAAGATGCAATAATAAATCATGATGAAGCTTTTCTAAAGAAAAGGTTTGAGAATGCAACTAATAAGAGAAAGGAGATAAGCAAAGGTGTATAGTATAGAAGTTAAAGCTTCTAGCAGAAGCTATCCAATATACATTAAGAATGGATTACTAGAGGAAATTGGAGCAGAAGTTAAGAAGATATATAAAGGAAGAAAAATAGCCGTAGTAACAGATTCTAATGTTAATGGATTTTATGGGCAAAAGCTTATTTGTTCATTAAAAGAGTCAGGATTTGAAACTTTTAAAATTGTTGTAAAAGCTGGTGAAGAAAGCAAGTCCTTCGAAACTCTTTTAGAGGTGTATGATAAACTTTTAGATTTTAAGATAAACAGAGGAGATATTATAATTGCCTTAGGTGGTGGAGTTGTTGGAGATATGAGTGGTTTTGCAGCCGCAACTTTTTTAAGAGGGATTCCACTCATACAAATTCCAACTACATTACTAGCACAGGTGGATAGTAGTGTAGGTGGTAAGGTTGCAGTAGATTTGCCTCGTGGAAAGAACCTTGTGGGAAGTTTTTATAGCCCTACAGCAGTTTTTATTGATCCATTACTGCTTGGAACACTTAATGACAAGTTTTTTAGTGATGGAATGGGTGAAGTTATAAAATATGGAGCAATAAAAGATAGTGAGCTATTTTATACATTAATGAATTATGAAAACAAAGAAGCCCTTTTAAAAGAGATAGATAAAATCATTTATACTTGCCTTAGTATTAAGGCCGCTATTGTTGAAGATGATGAGTTGGATACTGGGGGCAGAATGTTATTAAACTATGGTCATACCATCGGTCACGCAATTGAGCAATTCTTTAATTTTGAGGTGTATTCCCATGGAGAAGCAGTGGCAATGGGGATGTATTCTATAACAAAACTAGGAGAAGAACTAGGAATGACTAAAACTGGAACAGCAAGTGCTATAAAAGATATTTTAATTAAGTATAATTTGCCTTGGATGTTACCTGAAATAAAAAGTGAGAATATAATTGAGACTATTAGTCATGATAAGAAAAACATTGGGGAATCCATGAATTTCATATTAATAGAATCCATTGGAAATAGTTTTATTGAAAAAATTAATGAAGCTAATATTAAGGGTTATCTGCAAAAAATTCTTAAATAATTATTATATTGAATTGAGGTGTTCGTCGATGAAGTCAGTTATAATTCAACCTTTTTCTTTGAATGGAAAAGTCAAAATTCCGCCTTCAAAATCATTATCCCATAGAGCGGTTATAGCTGCAGGATTAAGTGGCGATGAATGTGCCATTAATAATATTAGTATGTCTGAGGATATAATAGCTACTTGTGAAATAATGGAGAAACTTGGAGTTAAGATTAAACAATTCCCAAACAATCTTGTGGTATGTGGAAAAGGTAAGCTTCAGCTTGCATGCGGTGGAACTTTGGGAAGCGAGCTACAATGCAATGAAAGTGGATCAACACTACGTTTTTTAATTCCTATAGCAATTTTAACTGGAGAAAAAATAATCTTTAAAGGGAAGTCCAAACTAGTACAAAGAACACTTAAACCTTATTATGAAATTTTTGATAAGCAGAATATAAAGTACACTACTAACAATGGTTGTCTTCCTTTAACAATACACGGGAGCCTTAAACCTGGGATTTTTGAACTAAGAGGAGATGTAAGCTCTCAGTTCATTACCGGTCTTATTTATGCGCTGCCTCTATTAAATGGAGAGTCAACGATTAAAATTACTAGTTCCATAGAATCTATTGGGTACATAGATTTAACCCTAGATGTGCTTTCTAAATTTGGGATAAAGGTAGAAAATAATAATTATAGAGAATTTAAAATAAAAGGAAATCAACATTTCATGAAAAGAGATTATAGAGTTGAGGGCGATTTTTCTCAAGCTGCATTTTACCTTGCTGCTGGTGTTTTAGGTGGAGAAATTGAATGCATTGATTTAAATATGGAATCACTTCAAGGAGACAAAGTAATATTGGACATAATTAAAAATATGGGCGGAAAGATTACTATTGAAGATGGTATTATAAGGGCTTCAAAATCAAATTTAAAAGGCACCGTTATTGATGCATCACAATGTCCTGACCTTGTACCAATTGCTGCGGTGCTTGGTGCTTTAAGCGATGGAACAACAGAGATCATTAATGCTGCTAGAGTTAGAATAAAAGAATCTGATAGATTAAAAGCTATAGCAACAGAGCTAAATAAAATTGGAGCAGAGGTTATTGAAAGAGAGGATTCACTTCTAATTCATGGTAAACCATGGCTTAAGGGCGGAATTGTAAGCAGTTGGAATGATCATAGAATAGCTATGGCTATGGCAATTGCTTCAATTAGATGCACGCAGAAGCTCACAATTGAGGATAGTGGGGCAGTGAAAAAATCCTATCCAGAGTTTTATGAGGATTTTAAGGGGTTAGGAGGAAAAGTTAATGAGCGGACAATGGGGTAAAAAAGTAAAGTATTCCATCTTTGGAGAATCGCATGGAAGAGGAATAGGAATAATTATTGATGGATTACCGCCAGGTATAAAGCTTGATATGGATTTTATTAATAGTGAAATGCAAAGACGCGCTCCAGGACGAGATGAATTTTCAACTAAAAGAAAAGAAGGTGATAAATTTGAAATACTAAGTGGATATTTTAATGGATATACCACAGGGACACCTCTTTGTAGCGTTATTTTTAATGAAAATCAAAATTCGAAGGATTACGATAAGTTAAAGGATTTAGTAAGACCGGGTCATGCTGATTTTACAGGAAAGGTTAAATATTCAGGCTTTAACGATTATAGAGGTGGCGGACATTTCTCAGGAAGAATTACAGCACCACTTGTTTTTGCAGGTGCTGTTGCGAAACAGATACTTTTTGATAAGGGAATCGAAATAGGAAGTCACATTTTAAGTATTGGGAATGTGTTTGATAGTTATTTTGATGGGGTCAATTTAAAGAAACAGATATTAGCAGATATTCTAAAGAAAGATTTTCCTGTAATTGATGATTCAAAGGGAAAAGAAATGAAGAACATTATATTAAAGGCGAAGGAAGAAACAGATTCGGTTGGAGGTATAATTGAAGCTACTATATTAAATGTGCCTTGTGGACTGGGGGAACCATTCTTTGATTCTATAGAGAGCAATTTAGCTCAATTACTATTTTCTGTGCCTGCAGTTAAGGGGGTAGAATTTGGCATGGGCTTTCAAATAACAAAACTTCGGGGAAGCGTATCAAATGATGTACCGTGCATTAAAAATGGGAGTGTATTGACGAAAACTAACAATAATGGTGGAATTAATGGTGGTATTTCTAATGGAATGCCGATAGTTTTTAGGGTAGCTATGAAACCAACACCTTCTATTGCAAAAACTCAAGATACCATTGATATGGTGACTTGTGAAAATTCGGAAGTATCTGTTACAGGAAGGCATGACCCTTGCATAGTTTTAAGAGCGCTAGCAGTGATAGAAGCTTGCGCTGCAATGAGTATTTTAGATTTTATTTGAAGGATGTGCTTTAATGAGTAAATTAGATGATTTTAATATAGATAATTTAAGAAGTGAAATTGATAAAATTGACTCAAGCCTTGTATCATTATTTGAAAAGCGTATGGAAGTAGTTTTAAAGGTAGCTGAATATAAAAAAAATAATCATATGGAAGTTTTAAATAAGGCTAGAGAAGAAATAGTTATAAAGAAGAATTTAGACTTAGTTAAAAATAAAAATTTGTTTTTAGAGGTAGAAGAATTTTTCAAATCCGTTATGGAAATAAGTAGAGGGTTTCAAAACAAAAATTTAAATCGGGAGGGGGCTTTTGCTACTGAGAAAAAGCTAACAGTTGGTTTTTATGGCGTAACAGGTTCCTTTAGCGAACAAGCTTTAAAGGGATATTTCGGTGAAAATGTGGACGCAAAAGCAATAAGTGAGTTTGAAGATATATTTTTGCAATTGAAATATGGGAAGATAAATTATGGTGTTATCCCTATAGAAAATTCTTCCACAGGAGCAATATCCGCGGTTTATGACCTTCTAAATAAATATAATTTTTATATAACAGGAGAAAAATATCTTAAAATAAGCCAAAACTTAATGGGAATTAGAGGATCAACACTAGATGATATCAAAGAGGTTTACTCTCATCCACAGGGATTAGAGCAAAGTATGGAATTTTTAAAAGGCTACAAGCAGTGGAAGTTAGTTCCCTATAACAGCACTGCAAAAAGTGCGCAGTTAGTTAAAGATAGACAGGACAAAACCTTGGCAGCCATAGCTAGCGCTAAGGCAGCGGAAATATACAACCTTGAGATTTTGCAGAAAAATGTAAATTCAAATGCAACAAATATGACTAGGTTTGTTGTTATTGGTAAAGAGTTGGAGTCAACTAGCGGAAACAATAAAACAAGCTTAGTTTTATCTACTACCCACAAGGCAGGTTCGCTCTATCATGTTTTAAAGCATTTTGAAGAAAATGGTATAAACCTTTTGAAAATTGAATCTAGACCAATAAAGGATAAGCCATGGGAATATTTCTTTTACATAGATTTCCACGGAAACATAGATGAAGATAAAATTATATCTTCAATTAAGTTAATTAAAAAGAATAGCCGTTATTTTAAAATATTGGGCAATTATAAAAGTGAAATGATTGACAATGAATAAATGATATTAGTAAGTTTTACTTAAGAAATGAGGGTGAGTTATGTCAGGGTTATATGGTTTACTTGGAGAAAAACTATCACATAGTGTTTCGCCGCAAATACATTCAATGGTATTTAATAAATTGAATATGAAGGGTTATTATCATCTCTTCGAATTTAAAAGCAAAGATCTGAAAGCAGCAATGGCCGGATTTAATGTTATTAAACCAAGAGGTATTAATGTAACTATTCCTTATAAAATTAAGGTTATGGAATTACTTGATGAGGTTAGCATAGAAGCAAAAGCGATAGGATCTGTAAACACCCTAAAGTTTGAGGAAAACAAAACTATTGGATACAACACAGATTACTTTGGAATTGGAATGCTTTTCAATAAGTATGATATTGAAGTGAAAAATAAAAAAGCAACAATACTTGGAAACGGTGGAGTAGCAGTTACTGTGGTTCAATATTTATTAAATAAGGGAATAACTGAAATTACTGTAGTTACAAGAGATATCTCAAGGATTAAGGAAAACAGCAAATTTAATGGTTGTAAATTGATTTCTTATAATGAAATTCAAGGGCTTAAAGAGTCAGATATAGTGGTAAACTGTACACCACTTGGAATGTATCCTAATTTGGACAATTCTCCAATTGAAAAGAAACATATTGGTAAATTTGGCGCCGCTGTAGATATGATCTACAATCCTAAGGAAACCCTATTTTTAAAGTATGCGAAGGAGACGGGTTTAAAAGCAGTTAATGGTCTTTATATGCTAGTTGGCCAGGCAATTGCTGCTCAGGAAATCTGGAATGATATTAAGATCCCAAAGATAATAATTGATGAAATTTATGATGAACTAGAAAAGGGAGTAGAAAATTAAAAGATGAAAAATATAGTTTTAATTGGGATGCCCGGTTGTGGTAAAAGTGTCATTGGAGAAATAATCGCAGAAAAGATAGAAATGGCATTTATAGACATAGATGCATATATTGAAGCTAGTACAAATCTTACGATTACTGAAATGTTTAAAAATGGTGAGGCTGGATTTAGAGACATAGAATCTAAAGTAGTTGAGAAATTATCTAAAAAAAATCGAGTAATTATTTCAACTGGCGGTGGAGTGATTAAAAAACATGAAAATATTTTAAATTTAAAGAAAAATGGTATTATAATTTACATAAACCGTCCTATTGAAAATATAGTAGCGGATATAGATGTTGAGACCCGCCCCTTACTAGCAAAAGATCCATCTAAGCTTTATAGATTGTTTGAGGAGAGAGGTCACTTGTACAAACAATATTGTGACTATGAGGTTATGAATACTAGTGATATTTACGATGTAGTGAATAATATCATAGAAATATATATAAATGAGATGTCGTTAATTAAATAACTTAACACAGAAAAAAAGCTGTTGATTATTAAACAGTATCGTTGAAAAATAATTGTAAACAAGTATTTTATCATTTAGCATTGAGTAATATGGAAATTATTATTGTGAAATGAATTCAAATAAAGTAATATATATATAAGATTAAATTCAAAACAACAAATTATCTATATTTAAAATGGAGAGAGTAAGTTAATAAATGTTTGAGATGGAAGAAAAATATATTATGTACGTTGACAAATTATAAAAAAAGGTGTAGTTTATAACTAGCGTTAGCACTCGATAACATAGAGTGCTAACAAAATAAAAAATAAGAAGATTTGGTACGAAAGGGGAAATTTTAATTGGAAAAAAAGCAGTTTAAAACGGAGTCTAAGAGAATTCTGGATATGATGGTAAATTCAATATATACTCATAGGGATATTTTTTTAAGAGAACTTATCTCTAATGCTAGTGATGCTATTGATAAAATTTATTATAAGACATTAGCGGATGATTCATTGAATTTTGATAAGGGTAATTACTATATTACAATAGCCAGTGATAAGTTAACTAGAACAATAAAAATTTCTGATACAGGAATTGGAATGACAGAAGCTGAACTTAGTGATAACCTAGGAGTTATAGCTAAAAGTGGCTCTTTAGCATTCAAAAAAGAAAATGAAATAAAAGATGGGTACGACATAATTGGACAATTTGGAGTGGGATTTTATTCTGCATTTATGGTAGCAGATAATATTACTGTTATAAGTAAAGTTTTTGGTAGTGATGAAGCACATAAATGGGAATCTAATGGTGCAGAGGGTTATACCATAGAACCTTGCGCAAAAGATACTGTTGGAACAGAAATTATACTTAAAATAAAAGAGAATACAGAAGATGATAACTTTGATGAATTTCTTGATGAAAATGGACTAAAATCTATTGTAAAGAAATACTCCGATTTCATTAGGTATCCAATTAAAATGGATATAAGTCAGTCAAGACTTAAAGAAGGTAGTGAAACAGACTACGAAGACTTCGTTGAGGAAAAGACTGTAAACAGCATGGTTCCTATATGGAGAAAAAATAAAAGCGAACTTACTGATGAAGATTATGATAATTTTTACGCTGAAAAGCACTATGGATTTGACAAACCAGCAAGGCATATCCATATTAGTGTTGATGGTGTTATAAGTTATAATTCAATTTTATATATTCCAGAAAAAACGCCTTATGATTTCTATACAAAAGAATATGAAAAAGGCTTAGAATTATATTCAAGTGGTGTTTTAATCATGGATAAGTGTGCAGATTTATTGCCTGACTATTTTAGTTTTGTAAAAGGAATAGTTGATTCAGAAGATCTGTCGCTTAACATATCTAGAGAAGTACTGCAACATGATAGACAACTTAAACTTATAGCTAAAAACATTAAAACTAAAATTAAAAATGAGTTAGATAGTTTACTTAAAAATGAAAGAGAAAAATATGAAGAATTTTATGAAGCATTTGGAAGACAATTGAAGTATGGTATTTATAGCGATTTTGGAAGTAACAAAGATGTTTTGCAAGATTTATTGTTGTTTTATTCATCAAAGGAGAAAAAGAATGTTACTTTAGATGAATATGTTTCTAGAATGCCAGAGGATCAAAAATATATTTATTATGCTTCAGGAGAATCAAACGCGCGAATTGAAAAATTACCACAAATTGAAATGGTATCAGATAAGGGATTCGAAATTTTATATTTCACGGATGAGGTAGACGAATTCGCTGTGAAAATGATAATGAAGTACAAAGAAAAGGAATTTAAATCTGTATCAAGTGGTGACTTAGGTATAGAAGTAGATGAAAAAGAAAATCCTTCTAGCACTGATGAAAAAGACAATAAAGAATTATTTGAACATATGAAAAGTGTTTTAACAGGTAGAGTTAAGGATGTTAGGGCATCAAAAAGACTTAAGAACTACCCAGTATGTTTATCAAATGATGGTGACCTTACAATAGAAATGGAAAAAACATTAAATTCTATGCCTAACAATGAAAACATAAAAGCAGATAAGGTTTTAGAAATAAATATAAATAATGATATGTTTAAAGTACTTAAGGAATCTTTCGAAAAAGATAAAGTTAAGTTAGATTTATATACTAATATATTATATAATCAGGCGCTACTTATTGAAGGATTACCGATTAACGATCCGGTAGAATTCACAAACAATATATGTAAAGTAATGATATAAGAAAAATACGCTTTCAATAAAAATTTAAGAGAGCTTTGCAAAAGCGTTACAAATATATAAAAAAAGCATATGCTATATTTGGAAGATGGTTTCTGTATTGTGAAATATAACCCATAAACTAGACAGTTTAAAAAAAATGACCTATGTTAGCACTAAAAAGTGAGTCCTGTATTGAGCAGGGCTCATTTTATTTAATCCCCACTGGTATCTGTCATTATTATAGTAACTCATATAATTATCAACTATTTCTACTAACTCACCGAATGACATAGCTTGTTTATATTCCATCTCGTCTTTCATATGCCCGAAAAATGATTCCATAGGAGCATTATGTAAACAATTACCTTTTCTAGACTTTGATTGTGTCAGTCCTAATTCTTTAACACGAGATTGAAAATGCATTTGTATAATGAAATCCTTGATCAGGGTGTATAATTGTATCTGAATTATCTTCCAAATTAAGGTTACATTCTAACCTATTAAGCGTTTTTAACACTATACTCAATCTGATATTGTTTAAATTCTCGTTTTAATAGGTTTGATAGTGTTTTATGTTCATGGTTTGCTTTTAACATCTTAGCATAAGTCTTTGCCCTTCCTACCTTAGTAATTAAACTATATTTTTTCATAAGCCTTCTTATACGTTTGTGATTCGTTCATTTATTAATCCAGCTTCCCCCAAATGATCATAGATTTTTCTCCAGCGAGCCAGCGTATTGACTGGGTTTCGCTTTTCTATTATAGATATGTCAAATCCACAATGCCTAAAGAAATCCATAGGGGCTTTTTTAGAGTCCATTGATATCTATCTTTATTATAATAGTTCGCATAGTCCTTAATTTCATTTTTTACGCTTTTAGAATAGCAGGCTACCGCCTGAAAAATCATGTGATATTTTAAGTTGAATAATATATCGTGAATACATTTTTTTATCTCAAAGCTAACAAATTTAAATTATATAACGACTTATGGTCTAAAATATGTATTTCATGGTAATAGAGTTTACACTATTTGTACATCTGTGTAAAATGATTATTATAAAGTAATGCCCTATGTATGAAAGAGAATTAACATGTCTTACAAAACTATTATTTAGTATGGAGTGCAATGAGCAAGCAGCATATTGTAGTTCATAGAAGGAGTGGTTAATCACTGAATAAGAAGAATAGGTGGTATAAAAATGGTAAAAAAACAATTAAATGAAGAAGAAATACAAATTTATCCGTTAAGTTTATATCAAAAAGATGTATGGGTTGAACAATGCTTATATAAAGATAAACCAATATATAATATTGGTGGTTATGCAAATATTAATGGTCCTATCGAATACCAAATGTTTCAAAAATCGGTACAAAAGCTAATTGAAGACAATGATAGCTTAAGAATTAGAATATTTGAAAATGATGGACAACCTTCGCAGAAAATATTAAAAGAATTGAAATATGAGGTACCGTTTTATGATTTTTCCATAAAAGAATATGCGGAGAAATTTTCTTTGAATTGGATGCAAAAGGAATTTTTAAAACCATTTATTTTTGATAATGGTGAGAATTTATTTCGATTTGTTCTTATTAAAGTAAATAATAATAGGTATTTCTACTTTATGGAATCGCATCATATAGTATCAGATGGATGGGGATTTTCACTAATATTTAAAGAGACAGTTAATAATTATAACAATATAACTGAGACAAAAAGCAAGTTAGAAAAGTATTCCTATTTAGAATTTATAAAAGAAAATAAAAGATACCAAGAATCAGATACATATTTAAAAAATAAAATGTTTTGGAAGGATAAATTCAAACATATTCCAGAAGCTCTATTTACTAAGGGTGTGAATAGTAATGGAGGTATAGTTAGTAATAGAGAAAGTCTAGTAATAGAAAGAAAAGTGTATGATGAAATAATTGAATTTTCTAACAAGAGAAAATGTTCCGTATTTCACTTTTTTCTTGGTATATTAGCTGTATATTTCGGAGAGGTTTGCAATAAAGAAGAGGTAGTAATAGGAGTTCCCATATTAAACAGAACAAAAGCTAGCAATAAGCAAATAGTAGGACATTTTGCCAATGTTATACCATTAAAGATAGCTATAATAAAAGAAAAGACATTTTCATATATGATAAATGAAATAAGGATGGAATTAGGAGAGTGTTACAGACATCAAAAACTTTCTTTTGGTGAAATTTGCGGTAGCATTTATAAAGAAAGAAAAGACGGCTTATTTGATATAACTTTATCCTATGAACATCATAATTACGCAGCAAATTTTAATGGGGCAAAAACGGATATAAAAACGTTAAGTAATCATCATGAAAGAAATTCCATGAGCGTATTTATACGAGAGTTTGACGAGTGTAAAGATGTTGAGATTAACTTTGACTATAATATTGAAGTATTTAAAAAATTTATGCCTATAAAAGATGTAATTACACATATCCAATATTTAATTAAACATATTATAGATAGTGATGAAAAAAGTATTAATGATATTGAAATAATTACAGAACAAGAAAAACATCAGATATTATGTGATTTTAACGATACAAAGGCAGAATATCAAAAATATAAGACAATATACGAATTGTTTGAGGAACAGGTTGAAAAAACGCCAGATAATATAGCGGTAGTATTTGAAGATAAGAAGCTAACTTATAGAGAACTAAATGAGAAAGCCAATAGTTTAGCAAGAATATTGAGGGAAAAAGGCGTTAAACCAGACAGTGTAGTAGGAATAATGATAGAGAGTTCTCCGGAGATGATAGTAGGAATACTTGCAATTTTAAAAGCTGGAGGAGCCTATTTACCAATAGAACCAAGTTACCCACAAGAGAGAATAAAATACATATTGGAAAACAGTAAGTCTTCTATACTTATTACAAAGTCAGCATATATGGATCTATTTAACATTGAGGTAGAAATAATAGACATGGATAATACTGAAATCTATAATACTGATAAAGAGAATTTGGGGAAAGTAAATATACCCCAAGATTTAGCTTATATAATCTATACATCAGGGAGTACTGGAAAACCTAAAGGTGTTGTAATTACGCATGAGGCAGTGTTAAATACAATACAGGATATAAATAGTAAATTTGCAGTAAAAGAAAATGATAAAATCATAGGACTTTCTTCTGTGTGTTTTGATCTATCAGTATATGATATCTTTGGGGCTTTGAGTACAGGAGCAAAGCTTGTGCAAATTAAAGATCAACGAGATGTAAATAAAATTATTGAGGTATTAAAGGATAAAAGTATAACTATATGGAACTCAGTTCCTGCTATTATGGATATGTTAATAGAAAGTATAACAGAGCCATTTAAAAATGAAAATTTGAGACTAGTAATGTTAAGTGGAGATTGGATTCCTTTAAAATTGCCTGGAAAAATAAAAAAATATTTTCCAAATGCAGCAATAATAAGTTTAGGTGGTGCAACAGAAGCTTCTATTTGGTCTATCTATTATCCGGTTACGGAAGTTAAAATCGAATGGAATAGCATTCCATATGGAATGCCTTTATCTAATCAAAGTTTCTATGTGTTAAACAAAGAAATGAAGTTATGTCCATTTGGAATCCCTGGAAAGTTATATATTGGAGGAGTTGGATTAGCAAAAGGGTATATGAATGATATAGAAAAGACGAAAAATGCGTTTATTAATCATCCTGAGTTGGGTAAATTGTATAGTACTGGAGATTGGGGGAGATTTCGTAAAGAAGGATATATTGAATTTTTAGGTAGAAGAGATCATCAGGTGAAAATAAGAGGCTTTAGAATAGAACTTGGTGAAATAGAAAATCAGTTATTAAGGCAAGAAAATATAAAAGAAGCAGTAGTAGTAGATAGAGAAGACAAAAAAGGGAATAAATACTTATGTGCATATATAGTATTTAAAAAGGAAATGACATTATCAGAATTAAGAGAAAGTTTGTCAAAAGAACTACCAGACTACATGATACCATCATATTTTATACAGATAGAAAAGTTGCCGTTAACACCAAATGGAAAGGTAGATAGAAAATCACTGCCAGAGCCAGATGGAGAAATAAGTACAGGAGTAGAATATGCGGTACCACGAAATGAAATAGAAGAGAAAATGGTAAAGGTATGGTCTGAAGTATTAGGAGTAAAAAAAGTAGGAATTGATGACAGTTTCTTTGAATTAGGGGGAGATTCAATTAAGGCTATACAGGTCTGCGCTCGTTTAAGCAGATATAATTTGAAGATAACAGTTAGTGAGTTGTTTGCAAATCCAACAATAAGAGAATTAAGTATAAATGCTAAGCAAGAGGATAAACAAATAAATCAAAAAGTTATACAAGGAGAAGTAGAACTAACTGCTATACAAAGGTGGTTTTTTAAACAGGAATTTACCAATATGCATCATTGGAACCAAGCATTTATGATGTACTCAAAAGAGTGTTTTGATGAAAAAATTATAGATAAGGTATTTTCGAAAATAGTTGAACATCATGATGCATTAAGGATAGTTATTAGAAAAGAAGAAAATAAGCTAATTCAGTACAACAGGAGAGTAGAAGATAAATTATTTGATTTATCAGTTATGGATTTGGGTAATAAAGAATCATATCAAGCAGAAATGGAAGAAGAGGCAACAAAGATACAGTCAAGTATAAATCTAATTGATGGACCTCTTGTAAAGTTAGGGTTGTTTAAAACTAAAGATGGAGATCATTTGTTAATAGTAATACATCATTTAGTAGTGGATGGTATTTCGTGGAGAGTTTTACTTGAAGATTTTTCGGCAGGATATAGATGTGCTGTAAATAAAGAAAAAATAGAACTACCTATAAAAACACATTCATTTAAGGAATGGTCAGAGAATATTCAAAAATACGCTAAGAGTAATAAACTATTAGAGGAAATAGAGTATTGGAAAAATGTCGAAGATACTGAAGTAATAAAACTTCCTAAAGATCATCAAACTACAAGTAATAATTGGTATAGTTCTAAGAAGGTACAAATGAAAATATCAAAAGAAGAGACAGATAAGCTATTAACAGATACAAATAGAGCTTATAATACAGAAATAAATGATATTTTATTAGCTGCACTAGGATTATCAATAAAAAATTGGACAGGTGAAAATAAAGTTTTAGTAAGTATTGAAGGGCATGGAAGAGAAGAAATAATACCTAATATGAATATAACAAGAACAATAGGATGGTTTACATCATCTTATCCTGTAATTTTAGATTGTGAAAAATCTGAGGATATAAATTACTATATAAAATCAACAAAGGATGGTATAAGGAGAATTCCCAATAAGGGAGTAGGATACAATATATTAAAATATGTAACACTTAATGAGTATATAAAAGATTTAGAATTTAAACAAAACCCTCAAATAAGCTTTAATTATTTAGGCCAATTTGATAATGATGTAAACCAAGAAATGTTTAATGCATCATTTATTCCTACAGGAGATGCTATAGGTAAGGAATGTCAACGTTTATATGATATAGACATAAATGGCATGGTAGTAAAGGGAGAATTGTGTTTAAACTTTGAATATAATAAAGATGAGTATGATGAGAGCACAATTATAGAACTTGTTAAAAATTATAAAGAAGCACTACTAGATATTATTAAATATTGTGTTGAAAAAGAAGAGACGGAAATGACACCAAGTGACTTGGACTATAAAGAAGTTTCTATTGAAGAACTTCAAGATATAAAGTTAACAATTGGAAGTTTATTTAATGAAATCTGATCTCTATTGAAGTGCAATTTGAAATTACTACTAATATATCTTGCTTCGTGTTTCAGTTAGACTGAAGCAAGGTATATATTAAAAATGGGAGATGATAAATAGTGAGTAATAATGAAATGATAAAAAATATATATCCCTTATCTCCAATGCAAGAAGGTATGCTATTTCATAAATTATTGGGTAATGATAAAAATGCATATTTTGAACAATCATCTTCTAAAATAATTGGAAGCTTAGAAGTGGAATTATTTGAAATAAGTATAAATAAACTCATTGAAAGATATGATGTTTTAAGAACCTTATTTATATATGAAGATAAAAAAAGACCTTTACAGATTGTACTAAAAAAAGCCAAAATAAAAATATGCTTTGAAGATATATCGTCCTTAAGAAGTAGTGAGAAAGTAATATTCATAAAGGAATTTAAAGAAAAGGATACAGTTAAAGGATTTAACTTGTCAAGGGAAATTTCAATAAGAGCTTCGATAATTAAAACAGATGAAGAAAAGTATATTTTTATATTAAGTTTTCATCACATAATTTTAGATGGATGGAGTATTCCAATTATATTTAATGAGCTTATGTATATATATAGTGCGCTTAAGGAAAATAGGCCTATAAAATTTAAAAAAGTAAACGAGTACAGTAATTATATAAAATGGTTAGAAAAGCAAGATAAAAAAGAAGCTCTTTTATATTGGGAGAAATACTTAGAAGACTACGAACAACAAGCGCAGATTTCACAATTAGCTAAGTCCGTTAAAGAGGTTAAGTACATAAACAGTGATATAAAATTTATTATAGATAAAGAAACAACAAACAAGTTAGAAAATATAGCAAGAAAGAATAAAGCAACTGTAAACACAGTGTTTCAAACTATATGGGGAATATTACTTCAAAGATATAATAATGTAAATGATGTTGTGTTTGGAGCCATAGTATCAGGTAGACCGGCTGAAATTGATGGAATTGAAAATATGGCAGGGTTGTTTATAAATACTGTTCCAGTACGAATAAAAAGTAGCACAGACAAGAGGTTTATAGGATTATTAAAAGAAGTACAAGATGCTAATGTTAAGTCTAAAAAGTATGAGTATGTGCCATTAGCAGAAGTACAATCAAATACAAGTATAAAACAAAAATTAATAGATAATATAATGGTATTTGAAAATTATCCAGTGATTGAACATAATAAAAAATTAGATTTTAAAATACAAATGGATGAAGTTGTTGAACAAACTAATTATAATTTTAATATTATAATTGGAATGACTGATGAAATATTTATAAAATTAAATTATAATGCATCTATTTATGATGATAAGTATGTAAATATGATAGCAGGTCATATAAAACATGTCATAAAAGAGGTATCAGAGAATCCAGAAATAAAGATATCAGAAATAGATATGCTTTCAGAAGAGGAAAAGACAAAAATATTAGTAGAGTTCAATGATACAAAAGCAGAGTATCCAAAGGATAAAACAATTCATGAATTGTTCGAAGAACAGGTAGAAAAATCACCAGATAATATAGCAGTAGTACTTGAAGATAAAAAGCTAACTTATAGAGAACTAAATGAGAAAGCAAATAGTTTAGCAAGAATATTGAGAGAAAAGGGCGTAGAGCCAGATTCTATAGTAGGAATAATGGTGGAAAGATCTCTGGAGATGATGATAGGGATAATGGGAATATTAAAAGCGGGGGGAGCATATCTACCTATAGATCTAAGCCATCCAAAGGAAAGAATTGAGTATATGCTAGTGGATAGTGGAGTCAAAGTATTATTAAGCGCAGAAAGATTAGTAGATAACATAGAGTTTGATGGAGAAGTTATAGATTTAGTTGATAAAGATTTATTTAAAGGTAATTTAAGTAATCTAGAGAAAGTAAATCAATCAAGTAATTTAGCGTATATTATATATACTTCAGGTACAACTGGTGAACCTAAGGGGGCGATGATAGAGCATTTTAACCTTAATAACTTTATACATTCCTTAGCTAAACAATTTGATAAGGGATTTAATTCAAATGATAGGATTTTATCATTAACAAACTATGTGTTTGATGTAAGTGTATGCGAGTTCTTTGTGTCATTAATCAGTGGAGCAACTTTAGTTATTAATCATAAACAAAAGACCTTTGATCCTATTGAAATAGCAAAATTAATAGTTAATAATCAAATAACGTTTACGTATATTCCACCGTCTCTGTTATTAGAAGTCTATGAAAATTTAAAGATGAATAAGAGAAAGGTAAGGCTAAGGAAATTACTGGTTGGTGTTGAAGCAATAAGAGGCGAGACATTAAATAAATTTTATACTCTAAATAAAGACTTAGAGATAGTAAATGGTTATGGACCTACTGAAACAACTATATGTTCAACTTTTTATAAGGTAACTAAAAATGAGCCTCAAAATAGAAATGTACTAATAGGAAGAAGTGTAGGAAATACTAATATTTATATTTTAAATAAATATTTAAAAATAGTTCAGGTAGGAGTAGTAGGAGAGTTATTCATAAGTGGAGATGGGGTATCAAGAGGATATATAAATAAACAAGAATTGACAGATGAAAAGTTCGTAGGAAATCCATTTAAATTAGGTACTAAAATGTATCACACAGAAGATTTTGCAAGATGGCTACCTGATGGAAATATAGAATTTATAGGAAGAACAGATAATCAAGTAAAAATAAGAGGCTTTAGAATAGAACTTGGTGAAATAGAGAATCAGTTATTAAAGCAGAAAAATATAAAAGAGGCAGTAGTAGTAGATAGACAAGATAATCAAGGAAATAAATACTTATGTGCGTATATAGCATGTGATGAAGAAATGACGGTAGCAGAATTAAGAGAAGGGTTGAAAAAAGAATTACCAGAGTACATGATTCCAGCATATTTTATGCAAATAGAGAGGATGCCACTAACACCAAATGGAAAGATAGATAGGAAAGCATTACCAGAGCCGGATGGAGAAATAAACACAGGAGTAGAGTATGCATCAGCAACAAATGAGACAGAAGAGAAGCTAGTAAAGGTATGGAGTGAAGTACTAGGAGTAGAAGGAATAGGTATTGATGATAATTTTTTTGTATTAGGAGGACATTCACTAAAGGCTATACAGGTAGTGTCAATGATACATAAAGAGCTAAATGTAGAAGTGCCTGTAGGTGAGGTATTTAGTAATACAACTATAAGACAGATAGGAGAATATATAAGCAAATCAAAGGAAAGTATATACTCATCAATAAAAGTGGTAGAAGAAAAATGGGAGAAGGAAGTACTATGAGTTTGATATTTAGAATAAAAGCATCTTCAGCACAAAAGAGGTTATTTACATTAAATCAGTTTGAAAAAGAAAAAACAAGCTACAATATGCCATCAGTAATGGTAGTAGAAGGAAATTTAGAAAAAGAAAAAGTAGAAGAAACATTTAGAAAGCTTGTTGAAAGGCATGAAGCATTTAGAACTTCTTTTGAATTAAGAGATAAAGAAATAGTACAAAAAATACACAAAGAGGTAGAATTTTATTTAGAATACATAGAATTAAAGAAAGAAGAAGAAGAAGAAACAATAAAAATAATAGTAAAAAGCTTTATAAAACCATTTGATCTATCAAAAGCACCTTTATTAAGAGTGAAACTAATAAAAATAGAAGAAGAAAAACATATATTAATGATAGATATGCATCATATAATATCAGATGGTACATCTATAGGAATTATTATAGAAGAATTCTCAAAGCTTTACAAAGGAGAAGAATTAAAAAAATTAAAAATACAATATAAAGACTATTCAGCATGGCAAAATGAAGCTTTAAGCTCAGAAAATATGAAAAACCAAGAAGAGTATTGGAAAAATGTATTTAAGAAGAAAATACCTGTATTAGACATGCCAACAGATTATAAAAGACCTACAATGAAAAGCTTCGAAGGAGAAAGTATAGGATTTAAGATTGATAAATATATAACAGAAAAGGCAAAGAAAATAGGAATGGATAATGGAACAACATTGTATATGACATTATTGTCAACATACAATATACTGCTATCAAGATATAGTGGACAAGAAGATATAATAGTAGGCTCACCAATAGAGGGAAGACCACATGCCGATTTACAAAAAATAGTAGGCGTGTTTGTAAATACTCTTGCAATGAGGAACTATCCAAAAGCAGATAAAACCTTTAAAGATTTTTTGCAGGATGTAAAGAAAAATGCATTAAATGCATACGAAAATCAAGATTATCAATTTGATGAATTAGTAAAAAAGTTAGATATAAGAAAAGATTTAAGTAGAAATGCACTATTTGATGCTATGTTTGTATTACAGAATACTGATGTTTACGGTATAGATATTGATAGCTTAAAATTCAAACCATATAGCTTTGAATATAAAATGTCTAAGTTTGATATTACATTATCAGCAATAGAAGCAAAAGGAGAAATATCATTCAACATAGAATACTGCACAAAGTTGTTTAAGAGAGAAACAATAGAAAGAGTAATACAACACTTTATAAATATATTAAAAGAAGTATCAGAGAATCCAGAAATAAAGATATCAGAGATAGAGATGATTTCAGAAGAAGAAAAGATAAAGATACTAGTAGATTTTAACAATACGAAGGCAGAATATCAAAAAGATAAAACAATATATGAATTGTTTGAGGAACAGGTTGAAAAAACGCCAGATAATATAGCAGTAGTATTTGAAGATGAGAAGCTAACTTATAGAGAACTAAATGAGAAAGCCAATTGTTTGGCAAGAATATTGAGGGAAAAAGGCGTTAAACCAGACAGTGTAGTAGGAATAATGATAGAGAGTTCCCCGGAGATGATAGTAGGAATACTTGCAATTTTAAAAGCTGGAGGAGCCTATTTACCAATAGAACCAAGTTATCCACAAGAGAGAATAAAATACATATTGGAAAACAGTAAGTCTTCTATACTTATTACAAAGTCAGCATATATGGATCTATTTAACATTGAGGTAGAAATAATAGACATGGATAATACTGAAATCTATAATACTGATAAAGAGAATTTGGGGAAAGTAAATATACCCCAAGATTTAGCTTATATAATCTATACATCAGGGAGTACTGGAAAACCTAAAGGTGTTGTAATTACGCATGAGGCAGTGTTAAATACAATACAGGATATAAATAGTAAATTTGCAGTAAAAGAAAATGATAAAATCATAGGACTTTCTTCTGTGTGTTTTGATCTATCAGTATATGATATCTTTGGGGCTTTGAGTACAGGAGCAAAGCTTGTGCAAATTAAAGATCAACGAGATGTAAATAAAATTATTGAGGTATTAAAGGATAAAAGTATAACTATATGGAACTCAGTTCCTGCTATTATGGATATGTTAATAGAAAGTATAACAGAGCCATTTAAAAATGAAAATTTGAGACTAGTAATGTTAAGTGGAGATTGGATTCCTTTAAAATTGCCTGGAAAAATAAAAAAATATTTTCCAAATGCAGCAATAATAAGTTTAGGTGGTGCAACAGAAGCTTCTATTTGGTCTATCTATTATCCGGTTACGGAAGTTAAAATCGAATGGAATAGCATTCCATATGGAATGCCTTTATCTAATCAAAGTTTCTATGTGTTAAACAAAGAAATGAAGTTATGTCCATTTGGAATCCCTGGAAAGTTATATATTGGAGGAGTTGGATTAGCAAAAGGGTATATGAATGATATAGAAAAGACGAAAAATGCGTTTATTAATCATCCTGAGTTGGGTAAATTGTATAGTACTGGAGATTGGGGGAGATTTCGTAAAGAAGGATATATTGAATTTTTAGGTAGAAGAGATCATCAGGTGAAAATAAGAGGCTTTAGAATAGAACTTGGTGAAATAGAAAATCAGTTATTAAGGCAAGAAAATATAAAAGAAGCAGTAGTAGTAGATAGAGAAGACAAAAAAGGGAATAAATACTTATGTGCATATATAGTATTTAAAAAGGAAATGACATTATCAGAATTAAGAGAAAGTTTGTCAAAAGAACTACCAGACTACATGATACCATCATATTTTATACAGATAGAAAAGTTGCCGTTAACACCAAATGGAAAGGTAGATAGAAAATCACTGCCAGAGCCAGATGGAGAAATAAGTACAGGAGTAGAATATGCGGTACCAAGAAATGAAATAGAAGAGAAAATGGTAAAGGTATGGTCTGAAGTATTAGGAGTAAAAAAAGTAGGAATTGATGACAGTTTCTTTGAATTAGGGGGAGACTCAATTAAAGCCATTCGTATGATATCGAAACTGCGAGAATACGGTTATGAGATAGGTATAAGAAATATTATGAGAGATAGAACTATTCGAGCAATTCGTACAGGAATTAGTAAAGTAGAAATAAGTAATGCAGAACAATCAGAAATAGTAGGTAAAGTTGGGTTAACACCAATACAAATAGACATCTTTACAAATAAGCTTGAAGTTCCAAATCATTTTAATCAATCCTTTATTCTTGAAAGTAAAGAAAGAATAAAGCAAGAAAGTCTTAAAAAGGCACTCACAGCAATTGTAGAGCATCATGATATACTTAGAGCAGTGTACAAAGATGATGAACTAACAATAAGGTCAAATTCTGAAGGTAGCTTGTATAACTTTAAGTATTATGATTTTTCTGATATTAAAGAAGAAGAAATATTATACAGAAAAATAGATGAAAGTGCAAATGAAATACAATCGAGTATTAATATTTCAACTGGACCATTAATGAAAGTAGGAGTATTCTGTACAGAATACAAAGACTATTTATTCATTTCCATTCATCATTTAGTGGTAGATGGAGTGTCGTGGCGAATCATTTTAGAAGACTTAAGCAGAGGATATTTAGCATCAAAAGAGAAAAAAGAAATTATACTTCCAGCAAAAACTGTTTCATTCAAGAAATGGAGTGAGACATTAAGAAGATATAGAGAGAGCAATGATTTGAAGAAAGAGATTGTTTATTGGAAAGATATTGAACAAAAGGTTAAAGAGAGTAAGATGGGATTTACAGTAAATGAAGTCGAACATGGAATAAATGATGTTACTGTTCATTTAACTAGTGAACAAACAAATGATTTACTATATAAAGCGGGACGAGCTTATGGGACAGAAATTAACGATTTGCTTTTAACAGCATTATTTAGAGCAGTTAATAAAGTTACAGGAATTAAGAGTGTGTCTGTAAGCGTTGAAGGGCATGGAAGAGAGCCAATAGGGTTCTCCATGGCAATTGACAGAACTGTAGGATGGTTTACAAGCGTTTATCCTGTAGCAATAAATGAAATCGGAGAAACAATAGTAAAGGACATATGTAAAATAAAAGAGACTCTAAGAAAAATTCCTAATCATGGAATTGGATATGGAGTGCTAAAAGTATTAGGAGATGATGTGCTGGAGGGAATAGAGCCTGATATCACATTTAATTATTTAGGGGAATTTGGACAGGAAAATAATACTGAGGATTTTTTATTAAGCAATATCTCTTGTGGACAAGAGATATCAGAAAAAAATAGATTTGGAACACCTATTTCAGTTAATGGTGCTATTATTAACAAAGAACTTAATCTAATTATCAATTTTGATAAGGAGAGATTCAGTAAATGTTTCATAGAAGATTTCAAAAGACAGTATGAAAAACAATTACTTGATATCATAGGGCACTGTGTAAAGGTAAGAAAAAGAGAGAGTATAGAAGTAAATGGACTAGAAATGAATAATAGTTACAATAATTTCGATATGAATCAGTTTATTTGGTCAAGATTTAGTGTTGATAGTATTCTTAAGGTTATTAGTGTAGATAAGCAAGCATATTCTATATTATTTGTAGAAAACATGGATCAAAAAATCAGAAATGAAATTATTAACACAATAACTGAAAAATTGTCAATAAAACATATGCCACATTACTGTATTAATATGAGAAAACATCAACTCTCACAAAGCATAATGGATGAAAAGATGTTTAGAGAGATGTGTAGCGATAATAACTCTTTAAGCAATAAAGATTTTTCACAGATTGAATTAAAGAACTTTAATAATAATTTGAATAACAAAATTATAGACCAATATATAGCTTCTTGTATGCAAAAATCTTTTCTTGAAGCAACGGGCACTATAATAGAAGAAGTGATAACAATTAATGGAATTTATAGCCAAGATAAAATTATGGAAGCAGTTAAATTAGTTGTTCAAGAACAAAGTGTATTAAGAAGTTCATATGAGAAGTGTGATAGAGAATATATTATTTCCGAACATAAATATGATACTTCATGGTATGTTCCATATGTTGACTTAAGATACAGTTCCTATGAATATATCACTACCATTCATAAAGATATTTACGGAATGAAAAATGGAGAAGGTAACTGTGATGGTCGAAATAATTTGATTAGAATGGTGATTACTAGAGAGTCGGAAGTATGTCATAAACTCCATATTATAGCACATCATAGTGGATGGGATAAAGCCAGTACACAAATTTTAAATGATAGGTTAAATGATTTAATTAAATCTGATTCAACTGAAACATTAATTAAAACAACGTATAAAAATTATATTGAAGAGATTAAAAATTGTAATGGATTTACAAAAAATATTGGATATATGGCAGAATTAAAAATTGAAGATTTTATAGAAAATGTTAATGAATATGTTCGAGGTAATATAGATAATAATCTCGAAAAATCAATACTTTTAACAATAAAAATGGGACCAAAATCGTTGAAGGTTTTAAAAGAAAAGCCATGGAATTTATTAACTCATGTATTGAGAATTGTAGCAAGGGAGAATCAATTAATCTCACTAGATAAAACTATTATACCAATGTTTATTTTACAAGAAGATAGAAGAGGTAAGGAGAGAAATTATACCAATACAATGGGTGAATTTTTAGATATATTACCAATATTAATAGATTGCTCACAAGATGCAATTAAATGCGATATGCAAAAATACGTAGAAAAAGTTCAAAATATTAAAAAAGATGAAAATATTAATTATTTAGAACTTTTTAACAGGCAACAGCAAGATTTTTATTTATTAACTGCATCTGTTTTGTCAATCAATTATCATGGTATTTTTGAATTAACATATGATATAGTACAAAAAATGTTAAGTTTAGATAAGATAAGAAGGGCAACAGAAATTTTTGTTAATTGTTATTCAAACTATCTAGTTATATCATTTCCTATTTATAAGAAATGCATTAATAATTTAGAAAAAATCTTACAAGATGAATTCAACATATTAGAGACTAAATTTAGTGAGGGATAACATTTAAACTTCAAATGAAAAATGTGGATTCCACCATTCTCATTTAAAAGGTAAAACAGTTTATGGTCATCAATTAGTTACCGTTATGTTATTGTGCGATACTCTTGTGCTACCATATATCATCGTGGTGAAAATAAAGCATGAATCAATTAGTTAATTCACGAGGAAATACCACTAAAAAATAAAAGTGGTATTTTCTCATGATAAAAATAATATAAAGAGTAATGGATGAAAATTTATGATGTACCCTGGTTAACCAACTAAACTCCTTATTTATATATATTCAATTTGTTTATTAAAGGAATAAAGTGAATAATTTAAAATATTTATAATCATGTTTAAAGATTCGTAGTCTTTTGAAACATATTCTAACATATTTGTGTATTCCATAAGTTTAGACAATTCTTCGTTTCTGCATTCTTGTTCAAAATTTCTTTTTACATTTTCATTATTTAATTCTGTAAGTATAATTATTAAAACTAAAGAATTTAATACAATAAATAGATTTATCATGAATAATTTTATGAAGATATTTAAATGACTTATAAAAAAATTGGATATAAATAGAGTACCATTACAATAGTAGAAATTATAGTACTTATATTTAAAACTAAGCTAAGCATTTTTTTATCAGTCCCTTTAGATACATTGCAGAAACAAAACAAGTTTCATCATTTACAAAATATATAATACGATTTTGTTTATCAATTGAGTTTATGTTAGTTATGTTTACCAAATATGATTTATGAGCTTTATAAAAACATGAGTTTAATTCAACCTCAAAATCTTTCAATTTTCCATAAAACTCAAATTGTCCATTATTTGTATGGAGCCTCAATTTATGAGTTATAGTTGTTGTTTCAAAAAATAACATGTCGCATAAAGAGAAATTAGTTATTCTATTTCCTAAATTTATCGCTATAGTTACTTTTTCTTTAGTATTATTTTTGTTGTAATCATTACATGATTCTAAAATACACTCATTAATTTTATTCTTAATACTTTTAATATCACCTTTTAAAATATAATCTAAAGCTTGTACTTTATATTTGAAAGTTAAAAGAGACATCTCAGAATGTGCTGTAATAAAAACAATATATCCTTTTGAATCATACTTTCTTATAATCTTAGCAAGTTCTATTCCTGATATTTGATCTTTTAGGTCTACATCAAGAAAATAAATAAAGATTCTCTCTTTATTGCTTTTTACATAAGCAATGACTTCTTCATATTTTCTTGTTGATAATTCTATTTCTAAATCAATTTTCAAATTTATTAATTCATCTTTTATAATGTTTTCAATTTGTTTTTTTTGATGTTCATTATCTTCACAAATTATGATACCAAGCATTGTATACCCTCCTAAAGTTATTTCAACACTGATTATTACATATTGTAACATAATAATCCGAATTATGCAGTCCTATTGGTCAAGATATTATCATAAGCATATCTCTCCTTCGTTCGAGAAGATCATATTCCATTATCTTTTATATAAAATTAAAATAATTATTCAACAATAAGTAAATTATGTAATATTTTAAGTTGTACTAAAAATGTTCTTAACATCCGACTCGCCACGCACTCTCGTGACTTCAGTCATGAGTTAGTGGCGGACGCATATGTCGAAAAAAATATAGATAAATCGTTATACATGATTATTTTATTTATAAACATATGTTATTATAAATATATCAAATAAAAAAACGGAGTAATAACATGTGAGTAAAATATATCATGGTAGAGGGTATGTTTATTCCATTCAAATCACAGGCTCTAAGGAGTTTTCGTGAATGCTCTGGTAAACAAAGGAGAAAATACTTATGGTAAAACTCATCGCAACAGATATGGATGGTACCTTATTAAATGACAATGGAAATATAAATGAAAAAATATTTGATTTAATACATATGTTTAATGAAAAGGATATAAAATTTGCAGCAGCAAGTGGCAGATTTTACTCTCAACTAAGCAAAAATTTTGAAAAGGTCAATACAGATATGATATTTATTGCTCATAATGGAGCCCTTGTTAAGTATAATAATAAGGGTAAGACGTTGTATTCAAGCAGTATTGATAGAGAAGAAATAGACTCTGTGGTGAATTTAAATCCAAAGCTAGGAGAGGAATTATTTTTAGCTGGAGAAAATGAGGCATATATAGTAAATCCATCAGAAGATATGTTGAATAACTTTACATCTTTTGAGGTGCCTGTGGTAATATTAAAATCTTTTAGCGAAATAAAAAATCCAATATATAAGATTACTTATTATATGACTGATGGAGTTAAACCATCTATAGTGGATTATATAAAGGGGAATTTGAGTGATAAGCTTGAATTTGTTGTATCCGGCGACAAGTGGATAGATATAATGAACAAAGGTATAAGCAAAGGAAAGGCTATAAATATGATTCAAGAAAAATTTAAAATAAATCAAAAGAACACAATGGTTTTTGGGGATTATTATAATGATTTGACTATGTTTAAAGCAGCACATTATAGTTATGCAATGAAGAATGCTCCAGAAGATGTGAAAAAACATGCTAACTTTATTGCAGGAAGCAATAATGAAGATGGCGTTTATAATGTAATAGCTTCTTTGTAGAAATAAATGCTTTTTATACAATTAGTTAATGAGTTTAAAACAAAGCATAGCCTTTCCTAATAATGGGAGAGGCTATTTTTGGCTGACTCTGTAAGTTATTCGTTGAAGTTCTAGAAATCTCTTTGGATCGTCATTACGCAAAAATTATATGTTTCAATCTATTTACTTATAATCAAGACAATGGTAAAATTACATTAAACGATGTTTAATATAATTACAGTGATTAATAAAACATTAACTATTGGAGGGATTATGGGAATAACAGAAAGAAGACAATTAGAAAAAGAGATCATAAGAAAAAAAATAATAGATGCCACAAATGATATATTAGTGGAAGAAGGCTATGAAAATTTATCTATTCGTAAGATTGCTAGTAGGATTGAGTATTCTCCAGGTATTATTTATCACTATTTTAAGGATAAGGCTGAAATAGTGTCTTTTGTTGTAGCGGAAGGGTATGGAAACATATTAAAAATTATAAGTGAGATTCCTATAGATACTGAAAACCCAGATAAGACAATAGTAAATGGGATGAGGTCTTATATTGAACTTATGCTAGAAAATCCACAGCAATTTAGGGTTGTTTTAATGAATGATATTGAAACTATACAAGAAAAGGTAAATATGCTGCAGGAGGGTATTTCAAAGGAAAGAAAAAGTATACAAGGGCTTTGTAAGTTAGTAGAGTTGGCGATCAGAAAAAACATTTTCAGAAAAATGGATATTGAGCTTACTGCACAAATAATATGGACATCTACTCATGGGCTTGTTTCTAGATTAATATTAGAAAAAAATATTACTAAGCAACAAAAAGAGAGACTTATAAATCATCATTTTGAAATTCTTATTAATGGATTATTAAAATAAAGGGGGGGGGCAAGTATGAAAACAGTTATTATTTATGCATCTAAGCATGGTTGCACAGAAAAATGTAGCAATATTTTAAAAGGTAAGCTACATGGTGAAGTGAAAATTGTAGATATAAAAAAGGAAAGTATGCCGGAAATGATTTTGTTTGATAACATTATTATCGGCGGATCAATCTACATGGGGAGAATTCAAAAGGAGGTAAATTCGTTTTGTTTAAAAAATATTAGTGCATTAAAAAAGAAGAAACTTGGATTTTTTATTTGTTGTATGAGTGAAAATGAGATGGCAGAAAAACAGATACACACATCTTTTCCCGAAGAATTGTTAACAGATGCAATTGCAACACAATACTTCGGAGGAGAGTTCATATTTAAAAAAATGAATGTCCTTGAAAGATTTATTATTAAGAAGATTAGTAAAACTAATAAGGATACATCAACGCTTTCAAAGGAAAATATTAATAAATTTGCACAGGTAATAAACAATGGTTAAGTTGAGGGAGGGTGGGATTAAATGAAGAAAATTTTAAAAGTTACAGTATCTATATCCATTCTCCTATTTTTAATTGCTATAGTCGGAGTGCTTTTTGTTACTCGTGGGCTCGAATCGGGTATCAATCTAGTCGTTAATGATGTGAATTTGTCATCATTAAGTGATGGAATGTACAATGGGAAATATAATGCTGGAAGATGGTCTAATGAGATGAATATAATAATTAAAGAACATAAAATTATTAAAATAGATGTGGTAAAGGATGTTTTTTTCTCAAAACCAGAGGTTACAAAAGCCCTGCTAAGTAAGGTTCTAGAAAAACAAAATACTAATGTAGATGTTATTTCAGGGGCAACAGTAACTTCCAAAGCATATTTAAAGGCTATTGAAAATTCATTAAAGTAAAAAAACAATGCAACATTTCATACCTTTTGGTAAGTTATATTACAAAAAAATGTGTACTTGTTCTATGTTTTTTAATGGCGTATACTTTCAAGTAGAAATGTATTTAATATAATACTAAGGAGTGTGAAAATTTAATGATTACTATAGTCGCAAAAAATTCAATTAAACAAGCCAAAGTAGAAGAATTCAAGCGTTTAGCAGAAAAACTTATAAAAGAAAGCAGAAAAGAAAAAGGAAATATATCGTACAATTTATATCAAGACGCTAACAAATGTAATGTATTAACATTTATAGAAGAGTGGGAAAATGAAGATGTAATTAAGAGTCATAACATCTCAGAACATTTCACTAGCATTGTTCCCCAATTTGAAGATTTACAAGAAAGTCAGTCAGAGGTTAATTTATATAAATTGATATAACAAAATATTTTATTCGGAGAATAAAATTAGGAGGTAGAATAAATGAAAGTTGTAGCTATTAATGGTAGTCCCAATAAAGAAGGAAATACTTATCATGCAATAAAAATGGTTGCAAATGAACTTGAAAAAGAAGGAATAGAAACGGAAATCATTCATGTAGGTGGCAAGTCAATTAGGGGATGTACTGCTTGTAATCAATGTGCAAAAAATAAAAATGAAAAATGTGTGCTTCCAGGTGATGATGTTAACGAGTGGATTCAAAAAATGAATGGAGCAGATGGAATAATTTTAGGATCTCCTGTACACTACGCATCAATTGGAGGAACTATGAAATCATTTCTAGATAGAGCTTTCTATGTTGCGGGTAA
This sequence comes from Clostridium sp. CM036, assembly GCF_055081135.1. Classification (NCBI taxonomy): domain Bacteria; kingdom Bacillati; phylum Bacillota; class Clostridia; order Eubacteriales; family Clostridiaceae; genus Clostridium; species Clostridium sp. CM036. Next base: position 1,037,782 of record NZ_CM143652.1, on the reverse strand, counting down.
TAATGAGGGAATGCTAAGACATAAAGTTGGTGTTTCCGTTATTGCTGTAAGGCGTTCTGGTGGAATTCCAACTTTTAATCAGATAAACAATTATATTAATTATTCGGAAATGTTAATGCCAACTTCGAATTATTGGAATGTTATTCACGGTACAAGCCCCGGTGAGGCATTACAAGATGAAGAAGGGGTGCAAATTATGAGAGTGCTTGGGAAGAATATGGCATGGCTTATGAAATTAGTTGAAAATGGAAAAGAAAATATTAAAGCGCCAGAAAGAGAAGAAAAAATATTCATGAACTTTATTCGCTAATAGAGTGTTCTATAAGATGGAAAAGAACTGCTTAATTTAAATTGAGCAGTTCTTTTCCATTTTGTTTACAGAATTAGATCTATTACTCCATTTACTAATTTTGAAGTTGTTTTAATATATTGAAGTTTTAAAAATCAAAAGTATAGAATAAAAACTACCTTTCTAGGATAATATAATCTTAGAAAGGGGAGTTTTTAATGCCAAATAAAGCTACAAAAATGAATATACAGCATGATTTAAATAAAAAACATAATAAGCCTGGAATTGTGGATGCAGAAGGCGAACCAGTCAATAATAAACCAATAAAAGAAGCTAAAAAAACATTTCGTTAAAAAAAGGGCCTTAGGGCTCTTTTGCATTGTAAAATTACTTAGTAGGTTGATCTCCTCTAAAACCATAATTAGTTGAAATCGTTCTTCCAATACTATTAACCTTACCGGTTATGCATCCACGACAATGAGCGGGAGTATCCCCAGTACATATTTTACCTGGGTACAGTGCATAATGCTTTCTGTATTCGCCTTCTGTAACATTAGGCATAACTACATTGGCGCCGCTTTGCAGAGCCATTAGTCTTCCATTTTTGTTTAAGGACTCCATAGCAGTTGTCGCAGGTATGTTAATGTCTGGTAGGAGCAAACGTGTTATAGCCATAACTTTAAGGGCCATAGTTAGCTCCTTACCCTTGGCAGTTGCAAGTGGGGTGTCTTCATTTGGAATAAAAGGACCTATGCCTAGCATGTCAGCATTTATTTCTTTGAAAAATAATATATCATTCGCATAGGACTCTATAGTTTGGTTTGGGAGACCAACCATAACACCAGTTCCAACTTCATAGCCTAATTCTTTTAATATCGTTAAGCAATTCAGTCTGTTTTCGTGGCTCATGCCTGGGTCTATATCTTCATATAGGTTTTTATCCGTTGTCTCAATTCTTAAAAGATACCTATCAGCACCAGCGTCTCTAAAAGCTTTATATTCATCATAAGTTTTTTCACCTATACTTAAAGTTAGAGCTAAATCTAAAGCCTTTATTCCCTTTATTATTCTGATAATTCTATCTCTTGTGTAATAATCATCTTCACCACCTTGAAGTACTATAGTTTTATAGCCAAATGACTTAGCTTTAGTGGCAAAGTCTAAAATTTGTTCCTGCGTTAATCTGTATCTAACTAAATTTTTATTATCTCGTCTTAGTCCGCAGTAATGACAATTTCTTTTGCATATATTCGTAAATTCAATAAGTCCTCTAAGATGAACTTCATCCCCTAAATATTTTTTTCGAACTTCATCAGCTGCATTAAATAGTTCTTGGTCTATATCATTGCAACTCAAAAGAGCAATGATTTCTTCTTTACACAATTTATGCTCTGTTTTTGCCATGTTTATTATTTCTAATAATTTCATCATTATCGGTTATCTCCTTATATTTATTATTGTAGTTATCTAGAATATAAAATAATTATAAATTATTTTGTCACTAACATATAGTGTTAAGACTATCATAATATTATAAATAATATATGTAAATATAAAAGAAGAAAACATATTAATAAATTTAGACCATACTAGTTAAATAAGAATTATTATTAATACGATTTAGTAGTTATTGTAAAAAAACAGCATCTAATATTATTGACTTAAGAAAAGAAAGGTGCTACTATAAAAATAAGTTTAATTATATGCAATTTAAGTTAAAAAACAAGAATAAAGGAGAGGTTATTTATGAATAAAGTTGAGATTTATACAAGCAATGCTTGTGGATTTTGTCATATGGCTAAGGAGTTTTTCGAAGAAAATAATATTGTATATATAGAGCATAATATTTCTGAAAATTTAGAAGCAAAAAAAGCGCTTATAAAAAAAGGCTATAGGTCTGTACCGGTAATAGATATAAATGGAGAAGAAATGGTTGGGTTTGATAAGGAAAAAGTAGTTGCTAAACTAGGCCTATAAAAGTAATAAAATATATATGTTACAAAAAGAAGCTGATAGGCTTCTTTTTTTGTAGCAATTACTTCTAGGGGAGATGACAATTATCAATTGTTATTATTTCACTTATAAAAGTATGGGATTTACTTATAAAATGTTGCTAAACATCTAAAAACAAATAAAAGTGTTGACATGTACAATTTTAACTGATAGAATAGTAAATGTAGTCACTTGTTGACGAATGTATAACGTAAATTGGTCTTTGAAAATTAAACAGAGAAATAGGTAAAGATAGCGAAATAATATTTCGTTAAACCAGTTAATTACTTTAGTATAAAGTAAAATTTAGTCATAAGACTAAAAGTATGTAATGAGCTTGCGAATCAACTTAACAGTTGTCGCAGATTAATCATTTCAACTAAAAAAGTGTAAACTTTTAAATTGAGAGTTTGATCCTGGCTCAGGACGAACGCTGGCGGCGTGCCTAACACATGCAAGTCGAGCGATGAAACCTTTCGGGGTGGATTAGCGGCGGACGGGTGAGTAACACGTGGGTAACCTGCCTCAAAGAGGGGAATAGCCTCCCGAAAGGGAGATTAATACCGCATAATATGTTTTGGTCGCATGATCGAAACATCAAAGGATTTTTCTTCGGAAAATTCCACTTTGAGATGGACCCGCGGCGCATTAGCTAGTTGGTGAGGTAACGGCTCACCAAGGCGACGATGCGTAGCCGACCTGAGAGGGTGATCGGCCACATTGGAACTGAGACACGGTCCAGACTCCTACGGGAGGCAGCAGTGGGGAATATTGCGCAATGGGGGAAACCCTGACGCAGCAACGCCGCGTGAATGATGAAGGCCTTCGGGTTGTAAAGTTCTGTCTTCTGGGACGATAATGACGGTACCAGAGGAGGAAGCCACGGCTAACTACGTGCCAGCAGCCGCGGTAATACGTAGGTGGCAAGCGTTGTCCGGATTTACTGGGCGTAAAGGATGCGTAGGCGGACATTTAAGTCAGATGTGAAATACCCGAGCTTAACTTGGGTGCTGCATTTGAAACTGGGTGTCTAGAGTGCAGGAGAGGTAAGTGGAATTCCTAGTGTAGCGGTGAAATGCGTAGAGATTAGGAAGAACACCAGTGGCGAAGGCGACTTACTGGACTGTAACTGACGCTGAGGCATGAAAGCGTGGGGAGCAAACAGGATTAGATACCCTGGTAGTCCACGCCGTAAACGATGAATACTAGGTGTCGGGGGTCGAACCTCGGTGCCGCCGTTAACACATTAAGTATTCCGCCTGGGGAGTACGATCGCAAGATTAAAACTCAAAGGAATTGACGGGGGCCCGCACAAGCAGCGGAGCATGTGGTTTAATTCGAAGCAACGCGAAGAACCTTACCTAGACTTGACATCCCCTGCATAACCCAGAGATGGGCGAAGTCCTTCGGGACAGGGTGACAGGTGGTGCATGGTTGTCGTCAGCTCGTGTCGTGAGATGTTGGGTTAAGTCCCGCAACGAGCGCAACCCTTATCATTAGTTGCTACCATTAAGTTGAGCACTCTAGTGAGACTGCCCGGGTTAACCGGGAGGAAGGTGGGGATGACGTCAAATCATCATGCCCCTTATGTCTAGGGCTACACACGTGCTACAATGGTGAGTACAAAGAGATGCAAGACCGCAAGGTGGAGCCAAACTCAAAAACTCATCCCAGTTCGGATTGTAGGCTGCAACTCGCCTACATGAAGCCGGAGTTGCTAGTAATCGCGAATCAGCATGTCGCGGTGAATACGTTCCCGGGCCTTGTACACACCGCCCGTCACACCATGAGAGTTGGTAACACCCGAAGTCCGTGAGGTAACCGTAAGGAGCCAGCGGCCGAAGGTGGGATTGATGATTGGGGTGAAGTCGTAACAAGGTAGCCGTAGGAGAACCTGCGGCTGGATCACCTCCTTTCTAGGGAGTAGATGTATTGATTTCGGTCGATGCAATAGAAGAATGTTAATTTGTTCTTCAAAAATATCTATTGTAATTAATCGTACCTAATTCTCTGTTTAATTTTGAGAGACTAATAGTCTAAAAATGTAATGAACAATTATAAAAGCGCTATTTGGTGTTTATAGTTGCTCATTACATTTTTTTGATTAGGTTAATAATATGTAATGAGTACGCGAAGTATAACTTTAACACTTATATGAAAAAAACATAAAAAAGCAAACTTTCACAAGATAGTGGAAGTTTGCTTTTTTATGTTTAATAAATACTCAAAATAGATTCATTAGTAATCAAGGGTTAAATTGCCTACGGAAGTAGCTACTGTCTTTGAAGTTAACCACTCATTTGTTGCAGTACTATCATAAAAATACAAGGCTCCTTTAGTTGGGTCTGTTCCTTTTGAAGCTTCAGATGCTGCTGTGAACTTTGAACCCTATTTACGGCTACAGCTCCAGGTGTGCTCTTCGTAATGCTTTGTAGAGTGCCTTGTGGTGCTAACTTGTCCACTTGATGGGATGCTTGAAATTGTAAGTGCGTCCCTAGGGTAAATAGTATCGTTCCATTTATCATTTGCACTAATACTAATTTAAAAAATTTTACTTAAAAACATATAATTAATGTATTTTTGTAAATACTATATGTAGAATAGTTAGAAAATACAATAAATGTTTAGATATCAAAATAAGCAAAAGGAGATGTTATTTTGGGTAACGATAAGAATAGAGAAGTGAGAAAAGAAAAGCAAAGTGAGGATAAAAAAACTTTTACGAGTGAAGTTCAAGAATTCCATAAACCAGAGGATTATGAAGATGCTTTTAAAGGATACTATCCAAAACAAAAATAAGTCATAATATCTTTAAAGTTTCAATAAAATGGAAAATAAGTTTTTAAGGTAAAATAAAACAATATATATTTTAGATTAAAGAATCAAGATCTTAGAGCTTGATTCTTTAATTTTTAATAGTTTATAAATAAATTCTTAATTGCTGGGTTACTTATAATAAGTTTATGTAGGGAAAACCCGATAAAAGAATTAATCACTGAAGTAGGAAGCACTATGGATACGAAGAGGATTAAAAAAGGTGCAGGTAAAGCAAATAGAATAAGAGCTGAACCAAGAAAAATACTTCCACTTATTATAGTTCCAAGAAAATAAATGCACCCTAATTTAAGAGGAGAATTAGGATTGAGATACTTATATAACCCGTATATAAGTATTGAAGTTATAACCTTATCTATAATGTTAGGAAGTTGGCCGCCTGGAAAAGTCGTAGATAAGGCACCTAAAATACCTGCTACTATTCCTGTAATAATGGTTATCTTAAGATCTTTAGTTAATGTTAGGGACAAAATCATAAATACTAATAAAAAATCTGGTTTCATTCCTAAAAAGATACCTGGAACAATTTGATGCAATATAAGACCGATTGCAAGTAATAGAGACGTTATTATTAGTTTATTTGTTTTCATAAAAAAAGCTCCTTTTCAAAATAATTTAGAGTTAAATCATCACCTACGGTGTTGCACAGCTTCGAAGAAGATGAATTGAAGACTTCAGAACGAGATTTATACTCCCTATACAGTTTTATTTTTGTTATAGTATAGAACGCCCACTCATAGGAGTGGGATACTTTCCTTCTGAAATGTCGTTAAATGGTTTATTATTATTTTAAAAGCAAATATCTTTCAGAACATCAAATTAACCACCACCTTTACTTTATTATTTAAAATAAAAAAAACCTTCGCCCTGTATTAGGGCGAAGGATATTCGCTGTACCACCTAAATTATGCTACAAAAAAACTAAACATATATTATAATTCGAGCACTGAAATGCTCTAGCCCTTTTAACAGTGGGCGTCCGGTAACTACTACTCTCAAAATTTGATTTCGGGTTACTTCTAGCAGGTCCATTCACTAAAGTTATCAATACTGAGATTACACTATCCTCAGCTCTCTGAATTTGCATGACTTTAACTACTATTCCTGTTCAACGAATTTATTATTATAATAATAGCATTAAAATTATTAAATGTAAACAATTTTTTCATTAAGAATTATTTACATTTGATAAGAAACGACTAAGATATGTAAATGATTTTACATAAAGAGAAGACTTCAACAATATTTCTATTGTTGAAATCTTCTCTTTTATAAATCTGTTTTATTGAAATTCTAAAGTACTATTATCAAGCCAAGTCCACTCAGGTTTAAAAACTCTTACATCCTCTAAAAGTTGATTGAAAGCCAAATCTGCTTGTTTTGCCTCTAATAGTATATCTAAGTCTATTCCTAAAGGAATACATTTTTCAATAAACTCGATGAATGATGCTGCATCAATGTTATCAGCATGCTTTTTATCTTTTTCACTAGTTTTTGGGCTTGAAAAATGTACTTTTGGTGCTAAAGGCTCACCTTCCCAAGTAGAAAATATATCTTTCAACATAGGTTCTAGTTCATCACCACCGTTGTTGCAGTTATGATGATGTACATCTAGTACCATAGGCACATTTATTTCTTTGCATATGTTTAATACTTCTTTAGTAGTAAAGCTTTTATCATCATTTTCAAATACTAATAACTCAGTTATTTCCTTTGGTAAGTTATTGAAATTCTTAAAGAATCTTTCTGTAGCAGCGAGCTTTCCGCCTTCTTTACCACCAATGTGTAATACCATTTTTCCTAAGGGATAGTTAATATCCTTAAAAAGATTGGCGTGGAATTGTAGATTTTTTGCAGTAGCTTTTATTACTTCTTCCTTAGAACTATTTATGACATTAGATTCATCAGGATGAGTATCTACTCTTAAATTGTTGTTGTTAATAAAATTTCCAAGCCATTCAAAATCCATTTTTAAAATTCTTCTAAATTCCCAATCTGTAACTTCAGGATGAGTTGCTAAAGGGATTAAAGCAGAAGTTATTCTATAAAAATGGACATTGTTTTTTACAACGTATTCTAGAATTTTATGCAAATCATTAACGTTTGATACAGCTACCTTTTGTAGCTTTTCAAGCTTATCTCTAGCCGTCGATTGTTTGGTATATGTAGAAAAAGTTACTGTGCTAGCAGAAGTTATCTTTGCTGACTTTAAGGCAGTAGCCACGTAGCCTAATCTTATTTGCATAATATCACTCCTCATATAATATAGTTATAAATTTGAATATAAATTAAAACATCTCTACTAACCGATATTTTTTAATATATTTTAATAAGCATAATTTTATAGCAATAAAAGTACAATAGCGAAGATAATTTACTATTGTAAAAACGTATTAAGTAAAGGTTTAAAAATTTGCTAATGAGATAAATCCCATATTTCAAAAGTTATAAACAATATTTAAACGTTCCTTAAAAACATCTTATTAAATAAATATAATATCTGAATAGATTTAATAATAAACTCAAATTTAATCATATCACATAATCATAGTGTATGTAAAACAATATAAACTATGATTTAATAAATATTTGTATATTTTAGAGAATTTCATTATAAAAAAGATAAAAACACAAATGTAAGAGAATTTATTTTATGAAATTTTAAAATTATGGTTTTTTATAAAAAGCATATAAAACACTAAGCTAAATGAAAAAAGATAACACTTTGTTTAAAAGATAACATACTTTCATTTTGGCATAAATTAATAATGATGAAAAAAATTTGATGTTATTTAGAATAAAACCCATATATAATCGTTTTCAGAGAATTTTAAAGTATTGTAGGAGACTAATTGATACTAAAGCATAATAGAATGGTAAAAAAATCATAAAAACTATTTACAACTATCATAAAATTGTGATATAATTAACATGCAAACAAGAACCCAAACATTTATAAGTAAGATCTGAAGATTTAGTGATGAATTGAAGAGTTAACTCATTAAAAAAAATTAATTAATCAGATAAACTTTAAAAGCCAATCTTGAGGAGTTTATTACAACTAATATACAAAAAAAGCAGCAGTACATGAAAGTGAACTACTGCTTTTTGAATTATACAATTAATTGTAGTAATTATCATCTCTTTTTTATGTTATAATTTATTCTTTATTGGAAGTCCAACCCTTATAGTTGTCCCCATTTTAGGTTTGCTTTCTACTATAATGGAGCCGTTATGTTCACCAATAATCCATTTCGCAATAGATAAGCCAAGGCCTGTTCCGCCACTTTCTTTTGCTCTTGATTTATCACATCTATAAAATCTATTAAAAATATAGGGGAGATCTTCTTTAAAAATACCTATTCCCGTATCTATAATTTCAATTACTAAATTATTTTTTCTAATATAGCTATTTAACTTAATACTTCCACCACTTTGAGTATACTTTATGCTATTATCAATGAAAATTCGTAATGCTTGTTTTAATAATTTTTTATCTGCATAAATAATTACAGTTTCATTAATATCAGTTGTAATTTCATGATGGCCATCAATTAGTTTTGTTTCTTTTACGATTTCAAATACTAATTGATCGAAATAAAATTCTTGTTTGGAAAGTCTTTGAGTATTTTTGTCACTTCTTGCAAGGAAGAGAAGTTTTTCTACTAATTGCTGCATATTTTCAGACTCGCTTTTAATAGCGATTATAGATTCGTCGAGTACCGCTTTGTCATCTTTTCCCCAACGGGACAACATATTTGCATAGCCTTTTATAACGGCTATGGGAGTTCTGAGTTCATGGGAGGCGTCTGATACAAATTGATTTTGCATTTCATAGGAAATTTGAATGCGATCCAACATTTCATTAAAGTTTTCGGCTAGCTGTTTTAACTCATCGTGAGAATTGCTAACGTTTAGCCTCTTTTCCAAGGCATTAATTGAAATAGATTTTGTGGTTTCTGTCATACTTTTTATAGGCAGAAGCATTTTTTTACTTGCTTTAGAGCCAATACCTAATGTAATAATTAAAGAGAATATATTTATTATGAAAATAATAAATGCAAAAACATCCCAATATTTGTTTTCATTTTCTAGATTTTTAGAAAGTTGAAGGAAAAATATTTTATTGTTCTGGTCTAACTTAGTAGTAACAAAAACAAGTTGTTGATTTGTTTCATTTGTAGCTGGGTTAGGTGAGCTATCTTTATTAAAATATACATTTTTTTTATCCTTTTCAGTAGTTAAAAGAAGACTTTCTTTTTCATCAAAAATACTGAAGGTTACATATTTTATATTAGAAAAAATATCAACATTAATGTCCTGAGGGTCTTTGTTTAATTTAGCATATTTAATAGCTACTGCACTATATTTAGTAAGTTCACCCTTAGCTTCATTCAATAGATAGAATCTAAAGCCTATAATTAAACCAACACTTAAAAGTAACAGTGTAATAGAAAAAATGAGAGTATAGACTGCAGTCATCTTAAAACTAATTGAAAATCTTAGCAGTTTATGTATTATGCGAGATAATTTTTTCAATAATGTTGGCATAAACAAAAGGATTATTCTAATTAACTTAAAAATTAACCGTAATGATTGTAATAAGAGCTTAAGGATAGATTTTAAATTATTCATCTTTTAAAACATATCCCACCCCTCGCACCGTATGAATAAACTTCAAGTTAAACTTATCATCTATTTTACTTCTTAAATATCTAATATATACATCTACTACATTAGTATCACCCATATATTCATATCCCCATACAATATCTATGATTTTATTTCTTGTAAGAACAATATTTTTATTATCCATTAGGTACTTAAGTAAATCAAATTCTGTCTTAGTTAGTTCTATAGAGTTATCCTTAAATGTAACCACATGTTGATCTAAGTCTATGGTCAATTCTCCAATAGACAATATATTTCTGCTTTCATTGAATACAAGTGTTTTTTTTAATGCTGTTCTTATTCTTGCAAGTAATTCTTCAATAGCGAAAGGCTTAGTCATATAGTCATCGGCACCTATGTCAAGGCCCATAACTTTATCCATTATTTCATCTTTCGCAGTAAGCATTATAATAGGAACTGAGGACACTTGCCTAAGTCTTCTTAATACCTCAAGGCCATTTAAGGAAGGCAACATAACATCAAGGATTACGAGATCAAAAAAATCATTAATGGCCTTATCTAAACCCTCACGTCCGTCATGACATTGCTCAACAATATAACCCTCATACTTTAATTCTAACTCAAGAAACCGTGCTATTTTTATTTCATCCTCAATTATTAAAATCTTTTGCCCACTCATATATAGACTGTACCTCCAAAATATATTATATTAATAGCTTTATTATATATTATTTCATATATAATTACAGACAATTAACTACATATTTTAAATTTTTTAAAAAACCTACATTGATAAGGTGTAGGTTTTTAGTATTTTATTTTCGTGTGCCTTATTCAGTTTTCATTTCTTCGGTAATTTTTGTAGTCACCTTATTAACAGCAACAGACATCTTATCAAAAATCTTGTTTGCTTCTGAATCTTCATTGTTTTTCTTTTGAATTCTTATTTTATGATTAGTTGCTAAGGCTAATATTAATGCTCCAATTACTAGGGGGAAAGCTACTATAGTTATTATAATGGCTAGTGTTACACAGATATTTAATACTACAGCATCATCTTTTTTAACTATTAGCTTTGTTTCATTGGCTTTTTTAATAAGATTTTTTACCTCTTTAAAAAAAATGCTTTCACTGCAAGGATTCTCCTCCGCTTTAATTTTGTTTTGCTTTTCAAGATATACTAAAGCTTCAATAAGGTCTCCGGCACTTTGCTCTAAGGCGTTTTTAGCATCCTCATAACTTACATTAGCTCTTTTTCTTAATTCATCAATTTGTTCTAAATTTATTGACATTTTAATTCCTCCTCGTTTTTATTTGTTTTCTATGTTTTCATTATAAGATTGGAGGATTAAAGATTTATTAGTAGAACGTTAAAATTACATTAGAAATTTAAATTTTAGGTCTTGATTTTAGAATAACATTGAAAATTGGTGTAAAATATTAATATCAGTATATATTTTAAGAATGGAGTGATAAACATATGATTACGCTGACAGAGCAACAAGCACAAAGTATAGTGGATAGAATGATGAATGTAATACCATATAACGTAAATATAATGAATGATAAGGGAATGATTATTGGAAGTGGAGATAAAAATAGACTTTATAAGTTGCATGAGGGAGCTATGGAAGCTATATCTAATAAAAAGATGATTGCAATTTCAGAAGGTGGATTATGTACAAAACCAGGAGTAAATACGCCAATAATTTTTCAAGACAAAATCATTGGCGTTATAGGGATTACAGGTGTACCAAAGGAGGTTCGCCCTTTTGTTGAGTTGGTTAGAATAACTGCGGAACTTCTAGTAAATCAGGAGTACGTTTTATGTCAAAGAAAAATTAATGAACAGCTAAAAGAGGAGTTTTTATATGAATTAATTTATCTAAACAATGACTATAGTCAGGATTTTAAAGAAAGAGGAGATTCTTTGGGAATTGATGTATCTATTCCAAGGGTAGCTGTGGTTTTAACTTTTAGAGAGGACTACATGGGGAAAGTAAAGAGTAAATTAATGAATTTTTTAAGGAATGATGAATTTTATTTGAAATTAAATCCATCTACTATAGTAACTTTTATGTATTACGATAGTTTTGTTACTAAGAGATTAGAAAGGTTCTTATGCAAAGAAGAGGACTGTTGCTTTCAAATAGGAATAGGATATAGTGAAAATATTTTCGGTACATCATTTAAGCAAGCAACGAAGGCACTTGGAATTGGGAAAAAAATTGAAAGCAAAAGAAAAATTTATTTATACAAAGATATAGCCTTTATTTCATTGTTATCAAGTTTTAAAGGAAATAATGATATGAAAAAAATAATCGAGAATTTAGAAGCTGAGAATCAATTAAACTTACTATCGACATTAAGTACTTATATAAATATGAATGGACAAGTAAATAAAAGTTCTGAGGAACTTCATATTCATAGAAATACATTGAATTATAGGTTAGATAAAGTTGAAGAAGTTACTGGGAAAAACCCAAAAAACTTTATTGACTTGTTCCAATTATATACTGCGTATATCTTATCCAAACTATAATTGTTCATATGCACAAAAATTATAGTTTGATTATTAAACAAATGCCTAATGTTTATTTTTTTGAATTCGTTTACAATATAAAAAAGAGAACAACAGAGGAGGAGTTAATATGCAAGTAACCGCATTAGGCGCAATTATTGCACTTATATTAGCAATTTTTTTAATAATTAAAAAAGTTCATCCAGCATATGCCCTTATATTAGGTGCATTAATAGGTGGTTTAGTAGGTGGAGTAGGACTAACAAACACTGTAGTATTTATGATTGATGGTGCAAAAGGTATAATGCCGGCAATCCTTAGAATACTTACTGCCGGAGTTTTAGCAGGAGTCCTTATAGAATCTGGTGCTGCTGCAAAGATTGCAGAAACTATTGTAGATAAAATAGGAGAAAATAATTCTCTAGTAGCACTAGCACTCGCAACTTTAGTACTGACATCTGTAGGAGTTTTTGTAGACGTAGCAGTTATTACAGTAGCACCAATAGCGATGTCTATTGCCATTCGTGCTAATTTATCTAAATCATCGATTCTTATTGCTATGATAGGTGGGGGAAAAGCAGGAAATATTATGTCTCCTAATCCTAATGCTATAGCAGCAGCGGATGCATTTAAAGTGCCATTAACATCAGTTATGGCAGCAGGTATAGTGCCAGCAGTATTTGGCCTTATTGTTACATGCATAATAGCGAAAAAGCTAATTAAAAAAGGAAATTTTGTTGAAAAAGGCGAAGTTGATTGTGAAGTTGAGCAAAAACCAAGCTTTTTATCAGCAATTGTTGGACCAATAGTTGCTATAGTATTACTTTCTCTTAGACCTTTATTCAAAATTAGTATAGATCCACTAATAGCATTACCAATCGGAGGGACCGTTGGAGCTCTTGCTATGGGAAAAATAAAAAACTTAAATAAATACTCAATTGTTGGGTTAACAAAAATGAGTGGAGTAGCTATTTTACTTATTGGTACAGGAACGCTTGCAGGAATTATAGCTAATTCTGGGTTAAAAGATGTAATTGTGCAAGGACTTAGTGCTTCAGGCCTTCCTGCATATGCATTAGCGCCTATAGCAGGAATATTAATGTCTGCGGCTACAGCATCAACTACATCTGGTACTGCAGTAGCAAGTACAGTATTTGGTGGAACTATATTAGAACTAGGAATCTCACCTCTTTCAGCAGCGGCAATGATTCATAGTGGAGCAACAGTTTTAGATCATCTTCCACACGGGAGTTTTTTTCATGCAACAGGTGGAAGTATATTTATGGATATGAAGGGAAGATTAAAACTTATACCATATGAATCATTAGTAGGTTTAACTATGACTTTAGTGTCAACTATAATATTTGGAATAATGAAATAGAGCTCTAAGTAATTGATTATAACAATTAATAATAAAGAATATCTCACAGGTTTAAATTAGTAATTCACTTTGGAAAGGATAGATATATATGAAATTTGTGTTAGCACCAGATTCATTTAAGGAAAGTATGACAGCAAAAGAAGTAGCGGAGGCCATGGAGAGAGGAATCAAAAAAATCATTCCACATGCGGAATGTGTGAAGGTTCCAATGGCTGACGGTGGAGAAGGAACGGTGCAGTCTCTTGTAGATGCAACAGAAGGTGAACTATACAAAACGCTGGTTAAAGGACCCCTTGGTGATGAAGTTCTAGCTACATTTGGAGTGCTTGGAGATAAAAAAACAGCAGTAATTGAGATGGCTAGCGCCAGTGGGTTGCATCTTGTGCCTAGGGAAAAAAGAAACCCTCTTTTGACTACAACTTATGGTACGGGAGAATTGATTAAAGCGGCTCTTGATGCAGGTGTTAACCATCTGATTATAGGAATAGGCGGTAGTGCCACAAATGACGGCGGTGCGGGAATGATACAAGCACTTGGTGGAAAGCTCTTAACAAAGGATAATGAAGAGATTAATTTAGGCGGTGGATATTTAAATCTTCTTCATAAGATAGATTTAAATGGACTAGATAAGAGGATAAAAGATACTAAGATTGAAGTAGCCTGTGATGTTACTAATCCTTTAACAGGCAAAAATGGTGCTTCTTATATTTTTGGACCACAAAAGGGTGCAACAGGTGAAATAGTTAAAATTTTAGATGATAATTTAAGTCATTATGCAAAAATTATAAAAGAACAGTTAGGCTTAGATATTGAAAGTATTCCTGGAGCAGGAGCAGCGGGGGGACTAGGTGCAGGGCTTCTTGCTTTCTTCTGCGCAGAACTTAAAAGGGGAATAGATTTAGTTACGAAGCATACTAATCTCAAAGAAAAAATGCAAGATGCAGATTATGTATTTACTGGAGAAGGAAGCATAGATGGACAAACACTTTATGGAAAAGCACCTCTTGGAGTGGCTTTAATAGCTAAAGAATATAATATACCTGTTATTGCATTTGCAGGACGAATAGGTGATGGAGCAGAGGCTTTATATGCACATGGAATAAATTCAATAATAGGCATATTATCAGAAGCTGAAACAATTGATAAGGCACTTGAAAAAGGTCCGGAAAATATTGAAAGAGCTAGTGAAAATGTAGTTAGAATTATTTTACTTAATAAGTAAGCTAATCTTAACAAAATAGTAATTAATAACTCCTTAAGGGTTTATTAATTACTATTTTGTTGTTTTTTAAGAAAAATTTTCTTAAAAATTGTAATTTTTATTAACCAATATCTGCACCAGTGAATATAGTATAGTATAATAAAAAATATGAATTATATAGTATATTTAGCTCATTAATAAAACAAATTGTAAATTTATAATAAAGACAAATTCAACTATGAATCCGATTTATTAGTACATATATCAACGCATAAAAATTATGACCACAATATATTTTAGTGATATATGTATCTATAAAAGTATGAATAACTTATAAATCGGTATCTGTGTGTATCGTCTTATTCTAAATTTATACAAAAAGGAGTTTTATAAAATGAGTAGAGATGAAAATAATAATAATAATAACTGTGAATGTGAATTATGTCATTCTATTAATGCAGAACCAGTAAGTATAGAAAAACATGGTGCAAAATTATTAACTGTAAGAATACAAGTAAATAACGTATGCTTTGGCAAAACAGTAGCTGTTGCATGTATTATATATGATAATGCTGGTAGAATAATCACTTTTAGAGGGTTTACTACAATACTATGTAAAGAGGATGAATGCAATCAATGTGGTACGATTAGACGTAAACTTGTGTTTGTACTTCCAGATGATATTGAAGAGCCAGAAGAAGTAGACGTACGTATTGCAGCTAATTATTTATTTCCATGTGAGTAAAATAACTATGTAACTATAAAAAGAGATAATGAAGATTTAATCTTCATTATCTCTTTTTTTATTAAAACTAGTCGCATGCAAATAAATAAATTTGTCGAATATTAAAACTTATAATAGAAATTATAAGCTTAAACATGGTATAATATAAACTTATGAGTTGAAAATATATTTAAGTTATACTTAAAAATTATATATGGAACAAAAGAAAGGAAGTTAAAATGAGTAACATAAAATTTGAGGAATTTAATATTAGTGAAGAAATATTAAAAGCAATTAATAATTTAGGATATAAAAATCCTTCAGAGGTTCAGGCTGCGGTAATACCTATAGCCCTAAAAGGTAATGATATCATAGTAAAATCACAAACAGGTAGTGGGAAAACAGCTGCTTTTGCTATTCCACTTTGTGAAAGTGCAGATATAGAGGAAACAGAGCCTCAAGCATTAGTATTAACACCTACTAGAGAACTAGCTCTTCAATTGAGCCAGGATATAACACAAATAGGTAGATATAAGAAAATTAGAGCCGTAGCTGTTTTTGGTAAACAACCTATAGAAATGCAAAAGAAACAGTTAAAGCAAAGAGTGCACGTAGTAGTAGGTACGCCAGGAAGAACCTTAGATCATATTGAAAGAGGAACTATTAATTTAGACAAGATAAAATATTTAATATTAGACGAAGCAGATGAAATGCTTAGCATGGGATTTATAGAACAAGTAGAAGAGGTTATCAAAGCTGTTCCTAAAAATAGAGTTACTATGTTATTTTCAGCTACAATACCAGAATCTATTGAAGCAATTTGCATGAAATACATGGTGAATCCTGTTAAAATAGAAATAAACCCTGAAAAATTAACCGTTGAAAAAATTGATCAAGTTTGCTATGAAGTAGAGGAAGATAAGAAGCTCAGTTTGCTTAAGAGAACGCTTTATGTTGAAAATCCAGATTCATGTATAGTATTTTGTAGAACAAAAGAAAATGTTGATGCAATAACAAATCAAATGAAAAATCGCCATTATTCATGTATTAAGATACATGGAGGGTTACTTCAAAATGATAGATTAGATGCTATGGAAAGATTTAAAAAAGGTGAATTTAGATTTCTAGTGGCTACGGATGTTGCTGCTAGAGGTATTGATGTAGAAGATATAACTCATATTATAAATTATGATTTACCCTTAGAAAAAGAAAATTACGTGCATAGAATAGGAAGAACAGGACGTGCAGGCAAAAAGGGAAAAGCTATAACTTTTACAACGCGTCATGAAAAAAGATTTTTACAAAACATAGAAAACTATATTGGTATGGAGATACCTAAAAAACCAATTCCATCAAAGGAAGAGTCTGAGCCATATAGGGAAGCATTTTATGAAAAAAATGATGCCAAGCCTATTATTAAAAAGACTAAAGCATCTAATTTTAGTAGCGATATAATGAAAATATATATCAGTGCAGGTAAAAGGAAAAAAATAAGAAATGTAGATATTGTAGGAACTATTTGCAATATTGAGGGTGTTAGTGTTGAGGATATAGGTATTATAGATATTCAAGATAGTTTCTCTCATGTAGATATCATGGCTGGAAAAGGCAAGTTAGTATTAGAAGCCCTTAAAAACGGGACAATAAAGGGAAAAACAATTAGGGTAGAAAAAGCAAACAAATAGTACTTAATACTATAGAATGCAAAATGAGGTAGATAATCTAATTATCCACCTCATTTTTATATTAAATCATCTCCTGCGGAGCTGAAGTATTAACGACTTCAGAAGGATATTTATACTCCCACTGAAGTTTTCTGTTTGATAGCGTATAAAATGGCTGAAGATAATGGATTTACTGTAGTTTTAATGAGTGGTGACTTAGACCATATTCATTTATTAATAGAATTCATTACTCAACAATATATTCCTGATATAATGAAAGCATTAAAAGGAGTATCGGCTAGATTATTAATTAAAGAATATGGAATAATACTAAAGAAGAAATTATGTGGAGGCCATTTATGAAGACCTTCATATTTCGCTGCAACAGTAAGTGAGATATAGAAGAAGTTTGCTAATATAATATAAACAAAGCGGGTAGGAAGTATCCCAAATTTAACACCCATGGAGTTAGTAGGTAACGAGGACGATGATGTGGGAAAATCTAAGAGCAATCTTAGAAGCATGTGACTTCAGTCATGTGAGCTTCACGCGATAATATATATCTTAATGTTATAGATTAAACATAGAGTTATAAAATTGTTTTTAAATACAATTTAAATACTCTTTAATATGTGTTAAAATATAAAAGTTGTGGGAAAGATTTCGTCAAGGTAACTTAAAAAAAACAAACAACTAGGTAATATTAAGTATTATATAAATTATCAATAATATTACTTGTTAAAAAGGAGAGCTATAATGAAAACATTTCAAGATTTAGTAAATGAGACTTTAGATGTTCAAGATTTAGAGGAATTAGAATCAGCAGCAGATTTATTTCAATTTGGTATTGAAAAAGGATATTATAATAAGCGCCAAGCAGATCAATTTAACATTACATATTGGAAAATGAAAAATAAGTGCTTAGCTTATGAAGTTGCCAAAGAAATAAAAGGTAATAAATTAGATATAATTACCATGGTTACTAGTGCCCCAACTGAAATAAAAGACAATATGCGTGAGCTTATAAATTATGTAAATGGGAGAGTTAAGGCATTAAAGGGTAAAATGAATGGGAATAGATAGCATTGCTATTTTATAAATAATAATGAACTAATTGAAGTTAAGTTAATAATCATCTGTGCAGCTCCATTTGGGAATAAAAGGTATATAATATTATAAGTGAATAAGCTTATAGGAATATATGCAAGAAGGGTATATATTTATATATAAATATATACCCTTTATTCGTATAAATCCCCTGCAAGTTTTTCTAATGCACTTGTATTTAGATTGGAAATGGTGTGTTTTTTTTAATTTCTATGGTAACCTTATAAAAGGGACATATAAACAAATTAAAGAGTGGAGGAAATTAAATGTATAAAGCATCTGCGGTATTTATAGGTATATTAATTGCTATAATGGTGACTTTTAATGGGATTTTAGCAAATTATACAGATCAGTATGTATCAATATTAATAATTCACATAGTTGGACTTATTGCTGTTATTACTGTTTTATTATTTAAAAAAGAAAAGTTTAAGATTCCCAAAAACACTCCATTATATTTGTTTAGCGGTGGATTCATAGGAGTTTTTATGGTGTTTTTAAATAGTTTATGCTTCAATTTACTTGGCGCTTCTCTAACTTTATCATTAGGTATATTTGGACAATTAGTATTAGCCTGCTTTATAGACCATTATGGTCTATTTGGTTTAAATATTTATAAGTTTAAAAAGAAAAAAGTTGTCGGTTTTTTTATAATATTTTTAGGGCTAGTCACAATGATAATATATTAAATGGGAGATGGGGAAGTATGTTGTATATAATTTTAGCAATTTTATGTGGCTGTATTACTATAATATCCATGATTGTAAATTCACATCTAGCTAAAGAAATAGGGATTTTTCAAGGAACCCTTATAAACTATATTGTAGGATTATTAAGTACCATATTACTTATAGTTATAGTGAAAACCACTGTAAACACATCACTTAGTAGTTACACTACAATACCAGCATGGGCTTTTTTAGGGGGGTTACTAGGAGTAATAGTTGTTGCAAGTTCGAACATTGTAATTCCTAAAATTCCTACTATTTATACTACTTTGCTGATATTTATGGGTCAGCTTTTTACTGGTATACTTATTGATTATTTCAGAATGGGTTTTATTTCAAAAGGGAAAATTATTGGTGGCTTATTAATTCTATTTGGGCTAATATATAATTCTAATGTTGACAGGAAAGAATTGATTGGAAAATGTTAACGATATTTTAATTCAGATTATAAGAACATGAGCAACTCCGCAGGAAATGCTTTAATATTGTAGCTGCAAAAGTGATGATTTAATGAAAACTAAGTGATTATGGAAGATAAATTCATAATCACTTAGTTTTTTTATTGGTAGTAATGTATAATAATTTTTAAAAGGTTGTTTTGATATTTAAGAAATTAATGTATAACGAAAGATAATATATAATATAATTATAGAGAAAATAGTTAGTATATTTTATCATATGGCGTCCGTATATAGAAGTGATCACATTGAAAAATAATGAATCGCATTTTTTTTCACTACTGATGAATTTTTAAAAAAAGTAGGTGTTGCCTTAAGAATACTGCAGTACTATGATAAAATAGATTTAACGACATTTAGTAATTATAGTGATTTATATCTGCAAATTCTTGTAATAAATTATAGATTTAAGTAAAAATAAATTAGAATAGTTAAACATTAAAATAAAATTTAATTTGAAGGGTAGGATATGAATGAAAATAAGGAATATTCCTTTTTCACCTCCAGACATAACTGATACAGAAAAAAAGCTTGTAATGGAGGTGCTAGATTCAGGGTGGATTACAAGTGGGCCTAAGGCTATGGAATTTGAAGATCAAATTGCTAAGTATTGTCATGCAAATAATGCAGTAGCACTTTCAAGTGCGAGTGCAGGCTTAGAACTTATATTAAAGGTTTATAACATTTGCGAGGGCGACGAAGTTATTACAACACCTTATACATATACAGCTACAGCAAGTGTAATAATCCATAGGGGAGTTAAGCCAACTTTTGTAGATGTTAAAGAAGGCAGTTTTTTAATAGATGAGCAAAAATTAGGTATGACAATTACACCTAAAACGAAAGCTATAATAACTGTGGATTTTGCAGGGGTTCCTGTAGATTATGATGCTATAAAAGAAGTACTTAGGGAAAAAAATAGAGAAGATATTATATTTATATCAGATTCAGCTCACTCATTTGGAGCAATATACAAAGGAAACAAAGTTGGAACACAGGCTGATTTTAATGTTTTTTCGTTCCATGCGGTGAAGAATTTAACAACATCAGAGGGGGGAGCAATTGTTTTTAATGATAATAAATTTAAGGGGAAGGAAGATTTATTGCGAGAGTTTAAAATAACGTCTTATCAAGGTCAGTCAAAGGATACATTTGCTAAGATGAAAGCAGGAGCTTGGAAATATGATATCATAACAGATGGGATGAAATGTAATATGACAGATATTAGTGCAGCTATAGGGATTTCACAACTTCAAAGATATGAAGGAATGATTGAGCAAAGAAGAGATATTTTTAATGTGTATACCAAAGCTCTTGAAACTAAACAGTGGGCGATTATTCCTTTTATAAAGGATGAAAATAGAGAGACATCATATCATCTATATCCTTTAAGAGTAAAAGGAATTAATGAGATACAAAGAGATGAGGTAGTACAAAAACTTGCAGATATAAGCATAGCTACAAATGTTCACTTTACACCTTTACCAATGTTTACACTTTATAAGAATCTTGGGTATTCTATAAAGGATTATCCAAATGCATATAATCAATATGCAAATGAAATAACACTTCCAGTATACTCAACGCTTAAGTTAGAAGATGCAGAGTATGTGGTGCAAAAAGTAATAAGATGCGTAGAAGAGATAATGGGATAAAGCTCAAATTTAACTGACATTGCCAACTATATAAAAGGAGGTCCTATTATGAAGGTTAAATTTTATACATCTACAAGAGAATATACTAATAAAAAGTCGGAATTTAACAATGCTGTTCTAGGAGTTATGGAAAGAGGAATATCGATGCTAGGCACAGAGGTAACTGACTTCGAAGAAGCAGTTAGAAAATTTACTGGAGCTAAATATGCAATTGGTGTTGCATCGGGTACAGATGCCTTAGTAATGGCTTCTGATATACTAGGTTTTAAAGATGGGAAAGAAGTAATAACTTCACCTTTTACTTTCTTAGCTTCTACATCTTGCATTGCAAAACATAGGGCAAAACCTGTATTTGTAGATATTGATGAAGAAACTTTTAGTATAGATGTAGGCAAAATAGAAGAAGAAATAACAAAGGATACCGTAGGGATTATCCCAATTCATTTATTTTCACAAATGGGTGATATGGATAAAATTATGGACATAGCCAGTAGAAATAATTTGAAGGTTTTAGAAGACGCTGCGGAATCGTTTGGTATGAGATGGAAAGGGAATGGATCAGAATTTAGACATGCAGGTACAATAGGAGACTTTGGTGTTTTCTCATTCTTTCCTACCAAGACGTTAGGAGCTTATGGCGACGCTGGTATGATAGTAACTAACGATGAAAACTTAGCACGTATTACTAAAATGTACAGGGTTCATGGGGCTTCTAAGAAGTATCATTATGATTACATTGGATATAATTCAAGATTGGATTCAATTCAAGCGGCTATATTACAAGTGAAAATGAAATATATAAACGAAGCAATTCAAAAGAGAAATCATATTGCAAAATTATATATAGATAGATTACAAGATTGTGAGTTTATTAAAATACCTAAAATTAAAGGAAATCAAAAGCCGGTGTATTATGTATTTAATATATTAGCCGAAAGAAGAGATGAACTTTGCGAATATCTAAAAGCTAATGAAATAGGAAATAGTATTTATTATCCAATACCGCTTCATCTTCAAAAATGTTTTGAATACTTAGGATATAAAAAAGGCGATTTCCCAGTATCTGAAAGAATAGCAAATGACATCATTGCACTTCCTATATACCCAGAGATAACTGAGGAAGAAGTAGAATTTGTTTGTGAAACTATTAAGAAATTCTATAAAAAGTAAAGGAATTCCATATTACATTAATATGCATAGAATAGATATAACAATCATTGCATAAACCAAAAATATAAATATACGTTAGTTGAAATATAGTAAAAAAGAACATTCCATAATTAGTTGGACTAATTATGGAATGTTCTTTTGTTTTAAATAATTATGGTGATATGGACGGTTCATGTAAGTGTGATTTTAAATTTTTAATGTAAGCTCTTACCTTATAAATTTCTACTGCTGTAAGTAATGTTGGTGGTCCTAGTTTAGATAAAAAATTAATGACTTCTGTACTTTCTTGTACAGTGTCTTTAGCATATACGTAATCTGGTTTTAGCAATATACAGCCTATTATACAACCTATTATGGCTGGGTATGTGTTAAATTTAATATCTTTTAGTTTTGCTTTGAAGATAGCATTATTAATTCCATCTACTAAGGCTTTTCTGGGGTGACATGAATTTATTGTTTTAAATATAATAATAACCCCCTTAAAAACTATATATACTAATTATAGTATATGAAACTTAGGGGTAAGTGATATAGGTAGGAGATAATTTAATATGTACTAAGTATAAAACGGTAACAAACTTTAATCGGTATCTTGCAATGTACAATAGCATGTGCTAGTATATAATAAAGGTAAATAATCTAAGAGAAGGTGAAGTAATGAATGTACAATTTAAAAAAGGCGTTCTTGAATTATGTGTATTATCTGTACTTGATGGCAGAGATTGCTACGGATATGAACTTGTAAATGAAATTTCACAAGATATAGATATATCTGAAGGAACAATATATCCTTTGCTTAGGAGATTAAAAAGTGATGGATTTGTAACTACTTATCTTCAAGAATCACAAGAAGGGCCACCAAGGAAGTATTACAGCATTACGACACTGGGTAAGAATACAAAAGAAGAGCTAAAAGATGAGTGGTTGGATTTTGTAATCACAGTGAGCAAAGTTTTAAAGATAGAACAGAAAAAGGAGATGAGGATATGAATAAAAATGAATTTATGAAAGAACTTTCAAGAAATTTATCTAATCTTCGCGAAGAAGAAAAACAAGATATTTTAATTGATTATGATGAATATTTTACCATAGGAGCAGAAAAAGGAAGAAGTGAAGAAGACATAGCCATATCTCTTGGAGAGCCTAGAACTATTGCAAAACAGTTAAGAGCAAATTATATGATTGAGAAAGCACAAAATACAAAATCTTCAGCAAATATTGGTAGAGCTATAATTGCAGCAGTCGGGTTAGGTTTTTTTAATATAATATTGTTAGGACCGTTTATAGGTATTGTTGGGGTGCTCATAGGATTGTATGCAACGGCGTTTGGATTCACTATAAGTGGAATAGGGGTAGTTTTAGGCACGTTTCTTAAATTAATATTTCCAAGTTATATATCCATGGATGTAAATTGGATTATAAGTATTGCAATTGGCATGGGGCTTAGTGCTGTAGGAGCTTTAATGTTTATAGGATGTAAGCATCTAACAAAATGGCTATATAAAGTAACTATTAAATATTTAAAAACAAATATCAAAATAATTAATGGTAAAGAGGAGCAAGACTATGAGAAAATTTAATGAAAAAAAGGTTGTAAAATGCTTGATGATTGTAGTTATGTGTTCAATAATACTAGGAGGAGTAGGGTACGTACTTGAGTATAAATTAGGTATTATAAAATCTAACAATGATATAACACAAGGAAGCAGTACATCTAATGATAAGTTTAATATAGAGGCTACAAAGGAATTTAGTAAAGGGAATATTAAAACCATAAATGTAGAAACAGTAAGCACAGACGTAAACATTATCACTAGCAAGGAAGATAAAATAAGAGTTCATTTTTATGGTAATTCAAATTCGAAAAAGTCAGCACCACATTTAGAGGCATTTGTAAATGGGGATGATCTAGATGTTTTAATTAAATATCCAGGTAAAATTTTTGGTATAAATATAAACACAAAAATAAATTTAGATATATATGTTCCGGAAGACTATAAAAAGGATTTAAAAATAAATACAACATCAGGGGATGTTATTATAGGAGACCTACGATTAGATAAATTTAAATTTCAAACAACATCAGGAGATGCTAAGATAAACTTATTAACAACTAATGAAACAATATTTGAGGGTACTTCCGGCAAAGTAAATGTAAAATCCTTATTAAGTAAGAAGAATGAATTTAAGACAACTTCAGGGGACACAAAAATAGAAAATATTACAGGAGATATATTAGGTCAATCAGTTTCAGGTTGGTTCAAGTTTAAGTATAAAGACTTTAACAATGATATTAATATAGACTCTACTTCAGGAGATGTGGAATTAAAACTTCCTAAAAAATCAGAATTTAAATTAGACTTTGACAGTACATCAGGTGATCTTAGAAATGATTTTCCTATAACAGTGACAGGAGAAGCTGACAAGCATGAAATAAAAGGGGATGTAGGTAATGGAAATAAAATAATAAAAATAAATACAACTTCAGGTAATGCTACTATTAATGCTTCGGATGAGTAAAATTTATAAAAAAGGTTTCTGATAAATAAAACTAGAAAGCCACAAACCAGTAGGATAAATTATCCTACTGGTTTTTTATATTCTCACTATATCTAAAAATGTTAATATTGAAGCTCCGCAGGAGATGATTTAATTAGTACTTGACAGTATAAGTATATAGTATTATATTTATAGTGTACTACAACAATAGTACACGCTGTACACATAGTGCAAATAGTGAAGAGTTAATTATTTGAGAGAAGGTGAAACCTTGATAAACATTGATAGCAGAAGCGGTAAACCTATTTATGAACAGATTATTGAGAAAGTAAAGGAAAATATAATAAAAGGAATATTAGAACCGGGAGATAAATTGCCTTCTGTAAGGGAACTTGCATCGCTTATAACAATCAATCCTAATACTATAAGCAAAGCATATAATGAGCTAGAAAGAATGAAGGCAATTGAAGTTATAAGAGGAAAAGGAACATTTGTAGTAGAAAATTTCAAACCTATCATGAATGAAGAAAAGATGAGAGAAATAAAAGAACATATGAAGAAAATAATTATAGAGGCACATTATATAGGTGTTGATAAAGATACGTTAATAGATATACTAAATGAAATTTATAACCAGTTTTAACGACCTTTCAGAAAAAAATATATTAATAGATGGTGAAGATATTTTAATTTTAATTTAAGGGGTGGTTTAAGTTGAAAAAAGTACCATATATAATCTTACTGGGATGCATAATTGTTACCATCTTAATATCTGCTTGTGGTAAAAAAAACATGAAGAATAATCTCATTATAGGAAATAAAAGTTCCGAAATTATTAGTGATATAGTAATTCAAAGGGTTGATAAAGTTAATATTATAGCTAGTCATCTTAAGGCTAACCAGCATGGATATTTTGATATGGGGGTACAAGAAAATTGTACTTATAAAGTGGAATTTGAAGACAAAAACAACAAGAGTACTCGTAGCAAAGAATTTACGTCAAATTTTAGTAGAGATAAAATAGCAAATATAAATATTTTAAAAGATAATAACGGAGAGTGGTCTGTTATTATAGAAAATTAAAAAGATTAAATCATCTCCTGCGGAGCTGAAACATTAACGACTTCAGAAGGAGATTTATACTCCCACTGAAGTTTTCTATTTGTTAAGGTATGTAACTCCCACTTATAGAAGTGGGAGACTTTCCTTCTGAAATGTCGTTAAACATCGAGAACAGAAATGTTCTCTTTTATTTTCTTTTTTTGCTTTTGTTTAATTCATAATAAATATGGTAAAATATAAAATAATGGATTATATGGAGGTGATACTATTAAATATGCGGAAGTCTACAACAAAATAAATGGAAATAATTTTATCCACCGATGCATATTAGTTAAAGGGAAATCTGCTAGTGGTAAAACAACTATGGCAGTTTCTAAATATAAGAATATGATAGAAAATGAAAATATAAAAAGTTCAAATATATTATGCTTATTTATGAATAAATATCAAAATATAACATGGACAAGAGAGATGGATTTTAACATGACTAGTGAGATTCGAAAAAACTCTTACTATGGATTTATCAGAAAAGAACTATCACTTTATTGGCCATATGTAGTAGAAAATTGCAAGGAATTAAAAATTAGTTTGTTGAAACCTGAATTCGCATCTTTTGATGCTACAAATTATGCTATGAAAGCACTAGTGGAGCATTTTAGAACGTCTAAAGGGTACTTTATAGATATTACATCAACTTCTTCTAAAATAGCTTCAGATTTGATTTCTAACATTAATAATGCTGCACTATCATTAGTGCCTTTTAATGAAATAGGAACTAGGCTATATAATTCATTAGAGGTAAAGGATTTTTGTGCAAAAGAAACATATAATCAATTGGATGAAGTAATTCAATATTATATCTCAAAATTATTGGGAAATGGTGTTGTAGATTATGGATTGTGTTTTTACTTGTATAATAAGTATTTACTTAAAGATGCAAGATACTTTAATATGAATAAAATAAAATATCTTATAGTAGACGATATAGATCAGGCTTCACCATCAGAGCTAGATCTGATATTTAAGCTTATTGATAATGTAGACAAGGCATACTTGTTTTACAACCCAAGCGGTGGATTTTGTAGTTATTATGGGGCTAATACTAATTATTTGAGACAAAAATTAAATATTGATTATGATGAAATTATTCTAGATGAGCATTTTTGCTGTAATGATGAATTTATTGATTTTTCGCGTGCGATAGAAAACCGAGCACATAATAATTACGAAGAGGAGAAAATAAGCGACAACCTACCAGCTTATATAGATTTGACTTCACAGCTTCGATGCGAAATGGTTGAAAAAATATCATTTAAAATTGAAGAATTAATAAATCATGGAGTTAAGCCTAAGGATATAGCTGTAATATGTCCATTTAATGATTTTGTCATTTCTCATGAACTACAGAAAAAAACAAAAGAATTAGGTATATCAGTCATGGAGACTTCTAAAAAATATAGATTTATTGACAATGAATATTTACAGCCATTAATTATATTAGCAGTATTGTGTAATTCTTTTACAAGCATAAAGTTAACAAGTGAAGATTATAAAAACTTTTTTTCTTTTATGTTACAGCTAGATATAATCAGGAGCTCGCTACTTTCTGATTTAGTAAATTCGAGTGGAGAGATGCGAGATATTAATAAAGCCATCCAAGATAGAGTAGGCATTGAGGTCGCAAGTAATTATAATGAATTAAAAAAATGGATAAGTGATTATAAAGAAAGTAACTTGGAATGCAATATACCACTAGGAGAATTTTTTAGAAAAGCATTCTTAGAAGTTCTTATAACAATACCTAAAGTTAAACAACATGTAGGTGACTATATAAGTATATATGAAAATTGTGAAAGCTTCGTAAATACTTTAGATAAATTACAATTTAAAGGGAAGTCATCTGAGGAGAGATTTATAGAATTTATAAGGCGTGATGGAAAAGATTTTTATTCGTTGAATGATATTCAAGAAATGCTATTACAAGAGAATAGTATAGTTTTCACATCGCCATATACATATTTAACTTCAAATTTAAGTAGCGTGGTTCAGATATGGGCAGATATTAACAGTAATATGTGGTGTTCAAGAAATATAAAGGAATTATCAAATTATTACGTGTTAAGAAGTAATTGGAATATTAATGATATCTATACGCAGGAAACAGAAAACAATAATATATATAGAATTTTAATGTCCGTTGTTGATGGCCTTTTAAGAAAATGTAGGGGCAAATTATACATATATGGCAGTGAGTATTCTCTAAATGGATATGAACAACAAAGTATATTTGCGGATATCCTTGTAGAAATCTTAAGCGGAAGAGGTGAAAATTATGATAGGGGATATGAGTAATGAAGAGGTAAAAATAAGTTATAGGGATGATCAATTGCATATAATGGAATATAGAGGAGGAACCATGGCGGTTCCAGCAGTTCCAGGAGCAGGGAAAACCTTCATAATATGTAATCTAGTATGTGAACTTATAGAAGATAAAATTCATAAACCTGGGAAAATACTTATAGTTACTTTTATGAATAGTGCAGTGAATAACTTTAAACATAGAATTTCAATAGTTTTACAAAATAAGGGAATAACAGCGAGTAATGATTATGAAGTTATGACTATTCATAGTTTAGCACTAAAGATTTTAAAAGATAGACCGGATGTAGTGGGAGTTAATGAAGAATTTAAAATATTAGATGATGTAAATAAAAGCTTATATTTAAATAAGTGCATTATGCATTGGAGAAGAAACGGTGGAGAAAATATATTTAAGGCTATGATATTAGATAAATCCCTAAATAAATACCCAGGAAAACAAAATGATTGGTGGAATGATTTTTTCACGACGGTGGATACAATTATTGGGGAATTAAAGATAAATGATATTTCTCCAGAAAAGTTAAAGGATGAAGTGAAAAATTTAAACCAAGACAGCATTTTAAATTATATATCTGAAATTTATGATTCATACACTAAAACCCTAAAAAGAGAGGGCTATATAGATTATAACGATTTGCTAATTCTTGCATATAAGCTTCTAAAAACTGATGATGTGCTTCGCGAAAAATTAAATGTAAAATATACTTTTGTATTTGAAGATGAGTGCCAAGACTCTAATTTAATTCAGGGAAGAATATTGGGTTTAATTTCTGAAAAAAACGGAAACTTAGTTAGGGTAGGGGATGTTAATCAAAGTATAACAGGTACATTTACATCTTCAGATCCAAAATTTTTCAGAGAATTTTGTGAAAATGCAAATAAAAAGTTTGAAATGTATATGGCAGGACGTAGCACAAAACATATTATTGATTTAGCAAACGAATTAGTTCGACATATCAATAATCATCATGGTGAAGAAAAATGTAGGTGTGCATTAGTAAATCAAGAAATTAAAACGGTACCAGAGTTTTTTAAACTAAAAAAGCAGGATGTGGACATTTACGGAATAAGCACTATGGTTTGTAGTTCAAATCAGGATGAAATTAATAAAGCTACTAAGCTAACAATGAAATTCAAAGAAAAATATCCTAATAAAACCTGTGCCATATTAGTTCCGTATAATAATCAAGTTAAAGAAATAGCGGATAAACTTAGAGAGTTAAATATTGAGTGTGATGAATTGTCAAATAAATCAGATAAAAGATGTAAGGCTGCATTTACATTAGGATATATATTGCAGTTTATTTCAGAGCCACATGATAGTTTTAAATTCAAAGATTTAGTAAAGAATGTGTTTATAGAAGAAAACAACGAAGAAAGTGAAAGGTTGTTTGATTTCATACAAGATTATAAAGTAGAAAAGCTAATGTATCCCAATGGAGGAGTCATAGATCAGAAAGATGTTCCTCGCGAAATATTAGGTTCAGAGGTCTATCAAAAATTTATAAAGTGCATGCAGCAGATTAAAATAATATTTCAATATCCTCAAACACATTTAGATAGACTGATTTTGCATATTAGTGATGTTTTAAATTTCAGTCTTGAGGATAGAGCGATGGCAGATGCAGTTGCATCGTATATTAGATTTCTATCAAAAGATGAAAGTGACTTTTGTTTAAAGCATATAGTGGATCAGTTGCTAGATGAAAAAAATGGTATATTAAATCATATTTCAGGTATAATTTATGACCTAGAAGGATATGAACCTTCCTCAGATAGAATAACAGTTTCTACTTGTCATAAAGCAAAAGGACTGGAATGGGATTGTGTATTTATATTAAGCATCACATCTTACCAATACCCATATATGACAACGGATAAATTTAGGGAGTACTATTACTTGAAACAACAATTTAAAAACCCTACAGTTCTTTGTAAAGCTGAAATTGCAAAAATTCTTGGTAATAATATTTGCGAGGATCCAATTGGGGAAGCGAAAATACAGATAATAAATGAAAAAATAAGGCTCTTATACGTAGGAATAACAAGAGCTAAAGAATATTTAATTTTAATGGCATCTAAGTGTAATGAAGGTAAATGGAATGAAAGTAAACCTTCAAAGTACTTTTATGTGCTTCAAGACTACATAAACAGCCAAAGGGGCGATGGTAAATGTTAGATATTAGAAAATTAAAACACGTTTACTATAGTCAAAATTTATTAAACACTTTTGATAAATGCCCTTTAAGATTCAAAATCAAGTATTTAGATAATGTTAAGTGGAAAAAGGATTCAATAGATAATGAGGATTATTATGAAAATATGAATATGGGACTCGATTTTCATCTCATTTGTGAAAGATATTTTTCAAATATTCCTGCTGGTATTGATAATAGCAATATCGATTTAATGAATTCGTTCAATTCATTAAAGGGAAAATTTACTCTTTTAGATGAAAATATATATTTTACTGAATATGAAATAAAAATGAGAAAAGATAACATCAGGATTCAGGCAAAGTATGATTTGATAATTATTAAGCCAAATAACAAAATAGAAATATGGGACTGGAAGACCGAAAATAGAAAACTTGACTATAAAGAAGTGTGTAAAAGAATGCAAACTATTGTTTATATGTATATATTGGGTGAGAGTTCTTTGAAAATATTTGATAAAGATATACCCCTAGAAAATATAAGTATGAATTTTTGGCAACCTCAGTTTAAAGATGATATCATTACTATTAATTATTCAGAGAGTAATCATAAAATTCACGAAGATAAAATTATGGAGATTACGCATTCATTAGACAATTATGATTTTAGTTTGGACTTTAATAGTGAACTATATAGCACGCAGTGCAAATATTGTGAATTCGGTGGATGTAACCAGGTTTGTGATGCTTTTATATAAAGGTTTTAGGTAAATAGAAAGTATGTATAAACCCTTGATTTTCAAGGGTTTATTTTTATCCCTATTTATATGCTAACTAGGATGTACTAACTAATATATAACTAAGAAAAAAAATATTTTTATGAAATATTGACAATTTTACTTAAATATAATATTATATCATTAAAAGATATATCATTTAATGATATATGTAATGACAAATGAAGGGAGGAAGAAAATGGCTAGGGGAAAAGCTTTAGACGAGGATATATTAACGGATTCTACCTACTGTATTTTACTCACCTTAGTAAGACCTATGCATGGATATGGGATAATGCAGGAGATTGAAAGATTTTCAAAAGGCGAAATGTTAATAGGGCCAGCAAGTCTTTATACAATTATAAAAAAATTGCAAAATGCAGATTTAATCCAATTAGTAGATGATGATGAAGAGAGACGTAAAACCTATACACTGACTTTTAAGGGGAAAGAAATATTAAAAAAAGACATTAAGAGAAGAATAACGATGGTAAGACATGGAGAGGAAGCTTTAAAACATTTAGAGGGGGATGATACTGATGGAAAAGAAGAATAGGTATATTTTGAATATGGGATTTGCCTTTGACGAAGATAGAGCTATGAAAAAATTGTGTCAAAGGGCAAAAGAAGGTTGGATTCTTAAGGAAATGTCCGGGTTTAGGTATAAATTAGTAAAAGGTGAACCAAGAGAAATAGTTTATTCCATGGATTACAAAGAATTAAGTGAAAACGATAATGAGTATTTTGAATTATTTCAGAGTAGTGGCTGGGAGCATATGTGTTCTTGTGGGACTTTTCATTTTTTTTCAGCACCACCTGAAACTGTTCCAATATACACTGAAAAAGAGAACCATATAAGTAAGTATGAAAGGGTAAAATACTTGTGTAAAAAAGCAGCGATTATATCAACAGTAATACTGGCTTTTGTAATCCTAATTGAATTTTTGCTAGCAAGCAGAATAGAGGGAACAATGATGAAAAATCAAATGCTATTAGTAGGTGTTATTTTAAGTACTATTTCAGTAGCTATTGCAGTGCCTTCACTTATGATGTGTGTTGCATATTATTTGAAAGAAAGGAGGATTTTAAAGTAAGGGTGCCTATTGCAATTTTTTTAAACTGATATGATCGCTTTTAGGAATTCAGGTTTAGTCGATCGACCATTTCGTTGCACGGTCGCGCAAGAAATCCTCCTTGGATAATAAATATTATATAGCAGTATAAAGTTTCTCCGAAAGTGACTTACAATAAGAAGAGCAGAAACATTGAAAGTTGATTTAAAATTCTTCTTCTGCAAATATAAAATTTCTTAATGGAATTTCACGCTTCAACCTCTTATTGTAAGTCACGGCGGAGAAACTTCATAGGTCACACTCAGTATTATTAGCTTGGTAAATTCGTTCTACATACTTTTCTATAAAGCAGCGCCGTAATACCTATCACTACAAAGGTAATCATTCCCGTAAGTAAATTCATATTTATACCTGGCAGAATGAGTAAAATCCCAATAAGTATAATACCAACCCCCATTGGAAGCATAATAACAAGGGAAAAAAATCACATTCATTACATACATCAATAAAAATCTGCTTGTGATGACCGAGGATGTTTGGACTGGTAGTGACATGAGCATATCGTAATCCTTGAAAGCAAATAATGTACCACTTGCCTTAAACAAGGTGAAAAACATTACAAGCATACTTGTAATTGTAAATGCATATCCTGGAATAATTGAATCAAGGTTTCTGTAGCCCCAGCCTCAATGAGTAATTTTAAAATGTTTTTACTTGTTTTCATAAAAAAACCATTAAATTACTTCAAATTTGCTCATGTTAAAGATAGTGGCTATTATAAATATTACACTACAAAAAATTGAAAATCCTATAGTATATAAATAGTTATCTAATGTAAATAAATTTGCTCCTTCCACTAATTTGTATGGCATGAGCTTTCCAATTGTATTCAAATTTACAAGTGCAGCATTCAAAAAAGTTATCATAAGCGTTATAAAACCTACTGTTACACCTTTTTTCACAAAGCTGCTAAAAAGTGTCACCAAGGCAATATTAAAAAAATAGTATACAGACATTAGAATAGCCGAGTTCATTACACCTGATAAAGCAACTTTTTCTCCTTTAAATAAAATACTTCCATAGTAAAAACAAGTCAAAAATCCTATGAAGGTCAATATGGTTACCACAATAGTATAATGAATTATTTTAGCAAGCACTATACCAACTGGATTACTTCCCTTAGAATATGGAAACACGAGTTTTTCGCCATTTATCTCATCATTTAAAGTACTTGCCAATGTGAATATTATGAATAAGTTTCCAATTTGAAAAAGATCTTTAATATAATTATTAATCGCACTCTTAGGAGTAGCAATAAAAAGTGAACTTAAATCTCCTTGTAATTGCTTTTCTAATATTTTTGGAAGTAATTTTAACATAAATGGATCTAAAATAGCGAATGCAATTATTCCTACAGCAAGTATTATATATTTATATTGTCTTTTGGATTCCATTATTTCTTTCTTAAAATACGCCTTAAAGGTTGTCATTTTTATTCACCAGCCTTATAAAAATATCTTCAAGATTACTTTTTCTTAAATTATAAGATAAAATATTATTTTCTCCCTTAACAAGTAGTTTTAAAAGTTCAGATTTAGCAACATCTAAATTATTAACATAGATAGAGGCCTTATTTTCATTTATCAAAACTTTTTCCACCCACTTAAAGTTTAAAAGAATTTTATCTAAGTTTACACAGTGTTTTTCAAACTCAATATCGAATATAGGTTGAATATACTTACTCTTTAAACTCTCTAAATTATCAGATATGAGTATTTGCCCCTTATCCAAAATACTTACCTCGTCACAAATCCTTTCTATATCACTCAAAATATGAGTTGAGATAAAAACAGTGGTTCCATTTGACCTCAAGTCTTTTATAAACTCTAGTATTTCCATTCTTCCCTCAGGATCTAGTGCAGATGTGGGTTCATCTAAAAAAACTATTTCTGGTTTATTAAATAGTGCCACTGCAATTCCTAATCGCTGCTTCATTCCACCTGAATATTGCCCTATTTTTCTCTTTGCTACCTCAGTAAGCTTAACAATTTCTAAAATCTCTACAGTTCGCTCCCTTATGTTTTTCTCTGTCATATTAGCTATTTCGCCAATAAAATGCAGATACTCATTAGCGCTCATGTAATTATAAAACACTGGATTTTGTGGAAGATATCCTACTTTCCTTAATAATTGCCTTTTATTTTTCTTGAAATCCCCTCCATCTAAATATATCTCTCCACCATTAAAATCAATTAACCCTGAAAGTATATTCATGGTTGTAGTTTTACCTGCTCCATTAGGACCTAGAAATCCGTATATGGTTCCCTTTTTTATTTCAAAGGATATATCTTTTAGAACTTCAAAGTCTCCATATTTTTTGTTGATATTTACCACTTTAAGCATCTTAATCACGCTCTCTTCCTATTAATAAAAAGGATATGCCACCTATTAATTGGATAAAAATTATAACTAAAGCCCATGCCCACTTAGGTAAAAATTTTACCCTGTCTCGTGTTAATCTATATAAGCAGAAACCAACAAGAACTATCTCTATTATAATTACAGGTGCAAGTAATTTTATTATCTCGAGTAGCGCCATTCCGTCAAACATATTCGATTCCCCCTTTTTATATTTTCATAACTTTAACGCAATAAAAATAAAAAAGTTCATTTTATGAATAGGTTTGGATTCAGATGTTGAGCCGATAAAAACTATCACCATAAGTATATGCTTAAATGATGATAGCCACTAAAGTTGCTCAATTTCTGAAACAAGCTAAAGAACGATGCCGCGTTTCCACTACTATGGAGATTCAATCTTTTCCCTCTTTCTGAAATTTTCTTTAACACTAAGAGTATTAACTTTAATTTCCACAAATGCATCTTAAATCATTCTAAGCCTTGATTATTTTCTAAAAATAGACGTAATTTCCCCCTCCCCTAAATAAAAACTTTATGCTATTTTATTTATTCCTCCTGGTGGCGAATAATTTTGGCGATTTAATTTCTCTTTTGTAATCATTTTACCTTTACCACAGCAAGAACAGATATTTATATCTATCCCTGTAAGCTTTAAAAGAAGCTCCGCTGCACTTAACTTAACTTCTAAATTTTGATTTTTATTTTCTATTGTCCCTGTAAGTTCTTTGCATTTTTGAAGCTTAGTTGACCTATTTCTATTGCTTAATATTCCATAATGTCTAATTTTAACAAACTTTCTTGGTAAAACATGCATGAGAAATCTTCTAATAAATTCATCTACTGTAAGTGTCATAAACTTTTCTTTATTATGGTCTTTATAATCTCTCCATTTAAATGTTACATATCCATTTTCTAAATTTACAATTCGATGATTAGATATCGCTACTCTATGAGTATATCTACCAAGGTATTCAAGTACGTACTCCGCACTCCCAAAAGGAGGTCTACAATATACAATCCATTCTTTTTTATATAACTTATCTATGAAGCTCTGAAATATATGTTTCTTTGTTAATTCCTCAATTCCTGTAGTATATTTAAGTGCATTACTATAATAAGCTCTTTTAAGGTAAAATAAAAATTTACCTCTAAATTTTCTTGAAAGCACTTTCACTGGGATAAAGAAATCTTTTTTTGAATTTATCCATCGGTTACCATCTAAAGTTAATCCGCCACTAGGAACTATGCAATGTACGTGTGGATGATTCATTAAATTTTGACCCCACGTATGCAAAATTGCCATAAATCCAATTTCTGCTCCTAAATGTTTTTTATCACTTGAAAGTTCAAGTAGTGTTTCAGAAACAGATTTAAATAGAATAGAATACATTTCCTTTTGGTTTGTTAATGTTATATAGTTAAGCTCTTCAGGAATAGTGAAAACTACATGAAAATACCCTACGGATAATAAATCCTCTTTTCTTTTTTCAAGCCATCTTTCCTTGGATAAAGTTTGGCATTTAGGACAATGCCTGTTTCGGCAGGAATTATAAGAAATCCTAACGTGTCCACATTCATCACATTCGTCTACATGACCACCAAGCTCTGCTGTTCTACAAGCTTCAATAGCTATCATAGTTTTTAAAATATTCAGCGGAAGCTGATGATTCCTCCTATATTCATCACCATGTTGATTGAATATATCTTGAATCTCAATCATCGTTCTCTCCTAAGAGGATATCCAACGGACTCTTTATATTAAGTAAATCCATCCTTCTAAGATGTAAATAGATAGTGGTAGTAGTAATTCGGGTATGTCCTAAAAGTCTTTGAATGTAGCAGATATCCGTACCAGCATCCAATAAGTGAGTTGCAAAGCTATGGCGAAGCGTATGGACAGTTGCATGCTTAGTAATTTTAGTTTTTTTTATAGATTTCTCGAGCGTTTTCTGAACACTACGTGGACTTATAGAATCTGTACGACCCTTTCCAGAAAATAAATATTCCGTAGGATGATATCTGCTCCAATACTCTCTGAGGATTTCTAAATTTGCTTTAGACAACAATGAATATCTATCTTTTTTACCTTTGCCCTCTCTAATTAATATTTGCATGTTTTTACTATCAATATCTGTTATTTTTAGGTTGCAAACTTCACTAACTCTTAATCCTGCGGAGTAGACCGTCATGAGAATTGCCTTATGCTTGAGGTTTTCAGTAACATCAAAGATGGATTTAACCTCATCTGGAGATAATACAGCAGGTAATTTTGATGGTTCTTTCATCCTTGCAATTTTGTCCGAATTCCAATATCTATTTAGAGTTTTAGTATAAAAAAATTTAAGACTTGAATTAATATAATTAACTGTTCCTTCACTTAATTTTTTTTTAATGATACAATAATGTAGATAGTCACAAATTTCTTTTTCACCTAAATACTTTGGTGATTTGTTGTAAAATTTAGCAAAGTTACTAACGTGATTGATATAGCTTTTTATAGTCATTGGACTATAACCCCTTAGTTCCATATCCATTTTCATTTTTTCTTTTAATTCTGACATAAATAATAACACTTCCTTATTTTTTATTTCGACAATAAAAGTTTATAGGAAGTGTGTATTATAATAAAGAAGTATCTTAGTCAAATAAGGATACTTCTTTCTATTTTATTTAAGTAAAAATTAAATTAATATGATTAGCACTTGTCTGCCACCGTTTTTAGCGGTTTAGTTCTTTTTTTATATTAGGAAACAGATTGCGTAAGTGGATGTGGATGAGAATGTAAAAACACTTATTTAAATGATAAAACACATGAAAGTAATAACAGCTTAAATCCAAAGTATATGTACCACATCCTCAGCCTACCAAAAGACTTTCTTTGTGAAGCGGATTGAGAGTTATTATTTTCCTTATATGCCATCCATCTTAGATACATATTAGGATAATTGCATAATAGTATGAACTTTCTCCGGAAGTGATTTGAAATAAGATGTGCAGAAACATTGAAAGTTGATTTAGAAATTCTTGTTTTGCTAATATAAAATCCTCGTGAGCCCGACTGGAAGGAAGGCTAGCGAACCGCCTGTAAGTCGAATGTGAGTGTTAGAGGATTTTATATTTGCCAAACAATAGAATTTCTTAATCAACTTTCACGTTTCAAGCTCTTATTTCAAGTCACGCAGGAGAAAGTTCATAGGTCTTGCACTCTTATTTTTTATTTTTTAATATTACTCGTGTTACCAGTAGGTAAATAAGGAGATTACCTGGTGTATTAATCAGTGCAAAAATCCCCCAAAGCCAATAGTATTTTTCTTTACGCCTTCTTGCATCACAAAATACCCAAGCTCCTTGAATTAATAATATAGGAATAGCAATTGCAAGCACTATAGTTAGTTTATTATTTAAAATCACCATTAACCTTCACTTTCCCTTCTTTTGATTGCTAAAACAGGTATTATTATCCAAGGAATAATGGTAATAATAAAAATCTGTGAAATAATTAGTAGTTTAGTACCTAAGAAAATGGTGGCTATAGCATACACAGAAAGAATTATAAAGGATGTTAATATAAAAAGAATAAATTCTTTTCTAGCATTACTATTGCCTCGTATACACACTCCTTGCTCTATTATACTTAAGGTATCTATATCAAAATCAAATATATCTTCATTTAAAACATCCATTTTTTTAGCTGTGGAATTAAGGACACTTTTAAATTCTTTATCTTCGTCACTATACTTTATATTTTTAAAAACGGTGTCTTGAACTTCATTGTAAAATTCATCAATTAAAGAGTTTTTAATCTTATCAGAATCCTTCATTTATATAATCTCCTTCCTTTCAATTTCACTTATTATATATTTCACTGCATTATGAAGCCTTGACCTAACCGTTCCAAGGCGGCATCCTAAAATTTCTGATATTTCCTCATATTTGTAACCATAATAATGCTTTAAAATAAATACAGCCCTTTTCTCATAGGGTAACATTAAAATTATTTTCATTATCTCTTTGTATTCGTAATTTGCGATCACAATGTCCTCTACTTGTTTGCTTTTATCATCCACACATTCCTCTATTAGTCCAAAGGATTTATTCTTTCTTAAATAATCCCTGTAAACATTGGTAGCTATTTTTATGAGCCAAGTAGAAAACTTTGCTCTAGGCTCAAACTTATTTATATTAATCACAGCTTTAAGCAATGCATCCTGAATAATATCCTGTGCTAAGTGTGGGTCTCCTACCATTTTAACAGTGTAGCCTTTTAAAATATTGTAATTATCTTTTAAAAGAGAATTTAGCGCGCTTTTATTTCCATCCTTAGCTTTATTAATAAGTTCTAGTTCATCCAATAATAATCACTCCTAGCAATCCTTCAACGCAAATATTGATTAATAAGTTCACTATATTTATTATAATCTACAATTACTAAATTATTTTACTGTTTTTCTATTTTTTTTAATATGCTCAGCCTTTAATTCCCGTTATTGAAAAGTATTTAAATAAAAGCATTACTAAAAACCAATAGTTTTGTAAATAAGGGTATTACTGATAATAAAATACTAAAATAGAGTCTTTTTAATAACGATAAGCATAGTCTTTATAATAACAACTATTTTTAAGATGAACAAAGTTGAGGTAAGTTTATTGGTATTCGATCTAAATAAAAAAGGAGGTATATATTATGTCAGACAAGGGCAAAAGTAAGGGTGCTTCAACCAAAAATAATGGCAAGAAAAGTGATAAAAAGAATCAAAAAAATAAGGGGCCTAAAAAGTAAAGGACCTAAAAAGCAAAAAATATCCTGAGCTCAATAAGAGTTCAGGATTTTTAGCATTAACAATACTATTAGTGTTAAAAACATAGTAATGCAAAAACATGAAATAAATGGTATCATATTATAAATACAATTAAATGAAAACCTAATTATGGGGGGTAATTCTTAGTTACGACAATAGAGCTAGTTTGGTTTAATCAAGCATTATCCCTATTAGCGTTAATTTTTATATTTATGTATAACGATAAGAAGGGTAAAGACTTAAAATACTTTTTTTATGCTTTTTATCCAGTGCATTTATTAGTAATAGGATTAATAAGGATCCTTCGTAAAACGTTATTGTAATATCAATAATGAATACACAGAGAAATTATTAGAAGATAACATTAAGAAAAGGAGATTTAAGTAGTATGAAATGGGAAATAAAAAAATTTAATGAACTAAATGGTGAGGAAGTATATGAAATTTTAAAACTTAGAAGTGAAGTCTTTGTTATAGAGCAGCAATGTATCTATGAGGAGTGTGATGGTAAAGATAATAATTCTTATCATTTATTTGCAAAAGAAAATGGGAAAATCATTGTTTACTTAAGGATTTTAGAAAAAGGTATTTCTTATAATGAAATATCTATAGGACGGGTATTAACTGATAAAAAACATCGTGGTAAAGGTTTAGCAAAGCAAATGATGATAAGAGCAATAGAATTTATCGAGAATAATTTAAATGAGAAGGTAATTAGGATTGGCGCACAGGAGTATTTGGTAAATTTCTATGAGGGTTTAGGGTTTGTGAGGGTTTCTGAGGTATATTTGGAAGATAACATTCCACATATAGAAATGTTATATAAAAATCTTTAATTATATATTAGCATCAGATTCATCTTTACGGTTTTTTTTACAAAAAACAAATTAAACCCTGTCTAATATAGATAGGGTTTAATTTAAGCTATAGAAAATATATAATTTTTTAATGTTTAGCAGGCAATTCATCTAAGCTTTTTAGTTCATAGCCTTTGCTTTCCCATTCGGTAATTACATCATCTAATATTTCAGCATTGGTTTTTGACACTGCATGTAGTAACATAATTCCACCGTTGTGGGTTCTTTGCATAATACGTTTTTTTGCAGCTTCATGGGATGGTTGATTGTCTGTAAGCCAATCCATATAAGCGAAACTCCAAAATATGGTTTTATATCCGTAGTTTTGAGTATATTGTAAGGATAACTCACTATATTTCCCCATCGGAGGTCTAAAATACTTAGACATCTTTTTATGAGTAATATTTTCAAATGCTTCTTCTACATCAGATAATTCTTTATTGAATTTATCTTCATCCTTTATAGAAGCCATTGAAGGGTGGTGATTACTATGGTTGCATACTAAGTGCCCCTCGTCTACCATTCTTTTAATTAATTCTGGGTTAGAAGTAATATAGGGTTTTACAACGAAAAATGCTGCTTTTACATTATGTTTTTTTAAAACATTTAAAATTGGAGCAGTATATCCAGCTTCATAACCCTCATCAAAAGTTAGATATAATATCTTTTTCGATGTATCTCCTAAATGATAACATCCATACTTTGATATAAAGCCTTTGGTTTCTTTAGGACCCTCAGGTGGATTATTGTCATTACGTGGTTGGAAATACCAATTATATTCTTTGGTGCTTAATCCAGTAGAGGGCGTAGT
The DNA here is from genome assembly GCF_055081135.1 of Clostridium sp. CM036. Taxonomy (NCBI): domain Bacteria; kingdom Bacillati; phylum Bacillota; class Clostridia; order Eubacteriales; family Clostridiaceae; genus Clostridium; species Clostridium sp. CM036. The sequence goes on along the minus strand of NZ_CM143652.1, from coordinate 996,591 downwards.
AATACTAAAGACACTTTTGAAAAAATTTACTATGGTAGGTGTTTTTGAACCTTGATTATTATAATATCCATTGTTTGAGTCTTTAATTGAAATATTGCCTAAATCTTTGCTATAAGCAACACTTGAAAAAGAGTTAACAAAAAACATTGAAGAAACAATAATACTTAACATCTTTCCTTTCAGAACGATCACCTCTAGTTTATTTTATTTAGATAGATTAATATATAACTTAGTATGCTCAGTAGATGTGTGTAGATATTCTTGAATCTAATGTTACATAATTAGTAATTTTTATTAATATTCCCATAAATATATTTTCACAACATTTTGAATTTACAATTTCATAAAAATTTTACTTTAAGGTTATTATTATTGTATACTATTAGTATGTCTACAGTGGAGGCGGTTAAATGGAATTAAGTTTAGAGCAACAAAAAATGATTCATAGCAAACCCTCAAGATATAGCTTAATTAGAGGAATTCAAGGTTCAGGTAAAACGACAGCAGCCATTTATAGAAGCCTTTATTTAAAAAATAACTATTGTTTATATGAAGGGGATAAAATATTAATGTTAGCATCTAAGGATGAAGACATAAATTATATTGAAAATATATATAACAGAGCAGAAGAAGAAACTAGGTTAGATTATTTAAGTCTATTTTCTAATAGTGAAAGAAACTTTCATGTGGTTACATTAGAAAGTATTTTACATAGATATTTTATTAAATATAAAAACAAGCATAAATTAAAAAATAAAATAATTGTAGATAATGATAAAAAAAATAGTATTATGAAAGATTGCATATTAGAAATTAAAAATATTTATCCAAGACTAAGAATATTACATACAGATTATGCTCAATTTTTTATAGAAGAAGTAAAGTGGATAAAAAGTTGCAATTACTTAAAAGCTAATTTGTATTTGCAAGTAAATAGAAGAGGAAGAAAATGCGAAAAAGGACAAGGACCTCAAAGAATTCTTAAAAATTCAACTGCTAGGAAAGCAATATTTCAACTTATGATCACGTATAATGAAAAGCTTAAATCAGAGGGTTTAGTTGACAATGAAGATATTAATATATATGCTCTGCGAATGGCACAAACTACTACAGTGGGCAGGTATTCTCATATCATAATTGACAAAAGTAATAATTTAACTAAGATACAAGTGGATTTTATTAATGCATTATTTAATGAAAAATCTTATTCGAACATGGTGTTTCTTCTTGATGTGGATAGACCACACAATTCTAATTCATGGATGGTGAAAGGCAAAAGAGTTAATGCTAAACCGCTAAGAGAAAAAGTAAAGTCTTATTCATTCAAAAAATACTATAAAACACAAGAAAAGCTCCAAAAAAAGTGTGATGAAATAACAAGCAAAAACTTGGATATTAATTCACTTGAGAACTTTAAGTATTGTGATATAAGACATAACAGAGCATATGAGTTTATGAGGGATTATAGTAGAAGATCAGATATTATAGTAAATGATGAAAAAGGCAACTATGAGTATATAAATGAGGAATTATTGGAGCTACCCGTGTATAGTGATATAGCAGCAGGCGAACCTATGCTTATTAATTCTGAAATGGAAGGTAAATTTTATATCCCGAAATATTGGTTAAAGGGAGTAAAAAACCCATTCATTTTAAAGGTTAAAGGTGACAGTATGATTGGGGCTCACATTAATAATGGAGATTATGTAGTAATACGGCAGGAACAAGCTGCAAATAATAAGGATATCGTAGCAGTTGACATAGGCGGAAATGCTACTTTAAAGAGACTTTCTATAAACAAAGATAGAATATTACTTATGCCAGAGAATGAAAAATATCAGCCTATTGTAGTAGATAGTGAAGATACATACATTTTAGGAGTAGCTATAGGAATTATAAAGCATGAAAATTAATCTATTTGAAAGGAGCTAAGTTATGATGAAGATATTTTTTATTTCCGATATCCATGGTTCTTTATACTATCTTAAAAAGGCTATAGAGCGGTATAAAGAAGAGGGAGCGGGTTATATAGTGCTTTTAGGAGATGTGTTATATCATGGCCCAAGAAATCAATTGCCAAAGGATTACAATCCACAATTAGTAGCTAGTCTCTTAAACGAATATAAAGACAAAATAATAGCTGTTAGAGGGAACTGTGATAGTGAGGTGGATCAAATGATTATTGAGTATCCTATGATGTCTGATTATTCTATAATATTATGCAATAATAGAAGATTATTTTTGACTCATGGGCACATATATAATGAGGATAATTTGCCCGAACTAAGTGAAAATGATGTTTTGGTATTTGGACACACGCATGTCCCTGTAGCTAAAAAACACAATAAAATATATGTGTTAAATCCTGGCTCGGTATCTTTACCTAAGGAAAATAACCCTAATTCTTATGCAATACTCAAAGATGATTTATTTCAAATAAAAGATTTAGATGGCGCTGTTATAAAAGAAATAAAATTATAAAAAATAATACCTCAGGGTGCCCTGAGGTATTATTTTTTATTTTCTAAGAAAAAAGCTAAATTGATCCTTTGTTGTAGTTGTAACAGATAGATTTCGTTTATGAAGTATACTATCAAATACTTCAAGTTGACCATCACATACATAGGCATAATCAGTTTTACCATCTTTTACCCAACCCATAAATACATAGGCATGGGAAGGCGTACCAGGACTTTCTGGCATATCTGTAGTGAAACATATATCACCTTTTTTTAATTTAGTGAAGTCAGTATTCTTTTTCCAGTCCATAGAAGTTAAAGATTCCATTAATCCCTTTACTGTTGTTGTATTCGCAGGGATAGCAATGGAATTAATTCTCAAAATCTCTGATAAGAGACATACAGTAACACCCTTTTGATTTCCACTATTTAAAGTAATTGCTTTTTTTAGGACAGATGTTCTATTTGCGTCTATATTTAAATATTCATAAATTTTAGTTGAAGTTACGGTAGGGTTAATGGTGTCAGGTTTAGTAGTTTCAGTAACTTCAGGAGCTTTAGTAGATGGGCTAGCATCGGGATTTTTTTGGACTGATTTAATGGTAGCTACATCTGCTTTGGGTTTCATGAATGAGGTGTTCATAAAAATAGAAAATATAATTATAGATACTATAACTATACCAAGTCCTAAAACAACCGCATTGTTCTTAAACTCGTTTTTGTCTGCTAACTCATGCATTTCTTTTATGTATTTTTCACTTTCCTCATCATCTTTTAACTTAGCAACTTCACTATTGTCAGTTTCAGAGTCAGGTTTTTCAGGAATATTTTTGTTTGAATACAAATTATTTATAATTTTATTATTTTCATTATTTTCATTGTTTACTAGGTCCTCTTTATTCATATTTTTCTGCTTGCCAATATAGGTAGAAATTTATCGGTTAACCTATATTTTTGCAGCACCTCCCTTTATTTTATATTGATTATATCAAAGCTTTAATTTTAAAAATTATTTATCAACTGACACAGTTTACTAAATTATTTACACCACCTACTTTTTATATTATAATTATAACATATTAAGAGGTATTTGAGTGCTATTTGTAGGAGTTTAAAGTAATTTAATATTTTGTGAAATATATTACAGTTATTGTGTTTATAATGTAATATAAAGATTGATTTTGTTTAGAACAAGACTGTAGTATAATATAATTAAAATTAATAAGTGAGGGATGTATAATGGCGGTAAAAATAGTCACTGATAGTACCTCATATATAAGTGAGGATTTAAGGAAAAAATATGATATTTCTATAGTTTCATTAAGTGTTATTTTTGGAAATAAGGAGTTCAAAGAAACCCTTATTGAAAATGAAAGTTTTTACGAAAAACTTGATAAGAACTTAAGTATTCCTACTTCATCACAACCATCGCTTGTGGAAATGTACAATATGATAGAAAATCAGGTAAGAGATAATAATGAAGTGGTTGGTGTTTTCCTTTCTTCAGACATGAGTGGAACTTATTCAAATGCATGCCTTGCAAAGAGTATGATTCTTGAAAACTACCCAAATGCACTAATTGAGATTATAGATTCTAGATCCAATTGCATGCAATTAGGATTTGCAGCCTTAACAGCGGCAATTGCGTCGCAACAAGGAAAATCAATAAATGAAGTAGTTGATATAGTAAAAAACAATATAAAGAGAAGTAGATTTCTGTTTATTCCTGATAATTTAGAGTATCTAAAAAAAGGTGGCAGAATAGGTGGTGCAAGTGCACTGTTAGGTACTATTTTTCAAATCAAACCTATTCTTACCGTAGTGGATGGAAAAACAGGATTATTTAATAAAGTAAGGACTAAAAAACGTGCAATACAAACTATGATTGATAAATTCATCGAGGACATAACAAAACATGGACTTGGAGAGGTAATGATTCATCACATAAATGATGTTGAAGGAGCACTGGCTTTTGCAAAAAAAGTCGAAGAATGTATAGGAAAAAAAGTAGACATAGCTCCAATTGGACCTGTAATAGGAACTCATGTTGGACCTGGTGCATTAGGTATTGTGTATTATACAAAGACAGATTTATAAATTAAGCAAAGCCGTATTGTGGATATATAGTACGGCTTTGCTTATAAAATAATTTGTATAAAACACGAAATACACTCAGTAAGTTATGTTTTTAAGTAGTTTTTTAGTATATTTTTTTTGAAATAGTTAAAGTTTCAATTAAATTTTGAAGGTGAAAGTTAAATACTATATTTATATCATTACTAATGTACGGGTAACTAAACATATTTTCATTAAATAATTCATTTATTCTAATACAGTTACTCTCGTTGATATAACAATTAGAATGAGAAGGCGTAAAGGTTAAAGACTTTAGTATAACTAGGTGATTATAAGCAGTTTTAGAAGTATCTATGACTTTGTTAATTTTAAGTATATGGTGGCTTTCAACATTCTCACTTTGTATTTCACTTAAGTATGAGTCTAATGATTTTTCCAATTTGGATATTTGGATGTTTAAACTAGAAAGATTAATATCTGTATTGAAATTAATCATCTCTTTAGAAATTATAAAAACATTATGGGTTAGATTTTCTGCATCCCGATGTAAGTTATCTAAGTATTTACGATGGAATATAAGATAGTTTACTGAAACTGATACAAAAATACCGATAAAAGTTTCTTCAACCCTACTTAAACTATAAAATAGAGGAGTGCCTTGTTTAAGATTCGTCATTATTGCTAAAAAAACTACGCATGCAATTATAATAGACTTTTTTCTATTAAGAAGATTCAAAGAATAAATTACAAATACTATTCCAATGCTGGTAAGAAATACATTGTTGGGACTTATAAGTGTGAATATTAATCCCCAAATTGCACCTACAATAGTACCAATCATTCTGTTTTTACCAGCAGTAAAGGAATCATGTATAGCACTTTGCATTGTTATTACAGCAGCTATACATGCATAAAAGGGAAATGTATTATGAAAAGCTCTTAGTATAATTATACATAAAAAAACTGAAATTGCAGTCTTTATATTTCTCATTCCTATTTTTTGCACACTGTTGCCTCCTGTTTTATTCTGTAGGGTGGATATAGTTTAGTGAATTAGAATTAGTGATAGATGTATAGAATAACTTATAAAGTATGAATAAACTTGCAACCTAAAATTACATTTATACATTGACAAATAATAAAATTTAAATTAAAATAGAAAGAAATTATAAAACATAAAAATTACAAATAAAAGTAAAGTACACTTTTAAATTAGTCCTGTGAGACTAGGAAGGAGTATAGATAATTATGGCATGTGTTTTTTGTTCTGTCAATTTTGAATTTAATACTATTAAATATAATACAATTAATAATATTCAGAATAATGCTATAGATTTATTTTCTATTTTGTTAATAAATGCTATTAATATATTAATAAAGGATAACAGAGAGATTATTTAAATAATCTCTCTGTTATCCTTTATTTTATTGAAAAAACATAATGATTTTTTTAATAAAAATGAGCAAAACCAATTAATTTGGAAAGTACTTGATTTTTATTGTGCATAAATATTATGCTAAATGAATAATAAAATAAGAAAAAACATTGCATTATTATAAAAAACAATATATAATAAATAGAATTAAGCCTGTACGCATGAGGAATATGGCTAAAAATAAATTTAAAAACATATATATTAGAAAAACATATAATATTCATAAAAATGAATAATTATTCATAAATGTCTTTTATTAATTGGAGAAAGTTTTTAGTTTACTAAGGAGGATTTAGTATGAAGGGTAAGTTGATTTTAGAGAATGGAATAATATTTGAAGGTGGTATATTTGGGTGTTTAGAAGAAAATGTTGGGGAAGTAGTTTTTAATACGGGTATGACTGGATATGAAGAAGTTTTAACGGACCCATCTTATTATGGACAAATAGTGACAATGACGTATCCGCTCATCGGGAATTATGGTATTAATTTGGAGGATGTAGAGTCGAAGTATCCGAAGGTAAAGGGGTTCATTGTTAGAGAAAAATGTGATTATCCTAATAACTTTAGATGCGAAATGGATTTGGAAGCATACTTTAAACAAAATAAAATAATAGGACTCGAAGGGATTGATACAAGGGCATTAACGAAAATACTTAGAAATAACGGGACCATGAAAGGTATTATTGCTACAAAGGAACTTACTAAAATTGAAATAAATCAAAAATTTGCGAGTTTTAATAATAACGATGCGGTGATGAAAGTTACAACGAAAGAGCGCTACACGATTGAGGGCACAGGACGACATGTGGCTATTATAGATTTTGGAATAAAGGAAAATATACTTCGCTCGTTTATTGCGAGAAATTGCAAATTAACAATATTTCCTGCATGCGAGAAATCGGAAGAAATATTAAGGGTTAACCCTGATCTAGTATTTTTATCGAATGGACCTGGGGACCCGGAGGATTTGCAAGAAGTGATCAAGACGTTGGGAGAGATTATAGGTAAAAAACCTGTAGTTGGAATTTGCCTAGGGCATCAACTTTTAGCGTTAGCCCTTGGCGGGAAAACTGAAAAACTTAAGTTTGGTCATAGAGGGTGTAATCATCCAGTTAAAGATGTAGAAGAGAATAAGGTTTATATTACATCACAAAACCACGGATATTATGTGAGTGAACTGCCGGAAGATATGGAGGTTACGCATGTAAGTGTAAATGATGGAACGATAGAAGGAATGAGGCATAAGAAACTGCCGATACTTAGCGTGCAGTTCCATCCGGAAGCTTGTCCGGGGCCTAAAGATATAGATGCTATTTTTGATAAATTTCTGTCGCTGATATAGGGTAGATATTTAAAACTGAAAGTTGAGAAGGAAAGTTAAGAACTAATGAAATTAGGATGCATAAATAGAATTTAAGAAGAAATAACATATAGGGGGATTCGTATGCCATTAGATAAAAGCATTAAAAAAGTATTAGTAGTTGGGTCAGGGCCGATAATAATAGGGCAAGCGGCGGAATTTGATTATTCTGGAACACAAGCTTGTCAAGCGTTGAAAGAGGAAGGCGTAGAAGTTGTACTTGTGAATAGTAATCCGGCAACTATAATGACTGATAAAGAAGTTGCTGATAAAGTTTATATAGAACCTTTAACTATAGAATTTTTGGAGAAGGTTATTGATAAGGAGAGGCCGGACAGTTTACTTGCGGGTATGGGCGGGCAAACAGGACTTAATTTAGCGGTTGAACTATTTGATAATGGAATTTTAGAAAAATATAATGTGAGAGTGATTGGAACCTCGATAGAAGCGATAAAAAAAGGTGAAGATAGAGAGCTTTTTAGAAATCTTATGCAGGAAATTGATCAACCGGTAGTGGAAAGTGCGATTGCTACAGATATAGCAGGAGGACTAAGATTTGCGAGCGAAATGGGATATCCCGTAATTGTAAGACCGGCATATACTATGGGAGGAAGTGGCGGTGGAATTGCAGAATCAGAGGAGCAACTACTTGAAATCCTAGAACTGGGATTGCAGTTAAGCTCTATAGGGCAAGTTCTTTTAGAAAAGAGTATTAAAGGGTGGAAAGAAATAGAGTATGAAGTTATGAGGGACGGAAATGGCAATTGCATTACCATATGTAATATGGAAAATGTAGATCCTGTAGGAATACATACTGGAGATAGTATTGTTGTAGCGCCAAGCCAAACTCTTTCTGATAGAGAATACCAGATGCTTAGAAGTGCATCTATTGATATTATAAATAGTGTAGGAATAGAGGGTGGATGCAATGTGCAACTTGCGCTTGATCCCAAAAGTTTTGAGTACGCAGTTATAGAAATTAATCCGAGGGTGAGTAGATCGTCTGCGCTAGCTTCGAAGGCTACGGGATATCCTATTGCCAAAGTAGCGGCAAAAATAGCACTAGGATATGCACTAGATGAGATAAAAAATGCAGTAACGCAAAAAACCTATGCCTGTTTTGAACCTTCGCTAGACTATGTGGTAGTTAAAATTCCTAGATGGCCTTTTGATAAGTTTGAGGGTGCGAATAGGGTTTTAGGTACGAAGATGATGGCTACAGGTGAAATAATGTCAATTGGAAGCAATTTTGAGGCAGCTCTATTAAAGGGAATTCGCTCTTTAGAAATAGGAAAGTATTCATTGCAATACGACTGCCTAGCGCGAAAAGATTTAAGCGAATTAAAGAAAAGAGTGATGGCTCCTGATGATGAGAGGATATTTCATTTGGCTGAAATGCTTAGGCGTGATTATATGGTGGAAAAGGTTTCGGAAATTACAGGAATAGATAAATTCTTTGTAAACAAAATTAAGTGGATAGTGGATGAAGAGGAAAAGATTAAAAAAACGTCAGTGCAAGATATGAATAAAGATTGGTTGCTTTTGTTAAAGAAAAAGGGGTTTTCAGATAAAGGCATTGCAGATTTATTAGAGGTGAATCCAAATGTAATTTACGAACTCAGAAATATATGGGATATCAAACCTGTCTATAAGATGGTAGATACATGCGGAGGGGAATTTGAAGCATTATCACCATATTACTACTCGACTTATGATGAATATGATGAGGTAGAGATAAGTGATAGAAAGAAGGTTATGGTAATAGGATCGGGGCCTATAAGGATAGGGCAGGGCATTGAGTTTGACTATGCATCTGTTCATAGTGTAATTGCTCTTAGAAAGCTGGGGATTGAGACTATAATAGTAAATAACAACCCGGAAACAGTAAGTACGGACTTTAATATTTCGGACAAATTATATTTTGAACCATTAACAGAAGAAGAAGTATTTAATATTGTTGAAAAAGAAAATCCTGATGGGGTTATACTTCAATTTGGAGGTCAGACCGCTATTAAACTCGCTAAATTCTTAAAGGAAAAAAACATACCTATATATGGAACTAAACCTGAGCAAATGGACGTAGCGGAGGATAGAGAAAAATTCGATGCGCTTTTGGAAGAGCTAAATATAAATAGACCAACGGGGAAAGCTGTTTGGAATTTAAAACAAGGATTAGAAGAGGCTGAAAACATAGGTTATCCGGTTTTGGTTAGGCCGTCGTATGTATTAGGTGGACGGGGAATGGAAATAACTTATTCGGAAAAAGAATTGGAACATTATTTAAAAAATGCATTTGAGAAAGATAAGAAAAATCCTGTTTTAATAGATAGATATTTATTGGGTAGAGAAATAGAAGTTGATGCTATTTGTGACGGTGAGGAAATATTAATACCGGGCATTATGGAACACTTAGAGAGAGCTGGAATTCACTCCGGAGACAGCATTACAATATATCCAAGTCGAAATATATCATATGCTATAAAAGAGAAGATATTAGAATACACTAAGAAGATAGCAATAGGACTCGAAGTGATAGGCATGATTAATATTCAATTTATAGAATTTAAAAGTGAATTGTATATAATAGAGGCTAATCCAAGAGCTAGCCGAACGGTTCCGTACATTAGTAAAGTTAGCAAAGTACCGATCGTAGAGCTTGCCACAAGAGTAATGCTGGGGGAAAAGTTAAAAAATTTAGGGTATGGTAATGGAGTTTATAAAGAAGCGGAGTTGGTGTCAGTTAAGGTTCCGGTATTTTCAACTCAAAAACTTCCGGAGGTTGAGGTGTGCCTTGGGCCGGAAATGAGATCCACAGGAGAGGTGCTCGGAATAGGAAGAGACTTTGAAGAAGCTCTATATAAAGGGTTTGTAGCGTCTGGAATGAAGGTTGAAAAAGAAAAAGGAGTTATCTTGGCAACGATAAATCCGCAGGATTACGAAGAGTTTTTGCATATTGCAAAGGCGTTTAATGAATTGAATTATAAATTTATAGCGACGAAAGGTACGGCTAAGTTATTGAGAAATAATGGGATTGATGCCTTAGGTGTTAAAAAAATTACGGATGGAGCCCCTAATATCATTGATGTGATAAAGAGAAGGCAGGTTGATTTAGTGATAAATACACCTACTAAGGGAAATGATTCGAAAACAGATGGTTTTAGAATTAGAAGAACAGCTATAGAAAATAACATTTCTGTTATTACTTCATTAGATACTGCGAAGGCTTTAGTAGAGATTATGAAGAAAAATATTGCGAGTATAAATTTAGAAGTATTTAATATTGCGGATTAGTATATTCTATTTAAAAAAATATTGAATTATAAATTAAAACTGCCCTTAGCTTATGATTAAGCTAAGGGCAGTTTTAAACCTCATCTTGGTTTGCTTTATGTATAAATATTATAATAAATGAATAATTAATAAGGCGAAAGCATTGCATTAATATAAAAAATAATATATAATAAATAAAAACAAGCCAGCAACATCAGTAAAAATGGTTAAAAAATAGCTGTAAAAGATAAATAAACGAAAATAAATAATATGCATAAGAATGTATAAACATTCAAAGATGCAATATGTTATAAAGATAGTGGTTACACTATCTAGAATCTAAGGGGGATATTAAAATGAAAGAAAAAGTGGTTTTAGCGTATTCTGGAGGATTAGATACATCTATAATAATAACTTGGATTAAGGAAAACTATGATATGGACGTTGTAGCAGCTTGCATTAATATTGGTCAAGAAGATGATATGAAGGCAATTGAGAAAAAGGCTATAAGTTCAGGCGCGCAAAAAATATATATTGAGAACGTAACAGCTGAATTCATAAAAGATTACGTATTTAAAGGAGTTAAAGCAAATGCTGCATATGAAGGAACATATTTATTGGGTACAGCATTTGCAAGACCATTAATAGCTAAAAAACTTGTTGAAATCGCTCATAAAGAAGGGGCAAAATATATATGTCACGGATGTACTGGGAAAGGAAATGATCAAGTTAGATTTGAAGTTGGGATAACAGCCATTGATCCTTCTATAAAGGTTATTGCTCCTTGGAGAATTTGGGATATAAAATCAAGAGAAGATGCTATAGATTATGCTAATGATAGAGGCATAGAAATATCAGTTACCAAGGAGAAAATCTATTCAGTAGATCAGAACTTGTGGCATGCAAGTCATGAAGGCGGAGATATTGAAGAATTAAATAATGAGCATAAAAGAGATATGTATCTTATGGTTACACCTCCAGAAAAAGCTAAGGATGAACCTACTTATGTAGAGATATATTTTGAAAAGGGAATTGCGACCAAAATTGACGGAATTGAACTTGAGCCAATTGATATTGTTTCAACATTAAATAAAATTGGTGGAGAAAATGGAATTGGAGTTATAGATATAGTAGAGAATAGACTTGTGGGGATGAAATCAAGAGGAATATATGAGACTCCTGGTGGGACTGTACTTTATGCAGCACACAAAGAACTAGAGGAAATAACTTTAGACAAGGATACACTCCACTTTAAATACTTAGTATCACAAAAATATGGGGAATTAGTATATAATGGACTTTGGTTTAGCGCTATGAGAGAAGCCCTTGATGCATTTGTGGATAAGACTCAAGAAACAGTAACAGGGACGGTTAAACTAAAACTTTATAAGGGAAACATCATGTCAGCAGGTAAAGAATCACCTAATGCTCTTTACGACGCGGGTATATCTTCGTTTGGAGCAAGTGATTTATATGATCATAAGGATGCAGAAGGATTTATAAACTTATTTTCATTGCCAAGTAAAATTAAAGCATATAAAAATTTAAACAATAGCTAAGAAAAATTATAAAATTTATGAAGGAAGAGCGGGTGATATATATGAAACTTTGGGGTGGAAGATTTAAGGAAAAAGAAAGCAAGCTTATGGAGGACTTTAATAGTTCTCTAAGCTTTGATAAAAGATTATATTATGAAGATATTATGGGTAGCATAGCCCATGTTAAAATGCTTGCTAAATGTAGTATTTTAACAAATGAGGAAAGTGTGACTATAGTTAATGGTCTGAATTCTATTCTTTCAGATATTCAAGAAGGCAAACTTAAAATTGAAGGTGATTATGAAGATATTCACAGTTTTATGGAAATACAGCTTACAAAACTTGTAGGGGATGTAGGTAAAAAACTCCATACAGCTAGAAGTCGAAATGATCAGGTTGCAGTAGATATGAGATTATATTCAAAATACAAAGCATTGGATGTTATTGATAACTTAGATGTTATTTTAAACACTATTGAAAAAGTTGGGAATGATAATGCGGTTATAATGCCAGGGTATACACATATGCAAAGAGCACAAGTAGTGACATTTAAACAGCACATTATGGCGTACTTTAATATGTTTCGTCGCGATAAGAAAAGGATTATAAGCGCTACAGAGATTATGGATGAAAATCCTCTTGGATGCTGTGCACTAGCGGGAACAACATATGATACAGACAGGAAGTTTACAACAAGCGAGCTAGGGTTTAAAAAACCTACAGATAATTTTATGGATGGAGTAAGTGATAGAGATTATTTATTAGAACTTTTATCCGATTTTTCTATAATAATGATGCATCTTAGTAGATTAAGTGAGGAGTTCATTTTATGGAGTACTAAAGAATTTAATTTCATTGAAATTAGCGATGAATTCTCCACGGGCAGTAGTATAATGCCACAGAAAAGAAATCCAGATGCAGCAGAATTAATAAGAGGGAAAACTGGAAGAGTATATGGAGATTTAATGAGTCTGCTTACCACTATGAAAGGAATACCACTTGCCTATAATAAAGATATGCAAGAAGATAAAGAACCTTTCTTTGATGCAGTTGACACAGTTTTAAAATGCTTAAAGGTTATGAATGAAATGTTAAGTACTTTAAAAATTAAAAAAGATAATATGTATAACGCAGTTAAAAGAGGTTTTCTAAATGCTACGGAAGCTGCAGATTATCTTGTAAGCAAAGGGGCAGCCTTTAGAGATGCTCATGGTGTTATAGGCGCTATAGTTATAAATTGTGAAAAAAAACATAAGGCTATAGAAGATTTAAGTTTAGAAGAACTTAAAAGTTTTAGCGATTTATTTCAAAATGATGTGTATGAATTTATAGATTATGAAAAGACTTTAAGCCGCGGTATAAAAAAAGAAATGTAAAGGCCGCCTTAGAGGTGGCAGAATACCCCCTTTAAATATAAGGCACGTAACAGGTAAATCCCCACCTGTTACGTGCTTTTTAGTAGATAATGCTACTTTAGTAGATAAAGCTACTTTAGTAGACAATTAATAGTTGAAATCTTTAAGGCACTTTTTAATGCCATCTTCAGTTTTAGGCATAACAATATCATAATTCTTCAATTTGCTATTACTTATTCGTAAGTCCCTTGGATGTTCTTTGTATTTTTCGGTATCTTTTTCTAAATAATTACCTGCTTTATGATTTAAGCCAATTTCTTTTAATATGAGCAAAGCTATATCATAAGTGCTTAAGTTATTTTCGCTTCCAGTGTGATAAGTTCCGTATGGAAGAGTAAAAATCTTATCAAAATTTGCTATTATATCATAAACATAGGTCATTCCTCTAAATTCATTTGAGGGTAATTTCATTTTTTTATACTTTAAAATAGAAGATACAACATTCCATAGTATATTAGAATTTACCCTGCAATTTTTTTCTGGAAATCCAAATAACCAAGTAAGTCTTAAAATCCATAGTTCATCAATAATTCCTTTTAATTCGTTTTCAGCTTCAAGTTTATGTTTCCCATAAATGGTATTTGGAGTTGGAATGTGATTTTCATTATATGGTCCTGATTCGAAATTGCCATTAAAAATTTGTTCAGAACTTAAATATATTAATTTAGATTTTGTTAAACTACAGGCTTTAGCAATGTTAATTGAACCTTTTACATTTATTTCATAAGATAGTTCTGGGTTTCGTTCACACAAACCTGTATCAGCAATAGCAGCGGTATGTATCACGTAATCAGGTTTGAATTTCTGTATAATTTCTAAGGCTTTACTCTCGTCTGTTATATCTAACTCTGCATGTCCTAATGGGATTATTTCGTATTTATCTTTATAATATGTGTAATATCTTGATGCTAAGAAACCATTAGAGCCGGTTAATAATACTTTTTTCATTGAACTCACCTCATTTTTTTTCTTTTTTTTTCTTAATATTATAATATCACATTATTTGAACTGTGACTAAATTTGTGAACTAAGAAAAAAACACCTAAGCTTAATAATAATAATAATAATAATAATAATTATTAAGCTTAGTGCACTTTTAGATTCTTAGTATTGTTCAATAAATAAATGTAAGATGGTGTATATATGAATAAAAAGATTTAGTGTTTTTAGCAACGATTATTATTTAAAAGAATTACTTCTAAAGATTCTATGCTTTTTATAATTATCTTCCCAATTTTTAAGAAATTCTTTTGCGCAAACTTCACCAGAATTATATAACTCCATAATTTTTTTATTCCCAATATTAAAATCTGTGGTTTTAATATCAAGGGTATCGATTTTTACAGTACGCAAGAAATCCATTTCGCTTATATGAATATCATCTTGTGCTTCTAACATAGTCTCAATAATTGAGCTAGTAAAATTTAAGATATTTGTGATTTTATGTTCTCGTATTTCTTTGTTCCCTCCGAGTTTAAAACCGATGGTTGGCCAGAGAGGAACACCATTCACATCAAAAATCCAAACTGGATAATTGCTTAAAACACCACCATCAACAATGAGAGACTTTTTATTAGTCTTTATATTATATAAGTTTACAGGGTGAAAAAAATAGGGGATAGATATGCTCATTCTTATTGCCAAACTTACTTCAAGTTCATCAGGATTTATCCCGTATCCCGCAATATCCTCTGGTAGTATTAGCATCTTTCCACAGCTAATATCAGTTGCTATAATATGCAGTTTGTATTTTCTTTTATACTTATTATTATTTAAAAGAATACCCTTTTCTCCTGGAATAATCAAATCTCCAAAGGTTATTTTTTTCCTATTTGTAAGCTTAAGTTTATGCGATAGAACTTCGTCAATCCAATTTTTTATATAGTCACCTTTATAAATGCCTTTTTTAAAAAGTAGATTGTAAGCATCAGAGAATATAGGCATATTAAAATGACTTTTATCAGCAAATTTTGTGTAGTCTAGATTTAGCATTAATTTTTTTATCTCGTCAGCTGGGTAGCCTACCGCAACTAGTGCAGCTATAATAGATCCGGCAGAGTTTCCTGAAATATTTTTCCATTGATATCCATTATCCTCAAATGTTTTTAAGGCACCTACAAGACCGATGCCCTTAACTCCGCCACCTTCAAACACAATATCTGCAAATCTTCTATTGTTGTATATATTCATATATATCACCCCTTTATGAGTAATATATGAATAAAAATATCTTCATGTCATATATTTAAAAAATAATATTAGTTACACTTTTTTTTGTTAAAAGAATATAATATATTACAACCATTTTATAAAAGAGGCAATGTATGAAAAAGTTAGAAGAATTCACGCCTTGTCAATTAGCCACATTAGCAACAGTAATAGGGATTATAATTGCTGGAAAACTTAATGTTAATCAACAAAATGTAATAGGTAATTTTTTAACGGGTTTGGCGCAGAGTATTTTGATAATTGCAGCTCAGTCTCAAAATCTTGAATCGCAGGATGGCAATCAATCTGGAGATAATGGAAACAGTAATTCTAAGGGCGATAATAAGGATTTACAAAAACAAATAGATGAACTAAAGGAAAATATTAAAAAGTTTGAAGATAATATGGATTGTTAAGAAAAACGCACTGAATAAAAGATGCGTTTTTTATGGTTTGACATTATAAGAATTTTTAGGTAGTATATACGTGTAAAGTAATTTAATATTAAAAACTAGGGGAGTCAATATTTTTGTCTGAGAGGAAACAGTTAAGTTTCGACCCTTATAACCTGAATTGGATAATGCCAGCGGAGGGAAAATATAATTTGCATTTAGGTTAAAATAAGAATATATAAATGGTGCAAAGTTATTCGATTATAGAACCCTTCGCTTAAAAATGAGCAAAGGGTTTATTTTACTTTAACAATATTATAAGGGGGAATTGAAATGTCAGTTGTAAATGTGAGTCTTCAAGTTATACCAGTGGTTGCGGAAGAAAAAATTTACCCAGTAGTAGATAAGGTTATAGAATATATTCAATCTAGTGGAGTGAAATATGAGGTAGGACCAATGGAAACCACTATGGAAGGTGAAATGGATGAGCTTTTAGATATAGTAAAAAAGGCCCAGGAAATTTGTGTAGTTCATGGAGCAAGTAGGGTTGTTTCTATAGTGAAAATCGATTATAAAGCTGAAGGCGTGACTATGAATGAAAAAACATATAAGTATAGAAAATAAACTTATTCCTATAGTTTTTCAATTAATAATTCTTTTTATATGGCAGATAGCTGTAGACAAATGGAAGGTTCCGCAATACATATTGCCTTCGCCAAAAGATATTATTAGTACCTTGGTGAATATAGTTCCAAGCATTACTAAGCATATTTATGCGACTTTATATGAAGCCTTGATTGGATTCGCAATATCAATTTTGATTGCGTTAATTTTAGCCATCTTAATGGATAATGTGAAAATCATTAAAAAATGCATATATCCAATTTTAGTAGTATCTCAAACTGTTCCAATTATTGCGCTAGCACCACTTTTCATAATATGGTTTGGTTTTGGAATATTGCCTAAGATTATTGTAGTAGTGTTAGTGTGCTTTTTCCCTATAGTTGTTAGTTTGATTGATGGATTAGAATCAGTAGACGCGGATATGGTAAACCTTTTAAAGACTATGGGAGCTAGTAAGTTTCAAATTTTCACCATGGTGAAGCTGCCATCCTCTACTGTAAATTTTTTTTCGGGCCTTAGAATAGCAGCAACCTATAGTATTATGGGGGCAGTTATTGGAGAATGGCTTGGAGGAGATAAGGGGCTTGGGGTATATATGATTAGAGCTAAAAATTCATATGCACTTGATAAAGTTTTTGCAGTGATTATAATTATTGTAATATTAAGCATGGGACTATTTGGACTCTTGAATTTATTACAATATTTTTTTACTCCTTGGACTAGAAATAAAGCAGATAACAATGACTAAATTTAAATAGGACATATTATTTTATTTGGAGGTAAAATCATGCTAAAGAAAGTAATTTCATTATTATTAACAGTTTCAATGACTACGGTTTTATTTGTGGGTTGTGCTGCAAAAAAAGAAGATGTAAAGAAGGAAGAAACTTTAAAAAAGGTTACTGTTATTTTAGATTGGATACCAAACACTAATCATACTGGATTATATGTAGCGAAAGATAATGGATATTTTAAAGAAGAAGGACTTGACGTGGAAATTATTCAACCAGCGCAGGGAAGTACTGCAAGTTTAATTGCAGCGGGCAAAGGAGATTTTGGCGTAAGCTATCAAGAAGATGTAACTTATGCTAGAACTGCTAAAGATCCACTTCCAATAAAAGCTATAGCCACTATTATTCAGCATAATACTTCCGGGTTTGCATCGCCTAAGGAAAAAAATATTAAATCTCCTAAGGATTTTGAAGGAAAAACCTATGGCGGATGGGGGTCGCCTTCTGAAAATGCAATTTTAAAGGCGGTTATGGAAAAAGATAATGCGGATTTTTCAAAACTAAAGATGGTAGATGCAGGATCAGAGGATTTCTTTGCTGTAACTAAGAAAAATATTGATATTGAATGGGTATTTTATGGATGGACAGGAATAGAAGCGAAGCTTAAAAATATTCCTATTGACTATATTGATATTGGAAAATTAAATAAAGATTTAGATTATTATACTCCGGTAATTATAGCCAATGAGAACAAATTAAAAGCGGATCCTGAAATGGCAAAGAAATTTTTAAAAGCAGTTACAAAAGGATATGAATACAGCATGGAGAAACCTGAGGAAAGTGCTAAGGTTTTACTGAAAAATGCACCGGAGACAGATGAAGCTCTTGCCGTCGCAAGTCAAAAATATTTAAAGGATCAATATAAAGCTGAAGCTGAAAAATGGGGCGTAATGAAAGAATCGGTTTGGAATAATTACACCAAATTTCTTTTAGATAAAAAGCTTCTAGGAAAAGATATGAAGGCGAGTGAGGCATTTACTAATGAGTACTTACCGAACTAGTAATGAAAAATTAAGAGTAGAAAATATTAAAAAAACTTTTGGAAGTATGAATATAATAAAGGATGTTTCTTTTTATGCAAGAGAGAATGAGTTTATAAGTTTACTAGGACCAAGTGGCAGTGGTAAAAGTACAATTTTTAATATTATATCAGGCCTTTTGCGTAAAGATTCGGGTGAAATTATATTTGACGGAGAAAAATGCTGCGATACTTTTGAAAAAGTAAGTTATATGCATCAAAAGGACCTGCTACTTCCATGGAAAAACATTGTGGATAATACTACACTGTCTCTTATTATAAAAGGAAAATCTAAAAAAGAGGCAAGGGCTCAGGCGCTTAGTCATTTTAAAACATTTGGGCTTGAAGGCTTCGAATATAAATATCCTTTTCAACTTTCAGGAGGTATGAGGCAGAGAGCTGCATTGCTTAGAACATATATGTCATCATCTGATATTATGCTGTTAGATGAGCCTTTTGGTGCACTTGATGCAATTACTAGGGCAAAGATGCACTATTGGCTAATAGACGTAATTAAAGAGCTAAAAGTTACCATAATATTTATAACTCATGATATTGAAGAAGCAGTATTCTTATCTGATAGAATATATGTATTATCAGATAAACCGGCAACTATAAAAAAAGAAATAATCGTTGATTTACCTAAAAACAGAAATAAGGATATTGTTACATCAGAAAAATTCAATGAAATAAAGAAAATCATTTTACAGACATTATAAGGAAAACACCCAGCTTAAAAGCATTTAAGTTGGGTGTTTCATTTATATTGAGATTGAAAAATGTATGATAAATTTATAGTTGTGAGAAAATAGAACAATAAGCCACATGGAAATAAATAAAAAGTCAATATTGGAGGAAACAAAATGAAACAAGGAGCTATAGAAAGGAATTTTAAAAAAATAAAAAGTCAATTTGCTCAGATTGAAGAAATAGTAAAGCATACTAAGTCAAATGTACTATGGGAACATGAAGCTGCTGTAAGAAAGAAACTAAAGGAATTAAATGAGTTTAAGAAAGAAAATTTTAAAGACTATAAAAGGGTTCATGAAAATTATTCAGCATTACTTAAATATATATCAATAAGGCTTGTTGAGGACTATAACAAGAAAAATAATACAGATTTTAATTTTGAGAACATTTTAAAGGACAAGGGTGAAAGCTATTTAAAATCAGGAATTATAAGTGTGTTAATAACGGAGCATATTCCTGAGATTATATCTAGTGAGTTTGAACGCGTGTTTCCAACTAATCCTAAAAATGAATATGAGGGATCAAGAAAATTTAAAAGAAAATTTTATCTCCATTTAGGTGAAACTAATACTGGGAAAACATATAATGCAATGATGCGGCTTAAAGAGGCAACAAAAGGAATTTACCTTTCTCCCTTAAGAATATTAGCACTTGAGAATTTTGAAAGATTAAATAGAGAAGGTGTAAAATGTAATCTTGCAACTGGAGAAGAAGAAATAATCATTGAAGATGCAGCTCATGTATGTTGTACTATAGAAAAATTAAATATAAATGAGGAATATGAAGTTGGTATTATAGACGAAATTCAAATGATAGATAATGACCAGAGGGGAGCTGCCTGGACAAGAGCTGTTTTAGGATTAAAAAGTAAAGAGATACACATTTGCGGGGCTACGAATGCGAAAGAATTGCTAATAAAAATAATAGAGGATTGCTCTGAGGAGTACGAGATTATAGAGTATAAAAGGGATACCCCTCTTGTAATGGAAAATAAATCTTTTGTATATAAAAGTATTGAGGTGGGTGATGCGCTTGTTACATTTTCGAAGAAGAAAGTATTAGAACTAGCTTATCATTACTCAAACCTAGGTATAAAAGTAAGTTTAATCTATGGAGATTTACCGCCAGAAGTTAGAAAAAAACAGTACAATCAGTTTATTAACAAGGAAAGCACAATTTTAATATCTACTGATGCAATAGGTATGGGAGTTAATCTTCCTATAAAAAGAATAATATTTATGGATATTAAAAAATTTGATGGTAATGAGATAAGGTATTTAACTTCTCAAGAAGTGAAACAGATCGCGGGAAGGGCAGGTAGAAAAGGGATATATGAGGTTGGATATGTAGCATCTTATGGCGATTCTCAAGATTTTATAAGAGAAAGTTTAGATACAAGGGATGCAACTATAGAAAAAGGAGTAATAGGCCCAAGTGAAGCTATATTAAAAATCAGTTCGCTTTCTCTTAGAGAGAAATTAGCGTTATGGAGTACAAAAGAAGAAAAAACACCTTTTTATAGAAAAATGGATATAAGCGAGTATTTGGTGGTATTAGATAATTTAAGGAGTTATAAATTGGAAGAAAGAATTCAATGGAGACTACTGAAAATTCCTTTTGATGTATCTAATGATAAGATGATGAATGCATTTTTAAAATATGTAGATGAATTGTTTATAACTAAAAGAGAGATTATCTCAAAACCACAGCGTCTATTAGAGAATCTTTATGAATTAGAGCTTTACTACCAAAAAATAAATATTTATTATTCCTTCTCAAAAGTTTTTAAATTAAATTTTGATGAACAATGGGTATATGAGAATAGAATAAAAGTCAGTGAAGATATTAATAAAATTTTGAAAAGTATATAAAACAAATGATAACATAGATGATTCTTATAGAAAATAATATTTAAAAGTATAGCTATTGCTTGCTATACTTTTTTTACCTTTGTGCCCATCAAAACGCTGTTATAAAATATATTAAATATGTACATTATATTAATATAACAAAAAATCAACTTAAAGGAGGCACATAGTATGTCATACAGGAGTTTAGTACCAGAAGCAAAAGCAGGATTAAACAAATTCAAAATGGAAACAGCAAATCAATTAGGAGTAAACTTTACGGACTATAATGGAGATTTAACATCAAGACAATGTGGTTCAGTTGGTGGACAAATGGTTAAATTAATGGTAGAACAATACGAAAAAAACTTATAAGTTAAAATTAGATAGGGTGTGCAGCAAAACTGTATACCCTATCTTTTATTAAGGCATATTCACATAAATAATTAATTGGAAATTTATTTTTTATATATAGTTGACTTATACTACATAATGAAGTATACTAGATCTCGTAGTGTTAATTACTAATAAGGCTCCTTGGTCAAGCGGTTAAGACACCACCCTCTCACGGTGGGATCAGGGGTTCAATTCCCCTAGGAGTCACCATTAACACTTTTTTTTATTGGGATGTAGCCAAGCGGTAAGGCACTAGACTCTGACTCTGGCATCCGCAGGTTCAAATCCTGCCATCTCAGCCAAATATATTATCATAATGAATATAAATAATTCTAGCATAATGTTTATTTTGCTGGGGTTATTTTTTTGTATATTTTTTCCTTGAAATATTATTAATAATTATATTGTTAGATGAAGAAGTTAGGCATAATAAAAAGTATTAGTTAGACATTTATAGTTAATACTATATTTAAACTTTGAATTGTTTTGTACTTCAGAGAAGGACAAGGAGGGAAATATATGAAAACAGGTATAGTAAAGTGGTATGATGTTGAAAGAGGATATGGATTTATATCCGCTCAAGAGGGTGAAGATGTATTTGTTCATCATTTAGCAATAAAAGAACAAGGGCCAAGAAAGGATTTACATGAGGGAGAAGAAGTGCAATTTGATGTTGTAGATGCACCTAAAGGCCCTCAAGCTATTAATGTTCAAAAAATGTAAAAATATTCGTTATTATTAAACAATATAAATGGAAAAATTCCGGCACGCTCATTTAATCCTTTGAGTGTGCTTTTTTACAATGTATTTTGAATTTATTTGGTTGAAAAATATGGGCGTGCGTATAGTTTATAATGGTAACACATTCTGGAATTTATAATATATAAAAATAGAAAAAACTCGATGGGGTGAAACTTTTGATTGCTATTAATGAAGAGATTATACGAGAACACAGTGATAAAGATTCTTATAAAAGTGGAACAGAGTATTATTTAAGTAATAAGGTTAAGCATATTGATATAGAAATAAAGAAGCGGGAAGATTACAGGGAAACTAAGATAACTTCAGATGTGGAGTCAACAAATTTCACTCGGTATAAAGTAGACACAAGTTTTAATAATAGTAATTCTTTTATAAGTTATCATTGTCAATGTAATGATTGTTATAGTTATTATGGAGAGGTGAGCATGTGCAAGCATGTAGTGGCTACATTATTAAAGTATTTTTATGAGAAAGACGAAATTATTAAAGCAAAAAGAATGGCTAAAACAAATAGTTTAATTAAACAAATAACTAAAAGTATAAATGGTGATCAAAGGATAAAATCATATCTAAATGTAGATGTAAAATATGAGCATGATCCTAATAGTGATAACCGAAAATCTTTTGTGAGTCTAAAGGTTGGAGAGGATAAGCAATACGTAGTTAAAAACATAAAAGAATTTTTTATTTGCTATAATAAAAGTTTTGAGTCTATGGAGTTTGGGAAAAAATTTACATACAATCCCTATTTGCACTCATTTAAAGAAGGTGATTTAAATATCATAGAACTTTTTAAAGAAGCGAGTGAACTTGAAGCGGTGGCTGGGGCTGCAAATACATATAAGGGAAATACAGTGAAATTTCTGTCTGGTAAAAAAGCTTATTTTACAGATAGCATGGTTAAAAGGTTATTTAAATGCTTATACAATAGGGATCTAACTGTGGTAATAAAAGGCGGAACGTTTACTAATGTACACATAAGGCAGAAAGCCATGCCCTTAGAATTCGAAATCAATAGAGAAGATAGTAAATTTATACTTCAGCAAAAAGAAGATATGCCTATTGCAATAAGCAATGATGGGGAATTCTTTTTCTATAAAGGTGAAATATATCAGCCACCTATTGCTCAAAGGGACGCATATTTACCTTTTTATAATAGATTTAAAGAGGAAAATAATAATTGCATAGAATTTTATGAACAAGAGAAAGATGATGTAGCATCATTTGTACTTCCAACTTTAAACAAGATAAGTGATAGAGTTGCCATAGACACATCATTAGAAAAAGAATTTTATATAGAAGAGCTTAAGGCGGTTGTTCATTTTGAAAAAAAGTCTAAAAATGTAGAGGTGTTCATAACTTTCAAGTATGGAGAGGTTGAGATAAATCCTTTTAATAGTAAAGAAAACAAAGCACAAGAGGGAAGAGTACTTATAAGAGACATAGAGAAGGAAATGGGTATCATAAATCAATTTCTTGAATTTGGTTTTGTTAGTACAAATAAGGGGTTTGATATTCGAGATGAAGCAAAGCTTCTAGAGTTTTTAGTTTCAGGACTGGAAAAGCTTCAGCAAGTGGCGGAGGTATATTATTCTGAAGAATTCAAGAAGATTAAGGTGCACGGAAATGCTGGATATAAGTCGAATATAAAGCTTAATAAGGATAATCTTTTAGAATTCAGCTTTAGCATTGAGGGGGTAGATAATACTGAACTCAGTAATGTTTTCTCAGCTTTAAGAGAAAAAAGAAAGTATCATAGGCTTAAAAACGGCAGTTTTGTTTTATTAGATTCAAATAATTTATTAAAAGTTGCTCAAATGATAGAGTATCTAAATATAAAGGATAGCGATATTGCGAAGAATAAAATTCTACTTTCAAAATATAATGCCATATATATAGAAGAAAAATTAAAACGAGAACAAATGGATTTTGTGAATACAAATAAAAAATTTAGAGACCTAGTTAATACTGTTAAGGATATTAGAGAATTGAAAGTAATAGTTCCTAAAACCTTAGATAGTATAATGAGAGATTATCAAAAGGTGGGGTTTAAGTGGTTAAAAACGCTTGCAAGTTGTGGATTTGGAGGGATACTAGCGGATGAAATGGGGCTGGGTAAAACACTTGAGGCTATAGCATTTATTCAATCAGAAGTGCAGGAAAATGAAAATAAGCAACCATCCCTGGTAGTATGCCCTACGTCGGTTGTATACAATTGGAAGGATGAAATAGAAAAATTTGCACCATCACTAAATTGTATAGTAATATCCGGAAATAAAAGTCAAAGAGTGCAACAAAAACAAAGCATTGATGAGACTGATGTGATTATTACATCATATGCACTTATACGGCGAGACCTTGAGGACTATCAAAAGATAAAATTTAGATATTGTTTCTTAGATGAGGCACAGTATATTAAGAATTTTAATTCGCAAAATGCACATTCTGTGAAAAGTATAAATGCTATAAGTAAATTCGCACTTACAGGAACGCCTATTGAGAATTCTCTTACGGAGCTTTGGTCAATTTTTGACTTTATAATGCCAGGTTATCTTTTAAATCATAGTGCTTTTTCAAAAAAATACGAAGCGCCAATTGTGAAGGATGGAAGTCATGAAGCGCTACAAGAACTAAATAATCATGTAAAACCATTTATACTTAGAAGGACTAAATTAGAGGTTGCAAAAGATTTGCCTTCTAAAATAGAACATAGAATTTCAGTAGAAATGACGGAGCAGCAGAAAAAGGTGTATTTAGCCTATTTAAAGGATGCAAAGGGAGAACTAGAAGAAGATATTAAGGCGAAAGGGTTTAATAAAAGCAAGTTTAAAGTACTGTCAATTTTAACAAGGCTAAGACAGATATGTTGCGACCCTTCTACTTTTATAGAGGACTATGTTGGGGGTAGCGGTAAAATGGAAGCTCTAGATGAAATTTTAGGAAATAGCTTAGAAGAAGGTCATAGAATATTAATATTTTCTCAATTTACTAGGGTGCTTAAAAACATTTCTAAGAGGTTAGATCCTAAAGAGATAAAGTACATGTATTTAGATGGCTCTACTAAGGCAGAAAAAAGAGTAGAAATGGTAAAAACCTTCAATGAAGGAGACACACAGGTATTTTTAATTTCTCTTAAAGCTGGGGGTACGGGTATAAACCTTACAGGTGCAGATATGGTAATACACTTTGACCCTTGGTGGAACCCGGCTGTGGAGTCTCAAGCTACAGATAGGGCTCATAGAATTGGGCAAAAGAAGACAGTAGAGGTGATAAAATTAATAGCAAGAGGGACTATAGAAGAAAAAATATTTAAGTTGCAACAAAAGAAAAAAGAAATTGTTGAAAGCGTTATTAATGATGAAACAGGAGCAGAATTATTTCTTTCTCAGATGAGCCAAAATGAAATTGAAGATCTATTTGTTTAATAATGCAGCTCCGCAGGAGATGATTTAACTGAATAAATTTATTAAGTAGTATCTTGCTATGGGGAAATAATATTGGGATTTTTAGTGAAAGAACGAAAAAAATGTTGACTTATGTAGAAATGAATGTTATTATTTTGAAAAATGAATAATAATAATAATCCGTATAATCTTGATAATAAGGTTCAAGAGTTTCTACTAGAAGGCCATTAACCTTCTAACTATGGATTAATCCTATAAGTAAAGATTTTTACTGAAATTATGCCCGTGGATTAATCCTATCCATGGGCATTTTTTTTTGCTTAATAAGGATTTATAAATTCAACATTATATTTTACCTAGGAGGAAATGGCATGAAATCATTTTTGCAATCATTTTTTAAACTCAAAGAAAATAATTCAAACGTTAGGACCGAAATATTAGCGGGTGTTACTACCTTTATTACTATGGCATATACTATATTAGTAATTCCTAATATTTTAAAGTTTAGTGGTATGAATCTTCCTGGAATAAAGGGCGATGGTGCTGCAGTTTTTACAGCAACAAATGACCCTGTGGTAGGAGCAATTTTTACAGCAGTATGTGTAGGCTCTGGAATTGGTACTATTTTAATAGGTACCTATGCAAATTTACCTTTTGCAATTGCACCAGGTATGGGATTATGTGCTTTCTTTACATATAGTGTATGCTTAACACTCGGCTATACTTGGAATCAGGCTTTAGCAGCTGTATTTATTTCTGGAATTTTATTTATAATAATTACGGTTACTTCAATACGCGAAAAAATAGTAGATGCGCTACCAGCAAATCTCAAGATAGCTATTTGCGGTGGTATAGGATTATTTATTGCGTTAATAGGTTTTAAAACTGGAAGCATAGTAGTTCCGAATCCAGGAACTCTTATAAGTTTTGGTGAATTCACAAATCCACACGCTGCTCTTACAATTATCGGTATAATTATAACAGCAATTTTAATGGCTAGAAATGTAAGAGGAGCTATGCTTATTGGAATAATCGCAACGACAATAATTGGAATACCTATGGGTATAACAAATTTAGCTGGAATAAAGCTCTTAAGTACACCACCATCCATTGCTCCAACTTTTATGGCTTTTGACTTTAAGGGTCTTTTAGGAGCTGGAGGAGCAGGTGTTATAGGAGCGATAACTAGCATAATTATGGTGGTTTTAACTTTTAGTTTAGTAGACTTATTTGATACAATTGGTACTTTGGTTGGAACAGCAGAAAAAGCCCAGATGTTAGATGAAAATGGAAAAGTTCGAAATATGAGAAAAGCGCTCTTATCAGATGCTATCGCAACAACTATAAGTGCCTGTATTGGTACACCCACTATGGCAACTTATGTTGAATCTACTGCGGGCATAGCTGAAGGAGGAAGAACTGGGTTAACATCTTGCGTGGTAGGCGTTTTATTTCTATTCTCTTTATTCTTTGCAGGTATAGTTGGGATAGTGCCACCAGAAGCAACAGCACCTGCGCTTATAATGGTTGGAGTCCTTATGATGGGTGCAGTTACTAAATTAGATTTTGATGATTTTACAGAAGCACTTCCAGCTTTTTTTACTATGGCTATAATGCCTTTTAGCTATAGCATAGCTAATGGTATAGCGGCGGGAATAATATTTTACCCTATACTTAAGGTTAGCACAGGAAGAAGGAAAGAAGTTCATCCAATAGTTTATGTGCTTGCAGCGTTATTTATTTTAAGATTTATCTATCTACCGGATTAAGAAGTTATAGTTAATTAATTAAAGATATCATAAATATAACTTCTTGTTTATAAAAAAACAGGCCTAGACTTATTTGAAAGTTCTAGTGCCTGTTTTTTATTTTGTTTAAATCATTATAATTTTACAGTTTGACCGATATCAATAATTTTTATGCTTCCATCATTTATTCTTTTTAAAGTATCACAGGTAACCTCATCTTCATCCTGAGCTAAAATATAGGTTTTATAATGAACTGGGATCATGATTTTAGCTTCTGTCATTTTAAACATTTTAAAGCTCTGCTCAGGAGTACAATGCATTTCTTGAAACTCATCAGGTTTATAGCAGCCTACAGGCATGATAGCAACATCTGCTATTAAATTTTTATATGTATCAGTATATGCAGTATCACCAGCAAAAAAAATCTTTTTTGAACTACTTTCAATTATATAGGAATTGCTCTCAGCTTCAGCTCCCCAAGGATAACGTCTACCATCATGATTTGCTTTTAAAGCCTTTATTTTTATGTGATTATCATTATACGTTTCATCATTGTTTAGAAGAATTATACTTTTAAAACCTAAAAGTCTTAAAGGAACCTTTAGGTTTTTAGGAGCAATAATTATAGCACTTTTATTTAGTTTCATTAGAGTGGAGTAATTCATATGATCCATATGACCATGAGACAGCAATATATAATCAATATTAATGGAGGCTAAGTTTAAAGATGGTTTAACTAATCTTTTTAATTGACCAAGATATATACTAGTTACAGGGTCAGTTACTATAACCTTACCACTTAAATTAATAACTACAGTAGCATGGCCTACCCAATGAATAGAATTTGTTACTACGGGCTCATACGATGGCACACTAATGGGATTGAAGTACAATTTAAAGTTTCTACGATGTAATTCATACATATATTTAAAGATTTTCGGGAATTTATTAAAGCTCATTTTATACCTCTTAATTTTAATATATTCGTTTTATAATAAGATTAAAAAATCTAATTTAATTATAACATAACCTGCTATATTATATATATATATGTATTAAATTACTAAATAAAAAACAATTGAACTAATATAATATATAATATATAATGTACACAAGAAAGTGTGTACATTATATATTATATACGTATTCTATTATTTATGTAAACGGAATCAAAAAAGGGGGACTTATACATGATTGGCTTCTTAAACGCTTTACTAAAAATATCACCAGTATTTTTAATGGCAGGATTAATGATGTCTAAAATGGATGCATTACTAGCGGCACCAATAGCAACTATTTACGCAGCTATAATAGCATCATTAGTATGTAAATTTAAATTTAATGACATTGTTGATGGTGCGGTGGATAACGTAAAAGAAATGCAATTAGTTTTCTTTATACTGATGGCAGCTTATGCAATGGCAGAGGCTTTTATGTCAACAGGAGTGGGTGCATCAATAATTAATTTCTCATTAACACTTGGATTAACAGCTAGAACTGTAGCTGTAACAGGATTTATGGTAACGGCAGTGCTTTCAGTTGCAACTGGTAGTTCATGGGGAACCTTTGCAGCTTGTGCTCCGATTTTTCTATGGCTAAACCATATAGTAGGAGGAAATTTATTACTTACTACAGCAGCAATTGCTGGTGGAGCTTGTTTTGGAGACAATATAGGGCTTATTTCTGACACAACGGTCGTAAGTTCAGGTATTCAAAAAGTGGAAGTTATTGATAGAATAAGGCATCAAGGTGTTTGGTCACTAATATGTTTAACAATAACTGCAATTATGTTCTATGCTGTAAGCGTTGGAATGGGACTTCCAACAGTAATTGGTAATGCAGCGGATGCAATAGATAAAATTCCAAAAGATGTATGGGTATCACTTGAAAAAGCTAGACCTTCAGCAGTTGAACTTTTAAATCAAGTTAAAACCGGGGTTCCATATTATATGGTAATTCCATTATTGGTTGTACTTGTAGTAGCAATTAAAGGACTTCCAACACTTGCATGTTTAGGGCTTGGAATAATAACATCTTTAATCCTTGGATTGACAGCGGGAACAGTAGAATCTGTACCTCAATTTTTAGGATTAATGAAAATAGGTTTCGCAGATGCAGGTTCATGGGTTATTGTCATGATGATGTGGGTTGGTGCCTTTGGAGGCATCATGGGTAAAATGGATGCATTTGCTCCGTTATCAAGATTAGTTTCTAAAATTTCAAAAAATGTACGCCAACTTATGTTTTGGAATGGAATGTTGTCAATTTTAGGTAATGCTGCATTAGCAGATGAAATGGCACAAATAGTAACAGTTGGACCAATAATCAAAAATTTACTTGAAGATAACGTAGAGGGTAGCGAAGAAGATATGTATACATTACGTTTAAGAAATGCTACTTTCGGTGATGCGCTTGGTGTATTTGGGTCACAGCTTATTCCATGGCATGTATATATAGCTTTTTATATGGGGATAGCTTCATCAGTTTATCCACTTCACAAGTTTGTACCTCTTGATATAATAAGATATAACTTTATGGCTATGGTGGCAGTAGGTTCATTATTACTACTTACTATAACAGGACTAGATAGATTTATACCATTATTTAAATTGCCGACTGAACCCAATGTTAGATTAAAGAAAAATATTAAGATGGATAGTAAAGATGAATTATCTGCTTAAATGTAAAGTTTTAATAATATGTAATAAAACACTATATTGTAAATATACAATATAGTGTTTTTATTAAATATCAAAAAAATAATGAATTTGCTTAAATTAGCTCCTGCGGAGCTGAAGTCGTTAAATTGAGGAAAAGAAAAATTTTATATAAACATACTAGTTGATAAATAATTTAATAGTTATTCATGGTAAAATGTTTATCTATAATCATTTTTGAATCTTCTTCGGAGTCTTCTTGAAAATTTTCTTGGAAATTTTCTTCGAAATCTTCGTTTTTTTCTGGTTTTTGTCCCCATTTAACTTTAATTGAGAAATCACCATAATTTTCGTCCCTAACAAATTTAAATTCATAACCTAATTCTTCATTGTCAGGTATTAAAACACGGGTTCCGTCTATTTTGAGTTTGTCTTTGAATAATCTTATAACTTCATCTTTTAGGAAAAAGTAAAACTCTTCTTTGCTTCCAACATATCTTTCTATAGAATTCATGTATAAACCCCCTTTCATTATAATAATATTCAGATTTAATCATAAAGGTGATAGTAATTGTGTGTATTTTTACTAAAAAGCAATTTTTAAATATAGCGAAATTAGGATATAATACTTGTTGATAGGCATAGCTAAATAAATAATTCAATAATATTCAATAATATGATATATTAAATAAAGAATATATGAAAATTATATAGGTAATGCACTTGTATGAAATAACTGTAGAAGGAAGGTTTTTTTATGAAAATTTATTCATGGAATGTAAATGGCATAAGAGCTATAAAAAATAAAGGATTTATTGAATGGATTAAAGAAGAACAGCCAGATATTTTATGTGTTCAAGAAACTAAAATCCAAGAAAACCAAATAGTTGAGGAGCTTAAAAATATAAAAGGTTATTACTCATATTTTTCGTGTGCGGAGAAAAAGGGGTATAGTGGTGTAGCTACTTACACTAAGGAAAAACCAATATCTGTTACGTACGGTATTGGAATAGAAAGATTTGATAGTGAGGGCAGAATATTAATAACTGAGTTTGAAAAGTTTACTCTATTTAACATATATTTTCCTAATGGGCAGAGAGATGAAGAAAGGTTAAATTATAAAATGGACTTTTATGATGCACTGCTCTCCTACTGTGAGACGCTTAAACTAAAAGGGAAAAAATTAATTATTTGTGGGGATTACAATACTGCACACAAAGAAGTAGATCTTAAAAATCCAAAAGCAAACGAAAAATATTCAGGGTTCTTACCGGTAGAGAGAGCTTGGATGGATAAATTTATATCATATGGTTATGTTGATACTTTTAGATATCTCCACGGGGCAGAAACCAAATATTCTTGGTGGAGTTATAGATTTAAGGCTAGAGAAAAAAATGTAGGATGGAGAATTGACTATTTTTTTGTAACTGAGGAGTTAGTAAGTGAATTAAAAGAAGCTAATATTTTAAATGATGTTTTAGGATCGGATCATTGTCCTGTGAGCATTATTTTATAGATATATATAAGAAAGGAAGTTATAGTATGAAGAATGAGAAAACATTATATCCTGTGAAATCAAAAAAAAGGTATGGGTATATAGATAAGGAAGGCAATGTAGTTATAGAATGTAAATATAATTATGCTGAGGAGTTTGAAGGCGAACTAGCCATAATTGGAATAGAGGAAAAGTATGGATTTATTAATAAAGCTGGAGAGGTTGTAATAGAACCTAAATATGATGAAGTTCAACAGTTTAGCGAAGGATCTGCAGTAATAAAGTTGGAAGGAAAGAAAGGCTATATTAATTTAAACGGTGAAATTATCGTTGAGCCTAAATATGATGAAGCTAACTACTTTATGGAGGGAAGAGCAGCAGTAAAGAATGGATATATGTGGGGATATATAGATGCTGAAGGTACGGAAATAGTGCCGGTAAACTTTTTAGATGCAAGCGACTTTAGTGAAGGGTTAGCAGCAGTGCAAATAGGTGGTAGAATAGCTTATATTGATAAATATGGAAAAGTTATAATAGATGCGATCTATGAGTATGCCCATGCATTTAACGATGGGATGGCATCTGTTTGCGCTAATGGAAAGTATGGCTATATAAACAATAAGGGAGAAATAATTATACCCCTTCGATATAATGTTTGTGGGGAGTTCAATGATGGACTCGCACCAGTTGAAATGAGGGAAAAATACGGCTATATAGATTGCAGCGGCGAGCTTATTATAAAACCTAAGTTTCAATGGGCAGATAGTTTCTATGAAGGCATAGCTGTAATTTGTGAGAATGAAAAATATGGTTGCATTGATAAAAATGGAAGCATTATAATACCCACTAAGTTTGAAGATGTAGATATTATGAGTGAAGGTTTAATAGCAGCTCAAATAGGAGAAAAGTGGGGTTACATAGATTGCGTTGGGGAAATAGTTATAGAGCCAAGTTTTGAAGAAGCATATGAATTTATTGGTGGAATTGCAAGGGTTGAATTAGGTAAAAGAATTGGATATGTTAATAAATTAGGGGAATATGTTTGGAAATTACAATCATAAAATTTTAATGAATGGAAGTTTCTTAAGTCTATTATAATTAAATAAGTATTGAAACCTCTACTGGAAATCCAGTGGAGGTTTTGTTGTATTGATGACAACATTTACTGTATAATAAGACTTACAACACTAATTAGGAGAGATGTAAATGGAAAAGATTGAATTACTAGCCCCTGCTGGAAGTATGGAAAGCGTATATGCAGCAGTGCAAATGAGGGCAGATGCAGTTTATATAGGAGGAAGTAAATTCTCAGCAAGAGCTTATGCTTTTAATTTTGATAATGAGAACCTCGCTCGGGCAGTAGATTACTGTCATATTTATGGAGTTAAAGTATATGTTACTTTAAACACATTACTAAAGGATAACGAATTAAAAGAAATTATGGAGTATGTAGGCTTTTTATATAGTGTAGGAGTAGATGCACTGATTGTTCAAGATACAGGATTAATATACTTAATAAGAAATAATTTTCCTGATTTTGAGCTTCATGCGTCCACACAGATGACGATTCATAATGGCGAAGCTGCCTTGTTTTTAAAAGAGATGGGATTTACTAGGATAGTTCTCTCAAGAGAGCTTAGTTTAAAAGAAATTGATTACATATCTAACACTTTAAAAGTGGAAACAGAAGTTTTTGTTCATGGAGCTTTATGCATATGTTATTCGGGACAGTGTCTTATGAGTAGTATTATTGGAGGGCGGAGTGGAAACAGGGGCAGATGTGCTCAACCCTGCAGATTACCTTATACACTAACAGATAAAAACACTGACAAAATGTATAAGGCATACCTTTTAAGCCCTAAAGATACTTGTACAATAGAAAACTTAAAAGATATAGCTAAAAGTGGCACGTCTTCACTAAAAATTGAAGGAAGAATGAAAAAACCGGAATATGTTGCAGGTGTTGTGGAAATATATAGACGAGCGCTGGACAATATTTGTAATAATAAAATACAAAAATTAGATAAGGATACTAAAGTTTTAACACAATTATTTAATAGAGAAGGGTTTTCAAAAGCTTACCTATATGGTAATAAAGGAAAAGATATGATGGCATATAAAGTGCCTAAAAATTCTGGGCTACCAATAGGCATCGCAAATGATGATTTGTCAGTAACACTTTTAGAGAATGTAGCATTAAAAGATGGTGTAATGTTTTTAGAGGATGGGTTTGCTATTTCAAAAATAATAAAGAATGGAATAGAGGTCGAAAATGCAGTGACCTCCGATAGAGTTTTATTAAAACCAGCTAAATTTAAAGCTGGAGACTTTTTATACAAAATTTCTGATGTTAAGTTAATGGATGATCTTTCAAATAGGTATAAGGATAAATTTAAGAGGAAAATAGAAATAAATCTTTCGATTGAGTTCGCCACAAATAAGCCTTTAAGTATAAGTACAAGTTATATGGGAAAAGGCTTTAATGTTAAGGGAGATATTGTTCAAGAAGCTTTAAATAAACCACTTGAAAGAGAACGTATAACCAAAAATCTATCTAAAACAGGAGATACTCCTTTCAAAATAAATGAAGTGAATTTTGAAAGCTTTGAAGAAGGTTTTGTGCCAATGGCAACATTGAATTTAGTTAGGCGAGAATTAATAGATGACGTTCAAAATTATATAATAGCAAAATATAAAAGAGAAAAAAATAATGTGCAGATTAATTACAATAAAGGACTTAGCCTACAGGGAGAAAAGAATTATTTAGAATTTAATGAGAATAAAAATAACATTATACCTGAGACACTTATATATGTAACAAATGAAGAGCAATTAAAAGCGGTACTTGAAATGGGTTTTGATAATATTGCTATAAATCCTTTTATGAGAAGATGTAACATCAACTTTAATGAGTATGATGTAAATATTTATTTTAAGGTTCCCAATATTATCAAAGAAGAATTTGAAAGTATTTGTGAATTTATTGAGAATAACTTAGGTAAATTAAAAGGTATTATTACGGCTAATCTAGGAATAATTAGTAGATTTAATAAAAAAATCACTGTAATTGGGGATTATAAATTGAATATTTTTAATAGCTATGCAGGAGATTTTTACAAGGATTTTCTAACGGGAACTTGTATTAGTGCTGAGTTAAACCAAATGGAAATCAAGAAAATTGCAACTAAAAGTTCTTTGCCACTGCAAATTATGATTTACGGAAAATATGAGCTTATGGTTAGTGAATATTGTGCTATAGGAAGCGTTTTTGGAAACAAGAGTGATAATAATACCTGCAAAGAGAAATGCATCAAAGGATTGTATACACTTAAAGATAGAATGGGCGCAGAATTTAGTATTGATACTGACAAATATTGTAGAAGCTATATTTATAACAATGTGCCTGTGAATTTGATCTCAAATATGGATGAAATAAAGAAAAATAATATTTCCTCTTTTAGATTAGATTTTATCCATGAAAATTATGAGGAAACTATAGAGGTTCTTAGAAATTATATCAATAAAGAATGGCAAGGAGAATTTAAAAATTATACTAGAGGGCACTATAAAAGAGGAGTCGAATAAATAATAGTAGGCGTTTAAATTTTTTAACAAAGGAAAGATGGTGAATTATTATGAATACAAAATCATTAAAGGTTTTAGAATACTATAAAATTAAAGAAAAAATCAAAGCATACACGCACACTACGGCAGGTAAAGACCTTATAGAGGGTTTGGAGCCTTACACTAATATTTATGAAGTAAAAGAACACTTACAGGAAACTAATGAGGCATTACTGCTTTTATCAAAAAAAGGAAGTGCACCATTTGAAGGTATATATGATGTTCGATCTGCAATAATAAGGGCATCAAAAGCAGCATCACTTATGCCAACGCAGCTTTTGAGGATAGCGCAAATGCTTAGGTGTGCTAGATTATTTCAAAATTATGTTGGTAACAAGTCAGATGAGCAGTCCTCTAGAGTTTTAGAAGATATATGTATTGGGATTGTCCCAATAAAAAAATTAGAAGATGAAATTTTTATAGCAATAATTAGTGATGAAGAAATTTCTGATAGGGCTAGTAGTTTGCTTTTTAGCTTAAGGAAATCTTTAAAAGAGAAAAATGCTTCAGTAAAAGATAAGGTAACTTCACTAGTTAGATCAAATGCAAAATATCTTCAAGAAAGCCTTTATACTATAAGAGGGGATAGATACGTAATTCCTGTTAAAATAGAACATAAGGGTAGTGTGCCAGGAATTGTGCATGATCAGAGTTCTTCAGGGGCTACACTATTCATTGAGCCAATGAGTTTAGTGAACCTAAATAATGAAATTAAGGAAATTATGCTAAAGGAAAAGGCTGAGGTTGAAAGAATTTTGGCTGAATTATCCTATAAGATATATGAAAATATAAATATTGTTGGTAACAATGCAAATATAGTATGGGAATTAGATTTTATTTTTGCAAAGGCAGGGTATGCAATAGAAATTAATGCTATTATTCCAGGGGTTAATGAAGAGGGAGTAATAGATATAATTGAAGCAAGGCACCCTTTGATAGATCCGTTGGTTGTAGTACCTAGTAATATTTATTTAGGAGGAGAATTTACTTCACTAGTAATAACAGGACCCAATACCGGGGGTAAAACAGTAACTTTAAAAACTGTAGGCTTAATTCAGTTAATGGCTATGAGTGGGATTTTAATTCCAGCTAGAGAAGGGTCCATGGTAAGCTTTTTTCATGAGATTTTCGCAGATATAGGTGACGAGCAAAGCATAGAGCAAAGCTTATCTACCTTTTCTTCCCATATGGCAAATATAGTAAATATAATTGAAAAAGCAGATATAAAATCTCTAGCTCTATTTGATGAATTAGGAGCTGGAACAGATCCTACAGAGGGAGCAGCACTTGCTGTTTCGATTCTCGAAAATTTAAGGGCAAGAGGTACAAAAGTAGTTGCGACTACCCATTATAGTGAATTAAAAGGATATGCTTTAAAAACTACAGGGGTTGAAAATGCTTCTGTAGAATTTAATGTAGACACGTTAAGCCCAACATATAGACTGATAATTGGAGTACCAGGTAAATCAAATGCTTTTGAAATATCTAAGAGACTAGGTCTCCCAGATTACATTATTAAAAATGCAAAAGAGAATATTTCTAAAGATACATTAGAGTTTGAAGAATTAGTTCAAAGTT
Source organism: Clostridium sp. CM036 (assembly GCF_055081135.1). Classification (NCBI taxonomy): domain Bacteria; kingdom Bacillati; phylum Bacillota; class Clostridia; order Eubacteriales; family Clostridiaceae; genus Clostridium; species Clostridium sp. CM036. Next base: position 959,741 of record NZ_CM143652.1, on the reverse strand, counting down.
TGCAAGAAAAGAGCATAAAGGCAGAGCGTGATGCTAGGGAAGCTGAAGCTTTGAAGCTAGAAGCTAGTAAGTTAAAAGACAAATACCAGGAAAAATTATATAAACTTGAAAACATTAGAGAAAATGCAATGTATGAAGCTCAAAGGGAAGCAAAGAGACTTATAAAAGATGCCAAGGAAGAATCAGATGTCATTCTTAAAAACATGAGACAACTTGAAAAGCTTGGATATTCCTCTGAAGCAAGGCAAAAGCTTGAAGAGGAAAGAATGAAAATTAAAAATAAGCTTGAAACATTAGATAGACATGTAGAAAAAAGCAATGACGAACTAGGAGAAAAATTAAAAAATGTAAAACAAGGTCAGGAAGTATATTTACCATCTCTTAACCAAAAGGTTATTGTAATCTCAAAACCTGATAAAAAGGGTGAGGTGCAGGTTCAAGCTGGCATTATGAAGATAAATGTCAAAGTGGGTGATCTGAGAGAATCAAAGCTTACGCAGGAAGATAAGAAAAAGGCAAAGATAATTAAGAGAGAAATGAAGCTAAATATAAGAAGTGTGTCAACTTCTGTAGATTTAAGAGGTATGGATTCGGAGGAAGCTCTTTATACTGTTGATAAATATTTAGATGAAGCTTGTTTAGGAGGACTTAAAGAAGCTACAATTATTCATGGCAAGGGGACAGGAGTTTTAAGAAAAGCTATTACAGATATGTTAAAGAGGCATGGCCATGTTAAAACATATAGATTGGGAAATTACGGTGAAGGCGGTAGTGGAGTTACTGTAGTAGAACTAAAATAAAGGATGGTTATGATATGATTATTGCAAGTGCTTGTTTATGTGGAGTTAATTGTAAATATAATGGTGGCAATAATTTAGATTTAAGGGTGCTTAAACTATTGAAAGAAGGAAAAGTTATGCCTGTTTGCCCAGAACAGTTAGGGGGACAAGAAACCCCTAGGGCTCCTCATGAAATTGTAAACGGGAATGGTAGAGATGTGCTAGAAGGTAAAGCTAGAATTCTTGGGCCAGAGGATGATGATGTAACTGCAAAGTTTATAAAAGGGGCTTATGAAACTCTTGAAATTGCACAAAACGTTGGAGCTAGTATTGCTATTTTAAAAGCACGAAGTCCTTCTTGTGGAACTCCCCAAATATACGATGGAACTTTTAGTGGAACCAAAAAAAAAGGTAATGGAGTTACTGCGGAGTTATTATTATCCAGGGGTATAAAAGTTTTTACAGAAGAAAATCTAGATGATTTAGATTATAACTAAGGGGGAAATAAAATGAATTATAAAGATGTTTTAAAAGATGCTAGAGGGAATTTAAACAAAAGCTGTAGAGTTTGTCCTATATGTAATGGAGTAGCTTGTGCTGGAGAGGTACCTGGAATGGGCGGAAAAGGAACAGGGGATGCTTTTAAAATTAATATAGAGTCACTGGCAGCTTATAAACTTAATATGAGAACTATACATGATGCAAAAAATCCAGATACTTCTATAGAATTATTTGGAATAAAAATGGATATACCTGTATTTGCAGCTCCCGTATCTGGAACTACTTTAAACATGGGTGGTAAATTTAGTGAAGAAGAATATATATCTTGGGTTATTAGTGGATGCCTTAAGGGTGGTATAATCCCAATGGTGGGAGATACTGCTGTAGATTCTTTTTTTACAACTAATCTTTGTGAATTAGAAAAACAGGGTGGAAACGGCATTGCAATAATAAAACCTTGGGAAAATGCAAACGTTATAGAAAAAATTAAATTAGCAGAAAAAGCAGGCGCATTTGCTATAGGTATGGATATAGATGCTTGCGGTCTTATTACGTTAGCACTTCATGGCAAACCAGTTATGCCTAAAACCGTAGAAGAGATTAAAGAAATTGTTGAATCAACGAAGCTTCCATTTATTTTAAAAGGAATAATGACAGCAGACGAAGCAAAACTTGCGGTGGATGCAGGGGTATCCGCAATTGTAGTGTCAAATCATGGTGGGAGAGTATTAGACCAAACCCCGGGTGTAGCAGATGTTCTTACGGAAATTGCGAAGGAAGTTAAGGGTAAAGTAATTATTTTAGCTGATGGTGGAGTTCGAAGTGGAGCAGATATACTTAAAATGCTAGCACTAGGTGCAGACGCGGTACTTATTGGGAGGCCATTTGTAACCGCATCATTTGGAGGCAAGGCTGAAGGCGTAAAATCTTATATTGATTACCTTAGAGGTGAATTAAAATCAGCTATGGTGCTTACAGGGTGTAAATCTATACAAAATGTTAATAATAGAATTTTATATTAAATTTATTAAAAGGTCACTGAAATATTGTGATCTTTTTAATTCTCTACTCCTTTTAGTAGATTAAATCATCTCCTGCAGAGCTTCACAGCTTCGAGGAAGATGCATCTACAACTTCAGAAGGAGATTTATACTCCCACTTATAGAAGTAGGAGACTTTCCTTCTGAAATGTCGTTAAATTGGCAAAAACATTTGTAAAAGCCTTAGAATCGTAAATGAGAAAACAAAGGAGGAATAAAAATGCCAATATACATACTAGCATCTAAAGAAATATTAGAGCATATAAAGCAATATACAAAGAAAGGTGAAGTAGTTAGGATCTCTACCCCTTTAGAATATAATAATATATTATATAGAGAGATTGTATTTTCTAAGAAATTGTTCGGAAATTTTCGTAAAGAAAATTTGGGATATCTTTATATTAATGAAAAAAATGAATTTGCTACTGAAAAATTTTTACAAGAAAGACTAGCGAAATTAGCTTATTTTTCAGAAATATTTTATAATACAGAAAACAGAGCATGCATAGTAAATTCATTTCAAGATGAATCTACAGTTGAAAAGGATAAGAAAGAGTATAAATTAGTGGCTAAGGGTTTAGAGTTATTAACTAAAGAAGGAGTTGTGGACTCAGAGCAGGTAAAACAAATTGTTACTCAATTGCCTGATATTAGAAAAAAGAATAATGAAACTTTAAAACAACTTATAGATAAATCTCAGGAATTTAAAGAGGAGAAAAAATATTTTAATGAACATATGTTGGAAGAATTATTGCCAACATACAGAGATGCCTTAAGCATAAATTTACAAAAGATAAGATTGGTATATTCTGCAAGCGAATGCTATGAAAATATTAAAAGAATTTCCGAAAATAAGAGAAAACAAATGTCCATTAGGCTTAATCAAAAATTAGCTGAACCCTTAAAAAAGATAATTCATGTTATGGAGTATTTTATTAAAACAGTTAATACCTGTGAAAAAATAAGTGAAATGCAAGACACTGAATATTTCAAGTATTTAGGAACTATTGAAAAAGCAAATGTTGATTATAGAGTAAAATTGAATAGAAGAAAAAAGAACTCCTAAATCAGGAGTTCTTTTTCTTCTATTCAACAGTTATATAAACAGCATCTTCTTCTCTAACAACTTTTATATATTCAACTTCAGGGTCTTCAGTTCCTTGAACATATAATCCAGTGTTTTTCAATTTTTCAACATAATCTACGATTTCTTGAGTTATTCTCTCACCGGGGCAAAGTACTGGAATGCCAGGTGGATAAGCCATCAAGAATTCTCCGCTTATCATACCAACACTATTTTTGATTTCAACAGCAGTGTTTACGCTGTTGAAAGCCTCGCGTGGAATTTGAACTTGCTCTGGAATACTAGGAATATCAATAAAATCAGATTTTATTGTGCCTTTGCCATAGTACTCATTGCTTATTTCTACTAAAGCTTGAAGTAATTGCTCCATTCCATCTTTTGTATCTCCATACGAACCAACGGCTAATATGTTATAAAGATCAGATAATTCCATTTGGATATGATATTTGTTAGATAAAATCATATCCAAGTCATAACCAGTTATTCCTAAATCTCTACAAGTTATTGTTATTTTAGTTGGATCAAAAGCGTAAGCACCAAAACCATCTAAAACCTCTTCGCCAAAACAATAAAATCCTGGGATTTTATTTACTTCATTTCTTACATAATTACATAAATCAATAGTTTTTTCTAAAAGCTGAGTGCCCTCTAATGCAATTTGTCTCCTAGCACAATCCAGTGATGCCATTAGAATGTAGGAAGGTGACGTTGTGTGCATTAGGTTTATTAGTTGTTTAACTCTAGCGGGGTTAACACGCTTTGAATTAACATGTAGCATTGAACTTTGAGTTAATGAACCTATAATTTTATGAGTGCTTTGAGCACAGATGTCTGCACCAGCTTCCATTGCTGACATTGGTAATTTGCTATTAAAATTAAGATGAGGGCCATGAGCTTCATCAACTATAAAAGGAATATCGTATTCATGAACAATATCTGCAATTTTCTTAATATCAGTGGAAACTCCATAATATGTTGGGTTAATTATAAGTACAGCTTTTGCATCAGGATTATTCTTTAAGGTTTCTTCCACTGTTTCTGGGGAAACTCCATGAGCAACACCTATTTTTTTATCTAGTTCTGGTTGCATATAAACTGGAACTGCACCTGATAAAATGATACCACCAGTTATGGATTTATGTACATTTCTAGGTACAATGATTTTATCACCTGATCCAACTACAGACATAATCATAGCTTGAATAGCGCCAGAAGTTCCGTGTACTGAGAAAAATGATGCATCAGCACCATAAGCATCCGCTGCTAATTCTTGTGCCTTTTTGATAGGTCCAGTTGGGTGGTGAAAACTATCAACAAGTTTAAAAACCGTAACGTCAATTTTAAAAGGGTTTTCCCCCATAAAATTTCTAAATTGTTCATCAGCGCCTATTCCTTTTTTATGCCCAGGTACGTGAAAAGGTAAGGTTTCTCTGTCTACATATTCCATTAGAGCATCAAATAGTGGAGTTTCATTTTGATTTAATCTATACAATCTATACACCCCTTTCAAAAGAATTTATATTAGAAAACATTTAAATAAATAACGAGTCAGTATGTTAGACTATTATATCCTAGTCTATTTATTTAAATGTTCCAAATTTTTAAAACTGTTCTTTATAGTATATTCATTCAGCCAATTTATAATTATAAATGATTAGATATATAAATGCAATTATAATCTTCAAATAAAAGATAATCATGTCGTAAATGCTAGGCAATTAAGCTTTTTAGTAGAAATACAGTAATTGAAAACATGAAAAAGTGGGTTATTTGTAAAAAATGCCTTTTATTTGTAATGCATTGATAGTATAATATAATAGACTAAAGATAGATTAGGAGGAATAGAAAGGAAGATAATAATTGTTTGCTTCCTCAGGGGAATATAAGGAGGGTAATATAAAATGTACAAAGAAAAATATAAAAGTTGGATTAATTCTAATTTGATAGACTTGAAATTAAAGAAAGAGCTAGAGCAATTAGTAGATGAAAAAGAAATTGAAGATAGATTTTATAAGGATTTAGAGTTTGGTACAGGGGGATTAAGAGGTGTAATTGGAGCAGGAACAAACAGAATGAATATACATACCATAGGTAAAGCTACTCAAGGGTTAGCAGATTATTTGAACTCAAGATATAAGGGGAATATATCAGTTAGCATAGCGTATGATTCAAGAAATATGTCTAAGGAATTTGCAATAGCTGCTGCAGAAACTCTTTGTGGGAATGGTATTTTCGTTAATTTATTTGAACAATTAACACCAACTCCAATTTTATCTTATGCTGTACGCGCACTAAAAAGTAAAGCCGGTATTGTTATTACAGCATCACATAATCCTAAAGAGTACAATGGATATAAGGTTTATGGAGATGATGGTGGACAAGTCACTGATGAAGCTGCAAGCCAAATTATAAATTGTGCAGCTAGCATAAAAGATTTTTCTAAGGTTAAAACTATGGAGTTTCATAAAGCTAAAACCAATGGAATGTTAACAATAATTGGAGAAAATCTTTATTTATCATACATTGATAAGGTTAAAAATTTAACTATGAGAAAAGACCTAGTTAAGGAATGTGCCAAGGATTTAAAAATAATTTATACTCCTATTCATGGATCTGGAAACGTACCTGTGAGGAGAGTTTTAAAAGAATTAGGATATGATAATGTATTTGTTGTAAAAGAGCAGGAAATGCCAGATGGGAATTTCCCTACGGCGCCATATCCTAATCCAGAAGAACCAAAGGTATTTGAATTGGCGCTTATTATGGCAAAAGACATTAATCCTGACATTATTTTTGGTACGGACCCTGACTGCGATAGGATTGGAGTAGTAGTTAAAGACAAAGAAGGAAAGTATAAGGTTCTTACAGGAAATCAGACAGGTGTATTATTAAGTAATTATATTTTAAATTCATTAAGTGAAACTAATGGGTTGTCTAAAAATGGCGTAGTAATAAAAACTATTGTTACTACAAATATGGTAGAGAGTATTGGGAAAAAATATAATGTTGAAGTGTTAGATGTACTCACAGGATTTAAATATATTGGAGAAAAAATTAAAGAGTTTGAAAATGCGGGTGAAAAAGAATTTATATTTGGTTTTGAAGAAAGCTTTGGTTATTTAGCAGGAAATTTTGTGCGTGATAAAGATGCAGTAATAGCTGCAATGCTAATTTGTGAAATGACACTCTACTATAAAAACAAAGGCATGAGTTTGTATGATGCTTTGATGGATATTTATAAAGAACATGGATACTACGAGGAAGGTTTAGTTTCAATAGAACTTGCAGGAAAAGATGGCGCAGAAAAAATAGGTAATATAATAGAACATTTAAGACATTCAATGAATGGCTTAATAGGTAATAACAGAATTATAAAAAAAATGGATTATAGAGCTGGTTTAGAAGTGGATTTAATCACAAATAAAGAAAAAATAATTAAATTGCCAAAATCAAATGTATTAAAGTTTGTCTTAGAGGATGGTTCTTGGTTTGTAGTTAGGCCTTCTGGAACTGAACCAAAAATGAAAATTTATTTATCTGTTAAAGGGAATTCATTAGAGAATACATATAAAAAAATAACTGAGCTAAAAGAAAATGTTATGTCAATATTTGATGAAGCAGGCATAAATTAAAAACGTATCGTAGGTAGTTATTAAATGCATAAAAAACCATAATTTTCATTTTTATGATTTTATATGGTTTACAAAACAACCTCAGTATACTATTATTATTAATAGTAACATTTGTAGCATAAATTTTTAAACCAGTAGGAAGGTGTAATCATGGATATTAAAACATATTTTTCTGAAAAATTATCAGTTCTTCTTTTTCTAGAAATAAAAAAAGACAGCAAAATTAATGATTTTGTGATTTTGGAGGACATATATTTCCCAGTGAGAACTAATGAGATAATCCAAAAAGTAAAGAATAAAGAAGATTTCGATAATATACCAGTTAATCTATTTATAGAAGGGATGTTCTATGTTTTAGGAGCAGATGAACTTTTTAAATACAATAAAGAGTATAAACAAATTATAAATACTATTCCAAATTCAATAGGATTTATTAAGGGCGTGATATTTAAAGAAATTCAGAATGAAAAGTACGAAGAAGCATTTATCTTCTTAAAAGGATTGTTAACTATAGAAGAAAATAAAGATAATTACGATAAGATTTTTTTGTTAGTTGATAAATTAAGAGCTACAAATAGTATATTCAAGGATGAGCAACTAAAACTTGTAGAAAAAGCTAAACAAATCACTAATTACAGTAATCCATATTTATATGAGGCGCTAGTTTTAAATAGTGAAAGTAAACATGAATTAGCATTAATAGCAATAAGCAATTATACTATAAATGGTGGAGAACAAACGGAAGCGGTTATTGAACTTAAAAACGATTTGGAAACCATAACAAATTTTCAAAAAGCGAAAGATTTAGTATCTAATGACCCTAAAGGTGCACTTGAAATTTTTATTCCTTTAATGGAACAATTAGGAGATAGAGCAGATATATATTATCACACTGCTGTAGCATACAGGAATTTACAAAATTATGAGAAGGCTATATACTATTTAAACGAAGCACAAGCAATTGACAACGATTTGATAGAGGTAGTAAATGAATTTGGTATTAACTATGCTTGTCTTGAAAATTACGAAGCAGCTATTCAATATTTTAGGAAAGCATTTGAGGTTACAAAGTCTATAGAGATATGTACAAATCTTGTTATGTGTTATTTAAATGTTGAAAACTTTGCGCAGGCGAGAATACATTTAGATATGGCTAAAAAAATAGATCCACAAGATGAAATTGTAATGCAACTAGAAAATCAATTGGCGGAGGGTAAATAATGGAGTTAGTGGAGTATTTTAATATTATAAAAAAGAGGTTACTATTAGTAATTTTAGTAACAATAGGAGCAACGGTGCTTAGTGGGGTTTTAAGCTATTTTGTTATTACACCTAGTTATAAATCTGATATATCAGTAATAATTGGAAAACCAGAAAGTAAATCTGCGGCGCCGCAGGATAGTTATAATGATGTAATTATGTATCAAAAATTAGTCAAAACTTATAGTGAATTTTCTAAATCACGAAAAGTTTCAGAACATGTCATTAAAGCACTTAAGTTAAATATAGAGCCTAATCAGCTTCAAGGAATGATATCAGTAGCACCTAAAGGAGATACTGAATTTTTAACGATAACAGTTAAATCTAAGGATCCCAAAGAAGCTATGAACATTGCTAATCAGTTAGCGAAGTCATTAAAATACATAAGTAACGATGTCAAAAAAGTGGATAATGTACAACTTTTAGATGAAGCACTACAACCTACAAGACCAGATAGTCCAAATTCAAAGTTAAACATAGCAATTGCATTTTTTATTGGACTAATGGTTTCGCTTGGAATAGCATTTTTATTGGAGTACTTAGATAACACTGTAAAAAGCCAAGAGGACATAGAAAAATTAACTGGGTTACCAGTTATAGGTATTATTCCTTTAACTCAAGATAAAAAATAGGAGGGTGAGAATATGTTAAAAAAATTAGTAACATTAAGAAATCCAAAATCTAGAACGGCAGAAGCTTTTAGAACATTAAGAACAAATATTCAATTCTCTTCCTTGGATAAAGAATATAAATCCATAGTAGTTACTTCATCTGGCGTTGGAGAAGGTAAAAGTACAGTAATGTCAAATTTAGCTATAACTATGGCTGAAAGTGGTAAAAGTGTTATTCTTGTAGATTGTGATTTTAGAAAACCTTCAATCCACAAGAAAATGGGAATTACCAATTCTGTAGGATTAACAAATATATTAGTTCAAGGTGTGAAAAAAGAGGAATGTGTTGTTAAGTCAACTGTTAATAATCTTTTTATACTAACTAGTGGTCCGGTGCCCCCAAATCCAGCAGAATTATTAGGAAGTAAAAAAATGCGGGACTTTATTGAAGTGCTAAAAAGTGAATTTGATTTAGTTCTTATTGATGCACCACCAGTTCTTGCGGTAACGGATGCACAAATTATATCTACAATAGTAGATGGCGTGATTTTTGTAGCTTCATATGGTGAGGCTCAAAAAAAAGCATTGGTAGATGCGAAACAATTGATTGATAAGGTTGGTGGAAAGATACTGGGAGTTGTATTTAATAAAGTTCCTCAATCTGTAAGCGGTTATTATGGAAAATATTATAAGGGCTATTATGGAAATGAAAACTAAAGGTTTAAAAGGTGTAAATTTATGATAGATTTTCATAGTCATATAATATATGCTATTGACGATGGATCAAAAAACTTAGACATGTCCATAGAAATGTTGAAAACAGCAGATAGTGAAGGTGTAGAATATATTTGTGCTACTCCTCATTTTATAACTGAAGAATTTGAATTTAGTCACGAGGAATATATTGAAAAAATAGATAGATTAGTTTTAGCCTCTAGGGAAGAAAATCTTAATATTAAGATTTTATCTGGACTAGAAATTTATATGCACCCCGATTTGCCAAAACTCTATAAAGAAAAGAAGATTTGGGGAATTAACGACTCGGAATATCTACTTATTGAGCTTCCTATGGGGCAGTTTCCTCTGTACACTGAAGATGTATTTTATGAGTTAATGTTACTTGGGGCAAAACCCATTTTAGCACATCCAGAGAGAAATCTTAGGATTATGAAAAATTATGATTTAGTTATTAATTTAATTAACCAAGGGGTATTGATGCAAATAAATTCTGGTAGTTTATTAGGTGATTATGGTAAGGAAGTTAAAAAAACAGCTGAAGAATTTGTAAAAAGGAACATGATACATTTGGTGGGTAGTGACGGACATAATATTACGAGCAGAAAAACGAAGATAAAAGAAGCTTATGCAATTATAAAACATAAAAATCAAGCTGTATATAACTGGATTGCTGAAAATCAAACTAACATTATTAATAATGTTTCCTCATTGGAAGTCTTAGAAATAAAACTTAAAAAAGAAAAAGGCAAGATTTCATTTTTAAGTTTTATCAAATGAATTTTGAGAAATAAGGTTGAAATATAGAAATGCATTATTTGAGGGGAGAAACACTATGAGAGTAAAAAAAGCTATAATTCCAGCAGCGGGGCTTGGTACAAGATTTTTGCCAGCAACAAAGGCACAACCAAAAGAGATGTTACCAATTGTTGATAAACCAACAATACAGTATATTATAGAGGAAGCGGTTGCGTCTGGGATTGAGGAAATATTAATTATAACAGGAAGAAATAAAAGAGCAATCGAAGATCATTTTGATAAGTCGATTGAACTTGAACAACAATTAGAGAAGAACGGTAAGGAAGATACCTTAACAATGGTTAGGGATATATCTAATATGGCAAACATTTATTACATACGTCAGAAAGAACCTAAAGGACTAGGTCATGCTATAGGTTGTGCAAAAACCTTTGTGGGGAACGAACCTTTTGCTGTAATGTTGGGCGATGATGTGGTGGATAGTGAAGTACCTTGTTTAAAACAACTCATAGATTGCTACGGCAAATATGAAACTTCAATTTTAGGAGTTCAAAAGGTTCCTTTAAGTGAAGTTAGCAAATATGGCATAGTAAAGGGAACTTCAGTAGAAGATAGAGTTTATAAGGTTGAAGATGTTATTGAAAAGCCTAACGCATCCGAAGCACCATCAAACATAGCAATACTCGGAAGATATATTATAACACCTAGAATATTTGATATTTTAGAAAATACAAAGCCTGGTAAGGGTGGGGAAATTCAACTTACAGATGCTTTAAAAACTTTAATAGCAGAGGAAAATATGTATGCTTATAATTTTGATGGCAGAAGATATGATGTAGGGGATAAAGAAGGATTTTTAGAAGCAAATGTAGAATATGCACTTAAAAGAGATGATCTTAAAGAAGCATTTATGAAATATCTCCTAACTATTAAGGATAACGATACCTTTAAAGAAATTTATAATAAATGTAGTAATAATTTATAACAGAGAGTATTAGTAAAAAGCCAAGTGAAACTGGCTTTTTTTTATTTGGTGCGCTCAGTATTGGGGATGAACCAAGTAAATTTATTAGAAAATAGATTACTTGATTTTTAAGAAATTTTAAATAAATAGTTAATAAACTCCCATAGATTGAACAAATAGAAATATTTGGGGTAAAATATTATATGCTAGTATAAAAAATATATTGAGAGGTTTTGGGTAGGAACTTATAATGTGGTAAAATGTAGCCATGAAGCTGTTGATAAAAGATTTGTCAAAATTATATGATCTAAGGCTATAGGAGGTAACAAAATGTTTCAATTTAAAGAGGAGTTATTATTAAAATTGAAAAATAAAACAGCTAAACTTGGTGTAGTAGGCTTGGGTTATGTGGGATTGCCATTAGCTGTAGAAAAGGCTAAAGTAGGATATGAAGTAATAGGGTTTGATGTTCAAGATCAAAAGGTTCAAATGGTAAATGAGGGACACAATTACATTGGTGATATTGTAGATTCAGATTTACTTAGATTAGTACAAGAAGGAAAACTTAAAGCTACCACAGACTTTAGCTTTGTTAAGGATGTTGATACAGTGTGTATTGCAGTCCCTACGCCACTAGATTTATATAAGCAACCGGATTTATCATATGTAGTGGAATCAACTAGAAGTGTAGCTAAGTATTTACATAGGGGGATGTTAGTAGTACTCGAAAGCACTACATACCCAGGAACAACGCAGGAAGTACTAAAACCAATACTTGAAGAATCAGGTTTAAAATGTGGAGTAGATTTTTTCTTGGCATTTTCTCCAGAGAGAGTTGATCCAGGGAATAAGCAGTTTAATACAAAAAACACCCCAAAGGTAGTTGGAGGATGTACTCCTAATTGTACTGAAGTAGCAGGAATGTTGTACAGAAGTGTACTAGAGGGAGAAATATTGGAAGTGTCTTCTCCAGCAGTGGCTGAAATGGAAAAAATTCTTGAAAATACTTTTAGAAATGTAAATATAGCACTAGCTAATGAAATGGCTATTCTGTGTAAAAGGATGAATATAGATGTTTGGGAAGTAATAGATGCAGCTAAAACTAAGCCTTATGGATTTATGCCATTCTACCCAGGCCCAGGGATTGGTGGACACTGTATACCACTTGATCCATTCTATCTAGAGTGGAAAGCAAAAGAGTATGATTATCATACAAAATTAATAGAAGCGTCGGGTATAATTAACGATTATATGCCTGAATTTGTGCTTGAAAATGTTATGAAACTTTTAAATGGTAATAAAAAGGCACTAAACGGAGCAAAAGTTCTCCTTATGGGTGTAGCTTACAAGAAAGACATAGATGATGTGAGAGAATCACCAACATTAAAGGTTATTGATCAATTAGAAAAAAATGGTGCGGATATAATTATAAATGATCCATTTATTAAAAAATTCACACACAAGGGTAAAGAATATGTATCTGTAACTTGGGAATATGAAATAAAAAATGCGGATATAGTAGTAATAACCACAGATCATAGTGGTTATAATTATGAAAAAATTGTGGAAGAAGCTAGCTTACTATATGATACTAGAAATGCTACAAAGCATGTTGTAAATAATAGAGAAAAGATAAATAAACTCTAAATAATGCATGCAAGCATTGTAAAATATTTTATAATATTGCATGCCAAAATCCTAGGAAGGCACCTTTAAGAGTAATTGCAAGGAGGGGTTTAAATGAAAAAATTAAAAATTGCAATAATAGGATGTGGAAGAATAGCATACAAACACGTGGAGGCTATAACACAAAATAAAACAGAAGTTGAACTTGTAGCAGTTTGCGATGTGTTAGAAGTTAATGCTAATTCCAAAAGAGATGAGTATATAGAAGCAATAGGTGAAAATTCAGATGTAAAAGTTTATATAGATTATAAAGAAATGCTTGAGAAAACTGATATTGATATGGTTTCTATAGCTACTGAAAGTGGGTATCATCCAGAAATAGCTATATATTGCATGAATAGTGGGAAACATGTAATTGTTGAAAAACCAATGGCATTATCTATTCAAGATGCTGATAGAATGATTAAATGCTCAAGAGAAAATAATGTAAAGCTTTGTGTTAGTCACCAAAATAGGTTTAATGAGCCAATAAGAAAACTTAGAGCTGCAGTCGACAAAAACAGGTTTGGAAAATTAGTTAATGGAACAGCGAGAATTCTTTGGAATAGAAATATGGAATATTACACGCAAGCACCTTGGAGAGGAACGTGGAGCCTGGATGGTGGTACTTTAATGAATCAATGTATTCACAATATTGATTTATTACAATGGATGATGGGTGGAGAAATAGATACGGTTTATGCTCAGTGTGGTACTTTCCTTCGAGATATAGAAGGTGAGGATTTTGGAGCAATAATTATAAGATTTATAAATGGAGCTATAGGTATAGTTGAAGGATCGGCTTGTGTATATCCTAAAAACTTGGAAGAAACATTGAGCATTTTTGGTGAAACTGGTACTGTTTCTATCGGAGGCATTGCAGTTAATTCAATAGAAACTTGGAGATTTGCTGATAATAAGGATACTGAGCAGGAAATATTAACGCAGCAAAAGGGAAATCCAGATTCAGTATATGGCTTCGGACATACCCCCTTATTTAAAGATATGATAGATGCTATAAATATGCATAGAGAACCGCTTATAAATGGCGAAGAAGGAAAAAAAGGTATGTCTATTATACTTGCAGCTTATAAATCAAGACTTACAGGTCTCCCAGTTAAATTTCCAATGGGGGATTTCTCAACACTCGAAATGAAAAAATAATTTTGAAGATATTATATGAAAAGAGGGTATTTTTATGAATTATGTTTCAGAAAAAAGCAAAATTGGCAATAATGTAACAATGGGACATTTTGTGGTAGTAGAAGATAATGTAGTAATAGGTGAAAATTGTATTATAGGAAGTAATGTAGTTATTCACATAGGAACTGTTATAGCAGATAATGTTAGAATAGATGATAATACGGTAATAGGTAAACAACCTATGAGATCAGTAAACAGTATATTCAAAAGTGAGGAAAAATTGCTTCCAGCTGAAATAAGTGAAGGTTGCATTATAGGGGCAGGAGTGATTATTTATTGTGGATGCGCAATTGCAGAAAAAACACTTATTGCTGACACTGCTGTAATAAGAGAAAATGTAATTGTAGGTTCAAAAACAATTATCGGCCGCGCAGCAACTATTGAAAATTTCTGTAAGGTTGGTTCTAATTGCAAAATACAGACTAATGTATATTTAACAGCTTATTCAGAAGTTGAGGATTATGTATTTATTGCGCCATGTGTTACAACCTCTAATGATAATTATGCAGGCAGATCAAAAGAAAGATTTGGAAAGTTCAAAGGGGTAACTATAAAAAAAGGTGGTAGAATTGGAGCAGGAGCAGTTATCCTGCCAGGTATTGTTATACATGAAGATGGTTTTGTGGCAGCAGGTAGTGTGGTCACAAAAGACGTGGAAGCAGGTAAAATCGTAGTTGGTAATCCAGCTAAAGTGCTTCGATCTGTACCAGAGGATCAATTGCTTAAAAATCAATAAAAGGAAGCAAAAGGTGATAATTATGTATAAGAATAAGAAGTTTCTAGCTATTATTCCAGCAAGAGGTGGTTCGAAAGGTATACCAAATAAAAATATTATGGCTATAAGTGGTAAACCACTTATAGCTTATACAATTGAATCAGGAAAAAAATCTAAATATATAGATGAATTAATTGTATCAACAGATAGTGAGGTTATTAAGGTTATAGCACAGCAATATGGGGCTAAGGTACCTTTTTTAAGACCAGAAGAACTATCAAATGATACTTCAAAATCCATAGACGTAGTTATACATTCAATAGATTTTTACAAAAAAAATAATATAAGTTTTGATTACGTAATATTATTGCAACCCACATCTCCATTAAGAACGTTTAAGCACCTGGATGAATCTATAGAAAAGCTTATTGAGAGTAATAGTACCTCTTTAGTAAGTGTATGTGAAGCCTATGAAAATCCTGTACTTATGAGAAGCATAGAAAATGAAAAGCTAAAAGAAGTTATAAGTTTTGAAGGAACAAATATCAGAAGGCAAGACTTACCTGCTTTTTATATATTTAATGGTGCACTATATATAAATTCAAATGATATGTTAGTTAACAAAAAAAAATTTGTTGATGAAAACACAATCCCTTATGTAATGAACAAGGAAAGCTCTATAGATATTGACACGATGCTCGATGCAAGAATTGTAGAGATGATAATAGATACGAGTATTCATGTTTAAGATAGGAAATAAGGCTATAGGCGATGGAAATTCAACTTTTATTATAGCAGAGGCTGGGGTTAATCATAATGGAGACATAAAAATAGCAAAAGAGATGGTAGATAAAGCTGTATTTGCAGGGGCCGATGCCATAAAATTTCAAACATTTATTACAGAAAAATTAGTTACTGGATATGCAGAAATGGCTGAATATCAAAAGGACAACATAGGAAAAATTGACTCACAGTTTAATATGTTAAAGAAACTAGAACTATCGCACGAAAGTTTTATAGAAATACAAGAATACTGTATACATAAGGAAATTATGTTTTTATCTACACCTTTTGATTTTGAAAGCGCTGATTTTTTAGCGTCTATAGGCGTGGAGGCTTTTAAGATTAGTTCGGGAGACTTAACTAATATTCCATTTTTAGAACATATAGCAAGATTTAATAAACCTATAATTTTATCTTCTGGCATGGCGACACTTTCAGAAATCGAAGAAACAATAAATGTAATAAATTTCCTGGGTAATAAAGAAATAGCAGTGCTTCACTGTACTTCAAATTATCCAGCTAAATTAGAAAGTGTTAACTTGAATGCAATGAATACCATAAAAAAATCTTTTGAAATTGTGTCTGGATATTCCGATCACACTGAAGGAATAACAGTGCCTATTGCAGCAGTGGCTATGGGAGCAAATATAATAGAAAAGCATTTTACAATGGACAAAAGTATGGAAGGGCCAGATCATAAAGCTTCTCTGAATCCAATAGAGCTAAAAGAGATGGTTAAAGCGATTAGAGATGTAGAAATAGCACTCGGAACTGGAATTAAAATGTATAATTTTAGTGAAGTTGATACCATGAAGGCAGCTAGAAAAAGTATAGTCGCAGTTAGATATATAAAAGCAGGGGAGAGTATAAGATTCTCGGACTTAGATTACAAAAGACCAGGAAACGGACTTTCGCCTAAATTCTACATTGATATTGTTGGGCGAAAAACTAATAGAGATATAAAAATTGACGAACAAATAGCCTTAAATATGGTGGAATAAAAATTAGCTAAATTATTTCGAGCACATGGAACATGAGTACATAGAACATGCACTTATAGAATGGGAGATTAAATATGAAAAGAAAAATAGCAGTTATAACAGGTACGAGAGCAGATTATGGTATATTTTATCATGTTCTTAAAGAAATTGAAAAACATGAGGAATTGGATCTTAAGCTTATCGTTTGTGGAATGCATTTATGTCCTGAATTTGGCATGACTATAAATGAAATAGAAAAAGATGGCTTTGTAGTATCAGATAAATTTGAAACTGTTTTAGCTTCTGATACAGGGGCGGCAATGGCTAAATCTATAGGACTTTCAATTATAGGTATGGCTCAAAGCTTTGATAAAATAAAACCGGACCTAGTACTAATACTAGGTGATAGAGGAGAAATGCTAGCGGCAGCAACTGTAGCTATCCATATGAATATTCCTGTGGCTCATATTCATGGAGGAGAAGTAACGGGAACAGTAGATGAGTCTGTAAGGCACGCTATAACTAAACTTTCTCATATTCACTTTCCAGCAAATGAGGACAGCATGCAAAGAATAATTAAATTAGGGGAGAAGGAAAAAAATATTTTTGTAGTAGGAGCGCCGGGACTTGATTATATTGCGAAAGCAAAATATTTATCAAGGGAAGAAATACTAGAAAAATTTAAATTAAAAGATGATAAGATATTTTTAATGACTCAGCACCCAGTAACTACAGAAAGGGACATGGTGGAATGGCAAGTAAGAGAAACTTTAGATGCGGTTGTAGAACTTGGATATCAAACTATAGTTTCATATCCTAACAGTGATAATGGAGGAAGCGAAATTATAAGGGTTATTGAGGAGTATAGCGCTAAATATCCATTTTTAAAAGTATTTAGAAATTTAAGTCAAGTAGAATACCTAAGTTTTTTAAGTATAGCTCAGGTAATGATAGGAAATTCATCGTCAGGTATAATTGAAGCACCTAGCTTTAAACTGCCTGTAGTAAACATAGGGTCAAGGCAGGACGGAAGACTAAGAGCCCTCAATATAATAGACGTACCTTATGGAAAGGAAGCTGTAAAAGCAGGCGTTAAAAAATCAATAGACGATGAGAACTTTAAGAAGCAATTAGAAAACTGCACAAACCCTTATGGTGATGGGAATGCAAGTGGTAAAATAGCACAAATTTTAAGTGAGATAAAGATAGATAGGGAACTTATACAAAAAAGGATAACGTATTAGTTGATAGTTAGGGGTGAGATTATGGAGAAAATCGTACTTGTAGGTGCAGGTGGCCATTGCAAGGTTATTATAGACATTATAAAAAGTGCTTCTAGATATAATATTGTGGGGGTAACTGATAAAGATTATAACTACGATAAATTTGTATTAGATATACCTATAATAGGCGATGATAGCATTTTAGAAGAATTATATAATACTGGTGTAAAAAATGCATTTGTATGTGTTGGTGCACTCCAAAACATTTTAACTCGCGAAAATATATATAATAATTTAAAAGCTATAGGGTTTAACATACCGGTACTTATACATAAGGATGCAATGGTTTCACCTTATGCAAATGTTGCAGGAGGAACTTGTATAATGCCTGGAGCCATAATCAATCCAGGAGCTTACATAGAAGAAAATTGCGTAGTAAACACCGGTGCAGTAATAGAACATGATTGCAAGCTGCAAAGGAATACACATATTTCACCTAAGGCTTGTTTAGCTGGCGGAGTTAGCATAGGGTGTAACACCCATATAGGTATGGGAAGTTCTATAATTCAATCAGTGCATATAGGGAATAATGTAATTATTGGAGCAGGAGCTGTGGTTATTGAAAATATAGCAGATAATGCAGTTGCTGTAGGAATTCCATCGAAAATTATAAAGTGTAGGTGATGTTATGAAATTTCCAATTGATGATTATTGTATAGGAGTGAATTCTACTATAAAAGAAGCTATGAAGGTTATAGATAAAAACTTAACAGGGGGAGCTTTAGTTGTAAATGGAAATAATGAATTAGTGGGAACTATTACAGATGGGGATATACGGCGTGCTATACTTAAAGGCCACAGTATAAATGAGGGTATAGAGAATACATATTTTAAGGATTTTAAATTTGTTACAGAAGAGTATGGCAAAAAGAAAGCAAAAGAGTATATGATTAAGAAAAAGATAAGGCAGGTACCTGTTATTGATAAAAATAAAAAGCTCATAGACTTATATTTTTTAGATGACATATTATCTTATGATAAAAAGCAAAATTATGTTTTTATTTTAGCAGGAGGTTTGGGAACCCGGTTAAGACCATTAACTGAATCACTACCTAAACCTATGCTAACAGTTGGTGATAAACCTATCTTGGAGCTTATAATAGAACAATTTAAAGAATATGGGTTTACGAACTTTATTATTTCTCTTAATTACAAAGGGAAAATGATAGAGGAACACTTTAAAGATGGAAAAGAATTTGATGTAAACATAGAATACATTAGAGAAACTAAAAAACTAGGCACAGCAGGCTCAATAGCATTAGTAAAAGAAAAGTTTACAAAACCTTTCATAGTTATAAACGGAGATATATTAACAGGAATTGATTTTGAAAAATTTTTAAATCATCATATGAATAATAACTTTAATATAACTGTAGGTGTTAGAAATTATGAAATTAACGTTCCTTATGGAGTCTTAGTCACTGATAATATGATTATAGAGTCTGTAGAAGAGAAGCCTACATATAAATTTCACATTAATGGTGGAGTATATGCTGTTAATCCTGAAATTATAAAATACATACAGGAAGATGGAGTCTATAATATGACTGATTTAATAGAAGATGCAATTAACAATAATTGCACGTCAGGTATTTATGAGATAACTGAATACTGGAAAGATATAGGTAGAATGGAAGACTATAAAATGGCCAACACGGATATTAACAAATATTTTAAACTATAAGAAAGGAGTAGATGAAATGAACTGGCAAGGGAAAAAAGTTTTAGTTACAGGTGCAGAAGGTTTTATAGGAAGCCATTTAACAGAAAGATTGGTGGAACTTGGAGCAGATGTTACAGCCCTAGCTCAATATAATTCATTTAATAACTGGGGATGGATTGATACTTTTGATAAGTCAGTAAAAGAAAGTATTAAAGTTGTTACTGGAGACATAAGAGAATACGATGGAATGAAAAGAATTATTAAAGGACAAGAGGTAGTGTTTCATCTTGCGGCTCTCATTGCAATCCCGTATTCTTATTTATCGCCTATGGCCTATGTAAGAACAAATGTGGAAGGCACTACTAACGTTTTAGAAGCCTGCAGAGAATATGGGGTAGAAAAGATTGTACACACATCAACGTCTGAAACCTATGGAACAGCACTTTATGTACCAATTGATGAAAAACACCCAATGCAGGGTCAATCTCCATATTCAGCATCAAAAATAGGAGCAGATAAAATGGCGGAAAGTTACTATAAAAGTTTTAATATGCCTATAGCAACTATTAGACCGTTTAATACATATGGACCAAGACAATCTGCAA
The DNA here is from genome assembly GCF_055081135.1 of Clostridium sp. CM036. Taxonomy (NCBI): domain Bacteria; kingdom Bacillati; phylum Bacillota; class Clostridia; order Eubacteriales; family Clostridiaceae; genus Clostridium; species Clostridium sp. CM036. The sequence continues at coordinate 939,479 of NZ_CM143652.1, read as the reverse complement.
GGGCTGTAATTCCAACAATAATATCACAGATACTCGCAGGGAAAACAGAAATCAAGCTTGGAAGCCTAACTCCGACTAGAGACTTTAACTTTGTATTGGACACTGCCCAGGCATTCATAAAAATAGCAGAGAGTGAAAAAACTAATGGTGAAGTTATAAATGCTGGTTCAAATCACGAGATAACTATAGGAGAAACAGTTAAAAAAATAATAAGTATAATAGGTAAGGATGTAAAAATTATTTGCGATGATGAAAGGTTAAGACCTATAAACAGCGAAGTTAATAGATTATGGGCTGATAATACTAAAATAAAGGAATTAACGCTCTGGAAGCCTAATTACACTATAGACAGAGGTCTTGAAGCGACAGTAGATTGGATAAAAAATAATATGCAACATTTTAAGACAGACATATATAATATTTAGCAAAAGAAGAATGTTTAAAAAGTGGGAGGGTTTTGTTATGATACCTTTATGTATACCAGAAATTAGAGGAAATGAACTTAAATATGTTAAGGACTGTATAGATACTAATTGGGTATCTTCAGTAGGTAGTTATGTTAATTTATTTGAAGAAAAATTTAGTGAATATGTAGGTAGCAAAAGTGCAGTTGTCACAAATAATGGTACATCAGCACTTCAATTAGCGTTAGTAACCCTTGGAATAGGATACGCAGATGAAGTTATAGTTCCATCTTTAACTTTTATATCTCCAGTTAACACTATAAAATACGTAGGAGCACAGCCTGTATTTGTAGATGTATGTAGAGATACCTTTGTCATGGATGCAGAAAAGATAGAGGAATTAATAACACCTAAAACAAAGGCTATAATGCCAGTACATATTTATGGCCATCCTGTAGATATGGATAGAGTAATGCAAATAGCTAAAAAACATAATCTATTTGTTATAGAAGATGCAACTGAATCATTAGGATCTACTTTTAATGGCAGAATGACAGGTACCATGGGGGATATAGGCTGTTTTAGTTTTAATGGGAACAAAATTATAACTACTGGAGCAGGTGGAATGCTTGTAACTAATAATTCAGAATATGGCGCACGAGCGAAATTTTTATCCACTCAAACAAAAGTAGTTACTGAAAATAAAGCGTTCTATCATCCAGAAATAGGATATAATTTTAGAATGCCAAATCTTTTGGCTGCATTTGGAGTGGCTCAACTTGAAAATATTAAAGAATATTTAAAAATTAAAAGACAAAATTCAGCATATTACAATGAACTATTAAGTGAAATTAAAGGAATTACCTTACCGATAGAAAAAGAGAATGTAGAAAATTGTTTCTGGCTATACTCAATCCTAGTTGAAGAAAAGTATGGTATAACTCGCGACGCGCTTATACAAAAATTTAATGAAGAAAAAGTAGAGGCAAGACCATTCTTTATGCCTATACATGATATGATTCCATATAAAACTTGTACACATGGGGATTTAAGTATTACAAATGAGCTTTATCAGCGTGGAATAAATCTTCCAAGTTCTGTTGGACTTAAAAAAGAAGACATTGCAAAGGTATGTGAAATAATAAAAGAATGCAATAAATAACTCTGTTATTTATTTGCATTTAAGGGCGAAAGTCATTAATTAAGCCGCTTTAGTGGAGGGTTATGATACATTGGTAAGGTGGATAGGAGATAATATGAATATAGATTTTATAAAGAAATTGTACAAAAGCAGATTGGTGAGAAGTGGAATTTGGTTTACTATAGGGACCTTTTTTGTTCAAGGCATTTCCTTTGTAACTATGCCTATTTTTACGCGTTTACTTAGTGCTAGTGATTATGGAATAACGGGGGTATATACCACATGGCTTTCCGTTTTTACAACTATAATTACATTAGGGCTATTGGCTACAGTTAATAATGCCAAAGTGGATTTTCAGGAAAGATATGATGAGTATGCTTCATCTATACTTTTTTTAGTCACACTATTTGCTATTATGTGGCTTATAATTGGATTTGTGTTTAAAAAGCAAATATCTTCTATTATAAATTTAAATTCTATATTAGTCATCTTCCTTATTATTCAAGGTTTTTTTGGATTTATCGTGGATTTTTCTAATGCCAAATTAAATGCTGAATATAAATATAAGAAATATTTACTTATATCAATAAGTAGTGCTATTATAAACACAATTCTGGCTATAATACTCATAAGTAATATTAAAAGTGATAAGTATTATGGTAGGATTGGTTCTTTAATTATTGTAGCTTTAATTTACGGTACAGTTTTATATGTAATTGCTATGAAAAAAGGCAAAAAACTAATTAGTTTTGAATACTGGAAGTATGGATTAGCCATATCTATACCGGCAATTGTACATCTTTTATCAGGCGTGATTTTGCAGTCTGTGGATACGGTTATGATAAATAGTATGATAGGATCTAGTGCTGCAGGAATATATACCTTTGCATATAAAATTGGAATGATAATGTATATTGTATGGTTGGCGTGTAATAAGGCTTGGGTACCGTGGTTTTATGAGAATATGAAAGAAAAAAATTATGATGACATAAAGCTGAAAATTAAATATTATATTATGTTATTTTCTGTGATGGGGTTTATACTTATATTTATATCTCCTGAAATAGGAAAACTAATGGGTACAAAAAAATTTTATAAAGGGTTAGATTACGTTCCATTAATCATAATAGGATATTATTTTCAATTTCTATACAGTATACCAGCTAATATTGAATTCTATACTAAAAATACAAAGTTCCTTTCCCTAGGAACCCTTATTGCAGCTTTAATAAATGGTGTATTAAATTATATTTTAATTCCAAGATACGGCGCAGTTGCAGGGGCATGGACAACAATAATATCGTATATCTTATTATTTTTATATCATTATTATATATCTTTACGCATATTAGACGTAAGAATTTATACGTTTAAACCTTTTGCATATGGCATTTTATACATAGTACTTAGCAGTGTAATATTTTTTATAGTCAAAAACAATTGGGTTTTGAGATATGGAATATTAATAGCAACATTAATTGTATTAGGATATGAGATTAAAAAAATCAGTGGAAAATTAATGCAAAAATAAGTTAAAAGAGATGATTCAACGACATTTCAGAAGGAAAGTGTCCCACTTCTATAAGTGGGAGTACAAATCTCCTTCTGAAGTCGTTGATATTGCAGCTCCGCAGGAGATGATTTAATGGTTAAATTAATCTATACAGCACAAAAAAAAGAACTGATAATAGATAGAAAAGTTGTGGATTTATTTGAATATATAGGAAATATAAACGCAGAAAAGGAAGCTTTTGAGTATTTAACTTATTTAGAAAATCAAAAGGTTAATGGGTTAAAGCTTGAAGAGTTATATTTATATGATGAAATACCATTATATATTTTTAGTAGACCCACTATTTATAGAAAATTAAATGGTTTGATTTTCTGTATTATGGTTATAAGAAATGCTAAGTATAAAACGAATGAAGAAATACAAGTAAAAACAGATGATGACTTTATGGAAAAGGTTTGTGTAGAGGTATTCAACCTTAAATGTGAGAGAATTTATAGTAAAAAAAACATTCAAGCTATAAGTAAAGGCAAGTTAACTAAACGGTTTATTAGGGGAATAGGGAGTTACTGCAAATTTATATTTAAAAACTTTTTAACGAATAGGAGAAATCATAAAGAACCATTTTTAATTATTTCACATGCTTCAAGTTTAAACTTAGTTAAAGGCAATACCGATGGCTATTACGATACTCAATTAGGGAAAGTTATAAATAAATTAAAAGAAACTTATAATATTTTAAATTTTCAACTCTTAAACAATAAATACATCATAGATAAGACTCTAAATTGTCATGAAAATTTTGTGCCATTTGAATTATTTATTTTATACAAAAGGCTTAAAGCCAAGAAAAATGTAAATAATAATTTATTAGTAGATAATTTAATTTATTTAGATAAGTTAGATTTTCACTTAAATGAACTTGATCTTAAAAATATACTTTTAGGATTTGTGATGAAGGATTTAAGAACGAGTTATCTTTCCTATTTATATGAACTATTAATGGCAGGAAAAATTATTAGAAAGTTGAAAAATAAAAAATGTTTAGTAGCAGGAGAAGGCGACAGGGGAAGGTGCTTTATAGTCGCAGGAAATAAGTTGAATATAGATACTTATGCTGTGCAACATGGAATAATAAATGAAACCTCATCTACTTACATAATTAATTCAAAGTATAAAGATTTGTTGGTGCCACGTAATACATTTGTCTGGGGGGAAAAGTATAAAGAATTATTGATATCTCATACAAATGTATATAATAAAGAAAATGTTAATGTAGTTGGTCAAGTAAGAACAGACAATTTAGTTCAAAATGGATATTTGAAAAAGTCTAAAAAAAATGGGACACTGAGAATACTTTATGCCACTCAATATTTTAGGGATTTACTTGAACCGGCTACCTTAATGCTATTTAAGGCAATAAATTTAATGAAGGAAGATTACGAATTAATTATAAAACTTCATCCTGTAGATTTGAATTTTGAATTTTATGAAGTTATGGTGGAAAAGTTCCACATTAAAAACTGTAAAATAATGAAGGATGGAGATTTGTATGAATTAATTAAATGGAGTGGTTTGGTAGTAAGCGTACATTCTACAGTAGTTGTAGAAGCGGCACTTATTAATAAACCTTCTATATGTATATTACTCCCTAAATATAATGATGCTGGTGGTTTTGTTAAAGAGGGGGTATCCTTTGGAGTTAAGGATGAAAATGAGCTTTTAGAGTGTATGATTAAAATAAATATAGGTGACGTGACACTAAACCACGACATGCAAAAGTATATCCATGAAAATTTCTATAAGTTGGATGGAAAAGTAACAGAGAGGATAATAAATATTATAGTAAATTCTCCTGAGAAGCTTTTAGAAACAATAAAGAATGAGTAATTAAAGATAACTTTCTAAGATTCTTAATTATACTTAAATAGTGTAAAAGAACAGGAGGAAATTTATGAGAAAAATTTGCTTTTTAGCAGATGCACATAGTATACATACAAGAAAATGGGTTCAATATTTTGCGAGACTTGGTAATGAGATTCATATAATTTCTATGAGAGAAACAGATTATGTGTATGAAAACAATGTAAATTTGCATGTGTTAAGAACTATAGGTACAAATAAGTTAAGTTATTTTTTATTAATTAAATCAATTAAAAAATTAGTAAAAGACATTAATCCAGATATATTACACAGTCACTATGCTACTAGCTATGGACTTTATGGGAGAATGTGCAATTTCCATCCATTTGTAATATCTGTTTGGGGTAGCGATGTGTATGAGTTCCCTAAAGATAATAAAGCTAAAGAATTGCTACTTAAGTATATATTAAAAGGAGCGGATAAAGTTTGCTCTACAAGTTATAATATGACTGAGGAAACAAAAAAATACTACAACAAAGAGATAGTAGTAACCCCCTTTGGTGTAGATTTAGATAAATTTAAATGTAACACACCTATACTAAATAGTAGTTATATTACCATAGGTGTTATTAAGGGATTAGAAAAAATATACGGGTTAAATTATCTTATTGAGGGATTTTCAGAGCTTATACGTAAATACAGCGGAACCAAAGATTTAAGACTTTTAATTGTTGGAGATGGTACCCAAAAATTAGAGCTTGAGTCTTTAGTAAAGAAATTAAATTTAAATTCTAAGGTTACATTTACAGGTAAAATAGATAATGAAAAAGTACCTGAATACATAAACAAGATGGATATAGTATGTCTGCCATCCTTAAGTGAAAGTTTTGGAGTTTCAGCTGTCGAGGCCTGTGCGTGTGGACGGCCAATAATAACTACAGATGTAGGTGGATTAAAAGAGATAATTTTTAATAACTATAACGGTTTTGTAATCAAGCAAAAGAGTAGTTATGATATAACATTAAAACTTATGAAAATCATTGAAAATGAAGATCAAATGAAGGAATTTTCAAAAAATGCAAGAAGATTAGTCCGGGAGAGGTATAATTGGTTTGACAATGCAAAAATCATGAATGATATATATAAAACACTTGAGAAGGTTAGTAAATAGTAATGGTATATTCTAGCTTGCAATGCACTTGTCATTTGAAAATATCAGAAACTATGTAGGAGGATAAAAATGCAATTAACGCAAGAGATTAAAGAGTATTACTATTATTTGAAAAAGTATATTCACATAATTCTAATATTATATGCTGTTATAGAAATAGGGTTGTTTATAAAGATGGGTACATCAAATGTGCTCATGTTCGTAAGTAGCATATTTGTAACCTTGTTCGTAATTTGTAGTTTGATTTTAATGTTTAAAGATTTTGTTACCGCAAGTTTAGTTTACGCGGTAGCAATACCAATAATACCTATGGCATTGTATATTATGAATAGGTTAAATATAGCTGGGATAGGTGAAGTGGTATATTTAGCTTATTTTGCTATATATTTAACAAATATGGCTCGCGAATTTAAATATGGAGGATTTGATTTTTCAAAGCTTACGGTTAAATACACCAAGCTAAGTGTACTCTATATTATATTGTTATTATTAGCGACTATATCTTCTATGCTAAGTATTCATGTTTTAGAAGCATTTAAGCTAGTGCTACTTAACATGGTTTCAATGATGACCTATAGCATAGGTATACTTTGCTATAAAAAAAGCAATAAAGAGTTTTACAAGGATATATTGCTCTATTTATGCGTGGGAGTTACGTTATCATCAATACCAGATATAATAGTAACTTTATATAATTTAATTGTACGTAGCAATAATCAGCATCTCTATGGGGTCTTAGGTAGCAATTTCATGCTTGGATATACTATAATAGTAATGCCTTTTATATTGTTATATGCTATAAATAAAGAGCTATCAGGGAAACATAACAAAATATATATATTCTTATTATTAATTCAAATAATTAATTTTAGTACTCAAAAATCAAGGGGCATTCTACTAACATTAGCTATGTGTTTTTTTATTGTAATTATAGTAGATATAAATAATTGGAAAAAATATTTACTAATTTCTATAGTTGTGATTTCTTGCATGACATTTAATGTTATGCATAGGTGGGAAGTGGAAGAAATTGCAACGGACATAAAGATAAACAGTATAGAAGACCTAGTCAGCAACAATGCCAGAATGCTTAAAAGATTAATAGAGCAAACTAAAAGTCGAAGACCAATATGGGCCTTAGCTTTTGAAATGATAAATGACCACTTTTATTTTGGTGTGGGACCAGGGCACTTTAAATATTACTATTTACAATATGGTGGAAACCCTAAAAAATTGTACATAGATGCTCATAATATAATTCTTAATTTAATTACAGAATTTGGAATTATATTTACTTTTACTTTTATGTTAGCTTGGCTAAGCAGCTTAATAAAGTCAGTATTGGATATAATTAAAAATAATAAGAAAGATTTCAAAGAATTTAAATGGCCAGGAATTATTGGGCTTTTATGTCTCTTAGTTTATGGAAATATTACAGGCCAATCTTTTATGGCCTCAAGAGATCCAATAAGTGTAGTGCCTGCTTTTGTTTTTACTGTAGTGATGATACTAATGATATATTCAGAAGGGAAATCTGTTAGTTAAGAGTTAGGACAATGAGAGGTGTTAATAATGAAAAACATATTAATTGTAGCTTATGTTTACCCACCACTAGGAGGTGCAGGAGTTCAGAGAACTTTAAAATTTGCTAAGTTTCTAAAGAAATTTGGATACAACGTAAACGTGCTTACTGTAAATAATGAAAAGAGCACTATAAAGGATGAGTCTTTGGAAGCTGAATCAACGGATGGAATAAAGGTATTTAGGGCTATGCAAAGAGATAATTTTATTGTCAATACTATTGCTAATAGGAATATAACCCATGTCAAAACCATGAAGGTTGAAAATAAAGAGGATATAATAAAAATAACCTCTGAAATTACACTTAAATCTAAAGTTAAGAGAAAAATAAAAAAAACCTTATTAAATATTTATAGAAATATGTACATACCGGATGATAAAATTTCATGGAAAAAAGATGCGGTAGAATTAGGACTTAAAATAATTAAGGAAGAAAAAATTGATATAATATACTCTACCTCAGCACCATATACTGGGCATTTAATTGCTTGTGAATTAAAGCAAAAATCTAACATAGCGTGGATTGCTGACTTTCGTGACCAATGGGTAACTAACCCATTCGCAGATTACACGCCCTATGCTAAGAGAAAAAATGAAAGGATGGAGACGACAGTTATTGAAAAAGCGAATGTTGTAATATCTGTAAGTAAACCTATAATAGATGATTTTATTGATAGATATAAGAATCAGAGGGCAGATAAATTTAAAATAATTACTAATGGATATGATGAGGATGATTTTGATGATTATAATATAGATAGGATACCTCCCAAATATATTATAACTTATAATGGAACCCTGTATGGGAAGATATCACCAAAGAATTTCTTAATAGCTATAGATAGGCTTATTGAGGATAAAAAAATAAAACTGGAAGAGCTTATCATTAGATTTGTCGGGCAAATAGGCAAGGATGCCCAGGAAGATATTACGTTTTTTCTTGCAAAATATGATAAGGTTATTGAATTTATATCATATTTGCCCCATAAAGAAAGTTTGAAGGAATTAGAAAATTCTTCAGCAGCGCTTCTAATTATAGGAGCTTTTGAAAGAAGCGAAGGCGTATATACAGGAAAGATATTTGAGTACATAAGAAGTGGAAGGGTTGTTATAGGCATTGTACCGGACGGTGTTGCTAAAGATTTAATACTTGATACGAACACAGGATTTTGTTGTCATCCTGAACAAATAGATGAAATTAAAGCAGTTATATATAAATCCTATGGCATTTGGAAAGGCATGCAGGAAAAGTTAGATATTCATTGGGAAAAAGTTAAAAAGTACAACAGAGAAAATTTAACTAGAGAACTGATGAGTATTATAGAAAGTTTATAAATGATGATTTGAAAAGGAAGTGCAATTCTAATTTTTATAAAAAACTTTATTAAAAAAACTTATTAAAAGTCAGGAGTCTATATGAAAATATTAACAGTCGTAGGAGCAAGACCGCAGTTTATAAAAGCAGCTGCAGTATCGAATATAATTAGAAATGAGCATGAAGAAATTTTAATACATACAGGTCAACATTATGATGAAAATATGTCAAAGATTTTTTTCGAAGAACTTAAAATACCTAAGCCTAGTTATAATTTAGAGGTAGGTTCAGGTGGACACGGCATGCAAACTGGTAGGATGTTAATAGAGCTCGAAGAAATTTATATAAAAGAAAAGCCAGATATGGTTTTAGTTTATGGGGATACGAACTCAACCTTTGCTGGAGCAATTTGTGCAAGTAAGTTACGTATTCCAGTAGCACATATAGAAGCGGGACTTAGAAGCTTTAACATGAATATGCCGGAGGAACAAAATAGAATCTTAACAGATCATATTTCAAAATATCTGTTTGCACCTACAACTTCAGCGGTTAAAAACCTAAGTACTGAGGGCATAACTAAGGGTGTTCATAATGTAGGGGATGTAATGTATGATGCGACCCTTAATTTTTCAAAGATTTCAAAAGAAAAATCTAAGATTATGAAGAAACTTAATTTATACCAGGAAGAATTTATTTTAGCTACCATACATAGAGCAGAAAATACTAATGATATAAATAGATTAAGAAATATTAGTGAGGCATTAAATGAGAGCGGCAAAAAAATAATATTACCCCTACATCCAAGAACAAAAAAATATATGGATGATTATGATTTGAAATTTAATAATAATATAAAGATAATTGACCCAGTTGGGTATTTAGACATGATCAGTTTAGAAATGTACTGCAAAAAGATTGTTACAGACAGTGGTGGGGTTCAAAAGGAAGCTTTCTTTATGAATAAGCCTTGTATTACTATGAGAGAAGAAACAGAGTGGGTAGAAACAGTAGAAAATGGATGGAATATTATTGTTGGAACTGATAAAACTAAGATTTTAGAGGGCATAGTTAATTTTATGCCAAATAAATCTCAGCAAAATGTTTTTGGAGATGGCCATGCTGCAGAAAAAATTTTAAAAATTATAAACAAACAATAGAGGTGAAAACATGCGTATTTTATTTTTAACTCAGTACTGTCCCCCAGAGGTGGGGGCACCTCAAAATAGAATTTTTGAGTTTGCTAAAAAATTACAGGAATTTGGCCATGAAATTACAATATTAACAGCAATGCCTAACTACCCTAGAGGGGAGATTTTTGATGATTATAAAGGTAATAAGGTGGTCATAGAAGAAATTGAAGGTATAAAGATAATTAGAACTAGTATTTATGCTACAAAATCTAAGAGTTTTACTAAGAGATTAAGAAATTATTTATCTTTTACTTTTTCTTCTGTACTTCAAGGGGCTATTCATATAAATAAGCAAGATGTAGTAATAACGGAATCTCCACCACTGTTTCTAGGCTTTTCAGGGTATGTAATAGCTAAGCTTAAAAAAGCTAAATTTGTTTTTAACATATCTGATTTATGGCCAGAATCAGCTATAAAATTAGGTATGCTTCATAATAAGTTATTCATTAAAATGTCTGTATGGTTAGAAGAATTTTGTTATAGACGTGCAGTAGCTGTTACTTGTCAAACAGAAGGAATAGTTGGTGATATAGTCGGTAGAGGATTTGATAAAAACAAAGTACATCTGCTAACTAATGGAGTTGATACAAAGCTATTTAAAAGTGAAAATAGGGATGAAACCTTTAGAAGTGAAATTGGAGTAGAAAATAAGTTTGCACTATGTTACGCTGGTATTCATGGACTTGCACAAGGACTACAAGTTATAATAAATGCAGCAGAGATAGTAAAAGAGGAAAAAAACATTCAATTTGTTTTTGTAGGTGATGGTCCGGAAAAACAAGATCTTGTAAATATGGCAAAAGAAAAAGGATTAAAAAATGTTACCTTTTTACCTCTTCAGCCAAAGGTAAATATGCCTAAAATAGTAGCTTCTATGGATGCTGCAATAATTCCTTTAAAGAAGTTAGAACTTTTTAAAGGTGCTCTACCCTCAAAAATGTTTGAGACCTTAGCTTCAGAAATACCTATTATTTTACCAGTACAAGGTGAAGCGGCTAAACTAATAAACAGTGCAAATGCAGGAATTGTAGTAGAACCAGAAAATTCAAAAGAAATTGCAGAAGCGGTGTTAAAGTTATATAATAACATGGAGCTTAGAAATAGGTTGGGTGAAAATGGAAGGGCTTATGTTATGGAGAATTATGCTAGAGAGGATATAACAAGAAAATTAGAAAAAATATTGATGAATTTATAAAAATTATAATATTAGTCTATAAAGAGGTGTAAAAAATGAAAGCTAAGTGTAGTATTTTGTATTATTTAATGTGTGCTTATATAGTGATAATGCCTCTAATTCAAGAGGGAACAAATTTAAAAGGAGTATCTGTTTCAGATATTTTATTAGGAATAATTATGTGCTTATATCTCATAAAGTTGATTTTTAATAGGGATACGAGGGGAAGGTTTCTTTATGGGATTAGAGACTTCTTTAGTAGTACTTTAAGTATTTGCATAGTGATGTTATTGGGTATTATGTTATTATCAACTTTTTATGCATTAGAAAAGGGATTAGCATTAAGCGAAAGCGCAAGATTTTTAACATATGTATTTATATTTTTTATAATTAAGTATGAATTTAATACAAAAAAATTAGTGAAAAACTTATTGAGATGCTTTATATTCACATCAGGAGTCTTGAGTATTTTTGGTATAATTCAATACTTTACAATAATTGGATTAGATAAAAGGTTTATTGTAAAATACTCCTATGGATATAGAGCAAGTAAGATTGCTGCAACAATGCAAAATCCTAATGCATATGCGGGCTTTCTTATTTTAATTATTTTTCCATTAGTAATGCTAACAATTTATGAAAAAAATAAAAAATTAAAAAGTATGTATGGAATAATATCAATTCTAATATTTCTCAATATACTTATGACTTATTCTAGAAACGTTTTATTAGGCGTTTGTATCGGTGCAGCGGTTTTATGTGTGCTGTATAGTTTAAAATTAATTGTAGTTTTTGGAGGGGTAGGTATTTTGGCTTTATTTAGTCCGGCGGTTCTTGATACAGTTAAGGATTTAACAAATAATGGACAAAATGTGGCTAGAATTAAATTGTGGAAAACGGCTCTAATGATGATTAAGGAACATCCAATTCTAGGAGTTGGTAATGGTAATTATATCAGTAGGTATAACGAATATATTAATAAGTATAAAGGCCTAAGCTACAACTCGTATACAAGATATCCTACACATAGTTCTTATTTAAAGACTCAAAGTGAATTGGGCATAATAGGAATAACATCTCTTTTAGTAATTTTAATAACAGTGCTTATTAGATTGAAAAAATTAATTACTATAACAGATGACAAATTTTTGCAAGCTTTTTACATGGGTGCATTGGCATCGATGGTAGCATTCTATTTTATGAATTTATCAGACAATCTATTTTTTGTGCCTAAAGTTACAACATATTTTTGGTTTATAGTAGCTACAGCTGAAAGTTTATTAAACGCATCAACAAATAATTTGAATATATAAGTTGGTGAAGAAACTTAGAAATACAGGGGGACGCTTAAATATTCATCAGAAAGTAGGAGTTAACGCAATATGATAAATATAGATAAAAAAGCGCATATTGAGAATAAGAGGCTTCAATTTGGACTTAAGAGATTAATGGATATTACATTATCTTTTATAGGTATAATTGTATTATTGCCTATATATTTAATTATCATTATTGCTATTAAACTAGATTCAAAAGGAGCAACTGTATTTAAGCAGGTTAGGGTAGGTAAAGATGGAAAAAATTTTAATATTTATAAATTTAGAACTATGATAGCTCAAGCTGAAAGCAAAATAGAACTTAATATAGATCCGTTTGATTTGGAGAATTTTGTGTTTCAAGACAAGTCGGACGTTAGAATAACAAGGGTTGGAAAATTTTTAAGGTGCAACAGCCTAGATGAGATTCCACAATTTTTCAATGTTTTGTTTGGACAAATGAGCATTGTAGGTCCTAGGCCTGAAATACCAGAGATAGTTAAGTATTATCCCGAAAGCTACTACCAAAGACTCTTAGTTTTGCCAGGAATTACTGGACTTGCACAGATTAGTGGAAGAGGAGAAATCGAACTAGGGAAAACAGTTACTTATGATTTGGATTATATTAAAAATTTTTCAGTCCAATTAGATATAAAAATTATCTTCTTAACAGTTGTATCTGTGTTTAAAAAAGACGGCGCTTATTAGGGAGTTGTTAATTTGGAGGGGTTTTATTTATGATAACAAGAATTTTTCAATTCGAAATTTTTAATGATACCATAGAAGAATTGTTTAAAAACATAAACAGTTTTAAAAAGGTACATATTGTTTCAGGAAATCCACAAGTTCTTTTTAGTGGGCTACAAAATAATTTATTGTTAGAAAATTTCACTAGTAAAAATTCAATCATTATTCCAGATGGAATTGGTACAGTAATATGTTCTAAAATTGTAGGGCAACCGGTGAAAGAAAAAATTGCTGGTGTAGAACTTATGGATTGTATAGTAAAAAAATGTGAAAAAGAAAGCCAAGGAATATATTTGTTAGGGTCCACCCAGGAAACAGTGAATATGTGCAATATTAATCTGCGAACTAAATATCGCAAATTAAATATTTTAGGGAGTCATGATGGATATTTCGAAATGGACAATTGTGAAGAACTATTAAAAGAAATAGAAAAAGTTAGTCCACAAGTCTTATTTGTTGCTATGGGATGCCCAAGGCAAGAAGTATTTATAGCGAAATATATGGACAGACTTCCTTGCAAAGTATTTATGGGAGTTGGAGGAAGTTTTGATATTATAGCTGGTAATGTTAAACGTGCACCTAAATGGATGATAAATATAGGCATGGAATGGTTTTACAGAGTTGCGAAAGAACCATTTAGAATTAAAAGATTATCATCTATACCTAAGTTTATTTTAATGGTAATAAAGGACAAGTATAAACGTAAATAATTGTTATTAACATCAGAGAAGTAAAGGAGAGGATCCATATTAAAGTTTTGCATGTCATATCAGGAAATGATAATGGTGGTGGTGGAAAACACGTATTAAACATATGCAGTAAATACAATAACAAATTTGAGAATATAGTCGGTTGCTTGGGAGAAGGTCCACTTTACTCAAAAGTTAGAGTTATGGATATTAGCTACAAACTTTTTAGTAAGAAGCTTAATAATATTGAGCTAGTGAATTTTATAAGATGCAATTCGATAAGTTTAGTAAATTTCCATGGAGCAAAGCCATTCCTAATGCATTTAATTTTAAAAAGTAAATTAAACGTACCTACAGTAGCTGTAGTTCACAGTGATTTTAGATATGATTTCCTTAATAATAAAGTGAAATATTTTATTTTTACTCCCCTGAGTATTAAGGGTCTAAAGAGCTTTAATAATTATATTTGTGTATCAAATAATTTGAAGGTTTTATTAGAAGAAAAAAATATTCAAGGAAGTAAATCAGTTGTAAATAATGGTATAGATATAAAGAAAATTAGTATTGTGACGCCAACAGAAGATATACGAAATAATTTGAATTTAAAGAAGAATGATTTTGTATATGTTATGGTTGCGAGATTACATCCTATAAAAAATCATAGAGAAGTTATAGTGGGATTTAGAAAACTTACTATTGAATTTCATGATGTAAAATTGCTTTTAGTTGGTGATGGTGAGCTACAATCCGAACTAGAGAAGTTAATAGTGGAGCTAAAAATAGAAAATAAAGTTATAATGACCGGAAATGTTTCTAATCCAATAGACTATATAAACGCCTCTGATGTTAGTGTTTTAGCTTCTTTAAGCGAGGGTGGAGCACCACCCTTAACGGTTTTAGAATCAGCAATTGTAAAGAAACCTTTGATTTATACTGAAGTGGGCGACTTACAAAGTATATTAGGCGAAGACAGCGGGTATAAAGTGAAGAATCAAAACAACGAAAATATTTATAAAGCTATGAAAGAAGCATATTTAGATAAGAGCAATTTTAACATAAAGGGTGAAAAGTTATATAACATTGTTGTAAATAATTTTACTATAGAGAAGTTTTGGAAAAATTATTTTGAAATTTATAAGAGTATACTAAAAAAATAATAAGTACACTTTTTTATTTTTTTAATTCTATCTTTAAAATTTTAGGTGAAACAACTACATTATTTATGAAGCGATTACACATACTATAATTAAAGGAGTGTGTTATATGGAATTTTATGATGTAGTCAAAAGTAGAAAAAGTATTAAAAAATTTAAGAATACCCCAGTAAATAAAGAAAAATTAGCAAAAATGATTGATTCAGCTATGATGTCCCCTTCATGGAAAAATAATACTTCATACAAATTTATTTTAGTTGATGAAAAAAACAAACTAGAACAAATTTCTAAATCTATAATGAATAAGGACAATTCAGCAGCACAATCAATATTAGATGCTCCAATGACGGCGGTTATAGTAGCAAAGCCAGATGCTTCTGGAGAAGTTGAAAACAGAGAGTATTATTTAGTGGATAGTGCCATTGCTATGGAGCATTTTATTTTGTCAGCTACTAATGAGGGTTATGGAACTTGTTGGATTGCTGCAATTGATGAAGATATTATAAAAAAAGCATTAGCCATTCCACAAAATTACAAAGTAGTTGCAATGACTCCTATTGGGGAAATTGCAGAAAGTAAAGAACATAACAATAAAAAAGATGCAAAAGATTATGTATTCTTGAATACTTGGGATAATGCCTATGCTGAAAACACTAAATAAATTATGATTTAGATGATTTTTTTTAATTACCCTATGTCTGCAAAAGCAGACATAGGGCTTTTATTGTGCGCCCGGCATGGGCGCAATCTAATGGGTGAAAGTCCCTAGCACGGGTTAATAGTGCCAAGTGCATAGCTTAAGACAAGGGTGTCCATCGTGAGATGGAATCTGAAGGAAGTTGGCGGCCAAACTCCGGTCTGACGAACAGAAACTACATATAAGGCATATGCTTGTGGGTAAGTTTGCAATACAAAACGAAGCCCAAAACTATTCGAAACAAGTGGTGTAAATGTAGCAGATAGATGGAGTGAAAGATTGCGTTCTTACCCGGGGAGATCTGATAGGTAAGTTGTGGATATGAATTTAGAAATAACAACCCATACAGTGATGTATGGCTGAACTATCAGAAGTCAGCAGACGTCATAGTACCATGCAAAACGCGTTAGCGTGGGAAGGACTGAACAATAGGAGGTTTTGGAATTTTGAAGGATACGAGAAAATATGATAAAAGCAGACAACTTCATAAAGAAGGCTCTCTACGAGAGAATAGAGTGGAACTCGAAGGTAATGTAGAAGTGCATAGTATTTCCTCTATGTCAGAAGAAGGAAGAAACGATGTGAATGAATATGATAATGGTTTACTCGAGCAGATATTATCGAGAGATAATATGAATAAAGCATATAAAAGAGTAAAAGCCAATAAAGGAAGTCATGGGATTGATGGTTTGACAGTAGATGAACTTCTACATTATCTAAAAGAGCATGGACAAGAATTAAGGCAATCATTATTAGAAAGTAGATATAGACCTCTAGCCGTAAGAAGGGTAGAAATACCAAAACCTGACGGTGGAATTAGGCTACTTGGAATACCTACTGTATTAGATAGAGTTATTCAACAAGCGATATCACAAACTCTAATACCAATATATGAAAAGAAATTTTCTGATAATAGTTACGGTTTTAGACCTTTAAGAAGTGGAAAACAAGCTGTTGAAAAATGTAGGGGATATATTAATGCTGGACATACATGGACGGTGAATATAGACCTTTCTAAATACTTTGATACGATAAATCATGATAAATTAATAAGGATACTATCGGAAGATATTAAAGATAGTAGAGTAATTTCTCTGATACGAAAGTATCTACAAAGTGGAGTGATGATAAATGGGGTATTTATGAATACAGAAGAAGGAGCACCTCAAGGCGGGCCTTTGTCCCCATTATTAAGTAACGTAATGTTACATGAACTCGATGTAGAACTAACAAAACGAGGACTAAACTTTTGTAGATATGCTGATGATGCGAATATATACGTCAAAAGTGAGAAATCAGCAAATAGAGTAATGAAGAGTATTACGAGATTTATTGAGGAAAAGTTAAAGCTTAGAGTGAATAAAGAAAAGAGTACAGTAGATAGACCTTGGAAACTTAAATTTTTAGGATTTTCATTTTACCGAGCAAAAGGTGAATACAGAATGAGAGTTCCTCAAAAACCTATAATCAAATTCAAAGCAAAGCTAAAAGAATTAACTTCAAGAAGTAATGCGATGAGCATGAAATATAGGTTTATGAAACTTAAGCAAGTGATAGTTGGATGGATAAATTATTTTGCTATTGCAGACATTAAAAGTATTCTTAAAACACTTGATGAATGGTTAAGGCGAAGAATTAGAATGTGTTTTTGGAAACAATGGAAAAAGATTAAAACAAAATATGGGAACCTTGTTAAATTAGGAATACCAAACAATAAAGCTTTGCAATATGCAAATACAAGGAAAGGCTATTGGAGAACATCCAATAGCCCTATATTAAACAAAACATTGACCAATAAATACCTTAAAAATATAGGATTAGTTTCTATATCTGAGACATATTTATTAAAACATTAATTTCTATTGAACCGCCGTGTACCGAACGGTATGCACGGTGGTGTGAGAGGTCGCTAAATAAATTAATTATTTAGCTCCTACTCGATTTGTTATATATCTATAAATGAGCGAAAACGATTCCTGAAGAAATTATTAGTGATATATTGATGATGTTTTTAAATTGGCAAGAAGAAGGTAATACTGTAGAAAGTATTGAGTGCATAAGGTAAGAAAAGCGGGTATAATGAAGTAAGCTAAGTATGTCTATAATTCTAATGGTAACTTACGTATTAAACTTAAATTTTATAAAAAAATAAATATTTATTAACCGTGAAAAATAGAAAAATGAGGGAGTGGCAGTAATGTCTTCAGATCAAGCATGTAATTAAACTCACTCATTTCAATTTAGAAGAGATAATAAGTTGGAAGATTTAAAGCCTAAAAAATATATTTCTATAAAGAAGGTATATATTAATGAATGAAAATAATATTGTAATCGGTAAAAAATATAGACATTTTAAAGGCAATGAATATTTAGTGCTTTATGTAGCAAAACACTCAGAAACGCGTGAAGATATGGTGGTTTATCAGGCCCTTTATGGAGAAAGAGGAATATGGGTTAGACCATTAAGTATGTTTTTAGAGAAAAAAGAAGTTGATGGTAAAATGGTAAATAGATTTGAAAAGATTGATAACGAACTGGAATTAGCCGAAGAAATGCATCACAGTAGTTGATGTTATTAAGGTTGAAAACCAAATTAGTGGCATAGATGTGAAAGGTAAACCACTTCAGTAATGAAGTGGTTTGTTAATAAATATTTTTATTTAAAATTTAATTATTCCTATAGAATTTAAGAAAATAATTAAAAGAAGGATTGGTGATATAAATTTAATAAATACATATATAATGTTTAACACAGAATCGTTATTTAAAGTTCCTTGATTTGATAGTTCTAGTTTGAAATCTTCCTTTTTAGTAAAGTATCCAACGTAAATCGCTATTAAAAGCCCACCTATTGGAAGTAATATATCTGAAGATAAGTAGTCAAAGGTATCGAAAAATCCTCTCTGGCCTATTATATGAATATTAGCAAGGGCACTCGTGGGATGAGCCGATAATGTTGCGAGAATTCCAAACACCATCATTATGCTTGTTGTAAATAACACAGCTTTCGTTCTACTCATACCCTTTTCTTCTGTAAAATACGCAACTGGGACTTGAACCATAGATATCAGTGCTGTTGTAGCGGCTATTGCAGTTAAAAAGAAAAATGCGACTAATAATACACTGCCAAAAGGTATTTTTGAGAATACAAGTGGTATAGTCATAAATAAAAGACCAGGACCTTCACTAGGTTTTAGACCAAAAGAGAATACGGCTGGGAATATTGCAATTCCTGCCAATATTGAAATTAGTGAGTCAGATAAAGCAACCTTAACTGAAGTTGCTATCATATTATTATCAGGTGTAAAATAACTTCCATAAGTAATCATTGTTCCCATCCCGAGGGACAGTTTGAAAAAGGCTAGACCAAGAGCTGCTAATATAACACGTCCAGTTAATTGCGAAAAATCCACATGAAATAAAAATTTTAATCCTTGTGATGCACCTGGAAGTGTTAATGCCCTTGCACCACATATAATAATTAGTATGAATAATACAGGCATAAGTGTCTTTGTTATTCTTTCAATTCCATTTTTAACTCCTGCAATTAAGATTATTGAAACTACGATGAGAACTATAAATTGCCATACTATTGGAGACAGTGGTCCAATTAAGGTTGACATGAATTTTGCCGAAGCAGTACTAGAAGTAACCCCCCTAAAATCGCCCTTTATTGCCTTGAATACATAGGAATAAACCCATCCTGCAACACAGCTATAAAAAAATGCTATTAGAAATGCTGTAGATGTCCCCATTAATCCAATAGTTTTCCAGCCTTTAGCAGCATTTAATTTTTTAAAAGCTCCGACTGCATTTTTCCTTGATTTTCTTCCAATGTAAAATTCACATGCCATAATGGGAATACCAACTAATACAACACATAAAAGATATACTAAGAGAAAAGCTCCTCCACCGTTAGACCCTATTAAATAAGGGAATTTCCATATGTTACCTAAACCTACGGCTGAACCTAATGTTGCAAAAAAAATTGCAAATCCTGTAGAAAACATCTCTCTTTTATTTTTCTCTGCCACTGCATATCACTCCTCTTTATCTTTAATTAAACAATTATCTGTACTACAAAATTAGAGTACTGTTTAAATGATATCAAATTTATTTAAAAGGTAAAATTAATTTGTATCTGTTACTTTAACACCTTAGCACGTACATTTAAATATATCAATAAAAAAGTATTATTACGGAACGTTATTTTTATTTATTATTTCTCTTATTAGTGTATATATTCATATCTTATGAAGGTGTACAGACAAAGCAAATTAAGATAAAACACCGATATAAAAAGTAAAACAATATGATTTTACCTATTTATATAGTTTAGGTATGTTTAAGAATAGTTAAAATATTAAAATTTTCCCATCTGCAGGACTTAGTTTAATCTCTAGTTCTCAAAAGGGGGATTCAAAAACCGATACTACAAAATAACAAACTTATGTATTAGGATAACGCCATAAAACAAAAAAAATCTAGTTTTAATCCACCATTTACTATGCAGTAGAACTGTATTAGGTACATGGTGGTTTTTTATTCTTATTTACATTTAATTCATATAATGATACTGTTATGATACACTATAACAAGAAGGTCTATATGATTAATTCATAAAGTTTTCATGTTAAAGACTATTATAGACTCTGACAAATAGCTTTACTCTGGAGGAGGAAACAATATGTTTAATTATATAAACAAAAATATCATTAAGAATATCTTCTTTATACTACTTGGAAGTTTGATATCTTCACTCGGAATTAATTTGTTTATTTCCAAAGCCAAACTTCTAAGTGGTGGTGCAACTGGTATATCGTTAATTATCCAATATTTATTTAAATTTCCTGCTGGATATACTATACTCTTATTAAATATTCCGTTATTAATACTAAGTTATAAATATCTTAACAAACGATTTACTATTTTTTCAATTATAGGTATAATCTCATTTTCTTTGTTTTTAATTTTAACTGCTCCTTTAAAAGAACTGATTGGCACAAACGATACGTTACTATTATGTTTATACGGTGGAGTATTAAATGGAATTGGCATAGGAATAATATTCAGCAATCACGGTTCCGGAGGAGGAGCCAACATTGTTTCAGCTTTGATAAAAGTAAAGCATGATAACTTTAATATAGGACAAATATCATTTTGTGTTAATATGATAATTGTTTGTATCGGTACTTTCTTTTTTGGAGTAACTAGCGCGTTGTATACTATAGCTTCTATGTATATAACGGCTGAAGTTACCGATAGAATAATTCATGGAATGAAAAAACAAAAATTAGTTCTTATTATTACTACAAAAGAAAAAGAAATTTGTAGTGGGATTTTGTATAAAATGCATAGAGGAGTTACTTTTTTATATGGAGAAGGTGCATATACTGGTAATCATCAAAAAATATTATTTTGTACAGTAGCACTCCATCAAATTCCCGAATTAAAATTAATAATTAAAGAAATAGACAATAATGCTTTTATGATAATAGTTGATGCTTCAGAGGTGAGAGGTAAAGGATTTAAAAACGATTTAATATAGTAGTAACCACTCCAACAGTAACTGGCTGCCTTTCTTAGGTAGCCTTTTTATATAACTTATCACATAAAGTTCACATATTAATTTGATACTGCTGATACAATTTACCCTTATAATTTTAATTGTGGAGAAACATTTAATAATTAAAGTGAAGGGAATGATAATAATGAGTAATGGAATTATTTTTTCTGTAATAGTGCCTTTGTATAATGAAGAACTTGTTATAAATGAGAGTTACAAAAGATTAAAATCCGTCATGGATCAAACACTTGAAAACCATGAAATTTTATTTATTATAAACCATTAATGATTACTGGCTACTTTGGAGTATTTGCAGGTTTAATAGGTACTATTTTATTAATTAGTAGTATTACAACCTCACTATTTAAGCAAAGCAATATATTAAATTTAGGTCTAATACTTTCCATTAACTTAATTATGTTTGGCATTATGTTTTGCTTTCTCGCTATTATAGGGCAATATAGTGGAAGAATATCTGATGAGAGTAAAGACAGACCTTTATATATAATTGCAAGTACAATAAGTTACAATGAACTTAAAAATAGTGTGACTTTTAAAGGTAATTGAGGATAGTATTGTGGATATGAAAGGTATAGAAAGTTTAATTGCTGATTTGATACTACAGCTACTAAGCTATGTGGCAGGGGACAATAAATATCAGAGAAGTTTTCACCAGCAAGATACTCCTTTGTTACATAAAAATATTATAAACACCTGAGCGGTATCAAAGATGTGGGTTGAAACATATATTGTTACGAGAAAATAATTAAAATTGGAGATGGGTTTTATTAAAGGAATAGATATATCTAGTTACCAACAAAATGTAGATTTAAAAAAAGTAAAAAACAGTGGAATAGAAATAGTTTATATTAAAGCCACGGAAGGAATCAATTATAAAAATCCACTGTTACAATCACAATATAGTGGAGCAATTGAAGCAGGACTTAAAATTGGGTTTTATCATTTTTTAAGAGCAAATGATCCAATATTAGAAGCAAAACATTTTCTAAGTGTTATAGAAGGGCTTTCATCCGATTGTAAATACGTTATAGATGTAGAAGTGGCATTAGGGCAAACCGTAACTAAGACAAGCTCTAATGTAAGACTTTTCGCGAATTATCTAATATCAAATAATAAGGAAGTATGCATTTATACAGGAGATTATTTTTACGCAAACAATTTAAATAGCTCAGTTAAAGATATACCTTTGTGGGTGGCTCATTATGGAGCAGCAAAGCCCGATGTAATTAATTATATAGGATTTCAATATTCAAGCTCTGGGGGAGTAGACGGAATAAATGGACCTGTTGATTTAAATGAATTTAAATCTGATATATTTATTAATTCAGTCTCACATGTACCTGTAAATATTGTTGTAGTAGCTTTTCAACATGCTGTCAACATACTCGGATTAAAAGATAAAAACGGGGACAAGCTTATTGAAGATGGCATCAAAGGTACACATACTAATGAGGTTGTAGCTAAGACATTTGTTACTAGAGGCACCCATAATGAACTTGTAAGGTGGATACAGCAGCGACTTATTGCATTAGGATTTAGTTGTGGTAAAACAGGATCTGATTCAAATTTTGGATTGAACACATTATTATCTGTTCAGCATTTTCAGGCTTCAAGAGGGTTAAAACCAGATGGAATTGTCGGGCCAATAACCATAATACAACTTTTAAAATAAAAAGTAGTTTTTATGAATGTAACTCAACAGTATTGTGTTACATTCATAAATTTTAATAAATTGGTATTTAATTTCTTCTTTTACTTGTTTATGCCAAATTTATTAGGGAAGGGTCTCTTCCTTCACTTGGTTGCTATTTTTTAATTGTTTTGAGCTAAACCCCTAACAAATATATTTCTTTCTTTTAATTCCTATTTTATCCATATTAATCATTTTTTCTATAATTTCCTTAGCTAGTGGCACTTTACAACTAGTTTTATTCATTAAAACATTAACTTTACCTATATTAATAGCAACCTTTAATGCTTTTTCATTTAATTCTGTTATATAAGTTCCAACATCTATTACAAACCCATTCATAGTATATTTAACCCTATTCTTTTCATTACGTATATTTGCTTCTATTTTATTTAAAGGATATCCTATTTCATTAATATCAATTAGATTATCCTCTGCTACAGATATATAAATGCTATATGTACTCCAACCACAAGCTGCAATCATTTCATTTTCAGATGTTATCCATTCCTTTGCAAGTTCTACTGCATAATCACTTCCGGCCGTTACAGTTGCAACTATATATTCCGCAATTGGATAACAATAAGCTTTATCTATCCACCCTTTCAGTTCTTCCTTTGACATGCTTTTAGGATTTATAGATAATGCTGCTAAATACATAGCATCATAAATCCCTGTTTTATATAATTCTTTCGCCAAATCATCATTTTTCTTTACAAACTTAACTAACTTTTTCAAATTAGCTATTTTAGCTCCAAAGAACGGTTCGCATATTCCATGATTAGACAATACATTTTTTATTTGAGGTGTCCCAAATGCTTCTATTTTGTTTACTATTTCATTTAACTCCATAAAGTCCTCCTAAATTATTTTATATTCTCAAAAGTTTATTTCTTATTTTCCTTATTAATATCAGCGTAATCAACCATATTATTAAACATCCTCAGCATGGCATTGATACTCATTATCAATTATATTTTACTGAATAAAACATAATCTGTCAAATATTAAAAAAATATTACCAATAAAAGTTTTAAATTAATTAAAATGGAGTTCCTGGTTTTTGTGAGATTCAGCGACGATAAATCACTTAAAGATTGTACCATATAATAATAGCTATCTTAAACTATATTTTATAGAATTGGGTAAGCTATAGTATACACTTATTAATACAGTGTAACTTATATATTTGGAGGGAGAATACTTATGAATAATAAAAATAAAAACGCTAATGTAAGCAGTAGCACTAGTGGCGCCACATTACAATCAAGTAAAGAATCAACTGGTTTTAAGGTTGGTTCAGTAAAAGTGCTAAGTAATGAACAATCTTATGCATCAAAGGACGATCCAAGCACTGATATGTCTACTATGACTAATAATATTAATTTTAGCACTCCAGAAGATGTAAAAGAATTTAATGAACGTTCAGAAGCTATTATAGCTGCAGGCAAAAAATAAACTAAGTATTAGATTAAGAGGATAAATATAAATTATGGATATAAAAAAGTTGAAGAGATTAAAGCTGATGCCATATATGAAATTAATCAAATGGTGGCTCTAATCGATAATCAAGTGGAAGAAATTGTATTTTATAGTGAGTATGGTTTTTATGAATGGTAGGAACCATTTTATTTTAAATTTTTTTAGTTAATTAATTTTATATTACACATAATATAACGTAGTGCAATTTTAATATGAGACAACATCAGAAGGAGAATTATTATCCCTTACATCTATGAAAAATCTAATAAGCCGTGAAGATTAAATAAAGCAAGTCTAAACTAGAGTTTTAGCAATGGAAGGAAGTCACCTTGGAATTATATTTTACAAGGCAATTCCAATAAAATACTGCATTGGGCATTCGTCCTAATGCAGTATTTTATTTATACATCAAGTCTAATAAGATATTTGCATAATATGATAATGTATCCTTTTCAACAATCAATAATTTTGCTGGTAGGTACCCTTTCATATCCCGTGAATATAATAATATCATAGAATTTATTTAGGAGGATTTATTTTGGAAGAAAAAATAAAGGATGGTAAACCAACATATCAACCTTGCCCATTTATGTTGCAACAACCTATGGATTATACTGGTATGATGGGACAAATGTCTATGAGTAATCCAACAGAAAGAGAAGAAGATGAAGACTTTCTTGTAAGACAACACGGTCACGGAGGTGGCGGTGGACATTTTGGACATGGTGGTAACTTCGGTCACGGTGGTGGACTTTTTGGTGTCTTTGATTTTTTTCCATTCTATCCTTATCCATATTATGATTATGATTACGATTATGATTATGATTATCCAACACCTTATTAAAGAAATTATAAAACAACAAATTGGGCAATCTCCTAAGAGGCTGCCCTTTAAATTATTGTGCTACTATTTGATTAACTATCAAAGTTGCAACTAGCTTAAATGTAGAAAGCTATAAAACAACTATTAACTTTCCAATATCAATTGGTAACTAAACGATGTTCAAATAAAATATCCAATAA
The DNA here is from genome assembly GCF_055081135.1 of Clostridium sp. CM036. Classification (NCBI taxonomy): domain Bacteria; kingdom Bacillati; phylum Bacillota; class Clostridia; order Eubacteriales; family Clostridiaceae; genus Clostridium; species Clostridium sp. CM036. The sequence goes on along the minus strand of NZ_CM143652.1, from coordinate 913,745 downwards.
GCGCACTCCATATAATTATTAACCTATGTTCATTATATGGTCAGTATAAACAAAATTTGAATAGGGTAATATAATATAGTCGATATAAAATACAAAGGCGATTAACATATCTATCTATTCGTGATATTAACTTATGGATATATCAATGAGTTTAGTTATTTATTAATCCATCCATAGTACTGCATAGGATTGGTACCAATCATAAATAAAAATGAATTTTGTAAATAGTTAAGTTAATGGTGGAGGTATTGAATGAAAAAGAAAAAAATATTTTGGATTTTTTCTGCTATTGTCTTGATTGTTACAATATACTGTTTTCTTTTAATTAAAAACTTTTCTAGAACAGGTGATGGTAAGCTTGATACATTATTTGGTGTAATGTCAAAAATAGAAGAGCATTTTAATCCTATTTCACTTAAAGGAAAATCAATATATGAAATGCGTGCAGCATTGCATAAGTCAACAACTATATGGAATTCCAAACCTATACCCTTTTCCAATATAAAAAATATGGATATAAAAACAGATTCAAATCAAGTGCCAGTGCGAATATATACGCCTGACGGCAATGGGAATGAATTGCCTATCATAATTTATTCACATGGCGGCAGTTGGATTAGCGGTAGTATTGATGACTATGACAATGTTTGCAGGAAGCTTTCAAAAAATTCAAGGGCTATAGTTGTATCTGTAAATTATCGTCTTGCGCCAGAAGATCCATTCCCAGCTGGTCTTAATGACGTATATAATGTGCTCCAATGGGTTTATAAATATGCTAAGAGTATTAATGGGGACTCCAGTCGAATATGTGTTGTAGGGGACAGTGCTGGGGGCAACCTTTCTGCAGTAGTTGCACAAATGGCACGTGATAAAGGTGGCCCACACATAATTTCTGAGGTACTAATATATCCATCAACAAACATTTATCAACTAAATACTAAATCTTGGTCGTATTTTGGTATTGATTATAATCTTACAAGGGAAAACTCTGAAAAATTTATATCCCTATACACTCCAAGTTTAGAAGAAAGAAAAAGTGGATATACCTCGCCTTTATTATCTGAAAATTTTAAAGATTTACCTGACACACTCATAATCACAGCCGAATTTGATCCATTAAGGGATGACGGTGAAACTTACGGTAATAAATTAAAGGAGGCAGGTGTGAATGTAATTTCTACCAGATATAAAGGTGTTACACATGGCTTTATCTCAATGGATAAGATTACGAATAAATCAGATGAGGCTTTAATCGAAATTTCAACATATCTAAAAGAGCAATTTAATAGAAAGCAAATTTAATATTATGCTAAATAAATATTTTTTAATTACTTATATAATTAAACTTTATGGTGAATACATAAATATACAAAATATTTTAAACTAACCGGAAGTAAAGGGCCATGTAATATTAAGTTCTTAAAGCCACTAATGTTTAAAGTATAGTTTTATATTACAGTACTTGGTTAATGTTGTAAGCCAACATAATGGTGTAGATACCCATTTTATAGTATAATGGAGAAGAATCAAATTCCATTTTAAAGTGAGGTTTTTACATGTTTAAGATAATGATAGTAGAAGATGATATTAGGATAAAAGAAATATTGCTTGAAAATGTAATGAGATGGGGTTTTGATGGAAAAGCCATTGAGAACTTTAATGAGGTGTTTATCGAGTTTTCAAAATACTCTCCACATCTAGTTCTTATGGATATAAACCTTCCTTATTTTGATGGTTTTTACTGGTGCTATAAAATCAGAGAAATATCAAAGGTTCCCATAATATTTGTTTCTTCAAGGAATAACAATATGGATGTAATAATGGCAATTAATATGGGAGGAGATGATTTTATTCAAAAGCCCTTTTCCTTAGAAATATTGATGGCCAAAATAAATGCATTGATAAGAAGAACATATTCCTACGCAGATGCGCAGACTAATGTGCTTGAGTATAAAAACATTGTTTTAAATATGAAGGATAATAGCGTGTTTTTTAAAGATAAGAGGGTAGAACTAAGTAGAAATGAATTTAGCATTCTATATCTACTTATGAAAAATAATGGCAATTTAATAAGCAGAGATAAAATTATGCGGAGTCTCTGGAAGGATGAAAGTTTTGTTGATGATAATACCCTTACAGTGAATATCAATAGACTGCGTAAAAAATTAGAGAATATTGAACTAGAAGACTTAATTAAAACAAAAAAAAGGCAAGGGTATACAATACTATGAGATTTAGAAATTTTTTAAGGGACAGGATATTTTTAATTTTGTTTTATTTTATAATGATGCTATTTATTTCTTCGGTGGTGTATTTTAACAATGAAGTAAAAATAAGTGTTGGCGATATAGCCTATATCAATATAGTAGGGTTTATTATGTTTATACTTTACTTAATATTTGAGTATTTAAAAAATAGAAGATATTATAATGTTATTAAATGTATTATAGATAACCAGAAAGAGAATATTGTTAATTCGTTGCCTATGCCATTAAATTATGAACAAAGGCTATTTGGAGAAATTCTTATGAAAGTTAACGAAGAATTCAATTTAAAAACAGATAGATTACATGAAGGGAAAAAAGAAAATGTAGACTTTATAAATTCCTGGGTTCATGAGATAAAAACGCCTATTTCTGCATGTAGATTGGTTATAGAGAACAGTATGTACAAGTCTAAGGAGGAGACCTTAAGTAACTTAGAGGATGAAATAGATCATATAGAGAATTACGTTGAACAAGCATTGTACTATTCACGATTAGATAGCTTTTCAAAGGACTATTTAGTAAATGAAATAAATATGCATAGTCTAATTGTTGGGGTTGTGAAAAAACATGCAAAGGAATTTATAGGTAAAAAAATAAAGATAGAATTAAGTGACTTAGAATTTACTATAGACTCAGATAAAAAGTGGCTTTTCTTTATTTTGGATCAGATTTTATCAAATTCATTAAAATATACAACAAGCGATGGACTTATTAAAATTAGTGGAGTATTAAAGCACAATGAGAAACAGCTTATTATCCAAGATAATGGAATTGGAATAAAATCTGAGGATATTAATAGGGTTTTTGACAAAGGATTTACTGGATATAATGGACGGGATGATTTTAAAGCCACAGGTATGGGACTCTATCTATCAAAAAATCTTGCTACAAAGCTTGGTCACCATATAACTATTGAATCAATGCATTCTGAATTTACTAGAGTAACAGTTCATTTTCCAAAACTTATAGAATATTATAGGGTTACAAACTAAAAATGTGGTTTGTAGCCCTATTTTTTTAAAACTTACAACAATGTAAGTTTAGAATGGACTTTGTAATGTTACACAATGGATTGGGTATTAGATTTGTTATAAAATAGAATTGTAATAAGCGAAAGGAGCGAAAGGGTTTTAGGGACATTTCAGAAGGAAGTCTCCAACTTTTATAAGTGGGGGTATACTACAACAAAGAGAAATTTCAGTAAAAATCTAAAGCTCCTTCTGAAGTCGTTAATATTGCAGCTTCGAAGAGGATGATTTAAGGAGGAAATAAAAATGGAAAATGTATTAGTTGCGAGAAATTTGAAAAAGGTTTACGGCTCAAGGGGGAATGTTTACACTGCATTGAATGGTATAAACCTTGAAATAAAAGAAGGGGAGTTTATTGGAATAATGGGGCCTTCAGGTGCAGGAAAAACTACATTATTAAATATTATATCAACTATAGATAAACCAACTTCGGGAGTAGTAACTATTGATAAGGAAGATCTTGCAAAAATGAATGAAGATAAGTTAGCTTCTTTTAGAAGAGACAAATTAGGCTTTATATTTCAAGATTTTAATTTACTCGATACGTTAACATTAAAAGAAAATGTGGTGCTTCCATTAGCTCTTGCTAGAATAAACATAAAAGATATTGAAGCACGGGCTAGTATTATAGGAGCTACTTTAGGTATAAAGGATATATTCAATAAATATCCTTATGAGGTATCTGGGGGACAAAAACAGAGAGCAGCTGCTGCCAGAGCTATTATTACTAAACCTAAGATTATACTAGCCGATGAACCGACAGGTGCGTTGGATTCTAAATCTTCCACAGAACTTTTACAATCTTTAAGTGATTTAAATGAAACTCAAAGGGCTACTATTATGATGGTAACGCATGATGCCTTTGCTGCCAGCTATTGCAAACGGATAATATTTATAAAAGATGGTTCGCTATTTACGGAGCTTGTCAAGGGCACAACATCACGAAAAGAATTTTTTAAAAAGATACTAGATGTATTGGCTGCCTTAGGCGGGAACTTCGATGAAGTATCAATTTAACTTAGAAAGGATGTGATATACAGATGAATTTATTTAATATTACTTTTAGAAACATAAAGAGAAATTTTCATAACTATTTAATATATTTTGTATCCATGGTATTTTGTATAATGATTTATTATACCTTTACCTCCATCGAGTACAATAAACAGGTTACAGACTTAGCGGCGGATTCTATGAAAGTAAGTACTGCTTTTAATGCAGCCTCCATTGTTATAGCAGTGTTTGTAGCTATGTTTATATGGTATTCAAACTCATTTTTTACTAAAAAAAGAAAAAAGGAAGTAGCTTTATACTCCATGCTTGGAGTTAAGAAAAAGCAGATAGGAAGAATGTTATTTTATGAGAATCTAGTAATGGGAGCGCTGGCACTTGTGGCAGGCATATTAATAGGAACGTTATTTTCAAAATTATTTGTAATGATTTTAATTCATATTATGAGCTTTGATGTAAATGTTAAATTTGCTATATCGTTAAAGGCTATTATTAGCACAATTATAGTATTTTTAGTGATATTTATTATAGCATCCGTGCATTCATATACACTAATTTATAGATTTCAGCTAATAGAACTTTTTAAATCAGAGAAGGTGGCACAGAAGCAGCCAAAAGCTTCACTAATATTGGCTCTACTTTCTATAATTTTTATTGGGACGGGTTATTATATGGCACTAACCTATAAATTTGATGATTTATCTAAATTGTTAGTTATATTAGTTAGTACAGTTATTGGAACTTATATGTTCTTCTCTTCACTTATAGTATTTATTGTTAAGCTTTCTAAGAAAAATAAGGTTAAATATTTTAGGGGCTTAAATATGATAGGTACTTCGCAGCTTTTATATAGAATAAAAGCTAATGGAAGATCTTTAGCTACTATTGCAGTGCTTAGTGCAACAACTATTACGGCTATGGGAACCGCAGCATCGCTTTATTATGATCAAGTAAATAGTATAAATAAGTTAACCCCATTTAGTTATGACTATAAGAGCAATGGCAAAACGTTAGATGAACAAATTGATCAGATCATAAATAAATATCCGAATAATAAAATTAAAAGTTCTACTAATAGCGAATTTTTAATTATAGATAGTAAATGGCCTGAAATATCAAAGATGAAAATGCATCCATTAACAAATTCAAAATCCTTTGTTATATCAGAAAGTACTATGAAAGAATTATCAAAAGCAAGAGGAATAGATTACAATATATCTTTAAATTCAGATGAAGTATTATTTTTTATGCGGATGTATTCAGATAAGATGATGGAGAATCCTGTTGGGCGGAATATACAGCTTAAAATAAAGGATAGAACAGTTCCCTTAAAAATAAAAGATTTCAAAGAGAGCCTTCTAACTAATTCAATTGATATAAATGATTCATTTATGCAAGATACCGTAGTTGTAAAGGATGAGGTTTACAATAAATTATATGATAAAGATAAGGTTATAAAAAGAAGATTTATAAATATTGAAAATCAGAAAGAAAGTAAAAAGCTTACATCAGAAATAGAAACAGCACTAGGTGGTAAAGAGGCCCTATCATCATATTATAAGAGCTACATACATACTATGACTAGTATGGGTATTATAATATTTTTAGCATCATTTATAGGGTTTGTGTTTTTGATATGCACTGGAAGTATAATATTCTTCAAACAGCTGTCAGAGGCTGGTGAGGATAAGGACAAATACGATATACTAAAAAAAATTGGTGTGAAAAAATCAGAAATAAGAATTTCTATAGCAAGGCAAATGGTTTTTATATTCGCACTACCTTTAGTCATTGGAATAACACATAGCATTATTGCATTAACAATTCTGCAAATTGTACTTAGCTCAAGCTTAGTATATCCAGTTCTTTTAACTGTAGGAGTATATACTCTGATTTATTTAATATATTATATATTAACTGTTAATTCTTATTGGAAAATAGTTAATGTAAAAGCATAAAAATTGATTGGAGTATCAAATTTATGCTTACATTTTATATAGAAATCGTAAGAAAAAGTTAAGAAATACTTAAATACATTTTAAGAAATAATTTATATACTAATAGTTGTTAGATGTTGGTAAACCATTTTAACAATTAGGCAAAATGTTATGTATATATCAAGAAGTTTAAAGTATGGTGAGGAGAAATAGTATGAAAGTATTAAGTAGGTTTATATGCTTATTAGTAACTGTTATTATTTTAATTCCGTTGTTTAGTACAAATATTGCTCTAGCAGAATCTTCTGACCAATCAGTTCAAGCTTTTGAACAAATGTCAGACGAGTATATGAAGAAGGTTTTAGATGAGTATAAGGTAGCAGGAGTAACTGTTTCAGTAGTAAAGGATGGTCAGGTGTTTTTTAAGAAGGGTTATGGTTACGCAGATTTAGAGAAAAAAATACCTATAGATCCAGACAAAACAGATTTTCAAATTGCTTCTATTTCAAAACTAATCACAGCAACTGCAGCTATGAAATTGGTTGATGAAGGAAAATTGTCATTAGATGAGGATGTAAATAAATATTTAACTGATTTTAAAATTAAAAATGATTTTTCAAAACCAGTTACACTTAGAAATTTGTTAACTCATACTGCAGGCCTTGATGATAGATTGCCACTTTACTATAAAAGTACAGGTGATAAATTTTATGATTCTGTTGAACCCTTGGGAGAATTTTTAAAAAGAGATATTCCACCAGTTATCACAAAACCAGGGAGCTATTGGCAATATAGTGTTCATGGGTTTGCACTAGTAGGTTATTTAGTTGAGAAAGCATCTGGTATGACTATTGATAAGTATGTTACTGACTATATACTAAAGCCTCTGCAAATGGGAAATTCATCATATTGGTTAAATAAAGGTATAATAGGTAATATGTCAAGACCGTATAAATATGAAAAAGGCGAATTTTTAGATGCAGCATTTACATTATGTAGTGATCATCCAAGTGGGGCAGTGTGTGCGACAGCTTCAGATATGGCAAAATTTATGATTATGCATCTTAATAATGGAGAATACAATGGGGTTAGAATACTAAACGAAAGTACTGCACAGGAGATGCACAAGCGTAATTATTCAAGCGATGAAAAGCTATTAGGTTATGGATTAGGATTTTATGAAAATATAAGAAATGGTCATAAGGTAATTGAGCATAGTGGATATCTTCCATCTTTCAGCAGTCTTTTAAGTATTATGCCAGAAAAAAATATAGGCGTATTTATTAGTTTGAATACAGATTCTAAAGACAGTAGTAATGTATGTAATGAATTTGCTAATAAAGTTTATGAATTCTTTACTACAAAAATTAATAGAGGGGAAAAAGAAGATGCATTAAATACTAATGTACCTTTTGATATGGATATTAAAAAAATAAATGGTATGTATGCGATGGATTCATATCCACATACCGATTTAACAAAAATAAAATGTATAGCATCGAACTCTAAGATTAAATGTGATAATAAAGGGAAGCTTACATTTAGTTATGGCAATGATAAATTAAATTATCAGTATATAGGTAATGGTATTTTTTATAGTAAAGAAGAAAATGATTATTGTAAGATTAGTGAAAAAAACAATCAAATGATATTTTCAATATTAAGCTTTGATTTTGAAAAAGTACCTGATATAAATATTTATTTATTTTATGCAGTAATAGCAGGATTAGCAGCTTTTCTTATATCAATTATAGTAATCTTTATATCTTTATTTACAAACAGAAAACTTAAAGATAAACAGGTGGTTATTTCTAAAAGTGTAGTAATTATATTGAGTTTTCTTATGATTATGTATATTGTTTTAAATGGAATTATGAGTATAAAATCCATGCAAGCAGATACAAGTATTGTTTTTCATACAATAATACCTCTAATAAGAATAATATGTTACCTTTCATTTATATTCGCAATTATTTCCAGCATATATATTATTAATCATTGGATAAAAAATAAACTCTTACTCAGATGGAAAGTATTATATTCAGTAATTATAATGGCTTCGGTTATTAATATATTATTTATGTATATAATGAATGGATTTAAATTATAGTTTAGTTGTTATGGTTATTTTCCGCCGATACATATATAGGTATATTTTGTTGATTTATTCCAATTAACATTTCTAAAATTGCTTTCATCAAACTTTTTTGTGATTTCAATTTCTGAATATATTCTTACATCACCGCCATCACTGAATTTAATAAAAACATTCATAATCTGCCTTATTGGAGTAAACATCCATGTATATTAGGCTTTTGTTCTAATAATGAAGCTAAAACACTGCCTGTACCACATCCTAAGTCTAAGATTGTGTCAACCTCTATTTCAGATAATACTTTTATAACGTTAGGATAACATTCTCTTGGATACTTGCTATAATTACTTTCATCATATACTTTAGCTTGCATATTGAAATTTTGTTTTGATTTCTCCTTATAATCTTTCATAGTTCACCTCATTTAATATTTTTAAATAAATATAAGTAAATTCAGTCATTTTTACAAGTGTTAACTAAATTATAGTTCATTTAATTACTAATTATAACATAAATTTCAATTATAAGGGATCGAATTATTTAACAAGTGGTTCTCTGCCTTTGTAAACTCATACAATAGCTTTAACCATAGCCATTGTATGAAATTTAAGTTCCAAAATTCTTATTAAAGTTTTCGGATAGGTGAACCAACTATCGAACAAAACATAGGTTCCAGGTATGGTATAAGCTACCGCTTGCTTTAGCAGGTCAACCATTACATCTGGTGATTTTTTTACAGCTGTTGCTCCGCTTAAAAGGAGTCATTTAATCTCGTGAAAGTATTTTTTCACAATCTCAGTCTATAATAGCAATTAAGATCATTTTAAATGATTTTACCTAAGTAAACGTATTAACTACCCATTTGAGAAGTTGCTAAGCCTTTGTATATCATAGTATAGTTTTAACATAGATTGAAATTATGAGATATTTTAGGAGATGAAAAAATCATATGGGGTCAGATATTATAGTAGGAGTTATCGGTAGTGTATTAATAGCTATGGGGTTAAGGGGATTTAAAAAAGACATGACATTACTAAAGATGGAATTTGAAGGAACAAAAATGGAAGCTGAAAAAACAAAAAAATGTAATTGGCTAAAAGTATTATACGTATAATTCATAAAACAAGAAAAGTTTAGCAATTCCGCTAGGCTTTTTCTTATTTACAAATATATTTTGATTTTCTATATTTAATGTTTTAACTTATTCTGATTTTTAAGTTTTATTCTTGATCTAGTAGTGATAGTTTAAAAGGAGGTGAGATATACGAATGATATATTGAATAAAATTATTGAACAGGGAAATAAAGATAATGATAATATCGATTTAGCTGTAATAGCTGAAATAGAAAAATATATGGAAAATCACATAAAATGTGATTTTAAATTAGATTATAATTTAGTTTCTAGATTTATATTATTAGAACATAAATTATATGATGATGAAAAATGTATAAATTGTCTTAAGTATTTATTAGAAAAACATAATGTAGATGATGTGAAGTACAAGGCATATCTTGTAATATTATTGGCTTGGATTGAGGATGGTGTTAGCGAGAGATCAGATTTTACAAGGAAATTTTTAGATAATATATTAATGAATAGTACTGATTCATATATAAAATCTATGCTTTATTATTTAAAAGCATTTGATTTTGAAAAATGTTCAAGTATAGATTCAGATAATATAATACAATTATTAAAATTTTCTATTAGTACTGATAAACATGCTAAAAATAGTTATATACTTCTTTCTAATAAATACAAGCAATTAGGAAATATGAATTTATCAAAAAAATATCTTGAAGATGGATTGAAAAGTATAAAAAAAGTACTTTCATTGGACGATTTAAGTAAAAATGATATGACAGATATACAATTTTTCTTTAATTCAGATATAAAAGGTAATATTACTGATCAAGCTTCGTACAAAGAAATTTTTATTTACCGAACTTAAATGATAATATTAAAGGGTCTTTAAATTTTTTATAGAATTATATTAAACATTGAAATGTCGGAATTAATTAGGAATATTAAGAAAATAGGATTAAATATAGAGTAAATTAAAAAAAGAAAAGCTTCTGTCTAGAGAAAATTTGCCTTGAATATAAAAATCCCCCCAATCATAGTTTTCTTATCCTACAATTGGGGGGATTTCGCAATGACCATTTTTAGGGGTTCAGTTCATAGGAAAGGTAGGTTGTCCAACTAATGTTAATATTTTCTATGAAAGTTTATCAGTATAAAGAAAGGTTTTAGACACTTGATTACCGTTCTCATATGTTATTCTAAATACATTTACTTTCTTTCCTACAATTTCATTAACAATATCATATTTTTTATTGTTAAGAATTGAATTTGAGTAGATACTAAATGTTACATTTTTGTTATGTACTGCAGATTCTATATATATAGGATAAGAAGTAGTATTTTTAAACCTATAATCGAGAGAACCGTAGGCAACTGTAGCATCCAATCCTGCACCAATATAGCTAGAATGCATTGTATGCGGATATCTTTCTACAGATGTTAAATTAGTTCTAAGTACTGCATTATAAAGTGTAGTTGAAACTTGGCATACTCCACCACCTATGCCATCTACATATTTGTCGCCTACAATTTCTTTTGATGTTTTATATCCTCGTTCAGAAGTTCTATCACCTACTACATCATTAAAACTAAAAACATCTCCCGGCATAAGTAGCTTCCCATTTATAGCATTAGAAGATACTCTAATATTTTCTGAACGATTTTCATTTGAATTTCTAAAGTTAGTTGTAACACTAGATATTTCAGCATTTATACCTTTTAAATCATTTTCTTTAATTTTAGGTTCAACTTTTTTTAATTTAGATTCGATTACTAAATTTTGATCTTTTTCAATAGTATTAACTTTGTTAATTATAGCTTTTTTTAAACTGGCAGAATCAACACTAAGACCATATTCATCTTCAGTTATAACTAATTGACCTGAATTGTTTCTGAAAATAGTTGCATCTATTGCATTTTTATTGTTGTCCTTAGCAATATCTTTAAGTAAGGTATCTAGAATGGCATAATTGTAGGTATATTTAACATCAAAAGTTTGCTTGCCAGGAGACGTTATAGCAAAATAATTTTTAAATAAATTCTCTTTTCTACCAATATCGTAAGCTTTATTAATGACAACATTGTAATCCTGTTTTATTCCAAGTTTTGATGTATGGACGGTATAGTGTTTGTCATTAAGATTTATTGTTATATCTTTTTTAGCAATAATATTATTACGATTTTTAATAATAGCATTTTTCGCTTCATCCTTAGTCATGCCACCTAAATTTATATCCTCCACCCATATCTCGGGATAGATCTTTAAGTCGTATTTTGATATAGTAGAATACATAATAATTAATTGGACTCCTATTAGAGACACAATTATTCCTACTATAATCAAGGTTGTTCTTAACCTTTTTTTTCTTTTTTTGCTTGATTTTGACATAATATTTAAACTCATGTTTTTTGCACCTCTCCTTACAATTATTGTTTTTCGACTATAATCCGTATATTAATACATATTTTGTTGCAACTAAGTACATTATAACTGATTTTTGATAGAGAGTTATTACAAAGAAGTTACTTTTATTTTTAATTTTTTATTCATTCTACTATTTATAGTTATACTGATGTATATTAGTAGTTGATAGTTATTTTTGAATATAAAATTAGTTGTAAAGATAAAAGTATTACTAATTAATGGAAGTCCTAAGGCTAAAGGATGTGCTTATACGGCTTTATGTAAAGTAAATAATGAAAGGGTGTTTTTGATGATTTATTCTTTAGAAAATTCAACAATTAAAATAACGGCTAGCGCTCATGGTGCAGAACTACATTCAATAACTGGAAAAAAAGAAGGAACAGAGTATCTGTGGAATGGAGACCAAAACTATTGGAAATATCATTCACCAATTTTATTTCCAATAGTCGGGAATCTAGTTGATTCAAAATATAAAATTGATGAAAAGCTATATGAATTGCCATCTCATGGATTAGGTAGGATATCAGATTTTAAATTTATATCACAAACTAATGATTCAATTACTTTTGAACTAAAATATTCTGAGGATACTATAAAAAGATATCCATATAAATTTTCTTTACTTATTAATTACACAATTGAAAAGAATACAGTTAAAGTAACGTATAATGTTATAAATTTAGATAATAAGGATATATCATTTTCAATTGGTGCACATCCTGCATTTATGTGTCCTATTGAAAAAAATGAAAAATTAGAAGATTATTACCTTGAATTTAATAAGAAAGAAACAAGTGATATTATGGAATTAACTAAAGATGCTTATTTTTCACATAAGAGAAAAGAATGTTTAAAGGATACTGATATCATGATACTATCAAAAGAGTTATTTAAAGAGGATGCTTTAGTATTTGATGATTTGAAATCTGATAAAATAACTATAAAATCAAAAAATCATGAAAAGTCAGTATCAGTAGAATTTAAGGGATTCCCTTACATGGGAATATGGTCACCAAAAGGCGGAGCACCATTTTTATGCATAGAACCTTGGTTTGGACATGCAGATTATGAAGATTTTACTGGTGAATTTAAAGATAAAGAGGGCTCGATTTCATTAACTATTGGAGAAGAGTTTACATATAGTTATAAGATTTCTATTGTAGAATAATACATACTAATAAATGCATAGGTTGTTACAAGAAAAAAATAAGCCCAAGACTAGGGCTTATTTTTTTGATTATATTGTACCATTATTTTATGTTAAAATTTCCTATAGTTTGTTTTTTTACATTTAGGACAGGGAGGTAAAGTATCAGTATTATCATCTAATACTACTTTTTGACCGCAAATTTTACAAACATATGTACCATTTCCGGGTTTTTCACCAGTTGAGTATTTCATAAATAATTCACCTCTTTTTTTTATTAAATTATAGTTAATATAATTTTAGCATAGTAGAATTATTTTAACAATACTAGAATAGGAAGTAGAAATAGCTTTAATTTATACGGATGGAACTTTACCATTTTTTCTAAGTTTAGACCAAGTAACAAGTAACAATATCAACATTATTGCAGAAATACCTGATAATATGAAACAAGTGTTAGCACCGTATTTTTCAGCCACCCCCCCTGAAAGAAGACTTCCAAGGGGGGTGAATCCAGCAAATACAAGTGAATATACACTCATAACTCGTCCTCTGTATTCATCCTTAGAATTTAGTTGTAACATTGAATTTGCAGTGGTGGAAAAAAACATATTAAATATTCCTGTTATAGCTAAACTTAAGGCAGTAAAATAATATAAATTACTTATACCTGTAAAAATTAACATTATGCCAATTCCAATAGAGCTACCAATCATAAGAATTTTATTTGGACCATTTTTGCTTTTAAAAGACATGAGAAGTGCTCCAATGAGGGAACCTGCTCCAAGTGCAGATAGTAAAATTCCATAGGTTTTTTCCTGCATATGTAGTACGTTTTTCGTAAATACAGGTATCAAAACGTTGTAGTTAAAAACAAATATTCCCATAATGCTAATTAATATCAAGGTTTCGAGTAAGATAGATTTGCTTTTTATATATTTAAGGCCATCCAATATTTCTTTAAGCATTCCTTTTTCAGAAGTTTTCTTTCTAATATAATTGATTGCTTCAATATGGACCAGTCCATAGATAACTGCCATAAAACTAAAACCATTTAATAAAAAACACCATCCTGCTCCGAGATACCCCATGAGTAGAGCTCCAATAGCCGGTCCAATAATTCTTGCTAAATTAAAAGTGGCTGAGTTTAAAGCAATGGCATTCATTAAATCGTCCTTTCCTACTATTTCAACATTAAAGGCTTGCCTAGTTGGCATATCTAAAGTATTACAAAATCCAAGACACAAAGCTAAAGCTATTAGATGTTCATACTTTAATGTATTCGTAAAGACTAAGGCAGACAATATAAAAGCTAATATCATCGATACGCTCTGGGTGAAAATCAGTATTTTTTTCTTTGGAAACTTATCAGTTAGTACCCCAGCAAACAATGAGAAAAAGGTTATGGGTAAAAACTGCATTGCTCCGACAAGTCCAAGTAAAAATGGAGATCCTGTTAGAGAAAGTACTAGCCAGGATTGTCCTATATTTTGTGTCCAGGTACCTATTAAAGAAAGACACTGACCCATCCAAAAATATCTATAATTTTTATGTGTAAGAGCATGAAAATTATTGTTAATAATTCTCTTAGTATTAACCACTATATTAATTTTTATCATCTCCTAATGAGCTTAATCATCTTTAGAATAATCATGTGTGAAAGTTGTAGCATTTTCTCCCATCCTTTCGAGTAATGCTAACGATGTTTTCTTTTCATCTTCACTAAATCCTGAAAATAAAATATATATCCAATCCATCATGGCTTTTCTAACCAGAGGTTTTATTTTCAATGCTTTCTCTGTAAGATAAACATTATATGCTCTTTTATCTTTTGCATCTATTTTTCTAATGATATAGTCATCATCTTCCAGCTTTTTTATAGCCTTTGCTGTGGTACCTTTATCAATTTTAAGGTAATCTGATAATTGTTCCTGACGTACTCCATCTTTTTTATATAATGCATTTAAAAATGTATATTGACCCTTACTTATATTATATGGCTTAAGTTGCCTTCCTACGTATACATGACCATTTCTATGTAAAAGAGAAATCCATCTTCCTAATGAGTTCATATTTTTATTCATTGTCGTATTCCTCCTAAATTAGTTGCAATCCCTACTAATTATATAATAGAGCAATATAGTTGTGAGTGCAACTATATTTTATAATAGTAGTGAAGTATGATTTAATTATAGAGATTTAAAATTTAAAGGCAACCTATAGTTGACAAAAATGTTATGTTTAATTGGTAGCAATATGGTTGTTTTATTAGTAGACTTATGTAGGGGTGATTAAAAATGAGTTTTCAGGAACAATTGCAAATCCTTAGAAAAGGAAAAGGATTATCACAAGAAAAATTAGCTGAAATGTTAGGTATATCAAGACAAGCAGTTGCAAAGTGGGAAGTTGGACATTCATATCCTGACATTGCAAGACTAATTGCATTAAGTGATTTCTTTAAAGTGAGTATTGATAAATTAGTTAATGATTATGAAGAAAATTGCCGTTTATGTATAGAAGAGAATAAGGTTGCTTCTATAAATGAAAAAATAATAGAATTTTTACGTACAGCAAAGAGATCTACATATGCAGGAAAGGGTGCCGAGATCCAATCTTCAAGACCTAATTCACATGATTTAGAGTATGTAGAAGGAAATCTAAAATATATTGATATGGAGAATTTAAATGGTTTCAAGGATATGAGGAAATTTATTTTGATGATACAAAGGTATATGAGTGCTTTTTTCATGGTGGAACTATTAAATAATAGATTAATACTAATATAGGAGCTACTAAACTGCTTAAAAAATCTAAACAATTTCAAATAAAAGTGAACATATTTAGTTGTTCATGCAGTGAACGTTGCTTTCAAGCTTAAGTGAGTGTAGCATCTGAAAAGATTGTAGCACGATGAACTACGTGAAATGACAGGTTAAAGACGTACCTTTAGATGTACTTCAGTCTGATGCTCTACGATAATGAGGAGGAAAATAATCTAAGGTTTTGCTACGGCTTAATTATGATTAGACACACCGAAATTCAGTGCACCATCATTTTACGAGTTGTAAACAAAATAACCAAATGGATTAAGATAGATTCGATATATTTAGAAAATGTGTTAATAGACATACGAGTTCTAACTGAAGGTAGAAGGCTATACAAATGGCAATATTAAAAATCTAATAGACTGGATAATAACATTAGGATAGCGGCACTCACGAGAGATAACTTTACTTGTGTTGATTGTGGTTCTAAAGAAAATGTACAAGAACACCACATTAAACCAAGACGTGCTAAAGGAGCCGACAGCATACATAATGTTGTAACATTATGCAAGTCATGTCACACAAAAACCTTTGGCAGAGAAATCGAGTTAATAGATCAATATTTAGCTATAATAAAAGGTAGAAAATTAAATCTTAGTGATGCCTTGCATGTTATGCAAGGTAAAAAAAATTTACAAACTGAACTTAAGAAAATAGCCCCATTATATTTAACTACGGGTGGTGATACTGCAAACCATAGAAATGATTGGGATATAGAAAAAACACACTCAAATGATGCTTTAGTTATATGTAACGTAGATATCAAAAAAAATAATATTGATATCAAAGACTGGCAAATATCACCTTTACGTAAAAATCTAAGGGTGACGCGGAGCTAATTGTAAAAGGATTTAAGCATAGAGATTATGTAAAGTATACCAAGAAAAATGGAACCGAGTATATTGGATATATTACAGCATTATACCCAAATAAAAATCAATTTAACATGACACAAACAAATGGTGAGATATTAAAAAGATACGGTCTAAAAAGCTTGAAACTATTATCAAGACCAAAATGTATACGGTGGATATAATATTAAAAATAAGGAGGTGAACTGGTTAATTAAATCAAATGTACAATTATGTTCAGATTTAATTAACCAGGATGTATATGATTTTAAATAGAAATGATAAATGCTGGTGTGGAAGTGTACTAAAATATAAGAATTGCCATTTGGACTTTGATAAAAAGCTAGAAAACTTGAAGAAACAAGGCTGCATAGTTCCAACAAGAAATCTTATTAAGAGCAAGGATCAAATTGAAGGAATAAGAAAAAGTGCTAAAATTAATAATGCTCTTTTAGATTTAGTTAGTGAGAATATTAAAGAAGGAATGACCACAGAAGAAATTAATAAGCTAGCTCATGAATATACAATATTCAGGGGTGGAACTCCAGCTACTCTTAATTATGATGGGTTTCCAAAAAGTATTTGTACATCAATCAATGATGAAGTGTGTCATGGAATACCAAGTAAAGATGTAGTACTTAAAAATGGTGATATTATAAATGTCGATGTAACTACTATACTTAATGGATATTATTCAGACGCATCAAGAATGTTTTTGATAGGAGAAGTTAGTAATGAAGCTAAGAAGATAGTAGAAATAACTAAGGAATGTTTAAATAAGGGAATAGAAGCAGCAAAACCTTGGGGCTTTTTAGGTGATATAGGGGCAGCTATTCAAGAATATGCAGAAAGTAATGGGTGCTCAGTAGTTAGGGATTTTGGCGGACACGGAGTTGGGCTAAATATGCATGAGGATCCATTTGTTTTTCATTTTGGAACTAGAGGAACAGGTATGATTCTAGCACCAGGAATGGTATTTACGATTGAACCAATGATAAATGGTGGAAGTCATAAAATATATATAGATGAAGATAATGGATGGACAGCGCTTACAGCTGATGGATCTCTTTCATCACAATGGGAGCATACACTTCTTGTAACTGAGGATGGTATAGAGATAATATCTAAATAAATAATAATCAAATCATCTCCTGCGGAGCTGCAATATTAACATTAGCAGAACATGGTGGTTATTAAAAAAGCTCTGATTTTCTTAAGAAAATCAGAGCTTTTTAGGAGAATCTAGGTAGAGTACGATTACCAGTTAAATCATCACCTGCGGTGCTGTAATATCAACGACTTCAGAAGGAGATTTATACTCCCCCTAAAGTTTTTTCTTTGTTATAGTCCATAACCCCATCTTATAGAAGAGGGAGACTTTCTTCTGAAATGTCGTTAAATATCGCGTTTCTCAAAAACTAAAAAACCTGCAGCGCAGAATATAACAGAATATATAACTGATACGCCAATAGCAAATGCAAGTGTTGTACCAACGACGAATGATCCGTTAATAATAAAGTTAGTAAAATCCGACAGTCCAAAAGGAAGATATTTACCCCAGCTGAAACGGGTTGAGAATAGTTGCACCATAGAACTACCAGCTAAAAGCAAGAATAAAGAGCATCCGGTTGCAATTGAGCGTGAACGAGATATTATTGAAAGTGCAAAAGCTACTAATACATACACAAGCACAGTAAGAAAATTAAGGCCATAAATAATAATTGTTTTTAGTACGGCTGGTATATATATTATTTTGGTACTCGTCCACATCATTTCCTTAGCACCCATGCCATTGAAACCGAAATATATACCCAGCAATATAAAGTTTAACAAAAATGCTGTTACCAAAAGTACAAGACCATAAAATAATGTAACAATTAGTTTTGCAGTAAGAATTTCAAACCGTTTATAAGGCCGTGATATCATCATTTTCATTGTACCCTCTGAAAATTCACCTGCAAATAAAGCTGAACATGCTATTATTAAAAGAAGTGCAATAATTAAACTATATGGAACATATGAATCAAACTTTGTGATTCTTGTCCAAATGCTGTCTTTGGATTCTGGCCTGATATTGTTAACAATGCTGTATTCATCTTCAGCTATGCTTTTTTTCATATTTCCTATGGATGCTGACGTTTTATCTGTTTTTTCAATTTGCGTTAGAGCAGCTTTTTCTACCGGAAGATTTGCCAGTAAGTCCTGTTTCCAATTTTCGGAAATTTTTGTAGTAGTTGAACTATTATGAGACACCTTGTGATATTTATAAATACTCGTTGCCGCTATTACAATTACAATCATTATGAGTAACATTATTTTTGTAGAAAGTCTTTTCCAAAGTTTTGTATTTTCTAGTGAAATAAGTGTAAAAAAATTCCCCATGTTATTTTTCCTCCCCTGTAAGCTTCATAAATACATCTTCAAGTGATTGAATCACTTGTCTGTCCATAGCGAAAATAGCTATGCCTGCAGAAGTTAATGTTGTAACTACTTCTGGAACACGATTTTTGGTTGTTTCAATATGTAATCCACCTTCCAAGATGCAGTTACTTATATTAACGCTTGTTAGAAGTGAAGCTGCTTTTTCATTATTATCAGATTCTAATATCAGAACAGTTTTATCACCCTTTTGTGACATGTTAAGGAGTTCGTCAATGGATTTTACCGTTATAATTTTCCCCTTATTAATTATACCAACACGGTCGCACATCTGCTGCATTTCACCTAATATATGACTAGATACAAGCACCGTAAGACTAGTTTCTGATGAAAGCTTTCGAAGTAGCTCACGCAGATCCTTGATTCCTGCGGGATCAAGACCATTTGTAGGCTCATCAAGTATAAGAAGTTTTGGACTATGAAGTATGGCCTGAGCAATACCTAGACGTTGCTTCATACCTAACGAATAAGTTTTCACCTTATCATTTATTGCCCGCTCTAAATCCACAATTTTTACAACTTCTTTGATTCGAATCTCATCTACATCTTTATATATTTTAGCGAATAGTTTAAGATTATCGAGTCCAGACATATAATTATACATATCCGGATTTTCAACTATGCACCCAATGTTACGCATTGCTCCTTTGAAATCTTCTTTTACTGAGCATCCATCTACATAAATATTTCCCTCAGTAATTTTGGATAATCCAACAATCATCTTAATAGTAGTGGATTTTCCAGCGCCATTAGGTCCAAGAAAACCGAATATTTCTCCTTTTTTAAGTTCAATGGAAATATCTGAAACGATTGTACGTTTACCAATTACTTTTTTTAGTTTTTTGATTTTTAATACTTCATTAGCCATAATATGCCCCCTGAATTTTTTTCATTTCTCATCACTATAACCATAGTATACTCCACGAGCTGCTAACACTCAATGTCGCTACACTTACAAATAAAAAAGTTATCTTACTATTTTGTAAGAAAGCCCATATTTACAGTTATTAGTTAAGAAAGTAAAAATAGACTAAGGACACTCGAAAGGGTGTCTTTTCTTTTACATTAAATCATCTCCTGCGGAGCTGCATATTAACGACTTCAGAAGGAGATTTACCCC
The DNA here is from genome assembly GCF_055081135.1 of Clostridium sp. CM036. Classification (NCBI taxonomy): domain Bacteria; kingdom Bacillati; phylum Bacillota; class Clostridia; order Eubacteriales; family Clostridiaceae; genus Clostridium; species Clostridium sp. CM036. The sequence goes on along the minus strand of NZ_CM143652.1, from coordinate 893,514 downwards.
TTTGTAGCCCTCTGGAGTAGATAACAATTCTCAATTGTTATCCCCCCACTGAAGTTTTCTATTTGTTAGGGTAAGTAACTCCTACTTATAGTAGGTAACTCCTACTTATAGAAGTGGGAGACTTTCCTTCTGGAATGTCGTTAAAATATGGGTTACATAATGGCAGTCAAACCTCTGCCAATTTTCGCTATAATTGGTAGAGGAAGGAGGGAAATTATGACACAATTGGATGAGATATTACAAAAAATTGAAAAACACAGAACTTTATTGCATCAGTTAATGGATGAAAAAGAAACCTTAACTGATCCCAGATTAGTAGTACTTAGTCAAGAGTTAGATGAACTACTAAATGAATACGATAAGCTATTAGATTAAATTTAATAGCTTATCGTATCAAATCAATTAAGGAGCCTAAGGGCTCCTTTTCATATTAAACCCAGTAACAATTATATGAATGAATCGTAATATATGGTAATATTTTAACAATGGCATAGTTAAGTTTCCTTCAAGAAATATATCTCATGAAAATGTGATACATAGTAACAAAATATCAAGCAAAAATGAAAGCGTAAAAGTGGAACTTTCAGATATTCATTTATAATTTTGATGTAGTCGGGTGAAATATTTGTTGAATAAGTATTATTGTAAGATTTCATTAATAATTTAAATATATTTCTTTAACTTTTCTTATGTATTATATAATTAAAGAAAGGATGTGTTTAGATGTGGCTTAAAAAACTAAAAAAGAAAAAACTTCAATGTTTTTTAATAGGAGCGTTATTATTTTTATCCTCTTTAATATTTACAAGTAGTTTGTCCATGTTAACTTCTATTCAAGGGTATATTAATAAATTTTATTCTAATGATAAATTTTACGATATAATTTGTTATAACGCTAATGAAAGTTCTACAAATGATGTACTTAAGTGGGGTAAAAATAATACAGAGGTTAATGATGTTAAAGCTACTGAGGCGTTCACTTCTGGTAACGACCTTTATCACAATGGTGTAAATTTAAAGATTTCAATGTACGATGTTGTTCCCATAGAAGATAGCAAAAATATTCCATTTGGACTAACTAAGGGTAACTCATCAAATAATGACAGTTGTCCTAAAAAAGGTGAAGTGTGGATTACTAAGATTCTAGCAGAAAATAATAATATTCACCTTGGAGATAACTTAACCATAAAAACAAAGACAAAGGACGTTACTTTAAAGGTTTCTTCCTTAATTAATGACTCTCTTGAGCCATCTTCTACTATTGGTATAATTAATCTATATACCAATAAGAATAGTGAGCAGGAATTCTCTTCATTAAGGAAAGCATCATTAATTTTTATAGATGTTAAAAGTGGGACTAATGTAGCTAATGTAGAAAAGGATTTGACGGGGGCTATAAAAGTTGGTGGCTTTGTATTTGATAAAGATTTATTAAGCTTAAGTTCAACGATGGCTTCTTCTATGATAGGTGGCATTGCAACCTTAGCTTCAATTCTAGTGTTTATTGTTTCAGTGCTTCTTATGCGATTTATTTTATGGAATAATATTTTAAAAGAATATAAATCTATTGGAATATACAAAGCTCTTGGTTTTTCTAAAAGAGATATTCTCAAATTTTATATTATAGGTTACTCAATAATTGCATTTATTGGAAGTATCCTTGGAGCTCTGTGTAGTATCCCTATATTAAATTATACAGCCTCGAAAGTTTTAAAGTATATTGGTGATTTTAAAGGTGTAAGTATTAATGCATATGTTATTTTAGCTACAGTAATTTTATTTACATTAGTGGTGATTATTAATCTGTATTTTGTAATTAGAAGAACTAATAAGATTACACCTGTGGAGGCTCTTAGAACAGGGATTACATCTTCAAGGCGAAAGCTAACAAAGTCATTGATCAAAGATAATATATCTTCCTTAGCCTTTGCAATAAACGATATGTTTAAATATAAAAAGACTACTGCCTTTATCACATTAACATTAACATTATCCCTAACACTGGTATTGATATTTGGTAATGCAAATGGATCTATGTCAAAGATGAAGGAAAATGCTCCTATTTGGTTTGGACTACCTAAAAGTAATGTAACCATTAGTGCTCCGCAAATGGTTAGACAATCAGAAGTTTTAAATAAGGTTTTGAATGATGTAAAGAAGGACAATAGAATTAAAAATTATGTTTATGGATCTATGATGCTAACGGATGTAGTAGAACTTGATACTAAAAAATACCCTATAAAGAGTACACTTTACGATATATTTGTGATGAATTCTTACACCAGTGATTTAGGCTTTACTATCATAGATGGGCATAATCCCAAAAATTCTAAAGAAGTAGCTGTTTCTTCAAAAATATTAAAAGATGCAGGGTTATCCGTAGGAGACTATATAGAACTATCTATAAATAATAAAAAAGACTCCTATTTAATAACAGGCGCTTATAATTCAATGATGCAAAATGGATATGGTATAAGAATATTAAATGCTGCAATAGAAAAGGAGATTCCAAAATTTATAGGCAGTGAAATTTTTATAACTCTAACAGCTGGTACAGATATAAAACAATTTAAGAAAGAGATTAACAATATATATCCTAATTTAGATGCCAGTGACATTCCACCTGCAATTAAAGATGTCATAGTATCTATCCCTGGAACAGTACTCCCTATTACCAATTTATTAATTGTGGTATTTATAGCATTTGGTGCAATAACGATATTAAATATTATCATAATCAATATTAGGGATAATAGAAGAAACTTTGGAATAATGAAGGCACTAGGATTTACATCTAAAGAAATAAGAAACAGATATCTATATAGGGTATTAATCCTAACATTATTTAGCACAATTATAGCTATCATATTTAATTTAACGCTAGCAAGACCTATGATTGCTGCAGCAGTTAGTAAATTAGATGTGTTAATAATATCTCCAATAACAATGTTACTACTAATAATCACTATGGTTATTTTAATATTAGTAACAACACTTATATGCTGTAACTCTATAAAAAATACTAAGATTACTGAATTAATGGAGGAGTGATTTGATGAAAAAATCAGTTATAAAAGCTAATAACCTTTGCAAATCCTTTGTCACAGGTAAAACTGCGCTTAATGTGATAAAAAATTTAAGTTTAGACATCTATGAAGGGGACTTTACTGTAATTATGGGAAGCTCAGGCTCTGGTAAATCTACATTATTATATACCTTAAGTGGTATGGACTCACCCACTAGTGGCAGCGTTAATATCTTAGGAAAGGATATTACATCAATGAAAGAGGATGAACTTTCATTAATTAGAAAAAAAGACATTTCCTTTGTATTTCAAAGTATAAATTTATTACCTGATATAACGGTTTTTGAAAACATAGCTTATTGTGGTTATGGAGTAAATAAAAACAAAAAAGAAGTCAATGAGAAAACCTTAAAGCTTCTTGAAACCCTGAGTATAAAAGATGCTAAGGAAAAATACCCCTCAGAAATTTCTGGTGGTATGCAACAAAGAGCAGCAGTGGCAAGAGCTATAATCACATCCCCTAAAATACTATTTGGAGACGAGCCCACAGGAGCACTTAACTCCACTGCGGGAGAAGAGGTTCTAGACATATTGTCGGACTTAAATAATAATGGTCAAACAGTAGTTATGGTTACTCATGATTTAAAGGCTGCTGCTCGTGCTTCCAGATTAATATATTTAAAGGATGGTAGAATAGATGGAGAACTTGATTTAGATAAATTCTTTAAATCAGACGATGGAAATAGAGAGGTTTTAATATTTGAATTTTTGAAAGAAAGAGGGTGGTAAACTCTCTTTTTTATATTTTTATGGTAAAATGTAATTATAAAGCATTTGGAGGGTAATTATGGCAAATGAAAAAATTCTTATCATTGAAGATGATATAGATATCAGAAATATATTAAAAGATTATTTAAATAGTGAAGGGTTTATAGTTGATTATTGTGATAATGGAGGAAATGCGCTTGTCGCGTTTAATTCTTTTAATCCGGATATTATTGTTTTAGATATAATGCTTCCTGAGGTGGATGGCATAGAAATCTGCAGAATCATTAGGAGCTCCTCGCGAGTACCTATAATAATGCTTTCTGCTAAAAGTGGAGATATTGATAAGATATTATCCCTTGGAGTTGGCGCTGACGACTATATAACTAAACCTTTTTCTCCCATGGAGATAATAGCTAGAATAAAAGCACATCTGAGAAGATATAAAACTTTTTCAATTCCATTAAAGGATGCTTATCCTTCAAAGAAGTATGCTTCTGAAATAAAAGAGTTTGGTAAGTTAGCTGTAGATAGTAAAAGCTATAAAGTAACCTTTAAGGGAAAAGAGATTCACTTAACATCCAGAGAATTTGAAATAGTAGACTTTTTATCTGATTATCCATGTCAAGTATTCTCTAAGCAGCAGCTTTATGATAATATTTGGGGACTTAGCGACTTTGGAGATTTAAATACAGTTGCTGTTTATGTAAACCGAATTCGCGAGAAATTTTCTCTGCACAATATAAATTATATTAAAACTGTTTGGGGAGTTGGTTACAAATGGGAGGAAGCGATAGATGAATAAGCAAAGCATAGCTTTGAAAGTAAAAGTTTTCACTTTATCTGTAATTGTATTAGTAGCCTTTGTAATTATTTATTCAACAAATCTTATATATAATAAAAACAGCTTTTATCCTACAGTTAATAAGGGTAGACTTTTAACAAGTTCTATAAAAATAAGTGTAGAAGAAGCATTAGGGAGTAATAATTCTGAATTTCCTTTGAAAACTGATTTTCCCTATGCTGCTATAGGTTTAAATGGAAAGGTTTTGTACTCTTCTATAAGTATTTATGAAAAAGATGCTGTAGCTAATTTAAATGAATTTATGGAGTATGATAATAAAGCTTCGCTGCAGCAGCCGGGACTAATTAAATATACTACCCCACTAATTATAAATAGTAATCAAGTTGGTACAGCAATTTTTTTAATTCCTAAGGAGGACTTTTTATCTACTTCACCCAAGCTAGTTACCTTTAGAGATGTACTACCTATTATCATCGCTTTATCTGCAATAATTATACTGATAATCCTCACTTATATTTTATTGAAAAAGGATATTTTATTGCCCTTAGATTCTCTTAATGAAAGTGCGCGGAGAATTTTAAAGGGTGATTTCACATATGAAATTCATTATGATTATTATACAGAAATGGGTGTTTTTTGCCACGATTTCGAAGCTATGAGAGATGAACTTAAATTTTCAAAGGAAAAGGAAATATCAATAAAGGTAAGTGAAAAGGAGCTTTTAGCTTGCTTATCTCATGATATTAAAACCCCTCTAACTGCCATCCATGGATATGTGTCAGGGATTAAGGATGGCATTGTTAAAGATAAGGCGGGTATTGAAAATTATTGTATAATAATATTAAACAGAGTAAAAATGTTATCTAAGCTTCTAGAGGATATACTAGAGCATTCAAAGGCAGAGCTTAACAAAATGAACATATCATTAGTTGAGTTCTACTGTGGCGATTTCTTTAAGGATATATTAGATGATTTATCTGTAGAGATAACCAGTAAGGAAATTCATTTTATTTTCCCAGATAAAATACCTAACCTTTTGTTAAATGGTGATAAGAAAAGACTTTCTCAAGTAATGTACAATTTAGTTTCAAATAGTATAAAGTATTCAAGAGAAGATGGATCCATTTCAATATATTTTGAAAACACTGGTAGGTATCTTAATGTATACATAAAAGATACAGGAATGGGAATTTCTTCGGCTGATATTCCTTATATATTTAATAAATTCTATAGAGCCGAGAAATGCAGAAATCAAAATATTCCAGGATCCGGCCTTGGTCTCTCCATTTCTAAGTATATTGTTGAGGCTCATGGTGGCTTTATAAATTGCGTTGAATCTTCATTGAATGGGACTATTATTTGCTTTGGTATACCAATATAAGTGGTGTGGGTTAAGATGTATTTGTTAGATAGTGTACATTAAAATTGTAACTGTATGAGGAGGTGGGGAATATGAAGAGTAAAATTTCAACTAAAAACGTTGGAAATATGTTAGTTATTATTTCTTTTACAATACCTTTAATTAATTTTATGTTTATACTGAATTGGTTCTTTGAGATAACTCCATATCAAAAATTAGAAGGGATGCCTTTATTGTTGACGCCTTTAATCTGTCCAATAGGGATGTTATTTGGTGTTTTGTCAATGGCGATTATACGTAATAAACTTGCAAAATATAGTATTATTTTCAATATTATATTAATAACACTACCGTTTTTATATTGGACTTTAGGAACTTTAATTTTTGGACCATGAACTAGCCTCCACTTTATAAGTGGGGCTTATTGGTGAATATAGATAATGATACAAGTTCCCCAAGCTAATAAATAAGAAAACACATAGAAAATTTTCCACTATGTGTTTCTTGTAGTTCTAATTTTGTTTATTTTCTAGCAGTAAAAATCTGAAAAGTAACTCCAAACTTATCAGTGACCATTCCATAAGCAGGGCTAAAGTAAATTTCATTAAGTTCAATAAGGATTTTACCATCTTCCTTCAATTTCTCATAAAATTGTTTAGTTATTGAAATGTCATCGCTTGTGATACATATTGAGATTTGATTTCCCTTCTGAAAAGGAACACCAGGGAAAATATCAGCAACCATAATTTCATTTTCACCAATTTTTAATACTGAGTGTGCGACAAGATCTAATTGATTCTTTTCAAACTTTGACACCTCATCTTTGGGACCTTGACCTAAAGTTTGCATAAAAAGAACTTTAGCATTTAAAACCTCTTGATAATATTCAATTGCTTCTTTTGCTCTTCCATCCATTATCTGAATAAAAGGGCTGACTTTTAATGACATAATTAAACAGCTCCTTTGTAAATTTTTATAAGGATTAATATAATTCAAATTTAGTCTCTACAAAAGCAAATATCCTTATTCATTGCTCTATTTATTATTATATATTATAATGGTGACAAACTATGTCATAGTTATTTTTGGGAGGCGTATATGTCTAAAGCAAAAAGATTAAATGAAATGATTATGATGGTCAATCGAAAGAAGAGATTTACGGTTCGGGAATTAGCACAAGAATTTGGGGTTTCTAAAAGAACCATTTTGAGAGATTTGCAAGAATTAGGCGAAATGGGTGTACCATTGTATTCAGAAGTAGGTCCGCATGGGGGCTATCAAGTCTTAAATGAACGAATTCTTCCTGCCATCACATTTACCGATGATGAGGCTATCTCTATATTCTTTGCTATTCATGCATTAAGACATTATATTTCTCTCCCATTTGACGGTGAGTATGAATCAATAAAAAAGAAATTTTATTTAAATCTTTCTGGAGATATTAGAGATACGATAGATAGAATAAAAGACCGTGTTGATTTTTTGTCAGTACATCAACAAGAGGAAATTCCATTTTTAAGACAATTATTAGATGCATCAATAAAGCAGGATGTTATTATAATTAACTATGTGACAAATGAGAAAGCCAGCAATAGAAGTGTTCAACCAATTGGTATATATGCAAATGAAGGAATGTGGTATTGTCCATCTTATTGCTTTTTAACTAAAGATTATCGAGTCTTTAGGTGTGACCGTATAAAGTCTGTAAAACTTGATGAAAAAACCGATACTATCGACATGTCTAATATTAATTTAAAGAACCGTTTTTCAATCCTTAATGACACTAAAGAAACATTTGAATTATATGTGGAGTTAACTAATAAAGGTGTAGAAAAATATCAATCTGCAAAATGGCCAAAGATTGAGTTGAATAAACAAGAAGATGGTTCAGGATTTTTGAATGGTAATATCTCAAAACATGATATTGATTTTTTTTCTGATTACTTTATTACATATAGTAAACATGCAATTATCAAAAAACCTTTTGAGTTAATTGCATGCATAAAAGGGAAACTAAATATAATTTTAAATCAGTATACTTAATTTAAATATGAATTATTTAATCAAATTTCCATCTATAATGACCGTGTATAGGAGATGTAAAGTAAGAAAGTTTCAGTATACTAGCATGAGGTTTGGTATTATGAATGACATAAGGAATACCATTTTTATCTCTTTTATTAGAAATAATACCAATATGTTCATAACCCTTAGTAAATACCACAATATCACCAGGTTGCCATTCTTTTAAATTTTCAGCATTCCTAGATTTAACTTCGGTGGTTAAACTTTGAGCGTGCCTACTAAAAAATATATCTTGATTGGGCACTCGTCTGAAATCAATATTAGGGTCTGGCTTTTCATCTACTCTAGGATAAAGTTTAATATTGCTTTTTATGTCCTCATCAATAAGGTCTTTTAAATTAATGTTAGCAGTTTTAAAACCTCGCCAAATTACGTCGGTACATACCCCTTCTTTTTCAGGTGGATAGCCACCATTATAATAATTACTTATATATTTTGTTTTATTAAGAACTTCATTATTAGCACCATTAACTATATCTAGTGCATCTGCTACTCCGTTTTTATTGTTATCAATTTTCGAAAAATTTTCAGATACTATAAATTTGGGTTTAAAGATGCTAAAAACATATTCATTAATGATGGATTTAAAAGGTGAATATATATAAGCACAAGTTAAGATTAAAAAAATCATTATTAAAATTACAACAAATTTTTTTTTCACTTTGTCACCACCCCATCTAGTTTACAATTATGACATTAAAAATATCTTTAAAGAAAAAAAGATTTAAAAATTCTTAGCCCATAATTATCTATCAAAAATAAATGAATTTATTACTGCTAAATATTCCCGAACAAAACAAGTAGGCACTAGAATTGGATGAAGTGGGGCAGGATACCCATATACTTTTAACCCCTGCCTTTCTGCTAAGAACTTAGCTCTAAACATATGGAAATTATTTGTAACAATAGTTACTTCTATATTTTCTTTTTTATCTAATCCTTTTAAAAGCGCTGCTGTAAATTTAAAGTTTTCTAAAGTATCGGTTGACTTTTCCTCCTGTATTATCTGTTCTTTTGCCACTCCGTGCTTTATTAAAAATCTTTTCATAGCCGCTGCTTCCGTAATAGTTTCACCAGGACCTATTCCACCTGAAACCACTACCTTAACATTAGGATTTAATTTAATATATTCTAAACTGGCATAAAGCCTTTGATAAAGTGCCGTTGAAGGAACTTCTCCTCTAATACCAGCCCCTAAAATAACTAGATAATCTGTTTTTTCTCTATGCTTTGATATAGCTGATTGAATTATGCACCCTTCAATAAATACAAAAGAAGCTAGTCCCATAAAAAAGCATATTTTTATCGCTGTTCTAATCTTTCCTGGTTTTATTAAAATATATTCCCGTTTACTTTTCCGTTTAATTAATCCTAGTGATATTAATAATACTCCGAGGCCTAGATAAAATTCTGCAAAAGTTACTCTCCCGCCAAATATTATAGTTCCTATAAAATAGACTTCACATAATACACCTAAAACTACATAAACATTGCCCTTATTTTTCATAATATCTCCTACCCTGCTGTGTGCAGATAACACTTTTTATTTATATAATATCATAATATTTTATATAAATGGTATAATATTTATAACAATGCTACTCTGAAACCTAATTAGTATGAAAAACATCAAAAACTATTGACAAAATAGGGTAAACGTTTTAAGATGAAACTATACCAAATGTATATACTTTAGGGAGAAATATAATATGAAAATAACACAAGAAGCAGATTACGCTCTTAGAGTAGTAATTTACTTATGCAAATTAGGCTATGGTGAAAAGATAGAGGCAAAAGTAATTTCAGAAAAAGAAGGTATACCGCTAAGATTTCTTTTAAAACTTTTAGGAAAGCTTATACAAGCAAACATTCTAAAATCTTATAGGGGAGTCAAGGGAGGCTATGCTATAAACAAATTGCCAGAACAAATAACATTAAAAGGTGTTATAGAAGCAATAGACGGTCCAATATGTGTTAATAGATGCGTAATTGAACCAAGCTTTTGTAATTTGAATAGAAGTGGTGAATGCATTGTGCATAGAGCTATGACAAAAGTACAAAAGAATTTAAATGCGGAATTAGAAAGTATAAATTTTAAACAACTAGTAGAGGGAGAAGTTTAGGTATGCAATAAAGATTAGTTATGCATGCCTAATCTTACTGATAAATTATATAAAAAAACAAATATAAATTTAATAGTAAGATGTATACCAAAAGGGACCTGCTCATGAACTTTATCTATGAGCAGGTCCTAAATTTATATTTTTCTAAAATTACTTCATTGACTCGATAATGCTGCCTGCAATGGCATCCATTGAATCCGCATCATCTTCTTTCATGCTGGAGTTCAATGACATCTCATTATCTAAAATAGTCATTTCTTTCATCTCATCCAAAAGTCCACGCATCAATTTGCCGGATTGAGGGGCCCATGAGCCATTTTCTATAAGAGTGAAAGTACGTTTTTGAAGATTTAATGATTTCATATCCATCATATAATTCAGCATCGGTGGATAAATCTTCAAGTTGTAGGTTACAGAGGCAAGAACCACATGACTATATTTGAATGTCTCAGAAATCAAATAGGAGACGTGAGTTTTTGAAACGTCATACATAACCACATTAGTCATTCCCTTTTCCACGAGCCTTGTTGCTAGGTCACTTGCAGCGGCCTCCGTATTGCCGTACATTGTTCCATAAACGATCATTACTCCATTTTCCTCAGGCTCGTATCGACTCCACTTGTCGTACTTATCTAACAAGTACCCCAAATCATTACGCCATACTGGTCCATGTAGCGGGCAGATAATCTTGATGTCGAGAGTGCCCGCCTTCTTTAAAAGATTCTGAACATGAGGACCATACTTTCCTACAATGTTTGTATAATACCTTCTGGCATCGTCAATCCAATCCCGGTCAAAGTTCATTTCGTCATTAAACAGCTGACCATCTAATGAGCCGAAAGAACCGAAGGCATCAGCTGAAAATAATACACCATTGTAAGTATCAAATGTCACCATAGCTTCTGGCCAATGTACCATTGGAGCAGCTACAAATGTAACGTTATGTTTTCCAAAGGACATTGTATCTCCTTCACTAACTTCCATTATTTTGCCATCAATAGCGAAACCGAACTGATGCATGAACAAGGAAGCTTTTTGGGTGCATACAATCTTTACATCAGGATAACGAAGAATAATCTCTTCAATGCACGCTGCATGATCAGGTTCCATATGGTTAATTACCATATAATCTAAAGGCTTGCCTTTCAGAATTGATTGAATGTTCAGAATGAACTGACGGCAAATTGACCAGTCTACTGTATCAAAGAGTACTGTCTTCTCGTCCATTAGCAAATATGAGTTATAAGAAACTCCTCGTGGAATTGGATGAATGTTTTCGAAAAGGGAAAGGCGACGATCGCTTCCACCAACCCAATAAAGATCCTCAGTTATATTTCTAACACAATACATATATATAATCCTCCTTTATACTAAAAACACATTATTATATTTAATTATTATAAAAATTAGACTTCTATAAACATATTTTTTTCTTCATAACAAGAAGGACAAGTCCACCCTTCAGGTATGTTTTCAAAGAGAGTGCCTTCAGCTATTTCGCCTTCGGGATCACCCATACCAGGATCGTATTCATAACCGCATCCGTTACATACATAATGTTTCCAGGTTGGAACAACTTTCTTAGGAGTAGCTGACTTTATCTTCACCATTGGTGGAGCATCTTTCTTTGCTTCTCCATTATCTAAAGCAGCAGTAAGTAATGGTAATATCTCCATTAAATCGCCAACGATACCGTAATCAGAGTTCTTAAAAATTTTCGCTTTGGGATCAATATTTATAGCAACTATTGTAGCAGCATCCTTTATGCCCTTCAAATGCTGACCTGCACCTGAAATACCACAAGCAATATAGAGATTTCCTTTAAATTTTTGACCAGACATACCAACATAACGATTGAGTGGTAAATATTTAAGTGTTTCAGCTACTGGACGCGAAGATCCTATAGCTGCACCAGCTTGAACTGCCAAGTCTTCTATAAGCTTCATATTTTCTTTTTCCCCTATACCTAGTCCTACGCTGACTACTCTTTCAGCCTTAGTTATAGGAGTATCCATTGGAATTCCAACTGTAAAATCATATTTATCAGCCTTAAGGGCTTCCACAAGTGCATTTACTTTTTCACTCGCAGTTCCTTCCTTGAAAATCACTTTTCTGCGATAACCTGTTGCAGGTCCACGTTCAGTAGCTTTACCTGTATTCTTGTTTTTCGGCATCTTGCCAATGATGTGAGCAGCGATAACGACACGTTGAATCTCATTAGTTCCTTCATATATTGTGCAAATTTTAGCATCTCTGTAAGCACGCTCAACTTCCATACCTTTCAAATAGCCGTTTCCACCAAATATTTGAAGAGCGTCATTTACAATCTCAAGGCAAACATCTGAAGCATATTGTTTCGCCATAGCAGCTTCCATACTGTAACGCTCATGATTTTCTTTAAGCTCTGCTGCACTGTAAATAAGTAATCTAGCTGCTCTAAGTTTTGTCGCCATATCTGCCAACTTAAAAGAGATAATCTGTTGCTGACAAATAGGTTTACCAAATTGAACCCTTTCTTTTGAGTACTCTAAAGCATTTTCATACGCGCCTTGAGCTATTCCTAGAGCCTGAGCTGCAATACCGATACGACCACCATCCAAAGTTGCCATAGCAATCTTGAACCCGTCACCTTCATTTCCTAGTAGATTTTCCTTAGGGACTTTCACGTCATTGAATATTAGCTCTGCAGTTGCAGATGATCTAATACCCATCTTGTCGTAATGCTTACCGAAGGTAAAGCCCTCTGTATCTTTTTCCACAATAAATGCACTTATACCACGAATACCTATATCCGGCGTAGTAATTGCAAAAACAACGTAAATATCAGCCTTACCAGCATTTGTTATGAAGATTTTTTCACCATTCAAAATGTAATTATCACCATCGAGTACGGCAATGGTTTCCGTACCGCCAGCATCACTACCAGCATTTTCTTCGGTAAGACCGAATGCACCAAGTTTCTCTCCCTTTGCGAGTGGCACTAAGTATTTTTGTTTCTGCTCCTCTGTTCCATAGGCAGAAATTGGGTAGGTGCCCAAAGATGTATGAGCGGAAAGAATTACGCCTGTACCACCATCCACTCTTGATAATTCTTCAACGGCAATTGCATAGCTCATTACATCCAGACCTGCTCCGCCGTATTCTTTTGGATATGGGATCCCCAGCATTCCCATTTTACCTAACTTATTAATTGCTTCCATAGGGAATTTATTTTCCTGATCCAAGGTAAATGCAATAGGTTTAACTTCCTCTTCTGCAAATTCTCTAATCTTTGTCCTCAAATTTTCATGTTGCTGCCTAGTCTTAAAAAACATAAATATACCCCCCTTTAATTAATACGGTTTCGTAAATGTTGCTTTGTGAAATCTGTAAAACCACAACATTGAGCTGCTGCAAGCAAAACTCATCAAACTCCTCCAATTATTTTTACATTTGGAATACATCTAATCAATATGTTTTACTGCATTAACCATACTTGGATTTTTTTTCGAATGTATACCTAAACCGTATAGATTTATTATATACGTAAGAGATTTACATTACAAGCTTAACCAAAACCTTTTTTTCGTCAGGATTCCCCATAAAAATGTGTGGCTTATTCTAAGGCTAAAAGAGGAATTTGCAAAGTGAGATTACTATGTTTTTTACTTCTTTCTACAAATTTAGAAGGGTAATCAGGGTACTTTGTAGAAATATGGTTTAGAAGCATGTCGTTGAAAATAATTTTGAATTTATTAAATTAAGGAGAAATAAATATGAAATACAAAATATATATTGTAGAAGATGATTTATCAATAAGTACTTTATTACAAGAATACATAGCTAAGTATGGGTTTGAGGTAATAGCGGTAAAAAACTTTGAAGAAATAATGATAGGATTTAATGGGTGTAACCCAGACTTAGTATTATTAGATGTTAATTTACCTAAATTTGATGGATTTTATTGGTGCAGAAAGATAAGGCAGCAATCAAAGATTCCTATAATATTTATATCTGCAAGAGATAGTGGAATGGATCAGGTTATGGCTTTAGAGAGTGGCGCAGATGACTATATAACCAAACCTTTTTATGTTGATGTTGTTATTGCAAAGATAAAAAGCCATATAAGAAGAGCTTTTGGAGATTATGCACCTAAGGTAGAGGAAAGAATAGTTGAAGCCGATAGTCTTAAGTTCTACCCAGAAAGGTCAGAAGTAGAATTTAATGGTGAAAGTTTAATTATCACTAAAAGGGAAGGCGTACTACTAGAATGCCTTATGGAAAAGTATCCTAAGGTAGTTAGTAGAGATTTCCTTTTAGAAAGAATATGGGATGACATTGAGTTTGTAGAGGAAAATACCCTAAGCGTAAATATTAGTAGAATAAGAAAGAGGTTGCAGGTTTTAGGAATAGATATGGGCATAGAGACTATAAGAGGAGCAGGTTATAGATTAAATAAAACCTGGTAGTGGAATGATATGAAATTATTTTTAAAGGATAATAGAGGTTATGTTTTTATATATTTATCAAGTTTAGCTCTTACAGTTATGTATTGTAATATTATGGGGTTCATAGAGTTTGGTGAAATCATTTATATACTTGTATTTAATACATTTATTCTGGTATGCTTCTTAGCTTTTAGGTATTATCAAAATAGACAGTTATACAAATTATTAAGAAATGGATTAAATTGTTTGAATGATGCTTTTTTGGAACTTGATAGTTCGGATTTGAGTCAAAATATTTCTGAAATATTAAAGAAGCAACATAATTTATATGAAGCTGAAATACAAAAGTGTAACAAAAATCATAATGAGCATTTAACTTTTATAAATCAGTGGGTACATCAAATGAAGACACCTCTTTCTGTAATACAACTTCTCCTTCAAGAATACGCAGGAGAAGAAAAGGCGCGAAGTATAGAAGAAGAGGTTAATAAATTAAATAAAGGTTTAAATATGGCAATGCATTTTGCAAGAATAGATTCTTTCCAAAAAGATTTTGTAGCAGAGCGAATTTCTTTGAAGAAGTTAGTTATTGATACAGTAAATGAAGAAAAGAAGATTTTCATAAAAAACAGAATAATTCCTAGAGTAGAAATAGATGAAGATATTGAAGTATACAGTGATGTAAAGTGGATAAAGTTTGTATTAGATCAACTTATTATTAATGGTGTGAAGTATTCAAAAGGCATGGGAAAAGAATTGATTATAAAAGCATGGGAAGAAGAAAAAGAAATTAAATTAAGTGTTATTGATGAGGGAATAGGAATCCCAAGGAAAGATATTAAAAGGGTATTTGACCTATTCTTTACTGGAGAGAATGGGCGTAGATATGGAGAATCAACTGGTATGGGATTATATATAGCCAAAGAGGTATGTGTAAATTTAGGCCATGCAATAGAGATAGAATCCACTGTGCATGAAGGAACAGTGGTTACAATAAGATTTACAAAATGAAAAATAGCTTTATATATAGATTATAATGGGGTGGAATATGGATAAAAGAGCTAAGATTTTAGTAGTTGAAGATGAAAATGAAATTAATAAATTACTTTGTAGTATTCTTGAAAATAAGGGTTATAGAGTTAGAGCAGCTTTTTCAGGGACAGAAGCTTTAATGTGTGTAGAAAATGAACGGTGGGATATGATTTTATTAGATTTGATGATCCCAGGGATTAGTGGAGAAGAAGCTATATTAAAAATTAGAGAAATAACAAAAGCACCAATAATTGTAGTAAGTGCAAAAACATCTAAAAAAACTAAGATAGAATTATTAGAAAGTGGAGCAGATGATTTTATTTGTAAGCCATTTGATCCAGATGAAGTTGTTGCAAGAGTTAATTGTAATTTGAGAAGATATCTAGAATTTTTTAAGGATGAGGGAAACAAAAATAGAGATAATATTTTGAGTTATAAAGATATTAGTTTAAATACAGAAAGTAAAGAAGTAAAAGTGGGACAAACTATACTTACGCTAACTGCAAAAGAATTTGCATTACTAGAACTGTTATTAACAAATCCCAATAAGGTATACAGTAAATCTAATATTTTCGAAAGTATATGGGGAGAAGAATTTTTGGGCGATGATAATACTGTAAATGTACATGTGAGTAGACTAAGAAATAAGCTGTTTATTGCAAATGATAGTGAAGATTACATAGAAACAATTTGGGCAATGGGGTATAAATTAAGAAGAATTAAGACTTTTGAAAGACTTTAGTAAAGTTTTCTTATGAAACATTAGTTATGATAAAAGAATGATTCATAAGGAGGTAATAAAATGAGTGAGTATGTAATTATAGCTAGTAACATTACAAAAACATATGGTAGTCGCAAAGTTTTAGATGATTTGTCCATAAAGATAAAAAAAGGTGATATATATGGAGTTATAGGGAAAAATGGTGCCGGAAAAACAACTATGATTAGAGTGCTTACAGGTCTTGTTATACCTAATGCTGGACAAGTTGAACTATTTGGACATAGTGAGGAGAAAGAGATTATTAAGGAAAGAAGTAGAATTGGTACATTAATAGAATCACCAGCTCTTTATCTTAACATGACGGCGTATGAAAATCTTGAACTTGTCAAAATTCAAAGAGGAGTTCCAGGAAACAAATGTATTAATGAGACTTTAAATTTAGTAGGACTTAAGGATGTCGCGAAAAAGAAAACTAAGAATTTCTCGCTAGGAATGAAACAAAGACTGGGAATTGCTATGGCATTATTAAGTGAGCCAGAATTTTTGGTTTTAGATGAACCTATGAATGGGCTAGATCCAATTGGAATAAAAGAAATAAGAGAGCTTTTAATTAAATTAAACAAAGAAAGAGGAACAACTATTTTAATATCAAGTCATATGTTATCTGAACTTACTCATATTTCCAATAGATATGGTTTTATAAATGATGGGAAATTAATTGAAGAAATGACGTCTTGTGAACTTTCAAACAAATGTAGAACTTATCTTCATTTGAAAGTAAATTATACTTCGGATGTTTCAGTTATTTTAGAAAATGAGATTGGGATAAAAGACTTTGAAGTTTTTCCAAATAATATCATAAGAATATATGATGAATTTGACGGAGAAAAGATTACTATTGCTCTATCTAAACATAACATAGGCGTTAAAGAAATAATGCAAATGGGTGAATCACTGGAGGATTATTTTACTAAGTTAGTTGGAGGGGAGGATAATGAGTAATCTAATTAGAGGAGAATTTTATAAATTAAGAAAAAGCAGATATTTTATTGGAATGATATTTATGGCAATAGTGCTATCATTTTTTTTAACTACTGTATGGGATAAGGATATACAACGACTGCAGAAAGTACATTCTAATTTTCTTATGAATGGAGCATATTCAATAGAATACGCATTCGAGTATATTATATATACTAGTTTTATATTTGCATTATTAGGCGGAGAATTTATTGCTAAGGATTTTAAGAATAATAATATAATTAAAAGTTTCAGTTATGGATATACGAGAAGTAAAGTTATATTAAGTAAATTAATAGTATTTATAATTGCTTGTTTATTTTTAGAAATAATTTATACAACAATTTTAGTTATCTATGTTTCAATAAATCATGGGTTTTGTGAAGTCTTAAATTTAAGTACTATTTTATACTTAACCAGAGTAATTATTATTGGAATAATGTATAGTGCAGTCACAATATGTATAATTGCTATGATTGCTATGATAACAAAGAGTGCTCTTTGTACATTTGTTTCACCAGTTATATTCTTTCTGAGTTTTCAATTGCCAAGCAACATATGTGCATATATACTTCCTTATGTTGCTGGGCGAGTGGCAATATCAAAATTTGCACCTAAAGAAGAGATTATATTTGGGATAATTTCATCACTTTTAACTTTTATTATAACAATTGGAGGGAGTATGTTATATGTACGGCGTGAAGATATTAAGTAAAAGATAAGTAAAAATTTTATTATATGAGTAGGAGAAATGAAATGTATTTAGCTATTATTTTAATGATTATTTTTCTAATATTAATTTTGGCAGTAGCAATTATTAAGTTACATTTATATAAAAGAGAAATAGGAGCTATAACTAAGCAAATCAGAAATTTTAGAGTGCGAGAAACCAATAAAAAAGTTAATACTGAAATAGCTGATAAATATATAGAAAATTTAGCTTTTGAAATTAATGAATATTTAGAACTTTACAGAAGAAATGAACAAGAAAAAGTAATGTTTGAAAATACATTAAAACAAGGCATAGCTAATATGTCTCATGATTTAAGGACCCCCTTAACATCAATAATAGGATATTTAAAACTTCTTAAACAAAATACCATAGATAAAGAAGAGGCATTAGAGATAATTGAAAATAAAACTAACAAATTAAATGTTCTTATAAATGATTTTTTTGAGTTAGCTTCAATAGAGACTGAAGATTATGAGTTAGAGATGGTAAAAATAAATTTAACTAATATAGTACGAGACGAAATTTTATCACTTTATGAATCTTTTGAGAGAAAAGGGATAGAGCCCAAAATATGCATTCCGGATAAGCCAATTTTTATAATGGGGGATAAGGATAGTCTAGAGAGAATAATAGATAATTTGCTATCTAATACATTAAAATATGCTGAGAAAGTTATTGAAATAAAATTAGAAGAATGTGATGCTAAAGTTATTTTTAAAATTTCAAATATATGTACAGGCATTGATGAAAAAGATGTATTACATATATTTGATAGATTCTATATGGCAGACAAAGTGAGAACGGGGAATGGTGTAGGACTTGGGCTAGCTATTGTAAAAAGTTTAATGGAAAAGATGAATGGAGTTATAATATCAAAACTTGAAGGAAATAGGATTTCTATAATATGTGAATGGAAGTATATAAAATAGTATTATTTTATATACTTTTTTTTAGGCTGTTAAATCATCTCCTGAAGAGCTGTAACAACTAATAATTGCAAAGCTTACAACCATGTCACATTCCTGTAAGCTTTGCAGATAGTACCTTATACATTTTTATTATAAACTATATATAAAGTAATAATTAGTTTGTAAGGAGTGATAACGCATGGATATAATATTTTTATTAAAGGCAATCATAATAGCAATAGTAGAGGGCCTAACTGAGTTTATCCCAGTATCTTCTACAGGGCACATGATATTAATTGGATGGGCAATTGGGTTTGAAGGAAAATTCGTAGAGATGTTTGTAGTTGTAATTCAACTTGGGGCAATAATGGCAGTTGTTGTTTTGTATTGGAAGAAAATCAAAGAAAGTATAATAGAATTTTTTAAGTTTATATTTACTAAAGGAAAAGAGGGAAAGAAAGGATTCAGATTTGGGATTAATGTTGTTACAGCATCTATTCCCATGGCTATTGTAGGAGTAACATTTTACGATAAAATAAAATCAAAATTTATACCAGAAGCTGTCATAGTAGGATTTATAGTTGGTGGATTATTATTACTGATAGTCGAAAAGAGTTTCGTAGGAAAGAAGCATAAGGTAGATAGTATAGATAGCATAACCCCTGTACAATCATTAAAAATTGGTATATTACAACTTCTTTGTGTGTGGCCAGGAATGTCAAGAAGTGCATCTACAATTATGGGTGGATGGATTGCAGGATTATCAACACCGATAGCTGCAGAATTTTCGTTTTTCATAGCGATTCCAGCTATGATAGGGGCAACAGGTAAGGACTTATTTGAATTTGATTATTCTATAATGACGAAAACATTATGGATTTCATTAATAGCTGGATTTGTTGTGGCTTTCATGGTGTCCTTAATTGTTATGAAAAAATTTGTTGATTATTTAAAAAAGAAGCCAATGAAAGTATTTGCAGTATATAGAATAGTAGTAGGGATTTTACTTGGAGTATTAGTATTAACTAAGATTATCAGGGAGATAGCAGAAAACAGTTTTATCAAGAAATTATTGATGTGCTTGCACTAATGGGAGGGGGAAACTAATGAATTTTAGAGAGTTTGCCACTAAAAATGTGTATAGAAATATAAAAGCGTATTTCGCTTACTTTTTAAGTAGTAGCATATCAGCGACCTTACTATTCTCTTTTACTATGATAATAGTTCATCCTGACTTTATGGTGCCTAATCAGCTAAGAAATACACTTTATGTTACAGCCGTAATTGCATACTTGTTTTTATGTTTCTTTGTATTTTACTCAGTAAGCGTCTTTTTAAAAAGTAGATATAAAGAATTTGGAATACTTTATATCATAGGTGCATCAAAAAAACAAATACAGAGGATGATAAGCATTGAAAATATAATAATTAGTTCAGTATCGGGAGTAGTAGGGATAATAGTCGGAATAGTATTTTCGAAAATACTTTTAGCAGCTAGTGGAAAGTTATTAGGATTTAATGCTCTAGGATTTTATATTCCAGTTAAAGCTATGATTATTACCTTAATTGCATTTGTAATGGTAGGAATAGTAATTCCAATATTTTGCTGCTTTATTATAAAAGAAGATATGGTTTTAAGATTACTTAAAGGAACTAAAAAACCCAAATCAGAACCAAAATCATCGGCTATTCTCTCGATTATATGCATATTATTACTTACAATAGGATATTATTTATCAATTACATCGACGGAAAAGACAATAATCTATAGAATAATACCTGTAACAATAATGGTGGTCACAGCAACATACTTATTATTTTCTCAGTTAAGTGTATTTTTATTTAAGTTACTTAAAAAAAATAGAAATTTTTATATGAAAAAAACTACAGTGCTATGGGTATCAGATTTATTATATAGAATTAAGGATAATACAAGAATGCTTTTCTTAATTACAATAACTTCAACCGTTGCCCTTTCATCAATAGGATCAGTATATGCCTATTGGAGAGATAAAGAAAACGAGGTAAATAAAAATTTTCCACAAGCATTTTTCTGTGTTGATACTTATAATAATAAAACTAAAATTGATTATAAAGTCGATTTTATAGAAGATTCATTGAAAAATGAAGAGATAGATTATACTAAGGTTAATGGCGAAATGAAGTTTGTTATACCTGATGGTGGCAAAGATGAAGTAACTATAATTAAAGAAGAAATTTATAACAAATTAGCAGTAGAATTATCTTTAAATACTATTATTTTAAAAGAAAATGAGACCAGAATAGTCGAAGCTTTAGCTAAAGATGAAAGAGAAAATGTTACTTTAGAAAATAAGGAATTAAAGGTTGTTAGTAGCGGTGATGAAGGAGTAATCCCAGCAATTTATGAAAAGGTATATGTGGTTAAAGATGATGTATATGAAAAAATGAAGGGGTCTAAGTGTTACTTTGGAGCACTTAATGTAAATAATTATAAGGATACATTAAGTATAGGTAATAATTGTTATAATAAGTTTGGCGATGATAAAGGTGATAAATATTATAATAATTTTCTGAAAGCATATATATTGGAAAGAACTAAAATAAACTATGGGGTAATTTTGTTTAGCGCAATATTTATAGGACTTATATTTTTTGTAACAACCGCAAGTTTCTTATATAACAAGTGTTACATGGATCTTATAGAGGATAAAAAGAAGTATAAACAATTGAATAAAATAGGATTAACTTATAGTGAAATAAAGAAGGTGTTAAATATTGAGATAGGGGCATTATTTTTACTTCCATATATAATTGCTGTTGTACATTTTTTCTTTGCCATGTGTTCATTAAAATCCGCTTTTGGATTTGAGATAACTGTACCAGCATTACAGGTTGTAGGAATTATGTTGATTGTCCAAATCATATATTTCCTTGTTATAAGAAAAAACTATTTATTAGAGATTAAAAAAAGCTTAGTGTAATTTTATTTTAATTGAATTATCTCGTAATATAGCGCACATTTGTTGTTTGTTGATAATAAGAAAAAAATAGAGAGGTTACAATTACTGGTGTTACATCTCAAGTGTGAAGAGTACTATTTACACAAATATAATACATATGAAGATCTGTCTAATGCAATTGATGAATATATTATATTCTGCAATACCAAGCGTTTACAAAAAGATTAAACGGCCTTAGCCCTTTGAAATTTAGGGGTCAGGCCGCTTGATTAGTTTTTATTATTTCCACTGTCTATTTTATAGGGATCAGTTCAACTTTTGTATTACATTAAAAAACACAGCAGAGCATGAAAACACCGTATTATTCAGGAATGGATTTTATGGTGCTTTTGCTATGAAGGAGTATAAATAAGAAGTCACTGCCTTTTACAGAAAGGCCTTACCTCAACTACATTTATACTAATTTTCTTTTTCACACCAAGGATCACACCCATCTTCAGGACAAGTAACGTGATTATGCTTTTTTTCACGCTTTGACTCAGGAGCATCAGTTTGAATGTAGGTCAATTGTCCTCCTGGATACACTCCATTGTTAGTAACTTTATAATCATCATGATTGTGCATAGGATAAAATTGAGGGAAAAAGTTGTCATTAACAGCTGAAGGTTCATCGCAGATATCTACATAATTGACTGTATTTATATTATTGATGTTGACTGGTTCAGTTGGAATATTAGCTATTGCATTTGGGTCTATATTCTTTATTTCATGCATTTGCTTACACAAAGAGGGTATACAATCTTGTCCATTTACAATATAGTTTCTATATTGTGGACGTTTATCTTCGGCTTCTATCAATAGGTCAAACGTTTCTCCTGAACCTATTGTAGCTGTAAAGCCTCTTTCAAGGCCCTCATGTCCTTGTAAAACTAGTGTTTCAGACATCTTTAAGAATGGGCTTGGATTAGCATCCTTACCTATTACTGCAAAATGCCATCCGTGTATATGCCATGGTACGACCTGATAGCCCATATTAATCATTCTAAGCAGGAACATTTCTCCTGTTTTCACATGCACATAGGATTCGTAGTTAATCTGAGATACATCTTTATTACTGCCTGGAGAAGGAGTTAAGGGATGTGGAAGTAAGGTGTCCGGGAAGGCACGACCATTTACAAGCCAAAAGTCAGGTTTAAAATCCACAGGATTAAAATTACCACCGGTTTGAACACTATCATGCCATCTGGTATCTATATCAGAAAGTAACATGATATATTCCTTGTCAAAATAAGAACGTATATCATTGTATGCAAAATTTCTATTTGTAGCAGTTTTAGAAATATGGTGTTGTAGTTTTCCTTTGTATACCCAGCCGCCATTACATAATTTACTTATACCTACCAATTTAAGACTTTTCATGGACGGATAGACAACCAGGGCTCCGTACATACCCATCTGAACATGCTCAGATGCCTCAACATGACAGTGATACATATAGGTTCCGGGATGTTCCGTATCAAAAAGATAAGTTGCCACGGATGGGGCTTTATCAAAATCCATCCACATAGGAACTCCAAAGGATGATTCCGGGAAGCCATCCAGCTGAGTCGCTACATGGGCACCGTGCATATGCACAGTGTGATTATCCATAATACCTGCGGTAGGCATGCCTAAATTTATCAAGGTTATATAAACTCTATCGCCCATTTCCCCCCAGATCATTGGTGAAGGTATGGTAGCAGTTCCTATCAAGGCTTTAAATTTTGGCCAATTAGAGGGCTTTGTCCAATCAAGGTCTTCATTTACTACTTTACCATTAACACTTAACAGCCCACCAACAAAACCAAATACATACACTTTTCTACGCTCAGTTCCTACTGGCGGTAGGTCTGGAGAAGTAGGAAGTTCTATAAACCCATCAGTGGCAACAAGCACATAATGTCTAACACTCATTTTCTTATCACTCCTGTTTATTTATTTTTGATCAATATTGAAAGAAATATAGTAGTTTGTATACAGATCCAGCTCTTTGAAAGATATAATTTCAAATATATAACTGCATCTTTAGTTCATAATATGACAAATATAATAGAATTGATTCTAAATTCAAGTGAATATATTATACTTAATCTAGTATCTAAAGTTACATTTCTTGATCAAAATGCTTTACTTCACCGCTAGGATTAAACTCTTTACTACTCTTACCCTTTTCTTGAATGAATTCTATGAGTTTTTCTATATCATCTGTTTCCATTCTTACTGAAAAAGGTGTAGTAACCGCTAAGCGTAAATTTACCACGTTAAGAAAATATTATTAAAATAACGATAAATCCAGGGGAATATTAAATATACTCGTGTTATTTTAATATTGTTCTCAAAGATGTTACATTAGCTAATATATGCTAATAATATTTTCAATTTTTATCACCTTGAGGTAATGCTCTCATTAGAAAGAATTGTGTGAAAAAAGGAGAAGAAAAGATTATGTCTCAAGGTATAGTTTTTTCTCTTAAGGACATGAAGATATAAAAAAATCAAGAGGAGATATTTTTAAGTAATACAGAACTGAAATTATTCAAATATTTAATTATTAATCCTAAGCAATTTCTAGCAAAGGAGCAGCTTTTAAATGAATTGTGGAATATTGATGGGGATTTTATAGACCCAAATACTATAGCTGTAAATATAAGAAGCTTACAGTAATAGCTGTGATTGGCATCGCTTTTTTGTGGTACATAATAAAATATTTTGTTCGAAAACTAGATAGCTTTTCTTTAGAGGTAGATGAAATAATGAAGGGGAATTATTCTTTCAACATGGTGGATTATGACCAGGGTGTTTTATCTAGGCTTAATTTTCAATTTAGGCAAATGAGTAAGAAACTTGAAATGTGGTGTGATGTTTGATGCTAATAAAAAAAATATATATGCCATAATAAGAAAAGATAGCAAAGTGATTTAGAGGGAAGAATTTTAGTTAAATCATCACCTTTTGAAATGTCGTTAAATATGGATAAAAGTAAAAAAAGATATTTTAGGTAAAATAAAGATAAAATGATAAAATTTGCAGTATAATGAAGATAGAATAAGGTTGAGGACTGCGAGGATTATATTGGAAGAGAAAATATGAGCAAAGAAATGAATTATGAATAAAATAAGGGGCTTAGAAAGCATGAAAAGAGAAAAAATACTAGAAAATTTAAAATTACAAATAAAAATGGGTAATCATATTATTGGGGTAGCTGCAGGTGCAGGAATAACAGCAACGTATGCCAAACAGGGTGGGGCTGATTTTCTTTTGATGTTAAATTCAGGTAGGTTTCGCCAAATGGGGAGGGGCTCACTAGCAGGTTTTTTACCGTTTTGTAATAGCAATGATATGGTAATGGACTTTGCTTCTAAAGAAATAATGCCTTTGGTAACTGACATACCTATTATTTTTGGCCTTAATGCAACAGACCCTACAAAAAACATAAATAGTTACATAGATGAAATAAGGGGCATGGGTTTTTCTGGTATTAATAATTACCCGACAGTTGGACTAATTGACGGTCAATTTAGCGAGGCTCTTAAAGACAATGGACAGCATTATCTAATTGAAGTACAAGCAATAAGAATAGCCCATGAAAAAGATATGTTTACAGTTGCATTTGTGTTTGACGAGGTACAAACAGCTCAGATGATTGATGCTGGAGCTGATATAATTTGTGCACATTTAGGATTAACGGGAGGCGGGTTATTAGGGGCAAAAAAAGTATTCTCTCTGGAAGCTGCAAAGGTTAAAGTGGACAAGATATTTAATAAATGTAATGAATTAAAGCCAGAAGTAATTAAGTTGGTTTATGGTGGCCCTGTAAAGACACCAATTGATATTCAGTATATGTATAGTAGTAATAAAAGCTTAATGGGATATATAGGTGGGTCTGCATTTGAGAGGATTCCATCAGAAAAGGCGATTACAAATATAACAAAAGCCTTCAAAATAGCAGGGCAGCTGAATGAAGAAGATTTAATGATTAAGATGTTGGATGGAGTTTCAAAACACTATGATTATGTTGGATTTGTGCAGGAATACGTTTCTGAAAATTATATGAATGATATTTCGTTTTTAGATTTAGCTACAGTAGCGCATGTATCTAGGAGTTATTTAAGCAGTCTATTCAAAAAGAAAATTGGTTGCAGTTTTCCACAGTATATAGTTAAATTCCGTATAAATAAAGCAGTAGAAATTTTAGAAAGAGAAAATATCCAGTTATCAGAGTTAGCATCATTAGTTGGTTATCATGATTATTCACAATTTAGCAAAATGTTTAAAAAGTACAAGGGATTGTCTCCCAAACAATATAAAGCTAAAAATAATACATAAGCACAAAAACATAAGACATAAAAGCGTTTACGGTAAGAAGCTATGGCAGTATGATTAATTTAGAGTTGTATAGGGGGTTAAAAATTGAAAACAATTGCAATTGCAGGAACATTTGATACTAAAGGTGATGAGTATTTATATGTAAAAGAATTGATTGAAGGTTTGGGGTTAAGTACTTTTACGATTCACACAGGAGTGTTTAAGCCAACATTTAAACCTGATGTATCAAACAATGAAGTAGCAGAGATAGCAGGCGTAGACATTAAAACTCTCGTTGATAAAAAGGACAGAGCATTAGCAACAGAAATATTATCAAAAGGTATGGAAAAATTAGCACCTAAATTATACAAAGAAGGTAAATTTGATGGAATAATATCCCTTGGAGGTAGTGGAGGAACTTCACTAGTAACACCAGCAATGAGGGCACTTCCTATTGGGGTGCCAAAAGTTATGGTATCGACAGTAGCATCGGGAAATACTGCTCCATATGTAGGAACAAGTGATATTGTTATGATGCCATCTGTAGTAGATGTTTCAGGGCTTAATTCAATTTCAACTAAGATTTTTGCAAATGCAGTATTTGCAATAGCAGGTATGGTTAAATTTGAAAACATAAAAGTGGTAGAGAAAAAAAAATTAATTGCTGCAACTATGTTTGGCGTAACAACTCCATGTGTAACGGCAGCCAGAAAATATCTTGAGGATAGAGGATATGAAGTGCTTGTGTTCCATGCAACAGGTATAGGTGGACAGTCGATGGAAGCACTTATTGAGGCTGGATTTATTGAAGGAGTTTTAGATCTTACAACAACAGAGTGGGCAGATGAAGTTATCGGTGGAGTTTTGAATGCAGGGGAACATCGTTTAGAAGCCGCAAGTAAAAATCATGTTCCACAAGTTGTATCAGTAGGTGCACTTGATATGTGCAACTTTGGGACATACGATACAGTACCAAAAAAGTTTGAGGGACGTAATTTTTATAAGCACAATCCGACAGTGACACTTATGAGAACAAATGTAGCAGAAAATGAAGCAATCGGGAAAAAGCTTGTTGAGAAATTAAATATGGCAAAAGAGAAAACTGCTTTATTTTTACCACTAAGAGGCATATCGGGCATTGATGTAGAAGGTCAAGAGTTCTATGGTGTAGAAGAAGATAAGATGCTATTTGACACCTTAAGAAATGGTGTGAACAAAAACATTGTAGAAGTAATTGAAATGGATTGTGAGATTAACAATGCAGTATTTGCAGAAGTAGCAGCACAAAAATTAATAGATTTAATGAGTAAGTAGGATATAATGTTCGGATATATTAGTGTAGTAATAGGATTTTAGGTAATAATCCCAAAATTGAAAAACTAGTGACCAAAATTCAAACTATTTAAGGAGGATTTGGAAATGAATAAAATGACGAGAAAAGAAATTATTATAAAGTTTAAGGATGAAGTTAAAAATGGAAAGATACTATTAGGAGTAGGAGCGGGTACAGGTATTACTGCTAAAAGCAGCGAAGCTGGCGGAGCTGATATGCTAATTATATATAATTCTGGAAGATATAGAATGGCAGGCCGCGGATCACTTGCAGGATTATTATCTTATGGTGATGCAAATCAAATTGTGGTTGAGATGGGTTCAGAAGTATTACCTGTTGTAAAACATACACCCGTTTTAGCGGGGGTATGTGGTACTGATCCTTTTAGAGTTATGGAAATATATTTAAAACAACTAAAGGATCAAGGGTTTAATGGAGTTCAAAATTTCCCAACAGTAGGTTTAATTGATGGCGTATTCAGACAAAATTTAGAGGAAACAGGTATGGGATATGGATTAGAAGTAGAAATGATTAGAACAGCACATGAATTAGACATGCTTACGACTCCTTATGTATTTAATCCAGATCAAGCAAAAGCTATGGCAGCAGCAGGAGCAGATATCTTAGTCGCACATATGGGTTTGACTACCAAAGGTACAATTGGAGCAAAAACAGCTCTTACATTAGATGATTGTGTTAAGAAGATTGAAGCTATTATTAAAGCGGGTAGAGAAGTTAATCCAGATATTATGGTAATTTGTCACGGTGGACCGATTGCAGAACCAGAAGATGCTACATACGTAATTGAAAGAACAGAAGGGATAGATGGTTTCTTTGGTGCATCAAGTATTGAAAGATTTGCAGCTGAGAAAGGTATTAAAGAACAGACAGTATTATTTAAATCGATAGCAAAATAAATTATTAAGATTATACTTTAAAGGGAAAAGAAAGGGTTATGAGGTGCAAGATGCTTATTAAACAACCTATGGAAAGTTTAATGGAACAACAAAGTGTAACAGATGAAATTATGAAATATAAAGAATTATTAGATGAACGAATTATAACAGAAGAAGAATTTTTTATTAAGGAAAAAGAATTATTAAGAAAAATAATAAAATAAATATGGAATAATAAGAAGCTTAAAAATTGGCTTCTTTTTTATTACGTAATATAGTAGTTTAATTTATTGTAATTAATTGGGTTTAGGCTGTTAACAAAAATTAGAAAAGCATAAGTATAGTTTAAGACTCATGCTTTTCTAATTTTAACTACTACATACTTATTAATTTTTCCTGCATTTATTTCTTATCCATATTCTCAATCTTATTCATTTTATCCATCATTTTCATAGTATTCATTTGTATAGTTATATACATTTGCATCATGATATGCATGTGCATCATTTGCATATGCTCAGGCATAGTCATAGGCATAGTACTGTTAGATATAGGCATAATGGGCATAGGAATATTGGGCATATTGGGCATGTTTGGCATATTAGGCATAGGTGCAGGTGCCATCCTCCACGGCATCATGGGTTCTTCCATATTGTACATTTGATTCATATTGTTCCTCCAAAAATTATTATGTTACCCTATTATATATATTCAAATGAAGTCAAAATGTGTTTGTATGATAGAAAAATATAAGTAGGAATTTATAGAAGAAGCTCGGGTGCATTTAATTTAAGCTCTGAGTTTTGATTTTCACTTTGCACTGCACCTGTAAGTTGGGTATTTTTGCCCATGATGATAGGTTTGCTTACTGTTCTACATTCAAAGCTTTAGCCGCTGGTGCTGTTTTAAAACAAGATTCATTAGAGCAGCTTAAACAAGTAGTTAAATATAACAAAGAAGATGTTCTTTCTTATGCTCCAATTACAAAAGATAACATTGATAAAGGCATGACCATTGAAGAAATTTGCAATGCAGCATTACGGTTTAGTGATAATACAGCTGTAAACCTTTTATTTGATCATATAGGTGGACCTAATGGTTTTAAATCAGCACTTAATCAATTAGGGGATAACGTTACGCAACCTACACGTATAGAACCAGATCTAAACGAAGCCATACCTGAAGATATTAGGGACACTAGCACACCAAGACAATTGGCAACTGATTTACAAGCATACACAACTGGAGATATATTAACAGACGATAAGAAAAAAATTCTTATTGATTGGATGACATGTAATGCAACAGGTAATACACTAATTCGTGCAGGAGCACCAGAGGGCTGGGTAGTTATCATCGGAATATTTAGGGTAGTGTCAATGATAGTGGTGTTTGTAAAGTATAAAACATTTGGGATACTTCATACTTATGGGAATAAAATTACAGGGCTTGTGCTATTTACATTCCCACTATCACTTGCTTTTTCCCAATCAGATGTTCTGATGTATATAATTTGTATGGTTGCAAGTGCCGCTGCTTTTGAAGAATTATTCATTCATCTATTATCAAATGAATTGCAAGCAAATAAGAAAAGTATATTCTTTAAGTGATAATAATTCTAGTTCTGGACAGGAATTTATTAAATCCACAGGTGCCAGCTTTGATAACTCTGAATATGAGATGTTTTTAAGAAATAAATTAAAACAAAATACAATAGCGCGTGATGTAGTTTTAAGAAAAACTACAAATAAAGATGCAAAAGAAATTGCAGTGCAGGATTATATATATTCAAATGTGGAATTCAAAGAAGAGGATATTTGTATGTTTGAGGAAGAAGAAAAATGTGGCGCAATTACTTATATAGCAGAAATTAATAATAAAACATAGGAAAAGTTCGTTTAGAAATATGTGATGGTGTAGGAGGTATTTATGGATTTGGTGTGCTCCCAGAACACCGTGGGAATGGTTATGGGAGAGACATTTTACTCTCATCAATAGAAAAATTGAAAGAGAAAAACTCAAAGAATATTATGCTTCAAGTGTCTGTAAAAAACAAAAATGCTTTAAAAAAGTCCTGCCGAAAGACCTTTACCGACTTTACACTCTCACCACGTTATAACAGTAAAAAAGATATTAAGAAGTGGATACTATATTCAAAATGTATGGCAAATGGTTATTCTATAAGAAAATGTGCAGAGCTAGTTGGAATAAGCATACCTACATCATTCTTTTGGAGATATAATTTTTAGATGCTATCAGAGTCTACATGGGTGTGGGTAATGTCGGTGGTGTAATTGAAGTGGACAAACTTTTTTTAGAGAATCGTTTAAAGGTAACCACAAGAAAAGCAAGACTTTTATCATGCCCCGAAAAGCTCATATGCGAGGGGTTGAGGGTAATAGAGGTAGTAATTTGTGCTATTGATAGAACTGGAAATATTATAACAGAACTAATTTGTAAGGCTAGAATAAAGCACACAGACTTAGAAAGGCTTTTTAAAGACAGAATTGAGGATGAATCTATTCTGTGTACTGATTCACATAAGAGGCATATTAAATTTGCTCAAAATTAAAATGTTGAACTACAACAGATTAAACGTGGTAAGCGCAAGGAAGGCATATATCATATACAGCATATTAATGCGTTCCATAGCAAATTAAAAGAGTGGATGTATCAGTTTCATAGTGTTGCAACAAAATATCTTGCTAATTACATGTACTGGTTTAAGTGGTTAGAGTTCTTTAAAACAGAGAAGGATACTGAAAAAAGCAAACATTTATTAGTTCAATCACATACATCTCATTCTGATACAAAGTTAAAGGATTTTAAAATTAGGGAAGCGATTTATATGCAATAATGTTAAATATTTGAAATATATACTTAATTATTGTATAATATAATAAAGACATAATGATTTAATAAATTGAAAGGAGTAGTTGTTTATGAAAATTTTTAATAAAACATATTTGGGTATTATTTTAGGCACTATTGTAGGAATTATAAATGTTTTACCGATGATATTGCAAAAGGTAGCTTGGGATGCTAATATATCAACTTTCTTGACTTGGGTTATAGTGGGCTTCTTTATTTCAACAACAAAGTTGGGATTCCATGGAGTTATAAAAGGAATTATTATTTCTATACTTATATTTATCCCCTCAACTATTTTTGTAATAGAATCTAATTTAACAGGAGCAATTTGGACTATGGTAATGACATTGATTTTCGGTGGTTTATTAGGGTATTTAATTGATAAACTTGAAAAACAACAATTCGTGAATTTGTAAAATATTGATTAAAGGAATCCTAAAATGGATTCCTTTAAAATTGGCATATTATCAACACTATGATTAAACATAGCCTAATATTTATATAAAAGCAATTTAGATAAGCTTAACTCCCCGATTATAAAAATACAAAATGAAAGTTTTTTAGGTAAGGATTTAGATTTATATAAAAAAAGAGTCAAGTTGACTTCGCCAATATTTTACATAAACAAAAAATTCCCTCCAGCTTTTATATGTACAGGTGAAGTAGATATTATACATCCTCAATCGGTTGAACTTGCTAAAGAATTAAGTAAATATAAGGTGAATTATAAGTTATTAATGCTAAGTAAACAGGAGTATCCTGAAGCAAAACATGCATTTTTGAATTTTTATAAAAGAAAATGTTCCAGAGTAGCAATGGATGAAGCAGTAAAGTTTCTTAATTCTATATAGAATATAAAAAAACTAAAAATGACCCAATGGGAATGCTCTTATTCACATATCCATTATTAGTTTTTGTATTATCTTTAGGATTAGAACTTATAGTAAAAAAAAGGGTGATTATTTTATTGATTAGCTTTATATGTTGTTTGATTGAAACATTTACTGTAATGGGTTCAATTTTTCTAATTTATTGTTTTATATATACTTTCATTTCTTTATTAGGAACATTTGTAGCAGATTTGATTATTATATGTAAGAATAAGCGAATCAATCATAAATCTATGATTGATGATAAAAAACTGTGTCAACAATTTTAACAAATGAGCGTAATATTTAGTTTTAATTAGTACACAATTTCCATAAAGTTTTTCATAAACAATTGTAAGAATTACTAAAGAAATTAGATGAATTGGACAGGATATGCCTATAATGTGAAGATGAAAGGATGTGTATGTTAGTGAATTTGGGAACAGCATTGATACATGGATTAATTTGGGCACTTATGTGGAGCAGTACGGTTACATTTATTGAAATAAAGTGGCCTCATTTATTTCTACAAGATTATCCAAAAGTACTACAGGAGGTTATTAATCTTCCTCCATTTACAAATAAAAAAGCTGCATATATGTTTGAAACAATAACGATGCTTTTAATCGTAGCTTTTATATTTTGGAGTGGGATATATACATATCATAAAAATCAAGTAAGTTATTGGATAATCTTTTGCCATATACTTATAGTCTGCCTGTGTTGGAATATATTTGATTTAATCGTGATGGACTGGCTTATTTTTTGCACTTGGCAGCCGAAGTTTATTGTACTTCCTGGGAGTGAGGGAAATAAAGCGTACAAAGATTATAAATTCCATTTTATCGGGTTCTTAAAGGGAAGTGTAATATCAGTAATTGGGTCGATTGTTATTTCAGGGATATGTTTTGTGATTTTAAAGTATTTAATATGGTAAGAGCATGAGCACAATGTGTGGTTGTGTTAAGTCCGATTTTTATAAAGTTCAGCATAAACAACTGCAAGAATTTTAAAGAAATTAGATGAACAGGACAGGGTATGTCTATACTGAGTGTGGCTATAATAGGAAGATGGAAAAATGAATACTTAATTGATTAGTGTAGGGAATATCGTAGTTAGCGGAAAATTTATGTTTTAAAAAGTAAGGTCTTCGTTAAAAAAATAACGGTAATATGTCAAACTTGTAAAATATTGTTCGTCGTCAATCATAAATCCATGATACCTAAACATTTGTAGAAAATTGAGAAGATTATTTTTATTGGGAGGTAATAACTTGAAAAAAGCTAGAGTTATAAAAATATTAATCTCAGCAATAGTTATTACATTATCGCTTTTAGGTTTATTTAATATCATTAATATAAAAATTATAATGCCAATTGCATTACTATTATTAGGTATCTTGAGCATATCAAATGGGTATGACTCATATATTAATAACAAAAAAGGAGAATCAATTTTGTTAATTCTAAGTGGAATATTCGTAATCTTTGTTTCTGTAATTATAACATTTTTTTAGTAAATTTAGGATTAGTAAGATAAGTTATACGATAAGGAGCGTGGTTTTTACTTTTTGTTTAAATAAAAGATAAGATTATCAAAGGTGGTCCGCGCCATAAATGACGTAGATTTTTTTAAGTTCTTCACTTAAATAGGGATTTCAACTTCAACTGAAATTTTAGTTAAATAATTGTCGTAGCCTTTTCCTGTTACTTCATCTAAAAGAAATTCTTCATAAGAATATTTTCCTATAGCTATATTAGAGTTTTTTAAAAATTGTAGTATTTTATTATAGGTTTTGTCGATAGCATTATAGTCGCCCTCATGATACGCAACGCAATAGAGTCCTTTTGGTTTAGTAAAAGTAAAAACAAGATCATTATTAGAATCTAGCTTTGTATATAAAAAGGAATAATTTTCAGCTACTCCTTTTAATATATTATCCTTACTAATCATCGCTCCAATAGAATGCCCAGAGTTAAGATTATTTAAAGTGCAATAATTCATATGATCTGACACAATTTTAAAATAATCCTTATGGCTTACATTTTCAATCGAATTACTAAGAAGTAGATACTCCTCATCAAAAAATTCTAAACTAATCTTAGAATAATCTATTATACACGCATTTTCTGTTATAAAAATTTTTGTTTCCATAAGTTTACGTATTCTTTTTAGATTTTCTATTTCAATATCTATATCCAATACTTTATTTTTAAATAACTCAACTAATGTGTTGGGGCTCCTATTATCAAGATAAGCTTTAATCTCCTTCAAAGACATATGTGTTTCTTTTAAAATAGTAATGACATTAAAAACATCAAATTGTTGATAGGAATAATATCTATATCCGTTATCATCTCTTATTTCAGGGGAAAAAATGCCAATGTCATCGTAATGGAAAAGAGTTTGTTTCTTTACATTGCATAACTTCGCAAAATCTCCAGTATTAAAATATTTATTAAATTTTTCATTCATAGTAATTACTCCTCTTGACTATACGGTAACTGTATACTTTATTATAATATTATTGCAACAAGATTTCAAGTGTACTTAAAAAAGGAGTGGATAGAAGGAATGAAACTAATATTAAAATATATAAAAAAATATAAACTGCTTCTAGTGCTGAATATAATATCCGTTTTTGGATTTGTATTAGTGGAATTAGGAATTCCAACAATAATGGCTAGAGTGATTGACACAGGAATAGCTAATAAGGATATAGAATACACAAAGCATATGGGTATTGTAATTGTAGGAATATCTATAGTTGGAGCCATGGGTACAATATTATTAGGATACTGTTCTTCAAAAATCTCTACTAGTATGATTAGAGATTTAAGAAACGATATTTTTAAAAAATCTCAGGAATTTTCACATAGTGAATATGATAAGTTTGGGATATCGTCAATGATAACCAGAACAACCAATGATGTTTTTCAATTACAACAATTTACAAATACATTATTAAGAGTAGCATTCCTTGCACCGGTTATGTTTATTGTAAGTTTGGTAATGATTATAAGAACGAGCTTACATTTGTCTGTAGTATTAGCGGTAACGGTACCATTCATAGTGCTTGGGGTAATTATTATATCTAAGATATCTTATCCAATATCAGAAAAGCAACAGAAAAAATTAGATAAATTAAATAGAATATCAAGAGAAAATTTAACTGGAGCGAGAGTAATTAGGGCATTTGGTAACGATGATCATGAAAACCAAAGATTTGAAGAAATTAACAATGAGTATACAAATCTATCTAAGAAGTTATATAAGCTTATGGCAATTTCTCAGCCAACTTTCTTTTTCTTGTTGAATTTAGCAGTGCTCGCTATTTTTTGGATTTCTAGCAAAATGATAAATGCAGGAACGCTACAAGTTGGACAACTGGTAGCATTTATAGAATATTTGTTTCATGCAATGTTCTCAATTATGCTTTTTTCAATGATGTTTATCATGTATCCAAAAGCACAAATTTCAGCTAATAGAATTAACGAGATATTAGCTGAAGAGCCTATTATTAAAAATCCTAAATATGGTGTTAAAAATACGGCTATTAGGGGGATTGTGGAGTTTGATAATGTTACCTTTATTTATCCAGATGGAGAGATTCCAGTTTTAAGTGATATATCCTTTACAGCAGTAAAAGGAGAAAAAGTTGCATTTATAGGAAGTACAGGCAGTGGGAAAAGTACGTTAATTAATTTAATTCCAAGATTTTATGATGTTACAAAGGGTAGCATAAAGATAGATGGCGTAGATGTGAGAGAATATGATTTAAAAGCACTACGTGAAAAAATGGGGTTTATACCTCAGAAAACATTGTTGTTTACTGGCAGTATAGGCACTAATATTAAATTTGGTAAAGCTGCTGCAGATAAACAAGAACTTGAACATTCGGCTAAGGTAGCCCAGGCTTATGATTTTATTAATAGTAAACATAAAAAATTTGAAGAATTAATAAGTGAAGGTGGATCTAATATGTCAGGAGGTCAAAAGCAAAGATTATCTATTGCAAGAGCATTAGTTAGAAAGCCTGAAATTTATATTTTTGATGATAGTTTTTCCGCTTTAGATTTTAAAACAGATGCAATGCTTAGAGAAAAGTTAAAGGACGAAACTAGAGATTCCGTAGTTTTAATGGTTGCACAACGGATAGGATCCATAATTGATGCTAATAAGATTATAGTATTGAATGAAGGCGAGATAGTAGGAATAGGAACTCATAAAGAATTACTAAAAACCTGCGAAATCTATTATGAAATTGCATCATCTCAACTTACAAAGGAGGAACTGGAACAATGAAAAAGTTAACGGATAATATAAGAAAAATTTCTCCCTTCGTAAAACCATATAGGAGAGCACTGATTGGCGCAATTTTATTTATAGTAGTAGCGTCTATTTTTACTGCTATTGCTCCAAAAATAGAGGGATTAATTACAACTAGTCTTGCCAAAGATGTTGTGAATATAGCAAAAGGTATAAAAGGAGCTTCAGTTAACTTTAATTATATTTTAAGGGTATTGGTAATATTGGCTTTTATTTATATATTTGGAACATTATCAACATATGCAGCAAGTTTGTTGTTAACTAATTCTATTCAAAACACTATGGAAGATTTAAGAAATGCTGTACAAGGTAAAATTAGAAAATTACCTATAAGTTATTTTGATAAAAATAGCTATGGGGATATGCTGAGCCGCATAACAAATGATATAGATACTATCTCTAATGCACTTCAACAGAGTTTTAGCCAAGTTATAAATTCAATATTGGCAATAACTCTAGCTATTGCGATGATGTTTACAATTAATATAAAACTTGCATTGGTAGCTATACTTATAATACCGATAAGTTATTTAGTGTCAAAATTTATAGTAAGTAAATCACAAAATTTATTTTATAGACAGCAAAATGTTTTGGGGGAATTAAATGGTAAAGTGCAAGAAATATATACTGGTTTTAACGAAATAAAGCTGTATGGAAAGCAAGAAGATGCTATAAAAGATTTTGAAAATATTAATGAAGAACTTTTTAATACTGGATTTAAGGCGCAATTTATATCTAGTATAATTTCTCCATTAGTTTCATTGGTAAGTTATTTAGGAATTGCAGCCATTGGAATTCTTGGCGCAACATATGCTATAAATGGAATAATGACAGTGGGTAATCTTCAAGCATCTATTCGTTATATCTGGCAAATAAACCAACCAATTTCTCAAGTAACACAATTATCTGCTGCAATACAATCAGCCTTTGCGGCAATTGAACGTGTATTTGAAATATTAGATGAGAAGGAGGAGATTCCAGATAAAGCCTCTTTTATAAAGCTCGCGAATGTACGTGGAAATGTTACTTTTGAACATGTCAAATTTGGATATAGTGGAGATAAGATTTTAATTGAGGACTTAAACGCAGAGATAAAAAGTGGTCAGATGGTTGCTATTGTAGGTCCAACAGGAGCAGGTAAAACAACATTAATAAATTTATTAATGAGATTTTATGATATTCAAGGGGGAGCTATAAAGATAGATGGAGTGGATACTAGAGATATGAAACGTGAAGATTTACGTTCTATATTCGGTATGGTTCTTCAGGATACTTGGCTATATAATGGAACAATTTATGAAAACATTGAGTATGGTAGATTTGGAGCTACCAAGGAAGAAATTATTGAAGCGGCTAAAATAGCTAACGTACATCACTTTATTAAAACACTTCCAGATGGGTATAACATGTTTCTAAACGAAGAGGCTTCTAACATATCTCAAGGAGAGAAACAACTTTTGACTATAGCAAGAGCTATAATATCAAATCCAGCAATATTAATATTAGATGAAGCAACTAGTTCAGTTGACACTAGATTAGAAATATTACTTCAAAAAGCTATGAGGAATATAATGAAAGGAAGAACTAGCTTTGTTATTGCACATAGACTTTCAACTATTCGTAATGCAGATTTAATATTGGTTATAGATGAAGGAAATATTATAGAACAAGGAACCCATAATGAGTTAATGAAAAAGGGCAGTTTCTATGAAAAACTCTATAATAGTCAGTTTGGGAGTCTGGTAGCAAATTAAACTAATTATTAATGAATATTTAAAGTATCATGGTCGTATTGTATTTTATTGTGTATAAAAAAGTTATATGCAGAAAGGGAGTTTAGTATGTTTGAAGAACTTAACAGGGAACTTATAAATGTCAAAGAAAAATTGTTGAGAAAAAAGAAATTTCAAAGTTCGGTTAACCAGACTAGGGAAGTGTTGCAAAAAGAATTAGATAGAAAGATAGAGCTCGAAAATATTCTTAAAGATGAGGATAAGGATGTCAAAAAACTTGAATCATTAAGTATTACTAGTATATTTTATTCGATACTCGGGAGTAAACATCAACAGCTTGAAAAAGAGAGGCAAGAGTTGCTTTCTGCTAGGTTAAAGTATGATGAGTGTTGTAAATCAGTTTTAGCATTAGAGAGGGAAATTGTATCGTATAAAGCTTCATTAAACAGTCTACTTGGCGTAGAGTGTGAATATGAAACTGTATTGAAGCACAAAGAAGAGTTTATACTGCGATTAAATGATGGTAAATCTCAAAAGTTACTTCAACTTATAGACAACCTAGCTGACCTTGAAGCACAGAAGAAAGAATTGAAGGAAGCAATTGCGTCAGGTGAGGCTGTACAAATTGAACTTGGACGGGTAAAAAATTCTCTTGAAAGCGCTGAAGGCTGGGGAACATGGGATATACTAGGAGGAGGCTTACTTGCAACTGCAGCTAAGCACTCACATATTGATGAAGCTAAGGAATATGCAAATAATACAAAAATTGCATTGATACGATTCCAAAATGAATTATCCGATGTGAATTTAATAATGAATATAGATATAAATATTGGGTCTTTCGAAACATTTGCAGATTATTTTATTGATGGTCTTATATCTGATTGGGTTGTACAATCAAGGATCTGTGAATCATTAGATAGTGTACATCGTGTTGCAAACAATGTAGAAAATGTAATAGGTTCACTGAAAGAAAAGCTCGATAGTATACAAAATGCCTTGCTTTCAACGGAAGAAAATATTAAATTGCTTGTTGAACAAGCGTAAATGTAGATTGAGGAAACATAAAAGTTATTTTGTTTAAAGGTAGGCATTAATTAAGGAGGAGTAGATGTTGATATCAGCGCAAACAAATATACACGATGAGGAAGTGGTTTTTTGAATGTATTAATCGCAGAAGATGAAAAGGACATCAGAATCCTTTTAAAGTTAGAGCTTGAGCAGGAGGGATACTCTGTATTTGCTGCAGAGGATGGCATTGAGGCTTTAGAAATCATACGAAACAAAGCAATTGATATTGCTATCCTTGATGTTATGATGCCACGACTGGATGGATTCAATCTGCTACGAAAAATCCGTCAAACAAGTAATCTTCCTGTCATATTTCTAACCGCTAGAGGTGATGATATGGACAAGATTTTAGGACTCGGGATTGGTGCTGATGATTACATAGTAAAGCCGTTTAGCATGCCAGAACTGCTTGCAAGAGTTGGTGCACAGCTTAGGCGAAACCTTGAATACTCGGTGCAAAATACGCACGCATTCTCCAAAATAAAGTATGGCAGCTTGTGCTTGGATAAAGATGCCTGCTGCGTCTATAAAGAGGATGTGCTGGTGGTACTGAATGCAAAAGAATATATGTTGCTTAAGTACCTTATGGAGAATCCGGAAAGGGTTTTTACCAGAAAGCAGTTATACAAGGCAGTATGGGATGAGGATATTTATTGTGACAATAACACCATTATGGTGCATATAAGTCATATCAGAAATAAGATTGAGACTGATCCAAGAAATCCGGAATATGTCAAAACCATTAGGGGTATTGGATATAAGTTTCATAAACAGAGCACGGTTAGCTTATGAACAGAAAAATAGAAAGCAGATTCTTAGCAAACTATGTCCTCATGTTTATTATTTCCATAATGATAGCTCTATTCGCACTTATGCTTTTAGGTTTTACAAACGATGTTATATCCAAGACCCTTGCTAAGAATAATTATACTGCAGAAAGCCTAATGAAGGATGATTATAAAAGGATTGACGTAGAACAGGTTATTTATAATGGCGGCGGTGTACAGGTAATTAACACCGATTATGAAGTTGCATATTCTTTAGGGCTTAACACTATTTCAAAAGGTAAACTTACCACAGCGGAGTTTACTGATTTTTTGATGAAGAGTAAAAGTATTGAAAGACGTTATAGCTATAGTATTAAATATAATTCTAAAAAGCAATTTTGGCTGGTAGTGACGTTTCCAACTTCTATTAGAATTGATTTGAATTTCGTATACAACAAAGAATACAATTCCGTTGATAAACAGGGAGTAGTTGGTGTTATTGTTGCTGTTACCTTACTTTACTTCATACTGCTTGCAATATGCACCGTGATATATTCAAAGCTATCATCTATAAGCATTATAAGCCCATTAAAGAAACTTTGTCACAGTGCTTCTCGATTGAAAGATGGAGATTATTCTTCAAGAGTTGAGCTTAATTTGAAAAATGAGTTTGGAGAATTAGAATATATATTTAACGAAATGGCAGAACAAATTGAACAGGAAATATATCTTAGAAAGCAGTCTGAAGAAAACCGTAAAAGGCTTATACTTAATATTTCTCATGATCTTAAAAACCCTCTTGCAAGTATTATGGGTTATGCAGAGTTTAGCTATAACAAACCTGATTTATCAAAAGAAGAATACCGTACATACATGAAAGTAATATGTGAAAACAGCGTAAGAGTAAATAATTTAGTTACTAACCTATTTGAGCTGTCTAAAATGGAAAGTTCGAAATATTTATTGAATAAAACCAGAGTTGATATATGTGAGTATATGAGGGAAGAAATAGGTTTTTTTATAACTACATTTGATAAGGCACAATTTACATATGATTTTGAGATACCAGAAAAAGAAATCTTTATTGACATCGATTTAAAGCAGATGAATAGAGTAATCCAAAATCTTGTTTCTAATACAATAAAATATAATCCCAAAGGAACACTCTTAATGATCAGCTTATTTGAGCAGGGTGATGGAGTCGTTATTATCTTTAAGGATAATGGGATTGGAATGCCTTCAGAAATTGCAAAAGATATATTTAATCCATTTGTACGCGCGGATATGGCAAGAAACTCACAAACAGGTGGCACAGGCCTCGGACTGGCCATAGTTAAAAAAATCATTGAAACACATGGAGGTAGTATTCGTCTAAACACAGAGGTAAACTGTGGGTGTGAGTTTATTATCAATATCCCCAAAATTTAAGATGGATTTAAGATTAGAAACAGCCCCAGTTAAGTATACCTTGTTATAGTAATAGCAAGGGGTACTAAATGGGGTTGTTTTCCATTTTTTTGCGTCAAATAAGAATTGGAGGTATCTGAGAAAACAGACTAAATATTTGTAGAAGGGAGACTAATATGAAATCATTATTTAAAAAAGATACAACTTCTCGTGGGTCAAAAACCAATTTGTTGCTTCAACTACGTTTTCTTTTACCGCTACTCACAGCAGTTATAATCGCTTTGTATATTATTGTTATACGCCCACATCTTATGATTACAATGAAAACTGTCCCTATAGAGTTAGGGTTTGCGTTAATATTGATACTTTCTTTGGTTGTAGCAATAGCAACTCTTTTCATCTCAATTTTGATTACAGTAATTATTGCTGTTTGTACACGTAAAAAAGCAAGGATAACGCCCTGGCTTTTGAAACTGCGGAGTCAGTTGATTGTAGCAGTAGTATTATTATTTGTGAATGTTGTTTCTATACTATGTAGCCAGTGGATGGCATACACGCCACCTATACTTGGAGATAATGGCAAACCATTAGTGGGTAGTATTGCTACCTTAGAGAAAGTAAGTCTAGGTGGTAGTGATCAGTGGATAACTATTCGTGGAAAAAATAAAAATAATCCGGTGCTACTTTTTCTAGCTGGTGGTCCCGGTGGAACACAGCTAGCCGCAACCAGAGAGCAACTAAAAAAACTTGAAGATAATTATGTGGTTGTTAACTGGGATCAACCAGGGGCGGGTAAGTCAATTAATGCTGTACCTCTTAAATCAATTACCCCTGAGCGATATATTTCTGATGGACATGAGCTAACACAGTACCTGTGCAATAGATTTAAACAAGAAAAGGTATTGCTTGTGCAATGTTACCCAGAACTATTTTCTGCTTTTATTGGTACTGGTCAGATGGTTGAATTCGTTGAAACCGATGTCCGTATGTATGAACTAGTGCTTAAGATGGCAAAAGATAGCAGAGATATAAAACAAATTGAAAAAATGAAAAATCAAGGCCTGCCACCATACCATGGTAAAGATGTAGTTTGGAAATTTTCTACCCTCTCACAGTACTTGAGTAAACATATGACAAAAAATTCTGAAATTGAGAGAGCAGGATATAATACATTTGGTGAAATTGGAGGTACTGAGTATGGGTTATGCGATAAAGTAAATTATTTTTTTGGTTTAGTTACTACTTTTA
Organism: Clostridium sp. CM036; assembly: GCF_055081135.1. Taxonomy (NCBI): domain Bacteria; kingdom Bacillati; phylum Bacillota; class Clostridia; order Eubacteriales; family Clostridiaceae; genus Clostridium; species Clostridium sp. CM036. The sequence goes on along the minus strand of NZ_CM143652.1, from coordinate 850,700 downwards.
ATCATGTCTATCCTCAGTTATACAATTTAGATCTACGTAAACAAGCTATAAAGTTAGATGTTCCAGTGTACTTTATGGAAGGTCGTCACGATGTCAACGCGTCACCAGTATTGGTTGAGGATTATTTCAATTCACTAAAAGCCCCTTCTAAAGAGCTCATTTGGTTTGAACACTCAGGGCACGATCCATGGAGAAACGAACCAGACAAGTTTGTTGATTTGATGATAAATTTGATATTGAAGGAAACAAAGATAAAGTAACAGAGTTATTGAAATGGGACTGTTTTCCGTTTCTTGTACTGAGTCTCCACATTATTGATATATCAATGAAGTGGGGACTATGAGTCGTCCCTATTATTATCGTAGTAGCGCCAACATTGCTTGTTTATCTATACTAATTCACATATAAATGGCTTGGACAATTGATTTTAGTGTTGCGTATATATAAACAATGTATGATCTTTATTTATGAGGAAATTGTTCCAAAGTGTGGTAAATTATGATAATATTACATTAGTTACGACGCAGTTGTATTTTATTATGTATTAAAAGTTATTTGAATTGGGGGAGGATTAAGATGTTTGAAATTAGTGATAAAGAAGAAAAATGGTTTTTTAAACCTCGAAATTATGTAATTGGAAGAGATAGAGTTGAAATTATAACAGACCCTAACACTGATTTTTGGCAAAGAACTTATTATGGATTTAGAAATGATAATGCTCATGTTCTTTATATTACAACAGATGAAAGATATTTTTCATTTACAGTAAAGGCAGAGTTTAATAGTACAGCATTGTTTGACCAATGTGGAGTTGCAATTTATCAAAACAGTGAAAATTGGGTAAAGGCAGGAATAGAATTTCATGACAATAATACTGCATGGCTTGGAAGTGTGGTAACAAATCATGGATATTCTGATTGGGCAACTACGGATATTGGAGCATTTGTAAATTGTATGTGGTATAGATTAAGCAGACGAGAGAGTGATTATTGTCTTGAAAATTCCTTTGATGGTGTAAATTTCAAACAGATGCGGATTTTCCACTTGTTTGAAGGTGAAAAAGAAATTAATATTGGGTTACTTGCATGTTCACCAAGTAAAAATTCTTTTAAGGCTGTTTTTACTGAAATGAAGATAGGGGATTGTTTATGGAAAGAGCATAAATAATAAAATGAGAAAATAACATATGTGTAGGCGTTATGATATTAAGTGCTGTATTATTGTATTCCCATTTGGAACACCAGAAACATTTAGTAAATTAGGGATTAAAAAAACTATCTTAATTATTAGAATTTTAGGATTGATATTATTAATAGGAAGTTTTATTTGCTATAGTAATCCTCAGATATTATTTTAAGTAGTTAGGTTACATGTTTCTTAAATTGTTTAGTAATTGTAAAAAAAGTGAATAAGGGGTTTGACTTTGACAAAAAATATTTTGTTAGAATGCTTGACAAAATATTTTTTGTTAGATATAATTGTAAATATAAGTAATTGCGGAGGTGCTAATTATGAAAATTACAACAGGGCAAGCTGCACGAGGTGAAAATTTTTTTAAAAGACCTATTTTAATAAATAAATTATGGAGAAAAATCGATTCAGCTAGTAGTATTATAATTTCAGCTCCAAGAAGGGTTGGGAAAACATCTTTAATGAGGTATATAGAAGATAACCCAAGGGATAAATATTATATAATCTATGTAATTACGGAGTCTGTTTACAACGAAAATAAGTATTATAAGGAAATTGTAAAGGCCATTTTAAATTGCGATTCAATAAAGAAAAGAGACAAAGTAATAAATTCAATTAAAGATTTAGCTAAAACCATTTTTAAAAGTATTGACGAAGTAGGCATAGACACTGTTAAGTTTACTAAGACTATTGAACTTAATTATTATGAAAAGTTTATAGAAATTATGAGATCTATTGATTTAGAAGGGCACAAATTAATTATAATGATAGATGAATTTGCTCAAACAATAGAAAATATTCAACAAAATGAAGGCACTACATATGCAGTTCATCTTCTTCAAAGTAATAGAGCATTAAGACAAAATAGTGATATAAATAATAAATTTCAATTCATATATACAGGGTCCATAAGCCTCGAGGGTATTGCAAGACGAATGGACTCTTCAAAGTTTATAAATGATCTAGATATTTTAAAAGTCACTCCACTAAGTGAATCAGAGGGGAAAAGTCTTATAAATGAACTACTTAAAGGGCTTGATTTCACAATGGATACCGCTACTATAAATCATATGCTACATGAAATTAAGTGGTTGATTCCTTTTTATATTCAACTTGCTATGGATAAAATTCAGGATATTTATGATGAAGATCAAATATGCTCTATATATAATAAATCGGTTGATATAGCAATTAAACGGATGATAGAGGAAAATAATAAATTTAGCAGTTGGCATGAGAGGCTTAAGGTGTACAAAAATAATGACTATAAGTTTATTATAGAAGTATTAAACATAATAGCTATAACAGAAGCTAAGAAGATAACTTATAACGAAATATATGATTTAGCTGTAAAATATAATCTTTGCGAAACATATAAAGATCTCTTAAATACTATTATTGATGATGGATATATAAATAATGATGAGGAGGAAAAATTATATACATTTACCTCTCCTATATTAAGAATGTGGTGGTGTAAAAAAAATGCAAACTAGTACTTTAAGTTTTTATAATCCCAATAATTTATCGCATCAAGAATTAGTTGATAGATTTGTAATAAGGAAAAAAGAATTTCAAAAGATTTTTAAAGATATAAAAAATTCTGACATGAAATATCCAGAGCAGCATTATATCATAGAAGGTCAAAGAGGATATGGTAAAACAACTTTATTAAAAAGAATATACTTTGAAATAAAAGGAGATAAGCAGCTAAAAGCAAAGTTTATCCCTGTTATATTTCCTGAGGAGCAATACAGTATACGGAGACTGTTTAAACTTTGGGAGGTAACGGCTGCGAATCTTGAAATGGAAAATGATGAGTTTGTAGGGCTTTATGATGAAATGGATAAATATGCAGAGGTAGAAGACTACGAAGATATATGCTTTAAAATACTTGAGCAAAAACTTAAAGAAAAAAATAAAAAATTAATACTATTAATAGATGATACTTTCGGTATTCTAAAGAAGTTTAAAATCTATGAGCAGCAAAAACTTAGAGAAATTCTATTAACCTCTGCTGAAATTCGAATTATAGGAGCATCTTCAGAAGTTTTAGAATTTACTTTTGATTATAGTAAGCCCTTCTATAACTTCTTTAATCTGATAAAATTAGAAGGATTAAATTCAGAAGAAACTGTGGAATTTTTTGAAAAGTTAGGTGGAATTTTTAATAAGAAGGGTATAAATGAGATACTTAAAAGTAACAGTGGGAAAATAGAAGCTTTAAGGCGGTTAACAGGTGGGGTGCCAAGAATCATGGCATTACTTTTCGATATTTTAAATGTTGACAACGGACCCGTATTTAAACAATTAGATACATTACTAGATAGAGTAACACCTCTTTATAAACATACAATGGATAGGTTATCTCCAGTGCAACAGGAAATTGTTGATGTTATAGCTTTACGCTTTGATGCCATAACCACAAAAGAAATAGCAGATAAAATAAGAATGCAAAGTAAAGAAGTATCCGCTCAGTTAAATCAATTAGAAAAAAACGGAGTAATAAATAAAACACCTGTAAATAAGAAAAATTATATGTACAAAATAAAAGAACGATTTTTTAACATATGGTATATGATGAGGTTTGGGGGAGAAAAAGAAAAACAGCAGGTGAAATGGCTTGTGGGTTTTTTTGAAAGCTGGTGCAATAAAGAGGACCTAATTAACAAAAGTGAAAAAAATGAAAAAAATGAAAAAAATGAAAATGATTTTAATACCATTTATGTTTTATCTGAAACCTTACTTTCTAATGATCGAATAGAAGAATCCTTAGAAAAAGCTCGCTTATTTTTAAGATCAGCTAATAATACAGATAAATATAATAAATCTATTAATGAATATTTAATTTTTCTAATGGCTAAAAAACAATACAATTCCTTATTTAAAATGTTTAATGAAGCTGAATTTAAGCTAAAGGATAAATTTAAGCCTACTTATTATGCGTTAATGTATTTTATGAAAAATCAAAATGAAAAATTTGAAATTGAGTATAAAAAAGTTGGAAAAGAATTAGAGGAAACTGTTGAAGAGATTATTGAAAAAGTTAAATCATCACCTGCGGTGCTGTAATAGTAAAGAAAGAGACAATTAAATACATACTAATATGATTGATATATAAATAAAACTATTCTACATCGGTATTATTTATGTTACTATTATTACGGTAGTTAAAGTTTAAAACACATAATATATACATAATAAAAAGGGGACCTGGAATCATGATAGACATAACAAAAGTATACCTTCAAAAGAAGTATAAAATAAGTTCAAAAACGCTAAAACTCTATGATATAGCAATACAAGATGTACAAGATGAGTTTAAAATTCTTGATGAAATAAGAGAGTTTAATCAACTTAAGGTTTTGACCGCACTACAAGATGAACGAATTAGCGAATGCCATTTTACAAATTCATCTGGATACGGTTATGGCGATATTGGGAGAGATTCATTAGATAAAGTATATGCAAGAATTTTCAATTGTGAGAGTGCACTCGTTCGGCCGCATTTCGTAAATGGAACACATGCAATTGGAGCGTCCTTATTTGGTAATTTAAGACCTAATGATACCATGATATCGGTATGCGGAACACCTTATGATACACTTCTTAATATAATAGGTATAAATGCTAAGGAGGATATAGGCTCATTAAAAGATTATGGTGTAAAATATAAACAATTAGAATTAAACGATAACTCTAAAGTTGATATTGATTTAATGAAAAAGACACTGATTGAAGATAAGTCAATAAAGCTAATTCATATTCAAAGATCTACTGGATATGGCTGGAGAAAAGCATTATTAATTTCTGAAATAGATGATATTATAAGCGCTGCAAAAGCTATAAATCCAAAGGTTATTTGTTTTGTAGATAATTGTTATGGTGAATTTATTGATGTTACGGAGCCTACAGATGTAGGAGCAGATATAGTTGCTGGATCCCTCATAAAAAATATTGGTGGTGGAATTGCACCTACAGGTGGATATATTGCAGGTAAAGAAGAATATGTACGACAAGCTTCTTACAGACTAACAACTCCTGGAATAGGAGGGGAATGTGGTTCTACGTTTGGAGTTATGCGTTCTTTATATCAAGGACTATTCATAGCACCACATATAGCTATGGAAGCATTGAAGGGCGCTATTTTCTGTGCAAGAATTATGGAACTTGCAGGTTTTGAAGTTCTTCCTAAGTATACTGATAAAAGAAGTGATATAATTCAAGCAATTAAATTTAATGATAAGGAAAAGTTAATTAATTTCTGTAGGGGTATACAAGAGGGGTCTCCCATTGATTCTTTTGTTCAATGCGAACCGTGGGACATGCCAGGATATGAAGATAAGGTTATAATGGCAGCAGGTGCATTTATTCAGGGAGCATCTATAGAATTATCTGCAGACGCTCCAATAAGAGAGCCTTATATAGCATATTTACAGGGTGGATTAACGTTTGATCATGCTAAAATTGGAATACTAATAGCACTTTCAAGAGTTATTTGAACTAGAAAGTAAATATTTATGACTTAATAATAGAATAAAAAAATCCTGCAATTGATATATTCATTGCAGGACTTTTTTGTTACATAAAATCTTTAAAGGTGGATATTTAATACTTTCTGTAAATACCAACAAGTACACCTAAAATTACACAGTCATCAACTATGATAGGGGACATAGTTGAATTTTCAGGCTGAAGCCTTATATGATCTTTTTCCTTGAAAAATCTTTTAATAGTTGCTTCATTATCAATAAGAGCTACAACTATATCGCCATTTTTAGCGGTATTGATTTTCTCAATTATAGCAAGGTCTTTATCCAATATTCCTGCTTCAATCATGCTGCTACCAGAAACTTTAAGCATAAATAGTTCATTATTGGTTTTAGTGAAATTTAAAGGAAGTGTAAATGTATCTTCAACATTTTCAACTGCGAGTATTGGTTTGCCAGCAGTGATTTTCCCTATAATAGGTATATCTATAAGTTCTTTTCTTATGACAGAATCCTTTATTAATTCAATTGCACGAGGCTTGGTAGGGTCTCTACGGATAAATCCTTTTTTTTCTAGTCTTGCTAAATGCCCATGAACAGTCGAAGTAGATCTTAATCCTACGCCATCACATATTTCTCTGACTGAAGGTGGATATCCTTTTAGTTGTACCTGTTTCTTTATAAAGTTATATATTTCACTTTGCTTATCTTTTTTTTCAGTTAACATGTAAACGCCTCCCATTCATAGTATAATTATACCATATAAATGTAATAACATCAAACTTACGTTCTGTTTTATAGTTATTAATAAAAATAAAAAATTATATATTATTATGTATGAATACATAAGTCATTATTAAGGGGTGTTAGTGTTTGATTATTGAAAATATATTTGCTATAATAGTCTATTATGAAAGTATTTGAAATAAATAGATTGGAGTGTTGTATGTCTAAAAATTGTATATTTAATAATAAGAAAATTTGTAATAGTTGTGGAGAATGTGAAGTCTGTGAATTAAATTCAAATAAGAAATGTAATAATTGCGGTAAATGCTTAGAAATGGAAGGTTACGATGTAAAAGCTATAAAAATTGATGAAGTTTTTGAGGATAATGAGATTGAAGGGGTAGAAGAGGTAGACGAAAATATTTGTGACAGGTCTGAAATTAATTTAGCGGAAGAAGTAGATAATGATGAAAATGAAAATGATGAACTACCAAAACTTGAAGATTATGACTCAGTGGTAGCCAGCGATGAATTTTTAAAACTACATAAAGATGAGTTCATACCTGAAAACAATGAGGTTTGGGAATTTATAGATGACATAGACGGGGCAAAAGAGCTACTTGAAAATGAAGATGATAACTCAGGATTACTTCAAGAAGAATTTCCTGGACTTATAAGACTAAAAAAAATATAAGTATTAGAAAGTATATATTACGCATAATGCATTAACCGTATTGCAATACGCGTAATATATACTTTTTTTTATTCATCAGAAAGTGGATTTGACTTAACCGCATTTCTTAATTTATCATTATCTACATGAGTATATATTTGGGTGGTAGATATATTTTCATGGCCTAATATTTCTTGTAGACTTCTAATGTCTACATTTCCATATTTATACATAAGAGTAGCAGATGTATGCCTTAATTTATGAGGAGTATACTTATCTTTATTAAGTCCAGCATTACCTATATATTTTTTTACAATTCTCTCCACAGTGCGTTTATTAATTCTTCCATATTTACCACTTATAAAAAGGGCATCCTTATCTTCAGAATGAATTTTATCTATGTTCGTATTTCTAATAGGCAAATATTTATAAATTGATTTCAATGAAGCTTTATTCAAATAAATGGTTCGTTCTTTATTTCCTTTCCCAATAATAGATAATGTATCATCTTTAAAATCGGATATATTTATACTACAAAGTTCTGACAGCCTGATACCACAATTTAAGAATAATGTAATAATACTATGGTCGCGAATAGAATGCTTATCTCTAGAGCTTGTAGCGTCGAGTAGTGCCTTACTTTCACTTAATGTTAAAAAAACAGGACTTCTTTTACCAAGTTTTGGTGACTCTAAATCTATTGTCGGGTCTATAGTTAGCACTTTAGCCTTAGTGGTTAAATACTTGAATAGAGACTTTATAGATGCAATTTTTCTTGCTTTAGCGTAGTTACCATTAGCCCTATATTTCCCAAGATAGGAGATATAGGCATATAAATCCTGCAATGTAAGGGTTCTTAATGTATCTAAAGTTAGGTCACTAATTATAATGGTCTCAAGAGGTAGAGCATTTTCTGAAGAGACTAGACCTTTGTATATTTTTAAGAACTTTAATAGCAATGATAAATCAGCAGTATAAGCAACAACAGTAGAACTAGAACATCCTTTAATAGTAGATAAATAATTCAGATAATCATTTAGAAACGGTGGGAGTTCATTGTTATAAATAGTATTTATATTCGATTTCATAAGTACCTCCAAAAATCATAATAATGTCGTGAAACTTACATTTCACGACATTATTATACTACAAGAGGGGGAGCAAAATCCTGATTTTTCTAAAATAATAAAAATAAACAAATGTTTTTATTATTTTTATTATTTCCACATGCAATTTGAATTTTATTCTTCGAAAGTTATAGTGAAATCATGGCCTGTGGAGCTACAATATTACCGACTTCAAAAGGAGATTTATACTACCACTGAAATTTTCTATTTGTTAGGTTATGTAACTCTTACTTATAGAATTGGGAGACTTTCCTTCTAAAATGTCGTTAAACTAAAAAAGCTATCAGTTTTGTTTGCATCACTGATAGCTTTTTATAGTATAATTTCTATCCAATACTAAGGATTATACGTTTATAGAAGTTTCTACTCCTAATGCATCTTTATTGGCCTCGATTATTGGTTTTACATATTCATCTATAAATTCTATTACTTGACTTGGAGCTCTACCTACAAATTTAATCGGGTCAATTACAGCAAATATCTCTTCTTTTGACATCCTAAAACTATCATCATTTATTATTCTTTCTATAAGATCATTATTTAAGCCTTCTTCTTTAACGCGTTTTGCTGCAGCCATAGAATGAACTCTAATGTTCTCATGAAGTTCTTGTCTGTCCCCGCCCCTTTTAACAGCTTCCATAAGGATATTTTCTGTAGCCATAAATGGAAGCTCGTGGTTTACATGAGCAGTAATTACTTTTTCATATACTACCATATTTCCAGCTATATTCATATACAAATTTAATACTCCATCAAGTGCTAAGAAAGCTTCAGCTACGGATATTCTCTTATTAGCTGAATCATCTAATGTTCTTTCAAACCATTGTGTTGCAGCTGTTATAGCAGGATTTAATGAATTCACTATAATATATCTTGATAAAGAGCTAATTCGCTCAGAACGCATAGGGTTTCTTTTGTATGCCATTGCAGAGGATCCAATTTGATTTTTTTCAAAAGGCTCTTCCACTTCTTTCATGCTTTGAAGTATCCTTAAATCATTACTGAATTTATATGCACTTTGAGCTATTTCTGATAAAGTATTTAATACTATAGAGTCTACTTTTCTAGAATAAGTTTGACCAGTAACGGGATATGTATCTTCAAAGCCCATTTTATTCGCTACATATTTATCTAAGTCTTTTACTTTTTTCTCATCATTTTCGAATAGATTCATAAAGCTCGCTTGGGTTCCAGTTGTTCCTTTAACCCCTAGTAACTTTATTCTATCTATTACAAAGTCTAAATTTTCTAGATCCATTATTAATTCTTGAATCCATAGGGTTGCCCTTTTACCTACAGTAGTTAATTGAGCTGGCTGTAAATGGGTAAAACCTAGTGTAGGAACATCTTTATACTTTAATGCAAATTCTGAAGATTTACTAATTACATTAATTAATTTTTTCTTAATTAATAGTAAAGCCTTTTTCATGACTATTAAGTCTGTATTATCGCCTACATAGCAGCTAGTAGCCCCTAAATGAATAATACCCTTCGCATTAGGACATTGAACCCCATATGCATATACATGGCTCATTACGTCATGTCGTATTTCTTTTTCTTTATTTTCAGCCACTTCGTAATTCACATTATCTACATAGGATTTAAGCTCTTCAATTTGAGATTCTGTAATATTGATTCCTAATATCCTTTCACCTTCAGCTAGTGCAACCCAAAGCTTTCTCCATGTTCTAAACTTCATATCATCTGAAAATAAATAACTCATCTCTTTTGATGCATATCTACTATTTAATGGTGTATTATAAGAATTTCTCATATTCTGCCTCCATACGTACAATTTTAAATATAAAACAAGTTTCATTCATATTATAACATACAATAGTGCTAAAAGTAATGAAAATGTTCGTATACTTAATTTGTACTTTCCAAATTATTTTTTAGTATATAAATTTATATACCATAACATTATATACGCTTTAAAGAAATTATTAAACAGTTCTAAAATATTATATTTATAATATAATTTATACAAATAGAATAATTATATTAGTCTGGGGGTAATTATGTATAAGCTTAGTATTATCGACAAACTTTCATTCGTGTTTGTATTGATTGGTGCTTTAAATTGGGGACTTTTAGGATTGTTAAATGTTAACTTAGTTAGTCTTATCTTTGGATTTGTTCCCTTCCTTGCTAGAGCAATATACATTTTAGTAGGATTATCTGCTGTGAATATTATTGTTTTCATAGCGAGAAATAAAAAAAATTAGATCCTCTTTTCTATTAATATTATCTTAAATAGTGTAATATTAATAGAAAAATACTCCGTAAATTATTATGGAGTATTTTTGATTATATTAAATCATCTATTGGGTTTCTAGGCCCTCTTAATTGGGCTCAGTTCACAATTGCTAAGTTATACTGGCCTACGTTCCAATACTTTTATTTTAATTTCTGATATATCGATTTTTTCCATTATCACATCCTAGCTAACTAGTTACTTGGAGTTACAGTTGATTGTTTTTCGTCTGGAGTTACAGTTGGTTCTTTTTCATCTGGAGTTACAGTTGGTTCTTTTTCGTCTGGAGTTACAGTGGGTTCTTTTTCATCTGGAGTTACAGTTGGTTCTTTTTCATCTGGAGTTACAGTTGGTTCTTTTTTATCTGGAGTTCCAGTTGACTCTTTTTCATCTGGAGTTACAGGTGATTCTTTTTCATCTGGAGTTCCAGGTGATTCTTTTTTATCTGGAGTTACAGGTGATTCTTTTTCATCTGGAGTTCCAGTTGATCCTTTTTTATCTGGAGTTCCAGTTGATTTTTTTTCATCTGTGGATAGTTTGGGAACGGGAGTTTTTACATTAGGAGATGTCCCTTTAAAATAAAATCTTCCTAAACCCCCAACAATTATAACTAAAATAATTGTTGCGATAATTATCATTGCCTTTTTATTCTTACTAGTTTTCTTATTTCTAGAGAGCGCTTCCCTATTTTCTTTATTTATTGTTTGTTCAGCGCCTGTTACCTTATTCATAACCGCTGTAAAATCTTCTTTTTCATTAGGAACTATTGCTTCGTTCTTTCTCACTGCCTTAAGGATTACCTGTTTTACATTTTTAGGTATATTAAACAAAAATGATAGTATTCCCTTTTGTTCTACAGAGTCTATCTCCTTAAAATTTTCAGGTGATCTGATTACAATAATAGGCTTATTATTGTAATTAGATTGTTTTTCTACATATACTGTAACTGAAAACTCATCACCCTTACTTATAAAAGGGATATAAACCTCTAAAATGTTATCCTTTATTGAAGAATCAAATTTTAAACCTTTTGTTATTGTGGCACCCGCACTCTTTAAGTTAGTCTGTGAACCCTGTATATTTATAGTTAACTCATGAATTGTTTTATTTGATGGGTTCTTAACAGTAATAATGTATGTGCAATGTTCTTTGCCATCCGTTTTTATAGGTTTACCATTTCGTACATTACATAATATTCTAGGTCCTAAATTTCTATAATAATCTAATAGTAATCCAGATATAAATGATATTATTATAGTTATAATTGCAGTTTTAATAATATTCATAAAATTAATTTTCGCTCCCTTATTTTTTACTGTTTTTCCAGCTACATAATTATATAATTCACTTTCAGTAAATTATAAAGTAGATGGATACTTGTGACAAACTTAAAAATTGAATTGAGAAGATTTATACAAGAGCCTAAGTAATAGTAGCTACGCATCTTAATGTAGACATGGTCTTGCCAACGCCTCCCTTTTGATTGCTCACTACACTGAAATTTTCTCTTTGTAGTCCCCCTAGAAATATAATGAAGTATCGTTAAAATACTTGTTTCATTATATTCCATATATCGAATGATAGCAAATCAAATTCCCCAAATGTGGTATCATTAATAAAAATTTAACATCATAAAATACTTCATTATGATGTTGACGCTAACCCGTATAGTAACATTAATTGCTTTTTTCTACTTGCTGATTTAAATAACATACAAGTATGTCTCAACAAAGGATATTTTAAGTTGTAGTTGGAAAATAATTTTGTTAATAATTATTTTTGATGCCTTATTTATTTGTTTGATTAAATTTGTTCCATTGTTAGTATTCTCTTGTTCCCATTTTGAGTTTCTTCAATAAAGAGAATATTATATTTTGCGAGATATATGTGATTAAACTAATCAAGTTTTACTTGAAATTTTTTTATTAACAAAAAAAAGCATGTATAAATTAATATAGATGCTTTGTCTAAATGAATTTTTGATTAGTTAGGCACTAGAATTACTACTCCAATTATTACAATAAATTGCTATCATATCATTGCAGCCATTCTATTTCCTACTCTCTATGTATTTTATAATTATTATAACTTACACACTAACCATCTATTGGGTTTTCAGGGCCTTTAAGCTCTAATTGATAAAAAACAAGATTGAGCCACTTCCCAAATTTAAATCCAGCTTTATTTATCTTACCTGAATACTCGAACCCCAATTTTTCGTGCAATTTGATACTTTTTTCATTTGATTCATCAATTGCCGCCACCATGGTTGCAAATCCTCTTTCATTGGAAAATCTTATTAGTTCTTTAGCTAGTAGTGTTCCTATGCCTTTGTTTCTACAGTTACCATTAACATAAATAGAGTGTTCAATAGTATATTTATATGCAGGCCATGCTCTGAATGGCCCAAATGTAGCAAATCCGATAACCTTATTATTTTCTTCAACTACTAATATTGGATACCCCTCTTTCTTCTTTTTTTCATACCATTGTTTTCTGTCATCAATTGTGTGAACTTTATAATCATAGACAGCTGTTGTATTTAATATTGCATCATTACAAATTTCTAAAATATCAATCAAATCATTTTCTACTGCTTCTCTTATCATTTTTATACCCCTCTCACAATAAAAAGTTGCCACTAAAAATTTCTTAACGATCATTCTATACAACATTATACAATATTTTTGTTTTTTAAAACATAACCTTTTATAATTGGTTTTTTCTTTTTCTTATAAGGGTTTTTTATTAGTGTTAGACCCTAAAGTTAAAATTGCTACTGTAGATATAATACACATTCCTCCGATTACTTCAAACAATCCAAAAGGAACATGTAACCAAAATATAGAAGCAAGTGTAGCGGATAAAGGTTCTGCACTTGCCAATAAGCTAGCTTCAGTAGGTGCAATATATTGTAAACTAGCTATGTACAAATAAAAGGCAATTAGTGTACCGAATAAAACCACAAATCCAACAAATAAACTAGAAAGCAAAGACCAATTTTGACCTTGTATATTCCATGGCGGGTTTATGAAACTCAGCCCAACTCCGCCTATAAGCATACCCCAACCTACAACAATCACAGCCCCCCACTCCTTAAGCAAACTATGTGGATATAATGTATAAAAGGCAAGGGCAATTGCTGACCCAACTCCCCAAGCGATGGCAGGTAACGAAATAGTAAGCCTATCAACCGTGCCGTTAGTCACAAGAAGAAATGTTCCCAAAATAGCTAAACCAACTGAAATAAATTCTTTTGGGCTTGGGACTTTTTTTAATCGTATTGCCAAATATGCTACTATAAATATCGGAGCTAAATATTGCAACAAAGTGGCTGTCGCAGCGTTACCTGATTTGATGGACATAAAATAAGTATATTGTACTCCGAGCATCCCAATTATCCCGAATATAATCAAATGTAATCGTTTAGAAGAGTCTTTCCATACAGACCAAACCTTATGTTGTCCATTAGTTTTAATACTTGCGAATAAGAGCAATAGTACACCTGATGTTATCATTCTTACTGTTACTAGCCAGCCAGGTTGAAATCCTTCGTTTTGAAAAAGTTTCTGTGCAACAGTACCAGAAATCCCCCACAAAATCGCACCGACTATAGCCATTGCATATCCTTTGTAGCGTAAATTCAGCATAATTCTAAACTCCTTTTTTCTATTCATTATGTTAACTACCAATAACTTTGTTTACTGATTACAAAACAACAGCATAGGTGTCATTATTTTCAATAAACATTTTTATGTACTGCCAACCAGCATTAGGACCAATTAGCTCACACCTAAAATAATACCTAAATATATTTTGTTAAATTTTCTCATAAACGGCTAGATCCCTCCCCATTAAATTACCATTGCGTAATTATTCAATTATACATAATATTAATATAAGTTTCAAATATTTAGTAAAATTATGTATAAATTGATTTCATATTTTTTATCAATACAAAAAAGCATCTATAAATATATTATAGATGCTTTTTTCAGGTTGTTTACAAACCCAGTATAATTTTTTTATTATACTGGGTTTTTTACATGCAATTATGCGATAGCATTTTGAGTTATGGATAAATTTAAAATAACAACTATCTTCTTAGTTAGAAAATCAAAAAACAGTAAAGATAGCAGGCTAGCTATCTTTTTCATATTCTGCACTGCTGCTGTAAGCAGACACTGCTCTTGCACATTTTCTAATCCACGCATATGGCAATAGCGAAGCCCATGCAGTTGTTTTGAATCTGCGAAGCTTCGCTCTATAGTTTCTTTTCTTCTTCTATATATATTTCTGCCTTTATCTGTTCTGGTGAACTTTACAACATCTTCTTTATACGTTTCCCAAACATGTCTTCTAATAGTTTTAAACTTGCTTTTTGCAGAAAAGCATTGAGCTCTATTTGGACATATCTCGCAATATTTTGCATTACCAACATATTCTTTATATCCTTCTCTTGTTGTCGTTTTATAATGTAAAGCCCTTAAGTCAGGGCATACGTAAATGTCCTGCTCTTTAACATATTGGAATTTATTTTTTGTGTACATTCCTTTTGTATGTGGAGACCTACGGTATCCCATTACAGATTTTAATTCCCTCTCATATAGTTCTTTACATATAAGATTTGTAGCATAACCAGCATCTGCACCAACATATTTTGTATTAAAATTAAACTTTTTTATTTGCACATCTAATCTATCGATATAAGGATCAACATCATTTATGTTTCCAGGAGTAACATACACATCAGTAATTATATTATGTCTGCTATCGACAGTTCTGTGATCTAAATATGAGAAGCCTTCCGGCTTGCCATCTCTCATCATATATCCACTGTCGGGGTCGGTTGTGCTAACTTTAGTTTCTTTTATTTTGGTAACAGGTTCTTTTTCCTTTAAAGGTTTTTTACCATGGTTTATTCTATCTTCTTCCACTGCTTTATTAAGTTCAGCTACATATTCTTTCGGCGTTTTTTCAACTTCAATTTTCACAAGCTTTCGCTTATTAGCATTTGCTTTTAGGTGTGTAGAGTCTGTGTAAAGTATTTTACCGGTTACCATCTTAAGATTTATAGCCTTAAATACTACTTCGTCAAATATTTTTTGAAACACATCTGTACCTTTAAACCGTCTACGTCTATTTTGGCTAATTGTTGAATGATCTGGAATAGGATCAGTAAGACTTAGTCCCAGAAACCATCTATAAGCCACATTTACTTCAATGTCCTTTACAAGTTGTCGTTCAGATTTTATTCCAAATAGGTACCCAATAAACAGCATTTTAAAAAGTATAACAGGATCTACGCCAGGTCTTCCATTATCTAAGCAGTAATATTTTTTAGTCAGTTCTCTTATAAAAGAGAAATCCATGTATTTATCTATATTTCTCAGAATATGGTCTTTAGGAACTAAATCTTCCAAATACACCATTTCTAGTTTTTGTTGTGTGAAGTTCTTTTCATTAATCATAATAATGCCCTCCGAATTATAAAGTTTGTATACTATATATATTCGACATAGATGTCCTAAAATCCTTTTTGAATATGAAAAAAACACTCCAATTTTAAATTAGAGTGTTTTACATTTTATGTTTGTCAACGGTCTGAAAAAAGCATCTATAAATATATTATAGATGCTTTTTTTTAATGTATTTAATACTTAATTATTCTTTTTCCGTTTTAGTATCCTCTTCAGACCCTTCTTTTTTGTTCTTACAACATCCCATTTTTGAGCTTACTTTAGATACTATTTCTGGTACCATTTCAATAAGACTTTCAAGATTGCATTTACCCTTTATAGGAAGCATTGTTACTTCTCCATTTTTTATAACTAAAATAGCAGTCGGGGTTATTCTAGCTCCTGCTCCAAGTCCGCCTCCAGAACCCTCACCATCCTTAGTAGAGTTGCCTGTGCCACCGCCAGTTCCACATCCGAATGAAACTGTAATAAGTGGTATGAGTGTTGTTTCCCCTATAATTATTGCCTCCCCCACTACTGTTTCTGTTTTTAAAAATTTTTCAAGGTTTGAGAATAATGCTTCGGTATTTTCTGTAATATTTATCATAACTTAATCCCCCTAATATTTTAAATTTAAGTATTTATTGATTGCGCAATCATTATTAACTTTATACTTAACAATACACATAAATTATTAATAAGTTTCAGATTTTCTAAAGTTTTTAAATATTTTTCCTCTATTATTTTTCTTAAGAATGAATTTAAGTGTTTTTATTGTAGCTACCAATAAAGAAATTCTGCCATGAATTTCACAATAAATATCAATTATTTCATCATCAAACACTGGTTGCAAATTAATATCGCTTGTAGGAATAAAACTTGATACTAAAGGGACAATTCCACAAGCTATACCCGTTAATGAAGGATCTTCAAATCCATAAACGCCATTGAGTTTGATTTTTTTTGGTTTAGTAATATTTATTATATCTTTAAAGTAATTAATTAAATCATTTATGAATGCCCCTTGGATATAATCCTTTATATTAAAATCAACATTTTTCTTCTTTTTCTTTTTTAGTTTTACCTTTTCATTTTCTTTTTTTCTATTAGACATTTTAATTTTTTTTCTAATAATGCATAATCCCATCACCTTTATTAAAAATAATGTTTCTTTATCCTCATATGCCACCATCATCTTTAAAAAATTTTTAAAAAATGATAGATTTACATCTGTCCTAATTTTTTCATCAATTTTTGTATTGAATTCATATTCAAATGGTATTATTATAAACAATAAAATCAAGCCCAATATAGTGATTAATAAATAAAGTAGTATTTTTATTATTGAAAATAAAACAAACAAGCTTGCACCTCCTTTTCCTTTAGCAGTCTAACCTACTTTTAATTTTAATTTTTTTACTATACTCATTTCATTTATCTTGTTTTTAATCATATGTTTTACAGGCGTTTTAATATAGTTAAAAGTAGCATCAATTCTATTACTTATGAAATTATTATATGGATTATTTTTATATGCTTCGCTTGATTCTGTTATAACGTTATGTATGCCCTTGTATGTCACAATAATATTGTGAACCTTCATCCTAATGCTAATATTGTCCATTTCCGATATGCAGTTTTCTGCAACAAGTTGTGAAATTATGCTTAGTTTATCAGGAAATTCAATATGACTTAGCTCATCTTTAATATTTTCATTAATAATAGTTATTAGCTTTAGGTCTTTTTGACAGTCAGTACAGTATTTTATGTGCTCTTCAATGAATATTTTCTCCAATGGTTCAATTGTCTTATCATCAAAAGCATATAACAGTTCCTTATCAAATTTACAGCACATAATTACGCCTCCATCTCACTTTCTAGTTGTTTCTTTAATATCGCTTTAGCCCTATACAAGTCCGTTTTAATTGTTCCAAGTGGTTTATTTAACAATTCTGAAATTTCCAAGTAACTCAGATCATCAAAATATCTTAATGCAATTACCATTCTATAATTATCAGATAAGTTCTTAAGTCCAGCCTCAATAATCTTTTTAAACTCCTTTTTCTCAACTTCCTCTTCTAAATTGTAGTCGGAAACAATAGTATCTTCTAAACAAAGTTTATTAGCATATTCATAATTTAATGAAATGACGTTGGTTTTAATATTTCTTTTAAAGTTAATACAAGTATTTACTGAAATCCTTCGTAACCAGGGGCGAAAAGGCATTGTCTCATCAAAACTTGATATATTTTTAAAAATCTTTATATAAATTTCTTGTACAATATCAAGAGAATCCTGTTCATTTTGAGTGTAACTATAGCAAATGCTATACAAATACCGCTCGTAAATCTTAAAAAGTTCCATAAAGGAGGATTTGTCATAGTTTTTGCATCTCGATATTAATTTTTTTTCAATCTCCACAACATCCCCTCCGGCTTCTACCTTAAATCATCTCCTGCGGAGCTGCAACATCTCCGCAGGAGATGCATTAACGACTTCAGAAGGAGATTTATACTCCACTTATAGAAGTGGGAGACTTTCCTTCTGAAATGTCCTTAAACGTTAAAATAATTCTCTCTATTATATACACATAATTAATGAATAAAGTTTCAAATATATATTATTTTTATTTATATCAAAAATTAAAAGGTGTTCATAATAAATTTGTATCAATTTATTATGAACACCTTTTTTATGTCACTTAATTATTAAGGTATAATACCAAATCCAATAATAATTAATATAGAGCATATAAATAAAACTATATTCCCTCCAAATCCTACTTTAGATAAGATTCTAATGACTTTATTTTCTGGAGGTTTTTGAGGAGTTAATGCATCCTGCTCCTAATGTCCAATAAACAAATAATAGAAACAAATTCAAATGTTGGCGACACCCCTGCTAGTCTTAACCCAATAAACTAATAATGATAAAATTATTAGAACTACTGCTGCTACAAGAAGATAATATTTTTCTTTAAAGCTATTATTCATTAAAGAAAATATACAAAAGTTTTTTGTGTATTTACCCTTTGTCATGATATCAAAGACAAAATAAACTATTGGTATCATATACCCTATGCTTACATTTTCAGTAAGGGAAGCAACAAATAACCCTAATCCGCCTAGAAATAATGCAGATATAAATGTTCCCATTATTAACCTTCCTGAAGTAAAGGTTCCACCAAGATAAATCAATATATTAACAAATAATGCTATTAGTGATACTAGTAAAATTACTGATATTAGTATTCTTATTATATAAACCAATATAGGAGAAATAGCCTTTGCGTTTATTGTCTCTTTTATATTTCCGTCTTCCTCCGGTGTAAAGATTGGCACTAGAATCACTACTCCAATCATTATAATAAATTGCTCACATATCTTTGCAGCCATTGGAAAATCCAAATTAGTAATGCTAAAGATTATGGGAGCTACAATTAATAATACAATTGAGAATAATATATTATTTCGAAAAGCTATTCTTAAATTTACCTTTGAAATTTGTAAAACATTTCGAATACTTATCATAAAAATCAATCCTTCCTATTCTCTTTAGATTTAATATATAAATAGATGCAATCACGAAAATTGCCGATAGCGATATAAAGAACATTCTATTTAAAAATATATTATTTATAATAGAAACAAATTCATCTCTCTCATATATTGTATTGAATCTTATCATTAATTGACTTAAACCATAACTTCCAATTAATGCACCTTTAAATATAGAGGAGTACCACCAAATCATTTGAACTGGAATAGCTATTGCTGTTTCTGTAAGAAGAGTTAAAAACATCCCTACCGCAGTTACTGCCATAAGCGTTGGCATAAGCCATCCTATTGAATATTTAAAAAACGCAAAATAATCTACCGTTAAATTAAGTTTTCCACTAATACTTGCGGCCTGAAATGTTGAGACGATTGCAAGTAAGAAAATTGGAACCATCATCATTATAACTAAGGCACTATACCTCGACAGGATTAACTTAGTAGAGCTTACTCTTCTACTATAAATGACTTGTTTCATATTGCTTTTTTTATCTTTCCTAATAAAAGATACTACAACAAACACCGGAAATAAGCCCATTACGATTCCCATAAAGTCGCAAAATATCCTTGCAAAACCATTTGTAATCTTATCCTTTTCTATTAAATCTTTATAAGTTTTCATTGCTTCCTCATATGTTATTGGTCTAACGCCAAACCTTCTTAAATTTTCTTTTGAATAATTAGATTGCTCTCCTATTATATTATTAGCTTCCTCCATTAATACTTTAAAGCTAGCATAGTCTTTTGAGCTGCTGCTAAAATGTATTTCACTCCATTTTTCGGTTTTATGCAATTTGTCTAACTCGCTTAGAGATTTTCCTGTTATTTGACATAAAATTTCTTCTATCTTTTTCGTGTCTTCCTTATCTAATTTAACATTTTTAAACAAGCTATGTGGATAGGATGAGTATGTTCCTTGCATATGCTCTCCATACATCATTGATGTTGATTTAGAAATAATTTGTTCTGGTATCTCTTTAAAGGTAGATCCATAAGGATACCCATCATTCTCTTTATTGTACTTTTCAACATCTTGAACATAAGAAGGCTTTATCAAAGCACTTCCTTGATACTGTGGATCATTTCCTTTTATACTTGAATAGTATTGGGTATTATAAAATACTATGGCGATACAAATAAAAACTATATAAATCAAACTCTTACCTAATTGCTTACATTCCTTTGAAAATAGATTAAACATTATCTATCCCTCCAATCATAAGCATGTACGAATCTTCAATATTGGGTTTACAGATTTGGGAATTATCGCTTGGAGGAACATCTGAGATAACCCTAATGGAGATACTGTCCCCTAACATAATCATACCTGTTATAATATATTTTTGTTTTATTCTTTCTAATTCTTCGGGGTTAACGTTCATAGAAAAAACTTTTCCTTCTGCTTTGCTTTTTAATTCCTGAACAGTTCCTTTAAATATAAGGCTCCCATTATCTAATATTCCAATGTTTTTGCAGGTGGCCTCAATGTCTCCGATTATATGTGTTGAAAGAATAACTATTTTATCCTTTGCTAGTTCACAAAGAAGGTTTCTAAATCGAATTCTCTCCTTTGGATCCAACCCTGCAGTTGGCTCATCAACTATTAGAACTTTTGGATTATGCAAAATTGCTTGAGCTATTCCAAGTCTTCTTTTCATTCCGCCGGACAGAGCCCTAACCTTTACTTTTTTACAATCTAACAAGTTAACCTTTTCTAAAAGTTCTGGAATTACTTTTTTCCTCTCACTTGAGGGAACCTCTGATAAAACTCCTAAATAATCCATGGCTTCATAAACGGATAGATTTGGATAAACTGAGAAGTCCTGAGGAAGATATCCAATAAGTTTTCTTAATTCTTTAGTTTTTAAAATATCTATTCCACAAATGCTGATTTCGCCACTACTTTTATTAAGCAGAGTTGCTAGTATCCTCATCAAAGTAGTTTTGCCTGCTCCATTTCTTCCAAGTAGTCCAAACATCCCCTGATCTATTGTTAAATTAACATCCTTTAAGGCACTCATACCACTGAATTTTTTTGATAAATTATTTATATTAATTTGCATGATTCCTACCTCCTAATTACTGGCGTAAATTTCATTAATTTAGATTCATAATTCATTGACGATAAAAGAGTAATGAATGATAAAATGGCGATTATAGATATATCGATATAAACAAATAAAGAGAGAACTGAAATTCCTATAAACATTAGAATTAAAGCGAAATAGATAAAACACTGTCTTTTCTTAATTTCCTTATCTCTTATTAAAATTCTTTCTATTTCCAATTGTTCATTTTCAACTATTTCAACCTTCTGCCACATTACGCTTAGAAATTCTTCATCTTTTAACATCTATATTCCTCCTTAGCAAGTTTTTGTAGTTTTTTTCTTGCTCTAAAAATAATAATTTTCACTTGACCTACAGACTTAATCATTATCTTTGAAATATCCTTATAGGACATATCCTCATATTCATAAAGGTACAATGCAGTCTTATACTCCTTATTTAATTTACCTAATAATTCTGTTACAAATAATCTGTCTTCCTTTTTCATAACAATATCCTCTGCGGAAGGTGTCCGTAGCTTTATATCATCAATATTTACTGGCTTTTGTTTTCTTAGATAATCGATGCACTTATTCCTTACCACTGTATATAAGAATGTTTTAAAACTATATTTATTCTTATAATCCATTCTTTTTACATAAATTAAAGCAAAACTATCCTGTATAATATCCTCTGATATAAATTCATCTTTTACATATTTCTGTGCAAACCTTAAAGCCTTTAATCTGTGTCTAATAACAATCTCCTCAAAAGCTTTTTTATTACCACTTTTGACTAGATCCATTATTGTATTATCATCAATCAAATCATCACCTCTTTGCGAAAAAACCATAGCTTAACTATTTTATTATACTTCTTACACGTATAAGTTCATAAAAAGTTACACTATAAGAAAAATTTTCATGTGAATTAAATTATCACCTGCGATGCTGCAATATTAAAAAGCTAGCAAGGAGATGCTAACCTCCAAACTAGCTTTTTAGAAAAACATTAATGTTACCTTATATATTTTCTATTTTTAGTGCATCAATAATATTCTCTTTTTTAATCTTTGAAGTTGCATATATCATCGTTGAACGGACAATTGCAAATACAGCAATTATAGTCACAATAACACTACCCCATGGAACAGCAAATTGAATATCGAATGAGTCCCTCAAAACCCTGTAAATCAAATACATCATTCCAAAACTAATAGGAAGCCCATAGAGCAAGCTCTTAATTCCATAAAACCAGCTTTCGTAATTAATCATTTTATTGAAACTCTTTGGTGTCATTCCAACGGATTTAAGCATTGCAAATTCCCGTCTACGTAGGGATATGCTAGTTGATATGGTATTTAAAATATTAGCTACGCAAATAGAGGTAATAATTGCTATAAAGCTATAGAAAAATACATAGATAAAGGTCATTTGTTGCCTGGCTTGTTTATTTTGCATTGTAAAATCAGTAATAGTTACACTTGCAATTGAGGTCTTATTTTCATATTCCTTAATACTTTCCACAAGCTTTGTAGGATTAGAACTTTTAATAAGCATATCAACCTGGCTAATCTCAGATATTTTTGGCAGCTTCCCTTGTATACTAGCATACACATCCTTTGATACTATGATCATAGGTTCTTCTATATTAGTTAACTTGGTTTCACCAATAGGCGTCTTATCTGCAAGGGCTGCTATTTCTAATAAAACACTATATTCATTAGGCTTATTACCTACAGTATCTGTAAATTTCAATTTTTCTCCTGGCTTAATATTAAAGCGGTTCATACGTAGGTATTTATAATCCGCTTTGATAGACACAGTGTTAATGAGTATGCCAGATGGATTTACAATATCTTTTAAACTAGTAAGATCAGTTCCCGTTTCTTTAGCGTATCTTTTAAGTGCGGCCTCATCAATAGATTTTATCGTAAAATGTGTTTTATAATTTTTAGCCTTTTCATCTTTATTATTTGGTGAAATCCTTGCTTTAATTTCATCAGGAATTAAACTGCTTTTAACATCTACTACAGCATTATTCATAGTTTCTTCAATAATACTTTCATCCACATATTTCATTTTTGTTATGGCATTATAAAAATTCTTTTTCTCTTGTAATGTAGCAGAGGATGTTACAAAAACATTAACATCATAAGGCATATTATTAACTTTACTTTCTGCTGATTTTTGAAACAGCAAGGATAGGGATGAAACTGATAAAAATAGGACAATACTAATAACTAAGGAAAATATGGTAGTTTTATATCTGCGACTATTGCGCTTTAAGTTTTTAAGCCCAAGCTCTGCTTCAAATCCAAATATAAATCTTGTCTGTTTAGATGTTTTCACAACTCTACTGGTGAGCTTGATGTCTCGTGATTGACACAGCGCATCAATAGGCGATATCTTAGATGCACTCTTTGCGGGAATGTAAGCTGATATTAAAATAGTAATAATAGAAAGTAATATAGCCACTAGTATTGCACCTGGAGATATTACAAGCTTTAGTTTAACAACTATTCCGAAGCCTTCTATTAGCGGTTGCACAAGCTTAAAAGTTATACCCATTGCTACTGTCCCCAAAAATACACCTATAGGAATACCGATAACCCCAACAACAAAACCTTCAAAAAATACAGATTTACTCTTTTGCTTTTTTGTTGCGCCTACACTTGCAAGCATCCCTAAATAACGGCTACGTTCCGAAATTGAAATTGCGAAGGAATTATATATAAGCGCTACGGAACCTATAATTATAATAACCATCATTATACTTGCAAGAATATATAGAGTTAAGAGTAAATGATCATTAATAATTCCATAGTACCTTAAAAGGCTACTATTGTAGATTTTATTATCGCTAGGAATTCCTATTCTTTCCGAAAGCTTATTTGCTTGTGTATTTACTTTTTTGCTCACATTTTTCCAAACTACTGATATATCAACAGTGTCAGTAGGCGCAAGCTCCGTTTTATCAAGATAGGATATCACTGTATAGCCAGGTGACCAGTAGAGTTCGAAGTTGGGTCTACTTATAATTCCTGTTATAGTATATTCTTTTTTATATTCCTCAATAAGTTTTTCACCTTTTTTATCTTTGCCTTGCTTTTGGAAGCTATAAATCTGTCCAAGGGCTTCCTTATTTCCATCTTCATAACGCTTTCCAACATCTAATTTAAGCACGTCACCAACCTTATATGCCACGCCACCATTTTCTGAAATCTGAGAAGATATAACTATTTCATTTGATTTTTTAGGGAGACGACCCTTAACTAAATCTAAATTAAAGCTTTCCATGCCCTGCTTATCATATTCTTCTATAAAAAGATAGGGTTTACTCTTATTTTTAGAACCTTCAAGCTTTGAATATCCTATATTCCTGCTTAAAGCTGCATTTGCCGTATTTTTATCATTCATCACTTCATTAATGTTTTCACTACGTAAATTGTTATAGCGTACATGCCAATTTCCTGTATCCTCTATGGTATTTTTCTTCATCATACTAAGGAAAGACATCACGGAGGTAGGTATGGCTGTTATCATAGAAACTGATAATATAACACCAATAATTGTAACAATAGTACGCTTTTTATTTGATTTCATGTGACGAAGGGTCAAAGAATTTATGATATTCATCTTCGAATCACCTCATCCTTTGCGATTCGCCCATCTTCAATTGAAATTATTCGGTCTGCCTGCAAAGCAATGCGTTCATCATGAGTGATTATTATTAAGGTCTGATGGTATTTTTTATTTGACAGCTTTAGAAGTTCTATTATTTCTCCACTGTTTTTGCTATCAAGGTTTCCTGTAGGCTCATCTGCAAGTACGAGCGCTGGGTTATTAATCAATGCCCTTCCTATTGATACACGTTGCTGTTGACCACCTGAAAGCTGATTAGGCAGATGATTTAATCTATCTACAAGGCCCAGCGTGTTAATTATCTCATCTAGTTGACCATTTTTTATTTTTTGACCATCCAGTAATAGCGGTAGGGTAATATTTTCTTCTACATTCAAAACTGGTATTAAATTATAAAATTGATAGATAAGACCTATTTGCCTACGTCTAAATATGGCAAGCTTTGTTTCATCCATTTCGTAAATGTCAGCATTCTCTACAAAAACCTTTCCACTTGTTGGCGTATCAACGCCACCCAATATATGTAAAAGTGTTGATTTGCCCGACCCCGATGGTCCAATAATTGCAACAAACTCCCCTTTATTGACTGAAAACGACACATTATCTAGAGCCTTTACAGATGATTCACCCCTACCATATATTTTAGACAGATTTTCTACTCTTAATATCTCCATTGCTGCTCACTCCTCTGTTAGTTTGTAACCTTAGTATATCTGTCTAATATGACTTTACAGTGACTATTTGTGTGACGATTTTGTCACACAACACTTTTATAAATCTTTATAATAAATTTTGTACCTTTGTTTTTCTCACTGGTAACTTCAATTGTACCACCTTGTTTCTGCAAAATGATTTTTGACATGGCGAGTCCAATACCTATACTGTCGTTGGGAGCATTGATGCCCTTATAAAAGCGATCGAATATATGTGGTAAATCCTCCTTATGGATCCCCTCACCATTATCAAATATTTTCATCATTGTATATATTGGAGTTTCGCAAAAATCAACACCTATATTTCCACCACAAGGTGTATGCTCAACACAATTTTTTATTATATTTGAAGCAGCCTCTGAGGACCAATTAAAATCGCCAATAAACTCAGTATGCTCATCACCGCTAATTTCAAGGGTTTGATCTTTAAGTTCCATAGGAATTAGCAGATGATGCGTAGCCCTACTGATAAGCTCCCGTACATTTACATTCTCTTTTTTTAACTCAATTGTACCTGCATCAATCTTAGATAACTTTAGTAGTGACGCAACAAGCCACTTAAGTCTTTCAAGTTGTGACCGAATATTTTGGGTGAATTCTTGGCGTTTATCCTGGGGTAGACTTTTGTCACATATAAGGTCTGTCATAACAAACATTGAAGTTATTGGAGTTTTAAGTTGATGGGAAATATCAGAAATTGAATCCGAAAGAAAAAGTTTATCTTTCTTTAATAGTTCAGCCTGTTCATATAAAGTCACAGTTACTTTGTATATTTCATTTTTAAGTATACTAAGCTCGCCTTCATCATTATCTCTAATATCAAGGGAATAATCTCCACTTGTAATTATCCTTAGATACTCAGATAATTGGTCTAATTGATTATATCTCCATCTGGTAAAAATGAAAGATATAACAATTATTAAAAGCAAAACTAAAAGTGCTATAATTCCTGCAATTATATTAACGAAAAAACAGGCAACTGATCCTATTAGTGAAATTGAAACCAAAAGAGTTATATATATCTTTATTTCTTTATTTCGTAGAATATTAATCACCTCCCTTATATCCAATTCCACGAACTGTTTTTATAATTGTTGGATTTTTGCTGTCATCCTCAATTTTTTCACGCAAACGTTTAATATATACCGTTAAAGTATTGTCATTCACAAAATCCCCTGCAAAATCCCATAGACCTTCTAAAAGTTGATTGCGATCAATAACTTGCCTCTGATTATTTGCAAAGATTAGAAGTAGTCGGTATTCAAGAGATGTTAATGTAACTTCATTCGCTTCTTTATACACTTTTGCCTGTGTAGTGTCTATCTTTATACCGCTAAACTCAATGATTGTTTTTGTAATTTCTGTTTTATCATATCTGCGAAGTACAGATTTAATTCGAGATAGAAGCTCTCTTATACGAAATGGCTTTGTTATATAGTCATCTGCCCCCATATCAAGCCCCATAACTACATTAACTTCATCATCTATTGCCGTTAGAAATATTACTGGTATATCTTCCTTTGCCTTAATTATTTTACAAATATCGTAGCCGCTTCCATCTGGAAGAGATAAATCAAGTATTGCCAAGTTAAAGCTATTTTTATGCAGCATAGTTTTTGCTGACTCCACATTCAAGCAGTGGGTAACAAAATACCCCTCCTGAGTCAGTGAGTAGCAAAGCCCTGATGCAATTATTCTATCATCCTCAACAAATAGTATTTTCATTGTGTAAATCTCCTTTGTATACCTAGTAAGTATTATCTTTCTTCTATTTTATCACATTATCTATCTCATAATTTAAATAAAAACGATAGTTTGATGTTAAAATGAATAACCCTACGTAAAGGTATTCCTTTGCGTAGGGTTAAAAACTTATAAAATGTATTCATAAAGTATAACAAAACATTTTAACAAATTAGATATTCGTGTTCTTTATGTCAACAGACGTTTATTTTAATATCCATGATGGAACATTCTTCTCCGTCTTCTTCTCCTTCGTCCAAGTAAATCTCTGATAAACAGTATTCTGGTTAAATCTTGAATCGGACCTCTTCTGCCTTGACGGCGTGTGTCTCTCATATCCTCATCATCATTATCATCGTCATCCCTATAATGTTTTTCACACTTTTCAGATACTTCTTTACACATATGCTCCATTTCATCCTTACTAGGGCAATACATTGGGCCATACTTGGATTCCATCATATCACAATGTTTTTTTACCATGGGATATATCATTCTATAGATTTTAGGATACATGCTTTTTAAATCTTCATCAGCTTCATCATGCATTGCCATATTCATCATAGGCATACTCATCATGGCCATATTCATCATGGCCATATTCATCATGGGCATGCTCATCATGGGCATGTTCATCATAGGCATGTTCATCATAGGCATGTTCTCCATAGGCATGTTCATCATAGGCATGTTCATCATAGGCATATTCTCCATAGGAATTTTTTGTCCAACATTTTCACAGTCTTTATAACGGTAGTCGTACATAAGTACCTCCAAAATAATATTCACCATTTATATTATTCTGCTTTCGCTGTTTTGTTACAAATACCTATTTCCAGTGATTCATTTAAGCCTTATTATATTGTTTAACACTATTTTAAATTCTATTTTTAAGAATTTTTCTATAAATCAAAGTTCCAAATCGAATTGGTAAGGCAAGAAACATTCCTATGGATGCAATTGCGTTACCAATAAATAATGAAGAAAGTGGATCCATTAGTGAATTGTCAGTAACAAGATAAGTCCAAGTTGAAGAGGGTGGGTTTATCCGCTGTTTTAAGTTAATGAGTCCCTGCGTTGATAAATCTAACGTTTCAAAATCTTGTAAAATTCTCGTTTGTATCTCTTGCTGCATCGTCTGAAATATGCCAGCTGTTTCTATTTGAAATGCTTGCAACGGATCTTTAAGCCTTAGTATACTTAACTTTACTCCCTCTTTAAGATATTCTACATGAGCGAGGTAATCAGCCCAAACTTCATCGATATTATATAGTGCTACTTGTTTTTCAAGTTCCTTTACGAGGTCTTCACTAAAGAAGTTAATTAATTTTGTAAATAGCTGTGGATTTTCCAGGCTTAATATATTAAAAGGTAAAATATCATATACTATTTCCATTCTCCTTTGGTGAACAACAAGTCGCTGATTTTCTATGATAAAGGAATACTGCCATAATTCTCTACGTAAATCAGAATCCTGGCCCTGGATAATCCTCTGAACGTGTTCTATTTTACTTGCTATCTTAGTATTAATCAACGGTTCTTCTTGCATAGAAGGTCTAATTTCCACGGGCACTATTTCATTGATACCATATGTTTTAATGAGGTCATCTTCAAGGCTTATAAAGAATTTTGACATGCCAATATCACCTTGACGGCCAGTTCTTCCTTTAAGCTGCTTATCAATGCGTTTACTCTCATACCTATTAGTACCTATAACATATAATCCTCCAAGGGAAACTATCTTATCTTTATTAGCTCCATCTAGGCCCCCAAGTTTTATATCAGCACCCCTGCCAGCCATATTAGTTGAAACAGTAACTGCATAAAGAGTACCTGCTTGTTCAATGATATGTGCTTCAAGTTCATCATTTTTTGCGTTTAAAATTTTATATTTAACGCCTAGCTTATTTAATTCTTCAGCCAAATATTCTGATTCTGCTACACTACAAGTGCCGATTAAAATAGGCTGTCCTGTGTCATGTACTCTTTTGATTTCCGAGCTCAAAGCTTTGTATTTGGCTTTTTTGTGCGTGAATATTACATGAATACGTTCCTTTTAACTTCATCTTTCTCATAGTCAACTTCAGGCTCTAGTTTTCTTAAAGCTTCCATTGTTAAACAAAGAGTATCATCAGCAGCGTTCCCTCCTATTGCAATAACTAATGGTATTCTGGCTTCATCAATTATTATGGAATCTGCCTCGTCTATTATGGCAAAATTAAATGGACGTAGCACAATTTCACTTTTTTTATAAGAAAGTGAGTCCATTAAATAATCAAATCCAGCTACCTTGGCAGTTACATATGTAACATCACAACCATAAGCTCTTTGTTTTTCAGGCCGTTTCATAGTTTCCTGTACGAACCCCACAGTTAATCCAAGCATTTCATATACGGGTCCCATCCAAGTTGCATCTCTATTAATCTTCCATTATGCATAGCTATGCCAGCAATCAGTTGCTCGTCGTAAGTAATGAGTCCTAGTACTCTTTTAACCGCCTGTTTTGTAAGTGCAAAGACTTCTATAATTATGTCATCCATAGATGTATACTCTAAAAGCTTACTCCTGAGCCCATGTGATTTATTTAGAAATTCAGTATTATCCAATGAATCAAATCTAAGACGATTTATTTGTTCTACTGTTTTTTCATAGCTATTATATTCTGCCTTATTTACTAAGTCATGAAATTTTTTTCTAATACTAATGGACATATGAATCACCACTCTTTCAACATAAAATAATTTGATTCTCAATTCACTTAAATAGTACAAACACGTTAGATATTGTAAATAATGACACTGTGTTTTTAGTAATTCAAATCATGCAATAATTTTAAGTCGATTATACCATTATGCACCATAAATTACTGTTTTTAAAAGTGGATGAGTTAATTTATACATACTACTAATTTTCTTTGTCTTAATTGTTTATATTATCCACATTTTTATTTATGTGTTAAACTCAAGGTGAAGCATTCGAAAAGGAGGATATTATGAAAAGACAAAGAAATGTTATAGAGGGCAGTATTTCGGAAAAAGTTTATGTTAAAATTAACGGAGCGAAGATGGGAATGATTATTAAAAGTGAGAATGCATCAAATCCAGTACTGCTTTTTGTTCACGGAGGCCCTGGTATGCCGGAACATCCACTTACCGAAACATACCCTACGGGACTTGAGAAATATTTTACGGTAGCATGGTGGAATCAGCGTGGCGCGGGTTTGTCCTATAGCAGTGATATCTCAGCAAAAACAATGACAACAGAACAGTTTGTATCTGACACAATAGAAGTAACGAACTATCTGCGTAAACGGTTTGGACAAGATAAAATATACCTTATGGGACACTCATGGGGTTCATACATAGCTATAGAGGCAGCGGCAAAATCATATGAGTTATACCATGCTTATATTGGTGTCGGACAAATATCAAATCAAATGGAATCGGAAAAAATTGCATATAAATATATGCTTAAGTACTACAAGGTAACATGTGATGAAAAAACTGTAAAGAAGCTTCAGGCAATACCTATTGAAACAATGGATCATCTGCCAGATGCATACAATAAAATAAGGGATAATGTGATGCATAGAGCAGGAATTGGTACAACACATAAGATGAAATCAGTAGTCACCGGAATTTTTATGCCAGTTATGCAGAATCACGAATATACCTTGAGAGAAAAAATTAATATATGGCGTGGAAAAGCATTTTCAAATTCTACTGTTTTAAACGAGGAGCTTTACAGAACGGATTTGAGTAACAAGATAACAAAACTTGATATTCCGGTATATTTCTTTTCGGGAATATATGATTATACGGTAAACTATTCGATGTCGGAAGCTTATCTTAAAAAACTTGGTGCACCTGCAAAAGGATTTTATCTTTTTAAGGAATCTGCCCACAGTCCAATATTTGAAGAGTCTGAAAAAGTGTTACAGATTATACAGCAGGATGTATTAAAAGGCAGGAATGATCTAGCTGACACATATTAATACAAAGTATGATCATAATATTTAGTACAAATTATTTATCTATTATAGATCAGTAAGATAAGATGAATTTTTATGACATAACATTTTCAGTGTATTCTTTGATAGTAATATTGTTACCATAAATTTACTACTATTCAAATTCGCTTAGAAATCAACATTTATATATCTCGCTTTGAAATCTCAGTTTGGTCTAAATTTGACTTTACCGTTTTAATACTAGAAGATTCCTCTTTTTCATTGCTTCTCTTTATATCTTTTTCAAGAAAATTGGCCTAATGAAGTGCCCAATTATAAAATTAATTCCGCTTGTCATGATAAAAATAACTACTTATTTCAGCAATCATCATAATCGTAAAAATGATGCCGAAACAACTGAAAATGCCGAGACACACATCATTTTTTGTTACTCCCCATACAACCATTGATAGTATTAAAAAAGTAACACAAATGATCAGTGTAATATTAAAAGCACTGGTTTTTGATTTCATATTAATTAAATTTACTCTTTCATCATCATTTTGAACATCTTGTTTTGTACATCTGCTACTCAAACCTTTCCATATTTCTGTAACTCCAAATAGAATACAAAAAATATCCAATATAATAGACTTGGTAATTCTTAAAGCATTCAAAGTATTAAACCGCGTAATTGTATCTGGAATGCTAATTACTGCTAAGAATAAAAATATTATACCACTCCAAAAGTTCTTTTTATTATATGTTTTTTTCTTCATTTTCTAAATTCTCCTTTAAACAATATAATTTTTCAATAGTGGTGTTGAAAACGGAAGCTATCTTATATGCAAGCATAATTGAGGGGTTATACTGTCCTTTTTCAAGTGAAATAATCGTTCTTGATGAAACTGAATATATTCCTTAATTGTGTATCCGTCCAGAGAATAAAAAATTCTATATAAACCAGCAAGTTACATACAGGCTTCATTAGCAACGCTTTGTAGTTCAAACTTGTTTTAATATTTAATTCAATATAATTCATTACGTAACCCTCATCAGCTGATATATTCATGTTAACTTTTTTTCAGTCCCTTGCCTTGACTTTTTTCTCAATTTTTAATACAACTTAATAAAGTATATATTTACTAATTTCTTGGCTTCCTCAACAGAGGCTACAAGCTCGCACCATGGCATTACAGATTCTAACGTTTTAAATGGGTCTAAATTCTCATCCCTTGCCTTATTTCAACCAGTCAGTCAAAACCAACCTGCCAGGATGATGAGGCGCTGATTAAACGGCTTTATGTATAGCTTGATAAAAATTATTATTTCCATTTTATCTTTAAGTTTGGTAGAAAACACTTTTTTTATAGCTGAAACACGAAAACTCAAATTAAGTTCTATTGCTTTTTCTGTAATTTGAAACGATAATAATATAAGAGGCATTATGCAATTTTGATACATTGTAGTATTATTAGACAGAAAAAGCAGGGAGGGATCAACAGTGAATACAATTTTATTGGTAGAAGATGATTTGAGTATTATTGCTGGGCTAGAGTTTTCACTCCGAAAGAATGGCTTTCATATTGCCTTAGCACGAACCGTAAGGGAATGCTTTTTGATGCTTAGTGATAAGAAGTATGATTTGTTGCTACTCGATTTGACCTTACCCGATGGAAGCGGTTTTGACATCTGTAAGAAAGTACGGCAATCCTCCGATGTACCAATTATATTTTTAACGGCTTCCGATGAAGAGGTCAATATTGTAATGGGTTTGGATATTGGTGGGGATGACTATATTACAAAACCTTTCAAATTAAATGAACTGATTTCGCGAGTCAATGCTTTGCTTCGCCGTTCTCACATTCCTAGCCAAGAACCTATTGAATTGAAATCTAATGATATTACCATCAAACTGTTGGAAAGCCGAGTATTTAAGGATTCTAAAGAAATAGAACTTACTACGGCGGAGTACCGTCTTCTGCGCCTGCTCATGCAAAACCAAAATATTGTGCTCACGAGAAACGTTATATTGGACAAGCTTTGGGACAATAACGGCAACTTCATCGATGATAACACCCTATCCGTCTATGTACGAAGACTAAGAATGAAAATTGAAGATAACGCTGATAAACCGAAATTTTTATTGACAATACGACGATTAGGCTATAAATGGAGTGTGTTAAAGTGAGGCTATTATATGAGAATTTTTATTAATTACAATATAAGGAGACTATTTTCAATCGTATCCATAATTCTTTTGTGTTTTATTCTAATAACACAGGTCATGGTATATTTCATGACAAACCAATATAAAAAGGAAATCATTACACACGATTATGCCATTGCCGGATATTTATATCAACAGGATGCAACAACAGACCAGATTGTACCTGCCTTCACTGGTAAAAAAGGTATGAAAGATTATACCATTGGGCGGGAGCTTTTGCAGCCTAAAGGGTATACAGACAGTATAAATAACAAGCTTCTGCCTGAAATTCAAAGTTTCCATCACAAACTCGAGATTCTGGTACTGATACTTTCCGTTGTTGTATCGCTTCTCATGCTTTCAACATTATTTATTTTTTTTGTCCGGCAGGACAGAAAGCTTGAAAAGGCCAACACGGATATCTTAAGTTTTATGCATGGCAATAAAGATATCCGCTTCAGCGACAATGAGGAAGGTATTGTATCTCAGCTTTTTTCCTCTATAGATGTAATGGCAACATCTCTAACTGCCCATATAACAAAGGAAAAACAGACAAAGGAGTTCCTAAAGAATACGATATCTGACATATCACATCAGTTAAAAACACCATTGACTGCGCTAAAAATGTACAATGAAATTATTCAGGAAGAAAACATAAACAACGGTGTTGTCGACAGCTTCACCATAAAAAGCAGTAATCAACTGGAACGGATGGAGTATCTAATTCGGAACCTTCTGAAATTGGCACGGCTAGATGCTGACACCATCGAATTAGAGAAAAGCAACTGCCTTATGAAAGATTTGCTAGAATGCATCGTTATAGGTTTCTCCACCCGTGCAAAATCAGAGGACAAGTCAATTATGCTAATGTGCAATAGCTATACCCTGTTAAATTGTGATGGAGGTTGGATACTGGAAGCTTTCAGTAATATTATGAAAAATGCATTGGATCACACCGTTTCGGGAAATGAAGTTCAAATTCTATGCGACGAAACGCCTGTGTTAATCTGTATCACAATTAAAGACAACGGTAGTGGCATCCACCCAGAGGACATCCATTATATTTTCAAACGATTTTATAGAATCCGATTTTCCAAGGATAAGGATGGTATCGGCATTGGACTTACCCTTGCGAAAACCATTGTCGAAAAACATGGAGGCTCTATAACGGTGGAAAGCACGTTGAACCAAGGAACGACTTTCTATTTGACTTTTCCAAAGCTTACAAATCTGTAAGAAAGAATACACCTATCTGTAAGCTTAGCTTGTTATGCTAATAATAATTTAGAACATTGTGCATCATTGTTTCGGGTGGGATATGTTCAATAAATGATCTTAATAAAAATTCAGAAGAGGTGTTTATATTGGATATTTTAATAGCCAAAAATTTAAGTAAAACTTATGGAAAGGGTGAAGTGAAAGTTGACGCACTGAAAGAGGTATCTTTTTCAGTTGCAAAAGGGGAATTTGTCTCAATAGTAGGACCATCCGGTTCAGGAAAAAGTACACTGCTTAATCTCCTTGGGGCATTGGACTCTCCAACCTCTGGAAATGTATTTCTTGATGGCAAAGACATTTCTACCATGAAGGAAAAGAATCTCTCCGTCTTCCGCAGACGTAACATTGGATTTATTTTTCAGGCATTCAATCTAATTCCCGAACTAAATGTAGAAGAGAACATTTTGTTGCCACTGCTACTTGACTACAAGAAACCGGATATGAAATATATTGCTGAACTTTTGGACATACTTGGGCTCTCCAGCAGGAAACACCACCTTCCAAACCAGCTTTCTGGGGGACAGCAACAGCGCGTAGCAATCGGGCGTGCCCTTTCAACTCGTCCGGCAATTATTCTGGCAGACGAACCCACGGGAAATCTTGATACAAAAAACAGCAAAGAGGTAATCAATCTTTTAAAGCTTTCTGTCGAAAGATATAATCAGACATTAATTATGATTACCCACAATCCGAGTTTTGCCTCCTTCTCGGATCGGGTGCTAAACGTAGAGGATGGTATTGTATCCGAACTAGGGAGGGCTAAAAAATGAAAAACTATCTTGAGCTCGCACCAAAATACCTCTCTGCCCATAAACGAAAAACACGCCTGACTATCACCAGCGTTGCCATGGCTGTTGCACTGGTTGTCGGTATTTTTTCTATGGTAGATGCGTTAGTGAAATTTGAAAAAGCACAAGTACTAAAGGATCAAGGTAACTACCATATTTTAATTCGAAATCCGTCCCCAAGAGAGATTCAAGTCATTGGTAGCCGTATTGATGTACAAAATGCTGGAACCTGGAAAGACCTTGGTGAAGGAACCATCAACAGTGAGAACTGTGCCCTCACATCTCTAGATGAAAATTTCGCGAAAAATATCAACTTTAATCTTAACCAAGGCCGTTACCCGACTTTTAAAAATGAAATTATGCTTGAAAAATGGTTTATGGAAAAATCTAAGCCGGCACATAAAATCGGTGATGCAATGACAATTACCTTACCAGACGAAACAGTTCAAGAGTTCATCATTAGCGGTATATACAATGACTGGGGTGCTACCAAAGCTGCTGCTATACCTGCCGTATTCGTGTCAACAAAAATGTCGGAACAGCTAAAACCGAAATCAAGCCAATATTTTGTGCTATTTAAAGATGGTGTAAATATCACACAGGTTGAAGGAGAAATCAAGAAAACTTTGAATATAGCAGATGACCGCATAGGGCGCAACGAAGGTCTTTTAGCCCTCATGATGCAAACAAAAAACAATACCATTTTGAAGATGTATGCTATCGGCGGCGTCTTATTCTTTATCGTCCTTATTACAAGCGTTGTAATGATCTATAACACTTTCAACATTTCAGTAATGGAAAGAGTTCGCCAATTCGGAATTCTGAGATGTATAGGGGCGTCACAGACACAAATAAAGCGTTTGGTAAAAAGAGAAGGCTTATCCATAAGTTTGAGAGCAATCCCCCTTGGCGTATTCGCCGGTATTTTGATAACCTTTATTTGTTCGGCAATAATAAAATTTTACAATAACAAGCTTTTTGGTGATATTTCATTGATTAATTTCAGCGCATTCGGCATTGGCGCGGGTATTGTAATAGGGTTTCTGACAGTCTTTATCTCTTCCTTATTACCTGCAAAAAAAGCTGCAAAAGTTTCTCCTGTAAGTGCCTTGAACGGAAGCGGGGATACAAATATATCCCAAAAGACCAAGAGAGGCCTTCTTATGAAGATATTTCACGCTGAAATTGTTATTGGCATTAGCAACGCTGTTTACAAGAAGAAAACTCTTTTCTTGATATCTAGTTCTATTGCTCTCAGCATCATTATGTTTATGTGTTTTAGTGTAATCGTCAATCCCACGTTTTTGGGAATGAAAGCTACGGAAGTCTATACTCCTGACGTTTCAATCACATCCTCGCAAGGTATTGGCGAAAATATATACAAGAAACTGTCAACGCTTGGCGGTGTAAAAAGGGTGTATGGAAGAATGTCAAACTATGTGTATGCTACGTTTGACGTTACAAGGCTGACGGACACCTATAAAAAGGAAATGGGTCCCATCAAGACAGAAAGCAATGGCCTTATGGTTGCAACGGAGAGGTCATGGATTGTTTCCTATGATTCAATGCAAATGCAATGGGCAAAGAAATCATTAATGGCTGGAGGTATGGATGAAAATGAACTCAATGCTCAGAATGGTATTGTGGCCGTTGTTAAAAATTACAGAAAAGGAGAATTAGCGGCAGACGCAAGCCTGAAAGTTGGTGATGCTGTCTATATTAAAACTGCTACAGAGACTAAAGAATATAAAGTCATGGGAGTCTTGAGCTCTATGCCTTATGAAAGCGAAAAACAGGCATTAACTACATTTATCACCACCCAAAAGCAGTTTACAGAAATCACTGGAGATATAACCTCTAACTATAAGACAATCGATATACAACTGAACAAGGATAATCAAGCACAAACCATAAATGAAATAAAAGCGTTAGTCGGAAATTCAGTGACACTACATGACATTCGTCAGCTAAGCGCAGAAGCAAATAACTCATTTATGACTATCGCAGTATTTATTTACGGATTTGTAGGTATAATTACACTCATCAGTATTCTAAACATTATCAATACGATGAATACCAACATCACATCCAAAACTAAGTATTTGGGAATTATGCATGCAATAGGCATGTCTGAGAGACAACTCACAAGAATGGCATTGGCAGAAGCTGTCGTCTATACGGTGAGCGGCTGCATAGCAGGATGCACCCTAGGGGTTCTACTACAGAAAACCCTGATGTCCTTACTTATTTCTAACTGGGAGTTTCCTGTATTGCAAGTCGTACTGATATTCATTATTTCCATTCTAGCTGCATCGTTCTCTATCATCAGCCCATTGAAGAGAATAAAGGCTCGTGGGATTTCTGAAGTCATTGGATCGCTCTAACTGCCAAAAGGACTCATAAAGAAGTGACAAAAACCTCCAATATTTCGCAGATAAACAGATGAAATATGGGGAGGTAACTTTAGATCATGCCTATTTTGTTTTTTATAAATAGGGTGTTTTTGCCTATCCTCGCGAAAAGATGGATTAAGCAATTTATCTAAAATGACTTTTTTTATATTCTAGGGTAAGTTCTAAATCACTCTTTTTTATTCCTATTGGTGTGATTCAGAGAAATGTTGGCGAGACGCCCTAAGGGCCTATTTATAGGGGTTTGTGTAGTAATGGAACAGAAAGCTGGTATAAGAACAGAAAATAATGGTATTCATCTTTTTCAAATTTAATATCTCCAATGTTACACAATGTACTTATTAAACTTTTCTTTTCCTAACTCCTCGAATTAGTGTTGACTTACTTATTACAGTTATCTCTGCAACTGCTGTATATGAATTGTTTTTTAGCATTTGAATCGCATTATTTATTCGTTTTGATGTATATATCTTAGGTCTACCCTCTTTAAAGCCTTCTTTAGTTTTTGCAATTGCTTTACCTGTTTGGGTACGTTCAATAATTGTATTACGCTGCATCCTCGGCAACTGATAATAGTGTAGTTAAAAAAAACTTACCCATACTTGTATTCTCTAGCAGTCCACCATTAATTACATGGACAGATATTCCTTTATTAAATAGCTCTTGAACTATGCTAATGCCTTCTACAGTATTTCTAGCCAATCTGTCTAGTTTAGTAACTACTAAGGTATCCCCCTGTTTTAAATCCTCTATCAATTTATTGAATATAGGTCTATCTATTGTAGTTCCTGTATACTGCTCTACTCTAATTTCGGCACCATCATATCTATCTAGTATATTCCTCGTCTGAACCTCTATGGAATGTCCTTCTTTTAATTGTCCTTTTGTACTTACCCTTGCATTATCTAGCAGGTCACATAATGTTCGTTATGTGAGGTAATTCAAATTTGAGTATAAAGGCGATGAAAGCCTTGAATTACCAAGTGAAATACTGAAATTACCTCACATAATTTTTGAATTTGTAATGGGAAAATTATTCTAGAAATCCCGGAAATGATTTCTTTACTGTTTCGTCTGATTCATTTACAGGGATCACATTTGGAATTTTCCGTTCTGTAAGAGCCTTTGTTATCGCCATCTGGCTAACCTTTGCATAACGCTCAGTAGACTTGATCGTAGTGTGACCGAGGAAGTCTC
The DNA here is from genome assembly GCF_055081135.1 of Clostridium sp. CM036. Classification (NCBI taxonomy): domain Bacteria; kingdom Bacillati; phylum Bacillota; class Clostridia; order Eubacteriales; family Clostridiaceae; genus Clostridium; species Clostridium sp. CM036. The sequence goes on along the minus strand of NZ_CM143652.1, from coordinate 811,243 downwards.
GAATGTATATGATCTGGATACCGGCTTCAACCATATGAACACTTTTACTATGCCGAAAACTGTGCGGTGAGTAATTCGCTTCCCTAAACATTTCTGGACATTTTATCCTTGCCAACCTCACATATTTTTCAACAATATTGCGGATGCATGATGTAGTCATTTTTTCATGGGTTTGGCTGCTAAATAGAGGATGAGCGTGAGAATCTTCATTATCAAGCTTTTGAGACTTTATGTATTGCTTTATCAGCTTGGAGCATTCGTCTGTCAACGGGATTTCTCGTGTTTTTCTCCCCTTGCCATGCAGCTTTATTCGGGTTGGGCGACCAAACCTAACATCGGCGACAGTAACGTCACAAAGCTCCTGAGCTCTGGCAGCACTATCATAGAGCAAGCATAACAAAGCTTGATCTCTTCTTCCTAGCCGGTTTGATACGTCTGGCACCTTAAGGAGAATGCCAATTTCTTTAACTGTAAAGTAGGGAAAGGCAACACTTGGTGTTTTCTTAGACGGCACAGCGCTGATGCGATTGAAAGCAGAAAGTGCATCCATTTCACGCCTAGATGCATATTTGAAGAAAGCTGATATCGAAGCATGCCGCTGGTTTCTCGATGATGCGCTGTAATTACGCTCCTCTTCGAGCCAAAGAATAAACTCTTCCATGAGTTCTACAGTAAAATGTTTATAGGCAATCAGATAATGGCGTATTCCTTTTATTTCATCCATGAATTTAAACAGGATACGAAATGTATCTTTGTACGAAGATATGGTGTTTTGGCTATAGCCACCTGTCTTTGGGAGATATATTTCAAAATAATTTCCCAGCTGCTGTATAAATAATGTTGTTTTCATTCCGATACCTCCGGGAAAACACAAGAGGTATAGGCTGCCATCTGGTCAACAACCTCAGCGTGCATCTCAGATGTCATGCGAAGATATTTCTCCGTACCATAGAGATCATAGTGTCCCATGTATGTCGAGAGAAACGGTGCAGATTCATACAAGTCCCTTCCCTTACGGTCCATTCGTCTGAATGAGTCTACAGCAAAAGTATGTCGAAGACAATGGGGACAAATACCTCTGCTGACTTTGGTTCCATCCGACAATGCTATTCCTGCACTTTCCAGTACAATGCTGAACCAGCGCCCCGCCCAAGCTTGTGAAAAACGCTTATGGTTATGACTTTCAAAAAAATATGCTGTATCTTCTGAATTGCTATGGAGCAGTTTGCAGTAATTGCGGCAAATATCAGTCAGCGAACAATCCATTGGAACAATACGATCCTTTGACCCTTTTGCATTAAGGACGTGAAGTACCCCGTTTTTCAAATCTACATCCTTTAGCCGCAGTGTGAGTGCTTCATCAAGCCGCAATCCGCAGCCATAAATCATCCTGAAGAGTACAGGGAATATGACCGGTGCTTTTGTAACATGTTTTTTGCGTGGCAGATTATCACAAACCGCAAACAGCCTTTTCATTTCATCCTCCGAAAAAATGTATGGCACATAATCGTTGTTACCTTTTGGCCTTTCCGGAATAAATGCCGGAATATCCAATATACGCATGTATTTAGCAAACTGCGTGTAATAGGACACATAAGTTACCAAAGTATTGGCGTTTAATTTGTTTGGAAATGAGTATAGCCATGAATCTATAGTTTTCGCTGGAAGGCGTCTTTCGCATAGTCCATGTTCCACGAGAAAAATGTCCAGTGTTTCCAATGTATAGGCTTCATGGCGTATTACATGACCTTGAGCGGTGCGTAATTCAAGAAAAGATCTTATCTCAGGCGCAAATACGCTATGGAAGTTAAAGTATTTTTTTCTCATATAACATCCTCCTCTCCACAGAGATACTTGTAGAACATTCCTGAAGGGGGAGGCACCTGCATCGCACATTCTCTAAGATGAGTTATGTCAACTTTCACATAATGCTGAGCGGTGTTCGGATCTTTATGCCCGAGAACTTCGGTTATGACGGGATAGCTGTATCCTTCATTCAATAGAGCGGTAGCAAGGCTTGCCCTAAGAGCATGCGGTCCATGCTTTCTACCGTCTATCTGTACTCCCGCAGTCGTAAAAGCTCTTGACACTATGAGATATATTGCTCTGTCACCTAATAGCCTTATTGGTGCATCATACGAAAGAAATAGATAGTCGCTGTTATGGTCTGATCTTCCACCGTGATGGGTATAATCCAAAATCGCATTCCTTATCTCGTCTGTAATCGGAAGCGTGAGATGTTCACTCGTCTTTACCTGTGTAATTTCAATAACGTTTGCTGTAAAATTCAGATTTTCAAAGCGAAGATTGACAATATCAGAGCTCCGAATTCCAAGCCTAGCGATTAGTATCAATATTGCATAATTCCGTTTACCATACTTGGTATTACGATCTACGGAGGAAAGAAGCCGTTCAACTTCTTCCGTAGAATATACTGACGGTACGGGGATATGCCTTCTAAAAGAAGGAACTGCTACACTGAAATCCCTTTTGAGAAGCTTGTGAGAATATGCATATCTGAAGAATCCTCGGACCGTCTTTCGAAACAAATCCTTATCCGAAGCATCAATATATACGTTGTGAATGTGCTGCGGTTGCAGATCTTGAAGAGAGGTTATCCCGTGTAGCTCTAGCCACTTAAAAAAACGGGCAAGCGCCCTTGTACGAATGCGAACATCCAATGCACTTTTTAAAATGCCCCGAATATACTTATTATAGGCATTCGTAAAACTGTCAAAACAAGAATGGTCAAACTGCCCTATATCCCCAAACGCATAGTGTTCTGGCATTCTCAACAAAACATGATCAAGCCTTCGCACTTCCGACTTAAACGCTCTAAAATACTCCAGCGAGAGTGGCGGTTGTCTTCTAGAGACTTCGTCAATAAAAGCAGCCCCGATTTCTACAGAATATTTACCACCATAATTCTGTTTGGAAAACACGACCAACTGCTTGATTATGCTCCTATGTTTTCGTATTGCATTTTTACTGTACTGCTGATGTTCCATCAAGTGGAGAACTTTCTGTATCAAATCAGTAACATCAGTTTCAAACTGAATCATATCTTATTCCCTCCTGTGCTTTAGTTAGTCTTATTCTTTGAATAAGCTATTATAATTTTAGCCAGAGAAGAGAATAATTATGCGATGTAATTTGAGGAATATTATTGGTATTGCAAGGCTTTTATCACTTCAATGCACAGTTGAGAATTACCTCACATAACTTGCATAACCTATTATCATTATAACCCCTTTTTAGCATATTGATTTGATTATACGTAAGTGTTTTATAGGTATCAATACTGTTAAGTTATGACATTAAGATTTTATACATTTTCTTATACATTAGGGTTATATCCACTATCTAATATTAAAAATAAAAAGAGCAGAAATTTCTGTTCTTGATGTTGCACAATATAAGAATATTCCATTATAAAAACACCATAAAATTCAATTCTGAATAATACGGTGTTTTATTATGACCTAGGACAAAAATTCCAAAACTAAATTTCTAAACTCTTTTTTGTTACTAAACATAGCAGGATGATTTCCATTCTCAAAAATAACCAATTTAGAATTTTTCATTTTTAAATTAATAGCTTTTAATGTACTTTGGACATTAGGTATTAAATCATCTTTCGAGCTTCCTGTAATTAAAACATTATTTTCTATGTTACTAAGTTCATAATTAAAAAAATTACCTATGTTTCTTGAAAAATCTATAATTAAGTTTGTATTTTGATCAATAACATTTTTCCAATCAAAGCCATGCATTATAAACCAAAATAATTTAGAACCTAACTTGTTTTTTGCTGTTTTTCTATCATCTACAATTTTTTGCGCAAACTCATAAGATAAATTTTCTCCCATAAAACTATCTACAATTATTCTGTTAAATAAATTAGGTTGTTTCAATACAGCATTTAAAGCAACAATAGCCCCGCCACTTGTACCTAACAGATTAACATCGCTAATACCAATGTGCTTACATAATTCAATAATTAAAGTAGAATTAAAATGCCAATAATTTAATGGTAATTTATCTACTCTCTGAGATTTCCCTTGACCTACCAAATCTAATAAAATTACTTTAAAGTTTTTAGAATAGAATTTTAATTCTGATATAAACATTTTTGAGGAAGCTGTATCTCCATGTATAATAACTAAAGGTCTCCCTTCACCAGATACTTTATAATATATATTAATATTTTCATACTTAAAATAAGACATTTTCAACCTCCCAATAGCAAATATTGTAAATTTTTTTAATGAATATTTGATTTATATAATCTACATGGGAGAGTTAGTAATTACTCTTACATATAGACTATTTTAGTTTATTAAAAATCCCCATTATGATACCTCCTTGTAGTTTAGCAACTCACATTATTTTACAGATGTGTCTTAATATCAAGGACTATTATACCACTACCGATAAGCTACTTATAGTTTTAGATTGGGGGTTGTGTAGTAATAAGGCATAAACAGAATATAATTACAATTTATTACCGAATAGTTTTTTGTCCATTGGTTGCAATGGTCTCGCTTACCAGATAATATTTGTTTGCTAAGTCAAATGAATAATGCCCTACAATATTTACATTGCATAATTTTGTATTTTTCAACATAATATGTTTTTATATTTCATCATAAATTGTTCGATTTATGATGAAATATTACAAAAAAACATATTTTTAAATATGACTTAAGTAGAGGAGAATAAAATGAAAAACAGACAAAAAAATAAACCAATATGTATATTAATTACTTTGATTATTTTTAGTTTTACTATGCTAACTACTAATATTACATCAAATGCAGCGGACATAAGTCCTAAAAATATAGATTTAGTAATAGTATTTGATGATAATAATATTGATGAAAATGTAAAAAATATTATAACTAATTCTGGTGGAAAAGTTGTAGAAGAATTTGCTGAATTAGTAATTAATAACCTGAATGTAACACAATAAACAATTGAGTTACATTCACATTGAGTCTATTACTCGTTTTGAAAGAATTGTAAATATACTCTATTTTTAAAATCAGTCTTTTAAATTTGAAGTTATTGTTTCCTAATATAAAAAAGCATACAACACAATAAAAATTATGTTATATGCTTTTTCTCCTATTTATGACTCATATGATACACCTAATTATCTAGCATTTTACCATCAATTTCCTGTGTGATCCTTGAAATAAAGGCCTCTAGTGAACAGTTACCCTCATCACCATTTTTTCTACTTCTGAGGGATATACTCTCTGAGTTTTGTTCTTTTTCACCAATAACTATGATATAGGGCAATCTTTCTATGCTACCCAAAATCACTCTGTGTATAACAATAGGTCTATGCTTTTCTCCATCACTGCCGATATATTGTAAGTCAAATCTTTGGGGAAGGTGTAAATCTAGTTGTATAGTTCCACATTTCTTTGTTTAATATCATAGGAGTTTCTATCTCAACATAACGATTTTTCTTATGAAGTTCTCTCCAGTACTCAATTAAATTATTCTTTAAAACTACACCATTGGGAAGGAAAAATGGAAATCCTGGTCCCTCATCCATTAAAGCAAATAATTTTAGTTCTTTACCAAGTTTTCTATGATCCCTTTTCTTCGCTTCTTCAATCATATTCAAATATTCATCAAGTTCACTTTTCTTAGCAAATGCCGTTCCATATATTCTTTGAAGCATTTTATTTTTTTCGCTGCCTCTCCAGTAAGCTCCTGCAACTGATAATAGCTTAAAGGCTTTTACTTTTGAAGTTGATAATACATGTGGCCCTGCACAATGTTCTATAAAATCTCCCTGCTTAAAAAAAACTAATTCTTCTCCTTCTGGTAAATCATTAATGAGTTCTATTTTATAGATTTGTCCCTTATCTTCCATAATCTTCAAAGCTTCTTTTATAGAAACTACTGATCGCTCTAATCTTAAGTCTTCTTTAACTATTTTTCTCATTTCTACTTCTATTTTTTCGAGTATATCCATAGTAAAGGGTTCTACTACATCAAAATCGTAATAAAATCCATTATCTATTGCAGGGCCGATAGATAATTTAGCATTTGGATATAATAGCAAGTATATGATAGGCGGTGTGTCTAAGTGCCCTTCTTCTTCATTAGAATTTATTACAGTGCCATCCTTTATTACAACCTTTAACATAAATATTCCTCTTTCAAAAAATAATAAACCCGCCCCAAAGTAAGGGACGAGTTTTATCGCGATTCCACCCAAATTACAGAAGCATAATTAAAAACACTTCTATCACTCAACACCACTAACGCCGGCTCGCGGAATTACCTACTTAAGTTCAGTAATCAACTCAGAGGTGGTTTTCAATATTGCTTGTTCAAGAAACCTTACAGCCGGTGAGTTTCTCCCTCTTAGAACAGCATACTATTTACTTTTCCTCTTCACAGTTTTTAATTAAAATTAGTATATTCTAAATTGTTTTCATTGTCAATATATGTTTCACTTTGGGGCTATTGCCTATTCCTTAAAAAATTCATTTTCAATGTAACATAACGAGTTGACTCTTTACTTTGAATGTATTACAAATCAGTCTTAATATAATAATAAGACTCCTCAGTCAAAGGCTGGTCCACATCCGATTTTCTCCTTCATGCTTCATACGAAAACCTGATGTGGCACAAGCTCTTTCACTGCTCTAGGTCACAAATGAAGCTTTAGACAATCTTACTCACTGCCTAGAAGTAAACTAATCTATTAAAGTACCTAAGCATTCATCATTCTATTTAAGTTTAGTAGCAGTCAGTAAACTTCTCCAAAGCAATCGAGTAGGAGCTAAATAATTAATTTATTTAGCGACCTCTCACACCACCGTGCATACCGTTCGGTACACGGCGGTTCAATAGAAATTAATGTTTTAATAAATATGTCTCAGATATAGAAACTAATCCTATATTTTTAAGGTATTTATTGGTCAATGTTTTGTTTAATATAGGGCTATTGGATGTTCTCCAATAGCCTTTCCTTGTATTTGCATATTGCAAAGCTTTATTGTTTGGTATTCCTAATTTAACAAGGTTCCCATATTTTGTTTTAATCTTTTTCCATTGTTTCCAAAAACACATTCTAATTCTTCGCCTTAACCATTCATCAAGTGTTTTAAGAATACTTTTAATGTCTGCAATAGCAAAATAATTTATCCATCCAACTATCACTTGCTTAAGTTTCATAAACCTATATTTCATGCTCATCGCATTACTTCTTGAAGTTAATTCTTTTAGCTTTGCTTTGAATTTGATTATAGGTTTTTGAGGAACTCTCATTCTGTATTCACCTTTTGCTCGGTAAAATGAAAATCCTAAAAATTTAAGTTTCCAAGGTCTATCTACTGTACTCTTTTCTTTATTCACTCTAAGCTTTAACTTTTCCTCAATAAATCTCGTAATACTCTTCATTACTCTATTTGCTGATTTCTCACTTTTGACGTATATATTCGCATCATCAGCATATCTACAAAAGTTTAGTCCTCGTTTTGTTAGTTCTACATCGAGTTCATGTAACATTACGTTACTTAATAATGGGGACAAAGGCCCGCCTTGAGGTGCTCCTTCTTCTGTATTCATAAATACCCCATTTATCATCACTCCACTTTGTAGATACTTTCGTATCAGAGAAATTACTCTACTATCTTTAATATCTTCCGATAGTATCCTTATTAATTTATCATGATTTATCGTATCAAAGTATTTAGAAAGGTCTATATTCACCGTCCATGTATGTCCAGCATTAATATATCCCCTACATTTTTCAACAGCTTGTTTTCCACTTCTTAAAGGTCTAAAACCGTAACTATTATCAGAAAATTTCTTTTCATATATTGGTATTAGAGTTTGTGATATCGCTTGTTGAATAACTCTATCTAATACAGTAGGTATTCCAAGTAGCCTAATTCCACCGTCAGGTTTTGGTATTTCTACCCTTCTTACGGCTAGAGGTCTATATCTACTTTCTAATAATGATTGCCTTAATTCTTGTCCATGCTCTTTTAGATAATGTAGAAGTTCATCTACTGTCAAACCATCAATCCCATGACTTCCTTTATTGGCTTTTACTCTTTTATATGCTTTATTCATATTATCTCTCGATAATATCTGCTCGAGTAAACCATTATCATATTCATTCACATCGTTTCTTCCTTCTTCTGACATAGAGGAAATACTATGCACTTCTACATTACCTTCGAGTTCCACTCTATTCTCTCGTAGAGAGCCTTCTTTATGAAGTTGTCTGCTTTTATCATATTTTCTCGTATCCTTCAAAATTCCAAAACCTCCTATTGTTCAGTCCTTCCCACGCTAACGCGTTTTGCATGGTACTATGACGTCTGCTGACTTCTGATAGTTCAGCCATACATCACTGTATGGGTTGTTATTTCTAAATTCATATCCACAACTTACCTATCAGATCTCCCCGGGTAAGAACGCAATCTTTCACTCCATCTATCTGCTACATTTACACCACTTGTTTCGAATAGTTTTGGGCTTCGTTTTGTATTGCAAACTTACCCACAAGCATATGCCTTATATGTAGTTTCTGTTCGTCAGACCGGAGTTTGGCCGCCAACTTCCTTCAGATTCCATCTCACGATGGACACCCTTGTCTTAAGCTATGCACTTGGCACTATTAACCCGTGCTAGGGACTTTCACCCATTAGATTGCGCCCATGCCGGGCGCACAATGAAATTATTCCCCCTTCATCCAGGGGAAACAGATCCTACTGCACTACAGCAGGATCTGTTTTTTGTTTTCAACCTACTAGGGGTATAGGTAGTAACGGAACTAAAAACGGCTATAAGTATGTAAATAAATGGAGTTGAAATTTAAGAATACATTTCTTAAAGCATCATATATATTTAATAATGCTTTAGGATGGAGATGTTATTTATGAAATTCAAATCAATAACAATGATACTAGAAATACTTTTATTTGTTGTTGGTGTGGCTGGATGTACAATGATGTTTATGCAAATGGGATTACCAACAGCCATGTTAACAATAATTACAATGCTTTTAATTATTAGTAGCACCTTTGAATTTATAAAAACTCAAAAACTGCGAAAATTAGTATACCCTATAATTACAACTTATTTTTTTGTAGGAATGCCTATTATAGAAAAGTTCACAAATAATGAAGTTTTCTTTGTGGGCTTTGCTGTATTAGGGTGTGTTATTACTATCATATTTGTTTATAAGGACTTAATAATAACCAACAAAGAAAAAGAATTACCACATTAAGAGGTCTCACCAACATAATTTTGAATCACACCAGTAGCAATTTTATAATATCTACGTAAATCTTAATGTATTTTACGTAGATATTCATAAATGTTTTGTTATACTTTACGAATATATTTTATAGCTTTTTTCAACCCTACGTAAAGGTATACCTTTACGTAGGGCAATTCGTTTTAACATCAAACTATAGTTTATAAAAATGGTGTTTAATGGTATAATTTTTCTAGTGATTAAGTCACAACGGTAAAATATTGTTCATTAAATGACTTTAAAATGAAGAGGGTTTTTATATGAAAAAAATAATAGCTTTTCTTTGTCTAATTTTAGTAGTATTATTTTTATTGGTTTATAAACAAGTTGGTAAAACCAACAATGCTGTAGTAAGTATTGGAAAATCAGATAAGTTTAGCCAAGGGGAAATGAATGATGCAACAAATTGTGTAAAGAAAAAATTCAAGGATTTTAGGGGATGTAGTCTTACAAAATTATGGTATGACGAAAAGAAATCAAATTATTTTATTGGAGGTTACTTGAAATATGGAAAAGGTTCAGCGAATGGTGTCAAGTCTGAGAATGTAATTGTTTTGCTTTCTACTTTTAATGTAGATTTTTCAGGAGGTGATGGGAGTTTTAATCCAAATTCAACTTATTCTAATTGGAATTGGACATTAATAAGGGATAGTAAAACAGGTAATTGGCGAGTTGACGATTGGGGATATTAAAACTAATACAACTGAAATGTTAGCATTACTCTTAATAGAATGTGTCGAATTAGATATTAAAAAAGTCTTAATTACTTGCGACAAAAATAATATTGTATCGGTAAAGACTATGATAAATAATGGAGCTAAATTGGCAAATGAAATACCAGAAGGAAGTAGAATTACTCAAAGATATTGGATAACTTTAAATTAAATTAATAGCATTATCTATAAATAGAATAATCCGCATTTTTCTTATATTGATGATAAACATTGATATTAGTTAGTTTTAGGCTATTTTTTATTCTTGTTGGTGTGATTCAGAGAAATGTTGGCGGGACCCCTCTTATCATTTAAAACCGCAAAATTCTTTATATGGAATATATGTTATATATAGTATAATTAAGCAAATGGCGTGGAGCCAACGGAACCGACAAAACCCACGTTAATGAATATAGTTCCATAAACCTTCGTTTTCGGTACTTAAATATAAACCTTAGGAATAGTCACTTTATACGTGATTTTCAGTTCCAAAACTATTACCAAAAACAAAGTATCAAAACAACTCTAATATAACTTTTATGGTACTTATTTTTAAATATTATTTGCTTAACGTAGGCGAAAGTCATGTTTTATATCCATTTTATGTCTTAGCGTGGGGTTTGTCGGAAATGTTAGCGCTCCCCCTAAATAAGCTAATTAATAAAATTATGCGGAATATAAGGAGGACTTCGATATGACTGATTTAGAAAAGAATAACGATAGAGAAAGCATTGATGAAAATATAAAAAAATCTAAAAGCAAGCTACTAGTTATGGAGCCTATTTAAATGCCGTGAAATTTTAGTTTCACAGCATTGTATCTTTGAAATATATTTTTAAAGGATTGTAGATCTATAATATAGAATAAGCTAATTAAGCAAGTATTTTGTGTCGTGCTCGTATTTTTATGAGAGTTAGTTGTCTCTCAAACTAATAGAGAAATAGGAATTGATATAATATAACAATAATAAAATGCAGGAGATTTTATATGAGGAATACGGATGTATATGGGTTAATTATAATTACATTAATTATGGGAGGGATGTTTACATTTTTAGGATTGATAATTAAAAGTCAAAATGCAGGAGATATGCTGAATGGATTTGATGCGAAAAAATATGATAAAGATAAAGTATCAAGGATAGTAGGCGGAGATATGTTGTATACTGGTCTATTAATTATTCTTATAGGGGTTGGTGGGGTTTTTTTTAGTAGCAAATTTTATAATTATTTAACTATTGCACAGGTCGTTATTTTCATACTAGGAATTATAAAAAGTATATATGATATGGATAAAAAATGTAGAATAAAAAAATAATTATGCAGTCTTAAAGTAAACGATATAAGAAGATAAAGTGGTAGGTAATATTCATATATTTCGTCGCAAGTACCCCCAAGATCTTAACTATGGGTGGTACTTGCTTTCAGTGTATATCTATACACTGAAAGTAACACATTACTAATTGTGTTACTTTCACATTGGATCTATTGCCTATTCCTTTGAAATTTCATTTTGAATGTAACATAACGTATTGACTATTTACTTTGAATTTATTACAAATCAGTCTTAATATAATAATAATAATAAGACTCCGCGGTCAAAGGCTGGTCCATAGCAAATTTTCTCCTTCATTCTTCATACGAAAACCTGATGTGGCACAAGCTCTTTCACTACTCTAGGTCACAAATGAAGCTTTGGACAATCTTACTCACTGCCCAAAAGTAAACGTCCCAGAGGGCACAAAATCAATGTACTATATTTATAATATATCTTATAAAACAATACATTCAAATGTACAATAATAAAAAAGGCTTTAGTTAAACCTACTATAAACCTTTATATATCAACGCTTTATGTTACTTTTACGAATGTAAGGTTTTAGTCAAAATCGTACATTCGTTTGTGACGTAATTTATGAAGAGTGTGAACTAATATGCTCAAAATATAAGTATGTTTATAAATTGTTAAGGATTTTGTTTGTTATCTCCATACAAATTCTTGCGGATTCATTAATCGCGTTTTTAAATTCACTAACTCCACCAGCAATGCTGTCAGATACAGTTTTTATCAACAAGCAGGGAATTTTGTTTTTATTACAAGTCAATATAATTCCAGCAGCCTCCATTTCACATATATCTGCATTAAAACTATTATGTAATTCTTCTTTTTTCTCTTTTGATGCAATGAATTTATTCCCTGAAGCACAAATTACTTTTTTTAACAACGGTTCAATTTCAAGGGCTTTATCCACAATTTCTTTTGTTGTGGATATATAGACACTCGGGTATTCAAGATGTCTTCCAACACTACATCCATCAGCCTCTGATGTATCAAAATCATAATGAACAACACTTTCAACAATACACGTTCTCGCTAATGCCATCTCATGTGTCAACCCACCTACAATACCAAAGTTTACAATGAAATTTACTTTAAATTGTGATATTAAAAACTGTGTTGACGTAGCCGCAGCAATTTGTCCAGCTCCGGTATGTATAACAAATAAATTATTTTCACCCAATTTATATTGATATACCGAATAGCCTATAAATTCTAATTTTTTTATCGGTATTCCATATTTATTTAAAACAGATTCTATTTCAACAGCAACAATCATTCCTATATTTTTCACTTTAGTCACCTCCATAAAATATATATAATCTTTATGTCGTACTTTGAATAGGTTTGGATTCAGATGTTGAGCCGATAAAAACTATCACCATAAGTATATGCTTAAATGATGATAGCCACTAAAGTTGCTCAATTTCTGAAACAAGCTAAAGAACGATGCCGCGTTTCCACTACTATGGAGATTCAATCTTTTCCCTCTTTCTGAAATTTTCTTTAACACTAAGAGTATTAACTTTAATTTCCACAAATGCATCTTAAATCATTCTAAGCCTTGATTATTTTCTAAAAATAGACGTAATTTCCCCCTCCCCTAAATAAAAACTTTATGCTATTTTATTTATTCCTCCTGGTGGCGAATAATTTTGGCGATTTAATTTCTCTTTTGTAATCATTTTACCTTTACCACAGCAAGAACAGATATTTATATCTATCCCTGTAAGCTTTAAAAGAAGCTCCGCTGCACTTAACTTAACTTCTAAATTTTGATTTTTATTTTCTATTGTCCCTGTAAGTTCTTTGCATTTTTGAAGCTTAGTTGACCTATTTCTATTGCTTAATATTCCATAATGTCTAATTTTAACAAACTTTCTTGGTAAAACATGCATGAGAAATCTTCTAATAAATTCATCTACTGTAAGTGTCATAAACTTTTCTTTATTATGGTCTTTATAATCTCTCCATTTAAATGTTACATATCCATTTTCTAAATTTACAATTCGATGATTAGATATCGCTACTCTATGAGTATATCTACCAAGGTATTCAAGTACGTACTCCGCACTCCCAAAAGGAGGTCTACAATATACAATCCATTCTTTTTTATATAACTTATCTATGAAGCTCTGAAATATATGTTTCTTTGTTAATTCCTCAATTCCTGTAGTATATTTAAGTGCATTACTATAATAAGCTCTTTTAAGGTAAAATAAAAATTTACCTCTAAATTTTCTTGAAAGCACTTTCACTGGGATAAAGAAATCTTTTTTTGAATTTATCCATCGGTTACCATCTAAAGTTAATCCGCCACTAGGAACTATGCAATGTACGTGTGGATGATTCATTAAATTTTGACCCCACGTATGCAAAATTGCCATAAATCCAATTTCTGCTCCTAAATGTTTTTTATCACTTGAAAGTTCAAGTAGTGTTTCAGAAACAGATTTAAATAGAATAGAATACATTTCCTTTTGGTTTGTTAATGTTATATAGTTAAGCTCTTCAGGAATAGTGAAAACTACATGAAAATACCCTACGGATAATAAATCCTCTTTTCTTTTTTCAAGCCATCTTTCCTTGGATAAAGTTTGGCATTTAGGACAATGCCTGTTTCGGCAGGAATTATAAGAAATCCTAACGTGTCCACATTCATCACATTCGTCTACATGACCACCAAGCTCTGCTGTTCTACAAGCTTCAATAGCTATCATAGTTTTTAAAATATTCAGCGGAAGCTGATGATTCCTCCTATATTCATCACCATGTTGATTGAATATATCTTGAATCTCAATCATCGTTCTCTCCTAAGAGGATATCCAACGGACTCTTTATATTAAGTAAATCCATCCTTCTAAGATGTAAATAGATAGTGGTAGTAGTAATTCGGGTATGTCCTAAAAGTCTTTGAATGTAGCAGATATCCGTACCAGCATCCAATAAGTGAGTTGCAAAGCTATGGCGAAGCGTATGGACAGTTGCATGCTTAGTAATTTTAGTTTTTTTTATAGATTTCTCGAGCGTTTTCTGAACACTACGTGGACTTATAGAATCTGTACGACCCTTTCCAGAAAATAAATATTCCGTAGGATGATATCTGCTCCAATACTCTCTGAGGATTTCTAAATTTGCTTTAGACAACAATGAATATCTATCTTTTTTACCTTTGCCCTCTCTAATTAATATTTGCATGTTTTTACTATCAATATCTGTTATTTTTAGGTTGCAAACTTCACTAACTCTTAATCCTGCGGAGTAGACCGTCATGAGAATTGCCTTATGCTTGAGGTTTTCAGTAACATCAAAGATGGATTTAACCTCATCTGGAGATAATACAGCAGGTAATTTTGATGGTTCTTTCATCCTTGCAATTTTGTCCGAATTCCAATATCTATTTAGAGTTTTAGTATAAAAAAATTTAAGACTTGAATTAATATAATTAACTGTTCCTTCACTTAATTTTTTTTTAATGATACAATAATGTAGATAGTCACAAATTTCTTTTTCACCTAAATACTTTGGTGATTTGTTGTAAAATTTAGCAAAGTTACTAACGTGATTGATATAGCTTTTTATAGTCATTGGACTATAACCCCTTAGTTCCATATCCATTTTCATTTTTTCTTTTAATTCTGACATAAATAATAACACTTCCTTATTTTTTATTTCGACAATAAAAGTTTATAGGAAGTGTGTATTATAATAAAGAAGTATCTTAGTCAAATAAGGATACTTCTTTCTATTTTATTTAAGTAAAAATTAAATTAATATGATTAGCACTTGTCTGCCACCGTTTTTAGCGGTTTAGTTCTTTTTTACTGTTGCGACACAAAACATTTATTTAATTATACTATTATTACCGTTAATTAACGAGTAAAATATTTACATTTATGGCATTTTAGTTTCCTTAACGTACGAAATATCATTTTTGCGTATGCTACCCCCTATTAAATATACTCGTGTTAATTTAATGTTTTTCTTAAATTTCACATTAACTAATATATATTTTTTATTACTGTTTTAGTTAGCGTTATCAATACTATGACTGCATTTTAACTAACTTGTTTTGAGTAAAAAAATAAGAGCTTTACATTGATATTATATATTTTTTTGAGTTGGAACTATTGTCTATTAATTCTAACTCGGAATATTCAAATAATAGTGTCAAATTGTAAATAACTGGCTTAATGTTGTAAATTTACGCTTTGCGAGCCCTACCCCTAGCTAAAATAACCCAGACCTCTGGCTTTCCTCTTCCATTATTATATTTCTTTGCGAATTCATCACCCGGATGGACCTGCACTGGTAAATCAGCAATTGGATCTAAAATATTTACACGAACAGGCAACTCACTGGTATTACATTGAAACCATTTTGGCTCTGCTTCATATAATTCAGATAATGTCATTTTCATTTCCGGGATTTCACAATCTGCATGATTCTTTAAAGCCACAACATTATATACTTCGCCCAACATAGTGGAATTCATTGACCAGCCGGTCCCCCCCCACCCCACATTCTTGCTTTATAAAATGGCATGATTTTAACAATTTGCACTTGAAAATTTAATTTCTGCAAAAGAAAAATGGGGAAGTAAATATCCAAATGCTATTAAGAGTTGGGAAGATAATTGGGATAATCTTATAACTTTCTTTGTATTTCCAGATTATATTCGTAGAATAGATAAAAAACTTTAATCGACTTTAAATAATATTATTTTACAAAAATTAATAGATCGATTTTTTGCCTATAGAAAGAGTATACACAAAATAATTTACACGCCTGAAAAAATAGCAATTCATTTGTAAGTAATTCAAAGAATGATTCACATTTAGAACCTATTTTATCCATTCATCATGACATTAATGAGTACAGACTTAAAGAAGCATTCTCTATCATTAAATTTAATTGTATTAAACACAAAAGATATACGCTACCAGATGGCAAAGAATTTATAAGGATGGACTTCAAACAATGATTATATATTAGTTCTCAATTCTCTTTTTTTACGTTATAATAGGCACAAAATAGTAGTCACGATTTTGATTTATAATTCATTATGGGAAATACTGTCTTGTGGCTGTTTTTTGACAAATTGTTGCCTTACCCCCTATTATAGTTATCAAATACAGTATTTGACTTATTAGTAGCTGCTCCAGTGCTATTATAAGAGTAACTTCCTGTCTTGACATTAAAAGTTATATTCGTACCATTACTAGTATAGCCTCTTACTTTTAATAAAAGTATGCTCTTTTACTTTTTAAAAAAAACATTTACTGTTTTTTATCAATTTATATACACTCAAAAATTTAGATTATCCACCTAAAACTTGTCTTGGTAATTAACAAAAAAACACAGTCATGAGCTGTGTTTATCTATAAATCTTGACTTACTATTTAACAATCAAATTAAGTGCTCCATCTAAATCAGAAATAATATCTTTAACATTTTCAAGCCCTACTGCCAACCTTATTAAACCATCAGTTATACCAGCTTCCAATCTTTCTTCTTGTGGATATGAAGAATGAGTCATTGAAGCAGGATGTTCAATTAAAGTTTCAGGATCTCCTAAACTAACAGCTAATTTGCACATTTCAACTGCATTTATAACCCTTTTGCCTTCTTCTACTCCACCCTTTATTTCAAAAGCAATTACCGCTCCTGGAAGGCTCATTTGTTTTTTTGCTAATGCATATTGTGGGAAACTCTCAAGTCCTGGAAAATATACATTTTCTACTGCTGGGTGAGCTTCTAAAAATTTAGCTACAGACATTGCACTTTCACAGTGTCTGTCCATTCTAATTTCTAGTGTTTTCATTCCTCGTATAATCAAATATGCATCAAAAGGACTTAAACAAGCTCCTGTCATATCCTTAACACCGAATAATCTAACTTCATCAATAAATACTTTAGATCCGATAACAAAGCCAGCAATTACATCACCATGTCCATTTAGAAATTTGGTTCCAGAATGCACTACCACGTCTGCGCCTAGTTCTAATGGTCTTTGTATATATGGCGTGCTGAATGTATTATCCACCATTACTATGCAATTTTCTACTTCATGTGCAATCTTTGATATTTTATCAATATCTGTTATGAGTAACGTTGGATTTGCAGGTGTTTCTAAGAAAACAACCCTTGTATTTTCTTTCATAGCATTTCTTACATTTTCTAGATTCGTAACATCAACAAAAGTAACCTCAACGCCAAATCTTGCAATCCCATTACTTAAAAATGCATGAGTACAGCCATAAATAGTTTTTGATGCCACTACATGATCTCCAGCCTTTAATAATGACCACATTGCTGAAGTTATGGCTCCTATGCCTGATGACATAGACATGCATGCTTCTCCACCTTCAAGTATTGCCAGTTTTTCTTCTAAAACTGTGTTAGTGGGATTTCCCAGTCTTGAATAAATATAGCCATCTTCTCTTCCTGCAAATCTATTACCACCTTGATCAGCTGAGTCAAAAACGAAGGTAGCTGTTTGATGTATTGGAGTAGCTAGTGCTCCGTATTGATCCACCTTACTTCCTCCATGTATAGCTTTAGTAGCAAATCCTTTGTTAATTAAATATTCTTTATTCATTATTAATTCCTCCTAATATTTAGTTATTACATAAATTAGTTAACACTATCAACACTTATTTCTTCACTCTATCTAAAGCTCAAGCTTTGTACAAAAACTTTATCAAAGTCTTCATAGTTTGAAAGTTCAATAATATCAACCTTTTTAACTACTGTCTCCATTTCCTTCCTATAAGACTTATTTAATAAAAATATTTGCCCTCCAGATTTTGAAGTATTTCCGACAAAGTCAATTTTGTCTTCAAGTTCTAAGGGTAGTAGACCTATATTTATTAAACTTTTTGCTCTGAGGTGGTAGCCAAAAGACCCTGCAATCAGTACTTTGTCTACTTTATTAGCCGTAATGTCTTTACTCCTCAGTAAAAATTCTATTCCAGCCCTAACTGCACCTTTTGCAAGCTGTACTTGCCTTATATCCTTTTGTGATAAGTAAACTTTATCAGTTATTTTAAATACCGTTTTGCCTTCATGTTTAACTATCTTTTCCTTCAATAGAGGTTTCACTTCTTCTTTATCTGTATCAACAAACTTACCATTTTTCTTAATTACTCCATGTTTAACAAGCTCACCAACAATGTCTAAAAGTCCACTTCCACAAATTCCAATTGCTTTGTCATCACCAATTGTTTTGACAGTTATGTTTCCGTCATCTTCTATATTGAAAAACTCTATAGCACCATTAGACGCCCTCATGCCATGAGTTATATTCATTCCTTCAAAGGCGGGGCCTGCAGCAGTGGAGGCCGCTGATAATTCTCCGTCTAAACTTAGAACCATCTCACCATTTGTCCCAATATCCACAAAAAGTGTAACACCATCTTTTTCATATAATTTAGCTGCAAGGATACCTGATGTTATGTCTGATCCAACATAAGCAGAAATTATAGGTGGAAGATATATTAGTCCAAAAGGGGAAATATTAAAGTCATGATGCAACGCTTCAACATGGTTCCCGCCAAAAATTTTAGGAGTATAAGGATACCTACCAAGCGAACTAGGGTTTATATTTGTTGCTAGATGTAACATACAAGTGTTTCCGCTTAGAATAACCTCATAGATATTTTCATTGGCTATACCTGCATTTTTACTTATTTCACTTATCATATTTTTAATTTCACGAGTAACACCACTATACATGGTATTTAAGCCCTTTTCCTCAGATGCAAACTTTATTCTCGACAAAACATCCTGTGCATGAATTGCTTGTGGATTTAGACAAGAAGTTGAACTAATTTCCACTCCATTAAATAAATCTATAAGAGAAGCAACCATGGTAGTTGTACCAATATCAACTACAACACCAAAATTCTTATTTTCCGTATTATTTGCTTCAATTCCAATAATTTGTTCCCCTGAATATACTCTCGTTACGCCTTCATCATCAAAATACTTCTTTTTAATTATAGGGTTAATTTTAAATTCAAAACTTTTGCCATGATTTAGAATTTTTAAGCTTTCATTTTGTTCCTTACGAGTTACCTCAACTAAAACATCCCCTATAACTTTTGTAGCACAGGATAATACAAATCCTGCCTTCACTTCTTCTTTGGATAAATGATGTACTCCATTTGAAATTACATTCTTTATTGAGATGTTATCAAGCTTTACCTTGCATTTACCACAGGTTACAGCTGCATTACAAGGGGACTCTATTACTACCCCTGCAAGTCGCGCTGCTTGAAGAATTGTAGTTCCAACTTCAACACTAATTGTTATATTATCCGGAACAAATTTTACCTGCACCATTATTTTACACTTCCTTCCCTAACTGTTTTCGTAAAAGTATATATATTTTCAAGAGACGAAGAAGTACTTAACCCACATGCAGGAGATATAATATTTATACCATCTCGCAAAAGCTTCTCAGTTTGACTGGCAACTTTTTCTGTAGAACCAAATTCTAATAGGTAGGTACTTAAATTCCCCATAGTAGTAAGAGACGGGTACTCTTCTTTAAGAATACGCAAATTCACTAGTGAATCTGTGCTTATAGCATTGCATTTTATATTGGGCAACAGATTTTTTACAGCATTTAATTTACCACAAATATGAACTATAACAGGTACATTCAAAGAATGAATACCATTGATAAGCTTATTTAAATATCTTACAGCATATTCTTCAAACATTTTAGGTCCAAGTATTTCTCCAGTTGCTGTAGGATCTGCAATGGATATAACAGTAACTCCGTTATCAATCATAAGTTTTGCATACTCTATTAAAAAATCTGTTACATAATCAATAACTTTATGTGATCCTTCTTTATTCTTTCTTAACTCCTTCAAAAATGTCATTGGGTCAACCATAGAGGCAGCAGTACTTATAGGTCCAGTCAAACTGCCAATTACAGGCACGTCATCATTTTGCTTTGATATATAATAAACTGCCTGAATAATGGTATCAACACGTCCGTTTTTAAGAATTTCACTTATATTTTTAAATTCTACATTTGAAACGGAAGAAAATACTTCTGTAATAATTTTAGGTTCACAGGCAAGTGTTCCAAAATCTACTTTACTTCCAAGAACCTCAGCTTCTACAGTCATACAAAATGGAATCCCCAAGTTTTCAAAGCCTGTATGAGTATGAACATCCTTTGAAAGCAAGCACATAAGCTTACCATCCTTATGTGCCTGAGGCAAAGTATGCCCGGTTTTTTTCATTACATCTATTATAGCCGCATTCATCATTCCCCCTGGGCAAATAACAGGAGGCCTATCTACTTTTTCTTTATTTAAAACTCTTAGCAATCTTTCTTTTTGAGTAAGTACTTCCATTTTTAACCCTCTTTTCTTTTTAATTTTAAAAAGTAATTAGACTACAATTGAAGCAGCAACTAATTTCCTTGCCAGTCTTACAGCTTCTGCTGCATTTACCGAATACCCGTCTGCTCCAATTCTATCCGCAAACCCTTGTGAAATTGGACCTCCACCTATCATAATCTTAAATTTATCCCTGATATTTTGCTTGTCTAAAATTCTTATAACTTCTGCCATGTTATCCATAGTTGTAGTCATTAAAGTTGAAAGTGCTATTATATTTGCATTTTCCTCTTTCGCTCTTTCTACAAATATTGAAGGTGGAACGTCTCTTCCAAGATCAATAACATCAAAGCCTGAAGTCTCAAGCATAATCTTTACAAGATTTTTCCCTATATCATGAGTATCTCCCTCAACTACACCTATAATAACCTTGTGTTTCACTTCATTTTTATCTATTTTTATATGTGGTTTTAAAATATCAAGTCCTGCATACATTGCATCGGAACACATTAAAAGCTCTGGAATAAAATATTCTTCTTCCTCAAAAAGCTCTCCTGCTCTTTCCATACCTGCTGATAATCCTTTATCAATTGCTTCAAATGCATCATACTTCTGCGCAATTACCTCTTTTGAAATAGCTATTGCTACATCTTCATCCATATCAACCACTGATTCCGCTAGTTTCTTAAATAATATTTCTTTATTATCTGACATTTTATACCCTCCATTTTTAGTGCATTATTTTATACCAATATTAAAATCATCCTCTTTAACAATACCCCCGGGACTTATATTTATAAATTTCTCATTGTCCCATGGACCTTTTACAATCTGTTCAATAAAAGTATCACTTCCTTTAATTGTGTCATGACTTAGGCTAAGCAGTTTTGCTATTTCTTCGGATTGTTCAATATCAGCCTTTTCGCTGCAACAACCGGTTTTAATAAACAATATCTGGTTATAACCTTCATACATTCTTGAGAGGACTTTTAGAGCTTTCTTTTCACCATATTTATCTTTAATACGATTGTGCTCAGCAAGTATTGATTTCTCTGAGTTCATATAACCACAAGATAAATAAAAGGTACCTGTTTTCTTTTCATAAATACCTTGATTTAATTTACCTGAATCAAGAAAAATTGAAATACAATCGTGTACTTTAGGTATTGTTAGAGTGCAATGGGTGGGCACCAAACCCTTAGCTGCCCCACCGCACAAGCCGAAAGCTAAAATAATTCTCGAATACCCTGTTGATCTTTCAATTATGCACTGCAATTCTTTCCTAAGTTTTTCAGGATAAAGATGTAGATTCATAGATATAAACTCAAATTCAACATCAAGTACTGGCGTTATAGAAAGCAACTCTTTTTTCATAACCTCACAAGCAATAATTTTCATAGTCATATAAATCCCCCCTTATCTAAAAAGTTCAGGATCAAATGGATATTTGCCGTATTTCCTAGCTGCAGCACGTAAGGAAAGAATATTTTCAGGCGGAGTATCTATTGGCAAACCACAACCTAAAGCAAGTATATATCCCTTTGGACTGTCATAAGCTTTTCTAAGACAATCCTTTGCTTCTCTTTCAACATCTTGAGGAGTACCCAAATACATGGTGGCCGTAGGCTTCACATTGCCTACAAGGACTACTCTGTGACCTATAACCTTTTTTGCTTCTTTTAAATCTATAGTTTCATCAAGACTTAAAGCGCCTGCCCCGGCATCTGCCATAAGTGTCCAAATCTTTGTTGTATTTCCGCAAATGTGTAGGGAAGGAGCACTTTTACCAGAACTGATAATTGCATCAATAACTTCTTTTAAATATGGCAAAGTAAATTTTGCAAACATGTCCTTACTTATTAAAGCCCCTGAAGCAGTTGGTTCATCAATTTCTATGCTCACATCACGCTTAGCCACTTCCTTAATAAACGCAATAGTTGTATCTGTTACAAGTCTAAGAATCCTATGTGCAAATTCTGGATTTTTTCTTAAATCTCGTAAGAAATTTACTGTACCTCTAAGATTTCCTGCAGTTGTAAAAGGTCCTGGAATTCCAACAGAAACTGGTATTTCTTTTCCTAACTTATCTACAAGAGCTTCAGCAGTCTGTAAAATAAAGGGAAACCTACCGGACTTTTGAGGATCTGCCAAGGAAATCTTGTCCAAATCCGAAAAGTTCTTTATTGCGTAATCTGCAACATAAGGAGCCCCATGGTCAGGGAAAACAAGTTTACTTCCCAATGCTTCTGCGATTCCTCCAAGGCCTGGCCCGATAATGGTTGACTCAATGGCATATTTTTCATTTGCTGCAATTTGTCCCTGTAAAAATTTTTCTACTGAAAAATGAAGTTCAGACACCTTTACATTTATAAGATTTGCAGCATGATCACCAATACTAGGTCCACATTGAATTCTATCGTAAGACTTACCTTTTGCTATTGCTTCCGCTCTTTCTTTTGGAGTCATTTCATCTTTTAAATTTTGCCTATTCATATTTTCATTTCCTTTCTTGATTTATTTGTTTAAAATATAAATAAAAAGGTCAAAACAGCTTCTATAATTTAGAAATAATTTCATCCTCCAGTTTTCTGGTGAACCTCATTAATTTTTTTTATAATACCTATATGTTTAATGGGTATTATATTAGTAATATACTACTTTGTCAACTTTTTGTGACTCAAACCTTTGAGAATGTAGATTGCAATATAAAATGTCCGGAAATTAAAAGAAAAATATAATGTTGGGGTATCGTCAGCAAAAATGTTATTTCGTACGCTAAGGAAAGTGTAGTTACATAAATGTAATTATTTCACTTGCTGAATTCATAGATCAGATTATTTTTATAAATCTCAAGTTTTAAATTCTTATGTACGAATGTAATCTTTTAAGCAAAACCTTACATTCATAAAAGCAACATAAAGCGTTGATATATAAAGGTTTATATCAAATTAAACTAACGCCTTTTCCCTTATTGTATATTTGAATGTATTGTTTTATCTGATATATTATAAATGGAGTACATTGATTTTGTGTTCTCAGGGACACTTTTTAGGAGTGAATTTATGATAGTAATAACCACTCACTTGATGAATAATATTGATTGTTTAGGACATCATAAATTTAATTTATATTGAAATTGACATCTTAAAGATTTAAATTGTTAAACTAAGCACTTTACAGCCTTAATCATTACATTGTAAATATATTTTAAAACATTAATTATTTTACTCCGCAGTCAAAGGCTGATCCACAGCATATTTTCTCCTTCATTCTTCATACTAAAACCTGATGTGGCACAAGCTCTTTCACTACTCTAGGTCACAAATGAAGCTTTGGACAATCCTACTCACTGCCCAAAAGTAAACTAATCTATTAAAGTACCTAAGCATTCATCATTCTATTTAATCTTAGTAGCAGTCAGTAAACTTGTCTAAAGCAAATGAAATTATTTCCCCTTCCCCCAAGGGAAACAGATCCTACTGCACTACAGCAGGATCTGTTTTTTTGTTTTCAACCTACTATGGGTATATGTAGTAACGGAACCAAAAACGGCTATAAGCATGTAAATAAATGGATTTGAAATTCAAGAATACATTGCTTATAGCATCATATATATTTGATAATGCTTTAGGATGGAGATGTTATTGGGGTAGAAACCGCAAAGCGTAAATTCGCCCGGTTAAGCATATATTCCCAAGACGCTGATGCAATAAAACAGTTATTAAATATATGGGGTATTGAGACGATTCGTGAAAAAAACAGCCATAAGACAGTATTCTCCATTTTTGATGAACTATAAATCAAAAACGGAACTACTATTTCGTGGCTGTTATGATGTAAAGTATGAAGAATGGGACACAACTAATGCGTAAGACTTACGTATTTTATTAAATTCTATAACCTATAATTTATTAAAACTAAATTTTAGTTAATTGGTACACAAATTTCACAAAAATGGTTTTTAACCATTTCAGTTTTATACCTTTCAAGAATAGGTCTTGCCTCATCCAGTTGATACCCTTTCTTGAATAATTCCGGAAAAATTGCAAGCCACGCTTTTTGAACTTCTTCAGCTGTATGTCTTATTTTAAAAACTGCATATTTTCCTCCAAGAATGTTACCATCACTAATATAATCATCACTAATGCAATAATCATTTGAAATAACGAGACCTGTGTCATAACGACAATTTTCAGGTTCTACTATTTTAGGGTTATCATGGGCAATTCCTAGTATGATAGATTGCTCATTAAGCAGTCCATTAGACTTAGCCCATTTCTTTAATTTTTCCATTACTTTAATATTATTCTGCCCATAAGATCCAACCTGCCTTATATAAGCAATTCTATAAAATGAAGTTTTTTCAATTTCTATATTCATAATTCTTCCTTTCTTTATAAAGTACATCGATGTCTATAAACATCATATAATGCTTTAAAATAGAAAACAAGACATTTTTTTAAATTACTAAATTACCACTTACATGTGTTTATTAATACTTTATATGACGCATTAATTTATCAATTTGACGTAACTTTTAGGAATATTATACCCATTATCGGAGTAATGTTAAATTACTTTCAAAGGTCTCATGTTATCTACTAAATCATAATCAGAATTATCGCCATTTTTATCTCTCGCTTAGTTAGTGTTATCAATACTATAATTCTACTTTAACTAACTTGTTTTGAGCAAAAAAATAAGAGCTTTATCATTTAGTGATTAAATCCTTGGTATATCAATGATTTACACTGATGTTATATACTTTTTTGAGGTAGAACTTTTACATATTAATTCTAACTCGCAATATTCAAATAATAATATCCAACTGTAAATAACTGGCTTTGCGGTTACTACCCCTCTTACAGGAATACTTGAGGAATATAAAAAATATAAAGTTGAAGTGGAACAGTATAAAAGTCACTTGCAGATACTCAATCTAAAAATATGGAGTTATTAGTTAGCATTAAATACAAATTTTTACTGTTAGTAATTTAGGAAAAGACATTGAGAAGGTTGTTAACGGGTTGAATGAGAGTCAAGAGCAATTAGGTTTTTTTGCAATCATAAGTTCATCACATGCTTACGTATTTAATAATAATTATAAAATTATAAAATCGGGTTATAGTAGAAATTATAATAAGAATTTTGCATCGGCCACTGCATGTATTTACGGTAGGCCTGCAGGTACTTTTTGGTATGGTTTGAGTGCAAATTATTTTATGGATAGTTACTATGGTAATTTTGATGGAACTATTAAGTCGCCTAACATGACATGGTAAGAATATGAAGGATAGATTTTAAAAGCTATCCTTTTATTTTTACTGGAATGTTTTTTCGTATAGTATGTTATTTTCTTTATCCAAAATATAAATATGTTGTAAATCTAATTTGCCTGAAGAATTTGTTATGATTACACCTTTCTTTCTATCATCACTTTGGCTATTTTCAGTTCTGAAAATTTAGAATTTCAAAAAAATAAATTTATAGTAGAGGTCACAAACTCGTCCATTTACCAGCATCCTACAAATTTTAAAAAAGTAATTAGTCTTCGTGTTTTCCTTCTTGGATATCGAAATATTATTATAGTATATATATTTTATAAAACCTTATTATAATAATTATTATATTTTATAGCTACTAGTAGTATAGGGAATTTGGAAGGACAAGGTCTGGGCACGTATACCGTCACCCAAAAAGAGAACAAGCTTCAGCATAAGACTCTCTAAGCTTCCCAGTGTTTTCGTCCCTCAAACCATGGTAAACTAAGAGCTACTAATGATAAAGCTAGTCCTTTTTTGGGTACCCGACGGCGTGCATCGATTCTAGTTAAATTAATGACATGAAGATTAGAATTAGAAGTGGTAAAGGAAATAAAGAGAGATATACTTTATTATCAGAAAGAAATTTAGAATTATTAAGCGTATACTGGCGTGGTTTAGGAAGAAAGAATTACTCTATGCTCCGAAACTTAAGTTATTATTATCTTGATTTTACTATATTTTTATCCATATATATTTCATAAATTCTGTTATCAGTGGGTTCCTGTTTTTCTAATTAATCAACACGAATCACCCTGCTAGGTATATCTTTTATAAAACTTGATAATTATTTTTATCAGTTCCTGTATGTGATCTCCTATCTTGTCTTTCATGATATTTACCTAGTCCAAATCTTTCATCCAAACTTAAATATCCTGTTACTCTTTAAATTCCACTTATAGGATTATTATAATTCAATCGGTACATCTTTTTCTTATATATATTCTTGTTTCTACTCTATTATAAAATTATCATTGTCTATTTTTTATTATTTTATCTTTTAAATATTGTATTTCTGATATGCTACCAGGGTTTTTACTTTACTATGGAGAGTTTGCTAATATTAATTTTATTCCATCCTTATAATTACTATCTTATCAGCTATTAGTGATCCATCAGAACTTTCTCCCCAAACATCTAACTTGTCGCCCTTTTTCATATCATCTATAGAAGTCGATTTTATAGACCTTACTTCTCCTGCTGAAGTTATAACTTTAATAATATAATTTGTATCATCCTGTACTTTTATTTTCACCTTATTATCTGATGAAACGGAAATAGTAGACTCCCCACTTTCGAAATTATCTATACGGTTAATTATTATTACATCATTTTCATACTCTTTAAAGCAACCTTCTATATCAGACTTTTCTTCTGGAATTTGAATATCATCTTTTGATTTATTGTCTGTAGTCTTCTTATTTCTTTTATCCTCTGTATGACTTATAGTAGACTCTTCTTGATTTATGATTGGTTTTTGTATAACAATTATTTCCGCTACTATCTTACCCTCTACCTTTTTTCCCCAAATAGATAAAGTAGAATTTTTTTCTATATTACTTACTGAGTCCGTATATTCGTTATATTCAGTAGTCATTTTATTTTTTTTGCTTTCCATTGTATTTAAATATATCTTTGTATCTTCATTAACTTTTACATTTAATTTTTCCATTAATGAAGGGTCTACATCGCTATCTACAATCATACCATCATACATATTTATAATATTAGCATCATAACTAATAAAAGCTCCTATATAATCGACCCTTGATTCTGGTATAACATCTCCTCCGATTACTTCGTGCTCAAATTTTGTTATTCCAATCATATTTCCGAATTCAGCCTTTGCAACTGTAAATCCACTTACTAAAAATAAAACTGTTAGTGTTATTGTACCTATACATATTTTTTTATTAGTTACTAATATTTTAGTAACTACTTTATAACACAAATATCCTATTACTCCACCTAATGTATTTAAAATAATATCATCAATATCAGAACTCCCTATTGCTAATACATATTGTAAAGACTCAAGCACTAAGCTAAATACAAATGACATACATGCTACCGGCAATATACTCTTAGCCTTTTTTAAGATTAAAGGTAATAAATATCCTAGTGGAATAAATATTATTATGTTACCAAATAAATTAGATATAGCCCATGCCCATCCCAGACTGGATGCATTTTCAAAGAAATCAACCCATAGCTTAAATGGAATTAAATTTAAGCGTCTTAAACTAGCTGCTCTTGTTGAAAATATATGTATAGATCCAGGATATTTAAATACAACTATCTTAAATATTATTGCAATATATGCTACAAAAATACATATAATTATAAATTTTGATATACTCTTATACTTTGACTTCTGCTCCATTCTAATCACTCTCACTTATAATTTGTTGTTTATTTTTTAACCAACTGATATTGTACAGTCTTTCATTTCTACATCAACCTGTCTTATATTATCTACTATAAAACTCTCTTCATATGATTCTGATTGAATCCTATACAATCTATAATATATACCCTTATCACTAATAAGCTCTTCATGACATCCTATTTCTACAACTTCCCCTTGCTCTATAACAATAATTTTATCAGCCATCTTTGCTGTTGAGAACCTATGTGAAACTATAATACTATTTGTATCTTTTATAAGCTCTTTAAAATTATTAAATAGTTCATATTCACCCTGTGCATCTAACGAGGCTGTCGGTTCATCTTTCTTAAAGTTGTTTTCCGCATTACTAATTCCCCCTTATTTAACATTAACTTCAAATAATAATACCATGGTAACCATAATAATACAATTTTATAAAAATACTTACAACCATTTACAAAATTTGAGATTAAATGCATAGCCAATATATTCAATAAATAAAAAAAGTGCCATGAGTGGCTTGCCGGTTTAGTTGGCGGTACCCCTAAAACCCCGAAAAATTATATTGTGTTAAATTGGAATATATAGGAATTATAGCGATAAGTGATCACTTATTTGAATAGTGGTTTGAGTCGCAATTTGGCAAGACAGCATTTATGGTTTTATAAGAATGATTCGCTTATTGTACAAGGAGATGTTGTTACTGGTGGTGTTAGCAATCATCATCAAACACCGACAGGAGTTTGGAAATTAAAATATAAACAATGAAATTTCATATTAAATAGTCCGGGTTATAGTGTGCCTGCATCG
This sequence comes from Clostridium sp. CM036, assembly GCF_055081135.1. Lineage (NCBI taxonomy): Bacteria > Bacillati > Bacillota > Clostridia > Eubacteriales > Clostridiaceae > Clostridium > Clostridium sp. CM036. The sequence continues at coordinate 782,012 of NZ_CM143652.1, read as the reverse complement.
GTTTTTATGACTTTTAATGATGGAATTGAAATGCATGATCTAGGTTCTAGACCTTTATTTGGCGGAAGTGTATATTGGGCAAATGGTTCTCGTGGTTCTATAAATTGTACACCTAGTTTAGCAAAAACTATATTTAATAATATTGACGCTAATACTCCTATTATTTGTTATAATGACTGATTTAATAATGTATTAATCAATTTCTTATTTAGATAGAGCAATATGGATTAATAGAAAAAATCATCTAATCTTCTTAAATGGGTGTTTTGACCTTTTTTTCCTACAAACTCATCAAACCTTTTACGTTCTTCCGTATCAATCCTAATTCCTAATACTGTACATTTCTCATCTGCCATTCTAAAAATACATCACGTTTAATTGTGTTAACACAATTAAACGTGATATAAAGTCTTTTGCAATGTGTTTTTGAGTCTTTTAATCTCATAACTAGATTATATATTAAATACCATGATAATTATAAAAACAAGAAATCAACTCGGAATAATTAGATTCAAATAACTTCTTACATTTATTTTTAATTGTTATCCAATTATAGGTGGTACAGGTAGTAACGGAACAGAAAACGGCTATAAACGTGTAAAAATATGGTGACAGTTAATAATACACTATACTTATTAGCTGTTACTATATTAAATTTATTCTATTTCCTATTCTAAAGTAAGCGAGGATCTTAACATACCTTTTCTAATTTCTTCTGATACCTTAAATGAATATTTACCCATGATGTTAAGGGGGTAGTACGCCCTATTGAATAATAAAGAACTAATTAAACGGCAATGGTGTAAATTGTATTTCCCATTTCCGTTTTTGTTCCATTGCTACAGAGATGCCAAGTATTAGTATTATTTATACATTTTAGGAACGTCATTTCCACTCATATATTCCTGTTTCTTTTCTAAGTATAAATTATCATTAGTTCCTGTAACTGTAAACACAACGGAACTATTCATTGCACCTGTTACTAACTTTCCATCAGCATCAAACATCTCAAAATCATAAATCATATATAAAAATATCTTTCCATTAATTTTATGTTGATTAATTTCAGTTGACTTGAAAGAAATTTTAATAGGTTTCTTACACTGATACAGTTCATACATAATATAACCATTTGTAGAGGTATACACATCCTTAGACATATGTTTTGCCATCTCAGAATCGTACCCTTTTGAACTTGTATAAGCTTTATTTACTAAATCATTTACATTAACATATTTGTTAGGTCTATAACCAACATCTTTGTTAGGTCTATAACCAACATCTTTGTTATGTCTATAACTAACCTCTTTATAACCTAAACATGCAATAATAATAATTATTATTATTACAATAATTAAATAGTGTTTTCTATTATACAATCCATTTTTATACATTTACCCCCCCTCCAAATCATTTAGGTGGGATACCGAGATACGTGTAAAAACCGGTAACTTGATGTAAATAATTTATAAACGATAGTTTATGCTTAATAATAACGCTCTTTCATAAAGTATACTTTTTGAAATGGTGATATTATTATACTTTTTATATGTCAAAACTTCAACATTTTCATATATGAAACATTTCAAATAGATTGTATACTTATATCTTGTTGTATTAAGTAAAGGCATATCTAAAACAATTATATCAACTTCTTTATTTTTTATAAAATCCTTCCACTCATCTAAGAACATTTGCTTATTTCTTCCTAATCTATCAAGAGATTTTATGTATAAAATACCACCACTTCTAAGAATACGTTTCATTAACTGGTATTCAGGTCTCTTAAAATCTTTACCACTGGCTTTTTCTATAAATATGTATTCATCCTGTATTCCAAGGTCTTTAGCCGTAGAAACTTGTCTTTCTAAAGATTGGTCTTTGCTACTTACTCTTGCATAAAAAAATAGTGGAAGCAAATCAATATAACTGCTGCAAAAGCTATGGAGTTTGTTACCATGAAAAATAATGCTTTTTATAGAAGAGTTAAAGAATATGATTCAATTTAATAATAACAAACCTATTTACTATATTAATAAGTTCCATAAAGTTATCGGTTTTACACATTTGTAGGTGTTACCCATTTATAACTTGGCATAGAATATTTAAAAAGTTTTTCAGATAATTTGCTTATTCCACCTTTCCGGGGGGGTGGGCAAAAACACACATTTTATGAACTAACTATAAGGCTTAATTTTTTTAATTTAATAAATTGAAAAAATGTAAATATTGCACTATAATAAAATTACATAAGAATAAAAGTTGTACATGCTTTGAGAAAAACATTTATTCCTTCCCACTCAGACATTTAAAACCATCTAAATATAAAAATAGTAATTTTTAAATGACTTCTATGGCTTCAGGATATTATAAAGCTACAGGTTACCAATAGTGATTATTATTTTTATAGTTGATTTAGCAATAATTATTTCTCTTTTAGTATATAAGATGCAACTCAATACGGAGAATCAACATCAAACATTTTTTAGTAAACTGAATAACAAACAAGATATTTCCTTAAGAAATACTTGTGTAGGATTGACAGCGATATTTGTAGATGTGAATTACAAAAACTTTTTATTTCCAATCTATAAAATTATATTTTTTATAGGTGCTTATGTTTTTTTCTTTTTATCCTGTTGATTTGGGAGTAAAATATCATATTTAAAGGTGAAAAAATGAAATGCTTGAGAATGAATAATTTGCTATCTATGATTATAAAACGAGTAAAATTAATTGGTATACAAGCAAGTACACTAAATTTGACAAGGAGTGATTTTATGTTGGATATTAATAAGTCAAGTATATCAGATGTATTCGGCTGGACTTGTTCTCCTGTATGGAGAAAATTTGCTTTGGATAACAATGGCATATTTGAAAAAGGAAATATAATAAAAGAGCAAAGTATAAAAATAAAAAATTTGGAAGGCTACATATGTTATAAAGCATTCAGGAGAGCTAATGATAAAAGAGGTATGAATACACAGATAACAGCTTCTTATATTACAAAAGGCAATTTTGTTTTTAAATCAAGAATAAAGGGAAGCATATATACACCATTTGTTAATTTCAATAAACTTGAAAATGCAAAAATCGATAATGAAATTTTTAATAAATTTATAATAAAAACTAATAACAAAAATGCTTTAGCTGAATTATTCAAAGATGATGAGATTATTAGTTTGATAAGTTCGCAAGATTTATTCTGTATGGAAATTAGGAAAGGAAAAAAATTCAATGAAAAAGTTTTATATATAGAGATCAATGGAATAGTAGATAATTACAAGAAAATGGAACAAACTTTTAATTTAACTATTAAAATTATTAACTATATTCAAAAGATATAGTTATTTATATGGATATGTGCGATTGCTACGCTCTGTAGAAGAAAAATGGAAATGAACCTGAATGGATGGTAACCTTAAGAATTTGCTTAGAGAATTTATTAAATAAAAGAAAGTGTAAATTTAAAAAGCCAATTTAATTAGTTATAAGGGATATGGCCACATAGTTATCCAGTGTCACGGGCTGATACAACAAGTCAAAAGGGTGTTCCGTATTCATAATAATAGAATTAAAGTATACCCTACCCTACTAAGTAAACTATGTCATAAGTAAATTGACACCAATAAGATTAATGGTGTCAATTTATTTAATATTATGGAATGTACAGTTTAGAAGCAGGATATTTTATAGTAAGGTATACCTCTTATTTCTTTATTCAATTTTACCTTTTAAAAATATAGGTTATATCAGTCTCTGTTGGTGTGTTATTTATTATTAGCAATAACGTTAGCTTCATTTTCTTTTTTATCCATTTCTAAAATCATATTTTTAAATTTTTCCGCCGCTTCCTCTTTTTCTTTTAATAAATTAGTAATTTTCTCATTAAAGCTTTCTTGTAATTCCTGTGTTTTGATTTGTTGCCCCTCTTTTAATTTTAAAAGTTCTTTGTCCATTTCAAAGCTTGTTCTTTCCCGCTGTATTTCAACATCTTGCTTAGCTTTAATTTGCAGCTCATCTATTTTATTTTTGTTTATTTGGTTTAATTCATCTATCTGTTTTATTAATTTATCTTGTTCAGCCTTTTTACTTAACAATTCATTCTTAAGTTGCATATTTTCATTCAATGATTTATCAAGGGATGTTTTAAGCTCTATAATCTCATCTTCGAATTTAATGTATTTTTCATTGGTATTAGCTAGGCTTAATATTTTTTCTTCCTGCATATTATTAAGGGTTTTTAAGTTCTTAATATTTTCTTGTAATTCTTTAGTTATATGCTTTGCATCAGATAGGTCTTTTCCCAATGAGCTTATTTTTTTGTTGTCTTCTTTTAATAATGTAATTTCTCCTTTTAGTTTTTCATTTTCCTTATTATTGTCTATTAACTCATTTCTATGGATATTTTTTACCTCTAAGGCTTTAATATTGTTTCTTTCTACTATGTTTATGTATATATCTGCCATTCTACTGGTTATTGTTTGTAATTCTTTTATATCTTCGGACATAGCACTGTCCCCTTCTCTTGCTCTATTTAATTCGTAATACTTAACTACTTGCTCCATCAATTCCTTATTGTTTATTCCTTCACTCTGAGCTAACTCATTAAATTTTTGTTTTAATTCATCACTGATTCTTACGCTTAATATTGCATCCATTTCGTACTTCCTCTCTTAGGCCTGTATTTTCTATAATAAATAGAATAAATTTAATTATTTTCATAACTTAATGGCATTTATACTTTAAATTTATCTACAGCTTGTTAAATAATCTCCTGCGGAGCTGCAATATTAACGACTTCAGAAGGAGATTTATACTACCACTTATAGAAGTGGTAGACTTTCCTTCTGAAATGTCGTTAAATCATACCCTTCGGCGCTGTTCATCTTCTTAGAAGCTGCTATATAAACAGTATAATTCCTAGGATACTTGGTTTCAATGATTTTTTAGTGATTTACTTATATTTATCATTGAATTTTTTATATAATATAAATAATTTTTAATTGTTAACACGTGTATACCATTGTTTACAATGCATTTTACTGTGTATACTTTATGTTTACATTGTAAGTATACCATGAAATCTTTGAAAAATACATATAAAATCAGTAAAAAGGCTTGAAAACAAGTAAAAACAAAACCATTCAATATAACTTTTATTATATTGAATGGTTCTGATTGTGGTTATAATGATAATTTATAAGTAATATTAACTAAATAACATATTAAATAAATTAGGACGTGTGAGGAACATGGATAGTGTCCATAAAAACTTATCGTTCAAAAAGAGGAAGCAAGTTATAATGCCGTTTATCAGCTTTTAACATTCTTACTTATTAACTCCATAAATGTTTCAGGGGTTTCTATTGCCACTTTGGGATTATCCTTTAACCTATCCACAACCCTTTCAATATTACTAAGGCTTTTGCTCCAAGCATGAACATAAACAAAGGTGTAGCTATTAGAATTAGTAATATCTACTTGCCCAGAGTCAACTCTATGAGTAATGTTTTTCACGAGTTCATCTTCACTTTCAAGAGTATTCCAAAGTAAATCTCTGCAGGACACTATAGGTTTATTATTAGACCAAATAATTTCTCCGTGATAATTATCGTGCCTATGATAATCAAGATAAAACAACCCATGTATATTAGACTTCATAGTAAATTTGCCCCAAAGCTCCTTATCATAAAAAGACGAGTCATCTATAATTGATATATATTTTTGATCTACTTTTTTCATATAATCATTTAATCTGTTAATATATATTCTGAGAGCATCCTTATCAAATTTACTTGGGTACATATACCCATTTCCAGATGGTGGAACTATAAAATAATCATTAGTAGCTCCATGAGCTGCACTTTCATAATATAATTTAAATACAGTAGGTGCAAGGTAATATAAAGATGGGCTTAATGACCACCCCAAATTAAATTTGCCTTTATAAGGAGAACCATACCATTTGTGAGAACCATAATTAGTTCCAAGGTTCCACTGTTGATTATCTCCATCTGACACAATAAATGTTACATTATGAACATTTTCTTTATTAGGACTGTTCATTAACGTTTTTTGAGTCATTGGTAATAATGGGAATGAACTTAATACAGTTAAATTATACGACCAATCTGCAGCAACCATGCTAATACCATATTTTGAAACCGTACTTATATTAATAAATTCATCGGGTCCCCACCCGAGGCAAATGGAGTCCTTTTCCATGGATGAGAATATTTTATTGCGAAGCGTTGTATCATTTATTTTATCCTCATAAAATATTAGGGATTTGGTCATTATACCATAATCTCTTAAGGCGGAATCTTTGCTCGGGGATAACTCAATTATTATGGAATGATTGAGGCCAGAATCCCATAAATTATCGTACGCCCATTTTTCATCTGTGTTTCTGCAATCGCCTTTAATATTTGTAATTCCATAGGCGCGTACTTTGTCTTGGATAGCTTCATCAACTGCAATGCAATTATTTAACGAGGCAAGTGAACAAGCATTATTTATCGAAGGATCTTTTAGCGATTTATTATTGTAAAGTACATATCCATCAATATAATCCTTAAATACATCTAATAAGCGCCACGGATCTGATGTATTTTCGTATAAAACTCCATAACTATTTTTTAAATCCTCTAGCCATATTTGATAATCTGGTTGTGAGGAATTAAGTGTATATATTTGAATAGATGATTGACTACTAATAAGCCCTTGAAGGGTGGCTATCATTGTCCGCTCACAAGGCGTCATTGTATCTTGAGAAATAACATATAAATAAGTTGGAGTTGTAGGATTTTTCATAAAATTACTACTATTGAGAGTTTTTTTAAAGTCGCTCCATTTAATATTAGACATCTATATTTCCATTACAGTATTTATAGAAATTTCGCAGAAAATTAATTCTTTCATTATTATTATAAAAAGATTTAATATGACTCTCATCAAAATTTGCTAATAGTAATTGTCTATTTATAATATCATCTGCCATAACCTGGTGGGCATTTTTCATCATATCATACATAATCATGAAGGTACTAGTCCTTCCTATACCTTGTTTACAGTGAAAATGAACCCAGGTATTTTTAGATTGTGATTTTACGAGCTCTACGAAGTAATCAACCATATCATCTGTTGGAATCTTACCATCAGTAACAGGAATGCGTTTATATGATAGTGATTTAGAATTAACAAGATGCTCTTCATCTTCAACTTTTTTTGGAACTATACCTATATTATTATGATTATAAAAAGTAATAGGCACATTTAATTTAATACTATTTAATTTTTTATATTCATCAGACATCACTTGATCCTTTGTTAATCCTATATTAGCATCATTTTTTGCATTAGCCCAGCTAACAGGGACTCCATTAATAAACCCATGTGATTCTTGCCTCAAGTCAATAACTGCTATAGGTAATGAAGTTCCTAGACTATTTATTACAAGAGGCAGATTATACTCGGAAAATTGTTGACTACCTGAAATGTTTAATGTGTTTAATCCACTAAGATTTAATTCTTTACTACTTTGTGTACTTAATATATTAGTCGACTTGCGAAAATGTTTTGGAATTTCATAGAGATGATTTTTTAAATCTAAAATTAAATTTATATTGGTGTCATTTAAGGATACATCAGAAGCTCGTGCTATGGATCGCATCGTATTAGCAAGCATCATTTCATTGTTCTGCTGCATATATTTATTTAATCTCATCATATTATAAAAATAGGGACACATGTACATGTATATCCTCCATAAAAAATAGTTTTCACCATATATTATGAATAAAAAATTATTTTGTTACGGAGTTTTGATCTTGATGTTTGAGTTGAACCAAGATTACAACCCCACCAAAAAGTCATTATTATATAACGTTCGCTGGGGTTGTGAATATAATCTGAAATTTTAATTTTTATGAACATTCTCACTGTCTTTATCATAGAATTTAATAATAGTAATTTTATGGAGTGTAACATGGATTTTTTTAGATCAAATCAATATTCTAGAATAAATGCGGTTAATTATGCAATGACCTATGCCTTGCATCCAAACCCCAGTTTTAGGTACTTCTCTCTTATTAATAATGAGACTAGTGGCGACTGCGCAAACTTTGTATCTCAGTGTCTATTAGCTGGGGGAGCACCTATGAGGTTTAAAGGCTCACATCCTTGGTGGTACAGAAAGGCTAATACAAATAGTACAAATGATGACACATGGTCTGTTCCATGGGCTGTGGCAAATTCCCTTTATTGGTCTTTAAAGACTAATCAACAATCTAAAGCTTCAGGGATTAAGGGTCTAGAAATATATGATACTCGCCTTCTTGAATTAGGTGATTTAATTTTTTTTGAAGATAATGATGGAAATATTTTTCACTCTGCGATTATCACCGCTTTTAGATATTCACAGCCTTTAATTTCTCAACATACCTTTGAGGCTTTAAACATATTTTATGGAGATTCTTGGGGAGCAAATCGTGTACATTTTTTAAAAATAAGTTTATAACAATTATAATTTAAATATGTAATGGCATGTAAAATGATAGTTACGACTCAGCTATTCGCTATTGGAATGCCTGAGTAGTAACGATAAATCAAATCATTTTACATACCATTTTTGAAATATAGTAGCTATAATTACAGGCTAACTATTGTTTTTTTAAAATAAAATAAAATTCAACTCCAATTTCTGTGTTTTCTACTCCACAGCTACCACCATGAAGTAATACTATGTTTTTGACTATGGAAAGACCTAGACCAGTTCCCCCAAGCTTTCTAGTTCTTGATTTATCGATTTTATAGAAGTTATCCCATATCTTATTTTTTTCAGTATCATCAATTTTACTTCCGCTATTTTCCACTTCGACGCGGATAGCACCCTCTATATTTATCATTTTTACTGTTATGGATCCGCCATCATAGGTATGTCTTATTGCATTAGTCATATAGTTTGTTAGTACCTGTTCTATTCTGTTCCAATCTGCATTTACTTTTACATTTTGGATTAAATTTAATTCGAGCTTAATGTTTTTTTCATTAAGTAGGGATGAAAATTTCTTAGTAACTGGATTTATTAGTTCATCAAGAAAAAATACTTCCTCAATCAATTTAAAATTCCCAGATTCTAGTTGAGACAAATTCAACATATCTGATACTAAATTGTTCATTTTCCTTGATTCATCCATTATGACATCAATAAAATATTGTTTTTCTGCGCCTTCTAAAACATCATCGTTTAACGCTAGTGTATACCCCTCTATAAGGGTTATAGGAGTTTTAAGCTCGTGGGAAACTGCTGCCACAAAGTCTTTCCTCATTTCTGTTAGTTTCTTTTCTTTCTCAATATCCTTTTCTAATTGTGCGTTAGATTCTTTAAGTGAGGTTAATGCTTCATTTAAATTTTCTGATAGAAGGTTAAGTGAAGTCGCGAGAGCTCCTATTTCATCTTCACTTTTAACCTCACATTTTTCTGTAAGGTCAAGCTTTGCCATTTTAGCTGCCGTCTTAGTTATTTTTATCAATGGCTTTGCAATCATGCTTGAGTAAATTAAAGAAAGAAATAGAGTTATAACTAGGGCACCTATGTAGAAATACAAGTAAAATACCTTTATAACTTGAACGGCTTCATTTACTGGCTGTAGCGAAGCAAAAGCATACACAATTTCATCGCTATTTTCAGCATATAATATACCTGATACACTTGCTACCATATCGGGGGTTTCTTCAGTAGTAAAAATCAGGGATTTTCCTTCTTCTTTAAATTTATTAATACCACCGCTATTTTCTATTTCAGATGACATTATTTGGTTCATGATTCTAACTTTTATAGAGTCTTTTCTTTCATCAATTGTTTTTGTAAGATATTTTAAATTTCCTAATCTATCTCGTGTAATTATTTTATAGTTATTGTTTTCTTCAAAAGAACTAACTAAATTAATTTTATCTTCATCTTTTTGGAGTAAAGAATATTCGCTTTTGAATTTAACAAGATTATGTTCAAGATTATTCTTTTTCCATTTTATATAAAACTGCTCAAAAAATGCAGACTGCACTATCAAATTAGTAGTTATAAAAACTATAAAAACTATAGAGGTTATAGCGAAAAGCTTTCTAGTGATGCTCTTTTTACTTTTCATTTTTCGCCTCGAATTTATATCCAGCTCCTCTTATGGTTGCTATAAGATAAGATTTTTCACCTAGCTTCTCTCTTAATCTTTTTATAACAGTATCTACAGTTCTTAAATCTCCAAAGTAGTCAATACCCCATAAAGCATCCAATATTTTTTCTCTACTTAATACGATCCTTTTATTAAGTATAAAATAATTTAGTAGTTCAAATTCCTTTGGGGATAGATATATTTCACTATTATCTACATTAACCTCATGGCTTAAATTATCAACTACAAGGCCGTCAAAGTTATTTCCTTCCTTTAGAACAGGTTCAGTGCTGTAAGTTCGCCTTATAATTGCTTTCACTTTAGCAACTAGTAGCTTTGGGACAAATGGCTTCGTAATATAATGATCCGTGCCTAATTCAAACCCCAATAATTCATCATCTTCTTCGGATTTAGCTGTGAGCATTATAACAGGGATATTTGAGGTCTTTCTTATTTCCTTGCATACATCCCAGCCATCCATAATAGGCATCATTACATCTAAAATAATCAAATCTACTTTATTTTTATTAAATATATTAACAGCTTCATTGCCATTTTCTGCTTGCAAAATATTATATTGTTCTTTCCTTAAATAAATGGACACAAGATTTCTAATTCTTTCTTCATCATCTACAATTAAAATGGTTTCATTCATATATTTCCTCCTTTATATAGCTAGTGTAGCACTTGCTAATTTTCAACTTTCTTTTATATTATATAATAATACCAGTAATAATCATAATTTATTATATTTCAACTAACATAAAAGTAATATGAAAACTTACTCAGCGAAAGGGAGGGCACAAAGGAAGTGTAAATTAGTATATTGCAGCTCCACAGGAGATGATTTAATTATTTTATTCGTTTCTATCCTTTATATATATAATAAAGTTATACCATGGCACTTAAACGGCAAAAATGTTAACAAATTATGAAGGGCACTATAAACTTTTAAGCCACAATAATAATTCTTATTTTTAATAAAAAACTTATTGTCTTTAATAAAAATAGAAATCTATGCAGTTCCTCTAATAATAAGCTCTGTTTCAAAGTAAACTTGTTTTTCAAAAGGTAACTCACCATTTATTACACCTATTAAAATACTGCAGGCTTTTTTGCCCATTTTATATATAGGTTGTGCTATTGTTATAAGTTCTGGTTCTATAATTTCTGATATACGGATATTATCAAAGCCAACAACGGATATATCTCTTGGAATTTTATACCCATTTCGCAGTAAAATTTTCATCCCACCAAGGGCCATCATATCGTTACTATAAAAAATAGCATCCAAATTGGGGAAAGTACTTATTATTTTTTGCGTAGCTAGTACACCCCCTTCAACATTAAAGGCTCCTTCAAATATATACTTTTTATCATATATTCCACAATTCTTCATTCACTCAATATAGCCCTCTAATCTTTGTTTTGATACTTCTAAATTTTCCCTTCCCTTTACGAAAACTATTTTACGGTTTCTCTTTTCATATAAGTACTTAATACCATTTTTTACACCCTGCTTGTTTAAACAAAATACCCCATAATCATCTTTATATCCTTCAATATATCTATCCACCAATACAAAAGGTATGTTATTGCTTTTTAGTATGGTTATACTTTCATTACTTTTACCTCCAGACATAAAAATAATGCCATCTATAAGTTTACTTATAAGAAGTTCAATATATTTTTGCTCTTTATCAATATCATTATCAGTGTTACATATTATTAAATTATATTCTAATCCTTCTGCCTCATCCTCAATAGCTCTTGCCATTTCTGCGAAAAATGGATTTGTGATATCTGGCAGTATAATTCCTATAGTACCGGATTTCTTGGTGCTAAGGCTTCTAGCTATGGAGTTAGGAATATAACTCATTTTCTTAGCAATTTCTAATACCCTTTTTCTGGTTGCGTCGCTTATGCTAGAATCCTTTTTATTCATAACCATTGAAACTGTGGCCTTTGAAACACCAGCCATTTCCGCTATATCCTTCATTGTTACATTATTCATAATCATCCTCCGATTTGTAGTAAATAATGCTATTGATTAAATCATCTTCTTCGAAGCTGAAACATCGTTGATCATCTAGCATCTAATAGTAGTAACCTATTCACAAAGTATACTTTTAACAATTATAATCTCATAAAATTATAACCCTGAGGATAATCCCCTGGGTTATAATTTTTATATTCTATTATTATTAGGGGAAGACTTGTTGTAAAATGAAGTTAAACCAATAAAAAAATCGTTACTACTCAGCCATTGCAAATCAACAAAACCCTTATATTGAAAAAAAGGGTTTTGGTTATACAACGTCGACTATAAACATCAGATAAATTAAAAATATGATTTGACTGGTGGTGAATATTTTGGATGAGCTAAAAATTATTAATAGTTATAATGATGGAGTTTCTGAAATTATTTCCTTAATTAAGGAAACTAATAGAGAATTAACAAATCATATTAATACTCTAACTACCGAAATAAAAGCTCTCAGGGAAGAGAATGTCAGACTTCTTGCACGAAATATTGAGTTAGAAACCATGCATAATAAAAACCCTATGTGTTAAGATAGTTGTCGTAGAGATAAATATAGTATACTATACAGTATAGGCTTTACGAGAGGAGAAATATATCATGGTTAGTAAAATTGGGTACCCTGAAGAAATAAGAAAAGAAGTACTTGCAAGAGTAACAGGATCCGGAAAAGAAAGTATAACTAAAGTTTCACTAGATAAAAAGATAAATAAAGGTACAATTTATAAATGGATTAAAGATGCTGAAAAAAAAGAGGGAATAAAGATTTTAAGACAAAATGGTGATTGGACATCAGAGGAAAAATTTCATATGGTTCTTGAGGCAGCCACTTTAACTGAGCAAGAACTTGGTGAATATTGCAGAAGAAAAGGTACCTACAAAGATGATATAAAAGCCTGGAAATCACAATGTATTAATGCAAACAGTGGTAGCATAGAAGATCCTAAAAAATTAAAAACTGAACTAAAAGAAGAAAAAGATAAAGTCAGAAAAATTGAAAAAGAACTTAGATTCAAAGAAAAAGCTTTAGCCGAAACAGCGGCACTTTTAGTACTAAGAAAAAACGTCCATGCGATTTGGGGGGACCAAGAGGAAGACTAATCAGTGCCTCAGATCGCATTAAAGCTTTAAAACTGATTGATGAAGCGGTGCAGGCTGGTGCTCGGGTGAGCCCATGCTGCAACGAAGTTGGAATATCGACTAGGACCTATGATCGATGGTCGCTAACGCCAGAATCCACGGAAGATAAACGTCCCATAGTATATAGGAATCCTCCTAAAAACAAACTTAGTGATGAAGAAAGAGCTGAGATTCTACAAGTTATAAATAGCCATGAGTATGCTGATTTAGTACCTGCACAAATAGTCCCAAAGCTTGCTGATCAGGGAATTTACATTTCTTCAGAATCTACGATTCACAGAATACTTAGAGAAGAAAAACAAAACAGTCATAGATTTAAGACGAAGGCGCCTGTAAAAAGGTTTCCGCCTACCCACATAGCAACCGCACACAAAACCAAGTTTGGACGTGGGACATAACCTGGCTTGACGGCTCTGTGAAAGGTCTATACTTTAAGCTATACCTGATACTAGATATGTTCAGCCGTATGATTGCTGGTTATGAAGTTTGGGAAACAGAGAATGCAGAATATGCCCAAATCCTTGTTAAACGCGCCATTCTTTCTCAGAAAATATCAGGTAAGCCTCTTATACTTCACTCTGATAATGGAAGTCCTATGAAGGCTGCAACTTTCCTTGCTACATTAGAGAAGCTAGGGGTTCAAAGTTCATTCTCAAGGCCTAGAGTAAGCAACGACAACCCATATTCAGAATCATTATTTAAGACAATGAAATATGTTCCTTCATTCCCTAATGGTGGTTTTGCTAATATTTCAGACGCACGTGAATGGGTAACTAGGTTTGTTTACTGGTACAACCATGTTCATATGCATAGTGGCATCAAATATTTGACCCCATACCAGCGCCATTATAGCTTGGATAAAAACATCATAGAGAATAGAAAAAAAGTGTATAAAATGGCAAAAGAAAATCATCCTGAAAGGTGGCGTAGGGAAATAAGAAATTGGGATTTGCCAAAATATGTGGCATTAAATCCAATAAAGGAAGAAGAGCTTGGTTGTATAGAGACAGCGTCGTCATAAAAACATCAAAATTTAAAATTGCGACAACTATGTTGACAAACTCCGAAAATAGTAATAACAGTAGCAAGCCACCGTCAACAAATAATAATAAAAAGCCCTCAAATAGCCGAACAAAGACCGGTAGGTCCTCAGGAGGGCAAGCTGGTCATATTGGAAAAACTCTTTTAAAAATTGATAATCCAGATAATATTATAGATATAAGAAAAAAAACTTGTAATTGTGGCTGTGATTTATCTGGTCTTGAAGGTAAAATCCAAACTAGACAAGTAGTTGATTTACCTCAGATTGTTATGAATGTTACGGAGTATAGAACCCACGAAGTGGTATGTCCCGATTGCAAAGAAGTTCATAAAACTGATTTTCCAGTAACAGTAGCTCAGTCTGTACAGTATGGTGAAAACCTGCAGGCGTTAATGGTATACCTTTCAAACTATCAACTTGTACCTCTTGCTAGAACAACTGAAATTATTAAAAACCATACTGGTAAAAATATTAGCCAAGGAACTATTGTGAATGCAAATAAACGTCTTTATGATAGTCTTGAAATATTTGAAAATACTATTAAAGAACAACTTAAAAATGCCGAAGTACTTCATGTTGACGAATCAGGACTACGTTTAAAAGGTAAAATAAATTGGGTTCATGTTGCATCCACAAGTAGTATTACGCATTATGCCATACATAAAAAAAGAGGCTCAATTGCTACCAATGAGATAGGTATACTTCCAGATTTTGAAGGAACCATGGTTCATGATCATTGGAAACCATATTATACATTCACAAACTGTACTCATGCTGAGTGTAATGCTCCTAATATGAGAATTTTAAAAGGTATAAATGAAAACTTTGGTCATATATGGGCTACTGACATGGGAAGCCTTTTGATTGAGATAAAAAGAGAAGTTGATTCTCTTAAATCTAAAGGAGTAACTTCTATGGCTGAAAGTGATATCAAAGCTTATGATGAAAAGTACAAAACTATCATTGCTCAAGGCAAAATAGAGGATGCAGAAAAATGTTCTGTTATACTATCGAAGAAAACAGGGCAGCCTGTAAAAAACGATGCTTTGAGACTTCTACGAAAGTTAGAAGAATATGATGTTGAAACACTTTCGTTTATGTATGACTTCAACATTCCATTCGAAAATAATTTAGCCGAGCGAGATATCAGAATGGTAAAGCTCAGACAAAAGATATCTGGCTGCTTTAGAAGTGATGATGGTGGTAGCCTGTTCTGTAGAATAAGAAGCTATATTTCTACCTGCAATAAGAATGGGCAAGATATAATGGAATCACTGAAGAACGCAATAAAAGGTGAACCATTTATACCAGAAAAGATATAGCTATATTTAATTTTATATTAGGGGACGCCTTTGAACTGCCCCCTGTCAAGTAGACAGTGGAAATAATTAAAGATTTTATGTAAGGCGTCTATCATTTGGTAGGCGCTTTATTTATGCTGCATTACCTAATAGATATCGCTGATATTCCATTGGTGTCATGCACTTTAAACGTTTTTGATAACGTCTATTATTATAATATTCTATATAGTCTTCAATCGATTTCTTTAAGCTTTCATAGTCTTCAAATTTATGAAGATAATACATTTCTGTTTTTAAGATTCCCCAAAATCCTTCCATTGGACCATTATCAATACAATGCCCAACCCTCGACATGCTCTGTATCATTCCAGCTTTTTTTAGTTTTTCTTTAAATATTTTTGAAGTATACTGGAAACCTCGGTCACTATGAAATATTGGTTTAGCATCAGGGTATACTTTAACAGCAAGATTAAAGGTTTGATAAACCAATTGGTTATTATTAGAATGACCAATGACATATGAAACAATACTTCTATCACCTAAATCAAATATTGCACTTAGATAAGCCTTTTGTCCACTTCTCCCATATTTAAACTCGGTTACATCTGTAAGCCATTTTTTATTGACTTGTTCTGCTTTAAAATTTCTATCCAAAATATTTTCTGCAGTAACTTCAGGAGTTGACTTAATATAATTATATCTTTTTTTTCTGCATACGGATTTTAATCCTAATATCTGCATCAGACGATAAATTCGTTTATAATTAACTTTTTTATTATATTCTCTACGGATTTTAATCGTCATCTGGCGATAGCCTAAGATACCGTCTTTTTCCTCATATAACTCACAAATAAGCTTTAATAATTCTTCGTTTTTCAATACTCGGTTACTTTTTTCTCTGTGTAGCCATTTATAATATGCAGAATGGCTAACGCCGCCTATAATGCACAACTCAGTTATAGGAAATTTATCTTTGTTAGATAATTCTTGGATTGCAAGATAAGTATCTTCGTATCTAGCTTCGCTTAATATCGCCTTCTTTCTATCTCTTGGATTTTTTTTAGAAGAGCATTCTCCATCCGTAATCTTCTATTTTGTGCTTCTAAAAGCTTGTATTGAGCTTTTAGCTTTTCATCTTCTGTCATTAACTCTTCAGCCTTTGGCTTTCCACGTCGGTCCAAAAGCCCTTCAATACCAAACTGATTATACTTCTTCATCCAGGTATAAATCTGAGGATAAGATACCTTATATTTTTCAACAGTTTTATTATAACTGTTATTGTTTTCAATACAGTACTTTATGATTTCAATGCGTTCAATATAAGAAGTTTTGCGTCCTTTGGTCATGATTATTTTTCCTCCTGTTCCAGAAGATTTTATGTTTTCATGACCATTATACTTCTTTATCCAATTGCATAAAACTGTATTTGACGAAATATGATACTTAATGCATAAATCATTCAGTGAGCCATGCCCATCAAGATATTCTTTTACAATGTTAATCTTGATTTTGGCAGTATAAGAAGTATTTTTGCTAGAATGTTTTAACCCAGCTTCACCTTCTGATTTATATCGTATTACCCATTTTTGAAAAGAACTCTTATGTACTTGAAGTTTGTTGCATAAACTTAACATACTAGCTTTTCCATTTAAATATGATGTTACAGCCTTAATTTTTTGTTGGTCTGATATAGTTGATTTTCTTCCCATAAAAAAATAGCCCTCCTTATAGTAAACAGTTTTATTATTTTAACTGTCTACCATAAGGGGAGCATATCACTTTCGGCTCCCTTTAATTTAGTATGTTCTTTTTTAGAGATGAGGGTCTACGACCATATTTTTATATTACCACAGGCACTCCCTATTGGGAATGCCTGTGTAGTAACAAAAAATCCATAGTGGATTATTCTGTGTTATGATTTACTCGACTAAGAAAAAAACACACAGGAGGATAATCACTATGGAATACCCAAATAATAACACAGAATCACGTAAAAATAAACACTTAAATTTTGAAGAACGCATTATTATTTAAATTCGTCTTAAAGATGGCTTTTCGCCATATAAGATAGCTAAAGAACTTAAACGTCCAATAAACACTGTTCTTAATGAAATACGCCGTGGTACTACAACTCAGATTAAACAAAGTAAACAAATTGAAATGTATCTTGCAGATACAGGGGAAGCCATTTACAAAAAGCATCGTCTGAATTCTTGTCGTGCTTTTAAGCGTTTAGATTGTTGTGATTTTATAAACTATGTAGTGGATAAGATTAAAAATTCATCATGGTCACCTGATGCTTGTGTTGGTAATTCACTTGAAACTGGACTATTTAAACGTTCTGAAATAGTCTGTACTAAAACATTGTATAACTATATCGATCTTGCTTTACTTAGTGTTAAAAATATTGATTTACCAATAAAACTACGTAGAAATATTAAGCCATCAACAGCCAAGAAACATAAGAAAATTCTTGGTAAAAGTATTGAGGAGCGCCCAGATATTATAAATAATCGCGAGCAATTTGGTCACTGGGAGATTGATACCGTAATTGGAGAAAAAGCAGGTAATGACTGTGTACTTTTGACTATTGTTGAACGTAAAACTAGGAATGCTATTGTACGTTCAATTGCAGGTAAAACAGCTAGTGCAGTTATGAATGAGCTTGCAAATATCAGCAACTTAAATGGTGAGAAGTTTAGCCAAGTATTCAAGACAATAACTGGGGATAATGGTTCTGAATTTGCTGATTTATCCACACTTGAGATTGACAGTGATACAAAGGTATATTTCACTCATCCATATTCTTATTTTGAAAAAGGAACCAACGAACGTCACAATGGATTAATTCGCCGCTTCATTCCTAAATGGAAACGTATGTCAGATTATAGGGCTGCTGATATTTCATTCAGAGAGGAATGGATGAATACGCTTCCTAGGCGGATACTCCAGTACAAAACTCCTGAAGATCTATTTGAAGCACAATTAGATCTAATCTATGCAACCTAAGTAAATTCAACGATTTAAGTCATAAATAGAAATTAGTTCAATTTGTTATTGCAATTGGTCAAATCTTCTTTTTTTTCAATGTAGTATAATTTACAGTCTGATATATTTCTAAGTCTTGGAGCAAATCTGAAACCTAATAAATGAGTTAATCCAAATACTTGATCAGTATAACCTGCTGTATCAGTATAGTGTTCTTCAATCTCAAGTTCTGTTTTATGGTTGAGAAGTATATCAACTATATGAATTGCATCTCTTGAATTTGTATTTATAATACCTATTCCAAATCTTGAGTACTGATCACTTACAGCTGAGTACATTGTCACACCTTTTTCTAAGCCATAATGGTGGTTATAGCATGCATTTAAAGCTTCAACTGCCGATTTAACTCTTACTCCATCTGACGACGAAGTACTGCCATTTCCCCAATATTTAGCATAGGGCTGTTTATGTTGGCAGTTTATAATATCCGTCATAGCTTTTTCCATATTATCATCACTCATTCTCCAGTTAGCAGCATTACTTATTTGTTTGTAGGTTAATCCCTTTACAGCCTGTTCCATTTTCTTAAGTCCTATATTGGTCCCTAGATCCATAAGGGCAGCTGTCACACAGGCTCTTTCATTATCTTTAGGTTCTTTGCTAGTTGAGGCATGGGTTAGCTTTTTATCAAATGATGTATATTTACAAATATCTATAATTATATCTGACAAATTTACTCTAGGCATTAAGCTATAAAGCTTAGAAGATAATTTTTTTGCCTCATCAGGAACTGATTTTTCTAAGCTTGATAATACAAACTTATTGTTTTCTATAGATACCCCTTTCAGGGTTTTTATATTATCGGACACATATTTAAATTTACTATTTAGCAGCTCCAATCTAGATTTTAAATATTTTTCAACATCCAAGGACACTTTAAAATCAGTATTTTCAATAAGGGTGAAGAGCCATTATGGAGAGACATATTATATTCACTTGAATGTCCTAAAACATTTATTTTTGGAGAGAACTCGTTGCCCGATCCAGATATGCAGGTGCTCTCTGATCATGGTATTAAAATTGAGATTGTAGAGAAAGCTGGGCACTCTATGGCTTGGGAGAATCCAAAAGGGCTAGCTGAAGCAATTATAAAAGGCATATAAGTAAATTGAGAAAAATGAATTTGTTTTACATTCGAACTATTCTTATAGTGTGACTCAAATCCTACCGTTTTCATTTTTAAGAAATATGTTTAAAATATATTTTAGAGTAATTAAAACACGGATATAATCAAAGAATTTTTTGAATATATCCGCGTTTTGGTAATATATGTCTTAACGTATAAAATCCGCGTTTTGCGGTTACTACCCCACAATTAAATATTTTTTTTATAATTCTAATTATGAATAATAGCAATTGCAAACAATACCTATTAATAATTACTAGCTGATTGCGAAACTCTATAAAATTTTAGGGAAAAATTATATTATTCTTTTTGAATTTTATCGAACTTACTAAGCTGCAAATTAATTAGAACAAAATCTCCCTACGGTCGAGTTAGCAAATTCGCTTTTGTCTAACTATTAAATTGATGATAAGAATATATTGTTTTTATCGTTTGTAAAGTACTACAGAACTTTGAGCATCAACTACAACAGAATCACCTTTAAACTTCTTAATGGTTTTTATTCCTGCTTTTTTTCCATCAACAACAATATTCCACTTAGTATTTTCAGGTAACTTTATTGTGGTCTCAGTTTTATTTGAATTAAAAGCCACAACTATATTGTTCCATTTATCTTTGTTTGCATTATCTATAATTGAATAAGCTACAACATTAGCTGCAGTATTTATAAATTTTAGGTTATTCCTAATCATTTCAGCAGAATCCATTCTAAAGGCTGGATGAGTTTTCCTCAGTTGAATTAACCCTTTTACATAATTTACAGTATTAATATTATCCGACATTCTATTCCAATCAAGTAAATTTACACTGTCATCTGAATTATAGGAATTTGGATTTCCACCCTTGGTTCTTAAAAATTCTTGACCTGCCTGGAAGAAGGAAATTCCTTGTGAAGTAAAAATAATACTGTTTGCTAATCTATCCATTTTTAATCTCGTAGCATCGGTATCATTAGGATTAGTAAGAATAAGTTTATCCCACAATGTGTTGTTGTCATGAGCTTCTACATAAGCAACAGATTGCAATGGGTTAACCTTTCCCCAGGTTGTGATATCCTTTGAATAATCAATTGCACCTACGATACCTTTTTTGATATCTAGTTCTGCTCCAATTTTTCCATTAACAAAGCCTGTTCCTTTTGCATCAAATACACTACCTTTTATTCCGTCTCTAATAGTATCATTAAAAAAACTTATATTCGATAATTTATCTGCATTTTTCTGATCTGACTTATCTTCTGGTTTCAAGGTTGCACCCATATCCCAGCCTTCTCCAATAACTACTATACTTGGATCAATTTTATTTAAGGCTTTTCTTACCTCATTCATGGTTTGAGTATCAGTAAGACCCATAAGGTCAAATCTGAAACCATCTAAATTATATTCCTTAGCCCAATGAACTACAGAGTCCACAATAAATTTTCTTGCCATGGAATTTTCTGAAGCTATAGTATTTCCACATCCACTTTCATTAGCAAGAGTGCCATCAGTATTGTATCTAAAATAATAACCAGGTACTAGTTTATTAAAATTCGAGTTATCTGCACTAAACATATGGTTATAAACTACATCCATAGTTACTCTTAAATTGTTACCATGTAGGGATTGAACAGCTTCCTTTAATTCCTTAACTCTTATATTAGGATTATACGCATCTGTTGAGTAACTACCCTCTGGAGCATTGTAATTCTTAGGATCATAGCCCCAATTATACTGTGGTTTTGAAGAGGCTTCATCCACACTTGCATAATCAAATATAGGCATAAGCTGCACATGTGTTACACCTAGTTTCTTTATATAATCAATTCCAGTTTTTAATCCATTAGGTAATTTTGTACCTGTTTCAGTAAAAGCCAAAAATTTTCCCTTATTTTTCATTCCACTATTGGGATCAATAGAAAAATCTCTGACATGCGTTTCATATATTATTGCATTGTTTAACTTTCCGAATTTAGGTTTTTTGTTAGGTTCCCATTTATCAGGATTGGTATCCTTTAAATCTATTACAGCTCCTTTGTCTCCATTAGCAGAAACAGAACGAGCATAGGGATCCACAGCTTCATTCCATTTACCTTCAACATTAACCTTATATGTATAAAATATGTTCTTCCGGTCTCCTTTTAATTCTGCTACCCATGTTCCTTTTTCACTTTTATTCATATTGATAGCAGTACCAGTTTTGTCATCCCAATTTTTGTAGACTACCAGTTTAGCCTCAATAGCGGTAGGCGCCCATACTCTAAATCTTGTTTTATCCTTAGTATAAGTATTTCCTAGATCATTTCCAGCATAATAGAACTTTTTATCAAACTCATCACTTCCCATTGCATCTCCTGAAATTACATCATTAGAAATTACCTTTGTTTTACTTCGTGCAAACGTTTGCAAATTTGGCAATAAAAAAAATACATTTGTAAAAGCTAAAACTAATGTCAAAGACATTATCAGACCCTTATTAGTTTTTTTTATTCTTTTTAATTTCACAATTGCCCTCCTTAAAAATTTTTTTCTTTATTTTCTCTTTATACCATTCGACATTAATTCAATTTTTCCTTTATATATTTTTCTAATAGGGGTAGTAACCGCAAAACGCGGATTTTATACGTTAAGACATGTATTACCAAAATACCGATATATTCAAAGAATTCTTTGAATATATCGGTATTTTAATTACTCTAAAATATATTTTAAACATATTTCTTAAAAATGAAAAAGGTAGGATTTGAGTCACACTAAAAGAAATATACGACAGAACTGAATCTAAAATTATGTTACATCAACTCTACAACTTGAAATTTATTGCTTAGACATTATACCCCTTTGCAATAATTTTTTTTAAATCTTCTTTTAAATTATTGCTTTTATACTCTCCACCATGGAAACATATAATTTTTTCAATATCCAAATTGACAATTTTCTTTAGTGAATTTATTTCTGCCCCTTTATCTAACACAAATTGTTCATCCGCAATACCTAATATACCACCTTCTGAAATTAACATGTCTCCACTTATTAAGGTTTTCATTGATTCAATATAAATAGAAATATGTCCTGGCATATGCCCTGATGTTTCAATAACCTTTACTCCATTACATATAATTTCATTATCTGTAACTGCTAAAGCAGAATCCAAATACTCTACACTTTTTATCATTTGTATAAACCCAGCGTCTGCCTCCAATTTTTCTGCCTGTTCTAATCGAAGTGATTTCTTTTTTCCTAAAACATATGGGATTTGCTCTGCGTGTAGTGCGTCAAAATATAGCTTTATGGAACTGCATTCCTAAGTCAAATTATAACTATAACACTAATAATTATCTAGCGATTAATTGCTTTTTTAATAATCACATTATTTCTATGACAAAAGCTCCTAATGACTTGACATCATCAGGAGCTTAATTTATGCTTATTATTAAAACTAGAGAAAGGAAAAGGGAGAACCCCCGCCATCCAAAGCAACGTTCTCCCTTTAAAATAAGAGTTAAAAACTCTTATAAAACTATTATTATGATAAGACTATTTTCACAATTATACAAGTGTTTTAATCAAATTTCTTTTAAAAATGAGATAGCTGCCTTTGATAAATATGTAAGCACGGTCAATACAGCGACTTTAGTATGTCCATTTTGTGGCGCTAAACATGCATTATCCTCATTTGATTCTTACAAACGTCATCTTGTGACCTATGGGAATAATACTGCTCAAGATAATACGATCACCATTCTCAGATATATTTGTTCATCCTGTGGACATACCCATGCCCTCCTACCTTCGGTAATTGTGCCGTATATGTCATTTAGTTTTAAATTCACTGTATCCCTCATCCATGACTATCTTGTACATAAATATCGCTCCGTGGAAGGTATGTGTGAGCATTATGGAATTGCTATATCTACATTCTATCGAATTTTAAAGAAGTTTAAAGAACATAAACAGCTATGGCTTGGCCTTTTAGAGGAAAAGCTTATTTCAAATTTAAGTTTTATACAGCATATCATAAATAGCTCTTTTGATGAAATTGAGAACTTTATAATACAATTTTTCAAGCAAAATGGTTTATCGTTTTTTCAAGGAACGTCATAATTTAACTATAACCATATTTTCTTCATTTTAATTTATCCATACCACTTAATACGATAATGGTCATTGGAATGCCCATGTGATACCATTTTTCTAGAGGTGATGATAAATGAATAACAAAGAAATAATCGAAATAGCATCTATTAGATTAGCACTAATAGATGCTATAAATAATACTTTTACTGAGCAATCTAAAATTGCTTATTATAGACGTGTTTCTATTAACCCTGTAAAATTACCTAACGGTAATTCAGTTTTGTATAGCCCGGGGACGCTTTCTAATTGGGAATCAGAGTATAATAGATTTGGTTTTGATGCCCTTCTTCCGAAGACGCGTAGCGATATAGGTCAAACCAGAAAGCTAAGTGATGTAGCCATAGAGCAGATATACACTTTAAAAAACAACTTCCCTAGAATTAATGCTACGCTTATATATTATAAACTCATCGAAGATGGCTTTATTAAAGAAAATGATGTATCAATTTCGACAGTTCAGCGGTTTATAAAAAACAAGGACCTTAAATCTGCTAGATGTATCAACATGAAAGATAGAAAAGCTTTTGAAGAAGAGTTTGCAACTGGTATGTATCAAGGAGACACGTGTTACGGTCCATTTATAACTGAAAATGGTGAGCGTAAGCGGACGTACGTAATTATGCTAATAGATGATAAGTCTAGGCTAATAGTAGGCGGTAGATTCTTTTACAATGATAATTCTTATAACTTTCAGAAAGTACTTAAAGAGGCTGTAGCTAGGTATGGAATTCCCAATAAGATCTACTTGGATAATGGTTCTCCGTACAGAAATGAACAATTAAGCCTTATATGCGGCTCTCTTGGAATAGTAGAGCTCCACACAATGGTAAGAGATGGAGCATCAAAAGGAAAGGTAGAAAGAAATTTCAGGACATTAAAAAGTAGATGGCTAAATGCTTTAGATGTAGAATCCATTTCCTCCTTAGCGGAGCTAAATGATGAATTATTCACCTATATTAATAAGCATAACATAACTATTCATTCTTCTACAAATCAGCGCCCTATTGATAGATATAAGAGCGATTTAGCTCATGTGAAAGTAGCATCTAACAGTGAATGGCTAGATAATTGTTTTATGAATCGCGTACAACGCAGAGTAAATAATGATGCAACTATAAGCATTGATAAAACCTCTTATGATGTACCTATGCAATTTATAAAACAGAAGGTTGAAGTGCGGTATCTACCTGATGACCTGGACAGTGGTTATATCTATTATGAGAAGATTAAATATAGCATTAGAAAAACAAACAAGGTTGAAAATGGTAAAACTAAACGTAAAAACCCACTTAATATAGACTATTCAAAGGATGGTGTTAAATATGTTTAAGCAGTTTTATGGTATGAGCTTAAACCCTTTTGAAAAAGGCATTAAAGAAAAAGATGCATATATATCAAGGGATTTAAAAGAAATGATATCAAGACTTGATTATATTAATGAAACTAGAGGCATTGGATTATTTACGGCTTCGGCTGGGTCTGGAAAAACTTTTGCTCTTAGATGTTTCGCGAAGAAAGTCAATCCGAACTTAGCAAAGGTTATTTATCTTTGCCTTACTACCGTAACTACTACTGAGTTTTATCGTCAGTTTTGTATCTCCTTAGGACTTGAACCTTCCTCTCGTAAATCAGATATGTTTAAAAGTATAAAAGATTATATGGAAAGCATGAGCAGTGACAAACGTCTTCATTACATACTTGTATGGGATGAAGCACAGTATTTGAGTAACGACATATTAAAGGAATTAAAACTACTCATGAATTTTTCTATGGACTCAAAGGATTGTTTTTCACTGGTTTTAATAGGCCACCCTATACTTAATAACATCTTAGAAAAACAGATACATGAAGCATTAAAGCAAAGGATCATAATAAATTATGATTTTGAAGGACTTTCAGAGACTGAGGCTATAGAATACATTCATTCTAGACTCTCATTGGCAGGTGCTTCTTCTGAAATAATTGATGATAATGCCATTTTAGCTGCATATAGCAGCTGCGCTGGTTCTATAAGACGTCTAAATATGATATTAACAAAGTCTTTAATAATAGGTGCGCAGCACGAAAAAACAATAATTGACACGGACACAATAATGGCTGCAGCCAATGAAATATCGCTTCGTTAACCGTAAATTATTTTTTAGGAGGATTGTCTATGCCAATTAAATTTAAGTGTACAATGAAAACGGGCAAAAAAACAGAAAACTGGTCTGGGATGATAACTAAATTAACTAAATTTGGCAGTCATTACGAGCTTAAGATTGAAAGTAGAAGTAGATTTATTGTAGTTATAGGCAAAACAAGTTATGGTAATTTTGCTTGTATTCCTGATTATGATGTAGGCTGTCATCTTTCTACCTTAAATGATTTATTTTGGAACTCTGAACGCTTACGTGAGATTATGAATAAAGTAGATGCCATAACTGTGGCTCACGCATTACAAGCTGTCGCTGAATATATTGATTTAACCTAACATGTTTGGGTAGCTATTATTGCTACTCATTTTTTATATAAAAGTGGCCTGCCGGCTAAGAGAAATTATATTAATAAAGTGATTTTTTCTTATTGATAAAGTGATTTTATAGGTATAATCTGACGTAAATCACATATTAATAATAGAAATAAAATGACGTTTCAATTAGTTATAATTTGCCGTTTAACACTCTGCGGAACACTTCACCTTTACAGAAGGATATTTTTTTACAAGTTCCTTTACTGCTCCCATATGGTCATGGTCGTGGTGAGTTAAAATAACTTGTTAAAGATTTCTGATATCCAACCTATTTTGCTCAAAAGCTTTTTCTATTACTGACAAAAACATAGGATAACCTGTGTCAATTAAAATTAAATCATCATTGTTTTTAATTACAACTGATTAAATATAAAATTTCATTTCACCCATTTCAAACAATAATGGTAACGTTATTAGTTCAGCCATTTCATTTCCTCCTTTTTTTAAATATTTTACATATACGACCTATTTGTTAGTATATCATTACGGTAAATATAATTCTAATTTTTATAAATTATTGTAATATATCCCTCAAAGGTCTCATATTATCTATTAAATTGTAATCAGAATTATTGTCAAAGTTATACTGACCAATAAAATTAATATGTTCCCATCCAAGTGGAGAAACGTGTCTTAGAAGAGATTTGTCAACTCCTTCTTTTTCCTTAAGTTTCTCAACTGCTTTAGGTAAGTACATGGTATTCTAAAGAGTTATGGAGTTTATAATTATACTTAAAGCAGTAGCTCTCTGTAACTGTCCTTGAATATCTTTTTCATGAAGCATTCCATATTTACCAAAAAATATGGCTCTAGCCAGTGCATTCATTGCTTCACCTTTATTCAATCCTATCTGGATTTTTCTTCTGAAATCTTCGTCTGATTAATAATCAAGGATAAAAATAGTTACTCTGTCTTTAGTTTTAAATCTCTTATATCCATATAGTTTTAATATTTCTTCTAAATGTTCATATCTTGTGGGCTGTCGCTTTTATGATTGAAATTCAAAAGTACTGATTTTTAATTGTTCTGCAATATACAATATTATTTCATAAGGTATATTTTCAAAATCCATCAAGGTCCACCCTGCAAATCTAATTATACAGAGCTGAACTGCGAATCCTAGTTTACTACTAGATTAGTAAATCTTTTGCCTTCCTTAGAGTCTTTATACAGATTGTCAAATACGTCTTGCATATTATAATATTCATTATTTCTTAGTTTCTGTCTTTTCTCTAATTTAAAGTTTTCCTTCAAGTCAATTACTACCCCTTACGGTATTTCATTTCTCTTAGTCTCACCAGAACCTTGAATTATTCAGTATTTAATTTTCAAATAACAATTTGTCTAGTGGCTATTGCTAGGAGACCGTTACAGAATCCATTGTAGCTTTATGCCACCACTTTCACTTGGATTAAGATAAGTTATACGTGCGTTTTCCTTATCACTACTTCATGGGGAATAAACCCTCCGTATTCCAAGCTTCCCTTGTTCCGTTATTACTATCTTTACATATATCCTTAGGTCATTGGTATAAGTCTTGTAAGCTTGATAATGCCTGTAACATTATATGGATTTTCATATAAGAAAATCTTACTTGTCCACACTCACAAACACATATGTGTTATACTCATTTTTAAGTATTCAGCATAAAGACCCGTACATTCCCAATTTCGTCAGTTCTTATGAACATCCTAACCATAAATATTTTATAGACTCCCGGCCTATCATACACTCGACCACCTCTGGTTCGCTATTCGTGTAGGCATGGTATTTCTTCTACTTACGGTGTACTCTCAGCCAACTTCACCGAGCTTCTAACATTTAGGTGTTTACTCACCACCACGCTAGTCGGAGACTTAGAGAAAGCATTTCAAGGCGTTACCCTTTCATTCTACTTTTTGTTATAACAGTTCTAATTTTTGAATTCAATCAACTAATTAGTCTAAGCTTTTCACTTAGAAACAAGTCGCACTTCTCATACTATGGGTCCCTATATGAGTACTTAGCTTTACATTATCCTGTATGTCATTGAATATCCTCCAGGCCATTTTTACACTTAAAGGGCTATTGCCTCCTTGTCTTGATTTAAAAATATACTCATCATCAGATGGCTTATCTATATGCTCAAAATACCCCAAAAGAGCTTTTTTCATAGATTCATTTATAGGAAAAACTTTTTGTTTGCTTGTCTTTTTTTCAATTGGCCTAATTTCTTTTTTTAGTTCTCCAATTTCATAAAAAACATCCTCCCATTTTAATTTTACAATATCACTTACCCTTAGAGCTGAATTTATACCTACAACAAATATAGTATAATCTTTAAATTTTTCCCAAACAGATAATTTTTTACTGCCTGAATTTCTCTTTTACTTTTTATTGGATCTACTGTTTTGCTTCCTTTTTTCATTTTATCATTTGCCATTTTTATCCCTCGCTTAGTTAGTGTTATCAATACTATAATTATACTTTAACTAACTGGTTTTGAGCAAAAAAATAAGAGCTTTATCATTTAGCGATCAAACCCTAGCTATATCAATGCTTTATATTGATATTATATATTTTTTTGAGTTAGAACTATTACATATTAATTCTAAGTCAGAACATTAAAATAATAGTATCAAATTGTAAATAACTGGCTTAACGTTGTAAATTTACGCTTTGCGAGCACTACCCCTTTAGGGTAGTGGATGTAAGCCCTCACTATCCTTGACTTTGAATATATTTTTCAATAATTTCCTTGTTTACATTTCCGATACTACAAGCAAAATAACCATCTCCCCAAAGTATACGCTCATTCCAAAAATGTTTTTCTTCGGCAATATCATTCAATATTTGCTTGATTTGATTGCCATATTTAATTAACAATTGCATGCGATACTTACAAACAAATATTAAATGCACCATTATCAAGTATTTGCTGTGATTCCTTGATGTATAATCCATACACAAATCCTTTCATAAACTTATAAGGCGTTAATAAATCAACTCTAGGAACTTTCTTAATTTCGTTTAATCTTATATATGCTCCACCATTTTGAGTCCCTTTAACACTATAAATTTTTCCTTCATAATTAACTAAATCATTAGGTTGATAGAAATATTTAACCTTTCTTATTCTTCTCTGTCCTTTTGATAGCTTCTTACCCCTATATTGATGTAAATTTTCAGAATTTAAATTTTTATTTCTAGTTCTTCTGCCGTTGTTTAAATCTCCACCACTTACTTTTTCTCCAGTTCGTATATCAATATATTTAGAATCATAAAATTTTTCTAAACTTCTATTATTTCTTCTTACTTGTTTAACCTCAAATATCTTTGAATTTCTAACTTGGTTAATACCTTTAACTATAGCAAAAGCATCATTATAATGAGTTTTTTCTATTTTGTTTTCAATCCTATGATTTTTTGTTATATAGCCATAAGTTGTCTCAATATTACTATGGTTTTCTTTTAACTTATTGACTAAATACCATCTAATCATACTCATAAAGGTAGCATCTTTAAATCCTCTAACTTTCTTACCTTCCATACACCAATCGTATAAGAATTTTCCTTTTTTATGGTTAGGAGAAGTGTGGCACTTGTTACATAAAGTTATTAAATTACTAGGAGAATCTGTTCCACCATGACTTTTAAATTTAATATGATGTACTTCTAATATTTGTTCTTTGCCTTTGTTCTTACAGTTAGGATTTTGACATTTGTGATTATCTCTATGAAGTACATATTCTCTAGTATTCCAAAATGCCATCATATCTCCCTGTTGGTATTCTACTCCACTAATATTGTCATTCTTCATTTTTTGAATGTCAAAGCTCGCAACTTCTATAATACATTTAGTTATTGGCAATATCTTATATAAACTATCAATAAACTTAATATGAGAATCTAATTTGTGTTGTAAACTAGGTGCTAACCACCCTTTTGGTTTTGATTTTGTCCTATTGCTCCATCTAGTTTTTCTATGCCTTAATCTTGAACGTCTTATTTTTCTATATCTTGACTTTTCTAATAATCTTTCTTTCATACCTTGTAGTAATGTTAATTCACCTACAATTAATTCTTTCTTTTCAGTTACAGCAGAAAATCCAACATTGTTATATCCACTATCAATTCCTAATGTAATATCCTGCTTGTATCCACTACTACCAAAAATTAATTGAATTGTGAATGGCTTAATTGTTACAACTTTTGCTTTCTTTTGTTTTAGCAATAACCTAGATTTTCTAGGTGTAGTAGGCATTAATGCTTTTCCTATTTTGTTTAATACGTAGACTATCATAAAGTCTACCTCCTTTCAGAGTTGGTTCTCTTCGCCAATGTTATGCAAGGTTTTGAATATCTAACTCACTTCTCCTACCATCAGAGATGTTTAAAATTAGACCGTAGTGTTCAAGACTAGAGAAGTATCTTGAAGTACCTATATATTCTCACATAACGTAGTCTGTTAAGTCTTAGGCTATTCAACCGACTTGTTTACTCCTACAAGCCACTACCCTTTAGGGTAGTTGGTAGTTGACACCTACCAATTAAATATAAGCGCTATTAATACTAATATGATGTGAGTCATGTTCATTAATGCAAAATTTTTCACGGATAAAATGAAGGTTTCACTTTTAATAGGGTTTTGGTGAAATAATTTTATATTTTTATTCAATGGTATTATAGTTAAAATTACCAGCAATGATGAAACTGGTGAAATTTTCAATATAACTAAAATTATAATATCTAGGTATGCAATATAATATAGGGTCTTAAATAAGGTAAGTGCATTCCCCTTACCTAAATAGTAAGGCAACGTGTATCTCTTATTTGTTATATCCTCTTCAAGATCGCAAATGTTATTAGCAAGCATTATATTTGCTATGCCATTGATTGTTGGGGTGGAGATCAAAAAGATATAAAACAATTCTACTAGATTTATGCTGATGTTTAACATATTACTAACATACATTATAGAAATTATATTTCTATCAGATATATGAATGTAACAAGCTAAAAATAGAATTATAAATCCCATAAATACTCCAGAAAATACTTCACCTAGTGGCATACGTGAAATTGGAATAGGCCCATATGTATAGAATATACCTGCTAAAAATGAAATAATTCCAATTAAGAGCACAACTACATTAGTGTTTAAAGTTAATAGAATCCCAAAGAAAATTGCTATTGCAAGTAAGGTAAAAATTATAGCTACAGCTGTGGATTCTTTGATGTTATATCTTATGATTCCATTTTTATTTTCATGATTATGTCTGTTACACTTTAAATCTTTTTTGTAATCAATATAATTGTTAATTGCGGTTGTAGCCATATCGAATGTTAATAGTGAGATACCCATAATAATAAAATTTTTCAAATTAAAGCTTTTATATCGGTATAAAGAATAAAGTGTTCCCAATATAAATGGTATCATACTGGCCAATTTTGTTTTAATTTCAATAAATTCAAGAAAACTAATTAAATACAATTTTAAACCCTCCTGTTAAATAATAAATTCTTAGCTATAGTTTGTTTGACTTTCAAAATAATCCATGATATTATCATTGTAAACCATAAATTTAATTGGGTTTACAATGTTTCAGACATCATATTTATAATTTTTTAGGGAGGAATTTATTTTGAAATTATCTACACGAGATTTAATAATTACTGCATTATTTACTGCATTAACGGCAGTAGGAGGCTTTATTTCTATACCTCTAGGTCCAGTTCCTATAACGCTACAATCTTTTTTTGTTCTTTTATCTGGACTTATATTAGGTGCCAAGTTAGGTGCACTATCTCAAATCACATACCTTATTTTGGGGTTAATTGGATTACCTGTTTTTTCTGGCGGAACAGGAGGATTAACTTCTGTAGTAAGTCCTACCTTTGGATTTTTAATATCTTTTATTGTTGTAGCATATGTAATTGGCAAGATTACAGAGAAAAATAAATCTCTTTCTACAATAATATGTTCTGTTATTTTAGGAAGTTCCGTAATGTATCTTATGGGGATACCCTACTTTTATTTTATTTTTACGAATTATTTAGGGAAAAATATAAATTTTTATGCAGCTCTTAAATACGCTTGCATACCATTTATACCTGGAGATATTATAAAGGCAATTATAGCTATAATCATAGCTAAACAATTAATCCCTAGATTATCAAAACATTCGAATTCAAATTAATATTCATAAGTTATTGTAGTATTTTAGGAGATAATCTAATGATATCTTCTAAAATACATATTTAATATTATTTAGGGGCATGAAAATAAATAACAAGTCAAAGCTGTTAATATACTGACTTATTATTTAATTGAATATCCCTTATTCCCAGGTTGTCCATATCTCTGGTACATAGCCCACAGTGGCTTCCTTTCCATTACGTACTATAGGGGTATTAAAAAGTTGAGGATTTTTCAATAAAATTTCTTCTTTGGTCTCCTCACCTCTAATTTGCTGTAAATTTGATTTTTTATAATCCTTTGCTTTCGTGTTAATTAAATTGTTTAATCCTACAGAATGTTTCACACTTTGTAATTCACCCTTACTTAGTCCTTTAATATTAAAATCTATAAATTGATATTTTATATTTCTTTCCTTAAAATATCGTTCAGTTTTTTGTGTGTCAAAACACTTTTTTCTTCCAAAACATTGAATATTCATCTTTGAAATTCTCCTTAAAATATATTATTCTATTTTTTAAATGGTTAAATCATCACCTGCGGTGCCGCGGCAAAGACTTCTGAAATGTCGTTAGACTATAATATTATCATAGCTAGTAGCACGGTAGCAACTATTCCACAAATAACAGGAATAACATTTTTTCTAGCTACGTCAAAGGGTTCAACCTTACATATTCCTGCTGCAGCAACTACACTCCAAGGGATTATAGTTCCTCCACCTATCCATATTGTAATTATTTGACCAAATGCCGCAACCTTTTCCTTGTCTATATTAATAGTATTTGAAAAGGTGTTAGCTAAAGTGCCTACGAGCGGTAGACCTGCGAAACCTGAACCGCTAAGTCCAAGAAGAGTACTTACTGCTGTTTGGATACCTATAACTGAGTATTTAGATAATGGTATCTTGCTTGCAGCATATATTCCTATATCACTTAGAAGGCCGCTAGCTCCATTACCCAATATATCAACTGCGGTACTTTCACTTCCTAGAAAAAAGAACGCACCAATAATTATAATTGGTGCAAATATGTTTATACCAAAAGTAAAACCGCTTTTAATATATTTAGTAACCTCTCCTAATGACGTTCTAAAATCAGTATGTATTATAGATGAAATAATCATTATTATTGCTGCTGTACCACCTATTAGAGCTGTAGAGTCTGAACCTATGAAGTTGAATTTTTTAATGAATATGATATCTATTATAAATGATAAAGGGGTAACAATTGCCATTATTTTTATTCCTATTGAATGATTTTGTATTAATTTTCTAGTTTCAATTATTGTTGCATCAACCATAATTTTAGAGATTTTATCTTTTTTCATAAGTATAAATGCTAAAATTATAGTAACTATACTCATTATACCCCAAAAGGGAAGACATTCTTTAATAATTCCTAATGCATTAGGCAAGTTTGCAGTCTTAGCGGTTATTGATGGTGCTGCTTGAAGAACAAAATCGCTTGATAAAGCAACTCCATTTCCGAATAAACATAAAACAACTGCGGCCCATACAGGTGGCAATCCAGATTCTATTGCTGCAGGCACCATTAAAGCACCTATAAAAACTATTGCAGGTGTGGGCCAAATAAACCACGAGGTTACAGTAACCGTAATTCCTAGAATAAAAAATGACAATGTTTTATTTATCATTAATTTCCTTATAGGTTTTATAATTAATTCATCTGCACCCAGGTCATGTAATGAACTAGACATTGAATTAACTAAAGCAATAACTACAACTATTTCAATAAATTCTTTACCCGACACTACTACGGCCTTATATATAATCTGAACAGCACTTAGAACATCACCTGTAAAAATATAACCTATTACGCAAATGCCCACAATGCATGGAAGTATTACATCTTTTTTAAGTGTAATTATAACTGTAATTATTAGAATAATGATTATATATGCATAATGAATTACACTTAAATTTATCATATGTTGTTGCCCCTCCTATGTTTTATTCTCAATGCATACAAATATTGGTGTATTAATTTGATTAACTATTTTAAGAATCGAAATGCTCTATCTAGTTATTTTTTAAAGATATCTTAAATTGAGTATATGCAATATTCAAGGAAAATAATCAATTTTTACTATTTCAATTAAGATAAAAATTTGCAATATATTATTGAGGAACATAAATATAAATAGGCTAGTATACTGTATTACTATTTATGTTTATGGACATAACATATTGCATGACTTTAGCTTTCATTTATGATAAACTTGTGATTAGCAAAAAATATTCGACTCTATGGGACAATTAATCAACTGATGTTTTCTAAACCAAGAGGATAATAGATAACAGCTGTTATCTATATGCAAAGATAAGCAAGGAGGCAAACATGTTAAAAATCTGGGGTAAATTAATCAAAGATAATAGAATTATTATGGATGAAGTGTCAATGTCGAAGCTAGAAGATAATTACCAGGAAAATCTAAAAGCGTGCATTTCAGAGTTATGTTACAAATTTGATATTTCAACACCGTACTGGCTAAAATCTAATATTAATGAATACAATAAAAGACATAAAACTAGTTTTGACGAAAATAATTTTATAGAGGAAATTTACTTTGATAAGTTTATGATAGAAGAATTAAAACCAACTGAAAAATAGTGCTAATAAGCACTATTTTTTAATCTTCATTTTCATCATAAAAGTCTAAATACGAATAATTCTCACCATTTTTTTGCCAACCTAAGATAGAATCCATATTAACATTTTGTGCGGCTCTAAAAATAGATTTATCAGCACCGCTAAAATTCTTCTTTAACTCTTTAACTAAATCTTTAATTTCATGACGTTTATTGCCTATCTTTTTAGCTGCCACCATGCATGCACAATTTAGTGGCCAAATACCACTGTTTTGAGTGAAATCCACAATATATTGTTCTTCAATATAATAAAGAGGACGAATTAATTCCATACCTTCGAAATTTTGTGCTTTTAATTTTGGAAGCATAGTCTTAAAATTTCCTGAATAAAGAACATTTAACATAGTGGTTTCGACTACGTCATTAAAATGATGTCCAAGGGCAAGTTTATTACAACCTAACTCTTTTGCTTTTGCATATAATGCACCTCTGCGCATTTTTGCACACATGTAACAAGGATAATCCTTAGCTATACTATCAATTATATCAAAAACTCTTGATTCAAATATTTTCACAGGAATATTTAGATGTTTACAATTATCAATTAATAGTTCTTTTATATTTTTATGGTAACCAGGATCCATAGCAATATACTCTAATTCAAAATTAAATTTACCGTGAAGTTGTAACTCTTGAAATAATTTAGCCATTATTAGACTATCCTTACCGCCCGAGATAGCTACAGCAATTTTATCACCCTCGCAAACTAAATTATAATCTATTATAGCCTTAATGAATTTTCTCCAAATAGGCTTTCTAAAGGTTGTAATAAGACTACGTTCTATTTCCGCTAGTGGTTTTCTATCATTAAATGGAACTAATATTTCACAACCTTCTCCTGCAATGCTACTCATAAAATCACCCCTCCTGTACATTAGAATATTATAACATAATTCAGAAGGGTTTGTCTTTGGAAAGTAATACACGCTGATACACATTATTATAATAACAGAAACTTAAAGCATCTGATCAAACCACTATAAATGATATATAGATGTAACCCAAAAAAGATGACTTCTGTTTATATTGCAGAAATCATCTTGTAAGCAGAACAAATATGTTGAAATGTTTATTTAAAGAGTAAACACTGTGTCATCTGGAAAAATTGAGCCGCTAAAACCATCGAATGCTTCGAAGTGCTCTTCCGCATTATCAGGGGTTTCTTTCGAATTAATAATAGATATTTCATCGTCACCTATTATATTTAACTCCATCAAAGTAGTTACACCAAATCTTATAACATTATGAAGAATTATTGGAGCATCTGTAAGTTCAGTGATTGTTTTAATATTGAGTTGAAATTCATTTAATTCACGGTCTTTAGGAATATCTAAAAAAACTTCTATAGGTTTTTCAAAAAATCCATTTATACTGTTATTTTTGTTGTCTTCAAGATAATCAATTATATAATTAACTCTTCCAATAAATTTAATACTTGAAAACCCAGATGTTGTAGATAAAAGGCTTCTAATTTCGGAATGCTCTACAATAATACCAGGTTCAAATTTTATTTTTTCAAAAATATAAGAAGAATTTATATTTTTAGGTAAATTTATATTTATGATGGGGAAATTAAGATTTTCATTGTATGATGCAAATATTTTTTTTGCTATAATGGTTATTATCTGATTGCCTGGTTGTAGATTAGTTATTGCAGCTGGTGGAACATATGTATAAGGAAGTCTCAGTGAAATAACATCATAGGGCTGGCTATTAAGTGTATTCATCAGAATTGAACCAATTACAGAATTAGATTTTAAATCAATTATATCAATCCCGCCATGATTTTCACGGTTTCTATTAGCTACCAAGAGCTTAGTATAGTCGTCAGTTATAGAAAGTCTGGTAGGTTCAGGTTTTGAGGTAATAATAAAATCATATGCTTCATTAGTATTAGTATTTATTAACTCTATTCTGTTTAGTCCAAAATTTGATGCGTATAAGGTAGCGTCTTTTAAGATCATTCCAGCAATTAATGATCCCTTAGGTAAAATTAAATCAGTAACCTTTTCTGAGTTAATATCTATTTTTAATATATTATTTCGCATTGAAATGTATGCGGTTTTATCATCTTCGGATATTAAAAGATAAGTTGGATTTATACCTAGGTTTTTAAATGAATGTATAAGTCTATAACTTTCTGTACTATAAATTCTTAATTCCTTTAATAATGTATCTAATACATATAGCTTAGACCCTTCTTTATTAAGCCTTAAATCAATAATTGCTGATAATCCTTTAATGCGACCTAGTAACTTATCTAAGTTTATATCATATATAGTGACTTCAGAGGTATTTGAAACGTATATTTTTTTGTTTATGGTATCAATTTGAAAGTTGCCATTATTGGGAATAATATTTTCTTTTATTTCACCAGTAATATAATTAATAAATGAGATGGTATTACTCACATCACAAGCAACACTAATGGTATTGTTATCTTTCAGAGCTAATTTAAATGGACTTTTTCCTACAGATATTTCTTTTAATATAGTATTGCAAAGACCATCAATTATAGTTAAGGTTCCAGTTTTAACGTTTGAAACAAAATAAAAACTTTTTCTAATATTTTCAGCTATTTCAATCACACCCTTTATCTTTCTTAATAGAAAATATGCTTTAACAATAGAAAATATGCTAAAATTATAAAGGATTTGGAAATTCCAAATCCTAATAATTTCTTTGGATATAAACTAGACCCTTTCGTAGCTATCAAATTTTCCATTTTTAACGATCCTGTACACGCCTTTTGCTTTTATATTAATCTTTCGAATTTCATCGCTAACAATATTCATATAGACTTCTTTGAATTTGATGGATAGACTACAACCATAGGATATTTTTGTTGGGGTTGATACTAATTCAACCTTGCAAGATTTCTTTAAAAGCCTTTGGTACAAAAGTGTTGCAACATTATGACCTGGGTAAACAACTAAATATTCACTTTCTACTACTTCTACCTTCATAGCTTGAACATCTCCCTTATAGCTAATCAAGTTTATAAATTAATTTGTATCATAGATAAACTAGTAGACCAATCCATAATATGAAAATATCTTCTTCATGTGATATCTATCTGACCGGTCTTTTTTTTAAAATTCTATCTACAATTCCTATGTTTTTTTCATATTTTAGATCTTGTTTCAGACCTTCTTTTTCACTAGTTAGTCGCTCTAATTTATTATTCAATTCATTTACTACAACATCTTTGAACATCTTCTGTTTTTTCAACCCTTCGTATTCATTAGTAAGTTGTTCTGATTTATTCTTTAATTCATTTATTACTCTGTCCGTAGATATTTTTTCGATTTTCATTACTTCTAATTTTTTTATAGAAGTCTGTTGTATTTCAGCTATTATATTTAATTTCTCTTCAGCTTTTTTCTTTGCATTTGAAATCTTAAAGAAATTATTATCTGATTCCGCTAGAATTCTTAGTTTTTGCTGATACTTTATTTGTAAATCTATTAGTTTTTTTTCTAAATCTTTGTTAATTTTTTTTAGAGCTAAAATCTCTTCTTGAATATCTAGTTTGTTTTTTTTCGCATTAGAATCTAATTTAGTTTCAGGAGCTACTTTATTTAGTTTTGGAAAGTCATCTCTATAGTCATTATCTTTGCATTGAGGTAATAATAAATTTATTTCAGGAGGATTAGTTCCTATCATATATTTACACTGTATATTACTATGCTTTTTACTTAAAGATAAAAATTTATACAGTGAAATTTCATTGTTTAATTGGGTGTAATCTTTATTCGGTTCACTCCATTGATTTATATATGAAGAAGTTAGAATGTTTTTGCCTTCACTCCATATCGCCCAAAGGACTCCACTAATTTCAACTAGCAATAAATTAGTGGGCTTATCACAACTTTCATGAATTTTATAGCTTTTCATTTTTCCATCAGGTTCAATTAATACATGTTCTATAAAATGCAATGATCCCTCTTTAGACAGATTCATTATATTTATTTTATTTAAATATAATAATGAGCAAAAATTAATGCTATTGCCGATAATACCATATAATCTTCTTGGAATACTCCAGTTATTGTTTTTGTATTCTGTGAAATTAATTACTATTTCATTTTTTTCATGCTTAATAAATACTAGGGATAAATCACCATTTTCTAAATTTTGTACCTGGTAATGGCAGAATACCTCTTTTAGAAATGGTATGGTATCTATTGTATTAAATAAACTTTCATTTTTATTTAAGCACAAATGCACTAAAGAACATTGGATTCTCTTTATGCTATTTTTACCAATAAAAAATATATGCATTTGTTCACCAATTGTAATAACATTTAATTCAGTCATCTCATAGCCTTCATTTTCAAAACTATAAATGGTTTTTCCAAACCATTTATTCTGTTCCCATTCGCAATACTTAAGATCACTAGCTCCAACACTATATATAATGTAAATTTTGTTATCTATATCAAAATTAACGGTGAAATCAATAACTTCATTGTCAATTTTGTTTTCCTTAGTCCATTTATTCTCATCATACATAATACTGTACATTAAATTCCTATCATCATTTACATAGAAGCTCCATATATGATCTTCACTATCATAAAATAAACATGGACTACATATCCTCATATTACTCATCTCCTTATAGAAATTATATTTTATTCCAAAGTAATATATGACCTAAAAATTAATATTAAAAGCCATATATAAAGTATTTACATAATATAGTATTAGATAATTTAAAATTAACACTTAGGAACTATTTGTATTACTAAACAAGTATACCAATCACACCTTCTAGATACCTGCATACTATAATATCGAGAACACGCATTAGAAGTGTATCCCTTGACATAAAAGGAGGATGATTTATGGCTATTACTCGTGATGAATTTATTGCAAGACCCGGTATTGTTAACAAACAAGGACACCTTCCTGATCCATCAGAGCTGGTTTGCGTTGAAATTCCAAAAGTTTTTGACCAGTGCCTGATTAAAAGATGTTTAGTTTATGATTGCAGACCGGATACGCTAGATACAGATGCTGAATTAAGAAGTGGCATTCTTGATAATCCAAAAACATTTACAGGATGTAGGGATTTTGATCTAAAGCTTATTTCAGTAGAGAAGATTCCACTAAAGAAAAATCCTAATTATAAGAAAGTAAAAATTTGCTTTGTAATTTCATTTTATGCGGATTTTATAAATTGTAACGGTGAGAGAAAATGCGAGTTTTACAAAATTAATCGTACAGAAGTTATATCAAAATTATATTGTCCAGATTCAATAGCGCAAATATCTACTAACTTTGTGTCTGGTTCATCTCAGGATCTTGATTCTGAAATAGTAAAACTTGAATTGGTTGCAGAATGTTTAGATGGAGCTTTTTGTAAAGATGATGATTGTCACAGTTTTTTAGATATCACTTTAGGGTTCCATCTTATTGTAAAATGTGAACTAATTGTTCAATTATTAATTCCTGCATATGGTTATTG
The DNA here is from genome assembly GCF_055081135.1 of Clostridium sp. CM036. NCBI lineage: Bacteria > Bacillati > Bacillota > Clostridia > Eubacteriales > Clostridiaceae > Clostridium > Clostridium sp. CM036. The sequence goes on along the minus strand of NZ_CM143652.1, from coordinate 741,196 downwards.
TCCTGTACCTTGTCAATGCGAAGAGGAATGTGAAGAAGATTCTTGTGAAAAATTTGATCACGCACCAGTTCCAAAATTCTTCCCAGATCAAAAGCTTAGACCTTTATTTGATGATGACTGTGAAGATGATGAAAGTGAATCTGATAAATAAGTGAATTCTAATAAAAAAACACAAAGCAACTAAAGTTTTTTAAGTGTTGAAACCAAACCTCAGTACAAATGGTAGACGTACTGAGGCTTGATATTGTTTACAGAGTTAGTTCTAAATCTCCATATATAAATTTTAATCAATAAAAATATCATTCACAACTTATAACCACCTGCATACTATAATATAGAGAACACGAATTAAAAGTGTATCACTTAACATAATAAAGGAGGATAATTTATGGCTATTACTCGTGAAGAGTTTATTGCAAGACCTGGTATTATTAACAAACAAGGGCACCTTCCTGATCCATCAGAACTAGTTTGCGTTGAAATCCCAAAAGTTTTTGACCAGTGCCTAATTAAAAGATGTTTAGTTTATTCTTGCGGACAAGATACGGTGGATACAGATGAAGAATTAAGAAGCGACTCCCTAAGTAACCCGAAAATATTTACAGGATGTAGGGATTTTCAACTTAAACTTATTTCGGTAGAGAAAATTCCACTAAAGAAAAATCCTAGTTACAAGAAAGTATTAATTTGCTTTAGAATTTCATTTTATGCAGATTATATAAATTGTGATGGAGAGACTAAATGCGAGTTTTATGAAATTAATCGTTCAGAAGTTATTTCGAAACTCTATTGCCCAGATTCAATAGCCCAAATATCTGCTAGCTTTATGCCTGGTAAATCCGAGGATCTTGATTCTGAAATTATAAAACTTGAATTGGTAGCAGAATGTTTGGATGGAGTTTTTTGTAAAGATGATGACTGTCATAGTTTTTTAGATATAACTTTAGGATTCCATCTTATTGTAAAATGTGAACTAATTGTTCAATTATTAATTCCTGCATACGGTTATTGTCCTGTGCCTTGTCAATGCGAAGAGGAATGTGAAGAAGATGCCTGTGAAAAATTTGATCGCGCACCAGTTCCAAAATTCTTCCCAGATCAAAAGCTTAGACCTTTATTTGATGATGAATGTGAAGATGATGAGTAAGTAAATTCTAGAAAAATTACGAATAATTAGAACATTTATAGGCCTATCTCATATATTGTAATATGAGAATTCTAAGATATCCGACCTCGTAAACAGTACATTTAGAATTCTTTTACTAGATATAACGAATTAAAATTTAGGAGGAATTAATATATGAATTCAATGTCAAAAGGTAATTGTCAAGATGAAAAAGAGGTTTGTTGTAAAAGACACGATAAAAGAGATGATTGCGACAGAAGACACGATGAAAGAGATGATTGCGATAGAAGACACGATGAAAGAAATGATTGCTGTAAAAAAGAAAAAGAAGCTGAAGTTTTATTAAAGTGTAAAACTGCATCTCCAATAACAGTCAAATTAGGGAATGACGGTACTAAGGATACAGTTATCAATCTTACTTTAAACACTAAGCATTTTTGTGATCCATGCATTAAGCTTGAATTTGCAAGCAATATAGTTGCTAAACCTTATTATGGTTATAGTCGTAATTCTGTTACTGATCCTGCTACTGATTCTGTCTCTGGTTATGGTTATAATGATTTAACTCTTAATTTCCAAGTGTTTAAGAAATGTAAAGGTGAAAAAGATGCAATCAAAATTGGACCTGTATGGACATTTTTTAGAGAGAAACATTCGAAGGATACGACTGATACATTTACTTTCATAGTTTGTGATTGTGATTGTGATTGTGACTGTGATAAAGATGATTGCTGCACCTATTCTGTAGTTGTAACTACCCCTAAATACGGCGATGGAGAAGCTATAATTAACAATCCAACACTTTCAGCTTTAGTAGTAGAAAACCAAAACAAACGTCATTGCTGTTAGTACTATAACAGATAAAAAAGGCTCTATAAAAAGGGCCTTTTTTCATGTATATCCTTTAAAGCTTTAATAAGTTTTTCAATATCTTCTAAATCATTAAAATATCCTGGACTTATTCTAACTGTACCTTTACGATTTGTGCCAAGTATTTCATGTATTAGTGGTGCACAGTGAAACCCGGTCCTCACAGCTATTCCTTTTTTATTTAAGAAATATCCCACTTCAGAAACATCAATATCGTCTATAGCCAAAGAAACTACAGCTCCTCTGTTATTATAATCGCATCCTCCATAAATTTTAACATAAGATAATTTACACAATTCTTTTACTAAATATTCTACGAGCATTATCTCATGCTTTCTTATATTTTCTATTCCGACTTTTCTAATAAACCTTATACCTGCGCATAGTCCTGCTATTGCTGGCGTATTTAAGGTTCCACTTTCAAATCTATCAGGTAAAAAGTTAGGTTGCTTCATAGAAAAGGACTCACTTCCAGTGCCACCTTGAATAAACGAATCCAGTACAATCCCTTCTCTTATATATAAGCCTCCTGTTCCCTGGGGACCATATAATCCTTTATGACCCGGAAAAGCTAATAAGTCAATATTATCTCGTACTACATCTATTGGGATAACACCAGCGCTTTGGGATGCATCAACCACGAATATTATTCCTGATTGTTTCGCGATTTCCCCTATAGCTCTTATATCTTGAACGGTTCCTAATACATTGGAAGTATGGTTTATTATTATTGCTTTGGTATTTCTACGTATTTTTCTTTTTAAATTATTCATATTCAAATATCCATTTTCATTAACACCAAGAAGGGTAAATGCTATCCCTTTTTCACTTAGATAATTTAATGGTCTAAGAACTGAGTTATGTTCAATTATTGAGCTAATAACATGATCTCCTGACTTTAAGATTCCTTTTATACCTATATTCAGAGCCTGGGTAGCATTACATGTAAAAATAATATTTAATAAATCAGGGATGTTGAAGAATTCACTTATCTCTTGCCTGGTATCCATAATTTTAGATGAAGCCTCAACTGCCATATCATGCGAACCCCTACCAGGATTTGCAGCGTAATTCTCCATGCATCTTAACACTTCGGAATAAACTGCCACAGGCTTTGGAAAACTTGTGGCAGCATTATCAAGATATATCATAAAATCCTCCTATTTTGAATATAGCGTTTTATTCTTTATATAGTATAAATATTTTGATATACTTAATAGTATGCTTAATAAAGTGTTAATTTTTTTACCTATCTAATTTTTAACGACATTCCTCCATTTGTAAATTTCAAATTGGATTTTAAACTAATGTATTAAAATAATAACATAAAAAATGAGCCTCTAAAAATAAGAGCTCATTTATTTTAACCATTACTAATTTAATTTTAGTATTATCGTATAAATATATTATCGAAACAAGGTCCCATTAATAATATAATCCTATTTATCAAATAAACCACCAGTTTTTTTAGTGCTCCTTGCTGCTTTTTTTGATTTTCCGATTACTTTATCAGCTCTTGAAAGACCACTTTGCTCAGAACTTTTCTTTTTCTTTTCCTCGATAAGTTTTTTCATCATTTCAATATTATTACTTGACATAAATTTTTCCTCCTTTGGCATCAAATCAAAGAATGTTAGATCCTATAGAATTTATGTTTCAATTCATAATCTCTACATTTTTATTTTCTACACTCAAACTCAACTTGTTGTTTTCCCTACTAATCAGTTTATCTCAATTCTTGTAAAAATTCAATATAATATTGAAAGATAACAATACTTTTTTATTAAAATGCCATTTAGTCTGTAAAATATTTTTAGATTTTCATATACATAGCAATTAATAAGTAATTCTGTTTAACTTAATAAGTACATTTTTATATCCTGGTTTTATAATTTCATTATCATACAAATTTTCATAGGTTGCTTTATCGATATCAAAGGCTAATGCTTTTGAGAAATTGTTTCCGTAAATCTTTTTAATAAACGTCTCAAAATCTCCTTTTATTAATGTATAATGTATTTCATCACAATGATACCCTTTTATATCATTATTCAATTTTTCTATAATTCCATATAATTGATAAATATAGCTCATTTCTTTTAAACTGAAAATTTTATCTAAAGCTACAATAGCTTCAGCATATTTAAAGTTCATAGGTATAGGATAAATACTAATTTTATTCTTATCATCAATTTCTTTCAACATTCTTAAACTTTGAAATAAAGTGGTACATATATCTAATTGAATAATAGCAGCATATTCACTGAGCCTTAAAGATTTACTTTGCTTCTGATGCTCTCTATTTGCTTTTTCAATTTTGCTTTCCCTCTCAATTGCAATATTAGTAGAATTTTTATTTATGAACCAACTAAAAACACCGCCTAAAATAGCGCCAATTATAATGGAGACAGAGGATATAATTGGATTTATAAGATTAGCAGGTATGAATAGTAACGATTTTAGCATTCCTATTTCTCCTTTTTAAAAAAGTATTTTCTACAATATAGTTTCCTTACAAATTAAATTTATTCGTCTACCTTTCTATACTTTTAGTTTATATTCTAATCATTGAAGAATTAACAGGTTGAAATATATTTTGACAAGTAAGAGGTAATTAGGGTATTATTTGTATGTAAAGCTTACAAAAATACGATTTTTACTAGATTAAAAATATACTTTAAAGTAATTTTAATGAAGGAGACTACAAACTCATGAATACACAAAGTGATAACAGAGGACAAATAAGAAATAATATACCAATAGGTATTACAGTAGACGTTGTATTAAAAAAAGACCAAAGAACAACTAAACTAACCAGAGGTGTAGTAAAAAGGTTGTTAACCAACTCTGCAGTACACCCAAGAGGTATAAAAGTTATGCTAGAAGATGGCCAGGTAGGAAGAGTCCAAGCCATTATATCAAAATAAAAACTAATAGTTTGAAGTCAATTTACTATTGTAAATTGACTTTTAACTTTTATTATAGATCATACCCTTGCATTTCTAACCGAAATGATATATAATAATAAAGTTACCTAGTAAAAATAGAATATCTGCAAATACATGCAAAGTCGGATCATTAAAACACTTAGCAAAAGAGAAGACCTGAATTTTAAAATTCCAATTCTTAAATTCTTACCCTTTTCACTCTGAAATTTCTTAATGAATCCCTTATTAAAATTATATTGAATAACGTACTGATAACGCTTATAACATATCCTAATTTGTTTTAGCGGTATTTCAAATCACTCTAAGGAAGCAAAGCAATTAATATTTGTTTCATGTGCTCTCATAGAATAGCAAGGAGGTGTTTATATGAGAAAAGACGAACTAGTTGAAATTACAGAAGATGTAATTAATGAATGTTTAGAATGTTTAGACTAACAACAAAAAAGCAAATCTGTCACTATTGACGTTCTAGTGTAGGTTTCTTTTTTTATTAAAATACAATTTATAAGTTTTTACTTTAAAGTTATATTATGGAGTATTACCAAGTTCTTAATCTCTAATGAATATTTTAAAATAAATAATGCTATAAATAGAGGAAATTTCTTTTAAGTAGAGAATATGTGTTAGTAGAGAGAATGTAATTAAAAAGGAGTGTTTATAATGTTAACGATTTCTTTTATTAGCGGTGATACGGAACTATTTGATTTAAAACAATCTGAATGTGATCTGTTTAAAAGTTGGTTTTATAATTTTGAAAACTCCAGGCCTCATGAAGTTAATTCTATGGGTAAAAAATATTTGTTTAATAAGAAAGCAATAGCTTATATTGAGATAGAGCCTTAGGTTTTGGTGATATATCAAAGTAATGAATAATTCTTCATATGAATTGGAATAAAATACAAAGACCTGCATTTCTATAAGGATGCAGGTTTTTTGTATATATTAATTATAAACTTACGTATTTTCAGGTTATCCAACAAGACAACCTTTAGGTTTTATTTTTAATGATTATTTACATAATATATAGGTAGAAAGAGAAGGTACACTTACCTCATTAATACAAGTTTTAATGCCTCTACTTACCCCTGTTTTATCAACTTCATATTCGTTTGCTATAATAGACCATTCTTTAGTATCTGGTAAAATTATTTTTATTTCTTCTTTGTTAGCATTATGAATTATAATTAATTTACTATAACCATCTTTGAATGGGGAAGTTAATTCATAAGCTACACAGTTGCGAGGCGAATCAAGGAATATCAAGGATTCTCTTACTTCACAAGCATTGTCTAAGGTCATAACTTTTTGGCTTTTTCTTAAAGAGATTAGCCCTTTAATATATTCATAGGTTTCTGGGAACTCAGCTTTTCTACTCCATAGTATTTCGTTCACAGCGTCACTAGAGTTATAGCTATTATGATTTCCTTGTTTGGTCCTTAGTATTTCTGTTCCACCTTGAATAAAAGGCACTCCTTGAGATGTAAGGACTATAGATAAAGCCAATCTATTCATTTTTTCTCTTTCCAAAGGAGTATTATTAGAATTGCTTTTTTCAAATTTATCATATAAGCATAAATTATCGTGAGCACTTACATAGTTTATTGTTTCTCCAGGATCTTGCGAGAAATCATATATTTCATTGTTATATTGAATGCCACCAACAATCCCCTTTTTAATTTCTACCTCAAGGCCTACCCTACCACTTACAAACCCTGATTGGATACCATCATTATCTCCCTTAATTGCATTTCTTAGAGCATCATTATATACAGACACTTGCATACCCTTTTGGCTACCTTTTCTAAGCTGCATAGAAGATGGTAATGATGATGTTCCCCCTGTCCATGGTTCACCATAAATAATAATATTCGGATTAATAATTTTTGCTTGTAGCGTTACTTCTTTCATTGTATCAATGTCATGAAGCGCCATTAAATCAAATCTAAAACCATCTATCTTGTATTCTCGTGCCCAGAATTTAACACTATCAACTATAAATTTTCTCATCATTGGTTTCTCTGACGCTGTTTCATTTCCACAGCCTGAACCATTAGTATAGTTGCCTTCGCCATCTGTTCTATAATAATAGCCAGGCACCAAGATATCCATTGGTGAGTTACCGGTTGTAAAAGTGTGGTTATATACAACATCCATAATTACGCTGATGCCATTTTCATGCAAAGTTTGAACCATGATCTTAAACTCGCGAATTCGCACAGTACCATCATAGGGATTCGTAGCATAAGAACCCTCTGGAACATTATATAAATAAGGGTCATATCCCCAATTATATCCACCCTTAGTTTCATCCACACTTTTGAAATCAAAAACAGGCATCAAATGAACATGAGTTATTCCTAAATCTTTAAGGTGGTCTAGTCCTGTAACAACACCCTTTGAAGTTTTGGTGTTTTTTTCACAAAACGCTAAGTATTTCCCTTTGTTTTCCATTCCGGAATCTTGTGATACTGAAAAATCTCTAACATGAATTTCGTATATTACTGCCTCGGTTCTATTAATTGGTAAAGGTTTTTTATGATTATCCCAATTAGGGGGATTTAAAGAAGTAAAATCAATAATCATACCCTTTTCACCATTAGCACTTGATCCTTTAGTATATATATCTGGTGTTTCCTTTTCCTCGGAACCATCTGATACTAAATAATTATAGTATTTATTTTTAAAATCACCCTTAAGTTTAAATTCCCAAACTCCTTTTTCTTCCTTGTTCATTTCATATTTTTGTCCTAAGTCATCATCGGGAGTTTCATACACTATTACTACAAGTTTCTGAGCAGTAGGTGCCCAAACCTTAAATGTGGTGTATTCAATAGTATAAACTGCGCCTAAATCATTCCCATAGTATGTGAATTCTGGGTTTTCTAATATTTTTATCATCATCAATCTCTCTCCTTAAAAATCCATTAAATCATCACCTGCAGAGCAGTACATCTTTTTTAAAATGTACTAACGGCGTCAGGAGGATATTTATACTCCAACTGAAGTTCTTTTTTTCTAGGGCAATAAACACCCACATATAAAAATGACGGACTTTATTGTAAAATGCTGTTAGACATTTTATGAAATAGGACATGCGTTTGCATAGGTATAAAACAGAGTAAGTGATTCTTTATTCATAATATGTAGTACGCATGAAAAATAATCCTAAAAAGTTATAGTTATTTAGTTGATTCCCTTTCAACTAATTTTGTCTCAATAATATAATTGTATATTGACCCTTTTTCGTTTTCTAATTTGTTTATTAACAGCTTAACTGCAAAATAGCCTAATTCTTCAGAATTAATATCCACTGAAGATAGCGAGGGCTTTCTATAAGCTGCGAGTGGCGTGTTGTTAAATCCAACAATCGAAATATGACGCTCTGACATTTCACTTATAGCTTTGGATGCACCAAAGGCAATTAAATCATCAGTAGTGACAACAGCTGTAGGGGTAGAAGTATTTAAAATTTTTTTCATAGCATTATAACCACTAATTTCTGTAAACTCTCCTAATTGTACCATATTTTCGTCTATTTCCACTCCGATATTTTTAAGAGCCATCTTGTAACCTTCTAATCTATTTATAGTTACATTAAGCATAGGAGAACCTCCTATAAATGCAATTTTTCTCTCACCCTTTTGTATAAGCGTATTAACAACATTGTACATGGCGTTAATGTTATCATTATCAACCCATAAAACCCCTTCGGTACTTTCGGGTTTACCTATTACTACGAAAGGATAATCTGCTTCTTTTAAATAAGCAACACATTTGTCATCCTTCCTTACTGTTGGTAAAATAATCCCATCAACCCTTCTACTATTCATTAAACTTGATATGTATTCAACCTCTTGATCTTCATTGCTGCTATAAGCATACATGATATAATATCCTTTTTTTTGAGCATAGTGACTTATGCCTCTCATAACTTGAATGAAAAAAGGATTAACAAATAAATCTTCATCAGTATTAGGTAAAATAAGTCCTATAGTCTTTGTTGTTTGGCTGACCAGACTTCTAGCTATCGCATTAGGATGATAATTTATTTCCTTCATTGCTTTATAAACCCTATCTTTTGTGGCGTCACTAATTTTCGGATTATCCGCAATTACTCTTGAAACTGTGGATGGCGATACATTGGCTAGCTTAGCCACTTCTTTTATAGTTACAGACATTAAAACTTCACTTCCTAATTTCTAAAAATATTCTATGCTCATTATATTATTAAACATAATATTAATCAAGGCTAGCTTAGTTTATTTTTATTAATGAAATACCTATATTATTCATCTTTATTCAGGAAATATTTACAGGACTTAATCATATAATATAGTAATATCTCTTATAAAGAAGATGCTAATATGAATGAGGACAAAAATTATTATATTCAATTAAATAGTAGGGTTGAAAAAATGATTAGAAAATCAGAATTTTTAGGTTCGGGTCATAATGGAATAGTTTATTTACTTCCAGGCAAAAAAGTAATTAAAATTTTTAAAGATAAGAAAGTTTGTGAGGGTGAATATAATATTCTCATAAAAACTAGAAGAAGTAAATACTTCCCTAGAGTTTATGAACATGGTGCCTACTACATTGTACGAGATTATGCATGCGGAGAGCGGTTAGATAAGTATATCAAGAAGCATGGTATAAACAAAAAAATATCACTCAACATAATCAAACTTATTGCAGAATTTAAGAAGCTTAAATTTAAAAGACTAGATATTAGGTGTAAAGATTTATACTTAACGGATGATTTTTCGATTAATGTAATCGATCCTAAAAACAATTATTCTAAAAATGTAATTTACCCCAGACATCTAATGAAAGGCCTAAACAACTTAGGTGTAGTTGATGAATTTTTATCAACAGTTAGTGATGAAAATCCTGAAATCTATAAGTTGTGGAATCTTAAATTCAAACAGTATTTAGAAGAAACCATTAAATAAGTGAACATCAAAATAGTATAAGAGGCTGTAATCCACTAAAGGAGCAGCCTCTTATATTAGTGTATTATTATAATACATTTAATTCTCTTAACTCATCTAGAAATTCTTGAAAGTTTATTGCCCTTGAAGAATCTAATATAATTTTTGCGCTTCGAATTAGTTTTTTATCATCCGTCACAAGGATGTAGTCTTCATTCTGCTTGCAAATATCAATTAAACTATAGTCATTTATAGAAATTTTATCTCCATTAACTAAATATATATTTTTATTCTGCTCATATTTAATAAAATCACGACCTACACACTCTTCAATAAAAGTATGACCATTATTAGTAATAATATGTCCTAATAATTTTAAAAATTTATTAGAGAGTATAAAGTCTTCATTGAATTTTACATACTCTTTCACTGATAATTCTCCAGCTATATCTTCAGATATTTTAAAATTAATACATTTCATATTTTCAATAGTATCAAGCAAGGTAGGATATTTATTCCACATTTTTATAATTATATTGGTATCCAACAAATACTCTTTACAAATCATTGTACTATCTCCTTTTCTAAGTAAGTCTATATTGAATTTTTAATAAAAAGATATCTGAATCATTAGTTTTATTTATATTATATTCATTAATAATTAAATGGTTAACGACATTTCAGAAGGAAGGTCCTAGCTTCTATTAAATTGTTGCTTCTTAACCTTGATAAATATAAATAATGGCATTATAATTTAAATAGTAATATATAATTTTGAAAATGCTTAAACAAAAGCCTTAATAAATCAAAAATAAATAGGAAGGAGTAGCTGCTTTGCAGCTAATAAATAAAACTATGGAAGTACACATATTTTTAAAAGGTAATAAAAAGGCTGTTATTTACAAAGGCGACAGAATTGATGTTTTAGATTTTGAAATGAATGGAATTAAATATAAGCAAATCAGATATTTTAAAAAGGGTTTCAGTAAAAGTGAACTGGTTGAAGAAGAAAGTATAAGCAAAATAGTTAAAACAGAATTGTAATAAATACCTACATCCACGGCGTGGATGTAGGTATTTATTATAACGTTCTATTTTCTTTTTTTGTTCTTTGCCTTATTTTTATTATCTTGTCTGCTTCCATAATTTGCTCTGTCTTGGGTGCTTAGGGGCTTACTTTTCTTTTTAAAGTTTTTATCTATCGGAGTATCTTTGCTCTTACTTTTTATATTTTTCCCTTTATCTTTGCCATTTTGTTGTTTTGGGTTTATATTTGTGTTATTTAAATGTTCCTTATTTTTTTTGCTTCTTGGTTTTATTAAACACTTAGGTTCATAACCAATGAGATCTTCTCTATTAGCCTCTGTTAAAGCTGATAATACTAAATCATATTTCATAGGATCTTTATATTGAAGCAATGCCCTTTGCATAGCTTTTTCATTTTTAGTTTTAGGTATATGAACTTCTTCAAGGGTATTTGGATCAAGTCCCGTATAAAACATGGTTGTTGATGGTGTTCCTGGAGTTGGATAGAAATCTTGAACTTGTTCAGGTTGGTAATTAGTATCCCTAAGGTATTCTGCTAGTTCTACTGCTGAACTTATTGTACATCCTGGGTGGCTAGACATTAAATAAGGAATAAGATATTGTTTTTTTTCAATTTTTTCAGTAGCCTTATAAAATTTTTCCCTGAATTTATCATAAGTTTTACCTGCTGGTTTCCCCATGAATTTTAAAACTTTATGAGAAACATGCTCTGGTGCAACTTTTAGTTGGCCGCTGACATGATGCTTAATTAGTTCATTAAAAAAGGTGTCATTTTTATCTGCCATAATATAATCATAACGCAGCCCTGAACGCACAAAAACTTTTTTAATATCCGGCAATTCTCGAAGCGATCGTAGTAAATTTAAATACTCCATATGATCAACATTTAAATTCTTGCAAGGGCTTGGATGCAAACACTGCTTATCTATGCAAGCCCCTACTTTTAATTGTTTATCACATGCAGGTCGCCTAAAATTAGCGGTAGGCCCTCCTACATCATGAATATACCCTTTAAAATCCTTGAGTTTTGTAATTTGAATTGCTTCTTCTATTATTGAATTTTGACTTCTACTTTGCACAATTCGGCCTTGATGAAAGGTTATGGCACAGAAAGCACAGCTACCAAAACATCCTCTTGAACTAACTAAGCTGAATTTAACTTCCTCTATAGCAGGTATTCCACCGAGCTTTTCATAAATAGGATGATAATTTCTTTCATATGGCAGGCCATAAACAGTATCTAATTCTTCTCTAGTAAGGGGCATTTCTGGTTTGTTTTGCACAAGATACTTATTAGAATGTTTTTGAATTATACCATTTCCCCTAATAGGGTCTTGCTGATCATATTGTATTTTAAAGGCTTGTGCATATTTCTTTTTATCTCTGCAGACCTCTTTATATGATTCTATTTCAATGTAGTCACATATATTTTCAATATTATCTACCACATAACATGTTCCAGGTACCTGAGTAATGAATTTTATATCTACACCTTCATTTAATTCTTTTGCAATTTTAACGACTTGTTTTTCTCCCATACCATATATTAACAGGTCAGCTCCACTATCAATTAGCATAGATTTCCTTACTTTGTCACTCCAATAATCATAATGTGCGAAGCGCCTTAAACTTGCTTCTATTCCTCCAATAACAACAGGAACATTTTTATATGCTTCCCTTATTCTATTACAATAAACTATTGTTGCTCTGTCAGGCCTTAGGCCCATCTTTGCACCAGGGGAATACATATCTTTTTCTCTTATTTTTTTACTTACTGTATAATGATTAACCATAGAATCCATATTCCCAGAGTTAACTAGGAATCCAAGCCTTGGTTTGCCTAATTTTTTAAAATCCTCTATATCTTTCCAATCAGGTTGAGCTATTATTCCTACTTTATAACCTTCACTTTCAAGAACTCTTGAAATGATTGCAGTTCCAAAACTATGATGATCTACATAAGCATCACCAGTAACTATAATAAAATCTAATTCAGTCCAACCTCTATCTATAATATCTTTCTTACTAATAGGTAAATATTTATTATCACTCATTACTTCCACCTTCTTTTGCTTTAATCGTGAATCTCAATATATAATTTAAAATATAATTATATCATTCTTTACTATTTAATTCTTTGAAAATAATAAATAACATTAATAATAACATTTCTTATATACTTACGTATAATAAAATATAATGAATTTATCTTAGAAAATTAACATTCGATGAGAATAATAAAAAGGAGAAAATATATGAAAAAGTTAATTAATAATATAAAAAATGAAAATATTGAATTAACAGAAGAAGCAGCAACAAGTAGCAGTGACAATATTCAACAAGCTTTTGAAATAAGTATTCATGATGGAAAAGGCTTTTACGAAACTGGGGTAAGCACCGCGTTTTGGTCAACTTTAATGATTACAGCAAAAATTTTTCAGCCTGAAACGGGAGAATGGACAATTAAAATTAAAGATAAAGCTAGAAAAAATTTAGTGGTTTATGAAAATTATCATGTGGTACATGATAAAGAGATTTCATTTAATTATAAAACAAGCTTAAAAGTAAATCTTTTAATTGAGGCTACTTGGAACCAAGTTAAAGACACAATTTTAAGTGGAGAATTATCAATTAAGTACTAAAGCGCTGTTATTGTTTGAAAATAAAAACCTTTTCATATTAAACCATAAAATCCATTAAAACCTTAAGATTTTAATGGACTTTTTGTTTTATAGAAAATTTAAAAAGTGATTATAATATTAGACTTGTTCATTAACTTTTTCTAACAAAATAAAAAAGTCTTCTTCATTTTTACGTTCTAAATATGTGTCTATAAGTGACTGAGTAGACAATTTACTAAAGCCCTTATATCCATTGTCCAATATATCAGTTAAAACACTTATGAAATAATCTTTACTTTTATCTATATCCTTAAGCATCTTATATGATATATCCTTTATTAATTCTTCTTTTATATTTTCTCGTAGCTTTTCAGTATATTTTTTCATAAAAGTTTGTGTTTCTTCAGGATATGCAGAAAAATCTCCTGAAATTATATCTTGAATTTCCAACATAACCACTCCTTAGTAATTTCTGTTTTAAAATGTATTTTTATTATATATATTTATTTAGTTTTTAGTGAGGGGTTCTTTTACTATCACAAGTCCAAGTAATCCAGGCCCTGTATGAACTCCAGCCACTGGACTAATTTCTCCAAAGGATAATCTTGTAATATTTTGAAGACCAGCAATTGTGTCAGAAAAGATCTTTGCTTCTTCATAAGCGCCACCGTGCATAATCCAAACTTTACAAGGAGATATTGCAAGAGCTTCTCTTGCAATATCTACAAGTTTACTTGTAGCTTTCTTTTTTCCTTTTGCCTTTGCATAAGTATAATATGCGCCCTCTTTATTAATTGATATTATTGGTTTTATGTTTAAAATTTCCCCTATGGTACCGGAAACTTTTCCAATTCTACCGCCTTTAGTTAGATATTTTAGTGTATCCACCGCATAGTAAACAGTGATTCTATTTCTTATTTCAGGCAGATCTTTTACAATTTCCTCAAAGCCTTTTCCACAGCTGATCATTTCACCACATTCTTCAACAATTGCCGCCTCGCCAATAGTTAATGATTTAGAATCAAAAACGCAGGTTTCTATAGATGGATGATTTTCACTTACCAATCTCAATGTATTATATGTGCCTGATAACGCTTCAGATATTACTACTGCAATGGCATGTGTATATCCTTTCGCTTCAAGCTTTAAATACAAGTCTTCCATATCATTCATTGAAGGTAATGAAGTTGAGGGGATCTCATATAAGAAATTATCATAAACTTCTTTTGGGGTAATAGTTACCCTGTCAATGTACTCTCTATCCTTATATATTATTCTTAGAGGAAGTACAAATAGATCGTATTTTTCAATCATTTCTTTATCAACATCAGAAGTACTATCCGTAATAAGTGCAATCTTACTCATTTTAATTTCACCTTTCTTATTTTATTGTTTATTCAATAGTTCCATGTTTTGCAATCATCGCTGCACCAATTATACCTGCTTTATTACCTAGTTCTGCTAAAACAATTTTAGCAATAGGTAATTCAGAATAAGACTTGTTCGCTGCAACTTCATTTATAACCTTATCCAAAAGATATTGGCCTGCCCCTGCAACACCGCCACCTAATGCTATTATTTCTGGATCAATGAAATTGACTATATTAAGTATTCCTATGCTTAGATATTTCACTAAGCGATTCACTGCTAAATTTGCTATTATATCTCCTTCTCTAGCACAATCAAATATTATTTTTGCATCTATATTGTTAACATTCCCTCCTGCCCTTTCTATTATTATAGTGCTTTCATTCATTTCCTCAATTAGTTTTATTGTATGTTTTATTATAGCAGTAGATGAAGCGAAGGTTTCTAAGCAACCATTTCTTCCACAATTGCAATTGTAAAAATTTTCACCAACAACCATATGTCCAATTTCCGAGCCTATACCATTAAATCCACTATATACTTCACCATTTAAAATAATTCCCCCACCAATACCTGTTCCTAATGTAAGCATCAAGCTACTTTTACAATTCTTCATTGAGCCATTCTCATATTCCGCAAGTGCGGCCACCGTAGCATCATTATCTATATAAATTGGTTTATTAAGTGCATTTCCCAACATCTCTCTTAAATGTACATTCTTCCATCCAAGATTCACACAAAATATTACATTCCCATTTTTATCAGCTAAGCCCGGAATACCGATACCTATCGCCTTTATTCTTTTTAGTGGCATATTGAAATCCTCTAAAGTGTTTAAAACTAGAACTACCATATCCTCTATTATCTCATTGGGGTCCCTCCCCACTCTTGTAGCACATGATTTTTCATACTTTATGTTTCCTTGATCATCAACGATGCCAACTGCAATATTAGTGCCTCCTAAATCAATACCTATATACATATACTTCTTCCTTTCATAGCCTCTGCTACAGTTCTTTTATTTAATAAATATATATTCAATTTAAAACCATAAATTTCATTTAAAGGTATTCGCCATCAAACTAAAAAATAATTAAATTTTCATCGTTTTTATTCCAATATGCTTTGACATTATATTCATAAAGGATTAGAAAGATATCAATTTAAACAGTTTCAGACAGATTAGTAGTGAATATTTTTAAAATTGGTTTGGTTTTGTATATGAATAAATTATACCATATATACGTATTTTTACTTTGTAAATTAAAAAAAGAACCCAAGTAATTTTAAATTACTTGGGCTCTTTTTTAACAGATTTATATTTTGAATTATTTTTTTCATCCGGATTTATATATTCATAATCACCTACTTCATTTTTCCTGATTCCTAAAGATGCCATTTGTTTATTAGTAGTTTTAAGTTTATTAGCCATGTATCCACCTCTTTCTATAATATGGTTGCCATAAAAAAAATATTTATGCGTTATTTTTATACAAGAACTGGAGTTAAATCATCTCCTGCGAAGCTGCAACATCTTCGCAGAAGATGCATTGACGCTTCAGAAGGAGATTTATACTCTCACTGAAGTTTTCTATTTGTTAGGGCATATAACTCCCTATTGTAGAAGTGGGAGACTATCTTTTTGAAATGTCGTTAAAATCACTTCGCATATTTCATCTGAATTTAGGTAATTATAATATTAAAATAAATTAAAAAAATAAATATAAATGTGAAAGGTGGTGTTTTATATGGGAGTTTTACGTTGGATAGGCGGAATAGTAGTATTCTTTTGGGCATTAGGGCTTATATTTAGAGTTGGTGGCAGTATGATCCATATATTACTTCTAATAGCTGCAATTGTATTCATCGTGGATATGCTTTCAGGAAAAAGAAGAACCTAGGGACATATCCTATTGGATTCATGAGAAAAAATAATGCTACACAGGATATCTATTGTTAAATATCCTGTGTAACATTATTTTTTCGCCTTTTTTGCTATTCCAGCATATAAATATTCTAGGTGATTCGTATTAACGTCTCCCATTTTTAATATATCTATTCTACTTTTAGCCTTATCTAGAACTTCCTTTGCTTCATCAAAGTCCAGTTGCTTTATGCAAGAACTTGCATATTCTAGTAAATAATCAATTTTTATAACTACTTTTGCTAAGTCTTCCTTATCCTCATTTATCAAATTAATTAATATAGAATATATTTGGGGAGAAGCCGTCCCCTTATAATTATATAAAAGATCATTATTTTTACTGCTTTTTTTTGTCATATCTAACACCTCTTTATTTTTTGAAGTTTTATATTTAACATTACTTTTAAAGACATTTCAGAAGGAAAGTCTCCCAGTTCTATATTGCAGAGCTCCGCAGGAGATGATTCACCATATTAACTACATATGAATATGTGTCTTTTAAAGGTCCCTTTAGACACCGTACACCGATCATCTATGTGAAAGCCAACGGAAGTAATTTGCTCTTCCATATTATCAAAAGTAATTATTACCATTCTATCCGCTATTCTACGAGTACTACTCATAATGGCTAACTGTTCCTCGGTCGTAATTTGAGTGAATATACCATAAGGAAGATCAACGATGGCCACATTAAATTTATTCGCAATATCATTCATATCACAAATAGTTATTACATCATCATATCCAAAATACCGGAGGTTTGCCTTTGCATTTTCACCAATGTATGGATTTATCTCATAACCTTTAATATTAATATCCATTGAAATAGCTTCAATTAGTACCGTCCCAATGCCACAACATGGATCTACAACGCTGCAATTTAGATTATTAGCTACAGCTATATTAACAAGGGCCCGACATACATTCACCTTTAGTGCATTTGAATAAGAAAAAGGTTTTTTATTGTGCAATAGCCATTCAGAAGCATTGCTCTCACATTCACCAAATATCCAGTTGTTAGCTACTTTTGTTATGCCAAAGATAATTCTGGGATTTTTCATTTCAGCTTCTCCGAGTATTTTAAAGCCTATTTCGAATTCAATCCTACGCCTCTCATGAAAACCAATATTTTCATCAGTAGCATTGATATAAGCAACTTTATAATTTATGCCGGTAAGTTTGTCCATAACAATTTGATCAATGACCTGTTTCATTGTTTCTCCGGTATACATTATAGAAATGCATTTTTTTATAAAAGGACTTCTAGATGGATCCACATAAATATCAGAAAACAAGTGCTTTTCATCAAGGGGTTTATTAAAGAGGCACTTTATTTCCATTTTGCATAGGCTTTCTTCATCACTCGAATAATTAGTTGTGTATAAATACTTCTTTTCATTTTGTGGTAGCTGAAACATTAAAGCACATCCTTTTAAATTATATTGATAGCTTTTAAAAATCCATCAACTTTTTTTTCGTATTCATCTTTGTTCTTCCAATACGCCTCGGCATGCCCTGCACCCGGAGCAATATATATATCTTTGTAGCCCTTCTTTACTGAGTACATTTGGTTACACATAAAAGTAGGTACATAGTCATCTTTTTCACCATGAATAAACAATATCGGAATTTTCACATTAGGTAAAGTAGTTATAGGTGATACATCTTTGAAGTCCCATCCAACTCGAATTTTGCTGATTTTACTTGATAATTTTATGAGTGGAAATCTTTTTATACCGTAATATTTTTCTAATATGTGTTTAAATAAATCTTGTGCATCAGAGTATCCACAGTCATCTATACAAAACTTAATTCTATCATCTATTGCAATATTTTGAAGAACTATGCCGGCACCCATGGACTCGCCATGCAATCCGACGATGATATCATTTCCTAATTTATTAAACAGCCAATCAGTGCATTTTTTCAAATCAAACTTTTCATAATAACCAAATGAGGTATTTTTACCACCACTTAGACCATGATTTCTATGATCATAAATAAAGATAGCAAAACCTCTTTTTAAAAACATATCCATATATTTAACAGAGCCATACAAACTCGAAGTTATTCCATGACACAATATTATAGCTTTTTTTGAATTGTTATTTGGAAAGAAGAAACCATGAATTTTATAACCATATTGGGAATCTAGGTATACTTCTTGTTTTTCCAAATTATTAAATTTTTCTATATCTATTTTACCTTGTTCTACTTCATAATCGTATGTATAATTATATTTTGCAACCCTAGGATATATAATTATACTAGAAAAATGCCACCCTATAATAAAAATAGTAATAATAATTAAAATTAATATAAAAAATGTTATATTTATCATGACAATACCCCCCTCTAAAAAAAAGACCCTTGTATTTTATAATAAGGGCCCTTCAAAATACACAATAAGTTATAATACTAAGATTTCTTTCTAACCTTTAAAACATATATCATGCAAGCAATCCCAGCTAAGATTAATACAGCATAAATCCAAAAGGTTAATGTCATAAAAATATATTCTGATTCGAAATAAATTACAGTAGAGCTTAGAGCAGGGACTACTAATGAATCACCTTTAAATTGCTTTATAGTTTTAACACCTGCTTGTTCTCCATCTACTACAATATTCCACGTGCCTATCTTAGATAATTTAATGGTTGTGTCTTCTCTATTTGCATTAAAAGCTACTACAATATTCGCCCAAGTATCCATATTTGCACTGTAGTTCATTTCGTATGCTACCACATTTTCAGGGACTGTTAAAAAATTCAAGTTTTTCTTAATCATATCCGCTGAAGACATTCTGAAGGCCGGATGTGCTTTTCTTAACTCTATTAAACCTTTGAAATAATTAACAGTGTTGATGTTTTCTGATTTTCGAGTCCAATCAAGTTTATTTACACTATCAGGAGACTTATAGGAGTTGTTATCGCCACCTTTAGTTCTCAAAAATTCCTGTCCTGATTGAAAGAATGGAATACCTTGGGAAGTAAGAATTATAGCCTCTGCCATTTTGTGCATTTTTAATCTTGCTTCATCATTATCTTTTGGGTTTGTTAAAATAAGTTTATCCCATAATGTATTATTATTATGACATTCAGCATAAGTAATAGATTGTACAGGGTCAACTTTTTCCCAAGTTTTTATACCACTTGAGTAATCTATACCTCCGACTATTCCTTTTTTAATGTCTGTCTCCGCATTAGTTTTACCGTTAATAAAGCCCTTTGATTTTGATTCAAGTACGCTACCTTTTATTCCATCTTTCATTTTATCATTGAAATGTGATATTCCAGGCATTTTACTCGCATTTTTCTGTATTGCTGCTTTATCTTCTGAAAGAGTAGTCCCAATATTAGAGCTCTCTCCGATAATGAGAATGGAAGGATCTATATTATTTAATTTTTTTCTAACTTCATTCATTGTATTTATATCAATGAGCCCCATATTATCGAATTTAAATCCATCTATATTATATTCTTTTGCCCAATACATTACGGAATCTACAATAAACTTTCTTGTCATTGCATTTTCTGAAGCAAGGGTATTCCCATACCCACTTTCATCTGTGTTGCTACCATCTTTATCGTATCTATAATAATATCCTGGTACTAATTTATTGAAATTAGAATCATAGCTATTGTACATGTGATTATAAACTACATCCATGGTTACCCTTAATCCGTTATCATGAAGAGATTGTACTGCTTGTTTCAATTCTTTAACTCTAGTGATAGGATTGTATGGATCTGTTGAATAACTTCCTTCAGGTGCATTATAATTTTTAGGATTGTAACCCCAGTTAAATTGTGGCTTTTTTGAAGTCTCATCCACACTAGCATAATCAAACATTGGCATAAACTCCACATGCGTTACCCCTAGGTCTTTTATATAATCAACACCCGTCTTGGTACCATCTGTTCCCTTTGTCCCTGTTTCAGTAAACGCTAAAAATTTACCTTTGTTTTCCATACCACTATTTTGGTCTATAGAAAAGTCTCTAACATGTAGTTCGTATATAATTGCATCATTTAGATTTGTGAAATTAGGTTTTTCACTTGGCTTCCATTTTTCAGGAGTTGTTTCCTTTAAGTCAATTACAGCGCCCTTATCTCCATTTACAGACACAGAACGAGCATAAGGATCTACAGCCTCGTTCCAAACCCCTGCAATATTGACCTTATAAGTATAAAATATATCCTTTTGATCTCCATTTAAGTCAAA
The DNA here is from genome assembly GCF_055081135.1 of Clostridium sp. CM036. Lineage (NCBI taxonomy): Bacteria > Bacillati > Bacillota > Clostridia > Eubacteriales > Clostridiaceae > Clostridium > Clostridium sp. CM036. Next base: position 720,137 of record NZ_CM143652.1, on the reverse strand, counting down.
GGTCCAAGTGCCTTTGACGCTTTTTTTCATGCTAGATTCATTACCAATTTTATCATCCCATTTTTTATAAGTTACAATCTTTACCTCGGTTGCAGTTGGTGCCCATACTCTAAAGCTTGTTTTATTGGTAGAATAAGTATTACCTAAATCATTTCCTTCATAATAAAACATTTTTTCAAAACCAGCACTTCCCATTACATCCCCAATCACTACGTCCTTTTCCGGAAAACCTTCCTTAGAAACCGTAAGTTTTTGACTTAGTTTAACATTTTCACTAAGCTCTATCTTCGCAACTGTTGTAGTACCATCTTTTACTTCATTACTTGTTACTTCTTTTATTTTTACAGACTTACCATCGGCCTTAACTATAATGCCTTCAGTACTTTGTGCGATAAATTTAAATGCTAAGCTTGTTTCTATGCTTATGCTATTCAAGTCATCTAATTTTGCAGCTATAAATTTACCTGACTTATCTAAATTATTTCCAGCAGGTACGACCACCTTGGGAGCACCTACTTTAGCTTCAGCTACTGAATAGTATACTTTAGAGTCGCCTCCATTAATCCAAACTTCTCTAGCACCATCATTGAATTTCTCAATAAATCTATTCTCATCAGTGTCCTTTTCCCCTTTGTCTGTGCGTACTATAAACCCCACTTTATCATCGAATTTATCATCGAATTTAACTTCACATATCTCACCAAATGCATCCTTGCCAGCGACATCGAACTTACTTCCCTCTTCATCATCAGTCAACAACCACATGTTCCATTTTAAATCACTGCTTGGATTTTTAGCATAATGAACAATTATCTTCATATTACCGCTTTTAGCAAAAGTATCCATGCTTGGGAACAGAAAAAACAATTCTGTTATAACTAAAATAGCTGCAAGAAAAATGCTAAATGCCTTACTCTTGTTACTCTGAATATCAAAGTTCATAAATTTCTCCTCTAAAAAAATTATGGTCATCTAATCTATGTACTATCACTTACTATATAAACATTTTTAACCTTAATCCATTATATAATTTTAGAAAGATATATACAAGTAATTTATTAATCTCTTAAATCATCTTCTGCGAAGCTACAATAGCTCCGCAGGAGATGGTTTACGACTGCGGAAGGGAATGTATCCTATTCCACAAGTGAAAAACCGTACACTTTATCTCCCGTGTACGGTTTTCATTAGTTTTATTTGTAACATCATCTAAATAAAAAGACTCTTACTTAAAACAAAAATATATCATATACATGATTTTATGTAAATCTAAGGGTACATCCTTTCATTTCTTATAGCTACATAATTAATCTTGGCTTTCTGAGAATACCTTGTTAATAATGTCTACTCTGGAACTACCTATTATATTAGATATTTTTAAAGATATATTACCATCCTTATAAATTCTATTCTCGTTTGCATTAACTAGTACCATTATTTTTCCTTTTAGCTTTTCATATTCTATAATATCATCTAAATAAAGATCTACTAAATCCTTCAAACATGATGCTAATGCTTTTGGGTCCTTATAAACTTTTCTCATACTGCACTCCTTATTATTCATTTTAATGTGTATCTTCTTAATTATAGCCTAATATCTTTAAAATTTAAAGATATGTTGAAGGAATTGTAGCTACTTTCTATATAATTACCTTGGGAAATGTATTGTTTACAATTTTAACCAAAGAAATTTTACTAATATTAGGCAAGTATGATGTAATTGCTAATTGGAGGTATTTTATGATATTTTATTTTTCAGGAACTGGTAATTCACTTTATATTGCTAAAAGCATAGCAATGCAAAATAACGAAAATCTAATTTCCATAGCAGCTACTATGAAGAAAGATAACGAATCCTATGAATACACATTAAAAGATAGCATCCTAAAATTAGAGTTAATGATATGATAATAAATTAACTCTAAAAAACCCTCAATAATTTTATATTGAGGGTTTTTTAGAGTTAAGCATGAATGGAACTAGATTTACTACTTGACTATTATTCAGCCATCTCTAAAGCTATTTTCATCATATTAGTAAAGGCTTCTTGTCTTTCTTGAGACGTAGTCACCTCATGAGTTACTAAATTATCAGAGACTGTTAATAAACAAGATGCTTTCTTCCCCAATATATTTGCATTATGGAATAGAGCAAATGATTCCATTTCTACGCAAGTACAACCGTACTTTTCATAAATATCCTTATACTCATCAAAATTTTCACGATAAAATACATCCGATGAGTGAACTCTATTTTTATGAATTTTTATGCCTAAATCCTCTGCCGTTTTCTCTAACTTACTATTTAAAACAGATGATGCAGCAATTGTATCGGATTCATATCCACTTTGAGTTTTTGCATAAGTGGATTCACTCCAAGCCTCAGTGCAAAGTACTACATCATATAAGTTTAAATCAGCAGTGTAAGCACCACATGAACCAATTCGTATAATATTTTCTACACCATAAAAATTAAATAATTCATATGAGTAGATACCAATACTAGGCATACCCATGCCACTAGCCATTACAGAAATTTTACGTCCTTTATATGTACCCGTGTATCCAAATATATTTCGTACGTTATTAAATTTGGATACATTTTGTAAAAATGTTTCTGCAATAAATTGTGCCCGTAATGGATCCCCCGGCATTAAGACTGTTTTTGCAATAATTCCTTCTTCTTTTACTTCAATATGCGCTGTTGGTATCATATTGAAACCTCCTTATACTTATATTTATTTTTTGAAATATAGTGAATTGTATTCCTACTAATAACAATTAAGGTACATTCATATTATACCAAATTAAAAGTATAAAAAAATGCTATATGCTATTTATTTGACAATATTTTTGATTTAATTTACAAACTCAAGCATATCTAATATATAGATTGTTATTTCGGCTTTTTTACAATATTAATTATTAATGTAGGTTTACATTTTTGTAGGTTTACATAATTACAATTATGTAAACCTATTTTCGTTATATCTCAAATTCTTTTTATTTATTAATTTTTATAATATTAATAATTATTCGTGTATGATATAATTGTATGATAATTAAAATGAATTCTAATTGTTTAGACAATTTAAAATTATAGATTGGAGATATGATACTAATGCATAACGATAAAATTATATCAACTTTTATACCCTCAGTAGCTTCAATTTTACCTGAAACAAATAATGATATTTATTTTTTATTTTACAAGGATGAGTTATTAGTTAAATCTGACGCTAATAAAACAACAATACCTACAATTAGAGATCTAGTAGATTTAAAATTAAATAATATTCAATATCTTGGCTCCATAAATGGTGAAAATTGCTTTTGTGGAGAAATGAATAAAGATGCTATTATCCCAAACAGTATGTGTTTGCTCGACCTTAAATCTTTAACTCACCAGTTACCTAACGAAATGTTTTGGATAGCTGGGAGAGCTAAACAAATAGTAAGCTTTAATAATGATCATAAATATTGTGGCAGATGTGGCACATTAACTCAGAGCGTTGGTGGAGAAAGATCTAAAAAATGTTCCAAGTGTGGACTTGTAAATTACCCTAGGATTTGTCCAGCTATAATTGTAGCTGTTGTAAAGGATGGGAAATTACTTCTTGCTCATAATAATCAATTTCCTAAAGATTTATATAGTGTAGTTTCTGGTTTTGTAGAGGTTGGAGAGACTTTTGAGGAGTGTGTTGTTCGCGAAGTTTGTGAAGAAACAGGCATTACTGTAAAAAATATAAAATATTTTGGAAATCAACCTTGGCCTTTTCCTAATTCTCTAATGATAGGATTTACTTGCGAATACGAAAGCGGAGAAATACAAGTAGACGGAAAAGAAATTGGGCATGCTAAATGGTATAGTTCTACTGAACTACCTTTAACACCTGATAGTATAAGCATAGCTAAAAAATTGATTGACTGGTTTACTGAAAACAATTAAATCAGAGAATATATATACTAATACACAAACAAATAGAAGTTAGAATCCTTAATTCACAACGAATTAGATTCTAACTTCTATTTGTTCTTAATATATTTAACAATATTTTTTCTCCTTAAACTATATTTTCTTTTTAAATTTTAATCAATAAATCAGTATAGTGTTACAATTTTAATACTTAATTTATTACGGTTAAACTTAACTTTTGTATTCCTAAGTAATTTATAAAATGGCTTCCTAGCCGATTGCAATGGCAATCATCTTTGAATTCTTAGTTTACGTATAGTTTCTATATATTTTTTATGACCTCTCCCCACTCTATTATATTTTATTGGGGGTATCAAGTTTGTTTAAAGATTTTACTAAATATATGATAAGTTGCGCTTCTTATATTTATAATATAACATGATAATTATAATTTGTCAATAGTTATTATTAATCAACAAAGGAAATTTTATAATTCAGATCCATAATTTTGTGGTATAATTTTATGTATATGAAAGAAAATAACAAGTCACTGATTTCGAGAATATTTTCTTGAATTGCTTATAAAATAACAATGAAAAGAGGTTTAATGATGAATAAAAAAGAGTTGGCAAACATAAGAAAAGGGTTTAAATTAGATAGTGGCATGATGAAAATCCAGGAGATTTATAGTGTTTATCTAAAAAAAGATAATGTACGAATTGATTATGAGCCAGTTATTCATTCAGAATTTGATTACTTTGATAGAATGGATATGGATAAAAAAGAGTTGTTCTTAGGTAATTTTAAGAAAGTTCTTACCGGTGCTATTGATACTAAAATTTTCGAGTTGAATGTTCAAAATATAAAAGAAGAAAATAATACTCAAGAAATTTTAGGTGGTGCTTTAAAATCAAGTGATAAAAATGAAATTCAAAGCTACATTAATAAGCTTATTGAAAAGATTGCGGCTAACTATAAATATGAAACTGATGTGGTGGTTACTTTCATTAAAGCTGAATACTGGCTAGGCTCTAGCCACAAAAATATGGATGCAAATGAAAGTATCGATGATGCTGTCCAAGCCTTTAACTTTATCCTAGCAAGTGTAAACAAAATAGATATTCCAAAGAGAACCCTAAAATTCGACTACACTGATAAGGAATTTAAAGCAAATTCAGCCCTAGATTCGGTTATTAATCTTAATGCCCCCTTAGAAGGCTTTATGTTTCCTAGCCTAACTAATGGGTATTCAGATATTAATAAAATTTTATATTACGCCTCAAAACCTAAGGAATTAAACACAGACTTTATTGAAAATGTTCTTAACTGTGCTTTTAAATTTACTGCTGAAGATGAAAAAAATTGCTTTAGTGATATATTAAAATCTATAATTGGAGATAAAATAAAACTTGAACTTATGCAAGATATTTATGCGAACATCCACGAATTTGCAGAGCAAGCTGACGAAGGTGAAACTCCTACTCTTTGCGCTAAAGATATTAAAAATATCCTTAACAATTCTGGTGCAGAGATTATATGCGATATAGAAACTGCTTTTGAGGAAACTTGTGGTAGCGAATATGATTTTAAGATAAACAATATTGTACCTGAATTTAATGCAAAATCCATTAAAATTACTAGTGAAATTGCAAATATTACTTTAACACCTAAGGAACTAAATTCAATTAAACAAGTAAAAAATAAGGACGGTAGAAGATGTCTACTTATTGAAATTGATGAGGATATTGTTATAGAAGGCTTTAAATTAGAAACTGAAGAGTTTTAAATTCTAACCCTCATAATAAAAGGAGAATATTAGTGTCATCTAAGATGCACTAATATTCTCCTTTTATTCTATATTTGTTCTTAGGCCTACCAACTTTACCGTATTCCATTTCAACTACAAGTTTTTGTTCTTTCTCTAAATAATCTAAGTATCTTCTAGCAGTTATTCTAGAAACTCCGATATTTTTTGCCATCTGTTCTGATGTAAAAGAATTATCTTTCATGTTAGATATACCCACTAAAACTTTTTCGTAGGTGTATTGATTAAATCCCTTAATGTCACCAATATTCCCATCATATTCTATCACATGTCTATTCTCTTTTATGGTATATTTATCAATAGCTCCTTGCTCCATACTATCAAAGTTTTTAAAACTATTCTTTCTACTTTTAAATTGAAGAAGTGCTTCTTTAAATCTATTGAATATAAAGGGTTTAACTAAATAATCTACTGCACCATATCGAAAGGCTTCTTCAACCGTTTCTGTGTTCCTATCTGCTGTGATTAATATAACATCACATTTAAAATTTTGGAGTCGTATCCACTTTAATAAATCTATACCCTTCCCTTGAGGAAAAAAAACATCTAATAATATTAATTCAGGTTTCCCTCTTAATACAACTTCTTTTGCTTTTTCAATCGAGTTAACGCTATCATATAGTGTAAATCCCTCTATCTTTTTTAAAAATTTTTCGTTGATTTTTGCCACCATTGGGTCATCTTCAACAATAAGAACCTTAATCATATCATCTACCCCCTTTTCATCGGTATAAAAATATCCCATATGGTTCCATTTTCTTGCAGAATATTTATATCTCCACCAGCATAATCTATTATTTGCTTTACAATACTAAGCCCAAATCCTCTATTTCCAACTTTAGTTGTAAATCCGCGAACAAAAACACTATCCATTATATTTTCACTAATTCCAGGCCCATTATCCTGAATCCTTATTCTAAGTGCTTCATTAGTAGAATTTAATCTTATAAATATCCTACCATTTTCAAATTTCACTAATTCTTCAATAGAATTTTCTATTAAGTTTCCAATAACAGAGCAAATTTCATCTACTGTTATGTTTTCAGGAATTTTATCTATATAAGAATTTGAATCAATTTCTAAAGAAATCTTTGCTTCTGTTGCCTTGCTATATTTAGCAAGTAAGATCCCTGCTATGTGCGCATTCTTAATTTTTTTATTGAGAATATCAGAAACTTCGCCTCGTAGCTTCGATATATGACAAATATATTCAATTACCTCATCATATTCTTCTAATTGTATAAGTCCTGAAATAGTGTGAAGTTTGTTCATAAACTCGTGATTTTGTGCTCTTAAGGCACAGGTCATTTTTTTAATTCCCGTTAATTCTTCTGCCATATTCTTAACTTCTGTTAAGTCCTGAAAACTGGATACAACACCTATAATCTCTTCTCTATAATTTTTTAATAAGGTATGACTGCACATAAGGGTTCTATTCTGGCGTATTTTAATTTCTTGATTATATACCCCTTCATGAGTCCTCAATACTTCCATCATTTCATCTGTATAATTAAAGTTAAAATTAACAATCTTTTTACCTATATCCTCATCTTCTAGTTGTAATATTTCCTTAGCTATTTTATTAAAGAGTATTACTTTACCATCTTTATCAATAGCTAGAATTCCATTTTTAAGATTCTGCAAAATTAAGTCTCTCTGACCTAATAGAAGTGCAATTTCCTTTGGCTCTAGACCAAATATGCTCTTTTTTATTCTATTTGATAAAATGGCTGCGGCAATTATACCCATTAAAAGTCCACCTACTAAAGCTATCTTTAAACAAAATAAATGAAAGCTAAGTTCAGCATACACGGTATCGGTTAATAGACCCACTAAAACTGCTCCTACTTGTTCTCCTTTATAATATATGGGTACGAAGGCTCTTATTGCAGAAATCAGCACATTCCTGTCCTTAGATACATAAGACTCACCCTTTGCAATTACCCGTTCTTCTCCACCATCAGCATATTTTTTGCCTAGCGAATTTCCAAAGGGATAAGAATATTTTATTCCCTTCATATCCATAACAATAATATATTTAAATCTAGTTTTATCTCTGAAACTTTCTATAGTCTTTTGAACAGTTCCATAATCATTTGAGGTTGCTAAAGTTTCTTCAATTATATCAATAGAAGCAATAGTTACAGCTAAATCCATAGCATTATTTCCCATTTGAGTTTCCACAGAATTTCGTGCTTGGTAATAAGTAACAACTCCTATACTACCGATCACGATAAATATTATAATGCTCATAAATATTGTTAATCTATACTGTAATTTCAATAACACTCCACCTCATATTGTCATTTTTTAACTTTTGCTTTATTTAACCCATCCTTAATTGCTTTTATGAGCCCATCACTCGTATATGTAGCTCCTGCCACAACCTCAACCTCTGAACTATTGGCTTTAATGACTCTCACTGGGATCTTTTCATAAACTATATTAGCTATTATTGGTATTTCTTGTTGCTCCAATATCTTAATTTCTTTTATTTCATATTTGTCAGTTGCTATTTGTACTTTTATAGGCCCAATATGTCCTTCTGCATTTCCCTCATAGATTCCTTCTTTATAAATTATATTTTTAGAACCACAAGACACTAGGCTAGTTGCTAAAACTATTATTAAAGTTAGTCCTAATAATTTTTTCAAATAAGTCTCCCCTCTTGTTATTACCCTTGACCTTCTCTGGAGTAAATATCGGTTATTATAATAAAATCGATTTTGAGCTTCTTCTCATTTCAAGTATACCATTTACTAGTCCATTATAAAACTCTTGAGAATTATTTTAATATTTTTATATCCAAGGACAAAATATCCCCTCTAAAATGTCGATTATAATAAAGAAAAATAAGCCAATTATACTTAGAATTAAAATTCCTGAGTACATTTGTATATAGTTAATTCTCATCCATGAATCCATAATAAAATATCCCATGCCGTATTCAGTTCCGAAATTTTCAGTAAAAAATAAAACCGATATTGCTGTGCCTATGCCTATCCTAAGAGATGTTAATATAGCTTTAAGAATCCCTGGAAAAACAATTTCTTTTATTATTTGAAAATTTGTTGCTCCCAATGAATACATAGGATAAAAAACATCTTCAGGAATATTTTTCACTTCATCTCGTATATTAACTACTACGGGAAAAAAGGTAATTAAAAATATCATAACTATTTTTGTCAAATCTCCTAACCCAAAAATAAGCATTACTATAGGAAGTAATGCAATCTTGGGTATTGGATAATTAAAATATATAATTGGTGAAAATATTAAATCAATTTTTTTAAAGTATCCCATTAAAATACCCACTGGCACACCTATTGCCAATGTAAATAATATACCTACCATAATTCTATTAAAACTGTAAATAACATGGATTGAAATATCCTTATGAAAAGTTGTAAATATATTTATAACTATTGCATATGGTGGTGGAAATAAAGGCTTACTAATAATCATTGCTATTATTTGCCATAAACTAAAAATAATGATAAAAGCAATAACAAAATTAATTATTTTATATTCTTTAAGTCTCATTACTATGCGTCCCCTTTAAGAATTTTTCTAAGTTTACTATTTACATGGATATATTCTAAATCTACCTCCGTAGTTACACGTCCAAACAATGGATTGCTTATAACTTCAACTATTTTTCCTGGAGACGATGAGATTACAGCTATGTCCTTTGCTAAATATATTGCTTCCTTAATATCATGGGTTACAAGGATGGTGGTAACCTTATGTTCTTCCCATACTTCTAAAAACAATTTTTGAACATCCTCCCTAGTCATAGCATCTAATGCAGAAAAAGATTCATCCATTAAAAGTAAATCTGGTTTTAATAATAGAGCTCTAGCCAGGGAAACTCTCTGCATTTGTCCCCCACTTAGCTGACTGGGGTACCTTTTAACAAAGTCTTCAAGCTTTAACTCTTTTAGAATTTTTTTATAAAATTCTATATCTATATTCACCTTGCCATCTTTAATTTTAGTTGAAAGAAATATGTTTTCTTCTACGTTTTTCCATTTAACTAGTCCGTAATTCTGAGGTATTAACCCAATTCTATGATTTTTAGGATCTACTGTTTTTCCATCTATTAAAACTTCACCTTCATAGTCTACAATAATTCCTGCTAAAACTTTTAATAAGGTTGATTTGCCTCCCCCTGAGGGGCCAATTACAGCACATATTTCCCCCTTTTTCACTGTTAAATTTGCATTTTCTATCGCCTTTACATTTTTGTCTACATTTTTATAACAAACATTTAAATTATTTATTTTTATCATTTATTTCCACTCCACTCATGACATAAATCACTATCTATATCTAAGTTTTCAAGAATCCTCCCCACAGTGATATTTATAATATCGTCAATGGTTTTAGGCTTTTGATAAAAAGCTGGCATAGGCGGTATTATTCTAACATTTAAATCACTTAAAAAAAGCATGTTCTGAAGGTGAATAGAACTTAGAGGAGTTTCTCTTGGAATCAAAATCAACTTTCTTTTTTCTTTAATAATTACATCCGCAGCTCTTATTAGTAAATTATCGGAAGTACCACTTCGTATTTTTGAAAGGGTTCCCATTGAGCATGGCACAATTACCATTCCATCAGTCTTAAAGGAACCGCTTGCTATAGAGGAAAACATATCGTCTATTTCACATAGTTTAAGCGTTCCTTTGGTTTTATTCATATTTTGGAGCCATTCCTCAAAATTAATTTCAACCTCATATTCTAAAACCTTTCTACCATTATCTGTAATAACCAAATAAACTTCATTATCTTTTTCTATTAGTTCTTCTATAAGTCGTACACCGTAAATGCTACCACTAGCTCCAGTAATCCCTACTATATATCTTCCCAAATAAATCACCTCTTAATTATAATATATAAACATATCTAATACAGTAAAAACAAATATCAAAACACTTACAACTTGGTTTATGTGATAAGAAGCAATTTTCATCTTCTTTTCGTTTGTTGGCGATACAATATAATGTTCTAATGCTAATAAAATAGCACTTATAAAAATACCAAATAAATATATAAGACCTGTATGCATTATAAAATATAAGCTAAATAAAAGTAAAATCATAATAAAGTGAAACAAGGTGGATATGTATAAAGCCCCCTTTAGGCCAAATTTAGCAGGTATAGAAAATAAACCTGCCTTTCTATCAAAGTCAATATCTTGAGTTGCATAAATTATATCAAACCCTGCTACCCATAGAGTAACTACAGCACCTAAAATAATTGGTGTGAGCGCAAATTTTCCTGTTACTGCAAGCCATGCTCCCACAGGAGCTCCTCCACAAGTAATACCTAGAATAATATGGCATATCCATGTAAATCTTTTAGTATAGGAATAAATTATAAAAAGAAAAAGCGCCACTGGTGATAATAGAAAACATAAATCATTTAATTCATAGGCTGCTAAAATAAAGATTGAAAAACACAGTATTATGATTCCCCAGACTTCATAATCCTTTACTATTCCTTTTGGCAAATGTCTACTTGCCGTTCTAGGATTCTTTTTATCAATATCTTTATCTACAATTCTATTGAGAGCATTAGCTCCATTGCGAGCTCCAATCAAAGCAATTAATATCCAAAATATTGTAGGACCTGAAGGTAACCCATCTGCTGCCCAAATCATTGCTATTAAAGCGAAAGGAAGTGAAAATAATGTATGCGAAAACATAACTAACTCTCCATATTTTTTAAGTTTCTTTAATACCATATTCCTTCCACCTCTTATCTACCATTTCCTTAATTTCATCCGACATTTCTATATCATCTGGCCAAGGTCTTAAATGTCCTTCTGTGGGCCATTTTTTTGTAGCATCTATACCTATTCTAGATCCATAATGAGGAGTATTTGATGCATGGTCTAGTGCATCTAAAGGTCCATCTGAAATTACTAGATCCCTCTTAGGGTCAATATTGTTAAATACTTTCCATGCAACGGTTGAAATATCATGTGGATCTATATTTTCATCTACAACTATAATCATTTTTGTATACATCATTTGTCCAAGACCCCATAGCGCATTCATAACTTTATGAGCATGCTTTGGATAGGCTTTTTTAATAGAAACAATTACACAATTATGAAATACTCCTTCTAAAGGGAAATTCATGTCTATTATTTCTGGGCATTGAACCTTTATTAGGGGTAAAAAAATCCGTTCTGTAGCTTTTCCTAGGTAACAATCTTCCATAGGAGGCTTACCTACAACGGTTGTAACATATACTGGATTCTTTTTTCTTGTAATCTTTTCAATATGAAACACGGGATACATATCTTCAAGAGAATAATATCCTGTATGGTCACCGAAGGGGCCTTCTAGTCTTTTTTCATCTAAGTCTACATATCCTTCTAGTACAAATTCAGCATTAGCAGGTACATAAATGTCATTGGTGATACATTTAACAATTTCTAAAGGTGATTTTCTAAGAAATCCTGCAAAAATCATTTCATCTATCATTTTTGGAAGTGGTGCAGTTGCTGCATATATAGTTGCCGGGTCACAGCCTATGGCTACAGATACAGGCATTTTCATTCCAATCTTCCTATATTTTTCATATATCTCTTTGCCGTCTTTATGTAGATGCCAATGCATACCAGTGGTATTTTTATCATATACTTGAAGCCTATACATTCCAACGTTCTGCTGGTTAGTCTCTGGATCCTTTGTTATTACGAGTGGCAGTGTTATGTATCGTCCTCCATCTTTTGGCCAGCACTTTAATATTGGAAGTGTACTTAAATCCGCTTCCTCTATTATCTCTTGACAAGGTGCATTTTTGACTTTTTTAGGAAATACCCTTGCAAGCCTAGCAAGTTTTGGAATAGATTTTACCTTATTCATTAACGTTATGTAATTAGTAACGTCCATAAAATCCATTATAGTCTCCGCAATTTCATCAAGATCTTCCACTTCTAGTCCATAGTTAATTCTTTCGTAGCTTCCTAAAGAATTAATTAATACTGGGTAGTCAGAATTTTTCACATTCTTAAAAAGCAATGCATTACCATTTTTTTTTGAAACCCTATCAGCTATCTCCGTAATTTCAAGATCACTATCTACTTCTATTTCAATTTCATCTAAAAGTTTTTTTTCTTTCAAATAATTTATAAAATCCTGTAAATCTTTATAAGCCATAAAATGACTCCTTTCTAGAATTCATTAAGAATTCCGAGTTAATAATTTTTGTGTGATATCTTTAATTATTTCTTTACTTTCACAATCAGGTAATTTTTCTATATAATCAAAAGCTTTTTTAGTATATTTATTCGCTAAGTTTTGAGCTTTATCTATTCCTTTGTATTTATTAACTAATATAGTTATTTCGCGTACATCTTCATCACTTAATGAAGAGTTATCTAAAATAGTAGCGATCCTATTTTCTTTGTCCCCTACCATAGCATATATTAGGGGTAGTGTATAATACCCTTTTATTAAATCACTTTGAGGATTTTTCCCTAGTTTATTAGCATCTCCACTGTAATCCAGCGAATCATCTATAATTTGGAAAGCCATTCCAATATAGTAACCAACTCTTCCGAGTAATTTTGAAGTTTTCTCACTACAGTTAGATTCCTTTGCACCAGTGTAAAAGCTGATAGCAAATAAAGCTGCTGTTTTTCCAGATATAATCTTTATATATTTTTTAAGGCTTGTGTTTCTTGCGTATCTTATATTGTATTGTCTTATTTCCCCTATACATATTTTAGATATAGCCTTTGAAATATCTCTTAAGTTTTCCGTAGAATAATCAAATCCAGATAGCATTATAAAACATTGACAAAATAAAAAATCACCTATATACACTGCATATTCTTTACTGTATTTATGTTGTATGGTTTCTGTGCCGCGCCTCAGTTTTGATTCATCTACAATATCGTCATGAACTAATGTTGCCATATGCATCATTTCAATGGCAGCCGCTAAATTATACATTTTATCACAGTTATACTCCCCGAATTTTGCTGCTAATAACAGAAAGGCAGGCCTTAACATCTTGCCTCCTGCGTCAACTAATGGAGAAATAGCTTCATCAAACTTTTTCTCACTAGATTTTACATTGTTCTTAATTATTTTCTGAATGCTTTTCAATTCCTCTGCAATATCAGGGTAATCACCCCAAAACTTACTCATTTTATCACCTATGTCCAATTATTATTTTAAAATCTTTTTTTCATTTTATAACTATTAATTTCTTATTATAATTATTCCACTACAAAATCAAATGTCCTTTTAATTATTTTTAAAAGGACATTTGATTTATAAAATTCAATTTTTAATTATATAACTGTTGTTTAAATGTATAATTGTTAATCAACGTATAAATAAGATTTTTTAACAAATCCTATACGCTTCCAATATTTTTTAAGTACTGGTAATACATAGTAATCTAACCCGAAAGTACTTCCAGATCCACCTATAAGCGCGATTCCTGCACTTAAGTACCATAACATCTCAGTAGGAGCCATTCCTGAAGTCCAAATCATTATACCCATAGCAATTGACATAAGCGAAGCTAATGCTGTAAATAATCCAACTATCAATAATAATCCTACGCATATTTCTGCAATTACCATACCTGTTTGGAAAACTGAAGCTAAAGTCGTAAATCCACCGTCCCCTGTATAAAAGAAAGTATCCATAGACAATTTAACCATTTTCCCTATAAAACCTGGCACTGGCAAGGATGCCACTGCAGTCGTTGCCGCTTCTACTGCAGTCTTTGCTCCTTCTGCCGCAGCCGTTGCTGCAGTTGCTCCATCAACTACTGGAGCAGGTATTAAGAATATTTTTGAAGGATCGGCTATTATTTTAGGTAATTTTGCAAGCCCTTCTGATAACCACTTGTAACCAACGAATATTCTTAGTACTACTAGCCAAAAATTTGGAGATGACTTTGAAAAATGTCCACCTACAAGGCTTCTATTATCTTTAACATGGAAAAATTCATGCAATAAATATGAAAAGCATTTGTTAAACCCAGCAACCTGGATAAAGTACACAATATTTATAAAGTGTTTAACAAATAATGCGAAGAACCCAGATAAACTATAGAATTTTTTGCCGGATCCAATGCTTGCTAATCCATATTTACCACCTATGCATACCATTGCACCATGGAATGTAGGTTTATAAGATTTTTTTTCTAAGCCTAATATATCACTATAAACATTATGTGCAATTAATTCAGCAGATGCTTCTGCATTTTCAACCATCTGAGGAACAGGTCTTTCCTCACCTTCAGGAATAAAGAAGATATTATCACCAACAATATAAACATTTTTATAATCTAAAGATTGTAACTTGTCGTCAGTTACTATTCTTTTTCTACCCTTTTGCGCTATATCCATTTTACCGACAATATCTGAACCTTCAACACCAGCTGTCCAAATTACCGTGTAGGTATTAATGGTACCATTATTTCTTATTGTAGCACAATCTTTTGTAACTTCCGTAACACCGGCATTAGTTAGTACTTTAACTCCTAATTTGTTAAGTCTTTTCTTAGCTTTTGCAATTAACTTATCCGGAAAAGTAGGTAATATTTTAGGCAAGTCATCTACTAAATATAACGTTACCTCTTCTTCTCCTATGTAAAATTCCTTACATAATCTTTCTTTCCACTCCCCTAATTCACCCATCATTTCAACACCTGTGAACCCACCGCCAACAACAATAAACGTTAGCAGTTTTTGTCTTTCTGCTTTGTTTGGTTCTTTCACAGCTTTTCTGAACATTTGAAGGATATGCTCTTTTAAATTTACAGCATCTTCGTATGACCATAATTTGTGGCAGTATTCCTGCGCGCCGTTTATGCCAAAGTAAGTTGGCTTGGAGCCAGCACCAATAACTAGATAATCGTAATTATAGTTATTATTTTTAGATTTTAACACATTATTTTTAAAATCTAAATCTGTAATTTCGTCAAGTACAACCTCTACTTTTCTTTTTGCAAATATTTTTTTCAGATCAATTCTGATTGATTCTTCCGTTACCCTTCCAGCTGCCACTTCATGAAGTTCAGTAAGTAATGTATGGTATGGATTTTGATCTATAAGAGTAATTTCAACATTCTCATCTTTTTTAAACTTTTTAGCTAGTTTCTTCGCGGTTAATATTCCGCCATATCCGCCTCCAAGTATAGCTATTCTTTTCTTTTCACTCATACTATATCCCCTTCTGTTTAAAATTATTATTTTATAGGACTGTTTTTATAAAAATCATAGTTTATAAATATCAAACCATAGAATTATTAATACATTAGATTAAAATATATTACTTTATAAAAAATTAAATATGTTATTAACACTATCACCAAGTCTTTATTTATTTTGAACTTCCTTAGTTAAAATTTTATCATAATAATTTTAGCTAAGCAAATAAGAAAGCGATTTGTTCATTAATAATGTATTTTGTTAATTTAGTTCATGTATATGTTCCACGAGCTGGGTCTATAGCTGTTTACACTAGTTTAAATAAGTGTTATGATAACTGCGTTATTTACATTTCATTACAGCGCTTTATATTATTTTATCCATACTTCACTTTTTTTAAACTTTCTAAAATTATATTATTGGAGGCACTTTATGAAAAAAAATTTTTTAACACTTATGTTAGTATTAATAATGAGTATAAGCATCATTGGTTGTTCTAACAATCAAAAAAAAGATACAAGTTCACAATCCCTAAAGACTCTAACTATTGGTGTTATGCCTGATTTAGATTCCCTTCCACTTATTATAGCAGAGCACAATGGATATTTTAAGCAAGAAGGTTTCCAGGTAAAACTAGAGCATTTTAAAAGTGCATCGGATAGGGATACAGCTCTTCAAACCGGGAAAATTCATGGAGCAATATCTGATATGCTTTCGGTAGTATTTTTTAACGACAATAACTTTGATGTTAAAATCACATCAAAGACAGAAGGTAGCTTTAAATTGATCTCTGGAAAGAATTCTAATATTTCTAAAATTGAACAAGCTGATGGAAAATCCATAGGGATTTCTAAAAATACTATTATTGAATACTTAACAGATAGAATTATAGAAAGTTCAAACATAGATGTTAACTCACAAAAAAAAGTTGCAATACCAAAAATACCTACTCGCCTTGAGATGCTAACTAATGGTAAATTAGATATGGCTACATTACCAGAACCTCTTGCAAGTACTGCGATTTCTGCAGGTGGCAAGATTTTGAGTAGTTCTGATAAACTAGGTATAAACCCTGGTGTAATGTTATTCACAAAAGATGCAGTATCCTCAAAATCTGAAGAGATAAAATCATTTTATAGAGCTTATAATAAAGCTGTTGAATACTTGAATAAAGAAAAACCTGAAAGCTATATTGATTTTGTAATTAAAGAAGCTGGCTTCCCTGATACAATAAAAAGCACACTAACTATTCCGAATTATTCAAAGGCTTCTATGCCACCAGAAAAAGAGTTACAGGAAGTTATGACTTGGCTTAAAGCAAAAAAACTAACTACTAATAATTACAAATTACAAGACTTATCAAATAGTTCATTTATTAAATAATATACCACTGTAATAATATATAACCTCTTTTTCACTTAGTGTAGAAAGAGGCTACATCACTAGTAAAGGAAGGTGCTTTAATATGAGTAGATTTTTTAACAACAATGAAATAGAATTATTAGCTCCTGCAGGAACTTTCGAAATTTTTGAAAAGGTTATTCACAGCGGTGCTGATGCTGTATATTTGGGCGGCAAAAAATTAAATATGCGTATGCATCGAAAAGATTACAACCTGTCAAATGATGAATTAGAAAAAGCAATCAATATTGCTCATTCTTTAAATAAAAAAGTTTATGTAACAGTAAACAATCTTTTTAGTCAGCAGGATTTAAAAGATGCGGTGGAATATCTAAAATTCTTAGAAAAAGCTGGACCAGATGCTTTAATTATTCAAGATTTTAGCATATTAGAGTTAATAAATAGTTTAAATTTAAACCTAACTATCCATTCATCTGTAATGATGAATGTTCACAACTTAGAGACTATTAAAGCACTTCGAGGTTGTGGAATTACTAGGATTGTTGCGTCCAGGGACATGGATTTACAAACCATAAAGAACTTGCATTACCAAACCGATATGGAATTCGAATATTTTGCTCATGGAGATATGTGCATTGCCCATGGTGCTCAATGTTTGTATAGTGGCATGCTTTTCGGAAAGAGTAGTAATCGAGGACTTTGCATGAAGCCCTGCCGTTGGAATTTTACAATGAAACAAGATGGTCTAGCTTATCCTACAGAATATCCAATGGCTGTAAAAGATATGTATATGTATGAACATCTACCTGAAATGATTGAGGCAGGTATCCTCTCCTTTAAAATAGAAGGAAGAATGAAAGATGCAGATTATCTAGTTACCATGATTAATTACTACAGCGATGCTATAAATAGATATATTGATGACCCTATTTGCTATGATAGAAAAAAAGATGCCCAAAGTATTTATGGAACCCGCATTAGAGACTTATCTACCTGCAGTGCCTTTGGAAACCCAGGGCTCTCAAATATCAATAGACGCTATGAAGGTACGGGGAAATTTTATAGCCATGGTAAAGTTTTTAGTAAGCCTGTAGAAGAAATCGAAATTAGTAAAGAAACGGTAGAACAAATCAAGACCCTTTTGAATGAAAAAACTTCTCTAGCACAGAAACCTAATCTAAGTGTAAAAGTCAATTCCTATTCACAAGCTAAAGTCGCGATAGAGGTCGGTGTAGACGCGATTTATTTATCTGGAGAAGTTTTTGCGCCAAACCTTCCTTTTAGCAAGAGTGAAATACTTAAATTAACAAATGGAAAAGGAAATACAAAAATATATCTAGGCTTTCCAAAAATGATGTTTGAAGAGGATTTTTCAAAATACAATCATTTACTTGTGAAAAATAACTTAGGACTTGATGGCTTATTAGTAACCAATTTAGGAGCTATTCATAAATACAAATCTTTAGGACTTGAGCTTATTGGAGATTATTCCTTAAACATTTATAATCAATATGCGACTAGTTTCTATGAAAAGCAAGGTTTATCTGTTGCTACACTTTCTGTAGAGACCCCACTGCTAGACGCTAAACAGACCATTGCTAAATCACCAATTCCTATTGAAATCATAGTTCACGGCTCTCCAACAGTTATGTATATGGATCATAATTTATATGAGAATACCAAAGTCTTAGAGTCTGTGATATGCGAGAATAATTCTCACGTAGATAACAAGGTGTTAGTTTTAGTTGATGAAAAAAAACATGAACACCCAATATATCAAGATAACTATGGCAGGAATCATATGATGCTTTATAAAGAGCTTTGTTATCTTCCCTTTTTAAAAGAACTAAATGATATTGGTGTAAACCATTTTAGAATTGAAGCTTGTCATTATGATACTAATAATCTACGAAAAGTTTTAAGTATTTACAGAGAAGCCATTAATGACTTAAGCAAATGTGAAGAATTATTCCATTCCCTAAGTCCTAGTGATGCTGGATTTACCCTTGGAGCATTTCAATTTAATAATGAAGGCGGTTATAATAATGTGTAATTATATAGGTCCTGAAAAAATTATTCAAAAGAAAAAAGAATTCCTTTTTCCCTGTTCGCAGCATTTTTATAAAAACCCACCTCAGATTACACGTGGAGAAATGCAGTATTTATTTGATTCAGAAGGTAAAAAATATGTGGATTTTTTTGCAGGAGTTTCTGTTGTTAATTGCGGTCATTGTAACCCTGAAATTTTAGATGCAACAATAGAACAAATGAAAACCCTTCAACATACAAGTACTATATATTTAACACAGCCAATAGTTGATCTAGCTGAAAAGCTTTCATCTGTATTACCTGGGGATGTTAATCATTCGTTCTTCTGCTGTACGGGCTCAGAAGCTAATGAAGGTGCTCTTTTACTTGCTAGACTTTACACAGGCAGAAATGAATTTATTTCATTGAATAATAGCTTACATGGTAGAACTTATTTAACTATGAGTGTTACAGGAATACCTATGTGGAGAGCAGATCCTACGCTTTCTGATTGTGTTACCTTTGCCCCCAATACTTATGCTAAAGAGAAAAGCATTGAAGCAGCAGCTACAGAATCCTTAGAATCTGTAGAAAAATTAATTGAGGCTAAAGGACCAGATAAGATTGCTGCTTTAATTGCAGAGCCCGTGCAAGGTAATGGAGGCATTATAACTCCACCTCAGTGGTATTTCAAAAAATTAAAAACTCTACTTGAAAAACATGGAATACTATTAATTATTGATGAAGTTCAAACAGGATTTGCAAGAACTGGTAAGATGTTTGCCATAGAACATTATGAAATAATTCCAGATATAATTACAGTGGCAAAAGCTCTTGGAAACGGAATGCCGATATCAGCTTTTTGCACGAATGATAAAATTGCAGCAACATTTACCAAAGCTTCTGCATCTACTTTAGGTGGAAATCCAGTAGCTGCAAGTACTGCTATAGCTGTCCTTGACTACATTTCTAAAAATAACTTATGTATAAATGCAGAAAATTTAGGAGTAAAATTAAAAAGTGGCCTTCTTAAACTTAAGGAAAAGTACTCAATAATTTATGATGTTAGAGGTATAGGCCTTATGTTAGGTGTAGAGCTAGTAAAAGAAAATGGTGAACCAGCGTTTAAAGAAACTGACTTTGTATTAGAGATATTAAAGGATGAAGGCATTCTTTTAGGTAAAAATGGAATAGGTAGAAATGTGCTAGCTTTCCAGCCACCTCTTGTTATAACAGAAAATGATGTAGATTTTATGATAGATAAATTAAATTTAGCTTTGAGTAAATTATGTTAGTTTCCACGTGCTAATATAATACAATATGTTCATTAATGATATATTCGAATAAAAAAACTAAGTCTTAACTTTTAAGACTTAGTTTTTTATTGCAGTTATGTGTTTGTATTGCTGAAAAGCAAATGATAAATAT
The DNA here is from genome assembly GCF_055081135.1 of Clostridium sp. CM036. Taxonomy (NCBI): domain Bacteria; kingdom Bacillati; phylum Bacillota; class Clostridia; order Eubacteriales; family Clostridiaceae; genus Clostridium; species Clostridium sp. CM036. Next base: position 699,390 of record NZ_CM143652.1, on the reverse strand, counting down.
TACATATCTCTAGGATCTATATCATTAATCATTTTTGCAGTCCCCAGTATGTACCATTTAACTTCCTTTTTCTCTACGCTTGATACTTTACCAAGTATTCGAGATTTAGACATAAGTCCTGCAAGTGAACCTACAAATGAAGGTGTATTTAATTGCACTTTCTTGATTTTTTTCACACTATCTATATCTTTAATAGTAGGCTCCTTAGGAATAGAGTTGTTTATTTCTTTACTCGTTTTACCTTTTTCTTTACTGGTAGCCCCCAAATCTTCTAGTGTTTTATAGATTTTTTCCATCATATGTTTTTTTCTTTCAATACTTATGCTAGGACTTTCAACTTCTGTGTATTCTACTGATTTTTTCATAATCATCGTTCCTTCCTTTAATTACAATAACCTAATAATGTGTTTATATCTATTATAACATGATTGTTAACATTTTTTTTAAAAATACTGAAATTTAAAATAGTGCAACTAGTGACACTATTTCATTTCAATTAAATTATCCCAATATTTCTTTGGCATATGTTGCATTTGTAGTCTTTTATTACTCCTTTCTTGTATGCCAACACTTTTATGAAAAACTTTCCAAAGGTTTCGATAGAATAGCTCTTCCTTCTCATTACTTTCTAATTTTTCAAATTTCAAATCCCTTAATATCCATTCATGATTTTCATAAACTACACCTGTTTTTCTCTTCACATCATGAATTATCCACTTTTCATTTGTAAGTCTTGCTTTAAAGTGATTTGCTATGAGCTCAAGAATATTGTAAGTAGGTTCAATTGCTGCATACAATATGCCCTTGAATTCTTGAAATCTAACTAATCCTAAAAATCTATGTGCTTCAAAGCCAACTTTTCTAGAATATTTCTGTACTTCATTTACAATGTCATCTGTTAAAAAATCATTAACTTTACTCCCTAACTTAAACCCTAACTGAATATATTTAAATAATATTAACTCTATTCCTTGTACCTCAGATAAAAACGCTTGATACACATGAATTAATGCATCTTTTGATATTTTTTCTAGTATTGACTTAGATACTTTATTTGATTTTATTATATCAGTTTCTATAAACTTGTCCTTATATATCATGTCAAAAGTATATCTATCTACCCTATCTATGCATTCAGGTATTCTATCATAGTAACAACCATATACAACAGATAAAAACCCATCGAAACTTCCATCATAAATGTATCTAAACAAATAAATCACTCCTTTGAGTAAACAAGCTCATTTGTTGTGGCTTATCAAAACTTTCATAGTCTAATAAATAATTTTTGATCCTTCCTCTTTCCATCGCCTTATCTCCATAAAATTTACCACTACAAGTTATAAAGTATCTAGCTCTTTTGAGCACTACTCCTATTTTTTTTAAATTATCATAGGAAAGATTGCAAAGTCTTCTTGATTTTATAATTCTTAAAGCCGATGTTACTCCTATTCCAGGCACTCTAAGTAATGTTTCATAGGGAGCGTTATTTACTTCTAACGGAAACTTATCCAAATTATTTAATGCCCAAAAGGCTTTGGGATCTAAATTTATATCAAAGTTCGGATTTTGCTCATCTAATAATTCATTTGCCTTAAATCCATAATATCTTAAAAGCCAATCTGCTTGATACATTCTATGTTCTTTTAATATTGGAGGTGTGCTTTGAATAGCGGGTAAATTTGCGTGCTGCACCACCGGCACATAAGCAGAATAATACACCCTCTTAAGCCCAAAAGTATTATATAATCCTTCAGTAAGACTAATTACTCTTAAATCACTTTCATTAGTTGCCCCTACCATTATCTGAGTACTTTGTCCACCAGGAGTAAATCTAGGAGCTTTAAATCCTTTTTTCTTATATTCATTAGATTCTATTATACTGTGTTTAATAAGTCGCATAGGTTTTAATATATCTGCCTTATTCTTTTGAGGTGCTAAGAGTTTTAAGCTTTTTTCTGACGGCAACTCAATATTTACACTCATTCTGTCTGCATACAATCCCGCCTCATATATGAGCTTTGGATCAGAGCCTGGAATAGCTTTTACATGAATATATCCATTAAATTTGTGAATCAGTCTTAAATCCTTTAAAATTCTCACTAAATTTTCCATCGTGTAATCTGGGCTTCTTTCTACCCCAGAACTTAAAAATAATCCTTCGATATAATTTCTTCTATAGAAATTTATAGTTAAATCTACTACTTCTTTTGGAGTAAAGCTTGTTCTCTCCAGATCATTACTAGCTCTATTAATACAATATTTACAATCGTATATGCATTTATTGGTATACAAAATTTTAAGTAGCGAAATACATCTACCATCCTGTGACCAGGAATGGCAAATACCTGTTGATGCTGCATTACCTATGCCTCCCTTTGTGTTCTTTCTATTAGAACCGCTCGAAGAACAAGACGCATCATACTTCGCTGAATTAGATAATATTTCAAGTTTTTTCATTATATCCACTTTCATCACCCCACAAACGTTTGTTCTTATTTTATCACGTTTTGTCCAATTTTGAAAGATATATTTCCTGGATAATCACGAAACTCTATTAAAATACACATTAACCACGCTACCATTTCCATAGCATCTTTTTCCTATCTTAATACTATTTATACTTGAACATCCCTCTACTTGAACTAAATATACCTGTCTTCCATTATTAATGGGAAAACTTATTTCACTCTCTTTTTCAAATTCTAAAGAATATATATTTATTCTTGATTAACTTTTATTAGTGCAATAGCTTCTTTACTTACCATGTGTAACCATTTATTTTCTCTTTCTTCCCACGCAAACTGACAATTTCCATATTTCTATGGGGCTGTTTATCAAATTTAAATGATTTTACAAAAAAGCCTAGCAATTACGCTAGGCTAACTTCTTCCACATTTCTTATTACAAATTCTTTTCGTAAGACTCAACCATTTTCTTAACCATTTGTCCGCCTACCGAACCATTCTCTCTTGAGGTTAAATCTCCATTGTAACCGTCTGTAAGATTTACTCCTACTTCTTTAGCAGCTTCCATTTTAAATTTGTTTAATCCAACCTTAGCCTCCGGAACCAATACTCTATTTCTTGACATATAATAACCTCCTCTATATTTGATAATCGTTTTCAATTACACTATTATCATGTGTATTATTATAAACAATATTCATAGAAAATTATGTCTATTCCAATATAATTAAATAGATGATTTTTAAGGGCTAGTTATTATATAAATTGAGTCCCACTATTCCAATAGATATTAGCTCATCTACATCCTTTCCTGGATAGGAATATTTTTTTTCTTCTTCACACAATGGTTGAGGGAATGAACTACTGCCAGTTATATAGGCTGTTAAAAATGTAATATTTCCAATCATATTTAATAAACAATTCATGAAAAACACAGATGTTCCTCCTACTAGAGCTTCTAAATATAATATGATTTGTTATTTGTTTTCATGTACCTATTATTTAATTATTAAATAAGAACTTTTAAGGCCGGTTTTTAAAATGCTTATGCAGAAGGGACCCACTAGAGGACTCTTTACATACTCATACCCTAAAAATTTTATTTATTCTACCACATTATATTTTTTTACGCATTTATAATTGATAACCAACAATTAGACATTTTCTTGATTTCAATGTTGCATTACAAAAACAAGTTTTGATAAATCAATATTCATAAATGAATACTCATAGGAGTAATAATACTATTTTAAAAGAATGCAGGAACTTGGACTCTATACTTTAGATATAGATGAGATTAAAGGTAAAATAGAAAATTTAAATTTAACTAATATATTTAATAAAAAACTTATATAGATTAAGAAATTGAAAGGCCCGCCTTAAAGTCTGGCCTTTTTCATTTGGAGAAAATTAATATTCACGTTTTCATTTTATATGATAAAAAAATTGCTTTAAACTGGACAGAATATGAATCTTATGCTACCTTTTATTTATGGTTTCTATTATACAATTGAGGAGGCGTTTTGTGAAAATCGGTTATGATGTTTATGATTCCCCTATTGGGCTTATCCATGTAGTAGTGAATGAGATTGGTGTTATAAAAGTAGAAATTTTTGAAGAAGATTGGATACAATACAAGAAAAAACATGAAGCTATTCCCAAAGATAATGAGTTATGCAAGGAAGTTATAGTTCAGCTAGACGAATATTTCAAAGGTAAAAGGAAAAATTTCGATATACCTTTATCTATAGAAGGCACACAGTTCAGAAAGAAAGTATGGAAAGCCCTTAGAGATATACCTTATGGTGAAACGCGGAATTATTTGCAAATTGCAGAATCCATCGGAAACCCTAAAGCTGTAAGGGCAGTAGGTCAAGCTAATAAATATAACCAATTGCCTATAATTATACCCTGTCACAGGGTCATTGGTAAAAGTGGTAAGTTGGTAGGCTTTGCTGGTAATAGAACGCCTACACAAAAATTACTATTGGAAATTGAAGGATTCAATTTCCAATAGTAATTTTTACACATAATAATAATTATAGACATAGCCCTAATAATGGTTATGTCTATAATCTAATTTAAAATTTTTATCAAATACAATCCATCATCTAAAATACTTAGTTCACAACTAAATTTAACACCCACATCAATCAGTTCAAAGCATACGTCCCTTGTACTATCTATATCAAATAGGCACTTTCCCTTTTCATCTAAAGCACTTACAGCATCTTCATGAATGCCTTCTCTCAATAGATTCTCTTTAACTTCTTTATTTAACATTTTCACGCCTCCAACTTAATAAAATTCTTAGTGTCGAAATTATTTTTTCTCAAACAATCTATTATCTAATCAGATACTAAATTTAAAAATTGTTTTATTCTTGGGTTAGTTGTGTTAATTAATAACTCCTTCGGTGTTCCCCTGTCAACAATGATTCCGTTATCCATAAATATTATATTGTCTGCTACTTCTCTTGCAAAACTCATATTATGAGTAACAACTACCATTGTCATACCTTCAAGTGATAGATCCTTCATAACTTTAAGCACCTCCGCTTCAAGCTCAGGATCCAGTGCAGATGTTGGCTCGTCAAATAATAGTACTGATGGTTCTATAGCCATAGCACGCGCTATAGCAACCCTTTGTTGTTGTCCTCCTGAAAGCTCATGAGGATAACTGTTGCACTTGTCTAAAAGCCCAACCTTATCTAAAAGCTTAAGTGCTTTATCATGGGCTGCCTTCTTAGATTGCTTAAGTACAGTAACAAGCCCTTCCATAATATTTTCTACCACAGTCATATGAGGAAATAAATGGAATCCTTGAAATACCATTCCAGTATTCCTGCGAAGTGATATCACTTCTTTATCAGTTGGATTTTTATTTTCCCCAAACACTAATTCATTATCCCCAATGCTCATAGTCCCCTTATTAGGCAGTTCTAGCAAATTCATACATCTAAGAAGTGTGGTTTTACCCGAACCTGAAGGCCCTATAATAATGGTTGCTTCGCCTCTTACAATTCGCAAATCTATACCTTTTAATATTTCATTATTTCCGAAACTCTTGTGTAAATTTTTTATATTAATCATGAATTTCCTCCAATTACCTAGCGACATATTTTTCAAGATTTTTCTCTATTTTCTGTTGAATTGTAGATAGTATAGTACAAAATAATAGATATATAAAGGCCACTTCACAGTACAATACAAGTGGTTCATATGTTACTGCTGTTATTCTTTGAGCAATCTGAAACATTTCCGCTAAAGTAATCGACGCAGCAAGGGATGTATCTTTAACAAGGCTTATAAATGAATTTGACAGCGGCGGTACAGATACTCTAGCTGCTTGTGGCAAAATTATACGAATCAACGACTGAGTATGAGTCATACCAATTGAAGATGCTGCTTCCCACTGCCCCTTAGGTATAGATAGAATTGCAGCCCTAATTACTTCCGAATTATAAGCTCCAACATTTAATGTAAAACCTATAATTGCTGCCGGTAAAGCTCCCATGGTTATACCAGCAGCTGGTAATCCGTAGAATATTATAAATAACTGCACGAGAAGCGGTGTCCCTCTTATTATCCAAACATAAAAACTTGATATTAAAACTAATGATTTATGTTTGGATATACGTGCAAGAGCCGTTGCCATAGCCACAATTGAACCGAGTATGAAAGAAAGCACTGCCACTGGAATGGTAAATTTTACACCAGCTATTAATAAAGGAAAAAAAGAGTCTTTAATTATGTTTAATATTCTTAGTGTTTGCACATCAAAATTCATCTTATCACCCTCTTATTTTGATACATCGCTGCCAAACCACTTATTTGAAATTTTTAAATAAGCACCATCTGCTTTCATATCAATAAGTGCTTTATTAACCGCATCCACTAATTCTTTATTTCCCTTTTTAAACATAAATGCGCTTGGCTGTGCATTTCCTTCCTCATCAACAACTTTTATAGCAAGGTCTGGTTTTTGTTTTTTAAGATCAAGATAAGATAAACTGTCATTAACTGTGGCATCTACCCTTTTAGAACCTAAAAGGTCAATTGCTTGATTAAAGCTGTCAACTGGTTGAAGTATTGCACCATTATCTTTTGCAATTTTAGATAAGTTACTAGTTAATGATTGAGCAGATTTCTTCCCCTTCAAATCTTCAAACTTTTTGATAGTGTTATCATCACTGTTTACTATAAGCACTGCTTTTGAAACTATATATGGTTCTGAAAAATCATATTTTTCTTGTCTATCTGGTTGAATTCCAACTAGATTTACTACCATATCAAATCGCTTTGCGTCGAGCCCAGCAAACATACCATCCCACTTTGTTTCCACAAATTCTGGTTTTACGGAAAGACGTTTAGATACTTCCTCTGCAATTTCAACATCAAAACCAGTTAACTTTCCTGATTTATCATGGAAGCTGTATGGTGCGTATGTTCCTTCAGTACCAATTTGTATTTTCCCTTCACTCTTTATTTTTGATAATAGGTCCTTAGATTCAGTGTTTTTACTACTACTTGTGGCGCATCCTACAAGTCCCAGTGTTGCTATTAATAAAGTACTAATTAATACAGATGTTTTTTTCATTTATTACCCTCCTAGTATTCCTATCGTTTTAGTAATGTATTGCATTGTATTTATAATACCATAGGTTTTCTTTTACTGTCAATATTTATTTTTAAGTTACTATAGTGAAGACTAATTATATATTATCACCATATTCATTTGTTTTGAAAACAAAAAAAAGCCCTAGTGAGCTCTTTTTTTCATTTTCCCTATATAAACATACATATTCAAAGCAGCTCTTCGACTCTTTCATCCCCCTACAATCTATTTCAATTGATTATTTCCACATACTCATCTTCTGGAAGTTGCCTTATGAATTCATATTCTTTTACATACATTAACCGAATTTTTTTTCCCTCTTCGCTTGAAGTTTGAGGCTCTTCTTTATTAACTTTCATTTCAACTATATCCGCCTCAATTAACCTATCATCATCAATACCGATTCTAAATTTATATGTATTAGCAATATGTTCATTCCAAGACTCTAGGTAAACCGCCTGCATTATTGTATTTTCACATTTTGAGCACTTGATATTTAGTTCCTGTCCAACTTTTTCAATGAGTACTCTATTGTTATCACATGTTTTGCACACCATAGTTCTATACATATTTAACCACCTCCACTAATTATATGTAATAAGGCGGAGATTTATTCTAAAAAATTCTATAAGAAATTAATAGAAAAAAAGATAGCAAAACCTTATTATAAAGTTTTTACTATCTTTTTAAATTAAAAAAATAAATCATTTGTAATTTATTCATGATTCTCAATGGTCATGAAGAGGTAATCCTAGCAGCGCTTGGTTATATTCTTGCTGCGCCTGTTTCTTTTGCAGCTTTCGCAATTGCTTCTGCTACTTTTGTTGCTACACCTCTATCTAATGCACTTGGAATTACATTGTTTTCGTTTAAATCTTCATCTTTTATATAATTTGCAATAGCATATGCTGCTGCAAGCTTCATTTCTTCATTTATTTCTTTTGCTCTCACATCTAATGCACCTCTGAATAACCCTGGAAATACAAGAACATTATTTACTTGGTTTGGAAAATCTGAACGTCCTGAACCACATACCCTTGCGCCCGCTTTTTTAGCTTCATCTGGCATGATTTCTGGGGTTGGATTTGCCATTCCAAAGACTATAGAATCTTTTTTCATAGATTTAACCATCTCAGGTGTTACTATTCCTGGTGCAGAAACCCCTATAAATACATCTGCACCTACTAATGCATCACTTAAGCTTCCTTTTATATTTTCTGGATTAGTTATTTCTGTAAGGGCTGTTTTTGCATCATCAATTATTGCCATCCCTCTATAAAGTACTCCTACTTTGTCACAGACAATTAAATTCTTCACTCCTGAGGAGAGTAAAAGCTTTGATATTGCTGTTCCCGCAGAACCAGCACCGTTTACTACAACCTTTAAATTCTCAAGCTTCTTTCCAACTACTTTACAAGCATTGATAAGACCTGCAAGAACTACAATTGCTGTCCCATGTTGGTCATCGTGAAATACTGGTATATCTAATATTTTTTTAAGCTTTTCTTCTATTTCAAAGCATCTTGGAGCACTAATATCTTCTAAGTTTATCCCACCAAACCCTGGGGAGATAAGCTGTATTGTGCGAACAATTTCATCTACGTCCTTTGTGTCTAAGCAGATTGGAAAGGCATCTACATTACCAAACTCTTTAAACAATATAGCCTTTCCTTCCATAACCGGAAGTCCTGCCTCGGGTCCTATATCTCCAAGCCCTAGAATAGCAGTGCCATCCGTAACCACTGCAACCATATTCCCTTTAGATGTATATTTATACACATTTTCTACGTTTTCATAGATTTTCTTGCAAGGTTCTGCAACACCAGGTGTGTACGCAAGTGCCAAATCATCATTTGTTTGGATTTTTATTTTTGATATTACTTCAATTTTGCCTGTATGTTTTTCATGCAGTTTTAAACTTTCTACAAAATAATTCATTCAATACTTCCCCTTTTATTAAATTGTATTATTTATACATTGCCACTTAATTCTTCGTTCTCACTATTGAATACGTCAACGTCTAATTCCCCTTCTTGCTTAGCTATTATAACAGTGCAAATAGCATCTCCTGTAATATTGACAACTGTTCTGCCCATATCTACCAATCTATCTACACCCATTATAAGACCGATTCCTTCTAAGGGAAGACCTACAGCCTGAAATACCATAGACAGCATTATAATGGAAGCACCAGGGACTCCAGCTGTACCTACAGATGCAATAGTTGAAGTTAGAACTACTGTTAACATCATATTTAGTGTAACAGGAATGCCATATGCTTGAGCTACAAAGAATGTTGCTACCCCTTGCATAATAGCAGTACCATTCATATTAACTGTTGCACCTAATGGAATAGTGAAGGCCGCAATACCTTTTGATACCCCTAATTCTTTTTCACATGTTTCCATATTCACTGGTACTGTAGCATTACTACTAGCTGTTGAGAAAGCTACAGACATAACTGGGAAGAATTTTTTGTAAAACTTTTTTATAGATAACCCAGTAAAACTTTTTAAAAGACTTGCATATCCTAATATTGAGATAAGTAATAGACCCAAATATATTGTAAGAATATATTTCATTAAAGGCATCATAGCTACATACCCTACAGTAGCAAAGGTTTTAGCTATAAGCCCAAATACACCTATAGGTGCAAATGTCATAACGATTTCTACTAATTTCATTATTAAATCATTTAGGCTTTCAAGTAAATTAATTAGGGGCTGACCTTTTTTACCTAATAAAGATAAGCCTATACCAGTTAATACAGCAACTACAATAATTTGAAGCATATTACCTTCCGACATAGCTAAAATTGGATTACTTGGTACCATTTCGTATAACGTTTGTACCAATGGAGTTTTGGTAGCAATTGTAGTTTTCACTGCTTTTACGGCTGTTAAATCTAAGCCTGATCCTGGCTTTATAAAATAACCTAAGACTAGCGCAATAGCAACAGCTATTGCTGTAGTTGATAGATAAAAAGCTACAGTCTTTCCCCCGACCCTACCTAATTTCTTTACATCTCCCATACTGGCCGCACCATTTGCTAAGGAAATAAACACCAGTGGGACTACAAGCATCATTATTCCTCTTAAAAAAAGTTGACCTACTAACTGGAAAACACCATTTATTAAAAAAGCATTTTTAAAAGTTCCATTAGGAAATTGAAATACAATAATTCCAGTTATTGATCCTAATAATAGAGCAATAAGGATTCTAGTTGTCAAGTTCACCTTTTTTTTACTCATACAAAACCCTCCTTTATATATTTTATTAGCTGGCTATGAAATGCCACAGCCAGCATTAATACCACATTTTTATATATTGAAATGGCTGTAATCCGCCCACCTTGGGCGCATATACATTTACAAGATGGGTATAAACTAAAAATGAATTTCGAAAGGAGCCCTTCATGTCAGTATGCTCCTAAACAACCAAATGTTGTTTAGGAGCATACTGGTAACCGTTTTCTTAATATTCACTCAATATGTTTTAGCCACTTCCGGAGTATATGCAATGCTAAGATCATCTCTAGTTTCAATCCTCGAAACTAACTGAGCCTTTACTTTATTCCATGATGATTGCAATTTCACTATACTATAATACCACAAAAAATACCTAATTGCATACTATTGTTTACATTTAATTAATAAAATAATTTATATAGCCATTAAATGCTTTGCTGCTATTCCTGGCTCGGTCATTGCTATTGTATCTAGTATTTCATTAAGTTGTGCTTTCGTTAAAATACTCTCTTTAAGTACCAATTCACTTACAGGTTCGCCTGTTGCAATCGCTCTAGCTGCAATTTTTGCAGCTGCCTTATAACCTACATGAGGTACTATCGCTGTAATTATACCTACACTATTATCTACTAAGTATTTGCACCTTTTTCTATTAGCCGTAATACCTGCAATACAATTTTCTCTAAGGGTATTAACTCCGTTACCTAGTGTTTCTATAGATTCATATAAGTTATAGAATATAACTGGTTCAAATGCATTTAATTCTAATTGTCCGGCCTCTGCTGCCATAGTTATAGTAATGTCATTGCCTATAATATTAAAAGATACTTGACTCATAACTTCTGGAATTACAGGATTTATCTTTCCTGGCATTATTGAAGATCCATTTTGTTTTGCTGGCAGATTGATTTCCCCAAAGCCTGCTCTAGGACCTGAAGACATTAACCTTAAGTCATTTGATATCTTGGATAGACTTACTGCACAAGTTTTAAGAGCTGATGAAACGTCCACAAAAACATCCAGATTTTGTGTCCCATCTATTAAGTCTTCTGCTTGATGTAAATCTAAATTAACAACATCATTAATTGCTGGCACGATTTTTTTAAAATATCCTGTATCCACATTTATTCCTGTCCCTATAGCAGAAGCTCCCATATTTACACTCTTTAGCCCTTCACTGGCTTTTTCTAACCTATCAATATTTCTTTTTATTACTGAGCTATATGCATGGAATTCTTGGCCTAATCTAATAGGTACAGCATCTTGCATTTGAGTTCTTCCCATTTTAATAACATCATCAAATTCTTTAGACTTTTCAACAAGTACATCACCAAGTTTTCTTAACTCCTCTAAGGTTTTTGGAATAAGTTTTAGAGCTGCCATCTTGCCTGCTGTTGGGAATACATCATTTGTAGATTGTCCCATATTTACATGATCATTTGGATGAACTTTATCATACGCTCCCAATTTACCACCCAATATTTCATTTGCTCTATTAGCAATTACTTCATTTGCATTCATATTACCCGATGTACCTGCTCCACCTTGAATAGGATCAATTATAAATTCATTATGTAATTTACCAACTATTATTTCATCACATGCTTGTACTATAGCGTCGCTGATTTTTTTACTCATTAATCCAGCTTCATTATTTGCAATAGCTGTAGCTTTTTTTACTTGCGCAAGACTGACTATTAAGTCTTTGTGCATCCTCCTACCTGTAATATTAAAGTTTTCTGACGCCCTTAATGATTGAACTCCATAATATGCTTCTATAGGTACATTCTTAGAGCCAACAGAATCGCTTTCCACCCTAAATTTTTGCATGTTTTCATTCATAATATTTCCTCCTTGTTTACTATAATATACTAATAATACCCTTTGAAATAAATTTTGTCAAATAAACATCTGTCTTTTTAAGTATCATAAGTAAGTCTTTTAACTAAATTAAGACAAATTATTACTTAATATTTATTGATTTACGGCGCTTTAAAGCATTTGAAATTGAAAATTAATTCTTAATATACCTAGGGTTATATCGAATACAACCTTAAGTTTGAATATTTTGAATATTGTTTACTTTGCAAGATTACCGTTAAGATTAATTTTACATCTGCTCTCTAAGTGGTATTCCACATAAAAAAAATAAGTACCTCAAGGGTACTATGATATGACCTGAAGATAACTACTTGCTACTAAGAGTTTTTTGATATTTATAGGCATATAACATCACAATGAATTAATTAACCTGTTAATAAATCATATTGTAATTGTTTACACTATTATATTTACAATTATTTAGTACTTATTATATAATTTAAATCCAGTATTATCAACTATTGTTATACCCTTAAATTGATTATTCAATAAGGACTCATTACTTATTAAAACTCCATTTTATAAATTTTAACATAAAAAAATACTTTCTTAATAAAATTCAAAAGTGAATCTTACCCCTACATATGGGATAAAACTCACTCATAATTACTAATTTGCCTTTACCTTTAATAAATGGTATCATTACTCCATTTTCCCTATGCCAATAATTGATTCACAAGAGGATTTACCTTCCTGCTATCATACTTTCCTTTTAACTTAGGCATAACAGCCTTCATAACCTTCCCCATGTCACCCTTTCCGCTAAAGTGATTTTGGGTAATAACTTCACTGATAATTATTTTTGCTTCATCGTCACTTAATTGCTTGGGCATATAAAATGTAAACATTTCGATAGCAATTTCTGTTTCAGCTATAATATCTTCTTTATTAGCTTCTTTCGCATAACTAAGAGTTTCATTTAATTGTTTAATTGTTTTCTCAACAATACCAACTAAGTCGTCGTCAGAAAGTTCTTTTTTCAAATCCATTTCTTTATATTTAACGTCAGCCATTAAAGTCCTTAAAGCAGTCAGTCTTACCTTATCCCTACTCTTCATATATTTAATAATATCATCTTTCAGTGTTTGTTTTAACATATGTGTTACCTCCTAAATAATTCAATATTTTTTAACAAGTCATTTTGTTACTTTATTAAAACTATACTTATATATACATTATACTCTTATAATCTCACTTTAACGACATTTCAGAAGGAAAGTTTCCCAATTTTATAATCTAATATTAATTATATGCCCTATTCCAAAATTCTAATTCATACATGCATGATTTCATAAAAATAGCTAATAATCTTTTCTTTTCTATCTCATCTATGTCTTCGCATAAATCATTTATATAATCCAGCCAGTCATTAGTGAATTTTTCAAAATCTTCAGAAGCGTATTCTTCAATCCATGGATTGAAAAAATTCCCCTCTAGCTTATGTCCATAAGTCTTTTTAATATATTTGCCTATGTAGCTATAACTCCACGTACACGGCATAGCAACAAGGGCAATCTCCTTTAAATCTCCGGTAAGCGCCACACCTTGCATATAGCTTGTATAACTTGTAGTTATTAATTTATATTCACATTTTTCCGTTTCTTTAGCAGTTAATCCAAAGCCTTCTAAATATTTTATATGAACAGCCGTTTCATCCTCCATAATTCCCCTTATTGAATTATAATAAAATTTCATCTCGTCCATAGTTTTTGCCTTAATTAACCCTACAGAAAATACCTTTGAATATTCTTTTAAATATAGATAATCCTGTATAAGATAGTTTTTAAACTTTTCCTTATCTAAGGTACCTTCTCCTATCTCCTTTATAAATGGATGCTCTAAATATGAATTCCAAAATTCCTTTACCTCTTCAAATATATAATCTGTAAATTTCATACTATTCCACCCCTCCATCGTCATTTAATTTCTCAAACAGTTCTAAGCCCAAAAATGTCTATATAAGTCTATGCTATTTTCTAAGGAAGATCATTCAATGTTTTAAACTCATATCCCTGACTTTTCCACTCTTTAATCAGACTGTCGAGTATTTTTGTATTGGTTTCTGAAACTGCATGAAGCAAACATATCATTCCAGGCTTTGTTTGCTTTAAAAGATTTTTTTTTGCCGTTTCAGGGTTTAGCTGATCCTTAGGTTCATAATCTTTATAAGCAAGTGTAAAAAACACTGATTTATAACCAAGCTTTTGAGTGTAATAAAGAGAAAGTTCACTGAAGTCACCCATAGGCGGTCTAAAAAATTTCGACATTTTTAAACCGGGGATGTTATTAACAGTAGTTTCATTTTCTGTAATCTCTGAATTAAAATCCATTTCATTAGTTATAGACGGCATGGATTTGTGATGCACTGAATGATTCCCTATAATATGGCCTTCATTCATCATTCTTTTTACAAGATCAATATCTTTTGCACCATTAAAAGAACCCGTTACATAGGGCTTTGTTACAAAAAAAGCTGCTTTAACATTGTTAGCTTTTAAAGTATCAAGAATGCTTGCTGTATAACCATTCTCATACCCCTCATCAAAAGTTAGATAAATTACTTTTTTAGAAGTTTCGCCAAAAGCATAAGCATGATATTTCGATAATAATGTTGAATTTTCTCTTGGTGAATAAGCCCATGACCAGTTAATAGTTTTTGTCTGTAAATTCGGACTATTCTCTTTTAAAGTTGATTTAGAGTTTGTATTTCCATCACTGCCCGTTTTAATGCTGCTATTTGTTTGCTTTGCATTACTTAAACTTATCTGATTTTGTCTGTCATTTGCACAACCACAAAGCACAAGTGTTAATACTATTAATAACGGTATTTTTTTAAATTGCAATTAGATCACCTCTATGTATATTTTAATATATTCATATACGATAAACTTCCACATAGCTATTATACCTCTTTTAAAATATTTTATAATATTTTTTTGTATGTATTATTATAATTATTTGTAAATGAAAATAAGCTTTGAGCCATAAGGAATACTCCCTATAACTCAAAGCTACTATATCCTGAAAAATCTTATTATAATATAATGCATATTAAGCTGCCATTACCCTCATTTATAATTCGTTGTAGAGTCTTTTGAATTTTCACTTGAACGTCATCAGGCATCTTAAACAGCTTACTTTGGAGGCCTTCTTTAACTAATACTTCTAAAGATTTACCAAACATATTACTCTGCCAAATTTGAGATTTATCATTCTCAAACTGTTCTAAAATGGATTTATAGAAATCTTCACTTTGCTTTTCTGTACCCATAATAGGTGATATTTCTGTTTGTATATCTGCCTTAATAAAATGAAGAGAAGGTGCAGATGCCTTTAATTTAACTCCATACCTCCCACCATGTTGCACAATTTCAGGTTCTTCTAATGTCATTTCTGAAAGCTGTGGTGCAACTAATCCATAGCCTTTTTCTTTAACATCTTTTAAAGCCTCTGAAATTTTATCATATTCTACTTTAGCTCTAGAGAATTCCCCCATTAATGTTAATAAATCATTTTCTCCTTTTATTTCACAATCACAAGTTTCGCCAAGTATTTTGTAAAATAATTCGTGTTTAGGAATTATATTGACTCTAGCAGTACCTTCTCCCATATTCATTTCATCAAGTATTGCAGAGTCTAAAAAATCAACTTCTTTAAATGTTAGTAGCGATTTATTTATATCCCTAACTTTAAAAATATCTTTACACGTATCTTTTAAGAACTTCATAAAGTTAATTTTTACCCAGTGCTTAGAACTTAAGTTTTCAATCCATTCTGGCATATCTATGTTAATTTCTTTAACTGGAAATTCTTTAAGAATTCTTTGAAATATATTAGCTATATCCTCCTCTTTCATATTTACAACATCCATAACTTGAACTGGAACATCATATTTTTCTTCTAATTCTCTTGCTAAAACTTGTGTTTCAGGAGCATCTGCATTTTTAGAATTTAATACCATTATGAAAGGTTTATTAATGGATTTAAGTTCATCAACTACCCTTCCTTCCGCTTCTAAATATTCTTCCCTTTCTATGCCTGTGATAGAACCATCTGTAGTAATTAAAAGACCGATAGTTGAATGCTCATTTATTACCTTTTTTGTTCCAATCTCTGCGGCTTCCTCAAATGGAATTTCGTAATCATACCAAGGGGTTGTCACCATCTTAGGCGTCTCTCCTTCAGCATATCCTACCGCTCCTTTAACAATATACCCAACACAATCGACCATCCTTACTTTAAATTTAGTTCCCCCTTCAAACTCAATTTCAACTGCTTCGTTGGGTACGAATTTAGGTTCAGTAGTATGAATCGATTTCCCTGAACCACTTTGAGGAAGTTCATCTTTTGCTCTTTCTTTTTTATGAGGATTGTCTATGTTAGGAATTACCATAAGCTCCATAAATCTTTTTATAAATGTTGATTTTCCAGTCCTTACAGGACCCACAACACCTACATAAATATCCCCTTGCGTTCTCTCCGCTATATCTTTATATATATCAAAATTATCCAATATATACCTCCCAATACTTATTATTATCACTATAAATATATTTTAGAGATCAATGAATTATTACTATAGATTAAAAATATATAAAAAAAAACCAATTTTTTATTAAATTCTTAATAAAAAATTGGTCTTTCCATACTAATAGTTTTCTTAAAACTCATCTTTTTTGTTTCTTGACATCAATTCGTATACCCCATATTTAGGGTCTTTACCTTCAAATAATACTTTGTATAACACATCCGTAATAGGCATAGAAATCTGCTCTTTTTCTTTAAGCTCATAGAAGGCTCTTACAGCTTTTATACCCTCTACTACCATTCCTATGTCTTCGCATGCCTTTTCCATTGGAACACCCTTTCCAATCAAAATACCAGCTCTTCTATTTCTACTGTGCATACTAGTGCAAGTTACTATAAGATCACCCATACCCGTTAAGCCATAGAATGTTTCAATTCTGCCTCCGAGCTTTGTGCCTATTCGTATAATTTCACTCATTCCTCTTGTCATTAGTGCAGCCTTAGCATTGTCACCGTAGCCTATACCATCAGATACGCCTGCAGCTAGTGCAATAATGTTTTTAACTGCTCCACCTATCTCTACACCCACAATATCTTCATTAGTGTAAACTCTAAATTTACTAGACATAAATGCATCTTGCACAATACTTGCATACTCCATTTTTTTAGATGTAACTACTAGCGTTGTAGGTATATCTAATGCAACCTCTTCTGCATGACTAGGACCAGAAAGTATTACTATAGGGTTACTTACAATTTCTTCCTCTATAACTTCTGAAATCCTTTTTGCTGAGCCCTCTTCTATCCCCTTTGCAATGCTAACCACAATTTGATTTTCTTTTAGATGTGGTGCTATCATCTTACTTAAGCCTCTTATTGCATGCGAAGGCACTGCTAATACAATTAGCTCACTATCAGTTATAACCTTTTCTATGTCCGTAAATGCTGTTACTCCTGCTGGCACGATAATGCCTGGTAAGTACTTAATGTTTTCTCTCTTAATGTTAATATCATCAATAACACTAAGCTTTCTATCCCAGATATTAACGCTCGTACCTTTTTTGGCAAGCATTATTGATAACGCAGTGCCAAAACTCCCACCACCTAAAAAAGCAACTTTTGACATTCTATTCCTTCCTTTCCCTAAATATAAGTCTTATCCCTGTTCCGATAAACTCAAAGCTATTTCTTAATTGATTTTCTAAATATCTTTCATAAGAAAAATGTAGTAAATTTTCATTATTTACAAAGAATACAAATGTTGGTGGTTTAGAGTCTACTTGAGTAACGTAGAATATTTTTAATCTTTTATTTGCCACCGTTGGAGGTTCTTTCATAAGTACAGCCTTATTTACAACTTCATTAAGTATTCCTGTAGAAATTCTTTTTGAATAATTCTCATAACATTCTTTAACTGTTTTTAATACCTTATGTACTCTTTGGCCGGTTTTTGCGGATATAAATAAATAAGGTGCATATGCCATGAAATTTAATCCTGCTTGTAATTTTTGTTTATATTCAAGCATAGTCTTTGTATCTTTTTCAATAAGATCCCATTTATTCACTATAACAAAAATTGCTTTTTTCATCTCATGAGCATAACCTATAATTTTCTCATCTTGATCACTTAATTCATCCGTAGCATCAAGGATAAGTACAACTACATCAGCTCGCTCAACAGCAGCTAATGATCTAATAACACTATACCTTTCAATTCCTTCTTCTACTTTACTTTTTCTTCTTATTCCCGCAGTATCTATAAGAATAAATTTACCTTCTTCAGTTTCTATTTTACTATCAATAGCATCTCTTGTAGTACCTGCAATATCAGTTACTATGTTTCTTTCTTCTCCAAGTATTTTATTTATAAGCGATGATTTACCAACATTCGGCTTACCTACTACTGCAACTTGAATATATTCTTCATCTTCTGTGTTTGAATAAACACTTTCAAAATGGGCTACTACTTCATCTAGCATATCTCCAAGTCCAAGGGCTTGAGTTGCAGAAATAGCTATAGGAGTCCCTATACCTAAATTATAGAATTCAAAGGCATTAGCTTCTAGTTCAAGATGGTCTATTTTATTTACTACGAGTACTACTGCTTTTTTGCTTTGTCTAAGCATCTGTGCAACTTCAGTGTCCGCACCTGTAAGTCCTTGTTTACCATCTACAATAAATATTATAACATCTGCTGTTTCTATCGCTATTTGTGCCTGTCTTCTCATTTGAGCTAAAATAATATCTTGACTTTCAATTTCTATACCACCTGTATCAATTAATGTGAAATTGTGTCTAAGCCAATCTGCATCTGCATATACTCGGTCTCTTGTTACACCTGGTTTATCATCCACTATTGAAATTCTTTTACCTGCCAACTTATTAAATAATGTAGATTTCCCTACATTGGGTCTTCCTACTATTGCTACGATTGGTTTTGCCATTATTCTTCCTCCCGACTATTTTGGTTTATTATATGGATTAAATCTTCTCCTGAATAATCACATATTAAAATTTTTGTATTTAAGCTTTTTTCTAAATCACTTATCGTAATATTATCCAAGAGTATTTGTTCCTCATAGTTTCCTAGTTCATATCCTTTTTTTAGCATATTGCTAGGAATTATTAAATAATCTCCTAGCTTTTCATCCCTTAGCTGCTTAATTATGTCATTTCCTGTTAAAAGACCCGCTACTGTAATAGTTTCTCCAAAAAAAACATTATTTATTTTTTTAACATCAGTTTTTATTTTATTATTACATGCAGTAATTTTCTCAGCTACCTTTAATATTTCTGTATAAGCTGAATGCCCTGTTACAAATGTAAAGCTTCCCTTATTATTCGGCTTTAGGTTTGCTATATCTTTATCAATAACACTTCTAAGTAGTCTAATCATACCAATGCCATCTTCTAATTGATCATACCCATCATAAAACTCTTCTTGTGGTACATCACTATGTGCTACAACATAGAATTCATCAGACAATCGTATAAAAGGTGAGCCTACTTCTCTAATATATTTTTCTTGTAATTGCTTTACACTTTCTATTTCCTTTGCTGCAGTATTTTTATCATACAATGTTAAATTAAATAAGCCTTTTCTATACTTTGTTATACCAACTGGAACAACTGCTAAGTTTTCTATGCTAGGATAAAGTTTATATAAATCCTCAATGGTTTTTATAAGCTCTTCTCCATTATTAATACCTGGACAAGAAACTACTTGACAATTAATTTTAATACCCGCTTCAGCCAGCCTTTTTAACCTATCATACACATTTCCAGCAAATTTATTGTTTAACATTATCTTTCTAAGTTCTGGATCAGTAGTGTGAACTGATACATTAATAGGGCTTATTTTGTATCGAATAATTCTGTCTATGTCCTCTTCCTTCATATTAGTTAAAGTTACAAAATTACCTTGAAAAAACGATAACCTTGAATCATCATCTTTAAAATACAAAGTTTCTCTCATTCCTTCTGGCAATTGGTCAATAAAACAAAATATACATTTATTATGACAGTTCATTGGTTTATCCAAAATAGCATCAACAAATTGGATTCCTAAATCTTCATCATATTCCTTTTCAAATTCAATTTCCCAAATCTCACCATCTATCTTTTCAATTTCAATTTCAAGAAGTTCATCTGTAATTAAAAACTTGTAGTCTATAATGTCTACTACGTCATTGCCATTTATACTTATTAATCTATCTCCTACTTCTAACTCAATTTCTTCTGCGATACTTCCTGGAAGTATCTTAGCTATTTGGTTTTTCATTTTTACCTCCTGCTCAACCATAACCTTTCATCTAAAAGGTTTTATGAGGAATTAGAAATATTATATTAAGATTAAATCACACCTTTAAATTTATAATAAGAAATTAGTTAAGTAATAAATTATAGTATTCCATTAAGTTATATTACATTAATTAAATACCTAAGTCAACGCTATTAGTCGTTAAAAGAAGAAAAAAAGCAAATTACGCTCATTTTGCGGTTTTTTAACTATCTTATACTAATGGATTTAAACCTGCTATGCAATTTACTACAGAATAAAAATACCTCCTAAGAAGGAGGTATTAAAATGCTTCTATGCAATATTTTCTAATAATTTTCTTACCATCTTCACTTTTAAAATACTGAAAAAGATCCTTTAAACTGTCTTCTTTCTCTTTAGAATAATACATTTTTATTGGAATCCTTAGAAAGTAAAGTTCATTTTGCAAATTTGATTTAGTAATTTCAATACCATTTAATTTTAAAAATTTACTTTCTTTATTATACCACTGTCCAGGTATAAATCCTATAGAATTTTTATTCTGAGCAACAAAATTCTTCATCTCTTCTACACTTGATACATATTGAGTGCTATTACCCATTTGTTCTTTTACAGGAGTATCCATTATCCTTATGTTAAATCCCTGCTGGGCTGTATTTAACATATTTTTATATGCTACAGGTACTATTGTTTTTGATTCACCATTTAATTTTTCCCAGTTTACTATATTTCCAGTATATATTTTTTTTAATTCCTGAGTTCCCACACCATCCACTTTATTGCTAGCGTTAACAATAATCCCTATTCCATCACAAGCTAGCATGTCAGCTTCAATCTCCTTCTTATCTGGCTGAACATATCCAATTAAAACATCCCCTTCAGAATTATCTAATTTATTAAAAGCACTTTCTTTCTCAGCAGATTCCACAGTAACTGCATGCTCATTATTTAAATTATAATCACGTGCTAAATCATTTACCAAAGGAAAAACTGTGTCTTCACAAATTATTTTAATGCTTTTGGACTTTTTTTCTTTGAATTCTGCACCCTTTTTACACCCTGTACTTAGCATTATCATACTAACGCAAAAAAATATAAAAAATTTTTTTAGTTTTTTTTTCTTCATAATCACAACTCCACTACAATATTTTAAATTTGTATTTATTGTAGTTTTTGTATTTTATCTAAAAACTATTCGTTTAAATTAATTTTTTCACCAGTAACTAGATAAATTGTCCATTCACATATGTTTGTTGTATGGTCAGCAATTCTTTCTAGCCACTTACAAATGAATATAAATTGAGTAGCTTGATTTACTGTATTTTGATCTTTAATCATTAATTGTAGTAGTTCTCTAAATACTTCCTTATATATAGTATCTACCTCATCATCCCTTTTGCAAACTGCATAAGCCTTTTTAACATCTCCTGCCACATAGGCATCCAAGGCATCTCTTATCATAAGCACTACTATTTCAGCCATTTTAGGTATACTTACTAGTTGCTTTACATACTTTTCATCTTTTAATCTTAATGTGATTTTAGCAACATCAACGGCATAATCAGCCATTCTCTCAAGGTCCGTTACTATTTTTGTCATAGTGAAAATATTTCTTAAATCTATTGCTAAAGGCTGCTGCATAGCGATTAATTTTATTGCTTTATCTTCTATTTCTCGCTCCATTTCATCAACTATGTCATCATTCTTCATTATTTTTTCAGCTTTTTCGGTGTTTTGAGTAACTAAGGCATCGATGCAGTCATAAATTTGTTTTTCTACTATGCTTCCCATTCTAATTAAATCATTATGAAGCTCTTGAAGATTCGCTTCAAATACTTTTCTTGCCATTAAATCACCTTCCTTATTATATTTTAGCCAAATCTTCCTGTAATATAATCCTCTGTTCTTTTATCTCGAGGTTTGTAAAAAATCTCCTCTGTTTTTCCATTCTCAATGATTTCTCCATTTAAGAAAAATGCTGTATAATCAGAAATCCTACCTGCTTGCTGCATATTATGCGTAACAATTATAACTGTATACTTTTTTTTGAGAACATCCATTAATTCTTCAACCTTTAAAGTTGAAATAGGGTCTAATGCTGAAGTTGGTTCATCCATCAGTAAAACCTCAGGTTCTACTGCCAAAGTTCTAGCTATGCATAAACGTTGCTGTTGTCCACCAGATAATCCTAGTGCACTC
Source organism: Clostridium sp. CM036 (assembly GCF_055081135.1). Classification (NCBI taxonomy): domain Bacteria; kingdom Bacillati; phylum Bacillota; class Clostridia; order Eubacteriales; family Clostridiaceae; genus Clostridium; species Clostridium sp. CM036. Next base: position 676,669 of record NZ_CM143652.1, on the reverse strand, counting down.
TTTTTAAGCCTATCTTTTACTTCATTCCAAAGTGCAGCTCCCTTTAAACTATTCTCTACAACTTCATCAAGTTGTTTCTTATTAGTTAGACCATGAATTCTTGGTCCATAAGCCACATTATCGTATATTGACATAGGGAAAGGATTAGGCTTTTGGAATACCATTCCTATTTTCTTTCTTAAATCTATAACATCATAATCTGGATTGTATATATTTTTATTTTCGTATAATACTTCTCCATCTATTTTAACAGAATCTATTAAATCATTCATTCTGTTTATAGTACGTAAAAATGTCGATTTACCACAACCTGATGGTCCTATAAGTGCAGTAACAGAATTTTTTTCTATATTAATGTTTACATTTTTCAGTGCTTGAACGTTGCCATAATATAGATTTAGATTCTTTGCTATAACAATTCCCATATTATACCCTCCTTATTTACTTCCTGTATGAGATTCATACAATTTTTTCCCAATTATCCTTGCAGATACATTAAATATAAGCACTGCAATTATTAAAACTGCTGAAGCTCCATTTGCTATCTTAGTAGCATCAGGTACCATCCCTTCAGAATTCAACTTCCATATATATACAGATAAGGTTTCAGCGGGCCTTAATAAACTATAAGCTGAAGCTTTACTAGTTAAACTTAAATTAGTAAAATTCAAAGTTGGTGCACTCATACCTGCAGTATATAGTAATGCCGCTGCTTCTCCAAATATTCTTCCCGCTGCCAGTATAACACCCGTTAGAATTTGAGGCATTGCAGATGGCAATATAACATTTTTAATAGTCTGCCATCTAGTTGCACCTAATCCTAAGCTTGCTTCTTTAACACCAGACGAAGCGGCTTTAATAGCATTTTCACTAACTCTAGTAAGTCCAGGTAAATTTATTATAGTTATAGCTAATGCTCCAGCAATAAGAGAATATCCCCATCCTGTCATATTAACAAACACTAAAAGTCCAAATAGACCAACTACTATAGACGGTAGAGATGCCATAGTCTCAATACTCAATCTAATAATATTTAATAGCTTGCCTTCTTTTGCGTACTCAGCTAAATATATTCCAGCCCCTACACCTAGTGGCACTGTGATTATAAGTGTTACTACAAGCAGATGTAACGAATTATATAATTGACGTCCAATCCCTCCACCGGCTTCACCAATTTGGGGTTCTCCAAATATAAATTTTAAATTTAATGATTGCCTTCCATTATATAGTATATATCCTATGAGGCTTACGAGTAAAAGAATTACTAAAGCAGAAATTATATATAAAACTATGGTTGCTATTTTATCTTTAACTTTAGAACTCATTATACCTCACCTCTTCTTCCAAGTTTTCTAATTATAAGTATAAATACAAAGGATATTATTAGTAATAATAATGCCATTGACCATAACGCATCATTCCAAGCTGTACCATAGATTGTATTTGCCATATCCATAGTAAGTATGCTTGTTAATGTAGATGTGGTTCCGAGTAACCCCTTAGGGAATGCTACTGAGTTTCCTATAACCATTTGCACTGCTAATGCTTCTCCAAATGCTCTTGAAACTCCGAGTACTATACCTGTTAATATTCCACTTTTAGATGCAGGAATAATCACCTTAATTATAGTTTGCCATCTAGTTGCTCCAAGTCCATAAGATGCCTCTATATAATCTTTGGGTATGGTTTTTATAGCATCAGACGCAATACTTGTGATTGTTGGCAAAATCATTACGCTTATAACTAATACTCCTGCGAGTAAACTAAAACCAATTCCTCCGAACCAAAGCTTAATAATAGGCACTAAAACACTTACACCTATCCAACCATAAACAACTGAAGGTATTCCCACAAATAACTCTATGGCAGGTTGAAGAACTTTTGTGCCAAGTTTTGGTGATACTACATTCATAAACACTGCTAAAGCTACCCCTATCGGTGCACTTACTAGCACTGCAAGGAAAGACACTGCTGAAGACCCAAGAATAAATATCAAAGTTCCAAATTGAGGAGATAAAGATTCTCCCCCCACCTCTGGATTCCACTCTCCAGAGAATATAAAATGAAATATTGAGTATCCGTGCTTTATAAAGGTATTTAATCCTTTAGTCGTTAGGAAAAATATGATTGAAAAAGTAAGAATAACTATAACAGCACCACAAAATGTTGCAAATCCACGTCCTAAATATTCATTCTTTAGTTTTAAAAATATTTTTTTCATAGCATTTTTTTTCATATCATTGTACCTCAAAAAAATTATTTTAACGATATTCCAGAAGGAAAGTCCCCCTACCTTCTATAATTGTGGACTTACTACCCTAACAAAAATGAAACTTCGGCGAGGTTATAAATCTCCTTCTGAAGTCGTTAATATTGTAGAACCGAAAGTGATAATTTAATGCAAAATAAGACCGGTTTTACCCAGCATTTAGAGAATATTAATCTCTTTTAGCCTTCATATCTGCCATTGGAATATACCCTAATTTTGTTATCCCTGCCTTCATTTCATCACTTACCATATAATCCAAGTATGCTTTTGTTATTCCTGTAGGTTCACCTTTGGTATACATATGTTCATATGCCCAAATTTTATATTTATCTGTGCTTATGTTCTCTGCATTTGCAGAAACACCATTAATTTTCAGTACGGTTAAACCCCCTTTATTAGCCTCATCAGCGAAGTATGATAATGCTAAGTAACTTATTGCCCCATCTGTTTGTTTAACTGCTTGTTTAACAGCTCCGCTCGAATCTTGAGTTAAACCAGCGACTTCTTCCTTTTTATCCAGACCAAATTCTTTAAATGTTACTCTAGTTCCTGAAGATTTTGGTCTATTTATAACAGTGATTTTCATGTCAGCTCCGCCAACTTCTTTCCAGTTTTTTATCTTACCTGTAAATATATCTATTAATTGAGCCTTTGTTAAAGATTCAACTTTAGATTTTTGATTTGTTACTGCTGCAATTCCTATAACACATACCTTATTGTCTTTTAATTTAGTTGCGTCAATTCCTTCTTTATCTTTTGCATAAATATCTGAATTTCCTATTTCTACACTACCTTCTAATACTAATTTAAGTCCAGTACCACTACCGCCACCTTGAACATTTACAGTTGCTCCTGGGTTTTTATCTAAAAAACTCTTAGCACCTAATTCAGCTAAAGGCTGAAGTGATGTTGATCCTGCTGCTGTTATTGTACCTGATAACTCATTTTTTTTAGTCTCAGTTTTAGGTGCAGTTTTACTTGAACAACCCGTGGAAATTCCTGCTGTCATTGCAACTGCTAGTGCAGCGACCATTAATTTTAAGTTTTTTCTTTTCATTGATAATTCCCCCGTTCATTTATTTAGATTGTTTTATTAGCTACTCATTACACTTATAATATTATACCCCGAAAGTTAACTTTGTATTAAGGCAAAGTTAACTAAAGTTTAGCTAATGTTAATTAAACTTTACAATGATAAAAATAAAGCTATCACGTTAATAACGCGATAGCTTTATTTTTATTTAGCGTACGGAATTTCAACTATAAATTTACTGCCTGATCCTAGCTGACTTTCCACATATATTTTTCCATTTAATTTAAGTACTATATGCTTAACAATAGCAAGTCCTAATCCAGTGCCACCTTTTGATCTTAAACGAGCCTTATCCACTCTGTAAAATCTCTCAAATATACGTGGAATTTGTTCTTTGTCTATTCCAACCCCAGTGTCCTTAACCCATAGCATGCATCTATCATCCTTGCTCTCCATTCCAATGCAAACACTATCTCCAGTTTCTGAGTAGTTTATTGCATTATCTACTAAGTTAATTAACATTTGTTTAAACCTATCAGCGTCACCTATCACTTCTTTTACATTTCGCTGATCAACCTTTAACTTGATTCCTTTTAATTCTGCTATGTTTTTCATTAAGTTGTAGACATTTTCTACAATTTTATTAATATTAATTTTTTCATTTTTAACTTCCTTTTGTTGTTCTATATGTGAAAGTGTTAAAATATCTGTACTTAATCTAGTTAATCTTTCAGCTTCTTCATTGATTATATTTAAAAATTTTTCCTTTGTGTCAGCATCATCAACATATTTTAGAGTTTCTGCAAACCCTTTAATAGAGGTTAAAGGCGTTTTAAGCTCATGAGAAACATTAGCAACAAATTGTGTTCTCATATTTTCCAATTTTTTCACTTCTGTAATATCTTGAACAACTGCCACAGTGCCTATATGTTCGCTTCTGTTAATTATATCTGTAGTTTTTATTCTAAGTTCTCTTTCTTGTGGCCAAACTATCTTTATTTCCTTATAATCATTATCACTTTGGTGGAAGATATTTTCTAATTCAAAATCCCTTATATTATCCAGAAGATTCTGCCCTATAATATCTTTAGTGATTCCAAATGTTTTTTTAGCATATGGATTAATCATTATCACTTTATTTTTTCTATCTACAGCAATGACTCCACTATCCATACTTTGCAAAATAGCCTCAAGCCTGTTTTGCTTATCGGTAACTTCATTCAATGTAGACTCTAGTTTATCCGCCATCTCATTAAAATTCTTAGCTAGTTGTCCTATTTCACCATCTGATAATACTCTAGCTCTTCTATGAAATTCGCCCTTACTAATTCTTGAAGTAATAAAAATCAAGTCGGTAATTGGTTTTACTATAATATATGATAGTTTTAGAGAAAACCAAATTGACATTATTGCTGAAAAAATTATGGCTAAGATGTAAAGCTTAAAATATTTACTGCCTAATCCATTTACAATTTCAAGAGGCATAGAACTTCTAATAATAAACCCATCACCAAAAGTGGTTGCAAAATACATCATATTCCGATCAGTAGATTTACTATATCTCACTGTAAATCCACTGCCGCTTTTTCTTGCGTCTTTTATTTCTTGCCTATCATTATGATCATCCATAGTTTCCCCGCTTATATTTGAATCATAAATAACTTTACCATTTTTATCAACATAGGTAACTCTTAGCTGCGAACTTTCTAAGTTCTCCATAAAAAATTTCTGAGGGTCTCTTAAATTATTACTTTGCAATAATCTAATAATCATATTGTTATTAATTTGAAGCTTCCCTTTTAGATTTTGCTGATATTCATAATTAAAAATAGACGTGAATAATGCAGTTACTACCACAAATATAAAAATCACAGTGCTTAACAAATATATAAGTAATTTTTTTTTCATAATTACTCTCCAAAATTAAATCTATATCCTATGCCCCTAATAGTCTGGATATACATTGGATTTTTATCATCTTCTTCAATTTTTTGCCTTAAATGTCTTATGTGAACGTCAACAGTTCTTGTTTCTCCTAAGTATTCATAACCCCATATTTTATCTAATAAAAAGTCTCTAGTCATAACTCTTCCTTTATTCTTTATCAAAATTTCCAATAGTTCGAATTCCTTTAATGTCAAATCAATTTTGATTTCACCTTTAATAACCTCGTGCTTACCAAAATCAATAGTCAAATTTCCAACACTAAAAGACTTTTCAGCTACTTGCATATTGGTTCTTCTAAGCATGGCTTTGATTCTTGCTACTAGCTCCCTTACTGAGAATGGCTTTGTAATATAATCGTCTGCCCCTAACTCTAGCCCTATTATTTTATCTATTTCTTCTGCTTTTGCTGTTATCATTATTATTGACATATTTGACATAGATGAATCTTTTCTAATTTCCTTACAAACATCTAGGCCATCCATTCCAGGTAACATTAAATCTAGTAACATCAATTGCGGCAATTGTTCTTTAGCAAGTTTTATAGCATCTATACCATTATTAGCACACATAACTTTATAACCATTCTTCTCCAAATTAAATTTAATTAACTCTTGTATATGTTCCTCATCATCAACCACTAATATTTTTTCTTCAGCCATGTTAATCCCTCCATATTTCAGCGTTAGTTTATTGTTTTAAATAAACAATAATACATTTTCTTTTGTTTATTATTACTAGCCTTAATATTACTCTAAATATCCTCACTAGTAAACTGTTCTATTACTTACCTGATAGTTTCATATCATCAGCCTCTAATATATTTAGCTGCTACGTCATAATTTTCTCGTAGTTTTTCAAAAAAAAAATTATAAAAAAAATGCCTAAGGGCATTTTCATTCCTTAGACATTAATTTCCTTATCTCTTCCATGAATGTATTAATATCTTTGAATTGCCTATAAACTGAAGCAAACCTCACATAAGATACCTCATCTACATTTTTTAATATGCTCATAATGATTTCTCCTATATAATCTGATTTCACTTCTGTAAGCATTTCATTGTTTAACTGTTTTTCTACTTCATCACAAATAGCTTCTATTTGTTTTCTTGACACCGGCCTCTTTTGGCATGCCTTCATAAGGCCATTTAATATTTTCGTTCTGTCAAAATATTCTCTATTAGAATCCTTCTTTATTACTAAAATAGGTACATCTTCCACTTTTTCATATGTAGTATATCTCTTAAAACAACTTAGGCACTCTCTTCTTCTTCTAGTTGCAATATTCTCATCTGTTGATCTAGAATCAACTACTTTACTTTCTTCACAGCTGCAATATGGACATTTCAATGGCCTTCACGTCCTTTTCATAGTATAGTTAGCAAATATACTAACATTATACACTTTTTCCTATTCGTTTTCTATATTTACATCACTACCATCTACAAGAATAACATCTACCCCAATTTTCTTTACTTTTTCCCAAGGTATCTCAACACTATTATTTTTATTGAACCAAGATGACTTTTGGGTTGGCATTAGGATTGAAATAATTCTATAGTCTTCACAATCAACTTTTAAATCTTTGATATATCCCATTTTTGAGCCTGAACTTATATCTATAATTTCCATCTGTCTTAAATTATTTATTGCAAACATTAAACTTTCCATTTTGTTCACCCCCAATAAGTTTTCATAAACCCTTTTTTTAAACCAGCTAGTCACTACTCTAGTCTATTTTTAGAGGCCTAGCACTTTATATTATTTATATTCATAAGTTATTAAAAATATTATTTATAATTAGAACATTTCTTTATTTGTTTCATTTTGCTTAATATTTAATCTTCAAATAATAACTTTTAAAATCGGTTTCTAAAATAAAATTATAAAAAGGGTCCTACTTTGAACTGCCCCCTGTCAAGTAGACAGTGGAAATAATTAAAGATTTTATGTAAGGCGTCTATTATTTGGTAGGCGCTTTATTTATGCTGCATTACCTAATAGATATCGCTGATATTCCATTGGTGTCATGCACTTTAAACGTTTTTGATAACGTCTATTATTATAATATTCTATATAGTCTTCAATCGATTTCTTTAAGCTTTCATAGTCTTCAAATTTATGAAGATAATACATTTCTGTTTTTAAGATTCCCCAAAATCCTTCCATTGGACCATTATCAATACAATGCCCAACCCTCGACATGCTCTGTATCATTCCAGCTTTTTTTAGTTTTTCTTTAAATATTTTTGAAGTATACTGGAAACCTCGGTCACTATGAAATATTGGTTTAGCATCAGGGTATACTTTAACAGCAAGATTAAAGGTTTGATAAACCAATTGGTTATTATTAGAATGACCAATGACATATGAAACAATACTTCTATCACCTAAATCAAATATTGCACTTAGATAAGCCTTTTGTCCACTTCTCCCATATTTAAACTCGGTTACATCTGTAAGCCATTTTTTATTGACTTGTTCTGCTTTAAAATTTCTATCCAAAATATTTTCTGCAGTAACTTCAGGAGTTGACTTAATATAATTATATCTTTTTTTTCTGCATACGGATTTTAATCCTAATATCTGCATCAGACGATAAATTCGTTTATAATTAACTTTTTTATTATATTCTCTACGGATTTTAATCGTCATCTGGCGATAGCCTAAGATACCGTCTTTTTCCTCATATAACTCACAAATAAGCTTTAATAATTCTTCGTTTTTCAATACTCGGTTACTTTTTTCTCTGTGTAGCCATTTATAATATGCAGAATGGCTAACGCCGCCTATAATGCACAACTCAGTTATAGGAAATTTATCTTTGTTAGATAATTCTTGGATTGCAAGATAAGTATCTTCGTATCTAGCTTCGCTTAATATCGCCTTCTTTCTATCTCTTGGATTTTTTTTAGAAGAGCATTCTCCATCCGTAATCTTCTATTTTGTGCTTCTAAAAGCTTGTATTGAGCTTTTAGCTTTTCATCTTCTGTCATTAACTCTTCAGCCTTTGGCTTTCCACGTCGGTCCAAAAGCCCTTCAATACCAAACTGATTATACTTCTTCATCCAGGTATAAATCTGAGGATAAGATACCTTATATTTTTCAACAGTTTTATTATAACTGTTATTGTTTTCAATACAGTACTTTATGATTTCAATGCGTTCAATATAAGAAGTTTTGCGTCCTTTGGTCATGATTATTTTTCCTCCTGTTCCAGAAGATTTTATGTTTTCATGACCATTATACTTCTTTATCCAATTGCATAAAACTGTATTTGACGAAATATGATACTTAATGCATAAATCATTCAGTGAGCCATGCCCATCAAGATATTCTTTTACAATGTTAATCTTGATTTTGGCAGTATAAGAAGTATTTTTGCTAGAATGTTTTAACCCAGCTTCACCTTCTGATTTATATCGTATTACCCATTTTTGAAAAGAACTCTTATGTACTTGAAGTTTGTTGCATAAACTTAACATACTAGCTTTTCCATTTAAATATGATGTTACAGCCTTAATTTTTTGTTGGTCTGATATAGTTGATTTTCTTCCCATAAAAAAATAGCCCTCCTTATAGTAAACAGTTTTATTATTTTAACTGTCTACCATGAACTGCTCCCCTTTTATTGGACAAAGTATTATAATTGTTTATATAAGGGGTGATTTTTTTTGAAAGTAAAATACACACTTGAAAAGCGTTTAGAAATACTTGATGAATGGAAGAAAGCTAATAATGGCTCACGCAATGCTCTAGCAAGAAAATATGATGTCGCTCCCCAAACAATACGAGGATGGGAAAAAATTCAGGAGTTACATGGCGACGATGCACTTATACCTCGTAATGGAAAACGGAATAAATATACAGGTGACTTTCGAATAAAGGTTGCAGAAGAATTAATAAATAGTGGTCTTTCAAAACATGAGATATGTTCTAAATATAATCTTAATGAATCTTTAGTTCTTAGATGGAAAAAACTCTATATTGAAAATGGCAAAGAATTTTTAGCTATAGATCATCGTGGCCGAAAAAAAGGAGAACCTATAAAGAATATAATCAGCACTTGTAAAAACTTAAAACTAAGCGATTTACAAACAAAAACGGAGAAGGCTCTTTACAATGAAAACGAGCGTCTTCGTGCGGAGCTAGATTACACAAAAAAATTGAATGCCTTAATTCAATCCAGGCAAACACCAAAGAAAAGGTAACAGTAATCTATGAATTAAGGCATAAATACACAATCACGCTGCTTTTAGATATAGCACAAATTCCACACAGTGTTTACTATTATTATATAAAACGAATGAACAGACTAGATAAGTATAAAAAAATAAAGCAAAAGATTATAGAACTCTTTGATAAAAATAAAAAAACATATGGTTACAGACGTATTACAGCGGAGTTACACAAACTCGGATATATAATTAATCATAAGACGGTACTAAAATTAATGAATTCTCTGGGACTGTTTTGTTGTGTAAGAATGAAGAAATATAACTCTTATAAGGGTGATGTTGGGAAAATCGCACCTAACATATTAAACAGGAATTTTAAAGCGGACAAACCTAATCAGAAATGGGTAACGGATATCAGTGAAATTTCATTTTGTGGGCAAAAAACATACGTATCAGTAATTCTGGATTTATATAATCGTGAAATTATTAGTTATGATCTTAATGACCATGCAAATATGATGCAAATTAATCATACATTGGAAGAGGCTTTTAGAAAAATACCCGATAACACGAGACTTATTTTGCATTCGGATCAGGGATGGCAATATCAACAAAAATCATATCGAAATAAATTAATAGCAAAAGGAATTCAACAAAGTATGTCACGTAAAGCAACCTGTCATGATAATGCAGTAGTAGAAAACTTTTTTAGTATTTTAAAAACTGAGCTATTGTATATAAGGGAATTTACATCAATGGAAGAAATAAAGATGGAATTAATCGATTATATCAAATACTATAACAATGATCGAATCAAACAAAGTTTGAATTGGTTAAGTCCAGTTAATTATAGAAAATCAGTAGCGTAAAAGGACCAGCAGTTACATTAAACTACTAGTCCCATACATGAAATATTTTGTTCAAATATTTTGTTCAACTTTTAGGGTTCAATTCACCATAAGGGGAGCATATCACTTGCGGCCCCTATACCATTTTATTTATTTCTTTTTGTAATCTTTTTATTATTCTTTTTTCAAGCCTTGAGATATAAGATTGTGATATTCCAAGTATATCAGCCACTTCTTTTTGTGTTTTTTCTATGGTTCCATTTAAGCCAAATCTTAATTGAACAATTTCTTTTTCTCTTGAATTTAAACGTTGCATAGCAAGCCAAAGCAATTGTTTATCTACATCTTCTTCAATAATATTATAAACCACATCGTTGTCCGTTCCAATAATGTCTGAGAGCAGCAATTCATTACCGTCCCAATCAACATTTAGAGGCTCATAAAGAGAAATTTCTGTTTTAATTTTACTATTTCGCCTAAGATACATTAAAATTTCATTCTCTATACATCTTGAAGCATATGTAGCTAGCTTAATGTTCTTTTCAGGATCAAAAGTATTAACTGCTTTTATAAGCCCTATGGTTCCTACAGAAATTAAATCTTCAACATTTAAGCCTGTATTCTCAAACTTCCTTGCTATATATACTACCAGTCTTAAATTTCTTTCAATTAAGGTAGCTCTCACCTGCTTATCACCTGTATCTAATTTAACTACTAACTCATACTCTTCATCCTTAGTTAAAGGAGGTGGCAATGCATCGTTCCCTCCTATATAAAACAAATTGTTTGAAAATATTTTGAATTTAGCAAATAACTTGTTTAACATCACTTTAAAATTGAACATAATTTCCTCCCCATCTATATTATTAGCACATAGCGATCATTTCCTATTAAATCATCTAACTGAGTATCCCTCTAGACATAAGAGCGTTATAGTCATTATCTTTGCTTAATTTATACTCACAAAATGCTATAATTACATCTCTTGTTTCAACATTCTTTTTATCAATATGAATATTAATATACTGTGGTTTAAACCCTATAAGCCTTCCATTAGTGCCATTCACTACATTATAAGGAATAAAGTAAGTGTTGTTTCTTTCTAACAAAATTTCGCTTAAAATATCCCGTTCAACAATTAATACTGGTAAGTTGGTAGCAGGTTCACGAAGCTCATTTCCAGTATCTAAAAATGCCTTAATAGTTTTTTTATAGCTTTTATTTATTATATCAACAGTGTATATAAGTGTTGATATTTTTTTTCTATCTCCAATAAAAATCATGATCCTGTATATCAATATATAAATTATCATTACTGAAAGCATTAATTTTTCGTAAGGAAAATTTATTATGATTATATCAAATGACATATTTTTACTATTGTTCATTTGTATAAATAAACACATTCCAGCTAAAAGTATTGAATATAATATAAATATTAAAGAAGCCTTAATATTGAATAAAATGTTTTTTTCTCTAAAAACAATTAAAATCATCGCGACTGGTACTAATATTTTAAAAGGCAAATATGTCAAGTATCTAAGCTTTGGATAGACTACTGTTAATACATATAAGCTGCCTATAAAACTTGAAAGACACATCCATATAAGATTTACTCTTTTTCTTAATGTTTGAACTGTAATATGCAATATGAATAGATTAACTATAAAATTCACTAATATAAGGACATCTATATATACTATCACTTGCTCTTCCTCCTTTAAAATTATTATATAACTTATGCAATCAAAATTTTGTCATTTTTTACAATATTTTTTTATTTTTATTCTTCTATAAATCACCATTTTTTCCCATATTGTGTTAGGAAATACAAAGTAAAAAAAAGGACCATTCCTTATTAATTCACCACGTTAACTAGCCCCTCTAAAACGACTTAAGTTAACTCAGTGAATTTGCATAGAGATTATGTCCTATTAGCAATTAAAATTGCCCTAAACGCAAATAAAGTGCCAAAAGGCACTTTACTATTTATTACTTGCTTTGTCTTCTTAAAAAAGCTGGAATTTCTAAATCAGAATCTCCATACTCTTTAGTATATGCAACTTCTTCAATAGGATTAACTGGTTCTTTTACTTTAGGCTTTGGGACAGTTTTATTTTGCACAACTTTGTCACTTTCAAAACCAGTTGCAATAACTGTTATTCTTATTTCATCTTTTAGGTCTTCATCTATAACTGCACCAAATATAATATTAGCGTCTGGGTCAGCTGCACCTTGTACAATTTCCGCAGCCTCATTTATTTCAAGTAAACCTAAGTCCATTCCACCAGTAATATTTAAAAGTACACCTGTAGCACCGACTATAGAAGTTTCTAGTAACGGGCTTGAAATAGCTTGTTTTGCTGCCTCTTGAGATCTATTATCACCAGAGGCTCTACCAACACCCATATGTGCAAGACCTTTAGCAAGCATAATTGTTCTCACATCTGCAAAATCTAAATTTACAAGACCGGGTATAGTAATCAAATCAGATATACCTTGTATACCTTGTCTTAAAACATCATCTGCCATTTTGAAAGAGTCCATCAATGTAGTTTTTTTATCTACCATTGTTAATAATCTTTCATTTGGAATTGTTACTAAAGTATCAACTACTTCTTTAAGCGTTTTTATTCCGATTTCAGCATTAATCATTCTTTTTCTGCCTTCAAAAGGGAATGGTTTTGTTACAACTCCTACAGTAAGTATTCCCATGGATTTAGCGATTTCTGCAACTACAGGTGCAGCTCCAGTACCTGTACCGCCTCCCATACCTGCAGTAATAAATACCATATCCGCTCCTTTTATTGCTTGAGAAATTTCTTCTTTACTTTCTTCTGCCGCTTTCATACCTATTTCTGGATTAGCGCCTGCTCCTAGCCCCTTAGTTAACTTATCACCAATTTGAATTTTTTGAACTGCATGAGAAAGAATTAAAGCTTGTTTATCCGTATTTATCGCTATAAACTCCACGTTTTTGAGTCCCTCTATAATCATTCTGTTTATAGCATTGTTTCCTCCGCCTCCACACCCAATTACTTTAATTTGAGCAAATTCTTGAACATCAACATCAAAATCTAGCACAACACTACCTCCTCTTTAGAAAAAATCTGCAAAAAAACCTTTTATTTTTGATGCAAATCCATTTTCTACTTTTATATTTTTGTTTTTTGACCATTTGTTATCATATGAATGTTCATCTGATTCTTCCAATGAACTATTACTAGTTTTAATATTATTAACAGCTTGAAGCACTATACCTACTGCTGTAACATATATAGGGCTAGCTGCTCCTACATACTCTGGTGAACCTATTCTCACTGACTTATCGAGTATAACTTTACTGAGTTCATTAGTGCCTCTTAATAAAGCTATACCTCCACCAACTATTACTACTCCAGAAGTTTCATTATAAAATCCACTATTTACTAGGTTTCTTTTAATTAAATGTAATAACTCATCTACTCTAGCATAAATTATATCAACTAATAAATTATTATCAATTTCCATTAAATTATCATAAGAATCTTTGACTCTAATTTTCTCAACGTTTTCTCCATTTTCTTTAATTAAGCTTCCATATTTAAGCTTTAATCTTTCACCTTCGCTAAAAGGAACTTTAAGACAAACCGAGATATCGTTGGTTATGTTATCTCCACCTAATTGAATAATAGAAGTATGTTTTAATTTTCCACTCTTGTAAATAGAAATATCAATAGTTTGTGCTCCAACATCAACTAGTGCTATTCCCATGTCCTTTTCTTCTTTTCGTAATACAGCCTCTGATATAGCTGATGGTTGAAGTACTATCCCATTAACTTTAATTCCAGCTCGCTTCACACTTTTTAATAAATTACTAACTACTGTGGATTGTGCCATGACTACTTGTCCTTCAACTTCTAGCCTTATACCACTCATTCCTCTAGGGTCTTTGATATTATCATATCCATCAACAATATATTGTTCGGGCTCAACACCTACTATTTCTTTATCGGGCGGAACTGAGATGAGTTTAGCTGCCTCAATTACCCTGTCCACGTCGCTCTGCTTTATTTCTCTGTCTTCAGAAGATATCGCAATCATACCTGTATTTCTTACTAGTTCACAAATTCCTCCAGGTAAAGATATATACCCTTCATTGATTTGTGTATCTGTCATACGCTCTAATTGTGTAATACATTTTTTTATAGCTTCCGCTGTACTATCAATATCTATTACAACTGATTTATTTAAACCACTACATACAACTGATGTAATGCCTATAATCTGAAGTTTTCCATTACTACTGATTTTACCAACTGATCCACATATTTTTGATGATCCTAAATCAATCCCTACTATTTGTTCATTCATTAAGTTTATCCCCCCTCATAAGAGAAACCTTAAGTGTATATATTCAACAAAAAGATAAATTTTCCTCTTAATTTAAATGATTTTTTTAAATATTTATTATTAATTTAAATATAATCAAAATTAATTTCATTTTATTGTATATTTGCAGATATATATAACCTTAATTTCAAATTAGTAAATACATTATATTATGATGTTAAAAAGCTAACTTGTCCTTCTAGACTAATTATAATAGCAAAATATAGAAAAAGCAATATCATATCGTTAAGTAAATCAACCAAATAGTATATAAATTGGTTAATTTTACATTAAATTAAAAATAAAGCTGAAAGCTATAATTTATCTATGCTTTTAGCTTGTTTTTTAATTATTTACTAAAGCGATAGCATTCTTACAATCATTTCATTGTCAACTGAGTAATTAATTGCTTCCTCTTTAGATATAACACCTTTTTTATATAACTCTGCAATTGACATATCCATAGTTTTCATACCATATTTCCCGCCAGTTTGAACACAAGATTGTAATTGATGTGTCTTGCCTTCGCGGATAAGATTTTGAATTGCTGGAGTTGATATCATTACCTCAAGCGCTGCTACTCTCCCTCTTCCACTTATCTTAGGTATTAATTGTTGAGAAACTATTCCCTGCATTACCGCTGATAATTGAACTTTAATTTGTTGCTGCTGATATGGAGGAAATACATCAACTATTCTATCTACTGTTTTTGCTGCACCTATAGTATGTAAAGTAGAGAAAACCAAATGTCCAGTTTCAGCTGCAGTAATAGCAATAGAAATCGTTTCAAGATCTCGCATTTCACCTACTAATATAACATCTGGATCCTCTCTAAGAATAGCCCTTAATGCATTTTTATAATTTTTACTGTCTTTTCCGATTTCTCTTTGATTAATAATGGATTTGTTATGTTTGTGTAAATATTCAATAGGGTCCTCGAGTGTTATAATATTACATGCTCTAGTAGAATTAATTTCATTAACCATAGCAGCGAGAGTTGTACTTTTACCACTACCTGTAGGCCCTGTCACTAAAACTAGCCCTCTTTGTTTTGTGGTAAGAACCCTAACAACCTCTGGAAGCTCAAGCTGTTTAATAGTAGGTATTTTTAATGCAACTACTCTAATAGCTATAGTATCGCTTCCCCTATGTTTATAAACATTAACCCTAAATCTTCCAAGTCCGTAAATAAAGTAAGACGTATCGATTTCTCCATTTTGACAATATTTTTCATAAGAATTCTCTAAAATTTCTCTTGAGTATTTTTCAGTGTCTGCTGGAGTTAATTTATCTTTTCCTGTTTGTATTAAATTACCATCGACTCTAATGATTGGCACTGAGTCCACTGTAAGGTGCAAATCTGATGCATTTTGTTCTGTTGTCTTTTTTAGTAATTCACTAAGAGGTATCATTATTGGTCCTCCTGTTCTTTTAATGAAGCTTCCAAATATATATGCCAAATTGAGTTCTAAATTTTAGAATCTTCTTGTCACTTAAAATTTTTGCTCCATTTTCATCACCTAACTGCAGAAATTTTATTTTCTCAGATAAATAATTTAAATACATTCTTTCCCGAAATATTTTGTATCTTTAATGAAAATCGTTAAGATGCTTTATTTGACTAACGGTGTACATTTTATAATTATACCATAGTTGTTACAATTTATTAGAACTATTCAACCTATTTTTACTAGTACTATTTAATTCCTTATTAAGCTTCTTTAATGCCCTCTTTTCAATTCTAGAAACATAGGACCTTGAAATCCCTAAGATCAATGCAATTTCTCTTTGAGTTCTAGGGTTACCATCAAGTAATCCATATCGCATTTGAATTATTGTTTTTTCTCTATCCATTAAAGCTACGTTTATCTTATTATAAAGCTTTTTAATTTGTATTTTACTTTCTACTATATCAATAATAGAATCTTCATCGCTGCTTAACACATCCATAAGTGATATCTCATTACCCTCTTTATCAATACCAATAGGGTCTTGCAGGTAAACCTCCCCTTTTGTTTTCTTATTATTGCGAATAAGCATAAGTATCTCGTTTTCTATGCACCTTGCAGCATAGGTGGCAAGCCTTGTTCCCTTACTTATATCAAAGGAATCAATGGCTTTAATAAGACCTACAGTTCCAATAGAAATCAGGTCATCTACATCCTTTCCTGGATAGGAATATTTTTTTACTATATGTGCAACTAGTCTTAGATTTCGTTCAACTAATACACCTTTAGCTAGTAACTCGCCGTCCTTTAACTTTTTTAAATAGGATTTCTCCTCTTCTTCACTTAATGGTTGAGGGAATGAACTACTTCCAGTTATATAAGCCGTCAAAAGTGTAACATTTCCAATCATATCTAATAAACAATTTATGAAAAACACAGATGTTCCTCCTAATAGAGCTTATAATATAATATGATTTATTTTACTAAAAGTGCCTGTACATGGAAATTTATTTTATTATTTTATAAATTTCTTTAGCTAATAACTTTCCTTCCGAAGTCTTTAATGCAGCCTCACAGGAGATGTTTTAATGGCGTTAACTACTTTTTTAAATATCGGAGCCGCTGTACCTCCACCTTCTTCATCTGCTACACCTTTTACATTACTCATCTCAATATTATTTACATATACAACCATGGAATAATTTTTCCCGTTTAAATTGAAAAAGCCAACAAACCATCCATCGGAACACTTCTGACTTTCTTTTTTCCCATTTACTAATTTATTTACATAGTATGTAGTAGTGCCCGTTTTCCCACCTATATCCATGCCTTTAATTGAAGCCTGGGTTCCTGTGCCTTTGTTTACTACATCCATCATATGAAGTTTCACAGCTTCTGCAGTTTCTCTTTTTAATATGGTCGTATTTTTAGGGGTAATTTCCCCTAGAATTTTATTATCGTCATTTACGTATGCATCTATTATGCTTGGCTGAACATACACTCCATTATTTATAATAGTATTAGGAATACTCATGGCTTCTAGCGGCGTTATTCTAACATTCTGACCAATAGCTGTTTGACTTGTATCACCATCCGTAGGGTGTAATAAATCCGCCATGTCAAACTTACCACTGGCCTCTTGATGAATATTTAATACTTTATGTAACATCCCTTGTTTTTCTGCATAATCATATATATTTTTAAAACCTATTTTCCAACCTAGTTGAGCAAATATGTTATTAGAAGATTTGGCTAGCGCCTCTGCAACTGTAAATGTTTCTCCCTTAAAAGGCTCTTCTAGAAATATTTTAGGACTTACTGTATATTTTTTATAGTTATCTATTTTGTTCGTGTCTAAACCAGCTTCATCCACAATAACTTTAAAAATCGATCCCGGCAAAGCTCCATTAGTACTTGGATATCCTAAGTTCGCATTATAAGCGTTATCATCCTTTTGTACCATCGCCCTTATCTTTCCATTATTGCTCTCCATCACTACAACACCAATTTGACTATACTTTTTGTAGATTCCCTCATGAATAACAGCACAGGCTTTATCTTGGATTTCTTTATCTAAGGTAAGTCTTACATTAACATTGTTTTTAGGATTAATAATTTTGCCCGCAGCTATTTCGCCATTAACCCCTTTAGCAAATCTAATTTTTGTATAATCATTATTTTTAGTTTTATTGTATATTTCCATTTCCAAAGAATCAGTACCTTTGAATACATAATCACTAATGACTTTTTTAGATACAGGATCAACGTGTTCTTTATTGTATTTCGGGTCTATCAATACATTTTCAATTTTCCAATTCCTATCCTTGATCACTTCATTAGCTACATAGGTATAAAATCCTTTTACTTTTTTAATATCTTTAAGTTTATTATAAGTCACTTCATCAATTTTATATCTTATTTTCTCTCCATTACCATTACCTTTTATTTTTTCTAAATCATAGCCTTTATCATAGTTTCTTAAAGTAATAGTTAATGCTTGCATGTCATATTTGCTAGTATATTCATTAAATCTCAAATAATCGACAGGATCAATAATCGCATAGTAACTCACAGCATAATTCAAAAGATCTCGCCCATTACAGTCAGTTAAACTATATAGCGACCCATATTGTTCATCTATTGTATATTGTGAATTAAACATAGTTTTCAAGGGTTCAGATTTAAAATACATGTAATTCATGATTCTCCAAATTAAAAAACAAAATAATACCGTAAACACACCCATTACCGTCCAAGTTCTTTTTTTAATTTCACTTCTTTGATTTGAGTAACCAAAGATATTATTTCTACTACTCATAAAAAAACACCTCACCTAGGCTAATTCTCGCCTAGATTGAGATGTTTTATACTTCAAATATGTTATTTTTTCTTTTGCTGTTTCTGCAGTATTTGGCTTATATTAGCTGTAATTATATCTATAGCTACCTTATTATGTCCGCCTTCAGGTATAATAATGTCAGCGTGTCTTTTGGTAGGTTCAATAAATTGTTCGTGCATTGGTTTAACAACATTTAAATATTGATTTATAACAGAATCTGTTGTTCTACCTCTCTCGGTAATATCTCTTGTAAGTCTTCGTATAAACCTAACATCTGCATCTGTGTCTACATATATTTTAATATCCAGCATGTCACGAAGAACCTTTTCCTGGAGTACAAGAATCCCTTCAAATATAATAATTTCCTTTGGCTGCACGGAAACTGTTTCTTCTATTCTATTATGCATTTCAAAATTATATATAGGCTTTTCAATAACCTTTCCTTCTAAAAGAAGGTTTAGGTGTCTCACTAATAGTGAAGTATCAAAAGCATCCGGATGATCATAATTTGTTTTTATTCTTTCTTCAAAAGAAAGATTACTCTGATCCTTATAATAAGAATCTTGTGCAATCATTGTAATACATGTCTCATCAAAATGTTTATAAATTTCTCTCGCTATAGTGCTTTTTCCTGAACCCGTTCCTCCGGTTATCCCTATTAAAACCGGGCGATACATTATTCTTTCTCCTTAGATTTGATAAGTATATCATTCTCATGTAGTTTTTCTTTAACATTTACAGTGAATAACATCTGGGCACTTGGTGCAGCAGCTATGCTTTCGCCCTTAGAATTTCTCATATCATTAAGCACAATTAAAACATTATCTCCTACAGGCCTTAATACTTCAACAGTATCACCCTGGAATACTTTATTCCTTTGTTCCACTAATGCAATATTATTTTCCGAATGGTATTCGCGTACAATTCCAACTATATCGTAATCTCTAATATATGAAGAGGATTCATGTATCTGTTTATTGGGATCTCCAAAGTAGAACCCAGTATAATATTGTCTGTGACTCGGTTTCAAGAGGTTATCCATCCATTTTTTTTGAAATTTATAATTTACTGAATCCTTCATATATGTATCCAAAGCTTCTCTATAGGATTTACATACAGAAGCAACATAATATGAGCTTTTCATTCTTCCTTCTATTTTAAATGACGTTATCCCTGATTCTACAAGTTCCGGTATATGTTCTATCATGCATAAGTCCTTTGAATTCATTATGTAAGTGCCTTTATCATCTTCTATTATAGGAAAGTACTCACCATCTCTTTTTTCTTCCGTTAAGAAATATTTATATCTACATGGCTGGGCGCATTGTCCACGATTTGCATCTCTTCCCGTCATATAATTTGACATTAGACATCTTCCCGAATATGCCATACACATAGATCCATGGACAAAAGCTTCAAGTTCACAACTATCCGGCAACTTTGCTCTAATTTCTTTAATTTCACCTAGAGACAATTCTCTTGCAAGAACAATTCTTTTGACCCCTTGCTTATGCCAAAAAATAGCTGATTTGTAGTTTACATTGTTAGATTGGGTACTCAAATGAATTTCTAAATTTGGTACAACTTCTCTAGCCGTCATAATAATTCCTGGGTCAGAAACAATAATAGCATCTGCACCTAGTTCATATATTTCTTTTAGATAACCTTCTAGGCCTTCTAAATCGTCATTATGAGGAAATACATTTAATGTAACATATACTCTTTTACCTTTGGAATGTGCAAAGTCTATACCTTCTTTTAATTGAACATTGCTAAAATTATCCGCAAAAGCTCTTAAATTCAATTTACTTCCGCCTAAATAAACTGCGTCTGCTCCAAAATTTATAGCTGCTTTTAATTTCTCCAAATTACCTGCCGGTGCTAATATTTCTGGTTTCATTAGTTTCATGCCTCCTTACTTCCCCCTGCAAACTTTCTTACTGTAACTGAGATACCATCACCCATTGGTATTACAGAAGTTACAAGGTTATCATTATTAGATACTAGTTCTAAATAGCTTTTCATACGTTTTATTATAGTGATTTTTCTACGTGTTGCGAGTTCTTTCGATGCAACCATTCCTCGAAAAAGTACATTATCAGCAATAAGAACTCCCTCTCTTTTTAAGAGTCTCAAGCAGTGAGGAAGAAAATGATTATAGTGACCTTTACCTGCATCCATAAAAATCATATCATATTCATCTTGGAGACTTTCTAAAATCTCTAAACAATCTCCTTTTAGAACAGTAATTTTATTCTGCATTCCGTATTTTATTATATTCGCATTTGCAATTTCTATCATTTTTTCATCTCTTTCAATAGTCGTAATTTCACTTAACCCACCGGAAGTTAAATTCATTAAAATAGAAGAATATCCTATAGCCGTGCCCAGCTCTAAAATTTTTTTAGGTCTATTTATAGTTATCATTAATTCCAAAAATTTAGCAGTTTCTTTTTGAACTATAGGGACTCTATTCTCGAGAGCAAATTTCTCTAGCTCATCTAAAATACCAACATTACTTGGAATGAGATCTCTTAAATATTGTTCCATATAATCATATGTTATCCCACTCATTTAATTTCCTCCAAAATTCATTAATGCACATAAAAACAAATAACAAGTCAACGATATAATTATACTGACTTGTTATTTATTCTCATGTGACTAACACTAACTAAAATCCTTGTGTTACATCTTTGACCTTTAAAAATTCATTATAGTCATCTGTAAAAAAATGCTTTCCATCATTACTTAAAACAAAGTATAAATAATTTGTTTTAGTAGGAGATAAGGCTGCTTTAATAGATTCTTTTCCTGGGTTACATATTGGACCTACAGGAAGTCCTGTCACCTTGTAGGTATTATAAGGTGACTTAACCTCTAAATCTTTATTGTATAATTTTTCCTTATGTTTACCTAAAGAATATAAAACAGTTGCACAAGATTGTAACTTCATGTCTTTTTTTAGCCTATTATAAAAAACTGATGCCACTTTAGCTTTTTCATTTTTATCACTAGTTTCTCTTTCAACAATTGATGCCATTATTATTATATCATCTAATTTCTTCATCTCTATAGGCGTTTCTTTATTTATTTCATTTATAGTACTATAAAACTTATCCACCATTAATTTTATTATTGCATTTCCACTCATACCGGCTTTAAGATCATATGTAGATGGAAAAAGAAAACCTTCCAAATTAAATTTTCGGTTTTCTTTTTCCGTAATATAAGTAGGCAGCTTGTAAGTTTTACAGCTATCAATAAATTTTTCTTTGTTTATTATGCCTTTTTCTTGTAGCATATTTGCAATACTATTTATATCAAATCCCTCAGGTATTGTTACTTTAATAATGTCTTTTTCATTTCCTACAGTTGATAAAATTTTTATAAACTCCACAACTGTAACATCCTTTGGTATCAAGAACTTTCCTGTATGAACATTAGATTTTATTTTGTTTGATTTGATATAAAATTTTATAATACTTGCATTTTTTATAGCACCAATTTGGTTTAAATCATCTAGTACACTATACAAAGCGTCTCCATTTTTCACATTAACATAGATATCTTTATTAGTTTTAATAGGATGCTGTATTATCTTTTTATACTGAAAATTACCAGCTAATACGCAAACTATTAAAACCATAATTAATAGCACTATCTTTTTCATTAAACCACCCCATAATTTATGCTATTTGCTTTTTTTGCTAGTTGCTCTTTTTCTTTCTCCTGAATCTAATATTCTTTTTCTCATTCTGATATTTAGAGGAGTAATTTCAACTAACTCATCAACAGCTATAAATTCTAAGCATTGTTCTAGTGTCATTTGTTTTACTGGAACTAGTTTTGGTGATTCATCTGCTCCTGAAGATCTAGTATTTGTTAATTGTTTCTTTCTACAAATATTTATCTCCATATCTCCAGCTCTTGCACATTCTCCTGCAATCATTCCTGCATATACAGGCACTCCTGGTTCTAGGAAAAGAGTACCACGATCCTGAGCATTAAATAATCCGTAAGTAATTGATTCTCCTGTTTCAAATACAATTAAAGAACCTCTACTTCTATCTGGTATTTCACCTCTGTATTTATCGTAACCATCTAGAACGTGATTCATTATACCATTACCCTTGGTATCAGTCATAAGTTCACTTCTAAATCCAATTAATCCTCTTGATGGTATTTTAAATTCTAATCTAGTGTATCCATTTATAGCTGAAGTCATATTTACCATTTCTGCTTTTCTAGGTCCCATTTTCTCCATTACTACGCCCATAAATTCTTCTGGTACGTCAATTGTAAGGTACTCAATTGGCTCTGTTTTATGGCCATTTTCTTCTTTAAATATAACATTTGCTTTTGACACTTGGAATTCATATCCTTCACGTCTCATAGTTTCAATTAGAACTGAAAGATGAAGTTCTCCTCTTCCACTTACTTCAAAACCATCATCAATTTCTTTTACTCTTAAACTAACATTGGTTTCAAGCTCTTTGATAAGTCTATCTCTTATGTGTCTTGATGTAACATAAGTTCCTTCTTTTCCTGCAAAAGGAGAATTATTAACCATGAAATTCATAGTTAGTGTAGGCTCATCAATTTCAACGAATGGAAGAGCTTCTGGTTCATTAATATCAGCTATTGTCTCTCCGATGTTAATGTCTGGAATACCAGAAACTGCTACTATATCACCAAGCATTGCTTCTTCAGTTTCTTCTCTTTTAAGACCTTTGTAAACAAAAAGAGCTGAAACTTTAACATTGTTTATTGTGCCATCTTTTCTTATAAGTGCGATAGGTTGATTTCTTTTGATTGATCCTCTTTCGATCTTTCCTATTCCAATCTTACCAACATACTCATTATAATCAATAGTTGAAATAAGCAATTGAAGTGGCATATCTAAATATCCTTCTGGTGCCTTTACATTCTTTACTATAGAATCAAATAATGGTTCCATGTTGTCACTTACATCATCAACATTTAATTTAGCAAATCCTTCTCTAGCAGAAGCATATACCACTGCAAAATCTAATTGTTCATCATCCGCTCCAAGTTCAACAAATAAGTCAAAGACTTCATCAAGAACATGTGTAGGACGACCATCTTTTCTATCAATTTTGTTTATAACAACGATTGGCTTAAGGTTTAATTCTAATGCCTTTTTTAAAACGAATTTAGTTTGTGGCATTGGACCTTCATATGCATCAACTACAAGAAGTACGCTATCAACCATTTTAAGTACTCGTTCAACCTCTCCACCGAAGTCAGCGTGGCCAGGAGTATCAACTATATTTATTTTAATTCCATTATGCATTATTGCAGTATTTTTAGAAAGAATTGTTATTCCTCTTTCTTTTTCTAAATCGTTAGAGTCCATTACTCTTTCTTGCACTTTTTCGTTTTCTCTAAAAACATGGCTTTGTTTAAGTAAACAATCCACTAGTGTTGTCTTACCGTGATCTACGTGAGCAATTATTGCTATATTTCTAACATCATTTCTTGTAAATAAATTCATATTAATCCTCCAATTTTTTTTCGTAAGTTAAACATATTACACAAACAAAAATTGGATACGTCTTTAAGTACCCAACTTTCGCATTTACTATACTTATTTTAATGTTATCTTGCAAAAAAGTCAACTATGTATAGCATTCATTATTAAAAAAATGATACATTTACTTAAATTACATCATTTACTTGGTTTTTTCATCACATCATCCCACATAAATACAAATGCTTCCTCTGTAGGATTTATCGTTTACATTATTTGCAAATACACTTGTCACAAACACCATAGAATTTCAAACTATGATCTTCAATCTTAAAGTTATATTTTTTTTCAACAATAGTCTCTAATTCCTCTAGTAAATCTCCCTGCACCTCTAATACTTTACCACAGCGATTACATATTAGGTGATGATGTTGATGTCTCTCATTCTCATGGTTAAGTTCATATCTACTACAGCCATCATCTAAATCAAACTTTCGAATTACACCCATTTCTTCTAAAAGTTGAACTGTTCTATAAATTGTAGCAAGACCTATTTCTGGACAGTCAGATTTAACCAAGTCATATAGTTCTTCCGCAGTAAGATGGCTACCTTCACTCTTAATTATCCCATTTAAAATAGCCCTTCTCTGCGGAGTAAGCTTATAGCCCTCTTGTTTTAGAGTTTCTTTTAAACTCTCAACGCTCTCTGGAGATACCTTTGACATATATATACCCCTTTTCTACAAACATCATTTGACTCATAGATAAAATTATATTAAGTATACTTTTATTTTAATCCTTTATTATAATATTGTCAATTGATAATCATTTAGTTTTAAGAAAATAGGTTAATTAGTTTGAAAATATATTAAAATGTCTTAATTTAGAATCTTTTTGCTTAAATACTATTATAGTTCTCCTGAAGAAATTGCGTCATACGCCTCCGAAATCATTTCAAACTCTTCATCATCATCTATTGTAACTAAAATATCCTCACCCTCTGCGTCCTTATCTATTCTTAGTGCAATTGCATCAATATCTTCTTCACCAGTTGGCGCAACTATAACATATTCCTTATCTTTAATGTCCAATTTCGTTAGTACGTCAAATTCTATTTCTTTACCCTCTTCATCATATAATAATACGGTTTCAACATTGTTATCCATTTTATTTTCTCCTTTCAATTTATGCAATCAATAATATCTTAATACCCGTTGCATATTTTTGTAAATTTCATTTTATAGATGTGTGCCTAAACTATCTAAATATCCTTGTAAAATGAATGTAGCCGCAATTTTATCTACAATCTTTTTTCTTTTTGATCTAGATAAATCGCCCTCAAGCATTACTCTATTAGCAGCTACTGTTGATAATCTTTCATCCCACATTTTCACTTCTAAATTTAATGTTTCTTTAAGCTTTTCACAAAAACGCTGAACCTTTTCCCCTTGTGGTCCTATAGTTCCATTCATATTTTTAGGGAGGCCTGATACAAAACTTTCTACATTGTATTCCTTACATATTTTAGAAAGTTCCTCTATATCTAGAACTATGCTTTTCCTTTTAATTGTTGTAATTCCCTGTGCTGTTAATCCTAACGGATCGCATACAGCTACCCCTATTGTTCTGTCTCCAATATCTAACCCTAATATTCTCATCCAAATGCTCCTTTAATAATAGCCTAGTTAATGTACACCATTAACTTTAAAAAATAAAATGCCCCCTATGGGCATTTTACTTTTTTATGTCTAGATAAGATTTCAAAACTTCTTCCAATATCTCATCTCTCTCTAGCTTTCTTACCATCGCTCTTGCTCCATTGTAGTTCGTTATATATGTCGGATCTCCTGAAATTAGATATCCTACCATTTGGTTCACTGGGTTATAGCCCTTTTTTATAAGTGAATTATATACGTCAGTCAAAATAGTTTTTGTTAAATCTTTTTTATCTTTTACAAAATCAAATTGGACTGTATTTTGATTATTATCCATTATATACACCCCTTTCCTCATCATACGCTAAACACTAAAATTTATCCCATTTGAATACGCTAGGAAATCATTTGGTAATATAGTAAATTTTTTCAGTTGTAATAAGTTCCATAATTACATACTAACTATAATTAAATTACTTATTATTAATTATATTATAAAACAACTATTGCAAAAAGTATACTATTTTACCAATCTTTCAATTATAGAGCATACATTCGTTATTGCTTCATCTAATTTTTCGGGAAGTTTTCCACCTGCCTCTGCCATGTCAGGCCTTCCACCACCGCCACCACCAGCGATTTTAGCAACTTCTTTAATTATTTTCCCACAGTGTATTCCTTTATCTATTGCTGACTTAGACGCCATTGCAACAAATTGTACTTTATCGTCTGTACAGCTTCCTATTACCACTACACCATCAACAATCTTATTACGAAGTTTATCAGCTAAATCTCTTAAAGCATCTCCGTTTATATTTTTTACAGCTCCCGAAATCACTTTAACACCTTTGACCTGTTTAATATTCTCTAAAATTTCATCTACTGAAGAACTGGCTAATTTTTCTTTTAATAATACTATTTCCTTTTCTTTGTATTTTAATTCTACCAATTGAGTTTGTAATTTATTTATTATGTCTTTTTCTGAACATTTTAATGTACTTCCAATATATTTTAATAAATTACTTTTATCTTCTACATATTTTATAGATTCACTACCAGTTATAGCTTCAATTCTTCTAACCCCTGCCGCTACTCCTGCTTCAGATAAAATTTTAAATAATCCGATTTCGCCTGAATTTCTAACATGAGTACCGCCACATAATTCCTTACTATACTCTCCTACAGATACTACTCTAACATCTCCTTGATATTTTTCATCAAATAATGCTATAGCTCCAGTTTCCTTAGCTTTCTCAATGGTCATAACCTCAGTCTCTACCTTATACGCCTTCATAATATTGTCATTTACAATTTTCTCAACTTTAGCAATCTCTTTCTCAGTTAGTGCAGAAAAATGAGTGAAGTCAAACCTTAATCTATCTTCATTTACATAAGAACCTGATTGATGAACGTGATCACCTAAAACTCTTTTCAGCGTTTCTTGTAGCATGTGAGTTACAGTATGATTTTTACAAATTTGAGCTCTCCTATCTTCGTCAACCTTAAGAGTTACTATTTCATCTGCTATCACTATTCCTTCTAACACCTCAATAAAATGTATTATTTTTCCGGAAATATCTTTTTGGCAATCGTACACTTTTGCTTTAAAATTATCATTAAAAATTATTCCCTTATCTCCAATTTGCCCTCCCATTTCTGCATAGAAAGGAGTATCTTCGGTTACAATAATCCCTTTTGAACCCTTTGAAAGGTCCGTAACATGCTCTTCGCCACTAATTAAAAATTTAGCCTTAGATTCCAATTGTATTTTATCATATCCATCAAATTTTGTTTCTATATTTTTAGGAATTAAGTTCATTGAACTTTCTCCACTGCCCATATAATTTGACTGTACTCTAGCAGCTCTTGCCCTTTGCTTTTGACTTTGCATTGCAGCATTAAATCCTTCTAAATCAATTTTTATACCAGCGTCGCTAAGTATTTCTTCTGTAAGCTCATATGGAAAACCATAGGTATCGTATAATTTAAAAGCTTTATCTCCACCTAAAATTTTATTGTTATTTTTTTGAAGCTCTTCTATGTAAACTTTTAAAATATCCATACCAGAATCTATAGTTTCTAAAAATCTTTCCTCTTCAATTTTTATAACTTTCTTAATATAGGATGATTTTTCTTTTAATTCTGGGTATGCTTTAGAGGAGTTTTCAATAACAGTATCGCAAAGTTCACTTAAAAAAGTATTTTTAATTCCAATTAACCTACCATGCCTTGCCGCACGCCTTAGTAGTCGCCTAAGAACATAACCTCTTCCCTCATTAGACGGAAGTACACCATCACTTATCATAAAGGTTGTGCTTCTAACATGGTCTGTTATAACTTTTAAAGATATCGACTCATTACAGCTATCGCCACATTTCACGCCTGAAATTCTTGAAACTTCTTCTAAAATATTTTTTATAGTATCTACTTCAAATATACTATCTGTGCCTTGCATTATGCCAGCTATTCTCTCGAGACCCATACCTGTATCTATATTAGGATTTTTTAATTTGTTGTAGTTACCATGCTCATCCTTATTAAATTGAGTGAACACTAAATTCCAAAATTCTATTACTCTATCTTCATTGCCTGCCTTAATAAACTCTTCTTCCGTTTTTATTTGGCCGAGTTCTACATTTCTATCGAAGTGTATTTCTGAACTCGGTCCACAAGGTCCTTGACCTATTTCCCAAAAATTTTCTTCTTTTCCTAATCTAAAAATACGTGAAGGATCAACATCAGTATTTTTAATCCATACATCAAAAGCCTCATCATCCTCTAAATATATAGTTATATATAAATTTTCTTTTGGTATTTTCAAAACCTCTGTTGCATATTCCCAAGCCCATGGTATAACCTCTTTTTTGAAATAATCACCAAAAGAAAAATTTCCAAGCATTTCAAAGAAAGTGCCATGTCTTGATGTCTTTCCTACATTCTCAATATCTCCTGTCCTAATACATTTTTGACAATTAGTTATTCTAGTATTAGGTGGCGTTTTAATTCCTGTAAAATATGGTTTAAGTGGTTGCATACCCGCATTTACAAGCAATAAACTGCTGTCATTCTTAGGTACTAGAGGAAAACTTTCTAGTCTAAGATGCTCTTTACCTTCAAAAAAATTTAGAAACGATTCCCTAATTTCATTTAATCCTAATTTTTCCATAATATCTCCTCCGATTGTTTATAGACTGTGTTAACACGATCTATTTATGCTAATTTTATATATAGAATTTTAAAATTCATAATTTTCTAAAATATAAAAAAAAACCTTCACTTCCCTAAAGCAAGGGACGAAAGTTTTCCGCGTTACCACCCTAATTATATCACTATATAATTAATAATAATTAATTACACTGCAATATCTCTCAACAAAATAAGGTTCAAAGACAGCTTCAATATGGCTATCAAGAAGTTTTCACCCTCCACTTCCTCTCTAAATGACTAACTATATTTACTAATTCTTATCATTACCTGATATTAACTTATATATACTATAGTACATTTTACCTTAATACTTCAAGATATGCAAATTATAAATAAAAATATATTGCTTATTCCTAGAATAGATAATAGTTTAAGTCCTCATATATAACTTTTATCACTACTCCTAGTGGCACTGCTAGTATCATACCTAAAATCCCTCCAACCTTCCCACCTATAACCAACAATAATATTACTGTTAATGGGTGCATACTTATACTATCTCCAATTATTTTTGGTGACAATATACTTCCTTCGATTTGTTGAAGTGCAAATAGCCACAACGCTGTATATAAAGCTATTTTTGGAGAGTCAAGCAGAGCTATTAAAATGATAGGTATTACCCCAAATATAGGTCCAAAGTAAGGTATTATATTAAAAATTCCATTTATCAATGAAAGTATCAAAGGAAAATCAACTTTCATAAACATTAATATCAAAAATGTAGCAATGGTTATAATTCCACATAAGATAAATTGACTTATAATATACCTTCCTAATACTTTATCAATATCCGCTATGATTCTCTTTATTATATTTCTGCTCTCTGGTGGAAAAACTATCAATGCCTTATTTATCATGTTTTCACTATCGCATAAAAAGTAATATACTATTAAAGGCGAAACCATGTAAGTTAATATATTCTCACCGATGCCCATGATAGAATCTAATATTTTATCAAATATTAGAAGTATTTGAGCATTTGATTTTTGGTATATAGTAGTCATAATACTACTCATGACTCTGCTTCTATTTAATACTTTTATTTTCATATTTGCATTAATTAAATATTTTTGCAAATCATTTATTGCCTTATTTATGTCTAAACTTTCTCTAAATATTGATGGAATTACCACTATAAACGTTAATAATACTAAACTTAATAAACCGACTATTATTAAACAAGCAGAAGCTTTTTTATTTACTCCTTTTCTAATTAAAAGCATATATAATGGTTTTAGTATATATGCCACAATGAAAGAAATAAAGACTAAATTTATTAATTGTTTAACAATAGGGATTTTTATTAACATAAAGAGTACAACTACAAAAATAATAATACTGAGAATCGTAATAGCTAACTTCTTTTTGCTAATTTTTTTCATCGGCTTTTCCCTCCACAAAGAAGTTATGTGGCATACTTTTAAAACATGATTCATCAAAATTGGGAATGTAGAGAATATTTTCTTCTCCAAGTATTAGTTCATTTATTAGCATTATTCTTTTCCCTCTAAGTAAATTTGTAATAAATCCAGAAGACACTATAATTCCTTTTATTTCAAATGTATCACATGAAAAAGTAATATCCTCCACCATACCAAATACATTGCTACATTTATCTATTACATCCATATTAATAAAGCTATGTAAACATAGATATTTATTTTTCTCTACTTTTTTAACTACCATATGCTTATTAAAATATATGATGTCTTCTTTTAATACACTTAAATTTTTATGGAAAAGTTTATAAGGAGATATTACAAATCCGATTACCTTTCCTTTATTAAAATCCATTAACAAATCTCTGATAAACCCAATTTTCTTGCCATCCATACTAACAACATTCATAAATATAAAATCTCTGCTTTTAAACATATTATCTCCTAAATGAAAAAAATTTAATTATTATTTATTTATAGTTATATTCTCCAAATAATCTAAGAATTATTACATATACTAAAAATAATGTTAAAGATTAATATTTTGTAATTTTACAATTTCTTATATTAAATTACTGTTAGCCCTATTTTTTATATTTGCTCTAAATAATATTTTTAATAATAATTTTACTCTTTAATGACTTCTTTACCCTATTAATTTTATTAAAAGAAAGTGGTGAAATTTTGTAATGAAAAAATTAGTTATAAGTATATTGTTAATTGGTGGTTTATTTTTATCTGGCTGTAGTAATTCAAATTCTAACCTTAGCCCTAATATTAATTCTAAGGATGAGGTTGTTAATCCTAAGCCTGAAAATATTGATGTAGTTCAAAACAAGATTGATGCTATGAGTTTAGATGACAAGATTGGTCAGTTAGTAATTGTTGGGCTTGATGGTTATACAATGAATAATAATATAAATAATTTGATTAAAGACCATAAAGTTGGTGGATTTATTTTATTTAGAAATAATGTAGCTACTTCTAATCAATTAGTTAGCCTGATTAACTCACTAAAAACTACTAATTCACAAAACAAAACGCCTCTATTTATTTCTGTAGATGAGGAAGGTGGACGGGTATCACGAATTCCAAATGAAATTAAAAAGCTTCCATCCAATCAAGTTATAGGGGAAAAGAACGATGGTGCCTTAAGTTACAACATTGGGAAAATTATTGCAGAAGAACTTAAAACCTTTGGATTTAATATGAATTTTGCTCCAGTACTCGATATAAATAGCAACCCTAATAATCCTGTAATAGGAGACAGAGCTTTTGGGAGTACCACTGATATTGTTAATAAACTAGGCATTAAAACCATGGAAGGTATGATAGATAACAATATAATTCCTGTGGTAAAACACTTTCCTGGCCATGGGGACACTTCAGTTGATTCCCATGTAGGCCTGCCTGTAGTAAATAAGGATTTAACAAAACTTAATGCTTTCGAACTGACTCCTTTTAATGAAGCTATAAAGAATAATGTGGATGCCATTATGGTATCACATATATTACTTAATAAAATAGATTCTGTTTATCCTGCGAGTATGTCAAAAGTTATTATAACCGATATATTAAGAGGAACTTTAAAGTTTAGCGGTGTAGTCATTACTGATGATATGACCATGGCGGCCATTACAAAATATAATGACATTGGCGATGCTGCCGTTAAATCATTTAATGCTGGAAGTGACATTATCTTAGTATGCCATGAATATGACAACGAGCTAAAAGTAATTAATTCACTAAAAGCTGCAGTACAAAATAATGTAATATCAGAAAATAGGTTAAATGAGAGTGTATATAGAATACTGAAACTCAAAGAAAAATATATTATTAATAACGCTGCAATAAGTTCAATAAACATTCATGAAATTAACAATAAAATAGAAAACTTATTGAAAGAGTAAATCAAAATCAAACTACATGGGATTAACACCAATGAAGTTTCATTAAATCATCTCCTGCGTAGCTGAAATATATTTATTTTAAATCATTCTTCCAAGGCTCAAGCATGCATGACTCTCTATAATTATTTATCGCATTATGTATAGTTTGTTCTGCAAGCACTGAGCAATGTTGTTTTAAAGCCGGTAATCCTTCCAGAGCTTCAATAACTGACTTGTTGGTTAATTCCCATGCCTTCTCTAAGTTTTTACCCTTTATAAGCTCTGTCGCAATGCTAGATGATGCAATAGCTGAGCCACACCCAAAAGCCTTAAACTTAACACTAGTTATTATATTATCCTCAACCTTTATATAAATTTTCATTATATCCCCGCAATTAGGGTCCCCTGCCTCTCCAATACCGTTAGCATCACCTAATATACCCATATTTCTTGGACTATAAAAATGCTCCATAACCTTATCACTATACATCATAATATTGCTCCTCCTTTTATAAACAAAATAATAAAATTATCACCTTCAAAGCTGAAATTTCACTATTTAAAATAGTTACAATTATCCACTATAAATACAGAGGGATACCTAGTTTTTTAACTAAATATCCCTCTGCCTAAATTATAAACTAAATTAGTACACCTATAAAATTTCCTCGATTATCCCTCCGCCAACTACTAAGTTTTCTGAATAGAAAACTACTGATTGGCCTTTGGTTATAGCTCTTTGTTTCTCATCAAAAACGACCTTCACTCTATTATTTTCCAAAGGAATTAAATTAGCTAATTGAGGTTTTGCAGAATATCTAATCTTAGCCGAAACTCTTAAATTTGAGGTGAGCTTATCGAAGAGAATGAAATTTAAATCTTTTGCTATAAGCTCAGTTTTAAAAATATCCTCCTCATCACCTATTATTACTTGATTAGTTAGAGGGTTAATGTCAGTAACAAAAACAGGCTTACCTACCGCTATCCCAAGTCCTTTTCGCTGTCCTATAGTATAATACACTATTCCCTTGTGTCTTCCCATAATTTCCCCTTGCTTATTAACAAAGTTACCTGGCTTTATTTCTCTACCACTATACTTCTTAATATAAGCTCCATGGTCATTATCAGGTATAAAGCAAATTTCTTGGCTGTCCCTTTTTTTAAAAACCTCTAGTCCAATTCGCTCTGCAATATTTCGTATTTCTGGTTTAGCATAATCTCCACAGGGCATTAAAGTGTGACTTAATTGCTCTTGAGTTAATGTATACAATGCATAAGTTTGATCTTTTCTATCATCTTCTGATTTTCTAAGAATATATCGATCGTCTTGTTTTTCAATTTTAGCATAGTGACCTGTAGCTATATAATCAGCCCCAAGCGCCTTCGCTTTTCTTAAAAATTCTTCGAATTTAATCATCTTATTACATACAATACATGGATTAGGCGTTCTACCTTCCATATATTCATCAATAAAGTTATCAATAACATTTGTCTTAAAAACATCCTTAAAATTCATAACATAAAAGGGTATATCTAGTACGTCTGCAACGCGCCTTGCGTCATTTGCTGCAGAAATAGAACAACATCCGCCTTCATTTTCTTCATAATCCTGATTATCTGGTGATAGCTTCATCATAATTCCTATAACTTCATATCCTTGCTCTTTCAAAAGATATGCAGCTACGGAACTATCTACTCCACCACTCATTCCGATAACTACTTTTTTCTTCATTTAATATCACCTATTCTCCGTGTACTTCACCATGTATATCGTCATGTTCTACGAAATCCCATACTTCAAGTCCAGCCTTACTTCTATAATCATTAATTGCTTTGTGAATAGCTTCTTCAGCAAGTACTGAGCAATGCATTTTTATTGCTGGAAGTCCATCTAACGCTTCAGCCACAGCTAAATTTGTAAGTGTCCATGCATCATCTACAGATTTACCTTTAATAAGCTCTGTTGCCATACTTGAAGATGCTATAGCTGATCCACAACCAAAAGTTTTAAACTTTGCATCTACTACTATATTTTCTTCTACTTTTAAATAAACTTTCATAATATCTCCACATCTAGCGTTACCAACCTCACCAATTCCACTAGCATTTTGAATTTCTCCTACATTTCTTGGGTTAGTAAAATGGTCCATAACTTTTTCACTGTACATCATATTAATTTTCCCCTTTCTTTAAGTAGTCATCCCATAGCGGGGACATATCTCTTAATCTTTGGATTATTTTTGGTATTGTTTCTAATGCAAAATCTACTTCTTCCTCTGTGGTAGCATCACCTAATGTTAATCTTAAGGATCCATGTGCTATCTCATGCTTAAGGCCTATTGCAAGTAACACGTGAGATGGGTCTAAGGAACCCGATGTACATGCGCTTCCACTTGACGCTGCAATGCCTTTTGCATCTAACATCAATAATATAGATTCACCTTCTATAAATCTAAAACATATATTCGAATTACCTGGGAGCCTTTTTGCTCCTATTGGTCCATTTAATCTTGTGTAAGGTACTTCTAATAATCCATTCATAAGCTTATCTCTTAAATACACTAGCTTTTTATTATTTTCTACCATGTTTTCTACAGCTAGTTCAAGAGCTTTACCAATTCCCACTATGCTAGCTACATTTTCAGTACCTGCTCTTCTATTTCTTTCTTGTCCACCACCATGTATTAAATTATCTATTTTAATTCCTTTTCTTACATATAAAGCTCCTATGCCCTTAGGTCCATAAAATTTATGACCAGCAAGGGATAATAAATCTATATTCATTTCTTTTACATCAACTGGAATATGGCCTACTGCTTGAACTGCATCCGTATGAAAAAGTATTTTTTTACTTCTACATAATGCGCCTATTTCTTTTATTGGTTCTATTGTTCCAATTTCATTGTTAGCGAACATTACAGATACTAGAATAGTTTTATCTGTAATAGCATTTTCTAAATCTTTAATGCTAATAAATCCGTATTCGTCAACTGGTAAATATGTAATTTCAAATCCATTCTTAGCTAAATATTCGCAAGTATGTAATACTGCATGATGTTCAATTGTTGTTGTTATTATATGATTTCCCTTTTGCTTATAAGCAGAAGCTATCCCCTTTATTGCCCAGTTATCTGCTTCAGAACCTCCACCAGTAAAGTAAATTTCATTTTCGCTGGCGTTTAGCGCTTTTGCCACCTTGTCTCTTGCGACATCAATAGCTTTTTTAGTTTCTCTTGACAAAGAGTAAATTGATGAAGGATTTCCAAAGTATTTTGTAAAATAAGGAATCATCGCGTCCAAAACTTCTGGTTTAGTATAAGTGGTTGCAGCGTGGTCCATGTAAATTGATTTATTCATTATCTTTCACTCCTTTAATTAATGTAATTTCATTGTAATCATCTACAATATCTTTTAAAGTTATTGATGACGTTACACTATCTATACTATTTTTTAATTTCTTCCATAATAATCTAGTAGCACAACAATCAATATTATTGCATGCTCCGTCTTCTAAACAATTTGACACCTCAATTGGACCTTCAAGTACATCAAGGACGTCTTGTATAGTTATTTCCTCTGGTTTTCTATTTAGTATGTATCCACCCTGAGCTCCCCTTATACTTTTAATAAGTTTAGCGCGCCTTAGTGATGAAAATAATTGTTCTAAATAATATTCAGAAATATTTTGTCTTTCTGATATGCTTTTTATAGATACAGGTTGTTCTCCATAATTTATTGATAAATCCACCATGGCTTTAACCCCATATCTTCCCTTAGTAGATAATTTCATTTAATCACTCCTTCAAAGTAGAGTGTTTTGCTATACTTTCTAAAATAATAATATCAAATCCTAGTAATGTTGTCAACTATAAATAACTCAATTTTTCATTATTATTCCTATTTATAAGCTAAATCATTGAATTATTCATTAATAATCCATATATATATCCATAATGCTCAAATTTATATATTATGAGACGTATTTAATCTTATAACTAAAAA
Source organism: Clostridium sp. CM036 (assembly GCF_055081135.1). NCBI lineage: Bacteria > Bacillati > Bacillota > Clostridia > Eubacteriales > Clostridiaceae > Clostridium > Clostridium sp. CM036. The sequence continues at coordinate 640,051 of NZ_CM143652.1, read as the reverse complement.
AGTTCATATTCATCCTTGAAGTATTTAATTATATATAGTATAATTTAAAAAAAGCTTTGGAAGAATATCACCCACGTAGGTACATCACTTGCGTGGGGTTTTTTATATTTTTATAGGAGGTATTAAAAATGAAAAATGAAATTGTAAAACCATCAATTTTACCTGGCTTCATGGAGTTACTGCCAGCAGATCAAATTCAATTCAACAAATTAGCAGATACAATAAGGGAAACATATGAGAGCTTTGGGTTTATGCCCATAGACACACCAGTAATAGAGAAATCAGAAATACTCCTAGCAAAGGGAGGCGGAGAAACCGAAAAACAAATTTATAGATTTTTAAAGGGTAGTAATGATTTATCCCTTAGATTTGATTTAACAGTGCCACTCGCGAGATATGTGGCTCAAAATTTTAGTTCTTTAACTTTCCCATTTAGAAGATACCAAATCGGTAAGGTATATAGAGGAGAGAGAAATCAAAAAGGACGTTTCCGTGAATTTTACCAATGCGATATTGATATTGTTGGAAGCAACAGTTTAAGTATTTTGAATGATGCTGAAATACCTAGCATTATTTATTCAATATTCAACAATCTTGGATTTAAGAGTTTCACAATAAAAATAAACAATAGAAAGTTATTAAATGGTTTTTTTGAATCTTTAGAAATCCAAGATAAATCTGAGGTTTTAAAGACTATTGATAAAATAGATAAAATTGGAGTAACAACCGCAACCGAGGAACTCTTAAATAGTGGTTTAAGTAAAGAAGTCGTAGAAAAAATTCTTGAATTCATTAATATCAGTGGAAGCAACGATGATATTTTATTATTATTAAAGAATTTAAACATTTCTAATTCAAACTTTAAAGACGGTGTATGTGAACTTTCAACAGTTACTAAATACATTAAATTATTTGGAGTTCCTGATGATAATTTTAAAATAGATTTAAAAATATCCAGAGGCCTCGATTATTACACAGGCACTGTTTATGAAACATTTTTAAACGAATACCCTTCTATAGGATCTGTATGCTCAGGTGGACGCTATGATGATTTAGCAGGGTATTATACAAAACAAAAACTACCAGGAGTAGGGATATCAATTGGTCTTACTAGATTATTTTATCAATTAAATGAAGTTGGATTCTTTAAAAATAGCACTACCTCTTCAATAACAAAAGCACTAGTAATACCATTAGATAATAATATTGATTATGGAATTTCTCTTGCAAATGCGTTAAGAGATAAGGGCGTAATCACAGAAATATACCTTGAGGATACTAAACTTGTAAAGAAGCTTGGTTATGCAAATAAACTAAACATCCCTTTTGTACTTTTAATCGGTGAAACGGAAGCTCAAAATAAAACTGTTACTATAAAGAATATGCTCACTGGTGAGCAAATAACTTCTGATTTTGATGGTGCTCATAAAATAGTTAATATATAAATCATTAACTCACAAAAAGTAATATATTTTCGCAAAATATATTACTTTTTTTATGAAACGATCGTAGACTTTAAATCATTACCTACAAAGCTGCAATAGCTCCTCCTGAAGTTTTCTCTTTTTTTAGTCACCTTTTCTTCGTAAGACTAATACTATATACTGTAAATAATTTTACGAGGAGGATTATATGTCTAGTAAAGATAATAGTCCAAGCTACAGGGGTTTGATACTTGGCATAAACAAAAAGGTACCCCTTATATCCGGAAAAAATGTTACTGCAATTAATTTTGATAATGCAGCAACTACACCTCCCTTTAAATCTGTCATGGAAGATATTATTGATTTTGCTCCGTGGTATTCCTCCATTCACCGTGGTGAAGGGTATAAGTCTCAACTAACTACTAGATTATATGACGATTCTAGAAATATCGTCAGCAAATTTGTTAATGCTGATTTTAATAATACAGTCATTTATGTTAAAAATTCCACAGAAGCCTTTAACAAGCTTTCCACCCTATTATACGATCCATATGAAAAAAATGTTATTCTAACAACGGATATGGAGCATCACTCAAACGACCTACCTTGGAGAGATAAATTTATTATCGATTATATATCCGTAGATGCGGATGGTCGCTTGTCCTTAGATGATTTAGAATCTAAGTTAAATAAATATAATAATCATATAAAATTAGTTACAATTACAGGTGCTTCAAATGTAACTGGATATAAAAACCCTATTTATGCTATCGCTAAATTAGTTCATAAATTTGGTTCAAAACTACTTGTGGACGGTGCACAATTAATACCCCACGCTCCTTTTATTATGAGTAATAAGAATTCAGAATATAATATAGATTTTTTAATATTCTCTGCTCATAAAATGTATGCCCCTTTTGGCACCGGTGTATTAATCGGTCCTAAAAATTTCTTAGATAAATGTGAGCCCGATTTAGTAGGCGGTGGCACAGTAGATATTGTTACTCATGATTTTATAAAATGGGATGACTCTCCTCAAAGGCATGAGGCTGGTTCCCCCAATGTTATAGGATCTATAGCTCTAGCATCTGCCATTAAAACATTGAATAAAATTGGTATGGACAACGTGGAATGTATTGAAAAAAAATTGACCGCATACGCTATTTTGAAAATGAAAAATATTCCAAACTTAAAAATCTATTGTGATACTTCTAAAGGAGTTGACCGGGTTAGCATAATCCCCTTTAATATTTGCGGAATTCACCACGCCTTAGTTGCAAAAATACTTTCCTATGAATGGGGTATTTCAGTGAGAAGTGGGTGTTTTTGTGCTCAGCCATACCTTGCTAAGCTATTGAATATTTCTAATGAGTTTACACTTAATCTCATAACAAATCCTGATTTATGCCGTCCTGGAATGGTTAGAATCAGTTTTGGACTGTATAACACTTACTCAGAAATTGATACCCTAGCTTATGCTCTAAAGAAAATTTCATTAAACAAAAATTTTTATGTTACCAAATATGAAAATATGAAAAAAACCCTTTTTGATGTATAACTTCTAAACTCATTTACCGGTAATTAAAAATAATATACTTTAGTTTTATCTGAAATTACAAAAAGACAAGTCTCATTATGCGGAGCTTGTCTCTTCTTAATTTTGTTTTTATTTACCCTATAAAAATAATATTACTATAGGTATAGTTATCCCAGAAATTATTGTAGTTATAAATACGCACTGTGATGCTAGCAACCCATCTCCACCGTATTTTTCAGCCATTATTCCAGTTATTACCGCTGCCGGCATTGCTTGCAGTATAACACATATGTTAAGTAACAATTCATCTACCTTTGAAAATTTTAACACTACGTAAACGATCATTGGAACTATTAAAAGTCTAACTACTGTAGCATAGTATATAGAAAAATCAGAAAAGATATTCTTAAATTGCATTTCCGCAAGCATTGAGCCAATAATTATCATAGATATTGGTGTTGTGGTAACTCCAACTAGTTTTAGCGAAGCTTCAATAGGCACAGGTAATCTTATTGAAAAAGCGAATAAAATTATGCCAATAATTACTGCTATAAGCGCTGGATTTACCACTTCTTTCCTCATTGATTTAAAATCTTTTTCGCCAGTGTATAGCGTTATCCCTACTGTCCACACTAAAATGTTAAATGCAATATTGAAAATTGCTGCATAAAAAATGCCCTTTCCTCCATAAATGCTTTCAAGCACTGGATAACCCATAAACCCCGTATTAGAAAAAATTGTTATGAACCTAAATACTTGCTGTTTGTTTTTAGGAAGCTTAACGAAAAATATCTTACTAATAAATATTAAACTTATGTGTATTAAAAAAGAATATATTAAAATCTTTTGGGCATTATTAACCATCTCTGCTTCATATTTAATATTAAATGATGTAACTATCATAAATGGCAAAGTTATATTCAATAATAATTCCGATAGACCTTTATCAACTGCCTTATTAAGAAACTTCTTTTTCTTAGCATAAAAACCTACCGCCATAACAAAGAACAATGCGATAACTTGATTAATTAATTGGCTATTTTTCATTTTTGTCCTCCTTAGTTCAAAACATATCAGTAATTTACTATTAACCAAATAAAGGGGGACACTTATCAACTATTCATTAAAATTATACTTTTTCGCATTTAAATGTATTCCATTTTTCTTTTTTTAAAATACACCGGCTTGAGGTTACATATCTCGCATATCCTAGTAGCTTCTAAGAATCTTTTCCCAATATCCTCTGCATGATGAGCATCTGATCCTATGGTTACATATTTTCCTCCTATTTGGTTGTATGCTTTATAAATATTAAGCAAATTAATATATGCTTCCTTATTTCCTAATCTTCTAGTATTGATTTCCATTATTTTTCCATTATTTACTATAGCTTTTAAAACGTCATTTATATATTGATTAAATTCATGATAATGTATTTCCTTATCATTGAAAGTGGCATATCTAGATATATAGTCAATATGTCCTAAACTATCAATAAAGTCGTACTGTTTTATGCAATCAATCATACTTGAAAAATATTGCTCAAAAGCTTCTTTTTTAGTTTTACCTTCATAAAATTTCGGATTGAAAACATCTTCTCCTTTGGCTACATGTATAGATCCAATTATATAGTCAAAAGGATATTTACGAGCTATTTCTCTATTTTCCTCTAGGCAGATTAGTTGCATACCTATTTCAATCCCAAGCATAAACTTGCTACTTCTATACTTTTCATAATCATTAAGATATTTATTTATATCAAAAACAAAACCTGTTCCTGTTGGAAATTTCAAATCTAGATGCTCTGTAATAGTCATTCCTATTCCATTTTTCCTCGAATGCTCTAGAGCATCCTGAATCTTCATTTGGGAGTCTGAAGAAAATTCTGTATGTATATGTGAGTCAATCATAAGCCATCCTCCTAGTATTCCTATATATAATGTAAAAGCTATTATTTACTTTTATCTATTTAATTATATCATAGTTTATAAATATATAATTTTCAGTTAAATCATCTCCTGAGATTATGCACTAAAAAAAGGGATTATAAAATGTAATCCCTTCGTCTTCTTATGACTATTTAAATTTTAATAATCTACAATAAAAACTTTACCCTTTAACTCTATGATTCGTTTTTAATGTATCTCCTCCACCAGAGATTGTGGCATCATATGTTCCAGCCATAGTTCCCATGCTAACAACCCAATCAAATGTAGTAACCCCTGTACCATCAGTAGTACGCCATTGAATGACAGAGACTGTTTTATTTGCTAATTTATAAGAAGTCTTTATGTTGTATAATGTATTCGGTGTTCCTTGTATTGTTATAACACCTGTTTCTCCACGCTTAACAACTGATACCTCACTTATAATTTTTAATTGACTTTGAGATATTACAGATTGTTTTTGTGACATATTTAAATCTTCTACCATTGTTGCTACCTCAGTAGTACGATTGCACCCTATCATACACATACCTATTAATAAAACACATGCTATCTTAATTTTCATAACTCCACCTCTTCTTATATATTAAGATGCCCATATTCTTAATTATATATTTCAGTAAAATATTTTATAATTTGTAAATATATGTTATAATTTCATTTGCAGGAACAATAAAATTATAATGGGAGGATCATGTAAATGATTGAAATTTTAGATCAATTTAGCTCTACGTCTGGCCAATCTATTAAACTTATTGCTATCACATTATTTATTTTTGGAATTTTACAATGTTTCCTAGGGTATAAGATATTAAAATTTTGGATTGCTGTTTTTGGATTTTTAATATTTGGTATGCTAGGGGGATTAGTCAGCGTATTTATTATAGGAAGCTTAGGAGCGGGGATATTTTTCGGATTGCTATTCGCTATAGGAGGAGCTTTTATATCATTAAAGATATATAATGTAGGAGTTTTTACTCTTTGTGGTCTTATGGGATTTTTATTAGCTTATATGCTGACACAAAGTATTGCATTATCAATATTTACATCATTAGTGGTAGGTATTTTAAGTATATTTTTTGTAAAAACTGTAATTATTCTCTCCACCAGTGTTTCAGGTGGCTTCGCGGCTGGCATGAGTTTACTTATAATACTTAAAGCAGATAGTGATTTAGCTAATATACTTCTTAGTGTAGCCATTTCTATAGTTGGAGTATTGGTACAATTAACTTTACACAAAAACGCGACTAATTCAAATTCATGCTTCTCAAAAATTAACTCATCGCAGCCTAAAAGTCTTCCACTAGGAAATACTTTCTCTTCGAATATAAAAAACATAATAGAAATGGATAATTCCCTTGTGGCAAAAGAAGCAACTGGGGTAACTTTTGATGAAGTTTGTCAAAATCTTCTTGAAGTGCTTTATTCCTTTAAAGTCTTAAAAACTATTATGCCATTTATAGATTTCATTTTATATTTTGTAAGTTTTATATCCATTGCAATATCCATTTTCACTGACTTTATATGGATTAACAGTAGCGTAACAATATTATTGCTTGTAGGTGCCTTGTGCTTTATAAATAAAAAGTACATTGCTCTTTCTCTATCATTTGTAGTTATTACTATCTCGAAATTAATCATGTTAGCTAGCTCTTTGCCAAAAATACAGCATTCCAAATATAGTACTCCTTATGAATTAATAGACACGGCAATTATAGGATATATTGCATTTGAATCAATAAAGCACCTTTTAAAATCAGACGAGGGGATTTTATTAAAGAATAAACTACAAAATTTATTTCAAAAGCGAAATCACACTAACCATAATACTAACACATCACCTCAATCTGCAAACGGAATTAAAATCATGATAAGATGCCCAAATTGCACCGCACTTAATAGTGAGACTTCTGAAATCTGTAATAGTTGTGAATCAGTATTAATAGTTAACGATACTGCTGTGAACGACGCTGAAACCCAAGATATAAATGTGTAAAATCACAGAAACTAAAATATAAAAGTAATCAATAGTAATGTATAATGGAGTTAATATTTCTACTGCCATATTTTAATAAAGGGCACCTGCCAATAAGCAGATGCCCTTCTCTACACACAAATATTATGTTTCTATTCCCCTAGTATAACGGGAATTTGCTACATAATTGTACTACTTTTTCTCTAATTGGTTCTAAGTTTCCTTCTCTATTTTCTAGAGTTTCATTTATAAGTTCAGCTATTTTTTTCATTTCTTCTTCTTTAAATCCTCTTGTAGTTACAGCAGGCGTACCAATTCTTATGCCGCTTGTAACAAATGGACTTAAAGTTTCATTTGGTACAGTATTTTTATTTACAGTAATACCTACAATATCTAATAACTTTTCAGCTGCTTTTCCAGTAATATCTTTGTTTGTTAATTCAATAAGTAAAAGATGGTTATCTGTACCTCCAGATACTAATTTAAATCCATATTTTAAAAGTTCTTCTCCCAATACCTTTGCATTTTTAACTACTTGGTCAATGTAAACTTTGAATTCTGGTTTAAGAGCTTCTCCAAAGCAAACAGCTTTAGCTGCAATAGTATGCATTAATGGTCCACCTTGCATTCCTGGGAAAATAGACTTGTCTACTTGTTTTGCATATTTTTCTTTACATAAAATTGCTCCACCTCTAGGTCCTCTTAGTGTTTTATGTGTTGTAGTAGTAACAAAATCAGCATATGGCACTGGAGACTCATGTGCTCCTGTTGCAACAAGTCCTGCTATATGAGCCATATCAACAAACATATATGCGTTTACTTCATCGCAAATTTCTCTAAATGCTGCAAAATCTATAGCTCTTGGGTAAGCAGACGCCCCAATAACTATCATTTTAGGGTTATGCTCTTTAGCTAAAGCTCTCACTTTTTCATAATCTATAGTTTCTGTTTCTAAATTAACACCGTAAGGAACGAAGTTATATAAAATCCCTGAAAAATTTACTAAACTACCATGAGTTAAGTGTCCACCATGACTCAAATTCATACCTAATACTGTATCTCCTGGCTTAAGCACTGAAAAATATACAGCCATGTTAGCTTGAGAACCTGAATGAGGTTGCACGTTAGCATGTTCTGCTCCAAAAAGTTCCTTCATTCTATCACGAGCTAAATTTTCTATTTTATCAACTACTTCACAACCACCATAATATCTTTTAGCAGGATATCCCTCTGCATATTTATTAGTTAATATAGAACCATTTGCTTCAAGTACAGCTCTGCTAACAACATTTTCAGAAGCTATTAGTTCAATATGATCCTCTTGCCTCGCATTTTCCTCTTTAATAATATCGTAAACCTTCAAATCATTGTTTTTTAAATATTCCGTCATGTCATATCCTTCCTCTCATCTTTTAGATTAAACAATTCACTAAACCGGTTTCATTAATAATTTAAAATAAATAAGAATAATACTCTAAAATTATATAAATATGTATTATACTTATATTATAAAAGTTAATGGCATATTTATCAACAAGAATATGAAAATCTTCTAATTTTTTTAATAACTATAATTATTATAGGATTTTCACACTTCTAATTCCATGGTCATATTATACACGTTTATGTATACGTATCAATTTCCCTACTACAACTGCTAATAAATAATAATAATTTTTCAACTAATAATTATTTAATAGATTTATGGTATATAATAGTGTAGAAATTTTATTATATGCAATACAATATTAAATATTTAAGCCTTATAATAGTCTACAAAAACTAATTTTATATTGAAAGGAGATAACATGCATATTGATGATATCATTCATGTAGCTACTGAAGCTGGTAAAATCATATTAGAAAATGGTGGAGAAACCTACAGGGTCGAGCAAACAATCACTATGATATGTAAATCCTATGGCATACCAATCACTGAAAGTTTTGTTACCCCTACTGGTATTATGGTTTCCATAACCAATAGTGAAAATAAAACTATATCATTAATTAGAAGAATAAATGTTAGAACAGTTAACCTTGGTAAGGTTGCCATGATTAACAATCTATCTAGAGAATTAGTTTCTAATCCATTATCTATGAGTGATATAAGAAAAAAAATTGATTATATAAATAATTTACCACCTTATTCTCCGAAGACCACCACATTTTTTTCTGCTATCTGCGCAGGATTTTTTACTTTACTTTTTGGTGGAAATTATAAGGACTTTTTTGTAGCCCTTATAATTGGGGCACTTATAAATTGTTTAAGTTTATTTTTAGAAAAATTAGATGTAAATAGCTTTCTAAAATACATGCTTGGTGGTTCTTTGGCTGCATTCATAGCCCTCTTAGCCAAGTCTTTATGTCTAGTAGGTAATATGGATACTATAATAATAGGATCTATAATGATACTAGCACCTGGCATTGCCATAACAAATGCAATAAGGGATACTATTGCTGGTGATTTAGTTTCTGGTATCTCTAGGACAATAGAAGCTTTATTTATAGCCATTGCTATAGCTGCAGGCACAAGTATAGTTTTCAAAACATGGTTCTTATTATTTGGAGGTACTCTTATATGATTGTTAATTCTTTTTATGCTTTTTTAAGTTCTCTTAGTTTTGGAATACTATTTAATATTAGAGGTAAAAACTTAGTAATCGCCGCCCTTGGTGGAGGCATAAGCTGGTTCACCTATCTTCTTGCCTCAAGACTACAAGCTTCCATAGTTTTCTCATTATTCTTTGCCTCCATGGTTGGAAGTATTTACTCAGAAATAATGGCAAGAATATATAAAAATCCTGTGACTATATTTGTAATCTGCGCAATTATACCACTTGTACCCGGTGGTGGAATGTATTATTCTACTCTTGAGGCCGTAAAGGGTAATTTTAATGCTGCTCTATCCAAAGGTGCTGAAACTTTATTTAGCGCAATTTCAATTGCAATTGGAATTGTATTCGTATCCTCCATAAGTTCAATTTTCAAAAAAATAAAGAAGTAAAATTTAGTATCAAATTTTACTTCTTTATTTTTTACTTTAAAAACATAAGGAAAGTTGAAACTAACTCTTCGATTTTTTTTTCCTCTATTGCATCCTCTTCATGTATAAGACAGTTTTTTGTATATCTCTCTAAAACAAGAGCACCAACTTTATTCATAGCAGCTCTAGCTGCAGCAACTTGCACCAATATGTTTTTGCAGCAAGCTTCGCTGGAAACCATCTTTTCAATACCTTTAACCTGACCTTCAATTTTTCTTAGTCTCACTTGGATATCTTTTACTAATTCATCATTCATTGTTTTTTCTTTTTCATTTATCATTTTACCACTCCCCTATACAATATAGTGGACAATTGACAGTTAGTCACAAACAAATAAAAAATAAGCCAGTATCCTATTTCTCCGTGGCTTTTTTGATACCAAGTTCTTTAAGCTGTTTATCATCAACCATATTTGGAGCTTCACTCATTGGACAGTAGGCATTTTGATTCTTAGGAAATGCTATTACATCTTTAATGTTTTCAGTTCCTGCTAAGAACATTATCATTCTATCTAGTCCAAAAGCAAGGCCGCCGTGTGGTGGTGGACCGTATTTGAATGATTCTAGTAAGAATCCGAATCTTTCCCATGCTTTTTCCTGCGTAAATCCCAAAACTTTAAGCATAGTTTCTTGCAGTTTAGAATTATGTATTCTAATACTTCCTCCACCTAATTCTTCTCCGTTTAAGACTATATCATAAGCTTTAGCACGAACTCTGCCTGGCTCACTTTCTAGATACTGTAAATCTTCATCCATTGGCATCGTGAAGGGATGGTGTGCAGCAACATATCTATTTTCTTCTTCGCTATAATCAAATAATGGGAACTCTGTAACCCATACAAAGTTAAATTCTTTATTATCTTTTAAAATTTCAAGATCTTTAGCTACCTGTAATCTTAATGCCCCTAAAGACTGCAATGCAACGCTATCTTTGTCTGCAACAATAAGTACTAAATCTCCAGTTTTGGCGTCTACCTTATTTATAACAGATTGCATTTCTTCATCACTTAAAAATTTAGATATTGGCGATTTAATTCCATCTTCTTTATATGCAATCCAAGCAAGTCCTTTTGCTCTATAAGTCTTAACAAATTCACCTAATTTGTCTAACTTCTTTCTTCCCATATCTGCAGCATTACTAACCTTTATAGCTCGTACGCTGCCGCCATTATCTATGGCACCTTTAAATACTACGAATTCACATTCTTTTACCTCTTGGGTAATATCTTTTATTTCCATTCCAAATCTTAAATCTGGTTTATCTGATCCATATTTATCCATAGCTTCTTTATATGTAATTCTTTTTATAGGAAGTTTAACATCCTCATTTACAACTTCTTTAAATACTTTTTTAATTAAAGCCTCATTAACAGCTATAACATCTTCTTCTTCAACAAATGACATTTCTATATCTATTTGTGTAAACTCTGGTTGTCTATTTGATCTTAAATCTTCATCTCTAAAACATCTTGCTATTTGGAAGTACTTATCATATCCAGACACCATTAATAATTGTTTAAACAATTGTGGTGATTGTGGAAGTGCATAGAACATTCCTTTATAATTTCTGCTTGGGACTAAATAGTCGCGAGCACCCTCTGGAGTACTTTTTGTGAGCATAGGTGTTTCTATTTCTAAAAAACCATTCTCATCTAAAAAATCGCGAACAACCTTAGTTGTTTTATGGCGTATCATAAATATTTTTTGCATATCTGGTCTTCTTAAATCAAGATATCTGTATTTTAGACGTACGTTTTCTGAGGCATCTAAACCTTCTTTTATATATATAGGCGGAGTTTCTGATTCAGATAATATCTTTATGTTTTCACCTTTAACCTCTACAAGTCCTGTAGGCATATTTTCATTTGGAGACTGTCTTCTAATAAGTTCCCCAGTTACAGCAATACAGTATTCTGGTTTCACTAAATCTGCCTTTTGAAAAGCCTCTTTATTTATTTCTTCTCCAAATACTAATTGTAATAAACCTGTTCTATCTCTTAAGTCTATAAAAACAAGTCCTCCTAGATTTCTTTTTCTTTGAACCCAACCCATTACTGTTATTTTATTTGATATATGCGATTCCCTAAGATCACCACACATATTGGTTCTCTTTAAACCATCTAATGCTTCTGCCATTTTACTTCCTTCCTCTCTAAATACTATTTTTATTACTTATTTGTCAACTCTCAATTATCAATTATATAAAGTATTGAGCAGTTCAATTTTTTTATCAATCATCTCATCTACTCTTTTTACGTACTCTCTAACATCTTTGATATTGGCAAACCTTTCATGTCTGTTTTCCTCTAAAAAAACAACTTTACAAACTGCATCTGCACCAAGTGCAATAACTGTCTGTTTCTCCTCAATCATTTGAATATTGTATATTCCTTCTTTTCCAGGCGTTGTATATCCAATATTTTCCATATTGCCCACCATATTTTTCTGCCTATACATATAATACGGTTTCATATGAAGTTTTTTAGATAATTCAACAGTGTGCTCATACATTTGGTTTAATTCTTCTTGAGCTGGAACTTGAAACCTATAATTATTAAGCATATTTTCATGGAGTTTTGAAGCTCTTTTTATGGACATTCCATGAATTGTAATACTATCAGGTTTCATTTGGGATATTTTATCGCAAGTTCTTATTATATGTGAAATCTTCTCTCCCGGTAGCCCTACTATTAAATCCATATTTATATTATCAAAGCCTAGTTCCCTTGCCATAGCAAATTTTTCGTTAACACTATTTACAGAATGAGTTCTCCCAATCAATTCCAAAGTATCGTCGTTCATAGTTTGAGGATTTATGCTTATCCTATGTACTCCATACTTTTTCATTGTAGTTAACTTTTCAAAGGTAATACTATCTGGTCTTCCGCATTCTACTGTAAATTCACTCACATTATCATTTTGAATAAAAGCTTCATAAATACACTTCATTATAAATTCAAATTGCTCATCATTTACGGAAGTTGGAGTACCACCTCCAAAATATACACATTCAATGTTAAGCTTCTTACCTTTAACGTAATCACTTATCTCTTTAATTTCATGCGACAATGCCTCAAGGTAAGGTTCTACTATGTTTTTGCAACTGCTTATAGGATTAGATGCAAATGAACAGTATAAACAACGTGTAGGGCAAAAAGGCATACCAATATAAACACTTATATTGTCTTTCTCTTTGTTTACAATATTTTTTTCAAACTTTGCAACATCAATACAAAGTCGCGCCTTATCTTCCCTTGTAATATGTTTTTCTTTAAATTCAGCTATGATATCCTTCTCAGAAATATCCTTTTGGAGTAGCTCAAGAGCTCTTTTAGAAGGTCTAATTCCTATTAAAGTTCCCCACGGTAGCTCACGAGTTGTATCCTTTGAAAAATATAAGAAAACAGCTTTTTTAACCTCTTCTTTAAGTTTGTATAATTTATTAATTGTGTACTCAAAACTTTCAAAACCCTTTTGTATAACTACCATATCTTCTTTTACTTCAATATTAAAATCATAATTTTCTTCAACAAATTTAATATCTGGAAATAAAAAAAATAAATTTATGATTTGATATACATCATAATTAAATTCTGCGTTATTTAATTTTACCTTAATCATCCTAACTCCTTAATGAAACATAGCTTATAAAATTCCTTGTGCTATTATCCCTTATATTAATTCTGTAAAAATGGATTGTTTAATTTTTCATTATTTATCGTGCTACATGGTCCGTGACCAGGATACACTATAGTGTTCTCTGGCAGACATAAAAGCTTTGATTTAATACTAGTAATTATAGTATTAAAATCTCCTCCTGCAAAATCTGTTCTTCCGATTGAACCTGCAAAAAGAGTATCTCCGGTGAAAGCACAGTTTTTTATTAAAAAGCTCATACCACCAGGTGTATGTCCAGGTGTATCTATACATGTAATTTCCAAATTAGAAATTCTTATTATATCCCCATTCTTTAGTAACTTATCTGCTCCACCTTCAATAAGCGGCCCAAACAAATTTACGCCTTTAGTTATTAAATCATCGTCTTTTTTACTCATACACACTACTGCATTTGTGATGGTTTTAAGCTGCGCGACTCCTGATGTATGATCTAGATGTCCATGTGTCAATAGTATATACTTAACTTTTGCACCTATAGTATTTATGGCCTTAACAATATCATCCACATCTCCACCTGGGTCTAACACTATCGCTTCATTGGTGTTTTTATCCATTACAATATAACAATTTGATCCATATATTCCTGTAACAACTTTTCTAATTTCCATTTTAATCCTCCTAGAAGTCTTTTTTACTCTCTAAAAGTAAGGTTACTGGTCCATCATTCTGTATATAAACCTGCATATCTTCTCCAAAATCTCCAGTTTTAACTTTACCTAACACTTCACTACACTGCTTAACAAATTCTAAATATAATATTTCAGCTTGCTCTCCACCAAGAGCTCTCATAAAATTTGGTCTTCTACCTTTTCTGCAATCTCCATATAACGTAAATTGAGAAACTACAAGAAGTTCCCCCCCTACGTCTATTAATGACTTACTCATTTTCCCATCTTCTTCAAAAATCCTCAGGTTTAATATCTTATCCTTTAGGAATTTTATATCATCCTCCGTGTCGCCTTCGCAGATTCCAAGTAAAACATTTAATCCAAAACCTATTTCACTAACTAATTTACCACTAACTTCAACTTTTGATGATTTAACTCTTTGCACTACTGCTCTCATAAATATTCCTCTCCTAAATTAAGCAAAACAATTCTCTTAATTTTTTATTCTATAAACTTCCATTACACCCGTTAACTTAGTGATTTTCTTTTGTAGTTCTTTCAAATTCTCAATATCAGCAACTCGTAGCTTTATATTTATTAAAGCCACATTATTTTTTAAAGTTTTTGCATTGATTGAGTATAATTGTGTTTTTGTAAGCGTTATTATCTCCATAATATGAGACAATAGTCCATACGTATCATCAGCTTTAATTTGAATCTCGGTAATATAGCCTTTTCCTTCGGGCGCTCCCCAGCTTACCTCAACCACTTTATTTATTTCACTATTTATTAAAGCTTCAACATTTTTGCAATCGCGTCTATGAACAGAAACTCCTCGTCCCTTAGTGATGTACCCTACTATTTCATCACCTGGAACTGGATTACAGCACTTAGCAAACCTCACAAGTAAATTGCCCTCACCCTTAACTATTAGACCTTGGTAATCCATTATTTTTTTATCATCTTTACATTCACTCTTGGTTATCTTTTGCTCAATGTCCTCAATGGTCATATTCTCTTGCTTGTTTTTATTTTCAAAACTCTCTCTCAACCTATTAATTACAGTTGGAGGCATAATATCTCCCACTCCAACATAAGCAAATAAATCGTCTACAGTTCTAAAATTATATTTCTTATATATTTTTTCTATTGCTTCGCCCTTAGCAATTTCTCCAAAATTATATCCTTGTCTCTTAGATTCCCTTTCTAATAATTCTTTACCTTTTTCAATACTCTCATCTCTTTTAGCCTTTTTAAACCAAGCTTTTATTTTACTCTTAGCTTGATTGCTCTTTGTAATATTCAGCCAATCAATACTAGGTCCCTTAGGCGTAGATGAAGTTACAATTTCAACTATTTCTCCAGTTTTCAAGTGGTATTCTAAAGGTACCATTCTTCCATTTACTTTCGCACCCATGCACTTATGCCCTATATCTGTATGAATTCTATAAGCAAAATCAATTGGCGTTGCGTCAAGTGGTAAATTAATAACCTCACCCTTTGGCGAAAATACAAAAACTTCATCTGAAAACAAATCAGTTTTAAACCCTTCCATAAACTCTTCTGCGTCAAAAGTTTCCCCTTGCCACTCAAGAATATCCTTAAGCCATGAAAATTTAGGGTCAGAATTTTGCTCTCCACTGCCCTCTATCCCCTCTTTATACTTCCAATGAGCTGCAATGCCATATTCTGCTGTTTTATGCATCTCGTATGTTCTAATTTGTATTTCAAAAGGTTTCCCGTGCGGTCCTATCACCGTTGAATGTAATGATTGATACATGTTGGGTTTTGGCATTGCAATATAGTCTTTAAACCTTCCAGGAATTGGTTTATACACAGTATGCACTATACCTAGAGCTGCATAACAATTTCCAATATCATTTACTAAAATTCTAACTGCCGTTAAATCAAAAACTTGATCTAAAGTCTTATTTTTAGTAACCATCTTTCTATAAATGCTGTAAAAATGTTTTGGTCTTCCATCCATTTCAGCTTCTATTCCAACAATATTTAAGTTGAACTTTAATTCCATCACTATGTTATCTATATTTTCTTCTCTCTCAGCTCTTTTTTCTGCAATTTTTCTTACTAAATTATAATATTCGTTCGGATTTAAATACCTGAGTGATAAGTCCTCGAGTTCCCATTTAATCTTAGACATTCCAAGTCTGTGAGCGAGAGGTGCATAAATATCCAAAGTTTCTTTTGCCTTTTGTTTTTGCTTTGCAACTGGCATATATTTAAGCGTTCGCATATTATGAAGTCTATCTGCAAGCTTAATAAGGATAACCCTAATATCCTTTGCCATGGCTAAGAGCATTTTGCGAACATTATCAGCTTGTTCCTCTTCCTTAGTCTTATATTTTATTAGTCCAAGCTTAGTTACACCCTCCACTAAATTTGCTACTTCTATGTTAAACTCCCTGCTTACATCATCAAAAGAATATACGGTGTCTTCAATTACATCATGAAGCAAACCTGCAACAATTGTGCTAGTATCAAGTCCCATCTCTGCTAAAATGCAGGCTACTTCTAATGGGTGCACAATATAAGGCTCACCCGACTCTCTCTTTTGCTCTTTATGTGCAGCGTAAGAAAAATTAAAGGCTTTAATAATAAGATCTTTGTCTACAGCATTACAATTAGTTTCAATCTTATGTAACAATTTTTCTAACATGCTTATACACTCCTAAAATCAAAGGCTGGTTAAATAACCAGCCAATACTTTTTACTAATATTATATAATATCTTGTAGGATTTTGCAATTTTAATTTAGTAATTCACTACACTAAATTTAAATAAGAACTAAATATCATATTTTACAAGAGACTTTATATCATAACCCTGCAATTTGTCTTTTCCATTAAGCTCTGTTAATTCAATTACAAAGTTTAAGGAAACAACTTCTCCACCCATTTGCTCTATAAGTTTTGTTACTGCTACAACTGTCCCACCCGTCGCAAGTAAATCGTCGACTATCGCTACTTTTTGTCCAGGCTTTATTGCATCTTTATGAATTTCAAGTTTATCCGTGCCATATTCAAGGGCATACTCAATTTCTATTGAGTCATAAGGTAACTTACCAGGTTTTCTAACTGGTACAAATCCTGCGCCAAGAGCATAAGCCACTGGTACACCGAATAAAAACCCTCTTGCTTCTGGTCCCACTATAACATCTATTTGCTTATCTTTTAAATATGCTACCATACCATCTATAGTGTACTTAAGTGCATTACCATCTTGTAGTAACGTAGTTATGTCTTTAAAACTGATACCTTTTTTCGGAAAATTTTCTATTATTCTTATACTATTTTTTAAATCCACAGTTATTCCCCCTAAAGTAAAATCAAGGTATATACTTCCACTTATATAAGTGGGAGACTTTCCTTCTAAATTGTCGTTAAAATACGAGACTATTTTTTAGTTCATTATCTAAGTACTTTGATATCTGTAGTGCTCTATTTTTATCTGTGGTAATAAATAACTCAACAACAATTTTAGCATTATCCATTCTTCCAACAGGATTAATTGTAGGCATTACCTTTAATGCCAATTTCAATACTGTATCTTCATTAATAATCTTAATATTATGAGTTTTTAGAAGTGCACAAATTCCATAATTATTGGTGCACTTTAATTGCTTTATACCTTCCTCTGCGATTATTTTATTTTCACTTTCAAGCTTTGTTTTACTATAACTAGTACCTATCATTACCAAATCCATATATTTATTTATGGACTTCATCTTGTAGTAAGACGAAATTGCTTGCGCTAGTTTAAATGTAAGCCCTGAAGCACATAATCCCTTGAATGGATAATTGCAACCCCTCTGTTGTGGATCCACAACAATAGTGTCAGGAACGTTTTTAATAGGTTCGTGAAAATCTGTGACTATAACATCAATTCCTATGTATTTACATGATTCTATTTCACTGATAGAATTGATTCCACAGCCTAATGTTATTATAAGTCCTGGTCCTAAATATTTTATATGATTATTAATATCTTTTTCATTTAAATCACGGTTTTCACTTAGTTCACTTGGTATAAAATACTCAACATCAGCATTTACAAACTTCAGTACTAGCATCAATAAAGAAATTGCCGTAATACTATCCACATCATAAAAACCATAAAGGACAATTTTTTCTCTCTCATTTATAGCTTTGACAACTCTATATAATGCAGCTTCCATTCCTTTTAATAAAAATGGATTATACATATTGTAATCTATATAGCTATTTTTATTCATTTGCATGTTTTTAAGATAATCCAGCATAAAAGCTCCCCAAAGTTAATAAAAAACACATTGGTATAATTTAAATTAGTTTTTTTAATAAATACAAAAGTATTATATTCCAATGATTCCCTACTCAATAATTGATTTTAAATTTTCTAATTTCCTTTTATAAAAATAAAAAGCAAAGAAGTAATTAATACATCATACTTCTCTGCTTTAATTTTTAACCATTTGAAACAATCCTTAGCTTAGTTATCTGTTACATATTAGTAATCTTAAGCAGCTTAGACTGTTGCTTTCTTACTTCTTTTTTTAAGCAACACCCAAACAGGACTTGCTATAAAAATTGAAGAATAACATCCAACTAATATACCGATTATTAATGGTAAACTAAGCTCTCTTATAGATGGTACAAATATATATACCGCAATTATAGTAAATAAAGTTGTAGCAACTGTATTTATTGATCTTGCCATGGTTTGTGTAATACTGGCATTAGTAATATCTTCTATAGACGCTTTCCTCATATTCTTTTGATTTTCTCTTATTCTATCAAATACAACAATAGTATCATTAATAGAGTAACCAACTATAGTCAGAATAGCCGCTATAAACGTTGCGTTTACCGGTATTTGGACTACTGCATACACTCCAACCATAATTAGAATATCATGTAGTAATGCAATTATGGCTGCAACTCCGAATTTAAATTCAAATCTTAATCCTATATACGCTAGCATACAAATCATAGCAATAATTAAGCCCCTCATAGCTTTTGTCTGTAATTCACTACCAACAGACGCGCCTATCGTATCTTGTGCAGTTAATTCACTAGCTTTAAACTCTTTCTTAATTTCTTTTAGCATGGTTGCTGTTTCATCAGCAGAAAGAGCATCACTTTTTATGGTTATTTCCAAATCCTTACCATCATCTAATGTTTTTGATAAGTATTCACCCTTTGCGTGCTTATCAATTATTTTATCTACATCGGCTTTTTTAAATTCCTGCTTCATATTTATAGTAAGTGCTGTACCACCTTTAAAATCTATACCTAAGTTTAGCCCCTTTGTTACCATGAACCCCATTCCTATTACAATTATGAATAGAGACATAGCAAACCATAGTTTTGTTTTTTCAACTATTTTTAGCATATGCTTACCCCCTTTTCACGCCAAAATGAGATGTCTTACTTAGTAGTCCCATTTCGACAGCTAATTTTAATAAGAATTTAGTGCTAGTAAGTGCTGTAAATACACTTATACCTATACCAATCATCAATGTAAGTGCAAACCCTTTAACTGTGCCTGTTCCAACTGTATATAGAACTAAGGCGGCAATTATAGTTGTGATGTTTGAATCTAATATTGATGACAATGCTCTATGAAAACCAGCATCTACAGAGGCTTTTATTGATTTTCCGGTTTTAAGTTCCTCTCTTATTCTTTCAAATATTAACACATTAGCATCTACTGCCATACCAACTGTAAGTAAGAATCCCGCTATCCCTGCAAGTGTCAAAGTGGCATTAATGGCTGAGAATGCTCCAAGAACTAAAACCACATATAAAATTAAAGATATACCTGAAATCATACCTGGTACTCTATAATATAAAAGCATAAATATTAATATAACTAATATTCCTATAGCTCCAGCCTTCATACTTAATGGCAATGCATTTTTACCTAAAGTAGCTCCAACTGTTTTAACGGAAACAGCTTTTAAAGTTACAGGCAATGCTCCTGATTTAATAATTTGAGATTTTGTTGTAGCTTCTTCTAATGTCTTGGTTCCTGAGATCATAGCCTTACCGTCTGTTATAACTGAGTCTACTGTAGGATCTGTTAGCACCTCATCATCCATATAAATAGTAATTGACTGTCCTAAAAACTTCTTTGTAGCTACTGCAAATTTATTCTTCCCTGATTCCTTAAGTTCAAGCCCTATAGTAGGTTTATTATCTTGACCTATGTATGCAGTAGCATCTTTTACATCTTTACCAGTAAGAATTGTCACTTTATCAGGACCAACAAATTTAAGCTCTCCTGATTTTGCAACAGTATCAAGAATTTCTTTAGAATCGAATTTTCCTGGTATATCAATTCTAATTCTATTATCACCTTCTTTGGCAACTAGTGTCTCACTAACTCCCATTTTGTTGACTCTCATAGATATAAGTTCAATTGTTGTGTCCAATGTTTTTGAATCAACCTTCCCACCTTGAACTTCTTCTAAGACAGAAATTCCACCCTGTAGATCTAACCCTTTATTTATTGTTTCAGTAAATGGTTTAAACCTATAATTTCCTATTTCAAGTCCATAGAAACCTGCAAATGCCAATACCCCCACAACTAAAACACTAGTCAGAAAAAGCATCATACTTTTTTTCTTTTTCATCTTTATCACCCCTTCGCTGCATATTCATAAGTGAATTATATTATAATTAACTAATTTAGTCAATATTTGTCAAAATAATTCTACTTATTCATAGTTTTTGATTTTAAAGCTATAGCACATTCTATCCTTTTCTTTTGCATCTTGCATCCAAGTTCATAAGGAATATGCATATCTCCGTTAAAGTTAAAGTTATTTGCTTGGCATCCCCCACTACAATAAAATTTGGCCCAGCACTGCATACATGTAGGTTTGTTGTAAATATGTGCTTCTTTAAACTCTTGCACAATTTTTTTATTAGTAATTCCATTATATATATCGCCCAGTATATAATCTTTATTACCAACAAATTGATGGCAAGGATATATTTCTCCTTTAGGGGTAACTGCTATATATTCATGACCCGCTCCGCATCCAGAAATTCTCTTATAGACGCATGGTCCACCTTTTAAATCTATATTAAAATGGTAAAATTTAAATTCATTTCCATCCTTATGTCTCTGAAGCATATCCGTATATAATTTATCATATTGCTCAAAAATGACTGGTAAATCTTCTTCTCTAATTGAAAGTTCATGTTCCTTTGGTAACACTACTGGTTCTATAGATATTTCTTTAAACCCTAAATTTGCCATATGTTTTACATCTTCAAAAAAGTCAGTATTTCCTCTGGTAAAGGTTCCCCTCGCATAATAAGCTTTTGACTTATCTCTCATATCAACCATTTTTTTGATGTTAGGAAGTACTCTATCATAGGAACCGCTTCCATCAACTCTTACTCTAACCTTATCATTAACAGATTTTCTACCATCTATGCTAAGTACTATATTGCCCATATTTTCATCCATATATTTCATGATTTCATCATTAAGTAATGTAGCATTAGTTGTCATTGTAAATCTTATACTTTTTTTATATTTTTTCTCTTGCACTTTAGCATATTCCACTACTTCTTTTATCATATCAAAAGCCATGAGTGGTTCTCCACCAAATAAATCTATCTCAATGTTTTTTCTCGTTCCAGATTTTTCCAGAACAAAATCTATTGCTTTCTTTCCAACTTCCGCTGACATTACTTCTCTAGCGCCATGATACTCACCCTCATCAGCAAAACAGTATTTACATCTTAAATTAC
Source organism: Clostridium sp. CM036 (assembly GCF_055081135.1). NCBI lineage: Bacteria > Bacillati > Bacillota > Clostridia > Eubacteriales > Clostridiaceae > Clostridium > Clostridium sp. CM036. The sequence continues at coordinate 618,075 of NZ_CM143652.1, read as the reverse complement.
AATCGTGTATTACATTAAGACATAAAGCTTTTATGTACGACTCCGCTTGTCCACTTTCTTTTGCAATTGATTCATATAAATCTTTTGTGTATAGCATTTCTTCCTGTATTAAACTTTGAATTTCACTATACGCTTCCTCAATATCTTCTACATTATATTTATCTTTTAAACTTTCTATTAACTCTTCTTTTTCCCCAAGGGAAACCTCATCTAAAAGATCATAAACTATTTCATCGACTACATGTAGCGCTCCAGAATTTACATCTATTACGTAGTATTCTCCATTTTGGATATATTTATGAATTAATGACAATTTTATTCCTCCTAACAAATTTAAAGCAGTAACCTTAAGTTACTGCCACATTAATATTATTCGTTTTCACAAGCTAAGTTTGCTACTGTGCAAGAAGTTTTACATGCTGATTGGCATGAATTAGCACATTCTTTGCATCCTGGTTTTTTCAAACTTTCTTTAATGCTTGATTTGTTTATAGTTCTTATATGTTTCATTATTATTCCTCCATATCGTAAAGTTTCTGCATAATTATATCATAATATCTTAGCTAAATAAAGTATTCTTATAGATTTATTCCAAGCATTCCTGAAAAAGCACCTGTGCCTAGAGCTAAAGCTGTTCTTACTACTTCCCTCATACCTATAGCAGTGCTTCCACCACCAACTACTTTAACTAGGTATAAAACTAACATGTAAGTAGCTGCCACCATGATACCCATTAGCCAACCTTTTTCTCCAGCTTTTTTTGCAGCAAATACAGATCCATAAAGCACACTGACTAATGTTATTACAATGTAAAAAACGGATGTTACCTTCATGCTAGCTGGTAAAAAGGTTGTTATTATAGAATAAATCACTAATATAATTAAGGTTAAAATTGCAGCCCTAAATACTCCTTCTGCAGCATAAGAATATTTTTTTTTGTTTTCCATGTATATCCCCCCTTACTATAGATTTCAATATTGTTTTCATTGAAATCTATAATATTAATTATGATTAAAAAGGGGGGTTTATTACTAATTTTCTACTTTTTCTCTACTACTTCATCACTGTTTAAATTTATAACTGTGCCTATTCCACTTTTTGATAATTTAATTCTAGCTCTGTCTGGACCACTTTCCAATATAATGTAGTCATCTTGAATGTTGATTATTTTTCCCATTATACCGCCCTTAGTCATTACTTCATCATTTAATTTTAAATTATTTAAAAGTGTAGCATATTTTTTCTTTCTTTTGTTTTCTGGTATAAATACTACTAGATAAAATACCGCAAGCATTAACACTATAGATATTAAAGAACCGAATTGTCCCATTTATGTTCCCCTCCTTTCAATAAATTTTTTTTAAACTTATAATAAAATAATTTCCCATAAACTTAATCCCTAAAGAACCACAACATCCCTTAGTACATTTATAGGTTAATCATATTATAGTAAATAATTATATTTACTCATTCCACTGAGCAAGTTTCTCAGCCTTAAACTCTTCAAAACAATCATTATCAATGGCATCCCTAATGTCTTCCATAAGTTTATTATAAAAATATAGATTATGAAGCACGCAAAGCCTCATGGCGAGCATCTCTTTTGCCTTAAATAAGTGTCTTATATAGGCTCTTGTATAGTGCCTGCAAGCAGGACATTGACATCCTTCATCAATCGGAGCGCTATCCAGCTCAAATTTAGCATTCATTATATTTATTTTACCATCACTCGTAAAAACATTTCCGTGCCTACCATTTCTTGCTGGCAATACACAATCAAAAAAGTCTACTCCCCTAGATACTGCTTCTAAAATATTACTTGGATATCCCACTCCCATAAGATATATTGGTTTATCCTGTGGTAAGTGTGGAACAACTGCATCAATGATTCTGTACATCTCTTCATGAGTCTCCCCTACTGCAAGTCCTCCTATAGCATAACCATCTAGGTTCATTTTACTAATTGTTTTAGCATGTTCTGTTCTGATATCCTCACAAATACCACCTTGATTTATTCCAAACAACATCTGTTTGTTATTTATGGTGCCCTCAAGAGAATTTAATCTATCCATTTCAGTCTTACATCTAATTAGCCATCTTGTAGTTCTTGCTACTGAGTCTTCTACATATTCTCTAGTAGATGGGTTTGATATACATTCATCAAAAGCCATGGCAATAGTAGATCCTAAATTGCTTTGTATCTGCATACTTTCTTCTGGCCCCATGAATATTTTTTTCCCGTCAATATGTGAATTAAAGTAAACTCCTTCTTCTTTAATTTTCCTCATTTTAGATAGAGAAAACACCTGAAACCCACCGGAATCTGTAAGAATAGGTCTATCCCAATTCATAAATTTATGAAGTCCTCCCATTTGCTTTATAACCTTATCTGTTGGCCTTAAGTGCAAATGATAGGTATTAGATAATTCTACTTGGCAGTTGATTTCTTTTAAATCCATAGTGGAAACAGCGCCCTTAATAACTGCCTGAGTTCCCACATTCATAAATACAGGTGTTTGAATAGTTCCATGAGGTGTTGTAAACTCACCACGTCTTACTTTACCACTTTTCTTAAGTAATTTATACATATTTACCCTACTTTCTATACAATAATTAATATAAAAACATTGCATCTCCAAAACTAAAGAATCTATATCTTTCTTTTACTGCCATATCATATGCACCCATAATTAAATCTTGGCCCGCAAAAGCGCTAACTAACATTATTAACGTGGATTCTGGCAAATGAAAATTTGTTATTATTGCATCAACAATTTTGAATTTATATCCTGGATAAATAAATATATCTGTCCATCCGGATTTTTCCTCTACTCTGCCATTATCATCTGCTATACTTTCGAGTGTTCTATTAGATGTAGTACCTACTGCAATTACTCTGCCACCCGTCTCTTTTACTTCATTAATTATCGCTGCTGCTTCACTACTAAGCATATAGTACTCTGAATGCATTTCATGTTCTTCCACTGTTGCGGCTTTTACAGGTCTAAAAGTACCCAGACCTATATGAAGTGTTACAAATACAATTTTAACACCCTTAGCTTTAATTTGACTTAGCAACTCATCTGTAAAATGGAGTCCTGCAGTAGGGGCTGCTGCAGATCCTGCAGCTCTTGAAAATACAGTCTGATATCTTTCTTTATCTTCTAATCTTTCAGTTATGTATGGTGGTAGCGGCATCTCTCCGAGTTTATCTAAAACCTCTTCAAAAATTCCTTCGAATTCAAATTCCACTATTCTACTTCCACCCTCAGAAACACTCATGACTGTTGCCTTTAGTTCTCCATTTCCAAAAACAAACCTAGCTCCCATCTTTGCTTTTTTACCCGGTTTAACTAAGGTTTCCCAGTGATTAACATCTATTCTCTTTAGGAGCAGGAATTCCATTTTACCTCCTGTTTCCTCTTTCATTCCTAAAAGCCTTGCTGGTAAAACTCTGGTGTCATTTAGCACTAAGCAATCTCCTGGGTTTAAATACTCTATTATATTTTTAAACTGTTTGTGCTGTATTTCCTTATTTGTTTTATTAACTACCATAAGCCTTGACTCATCCCTTTTTTCAACTGGATGTTGAGCAATAAGCTCCTTTGGTAAGTCAAAATAAAAATCCTTTACTTTCAAAAAAACTACATCCTTTCTCTAGCAAAAATCATTCAAACTTCATCATTAAATACTGTGAATTGTTTTAGATTTTTATGCTTATTCTATTTTTTAAAAGGCCTATTCAAATGTTGATAAGCCTTATTAGAAGCCATCCTCCCCCTTGGGGTTCTTATTATGAATCCTTTTTGAATTAAATAAGGTTCATAGACATCTTCTAAAGTTCCTAATTCTTCTCCTATAAAATAAGATAAGGTCTCTATGCCTACTGGTCCCCCATTAAAATTATCTATAATAGCTTCAAGCATTTTATTATCTATTCTATCAAATCCTTCGTCGTCTATTTCAAGAAGTTCACAAGCAGACTTTGCTAAATTCAAATCAATAATTCCATTCCCCTTAACATCACAATAATCGCGAACCCTCTTAAGCAAACGATTAGCAATTCTCGGAGTGCCTCTTGAACGTCTTGCAACTTCAATTGCAGCATCTTCCGTAATATCTACTTTTAAAATAGATGCAGAACGAATTACTATCTCTTTTAACTCACCTTGCGTATAATATTCCATGGCGCTTAGCACACCAAATCTATCACGAAGAGGTGCTGTTAATAGTCCAATCCTGGTAGTTGCACCAATAAGTGTGAACTTAGGCAAATCTAGTCTTATAGATTTTGCTGAAGCTCCTTTTCCAATTACAATATCTAAAACATAATCCTCCATAGCAGGATATAATATTTCTTCTACAGCTCTATTAAGTCTATGTATTTCATCAATAAAAATAACATCATAATCGCTCAAACTAGTTAAAATAGCTGCCAAATCCCCTGCTCTTTCAATCGCGGGCCCGGAGGTTACTTTTAAGTTACCCTTCATTTCCTTTGCAATAATGTTGGCAAGTGTTGTCTTACCAAGCCCAGGAGGACCATATAAAAGCACATGATCAAGAGCTTCTTCCCTATTTTGAGCTGCTTTAATGAATATATTTAATTTTTCTTTAATCTTTGGTTGACCAATATACTCTCTAAGTTTTTGGGGTCTTAGCGAATACTCTGCTTCCATATCTTCTTCAATGACCGATGAAGTAATAATTCTTTCCTCAATATCATCCATAGTGTACTCCCACCTTAGTTCATCAAATATTTCAAACAATCTTTAATCATATTTTCAAGTGATTGTTCTTTACTTATAGCTTTTAATGCTTTTTCTGCTTCCTTTTCAGAATATCCAAGGGAAATAAGCGCTCCTAAAACCTCTATAAGTTTTCTATCATCTTCTAAATTACTACCTGAAATTTGTGATAAAGTGTTAGCTGCTGACTGTTCAATATGAATTTTTTCTCTGAGCTCTAGAATTATTCTTTGAGCAATTTTCTTGCCTATTCCAGGTGCCCGTATTAAAGTTTTTTCATCTCCCGACACAATCGCATATTTTAAATTTGTAACACTGCAAATAGAAAGTAATGATAAGCCAGCTTTTGACCCAACTCCATTTATACTAATTACAAGGCTAAACATCTCTATCTCTTCTTTTGTTAGAAATCCGTATAGTCCAATAAAATCTTCTCTAACAATTTGTTTTATATATAATAATACATGCTCGTTAGTTTTGGGCATCTTTGCCATAGTACTTCCAGAGGTATATATTTTGTAACCCATGCCGTTATTATCTACTACAATATAGTCCTTATTAATGCCTACAAAAATTCCATTTATATATTCGTACATATATTTCCTCCTTGATGCTTTCTTCGTGAATATAAATTATTAATTGCTATCATCACATTTTTATAAAGGCTACATAACACTTTACCACCTAAACGGTATTAATTCAATAATTAAGATGCATGAAAATAAATAATAAGCCAAAAAACCTTAAGAAATACATTTTTCTTAAGGTTTTAGTACATATTTTTTTATTTCACATTAGGATGTTAAGACTTTAATAAACCCCTAGCATAATCAAAAGCCTTTTCGGGTGTTTTAAATTCTCCTTTTTCATATTCGGCGCTTTCTTCCGCATCCTTACTACCATCACTGTCTTTACTATATTTTCTACCGCGAATTAGGTCATCCACCAAGCCATCTTTCTCTTTCAAATCACCTATCTTGACATATTGTAATTCCCCTTTGTCTCGAGCTTCAAAGTCATATTTCTGCTGTTTACCATTTGCTATATAAACATTTGAATTAAATAGTTTATGAGCTGTTATGTCTCCATTTTCATCTGTTTTATAAATTGTTACAAGGTCCTCATATACTCCCAAAAAATACCTGTTAGCATTGTAACTGTACCTATTACTATTATTAACAAAAACTATTTCATCATTACTCATACTAAAAACTGTGTAACCTTGGTTTTTAAAAAATTCATTAAGTTCTAACTGTGTTTTTTTGTTTAGCACATCCGAACCATTAAATTGTTTTTCGAGCACCATATTTCTAACTTCATTGTCTTTATATCTAATCTTAAACATAAATTTTGTATCCTGAGATACCCTAACCAATTTAGTATTCACGGACGTTTGCATTAAATTATTTTTGTCATTATCATTAATACTTTTCGCAGTGAATTTTAAATATGGCAATTTGCCACAAGCTTCAAGCTTTAAATCATTTTTATTCATATAGTGATTAAGAGAATAGTTAGCACCAACGAAAGTTATTAAAATTATTGTAAATATTGAATATAAAATTTTTCTGTTTTTCATATTACCACTCCTTATTTGAAATTATGTCCATATAAGGGGGTATTCATTCAATAAATTGAAAAATATAACTTAAATATCAATTTCCTATAATCATAAAGGTGAAATGTATGTATCAATGAGACAGATAGTATATAATAAATTTTACAGACCCTTAGTTTATGTAATTAAATCATCTCCTTCGGAGCTGCAATATTAATATATACCTTGAAAGGAGTTTATTATGACGATTTATAGATTATCAAATGATTTAGTATTCCCAGATCCATCTCTAAGCGACGCGGATGGACTTTTAGCCATTGAAGGCGACCTATCTCCCGAGAGATTACTACTTGCGTATTCTAATGGAATATTTCCATGGTTTTCAGAAGACGAGCCTATACTTTGGTGGTCACCTGATCCAAGATTTATTGTTTATCCAAAAGATATTAGAATTTCACATTCTATGAAAAAACTACTTAAAAAGAGTACATATAGGGTTTCCTTTGATACTTGTTTCAGAGATGTTATATGTAATTGTTCTAATACAAGAAAAGAAACAGGTACATGGATTACAAATGAAATGATTGAAGCTTACTGCAAGCTTCACGAACTCGGCTATGCCCATTCAGTGGAAACCTGGTACAAAGATAAGTTAGTTGGTGGATTATACGGCATAAGTATAGGAAAATGTTTTTTTGGTGAATCAATGTTTTCAACTATGGATAATGCCTCTAAGGTAGCCTTTACTACTCTAGGCAAATCATTGGAAGAAAAAGGATTTTCTATGATTGACTGTCAGGTTCATACAACTCATTTGGAAAGTTTAGGAGCAGTTTATATTCCAAGAGAAAAATTCTTGGAACTTATGAAAAAAGAAATTTCAATAAACCCTTTAAAATTGTGCTTTTAAGTTGCACAATTCCTTAATTATTCAAGCTCTAAAACTTCTTACAAACAGAAACACTGAAGCATGGAAACGCATTGACAAACTCCAAGTATTATAATATGATTAAATAAATATTGCTTAGGTACTTTTGTCACCGGATAAATGTACTGAAATCATAAGCGTTAGGAATTCATGCCGTTAGGTCTTAGGGTATGAATCGCCTAATGCTTTTTTTTGTTAGGAGGATTATAGTATGAAAACTAAAATTAATACAAGCATTAAACATAAAATAATTAATAAAAAGGGGATATGTAAAAGTATGAAAACAAAAACTAATACAAGCATTAATAAATTATTTTTTAAATATGTGTTGTTAAATGTAATCAGCATGATAGGGTTGTCTTTCTACATATTGGCAGATACGATATTTGTATCAAGAAATATGGGTAATAACGGTTTAACTGCATTGAATTTAGTATTGCCTATTTATAGTCTTGTGAATGGTATCGGTTTAATGCTCGGCATGGGAGGTGCCATAAGGTATTCCATCCTCTGCGGAGAGGGAAATTTCAAAAATGCAAGCAAGACCTTTACGCAAACCATCTATATGGCTCTTGCCTTTGGGTTCCTATTTACGGCAGTCGGAGCATTCTTCTCTGGTGATATTGCGAGACTGCTAGGTGCTGATGCAGAGGTAATGCCAATGGCAAGTTCATACCTAAGAACAATACTGCTATTTTCCTGTGCTTTTATGGTAAACACTGTGATTGTTTGTTTTGTACGGAATGATAACAATCCGAAGCTCTCGATGATTGCCATGCTTGCAGGAAGCTTTGGCAATGTCATTCTTGATTATATTTTTATATTTCACATGAATCTTGGTATGTTCGGCGCCGCATTTGCGACAGGTCTTGCCCCTATCATAAGTATTGGCATACTGTCTATCCATCTTATACAGAAGAAAAACCGTTTTAAATTAGTAAAAACATCCTTACAAAAGAAGTATGTAAAAAAAATATTTTCGCTCGGATTACCGTCTTTGTTCACCGAGGTATCTTCAGGACTCATTATACTTTTGTTCAATATTGAAATTTTAAATCTCATCGGAAACATCGGCGTTGCAGCATATGGAATTATCGCTAACCTTGCTTTAATTGTTGTCGCTGTTTTTACTGGTATTGCACAGGGTATACAACCCATTTTGAGTATAAATTTCGGTACAGGAAATAAAGACAATATAAAGAAAGTATTCAGATACGCTGTGATACTTGCATTTTGTATTGGCTTCGCTTTCTATATTGCAGGGGCGGTTTACCCGAATGTTATTATCCAACTGTTTAACAAGGAGTATAATGCTGCGCTTGCTGATATGGCGACACAAGGTATAAGGCTGTATTTTATTTCCTTCTTCTTCATGGGTTTTAATATTCTAACGTCTTCATTTTTTGCTTCTATTAATCAACCTGCAAAAGCATTTACCGTTTCTCTTGCAAGAGGTTTTATTACTGTTATCCCTTTGATTTTCATTCTTCCGCATTTTCTGCAAATGACAGGAGTTTGGTTAACTATTCCGTGTGCAGAAGTGATTACCTTATTGTTGAGCTTATTCCTTATAAAGAATTATCTCAAAGATGATATTTCTATGCATCCGCCAATTTGACATACTATCACGCTCCATTCGATAGCTTTTATTTTATTACAAAAACAAAAGCTATCGAATATTATACAATATACACTATAGAGTCAGAATCTAAAAAAAGTGAACGGCACCCTGCACGTTGTGCAGGGTGCCGTTCATAATATAATAGTGCAGTCTTTTATTATGTTAGAAATCAACACTACTCTTAATAGTATGCTACCATCTTATCTTTGGTAAAGAATACTAAGTAAAATATTCAATTATTGCCTGCTTAAAATTATTATTTATAAGTTCTGAGATATAATTTTTAATATCCTCGCTGTCTGGTTTTTTATAGACATATTTGAATTTTCCATACGGCCCCCATTTCAATTGCCTTTTTTCTTCATTCAGATCAAGCTTAGTATTTTTAAATCGTTGAACTATCAACTCCTTTGCCGCTTTAGTAAATCTATGTTGAATAAGTTCAAAGCTTACTTCCCCAGTATAATCACCTAGTGCTATTTTTAGTGTTTCAAATAACTCCTTATATTCCTCACGCCAATTATCATATATCATGATAGGTGCAATTATGAATCCTATTGGATATCCAGCAGCAGCAATTTTTTTAACTGCGTCTATTCTCTCCTTAAAACTAGAAGTATTGTGTTCGAAATTATCTATTACATAACGCGAATTTAAAGTAAATCTGAATTTTGTGTGCTTGTTATGTTTTAGCTTTAAAAATGGATCAACATCATTAAATTTCGTTACAAGCCTCAATCTACCATTGGAACTTTCTCCAAAGAACTCTATGCATCTTTTTAAGTTCCCACTTAAGTGTTCAAGCGCAATGGGATCTGTTATACTTGCACATTCAAAGGTTGTAATATTCGGCTTGTTATCCTCTATATAAGTTTGTATATTCTCTAAAATTTCTTCAATATTCATAAAAATCTTCATGAAAGGTTTTTCACCTTGAGTAGTCTGAAGATAGCAATATTCACAATTTGCAGGGCATGAACTTGATAGTGAAAATTGATAATCAGCAGATGGTTTGCAACTCGATAATTTTTTTTGACCGTTTATCGTAAAAAGAACAACCTTTTTAGACATTGCATAATTTTTTTCAGGTGATCCACAATCTATTATTACTCTTTTAGAATTAACTATGGGTACCTTTAAGCTTTCTAAGTGCTCTATAACTTTTTTTGCTGCATCATATTTCAGAACTTTAGGATCTATATATGCAATGTCTGGTATAAATAACTCCATTATCCTCACCTCATAAGTATTATTTTATTAAACAAAGTTATTTATACATCTCAGCTCCTTTATAGTCTTCCTTATTTCTTATTTCTTATTTCTTACTTATTATCACTTAAAAGCACACAATAATTATTGCACCTACTGATTCCATAATAAAACCGCGGTTTTATATTTACCATAGTAACCAAAATATAGGGAGAACGGTATAATAAATATATACCGTTCTCCCTATGTTTCAGTGATTTTACAAACTTAATATTTTTTATCTAGTGTTGTATTTATTGATCACCTTATTTTTTAATTTTTTCCCAAGGGTTTCTCCTATAAATCTATCAATCATTTCTTCCTTAGTAGCTTTACCTTCTACAAATATGTTAAATTTCTTGCAAAGCTTGCCTAGGTCCCCTTTACTTATATCACAAGTCTTAATAAAGCTTTTTGCAGTTTTAACACTAGTCATAGCTATTATACGTTTATACATTTCATCATTAGTCATGGATGCACCTCAAATTTCTTATTTATCAAATACATTATATCATCTTAAATAACATCAATAAATCATTTCTAATTAAATTAATAAGTTTTTTTTTAAAAGTCTTCTAGAAATCGAATATTTATGATATTTACCCATTATTTTATTTTTTATTATCATGCAATACTTGATCAATTACAATTACCATTGCTAAGGTAAACGCATAATTTTCTTCTTCATTGATGGCAATTTCATAAGTATCTCCCCACGAAAGCCATTTTTTGTTTATTTGCGCAACTATACTACCATTTTTCACTATTGAAAAATCATGAGCAAAGAAGTCTCCTTCAATCTCGTAATTACCCATATCGCTTTCTATATGGAATTTATCACTAAATAAAGTGAATTCTTTTTTCACTTTGGCAGCATAGTTTCCGCTTAAATATATATTATATTCCGGCAGTAACTTAAATAACTTCTGCTCAATGTATATAATTTCATTATTATTCATATCATAAATTCTAAGTTTATTTCCAAATGTGAAAATCTTTCCTTCTACATTGAATACATCATTACCTGAAACATCTTTAATACTAAAACTGTCACCTATTGAGAATATCTTTTCTCGGATATAAAACTTCACACAAACTCCCCCAATAACATTTATTCCTATATATTTTATTATACATTATAAATATAGTTCCATTAGTTCTAATTTGATTTTACCAAAACCTACATGCATTATCAATAAAACTAAGAAGTTCAAATGGAGGATACGGTTAATTTTTTTCATATATACTTATATTAAAATGGAGCAAAGTTGATAGCTTTGAGGTATCATTAGCTTTTTCTCTCATTGCATTATCAATAGTCCAATAGTAAGGAGTCATTGCAATAAGACTCTTTATATCTTCAGCATTTCCGACATCGATGCTGTACTTAACTTCCACGCTCTGAGTTAACTTAAATCCATCAAATGTTGTTACTTTTTCCTCATGTTTTCTAGCATTTACATATAATATTTCTTTTAAACCATATAAATGTTGAACTCCAGGAGTTATAACAACTAGCTTACCGTTATCCTTTAGAACCCTATTAAGCTCAGTCTCATCTGAGGGTGCAAAATTTCTTATAATGATATCTATAGTGCCTGGCATTATGGGTAGGTTAAAATTACTACCTACTATAAATTTTATTTTTTTATCTCTCTTAGTTGCATAAGTAACTGCAGCTTTCGAAATATCTACGCCAAAAAAATCAATTTCTTTATTTCGGGTGTAGCTAGCTTCTTTTCTATGTATGGCTTCCTTTAATCTGCATAAAAAATATCCTTCTCCACACCCAGCATCAAGTATATTTATATTATTTCCATTTATATTTGATATTATTACATCATTTAGTTTATCAGAAAAAGTGTGATAATACCCTTTATTTAAAAAGTCTCTACGCCCTTCCATCATTTCTTTGCAGTCACCAGGGTCTTTTGTTTTCTTTTGATTAGCAAGCAAAAGATTAATATGTCCTTTACTTGCTATATCATAACTATGATTATTTAAACATACATATTGTTTTTCATACTTTTTTAAACTTAAGTTGCATACGGGACATTTTAATATAGATTCTTTATTTTCTATTGTCACAAAATCACTGCCTTTCTTTAATTTTCTTTAATTTTAGAATGGTTTTTTCGCTAAACTCTACTCCAATTGAATCTAATATAAACATAAATATTGGGATTCCAAGGAGCAGACCCCAAATTCCCATAAAATGCTCTGACACTATTAATGTTACAAAAGTAAAAAATATTGGAAGATTGGTGGTATCAGACATAAACTTTGGGTTTAAAATATAACTTTCAATAGCATGAATTATAAAAATCATAATAAGCACAAATATTACTTTAACTAACCCGCCCATTTTAAAAGCAATTAAACATAGGGGAATTAGCGAAATAAATAACCCCGCCACTGGTATAAGACTTAAAATAAATATCATAAATGCAAGAGCGAATAATTTCGGAAATCCCATTATAGTTAATCCTATCACTGATAATACTGTATTTGCAATGGCTATCATTATTTGAGCCTGTATTACTTTACCAAAGGAATTTAAAAAATTATTACCAAAATAGCTCAAATAATTATATGCCACAGATACTTTACTATATTTAAACTTATGTACAAATTTTAACACGCTGTCCTTCTCTAATATAAATACTAAGCTTAGTAAAAGTGCCATAAAAAAATTAAAACTCCATTTTCCAAAATTAGTTACAAAAATCATAATACTTTGAATACCCGATTTAGCATAATTTGCAATATTAATTTGATTAAACATCGGTGCTAAATACTTCGTAAATCCTTTTGTATTTTCAGAAAAATTAATATATTCCATCTTGCCTAAAATAGATATACTTTCAGAAATAGCAATTGGTATATATTTTACTGCTAGAAGGACTATTGTTACTGTCATAAACATATATATAATTATAGTAATAATAGTTGGATTTACTTTTACTACTCTGTTAATTTGCTTAACTAATAAACTTTGTAGACTATTCACTAAATAAGTAATCATAAATGTTAATAGAATCAAATTAAAAATGGATCTTATTAAATATGCAAATAATATTATTGCTAAAAGCAATAGCATTTTCTCTACGGTTTTTCTATTAAATAACTGTGTTATTGTTTGCATTTAAGGCGCTCCTTCATCTTTTTTATTGTTTTTTGTTAAAATTTATTGAGATTTATTTAAACATTATTTTAATTTTTTCGCTATAATAAATTATTTTTCGGCTATTTCATTATATCAAATTGTTTAACTTATTTCTATTAATTACTATGTACTAAATTTAAAATTTTATAATACACGAAGAATAAGAAAAATGGTGTATAATATATATACTAATAAGAAAGTTTGGTGATGATAATAAATGAAACCTGTAATTATGTTTGTAACTGAATGGTGTCCATATTGTAAAAAAGCACTTACTTGGATGGACGCTATAAAAAAACAAAATCCAGAATACGCTGGTATTGATATTAAAATAATTGATGAAGAGCTTCAACCGGATATAGCAAAACAATATACATACTATTATGTCCCTACCTACTATGTTGACGGAGTTAAAGTTCATGAAGGCGTTGCCTCTAAAAATATTATTAATGGTATATTTGAAAAGGCCTTAAAATAATTTTAATAAACTAAAAATGTAAGAAGATAATTTTAAATTATCTTCTTACATTTTTTTAATTTCATGTATATCTTTTTAATCGCGGGATATACTATTATTGTAGTCGACAAACAAACATTAAACTTATAAAAGGGAGATGTTAGTTATGTTAATAAGTAAACCACTTGTAATTTTAAGCGTAGGCAATATTGCTGGGGCTAAAAATGGGGACTACTAAGTAATTCCGTATGAAAATTAAAATACGGAGTTATAAATCCATATTTTATATGGATTAGTAAAGCCAATGATTATTTTATATAATCATTGGCTTTATGTTTTTTATCTTGTTGATCTAAAATTTTTAGGCTGCTGACTCCCGCCCTGATTTCTTCCATTTCTTCTAGCATTGCCTGATTGTTGAGGCTTTCTTGTTGAAGGTTTATTTGCCTTATCATTACTTGCTATTACAGGTTCATTACTTGCAGGATAAGGATGATCTTCAATTACTGGTATTGATTTTGATATAACCTTTTGAATATCCTTAAGAAAAGGTTTTTCTTCTTCATCGCAAAACGAAAGTGCAACTCCACCAAGTCCTGCCCTACCAGTCCTTCCTATTCTATGAACATAAGTCTCTGGTATATTTGGCAAATCAAAATTGATTACATGAGATAATTCATCAACATCAATACCTCTCGCTGCTATATCTGTTGCGACTAATACTCTTGTTATACCCGACTTAAAATTATTTAAAGCAAGTTGCCTAGCACTTTGAGATTTATTACCATGAATAGCTTGTGCTTCTATTCCTACATTGTTAAGGTCCTTCGTGATTTTATTTGCACCATGCTTTGTTCTTGAAAATACTAAGGCAGAAACTATGGACTTATCTTTTAGCAAATGAATAAGTAGCGGTTTCTTATCTTTTTTATCCACAAAATATACTGATTGTTCAATAAGCTCAATGGTAGATGAAACAGGTGTCACTGCTACTTTTACTGGATCCACAAGAATAGAATCAACTAGCTTTGAGATTTCTGGTGGCATAGTCGCTGAAAATAACATAGTTTGTCTAATTTTAGGTAGTTGCGCTATAATTTTTTTTACGTCACGCAAAAATCCCATATCAAGCATACGGTCTGCCTCGTCAAGTACAAACATTTCCACATGGTGTATGTTAATGTATTTCTGTTGCATTAAATCGAGTAATCTACCAGTAGTGGCAATTAAAATATCTACTCCATCTTTTAAAGCATCAGTTTGTTTTTTTTGTGATACGCCTCCGAAAATAACTGCACTAGTAAGATTCATGTGTTTACTATAGGCTGTAAAACTTTCTCCAATTTGAATTGCTAGTTCCCTAGTAGGTGCGAGTATTAAGGCCTTTATATTTTTAGGTCCCTTTATAACTTTTTGCCTCCCACAAAGAATTTGCAGTATAGGAATAGCAAAAGCCGCTGTCTTTCCAGTGCCTGTCTGAGCACAGCCTAGAAAGTCTTTTCCTTCCAATATAGTAGGAATTGCAGCTTCTTGTATAGGCGTAGGTTGCACATAACCTTCAGTTTTTAAAGCCTTGTTTATTGGTGTAATAAGATTTAAGTCTTCGAATAACATTTTTTTCTCCTTTGGAAGTGGCTGTCTTTGACTTTAAATGTCACAAATCACTGATATCCTGTTATGAATTTTCCCGAAAATTGGAAACAACAACTTTCTTACATGATTATATTGCATCTAAGAAACCACCCTTTTATTAGTGATATGAGCATATTTAGGCTGATTTTTCTTCATTTAGCTCCGACTTTGTAGGTCTATGATGTATAAATAAATATGTTTCTTTTATATCAACTTCAATCTTATAACTGTTTTAATTCAACTATTCGTTGCACTCATATTTTTTTATTATAACATATTTCGACTCTTGTTGCTATTCTTCTATTTTCCATAAATAATGTTGAATATAAATGTTAATTTACCACAAACTATATCTACAAAATATTTTTTTTACAAAAGGAGACATTTATATGAATGAAAACTTTAATTACCCTATGAACGTACCTGAGCAAAAACAAGATAAACAACCAGGATTAGAAACGCTTATGAATCCAAGACCTATTTTTGAAAATTTAAATTGCATAGGTTCTGGAAAATTAATGAATAAAGTTGCCTTAATTACAGGTGGCGATAGTGGCATTGGAAAAGCAATTGCTCTTGCATACGCCAGAGAAGGAGCTGACATAGCCATAGTATATCTTGATGAGCATGAAGATGCAGAAGAGACAAAAAAACTTATTGAAGCAAAGGGTAGAAAGTGTATTTTAATTGCCGGAGATATAGGAGACGATACCTTTTGCAATGATGCTGTAAATAAAATAATAAAAGAATTTAGCAAATTAGATATTCTTGTGAACAATGCCGGTGAGCAACATCCCCAAAATAGTATTGAAGATATTACAAAGCAGCAACTAGAGAAAACTTTTAAAACAAATATTTTTGCCATGTTTTATATGGTTAAAGCTGCATTACCCCATTTAATAGAGGGTGCTACTATTATAAATACTTCATCGGTTACAGCCTACAAAGGCCACGAAACCTTAATTGATTACTCCTCAACTAAGGGAGCAATAGTTACCTTCACCCGTTCTTTAGCTCTTTCATTAGCAAGTAGAAAAATACGAGTTAACTCAGTGGCTCCAGGCCCCATATGGACACCTCTTATACCGTCTTCCTTTAGCGCAAATGAGGTTGGTAAATTTGGGAGCAACACTCCTATGGGAAGGCCAGGTCAACCTGTAGAACTCGCTGAAACTTATGTGTTTTTAGCTTCCGAAGGTTCTTCATTTATAAGCGGTGAAACTATTCATGTAAATGGAGGCAATATTATAAATGGTTAATACCTGGTATCATCCAGCTTACAAGTGGCATGTTTCTTATCATAACTAAATAGGAAAATACAAAATAGGCGTCAATTTTTTGAGGCCTATTTTGTTCGCTTTGTGGTACCTTTATTTCTACCTCTCTCCTTTTGCAATTTTTTTAAAATTTATAATTATTTTATTTCTATTGGAAATAGCTTCACTTAATTTGTTAATATATCCACACATATAATAATAGTACATTGGCAAATATATATACCAATAGTATTATTAATAAGTAATTTGATCCTTGTATATTTTTTAAAAATTTCTTAAAATAATTTATTTTTTAAGGAGGAAGATATTATCAAAATCAAAATTTTTACTTTCACACTTTTTGTTAGTTTACTTCTTAATATTTGCAATATGACAATAACCTCGGCTACAAATTTTACTTTTACAGATCAAAACGCTAATAAGTATAACATAATAATGAAGCAAGACCTACTCTGCCTAATGATAGCTTATCCTGAATATATTACAAATATTGAAGAAAATAATGGACACGTATATTTAATAATGAAGTCTGGAAAAAAGTTATGCTATGACGACAAGAAAGAGAAAAATTCACAAGAAAAACTATCAAACCCAGATCTTCAAGACACGTTAGATCAAATTTATCCCCTTTCTCCTGTTAAAAGCATTATGGAGTCTAATTTTGATCCTGGTCGCTTTCGGTCCTACGACTTATTATCAGAAGTTTATGGCACTTCAAAAAAAGCTGTAGAATCCAAACTTACAAAAGTCAAAGTAGGTTATAGTAATTTTCAATTCAATAATAGTAGTAGTGCATCCGATTCACTGCAATCTGTTATGAGTGAGCTAATTCCTCTTTCAGAAAGAAACCAAAATGTAAGAAGATGTCTTCTTCCCTGTAGTGGAACTTTTAATTATCGCGTAATTGCAGGTACAAATCGATTAAGTCCTCATTCTTTTGGTATTGCTATTGATCTTGCTAGTGATAAAAGTGATTATTGGAAATGGGCATCTAAAGAAGCAGGTGAAAACAGATTATCCTCATATCCGAACGAGCTTGTAAAAGTTTTTGAAAATAATGGCTTTGTTTGGGGTGGTAAATGGTCACACTTTGATATCTTACATTTCGAGTATAGACCTGAAATCATTTTAAAAGCTCGCTATTTTACAGGCAATGTAGGTTCAAAAAATGCTTGGTATGAAGGTGCACCATGGCAACAAGTGCCTATAAAGAATGCAATTGATAGAATCAATGCATTAATAAAATAATAGGAGTATAATATTATGAATTTTTGTAAAATTAAAAAGTTACAATTATCTAGAAGTAGATTACTTATATTTATCATACTTCTTTTATTAATACAGTTATATAGCAATAGTTACACATATGCTATTACGGATGATTCAAAAAAAGAAGTTACTAGTTATATAGATCAAATTTTTCAAAAAAGAAACAAAGCCCTACTTAGCGGTGATTTAAAATTAATACAGTCACTTTATAATATGGACACAAAATATGGAACTTGGGCATATGAATATGAAAAAAGAAAGATGGAGTATATTAATAATTGGGCAGAAAAACAAGGAGTTAAGTTTACACATATTATACCAACTGTAATTGTAAAAAATATTAAAGGTAGCAATAATAATCTTTCAGTTTATTTATTATGCTCCACAGAATATAAATATGAATATGAAAATCAGCCCGGACTAGAAAATACGTCTAGAATTGGAACCTATCACAATTTACAACTTATGAGTAAAGATGGTTCTTGGGTAATTTCTAAAGAATGGTATAAAGACCCTTTTGCAAACTCTTTAAACTTAGATAATATTAAGGCAGATTCTATAAAAAAATTTATACTATCCCAAAGCGCACGAGATCTATCTGCCATAGATAAAGGAAGAGTAAGTGCTATAGAATATGCTGATAAATATTGCGGGGCTGCAAGCACTGCAGAATACGAATACAAGTATAATAAAAAGTACAGAAATTATAATCCCGAAGGTGGTGATTGTGCAAACTTTGCATCACAAATTCTTTTAGAAGGAAGTAAATTCAGAAAAAATCCTGCTTGGAACTACGACAAAAATGGAGCAACAAGATCTTGGCTAAATGCGGATGGTTTTAAAAACTATATGCTATATAGTGGTAGAGCATCAATAATTTCCTATGGCAGCTATGACAAAGTATATAAAGCTAGTTATAATCTACTGCCAGGAGATTTTGTTGCCTATGAAAAGAAAAATGACATAACTCATATTTCTGTTGTTACAGGATCTGATTCAAGAGGATACTCCTTGGTCAGCTGTCATAATTCTGATAGAAATAAAGTTCCTTGGGATCTTGGATGGAGCGATAAAAACATTAAATTTTGGTTAGTTAGAGTTCATTATTAACAAAAATATTAAAACAATAAACTATAAGGAGGTAAATAATCATGAAAACTGAAGAACAAATTAAATCAGAAGTTACTAGGCAGGTTATTGATAGTATGAAAACAACTTTAAATGAAGAATTAACTGAGGTAGAGAAGGAATTTGAGGAAACTTATAAAAGCAAGCTTGAGCAAGAAATTCAATATACATTAGAACTTTCAGAAACAGGTCTTAAACACAATTCAACCAAAAACATAAAAGTAGAAAATAAAAAACTAATACAGCAATTAGATAATATAAGAAGTGAAAAGGCTAAAGTTGAGAGCAAATTAAAGACATTAAATGAATTCGAAAATTTATAGTTCCCCAGAAAGTGTCGTTGTGGCATGGTTAAGTTGACTTATTCTTTTCAATATAGTAGTATATAGTTTGATGAATAAATATTATATTATGCATAATATGTATATTTTAGTGTAGATAAGGAGAATTAACTTACCATGAATATTTCTACTAAAGGAAGATACGGTTTAAGGGCAATGGTTGATATAGCTGTGCATTCATTTGGAGACTATATACCCTTAAAGGTTATCGCTGAAAGGCAGTCAATCTCAGAAAATTATCTAGAACAAGTGTTCTCAGTACTTAGAAAGGCTAATCTTGTAAAAAGTGCAAGAGGATCCCAGGGTGGTTATACCCTATCAAAAGAAGCATCAAAAATCACAGTAGGTGAAGTTTTAAGAACCCTTGAAGGTGATTTAGATATTACTGGAGATGATGGTGGTGCCTTAGGTGTTGATAAAACCATAAAAGTTTGTATAAACACTCTAGTTTGGCAAGAGGTTAATGAACAAATTAATAAAGTTATGGATTCAGTAACGCTACAAGATCTTGTAGAAAAATATAAAAGTCTAAATGATGAGTATATCTTAGACTTTATAATATAAATGAAGAATAACAGCACTTTGGAAATCCCGGTGCTGTTATTCTTCATTTATTTTCATTAACATAAAAGAACACCTTGATTAATTCTATTCCCATAAATCTTCAGTTAATTTTTCAATTTCTCTGATTCTTTTTTTAGTTTCCATTGTATCAATAGTAATCAAACCATTATCAATACTAAGTACGTCTCCTTCTTTAGCGCTATGAGGTAATTTAATCCTTTTAATATCAATCATAGTTCTATCTTCTTTTTCACATACTGCATAACAGCCAACAAATCTATCTATTATTATTTTCATACAATCAACTCCTTAACGAGGTGCCCCCCAAACGCTACATGGTTCATATCCCGCTTTTGCATTATTCAAATTCATATGCATTTTACTTTTCTTTGAGTATCTACAACCATCACTGTGATACTTTTCACCTGTTACAGTATATACTGTAACGCTCTTATTTTGAGTTATTTTGACTTTTTCTCAAGGGATGAATTAACCACAGGGTGTTTAATATTAAACCTACCTTAGTGTATTAATAATTAATCAATACACTAAGGTGTTATACCATCATTGAACAAATTTTATTCGAATATATATTGTACTAATTTATTATCCTATAATATATTTGTGATTTTTTTCATATATTTTGTTTCTTCTTCATCTTCAATTAGTTTTTTCGCCATATCATTTTTCTTGTTATTATCAATTTTATCTTTTATACTTTTATCTAGATCAAATAAGTATGACCAGTCTTCTTCATTTATATTTTTCGGTCTATCCATCTGTAATTTATTGCATTTTAAAATTCCATTAATCAATTGTAGTTTTTCTTTGTATTCTTCTCTCTTTTCGTCAATCTCAATTTTACCCTTTAAATCTAATACTATTATTTTAAAATCAATATCTTTAATCCAAGCAGGTTTTTCCTTTTTAATTAATTCTTTCGGATTTTTAGTATAACAAAGTATTTTAAAGGCAAGTAGTTCTAATCTATATGCCTCATGCTTTAACTCATAAATTTTTTTGTCTTCCAAATATTCTAGTGGATGATTATTTATAAATTCAATTGGAGACTTTATAGAATATAATTTACTTAATAAATTTTGTAAATACAACTCTTTTAAGAAATTATAATAATCCAGCCACTTATCTTCTAACATTCCATTTTGTTTTTTTTCTTTTAATAAATCTAGTATTTTATCTGTATTAAAATAATATTGACTAGCATTGTATTTTTTTAATAATATAAATACATCAAAAATTTTATTCTGTATTATATTCCATATATCTTGCTTAATATTTTGAGGTTTATTCAAACCTAAAAGCACTGAAAAATCATTGTAATAGTTTATTTCCATAACTATTTTTTTGATTTGTTCCTCTAATACCTCTGTAGATTTTTTCAATATATAATCCCATTCATTGTTATTAATATAAGAAGGCTTATTATTATTTAAAAATTTATAGCATGTACTAAATTCAAGTTCTCTAATATTTCTAGGATTTCTGTTTTCTCCTACAAATTCATCTATAGCGACTTTACGGATATTTAACCATTTTTGTCTTGATACATAAATAGGCTTTCTTTTTTCTAATATTTTCTTACTTTCATAATATGCCTTACGTTCTAAATCATTAATTAACATATTTTTTAAGAAATTATTAAAACACTTCATCTTATCCACCTCGTATATAATTATTTTTTATCCGTTCTTACATATCCATATTATATCATAATTTACATAATATTTTATAATTATGAAAAATTTGGTTAATTGATTTATCAACTTTCTTAGTAAACCTAATATTTTTGCAAACTAAAGAACGAAAGTAGTATTTCTCCTACTCTAATTGTGTAAGTCATCTCCTGCGAATCTGCAATATTAATGACTTCAGAAGGAGATTTATACTCCCACTAAGTTTTACTCTAATGTGATATAAATATTACATTAGAGCACTCTTTCATAGGGTCTCGTATATTACCATCCTTTTTGCACGACAAAAAAAGAAGCTCATCTCTAAGCTCCCCTATTATTCTACGGGTAATCTTACCCTTAGCTACTTACCCTCAATACCTTTCATACCTTTCTCAATTTCTTGGTTTATTTTATCAGCTTGTATTTGAGTAATTACACGATTTTCTACTAATGTACCTAATCTATTAATACTACCTTTAACTTGCGACACATTTTTTGTTGCCTCTTCCATTACTTTATCTGACTGGGTTTGTGTTATTGTCTTAGCCGTAACTAGTCCTTTAAGAGTGTCAGAGTAAATTGTTTTTGTTGCTGTTGGAAGGATAGCTTTTTTAGTAGTATTAGTCGGCGACTTCATGGAATTACAAGCAGTAAATAGCAAAATAGATATACTAATTATAATAAATGTTGAAGCAATTTTTACATTCTTCATTTTTACACACCATCCTAAGATTATTTGTTCTTTATATTATTAGGATAATTGAATTAAAATATACTATTTTTGATACTATACAAATTCCTCTTATATTTACCACCATATTTTCTGTAAAATAAAAAAACACCTCCAATAACAGATACATTGTGTATCTATTATTGAAAGTGGTTAAATTCAGTATATCATTGTCTTAAATTTTCTACGGTAACATGTATATCATTATACAAACATCTAAATTTCTGATGATTGCCTGCAAACCATCTATCCCTCAAATTCCTCAGGGTACTCTGCATTGTGATAAACGTCCTGCACGTCATCATCATCTTCAAGTGCATCTATAAGTCTTTGCACTTTACCGGCGCCTTCTAGGCTAATAGGTATCATGTTATCTGGTATCATTGTAACCTCTGCAGAAGCAAATTCAAAACCCGCTGTTTCTAACACTTCTCTTACAGCTCCAAAAGTTTCTGCAGCTGTAATTATTTCAAACATTTCCTCTTCTGCATTAAAATCTTCTGCACCCGCTTCTAATGCTACCATCATTATCTCATCTTCATCCATAGTTTCATTTCTTTCTATGATGATTTGTCCTTTTTTAGCAAACATCCAGCTTACACATCCAGCCGCTCCCATGTTTCCACCATGTCTATCAAAAGCATGCCTTACAGTTGCCACACTTCTATTTTTCTTGTCCGTTAGCGTCTTAACTACTATAGCAACGCCTTCTGCTCCATAGCCTTCATAAACTATTTCTTCATAGTTTACGCCTTCAAGCTCTCCGGCACCTTTTTTTATTGCTCTAGTTATTGTCTCTTGAGACATATTATTAGATTTAGCTTTTGCAACTACATCTCTAAGATGAGCATTAATATCTAAATTAGACCCACCATTTTTAGCTGCCATTATTATTTCTTTACCTAATTTTGTGAATACCTTACCTCTTATAACATCAATCTTACCTTTTTTCTGTTGTATGTTATGCCATTTTGAATGTCCTGACATTTGATATCCCCCCCAACTAACTATTTTTCATATGAAATATTCTAACCTTCTCTAATAAATACCAATATTTCTATCAATTGGTTTTAAATACATTACATTCCCATTATATCATAGAAATAAAGCGTTTTTCAAATAAAAAAAGAAAAGTATATATACTTTTCTTCAGGTTGTTTACAAACCCAGTATAATTTTTTTATTATACTGGGTTTTTTACATGCAATTATGCGATAGCATTTTGAGTTATGGATAAATTTAAAATAACAACTATCTTCTTAGTTAGAAAATCAAAAAACAGTAAAGATAGCAGGCTAGCTATCTTTTTCATATTCTGCACTGCTGCTGTAAGCAGACACTGCTCTTGCACATTTTCTAATCCACGCATATGGCAATAGCGAAGCCCATGCAGTTGTTTTGAATCTGCGAAGCTTCGCTCTATAGTTTCTTTTCTTCTTCTATATATATTTCTGCCTTTATCTGTTCTGGTGAACTTTACAACATCTTCTTTATACGTTTCCCAAACATGTCTTCTAATAGTTTTAAACTTGCTTTTTGCAGAAAAGCATTGAGCTCTATTTGGACATATCTCGCAATATTTTGCATTACCAACATATTCTTTATATCCTTCTCTTGTTGTCGTTTTATAATGTAAAGCCCTTAAGTCAGGGCATACGTAAATGTCCTGCTCTTTAACATATTGGAATTTATTTTTTGTGTACATTCCTTTTGTATGTGGAGACCTACGGTATCCCATTACAGATTTTAATTCCCTCTCATATAGTTCTTTACATATAAGATTTGTAGCATAACCAGCATCTGCACCAACATATTTTGTATTAAAATTAAACTTTTTTATTTGCACATCTAATCTATCGATATAAGGATCAACATCATTTATGTTTCCAGGAGTAACATACACATCAGTAATTATATTATGTCTGCTATCGACAGTTCTGTGATCTAAATATGAGAAGCCTTCCGGCTTGCCATCTCTCATCATATATCCACTGTCGGGGTCGGTTGTGCTAACTTTAGTTTCTTTTATTTTGGTAACAGGTTCTTTTTCCTTTAAAGGTTTTTTACCATGGTTTATTCTATCTTCTTCCACTGCTTTATTAAGTTCAGCTACATATTCTTTCGGCGTTTTTTCAACTTCAATTTTCACAAGCTTTCGCTTATTAGCATTTGCTTTTAGGTGTGTAGAGTCTGTGTAAAGTATTTTACCGGTTACCATCTTAAGATTTATAGCCTTAAATACTACTTCGTCAAATATTTTTTGAAACACATCTGTACCTTTAAACCGTCTACGTCTATTTTGGCTAATTGTTGAATGATCTGGAATAGGATCAGTAAGACTTAGTCCCAGAAACCATCTATAAGCCACATTTACTTCAATGTCCTTTACAAGTTGTCGTTCAGATTTTATTCCAAATAGGTACCCAATAAACAGCATTTTAAAAAGTATAACAGGATCTACGCCAGGTCTTCCATTATCTAAGCAGTAATATTTTTTAGTCAGTTCTCTTATAAAAGAGAAATCCATGTATTTATCTATATTTCTCAGAATATGGTCTTTAGGAACTAAATCTTCCAAATACACCATTTCTAGTTTTTGTTGTGTGAAGTTCTTTTCATTAATCATAATAATGCCCTCCGAATTATAAAGTTTGTATACTATATATATTCGACATCGATGTCCTAAAATCCTTTTTGAATATGAAAAAAACACTCCAATTTTAAATTAGAGTGTTTTACATTTTATGTTTGTCAACGGTCTGAAGAAAAGTATATATACTTTTCTTACATGTGTTAAGTCATCTCCTGCGGAGCTGAAATATTGTTAAAGGATAGAGTTTATAATTTCACTATCATATAATCTATGTTCTAATTTGAAGTACATTTTTGGATCTTCTTCATAAAACAGAGCTTTTCCTGAAGTAACCTGGGTTATTTCTGCCCTTAATTTTTCTAGATTACTAAACTGACAAAGTATTTTAATCCTCACTTTGTCAGTATATTCTACGTTCTCTATATAAAAATTTTCTTTAGCACAGACATGTTGTAGCTTCCCTAGTAAATCGTATTCAATTAGTATATCTATTGAAATACCTTCAACCTTTTCCACTACCCCTGCCTCTTTAATAGCTAGTGATGCACCTTTCGAATATGCTCTTGCAAGGCCTCCAGTGCCTAGAAGAATTCCTCCAAAATATCTGGTAACTACCACCGCTACATCTGTAATATCACTTTTTTTCAAAACTTCTAGCATAGGAATTCCTCCCGTACCTTGAGGCTCTCCATCGTCACTATACCTTTGTATCCCTCTGTTTTCGCCAATTATATAGGCATAAACATTGTGTCTTGCTTGTTTGTGTTTATTTTTAACCGCTTGGATAAATTCCTTAGCCTCATCTTCGCTTTCAACCCTTTTTCCATGTCCTATAAAAATGGACTTTTTCTCTTTAAATTCAGCGATTGATTCATCTTTTATTGTAAAGTAACCCATTTCAATTCTCCCAACTATTACTGAATATTCCAAATAAAAATTTAATATCCCACTCTAATTTCTATTTATATTTGCTCCATTAGTAATAAAAACCTCTCAGCAGCATCAATTATGTATTTTTTTTCTGTGTTGTCATATATGTATTTTATTTTTGTAATAGCTTTTTCACTTTTTATTTTACCTAGAGATTTTATTGCATAGCTTATTACTTGTGGATTCTCATCCTCTAAGGCTCTAAGTAATGCTCCTTCAGCTCTCGCATCTCCCATTTTACCCATAGCTGAAACTGCCATTCTCCGTACATTTAAGAATTTATGCACGGAAGCTTTGATTAAAATGTTTAAACAAGATTTTTCTTTTAATTCTCCTAATATCCAAACTGCGACTTCTTTATCTTTAGGGTGCATCTCCACATAACTCGTTTTTATTAGCTGCGTTAATTTATTTTTATTATCCTCTTCCAATGAATTCAAGAAATAAATTTTATCCTCTTTCCCTGCTTTAGCAATACTCTTAAAAAGCTCATCAGTATCATTGCTATGCACTAAAAATCTATATTTTATTTTACCATCTATAATGTGTTTTTGCACAATGGCATTATCCAAGTTTCTAATTTTACATATGGCTTCCATAGTTTTCCCTTCCAAAAACAAGAAATAAGATATCTCTTCGTTAGAATATTTGCTAATGCACAACCAATCAACGTCCACTAATCCCTTTTTCAAAAGCTCCTCTCCTTACCTTGTAGCCATTTTTTTCTACTTTCCACTTAGTATCTCTGAAATAATATTAATTCCTTCTTCTATTTCTGGTTTTCTTATTTCTGAAAAACTTAATCTAAAGTAATCATTACCTTCTTTAGCATTTTTATAAAATAAAACCCCTGGTGTTATTAAAACTTTTCTATGCTTACACAAATAAAACAATTCCATGGAATTAATCTTCAAACCAGTAGCTATCTTAAAATAAAAATGAATTCCCCCTCCAGGGGTATAACAACTAGCCTTTGCACCCATGTTTTTTTCTATACAAGTTATCATAAAGTTATATTTGTCCTTATAAGCCATATTTAGACGACTTATATGTTCTTTCCAAAGATCCTTATTTATATATAAATCTAAAGCACGTTGCATAAGACTTGAAGTTGATATATCTGTGTTAATTTTGGAATTTTGAATATGCTCCTTGCATTTCTCTGGTGATATCATGTATCCGAGCCTTATTCCTGGTAGAAATATCTTTGAAAAACTCTTTATATAGATAACTCTATCAAATATGTCTAAGCTCTTAAAACTCTTATATTGCTTTTGGTCATATATTAGTTCAGATAAATAATCGTCTTCAACGATATAAAAATCATATAACTCTGCGAGTTCTAATATTCTTAGCTTTTTCTCCAAACTATAGGTGGCCCCTGTAGGATTTTGAAAATAACTCATGGCATAAAAACATTTTATCCTATTCTTTTTCAGTATCTCTTCAAATTGAAGTAAATTCACGCCATCCTCTAACATATCAACTTCAAATATATTTGCCCTTCTCCATTTAAAGACCGTTAGTGCCCCACCATAGGTCGGCTTTTCTACAACAACGTTATCATGAACATTTATTATAGATTTTGAAACTATATCAATACCCTGTTGCGCACCTGAGAGAATCAATATATCTTCAGTGTTTACCTTATTGTCCCAAAAAAAACTACTTATACTATTTCTAAGTCCCTCATACCCCAAAGATTCCTTATAGGCAAATGCTTCCGTGCCATCTCTATCTAATACCTCATTTAATACGTCTTTAAAGACTGTTACAGGGAAATATTCACTACTTGTAATTTCTCCTGTAAAATCTATATATTTTTTTAGGTCTTGACCAGAAATTTTTTTTAAGGTATTAGAATATTCCTTTTTAAACTTACTGTTTGTATCCCTTCGTTTAGCGTAAGTTCCGCTCCCCATCTTTTGATACGCATAGCCCTCAGCTTCAAGTTTTTTATAAGCACTAACTACGGTAACATCATTAACCACCAGCAGTTTTGATAATTTCCTTATTGAGGGTAATTTTTCACCGTCGTCAACCATATTTTCATCAATCATTTTTTTTATATGCTTTGATATCTCTATATACTTAGGAATTTCGGAGATAAATTTAATTTCATACTTATGCATATCTCCACCTATCTATCCCGAAAATGTTAAACAAAGTAAACATTTTGATTAAATAAGATTTTATCCTTGTTTATCTTAAAATCCCTAATTTCCTTTTTAATAATATTTCTTTCCCAAAGTTTATTAAGCAACTCTTCCATTTCTATATCAAAATCCTTAAACAAATCCTCCGTCATAATTTCCTCAGCACTTAAAAACTTATCTTTTTCTCTCATATAGTTTAAAAGCAGGCTACAATTACTCTTAATACTTGAGTTTATGCTTTGTTCTAAAAATGTCATAGTTTCTTGAATTGTCTCCACTGTATTTGATTTTTCAAAAAACAATTTATCAACGCAAAGTTTAAAGTCTTCATTTAAATTAAGCGCCATAGTCATTACATCCTTACTAATCATATATCCCGACGAGTTGACAAATAATCTTGAATACTTCTCTATACATCTTATCGCAGTACTATAGGCCGTATATACACCATCACTTGATAAATATTTTTTACATACGCCAATATCTTTTAAGAGTTTTCCTAGGAAACACATTCCCCATCGCTCTCTATCTACATCCGGGAAAAATCTACCACCGTCGTACCTTACTGTTATATCCATATCTTTTGAGAATATAAGTCTTGAGGATGAGAAAATTCTATGTATATATCCGCCCTTTAGATTATCAGAATAAAGTTGTATGAATTTTTCCTTACCCATGAGTTTAATATGAATAGGAACACCCTTCTCTTGTGCATATATGTCCCTAATCTCACTGAATTTCTCCCTGACAATTACGAAAATATCAATATCTGATTCTTCCCACAAATCGCCTGTTACCATACTTCCAAAAACCATTACTGATAAAACAGATTCGTCGATTTTTATTCTATCTACTACACTATTAAAAGCTTTCTGATATTGCAAAATAGTTTTCATCATTTCCTTGCCTCCCCCAAGTTTTTATGTGCCTTATAATTTTAAAATATGTTTAGTTGTCTTAAAAATCAAATTCCTAAATGAATATTTTATTAACTTTAATTCTCTCATAAAAATCACAATTACTGCACTGATATATATGAACACAAAACTGATCTTTGTCATCAATCTCCATATTAGCAGTATAATCATCATAAAATTCTTGTATTATTCCTTTATCGTTCATTATAGCACTACATTTTTCACAATTACAAATATTCCTTTCTAAATTATTGCAAACAGGACATATTTTTTTCATGATATTACCTCCAAATTCATTATCATATCTATTTTTACCAGTTTTTATTATAATAATCTTAATAAAAAAAAGAAAAGCATATAATTTTCTAATAAAAAAATAAAGAGAATCAAGTTTAATATTAATAACCCTGTTCTCCTTATCATTATGAAGATTATTTACAATCATGCTTTGATAATTTCAGCATGTTATCAACTTTACATCTTAACACTTTAATTAAATCTTCAGAAATTTCATTAACGTCTTCAGCTAAACCTAGAGCATTTTTTATTTCTGAACTGCGTCCAAAATTTGTATTCGACATATTACTTGCAGCGGTTGAAAAATTAATAGATGCAAGGCCTAATGTATATAGAGTGTCTATTAACGGTCTTATGTCATTTTCAAAATACGCACTTGCTTTAAAATCTAGTTGCAATCTATCTAATTCGAATCTTAAAACATTTATATTTACAACCTTATCTGCTAATGATTTAACGTCAAAATTATTGGATATGTCACATATGTCACAGGTATCAAATTGACCATCATTGGGTACCTTATCTTGTTCATTAATATCATTTATAATTTTTTTAATTAGTTTATTGACGTTATACTGATTTATTTTTTTGTTTTTTCTCTTTTCATTATCTGGATTTGATTTTTCTTCTCCCATATCTACTCCTAAGTTCTTTGATAAATGCTTCGGACCTAATATTAAATTATATAAGATGCCCATTGACTTTATTACACTTATGAAGATTTTTTTATAAAAAAGAAATTTCAACTACACTAAAATATATTTTTCACACTTATTATAAACTTCGTCGTCCCCTTGTACTGACATAAGCGTTCCTTCTTCAATATACTCTTCTGTATCAACCTTTGATCCTCTATGCAAATATGCCACTATTGCCTGATCAGTATATGGAATAAGCACCTTAAATTTTTTAAGAGTATATGGAAGGTCTTTACAAGTTTCTTTTAGAAGCTCCTCCAAATTTGTACCATCTTTAGCCGATATTTCAATTGATTTCAAATTCTTATATTTTTCTTTGATTTTCAAAATATTTTCTTGTGAGGCTTTGTCAATTTTATTCAACACCAATATTGTTGGCTTATCAATTGCGTTTAATTCTCTTAGAACCCCATCTACAGCCTCTATTTGTAGTACTGCGTTTTCAGATGATGCATCTACCACGTGCAGCAACAAATCTGAATATACAACTTCTTCAAGGGTTGATTTAAAGGCCTCTACTAAATCATGGGGAAGTTTCCTTATAAAACCTACTGTGTCAGTTACTGCTGCCACTCTATTATCAGGCAATAGTAGTGCTCTTGTTGTTACATCTAGAGTTGCAAAAAGCATATCTGCTTCAAACACTTTTTCTTTTTGCACAATACTTTTTAATGCTGCTACATCGCATAATGCATTTCTAAGTGTTGATTTTCCAGAATTAGTGTATCCAACTAAAGATACTTTTGAAATGCTATCGCGACTTCTCTTTTCTCTTTGCACATTTCTAGTATTTCTTATTTTTTCAAGTTCTTTATTTAATTCATAGATACCTTCTCTTATTCGCCTTTTATCTATTTCTAATTTTTTCTCTCCAGGTCCTCTTGTTCCAATTCCCGCACCTGTTCTTGATAGTATAGTTCCAAGTCCTGTTAAACGTGGTAATCTATATTTTAATTGTGCAAGTTCAACTTGAATTTTTGCTTCCCTAGTTCTTGCTCTTCGTGCAAATATTTCTAGTATTAGTGTAGTTCTGTCTATAACTTTACATCCAAGTACTTCCTCCAAATTTCTAACTTGAGAGCCTGATAATTCATCATCAAAGATTACTATATTCGCTCTTATTGCTTGCCTAAGACCAGCTACCTCTTCTGCTTTACCTCTACCTATATATAAAGCCGAATCTATTTTATGTCTATTCTGAAGTACTGTATCTATAGTTTCTACATTACATGCTTTTGCAAGTTCTGCAAGTTCTACTAAATCATCTTCACTTTCTATTCCTACTAAAATAGCTCGTTCTGAATCATCCTCAACAATTTCACTTGTTTTCATTAATTTTTCAATATATCTAATTTTGTCTAAAATATCATATTCCATTACTTCATTTATAGTTATTGGTCCTATTTCTTCTTCTATTAAAATGCTCTTTTCTATTCCACAAAAACCTATGTTATACTTTAAATTCTCTTTTTCTCCTATACCAATAGCTACTATACAATCTAACTTTAATTTTGTTAAAGCTGACATATCCAGCGCAGATAATCTTGAATTACCATTTGGGTGAGTGTGTACTACTTTAACCCCCGATAATCGACCTTCTCTTATATCGATTATAGGCAATTCCACTGTACTACTATCACCAATTGCCATACTAATTATTTTACCTTTTCTATCAATTGCAGCGCTAATTTCTCTATCCAAATCTTTTGTTACCTCGACTAGTATGTCTACCAATTCTTCAGACAAAATGCAATCTTTGGAAACCGTTATATCGCAAGCATTTTCCAATTTATTTAAAATTGAATTTTTAACTCCACCAATATTTCCATATATCAACGTAAATCACTCCATTCTAATAATATTTAACAAGTATCCTTATACTTATACTTGACAACTTTCATATAATTTTATACCATTAAAGCATTAATGTAAATATATATAGAGGGTGGGATTAACATTGGATAATAAAAAAAGAAATATTCTTATAACTAAAGACCAAATTGATGAAAGAATAGAGCAACTTGGTGCTGAGATTTCGAAAGATTATTGCGAAAAAAAATTATATATTCTTTCATTATTAAGAGGTAGCTTTATATATACCGCAGACCTTGTGCGTCAAATTACTGTGCCTACAAAAATAGGATTTATGACAACTTCAAGCTATGGTGATGGTGAAGAGTCTTGTGGATCAATTAATGTTATAAATGATATTCCTGACAATATTGAAGGTTTTGATGTATTAATAGTAGATGATATTGTTGATACTGGAATAACTATGGATTTCGTTGTGGCTCACGTTAAGTCTTTAGGTGCCACCAGCGTTAAATCTTGCGTTCTTTTAGATAAACCACTTAGAAGAAAAATTGAGATAACACCTGATTATTGTTGTTTTGAAATTCCAGATCTTTTTGTAGTTGGGTATGGATTGAATTACGGAGATTACTATAGGAATATACCATACGTATTTAATTGGGAAGACTAATAACCTTCTATATCAGAGAAGTCCATATTAATGACATTTCAGAGGGAAAGTCGTTAATATTGCAGCTCCGCAGGAGATTATTTAATAACTCACTTTTTCAATACTTCTTAAATACATATTGTTAGTTTATAAAAATAAAGTACGTTATTATTAATAGCGTACTTTATTTTTTATATTTTTGTTAATCACTACCACTATTGCCCAGTTTAAAATCTGTACCATTTAAATCTAATTGAACTGCAGTATTAGGTGTTTTTCCCACTATAATAGTTTCAGCAATTGGTACTTCATTAGCTACTTCGATATCATTACTTTTTAAAGGCGCAATTACTTTAACGGTAGTTTTTACTTTAACATAAATTTTATGCCTTGTTTGATTTATACCTGCACTTTCAAACTCAGAAGAATATTTAGTTTCTACATGGCCTATCGGCTGCATTTTTATGGTTACTTTAGGGCCATAATAAGATAAAATACTATTTCTTGTTATATAACCTATTGGGATTTTCATACCAACCTCCCCCAATTTCATAAGTTCCTTTTGGGATTCTAAAGCAACATCACATGCTATTTTATTCATTTTTAGAGTATCCGCTTTTAGCATTACAATATTCCCCTGTGAATCTTTATCCACTCTTATAACCTGGTCGTAGTTAAATTGCTTGGAATATTCACTAATAATTGATCTATTTACAATCTCTGTAGCCTTTGCTCTCATTTCCGCATCCGCTACCGCCATTACCGTTGGCATTACGGTTTTATCAAAAATGTATATGAATATTGTAAAATTTATCATAATTATGGCTATAATTATTAATATCCTAACTTTAATTTTATTTTTGATATTTATTACCTCCATCTAAGGTTATATGCTATTATATGTAACTTTTTTACGGTAAAGAATTTAAATATCCAACTCAAACTCAATATTCTATATTAAGCCACATTCAAATAAATACCATGATTATATGGTATAATATTAAAAGCTAATTATAGTTAAACAAGATGAATTTTTAGAAGGCGGAAAGCTACTTAATAAGTGTTTTCAGCTCCTGAGAAATGCAAGGAGGATACTTAATGGAAAAAGAAGAACCTAATAAAAAAAAGAAAAAAGAAACTGAGAAACATGTTTTTAGAACCCTTGTTTTTACTTTTCTAATTATAGCTTTAGTAAGCAGTGTAGTTATTGGAGGAGCAGTTCTAGCTATGATTAAGACAGCTCCTATCTTAGATATTAATGAATTTTTAAAATTGGATGAGATTACAATGTTATTAGACGATTCTGGAAAGACTATGGATGAATATGTTATTTCACAAAGAAGAATTAATGTACCTATTAATAAAGTTCCGGTCATCCTTCAGGATTCATTTATAAGTATTGAAGATGTTAGATTTCAAACACACCCAGGTGTTGACTTAAAAAGACTTGGTGGTGCTATTTTTAATGATATAAAGATAAAAATAGCTGGTAGCGGTCAAAGTCTCCAGGGCGCTTCAACTATAACTCAACAATTAGTTAAGTATAGAGTGTTTTTAGAAGATTCTATGGAAAACAGAACTTCTATAAAGAGAAAAATTCAAGAAATGTCTTTATCCTTACAAATTGAAAAAGTTTTGACCAAGTCTCAAATTTTAGAGACTTATATGAACACTATTTTTCTAGGAGGAAATGCTCATGGTGTAGAAGCAGCCTCTCATCAATATTTTAACAAATCTGTTGAAGATTTGACCTTAAAACAATGCGCTTTTCTTGCTAGCGCTGCACAAAATCCTAGTGTTTCATATAATTTGGCATCTAAATCAAATAAAAATAAAGAAGCTTTTGATTCAAATAGAACAAAAGCCGTTCTTGATAATATGTACAATAGTGGCAAAATCAGCAAAGAACAATTTGATTCAGCTATGGCTGAAGATTTAAATTTTAGTTTTTCACAAAAAGATGCAAACAAAATGAACTATGAGTACTTCTCAAGACCTGTACTCCTACAGGTTGCTGAGGATTTAATGAAACAAAATAATATTAGTAAAAAGGAAGCATATTCAATGCTTATGTACGATGGTGTAAAAATTTATACAACCATGAATAGAGATATGCAAAATGCATCACAGAAACTAATTGATGATCCTATGAAATCAACGCAAGCAGGCCTCCAGGCAGCCTGTGTTATCACAGATTATCATACAGGTGAAGTTAAAACTATTATAGGTGGACGTGGTGACCAAGTTCCTATGTCTTATAACAGAGGTGCGTCGAATGACTACTTAAAGGCTCCTGGATCAAGCATTAAGCCACTAACCGTATATGGTCCAGCTATCGATTCAAAAACAGCTACAGCTTCTACTATTATTGAAGATTCACCTATACCTGAAGACATTGGCAAGAAATATTCTGCTCCAGGTACACCTCCTTATAATCCTAGAAATTCCCCGCTTGGATATAAGGGATATTTACCTCTTAGAGATTGCTTAAAATATTCTGTTAATGTTGCAGCTGTTAAAATTGAGGATATGATTGGTCTTAAGACTGGCGTTTCTTATGGCGAAAAGTTTGGGTTGCAGTTAGATGACCAAGATAAGAATAGTATATCTGCTATGGCCCTTGGACAATTAGATGGTGGTACTTATAAAGGCACTAATCCTCTCACTATGTCAGCGGCATATGGTGTTTTTGGTAACAATGGGCTACGTACAACTCCCAGATTATACACTAAAGTAGTCGATAGATCTGGTAAAGTATTGCTTGAAACAAAACTTGAAACAAAACCTGTTTTATCTCCTCAAAGTGCATACATTATATATGATTTATTAAAAGGACCTGTAAGTCCTGGTGGTACTGGAACAAATGCTGTTTTTGGCGACATGCCAGTCAGAGGTAAAACTGGTACTTCTTCCGATTCTAAGAATCTGTGGTTTGTTGGTTTAACTCCATATTACTCTACAGCTGTTTGGATTGGAACCGATAAGGGAGATGAACTTAAAAATATTGGAAGTAATGATGCCGCTTCACTATGGGGAAATATTATGAAAAAAGCCCATACGTCTCTTCCAGTGAAAAACTTAGAAATGCCTTCTGGTATATCTCCCTATTCCGTATCAAAAGATTCAGGTGATATACCTACTGATTTAACTTATGCAGACCCAAGAGGCAATAGAGTTTACTCCGAACTATTTATTGATGGAACTCAACCTACATCCCTTGATAACATACATGTTTTGGCTAAGGTTATCAAAGACCCAAGTGGTAAATATGTTCTTGCATCAGAATTTACGCCACCTGGAAAAATTGAAACAAAAGTTTTTATAAAGAGAAATTATACACCTAATGTATTTCTAGAGGACTCTGCTTATGTATTACCAACAGCAGTTGACACCTTTTCAAATAATAGTATATTCCCCCCAGTTGCCACTCCTAAAGCTAGCATTCCTAAAACTAAAGGTAACTATTTTACTAAGCCTTAACACATAAATAAAAAACTACTATCAAATATTTGATAGTAGTTTTTTATTACCCTTTAGTTTTAGGATTGAATAACAACGCCATAATATATCCAAAGAAAATTGCAGCAGTAATACCGCCCGCAGTACCCTTTATACCTCCTGTAAATGCTCCTATAATACCAACTTCATCTACTTCCTTCATTACACTTTTAGCTAAACTATACCCAAACCCAGGAAGAGGTATACTTCCACCTGCTTTTCCATATTTTATCACCACATCATATATATTTAATGCACCTAATATTACACCAGCAGTTACAAATAAAACTAGTATTCTAGCTGGAGTTAATTTAGTAGTGTCCATAAGTATTTGGCCTATTATGCAAATTATCCCTCCAACTATAAAAGACATAATATAATTATTCATTTATTCACCCCCAAACTCTATTGAAACGGCATGAGCAATTCCTGGTATTGTTTCTCCTTGAAGCGGTGAAGTTGAACTTAAAAGTGCACCTGTGGAAACTAGTAGTATTCTTTTAAATTTTCCCTTTAGCATATTTTTTAGTAAGTACCCTGTTGCAACCACTGCAGAACATCCACAACCACTACCACCCGCGTTAGTTCCTTGGGTCTGCGCATCGAAAATTTCCTCACCACAGTCAATGTAATGACCCTTCATATCGTACTTATATTCTAGTAATAGTTTTTCTGTAAATTCTCTTCCTATAATGCCCAAATCTCCAGTAGCTATAATATCATAATCCGAAGGCTTTCGACCCGTGTCCATAAAATGTTGTTTAATAGTGTCTACAGCCGCTGGCGCCATTGCAACTCCCATATTATTCACATCAATTATTCCATAATCTTTGACCTTTCCAGTTGTAACATGGGTAACATATGGAAATTTACCTTTTTTCCCCAAAATCATTGCTCCTGCACCTGTAACGGTCCATTGCGCTGTTGGAGCTCTCTGACTTCCCATTTCCAGTGGCAATCTAAATTGCCTTTCAGCTGATGAGAAATGTGATGAAGTAGCTGCTATAACATAATTAGCCAGCCCACCCTCCATTATCATTGAAGCAACGCTTAAAGACTCTGCCATAGTTGAGCAAGCTCCATAAAGTCCTAGGAATGGTATATTCAAATCTCTAGCTGCAAAACATGAAGAAGATAACTGATTTAATAAATCACCTGCTAGTAGATAATTTATATCAACTTCTTTTAGTTTTGCTTTTTTTATGCCCTCTGATACAGCAGTATATAATAAACTAGTTTCAGCTTTTTCAAAGCTTTCAGTTCCATTAAGATCATCTTCTAAAATCCGGTCAAAATACTCTTTTAATGGTCCCTGCCCTTCCTTAGGCCCAACTATATTATATGTACTGATAATTCTAGGTTTACTTTCGATTTCTACTGTTTGAAGACCAATTCTTCTACCCATTTTAAATCACCACCTTAAAAAATAATATAAAATTCCTACAATTACAGATGACCCTATTCCATATACTAAAACGGGCCCTGCAATAGTAAACATTTTAGCTGCAACACCAAAAACAAAACCCTCTTTTTTAAATTCCATTGCTGGTGAAACGATTGAATTTGCAAACCCTGTAATTGGCACAACAGAACCTGCTCCTGCAAAATCACCTAGCTTATCATATACCCCTATGCCAGTAAGCACAGCTCCCATAAAAACCATAACTATAGATACATATGTGCCTACCTCATCTTTAGGAATACCAATTCCAGAAAAAATGTCACTGATAAATTGTCCTATTACACATATTAAGCCTCCAACCCAAAAAGCATTAAAACAATGCAATCCTAAATTAGGTTTAGGGATGTTATTAGAATTAAGTTTATCAAATTTTTTTCTTATAGTTTTTTCTTCCACTTTCATGAAATGTCCTCCTTGTCGCTTTTAATAGTCACTACTAATCATTTATTATATTGTATTATGCAAATATAATATGCTAATTCTTTATGTTAGTATTTGCATTAATATTATTTTTAGTCAAAAAAAATAAGACGAATTTATAGATAAGGAACTTCAAAATTTAAAATTGAAGTTCCTTATTTATATCTCATCTTATACACTCACTTTTATTAGATCAACTTTTCCCTCATTATTTTCAAAACTTTTTTTTCTATTCTCGATACTTGTACCTGGCTAATCCCCATCATTTTTGCAACTTGAATTTGTGTATTATCTTTAAAATATCTGAGCATAATTATTTGCCTTGATTTTGCATCAAGTTTTCTAAGTGCTTCTTTAAGGGAAATTTTATCTAAAACCTGATTATCTTCTTCGTATTTTTCACTTAATTTATCTATTAATAGTACTGGGGCACCATCATCTTGGTGTATTGTATCAAATAAATACAGCATATTGCTAGCAGACTCTAATGCATATACTATATCCTCTTTTTCAATTTTTGAAAAAACCGACAGTTCATCAATAGTAGGCTCCCTCCCCAATTCTTTGGTTAGAGTATCTTTATCATAATGTAATTGTCTTGCAGTAATCTTAACGCTTCTACTTACTTTTATAATTCCATCATCTCTAAGAAATCTTTTAATCTCTCCCATTATCATAGGTACGGCATATGTAGAAAATTTCACATTATACTTAGTATCAAAATTATTAATTGCCTTTACTAAGCCAATACATCCAATTTGAAATATATCATCATACTCATATCCCCTATTAAGAAATTTTTTACTTATTGATGAAACTAATGGTAAATTCATTTCCACCAACGTATCTAATGCACCCGGTTCTTTATTTCTAGCCAATTGAATAAGTTGCATATTATCTTCATAAGTATAGTTTTCTTTTCTTACTATTTTTTGATCCATAATATTCCACCTAACTTAAAGGATTAAATATTTTTTTCATTATTATACTTGTTCCCCTACCTTTATCAGACTTTACTTCTAAACTGTCCATAAAAGTCTCCATTACAGTAAAACCCATACCTGACCTCTCTAAATCTGGGCGGGAAGTATATAATGGTTGCCTAGCGAGTTCTAAATTGTCAATTCCTTTTCCTACATCTTCTATTATCACTGTTAGTTCAGTTCCATTAATAATAGCTTCTATATTAATCATTTCCTCTTCATTATCATATCCATGAATAATTGCATTAGTAACTGCTTCTGATACTGCTGTTTTAACGTCGGTAATTTCTTCAATTGTAGGATCTAATTGTGAAGCGAATGCTGCTACTGCTACTCTTGCAAAACTTTCATTCTGCGATTTACTTAAAAATTCAATTTTAATTCTATTGTAACACATACTAATCCCCCCACTAAATGTTGTTTACAGCTTGTTCAACGTCATCATATGACATAATAATCTTAAACATTCCTGACAATTCAAATACTCTTTTTACTGAAGATTTAATGTTAGTTACGCATACTTTCCCATTTTTCATATGTAACTTTTTGTATCTTCCAATGACCACACCAATACCGGAGCTGTCCATGAACGTCACATCTTTGAAATCCATAATTAATTTATTGTAGCTATCTCGTTCTAAACGATCATCTATAATGTTCCTTACTTCTTCAGCACTATGATGGTCTAGTTCTCCAAACATGTAAACTATCAATTTGTCCTCGCTATTTTCAAAATTTAAATGCATTTTCTTCCCCCCAAATCATTTTAAATTAAAATATTTTTTCAGTATTGCCTAAATAATGTACCTTTATTCTATATTCTATAACTTACATGATTTTCCTTCTTTTTTTATGTAATATTTTTTCATTTTTTTATGTTATACCCATTTTTATTAGATACTACAGTAAAATATGAAAATAAAAAGAAGCAGGATGACTAAATACAAAGTCACTGCTTCTTTTTACTATATCTTTAGTGTTTATTATATATTTTACTAAAACTTACAGTTAAATCTTTTTTCCCATTCCTCAATAAGTGAAGGTCTAAAGTCTGGATGAGCAATATTTATGAGCGACCTTGCTCTATCTCTTAATGTTTTACCTTTTAGCTCCGCAATACCATATTCAGTAATTACGTATTGTATTTCGTTTCTCAAAGTTGTAACCGCTGCTCCTTCATCAAGCAAAGGCGTAATTCTTGAAATCTTTCCTTTGCTTGCTGTAGAAGGCATTGCAATGATAGATTTACCGTCCTTTGCCATACTTGCACCTCTAATAAAGTCAACCTGTCCACCTGTCCCACTAAACTGAGTTAATCCAATAGTTTCTGCATTTACCTGTCCCATAAAATCTACTTGAATAGCAGAATTTATACAGACCATTTTACTGTTTTTTGCAATTATAGCCGGATCATTTACATAATCTACAGAATACATTTCAACCATTGGATTATTATCAACAAAGTCATAAAGTCTTTTAGTTCCCATGAGGAAAGTTACTACTATTTTCCCTGGATGAAGTGTCTTAGCTTTATTTGTTATAACTCCTGTTTCAACAAGTTCAACTACTCCGTCTGAAATCATTTCCGAATGTATACCTAAGTCCTTTTTATCCTTTAAAAACAAAAGTACTGCATCTGGAATAGCTCCTATTCCAAGTTGAAGTGTGGAACCATCCTCAACTAAAGAAGCACAATACTCTCCAATAGCTTTCTCAATATCTCCAATTTTAGGAGGATTAAGCTCTATTATTTGATGACTTACTTCTACAATATAATCAATATCAGAAATATGTATAAAAGAGTCTCCCATAGTTCTTGGCATTTTATTATTTACTTCTGCAATTACCATTTTTGCACATTCCGTTGCTGTCTTTGTATAATCAACAGATACACCGAAACTACAATAACCGTGTTCATCTGGTGCTGAAACTTGAACAATTGCCACATCTATTGGCAGATAGCCCTTCTTAAATAGCTCAGGTATCTTAGAAAAAAAACAAGGTGTAAAATCTGCTCTTCCATCTCTAATGGCTTCTCTTGTAGGAGCACCTGCAAATAAAGCATTGTGCTTAAAATGTTTTTCCATTCCAGTATTAGTATACTCAGCTTTTCCCATAGGAACCATGTGTGCAATTTCAACATTTTCATAAGCCTTACAATTAGCTACCATTGCAGCTATAATCTCTGTTGGCTCTCCACAAGCATGTCCTGTAACTACCCTATTTCCGGACTTTATTTTCCCTGCCGCTTGCTGCGCCGTAATCACCTTTGATTTATAGATTTCTTCTAAGTTCATACCAATCACTCTCCTAAATTATAAATTTTTGTTTTGACTATATATTAAATATTTTAATATCATAGTTTCAGTTTTTAAGGAAACGTTGTTATAAATAAGGTTATAATATTTCTTAAAATTTGTATTAGCACATTTTTGTTAGTATTTCAATGGATTATTGTGATTTATTTCACAAATATTAGAAAGCGAATTTACAGAAATTTATAAACTCCTGCATAATATATATACTAATATTTATTGTTCTTCCTGCATTTTTTAAACTTGTTCATTTTCACACCAATTCTAATTGGCTTATCTTTCCACTTATTATTCTTTTAGTATACACTAATTCTCTTAACTTGTATACCTAAATAAGGTTCTTTAATTATATTGTAGATTGCAATATAAAATGTCCGAAATTTTCAAGAAAAATATAATGTTAAGTTGTAATGGTTTTCTGTTCCATCATATTGGCAGATAAACCGTTGAAAATCCTTCTTGGATAATTGTTGATCCAGTGCTGTATTCGCATAATTTGTTTTTTAGAGAATGCTGAAATATCCACACCTTTTGGGATAAATCGTCGTATCATTTTATTGATATTTTCGTTTGTGCCTCGCTCCCATGAACTATATGGGTGAGCATAATACACTTTAGTTCTCTTTCGTTTATTTCTTACTGAGTTCTCAATACCCTCGAAATCAAGGTTCTCACAGCCGTTATCACAGGTGATTGTTTTAAATGTTTTCGAGAATAACATTCCCATTTTACGCTCCAATTTGTCCAATTCTTTCACGACAGCCGCCTGTGATTTAGATGGTATTTTAAAGACTAACTCCTTACGAGTTACTCTTTCACTTAACACCATCAAGACAGTTTTTGTACCCTGTTTGCCAACTACAGTGTCCATTTCCCAGTGGCCTATCTCATCACGTGCAGCTACCGCTGCAGGTCTCTCCGATATGCTAGTTCCTTTGGTATTGTTATACGCTGATCTTATTTTTTTATAGTTTCTCTTTTTAGCATTCTTTTTAACAGGCAGATCTTTGTTACTTATATTTAAAAACAAATTATTATCCAAATAGTTATACACAGTTTTGAAGCAAATAGTTGTTTCAAATTGTAGATCTTTATTTGTGATATTTTGAATAGCTGCATACGGAGATTCGCCATCTATACCAATAGCTTTTTCTAAGTACTTCACCAATTTATGATCTTTTCCTATTTTTAATGCAGGACCTTTAGCGGTACCTTGTTTGTCATGCTCTGACTGCCCAATTTCTGCGCTATATTCCATGCGAGTGGTTAAGTCACTATTCAATAGTTCTACAATTCCTTTAGCAATTTCACGCCTTATTGTACGTTCTGAACGCCCACCTATTTGCTCCGCAATAC
This sequence comes from Clostridium sp. CM036, assembly GCF_055081135.1. Classification (NCBI taxonomy): domain Bacteria; kingdom Bacillati; phylum Bacillota; class Clostridia; order Eubacteriales; family Clostridiaceae; genus Clostridium; species Clostridium sp. CM036. The sequence continues at coordinate 575,628 of NZ_CM143652.1, read as the reverse complement.
GAGTTGAATTAAGTCCCATTTTGTGTAAAGCTTCTAACTTTATGCGTTCCTCGTATGTTATGTGTTTACCTTTTCTGCTCTGTGTGATAAAATCTAATTGACTCATTTGAAATCCTCCCGTATATGTTGGTTTAGTCACTTAACATTATACAAGAGTATTTCTCTTGAGTCTTTATTTTTTGTTACTCTTCGGTCATTTCATTATACAACTTACCGTTCTTTAATTATATCTATAACCATATTTCCCATGTATTTATTAAAATACATCAGTTTGAAACTTCATAACTCTTATTAGCCTTTTTTATTTTGTACAAAACTTAACAAAATAAAAAAGGCACTAAAACATAAAATAAATAGAAGCAGTATAATAAAATGTAAAATCACCTCGCTTCTATTCCTTTTATTCAAAAGTCTTTCTCTTGCTTATGCCTCCAATTCTTCATTTTCAAACAGCATAACATCAAATTTTGGTTTATTTCCTGATTGAATGATTATACAAAGTACAATGCCTGCTGCTAATCCCCAAGCTGCCCCTCTTGTTGCAACTACAGCAGCCATAACACCTGCAATACCTAGATCATTTGCTGTACGCGCCTTCAAAACTCCTACCCTTATAGAAACATACCCCTGTATTAGCATTGTAGATGCTAGTGCAATTCCTAAGATAGGTTTGCATAGGGAAACTATTGGTAAGAGTAAATATCCAGTAAGCGTACCGAATCTGAAGGAACCCGCTCCACCAAATATCGACTCCATAGACTCCTTGCCATGTTTATATCTTTCACAAATAACAACTTGCATTGCTGCCCATAGTGGTCCACACATTGTAAGATCTGGTCCTATTACAGACATTAGCATGTTACGAAGACCAAATATTATGTGAGATCTGTTCGGATTATAATCTATAAGTTCATCTGGTCGCTCCTTCTTACAGTCTCCTATTAACGCTTGAGATTGTATCATATCACCAAATAAAACTATATATGCAGAAATAACCATCGGTAGAGCATTTATAAACATTTTGACTGGAGGAAACCCTATATCTTTAGAAAAAAGGGTCCATTGTGTCCATAAAACTCCAAAAGCTGGTTTTGTTATACCCCATTCTACCTTAGGCCAAGCTGTTTCCCCAACTAAAGGCGCAAATATTATCGCAAGTGCTATAATTGGTAGTATGCCTAAATTAGATATTGCTTTTAAAATTTTATTTTTATTGCTAATACTTTTAAAATGATTTGAAAATAAAAGGTAGAAACCTAACCCTACACAAACAACAATAGAAATTGGAAATTGATCAAAACGAGCACCTTTTACAAATATAATATTTACAGCTGCAATACCAGCTCCAATTATAATGCCGGACTGCATAGCATTAGGAACAATGTGAACTATCTTCTTACCAAGTCCTGTAGCACCTAATAATAATGCTAAAGCTCCTAGACTCATTTCAAATGCAATTAATGCTTGTATTCTTTCAGGTCCTATGGCATAATCACTTACATAAAGAATGAGAAGTGGAATGGCTGGTGTAACCCACCCAGGCACAACTGGATCCCCTAAAAATACATGTGCACAATAAAATATACCATTTAACACAACAACTGCCATTGCTACTTCAAAAGGCATTCCTAAAAATTCCTGGAGCATTGGAATAGCTCCAAGACAAACCGCACACATCAGTAATCCTTGAATATAATCTGCCATTTGAAACTTATAGTGAATTCCAGGTATTCTTATCTTAAAAGGACCTGCAGGTATATATGGTTGTTCTTTCACAAACTCTTTTTTAATAGACATAAATTAACCTCCGATTTTATTTCCTACCACTTGTTCTGCCGTAATGACCTTTGATTTGTAAATATCTTCTAAGTTCATACCTATTACTATCCTAAATTATATTTTTTTTGTTTTGACTATATATTATCTAATTTAATATAGCTTTCACTTAGTAAGAAATCGTTACCAAAACCACTGTCATTTTAATATGTCTGAATGCATTTTTCTTAGTATTTCAATGAATTATTGTGATTATTTTCACAAATATTAGCAAAAAAATTTATAAATCCCTGTATAATACATATATCTTATTATTTAGTATATACTAAGTATCTTAACTTGTATACCTAAAAGAAATTCAGCATTTCATCTAAAAAAGCGCGACCCAAGAACATGAAAATAAATAGAATCAAGATAATTAAATACAAAATCACCCTGCTTCTATTCATTAATTTTTAGTAAAAACCTTTGGTATCATCAATAAGAATTTTTTAGAGTATAACTGTAATAACTTCATCCACAGGCTTTCTACGAGGGCTTTTATTTTCCTCTTCTAATGGTAATCCAATAGGGGTTAATGCCATTAATGAATATTCTTCTTTTTTAAAATTAAGCACATCTCCAATTTCTTTTGCAGCATAATTTGGACCTGTCATCCAGCATGTGCCATAGCCAAGACTCGCTGCTGCAAGTAATAAGTTTTCCATTGCGGCCGATGCTCCCTGTATTCCTGGTGCAGTATTAAAAAGTTCTTGTATATCATCTGCGCTTTCATTAATGGCCTTAAATTCTTCAAATCCTGTTGGTTTATAATTTCCAGCATATACTAGAATTAAGCAAGGAGCATTCCTAAATGCAATATGGTATTTTAAAGATTTAGTGAAAATTGCCTTAATATTTTCATCTACAATTTTAGATGCTATTTCTGAATTTTTATCTTCCACGACTTTTACAATTTCATTTATCTTTTCTTTATTTCTAATTATTACAAAGTGCCAATTCTGAACATTTTTACCCGATGGAGCGTGAATAGCCGCTTTAATAATCTCCTCTAAATCAATCATAGGAATAACTTCGTCCTTAAATTTTCGTATACTGTGTCTTTTATAAATAAAATCTAAATTCGACATGGAATACCTCCTAATTTTATATTGTATATCATATACTATAAAGAGAGAGGTTTAACCCTCTCTCCTTATATTTTAATACAAATTCTTATAAACGTCTCTAATTTCATCTCTGCTTAAAGGCACATAATTATTAGCTAAAAGTCTTGCCTGACCTACAATAACGCTATCCGCAAAGCCTTCAATATCTTCTACCTTCATACCGTAGTCTTTCAAAGGTTTTCTAGTTAATAATTTATCAAGTATGCTGGCAAGTGCTGCAAATACATCATCTTCACCATTTACATTTAAAATATCTGCAAGTATTTTTTTAATATCTTTAATTTTACCATTTGGATTTTTCTTATTATAAGTTCTAAATACTTCAACAAACATCTGGTAGTTTGCTTCTCCATGAGGAACGTGGTAAGTTCCACCAAGTGGATAAGAAAGTGCATGAACAGCACCAACTCCTGTGTTTCCAAAAGCAATACCAGCATAGTTACTACCTATTACAAAATCTTCAATTATTTCTTTTCTGTATTCTTCACCTTTTTCAATTATTTGAACGTATCCTTTTAAAATCAATTCCATTGCTTTAACACTAAATAATTCTGTGTATGGATTAGATTTTGGAGATACATAGGACTCAATAGCATGAATCAACGCATCAATTGAACTAGCAACAAAAAATCTGTATGGTAGTCCTTTAACTAGTTCTGGAATAAGTACTGCATGATCAGCTAATAATTCATCTGTAGCAAGGCCCATTTTTGTATGTTTAGCTTTAATTTCAGCTATAGATAAATTTGTAACTTCTGAACCCGTTCCAGCAGTTGTAGGAACTATTATAAGCTCTTTATCCTTTATAAGTGGAACTTTTTTCTCAAATAAATCTAATGCTGTATTATCACCTTTTATTACAAGAAGCTTTGCTATGTCAATAACACTACCGCCACCAACAGCAAAAATCCTTTTAAAAGTTTTCCCCTTAATAGTAGCGAGAACTGCATCAATTATTTCATCTGAAGGTTCTCCAACTCCATATTTTTCCAGGAAAACTACTTCAGCGTTAAGATTTAGGCTTCCGAAAAAAGGATTATATATAAATTCATTTGATAATACAAAATCTCCTTCACCGATATTAAAGGTTTCAGCAAAATCCTTTGCTGTATCAAACTTATGAATTTGTGACTTAATTGAAAATAATTTCATTATTTTACCTCCTATTTAATTTAATTTAATTTAGGTAATTAGGTTTCAACATAAATTGAAACCTAATAACTCTATATTATTTTGACCAAATTTCCTCTATAGTTGGAACCTTAGCATCCTTATTGAAATATCCTATTCTTGATATATTTATTAAGTGGTAATACGTAAAGTTTTCAGATATTGAATTATTTCCCCAAGATCCACAGCCAAGAGTTGTAGATGGATTGAATCCATTATTGAAACTTCCACCCGCTCCTGTTGATGATGTTTGATTAACAACTAATCTACTTATAGGTAATTCTTTTCCTGCATATTCAATATGATCATTATCATTTGAATGAACCGCTGTAGTATGACCTGCGCCTTCATATAAAAGGTTAGTTTTAGCTAGTTCTACTGCTTCTTCAAAAGTATTGTAAGTCATTGTGATCATAAATGGGAACATTTTTTCCTTGTTAAGTACATCTAGTGATCCTATTCCTTTAGTTTTTAGTATAACTACTTTAGTATCTTCAGGAACCACAACTCCTGCCATATCAGCAATAAATTGAACTGATTGACCAACAAGTTTGCCATTTATACTTCCACCTGGGAACATAACCTTTCTAAACTTATCAATTGTTGCTTCATCTTCAATGTAGTATGCACCATTATCAACAAATGCCTTCATTATTTCAGAATGTTTTTCAACTGGAGCAATAATTGATTGTTCTCCAGAACAGATGATACCATTATCAAACTTTCTTCCTGCTATAATATCTTTAGCGGCTTTATCAAAATCATAATCTCTATCAATAATAACTTGAACATTTCCTGCTCCTACTCCGAATGCTGGTTTTCCGCTTGCGTAAGCAGCCCTTACCATTCCCATTCCGCCAGTAGCTACAACTGTATCAGCAGCTGCCATTAATTCTCCAGTTAATTCAACAGATGGTTCTGATATTATTTGAATTAAATTTTCTGGTGCTCCTAGTTTCCTTAATTCATCATTCATTAGTTTAACAGCATGTGCTGAGCAATCCTTAGATCTTGGGTGTGGAGCAACAATAATTGCATTTCTTCCTTTTAATGCAAACATGGCATTACACATAGGTGTAACTATTGGATTTGTAGTTGGTGTAATAGAAGCTATAACTCCCTTTGGCTTAGCAACTAGTACTATTCCTTCTTTTCCTTCTTCTGCTCCAATGATATCTACAGATTTTTTACCTTTTAAACTGTTCCATATAGTCTTTGACTTACCCATGTTCTTAGCTACCTTATCTTCATAAACTCCCATTCTTGTTTCAGTTACCGCTTCTTTTGCAAGTATTTCAGCATTATCAAATATAACCTTACCAATAACTCTAACTAAATCATCCACCTGTTCTTGATTATAATTTGCAATACCTGCTTGAGCTGTCTTTGCCTTAATCATCATTTCATTTATATATGCCTTGTTATCCATTTTATCTTCCTCCTATTTGTTTTATATTGTTTTATATATTTATATATTTTTTTATATTAACTTACTATTAGATTATCATATTATTTAACGAAAATACATTTTATAATTCTTTATTCATCTTCATTGTACCTGTTTCCATAAACCTTACATGCCAGGATAGCGCATCGCATAACACATGAGGGGTATGCTTTCCAGCACAACATTCTGCTTTCTCCAAGTATTCCAAAAGTTGTGGCCTATAGTCCGGATGAGCACAATTATTAATAATCGCAACTGCCCTTTCCTTTGGGCTCTTACCTCTTAAATCTGCGGTGCCTTGTTCAGTAACAATTACCATAACATTGTGTTCTGTATGATCTACATGCGAAACTATTGGAACTATTGAAGATATATCTCCACCCTTGGCTATAGATTCTGTTGTAAATATGGTTAAAGAAGCATTTCCTGCAAAATCTCCAGAGCCACCTATTCCATTCATCATCTTTGTACCCATAACATGAGTTGAATTAACATTACCATATATATCAACCTCTAAAGCTGTATTCATAGCAATAACTCCAAGCCTTCGAATAACTTCTGGATTATTACTTATTTCCTGAGGCCTCAATACAATTTTATCTTTTAAACTGCCAACGTCACGTCTAAAAGCTTCCATTCCAGTTGGTGAAGGGCTTAATGCTGTAGCTGAAACCATTTCTGCTTTGCCACATCTTATAAGATCAAGCATAGAATCCTGTATTACCTCTGTATAGCAGGTAAGCTTTTTCAAATTAGTTTCACAAAGTCCTGCAAGCACTGCATTCGCTACATTCCCAACTCCTGATTGCAAAGGTAATAAATTTTCTGGGAGCCTTCCTTCTTTAACTTCATTTTCAAGAAAATTTATTAAGTTTTTTGAAATTGCTTTAGAAGTTTCATCAATAGGTTTTAACGCTCTTGTTTTATCAGATGTATTTGTCATCACAACTGCAGCAATTTTTTCAAGTTTACAAGGTATATAAGTTGTTCCAATCCTATCTCCCGGATGTGTTATTGGAATTGGCTTCCTGAAGGGAGGATTTTCTAACGTATAAATATCTGCAATACCTTCTAATGACAATGGCTGATTTTCATTAACTTCAATAATAACCATATCTGCATTTTCCACATAAGTAGCAGCATTCCCCACTGCTGTTGTAGGGATTATGTTGCCTTCTTCCGTAATTGCCAAAGCTTCTATAATTGCAACATTAACTTTAGGTAAAAATCCATAATTTACAAATTGAGGCATACAGCTTAAATTCATATCAATATACTCTGTAAGCCCTTTATTAATGCAGTTTCTTAAATTGCTGTTAGTTTGATAGGGCATTCTTTTTGAAATTATACCCGCCTCAGTCCAAGCTCCATCTATTTCTGCACCAACAGACGCACCTGTATACAATGTGAGTTTCATTTTTTCGCCAGTACTTTTAACTCTTTGCGCAAGAGCTAAAGGAACATCCTTAGGATAACCTGATGGAGTAAACCCACTTACTCCAACTACCATTCCATCTTTTATTAGACCCGCTGCTTCCTGCGCAGAAACTACTTTTTTCATAACTTCTTGACTTCTTATTCTTGCATTTTCCAAAATTACACCTCCAGTTTATATTAAATGTAAAAGATTATCTTAAGTATTTAGTTAGTAACTACTTGAGAAATCTCTGAAGCTCGCTTAGATTTAAATGCAATATACGAGCTCACAATAATAAATCCAATTCCTATAACTATATTTAATTCAAGCTTCTCTCCAAGTATCATTACAGCAAGCATAGTAGCTAAAGCAGGCTTTATTAAAAATACTAAGGATGCTGTAACTGCTGATGTTAACCTTATTGCTCCAAGGTAGAATACATATCCAAGTGCCTTTATAAATAGGCCCATGTACACGAGTACTAAACCTGCATTACCATCAATTCCTTTGAATATAGGTCTTCCTGTAGCTAAAAGTATTATTAATACAAAGAATGCTCCAATATAGAATGCTATACAGTTAAATACATAACCACCGTATTGATTTATTCTAATTTTGCTAATTACTGTAAATAGCGACCAGGCTATAGCTGCACCTAATGCAAGTGTTATTCCTAACAAATTAGAAGATTCACCATTCATTCCTGCTACCATTTTTGATGGATTGAAAATTATAATAACACCTAAAATACCTACCAAAAGAGATATTAATGTTGCTTTATTAATCTTTTCTTTTAAAATTAAATAAGCAAAGGGTACTGTAAATATCGCATTTGAACTAAATATAACCGCTGAAGTTGAAGCTAGAGTATATTTACCTGCAAATGATAACAGCGCCATTGAGATGGGTATACATAGTGCACCATTTAATGCAAAGTAGCCAACATCATTTATACCAAGCTTTAACTTCTTAGCTTTAATATCTTTTATTGCAAATGGAGTTAATAGTATTGCGCCGATTGTGAATATTAGAAATGTAATTTGAAATGAATCCATTCCATTTTTTACTAGCATTTTATTTGCAATTTCCTGAGTGCTGTATAGTAGAGCAGTTAGAATAATATACACATAACCTTTCCTCATTTGTTTCCCCCTATAATTTGCATTTAATTTTGGAATTTGGCTTTAAATCTCTTTTCCCATTCTTGCATAAGTGAAGGTCTAAAGTCTGGATGAGAAATATTTATGAGAGACCTTGCTCTATCTCTTAATGTTTTACCTTTTAGCTCTGCAATACCATACTCAGTAACTACGTATTGCACTTCGTTTCTCAAAGTTGTAACCGCTGCTCCTTCATCAAGCATTGGTTTAATTCTGGAAATCTTTCCTTTGCTTGCTGTAGACGGCATGGCAATAATAGATTTTCCATCCTTTGCCATAGCTGCACCTCTAATAAAATCAACTTGTCCACCAGTTCCACTAAACTGAGTTAAACCTATAGTTTCTGCATTGACCTGTCCCATAAGATCTACTTGAATAGCAGAATTTATACAAACCATTTTATTATTTTTCGAAATTATAACCGGATCATTTACATAATCTACAGAATACATTTCAACCATTGGATTATTATCAACAAAGTCATAAAGTCTTTTGGTTCCCATAAGGAAAGTTACTACTATTTTCCCTGGATGAATTGTCTTAGCCTGATTTGTTACAACTCCTGTTTCAACAAGTTCAACTACTCCGTCTGAAATCATTTCCGAATGTATGCCTAAGTCTTTTTTGTCCTTTAAAAATAAAAGTACTGCATCTGGAATAGCTCCTATTCCAAGTTGAAGTGTGGAACCATCCTCAACTAAAGAAGCACAATACTCTCCAATAGCTTTCTCAACATCTCCAATTTTAGGAGGATTAAGCTCTATTATTTGATGACTTACTTCTACAATATAATCAATATCAGAAATATGTATAAAAGAGTCTCCCATAGTTCTTGGCATTTTATTATTTACTTCTGCAATTACCATTTTTGCACATTCCGTTGCAGTCTTTGTATAATCAACAGATACACCGAAACTACAACAACCGTGCTCATCTGGTGCTGAAACTTGAACAATTGCCACATCTATTGGTAGATAACCATTTTTAAATAGATCAGGTACCTTAGAAAAAAAACATGGTGTAAAATCTGCTCTTCCTGAGCTTACTGACTCCCTTGTAGTTCCCCCTACAAATAACGAGTTATGTCTAAAGTGTTTTTCCATGCCTGGCTTTGCATATTCACTTTTACTCATTGCCACCATATGTACGATTTCAACATTTTCATAAGCCTTACTATTAGCTACCATTGCAGCTATAACATCTGTTGGCTCTCCGCAAGCATGTCCTGTAACTATCCTATTTCCTGACTTTATTTTCCCTGCTGCTTGCTCCGCCGTAATAACCTTTGATTTATAAATTTCTTCTAAGTTCATAATTATCACTCTCCCCAATTACAAAACTTTGATTTTGTCTATAATATTAAGCAATTTTCTGTTATCGTTTTCACAAGTTATATATACTTTTTCATATTTAGCTTCAAGATTTTGGTGACTCGCACAAGCACTGGTACATCCACATAAAATAACAACCACATCATAAATAATCCCGTGTTTTGCCGTTTCAATACTGTGCGCTTTGCCAATATATTTCTTTAATTTTGACACTACCCCTGGCCTATCATAAGTTGGATTACATCCTCCACAATATTTAATACCAATTTTCATTAATTCCCTCTATTACCCTTACTTAAAAATTTTCTAGCTTGTTCTAATAACTCTTCGCTTACTTCATTTTTAAGTATTACCTTTTTAATGCTAGGAATTGCTTCTTTAAGCGCAACTTCAACCACATCTTCAATGGTAAATTTTGCAGATAAACATCCCTTACATTGCCCCAAAAGCTTAACCTCAACTATTCCATCGTCGAAGCTAACAAGTTCAATATTTCCATAGTGATCTTTTAGCTTTGGTCTGACATTCATCTCAAGGATTTTTTCAATTTCAGCAAACATTACGTCACTCCATTCTTTTAAATATATGCGGGGTGGGTTACCCCTTATATATTTAAGGTTTTCATATTATGAAAAATGTATTTTATAAATAATTTATTCTTTTATTCTAGCTATCACTTTTGCTAAGGCCTTTTTATGGGCTAAATTGCTTTGTCTTGCTATCATTATTCTTTGAGCCTGTGGTGAACCTGCACCATGCATTGATTCTGTTCTGTAACCAACTGCCGCGGTTCCAAGTGCTAAGTTTTCTATTAATCTTAATATTCTCATTCTATTTTCAGTTGAAACAGATGCAACACCTTTTAAATATTTTTCAAGATAAGGTCCGGTTATTGGATCTTTAAAATCTTTATCTGCAGGCATAGTTACCATTAATCCTCCAGCGATATCTTCAGCAAGTCTTACTATTTCATATGGGAATCTTGTAACATTTTGCTTACATACATTAGCAAGTAACAAATCTATTATATAATTACCTGATTCAGTTTTATGACCTTCTGCAGAACATGCAATTCCACAAGCGTATAGTGTTTCATTTAGGTGAGTCATTTCTATTAATTTATCTTTAATATGTGATACTCTATTAGTTCCATTATAATCTGCTGCAAGTGCCGTAGCGCCAATAAGCACATCACCTACGCCAACTTTACATCCGCCATAACTTTGTCTATGGTATCCTGCAAATCTTTCAACAAGCATACCTGCAAATTCTGTTTCTCCATTTAAGAATATTCGTTCATTTGGTACGAATACATCATCAAAGATAGTTAAAGCTTCTACTCCACCATAATTATAATTTCCAACATCGATATCTGCGCCTTCTTCACTTTTTCTTGTATCGCAGGATTGACGTCCAAGAATCATAATAATGCCTTCTGTGTTTGTTGGCACTGAAAATGATACTGCATAGTCCTTATCCTCTGGTCTCATAGCAATAGTTGGCATAACTAAAACTTCGTGAGAATTACATATACCAGTTTGATGAGCCTTTGCCCCTCTGACTACAATACCATCAGGTCTTCTTTCAACTACCCTAAGATACATATCTGGATCTTCTTGTTTTGATATTGATAGACCTCTATCTCCTTTTGGATCTGTCATTGCTCCATCTACTATTAAATCATTTTCGTGAATATATTTTAAAAACTTTTTAAATCTTTCATGATACTCCGTTCCACAAGCTTTATCTATTTCATAAGTAGTACTATATTCAGAGTTAAATGCATCCATGCCAACACATCTTTGGAAGCATGAAGCGGTTTTTTGTCCACATAATCTTTGCATTTTAACTTTTTTAACTAGATCCTCTGTGCTTTGATGTATATTAGCAAATCTGTTAATTTTTTCACCTGTAATTATTGAAGTAGATGTCAATAAATCTTCATATTCAGGCATTTGTGCCAAATCATAAGTCATTTTAACTGAATTCATTGAAGGCCTAATTATAGGGTTATCTACTACATTTTCTACTTTTTCTCCAAACATATAAACTTTTAAATTCAATTCTCTAAGACTTTCTACGTATTGTTCGCCAGTCATTAATCCCATTAAAACCATTCCCCTCACATGTGTATTTTATGTAACTTTACATTTACATATGTAGCAATACCTGTGCCAAAGTTACAAATATGTGATATGTTTTCTTAAATACTATTATATTAATGTATTTTAATGAATTATTGTGATTGTTTTAACAGATATATTTATAAAAAAAATAATATATCTGTGAAAACAATCACAAATATATTATTTTTTATTAATATCTGTTGCATAAAGGCAACAGATATTAGAAACTCAACCGACAGAATTCTATAAACTCGTGCATAATATATGAGATTTAGAAGGTAATTACTTGTTTTTGCATTTTTGCAACACGTTTCATTTTTGCAACGCTTCTTTTCCAAAATATTTTTTACGCTTTCTAACAAAAGTAGAGGCATCAATTCCAAGTATTTTTGCAGCACCCCTGACATTACCAGCATTATCAAACGCTTGGCTAATAAGTTTAGCTTCAACTTTTCCAACTGCCTCTTTTAAATTACATGCATCCCCGCATTCAATATTTCTCTCCATAACATTCGAAGAGGTTTTAATCGACAAATCACTTTGGAATATTTTATCACTACTACTCATCACTATAACCCTTTCTACAATATTTTTAAGTTCACGGACATTACCCGGCCAACTGTAATTATAAAGTGTATTCATCGCCTCAATCGTGAAAGTTTTCTCAAAGTTATATTTTTTATTTAATTGAGATAAGAAATGTTGGACTAAAGGAACAATATCCTCTTTCCTATCCCTTAGTGGTGGGATAGTAAGAGGGACCACATTTAAACGATAATATAAATCTGATCTAAATGATTTCTCTTTAGTCATATCTTCTAAGTTCCTATTAGTAGCTGCTAATACTCTTACATCAATTTTAATTGATTTAACCGACCCCACTCTTTCCACTTCGCCCTCTTGAAGTACATTAAGTAGCTTAACTTGTATATTCAAAGGAAGTTCTCCAATTTCATCCAAAAAAACTGTACCTCCATCTGCTACTTCAAAAAGTCCCATTTTGCCTTCCTTATTAGCCCCTGTGAACGCCCCTTTTACATATCCAAAGAGCTCAGATTCTATAAGATTTTGAGGGATTGCTCCACAATTAATTTTTATAAAATTTTTATTCTGTCTCGTACTATTTTTATGTAAAAACTTAGCGATTTCTTCCTTTCCAACTCCAGTTTCTCCTAATATTAAAACAGTAGTATCCACACTAGCTACTCTTTTAGCAACCTCCAATAAATCTATCATCGCTTTATCCTTAGCAACCATATCTGACAAATTTAAATATTGAATTCTCATAGTTTCTATCTCTGAATAATACTTTTCTGTAAGCTTCCTATTTTTAGTTAGCTGTTCTTCTAATTCGTATAATTCCGTTATATCTCGTACATTTGTAACCACCATGCTTATATTACCCTTATCATCAAATATAGGATTACTAGAAACCAATACTTTTTTACCAGTACTAAATTCCTGCTCAATGGTATTAGATTTTCTATTTTTTAATACCATAAGAGTAGCTGATTTAGATATGTATCCCTCTTTTTCAAGTTCATACATATTCCTATTAATCATACCTTTTCTTTGTATACCCGTTATGGTTTCATAAGATTTATTAATCTTTAACGTATTAGCTTTACCATCGGTTATGTAAATACCATCAAATGACGATTCAATAATTGCATCTAATTCTGTGCAATTAAGGATTGCATTGCCACATTCTTCCGTACAATTTAATCTTTGCTTTAGCTCACTTATTTTTTCTGATTGATTATCAAAACCTCGCTTTAACATATTATTCACACTAAAACAGCCAACAAATTTACCAACTGAATTTTCAACTCCCAAATAACTTTCCTTCGCATCAACATAATCCTGTATTTTATCATCCTCATTGATAATATTTTCTTTACCACGTGAAAGATATTTAATACATATATTAGGGCTTGTACCCTCAATAAAATTCTTAATTATGTCATTTTTCGTTATAACACCAACCAAAATTTCTTTTTCATCTAATATAGGTATAACTTCAACTTCATTATTACTAAATAACTGCGACGCCTCATAAAAAGTATTATTTTCTTTAAGTATGAAATCACATTTTATCATAACATCCCTTACTTTCATAAAAACACCTCTCAATCTATAAAAAATTAAGCTATTCATTATTTATAGATTACATAGCTTAATTTTATTATATCAGAAAAAGCATAATTTAATGTGACTATTCAACTACTGTTTTAAGTAAAACGTATATATGTTATGCCATTCTCTCAATTATAGATTATCTTAATACTAAAACCTCAGCTTTTCCCTTTATAACTATTTCGTCTTGTTCATTTAGACAAAATGTGTCAAGTAATAGTATTTTCTTTTTTTCATTTATTTCAGTTATAATAGCCTTCGCTTTGATTGTATCCCCAATTCTTACTGGTTTTAAAAACTCGAAGCTCTGCCTTAAATATATATTACCGCCTCCAGGTAATTTTGTTCCAAGCAAAGCTGAAATCATTCCTCCAACTAATTGTCCATGAACGATTCTACCCTTAAAAAATGATTTTTTAGCTTTTTCCTCATCCATATGCACATAATTATAATCTCCAGTAATTCTTGCATAAGATTCTACTTCAGCCTCTGTAAATCTCTTTATATACTCCTCGCTTTGACCTACATAAAAACTTTTAAAATCTGCCATTTTCTCCCCCCCCCATTGCAAAATAGGATTTAAATCATTCCCTTTGTATTAAGGGAGCACCACCTAACTAATTCGCTTATTATTAAACTTCCATCCCATGGAGAATCATAGAAATTCATGTATCCAATTTTCACAACTCTATCTACTCCAAAAGTCGTCACTCTATCTGCAAACTCTAAAGTCTTATTACTATTCTTTGAGGCTATCCCAATGGTTTGTATGTTTTTAGTAATTAAAGGGCATACATCCAATATATCATCCACCTCTTTTATAAATATAGTTCGTCCTGTAATTGCTTCTTCAAGCTTTACTTCACTATCAATTAGTATTGTATATTGAAGTCCCTTACTCATATAAGTAAGCTTATTGATACTTAGTAGATATTCACCTCTTTTATTAATTATTTTAGCAGCTATAGCCTCCTCTAAATCTAAATTAGTATATCTTTTAGTAATCTTCTCAAATTTCCGACTTAATATTTTCGCTATTTCTTCTACAGTTAGTTTACTTTTCTCTAAAAACAGTACCTGAGGTGAAGAACATGATTTTTGATTAAATGCAATTATATCTGTAACCAGATTTTCTAAGTATTCTTCAAAGTCATCACTTTCAATAGCTGATCTATCAAAAACTGCAAAAGAATACTTAGGCCCAAAAATTAAATCCTTACAAGTAGTTTTTTTAGGTAAAAGAGAAATAGCATCTACTGCTGTTTTATTACCCCAAACTATTCGTGCATCGGCTTTTAAAGACATTTGAGAATTAAGATACTTATCGCCACTATTAAAATAAACAAGGGCAATATTTTTCAATATAATCTTAGAAGAATAAGTTTCCCCGCCATACTCAACCTCAATATTGTCCAAAAGTTTTAATAGTTCATATACTGTACTGACACTTTCTTTAGATACTCTTAGGATATTACTATTTTTGCATATTATACTCTGAATCACTGAATAGATACCTAGGGTAGGTACATTCCCAGCCATCCAATGACACACTAAACCCTTTGGCTGTGCTTTGATGTATTTTTCATTCTCTACCTGCACAAAATTATTTAGATATTCAATGTTTGATAAGTTAAGTTTTAATTGTTTTTCCATATTTATTTTCTTTAAATAAAAACATAAGAACGGAACCCCTTCCATTCTTAATATTTCTCTGTTTATTGCAATTCTCTTGCTATATTCATTTATAATAAGTATTATAACTTGCACTGGGAATTCATGAAGTTTATTGAAATTCTTATTTAAGCAAGTTTCTAATTCATGAAAGTCCTCAAATTTTAGTCCCTTTTCATAAAACTCTCCATTTAGCTCGTAACAATTTATCATTTACCTACCTCCCTTTCTGCAAATGTATCTCCACAGCCTCTAATTTCAGCCTTGTCTACTCGTGACTTAAATCTAAAATACTTGCCTCGTCTACCACAAGGGCAATCATCCACGCCTATAAATTTCCCAATATCCTCAGTAAGAATAGCCTGCGATGGATAGCTAGAGCCCAAAACACTCATAACCTCTATAAGCCCTTCTTCACCAAAATTCACTTCTTCTAAAGTCTGTATATCCCTTATAATAACCTCTGCAAAATTTGGTACATGCTTATGCCCACACTGGCAATCAATAAAAACTACTCCTAACTGTTCCACCATTCCATAAAAGTCTATAATATTATCTTTACTTGTGTTAAATATCTGCGCAGCAGTCTCTGAAAACACTTCCTTTTCCACCTTTTCAGAAATAAGTTTTTTCCAACCTCCGCTATGTAACAGCTTTAACTTTGGCATGTCTAATTTTATTCCTTCCTGCTTTAATACTTTTAAAAATTTCGACCACACTATATAAGTAAATCCATAAACTAAAACTTCCTCATCTTTATATTTTCTTTCAAAGTCGCGAAGCCTATCTATATTTAATTTAAGTTCCCCTTCTTCTTTATCCATAATATAAAACATCTTGCTCGCAAAAGTGCTTACCCCTCTAATAGCAGCACCACGTGCAGTCATTCCATTCCCTCTTTTATTACTGTCTGCGTTATCTATAATAAGCATCGGTCTTCGCATTCTTCCTAAAAAACTTGTTAACGTACTTATTAAAGCTTGCGTTTGTCTTATTGAAGTCTTTTTATCCAAATATATTTTACTAGGAACTCCTGTGGTGGTAGCACTAGATTGTAACACCCTAACTACTTGCTCCTCCTTACATATTCTGAGATGGAAAGATTTAAACATATTTACAGGGATATATGGTACCTGTTCTAACGTTTTAATTTTATTAATGTCTACATTTAATTTATTATACATAGCTTTTATACTTAAATTTTCCTTATTGTGTTCTAATTGAGGTAACATAATATTTAAAAGCAACTTTTCCTTTTTTTTCAGCTCTATATTAAACTGCGCTCCAAGCACTAGTTCATCTATTAATTCTAAATCCTCCACTTACTTCACCCTCTTACTATTTCTTTTACTTAAGCTCCTTGAGCTTTTTTATTAAAATTTTGCCAGAAGAATTTTTGGGAAGTTCTTTTAAAAATTCTATATACCTTGGAGTTTTATATGATGGTAACTGATTTTTACAAAAGTCTAATATATATTTAAAATCCATATAGTGGTTATCTTCTGTTAATACTACAAAGGCTTTTATTGATTCTCCTAAAATATCATCTTCCACTCCAATAACTGCACATTCCACTACCTCTGTAATTTGTAATATTATGGCTTCTATTTCCTTAGGGCTTATTCTAATCCCACCACTTTTAATAATATTTTTTTCTCTTGAAACTATATATATATACCCGTCATCATCAACTTTTGCTATATCCCCCGTGTATAAGTATCCTTTCTTTAGAACTTTATCCGTTTCTTCCTTATCATTAAAATATCCCTTCATTATGTTTCCACCCTTGGCAACAACCTCACCCGTTTCTCCAGATTTCACTCGCTTTCCTTCACTATTTAAAACCAAAAGCTCCGTTCCTTTAATTCCACGTCCTATGGAATTCATCTTTTCATTAATTAAATATGACGGTAAATATGATAACCTTGCCGTAGCCTCAGTCTGACCATACATTATAAAAATTTCTACTCCTTTTAGAATACCTATAAGCTGTTTAATAAAATTCTCTGAGAGCTTTCCCCCAGCTTGAGTTATGTACCTTAAGGTTGGAAGTTTAGTATTCTTTATATCAGTCATTCTAAGCAGTATTTGATAAGTGCTAGGGACCCCTGAAAAACCTGTGCAACTATACTTATTTATATCCTCAACAACTGTTTGCGGAAACATAAATTTATTGTTAATTACAAGGCTTCCCCCTACCCTAAAGTGTGTATGCAAAATTGAAGTCCCATAGCAATAATAAAAAGGAAGTACTGTTTCCACTCTATCTCGCTCTGTAAGTTTCAGGTATTCTATTATAGAATTTGTATTATACATCAGATTATAATGAGTAAGCATTACCCCTTTAGGATTTCCTGTGGAACCGGAAGTAAAAAGTATTACAGCCACATCTTCTTGTATATCTATATCCTCACTATAATTGTTTTCATGTGCATAAGTAAAATTACATTCAATGATATCTGTATAAATTTCAACGTCTTCACGAACCAATTGCTTTATTTTTTCAATAAATTTATTTTGAGTGAAAATCAGCTTAATATCTAGAGAGTCTACAATATACTTTATCTCATTGCTACTTAAAGCTGGGTTAATAGGAACACAAATAGCTCCACTTTTAATTATTCCAAAATAATTTTCAATGAAAAAATCAGAATTTTCTGAAACCAGAAGTACAGCATCCTTTTTAAAAAATTTCTTGCTTTTTATAAAAGAAGCTTTTTTTTTATATTTTTAAAAATTTCCTCATAACTTATTTTATCTTTAAAAATTACAGAAGTTTTATCCAGTTTTGATGAAAACTCAAAAACATAATCTGTAAATGTCATATCTGAACACCATATTTTTCAACTATCTTCTTAATATCACCTATGGTATACATTCTGGAGATATCCACTACATCTAAAGCTATATCAAAAACTTCCTCTAAACTTGTTATAAGTTCTACATGGCCTAAAGAATCCCAAGATTCTATTTCATCTGGTCCAAAATCATCATTTATGTCCTCTACTTTTTTGAAATCAAATAAATCACATAACACCTTGTTTAGTTTTTCCAAATTGCTCACAATAATTCCTCCTAAATATTAATAATTTATTTTATATACAGCAAGATATATGCCAACTTTTCCATCAAAAAAAGATTATACTTCCCCAAGTATAATCTTTTTTTCTTCTTCACTAAAGTGAAAATAATCATATAAATAATTTTCATCTTTACCCTTAAAATCTATAATAATTGGGATGCATAATTTCATTAAATTATTTGGGTAATACTCATAAGCATCTTCACCTAGTTTTTTTGCAAAGGTCTTAAAATAGAATTCATAGATTTTACTATTTAATAGATATAATAAAAAATCATAGGTAAACGGAACATTTTCTTTTAATATCAATGCATATACATCCGCACTAAAATAACTTCCCTTGTCAAGAGCAAATCTATTACTGCTTGCCTTAAATGGAAAAACTATTTTTTCGCCTTCAAATATGTTTTGATCTCTACCCCATTGAAGTTCATACCATTTTCTAATACCCCTTTGGCATTCTCTTCTTTTTAGTAGCTTTTCCTTCTGCAATTCAATATAGGCTATAGCATTATTATAATCATGCGTGTTATGGATTAAATCTGAATATATTATGTAACTATCTTGTCTTGAAACTTTATTTTTTTCTATGTAACTACTCTTAATCCAAGGTTTTATTATATTTTTTTCAATATTTCTCCTTAGAGCAATATCATTGGTTACTACAAACGCTTTGTCACACCCAGTTATTACTCCCTGATAACTATTACAAATATTACTTAAGTGAGTAAAACTTCTTTGCTCTATTTTATTTATTATATTTCTATCCTTTTCATCTATTAGAATCCAACCCTTGTCATTTAATTGACTTTTATTAAGAAGAAAACTATTAAATTCATTCCCACTTTTTAAAAATACACTGTTATAAAATTCTTTTTTATGTTTGTTTTTTACATTAGAAGGTTTTATAATTTCAATTTTACTATCATCATTTTGACAATTCGTTATACACATTATTACAGGATCTATCCCTACGTTTTTAAATGGTCTTCTCCCGTAAAAATCTATAATTTTGTCTATCGTGCATAGTTTTTTTAAAACCTTCCTTAAATCCTCTCCACTAGGTGATTCTAAAAAGTACCTCGAAGTAATAAAAGTCAGCTTTCCCTTCTCGTTTAAGTCTTCTAATGCTTTTTTGAAAAAACAATAGGATAGATCTCCTTTATCTCTATACACTTCTTTATATCGAATTTTTAAATAAGCTGCGTATTCATTATCTATAGATTTTTTACCCACATAGGGTGGATTTCCTATGAACACGTCATATTTATGTTCACTTTCATATAATAAAAAATCCTTGTTAACAACATTACTGGCTATGCTCCCCTGACTTAAATCATATAAATCTATAATCAGGATTTTCACAGCTATATCATCAATATCAAAGCCATACAAATTATGTGTTATTATATGTTCATCAATGCATTGAACATTTAAATTCAACCCATTTTTCTCATTTATTAGGTTTAAATTATCCTTATATAAATTTCTAAGAAATTTAAAACAGCAAATTAATATATTGCCAGTTCCACAAGATGGATCCACAATTTTTATGTACGGATTCTTTATTATCTGTTTTGCTTTTATGGTGTTTTCTATCATATAAGAAGTTATAGGTTCTGGAGTGTATACTGTGCCTTTTTCTTTATTATTTTTAATAAACTCATAATAAACTTCACCAAAACTTTTTTGCTGTGTTCCTTCTATTTCCCTTTTATAATTTTTTAAAGCAGTTATTTTGAACATATCATCTATTGGGCTTAAAATAACATTATGTAATTCACATATTTTCTGTTTTAACAAGTCAAGCATTTATTATCTCCATTCTATATAATTAAATTATTCTTTTGTTAATATCACGACTGACATAATAATCAATATACTTCCAATTACAATTCTAACTGATATAGGTTCTCTTAAAATTAGTATTCCTAGTATTAACCCAACTATAGGCTCAATAGTACTAAGAATTGAAGCATTAGAAGGCCCTACTAGTCTAACCCCTTCTAAGAATGCCATTAAAGCCACCACTGTAGATATGAATGCTAATAATAAAATTGCCACAAGTGCATAAAAGGAAATATGCATGTTAAAATTACCAGTAGTGATTGCTGCTATAAACATAATAACAGCAGCTGAACACGAGATATAAAAAGTTAAAACATAACTGTTGATAGCTTTAATTTCTTTAAGAGATACTCCTAGCACATATATTGAATATAGCAGCGAAGCCATAGCTGCCAATATTATTCCTTTTAAATTAAAGCTAACACTTCCCTTATCGATTAAAACATAAATACCTATTAAGGAAATAATTAAAGAAATGATTTTTCTAGCTTTTATCTTTTCTTTATAAAACATATATGACAATAAAGTAATAATAGCAGGGTGTGTATATAAAATCATACTCGCCAATCCAATACTTATATAATTGTAGGACATAAATAAACTACAAGATGTAAGTGAATATCCAAACATACCTGTGGTTAATACTAAAAATAATTGTTTTTTAGTTAATTTTAAAGATATACCTTTATATTTCAAATAATATAATAGCATAATTGACGCAAAAAAAAACCTAAGCGCTAATGTGGTATATGTATTTGCCCCTCCCCTATATGACAATTTTGCGAGTATTGGCATAAACCCAAAAGCAATTGCAGATAAAACAATATATAAAATTCCTTTTGTTTTTTCCATGTTAATCCCCCTTGGTATATTAAATCGTCTTCGCGAAGCTGTGGTCTTAAGTAAATAACAATTTAATAGCTACTAAAATTGTACCATCTTTATGTTAATTTTTCATCATTTAAATAAATTTTTTACAAATAATCGATATATCTATAAACGAGCGAGTTAGCTAACAGATTGCTCATTTAAAATTAATGTCAACTACCCTAAGCCATTTTTAAAATCTTGAAGTATATTATTTTTAATATAGGCACTTTTCCAATAATCTTTACAGCTATTCATAGCTATTTTAAGAACCCAGTTTTAAATCTTCCTTTGATATAGTAAACAAATTTGCATACTTATTTTGTAATATATATTTTAAATAGATTATTTGGTGGGAAAACAAATAGTAAATAAGTTAAGTTATGGTTATACTATTAAAAAAGTGAGGTGTTAAAAATGGCTATAGCCCATAAAACAGTTATTTCATTTGGCCTTGTTGCTATACCAATATCCATGTATACCGCAACACAAGATAACGACATACATTTTAATCAACTTCATAAAGATGACAATTCAAGAATAAAATACAAAAAATCATGTAGTCATTGCGGCAAGGAAATTACAACTAAAGATATTACCAAAGGATATGAATATGACAAAGATCATTATGTAGTCATAACCGATGATGATTTAGAAAAAATCAAAACCGAAAAAGAAAAATCAATACAGATAATGCACTTTGCACAACTTAATCAAATCTCCCCTATTTTTTACGACAAAACATATCAAGCCATTCCTGAGGCTGGCGGTGATAAAGCTTTTGAACTTTTGCGTGTAGCGCTTATGAGCGAGCAAAAAATTGCAATTGGCAAAACTGTAATGGGTACAAGAGAGACCTTACTCGCTATAATCCCACGTGAGGATGGAATACTAATCTCGAAAATGTACTATGAAGATGAGATTAAAGACCTTCCCAAATCTTATAATAAACCCGAAATAATAGATGCTGAGATTACTATGGCAAAGGCATTAATTAATTCAATGGCCACTCCTTTTAATCCGGCAGAATATAAGGATGAGTACCAGGTAAAGTTACGCGAGTTACTGGAAACTAAAATATCTGGTCAAGAGATCGTTGCTTCCAAACCCGAGACACCAAGTAATATTATTAATCTTATGGACGCATTAAAAGCAAGCATCGAGCAAAATAAAGTAAAAGAAACTCCAACAAATAAAGAAAAACGTAAAAGAACTCCAAAAGGTGCATAATGGATTTGTTTGATAATAAAAACATTAAGCCTATGTTAATCGGTGAAATACAAGAGGCATTTGACAGCCCTAATTATATTTATGAGTTAAAACTTGATGGTGAACGATGTATCGCTTATTTAGATAAGGACATGACAGAACTACGTAACAAACGAAATATAAAGATGCTTGTAAAGGTACCAGAATTGTCGAATATACACAAGCAGATAAATCACCGTTGCATTTTAGATGGTGAGTTAATCGTTATTAAAGATGGCAAACCAGACTTTTATGAAATTCAAAGGCGATCTCTGATGTCAAATACCTTCAAAATACAACTTGCATCATCTAAATTACCAGCCAGTTTCACAGCCTTTGATATTCTCTACTATGATGATCAACAGGTTACAGATTTGCCATTGATGGAGCGGAAAAAGCTACTTGAAAAAGCTATTAATGAAAATGAGCGCATTGCTATTTCTAGATATATTGAGAAGCGAGGGGTTGAATTTTATAAGATTGCTAAACAAAATGAATTGGAGGGCATAGTAGCTAAGAGTAAGGATAGTAAATATTATCTAGACAAACGCACTAAGGATTGGATTAAAATTAAAAATCTTCTGGATGATGATTTTATAGTGTGTGGTTTCATTTTTAAGCAAACCGGTGTAATCAGCATTGTACTTGGTCAATATTCAAGCAAAGGGTTGGTATACAAAGGCCATGTCACTCTGGGAATATCGACCGGAGACTTTCAATTAATAAAATCCATGCCCGGAATAATCACACACCCTTTTACTGATTTGCCTTCTGGAAACGATAATGCAGTGTGGATACAACCTAGGCTTGTATGCACCGTAAAATATATGATGAAAACAGCAAACGGTTCCTTGCGTCAACCCGTATTCAAATGTTTGAGGAACGATAAAGAGCCTGAAGATTGTATCGTAGAATAATTATTATAAAATTATTTTTGTTTAAACTAGTTTCTATTACTAATAATAAACCTAGTCTCAATACTCATTAAAAAAGATTTCAAGTACTATTCAACATCAACAACTATTATTTTGAATCACTTCCGATAAGTATGCTGATAAATAGAAAATGTAGCCTAACAGAACTGTTAGGCTACATTTTACATTTAAATTTCAAATCATTTCAACTCCATTTGCATACTATCTGTAGACCACTCTTTCAAGGCTTCCTGGCTATTTTCCTCATTTTGCATCTAGACTGCTACTTTCAGAAGTCAGTTGATGCTACTTAGCATCGGTCATGGATCTTTATAGCGGGAAAATAATAAGTCATGCTATGTCTAAATTCATTGATACTACATTAGCTCTACAGACTGTTAAAATGCTATACCGCTACAAAAGCCAACCAAGACGCTAATACTTCATAGCGATTTGGAATGCCAATTTACAAGCTGCGCTTTTAAAGCATATATAAATAGCACTAAAATTATTAAACTCTCATTTAGTGCCAATGGTTGCCCATATGATAATGCTTGCATTGAATCATTTCATGCCTCATTGAAAAAAGAAGAGGTTTACCATGTTAAATATTTTGATTATGACGCTGCAAGATTAGGAACATTTGAACATATAAAAGCTTGGTACAATATAAAAAGGATACATAGTAGTATTGGGTATATTACGCCTCAACAGTGTGAAGATTTGGCTAAAAAGGCTTCATAAAAAGTTCAACTTTTTATGTCTAAGATATTGACATATATCCACTGTCCCCTTGTCCCTTTTATTAATGAGTATACTATTATTAAATCAGCTTTTTCTAATTTATAAAAGTATATTCTTTAATTTGGTAAATAGGTATACAAAAGAGAAGTTCACCGTAGCGATTATAACTTAGACTTTTAATAGTCTAAAAAAGAACTGCTTCAGAATAATTAAAAACCTATTTTGAAGTAGCCCTTTATACTTTAGCTATTAAATTCATCTAGTGATGTTTAAACATTAAAATAAAATTTCTCACTTCTGAACACACACTTATTTTTATCATATCATTATTATTTGATGATCAAAGGGCGATTTCGATCTCGTTTATAATTCTGCATTAATTTCGAGTGTAATCTTCTTTTGCTGAGTAATAATTCTTCTTATACTTTTATCCGAAAGATAGTATTCCTGAGCTAAATCTAAAATTTCAGAACCTTTTATATATTTTAAATAAATTTCCGCATTTCTTTTTTTCAAAGTATCTCTTGAGCCGCTTTGTTCTCCCCATTTCTTTTGTTCTTCTTCTTTTCTAGGTATATATAAATATTCCCCATCCACATATTCTTGAATAACTTTTACTATATCAATCGGTAAAACCTTGTATGCATTACTATATTTCATATCTTTACTCCTCCAAAAAATTATTTTTGTTGAAGCAAAGACCAAAAAAACTGTTACAAAACTACGTTTGCAACAGTTTCCATTCTTATACAAAGGAAGGAATGAATGTATGAAATTATCTGTTAAATCACCTAATGCTGAATAATTGCGCACAACTAAAGCCCTCTAATATAAATCAAAAAGAGCTTAGCAAGACCATATAATTCAACATCAACTATTTTAACAAATAATCTCCAAGCAAAGCATAGCCGATTTAGTTCTTATGGCCTTCGCAAGGAGTTGATTTTAATCCTAATTCATTTTTGTAAATCATACTGTTCACACCTTCCATAAATACTAACTTCTAATTATATTAAGAAATAATATTTATAGTATACTATCTTTTCTTAAAGTTTTCAATTAAAACCATAAAATCTGGGGAGTAAAACTTCTATGCTCATAATCATTACAGAATTATTTATTAGATTGAATGTTTCTTTTAAACTATGTTATGATTTCATTGTGCCAATCCAATAGAAGTTATCATTTCTAATTTAAGACAAGGTTCAAAAGAAAATCATTGTGAATATGAAGTACATTTTAAATCAGGATGATTATTGTTACTTTCATTTGGAGTAATAATAGTCATCTTTTTGTTAGCGGACTTATGGTAAAATGAACCTGGAAGTAATGTTATATTTACTTCCATAATAAAAATAAATTTTTTAGAAAAGAGGTGCTAGATTTTATGAAAGCTTTTATTAAAAAACATGAGTATAATTATATAAGAAAGCGCTTATATGATTTAAATAATGCTTTCAGAGTTTGTCTAGATATTAATATTATTGAAGTTACTAAAGCATAGAAACACCTGCAAATATTAAATATTTTCACGAATTTATCCGAGGAAGAAAAAGAACTACTTGATATTAGTAAAATAACCACCCCCTTACACATCGATAAATATTTAGCTGAATTGAATGAATATGTATATGGAATGCCAAACATTACAAATGCACAAATTAGTAGATTATTTAAAAAGGAAAAGAAATTCAAATTACCTAACTTAAATGCACAGGATTCAAAGAATGTATATTTAGGTTGGATTGATAACTCCATCAGAAAATTATTTGTAACTTATAATATGGATGGTAAACTTATAGGTATGGCATGTAGCATTTCAAGTAATGGTTCCAATAACGCTCATAGATGTGTGCTTTGCAATCACTCGGCTGGCGAAAATGAAGTAAACTTTGTTTCACCTATCTGCAAAACAACTAGGGAAGGTGCATATAGGTCAATAGGCTTTGATCTATGTTTAGATAGCAAGAAGTGTAACGAACGAATTGTAGCAATCGAAAAGCTTGAGAAAATTTTAAAGGATGTTAACAATATAAAGTGATAGCGGAGTTCGTCAACATAGTTGTCGTAATTTTTATTTTTAACCTTTTTATGAAGATACCTTCTCTATTCAAACAAGCTCTTCTTCCTTTATTGGATTTAATACCACATATTTTGGCAAATCCCAATTTCTGATTTTACTACTCCACCTTTCAGGATGATTCCTCTTTGCCATTTCATACACTTTTTTTCTATTCTCTATGATATTTTTATCTAAACTATAGTGGTGGCGCTGGTATGGGGTCAAATATTTGATGCCACTATGCATATGAACATGGTTGTACCAGTAAACAAACCTAGTCACCCATTCTCTTGCGTCAGCAATGCTTACAAAACCAGCATTAGGGAATGAAGGTACATATTTCATTGTTTTGAATAATGATTCCGAGTAAGGGTTGTCATTGCATCCTCTAGGCCTTGAAAAGGAACCCTGAACCCCTAGTTTCTCTAATGCAGCAAGGAAAGTTGCAGCTTTCATAGGACTTCCATTATCAGAGTGAAGTATAAGAGGCTTACCTGATATTTTCTGAGAAAGAATGGCGCGTTTAACAAGGAGTTGGGCATACTCTGCATTCTCTGTTTCCCAAACTTCATAACCATCTGAAGCAATGTAAATTCCCTGATCAGCAAGCTTTTGAACTATTTGTGCAGGTACTAAATCAGCATACTCGTGGCTATTTATAACTTGTAGAATCTCAGCTCTTTCTTCATCACTAACCTTGTTTTTAGGGGGATTCCTATGTACTATGGGACGTTTATCTTCCGTGGATTCTGGCGTTAGCGACCATCATTCATAGGTCCTAGTCGATATTCCAACTTCGTTGCAGCATGGGCTCACCCGAGCACCAGCTTGCACCGCTTCATTAATCAGTTTTAAAGCTTTAATGCGATCTGAGGCACTGATTAGTGTTCCTCTTGGTCCCCCAAAATCGCATGGACGTTTTTTCTTAGTACTAAAAGTGCCGCTGTTTCGGCTAAAGCTTTTTCTTTGAATCTAAGTTCTTTTTCAATTTTTCTGACTTTATCTTTTTCTTCTTCTCATTAAACCTACAAACCGATTACTCAGAGTGCAGTTTCGAGCGGGGATACGTTTAGTAACTAACGCAGTTTCTCACGAAACACTACTATTTAGCGACTTCTTGTCGCACCGAACTTTATGAAAACTACGAATTAAAAACATTTTAAAATAGGGTTGCTTGAAAGCATAATATACCATTACTAAAACCCTTGGTAAGATTTCCTTCATGTTTTAAATAAATTGGATTATCACCATAAACAGGATAAATATATTTTACTTCTATTTTATTTGTTTGAGTTTTGTTACAAAGTTCTTTCAAAATAAACAAGCCTTGCACAACAGGATTTTCAGAAAGATGAATAGAATTAGTATCTCCTGTTAGATGACTAAAATCTGCGATTTCTTCTTTTGAGAAATTACGCCATAAAGTCTCCCCGTCTTGAATAGTTTCTGTTTGAACAGATTCTTTAACAGTTACATTCATCATTAAATATACTGTTAATGTCTCTGCAATTTCATTTTCAATATATCCACTACAGTTGGCTATACAAAGCCTTTTATTACTTTTTACAACTTCATTTCTATAAGTTTCTTCATTTAATTTTAGCTTAAAACGTTGATATTTTGCTTTAGCAATAAATGCACCGTCATAAAAAAAATCTTCTGTTGTAGAAAATGCTCTAAATAAATCTATCATTTTTATTCTCCTTATATCTTCATAATTATTAACTCCACACAAAATTACAACCTAAAGTATATATTTAATAATATAATTATTACCACATACTTTTTGTATTTATTTCTTGGCGTAATTTAAAAAAATTCGAATTAATTATTTTTTATATAAATATAATTTACCATTTTTAGGTCTTTTTATATTTTGTCCATTAGCACCCCTACTTTTAAGTTCCTTTTGTAATGTGTTCATAAAGAAACCATGACAAACAATTAATATATTGTTATTTGATTCATCCTTAATACTATCCAAAAACTCATTCACTCGTTTTTGAGTATCTTTTTTATTTTCTATTTGAGATTTGCACTGAAAAAGCCAGGCAAATCTTCCACTTATACACCAAAATATATAAGGTATTTTTATATTGGTATTAAATATCGGGGCCATAGGCACTTCTCTTAATAATTGAGTTTTTATTATTTCACCTTTGAAAATAGATTGTGAAGTTTTAATGGCTCTTGATAAATCACTTGAAAAACATTTGTCCCATTTTATGTTTCCTATTTTAAATTTATTTTCTATAACATTACTATTATCATACTGTTTTACCCATTGCTTAAAATCATTTGATGTCATAAACATCTTTGTATAACAATTAACTTTAAAATGTCTAACCAATCCTATATTCATTTCTCCTCCAATAATACGCAATTTTATACACTTGTTCATTTATCGTAGAATGTCACGGTAAACGTACTAGTCACCCAGTACGCCCCGTACAGATCCCGGCGTGCGGAACTACCGCACCGGGCTCTTCAAATATATTTGCTTCCGTAATCAAATCAATCAAAACAGGTTTCGATTCTCATTTGTGTTTCTGCTCTTCCCAATACTCTAGGTTTAATTAGTCGATACCAATTCATCTTTTTATTAAACCCTTCCCAGTTGAAACTCTTTCTTTGACTTCTACGATTCATCCATTTATACAATATTTTTAGGGATGGTCCATAGAACTCACTAAGTCCCTTACTATTTCCTATTACTCCGTAATAGTTGAAATATCCTCTGTATTTAGAATTTAACATTGCCACTATCTTTTTAATTCTCTTATAACGATTTTGTTTACACCATAAATAAACGCCTTTATTGATTTTCTTAGTTTGCTCCTACTAGTTATTCTTTTTATTGTATCTTTTCCTTTAAGAGAAACTCCCCATCGAAATTCAAATCCAAGAAATTCAAAGCTTTTCCTCTCATATTTCCTGAAGCGTAATTTGAAGTATTTCTTACTATAGAAGTCTAAAGTCCAATTTTCATAAAGCTCACTGTGAAAGGTAAATGTTTATACTTTCTTGTACCTGTATGTATAAATCCTAACCCACTGTACCAATTCCTTAATTTCGTACTTTCTTCAATTACTCCAATAGTCATTTTATTACTTCCCATTTCTCTGACTTTATCCATTGCAAAAATAATCATTTCTCTGCCATAACCTTTATGGCGATATTCTACCAATACAGCAAGATTATTCAGTTCAAAACTCCCACCATCATTCTTGCCAAGCGAAAAATAACCTACAATGATACCATTATCAAGACACGCAAACATTGGTCGACCTTCATCATACTGCTTATATAATTTTTCAACTTTCATAAAACTTGCATTCCCTGGACAATTCTCTTTTGTAAGATTAAATTCTTGTGCTACCGTTCCAAAACTTTTTCTGATTACTTGTACACATACTTTAATCTCATCTCTTTCTATCTGCCTTATCATTTTTATCACTTCCATACTCACATTTTATTAATAATCTTTACTTTGTATTAAACTACGAGTTCGACATATCGCCGGTCTTTTACGAAGAGAAATGTCTGTAAAACATGACTTTTCAGCCGACTCCAATATTCCCTACCCTCATCAATTAACATATACCTTAATTATACTACAAATTTTATCATAATCTCTTTATTTTACCTTTAATATTTCTTTTACTTCTATCTACGATTTAAACTAAAACCGCTCCATCTAAATTACTAGCCTAACAAAAAAGATAGCAAAACCTTATAACAAAGTTTTTACTATCTTTTTCTAATTATCATACCTCTATTTTCTTACGGGTAGCGAACAGCACTCCACATGCCTTGATACGTTAAAAAGAACATATTTTAGCTTTATTAGTTATACTCCCTTTACACACAGTGTGTTGTACGTTGAAGATAAATACACATCTTCAATTGTATTCTTATAGAAAAGATGCCTGTAAATGCAGTGTTGTAGCCGACTGGCTTGATAGTCCAGTTGCTAAATCGGGCTGTTTCGTTGACATAGGGAAATGGTAAGTATAGTATTGGAAGTGAAAAAATACTAGGAGGAATTTCTATGGAAGATAAAAAGTCATTTGGTGAATTTATTACGCAAAAAAGGAAAGAAGCAGGATTGACTCAGAAGAGTTTCGCGGAGAAAATATTTGTAACAGAATCTGCAGTTTCAAAATGGGAAAGGGGAATCTCTTATCCTGACATCACCCTTATAAGTGATATCTGTGAGGTGCTTAAGATTAACGAACATGAACTGTTGACCGCCAGTGAAGACCTTCAAGCAAGAGCTACAGAAAAATTAGCCACAAAATATATAAAAATAGTAAACAGATATAAATATACGTTATTTTTTGTGTATGGAATATCTTTATTAGTATGTTTTATATGTAATCTGGCTGTTCAACATATGTTGTCGTGGTTTTTTATTGTGCTGGCTGCAGAATTGATTGCATTTACGTTAACACTGCTGCCTGTTTTGGTGACTGAGTATCGTGGAGAGATCACGCTAGGAGTTTTATTTACTTCGCTTGTTCTTCTTTTGATGACTTGCTGCATTTATACGGATGGAGACTGGTTCTTTGTGACATTTATACCGTTGCTGTTTGGTATGACGGTTGTTTTTCTACCAATTATACTAAATCGCATATGGCTTCCGGAGTCCTTGGCAAATAAAAAAGTATTGCTGTGTTTTATGGTAGATACCGTGTTACTATTATTACTGATTTTTGTATGCGATATGTATACAGGCGGAGGATGGTTTTTAACGAAGGGTCTTCCGATTACGTTATTATGTCTGATTGTTCTGTGGAGTATGATGCTTATTATTAGATATTCTAGAATCAATGGGTTACTGAAGACTTCAGGATGTTTCGCTGTAATTTCTGTATTTGAATTTTTTATACAAGGTCTGATAAATATGGTATTGGGGCTTGAACCTTCTGTATTTGGATTTAAATACAATTTTCATGATTGGAGTGACGAATATATGAATGGGAATATACATATGATTATATTCATTTTGTTATTTGGAATGACTGCGTCGTTTGCAATAGCAGGAATTATGAAATCGGTAAATAAAAGTTCTAAAAATTTGAACACTAATTAATAACTTTAGCAATTTTAAAGGAGTATCTTAGATGAAAAATGAAAAAAAATTGATGAAAATTTATATACATATCGGAGTAATTATTATAGTATTGCCAATAATGGCACTTCTCTTTCCTACATGGACTCCGCATATAAAAGGTAAAAACAGTATAAGTGTATTAGAACAAGTAAAGATAAATGGAAGTAATCATGAAATTATGATACGCGGTAATGATAGGACTAATCCAGTTATTATTTTTGTACATGGAGGACCTGGATGTCCGGAAATACCATATGCTGATAAATACCAAAATTTATTGGAAACCAAATTTACAGTTGTTAATTACGACCAAAGAGCTAGTGGAAAATCATATCATCTTTCTGAGGACTATTCGAACCTTTCACCAGACTTATTGGTTAAGGACTTATTGGATATGACGGATTATATCTCAGCACGTCTTGGCAAAAAAAAGGTAATACTGATTGGTCATTCTTTTGGTACATATATTGCAATGCAAGCTGCCTATAAAGCTCCTGAAAAATATGAAGCATATATTGGCATTGGACAGATGAGCGATACAACAGAAAGTGAGATCGACAGTTTGAATTACTGTATTAATCAAGCTCAAAATGCTGCCAATACAGATGATGTTTTGTATCTACAAGGATTAACTAAAGAAATCAAAAATGGCAATATGTATACCCCACGATCTTATGTTATTAAATATGGTGGGGCTTCAAGACTTATTGATGCCCCCGATAATAATAGTATAGGTTTTTTATTCAGTAGTGAGTATAACTTGCTAGATGTTATCCGTTATGACTATGGGATATCCTTATCTCAAAAGATTTTGGTAAAGGATTTATTAAAAAATCCTTTACCAACTATAGTAACAAAACTTAAATTACCATGCTATTTCATCATGGGTAAATATGACTATATGACTTCAGCTAGTGCAGCAAAAAAATATTTTGATATGATTAAAACGGATAAAAAAGAATTTATTGTCTTTGAACAATCAGCTCATTATCCGCAATTTGAAGAGAATGAAAAATTTAATAAATGGATGTTCGATACATTTATTAAATAAATATAATGCAAACTTGAATTAATTCGCCGTCCTTACTTATTACAACTTATGTTGGTCTTTAACTTTTTTATTATTAGAGATACCTATTATTGACAATATATATTTGAAAGATAAGTACGTAGCTGAAATTATGTTAAATATTATATTGTTAGTTTTTGTTAGCCTACTGGTATTTAGAGGTAACAATGCAATGAAAAACGATTTAGTTAGTTGCATTAAAGAAATAAGTTATAAAAAGATAGCTCGATTATACCTATTGAATATAGGTCTTTACATTGGAGTAGGTCTTATTTTATTAGTAGGTACACATGTAACTGCTACAGGTCTGACTTTAAGCTATTTAATATTTGGAGTAACAACAGCGCCAATAGTTGAGGAGTTGTTTTTTAGAGGGGTATTGTTAAATAAATTAACATTTAAGACGGGTATCAGACTTGCAATCTTAATATCTGCGACAATATTTGCAATAGTACACTTTGATTTAAACTTTATAGGTAGGTTTTTTATGGGTGTGTTAAGTGCATTATTATATATAGAAACCAAGAATATTGTAAACTGTATTATTTTTCATATGTTACACAACTTTAGCATTTTTATATTTGTTGTTCTATCTCAATATGTTTATATACCTATGTCCAATTCAGATGGTACGGCACAACCTTTAGTCGTAGTTGTAGTTTTTGCATCTATAATCATATCTATTGTAATGAACATTAAGTATATAAAGTATAATTTACCAAAAAAAAAGAAGTTAATCATTATAGACGAACTTTAAGAACATTGAAAACCAACTGCATAAATATAAAATTATTTTATCTAAAGGTAAATATTATGGATACTTTACAGGATTATCTAAAATTTCTTGAATTTTATTAAAGTAATGTCCAACATGTGCGCCATCTACCAGTGAGTGATGTACTTGAACAGATAGTGGTAACTTTATCTTTTCATTTTCCTCAAAGTATTTACCCCATGCTATTATTGGGACACTAGCAACAGGGTTCATTTGAATTGGGTGAGTTATACTAGTAAATGAAACCCATGGAATACTTGTAGTATATATAAGGTCATCACGACCTGTTCCATTTCCAATACTTACATTATTTTTTGTTCTTTCTATTTCATTTGATGTGTTAATCTTAAATTCTTTAAATCCATCTATAAATTCAGCTGTACAAAAACTAAATATTTCATTTGAAGTTATTAATGTAAAAGAAGACTGACGATTTCATGTCCAATTATTTTATCTTCTCTTATCCTATAACGAAATTCCTTTATGCTATTTGCTGTTTTTGTAACAACATACAACATTGATATAAAAAACGGATTATCTTTTTCCTTAATAAATCTATAAAATTCAGTAATATCAACATTCCCACAAATATTAAAATGAGGATAATCAAGTTGTTTAAAATAATTGTAATGAGTTTTTCTTTCCCAATTTTCCATGTCTATAAACTTCACCTGTATACCACTCCCCCTAAAAATTCTCCTAAACTAAACTTAGTCTTATTATACAAGTTAGACATATCCGCCGTTATTCTTTAACTGAGGGATAGCTTTGTATAACCATGACCTTTCAGATATTTCTTATATTCCCTACACTCATCAATTAAGTGTTCATTTTTCCAGCTTCACATTATAGCCACAACCTGCCCAAATAATCTATCTCTTTAATAATTCTTACATTTGGTTATGACGAACTATATTTGTATTAAGTCTTAACATTTTAACCTTTTTATTAAAATTACACCTACTATACCGGGTATTATTTGACCTATACAAAGACTAATGGCTAATGCGAAATATGGTATATGTAATAGATATGAAAGCCATGTAGGTACTAATAAGCCTGGAATAAATACTATTGGAACAACAATCAGCCACTTATTTAAATTAAATCTTTTGATAAGATATATTAATGTTGTTGTTATGATCCCCACCATTGTTCCACCTATCATATCGAATACTCCTAAGCCACCCATTAATGTATTGCTTAATAAATTTGCAGCTCCCATAGGAACTATTAAAAATGGATATATATACCCTAAAGCATATAAACTTGTTGCCATCCTTATTTGATAAGGTCCGAATGAAAACCCTTGTGTTAAATACATTATTACTATATACATCGCCATGACTAAGGCTGCTATAGTTAATTCCTTAGTTTTTATAATAAACACTCCTCGCTAAACTGTAACTCCAATTCTACCTTTTATTAAATATTATATTATTCAGCAACTTTCATACGCCACCAAATTTCCTCGTCTGTTTCCTTATATTTTTCCATTCCACATTTTTGCAAAACTCTGTGTGAAGCAATATTGTCTTTTTCTGTTTCTGCAATGATAATAGAAACATCATGTTGACTAATAGCCCACTCACAAATAACCTGTGCTGCCTCAGTCATATACCCATTATTTTGATAAGTACTATTGATACCATATCCTATTTCAACCTCACCATTTTCATCTGGACATTTCATAAAACAAGCACTACCAATAGCCTTATTTTCTGATTTTAAGATAATCTGCCAATTTGTATACCAAAAATATCTAACTTTATTTTTTACAGCTTCTTGATATAATCCCTCCATTGCTTCTTGCGTATGTCCATCTAAACATTCATTTGAAGCACTTAACTTTAACTCCTTCTCCATTTTATCAATTCCATCAAGCAATAATTTAAACTGGTGAAGTGTCAAAGGTATAATTTTTAAACGTTCTGTACTTAACTCCATTTAATTTTCTCCTTTCTATATTAATAAAAGATTCTATTAATAAATATATTAGCTTCGTTATAAATAAACATTGTGATGCAGTTTAAAAAAATTGTGTATTTATTATTCTGCGAACTGCTTTTGCTCTTCAATGTGAATTTCTATTTCATCATTGTTTAATTTACAATTGTTTGGCGAAAAGCCCACTCCTTTAGGTATGGGAATTTCAGATATCATAATACATACCTACTTTCTTCAGATTTATTTACAACTATTCATGTCACCATGTACACACGCTACACATTTCTCATAATCCCACTTATGTTTTCTAAATCTACTGAATTGCAACATACAAATAGCAATGTGCTTTGCCATCTTTCGTATATTCACTTGGAACAGTGCTCTCAAAATCTGCTGTAAAGGTTCTATGTATATCGCCCGATTTATGCTCAGACCATACCTTTTCCCACGCCTTTCTCGTACAAACACTTATTTCTCCGTTTTCATCTTTTTCATCATATTTTTTATAAAAGCCTTTACTTACTTCTGCACCCATCTTTTGAAAAAAGTCCGCTGTTACAGCCATTATCGTTAGGTTCAAACCCTTTGTCCACTTTATTTTCCCTTGACATATTGTGCCCCCTTTTTATTTATAGTATAGATTCTATAGTAGTAACTAATTTATACACCTTCGACCTAACTCTATAGAAATTATAGCATATTATACATATTTCTACATTCCTATAATAGTAAATATTTTCATTTTTTAATACCGGATTATTCAATTTCCAAATTCAATAGTTATGTTGCCTTATATCTTATCTTCCTCAACATTTAGTATTCAAAAAGTAGCAGACCCTTAGAGCAACTTCTCTTAAAATATTCTATTTAACACAATATATTATTAGCCAAAAAACTAAATTGTCTAAGCCATTTCTATGTGGTGTAGTATAGATAATCCGACAAAACCAACGTTAAGGAATTATATGGATAAAAGAGACCATAAACGACCATTTTAGATACTCTCAAATAAAATAAAACTAGAGTGTTTTTTACTCTAGTTAGTTAACACTATAAAAAAAGTATGAATTAACTATAATTACGGATTATACTTATTAACTTTATTGTTGTTTCTTATTTTTGTTCGCTATTTTCGCATCTATTGCTGCTCCACTAGCAACCCCTATAGCAATACCAATAGCCAGATTATTAATTAATAATCCAAATACAACACCGAGACTAATCCCAATAGCAAGGTAAGACCCATTTTTAGAGTTCTTTTTGTTTTCATTGATGTTTTTTCTATCGTTACTCTTTTTTAAATCAGCCATAATGAACTCCTCCTCATAAAATATAAATTAACCTTACTTCGCATAACTCTACAAATTCGACGTATCGCCGTTATTCTTTTTCCCTACACTCATCAATTAAGTGTTCATTTTTCCAGCTTCACATTATTGCTCATAATCTTATAGTTCAACTGTGGTTCCCGTACTAAAATATTGCAACCGTTCTCCCAGTTTCTCTTTCAATACCTTATAAGCAGGATTACCAGTACAATGACCAGTATATATATGCTTTACATTCAAATCAAATAGTCGTTTTCCTAATGCTCTAACCTCTTCCGGTTTTCCACTCATAGACTTGGTGCCTATAATCCCCATTAAATGAAAACCACCGATTATAGCCAGAACTTCCTTTCCGTTGAACGTTTCCATTACCTCTTCAATAATGTTATCAACGCCCCCATGACAGCAACTATTTAGAATAACTAAACCGTTCTCTACTTCAAACACCAAACTTTGTTCATGCTGAAAATCATCGGCAACAAATCCTTTTTCTGTTTTTCGATACATATGTGCTTTCTTTCCCCGTGCTGCTAGCCCAATCGTTTTATGAGAAATTAACCATACACCTTCATCAATTTCATAATCTCCATCTACAAAGACAAATCGGTCACTATATGTATCTAAAATGCCTCGTGGAATACCATTATATATTTTAATCAATCCTAGTTTGGCATAATACAGTTCCCTTGCTGCGCTTTGGAGATATACTTTTGCTTTACTGTTTTCAGAAAAAAATCCAACATATCCACCAGAGTGGTCATAATGACAATGTGATAACGCAGCAGTATCAATATTTTTTAAATCTATGCCTAGTTTATTGGCATTATTCTGGAACTTATTTGATGCACCAGTATCTAAAAGATACTGTTTTCCATTGTATTCGATATGAACAGCAAGTCCATGTTCCCCACTCAAATTACCAGTAGCTTTATTTTCAATAAGTGCCGTTAGTTTCATTACACACCTCCATATACACTTAATAAAGTAAACCCATATCATTAGGTATGGGTTTACTTGTGACTACTTAGAAGCATATTGTGACCTAATTCTGCCTATTATTTACGATTTCTATAGCTGCTTTACCTGTTATATGTTCGATTTTGATTTCAAGTAAACATACTCTATTCCATTCACTTTCAATTTCTCGCTGTCCTTCTTCAATATAGTCAGGTGAATACTTTTCAACTAAACTTTCAATGGCATATCTCCTCTCGTCATCTTCTGTAAGAATCCTTGCTCTACCAAAAACAGACACACTACGAAAATGGGTAGTAAAAGTTTTTTGTATTACTTCGTCTTTTTCTATGACACAAAATGTCACCTTATCATTCCTTTTTATGCTGTCAATCTTATGCCCTTCTTTTGCACCATGAAAAAAGAGTTTTCCGTCTTTATAAGCATAACTTACGGGAACGGTATATGGGTAATCATCATCGCCTGTTACACCTAAAACTCCATATGTGCACTTTTGTAGAATTTCAATTGTTTCTTCTTTGGACAATAACTGCTTTTTTCTTCTCATTTCTCTGAACATAATTACACCCCTCTATAATTCTTTCATTATTATTAAGCCCTTGTTTTTATTACGTTTCCTCAATAAATATTATCATTAATTCATAAATTTTCATAGCACCGCAATATTTTATAAATTTATCATAAAATATATATTTAATCATATCATAATTATTAAAGCTAATAGACTGTATTTTGCTTGAACCTGATATTGAAATACTCATATTAACCTCTTTTCAAATGTAATGACTAACAAAACTTATTAGAAATATAACCGTCCTATGATATATATCGACTTAAAAAATTAAAAAACAAGGTTATTTTAGAAATTGTATTGCTATATTTTTGTAAGATGTAACTGCGAAAGCAAAAACCCTACGTAAAGGTATACGGGGTACGGCAACGATTCGTGCAAAAAACAGCCACAAGACAGCATTTTCGATGAACTATAAATCCAAAATGGAACTACTATTTTGTGGCTGTTATGACGTACTATAAGAAGAATATGACACATGGTTTAATAGAAATAATGCTTATCTTCCATAGTGAATTAAATATTTTTTTCCTTAATGGCTTTCGATATTTTTTCTATCAACAATTTAAGTTCTCGTGATTGGTAGTGAGTATTTGCATTGCTAATAATATAATAGAATTTTTCTTGATATTACTTGATTTATAGTCGTTTTTTGTTCCTGTTGGTGTGAATAAGAGAAATGTTGGCTCTACCCCTTATAGCGTTCTTTTAACCTTTGAAGAATCATAGATATATTTGGTTCATAAGCTTTCAGAGTAGTATTAACTTCTTTCCATGAAAAAACTCCATGACTTATATTTATTCTATATCAATCCTGGAAGTTTACATAAACTTTGAAACAGACTCACTTGCAAATCTATAATAATCTCCAACTCCGCATTTGAC
This sequence comes from Clostridium sp. CM036, assembly GCF_055081135.1. Taxonomy (NCBI): domain Bacteria; kingdom Bacillati; phylum Bacillota; class Clostridia; order Eubacteriales; family Clostridiaceae; genus Clostridium; species Clostridium sp. CM036. The sequence goes on along the minus strand of NZ_CM143652.1, from coordinate 536,794 downwards.
TTTATACTTTTATATTTATATAAATAACTTTGATTCACTCAATTTTCTACTATTGAATCGAGCTCATCAACTCAAAGAAATATTTTGCATCTTGAGTTTTATAAAGATTGTACCAAGAATCTAAGGTTTGTGGTGAAAACACCTCTAGAATTTTCAATATGTGCAAAGTAAATTCAAGAGGAGCTATTCCAGAGGCAGTAATCAAACTTCTATCAGTTACTGCGTATTCTTGCTTATAATATTTTTCTCCTGCATAGCTTGGACAGACCATTTTAAGATATCCCAGGTCATTGCTTGTATGGGCTCGCTTATTTAATACTCCTTCCATAGCAAGTCCTATTGTAGCACCACAAATTGCCCCTACAACAATACCTTTCTCTAAACATTCTTCAGCCATTCTTATAATGGGAGCATGAATTGCTTCTGTCCATGTATTCCCACCAGGTAGAATCAAAGCAACTGTCTCTTCAATACTACACTCCTTAAGTTCAATTTCTGGCAATATTTCTAGACCTCCCATTGTAGTAATAGGGTTCTTGTTAATTCCTACAGTTACTATTTTTAGAGGCATTAATCCCTTTTTGTAGTACCTTCCCGAATTGATTTCAGTACTTAAATAACCTATTTCCCAGTCTGCCATTGTATCAAATACATAAAGATATACTTTGTTTTTCATTTTCTATTCCTCCACTTTCATTTCATTAGTACTATTTATCACAGGATGGTTTCAAGCTCCATCTTAATCAATTATATATTATCTTTACTGACAAATTCAGTCAGTGGAGATAATAGTCCAGCAAATCTTTAAGAATTGATGCCATAGCAGCTTTAAAACTATTTGGTTCAAGCACCTTTATTGATTTACCATATGGAAGTAGAATATGAGGAACATAGGTATGGATTGAGTATTCATCCATTAAAAAATTCGCTCTGCATTCAGTTCGTTCTATCAGATGATATCCTAAAAACCAATGTGCACAAAGGTCATTCAATGCTTCTGACTTGCCCTCAATTACTAAAGTGCAAAGTCCTACTTTACTTTCTATATTCGATAATAAGCTTTCTGTAAAAAACTCACGTGCCGAAAAAGCTTCAGGACGCTTAAACGTATTTTTAGTGCTTATAATATTTATTATTCTATCTACCCTAAAGCTGCGAATTTCATTCCTAAGATGGCAAAATGCAATAGCGTACCATTTATTGTTCCAGTAAAGCATCCCATAGGGGTCAACAACCCTATGCTTGGGATGCCCTTCATAACCTGTACAGTATTCAATTTCCATAGAGCATTCATTTGCAACAGCTTGCTCGAGTTCCATTAATATAGGTTTGACAGCTGGATCGCAAATACGGCTCACTACTTCAAATCCAACTAAATGACGATTGAGAACTTTTTCTTGTTCTTGATTCGAAAACATCTTTAACTTTGATGTTGCACTATTTAATGATTCCATAAAAGGATATCCTGATTCCATTGCAAAAACAGCAGCATGCAAAAGTGATTTTTTCTCTTCAAGATCAAAAAACAGGGGTGCTCGGATAAAATTGTTAAGCAAACTATATCCGCCGTTATGACCAGGCTCCGATATTATTGGCACTCCACTAACGCACAGTGCATCCATATAACGATAAACTGATCGTATGTTTATTTCTAACCTTTCGGATATTTGCTTTGCAGTTATTTTTGTACCTGAATTCAGCATCCATAAAATTGCTAGCATATTGTCATTTTTTGGCATAATGCACCCCCTAATCTGGTTAACTATTAAATTTTATTGTTTAGGAATATAATATCATTAAATATTGTTTTTAAAAATTTATAACATTTTTTATTATTAAATCAACTGTGACGCATTTTTTAACAAGTTTGACATAACTCTTTAACTGAGAAATGTCTTCAGATATCGTTGATACCCAGTACACATATAAAGTGTTACACATTTTTTCGACTGCCCATTATTAGCCTAATGGGTATTTGAGTAATAAGAAATAATTTAATTACTTTACTGTAAAACTCTACAATTAGCATTTCTATTTTAAAAAAATCCAAATTTTTTCTTTTTATAGAATGGTTCAATATTATTTGCGTACTACTTCCAAACTCAGAATCATAGGGTACCAAGTCAATAAAAATACCTTTTAAGTGACTCATTGCAACATTACTTATTCCATCAAATATTTCTCTCCTATAACCCATAAAATCTACTACTAAATAACTCTGTTCACTTTCCTTTACCATTAGTTGCAAATAGGCTGCCTGTACATTTTTTTGCTTCTTCAAATATTCAATTAGATTATTACACCTTCAAAATGATCCATTTCATGTTGAACTATTTGTGCTGTAAACCCATTAAACACTTGCTTTTGCTTGTTAAAATTTCTATCAAGATACTCCACCTCTATCATTTCATATCTCTTCATTTTTCTAAAGCCAATTAAAGATAAACAACTTTCTTCTGTTTCATAAAGCTTTTCTTTTTTTAATATAACTGGATTTATCATAGGCACAATAAGGTTGTCTACAGTAAATACCAATATACGCTTTTTTTCTCCAATCATATTACCAGCCAATCCAACACAATGCTCTAAGTTTGCACTTAATGTATCTATTAAATCATCAATTACTACTATATCATTTTTAGTTGCCTCTTCTGATTTTTGTCCTAAAAACAATATATCTTTTACAATTGGTTTTATCATAATTTATACCTCTTTTTCAGTTATATTTTTTATAAAAAATAAGATATGATTTTAAAATATATCGTATAACCTAAGCATATTAAATAAATTTGCTTGACTATATCCTTTCCCATAATTAGCTATAAGTTCTTCACTTAATACACATCCTTAACTCAAAAAAATTATAACATAAACCAATGACACTTTTAATATCATTGGCTTATTTCTTAAGAACATAAGCACGAATGGTAATAGATCCAATCTTAGAGATATACCTTACTATCTTCTACTCTGTACCCGATAAATCGCATAGTTGTTCAGCGCAATTCTGGTTAGATCCTTGTGTTGAATCTGTTGAAGAAGGTGTGGTATTTTAAATATCCCTATGTTCCAAAGTTTTGATTTTCGATCCTCTAGGTAGAGCCCTCATAACCACCTTTTCCCATGGGGTTCCTATTACTTGGTCCATGACAGCTATTGCTCCACGGTCATCCTTAGTTCTAATTAATCTGCCACAACCTTGTTTTAACTTCAATCCCATTTCAGGGTAATCAACGGTTATAAGTGGATTCATCCCCTCTTCTTCTGCTTCTTTGCGCCTCATTTCAATCAAAGGGTCTAAGGAAGGAAAGGGAAGCTGCCAAACTACAACGAGAGATAAAGACTCCCCGGGCACATCAATTCCCTCCCAAAAAGTAGAACCTACTAATACAGATGTAACTTCCGCACGAAACTTTTGGACAAGATGTCCTCGCTCACCTTTATCCTCCCATAAAACTTCAAAAGGTAACTCATAGCCACTAATTTCATTTCTTATTTTCCTGACTTCCTTCAAAGAGTTAACAAGTATCAGCGCTCTTCCTCCATTTTCTTTCAGCAAACATAGTAATTGTTTGATTTTGCGTGAAAACTTGGCACTGGAAGTAGCCTCAAAGGATGGCTGATGTAAATAAACCACCACCTGTTCCTCAATATCAAAGGGACTTCCAACCGTTGATATTGCTGGATCTTTTAAGCCAAGAGTCCTCATAAGGTAACCAAAATCCCCCTTATCACTTAAAGTTCCTGAAGTAAACACCACAGGCAATTTTTTCAAAAATAAATGTTTATCTAGCATATTGCTCAAATTCCGCGGAACTACCCAAAAGCTGCCGTCTGCCCTATCTACCCAAGTAATAACCTCTCTACCTTTATTCCTACCAAACCTAGCTAAGGCTGTAATTGATAGTTCTATTTGAATTTCAAAGGTATGTAACGTGCTTTCCGGTAGCGCGTCTATGTATAGCTCTTCCTCAATTTGTATATCTAAAAGCAACCGATCTAGTGCCTTATGAAAAGTATCAGCTGCTTTCAGAAGTATATCATCGGTGCGAACCCCCAGACGCTCTGATTGCTCATCATCTATTACGTTTTGATTAAGTTTTTCGAAAAAGTTAGAATTGGCCTGGTCCAAGGCAATTGCACTTACAACCAGTGAAGTTCTTGCTCCCTGGATTTCCTCTATCGAAAGGATAATATTATCAATATCCTCTTTATGAATTTGTCTTCCAGCACCCATGGCTGCCGGCAGTATGACTTTATGCCCTTCATCAAAAATCACCAGCGAGTAATCTGGAAGCATAGGCATTTTACCGTCTGCAATTCTTTCATCCCTTGTCCAGAGGTCCTGAAAAAAGATATTATGATCAGCGATAATTAAATCCTTGGAAGATCTGTAATGTTCCCTTACCTTAACAAGCTTACAAAAGCCTCTTCTGGGACAGGCATCACAGGGCATAGTCTCATCCCATCCAATCTGTCTCCATACACTATCGGATATATGCGGCATTTCTGAGCGTTCACCTTTTGTAGTCCTGGCTAACCATTGATTAATCTCATCAGAGGCTGTCGCATCGCCAAACATTCCCCCTATTCCACTAACTCTCTCATCACAAACATACTGACGAGGATCCTTTGCCATTGGCGCATCTATTTCTAATCCCAGTATTCGGGAAAGTGTTTGAATATCTCCCTTTGGCCCTGCCAGCTGTTCCTGAAGTGCTGTTGAGGCACATGCAATTACTACAGGTTTTCCGCTAAAACCAGCGTAGGCAATTGCAGTGAGTAAGTAGGCGAATGTCTTTCCGGTACCGACCTCAGCCTCAGCCAGATGAACTTTTTTATTACAAACTGCATCAGCAAGCTGAAAAGCAGTATATATTTGCTCATCACGTATCTCATATCCGTGTTCCGGAAGAATATCGTAAAAAACATCGCCAATCCAATCCATCAACTTACTTGGAAACTCTTTTTTTGTTTTATAATCAAATGTGGGTCCTATTTTCTTATACAAAATTTTATCCTGGTTAATTAAATCTGAACATAATTATACATTTGACTTAATTAACCAGTTCACCTCCTTATTTTTAATATTATATCCACCGTATACATTTTGGTCTCGATAATAGTTTCAAGCTTTTTAGACCATATCTTTTTAATATCTCACCATTTGTTCGTGTCATGTTAAATTGATTTTTACTTGGGTATAATGCTGTAATATATCCAATATACTCGGTTCCATTTTTCTTGGTATACTTTACATAATCTCTATGCTTAAATCCTTTTACAATTAGCTCTGCGTCACCCTTAGATTTTTTACGTAAAGGTGATATTTGCCAGTCTTTGATATCAATATTATTTTTTTTGATATCTACGTTACATATAACTAAAGCATCATTTGAGTGTGTTTTTTCTATATCCCAATCATTTCTATGGTTTGCAGTATCGCCACCCGTAGTTAAATATAATGGGGCTATTTTTTTAAGTTCAGTCTGTAAGTTTTTTTTACCTTGCATAACATGCAATGCATCACTAAGATTTAATTTTCTACCTTTTATTATAGCTAAATATTGATCTATTAACTCGATTTCTCTGCCAAAGGTTTTTGTGTGACAGGACTTGCATAATGTTACAACATTATGTATGCTGTCGGCTCCTTTAGCACGTCTTGGTTTAATGTGGTGTTCTTGTAAATTTTCTTTAGAACCACAATCAACACAAGTAAAGTTATCTCTCATGAGTGCCGCTATCCTAATGTTATTATCCAGTCTATTAGATTTTTGATATTGCCATTTGTATAGACTTCTACCTTCAGTTAGAACTCGTATGTCTATTAACACATTTTCTAAATATATCGAATCTATCTTAATCCATTTGGTTATTTTGTTTACAACTCGTAAAATGGATTGTTTCTTTTGCATTATCGTTGGAGCAAGTCTACCTTTTCTTTTAGATGATTGCCTATTATCAAATCTCTTTTCTCTATACCTTTTATGATATCTATGATATGTCCTATACCCTTTTCTTATAGCCATTTTTTTAGAAACGTCATCTCTAAGTTCTATAGTCCCCTTAAAAATTGGTTTTACTTTGTTATTACAATCTTGAATTATTCCTAGCCCAACATGTTTACTCCCATCGTCAATTCCAAGATAGGTTTTAGTTTTATTATTGTTATTCTCCTTAACTATTTTAAACAATTGTATTACCATCGGAAATTTATTAAGCATTTTGGCTTTTTTATTTCTAATAAGGTAATAAGCTTTATTTTTGTTGCATGGGCTTAGTCTGTTGCCAGCTAAGTCCAGTACAAATGAATATTCGACCATTTCTAGTCAACCTCCTTACGGGAAATTTTTCTTCTTGCCAATGTAAAATGATGGTGCACTGAATTTCGGTGTGTCTAATCATAATTAAGCCGTAGCAAAACCTTAGATTATTTTCCTCCTCATTATCGTAGAGCATCAGACTGAAGTACATCTAAAGGTACGTCTTTAACCTGTCATTTCACGTAGTTCATCGTGCTACGATCTTTTCAGATGCTACACTCACTTAAGCTTGAAAGCAACGTTCACTGCATGAACAACTAAATATGTTCACTTTTGTTTAAAATTGTTTAGATTTTTTTAAGCAGTTTAGTAGCTCCTGTTAACCTATGGAATACCATAGAAAATATTATGCGAAAATTTACTGTCAGTTATGTACATGCACATAGTTTTTCTTTATATACTAAACATAAACACCCTTACATTCTAAACTTTTTCAATAAGTATTATAACATTAACAATGGAGAAAAAATTACATCTTTTAATGATTCTAATTTATATCACATAAAATCTAGTCACTTTCCTGGATATATACTTACTTTCACCTCAAAGTCGATCCTAATACCAGATAGTAAATTTAATCGCACCATAATTACATCCATTATTTGACTTTACTGTTATAATATTCTTAGAAGCTAAATATTTTATAAATTATAATTTTAGGGGGTATTTTTTATGAATAAACCAGTAATATCGGAACATTTTAAGAAAAGGATGCCATCAGCCGTAAGAATTGGACAAATGAAATTTAATGAGCGTAAAGCTAAACCTGAGTTGGTCAACGTAGCGATTGGAAACGTTTCCCTACCAACAAATCCTGCTATGCAGAAAAGAATGTTTGCATTGGATTCACCTGAAAGCCCATTTGCAAAGGGTACTGTAAGATATTCAGGTACTGCCGGTGTAGCCGAGGCTCAGGATGCATTTAAAAACATTCTCAATTGCCAAGGGTTTGATACTAGCAAATTATTTGTTCAGGTAACCGATGGTGGATCCACTGGTATTGAGATGTTATTACTTGGTGTTTGCGGAGCTTCCGGCACTGATGATAAACCTCTTATGATGATTGACCCAGCCTATACAAATTATATTTCTTTTGCAGAAAGAATTGGCCGTAAAACTGTTACAGTAAAGCGTCATTTAGACGATGATGGTAAGTTCAGCCTTCCAGAACTAGACAAAATTGAAGAATCTATTAAAAAGAATAATCCCGGGGCACTTCTTGTAATCCCTTACGACAATCCTACAGGGCAGCTCTACGACTATGCAACTCTTAAAGAACTTGCTAAAATATGCGTAAAATATAATATGTGGATGATTAGCGATGAAGCTTATCGTGAACTATATTATGTTAACAGTGACCTCATAAGTATCTGGGGAATCACTGATGCAGATGTACCTGGCATAGAGGGCAGAAGAATAAGTCTCGATACCGCATCAAAGATATGGAGTGCCTGTGGTTTAAGAATAGGGGCTTTAATCACTGATAATGAAGAGTTCCATACTCAATCAGTAGCTGAATATACTGCTAACCTTTGCGCCAATGTAATAGGTCAGTATATCTTCGGAGCACTAGCTCATGAAAGCAAAGAACAGCTTGATGAATGGTGTATAGGACTCCGTGAGTATTACAAAAAACTCTTGTTTAAATTCTATAGTTGTATGAAGAAACTGGACCCAGGTCTTATTGTTTCTAGCCCTGATGCAGCTATATACTCAGTAGTTGACGTTAGAAATGTTGTAAAACCAGGATTTGATTCAATCGAATTTGTTATGTATTGTGCCCAAGAAGGCTCAGTGGATTTCCACGGAGTGGAAACAACTCTTCTGGTAGCACCTATGAAAGGTTTCTATGACATTAAACCAGGCGAATCTAATCCAGGAAGCACTCAGATGCGTATCGCATTCGTAGAAACTCCAGAAAACATGGCAAAAGTTCCTGAGTTATTCGTTAAGCTTCTAAGAAAATATGAGGGTATACGTTAATCATACTTAAATTATACACCAAAAGAAAAAAGAGCCATCTCGCAATAGAAATTACTTTCTATTTTGAGATGGCCCTTTTTATCTATTTTCCTTATATCAGTTTTAAATAGATAATTCCCCTATTTTCATAGCACTTTCCAAGCTTTTAGCAGATGCTATAAACCCTGCTTTGTGACAAAAAATAGCATCATCTATTTTAAGTATAGAATTTATTTCCTCACTTGATTTTCCTCTAATCGATTCTAATAAATCTTTTCTTGCTTCAAAAGTATCAACGGCTTTCTTTACAGTTTGAATCTTATACTCTGCATTATTATCATTTGGAGAAATAACAAACAATATTTCATTATTTATATCTATTTTAAGTAACTGTTTAAGCCAAGGGCAACCGGTTTTTAAAACCATTATTTCGTTAGTCTTTCTATTTTGAAAGGCTTCATCTACTATTACCCTTGCTTTTATAACAGAAACTTGTCTGCTTATTATTCTTTTTATAACCTCAGTAGCATACCGGACGGCTTCTTCGAATGCCTCCTCTTTTGAATCATCAGAATCCCATGCAGGATTAAAACTTTGGATTATATCACTTATTGTAGTTACATTAATTTCTGATTTTATATCTATTCCATTATCTGTAGCATCAATACCCTGAACTAAATTTTTATCAACACAATCAAAAATGGATCTTATGTCCTCTTCATCAAATTCAGAATTAAACTTTTGTATTACTCTTGACCCAAACTCTCTCCAAACCAAACCACAAGCAGCATATGGAACATCGTTTTCTCTTATTTCTTTGTCTAATTGGTGATGGTCGAACTCTCCAAAGCCTATGTCATATACAAAATCTAAAGTTCTAAGTATATTCTCATCTCTTGTTCTTGTTACCTTTATATCCCCTAGTAGTAGACTAAGTATAGCTGTAGCCATAACATCGTCTGCATGAAATTTTCCATTATGTGTTCCTAAAGTTTTAATATTCTTTTCATTAATCATTATTTACCTCTTTTATATTTATTATAATTTACTCATATCCGCAATATATTCTACAATTTCATCATCACTGCTAAAATCATCTTTATTAATCCAAGTTACTCTTGGATCTTTTCTAAACCAGGTAAGCTGCCTTTTAGCATAATTCCTACTTCCTTGTTTAATCATTTCTATAGCTTCATTTAAAGATATTTCACCATTTAAATAGTATAGCACTTCTTTATATCCTATACCCTTCATTGACTGCATATCTGAATTGTAGCCCATATCTTTTAATTTTATAACTTCATCTATTAAATTATTTTCAAACATTATATCTACGCGTTGGTTAATTCTATTATACAATTTTTGTCTATCCATGTTTAGTACAAAATAATGTACATTATAAGGAATATCCAAAATATTTTGCTCTGATTTAAACTCACTCATGGGTTTACCACTTACTTTGTACACTTCTAAAGCTCTAATAACCCTTTTTAAATCATTAGGATATAGTTTATTGTAAGATTCCTCATCAATATCTTTAAGTAAGCTATGTACATATTCGTTTCCTTTTTCATCTGAAAGTTTTGTAAGATACTCTCTATACTCTTCATCTTTGTTGGTACGCGCAAAGCTATAGTTGTATATTAACGAATTTATGTAAAACCCAGTTCCACCAACTAGCATTGGGAGTTTATTTTTATTACTTATATCTTCAATAGCACTTTCAGTTCTTTCTTTAAACTCAGACACACTAAACTCTTCACTAGGCTCTATTATATCTATTAGATGATGAGGAACTCCCCTCATCTCCTCGAATGAAATCTTAGCAGAACCAACATCCATACATTTGTATATTTGCATTGAATCTGCTGATATGATCTCTCCCTTTAGCTTTTGCGCAAGTTTTATAGAGATTTCTGTTTTACCTACAGCTGTAGGGCCTGCTAAAATAAATAAATCTTTCATGTTTCCACCTTTTTTCTATTGTATTCTTTTAAATCTTTTTTCAAGTTCATTAAGTGTAACTTTTATTATTGTAGGTCTTCCATGGGGACAAGTAAAAGGTTCATCAATATATCTTAAATCATCAATTAATTTGTTCATTTCAAGCTCCGTTAGCTGATTATTTGCTTTTACAGCTGCTTTACATGCCATAGATGCTATACGATTATATTTAACTTCTACAGTTTTACCGCTGCCCATGTTTTTTAAATTATCTAATATTTCATTAAAGAGATTTTTAATATCCGGTTTACCAAGTATTATTGGAACTTCCCTAATACTTATTGTGTTTTCACCAAATTCAATAATGTCAAAACCAGAATTTTTAAACACTGCTTCATTTTCAATATAATAAGTGTAATCATCTTGATTAAGCTCTATTACTATTGACGTAAGTAAAATTTGGGATAGCACCTCGGAATTCGTAATTTCTTTTTTATATTTTTCAAATAATACTTTTTCATGAGCTGCATGTTGGTCAATTAGGTAAAGCTCATTATATACCTCACCTAAAATATAGGTTTTATTGAATTGTCCTATAATTCGAAGCTCTGGAAACTTTGAAATTTTAGAAACTTCATTTGGTGATGTGATTTCACCCGTCTCATAATTAATTATATTACTATCTTTAACATTCTCACTTACCCGCGCGATTTGTAACTCATTAGTAGCTTCACTACCATAATTACTTGTAACTTTTAGATCACTCACATTTGTATAAGATGATTCTTTAAAATTATCCGTTTCATTGTTTAATGTTTTATAATTAAAATCTATTGGGATTTGAACACTCTTTTCTAGTTCTTCCCTATCCTTTTCATCTATTACCGTCCTGTTAAAATCATAAATTTCTTTTCTTAAGGTGTTTTCTTCAATTTCTTTCTCACTGCTATTTGCTTTATCGCCTTCTGGTATATCAAAATTGCCTCTTAAACTATCAGCAATTGCTGTATGCACTGCGTCAAAAACAATTTTAAATACAGCTTTATCCTCCTGAAATTTAATTTCAGTTTTTTGTGGATGAACATTTATATCTATATACTCAGGGAAAATATCTAAAAATATAACAAAGAAAGGAAATTTATGAACAGTCAAAAAAGATTTAAATGCATTTTCGACGGCCGCTGTAATTAGACCACTTTTAATATACCTTTTATTAACAAAAATACTTTGTCTATTTCGGCTTCCACGACTTATCTGTGCATTACCGATATATCCATGAACAGACATTATATCGTTATACCTTTCAAAACTAGTAATATTATCTACAACTTCTTTACCATATATATATCTAATAGTATCACAAAGATTTGTAGAACTATATGTAGACAAAACCTTTTTACTATTGTTTAGTAGTTTAAAAGAAATCTCATTGTTAGCTAATGCAAGCCTGCCTATAATATCTGATATTAAAGCCGATTCTCTTTGAGGCGTTTTTAAAAATTTTTGCCTTGCAGGAACATTAAAAAACAGATCCTTAACTTCTATTGTTGTACCAACATTACATCCTACTTCTTTAACGTAGAGTATATCTCCTGATGACTGAGATATCTCTTTGCCAAATGAGGATTCTTCAGTTCTACTATTTAATGTAGTACGGGATACAGACGCAATACTCGGTAATGCCTCTCCTCTAAACCCTAACGTATGTATTTTATAAATATCTTCAACATATTTTATTTTACTAGTAGCATGAGGCAAAAAAGCCTTTTCTATATCATCTATATGTATTCCAGTGCCATCGTCAGTTATCTTTATGGTTTTTTGACCACCATCAACGATTTCTATGCTAATATTTTTAGCACCAGCATCTATACTGTTTTCCACGAGCTCCTTGACTACAGACGACGGCCGCTCTACAACCTCACCTGCAGCAATTTTATTGGAAGTTTCAACTTCTAACATATTAATTCTCATGACAACTCACATCCTTAGCTATTTTTATAGCCCCCGCCTATCACTATAGCAACTTAGCCCTATTAACTAGATCGTATAGCTTATTAAACCCATCCATAGGTGTTAGATTAAGGATATTTATATTTTTAATTTCCTTTAACATATTATCCTTTTCTATGTCTGTAAAATTAATTTGAGTAATTTCATCGTTTTCTATCTTCGGTACATAAGTTACAGCCGCTTCTTTCGCCACAATATTTTCAATATCTTTTTTATTATTAGCTTTATTAGGTCGTTTAATTTCCGAAAATTTATTGCTTCTTAAGTCAATTTCCGTAGTATTGTTAAGATTCTCTAGTGACGCTAGAATTTCATTTGCCCTATTTATTACATCCTCTGGTAGACCTGCAAGCTTTGCAACCTCTATTCCATAGGATTCATCAGCTCCACCGGGAACAATTTTCCGAAGGAATACAATTTCATTTTCAATCTTTTTTACAGCTACAGAATAATTTTTAACACCCTTAATCATACCTTCAAGTTTTGTTAACTCGTGATAATGGGTAGCAAACAAAGTTTTACTCCTTAAATTAGAATTCTTACAAATATACTCAATTACTGACCAGGCAATACTTAGTCCATCATAAGTACTAGTACCACGTCCTACCTCATCAAGTAAAACTAAACTTTTATTTGTTGCATTTTCTAATATATTGGATACTTCCCACATCTCAACCATAAAGGTACTTTTACCCGCAGCAAGATCGTCTGAAGCTCCTATTCTCGTAAATATCTTATCACATATGGATATATCTGCATCTATGCAGGGAACAAAACTTCCTATTTGAGCCATAATAGTTATTAATGCGACTTGACGCATATAGGTGGATTTACCCGCCATATTGGGTCCAGTTATTAGTAGTAATTGATTATCCACAGCATCCATGCATGTGTCATTTTCAATGAAAGTATTTGTAGGCATCATTTTTTCAACTACAGGATGTCTCCCACCTTTTATATTAAAAATACCCTTAGTATTTATTTTAGGCTTGGTATAATTATTTTCAAGGGCAATTGTAGCTAGGGAACTTAAACAATCAATTTCTGATATTAACTTTGCAGTATTTTTCATTCTTTCTATGTGTTTTTCAATTTCTTCTCGAATACCTGTAAATACCTCATATTCGATATTGACTAATTTTTCTTGTGCTCCTAAAATTTTCTCTTCCATTTCCTTAAGTTCAGGAGTAATGTATCTCTCCGCGTTAGACAAGGTTTGTTTTCTTATGTACCTTCCCTCCGGAATTGACCCAATATTTAATTTGGTTACTTCAATAAAATAACCAAACACTCTGTTATACCCTACTTTTAATGACTTTATTCCAGTTATTCTTTTTTCATCATTTTCTAATGTAGCAATCCATTCTTTGCCATGGGCCTTAGCTTGCCTTAGCTCATCTATTTCACTATTAAAGCCTTCCTTAATAATATTTCCCTCTTTAATAGAAATAGATGGATTTACAATAATAGAATTATCTAAAGTATTGTATATATCTTGCAAATCATCTAAGTTTAAATATATTTTTTTCGTTAATTTACTATTAAGTCCTGCTAAAATGGATTTAACCCTTGGTATTTTCCCTATAGAATTTTTAAGAGAAATCAATTCTTTTGCATTAACATTCTTTGAAGAAATTTTCCCTACAAGTCTTTCTATATCATAAATATCCACGAGCACATCTTTTAAATCTTCGTGGAAGGTAGTATTACCTTTTAGTTCTTCTACGGCCTCTAATCTTTCATCTATTAAGCTCTTGCTTATTAAAGGTTGATCTAACCATTTACGGAGCCTTCTAGCTCCCATGGCAGTATTAGTTCTATCTAATACCCAAAGCAAAGAGCCCTTCTTTGTTTTATCTCTTAAAGTTTCCGTGAGTTCTAAGTTTCTCCTAGAATTTGCATCTAAACTTACATAATCTAAAATATCATAATATTCTATAGTATCTATGTGAGAAAGTGATTTTTTTTGTGTATCCATAATATAACTAAGCAATCCTGAAATGCTGCTAATTAAAGTTTGTGTGAATGTATTCTCACAAAAGTTATGAAACTGATTTGTAATTAAACTTTCGTCTTTCAGGGTAAAATACTCATTTGGGTAAGACGAATACAAAACATTAAATCTTTCTTTTATAGCGCGCAGTATCTCCTCAGATATATCCTCTGACACAATAATTTCTTTTGGGTTAAACTTTGAAATTTCATCTAATATAGTAACAATGTTAAATTTAGTATCTGTGCAAGTAAATTCACCAGTTGATACATCACAAAAACACACTCCACAGAAGTTAATTTTTCTGTCAATGTAAATGCTCATAATATAGTTATTTTTAGTTTCTTCTAAAAAACCGGAATCAGTGTAAGTTCCCGGCGTAATTATTTTAATAATATCTCTTTTAACTATGCCCTTTGTAAGTGCTGGATCTTCCACTTGCTCACATATGGCAACCTTATATCCTTTTGCAATTAGCCTTCCTACATAGGTGTTAGCAGCATGGTACGGTATTCCGCACATAGGTGCTCTTTTCTCAAGGCCACAGTCCCGTCCTGTTAGGACTAATTCTAATTCTTTTGATGCAACCTGCGCATCGTCAAAAAACATTTCATAAAAGTCACCTAATCTAAAAAACAATATACAGTCCTTGCACTTTTCTTTTATTTCAAAATATTGTATCATCATTGGAGTTAATGCCATTGTCATACCACCTTGCTTTCATCTGTAAGTAAATAATAATTGTTAATTTTTATATAAGGGACATTCAAGTAAATAACAAGTCAGTATCCTAGTGACTTGTTATTTACTTTCATGCCCCTAATGTGCATTTATTCTCATGCACCTTATATTTCTTCACCTAAAAGTGAAAAAGAGTGTGCCTCAGTTATTTGAACTGATACGAGCTCTCCAATAGCTTTGTCATTTCCCTCGAAGTTCACTAATTTCCCATTTCTAGTTCTTCCACTTAATTTATTTTTATCATTTTTACTATACCCTTCTACCAATACTTCTACTATTTTACCTACACATTCTTTGTTTCTTTCTGCACAATTTCTGTTAACAACTTCAATTAATCTATTAAATCTTTCATGCTTAACATCATCTGGCACTTGGTCTAGCATTTCATCAGCTGGAGTTCCTTTTCTTTTAGAATAAAGGTACGTAAATGCTAAATTAAATTTCACCTCTTCCATAAGGCTTAGAGTCTCTGCAAAATCTTCATCTGTTTCTCCAGGAAATCCAACGATAATATCTGTACTTATTCCTACATTAGGTATTGTGGTTCTAATATCTTTAACCAAATCCAAATATTCCTGCCTATCGTAATGTCTATTCATTTTATTTAGAAGATTAGATGACCCTGATTGTACTGGTAAATGAACATGTTCACAAATCTTATCCCCCGCAGCAATCACTTGCATTACTTCATTTGATAAATCCTTTGGATGAGATGTCATAAATCTTAATCTCTCTAAATTTTCAATATTGTTAATTCTTCTAAGTAACTGTGCAAAATTTATTTCAGGAGTTAATCCCTTACCGTAGGAGTTAACGTTTTGACCAAGTAAGGTTATCTCTTTGTACCCTTGTGCAACCATAGCTGTTATTTCATTAATAATTTCTTCAGGCTTTCGACTTCGCTCGCGTCCTCTTACATAAGGCACTATACAATAAGTGCAAAAATTGTTGCAACCATACATAATTGTAACAAAACCTTTTAGATTATTTCCCCTATCTATTTTAATTCCCTCTATAATATTTTCTTCTTTATCCCAAATTTCAACGATAGATGATTCTCCGCCTTGTATTCTCTTTAAGTACTCTGGGAATTTATGAGCATTGTGTGTCCCGATAATAATGTCTACAAATGGAAACTTAGTAATTATATGTTTCGCCATGCCGTCTTGTTGCATCATACATCCAATAATCGCAATTATAAGCTTTGGATTATTTTTTTTCATTGTTTTTAAAGCACCTATATTTCCATCAACCTTTTGCTCTGCGTTCTCTCTAACACAACAAGTGTTGAATATAATTATATCAGCAGTTCCCTTATCCAAGGTTCTTTTATATCCCACAGGTATTAGCATACCAGATAATTTTTCAGAGTCCTCCTCATTCATTTGGCATCCCCATGTTTCTATGTAATAATTAAGTGTTTTATTCATTAGTGCATTCTCCTTTATAAAAAAAAGTATTAATACATACCATTATATATAATATGAAAGCTTTTTTAAAGTCATTTTTAATAATTGATTATATAATTAATCTATTCTAAATATATATACGAATCAGATTATACTCTTACTAGTTGATTTTCTATTTTAATATAGAAAAAATTACATATTATGATTCTTTAATTAGCACTTATATTTGTTTTGATTTCTAGATTAAATTTCTGTTTTTAGGATAACCTACCTAAAAGGAGTGATTTTATATGTATGATGCAAAAAAAGAAGAGACTATAAAAGATACGAGTTTACAATACAATTGCATAGGTGATAGAAGTTATTATTGTATGTGTAACCATAGTAATATGCTAAACATAAAAGCATCCTATGTTCCTGTTGAAATTGTACTAAACCAGTATAACGACATTTCAGAAGGAATATCCACCACTTCCATTAGTGAGAATTCCTTATTATAACAAAAATAAAAATGCTTTCTGATATTGAGGATAAAATATAAAAAGAGATAGAATCCTCTATCACTTTTTATATGCATTCTTAAGCTTTGGTTTTTTTCCAAGTATAAACTTCCTTTTTAATATTAAAACCTAATGAAATATATAATTTTAAAGCGAAAACATTATTAGAATCCACCTTAAGTGAGACTTTAGAAAAATCATTATCCATAGCTATATTAAGCAAATGCCTTAAAAGCACTTTCCCATATCCTTCTTTTCTGTATTTCTCTACTATTCCGAAATTTACTATGATTGCTGCCTTATCTTCAACTATAATTTGACCATATCCAACGGGTATATTATCTAGTTTAATAAATATTGCGCCCTCATTAAAATAATATTCCTGTGCTTCATCATAATAGATATCTTCTACATTTATCGGAATTCTATCATCATTTTTAAATATTTCATTTTGTAATAAACAACGTTCTTTTTCATTTTTGCCCTTTTTTACTATAGAAAAAGTAATATTACTAGGAACGAGGGCATTAAAATATTCTTTACACTCTAGTTCTAGTTCCATAACTCCCTTTAATCTAGTAAACCCTAGCTTATTTAAAATATCTATGTTTATTCCATTATCTTCACATTCATAAGTTATCAAACTATTACTTACCAGTGAACTAATTAAAATTTTATAGCAGTAGACTAAATTATTATCCTCTATTACATTTATTGAATTAATGGAACTATGATATTTAGTATGTTTTTCAAACCATATATAACCTATATAATTATTTTCTTCTAATAATAAGTTTACAGTTTTTCTTAAAAACAATTTTTGAATAATGTTACTATTATCATACTGTTCAAAGAAATCTTTATTCGATAAACTAAAGTTAGTATTAATTCTACTAATTTTTCTAAAACTTTCAATATTTTTCAAAGTTAGACTTATTAATTTATACATTTAACTTTACTCCACTAATATTTATTTTTAAATAAATTTGATTATTTATAAAATTTTAATACATTTATAATTATAAATCTATTATTAATAGTTTTACAATGAATTTTTATAATTTATGAATATTCTTCTAAAAAATTTAAATATTCATTAAAAAATTTCTCTTGAGCTTCATTGTGACATGTTATCTTATTAAGTTTATTCAAATATTTAGTCTCAGACCATTTTTTTTGTTTCATATATCTTTTCTTCGCTAACTTCCAAAACTTATGAGGGAATATTATTAAGGCAAGCATTATCTCTAAATCTTCTTTGCTTAATTTATTAGTAGAATTATATGCTTCAATCAGAATTTTAGCAAAATTAAAATTCCACCCATAAGCTTTTTCGAACATCAATCTCCGAAGAAGCTTTCCTAAATCACTTATTTGTAAATCACTCATAATACTATCAAGGTTAATTATAAAGTACTCTCCATCCATTTTAATTATGTTGTGATAACGAAAGTTATTATGACATATTATTTTCTTATCATTTGCTATTTTTGATGATTTATAATACTGTGACTTATTTAGAATATTAACGGAAGACATACCTCTATTATAAAAGTTATCAATATTTTCTAGAAAATGAATATCAAATTCATTTTTTATCCTTTTGTTAGTAATTATTCTTTCGAATCTTTTAAAATCATTTAAATCGTTAGTGAAAATTTTCGGCCAATCCTTTAAATTGTTTGGTATATGGATTTTATTATGGTCAATTTTATTTGATACGTTATGAAATTGTGCTAAGAGTTTTGTACAACTCACAGCTTCATCAATATCAGTTAAATCACATTCACAGCCTTCTAACCATTCTGTTAAGTAATATATATTTTTTTTATAGCTTACGGAAAAAGCTCCGTCTTTTGTTCTAAAATATTTAGGTGTATTGGTAAAGTTATTAAGTAGTAGTTCTTCTGTTAAAATACAACCATTTTTAACCTTACTTCTTCCATGCCTCATTTTCTTTAAACAGAAATCACCATTATCTGTTGTAATCTTATATGCACTTCTAACTTTTTCAGCAGTTATTAACTCTAATTTATACTTCCTAACTACATTTATTAATATTTGCATCTTTTTATTAGTAATTATATTTAAGTGCTCAATTGTTCTTGCATTACCTTTCAATTTTCTCTCTCCCATAATAGTGCTATTAAATTATATTAGCTAATTTAATTTAGTATTCAATAATTCGTAAAAATTATAAAAAAACGTGCTTGCATAATTTTATGCTACACGTTTTTTACGAGAAATTTTCTTAAAGAAAATGTTATGCTTCAATAATCTATTATTTCATTTTTAAAATTGCCTCTTTAATAACCCAATCCGGTGTTGAGGCTCCAGCTGTGACCCCTATACTCTTAACATTTTTATCTTTTATAAATTCATCAGTAATACCTAATAAATTTTCTACATGTATTGTATTTTCACAATTTTTCTTACATATTTCATACAGCTTTGTAGTATTGGAACTATTAAAACCACCAATAACAACCATAGCATCAACTTTAATTGAAAGTTTTTCTGCGGATTTTTGGCGTACTTCAGTTGCACTGCATATAGTGTTGAACGCAACTATTTCCTTACAGGTTTTTATTACCTTGGTTAATACATCCTCCCAAGTAGCCTGCCTCTCTGTTGTCTGAGATACCACGCATACTTTATTTGATATATTACCGAGCTCCGTACCACTCTTAAGTATTACTGCAGAATCATTACACCATCCATTAATTCCAATAACTTCGGGATGATTTTTATCTCCAACTATAATTATATGATATCCTAAATCGTAATATTTTTTCACCTTTTTATGAATATTGGTTACATAAGGACATGTTGCATCTATTACATTAAGGCTGGTTTTTTTTAAAATATTTAATGTTTTTTCAGATACTCCATGCGATCTTATAATAATCGTATCATTTTCTTTTAATCTTGAAATATTATCAAGTTCTATAGGAAATATTGAATTTTCTTTCAAAAAATCCACAACATCAGTATTATGAATAAGTGGCCCTAGTGTATAGATTTCATTATTGTATTTTTCTTTCATATTTAAAGCCGTATCTACAGCTCGTTTAACTCCAAAACAAAAACCAGCTGAATCTGCTAGTGTTATTTTTCTCATACTGCCACCTCCATATATAAGGCATTATAATAAATATTGAATTAACTATTCTTAATTTTCAAATTAATATATTCCACAATTGTTTCAACTACTCCATTAATGCTTAAATCAGAAGAATCGATTTCTATAGCATCTTCCGCTTTTATAAGTGGACTAGTCTCTCTATGTGTATCAACATAATCTCTTTTTATAATATCCTTTAAAATAGTATTGTAATCAACTTCTATATCCTTAGAAATTAATTCTTCGTATCTTCTTTTCGCTCTCTCTTCGCTACTCGCAGTTAAATAAAATTTAAAAGAAGCATCCTTAAGTACAACTGTACCAATATCGCGTCCATCCATAATAACATTAAATTTTTTGGCTATATTTTGTTGTAGCTTAACAAGTATTTCTCTGATTTCAGGAATAGCTGCATATTTTGAAACATTGTTGCTTATAATAGGCATATTTATCATATATGTCAGATCTTCCTTATTAACAAATAGACGTTCTTCTTCAAAATGAATTTCTAAAGATTCCACCATTTTAAGTAAATCATCTACATTATTTTCTGATATGTTTGCATTCATCGCCTTTAAAGTAACTGCTCTATACATTGCTCCCGTGTTAATATACATAAGACCAAATTTTTCACCTATCATTTTAGCTATAGTACTTTTACCTGCACCTGCAGGTCCATCTATGGCAACGGAAATTCCCATACTCTTCACCCCTCGTTTATAAAACTGCTAGTTTTAATAGCATTAATTTGCTACTGGAAGTAGCATTAATTTTCCCCTACATTACTCCCAGCTAAATTCCCTGTTGATAATGCTATTTGAAGGTTATAACCTCCTGTATATGCATCTACATCTATCATTTCACCTGCAAAATAAAGATTATCAATTTTTTTTGATTTCATGGTAGAAGCATCTATCTCTAAAGTATCTACTCCACCACTAGTTATAATTGCTTCTTCTATTGGGCGAAGGCCCTTAATATTAAACGTTAAATTTTGAAGCAAATTTACTACGGTTTTTCTTTCTTCTTTAGTAATAGAATTCACTTTTTTATCTTCATCAATATTAGATAGTTGAATTATCGTATTAATCATTTTTCTAGGAAGTAAATCATCTAATGAATTTTTAAAAGCTTTGTTTGCATATTTCAAGAAATCACTTTGAACTCGCTTATCAAGTTCAACTTCACTTAATGCTGGCTTAAGATTTATCACAGCCTTAAATTTTTCTCCTTCTTTTATAAAACTACTTGCACTTAATACAATAGGTCCTGAAGCACCATAATGGGTAAAAAGCATTTCCCCAAACTCTTTATATAGACTCTTATTCTTACTATTAGTAATTTTTAATTCTACATTTTTTAGAGAGAGACCCTGTAAATCCGAAACCCACGTTTCATCAAATTCTATTGGTACAAGTGATGCTTTAGGTTTAATTATATTGTGTCCTAAAGAACGAGTATAAGATAAACCTTCACCAGATGATCCCGTTTGTGGATATGATAAACCACCGGTACATAATATAAAGTAATCTCCATAAACATAACTTCCATCAGCAAGCTGTACTCCGACAATCTTCTGATTATCCCTAACTAACTTTTTAACTTTTGAGTTTAATTGCACTTTAACATTTTTATTTTTTAATTCCATATTAAACGCTTTTATTATATCCGAAGACTTATCTGACTGCGGAAATACTCTATCTCCTCTTTCAACCTTAAGGTTAACTCCTAATTCTTTAAAAAAATTCATTGTATCTTCATTAGTAAAGGAATATAAAGAACTATATAAAAAATGAGGATTACATGGTATATGTTCAAAAAAATCACCAATATCCTTCGCATTTGTAATATTGCATCTACCTTTCCCAGTTATATAAAGTTTTCTTCCTAATTTTTCATTTTTTTCAATGAGTACCACATCATGTTTTGATGAAGCTGTAACAGCTGCCATCATACCTGCTGGTCCTCCTCCAATAATAACTACTTTTGCCACCTAATCACTCCCTTATAATACTTACAATTATAAATTAATATAATACATTAATTTATTCAACCTCATTTAAAAATAAACACCGTATTTCAAATAAATATATGCATTCTATTATATCACACTCTTTTATATAACTAAAAAATAAAAAAATAAAAAAGGGAATCCCCCTAAAAGGATTCTCTTTGAAATATATACGTAAGAATTAATAATTTCCTTGTGCGTGCATTGCTTCTGCAACTTTAACAAATCCTGCGATGTTAGCTCCTGAAACTAGATTATAACCAAATCCAAATTCTTCTGAAGCATCTTTACAATTTTTGTATATATTAATCATAATTTCATGTAATTTTTCATCAACTTCTTCAGCCGTCCATGATAGTCTCATGCTATTTTGACTCATTTCAAGTGCTGATGTAGCAACTCCGCCTGCATTTGCAGCCTTAGATGGTCCTACATTAACGCCCTTTTCTAAGAAGTAGTCAACTGCTTCGTTAGTACATGGCATGTTAGCACCTTCACAAACAAATTTTATTCCATTTGCGACTATTTGTTTAGCATGCTCTATATTGATATCGTTTTGTGTAGCACACGGTATTACTATATCAACTTTTACATTCCATGGTTTTTCTCCAGCATGGAATTCAACATCATACTTGTCAGCATAGTCCTTAACTCTCGAGCCTTTATTTACCCTTAACATTTCAACTAAGTAATCTATTTTCTCTCCTGTTATTCCATTTGGATCGTATATATATCCGTCTGGACCTGAAAGTGTAACTACTTTACCACCTAAATCAGCAACTTTTGTGCAAACACCCCAAGCAACGTTTCCGAAACCCGAAGTAGCTACTGTTTTACCTTTAAAATCTAGCCCTTCATGTTTAAGCATTTCTTCACAGAAATAAGCTATCCCAAAACCTGTAGCTTGTGGTCTTATTAAACTTCCGCCATACGCTAACCCTTTTCCTGTAAGAACTCCATTTTGAAAAGTTCCTTTAATCCTTCTGTATTGTCCATATAAATAGCCAATTTCTCGTCCTCCAACACCAATGTCTCCAGCTGGAACGTCAACATCTGGCCCTATATATCTGTAAAGTTCAGTCATAAAGCTTTGGCAGAATCGCATTATCTCAGCATCTGATTTCCCTTTTGGATCGAAATCAGAACCACCTTTACCTCCACCTATTGGAAGTCCAGTTAATGAATTCTTTAACACTTGTTCAAATCCTAGAAATTTAATGATTCCAATATAAACTGAAGGATGAAATCTTAAACCGCCTTTAAATGGTCCTATACATCCATTAAATTGCACTCTAAAACCACGGTTAACCTGTGTAACGCCTGCATCATCTATCCATGGAACCCTAAACATCATTTGTCTTTCAGGTTCACAGAATCTTTCTAAAAGGTTTGCTTCAATATACTCTGGATGTTTTTCTAAAACTGGTCCTAAAGATCCTAAAACTTCTTCAACTGTTTGTAAAAATTCAGGTTCATTAGGATTTCTCTTTTTAACATTTTCTAATACTTGCTCTATATATTCTTTTACTTCCATAATTTATTTCCTCCTTAAATTAATGTTTTATTTGAATTTAATATATATATGTATGTATATATATATTAGATTGCTACTACTTTGCACATAATTTATAGTATGCACTATTTCTTCCTCATTTAAAGAATTATAATTATATTTTAAAATAAAAAGCAAATATTTATATCCACTTATCTCATACTAATCATCCTAATCTTTATCTTTATAAGAATAAACTTGATATTCTTCCCATACGGTCTCCAAATTAGAAAATGTCCTTGAAATTTTTTCTTTTTCTCTTAATCCCACAGCAATAATTAATGCGTTTATTACACTGAGTGGCGCTACTAAAGAATCAACAAATGAAGCCATATTACTTTGAGCTATTAATGTATAGTCGGCTTTAGCAGCTAGTGGAGATAATAAACCATCTGTAATTGCTACAACATTAGCATTTCTACTTTTAGCAAAAGCCAAAGCTTCAACTGTTCTTGTTGCGTACCTTGGAAACCCTATTCCAATTACTACGTCTTTTTCATTAACATTAAGCATCTGCTCAAATATATCGCTGACACCATATGCTACAACCTTAACATTATCTAAAATAAGATTTAAATAAAAACCCAAAAATTCTGCTAATGCAGATGAACTTCTAAGCCCGATTATGTATATTCTTTCAGCCTTAAATAGTGAATTTACTATCTCCTCAAAAGTTTTATAATTAATCTTCTCCAGAGTAGCTCTAATATTTTCCATATCAGCTTTTAATACACCTTTTAATGCATTTTCTTGCGTAATGAAGTCGTTAGACAACTCAATTCTTTGAACGGTAGTTAGTTTGTTTTTAATTAATTCTTGAAGAGCTTTCTGTAGTTTTGGATAACCAGTGAAATCTAACTCATTAGCAAATCTTACAACAGTAGATTCACTTACTCCTACACTAGTACCTAATTTGGCTGCGGTCATAAATGCTGCCTTATCATAGTGTTTTAAAATATATTCTGCTATTAATTTTTGCCCCTTGCTTAACCGTGGAAACTTGATTTGAATAGACCTCATCAAATCTTGTTTGCTGTTTTCCATAACTAACTCAATCCTTTCTATGTTAATTCCAACCAAATAAAATGAAAAACTCCTTCATGTCCCACATAAAATGCATCATTTAATTATAGATTTTTCAAATATTTTATTTCATCTTCAGTCAAGTTTCTCCATGAACCCTTTTCCATATCGCCTAATAAAATATTGCCCACAGAAACTCTTTTTAATGCAATAACTGGATGTCCTATTGCATCACACATTTTTCTGATTTGGCGATTTTTTCCTTCATGTATAGTAATTGTAACCCTGCAGTTGAATCCAACCCTCTTATTTATTTGAAGATCCGCTTTCGCTGTAATGTATCCTTCAATATCTATCCCATTACAGAACTTAGATATTTCTTCTTCATTTGGGCATCCTTCTAGTATTGCTAAATAAACTTTGTTGATTGCTTGTCTTGGGTGAATAACCTTATTATAGATATCTCCATCATTCGTTAATATAATTAAACCGCATGTATCATAGTCTAACCGTCCTATGGGATATATTCTTTCTTTTACCTTCACCAAATCTAGAATAGTTTTTCTTTCTTTTTCGTCCTTTACAGTAGATACTATCCCTTCTGGTTTATTTAGTGCAATGTAAACTTTGTTTTCTTCCATATTGATAATTTTATTATCCACATGTACCCTATCTTTTTCAGGGTCAACTTTATGACCAAGTTCTGTAACCATTAAATCATTTACTTTTACTCTTCCTGCTGTAATTATTTCCTCACATTTTCTTCGTGAAGCAACACCACAGCTCGCCATGAATTTTTGCAATCGTTCTTCCACTATATCACTTCCTAATATTATTTTAGTCACTGTATAAATATATATCTCCTATTAAAAAAATTTCATAAGCTAAATTCCACTTAATAAATGAATATCACTATAAATGTATTTTTCACCAAATATTTCTAACCACATTTCATAATCTATTATGAAATAAAATTGATTTAAAATTAAAATTAATATATATATAAATAAGTCTTCACGGATAATTATATAGTATATTAATAAAAAATCAATTGTTGAAAAATTATTTTTCATTTTAAAACACAAGCACCGTTAATAATGCAATATATTTCCAAGGAAATATATTGCATTATTAACAACTTCAATTACTAATAGATTTGACTTGTTTTTATTTTGATGTATCTAATGCTATAATATACACAAAATATATTATTATAAAAGGAGGATATACTATGAACTTTACTAATTACTACATGCCAACAAAAATATTACTAGATGAAGACGTAGTACTAAAAAATAGCAATTTATTTTGTAATTATGGAGAAAAAGCTTTAATTGTTACTGGTAAAACCTCTTCAATCACTAATGGTTCATTAAAAGATGTTACTAATGCGCTGAAAAAAGAGGGAATTAAATATGATGTTTTTAATAATGTAGAAGAAAATCCCTCTTTAGAAACTGTAGAAGCCATTGCAAAACTTGGAATATTACAAAAATCTAATTTCATTATTGGAATCGGAGGGGGATCTCCCATTGATGCCGCAAAGGCAGCCGGTGTGCTCATAAATAACCCAAATGATACAATATGTAATTTATTTGAAAGCCCAAATTTAAAATCTATACCTATAATTGCCGTGCCAACAACAGCTGGAACAGGAACTGAAACAACTCCTTATTCTATAGTTACAGATAATGAACTACAAACAAAGCATGGTATATGTCAAAGAATATTTCCTGAATATGCTCTGCTGGATGTAAAATATCTAATGTTTTTACCAGAAAAAATAACTATTAATACTTCAGTAGACGCTTTATCACATTTAATAGAAGGATATTTGTCAACAAACGCAAGTATATTAAGTGATGCTTTAGCAGAAAAGGGATTAAAATTATTTGGTGAATGTCTAAATATGATAAAAGAAAAAGATTTCACCTACACTATAAGAAAAAAACTAATGGTAGCCTCTACTTTAGCTGGTATGGTTATAGCGCAATCTGGAACATCTCTTCCACATGGAATGGGTTATGCTCTTACATATTTTCATAATATACCTCATGGGAAAGCAAATGGAATACTTTTAAAGTCATATTTAGAATTTTGCGGTGATAAAAGTAAAGTTAAAAAGATTTTATATCTATTAACCCTAGAGAATTTAGATGAACTTGGCTATTTTCTAAACTCTATGCTTGGTGATGTAAATAGTGTAACTTATGAAGACGTATGTTCTTATAGTGACAAAATGACCTTAAACAATAATAAGTTAAAAAATCATCCCACACCTGTAAAGCGAGAAGATATACTAAATATTTATAAGAATAGTTTCAAATTATAAATATTTTAAAAAAAAGCAAATTAACATTTGCTTTTTTTTAGGACATTAAAAATAACAAACACACTACGAGTAATATACCAAATATAAATAATGAGTAAGTTAAACTATTCATGTTATACCCTATTTCTTCTATTTTTGATTTTACATTTATAATTTCTGACTTTTCCTCTGCCATCTCAATTTTGCATTTATTAATATCTTGAGTATTAAATAAATTGATGAATACGCTTCTCATCCTTCTTATAATAGCTTTTCCATAATCGATTTCCCTTTTATTAATTGAATCAATACTTCTCCCTATAAAAGTAACACTGTTAACTACTAAGCGATCAATTATATGAAAAATAAAGCAACTAATAAAAATAATACCTTTTCCTAGAGGCTTATATATATGTTTTTCTAAACTTATCCAATTTAAAGTTGGGTTCACATAATACCAATTAGTACCTTCCCCTTTTTTTAACACTTTTCTTATAAATCCCATATAAATTACGATACCAATTAATATTATTATAAAGGAGCTTTTAATATTATTTAAAGTGTAGAAATCCACGGCTATTGGCTCAGCATTTCCAAATGGCTTTAAAGCTTTATCTAGCACATGTAAGATTACACTTGGATTAAGTCCAATATAAATACTCATTAAACTAAATATAACCATTGGTAAAAGTGTCATTTTAGTTATCTTTGCCTTTACCTTTTCAATATTTTGATTGCTTTTTTCTATAAATACAGCTACAAATATTTTCAGTAAATAGGCTACAGTAAAGCTACTACTTATTATAAACACAATTTCACATGTTTTAAAAAACACCCCCCCATACATATGCTCCGCTTCGATAAGTGCCTCATGCAGCATTGTTTTACTAGTGAATCCATTAAAACCAGGCATCCCTATTACCGATAGAACGCCTATAAAAAACATTATCTTTAATGCATGTTTATTAATTCCAAAGCCACCAATTTTATTTATGCTAACCTCATTTAGCACCAAATATATGGTTCCTGTGCCCATAAATAATAAGGCTTTAAAAATTCCATGATTTATAACATGATACATTGTACCATAAATAGCTATAGTTCTATGCTCTTTCAAAACCCCTATTAATCCTATTCCAACAAGAATATAGCCAATTTGACTCATGCTACTATATGCAAGAATTCTTTTTATGTTTCTCTGCATCATGGCTAGAAAACCACCAATGAACATATTTAGAAGACCTATCACTAGAATAATAATTGAAATCATAAAATCTCCACTCATAATTACTTCAATAGTTAATATAATTCCAAATATACCGGTCTTCGCTAAAACTGCAGATAAAACAATAGTTGCAGGCGTTGGCGCTGCAGGATATGCCTTCGGTAACCATATGTGTAATGGTACCATTCCTGCTTTTACACCAAACCCTATAATAATTAGAGTTACGATAAGATACTTTACATCACCTAACTTGCTTACGCAAGCTCTAAGTTCACTAATATCTAATGTTTGAGTATAATTATACAGCAAAAATAATCCCATAAGCAAAATAAGACCACCAGTTACTGCCATTATAATGTAAGTATTTCCTGCATCATGCGAATAATCATCTTCATCGTTAATTATTAAAGCATATGATGTAAACGACATAATTTCGAAGAAAGTAAACAAATTTAAGAAGTTTTCTGATATGAAAATTCCAATAGTACTCGCTAGAGTTAACATAAAAAACAGATAATATCTATTCCTATTTTTAGGATTTTTTAAATACTGTGTTGAATATATTGTAGTTAAAAACCATATCATAGCTGTAAGCCAGACAAAAACATACCTAAACATATCCAATTTTAAATGAAGGCCTGTACCCATAATATAAGGTATAGATAGCTCTATTGGCTGTACTACAACATATTTATATAATATAGTAGTAACCACAAATACAATGGCAGTCATTACAATATTAAAGATATCTCTATATTTTTCATTTTTCATGCCTATAATGTAGCCTATTAAAGAACTAATAAGTGGGAACAGCAGAATAAACAGTAAATACGTAGTGGATTTCAATATAATACCCTCCTTTCTTAAATTACCTCACTAGCAATTTTCTGAATAAATGAGATAAGCATATTAGGAAATAATCCAAGTAAAACAATTATAATGGTTATCATAACTATGGGTAGTAACATTTTTATTGGTGCTTCCTTAACTATAGTGTTCTCCCCTTTTTTGAAAAAGGCTTCTTTTATAACTGGAAGAAGGTATAAAGCAGTTAATAATGCACTAATAAGCAATATTGCAGGAAAAACCATTTTCCCTTCTGTAAGTCCGCCTTGAGCTAGAAACCACTTACTAACAAAACCATTTGTTGGTGGAATTCCGATAAGTGATATTGCAGCTACACTAAAACACCCCATTGTTATTGGCATCTGTTTGCCAATACCTCTAATCTGACTAATCTCTGTTTTCCCCGTAGTGTACATTATCGCTCCAACACAGAAAAAAAGAACAATCTTAATTACTGCATGATTAATTAAATGAAGCAGACCTCCAACAAATGCATCTTCATTTAAAAGAACCACGCCTAATAATACATATCCTAATTGACTAATGGTTGAGTAAGCTAACCTCTTTTTTAAATTTTCTTGATGTAATGCTAAGAATGAACCCATTAAAATTGAAATTACTATCAGAATACTTAAAAATATATTTATATGGAGCTGCCTAATTATTTCTGTCCCAAAGATAAAATAACTCATCCGTATAATAGCAAAAATTCCCGATTTTACAACAGCGACTGCATGAAGCAGTGCACTAACGGGAGTTGGAGCAACCATTGCTGCAGGTAGCCATGAATGGAATGGCACAAGGGCCGCTTTAACTCCAAAACCTAAAAACATGGAAACGTAACTTACCAAATATAGGTTTTTATTATCATTTGTTAGTGCTGGCAAAATACCATGAGCATCAAATGTTGTATCCTTCGTAATGCTGAATAATAAAATCATTCCAAGCAAAACCAATGTGGCTCCTACAAATGAATATATCAGATATTTTTTCCCGCTTTTTAACGCTTCTTTTGAATCAGTGTGAATTACAAGCGGGAAGGTTGACAATGTAAGAAATTCATAAAAAGCGTAAAGTGTTATAAGATTTCCCGAAAAGGCAATTCCTATGGTTACACCGAGTGTTGCAAGAAAAAAAGTATAAAATTTTCTCTCTTTGCCTTCGTGTTTCATATATTCTATGGCATAGAAAGCAGTGAAAATCCATAAAATTGCAACTAATAAAGAAAACAATATACTTAACTTATCTATTTTAAAATAAATATCTAGAAATTCATTTATTTTGAATAGATGAGTTCTACTTTCTCCAAACACATAAAATATAGTAACTAGAAAAATAAAATTTAATATAACGCCCATACTAACAAAAATATTTCTTTTCTTTTCATCTAATTTTATTGTTGCCATAATTATTGCTAATATAAATGGGAATAAAATTGGTATTATTATTGTGATATTATTCAACTGCGAAGCATCTCCTCTACTTAAGTCCTAGGCTAATTAAATCTATAATACCACTAGATGTTAATCCCACGTAAACCATTGAAATCACTAGAAAAATTACAGGCATCAATTCTTTTACAGGTTTGCTTTTAGATTTATATACTTTATCTTGTAAATTTTCTTCTCCAAAAAATCCATTTATTATGATTGGAAAATAATATACTGCATTTAATAAGCTGCTAAGCAATATAACCGCTACTAAAATTGTATCTCCAGATGCTATAGATGCTAAAGATAAGTGCCACTTGCTTACAAATCCAGGCAATATCGGAATTCCTATCATAGATAGTGCACCCATAGAAAATAATCCTAAGGTTAGTGGCATTTCTCTCCCTATTCCCTTTAAATGTTCTAATGTTTTATGTCCTGTTTGTTCTATCATTCCACCAACTAATAAAAACAAAGCTGATTTAGTTACCGAATGCCCAATAATATGGAATATAGCAATGGAAACTCCTAAATCAGTTCCAAGACCTATACCAAGAAATATATACCCCATTTGTGCCACAGTAGAATATGCTATAACTCTTTTTATATTTTTTTGAAAGATAGCAAAAACTGAGCCCATTATCATTCCTAAACTACCTAATATCAGTATAATATTCAAAACAGAATAATACTTAATTATTTCTATTCCATAAAGTCTATATAATATTTTAATTAAAAGTAAAATAAATGCCTTTAAAACTAAAGAAGATAAAAGTGCACTTGAGGAGGTAGGTGCACTTGAATGGGCATCTGGTAGCCAATTGTGAAGTGGGAACATAGCACTTTTTACTCCAAGACCAACAATAAATAAAACTATAGAAATCAGTACTGCATTTGGATAATTTAAGTGGCTTTTAATTAATATTTCATGAATGTAGTCTATATTCAAATGCCCAGTCATTGAATACAAATAAGCAATTCCCATAAGTACAAGGCCGGATCCGATGCAACTCATAATTAAATATTTCATAGTGGCTTTTATGTTTTCTTTTTTGTCTTTAACAATAATAGTGCCACAAGACGCAAGTGTTCCTACTTCTATAAATACAAAACAGTTAAACAAATCATTAGAATATACTACGCCGAGTAAGGAACCTATTAAAATGTTTATAAGTAAATAATATAAAGCTACCTTTGATTCTTTGATTTCCTTTTCTATACTATAAATTGAATACCAAATTATCATAAGTGAAACAAATGTAAAAACCAAACCCATTATAGCCTCAATTATTCCAATGCGGAATTCAATTCCATAAGGTGCATTAAAATGTCCAATTCTATATAAATATCCTCCCTTGTTAATAACAAAGATTAAATTTATCACTGCTAAAATCATTACTATTGTCATTGATATTAAACTAATACCCTTAACAATCTTTGTGTTTTTAATTAAAGGCATTATAAATGCCGAAATGAACAATATCAATATAATTGTAAGTGGAAAACTCTCGATTAGGCTCATTTTAATCACTCCTCATCTTAATAATTTCATCTAGTTCAATGGTACCGTATCCTTCATACACCCTCACTGTTAGTGCAAGGGCAAATGCTGTTGTACTGACTGCTACAACTATCCCAGTAAGCATAAGCGCAGATGGAACAGGATTGATGTAACCTTGAATTCCTTTATGCGCCCCTATAATAATGGGAGCATCTTTACCTAAAATATATCCTTTTGCAATAAAAAATAAAAAAATTGCTGTATCCATTATATTCATACCAATTATTTTTTTTATTAAATTATTATGCAATAATAATATTGCAAAACCAATTCCAAACAGTATGATTGCGCCAGTCTCATAATAATTATTTATTAATCCTTCCATAATTAAATTTCCCCTCTGTCAAATAAAGTGAAAAAAAAGTATATAGTAATCGCTACAATACTTCCTACTAATATGTTAAGTGGCAATAAAAATCCACCACTGAGTATATTGCCTGGTGTTCCTAAACTAGGCTGCGGAAGCCCTAAATGATTTCCACCAGTTATAAAACTATACCCTTTTAATAACCCATAAAACATAATTGCTCCACATAGATAGGTTATTAATCTTGCGTATGGTAATTTTTTATCTGTAAACTTTTTACCATAAATTATTCTATATAAGATGAAACTTGTGCCTATAATTGTTCCACCTGCAAATCCCCCACCTGGGCTTAGATGTCCATAAAAAATTATATAAATCCCAAAAATCTGAATGCAAGGTATTAGCACTTTACTTACTTCTTTTAAAATAGTACTTTTTATAATGATTTCGTAAGTACCTGTATCCTTAGGGTTCCTTTCTTTCTTTAGAAGTAACAAAACTATAATTGAAGCAGTAAACAATACACTTGACTCAACAAAAGTGTCAAAGGCACGGTAATCTAAAATAATACCTGTAACAATGTTCATTGCACCAGTTTCTTTTGTTGTTTTCTCTATATAATAATGTGCAACTTCATTATTGGCGGGATTATCATATTGTCCAAATTTGGGGAGTTCATTAACTCCCAAAAGTAAAATCATAATTAGAGTTGCTGTAATCCCAATAGATAAAAATTTTCTCATTTTCTTACTCCTTTAACTCTTTTTAGTGTAAGTATAAATAAAATTGTAGTAATACCTGCTCCAACTGCGGCTTCAGTTATTGCTAAATCGGGAGCATTTAGCTGTTGCCATAGAATTGTCATGATAAGGCTATAAACCATAAATACTATTATTGCACCAAGCAAACTTTTTATAGTAGAAACGACTACAGCAGAGCCTATTAAGAACATCAGCATTATCAAACTAAATATCTTCATGTTTTTTCACCCCATTTATTTTCGCAAGAGACGCTTGCCGGGTATACTCAGCCTTAGCAATTAAGTGTGTAGCTGTTGGATTCGCAATCCATACAAATACAATAATTAATACAATTTTCAAACTAACCATATTTAATCCATTTAATACTACCAATGCAGATAGGCATAATATAGCCCCTAAGGTATCACATTTAGCCGCGCTATGGGCTCTTGTAAACACATCTGGAAATCTTATAATTCCTAGTGTTCCAACCATGAAAAAGAATAACCCTCCAAAAAGAAAAATAGCAACAATCAACTCTCTCATATATTTCTCCCTTCTGAATTTCCAATAAATTTAGCTATTACAATAGAAGATAAAAAACTAATCAAAGCATATACTATTGCTACATCCACAAAATAAGTTTCATTAAGTAAAAATGAAACTATAAGAATAAGTACAATAGTTTTAGTGCCTATAACATTAATAGCAATAAGCCTATCTGCTGCACTTGGCCCCTTAATCGCTCGCAACATACATAAAAAAATTGTAGCCGCTAAAAATAAAATAGAAAAAATCAATAGTTTACTCATAAATGTCTTCCTCAACTTCTAAAATTATTTTTTCAAAATCTGAATCAATTAGCCCATTTACAAATTCATTTTTCAAACAATGCACAGTAATTTTATCTCTATCCATTGAAATGGTTAAGGTTCCCGGCGTTAATGTTATAGAATTAGCAAAAATTGTTTTAAGAAAGCCAGATTTTATTTTTGTGTTAATTGTTACTATCTGTGGCGATATTACTATTCGAGGGCTCAAAACTATTTTTGCCACACTAGTATTGGACACTATTATTTCTTTTATCAATATAATAGTGTAAGATAACCATTTTCCAGTGCTTTTCTTGAAATTTACTCGTCTATTACTACACATCAAATCTTTATTTAAATTTCTAACTAATAAACTTATTATTATACCAATGCAAATAGTTTCAACTTTCACATTTGCTGATAGAATGATCCAAAATAATAAATATACAATTCCAAAATACATTTTAAAAATCCCCCTATAAATTTTCACTTAGTTTCTTTATATATTCAATTAGCAATAAACATGCCAAATTTTCTTTGACAAAAAAATGAAGTTTATAATCCATTGATTTTCAACGGTTTATAAACTTCATTTTTTTATTTTAAATAAAATTTTTGTTTTTCATAAAAGCACCTTATTTAAAATCGTACCAATACGATACACTATATTATTATAGCTAACGATTACATGCACCATTTTGAAACACTTGTGCCACATTGATACGATTTTTATAATTATATTAACTGGTAATGGTTACTCTATTCTACACTAATCATTATTGGTGTAGAAATTCAACTTATTACAGAACCGCAGGTGATTATTTAACTAATCTTATATTTTTCCATCTTTCTATACAATGTGGTTCTCCCTATACCTAATATTCTGGAAGCTGCTGCCATATTATCATTTACATTAATCAATGTTTGCATAATAGCATCTTTTTCAATTTGTTCTAATGTAAGTAGTTGCTTTGCGCCACTTACTTCTCCAACATTTTCTTTTTCATTTATATAACTTGGCAAACTCTTATTTGTAATTACACTATTATTTTCAGCTACATTTAATACAAGTTGCATAACATTTTGTAATTCCCGAACGTTTCCGGGCCAATTATAATTAATCATACTTTTATAAAAGCTTTCACTTATTCCTTTTATATTCTTTTCATTAGATTCACTGAATTTTTCATAAAAATAATCAATAAATATCTTAATATCCTCTTTTCGGTCTCTAATGGAAGCAATATAAATTGGCATAACATTTATCCTATAAAACAAATCACTTCGGAATTTTCCTAGTTCAACTTCTTTTTTTAAATCTTTGTTAGTAGCTGCTATAACCCTAACATTTATTGGTATAACATCATGTCCTCCAACTCTTACTACCATGTGGTCTTCTAAAACCCTAAGTAAACTTATCTGAGCGTCTAAGGGCATATCGCCTATTTCATCAAGAAATATTGTTCCGCCATTTGCGAGCTCAAATTTCCCTGGATGTCCACCTCTTTTAGCTCCAGTAAAAGCCCCCTCTACATACCCAAAGAGTTCACTAGAAACTAGATCACGAGGAATAGCACCACAATTTAAAAATACAAAGGGCCTATCTTTCCTTCTACTAGCATTATGTATAGCTTGTGTAAACATTTCTTTGCCTGTGCCACTCTCGCCTTGTAAAAGTATAGTATCATCAGTCTTAGCCGCAATTGATGCTAATTTAATAGAATGGGTTATACTTTGACTTTTTCCAAATATATCATCAAAGGTATATCTTGCATTAGCTCCAACAATTTTATTAATCATACTTAGAACTGCTTTATTCTCTTTAAAAGTAATTAGCACCCCACCTAAGTCACTAGAGCTAAAAATCTTTATGGGGGTAACGTTAACTATACAAGTTTTATTTCTACCCATTTTTGTAGTAAAATCTATTTCTTCCTCCTGATACTCTTTTCCATTATTCATAACATTTATAATATCCTTACCACTATTAGTATATAAAACATTACTTATGTGAATATTATGTACATCTTTCCCACTATATCCCAAGAGTTTTCTTGCAAACCTATTCATACTAATTATATCACCTTGATTATCTATTCTAATAATGCCCTCGGAAATTGATTCTGTAATTTGGTAAAATTGTTCATTTACTATTCTCAATTTTTTATTGTAATACTCTAACTTCATTTCTTTTTCTATAGCCTTTGCTGCGGCTACTACCATACCTAACGTATGTGGATGTACAAATTCATAATTACCTGTAATACTTAATACCCCTAAAACTTTTCCCTTTTCATTTTTTATAGGACATGCAGATGAAGTCCAATTATGATACTCATGTAAATAATGTTCGCCACCAAGTACTTGTATTGGCTCACCAGTTATTAATGAAAGACCAATTGCATTAGTGCCTATTACTTCTTCTTTTACATTATATCCGTCTTGTAATACCAGAAATTTATTTTGCCGCATTAAGCTATCCTCTCCAATATGATCTAATACATATCCATCTCTATCTGTTAAACGAATCATAAAATCAGAATTTTGTAGTAGATTGTACAGTGTTTGCATAAATGGTTTAGCTGTCTGTAATAGAGGCATAAATTCCTTATACTTATTTTTTAGATCATCCTGCGTAAGTTCAATTGTAAAATCCTTTTTAAATGGATCTATATCATTCAATTTGCTTCGTTCCCAAGACTTTGAGATAATATCTCGAAGTCCATTTTTATTTAAAATACCCTTTGAAACAAATAATTGCCGCTTTTTTATAATATCTTCAGAATTACCAAGCAATCTTTTATTTGGCAAATAAATCCTCCCTCTCATAGCATTTTAATATCATTATATGTCTAATTATATAAAATGGCTATTGAAAATATTAAATAAGCAAAAAAAATTCCCTGAAAAAACAAGGAATCTTTAAGAATCAATTAATTTAACTTAATCATCATTTAAATTGATATGACAGTAACCACCTGGATTTTTTTGTAGATATTTTTGGTGATAATCTTCAGCATCATAAAAACAAGAAAGAGGTTGTATCTCTGTAACTACCGGCTTATCGAATCTACTTTGGACCTCATCCTTTGTTCTTAATATAATGTCTAAATCTTTCTTATCAGTATAATAAATACCACTTCTGTATTGATGACCGATATCAGCTCCTTGTCTATTATAAACAGTAGGATCTATTATTCCCCAAAATTTATTCAATATTTTTTCTAGAGATATCACATCTTCATCATAGCTTATTAAACAGGCTTCTGTATGTCCAGTATTTCCCTTACAAACCTCTTCGTATGTAGGTTCCTTCTTTGTACCATTAGCATATCC
The DNA here is from genome assembly GCF_055081135.1 of Clostridium sp. CM036. Lineage (NCBI taxonomy): Bacteria > Bacillati > Bacillota > Clostridia > Eubacteriales > Clostridiaceae > Clostridium > Clostridium sp. CM036. The sequence continues at coordinate 499,628 of NZ_CM143652.1, read as the reverse complement.
AACCTTAGTTTGGGCGATACCATTTATTTTTGACATATAAGCTTCTACACCCCAAAAACATCCTCCCGCTACAACAATACTTTCCATTAAATCATCTCCTTTGGAACTGCAACATCTTCGTAGAAGATGCATTGACGACTTCATAAGGAGTATTATACTATTTGCTGTTTGTTATCCAAAAATTTAAAATCTTCTGCTACAACTTCTATGCTATATCTTTTATTTCCATCTTTATCTGTGTAGCTATTACTAGATAGTCTACCTGTTATAGCAATTTGACTTCCTTTTTTCAAATATTTACACAGCGTCTCTGCCATTCCATTCCATGCCACAATGTTTATAAAATCAGCTTCAGGTTGCATATCTTTATGTGATACTTTATTAATTGCCAATGTGAATCTAGTATAAAACCCTTTACCCTCATTAAAACTCTTAAGTTCCAGTTCTCTTGTTATTCTTCCAATTATTGATACATTATTCATATAATATCTCTCCTTTTTATTTAGTAACTTTTTAAAATTATTGACAATAAGAAGAGGTTTTATACAAACAAATGTTTGTTATTCTTTTAAATATTAGTGTGCTTATACTTCAACCATTTCCTTTAATGATTTCGATCCTGCTGTGAAAAAGACAAGTGCAAACAGAATTAAGATCCCTAACTTTGGAAGTATATCTATGACGCCGCTATTTCTCAATGCCACATCATTAAGTGCAGACAATGCCCAATTTTGTGGAGTAAAATAAGCTATTTTCTTAAATACTGCTGGAAGAAATTCAAGTGGCATAGTTGTCCCACTAATAATACATGTTGGGGTTACTACTAAATTAACAATACCAACAGCCTGAGATTGATTTTTAGAATACCTTGATATTAATAATCCAATACTTAAAACAACCACTATAAAAATAGTAAATATCAAAAATACTGCAAACATCGATTTTCCCCAATATATATGGAAAATATATTTTGTTACTGTTACCATAAGTCCTATTTGAATCCAGCATAGGAATAACATAGATAAAAGCACAGAGCCTATTATACTACCATTTTTATTTGGCGTGGATAAACTTCTTCTCAGGGTTTTGTTATTTCTAAGTTCAACCATTTCTATGACAATGTATATCATTGAGAACATAAGAAAATTAATTATAAGACTTGTAGATAATGAACCTGATAAAGTGCGCGTTCCATCCTTTTTAACCTCTTCTAGCTCCGCTTTTACCGGGTTATTACTTAAAGAAGCATCTATTTTCCTTGAAATTTCACCATAGCTTGTATTTATCACAATATCATTCTGTTTTATAACGGATATAACTTTATTTGAAAGAAGTCTTTGAGTTACAAAATTATTTACCTTTTTAGAAATAATAATATCCATATTACTATCTGACAATTTCATTATGTCTAATTTCTTTAAATTACCACTTTCTAAATTTTCCGTGAAGATTTCAGGTATAACCAAAGTTACTCCTGTCTTATTCTGTTTTATTCTTATTTGCGCCTCTGCAAGGTCTGATTCTTTAATTTTAAAATTTTTATCTGTTTTTAATTCCTCTATAAGTTTATTGCCTAAGCTTCCCTTGTCTTTATTAACTATTGTAATATCAACAGTCTCATTAAATGAATCTTTAGAATCTCTTGTAAAGTATACAATTGCACCTACTACTAAAACCGGTATTAAAATCATTGAAAATATGGGTGTTTTCTGTTTTAACATTCTTTTTAAATGTAAAAATGCCATATGAATAACCTGCATTCTTGTCGCCTCCTTAATCATAACAATAAATTCACTTAAATTTTTTTACTATATCTGAACCTTTTCTCCCTTGTTTAATGTTTTAAATAGATTATTCCCTTCTTTTTTTCTCATGAAAAATGCACCAAAAGCTATTCCTAAAATTCCAACACCTAAGAGTACTATAATATTTACCGTTAGCTCTTTTATGCTTCCTCCAAGCACTACTTTATTATAGCTATCCTGAATCCAGTAATTCGGAGTGATTTTAGCAATTTTCCTCATGATTTCCCCAGTATATTCAAGTGGATAAAAACTTCCACCAAGCATAGCAAATACCATAATTACTGCTGTAAAGCTTGCATTTAAATTTTTCTGGCTTTTATATAGGTTCATTATGAAAGCGCTAATACCTGTTATAGCAAAGGCGTGTAGAATACTAATTAAAATCAGCTTCACATAACTGTCCCCAACGCTTATTCCAATGACCTTGCAAATGCCCATGTATAATGTAATATCCACTAGAGTTATAAAAAATACAAAACATATTTTAGCTACATACAAATTTTTCATACTTAAAGTAGTAGATCTTAATCTTGCAAATGTGCCATCTTCTTTTTCCCTTACCATATTTTGTCCTCCTATTACTGATAGATAAAGACTAATGAATGCTAACATTGAGATTGTAAAAATTTGTTTTCCACTAAGCTTTTTATCTTTAGTTATATTAACTGTATTTATAAATTTTTCACTATTTAAAGTGATTGTCTGAGTTATAACTGCTTCTTTCAACATGTCTATAGAAGTTTTATCATTAACACTCCCGTCTATTGCAGAAAATATATTTACATTATTATTAAGTACTTGCACATAAGAATTTACTATATCAAAAATAATCTGTGATTCAACACCAGAGGAGGAGGCCTTTAAAACCTTTATATTAACAGTTTCACCTTTTTCAACCTTTTCTGAAAAACCCTTTGGTATCACTATGGCAGTCTTAAGCTTTCCTTTTTGAAGATTAGCTTTTACTTCATCTATATCAGGTGTCTGGCTAAGTTCTACAAATTTTTTCATATCATCATTTGTAAGAATATCCTTTAAAGGAGCTGTGTATGAGCTTTTGTCCATATCTATTAAGGCTACATTTACTATAGGAATATGCCTATCTGGATTAAGTTGTTTTTCATACATCATACCGTAAAGAACTCCTAATAAAAGAGGCATAATCAAATATATAAGTACATAGAATTTTATATTTCCTAAAAATACCTTGATGTCTTTTATAAATATCCTAAATATTTTCACTTATCCCACCTCCACATTTTTTAGTCTCTTAAGTTCTTTCCAGTTAAACTTAAAAATACAGTTTCTAAGTTTGGTGAATCAACACTTATATTATTTATTCTTACGGATGAAGACATAAGGATTATAATAATATCCTGAAGATTCCTCTGCGAATTTTCAACAGTGAAAATTAGCAACGGATCACTATATTTTATTCTCTTAACCCCCTCTATCCTCTTCAATTTTAATATGATTTCTTCTTTAAAATTCTCTACAATAATTTCTAATTTCTCTTCATTTGTTACCATTCTCTTAATTTCATCTTTAGTACCACTAGCAACAACCCTGCCTTCATCTATTATTGCAATCCTATTACACAAACTCTCTACTTCTTCCATGTAATGACTTGTATATATAACAGTTGTCCCATATTCACTATTTAAGTTTTTAGTAAACTCCAGTATATGATTTCTTGATTGGGGGTCAATCCCCACTGTTGGTTCATCCATAATGATAATATCTGGATGGTGCATTATTGCCGCTGCAATATTAAGACGTCTTTTCATACCTCCCGAATATTTTTTTACTTTGTCCTTTGATCTTTCAGTAAGTCCTGTAGCTTCAAGAACCTCCTTAATTCTATTTTTAAGCGTGCTTCCCTTTAATCCATACATGCTACCCCAAAATACAAGATTGTCATATGCATTTAAATTCTCATATAGTGCCACTTCCTGAGGTATAAATCCTATGTGTCTTTTAGCTTCTACAGGTTTTTTATTTATGCAATTATCAAAAATTTTTATATCACCTCTATCGGCTTTTAATAATCCACAAATCATTGAAATAAGAGTGGATTTTCCAGCACCATTAGGTCCAACCAATCCAAACAATTCCCCTTTTTCTATATTAAGATTTATACTATCAACAGCTAATTTATCCTCATATCTTTTTGTTACATTGTTTATCTCAATTATTGACAAATTCAACACTCCTTTAAATAATTTGCTTATAATTATATTATATAAATTTCCAGTATCTATAGCAATTGAGTTAAGTAATGACTATAAAAAATTGACCATTACTTAAGTCATGTTCTTAAGTAATGGTCATAAAATTAAAAATCCACTAAAGAATTCTTAAGTGCGAAAATTGCTATTTGAGTTCTATCTCTTAATTCAAGCTTTGAGAGTATTTCTGTAATGTGATTTTTTACTGTTCCCTCTGTAACAAAAAGATTGCTAGCAATTTCTTTGTTTGTAAGCCCTGTTCCTATCCCAATTATAAATTCTACTTGTCTTAACGTTAGCTTATATTTATCCATAATATTACTTAGTGTATTTTTGGAATTGGACTTAGTATTATTTATAATTTTGGCTGCTACCTCAGGGTGCATAACTACATTGCCTCTATACACACTTTTAATGCCATCCATAATAATATCATAGGATGTATCTTTTAGAAGATAGCCACTTGCACCATGCTTCATAGCATCATATATATACTCATCATCTTTAAATGTAGTTAGTATTAGAATTTTTATATCCTTAAACTCACTTTTTATAAGTTTAGTACCCATAACTCCATCGCACAAAGGCATTCTTATATCCATTAGGACTACATCTACTTTTTCATTTCTACATAATTTTAGAGCTTCTTCTCCATTACCACATAACCCCACTACATTTATTTCTAAATTAGAGCTTAAAATAATCTTTAATCCTTCTCTTATAAGTACTTCATCATCTGCAATTGCTATATTAATCTTTTCCAAATTCCTGCCCCCTGTTATTCTATAAAGCTTTCAATTTTTGGTATGGACATACTAATTTCAAAGCCTTTATCACCATGAACATTAACTTCTCCCCCAAGACTTTTAACTCTCTGTTCTATACCCTTTAATCCAAAACCACTTTTAATTTTAAGACAGCCTTTTCCGTCATCTTTTATATGTAAATATAACCTATCTTCTAAAAACTGAAGTGATATAATCACACTAGATGCATTACCATGATTAAGTGAATTATTAAGTGCTTCCTGAACTATTCTATATAAAGTGAAGCTCTGATCTCCATTCAATGTCCATTTTTCATTAGAAACAATAAAACTTACCTTAACTCCACTAAGTTTTTCAAAATTAGAAGTAAGTTCTTGAAGGGCAAAAACCCCTTGATAACTGTCAAAATCTGTTGGTTTAAGCTCTTTTACTGCCCTTCTAACATTTTCAATTCCATTTTTAGTGAAATGGATTAAATTACTCACCATTTTTTCACCTTCATTTTGGTCATTTTTCATTACATAAGGAATTGCTTGAAGCTGAATAAGCAGTGTAGATAAGGTATGACCAACAGAATCATGGATTTCTCTCGATATTCTATTTCTTTCTCTCAAAATAGTTAGTTCTTCCACAGTATTTGAATACTGCTGTAATTTTTCGTAGGTCTCTTTTAAATTTTCCTCTGATATTCGTAGCTTATCATATAAGTGCTGTGCTTCACTTTTCCTCTCGCTTTCTTCTGCAATATATCTTCCCAAGACTCCAAATATAACTACAATTACCGTATTAAAAATCACATTAACTAAAATATAATTCTGCATCTTACCATAAACTGGTTTACTACTTTGGAATACTACCGCTGCATATAAAAATGAAATAACTACGTATGCATATGCTTTAGGAAGCATCAAAGCAGCATCCAAAACTGAAATGAAATAATATATAAAAATAAACCCACCAAAACTATAATAGATTATAGAAATTAATACTAAATCTATAAAAAGAGAAATTATCACTGCATATTTTCTCTTATATAAAAAATACATTCTTATCTGAGTATTCAATATATATGTCAGCATACAAATAATGAATTTAGTCATAATATTCATAGAATATTCACTGGTCATAACAACTGAAAGCGCCACTAGAAAATATACTATATATTTAATTAATTCTAAAAACGGATAATTATTTTTCTTCAATTTACCACATCCAGTATATATATATTAATTTTAAAATTATTCACAATAAAATATTGAAGCTCTTATAATTTTAGATTCTCCCTGACTGCTACTATAAACCTTAAGTTCTAAATTATTTTCTTTCTCTGTTGTGGTTACTAATGCTAAATCACCTTTGTTAAGATTTATTTTTTCCTTTGTTTCTGTAGCTATTTCTACATCACCTTTCACTATATAAAATGCTTCTGTGATTTGATGAAATTTTTCAACATCATTGATATTATTGTGTAACAATATATCTTTAAACTCCCCTTTATTAACTGAAATTGATTCTAATCTCCCCGTGTAGCCTTGTGCCATCATTAAATTAAAATCTACAACTTTACCAAAACTTGTTGTTTTCCACTCTCCACTAAAGCTATCCTGCTCGAATGCTTTTAACACCGCATTATGATGACCTTCATGGCCAAGAAGTAGTTTCCCTTCAATAATCATAATAATCCTTGATATTCCGGGTAAAGATGTAAATGTAGATTGTTCTACTCCAACCTTTGCAGAACTCAGCCTCCATTTAAAATTACGATTACCATATAGTGAATCATTAGGATAAATATAAAGCTCTGTTGTTGTACCACCAGACCATTCACTTGTTTTATGTTGATTTTTTCTAATTATTTCAATATTGTAAGACATTTATAATTCCCCCCTATTACTTATCATATTTACATTCTATTTTTATATGTATTTTCCTTTTATTTCGAAAGTAGAAGTCATAATTTTTAGTTTGTACTTTAATCTGGGACTTAATTAAAAATATTTAGGATTAACAATTTCTAAATCTGAACTTGATATCGTGTAAACTATCCGATATTATTATATCTTAAGTGATATAATAATAAAGTAAAACAACAGTTAAAGTTATTTGCAGTATGTTTGATATTTCAAAGCCAACTTTATACAAATCAATAGAGGAAATAAGTAAAACTAATAATTTATAAATACTTTGGAGAGATTAAACCTAATAATTCTAATAATATATTCATATCAGTTAATTCAGGATTGTATTTTATCATTCATTAATATAAATTCCAAAATAATATTTATTTGGTAAGGAGTTAAAAATGAAAAAATTGAGGTTATTGAATTTTATACCGTTATTGATGGCAGTACCATCAATAACTATTGGAGGGATAGCAATGTACACCACTAAAGTACCAATTGCTATTTTTGTTCAAAACATTTTTTATTTAGTATTAGCTGGAATAATTTCATACTTTATACTATTAAAAAAATCTAAAGTTAAAAATAATGCAAGCACTAATACCACTACTATTATAGTTGCAGTTATTCTTTTATTTCTAACTTTTATTAGTTCAGGAATAGAAGGCGTTCATAGATGGGTATCTGTTGGGCCAATTAAGTTTTACGTTGCAGTTATTGTCCTACCTATTATAATTATAAATCTATGGGAATTGTTACAAATAAGAGATTGGTGGTTTTCAGCTGCTATTACAATAGTTATATCAGTTTTGCTTGCTTTACAACCTGATGCTTCTATGCTAACTGCATTTGCTATTCCAATGATAATGTTGTTATGGAATAAGATTAATAACAATATTTTTCGTTCTTGTATTGTAGTGTTACTTTCTGCGTTGATTATTATTTCATGGGTGTTTTTAGATGGATTACAACCTGTATCTTATGTTGAAAATATAGTTAGTTTGGTAGCGAGTATGGGAATAATATGGCTTAGTTTAGGGGTTATTTCTCTTGTAATATTGCCATTGCCATTTATATTTTTTTCACCAAAAAAATATAAATTGTTATCACTAAGCATTGGTATGTATTTTATAATTATTTTAATTTCTACTCTATTTGGAAATTTTCCAGTTCCATTGATGGGATACGGAGTTTCCCCGATAATAGGATATTTTATATCTATAACTTGGTTCGCAAAATCCAAAATTAATTCATAATATTCTTAACGTTCGGCCCCCCTTTTGGAGTATCAAAATCAAGAAATTTGCGAGTATAATCCTAGTTATGGTAACCAAATGTACTTTTATTTAGTTTATACTCCTAGTCTATATATGCTTTAATTTATATTTTAACGACATTTCAGAAAGAAAGTCTCCTACTTCTATAAGTGGGGTTTACATTCCCTAACATAGAAAACTTCAGTGGGAGTATAAATCTCCTTCTGAAGTCGTTAATATGCAGCTCCGCAGGAGATGATTTAATCCAGAAATTTTATATTCATAGTATATTCAAACAAATTCTTGATATAAAAAATTGCAAATAAAAAACACCATATGGCGTTTTTTATTTGCAACAATCTTTATTAATAATAAAAATAATAGGAATTAAGTATATATTCAGCATTATATCTAACACTTAATTTTTTCAAATAAAGCTTAACCTTTTCTTTATGTTCCATATCTAAAAGGATTTTTTTAAAATGAGTTAGTTCTTTATCCGAAGCAGCATTTTTAACATATCCCCAAACATGCTCTGCAGTACTTACAAAACTTCCATTCTCTACATCAAAATTTATTATTTCATCCGTATACTCATAGAATTCCTCAATACTGCAATTCTCTTTTATCAATTTACTACACTCTTTATAATATTTATAATTTCTTTCCATTAATACATATTTATATTTAGCCCACTGTTTTTCTATAATTCCAGCCTTTGATTTCTTATCCCTGTTGTTAATTATAATATTGCATTTTATAGCCGAAATATCTTTGTCTTTTACCTCTAGCATAATATCAATATTAAATTCTTTAACTTCATCATAGTATTCTAGAAAGGTTTTAACTATTATCGTATTTGAATGAGCCCCTATCTGTTTATGCAAATTTTGCTGACTATAGTGGGCTTTTATATTACCATCTTTTTTCTGCCATGTTTTAGCTACCTTCCTCATTATTTCTTTTATAGGCACCTCTATTTCATGATTACACTGATGGTGAAGGTTATCAAATATTACTGGTATATTAATTTCCTTACTTACTAAAAGTACATCATCAATATTAAATATTTTTCCATCATTTTCAATTACGAGCCTATCCTTTACCGAAGATGATAATCTTTTAAAATTTTCAATAAACCTATTCATAGCAGCACTTTTATCACCATAACCGCCACCAATATGAAGTATTATCTTATTGCTTGAATCCACACCTAATGAATCAAGGAATCTAGCATGGTATTCCAAATCTTTAATTGCTTTTGCTACAATCTCTTCTTTTTCTGCATTGAGTACTGTGTACTGACCTGGATGCATAGACACTCTCATGCCACATTCTTTTATATACTCGCCTATTTCATTTAATTCGTTTTGAAAATGTTTATGCCATGGAATTTCATTAATACTGTGACTTCCTAATGGAACTATATCTGAACTTATTCTAAATAACTTTATGTTATACTTCTCATTATTCTCTAATATTCCTCTTAGATCTATTAAGTTTTGCTCTAATATTTCTAAAAACATTTCTTCCGAAAAGTTTTTGAGCGTTAATCTTCTATTTGTTCTTGCATTTGTTGTAAGTGGTATGCATGCATATCCGATTTTCATATTTACCTCCTATTTTTTCCTCCCATGAGTGTATCCAACAACCTCAAATTCCTTTGAAAGTCCTTTAACAAATTCATTATAATAAGGACATGTTGCTCTAATGCATGTTGATAAATGTATACTGCTTACACCCTGTTTTTTTAATTCCTCTGAGGAATTAAGCATTTCTTTTAATGAATCTGCGTTACATCCGCTACATGGTATTTGCATTACCATGTCTAAACTAGCATCATAATCATTGAATGAGGCTGTCTTATTGTTAAATGCCTTTATACAACCAGAACCTGAGCATTTACTAGAAACTTTAAAACATCTTAATACAGCAATCTTTTTCATATTTATAACCACCTTAATAATTTATATACTATATTATATCTAAATACAAAAGTATAAGATGTGATTTATATAACATATTTAATTAATGTTTTATAACAAAATTGCCTTCCTTATTTAAAACCCCTACTTATTACATGTTTAAACCAACCTTATGCCTTCTTAGAGGTACAAAACCAAGTTAAAGGCATAATTGCATCCTAATGCTTTCGGCTATCCATATAGCCATATTTATCATTATTTTCAATATACGCTAACCCTTTCCGATACTTCAATTTAAAATACATCAATTAAATCTCCAGCATTATTTTTCAGCTTATCTACGGAGTGAATGTACCTATTAGTAGTAGCTAGATTTTTATGTGCAGCAAAATCCCTAACTTTCTCTACTGTAGCCCCTGCTAAAATTGCTAGTGTAATAGCTGTATGCCTGGTAGAATGAACTCGTAAATCTTTATCTATACCTGCATTTTTGCATACTCTTTTTATCATGTAATTTAAAGTGCTTGCATCTAATTTTTCTTTATTATTCCCATTAGTTGAATGTCCAATAAATAAATACTCCTCGCCACTAGATAACTTATTTCTTTTAGTCAACCTAATATATTCATTTATCATAGTAAGAACGTTCCCTTGAATTTTTACTATATCCTCTTTACCGCCTTTTCTTATTACTTTTACTACATCATAACCTGTATGCGTTGTAATATGCTTTATCTTAATATTTATAATCTCAGATTTTCTTAAAGCAGTTGTTAAAGCAAGTACTAATATAGTTTTATTTCTATGTCCTAATATAGTGGATGTATCTATACTATTTAATAAGACTTTACACTCTTCTTTTGTTAAAAACTCAGTTTCCTTATTATTTATCACTGGTTTTTCTTCTTTTAAATTTCCAAAAGGATTATATTTAATTATATGAATGCCTGTAGAATTATCTTGATATTTTAATAACCACTTATAGAGAGCACTCAATGATGATATTTTCCTGTTTATAGTAGCAGAGGACATATTTTTATTCATTAAATTCATTATAAAATTTTGCGAATGTAGTATAGATACCTTTTTAATATCTTCTATAGTGATGTCATAAATAGAACTTACGCAAAAAAAATCTTTTATATCTCGTTCATAGCTTTTAGCAGTATATTTACTTTTTCTAGACTTGATTTCAAGAAAATACCATATAAAATTTTTGTTATCTAAAGTCAAATCTGAATTATAGTTGAATTGTGTAATATTGTTTATCATATGTATTCCCCTTTAATATTTTTTAAATTTCTATACATTTTAAAAAGCTGCAAACAGTAAGTTAGCAGCTTTTTAAAATATACAGGCTATAATTATTCTTCTAAATCATTAATTAAGTTTACTATTTCTTCTAAAGCTAATTTTTCATCATCACCATTAGCTATAACGTTTACAGTTGTATTAGGACCGACTCCTAGAGATAAAATGCCTATTAAACTCTTAATATTAGCTTTTTTGCCCATATATTCTATACCTATATCTGATTTAAAAGACGCGGCTTTTCTTACTAATAATGTAGCTGGTCTAGCATGCAATCCTTTAGAATTACTAACGAGAACTTCCTTTGTTACCAATTAACTTCACCTCGATACTTTATTTATTATTGCATGCGTTAATAGATAATATAAAATATCTTATCTATTAACGCATGCTATTATAATATCATTAAAAATCATGTAAATCAATTTTAAATATTTTCAACAAACCTCGCTATTCTATCAAGTCCAATTTTTATATTTTCCATAGAAGTAGCATAAGACAATCTTATAAAATTATCTACTCCAAATGCTATACCTGGTATAACAGCAACTTTTTCTTTTTCAAGTAAAATATCTGAAAAAGCAATCGAATCTTTTATAACTTTTCCGTCGATTGATTTATTTAAAACATCCCCTATATTCACCATAACATAAAAAGCGCCTTCAGGTTTTATGCAAGATAAATTATTAATGCTATTAATTTTTTCCACCATATAATCTCTTCTTAGCTTAAATTGTCCAATCATTTTAGCTATATCATCTTGATTTCCATTTAAAGCTTCAACTGACGCATATTGCGCAATTGAATTGGGATTTGATGTAGTATGACTTTGAATATTAGACATTAACGATACTATTTCCGTGCTACCAGCAGCATATCCTATTCTCCATCCTGTCATAGCGTAAGCCTTAGAAAGGCCGTTGATTACGATAGTTCTTCTGTAAGCATCCTCTGAAAGACTTGCTATACTAATATGGTCATTACTACCATACAACAATTTTTCATAAATTTCATCCGATATTATGATTAAGTTATTTATTTTTGCAAAATCAGCAATTTCCATAAGTTCTTCCTTTGAATATACGGTACCTGTAGGATTATTGGGACTATTTAATATTATTGCTTTAGATTTAGGCGTTAATGCTCTATTAAGGCTCGCTATTGTTAATTTAAATTCATTAATTTCTTCTGTTTCTATATAGATAGGTTCTCCATCTGCTAATTTAACCAATTCTGGATAACTTACCCAATATGGAACTCCAATTAAAACTTCATCTCCTGGATTTAAAATAGCTTGAAATACATTAGCTAAGCATTGTTTTGCTCCAGCTGAAACTATAATTTGAGCTGGTGTGTAAGTTAAGTTGTTTTCTCTCTTTAACTTTCCAATTATTGCCTGTTTTAGTTCAATAATACCTGAAGCCGCTGTATATCTTGTCCTGCCTTCTTTAATTGCTTTTATAGCTGCTTCTTGAATGTTTTTGGGTGTATCAAAATCAGGTTCACCAGCACCAAATCCTATGACATCTATGCCCTCAGCCTTCATTTTTTTAGCCTTTGCAGTTATATCTAGTGTTAAAGATGTTGTTATTTGCTTTGCTTTTTTAGATAATACCATTTTTCTTACCCCCAATACTTATATTAATTTAATTCTTATGATACTAATATATCACTTTTTTTTTGTGATGTAAATGAAGCAACCTGATTCCACATTACATACTTTTCCAAATAATATGTAATATGAAATAAAAAACCCTCTTAGGGTTTAGAAATATTCTAAATCTCAAGAGGATTTAATCTTACATTTAATTATTTAGCATAGTCAATAGCTCGTGTTTCTCTAATTACATTTACTTTAATTTGACCAGGATATTCTAGTTCATTTTCAATCCTTTTAACTAGATTTCTTGCCATTTCAACAGCACCTGCATCATCAATTATTTCTGGTTTAATCATAATTCTAACTTCTCTTCCAGCTTGAATAGCATATGACTTTTCTACACCTTCATAAGAATTTGCAATTTCTTCTAATTTTTCCAATCTTTTAATATAAGCTTCTAAAGTTTCTCTTCTTGCACCTGGTCTTGCCGCTGATATAGCATCTGCCGCTTGAACTAGTATTGCTTCAAGGGATTCTAACTCAACGTCACCGTGATGCGCTGCAATAGCATTTACTACAATAGAGGACTCATGGTGTTTTTTAGCTATTTCTGAACCTATAAGCGCATGTGGACCTTCAACTTCATGATCTACAGCTTTACCTATATCATGAAGTAGACCGCATCTTTTAGCGAGTGTTGGGTCAATTCCAAGTTCAGATGCCATAAGTCCAGCTAAATATGAAACTTCTATAGAATGCTTTAATACATTTTGACCATAACTGGTTCTGTATTTAAGCCTTCCAAGCAGCCTGATAATTTCCGAATGAAGTCCATGCACTCCTGTTTCAAAAGTTGCTTGTTCTCCTTCTTCTTTTATGTCACTATCAACTTCTTTTTTAGCTTTTTCTACCATTTCCTCAATTCTAGCAGGGTGAATTCTTCCATCCACTATTAGTTTCTCAAGTGCTATTCTAGCAACTTCGCGCCTTATAGGATCAAATGCTGAAAGAATTACTGCTTCAGGTGTATCATCTATTATTAAATCTACTCCTGTAAGCGTTTCTAGAGTTCGAATATTTCTACCCTCTCTACCTATTATTCTTCCTTTCATCTCATCATTAGGAAGCGAAACCACATGAACTGTTGTTTCTGCTACATGATCGGCTGCACATCTTTGAATAGCATAAGTAATAATTTCTCTTGCTTTTTTATCAGCTTCTTCTTTTGCCTTAGTTTCAATTTCTTTAATCATAATTGCAGCATCGTGTTTAATTTCTTTTCTAATTTCATCTAATAAAACTTGTTTTGCCTCATCAGATGTCAACCCTGATAATCTTTCTAATTCTCCTCTTTGCTTTGTGTATAAATCTTGTACACTTGCTTCTAGCATTTCACTTTCTTGTTGTTTTTTATTAAGATTTTCTTCTTTTCTCTCCAGCACATCACTTTTTTTATCTAATGATTCTTCTCTTTGGATGTTTCTTCTTTCTAACCTTTGAACTTCATTACGTCTTTCTCTTGATTCTTTTTCTAAATCAGTTCTAAGTCTGTGAACTTCTTCTTTGGCTTCTAAAATAGCCTCTTTCTTTTTTGATTCAGCATCTTTTACACTTTCATCAATAATTTTTTTAGCTTCTTTTTCGGCCTTGAAAATATTTGCTTGAGATATATTTTTTCTAATATAAATTATAACAAAAATACATGCTAAAACAACAACCAAAATAGCACAAACTACTATGAGCATTGTTTGACTTTTAGTATCCATTGATTATCAACACCTCCTTTGCTTATTTCAAATCTATTTAAGAGTAAATATGAAAGCTAGAAAAGGTGCTATATTTAATTGGTAACAATTTAAATATACTAAACCAGTATTTGTATTTATTTTATATTACTTTTCAGTTAATGTCAAGATTTTAACGTTTAAATAAGTCTTTATTCTTACTATTATATAGTAGTTATGATAAACTTTAGCATATTGCATCATAGAATGCATATGCCTGATACCATAATAATATTCCTTAATTATAAGTTAAAGAAAAAAAGCAAGTAAAAACTTGCTTTTATGCTTCTTTTTTACTTGCTTCTTTTTTGCTAACTTCTTTTTTACTAGTCTCTGCGTTCTTGTATAATGGTAGGTTATGTTTTGCTCTAATTTTGTTTTCTATCTCTAACATAACCAAAGGGTTTTCTTTAAAATATTGTTTTGAATTTTCTCTTCCCTGTCCAAGTCGTATATCTCCATATGAGAACCATGCTCCACTTTTTTGTACAATCTCTTCTACAACTCCTATATCTAGAACATCGCCCTCTCGAGATATGCCGTGACCATACATAATATCAAATTCAGTTTTCTTAAATGGAGGAGCTACTTTGTTTTTAACTATTTTTATTCTTGTTCGATTACCCATAAATTCATCGCCTTGTTTAATTGTATCTATTTTTCTAATATCTAGTCTAACAGATGCATAAAATTTCAACGCTCTACCACCAGGGGTTACTTCTGGGTTACCAAACATTACTCCTACTTTTTCTCTTAATTGATTTATAAATACAAGAACACATTGGGATTTATTTATAGAACCCGCAAGTTTTCTTAAAGCTTGCGACATAAGTCTTGCTTGGAGTCCTACATGGGAGTCTCCCATTTCGCCTTCAATTTCAGCTTTAGGCACTAAAGCTGCTACCGAATCCACTACGATAACATCTATAGCCCCAGAGCGAACTAAAGCCTCTGTAATCTCTAACGCCTGTTCACCAGTATCTGGTTGTGATACTATTAAATTTTCTATATCTATTCCTAGTGCTTTAGCATATTCAGGGTCTAAAGCATTCTCTGCATCTATAAATGCAGCTGTACCACCATTTTTTTGAGCTTCTGCAACTATATGAAGTGCAACTGTAGTTTTACCTGAAGATTCTGGTCCAAAAACTTCTATTATTCTTCCTCTAGGTACACCACCTATGCCTAGGCCTATGTCAAGTCCTAAACAACCAGTGGAAATAGCCTCTATATTTAACTTACTATTTTCTCCAAGTTTCATTACAGAGCCTTTTCCGAATTGTTTTTCTATTTGACCCATAGCTACTTCTAGCGCTTTTAATTTTTCATTATTCATAAATTTCCCCTGCGGGTTCACCATCCTTTTTCGACGAACGTTTGTTCTGAATTTAAGTATACACCATTTATTTTATATGGTCAACATACAAAGCAATATCTGCCATTTTCATTTACTAAAGAAATCCTTTTATTTGTATTATTAACAAACTCTAATAATTTAATCACTTATCGACTCTAATTGTACCTTTGTTTTTTACAAAATAGTCAACACCAGATATTATTGTAATAATTACTGCGGCAGCCATGAAAATATTGGTTAACGCATTTAATAACGTATTTGCGTAAGATAAATTTATCAATGCTGTAATTATAGCTACTATTTGAATAACGGTTTTAAGTTTCCCCCATTTACTAGCCGCAATTACTTTTCCCTCTGAAGCAGCTATTGTTCGAAGTCCTGAAACTGCAAATTCTCTAGCAATTATAATCATAGCTACCCAACTAGACACAATCTGAAGCTCCACTAATGAAACAAGTGCAGCAGTTACTAAAAGTTTATCTGCTAGAGGATCCATGAATTTTCCGAAATTAGTTATTTGATTTCTGCTTCTAGCTACATAGCCATCCAACTTATCAGTGAGAGATGCTACTATAAAAACAATTGTCGCCAGTTCTCTTCCATAAGGTATTCCTTTAACCGCCATAAATACTAAAAATATAGGTACTAAAAAAATTCGAATCATTGTAAGTTTATTTGCAAGATTCATAGCACACAACTCCTATTAAATCATATTCTAACGCTTTGGTAACCCTTACTGTTACGAATTCTCCCTTATTATAATCTTTGTCAGATTCAAAGAAAATAGTTCCATCAACTTCTGGTGCCATTTCATAACTTCTACCAAAATAAGTTTTACCATTAAATCCTTCTACTAAAACTTTGTAAATTTTGTCTATTTTTTTACTATTTATCTCTTTTGATATATTTTGTTGCACAATCATTAATTCTTCTTCACGTTTTTCCTTTATTTCTTCTGGAATTTGATTTTTCATCTCTGCAGCTGCAGTACCATCTTCCATTGAGTACTTGAACACTCCCAATTTATCAAATTTAGTTTCATTAATAAACTGTTTCAATTCTTCAAAATTTTCTTCCGTTTCTCCTGGAAATCCAACGATTAATGTAGTTCTAAGGGTTAATCCCTTAATACCCTTCCTCATCTTATTTATGTTTTCTGTTATGATATTTTTTCTTCCTTTCCTTTTCATGGATTTAAGAAGATCATCGCTTATATGTTGAATTGGTATATCTACATATTTGCAAACTTTATCATTTAAAGAAATTTCATTAATAATATCATCCGTCATTTCTTCTGCATAACAGTAAAGTACTCTAATCCATTCAATCCCACTTATTTGAGAAATTTTTCTTATTAATTTATGTAGGTTTTTTTCACCATATAAATCTATCCCGTATCTAGTGGTATCTTGAGCAACTAAAATAATTTCCTTGCAACCATGTTCACTTAAATCCTTAGCCTCTTGTATTATATTCTCCATTTTTCTGCTTCTATATTTTCCTCTAATATTTGGTATTGCACAATATGCACAAGCATTATCACAGCCCTCGGAAATTCTAATATAAGCAGAGTATGTTTCTGTAGTTAATACTCTTTGTCCTTCATTAATATTATCATCACTATAAGTGCAATGTTGTACTTTAATATTTTTTAAAAGAACCTCTTCTATACTACTTACTAACTTGTCATAATCATTAACACCGAGGATTATATCAAGTTCTGGCATCAATTCAATCAGATCCGACCCATAACGCTGAGTAAGGCAACCCGTCGCAATCAATACTGTGCAATTATATTTCTTTTTGTATTCTGACATTTCTAGAATAGTGTCTATTGATTCTTGTTTTGACGATTCTATGAATCCACAAGTATTCACTAAAATTATATCTGCTAGTTTAGGATCATTTGTCATATCATATTTCCCACTTAAACTGCTTATTACAATCTCACTATCAATTCTATTTTTATCACAGCCTAAATTTATAACTCCAACTTTTAATTTTTCCACCAGTCATCCTCCTTGTTTATCAACCTGAGTAACTCCTATTTACCAAATATCATACTACTTGTTTGACTCTTTATGTAAATAATAGCTAATTATTTTTATCTTCCTACATTTGTACCCATAAATTATTGTAAATGTGATTTGCAAATTAAACAAGGGTATTTACAATTATTCTTACATTTTTTTTTTATTGTTCCTTTAACTCACTATCACTTAATAATATTTCCCTAGGTTTGCTTCCATTTCTACCTGATATAATCCCTCGTTCCTCCATTTGTTCAATAATTCTTGCTGCTCTATTATACCCTATTTTTAGCTTACGTTGCAATAAGGAAGTAGATGCTTGTCCATTTTCAACTACTATTCTTATTGCTTCATTTAATAATTCATCAATATCATCATCAATACTTTTATTATTTGAACTACTCTCTATTTCATCTATTATTTCTTTTTCATAGTTTACTTCTGTCGTCTGATTCTTTATAAAATCAACAACTCGTTCAACTTCTTCTTCTGACACAAAAGCTCCTTGTATTCTAAATGGTTTAGCCTCTCCAACCGGATAAAAAAGCATATCACCTTTCCCAAGTAATTTCTCTGCACCAGAGGAATCCAAAATTGTTCTTGAATCTATTTGACTCGAAACTGCAAAAGATATTCTTGAAGGTATATTGGCTTTTATTACACCCGTAATAACGTCAACTGATGGTCTCTGCGTCGCAATTACTAAATGCATTCCTGCCGCTCTTGCCATTTGCGCAAGTCTTCCAATATATTCCTCTACATCATTAGCACAGACCGTCATTAAATCTGCTAACTCATCAATTATAATAACAATCCACGGCAATTTATTTTCAACAATGCCTTTATTTACTAATTCATTATATCCTTCTATACTTCGCACATTGTTTTCAGCAAAACTCTTGTATCTTCTTGACATTTCGTTTACAGCCCAATTTAAAGCACCTGCAGACTTTTTGGGATCTGTTACAACTGGTATTAATAGATGAGGTACCCCATTATAAATATTTAATTCGACAACTTTAGGGTCAATTAATAATAGCTTAACCTCCTCTGGAGAATACTTATAAAGTATGCTTATTATTAATGAATTTATACAAACACTTTTTCCAGAGCCTGTAGCCCCTGCTACCAGCAAATGTGGCATTTTTGTTAAATCCGAAACAACACAGTTACCGCCTATATCTTTTCCTAAACTAAAGGATAAATTTTTGTTTGAAGCTGAAAATTCATTAGATTCTATTACTTCTCTTAAGTATACTGCGCTTAACTCTTTATTTGGTACTTCAATGCCTACAGCTGCCTTACCAGGTATCGGTGCCTCGATTCTTACCCCGGAAGAAGCTAAATTCAGTGCAATATCATCTGCTAGATTTACAATTTTACTCACCTTAACACCAGCATTTGGTTGAAGTTCAAACCTTGTCACTGAGGGTCCTTTTGTAACTTGAATAACCTTTGCTTCAACTCCAAAGCTACTTAGTGTCTCTTGTAGCTTATTGGCACTATTAAGCAATTCTTTTTTATCGTTTTTATTCATTTTGGAAGTATTATTTTCATTTAATAAATCTACAGTGGGGTATTCATATTTATAGTTTGGCTTTGAATTTACACTATTTAATTGAATTTCTTTCTCCAACTCTTGGTTGATAGAATTATCTATATGCCTTTCTTTTAAAGTACGTGCATTGTCATTCCTAACACCACTAACAGTTTCTTCTTTATTTAATCCTTCCGCATCTGTAGCAATTTCATTTGATTTTATAAAATCGATTATTTTAATTTTATTGCTGCTAATATCTTTAATAAATTTATTTTTTTCTCCATTTGGAACTACTAATTCTTCTTGCTTATCATTATTTTCTATATATAAATCCTTACTATCATTTTTACTCGCAGTCTTTTTAATAATAAATTTATCCTTTAAATAAAAAAAGACATCATTAAGCGATACGTTTAATATTATAATAAAGCATATAACATAAATAGCAATAAAAATTATATAGCTACCCGCAGCTCCAAATAGTGTATGTAATAGTACATCAATTGAATAACTAATAATCCCACCATGTAGTACACTTTCTGAATTGTATATCTTATTTATTCCGAGCAAAAAATCTCCTTTAGTGTAATACTTATTTAAAGATAACATTTGTATAAATAATAGTGTATTTATTATAAAAAGTATTATTCCACAAAACTTCTTACTAAAATTTATCTTACCTTTCTTAACGATTTTGCAAATACCAATAAATACTATAAGGAACGGCGAAAGATATGCACCCACTCCTAATATTGCAAAAAGCACATGATTAATCAGATTACCTATCATACCTGATATGGAATTAGAATTTGAACCCCTAGTTGAGAAGATACTTAATAAAATTAATATGCCTATTGTTATTAAAATAATTCCATAAATTTCACTATTAGCATCTACATTACTTGCAACTTTAGATTTAGTTTTAGTTTTTTTTCTAGCCAAAGTATCACCTCTATCCTTATTATTTCTACAAAGTTTAGAAATCTCCTCTAACTTTCAATAGATTTATAAATCAATTTTAAACTAGTTATATAAAAAAATTATTAGATTATATTTGTCATAGTAACAAATCATTAAAAATAGACATAAATAGGCTATTTTAACCTGTTTATATCTAATTTATTTTTAACCTATCATTTCGTTTAATTTTGATAATGCCTCACTAATGCCACCAACCTCATCTATTAACCCATTATCAACTGCTTGTTTTCCTATAAGTATAGTACCCATATCATTTAAAAGCTCATCAGTTTGAAGCATTAATCTATTTACCGTTTCCTTATCAATCTTAGAGGTTCTAATAATAAATTCTGTTATTCTTTCTTGCATTTTATTGAAGTATTCAAAAGTTTGAGGTACCCCTATTATTAGACCATTCATTCTTATAGGATGAATTATCATAGTTGCAGATGGGGAAATGAATGAGTACTTAGCTGCTGTTGCCAGTGGTATACCTATTGAATGGCCTCCACCTACTACAAGTGATACAGTTGGTTTGCTAAGGCTTCTAATCATCTCTGCTATTGCAAGACCCGCTTCCACATCTCCTCCTACAGTATTTAAAACTATAAGAATACCTTTTACTTTATCATCCCTCTCCATAGCAATTAGCTCTGGAATAACATGTTCATACTTAGTAGTTTTTGTTTGAGGGGACAACATCATGTGTCCTTCTATTTGACCTATAATAGACAAAACCTGAATTTTAGTATCCTGAGTTGGGATGTTAGTTGTTCCCAGTTCTTTAATATTTTCAACCTGTTCATTTACGTTTTTTTCAGTTTTCAACATTTTCATTCCTCCTAATCCATTTTATTTTGTGCATTAAGAGAAACTATATACATTTTTTATCCTAATTTAAATTCCCTGTGTAGAGCGTTAATTGCTTTTTCAACATATCCTGTTTCTACAAGGCACCATATAGTCATATTAGAATCTGCTGTTTGCAGTACTTCAACATTTTCTTTAGTTAACGCCTTAAGTATTCTCGCCATAACGCCAGGCATACCTCTCATTTTTGAACCTATAATTGAAAGTTTACTACAATCCTTCACAAATGAATAGGACATATTAAGGTCTCTTATTAAATCAGCAAATTTAGTAAAGTCTTTTTCATCAATAGTAAATATTTTTTCCTTAGGAAAAATATTTATAAGATCTATACTTATAAGATTCTCAGCTAAAATATCAAATATATCATCATAACTAGAACCTGAATTTTCACATATTTTTATTTGAATTCTATTATTCATATGCGTAATACCTGTAATTATATTTTCATAACCTTCATTTCCCAAATTACTAATTACTGTTCCATCACAATCATTCATAGTATTTTTTATTACTAATGGTATATTATACTTTCTAGATATTTCAACTGCCCTTGGGTGTATAACATTTGCTCCTTGATCTGCAAATTGAAAGATTTCATCATAACTTATTTTTTTTATTAAAGTCGCTTCAGAAACTATTCTTGGATCCGCTGTCATAATCCCATCTACATCAGTGTATATTTGAGTCTGAGAGGCCTTAAGTGCTGCCCCTAGTATTGCAGCAGTAACGTCACTCCCACCTCTCCCAATAGTCGTAACATAGGCATTTTCATCCATGCCTTGAAATCCTGCTACTACTGGGGTTTTCCCTTTTTGTAAAATATCCAATATTTTTTTTGTGTCCACATTAAGTATTGCTGCATTGTTATAATTAGAATCTGTGATTATACCTGCTTGTCCACCAGTTAAAGGCACAGCATCAATTCCACTATTATTTAGTTCGCTACACATTATTACAGTGCTTATAGTTTCACCACAACTCATTAGCAAATCTATTGCTAATGGATTTGCTACTTTGAAATTATCATCTACCAAAGATAGCAATGTGTCTGTAGCGTAAGGCTCACCTTTTCTTCCCATTGCAGATACTACTACCACAGGAAAATATCCTTGAACCTTTGCATTTAAAACTTTGTTTACTACAAGCTTCCGCTTTTCCTCTGTTGAAACAGATGTACCTCCAAACTTTTGCACTAATATCTTCATTTCTGTCCTCCAAAATTATATATGAGATTTTTTTAAAAATTCATTATCAACATCAATTATTATAGTTCTGGAACCAATTTTTTTAACATATTCCCAAGGTACTTCAATAATATCATTATTTTTTAAAAAACTAAATTTAGAGCTTCCTTCATTTATAATTAAAAATTTTAAAAGCCCATTCTCATCAATAACTACATCATTATTACCTAAATTGCTATATTTGTCACCATCATTGATATTGATAATTTCATATCTTTCCATTTCACTATACAGTTTTATATTATCTTCCATATTATCATCTCCTTAACAACTCTCATAAAATACTATGAAATCTGTTAAGGATTTATGCATAATTTCTACATTTTTATAGATAAATTTACTTATCCATAGAAATAATATTACCTTTAAAAACTTTTTTAAGCATCTCTTTTTCTTTTCCTACATATGCAGAATTTATTATACCTTTTTCAAAAGTTTTTTGCATGACAGAATTTACCCTTTCCATGTCTATTTCATTGATTTTTCGCAATACGTCTTCTGGCGTATTAATTTTGTTCATAAACATTACTGATCTCCCATTACTAAACATTCTACTGCTTGTGCTTTCAAGCCCTAGGATATAACTACCCTTTAACTGCTCTTTAGCTTTACTTAACGTTTCATTGTCAATTCCGAGTTTAGCGAATTTACTAACCTCTTCTTTTATTGCATTAATAGCAACTTCCACGTTCATTGGACTGAGTCCCGCATAAACGCTTACAACTCCTGTGTTTTTAAACGTAGATATATAACAGTAGATTGAATAGCACAAACCTAGCTCTTCACGGATTTTTTGGAATAGCCTTGAGGATGCTCCTCCGCCTAATATATTGCTTAGTAAGATTAACGTGTATGTATCATCATTTCCAAGACCTACACCAGGTATTCCAAGACTCACATGGAATTGCTCAATATCTTTTTTTCTGAAATAATGTTGATTTAATATTTCAGGGCTACTATATTTAGTAATATTTTTGTCTTTACAACGCCATTTACCAAAATACTTTTCAACAAGACTTTCTATCATTTTCATGTCAAATTTACCTGAAATAGATATTACTGAGTTTTCGGGTATATAATGCGAGTCAATATAATCTGCTATCATTTTTCTACTAAAAGATTTTACAGTATCAATCGTTCCTAAAATCGGTAACGAAATAGAATCTGCACCCCAGATTGCTTTTGTGTGTAAATCTGCTAAAACATCTTCTGGCGAATCTTCACTCATATTTATTTCTTCAACAATTACGCCTTTTTCCTTCTCAATATCATCTTCTGATAAATTACTATTGAAAATCATATCTGAAAGAATATCTAAGGATAGTTCTAAATGAGTGTCTAATGCTTTTATATAAAAACATGTAGCTTCCCTACCTGTAAAGGCATTTATTTGACCACCAACATCTTCAATCGCTTCAGCAATTTGTTTTGCAGTTCTATCACACGTTCCTTTAAAGAGCATATGCTCAATAAAATGTGATATCCCACTGCTAGTTATATTTTCATTTCTTGACCCATTTTCTACCCATAAGCCTACACTAACCGAATTTACATACTCAATATTTTCCACTACAACTCTTAACCCATTATTTAACTTAAACAAATTATACATATGCGCCTCTCCTTAATGAGAATTTATATTTACTATGTGCATATTAAGGCAATATTATTAAAAAAAATAAAAAGGCATCTAAGCCCTTCTATTATTATTCTTTATCTTTGTTTTCATTTTCATTTTCGCTATCTTTCATAGCATCTCTTCTCGAAAGATTTACTCTTCCTTGATTATCTATTTCCATTACTTTTACTAATATTTCATCACCAACTGAAACTATATCTTCTACTTTATTTACTCTTGTAAAATCAAGTTTAGAAATATGCACTAGGCCTTCTTTATTAGGAAGTATTTCAACAAAAGCTCCAAAAGCAGCAATTTTTGTTACTTTTCCTAAATATATTTCTCCTACTTTAACAGATTTAGTTAGTTCTTCGATAATTTTTACTGCTTTATTGGCACTAACGCTGTCGCTCGACATAATTACAATTTGTCCATCGTCATTAGTATCTATTTTAACGCCGGTTTCTGCTATAATTTTCTTTATAGTTGCTCCGCCTTTACCTATTACGTCCCTAATCTTGTCTGGTGCTACATTTAGCACATACATTCTAGGAGCATAAAGTGACATTTCACTTCTTGGTTGCGGTATACATTCGTTCATTTTTTCTATTATATGAAGTCTAGCTTTTTTGGCATCTATAATTGCAGTTTTAATGCAATAATTAGATAATCCATGAAGCTTTGTATCAACTTGTATAGCTGTAATACCTTTAACAGTTCCAGCTACTTTAAAGTCCATATCTCCAAAGAAATCTTCTATGCCTTGAATATCCGTTAATACTTTTTCTTTAGATAAGTCAGCGTTTGTAATTAGCCCCATTGCGATACCCGCAGCAGGTCTTTTAATAGGAACCCCTGCATCTAATAGTGCTAAAATACTTGCACTTACACTAGCTTGAGATGTTGAACCATTAGAACTTAATACTTCTGACACTACACGAATAGCATATGGGAATTCTTCTATAGATGGTAAAAGTGGTTCTACTGCTTTTTCTGCTAGTGCTCCATGACCAATTTCACGTCTTCCAGGTCCACGCATTGGCTTAGTTTCTCCTACGCTATAGGCTGGAAAATTGTAATGATGCATATATCTTTTAGTATCTTCAGTACTTATTCCATCTAGTATCTGGGCTTCTTTTAATGCTCCGAGTGTTGCAACTCCCATTACTTGAGTAAGTCCTCTTGTAAATAAACCAGTACCATGAGTTCTTGGAAGTATTCCTACTTCACAACTTATTTGTCTAACTTCATCAAAAGCTCTTCCATCTGGTCTTCTATTTTCATTTAACATCATATTTCTAACTATTTCTTTTTGAATATTATAGAAAACTTCACCGATATCTGATTTTTTATCTGCGTATTTTTCATTAAATTCAACACTTATTTTTTCTTTAATTTCGTCCACTTTTTTGTTTCTCTCATCTTTATCCATTATGTACATTGCTGTTTTTGTCATATCAACTGAAAATTCTCTTACTTCACTTTCGAGAGTTTCATCTATTTTATTTAATAAAGGTATAACTTTTTTCTTTCCAAACTTAGCTACAGCTTCTTCTTGGAAAGCTACAATTTTTTTACATGCTTCAAAAGCAAAGTCAATTGCATCTATCATTACATCTTCAGGTATTTCGTCTCCATTTGCTTCTATCATTGTTACATTATCTTTTGTTGCACAAACTGTAAGTTTCATAGAACTAGCACTTCGCTCTTCTACAGTAGGACTCAATATAAATTTACCATCAATTAAACCCACTGAAACAGTTGCAACAGCATCCGTATAAGGTATACTTGATAAACATAATGCCAGTGACGCTCCGTTCATAGCAAGTATCTCAGGTGAATTATCTTGTTCAACTGACATTACTGTACAAACAATTTGGACATCATTTTTATAGCCTTTAGGGAATAATGGTCTTAATGGCCTATCAATACCTCTTGCTGTTAAAATTGCTCTTTCTGATGGTCTTGCTTCCCTCTTTATGAATCCCCCTGGAATTTTACCAACAGCATAAAGTCTTTCTTCATATTCTACACTTAGTGGGAAGAAATCAATACCATCCCTTGGTTTTTCTGATGCATTTGCATTAATTAAAACTACTGTTTCTCCATAACTCATGACTATTGCACAGTTTGATAGCATTCCAACTTTACCATATTCAACTTTAAGATTTCTGCCTGCTACAGTAGTTTCTATAATATGAATCATATATTTGCCTCCCTTCAATTTGCACTAATATTATTAGCTAATTGTATATATTTCCCCTAATCTAAAATAATAGAGCGGCTAAGCCGCTCTGAATTATTTTCTTAGTCCGAGTTCTGCAAGAATTGCACGATATCTTTCGATATCTTGGTTCTTTAAGTAACCGATCATACCTTTTCTTTGTCCAACCATCATTAATAGACCTCTTCTTGAATGGTGATCTTTTTTATGGATTTTCAAATGTTCATTTAACTCTTGAATTCTTTCAGTAAGTAGTGCGATTTGCACTTCTGGAGAACCTGTATCTCCTTCATGTCTTGCATGTTTTAACATTACTTCTTGTTTTTTAGCTTTTTGCATTTTACAACACCTCCGAATATAATCCCCATATTCCAAGTACACCGTTGGTGATTCGGTGAACTTAGCATAAGGTTCAAATCAATTATAACAAACTAAGATTAAATTGTAAATTAATTTTTACATCTTAGCACTTATTTTTCTATTTTTTGATTTATTGCATATTCCTTATCCTTTAAAAGTTGCTTTTTTAATTCATCAATAGAATTAAATTTAACTTCATCTCTTATTCTGTTTATAAAATAAATTTTAACTATTTCATTATAAATTTTTTTATCAAAGTTCAAAATATGCGTTTCTACTGATAGCTTGCCACCTTCTACAGTAGGATTGTAACCTATGTTGGTTATAGCTCTGTAAAAGTTATTATCATACTCCGCTAAAGTATAGTACACCCCTCCCTTAGGAATGATATACTCTTTATTGTAATTTAAATTTACAGTTGGAAACCCAATAGTTCTCCCAAATTGTTTTCCCTTAATTACTTTCCCACTAATAGTGTGTGGTCGTCCTAAAAGCTCATCTGCTTTAGTGATATTACCCTCCGCTATTAGATGGCGTATTTTTGAACTACTTACAATTTCATGGTTAATACTAACGGCTTCACAAACATATAGTTTATATCCTAAAATAGTACTATATGTTTTAAGCATTTCTACATCACCTAAATTTTTATATCCAAATCTATAATTAAAACCAACAACTATTCCCTTTGCATTATAAAACTTCACCATATTTTTTATGAACTCTTCCGGAGTTATCTTCATAAAATCTTTATTAAAATTAACTAAGTTAACAATATCAATACCAGTGTTTTTTAACAAATTTATTTTGGTGTCATTATCCATTATCAACTTTGGACAAATTTCCTTGTTAATAACAGACAATGGATGATTTTTAAAGGTACAAATCATACTTTTAGCATTATTTTCTTTTGCTAATACTACTGTTCTATTTACAAGAGACATATGCCCTAAATGGATGCCGTCAAAACTTCCTAAAGCAATGTACGTTGGTTCTTTAAGTTTTGTTTTAAAATTATCTTTTATAACTAACATTTTAATATACTCCTATATAAATGATTTTATTAGCTTAACACTATCATTACTTCTATGTGCAATTCCAACAAAGTCATTATCTTTATTATATATATTATATATTATATCAACTTCAAATTTGCGAGTTAGTGCTCTATCTTTTACTACAACACCATTTAATAAGAATTTAACAAATCTATCTTCTATGGTAATTTTACTATTGTTTTGAAAAATCTTTTCTATAGGCATAACATGTTTGTTTATGTTTTCCTCGTTTAAATCTTCAATATTTATAGCATCTTCAATATGAAATGGCCCTGTAGCAATTCTTTGTAAATTCCACATCATACCACCGCATTTTAATAATTGCCCAATATCATAACATAGACTTCTAATATATGTACCCTTAGAGCATTTAACCCTAAACTTTACGTAAGGTGTTTTAATATCAATAATATCTATATCATAAATTACTAAAGTCCTTGCTTCTCTCTCTATTTCTATTCCAGACCTTGCCAATTCATAAAGTTTTTTCCCATTAACCTTTAGAGCTGAGTACATAGGAGGAATTTGTTTTATTTCACCTATAAATGAATTAATAGCGCGAATAATTTCTTGTTCGGTTGCATTAACTTCACTTTCACTAAGAATCTTACCTTCTCTATCATATGTATCTGTAATAACTCCCAACTTTAATTCAGCTTCATAAATTTTAAAGTCACCCATTATATAGTCAATAGCCTTCGTTGCTTTTCCTATACAAACAGGTAAAACCCCGCTAGCCTCAGGATCTAGAGTGCCAGCGTGGCCTACTTTTTTTACATTGCTGATTTTTCTTATTTTACGTACTACATCAAAAGAAGTAATTCCGGTAGGTTTAAATACATTTAATATACCGTTCATTTCATCAACTCTTTTTCTAAAATTTCTATTAATTTAACTTTAATATCATCAAAATTTGCTTCTGCATAAAAACCTGAAGCTCTAATATGACCTCCACCACTAAAACCTTCTGCAATTTTACTAACATCTACTAAAGACTTAGATCTTAAACTTACTTTAACACCATTCTCAGCTTCTTTTATAAGAATAGTAACTTCAACGGTATCTATTGAATCACCAAAAGTAATAACATCTGATGTATCCGAGGACGCCAAATTGAATTTTCCAAGTACATTTTTAGATATATGCATAATACAGACTTTACCATTGAGTTCTACTGTCATATCACTAATAATTTCTCCATAAAATTTTATCTTTTCAAATTTCTTATTTTCAAAAATTTTTCTATGGATGTTACTGAAATCTATACCTGTATTTATAAGTTCACCAGCGATACCATGAGTTACTGCTGTGGTATTCGAATGTCTAAAGCAGCCTGTATCTGTAAGTAAGGAAGTATACAAACATGTAGCTATTCCTTTGTCTAATTCTACATGGAGAAGTCTAAGAACTTCGTATGCAATTTCTCCCACTGCAGAAGATTTTGTATCGACAAAATTTAAATCTCCATATAAATCATTAGATAAATGATGATCTATATTTATTAATTCAAACTTTTTGTTTTGCATACATAAATTAGCATTAATTCTTTTAAAATCACCACAATCTAACACTATTACACATTCCGTATCCTTTAACGGCTGACTTGTTTCACCATTAATTTCATCAGAGCAAGGCAAAAATAAAAAAGTTTGCGGAATAACTTCTTTTGAAATTATATATACTTCCTTGTTTAATTTTCTAAGACCAATAAGCAGCGCTAATGCGCTACCAATTGAATCACCATCTGGTGAAGTATGAAAAGTTATAGCAATTTTTTTGAATAACTTAATTCTGGTAACAATATCATTAATCTTCATTGTTATCTTTTTCGTTGCCATCTTCCTCATTTATATCTTCATCATTCTTAGTTTTTTCTTTTATTTGATTAAAAATGCCTTCTAAATGTATTGCACGTTCTATAGTTTCATCTACCTCTATAATAACCTGAGGAACATGTCTTAACTTAACATGACTCCCTATTTCTTTTCTAATGAGACTAGTTGAACTTTTAAGTGCTTGAAGTGTTTCTTTCTTAGCATTTTTGTCACCAAATATACTAACATAAATTTTTGTATAGCTTAGGTCTTTTGTTGTGTCTACTTTTGTTACACTTACCATAGCACTTAATCTTGGATCCTTTATTTTGTTTTGAATTGTATTGCTTACATCTTTTTTAATTTCTTCATTTATTCTACCATTTCTATAACTAACCATACAATTCACTACTCCTTATACTTATATTAATTTTGGTTTTACTTCTTCCATTATGAATGCTTCAATAATGTCGCCTTCTTTAATATCATTGAATTTTTCTACACTTAATCCACATTCAAATCCAGCAGCGACCTCTTTTGCATCATCTTTAAATCTTTTTAAGGAAGCTAAAGTTGATTCAGTAATTACTATTCCATTTCTAAGTACTCGTACGCTACTGTTTCTCGTGATTTTACCGTTCAATACATAAGACCCTGCTATTGTTCCTACACTTGAAACTTTATATATTTGTCTTATTTCAACTCTACCTAAGACAACTTCTTTATATACAGGATCGAGCATTCCAACCATTGCATCTTTTATATCATCAAGAGCGTCATAAATTATTCTATAGGTTTTAATTTCTACATTTTCTTTCTCACCAATTAAAGAAGCATTATTATCTGGTCTTACATTAAACCCTATAATTATTGCGTTTGAAGCTGCTGCAAGTACAACATCTGTTTCTGTAATAGCGCCAACTCCAGAATGGATAACCCTTACTTTAACATTATCAGTAGATAATTTTTCGAGAGATTGTCTTACAGCTTCTACAGATCCTTGAACATCAGCTTTAACAATTACACCAAGTTCTTTAACAGATCCTTCTTGTATTTGGCTATATAGGTTTTCCATGGAAACTCTATTACTAGATTCAAAATGTTCTTCTCTTAAATTTGTTTTTCTAGTTTCTGCCATATTTCTTGCAGTTTTCTCATCTTTAACTACATTAAATCTATCTCCAGCTGCTGGAACTTCAGATAATCCAAGTATTTCTACTGGTATAGAAGGTCCTGCTGTCTTTATTTTGTTACCCTTATCATCAAACATTGCTCTTATTCTTCCATAAGTTGAACCAACAATTATAGAATCTCCAGCTTTTAGTGTACCATTTTGCACGAGTAAAGTAGCAAGTGGTCCGCGACCTTTGTCAAGTTTAGCTTCTACTACAGTTCCTTTTGCAAGTCTACTAGGGTTTGCTTTTAGCTCTAACATTTCTGCTGTAATCACTACCATTTCAAGCAAAGTATCTATACCCTCTTTAGTATGAGCTGATACTGGAACACAAATTGTGTCTCCGCCCCAATCTTCTGCTACAAGTCCATGTTCTGTTAATTCTTGCTTAACTTTATCAACATTAGCTCCTGGCCTATCTATCTTGTTTATAGCTACTATCATTGGTACCTTAGCCGCTTTACAGTGATTTATAGCTTCTTCAGTTTGTGGCATAATACCATCATCTGCAGCTACAACAAGTATAACTATATCTGTTATTTGGGCACCTCTTGCTCTCATTGCTGTGAAAGCTTCGTGACCAGGTGTATCTAAAAATGTAATTTTTTCACCATTAATATCGACAGTATATGCACCTATATGTTGTGTTATTCCGCCCGCTTCTGTTTCTGTAACTTTAGCTTTCCTAATACAGTCAAGTAGCGATGTCTTGCCGTGATCAACATGACCCATAACTGTAACAACTGCTGGTTTTTTGTCTGTATCTATTTCAACTTCAACATTTCCGAAGTCTTCTTCATCAGCAATTTTTCCTTCTTCTTCATCTTTTAGTACAGCAAGTGCACCATATTTTTCTATTACTTTTTCAGCTGTAGCGAAATCAATTTCTTGATTCATCCCAGCCATAACACCTATAAAAATAAGTTGTTTTATTACTTCTACATAAGGTCTCTTTAACGTATCAGCTAAGTCTTTAACTGTAATAGTACTTTTGATTACTACAACTTCATCATCTATTGCTTCAACGGCATTGTTTCCGCTTCCTAATTCATCTCTACCTTTTCTACCTCTTTTTCTAATAACAACTTTATTAGCATCTTCATTAGCTAAGTTTTCATAGTGTTCCACTGTTTCATTTTTATTATCCTTAAGTCCTGAATTTTCATCACTATAAAGTTCCTTTATTAACTCAGCATCTTCTTCCTCAATCACACTCATATGATTTTTGGCCTTTATACTAAACTCTTCTAATAGTACATTAATTAATTCTTTACTTGACACTTCTAACTCTTTTGCTAATTCATATATTCTGACTTTTGCCAAATCATTCACCCCCGAAATTTAATTTATTCATCATTTTCATTCCATAAGCTTAATAGCTTATTACTCATTTTTTTGTCATTTACGCACAAAACATTGATTTCTGCTCTACCTAAGCACTTGCCTAAAGTCTCATTGGATATTCCTTCTATAAGAGGTATAACCCTTTTGATAGCTAATCTTCTAAATTTATCTTTAGTATTGGTAGCGCTCTCCTCTGACAAAATTATGAGGGTCCCTCTCCCGTGTGATAGTGCATCTTCACATTGATTGTACCCTTCAATAAGTTTGCCTGCCTTTTTAGTTAAACCCAAAAATTGAAAAAATTTATTGTTCATGATTTACCTCATCCTCGTAATTTATCTTATCCCTTAGTTTACCATAAATTTCTTCACTTATTTTTCCACCTAAGTTTCGCTCTAATCTTTTTGTTTTAAAAGATTTTTCAAAGCATTCCATATTCTTACAAACATATGCGCCTCTACCTGGTTTTTTTCCTGTTAAGTCTATAGAAATTTCGCCTTCTTTGCTATGAACTATGCGTAATAATTCTTTTTTGCATTTCATTTCCATACAACCTGTGCACATGCGCTGAGGTATTTTTTTCACTTTCATAAAGCTATCACCTACTCTTCAGTAATGGTTTCAATTACTTTATTTTCATTTTCAATAACTTGAATATCTTCAATATCTTCCATGTTATATTGGGCTTGTGTTCTACTTTTTATGTCAATTTTCCAACCTGTTAATCTCGCTGCCAATCTAACATTTTGACCTTCTTTTCCAATAGCTAATGATAATTGATTATCTTCCACTATAACTTTTGCAGATTTAGAAACTTCTTCAACTACTACATTCAATACTTTTGCAGGGCTTAGCGCATTTGAAATGTACTCTTCAGATTTCTTACTCCATTTAATAATATCAATTTTTTCATTTCTTAATTCATTAACTATGTTTTGAACTCTGATACCTTTTGGCCCAACACAAGCTCCCATAGCATCAACATTCTCATCGTTTGAATATACCGCAATCTTAGTTCTTGATCCTGCTTCTCTTGAAATACTTTTTATTTCAACCACTCCACCAAAAACTTCTGGCACCTCTAATTCAAATAATCGTTTTACAAGACCTGGATGCGTTCTTGATACTCCTACTTGAGCACCTTTAGTAGTATTTTTAACTTCAACAATATATAGTTTCAACTTTTCATTAAAATTATATTCCTCGCCAGGCATTTGTTCATTAGCTCCAAGCACAGCTTCAATTTTACCTAAATCTATAAATACATTTCCTCTATCTTTTCTTATAACACTTCCTGTAATAATATCAAATTCTTTGGTTATAAATTCATTGTAAATTATATTTCTTTCAGCCTCTTTAATTCTTTGAATAACCACTTGTTTTGCAGCTTGTGCAGCTATTCTTCCAAATTTTCTTGGAGTAACTTCAATATCAACAGTATCATCAATTTGATATTTAGGGCTATATTCTTTAGCTCCTTCTAGTGATATTTCATTGGCATCCTCAAATACTTCTTCTACAACTGTTTTTTGACCATAAATATGTATTTCACCTGTTTCTCTATTCATTGACACTTTTACACTTTGGTTACTATTAGATAGAGTAGCAAAATTCTTCTTATATGCTGCAACTAATGCATCCTCAATAGTTTCAAAAAGTAAATCTTCACTGATTCCCTTTTGTTCTACAATTTCTCTCAATGCTTCAATAAATTCCTGATTCATTTTAACTTCCTCCTTACAGCACCGGTTTCAAACTCACAATGGAAATCTTTTCTTTCGGAATAGATATATTATTCCCATCATATTCAATTTCTATTTGCACATCCGAAAATCCTAATAAATTGCCTTCAATTTTTTTTGTTCCCTCATATAGACTATTTAAATTAATTAATACGTTTTGGCCTATATATTTTTTCAGATGATTGTCATCATATAAAATTCTCTCAATTCCTGGAGAGGAGACTTCTAAACAGTAACTATCAGTTATTAGATCTTCTACATCTAATATTTCACTTACAGCTCTACTTGTTTTTTCACAATCTTCTAACGATATCCCATTAGAACTATCTATATAAATCCTCAAGAAATTTTCTCCTGATTCTTTTACATACTCCAAATAATATAATTCGCAATTATTTTTTTCTGCTATTGGTTGAATTATTTTTCTAAGTTTTTGCAACAAGGCATTTTTCATTTTAACACCCTCCTTTTATAAAAATTTTCTACAATTATTACATAATTAATCGTAATATTATAATTAAAACGCAACCATGAGTTGCGTTTCAATAAATAGAGAGTAGGACGAGCCTACTCTCTTGAAATAAAATTACCAACGGTAACTAATATATATTATTCTATCATATAAAATTTGCTATTTCAAGGGTTAATTGCATTTAGCTAAAAAAACGACAACTGATTTGTATCAGGTAGTTCTTTTAAACACCCATGATTATCTAAGGACTCAATAACTGTTTTGGAAACCTTGCAGCGAATTCTCAAATCTTCTTTAGATATAAACTCCCCTTCAGGTCTTTCCAAAACTATGCTTTTAGCGGCATTTTCACCTACACCTTCAAGCCCGCTTAGTGGAGGCCTTATCGCGTCATCTTCAATTGTAAATTTAACTGCCTCAGACTTATAAAGATCTACATTTAATAATTTTATCCCTCTTTTATACATTTCAAAAGATAACTCCAGCGCTGTAAGAAGTCCTTTTTCTTTCATACCTATGTCCTTACCTAGAGCTGTTAGTTCATCCATTTTAGCACTTATAGCACTCTCACCTTTTACAATCAAATTAGCATCAAAGTCATCTGCTCTTATAGTAAAGAAAGTAGCATAGTATTCCTTTGGGTAATAAACCTTATAATATGCTATTCTTACCGCCATCATTACATATGCAACTGCATGTCCTTTAGGAAACATGTACTTTATCTTTTTACATGACCCTATATACCAATCTGGCACGTCATGCTCTCTCATTACTTTCTCATCGTCTTCCGTAAGCCCTTTACCTTTTCGTACCTTCTCCATGATAGTAAAAGCAGTCTTAGGTTCAAGATTTTTCTGCATTAGATAAACCATTATATCATCTCTTGTAGAAATACAATCTTTAAGTGTAGTAAATCCTTCTTTAATATAATATTGTGCATTATTAATCCATACGTCAGTACCATGAGAGAGTCCAGAAATTCTAACCAAGTCTGAAAAAGATTTAGGCTGTGTATCTAAAAGCATTTGTCTAACAAATTTCGTACCAAATTCTGGAACACCGTAACTTCCTACTTCACAGCCCAACTCTTTAATGGTGAGCCCCAGTGCCGCAGGAGATGTAAATAAACTTATTACACTCGGATCTGATAGTGGAATAGTTATAGGGTCGAGTCCAGTTAAATCTTGAAGCATTTTAAGCATTGTAGGATCATCATGTCCAAGAATATCCAGTTTTAATAGCCTTCCACTTATGGAATGATAATCAAAATGTGTTGTAATAATATCTGAATTCGGATCATCAGCAGGGTGTTGCACTGGGCAAAAATTATATATATCATTGTCACTTGGGACAACCATTATTCCACCTGGATGTTGCCCTGAGGTTCTCTTAACGCCAGTACACCCTAGCACAAGTCGTTCTATTTCAGCTTGGGGGACCATAACGTTTTTTTCACCTAAATATTTTTTCACATAACCATAAGCAGTTTTGTCAGCAATTGTTCCAATTGTTCCAGCCTTAAAGGTATGCCCCTTTCCAAACAACACCTCTGTATACCTATGTATATCTGCTTGATTTTCACCTGAGAAATTTAAATCTATATCTGGCTCTTTGTCTCCTTCAAACCCTAAAAAAGTTTCAAATGGAATATCATGACCATCTTTTTTATATAGTGCACCACAATTTGGGCACTCTTTATCAGGTAAATCAGCACCCGAACCAATAGATCCATCTAAAAAGAATTCGCTCTTTTTACAATCAGGACATACATAATGAGGCGGAAGCCCATTTACTTCTGTTATATTAGACATATTAGCTGCAAAAGAAGATCCAACTGAGCCTCTCGACCCTACTAAATAACCGTCAGCAAGTGATTTTGCTACTAATTTTTCAGCTATTAAGTAAAGTACAGCATATCCATTATTTATAATAGAGTTTAATTCCTTCTCCAATCTTTTTTCAACTACCTCTGGTAAGGAATCTCCATATATTGAATGAACTTTATCTGATGTCATCTTGCGGATGTCCTCTTCTGCACCTTCTATTTTAGGGGTATAAGTTCCATCAGGTATTGGTTTTATAACTTCTACCATTTCAGCAATTTTATTAGGATTACCAATTACAACTTCTCTGCATTTTTTTTCACCTAGATATGAAAATTCTTTTAACATTTCATTAGTAGTTTTAAAATATAGTGGCGGTTGATCATCTGCATCTGAAAAACCTTTGCCAGCCATTAAAATTTTTCTGAAAACTTCATCAGAAGCTTCTAAAAAATGTACATCACCTGTAGCAACTACAGGCAAATTATTTTTTTCTCCTATATCACATATTTTTCTATTAATATCCATTAATTCACTTTCATCTTTTACTGTGCCATTTTTAATCATGAATTTATTATTTAGAAGAGGTTGTATTTCTAAATAATCATAGAACTTCACAATCTTCCTAATATCTTCTTCCGATTTCCCATGTAGAACTTCCTTATACACTTGCCCGGCTTCGCAGGCTGATCCTACTATAAGACCATCTCTATACTTCTCAATTAAGGTTTTAGGAAGCCTAGGTCTTCTATGAAAATGTTCTAAATTGGAAGCTGAAATAAGCTTGTAAAGATTTTTAAGACCTACTTGATTTTTTGCCAAAATAATCACATGATAAGTATTTGCCTTTTTTATATTAAAGTCACCTAAAAACTCTTTGTTTAAAGTATCTAAGTCAAAAATGTTATTTTCTTTAAGTAAACCAAAACAATGTAATAATATTTGCGCTGTGGCTTTAGCATCATCTACAGCTCTATGATGGTTCTCCAGGGTGATGCCCAAATGCTTAGCTACTACATTCAGCTTAAATGTTTTAAGGTCTGGAAGTAAATATTTAGCTAAAGGAATTGTATCCATAATTGCATTTCCAAACTTCAAATTCAACCTCTCTGAATTTTTTTTGATAAAAGATGTATCGAAGTCAGCATTATGGGCTACCACTACGCTACCACGTGCAAACTGCAAAAAATTAGGAAGCACTTCTTCAATAGAAGCAGAGCCTGCAACCATATCATTTGTAATTCCAGTTAGTTCAGTAATTTTATAAGGTATGTCTATCCCCGGATTTACAAATTCATTAAATCTATCTACTATTTTCCCATTTTCAACTTTAACTGCACCAATTTCAGTAATTCTATCATTTTCACTAGAAAGCCCTGTTGTTTCTAAATCAAAAACTACAAAACAATCATCTATATTTTCATTTTTACTATTAATAACAATTGGTACTCCATCGTCTACTAAATAGCCCTCTACACCATATATAACCTTTATTTTATTCTTTTTAGCTGCATCCATAGCTTCTGGAAAAGCTTGTACCACGCCATGGTCAGTTATCGCTACTGCGCAGTGCCCCCATTTAGCCGCTCTTTCTACAAGTTTAGCCGCAGGGCTTATCCCATCCATTGCACTCATTTGTGTATGCAAATGAAGTTCAACTCTTTTCTCCTGCGCAGTATCCATTCTTTCTATTTTCTTAAGTTTAATTATATCCCTAGCCATTACAACAACTTCTTTTGCGTAGGTATCATAACTTGCTTCTCCTCGCACCTTACAGAAAAGTCCCACTTTAATTTCGTCCATTATCTTTTCTACATCTTTAGGCTTTGGAAAACATTTCACTGTAATTGAACTTGAATAATCTGTAATATAGAATGTAATGATTATTCTACCCGTTTTTGTTTCAATTATTTTAATTTTAAAGATATCTCCACAGACACAGACTATTCCTGAAGCTTCATCTATCTCTCCTATCGCTATGGTCTCACTTTTTATATTTCTTCCCATTATAGTGTTTGCATCCGCTGCTTCATCTTTTCTGTAGCCCGGTTTGCTAAATTTATTTGTTTTATCATTATTTTGATTATTACTTTGAGGTTTGTCCTTCTTTTCTATATTAATATTTTTAATAATTTCTTTTATAATAACTTCATTTTCTTTTTCCTTTTTACCAAAATAATCTTCTTTAGAAAGTTTACTGTTATGTTCCAATTTCACTAATGAACTAACTCCAAACATATCGTTTATAGTATCTTTTATAAGAATTTCTATGTTCTTATCTCTTAAAATTTTGCACATAAAATCATTTCCACACTGGATTTTTAGAGTGCCGTTTTCAATTATTCTAGAAGATTTAAGTAAACTATCCTTACTTGACGGCTGTGAGGTAGCTATTACATTTACAACATCTACCCAAAACTTATCTTTTATATCTTCTATAGTGGCATTTGACACATCTTTGTAGCAAATTAACTGTATATCCCCAAAACTACCTACTCGTTTTGAAATAATATTTTTGATTAGTAGCTTTTTATTATCATCTATATCCTCTAAAGATTTGATTAACACCCTTAATTTATTGCTTTTTTTAAGGTATTGAACTCTCAATACCTTAATATCAGCTGCTAATGTTTCTTCATTTAAGTTAAAATCATTTTTCAGCATTTCAGCTAAATTTACATTCATTAATATTCCTCCTGATAAGACATTTTAGGCACATGAAATCATCTCCTGGGTCGCTGCAACATCTTCGTAGAAGATGCATTAACGACTTCACAAGGAAATTTATACTCCAACTTAAGTTTTCTATTTGTTAGGGTAAGTAACTCCTACTTATAGAAGTAGGAGACTTTCCTTCTGAAATGTCGTTAAAATAACTTTGAATGTGCCTATAATTTATCTATCTCGCGAATAAGTTCTTCCACTAAATCTTCTTCTTTAACGGTTTTAATTATTTCACCTTTTTTAAATATGAGACCAACTCCGTTACCTCCGGCTATGCCAATATCAGCTTCTCTTGCTTCACCGGGGCCATTAACGATACATCCCATTATTGCAATCTTTATGTTCTTATTGCAACATTCTAATCTTTTTTCTACTTCATTTGCAATTTTAATAAGATTAATTTGAGTTCTACCACATGTTGGGCATGATACAAATTTAATTCCATCATCTATATACCCTAAGGATTTCAGGATTTCTATGCCGACTTTAACCTCGTCTACTACATCCCCCGTTAGTGACACCCTTATAGTATCTCCAATCCCCTCAGCTAAAAGCGCCCCAATACCTATACTTGATTTTATTGTCCCTCTCCATGTAGTTCCAGCCTCAGTAACACCGAGGTGTAGCGGATAATCTACTTTACCTGATAATAATTTGTAACTTTCAATCATCATGACCACATCTGACGATTTTATAGAAATAACTATGTCATAAAAATTAAAACTTTCAAGTATCTTAACATGTCTTAACGCACTTTCAACTAGTGCCTGCGCGCATACATGACCATACTTTTCAAGAATATCTTTTTCTAGTGATCCTGAATTCACACCAATTCTAATGGGAATGCCATTCTCTTTAGCTGCTTCTGCGACTAATTTTATTTTATCGCGGCTTCCAATATTACCTGGATTAATTCTTAATTTGGATATCCCGTTCTCAATAGATTTTAAAGCTAGCCTATAGTCAAAATGAATATCTGCCACAAGTGGTATGTGAATTCTTTTCACTATGTTCTTAACAGCCTCAGCCGCTTGCATATCTGGGACCGCGCATCTTACAATGTCACACCCTACCTTTTCTAGCTGAAGAATTTGATTTACTGTAGCTTCTACATCCCTTGTGTCTGTATTGGTCATCGACTGTACTGCTATCTTCGAATCTCCACCTATATACACATTTCCAACTCTAATCTTCTTCGTTTTGCGCTCCCTCATAGTCTTCATCTCCTAGAATTTTAGCGGACTAACTATATCCTTAATAACTACTAACACCATAAATGCCATTAAAAACATAAATCCAATGTAATTTATAGTTGCAACTTTATTATCATCTAATTTTTTACCTGATATTATTTCAAATAACAACATAAAAATCCATCCTCCATCTAGTGCTGGGAAAGGTATTATATTGAATATTCCTAATTGCACACTCATTAATGCAGTAAAATACATTAAGGTTGTAATTCCAGCTTGTGCCGCTTTTCCAGAAAATCTTATTATGCTTATTGGTCCTCCGACATCATTTGCTGAAACCTTCCCGTGGAATACGTTACCGAAAAATTCAAAAATTTGTTTTACAGTATTACCAATTTGATCAAATCCATAAATCACAGCTTTGCCAGGGTTCATTTTTTTCTCAACCATAGAAGGAGAGACTCCTACAAAAAATAATTTTTCTTTCACGTTCTTAATGGGTTTAAGGGTGATTTTTTCTACTTTTGAATTTCTTACTATTTCAATATCCATACTTTCACCTTTAGAAACAAAAATCTCATTTTGAACTTGATCCCATCTATCTATTTTAGTCTTATTAATCTTAGTAATTTCATCTCCAACTTGTATCCCAGCTTTCATGGCTGGACTATTAGGTACCAACTCCCCAATTATTGGTAATATGTATCCTTTAGACGCACCTACCATAGCAAATAAAACTACTGCCAATATTAAATTCATAATTGCTCCAGCAGAAACTATGCTTAGTTTTTGACCCGGGGTTTTATTTGTGAAAGATCTCGGATCATTACTTTCTCCATCTTCCCCTTCCATTTTAACATATCCTCCAATAGGAAATGCCTTAATCAAATACTCCGTTTCTTTTCCTTTAATTCCAAAGATTTTAGGTCCCATCCCTAAAGAAAATTCACTTACTTTTACTCCATTTAGCTTACATAGAATAAAATGACCTAATTCATGTATTATAATCAGAAGACTAAATGCTAACATAGCCATAATAAAGTATGGTATGTTTGCTATAATATTACTCATAATAATTTTCCTCCCTACTCTTTATCATAATTATTTCTTACATATTCTCTTACCTTTAAGTCAATTTCTAAAATTTCTTCTAAATCTGGATTAATATTATGCTCAAATTTATTCATGCATTTTTCTATAATATCTTCTATTATAAGATACTTAATTTTATAATCCAAAAATAATTCAACGGCTACTTCATTAGCAGCATTCATAATAGCAGGCATATTTCCGCCCATTTTACCTGCTTTATAGGCTAATTTAAGACATTTGAACGTATCCATATCCGGTTTTTCAAAAGTTAAATTACCCATATTATAAAAGTCCAATTTATCGATAACAGCATTATTTCTTTCAGGATAGTTTATAGCATATTGAATAGGAAGTCTCATGTCAGCAGAACTCATTTGTGCTATTACACTTGCATCCATGTATTCTACCATAGAATGTATTATACTTTGAGGATGAACTACCACTTGTATATTTTCGTAATCTACCCCAAATAACCAGTGTGCCTCTATAACCTCTAGGCCTTTATTCATAAGTGTTGAGGAGTCAATAGATATTTTTCTACCCATTTCCCATTTAGGATGTTTAAGCGCCTCTTCCGGTTTTATTTCTATTAATTGTTGCTTATTTTTGCCTCTAAACGGACCACCTGATGCGGTTATTATTATTTTGTTAACAGATTCCGACTTATTACCCTGTAGACATTGAAAAATAGCACCATGTTCTGAATCAACCGGTAAAATATTTACATGATTTTTTTTAG
This sequence comes from Clostridium sp. CM036, assembly GCF_055081135.1. Classification (NCBI taxonomy): domain Bacteria; kingdom Bacillati; phylum Bacillota; class Clostridia; order Eubacteriales; family Clostridiaceae; genus Clostridium; species Clostridium sp. CM036. The sequence goes on along the minus strand of NZ_CM143652.1, from coordinate 457,670 downwards.
CAGCATCCATTACTAGTCCACCTGCTGCAACTAGTGTCTCTTTATTAGCTAAAGCAATATCCTTACCAGCATTAATTGCTTTCATAGTGGGAACTAAGCCTATCATACCCACAACTGCGGTTACTACAATATTAACTTCAGGTAGTGTACTTATATAATTTAGTCCCTCCAGTCCCTGCAATATTTTTGTTGAATATTTTTTTAGCATGCAATGTTTTTTAAGTTTTAATGAAGCCGCCTCGTCCATCATGGTAACATATTTAGGCTTAAATTCTTCTATGATGGGTATAATCTTCTCATAATTGGTGTTAGCAGAAATTCCCACAATAGTGAGATTTTCAATATCATTTCGAATAACATCTAAAGTTTGAGTTCCTATCGACCCAGTAACTCCTAAAATAGTAATCTTCTTCATGTACTCTCTCCATTCACGTAATTCTGTTATTTATACTTCAAAATCTTGTTTTTTCCTTTAATTTCACACTTATAAATTTACCTGTTTTTTTTAGTAAGCAATTCTTCTACAGCATATAATATAACATATTTATGTTCTAAAATAAAGTAACTAGTAATATTTACAAATATATGGGTAATTATTTCACATATATTATATAGTGCTCCTTTTGATTATATTCATTAATCAACGCAGATATTAATATAAAATATAACCCAATTATTATTTTAAAATTTTACGTAATAATAAAATCATATATTGCCAGTAATGCTAATTTACAACTAATTGTTTATCTGCATTCTGTTCAATATATGATTTTATTAATCACTAAAGTATATTAGATCATCTCCTGCGGAGGTGCACTATTAATTTCTTGTACCTTTAGTATATATGAATTTAAATTACTAATATAAATGTAATATAATAAAATGCTACCACAGACACAAATAGAATACTATCAAACCGATCTAAAACTCCACCATGTCCTGGAATAAGGCTACTGTAATCTTTGGCTCCTACAAATCTTTTTATAGATGACGCAATTAAATCTCCAAGTTGTCCGAAACTGCCACAAAGAACGCCAATTATAGCGTAATGATATAATTGAATAGGTACACCATATTTTGAAATAACATAGCCATAAATTGTACACCCTATAGTGCTGCCTAAAAGGCCTCCTATTGAGCCCTCAATTGTTTTATTAGGGCTAACTTTAGGGCAGAGCTTATGTTTGCCACCTTTACCTAAAAATCTTCCACAATAATAGGCTGACGTATCACAGACCCACGAGCAAATAAATATAATCCAAACTAAATATTGACCGTAGGTTTTATTGTTTATAAACACTATAAAACTAAAAAATACTGCCACATATAAAAATCCGAATATAGTGAGGGCCACATCAACAAAATTATATTTTGTATAAATCACCGGAATACATAATAGTAAAAGAATTGTTACTATTAAAATGTATACATTAAAACTTGCTGAAAAATCCTTGCTCATATTCAAGTAATATACTATACATAAAATATATCCTATAATTCCAATTGGCTTATAGTGTTTTTTTCTAGAAACTTTATAGAACTCATACATTCCAAAAAGCGAAAGTACCATTACACTATATTTTAAGTACTCTCCACCTAAAATTAAAAATATTATTAACGGAGCTAACATCAGTGCTCCTATATATCTATTATTCATAATTTTCTCCTCTATTTAACCTTTCCAAATCTTCTGTCTCTTTTTTGATAATTTAATATTGCACATTTCAATTGCTTCTCATGAAAATCCGGCCAATTAATATCTGAAAACCAAAGTTCTGAGTATGCACTCTGCCATAGTAAAAAATTACTTAATCTTAACTCCCCACTAGGTCTTATTATAAGGTCTGGGTCGGGCATTTCTTTTGTATACAAATACTTTGAAAATAAACCCTCAGTTATTTCATCTTCATATATTTTTTTATTCTTCAAATCTAAACAAATTTCTTTTACAGCATCTACTATTTCGTTTCTTCCTCCATAATTTAAAGCTAGATTTAAAATTAACCCCTTATTATTCTTTGTCCTTTCATAAGCAGAGTTTAATTCCGTTATGCAAATCTGTGGTAATTTTGATATGTTACCAATAGAATTGATAACAACATCATTGGCGTTCAATTCCTCGAACTCATTTTTTAAATATTCTACTAATAATTTCATTAGAGCGTCTACTTCTTGTAAAGGTCTATTCCAATTTTCAGTTGAAAATGCGTATAATGTTAAATATTTAACCCCTAATTTGTTGCACTCTTTTACAATTCTTCTTATTGCTTCTACTCCAGCCTTATGTCCAAGTGCTCTCGGCAAATTACGCTCCTTAGCCCATCTACCATTCCCATCCATTATAATTGCAATATGTTCAGGTATTCTCGACATATCTAACTCAATATTATTACTTGTACTTTTATTTTTTTTAAAAAAAGCGAATAATGTTTTCAATAAAATTCCCTCCTTTTTATTAGTTATATTATAATCTTAAATAGAACCTGCATAACTGCAGGTTCTATTTAAAATTATATATTAAACGGCCATTACTTCTTTTTCTTTAACCTCTATTAATGTATCTATTTCTTTAATAAATTTATCTGTTTCTTTTTGGATGATATCTTCTGATTTTTTAGCTTCATCCTCAGTAATTTCGGTGTTTTTTTTCAAAGCCTTAATTTTATCATTAGCATCTCGCCTAATAGATCTTATAGCTACTTTAGCATCTTCTCCTGTTTTCTTTACAGTTTTAATTAAAACTTTTCTTGTTTCTTCTGTAAGTTCAGGAATAATTAATCTAATTGCTGATCCATCACTTGATGGGTTTAATCCTAAATCGGATTTCAATATAGCTCTTTCTATATCTTTCATAGAAGATTTATCCCATGGCTGGATAAGTAATACTCTAGGTTCCGGTGCTGAAATGTTTGCTATTTGATTTAATGGCATAAGACTTCCATAACATTCAACATGAACCCTATCTAGCATTGTAGCATTTGCTCTCCCTGCTTTCATACCTGAAATCTCATGTTTAAAAACAGCAATAGTTTTATTCATTTTTTCATCAGCAATACTAATAATTTGTTTAATCATAGAATTCCCTCCATTTTATATTGATTCTTTAGTACAATCTGATACTAAAGTACCAATTTCTTCTCCTAAAATTGCTCTTTTTATATTTTCAGGATTATCTAGTCCAAAAACTAATATAGGTATATTATTGTCCATACATAATGATGTAGCCGTAGAATCCATAACTTGTAGACCTCTTTCAAGAACATTAAGATATGTAAGATTATCAAACTTCTTCGCATCATTATATTTATGAGGATCCTTATCGTAAACTCCATCTACTTTTTTAGCAAGCAAAATTACTTCAGCTTCTATTTCTGCCGCCCTAAGTGCCGCTGTTGTATCTGTTGAAAAATATGGATTGCCTGTACCAGCTGCGAATATAACAACCCTACCTTTTTCTAAATGCCTCATAGCTCTTCTTCTTATAAATGGTTCTGCTACCGCCTTCATTTCAATGGCAGTTTGTACTCTAGTATTTACGCCTATATTCTCCAAAGAGTCTTGAAGCGCTAATGCATTAATGCAAGTTGCCATCATTCCCATATAATCCGCAGTAGTCCTGTCCATGCCTTCACCACTTCTACCACGCCATATGTTTCCGCCTCCAACAACTATGCCTATCTCAACACCTAACTCAACCAATTCTTTTATTTGAAGTGCTATCTCATTTGTAATTTCAAAGTCTATTCCAAATCCTTTTTCACCAGCTAAAGCTTCTCCTGAAATCTTTAACATAACTCTTTTATATTTAGCAACCTCCATAAACATTATACCTCCAATTTATAGTATTACTTATTTTAAAAAAGAGAACACGTAGTGTTCTCTTTAATTGTTATTTACCCTGTACTTGTCTTTGAACTTCTTCAGCAAAGTTTTCTTCCTTCTTTTCTATGCCTTCTCCTCTTTCAAATCTCACATATCTTGTTATAGTTATGTCAGCACCAAGTTTTTTAGATTCTTCTTGAAGATATTTTTTAATAGTATAGTCAGCATTTTTAACCCAAACTTGTTCAAGCAAGCAAACTTCTTTATAATACTTATTTACTCTACCCATAACCATTTTTTCAATGATTTTTTCTGGTTTTCCTTCGTTTATTGCTTGTACTCTGTATATTTCTTTTTCTTTTTCTAAAGTTTCACTATCAACACAAGTGTTATCTAAGAATAAAGGACTAGTAGCTGCAATTTGCATTGCAACATCTTTAGCAATCGTAATTAATACATCATCTTGTTTTGCGCAAGCGAGTTCTACTAAAACACCTATTCTTCCGCCACCGTGAATATAGCTTTGAACTATACCATTTTCAATAGAAAACTTTTGAAATCTTCTTACAGACATGTTCTCGCCCAATTTTGCTATTAAAGCTGTTACGGCATCCGTAACAGTAATTGCTTCATCAGCTATGTATTTTTCAGAAACTAATTCATCAATAGTAGTTGAAGTAGTTTGTACTGCTTGCATTGTTATGTTTTTCGCTAAAGTAACAAAATCTTCATTATCAGCTACAAAATCCGTTTCGCAATTAACCTCTACAACAGATCCAACTTTCATGTCATCTGAAATATATGAGTTTACTAATCCTTCTGCAGCTATTCTTCCAGATTTTTTTGCAGCTGCTGCTAAACCTTTTTCTCTTAAAAGTTCAACCGCTTTTTCTATGTCACCCTCTGTTTCACTTAGAGCCCTTTTACAATCCATCATACCGGCTCCAGTTTTTTCTCTTAACTCTTTAACCATACTTGCACTAATCATTATTATTTCCTCCTATTCCTATCTAATTTAAAAGGTAAATGAAAGAATTAACTTTCACCTACCCCCCAACTGTTATATCAATAATTATATTATTAGATAAATATAGTTACTATTATTCAGCTAATTGTTCACCTTGTCTGCCTTCTATAATAGCATCAGCTAATCTTTCAGTTATTAATTTAACTGCTCTTATAGCATCATCATTACCTGGAATTACATAATCAACTTCATCTGGATCACAGTTTGTGTCAACTATTGCAACTACAGGAATTCCAAGAATTTTAGCTTCAGAAATCGCATTCTTTTCTTTTCTTGGATCTACAACAAATAGAGCTCCAATTTTATTTGCATCCATGCTTCTTATTCCGCCTAAATTCTTTTCTAGTTTTTCTCTTTCATTTAGAAGGTGACTAACTTCTTTTTTTGGAAGAACTTCAAATATTCCGTCTTCTTCCATTTTAAATAACTCTTCTAATCTTTGTATTCTTGTTTTAATTGTTTTAAAGTTTGTTAACATTCCACCTAACCATCTATTGTTTACAAAATGCATTCCTGCTCTTACTGATTCAAATTTAATAGCTTCTTGAGCTTGTTTTTTTGTTCCTACAAATAGAACATCCTTACCTTCTTCAGATACAGATTTTATGAAATCATATGCCTCATCTATTTTTCTAACTGTTTTTTGTAAATCGATAATGTATATACCATTTCTTTCTGTAAATATGTATGGTGCCATTTTAGGATTCCATCTTCTAGTTTGATGTCCGAAGTGAACACCTGCCTCTAATAATTGTTTCATTGAAATAACTGCCATTAATAATAACCTCCTTGGTTTTTACCTCCATCACCATCATCTTATTGAAGTCCAAATATCGGAACCCTTCCATAATCAAGCAATGTGTGTATTTTCTTACCTACATAGTATATCACAATGTGATAATGTATTCAATATTTTTTTTAATAAAATTGAAATACTTGTTTCATCTATATTTATATTTTAATAATTAAAAACAATTTAAGGCAGAACAAAATTGCTCTGCCTCAAATTATTTTATTTTTTTAAGCTCGTCAATTAGCTTCTCATTTAATATTTTGATATGAGTACCCTTCATTCCAAGTGATCTTGATTCTATTACTCCTGCACTTTCAAATTTTCTAAGTGCATTAACAATAACAGATCTAGTTATTCCAACTTTGTCTGCTATTCTAGATGCTACTAACAAGCCTTCAATTCCGTCTAATTCATTGAAAATATGTTGTACAGCTTCTAGTTCAGAATAAGATAGTGTTCCAATAGCAAGTTGCACTACTGCTTTTTTCCTTTCTTCTTCTTCTATCAAATCATTTTTAGCTCTCAAAATCTCAAGTCCAACTATAGTAGCACTATATTCAACTAAGACTAAATCATCATCTGTAAACTCTTTATCAAATCTAGCAAGTAAAAGAGTACCTAATCTCTCTCTGTTACCATTTATCGGTACTATGGTGGATAATTTATTTTCTATTGAGCATTCCCTATCATCTTGGAATACACAAATATTTTTATTCGTAAGATTAGCCCTTGTTTCGTTGACATTAAGCAAACTATTATTGTAATTTTCCGGAAATCTCATATTTTTTATAATTTCATCCTTTACGATTTCACATTCAAATCCGCTTGATAAATTATAACCCAATATTTTTCCTTTTCTGCTAATAATATATACATTACATTGCAATACATCGCTTAGCAAATTACAAATATCATCAAAAACTACTGGCTCCGTTCCTGATTTTTGCAATATTTTATTTAGCATTCTTGTTTTAGCTAATAGTGACACAATATTCCTCCTCATTTATGTTATAAAACACAATCTATATTATTTAATCCAATTCATAAATCTATCTTGCTTTAGCATAAGCAAAATTCAAAATATTTCAAATTTTTAGAATCGTTCCTTGTCCACTTAATACTATCACAACATTCATGCTATATCAACAGTGTTTTTTAAATTTCGACATTATATTTATTAAATTCTAGTAAATTTTTGACTTATTGTATAAATTTTACTTTTCCTCACTACTCTCTTCCCTATTTTCTTCGACTTTGTATTCCTTATGTTTACATTCTTTATTAGAACATTCCATATAATCGCCTTTAGTTTTACTATATCTTTTTAACATATATGTACCACACTCAGAACATTTTATTTCGGTAGGCTCAAACCAGCTTACAAAATCACATTCTGGATAATTACTGCATCCAAAAAATCTAGTTCCTTTCTTACTTCTTCTTTCTAAAATTTTCCCGCCACATTTAGGGCATGGAAGTTCTAGTTCTTTAGTAATTGCTTTTGTATTTTTGCATTCTGGGTAACCAGGGCATGCCATGAAATCACCAAATCTTCCATGTTTTATTACCATTAACTTGCCACATTTATCACATTCTACGTCTGTAACTTCATCTTCTATTGTGATTTTAGCTATCTCTTTTTCAGCAATTTCAATATCTTCTTTTAATGGTGTAAAAAATTCACTAACTATATTTTGCCACTTTTCCTGTCCTTGTTCTATATAATCTAAATTATTCTCCATTTGTGCTGTAAATTCAATATCCACTATCTGTTTAAAGTATTCACTTAAAATGTCATTCACAATATTTCCTATTTCTGTAACTTCTAAAATCTTTTGGTCTTTTTCTACATACTTTCTATTTAGAAGAGTTGTAATAATAGGTGCATAAGTACTAGGTCTTCCTATGCCATTTTCTTCTAATGTTTTTACAAGAGATGCCTCAGAAAATTTAGCAGGTGGCTGAGTAAAATGCTGCTTTCCTTCGGTTTTTTCACATTGCAGAATGTCTCCTTCATTCAATTCTGGAATTTTCAAAGTATTTTCTTCTTCATCTGGCTCTTCATCATAAATTTTTCTGAATCCATCGAAGGATACTTTAGACCCCGATGCCTTAAACACATAGTCTCCATTTACTATATCAATAGATATGGTATTTAGTAAACATGATTCCATTTGACTTGCTACATATCTATTCCAAATTAATTTATATAGTTTGTATTGTGGAGCTTTAAGAGTTTTTTTTGCTATCTCTGGCGTTATTTCAACATAAGAAGGTCTAACAGCTTCATGAGCATCTTGTATGTTTTTTTTACTTTTGTATATTCTAGGGGTACTCGGATAGTACTTCTCCCCATATTTACTCTCAATAAATTCTTTCGCATTTATTTGAGCTTCTTCAGCTATTCTAGTAGAATCAGTTCTCATATATGTAATTAATCCCACTGTTCCATGTCCTTCTATCTCCATACCTTCATATAATTGTTGCGCAATAGACATAGTTCTTTTAGTTGCAAAATTAAGTTTTCTATATGCATCTTGCTGCAATGTACTTGTTATGAATGGTGGTAATGGTTTTCTAGTCTTCGATGATTTCTTTATTTTGCTTATAATGAATTCTTTTTCCTTAAGTTCATTAATGACATTATCACTTTCTTCTTTAGAATTCATTTCAACTTTTTCTTTACCCTTAGAAGCTAATTTAACATTTAATTTCTGAGAATCTCCTTCTTTGTACAACTCGCATTCTATAGTCCAATACTCTTTGCTTATAAATTTTTCTATTTCCTTTTGTCTGTCACAGATTATTTTAAGTGTAACTGATTGAACTCGACCTGCACTAAGTCCCCATTTAACTTTTCTCCAAAGTATAGGACTAATTTCATATCCAACCAATCTATCAAGTATACGCCTTGCTTGTTGGGCATCCACAAGTGTCGCATTTATTACCCTTGGCGACTTTATAGCGTTTTTAACCGCTGTTTTGGTTATCTCATTGAATTCTATCCGACACTTATCTTTTTCATCTATTTTTAAGGCTTTTGCTAAATGCCAAGCTATAGCTTCACCCTCCCTATCAGGATCTGTTGCCAAATAAATCTTGTCGCTTTTTTTTGCTTCTTTTCTTAGTTTCGAAAGAAGTTCTCCCTTACCACGGATAGTTATATATTTAGGTTCATAATTATTTTCTATGTCAACCCCCAATTGGCTTTTTGGCAAATCTCTAACATGCCCCATGGACGCCTCAACTACATAACTACTTCCTAAATATTTTTTTATAGTTTTAGCTTTAGCCGGCGACTCAACTATAACAAGTTTTTGTCCCATCTTATCCCCTCCATCAATGTATTCTAATATAGTTAATATATATTTACTTATATTTTGTCATTTACTTTTACATAATAGTTTCCTGATAGACATAATATTTCATTTTTAATCTGCATTTCAAATAATACCTCATATAATTGTTTTATGTCAATGTTAGTTATTCTAATAATATCGTTTATATGTAGTGGACTATCATTTATAATGCTATATATCTTTTTGTTAATTTGACTATTAAAAGACCGCACAGTGGTTTTTTTTTGATTCTTCATCTCTATCCCCATTAAATTAAATATATCATCAGAACAAGTCATAGGGTATGCTCCATCCTTAATTAATTTATTGGTTCCTTTGCTTTCATATGAAAATATAGAGCCTGGCACAGCCATAACATCTTTGCCTTGTTCGAGTGCTAAATTTGCAGTAATTAAAGATCCACTTTTTTCACCAGCCTCTATTACAATAATAATATCACCGAGAGCGCTTATTATTCTATTCCTTTGGGGAAAGTTGTAAGCATGTGGTGGTGTTCCTGGTAAAAACTCTGAAATAACAGCACCTTTTTCAATTATCTCATTGAAAATTTTAAGATTTTCTTTTGGGTATACTATATCTAACCCTGAACCTAAAACTGCACAAGTATAGCCTTCGCCTTCTAAACAACTTTCATGGGCAAAAGTGTCAATGCCCTTAGCCATTCCGCTAATAATGTTAATATTATTAGCACATAAATCCGAGCATATAATTTTAGTAACATCCTTACCATAATTTGAATACTTCCTCGAACCAACTATAGAAATATTGAATCCATCCTCTAATGGCAATATGTTTCCTTTATAAAATAACGCAAATGGTGCATCATCATAATTTTTTAATTTTTTAGGATATTCCTCTTCTAAATAAGTAACTGATTTTATTTCATTAACCTCTAATTTTTTTTTACCTTATCAATTTCACCCTCATTCCAAGCATCTGTAAGTACGTCAATTAAATTATTTTTAAAATATTCTGTTTTTTTATTATGTACACCATAATACCATATTTTTTCTGTATTATGAAAATCATTTATTAATTTCAGTTTATTTTTAGGGGATAATTTAATTAAAGAAAACCATATATCATAGTCATTCATTTTTTTCACTCTACCTCCACTAACTTAAATTTATTTTTTTATATTACCAATTAAATCATCTCCTGCGGAGCTGAAACATCTTCACAGAAGATGCATTGACGACTTCAGAAGGAGATTTACACTCCCACTGAAGTTTTCTCTTTGTTATAGTATGGAACTCCCACTTATAGAAGTGGGAGACTTCCCTTCTGAAATGTCGTTAAACTATCTTTTCATCTATAAATTTTCTATATTGCATAGCTTCAATTATATGTTTATCTAAGATATTCTCACTTTCATCTAAATCTGCAATAGTCCTTGCTACCTTAAGAATTCTAGAATAAGCTCTTGTGCTTAGAGTAAATTTATTATACATTAATTCCATGATTTTACTAGCTTTATTATCTAAATGGCAGTACCTTTTAATTAGCTTTTGGCTCATCTCTGCATTACAGTGAATTTCTTCCGTTCTAAATCTTTTTTCTTGAATATCTCTTGCTACCTCTACTCTTTTTTTAATAACATTAGATTTTTCACTACTTTTCCCACTAGCTATTTTATTATAAGGCAGAGCATTTACTGCTGTAAATATATCAATGCGGTCTAGAAGTGGGCCTGATAGTTTACTCAAATACCTTCTTCTTTCATAATCACTACAACTACATCGCTTCTCATAAGATCCGTAATATCCACAAGGACATGGATTTAAGGCACTTACAAACATAAAGTTTGATGGATATTCTACAGTTCCATTTATTCTTGAAATATTAATTTTTCTATCCTCTAAAGGTTGCCTTAGTATTTCTATTACATTTTTTTTAAATTCTAATATTTCATCTAAAAACAATACTCCTTTATGCGCTAAAGAGATTTCTCCAGGTATTAACTTATTTCCACCACCAACCAAAGCAATTCGTGATATAGTATGATGCGGACTCCTAAAAGGTCTTTGCAGAATAATCCCTCCATTATCACCAAGATTTCCAGAAACACTATAAATTTTAGTAACCTCAAGTGATTCCTCTTGACTTAAAGATGGTAGTATAGTAGGAATTCTCTTAGCCATCATGGATTTACCTGAACCAGGTGGACCATACATAAGTAAATTATGATTTCCTGCAGCGGCTACTTCAATAGCACGTTTTGAGCTTTCTTGTCCCATAACGTCTTCATAATCTAACTCTTCATTTATTAATATTTCTAAATCATTGCACTGCTTATAAGGCAACAAGTCCTTATAAGTTAAAAAACTCACTACTTGATTTAAATTATCTAAAGGAAATATCTTTGCAGATTTAACAAGACTACATTCTTTTGCGTTGTTACTAGGAACAATAAATTTTTCAATTCCGTTTTCTATTCCTTCCATAACCACAGGTAATGAGCCTCTTACTTTTCTTAACTTTCCAGACAAAGATAATTCTCCGATAAAAAGATAATCGTTAATATCATTAACAATAATTTGTTTAGTTGCCAGAAGTATCCCTATAGCTATAGGCAAATCAAATAGAGACCCTTCTTTTTTTAAATCTGCTGGTGCTAAATTTATAGTTATTCTATTTACTGGAAAATCAAACCCTGAGTTTAGTATTGCAGAACGTACTCGCTCTTTTGATTCTTTAACTGCAATATCTGCAAGTCCAACAATGTTTAAAGCAGGCAACCCTCGAGTGATATCAATTTCAACAGTAACTATAACCCCTTTAATTCCTGTAAAAGCAGCAGACATAATTTGTATTGCCATATTATCACCTTAACCTTTATTATTCCTTCTATTTCATAATTATTGACAAAATAATTTTCTGTAGACTCATTATTCATATAATTTAGTTCATTAAAGCTTTTTATTTTAAACAAAAAACAAAAAACACAGGCATAATAACTTTACCTGTGCTATAAGTTGGGTTAAATCTGACCTAATACAATGCATCCAAACTTAGATACCATGCTACTTATTCCGTTAATTTTTACATAACCCTCATTTTTTATTTAAGAGTAATACTGATTTTACAGCTTCTCTAATCTCTTCATATGATGTGCATCTGCAAATATTGGATTGAAGCCATTCCTCAATAGTTTCGTCATCTGCATCCGGGTGAATGGTTATAAGTCCATAACAGTTCATTATGAAACCTGGAGTACAATATCCACATTGAAAACTCCATTTATCTATAAAAGCTTTTTGAATTGGCTCTTCTTTTAAGCCCTCAATAGTGGTCACTTTATGTCCAATAGCTTCAACAGCTAGCATAATACATGATTTAACAGGCAATCCATCTAAGAGTACAGTACATGTACCACAATCTCCATTTTCGCACCCAGCCTTTGCTCCAGTTAGTCCCAATTGTTCTCTAAGCACCCTAAGTAGGGTATCCGCAGGCCTAATAACTAACTTTCTCTTTTCGCCATTAATATTGAGTTCTATTTTTGATGTCTCAATATATGATATCATTTCCCTTCACCATCCAGTATTTCCAAAGTATAATCTAGCAAATTTCTTAATACGAACTTCTTATATCCAGAGGAACCTTGCATATTGCCCAATATAGGAGCAGGCAAATGACTTATCGCCTGTTCTATCCTTTTCTCCTTTGAAACATTTTTGTTATTTATATACCCTTCCATTTCTATAGACCTAAATGGAAAAGCACAGACCCCGCTAAATGCCATTTGAATATTATTGTGTTTCCTAAGTGCAGCCATACTAATTAAAGGGTACCCTATCTTTTCTTGTTTGGTCTTCTTTATACATATATTAGGCAAATCGGAATAACTCACATCTGTTGTCAATTGAAAAAGCAATTCTCCTTTTTCCAGTTGAAGACTTTGATTAAAAGCACGATTTATTGGAACTATCCTTTTACCTTTTTCTCCATATATAACTGCATTGCTATCTGCAATTAAATAGCCTAAAATCGCTTCCTTATATATGATTTTACCACAAATATCCCCTCCTACAGTTATCAAATTACGCGATGTATGATCTGCCGGAAAGTTTGCTGTCTTACTCAAGAATGGGATTAATTTATTCTCGGCAATGCGAGCAAGCGTAACTGCAGCTCCTATTACTAGCTGGTCGCCTCTTTTTTCAAATACATTGCACTCAGAAATTCCTTTAGTGTCTATTACTGCCTTTGTAGATATATCATTTCTCCTTGCCATAGTGATTATTTCTGTACCACCCGAATAATATAAAGGCTCCTTACCGCTCTGGCGAAGATTGTGATACAGTTCTACTGCCTCATCTAATGAATCAGGTTTATAATACTCAAAATCCAATGCAATCATTATTGTCCTCCCTCTTTTGCTTTCCATATGAACTCAGGAGTTAACGGCAATTGGTTAAGGGGGACATTTGCCGCATAAGATAAGCTGTTTGCAAGCGCTGCTGGCATTCCAATTACACCATGTTCTCCAATTCCTCTTGCACCATATGGGGCGTCTATTTGTGGAGTTTCTATAAAGTCTACAAGATACTCTGGAGTTTCTCCAAATCTCGTAATTTCATATGTTCTTAGCTGCTTATTCTGAATAATGCCTTTATCCGTAAACAAAAATGCTTCTCTACTAGCAAAACTCAATCCCTGGTTCATACCACCAGAAATTTGACCTTTTGCAATCGCTGGATTAATAACCTTCCCTGCATCTATAACACAAGCTGCCTTTGTAATTTTGTAGGTATATTCCTTTTTATCAAATTCTACTTCTACAGCTGTTGCACCAACAGTCCACTCTGGACCTGGATTACCTTTGCCAGTTTCAGGATCTAATCCTGTTAGATGTTTTAAAACAAAACTTCCTCTTCCAATAACCTGTCCTCCAACTGAATTTCCATTGGGATAGGTATAGCCAAATGCTATTTTACTTATTTTTATTCCTATTTGGGGATTGTCTTTTAAAAATACTCTTCCCCAACCAACTTCCAGTTCATCGGTGGAACACCTTAAAGGAATAGCTGCTGTTATACATAGTTGATCAATAGCATCCTCAGCTGCTCTAAGTATTGCTCTACCAATCAGCAAAATAGTCCTGCTTGCAGCTGTTTTCCAGTGATCTGGAGATGTCTGAGTATTAACATCCATCACTACATGGATTTGATCTACATCCATTTTCATTTTTTCTGCTAATATCTGTGCCAAAGCTGTTTTAGTTCCCTGCCCCATTTCAACTGCACCACAAATAAGATTAATGCTTCCATCCGGATTAAAGGTAAGAATTGCTCCTCCTCCTGCATTTAAAGCTGTATTTGAATTCTTCCAGAAGAAGCTTATACCTTTAGCCTTCACTTTACCATCCTCGGTTTCAGCTATTCTTCCCTCTTCCCAATGTATTAGTTCAGATAACCTTCCAATACACTTCGGTAAATTTCCCAAATTACTTCTAGTGAGTAAAGTTTGAGTAGGGCTAGTATCCCCTGGTAATATTGCATTTCTTAATCTTAATTCTAAAGGATCCATCCCAATCTTATCCGCTAGTATATCGATTATTCTCTCTATTGGGAATGTAAGCTCCGCATGACCGAAGCCTCTGAAAGCTGCAGCATAAGGATGATTTGTATACATACACAATGAATCGCACCATACATTTTCAATATTGTATGGCCCTGTACAGTCTATAGCAGCTGCCCTACTTATAATTACCGCTCTATCTGAGTATGCACCTCCATCAAATAAATATGTTATCTTTACAGCAGTTAGCCTCCCATATTTTGTGCATCCTAGCTTAACTTTTGCATCAAGACCTATATGAACTGGAGATGTAATCATATCTTCTTCTCTTGTATTTGTAAGTTTAACTTGTCTTCCTCCAACCGCCTTTGAACACAAATAAGCAATGAATTCTAGCTGTACAGCTGTTTTACCTCCATAAGCCCCACCTACTAAAGGTACATTAACAATAACCTTACCAGGGTCAATTTTAAAGAAATCACTTATAAGCTTTTTTATTACAAAGGGTGCCTGAGAAGCAGAGTATATAATAACCCTACCATCCGGTAATATTTCTGCCCGTACACACCTGGTTTCCATAGCAGCATGATCTGAGGGTGGAAAAGAAAAGCTAGCTTCGACAGTTACCTCACTTTTATCCAAAGCCTTTCTAATATCACCTTTTCTTATTTTAGTTCTGTTAGCAATATTTGTATTAGCTTCTGGCAGCGTATCATCTATAATTGTATATTGACCAAGATTTTCATGAACCAATGGGGCATCTTTTTTAAGAGCCTCGCCAGGAGAATTCACAACTTGCAAAGGTTTATACTGTATTTTTATAAGCAAAGCCGCTTTTTCAGCCTCGATTTCGCTATCAGCCACCACCACCGCCACGGGTTCACCATTGTATCTTACTTTATCTATTGCAATAGGAGGTCTATCAATAATAGTTGATCCTATAAGCTGCGGAAAGTACTTGCCTGTTATTACCGCCCTAACTCCTGGAGATTTTAATGAATCTGCATATTCAATAGATTTTATTTTTGCATGAGCATGAGGACTTGTTATCATTCTTGCATATAAAAGTCCTGGAATTTGATAATCATTGGTATATTTAGCCATACCTGTTACTTTATCTAAAGACTCTTTTCTAGGCACACTTTTACCTATATTATTTATTTTATGCATAGACTCTCCTTTAAATAATATTCATATACTTTTATAATGTATTTATTATTGTTAATCATTATGAATTTATTTCAGGCTGAGGTGCTCAAATGAATTATCAAAGAAATAGTAGCATATGATCCTGATATCTTATGGATACAGTGTAATTGACTAAAGCAAATTGACATTCAGTTAAGTTTTAATTATTTATATGCTGATATCTCTAAAAGCTTATCTACAGTAACGAAGCTGTATCCCATTTCTTTAAGCTTTGAAATAATTTGTGGCAGTGCCTCGGTAGTGACTTTTTTATCTTCATTACAATGCATTAAGATTATTTCTCCAGGACGTACGTTTTCAACTGAATTTTTAACAATATTATCAACTTCGCGTTGCTCCCAATCTAAGGTATCGGTGGACCAAATTATGTTTTTGTAATTTAATGTTGTTAAAGAATTCTGAACAGCATCATTTGTATCACCATAGGGTACTCTTATTAATGCAGGCGTTTTTCCTATTACCTTATTGATTTCATTTTCAGTTAAAGTTACTTCATTCCTAATTTCAGATGCATTAATAGTGGCGAAGTCTTTATGAGCCCAACTATGATTTGATATTACATTTCCATCTTCATAGGCCTCTTTAATTATGGATTTGCATGCTTCGATTTGTTTACCAATACAGAAAAAAGTGCCTTGAATATTATTCTCGCGTAATACTTTAATAATTTTAGGAGTATTTATGGGGTCTGGACCATCATCAAATGTAAGTGCTACTACCTTGTTTACATTTTGGCCATTAATATATAAGTCAGAAGGATATTTTTTAGCTAAGTTCACTACATTTTTTCTCCATTTTGTCATTGCTGCATCGGGATAGATTGTAGGTCTACTACTTGTACCTAAAATATCATAAATGACTTGAGCTTTTTTCGTAGCTGTGTCCGAGGAAGTTTGAGGTAGCGTGAGTTCACTGGCAGTAGGTTGAATTATGTTTTCTTTATCTGTAGTCTTATCTACAGAAGATTGCGTCTCTGTTATTTTAATCGGAGCATGTATTTTATAAGTAATAAATACTGAACCTATAAGTAATACTAAGAGGCCAAATACGTTAAATAATTTTTTCATAAAATAATCAAACCTTTCTTAAATTATTAAGTTTTCATAATTTTGCTATTATATAAAATGAGTTAGAGTGCCAGTAATACAATACATAGAATTCTTTATATCCCTCAAAGCATTTACATCCACACCCTCACCTCCCACTCTTTTAACTTCTATAAAAGAATGTAAAACCCTTTAATTACTATAAAAGCAGCAGGCATAATTTGAAAATAAATAAGAGTTATATTATAGAAATATAATATAACTCTTATTTTACTTTTTATATATTATTTAGTCACAAGCATAGTGTACTTGTTGCGTTTAAGAAATATTTGATTTATAGTGGCAAAGGGAAAACAGTGGGGAAAGGTCATTTATGGAATTAATTTCTCGTATTCCTGGCTATCCATGTGGTTCAATACAATTATGACAAAAATACCCTACAAAGTAGAGTCAGTTAACTTTGAGACAATTATGCCTCTTTTTTTAACTGTATCCCTTATAGGGTCCATTTTATACTTGTATAATATGATTCTTATTTTATTTTTTATGTCCTATTTAATAATAAGTACTATCAAAATTTAACTTGTTTATCCATTATTTTTATACTCATAGAAAAACTTTATTTCCCATGTAATCCTTCTTTACTTTAACATATTAAATGTCCTACTTGTCACGGAATAACTCTAAAAGGTTTATATAATGATTGGCTTCTCTAAGGACATGATCTGCCAAAAGCGGAACAATTATTGACTTGATTTTACAATTTAAGAGTCCTTCAGTAGCCTGAGTCTTAAATTCTCTAATCTTAATAGTTTGTCTTAAAGTGTTATCCGTAAGGCCAGATAACTCTAATGAAGATTTATTCACAGCAGATGCTTCTTTTCTTAGTGTTTCAAATTCTTTCCCAAAATTATTTGATATATCGAATAGTTCCACTTCAGTAGGATCTAATAACCCTCTAATAAAGTAAGAATGCTCTGACATTATTCTGTTCCAAAAGGTTTCCTGTTCAACTATATCTCTTTGCACATCAATCTCAATACCATTTTGTAATCTTGTTAATAACGTTGCAAAGAATATTGCCTCCCTAAGTATATGATCTATTAACAATGGATAAGCGGTAGTAAATACCTTGCAGGATAAAACATCGCTTTTAAGTTTGGCTTTGAATTTAGCAATCATATTAGTCGCTGCTATAGAATTGTAATTCAGCGCATAAACATGTTCAGTTAACATGGATAGGTTCATATTATTCATTCCAGGTACTAATGAGTTCTCCATAGCAGTTACGCTTGAGTCTATAAAAATTCCAGTAGCAAATTGAGTCGCCCTCTCAGCATCCATTGTATATTTAGTCGAAATTTCATTTGCCTTTAACACTCTAACAGGAATTACTCCGTCAGACAAGGATATTGCATGTGAAAGCAATCTAGTAAATTCATTTTTAAAGGCATCCGCTTGATTGATTAAATTTCTATCCTTTATAACAAATGCTGCCTCCAAAAATATGGAGTGCTCCTTCATTATTCTTAGAAAGAATAGATTTAACTCTAAAGATTGATTTATAAATTTTTGATTTGATATCATAACATACTCCTAAATTATTATTTCATCATTAATAATATATTCAGAATAAATGTATTAAATGATTATAAAAATAATATTTTACAACAACTTTTATTTCAATCATAATACTCTTGATGAAACTGTGACGTCCAAAGGTCTGATGGACAATAAATCACCGAAGGCTTTCACCGTAAAATAACCCCATACTATTATTGTATGGAGTATACTAATTTTATAGATGAAGCTTATTGAATTTTGACGTAGATCTTTCACTCCATATTATCACTTTCTTTGTAGTGATTTAACCTGTTAACGGCTGGGCCTTCTATAATATCGCCTTCAAAAGTAAATCTTGATCCATGACAAGGGCAATCCCAGGATTTTTCCGCACTATTCCATTTCAGTTCACAACCTATGTGCGTACATGTTATATCAACTATATGCAGTTTTCCATTTTTGTCCCTATATGCTCCATACCTTTCTCCATCAATCTCTACCATCTTTCCCTCATCATTTTTTAATTCAATATTATATTGTCCAACTTGAAGTTTTCCCTTTATTAATTGCTTTGCAACATCAAAATTCTCCTTAGCAAAATTCTTAATCCCATCAGTTGAAATATTACGCGATGGATTATATACGTCTTGATAAGGACTTACCTTATTAACTATAATATCCCTTAGTATATTCGCAGCCGCTGTTCCATTTGTCATTCCCCATTCACCATAACCTGTAGCAACATAAATATTTTCTGATGAAGAAGTAAGATTACCTACATATGGCACACCATCTATTGTTATATAGTCTTGAGTCGACCATCTATACAAAAATTTTTCAATACTAAAGTTTTTTTCAGCATACTTTTCTAAATTAACATAATGTTTTATCATATCACCACCATGAGCAGTTTTATGATCTTGGCCCCCGATAATTATCATCTGGACATCCTTATACTTTTGTGAACGAAAATACCAACCTTTCTCCCCTGCATCTACAAATGTACCTTTTGGCAATTCATCCTTTATTTTTGCAGTTATTACATATGACCTTTGTGGTCGAAGCCTTGCAAAATACAGCCCTAACCCATCATAAAAAGGAAAATGTGAAGCTAAAACAACTATTGGAGCTATTACTTTAAAGCCTGTGTCTGTTATTACAGTGTATAAATCATCATGTTCAATATCTACAGCTCTGGTATTTTCATATATGTTACAATCATTGCTAGAAATGTTTTTAGCAATTTCAAGGAGGTATTTTCTAGGGTGAAATTGAGCTTGATTTTCAAAACATAATGCACCCTTTATTGAAAATGGCAAATCCAACTTTTCAACATATTTTGCTTTTATACCTAGCCTTTTAGCAGCTTCTGCTTCTTCCTTAATAGTATCTATATAGTTTTCATCCGTTGTATAGATGTATGCTGGTAGCCTACAAAAATCGCAATCAATATTATATTTTTTCACCATACATTCTATAAAATCTATTGCCCCTTCATTAGCATCTGCATACTGCTTAGCTTTTTCAATTCCCACACTTCTAATTAAATTACTATATATTATATCATGTTGTGAAGTAATATAAGCTGTGGTGTGCCCTGTAGCTCCCTTGGCTATTTTATCTGCTTCAATTAACGCAACTTTGAACCCTTCATTTTTTAAAAGGAGAGCAGTTGTTATGCCTGTAATACCTCCCCCTATTATTGCTATATCAACTTTAACATCTTTTTCTAAAGCTTTATAGTTTGTTTCATTAGTTGAATCAATCCAATAAGATTTTGATTTTAATTGTTTATTAATACATACATCATTTTTTTCATCCATAAAATTACTTCCTCCCTTTAATAATAAAAGAACAATTTTATTTTGTGTTTACAAATTAAAAATATGTACATTAAAAATTATGTCACAAATTTTCAAAAAAAGATTGATAGAAAATATAGAAGTAGTTTGTGCATGTCACGGGTGAATAATATTGTATCTGTATTGATTTAATGTGATGAAAATGGTTAAGAGGAGCATAAGCTCCTCCTAACCATTTTAAAAATATTCAATATTCAAATATAATTTATTATTTGCTGTTTATTACAAAAATGTACTAACTATAAATTTTAATTTTTAATGCTCTCACTCCAGCGATTATATTGCTCTTCCTGGTAGTATAGCATCTAGTATTCCAATGACTATTGAAGCAAATATTGCACCTATCATAGATACTCTCATCCCAGGTACTAGGAATTGCGCTATATATAATATTATAGCCGCTATTACAAACCCTTTTATTCCCTTCCCAAAAGGCGATGCATCGACGCGCATAAGTTTTTCCACTAAATAATCTATTAAAGATATAACTACCGCCGCTAATATAATTGACCGTAGACCCACAAGTACAAAACCTGGTGTTAAAAATGACGTTATAGCTAATATAATTGAAGTTACTACAAATCTTATTATCATACCTGTTAAGCTATTAAAAGCACCTTTTTTCTCTTTATTTTCCATAATTAAATTACCTCCTTATTTAAATTTTTTTATACTTATATGTTTACCAAGAAGCTGAAATTTTATTATGAAAAATAAACAAACATTATTTCACTAACTATTACCATAAAATAAAAATTATAAATTAATAAAAGCTGTTAATAATATAAGTAGTAATTAATAAGAAAGTGTTACCGTGAATGACCATTTAATAACCAGTTACAGCTATCTTACTTCTACCTTCCATTAAAACTACATTTTAAAAATTCTTTTATACTTGATACTCAATTAACTTTATAAAGTGAACACAGAAATCATGCTTACTTATATTTGACAAAAAATATTAATCACCGTATAATTATGCATATTTCCCATTTTAAATATAGCAAATGTTACAACCATTTTAATTATTATGTTATATAAGCCTAAGAACAAAGGAGTATACAAGATGAAAAATCAAATCATTAATGAAATTGAAAATATAAAAGAAGATCTATTGGAAATAAATGATTATATATATAATAACCCAGAATTAGGTTGTGAGGAATTTAAAGCGGTTGAAAAATTAACATCTTTTCTTGAAGAACATTCTTTCAAAGTCGATATTAATATAGCAAACAGGGAAACTGCATTCAAAGCTATATATGACAGTAACCTAAAAGGTCCAACCATTGCATTTTTGTGTGAATATGATTCATTACCAGGAATAGGACATGGCTGTGGTCACGACATGATAGGAACAATTAGTGCCGGAGCAGCTGTTGCTTTAAGCAAAGTAATAAGCCAAGTTGGTGGGAAAATAGAAGTATATGGAACCCCTGCCGAGGAAACATTTGGTGCGAAAGTTGATATGGTTGAACAAGGAGTATTTGACAATGTTGATGTTGCTATGATGATGCATCCGTATGGCAAGACATGTTCAAGTGGATCATCCTTGGCTATGGAAGCACTAGAGTTTGATTTTACAGGAAAGTCAAGCCACTCTGCAAGCACACCTGAAAATGGAATTAACGCACTGGATGCTGTGCTATTAATGTTTAATGGTATAAATGCAATGAGACAACATGTGACCTCAGATGTAAGAATACATGGCATTATCAGCGAAGGTGGTGTAGCTGCCAATATAGTGCCCGATAAGGCTGTTGCAAAATTCTACATAAGAGCCCAGAAAAAGGCCTATCTTAAAGAAGTGATACAAAAGGTGAAAAACATTGCAAATGGAGCCGCACTCATGACTGGGGCGAGTGTAAAAATCAGCTTATATGAGCCCTCTTTTGATGATATGAATACTAATAAAAATTTATCTGATGCATTTAATGAAAACTTGAGAATGTGCGGTATAACAGATATCAACCCACCAGAAAATATCGGCTCACTAGATATGGGAAATGTAAGTTACATTGTACCATCAATACATCCTCTGCTTGGAATAGGAAACCCAAAATTGAACTTACATACCGATGAAATGGCTAAAGCAACAATAACGCATCAGGCCCATAATTCTTTGATTATAGGGGCTACGGCACTCGCTTGTACTGGGTACGATGTTATTACTGATAACAACCTGCTTTCCATGATAAGAAAAGAGTTTGATGACAGTTTAAAGTAATCATTCCTAATAAAAAGCAAGAGCATTAACTTACTGTATAAATATGCACAAAAATATATAATAAATGTATGTCTCATGAAAATAAAAAAAGAACAAAAATTGATATCGTAACAACGAATCAATATATAACTTCATTTTTCCCTATTTAACCCTTTAATTTTTGTGATATTTTGATAATACGATAATAAAGGTATACTCAAGCCATATGCTTTAATTTCGTATTTTCTATTAATTGTCAATCCCCAGTACACATCTTCAGAATGAATTTTAAATTCTAATAAACTATTAGCATCCTCAAATACCTTTATATCGCCATTCTCCATTTGTGCATAAATTAAATACCTATCAATATTATCATGTCTTATTATTCGTTTATTTGCAATGGTTACTGTATAAGTATTTCTAAAAAAATGCGGAAAGAATATACCTACGCCTACCATTACAATAATGATAATTATTATTTTTCCAATCTTAAATTTCGAAAAAAATCTATCCCTAAATTTATAAGAAATGTTTTTTATCATAAAATCTCCTTTATTTTAATAAATTCATTTACTTTAATTGTTACTCCTTTTTCTAGATATTAGAACATAATATATATAAATTTTTTCTAAACTAATTTTGTTTTAATACATAGCATAAATAAATGGATTGAGGTAAACTAGAACATTATCCAATCTACAGACTTTTTGAATTTAGGTAAGTTGTATAATGAAATGACCGAAGAGTAACAAAAAATAAAGACTCAAGAGAAATACTCTTGTATAATGTTAAGTGACTAAACCAACATATACGGGAGGATTTCAAATGAGTCAATTAGATTTTATCACACAGAGCAGAAAAGGTAAACACATAACATACGAGGAACGCATAAAGTTAGAAGCTTTACACAAAATGGGACTTAATTCAACTCGTATTGCGGAGCAAATAGGTGGGCGTTCAGAACGTACAATAAGGCGTGAAATTGCTAAAGGAATTGTAGAACTATTGAATAGTGACTTAACCACTCGCATGGAATATAGCGCAGAAATTGGGCAGTCAGAGCATGACAAACAAGGTACCGCTAAAGGTCCTGCATTAAAAATAGGAAAAGATCATAAATTGGTGAAGTACTTAGAAAAAGCTATTGGTATAGATGGCGAATCTCCGTATGCAGCTATTCAAAATATCACAAATAAAGATCTACAATTTGAAACAACTATTTGCTTCAAAACTGTGTATAACTATTTGGATAATAATTTGTTTTTAAATATAAGTAACAAAGATCTGCCTGTTAAAAAGAATGCTAAAAAGAGAAACTATAAAAAAATAAGATCAGCGTATAACAATACCAAAGGAACTAGCATATCGGAGAGACCTGCAGCGGTAGCTGCACGTGATGAGATAGGCCACTGGGAAATGGACACTGTAGTTGGCAAACAGGGTACAAAAACTGTCTTGATGGTGTTAAGTGAAAGAGTAACTCGTAAGGAGTTAGTCTTTAAAATACCATCTAAATCACAGGCGGCTGTCGTGAAAGAATTGGACAAATTGGAGCGTAAAATGGGAATGTTATTCTCGAAAACATTTAAAACAATCACCTGTGATAACGGCTGTGAGAACCTTGATTTCGAGGGTATTGAGAACTCAGTAAGAAATAAACGAAAGAGAACTAAAGTGTATTATGCTCACCCATATAGTTCATGGGAGCGAGGCACAAACGAAAATATCAATAAAATGATACGACGATTTATCCCAAAAGGTGTGGATATTTCAGCATTCTCTAAAAAACAAATTATGCGAATACAGCACTGGATCAACAATTATCCAAGAAGGATTTTCAACGGTTTATCTGCCAATATGATGGAACAGAAAACCATTACAACTTAACATTATATTTTTCTTGAAAATTTCGGACATTTTATATTGCAATCTACAACTTTTTGAATTTATAAACATTATATTGATTTTTAATCTATTTTAATTTATTATTAGTATATATAGAAATTTATGGAAGGATGTTTGCAATGAAAACTTTCAATAAAGATATCGGAGCACTTGGTGAAGATATATCAGAAAATTATTTAGAAAATTTAGGATACAGAATATTAGATAAAAATTTTAGATGCAAATGTGGTGAAATTGACCTAATAGCAATAAATAAAGGCTATATTTGCTTTGTCGAGGTGAAAACTAGATATGGAATACATTATGGAACACCCGCTGAATCGGTTACCTCCTCTAAACAGAAGAAGATTTGTAAAACAGCTCAAGTATATATTTCTAGAAAAAATATTATTGACTACAATTTCAGATTTGATGTTGTAGAAGTTATGTTGAATAATGATAATAATAATTTTTTAATTAATCATATTGAGGACGCTTTTCAATTATAATTTTAGATAAAAAATAAAAATAAAAATTAAAATATATTTTAATTTTTATTTTCGTCTAAAATATTTTTCAAAAAACTTTTTCTATGTATTGGAATAGTTCCGTATTTTTTTATTGCAAGCACATGTTCTTCTGTGCCGTAACCAACATTTCTATCAAATCCGTAATTTGGGTATTCATTATGATACTGTGCCATCAGTTCATCTCTATATACTTTTGCAATTATAGAAGCACACGCTATGCTTATACTTAATGCATCTCCCTTTATTACAAACTCATTTAAATCTAAAAAGTTTTTTATTTTATAACCATCTGATAATACTAATTCTGGTTTAATAGTTAGCCCCGCACAGCATTCTATAAATACTTGATTATTGCACCAACCAATGCCTTTTTCATCAATCTCTTTATTGTCAATAGCAATAATTTTATAGGCTAAGGCTCTTTCTTTAATAATATGAGCTAGCTCTTTTCTGCTAGATATTGATAATTTTTTAGAATCGTTAGCTCTTAAGATTAAATCTCTATCCTCGTTTGATTTTAAATCTAATACTACTGCCGCTGCAACTATAGGTCCAGCTAAAGGGCCTCTTCCAACTTCATCTACTCCAGCAACATATTTATAGTCCCCAAAGCTTCTATCAAATTCGTACATTTTTTTTACTCTCTGAATTTCCTTTTCTTTTAGCTCAATCATTCTAGATATTTTAATACCTAATTTTTGAACGGTTTTCCTCTTGTCTTGTAATAGCATATTAGATATGATTTGCTTATCACCATCAGAGAAATCGTTTTCAGCATTCTCTAAACTCAACATATATGTAGATATTTCCTTGTAACTCATGTCTGAAAATTTAATATTAAATTCCATGGTATTGTCTCCTTACTATTTCTTAATAGTGTTATTTAGGCATCTTAAAAAACAAGTATAGCACTAACGTTTTTTTAAGATGCTCTATTTATTTTTTAAAATGCCTACCTGTTTTCAGATAGGAATTGCATATGATTTTTTTATATAAAAATTTAAACTTCATCTAGTCTTTCTAATGATATAGGTCCTAATTTTCCACCTCTAAATTCATCTAAAAGCATAACTGCGACTCTATTATAGTCAATATTACCTCTAGAAATTACTGATCCTCTTTTTTTAGCAATATTATCTAGATTGTCTAAAGGATTCTCCATAATCTCATCAAGTTTATATCTTTCCATTAGCCTTTCTCCATTATTAACTTGGAGTCTTTCTACTAATCTAAGTGCTAATTCCTCTATATCTATGACTTCATCTTTTACAGCACCTGTAAATGCCAAATTAAGTCCAACTGTCTCGTCTTCAAATCTAGGCCATAATACACCTGGAGTATCCATTAATTCTATACCTAAGCTAGTTTTTATCCATTGCTTGCTTTTAGTAACTCCCGGTCTATCACCAGTTTTAGCAATATTATTTTTTCCTAATTTATTTATAAAAGAAGATTTACCAACATTAGGTATACCAACTACCATAACCCTCGTAACTATGTTAACTAATCCTTTTTTTCTTTGTCTATCATGTTTTTCTTTTAATAACTCATCAAGCGTAATCTTTATACTTTTTAGACCTTGACCTGTAATACAATTTACAGCCAATGGCTTTATAGTATCAGTTGTAAGCTTTTTTATCCAGTCTTTGGTTACTTTGTCTTCAGCTAGATCACTTTTGTTTAGTAAAATGACTCTAGGCTTATCTTTACATATCTCATCAATTTGTGGATTGGCGCTTGATTTAACTATCCTTGCATCTCTAATTTCTATTACAGCATCAACAAGTTTTAAACTCTCTCCAATTTGTCTTCTTGTCTTAGCCATATGACCTGGAAACCAATTTATTGTCATTGCCATACTATTTAATCCCTCCAATTTTATTGAATGGATAAAGCCTTATAACCGCTTTTCCTTCCAACAGATTGAGTTTTACAAACCCAACATCACTACTACGACTATCTTTACTGAAATTTCTATTATCTCCGAGGACAAAAATTGAATCTTGTGGCACCAAAACTTCATTATAGTCTTCCATAAAATTTTCATTTTTATAGTGCTCATTAATAATTTCATCATTTATGTACAATATATTGTTGTTAATTTTAACTTTATCTCCAGCAACTGCTATAACTCTTTTTATTATTCTTTGACTTATATCAGCAGGGTACTTTATTACTACAATATCATTTCTCTTAGCCGATGTTATTCTATATGATACTTTTTCAATTATTAATTTATCATTATTTTGCACCGTAGGAACCATAGATTCGCCATTCACTGTAACTATTTGGAATAAGAAATTTATAATAAATACAGCGATTAAAAGTGAAATTGCTATAGATTTTACTACTGCAAAAACTTCTTTTGTCAATATATTCACCTACTTAATAAACTACTTAAATTACTTAATTGAAAACTTATGAAGAATATTTACACCTAAGTTTAATTATCTTTAAAAGTAAAAAGGGACTTTTCAGCCCCAATTTTATTTTCTCATTCTTTCTTTAACTTTTGCAGCCTTACCAACTCTATCTCTTAAGTAGAATAGTTTAGCTCTTCTAACTTTACCTAGTCTTACAATTTCAATTTTCTCGATTACTGGAGCGTTAACTGGGAATGTTTTTTCAACACCAACACCAGATGCTACTCTTCTTACTGTGAAAGTTTCTCTTAAACCGCCGTGTTGTCTTTTAAGAACGGTTCCTTCGAATACTTGGATTCTCTCCTTGTTACCTTCACTAATTTTGATGTGAACCTTAACAGTATCACCTACACTAAATTCTGGTAAGTCAGTTCTGATTTGTTCTAATTCTATTGCTCTTATAATTTCTAACATGTGCATTCCCTCCTAAAATTTTATTGTGACGTTCATGCTTATTATAATATAACAGAGGACCGTCCGTACTAGCACAAACTATATTTTATCATAAAAAAATATATATATCAACATAAAAACACTTTTTATACTTATATATAAGATATTTTTAATTTTAAATAACTCTCCGGAAATTAATTAACCACCTGTAAAAAATAACTAGTCAGTATACTAGTACATTTATACTTATTGCTTTCTTTCAAAAGCCTTACTTAATAGTTTTTTATCTTCCTTCGTAAGATTAAGTTTTTGAAATAAATCTGGTCTTTTTTCTTTAGTTATTAAGAGTGACTGCACTCTTCTCCATTTTCGTATGTTTTCATGGTGTCCTGATGTCAATACCTCTGGAACCTTTTTACCCTCAAAGCATTCTGGTCTTGTATACTGAGGATATTCTAGTACGCCATCATAAAAGGATTCTTCTGTGAAACTCTCCGGGCAAGATAATACCCCTGGAATTAATCTACAAATACTATCGACTATAGGAATACATGCCATTTCTCCACCTGTCAAAACATAATCACCTAAAGAAATCTCCATATCTATATAGTCATAGGTTCTCTCATCAATACCTTCGTAATGTCCACATACAAATATTAATTCTTTTTCCGTGCTGAGCTTTTTTGCAATATCTTGGGTAAAAGTAATACCCCGTGGCCCCAAGAATATTACCTTTCCACCATTATGCAATTTAACATCATTAATACAGTGAACTAGCGGTTGAGTTTGCATTACCATACCTGCTCCTCCACCATAAGGAGTATCATCTACCTTTTTATGTTTGTTTATTGCATAGTCCCGAATATTACGAGGAGAAATCTCCAGTATATTTTTCTCTATGGCTCTTCCAATGATACTATAATTAAAAATATCAAACATTTCAGGGAATAGAGTTAGAATGTCTATTTTCATTCTTGCCATTCTTTTATTGGCTTAATTATTATTTCGCGTTTATTAATGTCTATACTAACTATAATATCCTTAAGCACTGGAATTAGCACTTCTTTATTTCCCTTAACCCAATATACATCATTACCCGGAGTATGAAGAACATCATATACTTTTCCAAGTTCTTCTCCGCCCTGCTCGAAAACATTGCAATTTAATAAATCAGCCACATAGTAACTATCCTCAGTCAGTTCAACTGCATCTTCTCTTTTAACCATCAAGTACTTATTTCTATACAATTCTGCTTGCTCTATGCTGTCTATACCTTCAATTTTAAGTATTGCGTTAGCTGCTTGAAGTTTGCAACCTTCAATTTTTCTAATTTCACCATCAATATACACACTTTTTAATTTTTTAAATCTTTCAAGACTATCCGTTAGCGAAAAGACTTTAACTTCACCCTTTAAGCCATGTGTCTTGCCTATCTTACCTACGCTCATAAAATCTTCCATTTAAAATCCTCCTTTCAAAATCACTTATATAAATAACTAAAACTCAAAATTTAATTAAAATAAGAGTTAGGCAGAACCTAACTCTTACTTTATTTCAACAACTACTTTTTTATTTTCTTTAACAGCAGCTGCCTTAACAACCGTTCTAATAGCTTTAGCTATTCTACCTTGTTTACCTATAACTTTTCCCATATCCTCATGAGCTACAGATAATTCAAGAAGTACTGCATGCTCATGTGCTACTTCGTTTACTACTACCATTTCTGGTTTATCAACTAAATACTTTGCCAATACTTCAAGTAACTGTTTCATGGAAAACTCCTCCATTCATTACTTACAAACTTTTCTAGTTGACTGCTATTTTGCTAAGTAACCTTTTAACTGTATCAGATGGTTGTGCACCATTTTTCATCCACTTAGTTGCTTTTTCAACATCAATTTTAATAGTAGTTGGCTCTGTTGTTGGGTTATAGTATCCTATTTCTTCTATAAATCTTCCATCTCTAGGAGCTCTTGAATCTGCAACTACTACTCTATAAAATGGAGCATGTTTAGCACCCATTCTTTTTAATCTTATTTTAACTGCCATGTATAATCACCTCCTTAAATTTAATCATTGCTCAAGTAGTTTTATTAAAAAGGCATTTTACCAAACAGACCTTTTTTACCAGGTTTTTGGAATCCTTTTGCTTGCTTCATAAATTTCTTTGCCATTTCAAAATCTTTTAACAGCTTATTTACTTGCTGTACCAATGTGCCTGACCCATTAGCAATTCTCTTTTTTCTAGAAGAAGAACCACTAATTAAACTAGGATGCGTTCTTTCTGATATAGTCATTGATTTTATGATAGCTTCAACTTTTCCCATTTCTTTTTCGCTTTGAGACAAATCTACACCCTGTAATTCTTTTTTATTTACACCTGGCATCATTTCAACCAATTTATTCAATGGTCCAAGCTTTTTCATCTGTTGCATCATTGCTAAAAAATCATTTAGATTGAATTCTTGAGATAGCATTCTGCTTCCAAGTTCTTTTGCTTCATCTTCATTTATAGCTTCCTGAGCTTTTTCTATTAATGAAAGCACATCCCCCATACCAAGTATTCTTGATGCCATTCTATCTGGATAGAAAACTTCCAAATCATTCATTTTTTCGCCAACACCAACGAATTTTATAGATTTACCAGTTATTGCTTTAATTGATAAAGCTGCACCACCTCTTGTATCACCATCTAACTTAGTCAAAATTATTCCAGTTATATCCAGCTGCGAATTAAAACTATCTGCTACATTAACTGCATCCTGACCAGTCATAGAATCTACAACAAGCATTATTTCGCTTGGCTTAACACTTGATTTTATATTTTGAAGTTCCTCCATTAAAGTTTCATCTATATGAAGTCTTCCTGCTGTATCTATTATAACTACATTATTACCATTATCTTTAGCAAAGTCTAATGATGCTTTTGCTATATCTACAGGGCTCACATTCTCTCCCATGGTAAAAACCGGAACATCAATTTGTTTTCCTACTACCTGTAATTGTTTAATTGCAGCTGGCCTATATACATCACAAGCAACCAATAGTGGTTTTTTGTTTTTTCGTTTCAGTGAAAGGGCAAGTTTCCCACCCATTGTGGTTTTACCGGCACCTTGAAGACCAACAAGCATTATAACTGTTATCCCATTTATAGAAAACTCTAACTTACTTTCTGAATTACCCATTAAATCAGTTAACTCATCATTAACAATTTTGATGACCTGTTGCCCTGGTGTTAAGCTTTCTAATACTCCATTACCTAAACACTTTTCGCTAACATTTTTCACAAAATCTTTAACCACTTTATAGTTAACATCTGCTTCAAGCAATGCTAATTTTACTTCTCTCATAGCATTTTTAATATCTTTTTCGGAAAGCTTACCCTTACCTTTTAATTTTTTTATGGTATCCTGTAACTTAGAAGATAACCCTTCAAAAGCCATAATAAACCTCCTAAATGTTTTCAATAATCTGGGTTTTTATATCACATATAATCTTATTTATATTTTCATCTTTTATATTAACTTGTAAGTTATCTAATTTTGATATAATGTCTTTTAAAGTTTCTTTTAGTTCATGATTTTTATTTAATAACTTTAATTTTTCTTCATATACTAAAAGCACATTATCAGATCTTTTAATGGTATCATGAATAGCTTGCCTGCTAGTATTATTTATCTCTGCTATTTCTGATAAAGAGAGGTCATTATTAAAATACATATCCATTATGTTTCTCTGCTTTTCAGTAAGCAATTCACCATAAAAATCTAATAATAAAGAAATTTCAAATCTTTTTTCCATTTCATCACCTTGCTCACAAGTCATATATTATCAGATTTTAAATGCAGTGTCAAGTAGTTTTACTTAACAGGTCAATATTTTTATATGAACCAGTGTCTTAGATCTACATTTTAAAATAAAGCCTCTACGAAATCCTTTGAATTAAACTCTTGTAAATCATCTACACCTTCACCAACGCCTATATATTTAACCGGTATATCAAGTTGATTTTTTATTGATATTACAACGCCACCTTTAGCCGTGCCATCTAATTTAGTTAGTATTATACCATCTATAGGACATATCTTCATAAATTGTTTAGCTTGCTCAACTCCATTTTGTCCTGTTGTACCATCAATTACTAATAAAGTTTCCATATGGGCCTCACTATACTCTCGCTTAATCACCCTATTTATTTTTGCTAATTCATCCATAAGATTCTTTTTATTATGTAGCCTACCTGCCGTATCACAAATTAGAACATCAACTTTCCTTGCTTTGGCTGCTTGAACAGCATCAAAAACCACAGCCGCAGGATCAGACCCCTCTTGATGTTTTATTAATTCCACGCCTGCTCTACTGCTCCAAATCTCTAACTGATCAATTGCTGCCGCTCTGAACGTATCCGCTGCAGCAATGAGAACTTTATATTTCTTGTCTTTTAGCGATGCAGCGATTTTACCAATGGAAGTGGTTTTACCAACACCATTAACCCCAATTATCAAAAGTACCTCCGGTAGATTTGCATGTTGTATTGGGTTTTCATTTTCACCTAATATGTCAATCAAAACTTCTTTTAAACATGGCCAGATTTCTTCTGGTTCTTTTATTTTGTCTTCCTTCACCTTTTTTTTAAGCTTTTCAATGACATGAATAGAAGTCTCTACCCCTATATCTGATGTGATTAATATTTCTTCTAGTTCCTCATATAATTCATCGTCAATTGTAATGGCTAAGTTTAGTACTTCACTGACTTTTTCTGTGATGCTATTTCTTGTTTTTGCTAGTCCGTCTTTTAATTTTCCAAAAAAATTTCCAAACATTTCTACTCCTCCTTGTTTATTTTTTGTAACAAAGTAATTATTATAAATAATTTTACTTATTCAAATCCACAGATACTATTTTTGACACTCCCTTTTCCTCCATGGTAACCCCATATAATACATCTCCAGCTTCCATAGTTCCCTTCCTGTGAGTTATTATAATAAACTGAACATTATCCGAAAATCTCTTTAAAAATTCAGCATACCTAACTACATTCGCATCATCAAGTGCTGCTTCAATTTCATCTAAAATGCAAAAAGGTGTTGGCTTCATCTTTAATATTGCAAATAATAATGCTATTGCGGATAAAACTTTTTCTCCACCAGACATTAAACTTATGTTTTGAAGTTTTTTCCCTGGTGGTTGAACATTAATATCAATTTTGGCAGTAAGTTCGTCGCCTTCTGTAAGTATTAAATCTGCACTTCCACCCTTAAATAATTCCGTGAAGGTTTCATTAAAATTTTGTCTTAATATAATAAAATTTTCTGCAAATATTTGTTTCATTTTTTCAGTCATTTCACCTATTACAGTTAATAATTCGTTTTTCGCTAAAACCAAATCTTCTTTTTGACCATTCATAAAAGTGAATTTTTCTTTAACTTCTTTATATTCTTCAATCGCACTAACATTAATTTTACCAAGCATTGATATTGCCGCTTTTAGTGCTATTATTTCCTTTTTAAGCTTATCAATGTCTTCAATTTCATTTTTAAATTGCAATGCTTCCGCATATGTTAATTCAAAGTCATCGTTCAGTTTCTGATAGTAAGTATCCTTTTCCATTTTAACTTTCGCAAGGGCTAATTCACATTTGTGCATTTCTTTTTCGGTTTTTTCTAGCACTTGCGAAACATTTTCTAAATGCTCCACACTTATTTTTATATGCTCTTTAATTTTAATTCTTTTAATTTCATTGTCTTCAAATTTTTTTTCCGTTTTTTCTAGTATACTCATTATTTCTTTTACTTTTACTTCGGCACTTTGAATTGAAAATAAATTTTTGTTTTTATTTTTCATGGATTCTTCTATTTCTCTAGAAAATACAATTATTTTTTCATTATATACCGATATTTCATCATTTAATCTTTGAATTTCAGATCGCTTATTATGTATTGTTTCATCAATTTGAGCTTTTTTTATCTTAGCATCAATAATTGATTCTTTTATATTTTCAATTTCTTGCAATTTATCTTTTAATTTAAAATCAACCTTGTTAAGACTTTGTTGTATTTCATCTTTCGCATGAATAAATTTAGCAACAGATTCATTTTTTTCATCAATTTCTTTATTTCCCTTTTCAAGTTTACCCTCTTCTAATGACTTTTCAGTGTTTAGAGCCATTATATTGTTTTTTAATCTGTTTGTTTCATTAATTATTGAGCTTACTTTAGCTTCCACCTTCGTTACTTCAATATTTTCAAAGTGAACCTTATCCTTTAAATTTAAGTTTTCTTCGTTTAACCCTAAAATTTCAGATTTGCTTTGTTTTATTTTTTCCAAGTAAATAATTGATTCATCTTTTAACACATCTAAATCCTTAGCCAACTCTTTTATTTCTCTTTTTCTACCAATTATGCTTGAAGTCTTTGAATATACGCTTCCACCAGTTAACGAACCGCCAACGTTTATAATTTCTCCTGATAATGTAACGATTTTATATCTAAAATTATTTTTTTTAGATATTTGGAGGGCCGAATTCATATCTTTACATATAATTGTCCTACCTAAAATAAATGCAATAACTTCACTAAATTTCTCATCATAACTTATTAATTCATTTGCCATTCCAACAAATCCAGGATTGTTTTTAGTTTCATTATCAATTGTAAGTCTTTTACCCTTAATAATGTTTAAAGGTAAAAATGTTGCTCTTCCGAGATTGTTTACCTTCAAAAAATCTATTAATAATTTTGCCACGGTTTCATCTTTAGTTATTATATGTGATATAGATCCCCCCAAGGCAATTTCTATAGCTACTTCTAAATTTTTTTCCACCTTTATAATTTCTCCAAGTACAAAACACTCACGAATATTTCCTACTTTACCTTCATTCACGTGTTGCATTAAATTTTTTACCGATTTATTATAACCTTCATGCTTTTTTTCCAAAGTTGTAAGTACATTAAAATTAGCTTCTGTTTTATTAATTTTAAAATTACAATTTTTCATAGTTCTTTCATTAAACGTTAGAATGTTTTGTAATTTATCACTTTCTTTTTTATTATCCCTAACCTTACTTTCATAGCGAACTATTTTATCTTTAAATTCTTCCATTTGACTTTCAAATACTGTTTTTGTATTCGCATTGATTTTTATTGAATTGTCGAAATTTTCAATGTTATTTTTCAAAGTATCAATTCTTTTTTTAGAGATATCCATGTTATTTTTTAAAATTAATAGATTATTGGTAAATTCAATAGTTTTATCAATGCTGCTTTGCTCTTTTTCCTTAAGAGTTTTAGCTTCATCACTTTCAATCGCTATATTTCCCTCAATACCCTTAATTTTTATTTCTTCATATTGAATTTTTTCTACTATTTCCATTTGAGTATTTTTTATAATATTCAAAGAATCTTCTGATACATCCTTATTGCGTTTAAATTCCAATAAATTTTTACGAATAATATCGCTCTCATTTGATGTTTTATCAATTGCTTTTGCTAAATTATCTATTCTTTCATTTAGTATCTTTATTTCAGAGACATTATTTTGGTAAATCAACTTATTGTTGTAATATATTTGTTTTTCTTCTCGGTTTTTATTTTCAAATGTTTCAAATTCACTGTTCCAGTATTCAACATCTTTCTTAAATTGGGTTTTTCCCTTTGTGCTTTGTATTACTTCGCCATCTAATTCAGTACCTTCATCGTGTAATCTTTTAATTTTTTCTTCAACCTTATTAATGGAGTCAATAATTATGCTAACCTCTTTGCTTTTTAATTCTTCAAAAAGTTTTAAAAATTTCTTTGCCTTTTCGCTTTCATTCATTAATGGTTCTAGTCTTTCTTCATAAGTGCTTAAAATATCTTCTATTCTAATCAAATTTTGATCTGTACTATCTAATCTCTTTTCTGCTTCTTCTTTTCTTGTTTTAAACTTAACAATTCCTGCAGCCTCTTCAAACAATTTTCGTCTTTCCTCAGTTTTACCACTTAAAATAGCATCAATTTTACCTTGACCAATAATTGAGTATCCTTCTTTTCCTATACCAGTATCCATAAAAAGCTGTTGAACATCTTTTAATCTACAAGATGTATTGTTTATTAAATATTCGCTTTCTCCTGAACGATATAATCTTCTCGAGATTGTAACATTAGAATAATCAATGTCCAGTCCAGAATCGCTATTATCCAAAATCAAGGAAACTTGCGCCAGGCCAACCGGTTTCCTAAACTGTGTGCCAGCGAATATAATATCCTCCATTTTATCTCCTCTTAAGTTTCGTGCACTTTGTTCTCCGAGGACCCACCTAACAGCATCAGATATATTGCTTTTACCACTTCCATTTGGCCCAACTACTGCCGTAATTCCCTTCGTGAATGTTAACTCTGTTTTATCTGCAAAGGATTTAAATCCTCTTATTTCAATAGATTTTAAGAACATTAAAACACTCTCCTATTTTACCTAAATAGCATTGGCGATATAAATCCTATAATAAAAATTACAACTATACTATAAATAAATACCTTTGTATATTTATCTCTTGTTT
The DNA here is from genome assembly GCF_055081135.1 of Clostridium sp. CM036. Lineage (NCBI taxonomy): Bacteria > Bacillati > Bacillota > Clostridia > Eubacteriales > Clostridiaceae > Clostridium > Clostridium sp. CM036. The sequence goes on along the minus strand of NZ_CM143652.1, from coordinate 421,491 downwards.
TCTTTTTCATAATTCACCTCATATTTTTATTTTTTTCTTTAATATAAATAAAGTATATATTACTACAAATAATTTAACGTAATATATACTTTATTTAACGTGCAAGGATAGACACTATATTCTATACACCAAATTAAAATCCTTCTTTATACTTTGAGGACACATACTCATGTATGGTCATAATAATGCATTTTTCTTCTTTAGATATACTAATACTTCCACGGCTAATGGTAATATCTTGGGATATTTCTATTGAAACTGTTTTTATTTGTTTTTTTATGCCATAAAAAAAACTTTTGCCATTAGCGTAAAGTTTTGAAATGTCTTTTGGATTTATTTTCACTAAAACTTTATTAACGCCCGTGTCACTTTTAAAATTATTCACTATAACATCATATAATAAATCATTATATATACTGCCTTCAACTAATTCTCTAAATGCAGGATGAAATGGTCCTGCAACTAAATCATTGCCTTCTGAGATTTCAACAGTTGGCTGTAATCCTATCCTGATCACATTTATTTGGTTTGCTACCATCATAATGTAAATAATCTTACTTATGTTTACTGCTTCACTTAATGAATAAGGTTTGAATTCTTGCTTTATATACATGCTCTCCATAGGTGTATCTTTAATCACAAGTGCCGGATATATCCGACAAATATCTGGCTTAAGATCAATCGCTCTTTTGGCTGTCTCTATATCTTTATTTATATTATCTCCTGGAAGGCCTATCATTATTTGGTGTCCTAAAACAAAACCATACTGCTTTATAAGTTTTGAAGCATTCACTACATCACTTGCAGTGTGACCTCTTCCAGACTTTAATAACACTTCTTCATCAAGGGATTGTACTCCGAGTTCTATAATATCTACAGAGTATTTTTTTAGATTGCTCAATATTTTATCATTAATATAATCTGGCCTTGTAGATAATCTAATGAATTTTATTTTATTATCATCTTTTAATTTCTTAGCAACAGTTAAAAGTTCTATTTGCTTTTCCATTTTTATAGCTGTGAAAGTTCCTCCAAAAAATGATACCTCAATAATAGCATCATCATTATTTATTGTTTTCAAATATTCATTTACCGTTTGCTCCACATACATTGCATCAACTTTTGTTGATGTTCCTGTTATGCTATTTTGATTACAAAATACACAATCATGTGGGCAACCCTCATGTGGAACGAAAATAGGAATAATGTAATGCAAATTACTCATGTACATCCTCCTGATTCATCATAACCTGTTTTGCTGCATTTTGCTCTGCTTCTTTTTTACTATAACCTTGCCCTGAGCCTTTTACACAATCATTTATTAATAGGCTTACAAAAAATTTTCTCTTGTGTGGTGGCCCTTCAAATTTCACAAGTTCATAGCAAATATTTACTTCCCCCTTCTGCTGAAATATTTCCTGAAGCTTAGTCTTATAATCCAAAACTATCTCGTTGCTAATTGCTTTCTCAATGATTTCTTTAAAGTTGTTAAGTATAAATGAATTAGAATATTCTATTCCTTTATCCAAATATACAGCAGCAATTATTGCTTCAACACAATCAGCCAATATTGAAACTCTATTTCTACCACCAGTAATTTCTTCACCTTTGCTCATGTTCATGTACTTTCCAAGTTCCCATACGTTTGCAATATCGCACAGCGAATTTTCGCAAACAATTAGGGACCTAATTTTAGTTAAGTATCCTTCAGGTTTTTCCGTAAAGCGACTGTATAAGTATTCGGATATTACAAGTTGTAATACAGAATCGCCCAAGAACTCAAGCCTTTCATTAAATTCAACCTTCTTTTTCTGATTTGCATAGGAACTGTGGGTTATTGCTGTTTTCAATAACTCTTTATCACTAAAATTCAATTTCAGTTCCTTCTCAAGTTCCTGTAATTTTATATCGTACTTCATAATCATTCCTCCTTTTCGGAAGTTTATTTAAATAATGTTTTCTTCATTCGCAAGATTCTTCAAGTTTATTATTCAATTTACTTAGCCTGACAAATAAAACAATACATTTACTGGTTATCTTAGAAAGATAACTTTTATAGTAAATTCAAAAATAAGTTTGAAAAAGCTAAAGGCCCGCAATACTGCGGGACCTCATGTTACTCTTCTGAGTGAATTTTAATATATTCCACTATATCGCCAACAGTCGCAATTTTCTCAACATCTTCATCCGGAATTTCTATATCGTACTCTTCTTCGAGTGCCATAATTAATTCTACGATATCAAGAGAATCAGCGCCTAAATTATTCATAAAAGATGATTCCATTTTTATTTCTTCTTCATCTATGCTTAATTGCGATGCTATACACGCTCTAATTTTTTCAAACATAATATACTCACCTCCTTACCTTTCTATATTATACCTAACAATTATTACAAGTTCTCATTTATGTTCTTTTCCTGCTGAGATAATTTTTCAATTTCTAATTTTAATTTATCTACAACATTATTTTCATAAAATATTGTAGCTTGTCTAATTGCATTTTTAAAAGCTTTAGAATCTGAACTACCATGAGCTTTTATGCAAATCCCATTTACTCCGAGAAATGCAGCTCCGCCATATTCTTTATAGTCGAAATCCTTTTTAAAGCTTTTAAAAATTGGTTTTAATAGCATTCCTCCAAATTTAGTTCTGAAGGATCCCATTATTCTTGTTTTTAATAAATCAAATACACTAGCAACAACACCTTCATATAGCTTTAAAATTACATTTCCTGTAAACCCATCACAAACTATAACATTGACGTCTCCAGTTGGAATTTCTCTAGCTTCCACATTGCCTACAAAATTTAAATCTGCTTCTTTTAATAGTTTATGAGCTGATTTTGAAAGTTCATTACCCTTTTCTTCTTCAGTTCCTATATTCACAAGACCTACTGATGGATTAGCTATTTTTAAAATGTTTTCAAAATATGTTTTCCCCATAAGTCCAAATTGCACTAAATAATGAGGTTTACATTCTGCATTTGCTCCACAGTCAATTATCATAAAGGGGCCTTTTTTACCTGGCACTATTGGTGCTAGAGCCGGTCTATCTATACCTTTTATTCTTCCTACTATAAGTGTACATCCAGCTAAAAAAGCACCTGTACTTCCAGCTGAAATAATAGCATCTGCCTCTCCATTTTTCACAAGATTCAATGCTTTTACGAGGCTTGAATTCTTTTTGCGTTTAACCGCCATTACAGGATGTTCATTTGTACTAATAACTTCTATAGCATCAACAATTTTTATTTTGTTACAATCATAAGTATACTTCTTTAGTTCTTCGCGAATTAATTGTTCAGGACCAGTTATTACTATATCTATATCATATTCTTTTATAGCTGCGATGCAACCTTCAACCACAGCATTTGGAGAAAAATCTCCACCCATTCCATCTACAACAACTACCATTTTAAACCCTCACTTTAAATGTGCATTATAACAAACAAATAAATACAAATAAATATTTATTTATATTTATTTGTTTGTTTATATTATATACCATAGTGCGCAAATAATTCTAGTATTAATAATACCAGAATACAAATATAATTGTATTTAAAAAATAAAAAGAAAGTCTTTCGACTTTCCTTTTTATTTTTGCTCCATTGAAACAACTTCTCTATTTTTGTAATATCCACAGTTTTTACATACTCTGTGCGAAAGTTTCATATCGTGGCACTGAGGACACTCAACTATTCCTGGTAAACCAAGTTTAAATGTTTGCGCTCTTCGAGAATCTCTTCTACCTTTAGAAAATTTTCTAGCAGGATTTCCCATTGTAACACCTCCTTAATCAGTTAAAAACAGTTCTTTTAGTTTTGCCAACCTTGGATCAACATCGTCAATTGCACATTTACATGCACTATGATTTAGATTGATTCCACAATGATGGCATAACCCTTTGCAATCTTTATTACAAAGTTTTTTTATAGGCAGCATAGAAATGATATTATTTTCCATAATTTCATTTAAATCTAATCTATCATTTTCAATAAAAATAATATCCTCATCTTCACTCTTTAGAGTTTTTGACAATCTTTCATTTAATTCAATATGTATTGAATAAGAAAAAGTCTCAAGACACCTAGAACAAGCAAGTAATAGTTCTGTCTCCATACTTCCAGTTAAATCTATTTCATCATCGATAGATTTTAAAATTAAATGCGTTTTAACTGGTTTAGAAAATTGTACAAATTCATTATCATAGAAAAACTTATCTTTTTCCAAATCTAAATGAAGTTCTTTTCTTTTGTTTTTATTACTAAATAATTCTGAAACGTCTATTACCATATTATCCACTCTGAAAAACTAAATACTATTTAGTTCTAGTTCTTCTCATATAAAGAAAATCTTTATACCTTGTATAAAAAAATATACAGCTCGAGCAAAGCTTCCGCGTCCCTCCTAACTAAATAGTTTTTTACTTACATCAAACACAGTTAATTATATAAACAATACAGTAAAAAGTCAAGAATTATTTATTATAGACATTAGCAATAATTTTATTTTATTAAAGCCTTCGTGTCTCTTGCTATTACTAATTCTTCATTTGTTGGTATAACAAGTATTTTAGTTTTAGAATCTTCTGTACTTATTTCTGCCTCTTTTCCGCGAATCTTATTCTTTGCCTTATCTAAGACTGCTCCCAAGAACTCTAGTCCCTTGCATATATCTTCTCTTGTTTCTGGAGAGTTTTCACCAAGTCCGGCAGTGAATATAATTGCATCTACTCCGCCCATTACTGCAGCATAAGATCCTATAAATTTCTTAACTTTATAGACAAATATATCAAGCGCTAACTGTGCTCTATGATTTCCATCTTTCCATGCAGCATCTTCTATATCTCTAAAGTCACTGCTTACCCCTGATATTCCTAAAACGCCTGATTTTTTATTCATTAAATCATTAGCTTCATCAATTGTTAATTTTAATTCTTGCATTATATATATTATTATAGCTGGGTCTATATTTCCGCATCTAGTTCCCATAGCTATTCCTTCAAGTGGAGTAAATCCCATACTTGTTTCTACTGATTTACCATTTTGCACTGCAGAAATACTTGCTCCATTTCCTAAGTGACAAGTAATTAATTTTAGATCTTTTATGTCTTTACCCATCATTTTTGCAGCTTTATCTGAAACATATTTGTGAGATGTTCCGTGGAATCCATATTTTCTAATACCATGTTTAGTATAAAGGTCATACGGAAGTGGGTATATGTATGCAACTTCTGGCATTGTCTGATGAAACGCGGTATCAAATGTAGCTACCATAGGCGTACTAGACATTAATGCTTTACAAGCATTAATCCCGATTATATTAGCTGGATTATGAAGTGGTGCAAGTTTTGCACATTCTTCTAAGTTCTTCATCACTTCATCATTAATTATAACTGATTCTGCATATTTTTCTCCACCATGAACAATTCTATGTCCCACTGCATCTATTTCTGATAAATCTTTAATAACACCATGATCACAATCTACAAGTGCGCCAATTACTAATCTAATAGCATCTGTATGATCTTTCATAGTCTCTTCAATAATATATTTTTCCCCATTAACCTTTTGCGTTAATTTTGAACCTTCCATTCCTATTCTTTCTATTAATCCGAGTGCTAAACATTCTTCATTTTCCATGTTTATTAATTGATACTTAAGTGATGAACTTCCACAGTTTATGACTAATACTTTCATTAAATTTTCCTCCTAATAATATATATTTAAATTATATGTTTTATATAAGTTTATTTTGAATTTGAGCTTGAACCGCAGTAACTGCAACAACATTAACTATGTCATCCACACTGCATCCTCTTGATAAATCATTTATAGGCTTTGCAAATCCTTGACAAACCGGTCCGATAGCTTTTGCTTTAGCAAATCTTTGCACTAATTTATATCCAATATTTCCAGATTGTATGTCTGGAAATATTAAAACGTTTGCGTTTCCAGCTACAGTACTATTTGGTGCTTTTTGTTTTGCTACACTAGCAACAATCGCTGCATCTAACTGAAGTTCTCCGTCAATTTGTAAATCAGGTCTAGCCTTCTTTGCAATTTCAGTAGCATTTACTACTTTATCAACTAATTCATGCTTTGCACTTCCTCTAGTTGAAAAAGACAACATTGCAACCTTAGGTTCAAAATCGCATAACAATCTTGCATTATCTGCAGTGCTAATAGCTATAGCTGCTAGGTCCTCCGCATTAGGGTTTATATTAACAGCGGAATCTGCAAATAAAAGCAGTCCATCTTCTCCATATTCATCGTGAGGCAATTCCATTATAAAGAAACTTGAAATAATCTTAATTCCTGGTGCAGTTTTAATAATTTGCATTCCAGGCCTAAGTAAATCTCCTGTATAATGTACAGCTCCGGAAACCATTCCATCAGCTTCTCCCATCTTAAGCATCATAGTTCCAAAATACACACAATCTTGCATTGTTTCAGACGCTTTTTCTAGAGTCATTCCTTTATTTTTTCTTATCTCATAAAATTCCTTTGCATAAAAATCAGTTCTTTCAGAAGTTTTTGGGTCTACAATTTCTATACCTTCAATGCTAACTGATAACTTAGCTGCTTTTGCTTGTATTACACTTTTATCTCCTATTAATATTACCTCGGCTAGTGAATTATTTTTGATGATTTCACTAGCTTTTATAGTCCTCTCTTCTTCTCCCTCTGGAAGTACTATTCTTTTTTTATCTGCCTGTGCCAATTTACACATTCTAGCTATAAATGCCATTCTTATTGCCCCTCTCGTTTATTATCAACTTAATATACAATAATAATATACACCCTTTGCCCTATACATTTCAACATAAAACTACAAAATCATTTACATATATTATATTTTAAATATTCTTAATTTTCATCCTTTTTGTCTTTTTTGAAATATATGTACTTTAATTAATTCATTTTATATTATATAATATATATAAGTTTTAACGACATTTCAGAATATAATTATTGCATTATTTTTAGTGGTTTCTCTTTAGACATAAATTATTAGCTTATATTTATATGAGCTTTCATGAGGTGATTTAATGAATATTTCAGGTATAATTGTTGAATATAATCCATTACATAACGGTCACGTATATCATATTAATAAAACAAAGGAGCTCACAAACTGTGATGCCTTAATTTGTGTTATGAGTGGGAATTTTACTCAACGTGGTATTCCATCAAGTATAGACAAATGGACAAAAACTAAAATGGCATTAAATAACGGAGTAGATTTAGTAATAGAGCTACCAACTATCTACAGCGTATCATCAGCAGATTTTTTTTCCTTTGGCGCTGTAAGTCTTCTAAACAGCTTAGGAGTAGTGGATAATATTTGCTTTGGTAGTGAACATGGAAATATTAATGATTTATATAATATTTCCAATATATTACTTCAAGAACCTATTGAATTTAAATCACTGTTAAAAACTTATTTATCAAAAGGTATCACTTACCCTTTAGCAAGATCTAATGCACTTTATGATTATTTAATGAATTCAAAATTGGACATATCAGACTTATTATTAGATAACTGTTTAAATTCACCTAATAATATACTAGGTATAGAGTATTGTAAAAGCTTAATCAAGTTAAAAAGTTCTATTACACCTTACACATTAAAAAGAGAAGGTGCATCTTATAACAGTGATCTTTTACATAATGAATTTTCAAGCGCGACAGCTATAAGAAAATTTTTAAAAGAAAATGGTTCTTTAATAAAACTTGCAGGTCATATCCCAAGTTCAGTATTAACTGAACTTCAAAACTTATACTCGAAAAATTATGAATTTACATTTGAAGATTCCATGTTCCCGTATATTAAACATAAATCTGCTACATCAAAAAATTCTTTAGTAAATTTACCAGACGTATCTGAGGGTCTTGATAATAGGATTATTAGCTCCTTACAAAATAGTTTAAGTTACTCTAGTGCACTGGCCAATATAAAAAGCAAACGCTACACTTACACTCGCATTAGTAGAATATTATGTCAATATTTTATAGGATTTGATATCTTTGATACTAAAAAATTAAGATCAATGCCTTGTCCTTATGCTCGAATTTTAGGTTTTAACTCAAATGGAAAGTCAATTCTAAAATCTATAAAATCAAACAGTAGCATTCCGCTTTATACTAAAATTCCTAAAAAGTGCAATGACACCATGCAACTAGATACTCAGTCTACAAGGGCTTATAGCATTATAAATAGTAGTATAAGTCATAATAGCGATTATTTGATATCGCCTATAATTATAAAGTAAAAATAAATGCTGCTATCATAAATAGATAGTAGCATTTATTATATTTAAAATTAGTGTTTCCAACACATAAATTTATGAAAATTTAAATATATTTAATACAGTAATACTTAAAAAGGGGTCTAACATTGAAATTACTATTAATTATATTATTAATTTTCATAATATTATTATTATTTGAACTATTTAAAGCTTTGAAGATAAATCTATCAATAACATTAATTTGTTCTCTTTTTATTCTACAAATAATAATAGCTCCTAATATTTGTATCCAGTACACTATCTCTGGTGCAAAATTGTTTTTCAATTCAATTTTCCCTTCTCTTTTTCCATTTTTAGTTGTAATAAATATTATAATAAGCTACGACGGCATTCATATTTATTCTAAATTGTTAGGCAATCTAATTTGTAAACCCTTAAAGCTACCAAAAGAATGTAACTTTGCTCTTTTAGTTAGTTTACTATGTGGTTATCCCCTTGGTGCGAGATACACTTGCGATTTGTACGAAAAAAATATAATTGATTTAAATACCTGTGAACGATTGCTAAATATAGCTTCTAATGCAAGCCCACTTTTTATTATAGGCGCAGTGGGCGCTTCTATGATGTCAAATGCTAAAATTGGTTATATGTTAATACTCTCTAATATTCTCTCTTGCATGTTTATGGGATTTATTATTCCCTCAAAAGATTCTTATTTTAAAATTAAAAATAGAGGTGACAATTTTTCAAGAAACCATCCACCCACCACAAATATTGGCATGATATTGAAAAACAGTATTGAAGATGCCATGAAGAATGCCTTAAATATCGGTGGTTTTATTGTAATATTCTCCGTAATAACAGGATTAATTAAAGACAATGTAATATTTCACATTGCCCTTAATAAGTTTTCTTTAATTATTGGCTGTTCTGGGAATTTTATAGAAGGGTTATTATTAGGAATGTTAGAGATGACTAACGGATGCTATTTAATATCCTCTAGTAATTCAAATCTGTATGTAAAACTTCCAGTTTTGAGTTTTTTAATTGCTTTTAGTGGTTTGTCTATAATTTCTCAAGTTTATAGCTATACCTATAAATATGATGTCTCAATAAAAAAATACATTGCTCGAAAGTTTATTCAAGGCATAATTTCCTCAATTTTAACGCTGATTCTATATTGTATTTTTCTACATACTACATCGGTTTTTACTTTTAATAATGTAAGTATATATAAAGTTAGTAATTTATATTTTTTAATATTAATCATTTTATTTATCCCGATATTACTTATAAATATAGTTAAACTATTTCATACTTCTTAGCTCTTTTACATTATCTCTTATTGAAGTTGTGGTATCCGTAACTTCTCCTTGTAGAGATATTAAAAAATCTTGAACATCGCCCTTAATCTTATGAAGCATTTTCTGACCTTTTAATTCAATCTCTTTATCTAATTGGGATAATATTTCATCCGCATAATCTTTAGCCCCAAGCCTCATAATTTTAGCATCTCTCTGAGCTGATGCTATAATTTCTTCAGCTCGAGTTTGTGCTTCTTTAACTAAGTCTTGCTTTTCAACTCTTCTTCTTATTTTATCAATGGTCTCTTCTTCAAAAATTTCAGCTTGTTTTTTTGAATCAACAAGAATTCTTTCTTTTTCATCACAAATCCACTGAGCCTTTTTAAACTCATCTGGCAAATGACTCATAATTTGATCAATTATATCTAATATTTCTCTTTTATTTACAACCACCTTACCTGTAACAGGTATTTTAGAAGAACTTTCAACAATTTCTTGAAGGTATTCTAAAAGTTTTATAACATCCATATTTCCCCCCTATTTAGAATTAATTTTCCTAATAATATCTGGAATAATTTCCTCAGGTACTAATTCTTCAATACATCCTCCAAGCATTGCAACCTGTTTAACTGAAGAGGAACTTATATAGCTATATTCTGTCTTTGTCATCATGAACACAGTTTCCTTACTTGGATCCAATTTGTTATTCATTGATGCCATTTGAAACTCATATTCAAAATCTAAAACACTTCTGAGTCCCTTCACAATGACACTAGCACCCTCTTGATTCATTAGTTGAACAAGTAAACCACTAAACTTCTTCACGCGTACATTGGGTAAATTTTTAACTACATTTTTTATTTGTTCTATTCTCTCATCTACAGAGAAGAGACATTTTTTCTCAGGGTTAACAAGCACTCCTACGATTAATTCATCATAAACTCTAGACGCCCTCTTAATAATATCCAAATGTCCGTTAGTTATTGGATCAAAACTTCCAGGGCAAATTGCTTTTTTCATCTTATTCCTCCACGTTTTCCTCTGAGGTAGGTAACAATTATAAATTGTTACCCTCATGTATTTTCTTAAGGAACTAATAATTCTTAACTATTAGTTCCTTATATTTGTAAAGTAATACAGTAGTATTACCATATTTTCTTAAATCGGAAAGCTGAATAATAGAATTTCCTTCATATATTTCTTCTGAAGAATCTATTTTACAAACAATCAACCCATCTTCCCTTAAAAGGCTATTTGATGCAATAATCTCAATAGCAGGTGGAATCATGTCTTTAGCATATGGTGGATCTATAAAAATCAAATCAAACAGAATCTTTTCATCTGCAAATTGTTGCATGTATTTATATGTGTCACCTTTTAAGCACTTGCATTTATCGTTAAACTTTAAATTATCTACATTCTTTTGTAACATATCAAATGTAGTATCACCCATATCAATTAGATAACATTTCTCAGCTCCCCTACTTGCGGCCTCTAGACCTAAGCTACCAGTACCTGAAAACATATCCACGACTACAGCATTTCGTGTTCTATCCTGGATTATATTAAATATAGCTTCTTTTATTCTATCTAATGTGGGCCTCGTTCCCATCCCTACAGGGGACAACAATTTTCTTCCTCTTGCACTTCCTGAAATAATTCTCATATGTTTATTCCTCCATTTAAGCCAGTTTCGATAATATTTTAACATATATATATAATTTATACAAAGAAATTTTTTCTTTAGTTAAAACAAATGTAGTTAGAACTTTGCTCGATTTTTTCTATTATTGCATCCTTTATTTTAACGTCTTCAACATTCCTACTTTGCATTAACTTTTTTGCTTCACTATTTGCAAGTTTTAAAATATCTATATCTTCAATTAAATCTGATAAAATCAACCCTGATTCACCATGCTGCTTGATGCCAAATAATTCTCCTGCGCCTCTATTTTTTAAATCTTCTTCAGCAATAAAAAAACCGTCATTACTTTTTATAAGTATTTCTAATCTTCTTTTCACTATATTATTTGTAATATTCGCCAGTAGTATACAATATGACTTATGCTTTCCTCTTCCTACTCGTCCCCTAAGTTGATGGAGTTGTGCAAGTCCAAATCTTTCTGAGTTTTCAATTATCATAACTGTAGCGTTTGGTACATTTACTCCAACCTCAATTACTGTAGTTGCAATCAGCGCTTTAATTTCTCCAAGTTTAAATTTATCCATGATTTCATTTTTTTGTTTACTTGGCATTTTACCATATATCATCCCTATTTCTATAGAGTCAAAATATTCTTCTTTTAATTTTTCGTAAAGCTTCTCGACTGAACTTAACTTCATCTCCTCATTTTCTTCCACTAATGGACAAACTATGTAAACTTGCCTCCCCATATTAATCTCGTTTAAAGCAAATTCATACACCTTTTTACTATAGGACATACTTTCATAGCTTGTATCAATTTTCTGCCTGCCTGGAGGCAATTCATCTATAATAGATACGTCTAAATCACCATATAAATATAAAGAGAGTGTCCGGGGAATAGGGGTAGCTGTCATTACAAGAATATCAATGTTTTTACCTTTATTAGAAAATCTATTTCTTTGTGATACTCCAAAACGATGCTGCTCATCAGTAACAATCATTCCTAAGTTTTTAAACTCTACATCATCTTCAATAAGTGCATGAGTTCCAACAATAATATCAATGGTTCCATCTTTTAACTCCTGTTTAATTAATTGTTTATTTTTTGCTGTAACACTTCCGCTTAGTAGTTGTATTTTTAGTGAAAAATTTTTTAATACATTTTGAATTTCTTCATAATGTTGCTTTGCTAAGATTTCAGTTGGTGCCATCATAGATGCCTGATACCCATTTTTCACAACATTAAACATAGTAATTATAGCCACTATAGTTTTACCACTTCCAACATCTCCCTGCACCATTCGATTCATTCCTATATCCTTCTTTTGATCTATTAGAATTTCTCTTACAACTTTACTTTGTGCCTTAGTAAGCTGAAATGGAAGTTGCTCCTTTAAGATTATAAGCTCTGGTGCTATTTTAAATTGAATACCATTATTATGATATTTTATAAACTCTTTTAGCATTAATATTTTTAATGAATAAGTGAATAATTCTTGAAATTTAAGCCTTCTCTTTGATTTATTAAGGAGTTCTAAGCTTTTAGGGCTATGTATATTTCGAGCAGCATTATCTAAAGAACAAAAATCATATTTTTCCACAAGCCATTTAGGCAAATTCTCCGTTATTTCAACATCACATAATACGTCAGATATAATTTTATTAAAAAAATTATTTGTAACATTATTTTTAAGTGGATACTTGGCAATAATGTTATTTGTAGCCATAGACGTATTTTTTACTATCTTAGGATTCATAATTGTGATTTCTTCCCTGAATTTATTAACTTTGCCTGTGATAATATATTTATTTGAAATTTTAAAACTATTTTTTGCATAGGTTTGATTAAACCATTTACCTTTGAATCTATTATCCCCTTGGCAAAAAACTATGGTAGAAAGAGTTTTATTATTTTTTAACCTAACATCTTTTAATATATTTAGCACAGTACACTCTACAATGAGTTTTTCACTTTCCGCGCATTTCAGAATGCTTTTATTCGCAGATACATTCTCATAATCTCGTGGAAAATATAATATCAGATCTAATACGTTAAAAATTCCACACTTATTCAAATTTTCTGCCATTTTAGGTCCAACACCCTTTATATATTTTATATCGCTATGAATATCCACCTATACCACTCCAAAAATAAGATTTTAACGAGATTTTAGAAGGAAAGACTCCCACTTCTATAAGTGGGAGTCGCATACCCTAACAGATAGCAAACTTCAGTGGTGGGAATAACAATTGAGAATTGTTATCTACTCCAGAGGTTTACAAAGGGGTAACTCTCCTTTCGAAGTCGTCAATGCATCTTCTGCGAAGATGTTGCAGCTCCGCAGGAGATGATTTAATATTAGTTTTGTTCGTTACTAATCTTTAAGGTACATTAAATACCTAAGAAAAAAAGCCCTAAGGCTTTTATTCAACTGACGCAATAAAATAATAAAGTGGTTGTTTTCCATTATAATGTTGAATATCTAAATTCGGATATTTGTGTTCTAGGGCAGAAATAAATTCTTCCACTTCGCTTATTATACAATCTTCACCATAGAAAATTGTAATAAGCTCACTATCCTCTGTAACCATACTGTCTATAGTATCTTCGCAAACTTTATAAATATCTGTTCCAACTTCTTTAATTTTTTGCTCAATTAAACCTAGAATGTTTCCTTCTTTTATTAGATTACCATCAGATTCAGTGTCTTTAACTGCATATGTTACAGAAGCTGTTGCAACATTTTTTATTGCTTCTTTTAATATATTTTCATTTTCTTCTACACTAACTTCTGGATTAAACATTGTTACAGCAGTTATTCCTTGTGGGATAGTTTTCGACGGAATAACAATTACATTTTTATCTGACAGTTCGACCGCTTGCAGCGCTGCCATAAGTATATTCTTATTATTAGGTAATACAAATACATTTTCCGCATTAACTTTATTAATACTCTCTAATATATCTTGTGTACTTGGATTCATGGTTTGGCCGCCTTCTATTACAACGTCCACACCTAAATCCTCAAAAATATTCTTAATTCCTTCTCCAAGCGCAACAGATATAAATCCATATTTTTTATTCTCAATAATGTTTTCTTTCACTGGTCCTTCAACTTTCTCATCCGCAATGCCTAATAAATTTCTATGTTGTTCTCTCATATTTTCAATTTTCACCTTAGACAGTTCCCCTAGTGTTACTGCTTTTGAAAGCACTACCCCTGGATCATTTGTGTGTATATGGATTTTAACAAATTCATCTTGCGAAACCACAACCATTGAGTCTCCAAACTTTTCTAAATATCTCTTTAATTCATTAGCATCAACATTTTCAGCGATAACTAACAATTCAGTACAGTATCCAAACTTTATGTCTACAGGCATATCTAAAGCTGCAGGTGTTTTTGTTTGTGATTTTGTACTTTTCTTTTCCGATTTGCTAATTAGAGATTCCATATTATTACTTAGAGCTTCATGCATTCCTTTAAACAATATTAAAAGTCCCATTCCACCTGCATCAACTACTTTTGCTTGTTTTAATGCTGGAAGCATATCTGGAGTTTTATCTAGCATAATTTCACTACACTTGCAAACTTCTTGCATGAGCGCAACTACTTCAGTTGCTCCGCTATTAACTGCACTTTCACCCGCAGCTTTAATAATAGTTAAAATCGTACCTTCAGTGGGTCTCATAACCGCCTTATACGCAAAATGGGCACCTTCTAAAATGCTTTTAGCCAATTCTTCAGAAGTAGCTTCATCTACGCCTTCTAGCCCTTTTGCAATGCCTCTAAATATTTGTGATAATATAACACCTGAATTACCCCTTGCGCCCATCAGCGCGCCCCTAGCTAGTTTTTGAGATATCTCAGCAATAGACTTAGTTGACATACTTTCAATTTCTTGCACTGCGGCTTTAAAAGTCATTGACATATTAGTACCTGTATCTCCATCCGGAACAGG
Organism: Clostridium sp. CM036; assembly: GCF_055081135.1. NCBI lineage: Bacteria > Bacillati > Bacillota > Clostridia > Eubacteriales > Clostridiaceae > Clostridium > Clostridium sp. CM036. The sequence continues at coordinate 406,322 of NZ_CM143652.1, read as the reverse complement.
AAATACATTTAACGAATTTACATATTCTTTTTCTTCTTCTAACCTATTAGATGCGTTTATTACCATATTACGAAAATTTTGTCCGTTAATTTTTAAGTATTCCATTGCTACCTCCCTAGACCCTTACACCTTGGACGTTTACGGTTATTGCTGCAACTTTCAGTCCTGTATAATTTTCAACATTATATCTTGTTTTTTGAATTATATTATTTGCTATTACAGATATTTTCGTGCCATATTCAACTATTATAAATAATTCAATAAATAGTTGGTTTTCCTTAGAATTAATTTTAACTCCTTTATTTAAAGCGTCGCTCTTAATCAATTGCCAAAATCCATCCTTGGCATCTTTGAGTGCCATCCCAACAACTCCATAACACTCTGTTGTAGAAATACCAACTATGTTTGCTAACGCTTCCTCTGAATAATATATATTACCATTCTCTCTTGCAATGTTACCTTTCATTTTAATTCCTCCTTATACCGCTATATAGATTATTTTATAGTATAATACTAATTTATTCAACAAAATTAATTTTATAATTGCTTTAGTTACGAATAATTTCTTATTTAACTTGCAAGAGTAGTAATATTCATGTTACAATTATGCGTGTTTCAATTGAGAAGATTTTTTTCTTCGTAGTCAAGGAGGTGTTTTCATTGTCAAGAAAATGCGAAATATGCAATAAAGGTGTAATTTCAGGTAGCCAATATAGTCACTCACACCGTGAATCAAAAAGAAAATGGGCTCCAAATATTCAAAAAGTTAAAGCTATAGTTAGCGGAACGCCTAAATCTATACATGTATGTACTAGATGTCTTCGTTCAGGTAAAGTCCAACGTGCTATATAATTAAAAAATAAAAATGCAGCTTTTAAAGCTGCATTTTTTATTTAAATCCAGCTTTAAAAGCTACATCGCTTATTTAAATCCAGCTTTAAAAGCTGTTTTTTTTAAACCCACCTCTAAAAACTGATTTTTTTTGTAATAACTGAGTTTTTCTATGTTATTTTTTTAAAAAAAATCTAATTATTCGAGATATAAATCTCGGTAACTTAATAGCCATAATTTTCATCTCTCTTACCTCCCAAACATGAAATCCGTAAAATTTCTTCTAACTTTCACTATCTATCTGAACCTCACTAACAATGATGGTTATGATCCATTATAGTAAAGCCATAATAAACAATTCCTCCTCCTACAACAATTATCCACCACCAAAATGGGACTATTACTACTGTTATGATTCCTATGCCTAAACATGCAATGATTACTCCAAGCTGCTTTTCTAAACACTTATAAAACCTTTTCGTAAGTTAATCCCCTCTCAAAGTATTCCAATATTATTATATGAATTACTTTCAATAATATTGCCAAAAATAAAAAATAAAAAAGTATATATTACTATTAATGCATTCACTTCGCTAATAACTACTAATTTTATTTTTAATTAATCTGTTAAAAACATAAACTCGATTTCTACTCAACCATATGTTTTCCTTAACGCATCTTAATTAAAAATAAAATAAGAAGTTCTAAAGCTCGCTTCAATGCATTATACGTAATATATACTTTTTTTGCGCATAAAAATATTTATTAATTGAAGTATTAATCTGATGATAATATTATCATCAGCGTTCCAGATTTAAATTTAAGCTGAACCTGAGGTCCTGCAAACTCATTTGAAATAGTTATACTCTGTCCAATTTTCAAATTGTAATTATTTAAAGGATATTTTGCGCCTTTAATAGTTAATCCTATTATTTCATCGCCATAAGATTGTACCGAGAATATATCGCCTACGGTGCCACTTAATGAAGTCCCGGCATCAATCAACCTAATATTATTGTTTTCATCCTTAATGCATGCACTAACGCCATTTTCTAAGCAACTTTTTAGCATTCCAATATTTCCAAGCAGATGATCAACTCTACTTCCAGTGCACCCCAATAATACTATTTCATTTGGTTTCATTTTCAAAGCCTTTTTAACTGCAATTTCAGTATCAGTAAAATCTTTTTCTGTAGGATAAATATCTATTATAGAATTATTTTTTTTAAAATAATCCAAGGCCTCTTTATCAATAGAATCAAAATCTCCTACAAGTAAGTGAGGATTTATATTATAGTCATATAGGCAATTGGCACCACTATCTGCTCCAATTAAAAATGCATCCTCAGTAATTTCATTCATGAGTAATTGTTGTGATGGTGGATTTCCTCCTGAGATTATTATGACTTTCATGTTAAATACCTAATCTTAATGCTTTTATGTTTTTCTCAATTTCATCATTCTTAAATACTGCCGACCCAGCCACAATAACATTAGCACCACTATTAACAACTTCTTGAATATTACCTACATCAATGCCACCATCTACTTGAATCATAATGTCTTTATTATAAATATCTGCAAGATCTCTAACTTCTTTAATTTTATCCGAGCAGTATTCAATATACTTTTGCCCACCAAATCCAGGGTTTACTGACATAATAAGTACCATATCAAGATTACTCATTAAATGTTTTATGCATTCTACAGGTGTAGCAGGATTTAATGCAACACCCGCTTTAATCCCAAAACTTTTTATGTAATTAATAGTTCTATCAATATGCCTATCGGTTTCATAATGGACAGTTATAATGTCAGCTCCCGAATTTACAAAGTCTTCTACATATCTAGACGGTTCTTCTATCATAAGGTGCACATCAAATGGTAATTTTGTTAGTTTTCTAATGCTCTTAATAACTGGAATACCGAAAGAAATATTAGGTACAAACATACCATCCATTACATCAATATGAATCATATCAGCACCGCACGCTTCTAGCTGCTTAATATGTTCCCCTAGCCTTGAAAAATCCGCTGACAGTATAGATGGTGATATTTTTATCATTTTTTATTCCCCCTAGCAATAATTTCTTCTAATGTCTTTATATAAAATTTATATCTATCCCTGTAAATTTCATTATCTTCTACAGCTTGCTTAACTCTACAGTTAGGTTCTTTATAATGCATGCAATTAGAAAACCTACATTCACATCTATGTTTTTCAAATTCCGGGAAACAATCTTGTAATTGTTCTTTCTCAATGAAATCTAAACTTAAGGCTGAAAATCCTGGAGTATCTAACAAAAATCCTTCTTCATATTCAATAAGTTCACTGTGCCTTGTAGTATGCTTACCCTTTTGCGATTTTTTACTTATATCTCCAGTTTTCATAGCTTCTCTTCCAAGTATACTATTAAGTATAGTTGACTTTCCAACTCCAGACGGTCCACAAAAAACGGTAATGTTATCTTTTATTCTAGTCTTAAGTTCAGAAAGTCCATCACCCTCTTTTGCTTTTAAAAATACTATGTCACATCCTACGCTTTTTAATTCTTTTATAAGGCCCTCATCAACTTGCTCAACTAAATCCAACTTATTTAAACAAAGAACTATCTTTAACTTGTAATGTTCACAAAGCACTAGAAATTTATTGAGCAAATCCATATTTAAGTCAGGTTGTTTAAAGGCAAAAACTACAAAAGCTTGAGTAACATTAGCAACCACTGGACGTATCATCTCAGTCTCTCTTGGAAAAATCTTTTCAATTACACCTTTGCTCTCATCTGTCTCAAGCATTATTTCCACTTTATCACCAATAACAGGGGAAAGCCCAGTATACCTGAACTTCCCTCTTGCCTTACATTCTATGACTTTGTCTTGAACTTTTACAAAATATAGCCCGCCTACACCTTTTATGATTACTCCTTGCATATATCCCTCACCATTTACCTTCTATTTAATATTTTTGAATATATTTCATATATCTTGTAATTACTTATTCTTATTGAGGAGTCGCTGGGGGTGTTTCAGTTGTTGCTGGGGGTGTTTCAGTTGTTGCTGGAGGTGTTTCAGGAGTTACTGGAACTTCCGCAGCCTTAGATGTTAAAGTTATAGTATCCCCAACATTTGCCTTAGTCCCTGGCTCCTTGTCTTGCGACTCAATGATATCTTCATCATTACCAGAAACTACTATGTTTATATTCGATTGTGCAGCTGACTCACGTGCTGCTTTAACAGTTTTCCCCTTAAAGTCTGGAACATCAAATTGTTCTTTTTTAGGTTCTTCATACTTGTAATAATTAACTCCTACAGAATTACCTTCCGTAACTTCCGTATTTGCAGCAATACTTTGATTGAATATTTTACCATCAAGTGACTTATCATGAGTTACCACCGGGTGTCGCTCACCTAATTTTAAATTTGCATTTTGCAATACTCTCTCTGCATCATTTAAAGATACGTCATTTAGATTTGGAACCTTTGTTAATTTAATCTCTACACCCTTACTTATTACTAAATCTACTTTATCGCCTTTTTGAACTAAACTACCCGGATCTGGGTTTTGGCTTATTACTAAACCACTAGCAATGGAATCATTGAATTCAGATGTTACATTTCCTAGCACCAATCCATTTTGTTCAATAATAGCAGTAGCCGAAGCTTTATCAGTCCCCTTGACAGAAGGAATTTTGAAACTTGCAGGCCCTTTACTCACCGTAACTCTTACTTCACCCTTAGCCTTTAATTCTGTTCCCTCATCAGGAAAACATAACAGTACCTCGCCTTCGGGTTTTTCGCTATTTTCTTCTCCAGCCACTACAAAATTCAAGCCTTTTTCTACAACTAATTTTTCTGCCTCTACCTTATCTAAGCCAATAATTTTAGGCACCAATATCTTATCTGCCACATTAACTTGCTTGTCAGTAAGATAGTTCTTTAATGTGACTCCCGCAACACTACCTAAAACAATCAATAAAATTATTGCAACAAAAGCCATTATTATCGTTTTATTTTTTTTGTTATTTTTAGACTTCGGTTTTTTAATTACTTGTTCTTTTTCTACTACTTCTTCTTTTTCTTCTTCATGATCATCTTCTTTTTCATAGTCATCTACATTTACAGCTGCCATAACCCTAGTGTATTCATTTTCCATGCTATTTGTTGCGATAGTATATGAACTATTCTTTTGTATTCTCTGCAGATCTAAAAACATCTCATTCGCAGTTTGATACCTCTTTATAGGTTCTTTTTCTATAGCCTTTAATATTAATTTGTTCAAATTTTCAGGAACATTACCATTTATTTTCTTAGGTGGCACAACTTGTTCCTGTATATGTTTTAATGCTACTGATACAGGACTTTCTGCATCATAAGGCACTTGCCCTGTAGACATCTCATAAAGTACTATTCCAAAAGAATAAATATCTGTTCTACAATCTACAAAACTTGCTTTAGCTTGTTCTGGTGAAAAATAATGAGCTGATCCCATCACTGTGCTGGTATTAGTTATAGTTACAGAACTAGCAGCTTTTGCTATACCGAAATCTGTAACTTTAACCGTTCCATCTTCAGTCACTAAAATATTATGAGGTTTTATATCTCTATGTATAATGTTATTCTTATGAGCACACTCAAGTGCTTTTGCAATTTGCATTCCATAGTCTATTATTTGATCATAATTCATACTACCATTTTCAAGTATAATTTCCTTTAAAGTCTTTCCTTTTATATATTCCATTACAATGTAGTTAATATCTCGCTCTTGTCCAACATCATAAATATTAACTATATTATTTGATGAGAGACTAGCTACGGATGAAGCCTCTTTTTTAAATTTATCCATAAAATCTATATTATTTGAAAATTCTTCTTTTAATATTTTTACAGCAACATAACGATTGAGCAAACGACATTTAGCTTTATAAACTATCGCCATTCCACCCTCTCCAATTTTTTCAAGGAGTTCATATCTACTCCCTAATATGGTTCCTATCATCTCTGCACTCTCCTTCAAATACGATAACCGATATGTTATCGCGTCCACCCTTAGATTTACTTAAATCCACCAACATTTTACAGCTAGAAATATTGTCATTTTCATTTTTAATAATAATATCATACATTTCAGAATAAGTCACATCGTTAGTAAGGCCATCTGTGCATAAAATACATTTGAATATATTGGTCAAATTAACATCAAATAAATCAACTTCTACTAACTCATTTGTTCCAAGTGCCCTTGTAATAATATTTTTATTCGGATGAGTTCTAGCTTTTTCTTCAGTTATAGTACCATTATCTAAAAGCTGTTGTACCAAAGAATGATCTCTTGTAATTTTTAATAATTTTTTGTTATTATCAATAATATAACAACTACTGTCACCTACATTTGCAACAACCATTTCATTTTGTTTTTTAAAGCAGATTGTTATAGTTGTCCCCATCCCTTTAAGCGAATCATTACCACTTGCCATGTCATAAATTTTCTTGTTTGCAGATTTTATTCCTTCAGAAAGCACTTCTTTGAGATCTAAACCATGATGATTCTTCTTTATATATTCTATTATAACCTTAATAGCTAGCTGACTTGCAACTTCTCCTGCATTATGACCACCCATACCATCTGCTATAGCATAAATACCAAAATCAGTATCTTCAAAATAGCCTACCGAGTCTTCATTTGTTTTTCTAACATTTCCAACATCAGATAAAACCCCAAGCATTTTTACACCCCCTCATTTAAGTTTTCACTTTTAATATAGCTTCTCCGAAGTTGACCACAAGCCGCATTAATATCCAGGCCCATTTCGCGCCTTATTGTTGTCTGGATATTATTAGTTTCAAGTACCCTCTTAAACTCAGCAACGTCATCATTTGAAGATCTTTTTAATTCATTCTCTTCTATTTCATTAACTGGAATTAAATTAACATGGCATAACATATCCTTTAACAATACACTTAATTTTTCTGCATCTTGCGTGCTATCATTAAGACCCTTTACAAGAGCATATTCAAAAGTTATGCGTCTATTAGTCTTATTTATATAGTATTTAGATGCATCAATAATTTCTGCAATAGAATACTTATTTGCAATTGGCATACTCTTCATTCTAATCTCATCCGTAGATGCGTGAAGTGAAATAGCCAGTGTCGTTTGCAAGTTAATATCAGCAAACTCTTTAATCTTTGGTACGATACCACAGGTAGAAATAGTTATATGTCTTTGACCAATATTTAACCCATTTTCTGAATTCACAATTTCAAGAAATTTTATTACATTATGAAAATTATCAAATGGCTCCCCACTTCCCATTAATACAACATTAGAAATTCGCTCATTAATTAGATGCTGTGATTTCATTATTTGAGCTAGCATTTCCCCTGGAGTTAGATTTCTAATCATTCCTCCAATGGTAGATGCGCAAAATTTACATCCCATCCTACATCCAACTTGAGTCGATATGCATATAGAGTTCCCATGTTTATATTTCATAACAACGCATTCAATTAAATTACCATCGTTTAAAGCGAAAAGATATTTTCTTGTATCATTTTGTTTTGAAGTATATTCCTCTACGAGCTCAGGTATTCCTATGTAAAAATTATTTTTTAACTTTTCTTTTATACTGAGCGGAATATTATTCATATTTTCGAATTCCCATATTCCCTTATAAATCCAGTCTAATACTTGCTTAGCTCTAAATTCACTTTCCCCATTACTTTTCATCCATTGCTTTAACTCTACTAAATTCATATCTAATATATTTATCATTTTATACACCTACTATGATTTTATAATTTTGGCTATGAAAAATCCATCCATGTATTCATTCGGTAATATAGTAACATACCCTTTATCACTATAGTTTATATTATCAAATTCACCGTAAAATACTGGTTCAATCTTAAATTCTGAATGAGACTCTAGGAACCATTCAATATTGCTTTCATTTTCTTCCTTATTAAGGGTACATGTTGAATATACAAGTACTCCACCTTTTTTTATGTATTTTGAAGCATTCTCCATTATTTTTCTTTGTGTGTGAATTATATTTTCTATGTCTTTTATATGTTTACTCCACTTTATCTCAGGTTTTTTTCTAATAATTCCAAGACCAGAGCAAGGTACATCAATAAGTACCCTATCTGCAGATTGAAGTAAACTTGGATCATAAATTGTAGCGTCCATAACATCACAAGTTGTATTTACAATTCCTATTCTATTTAAATTTTGTTTTATTAATGATAACTTATTTTCATGTAAATCAAATGCAAAAATATGTCCTGTGTTTTTCATAATTTCTGCAATGTGTGTTGTCTTTCCACCTGGTGCACTACAAAGATCTAATACTTCTAGATTTGGCAAAAGGTCCATAGAAAGGGCTGTAAGCATTGCGCTTTCATCCTGGACTGTTATACTTCCTTCATTAAATAAAAGGTTATTCTCTATATTTTTCCCTTTAATAATTCGTATTGCCTCAGAACACGCATAGCCTTTTTCTATATTATACCCATTTTCTATAAGTTTTTCCCATATTTCCTCATAAGTTAATTTCAGAGTATTAACTCTAACTGTAACATCAGGTTTTTGATTTAAGCCACTTAGAATTTTCTCAGCGCTTTCAATCCCATATTGCTTTATAAAGAGTTTAGCTAAAGCCTTAGTGAAGGAATACTCAAAGCATAATCTTTCAATATCATTTTTTTCATTATAATACACCGCGGTGTCGCCCCTTAGATAGTTTCTAAGTACTCCATTAACAAATTGTGCCGCTCCTACATTACTCATCTTTTTTGTTAAGTTTACAGCCTCATTAACCACAGCAAAACTTGGTATTTTATCCAAAAACCTAATTTGATATATTGATATTCTTAATATGTTTAAAACAAAACTATCTACCTTTTCAAAGCCTTTTTTTAAAAAACTGCTCAATATTTTATCTATTGTGTATTTATATTTTAAAGTACCGTAAACTATTTCTGTAACTAACGCTTTATCCTTATCATTTAAATCGGATTTATTAAGTTCCAGACCTAAAACTATATTAGAATAAGCGTTTTCATTTATTACTTTTTCTATAACTACAATTGCTACTAACCTACTATTGTTCATGTTATTACCTCAATTTTCTATTTGATTTTATCTATCGCGACTTAAAAGAACAAGACGTATAAGCTGAGAAACTGCCATAAGTGTTGCCGCCACGTATGTCATAGCAGCTGCACTCAATACTGCTTTAGCTCCTTTTATTTCATCTCCATAAAGTATACTTTTGGATTCTAAAATTGTAAGTGCTCTACTAGATGCATTAAATTCAACTGGCAAGGTAATTAACTGGAATACTACCACTGCTGAAAATAATATAATTCCAATATTCACTAGAGAAGGTACACTTAAAATTATTCCTATTAAAAATAGTAACCAGGATACATTAGAACTAAAATTAACTGCTGGCACTATAGCGTTCCTTATTTTTAAAGGCGCATATTTTTCTTTGTCTTGAAGCGCATGCCCAGTTTCATGAGCCGCAACCCCTATAGCTGCAACTGTTGTCCCATTATAAACCTCCTTGGAGAGCCTCATAACTCGTTTAGAAGGGTCGTAATGGTCAGTAAGCTTTCCACCTACTATTTCCACTGGTATATCAAAAAGCCCTCCATCATCAAGTAGCATTCTAGCTACCTTCTCCCCTGTATATCCATTTGCACTATTCACCTTTGAGTATTTACTAAATGAAGACTTAATTTTAAGTTGTGCTAAGCCTGATATAATTATAGCTGGCAATAATACAACCATAGTATTATCATAAAAAAGCATATTATTCACCCCTTCTTATTTCAAAATCGAACCTTCATTTATCTTATTTCCTATTATATAATCCCTTACTTTTAAAGGCTTCTTACCCGGAAATTGTATCTCTTCAATAAGTAAAACACCACTACCAGTTGCTACCTTTAATCCTTCTTTTGAAACCTCTATAATACTCCCAATCATTTTATTTGATTGTTCGTTTATTACTTTTGACTTATATATTTTCATTACTATATTCTCATAATGAGTATATGCAATTGGCCATGGATTTAATCCTCTTATAAAATTATGAATATTAACATTACTACATTCCCAATTTATCTTTGCCATTTCTTTGCCTAACTTAGAAGCATATGAACTAAATTCATTTTCCTGTTTAACTGGCTCTATTTCGTTACTTACTATACCATTTATTGTTTTAACTAAAAGTTGTGCTCCGCTATTCATAAGAATATCGTGCAATTCTCCCGCAGACATAACACCTGGCAGTTCCATTTCCTCTGTTAAAAGTATATCACCTGTATCAAGACCAACATCCATAAGCATTGTTGTATTTCCACTTTTACTCTCACCATTAATAACACACCAATTTATAGGAGCCGCGCCTCTATATTTGGGTAATAAAGATGCATGTAGATTTATACATCCATATTTAGGAATACTAAGCACTTCCTTTGGAAGGATTTGTCCAAACGCTACTACTACAATAAAATCCGGTTTTAAGTTTTTAATCATTTCTATCATTTCTTCATTATTTCTGAGTCTTAAAGGCTGATATACCGGTATATTATAAGTCACAGCTAACTGTTTAACAGCGGACATTGCTAAATTTTTACCTCTTCCTTTCGGTCTATCAGGCTGAGTAAAAACAGCAGAAACTTCAAATTCATTTATAAGTTGCGAAAGGGATGGCACTGAAAATTCTGGCGTACCCATAAAAATTATCTTCATATTATTTTTCCTCACCCTCTATTGCTTTGTCTATAAATAATATCCCATCTAAATGATCAATTTCATGGCAGAGTGCTCTTGCAAGAAGACCTTCTCCATCTATTATTATCTCTTCTCCATTTTCACTTAATGCCTTCACTTTTACTGTTTCTGGCCTATCTACATTTTTTTGTACTCCTGGTATGCTTAAACAACCTTCATTGTCTATTTGTGAACCTTGTATTTCTACAATCTGTGGGTTAATAATTGCCATAGGTCCATTACCAACATCAATAACTACTATCCTCTTTAAAATGCCAACCTGCGGTGCAGCAAGCCCTACTCCCTTAGACTTATACATAGTTTCTTTCATATCTTTAACTAATAATAGAATCCTAGGGTTAATTTCATCTACCACTCTACTTTTTCTCCTTAATATGTCGTCGCCATAGGTTCTAATCGTTCTTATAGCCATACGAAAACCTCCTTGTCATTAATTATCACCAAAGGTGCTGTTAGATCATGTTACTTGGATTAATATCTATACTAACTCGTATACTAGTATAAACATTCTTAAGCAATTCATAAACCGATTTTTTTATTTCCTCTGCAATTGTTTGTTCAATGTTTCCTTTAATTATAATTTGCCATCTATAGAAGTTTTTAATTTTTGAAACTCCACAAGGGCATGGACCTAGCAATGTAATTTTATCATTGTTTTTAATCTTATATTTTAAATTTTCACCAACATTTTGTGTACTTTTTATTAACAAATTTTCATCCTCAGAACTCATAGTTATGACTAGAATACTTGTAAAAGGTGGATAGTCCATAACTTTTCTCATCATGATTTCATTTTTATAGAAACTATCATAGTCATTCTCCGCTGCATACTGTATGGTCAAATTGTCAGCATTATATGTTTGGATAACTACCTTGCCTTCTTTCTTACCTCTACCTGCTCTTCCTGAGACTTGAGTAAGTAGTTGAAACGTCCGCTCAAAAGCCCTGAAATCCGGTAAATTCAATGATAAATCCGCAGCTATTACTCCTACTAAAGTAACATTTTTAAAATCTAATCCTTTAGCGACCATCTGAGTTCCAATTAAAATATCTGCCTGTTTATTTTTAAAGGTATTATATATATATTCATAAGAATTTTTTTTCCGAGTTGTGTCAAAATCCATTCTTAGAGTTTTTGCACTTGGAAAAATCCTATTAATTTCTTGCTCAATTTTTTCTGTTCCAACTCCAAAATATTTAACATAACTACTTCCACAATTAGGACATGTTTTACTTATTTTTTCTTTTTCTCCACAATAATGGCAAGTTAGGTATTCACTTGAATTATGGTAGGTTAATGATATATCACATTTTTTGCATTTGAAAACATAACCACATTTCCTACAGGATACGAAGGTCGAAAAACCTCTTCTATTTAAAAACAAAATCACCTGCTCGTTTCTGCTTAGAGATTCAATAATACCCTCATGCAGTGGCTTACTAAATATTGAACGATTGTTATTCATTAACTCTTCGCGCATGTCAACGATTTCTACTTTTGGCATGGCAGCACCATCTGCCCTCTCATTAATAGTAATTAATTCTAATTCCTTTATGGTAGACCTATAATAACTTTCAATAGATGGAGTAGCTGACCCCAATATTAATTTGCAATTTTCTAGTTCACATTTCATATAAGCTATTTCACGAGCATCAAATTTTGGATTACTGTCGGATTTATAACTCGCTTCATGTTCCTCATCTATAACAATTAATCCTAAGTTTTCAAAAGGTAAAAATATAGCTGACCTTGCCCCAATAGCAATTTTAACATTTCCGAGCTTTACTCTCATCCATTCGTCATATCTCTCACCATCTGATAGCCTACTATGAAAAACTGCTATATCACGTCCAAATCTACCTTTGAACCTTTCAACCATTTGTGGGGTTAACGATATTTCTGGTATAAGTATTATAGACTGCTTATTCTCTTTTAACATATAACTAACTAAATTCATGTATATCTCAGTCTTTCCACTACCTGTAACTCCATGTATCAAGAATTTTTTCGCCTTAGAATTTATTATAAAATCAACTGACTGCTGTTGTCTTTCATTTAGTGTTTTTTCTTCATACCTAGAATAGTTTTTTTCGCTATACCTATTAATTATAACCTCTTGCGTGGTTAAGAATCCATGCTTAATCATTGTATTTATTGATGACAGTGATTTATTAAAATTTTTACTGAACTCAGTCTTATTATATTTCATATTATTTAATTGTATTATCTCATAAATATTTTTGTAAGGTTCATTTAAAAATTTGCCTTCTAGTTCCTTGCTCGCAGTTAATACTTGCATCGTCTTATTCTTTATACCTTTTGTTATACCTCTTGGAATAATAACTTTTATGCATTCCAAATATGTACAAAGGTATTTTTTTTTCATAATCTTTACAAGTTCAATATCAGTTATTTTAAGGAGTGGCATTTCATCACATATAGTTGTTATCTCCTTAATATTCTTCACATTCTCACATTGCTTATAAAGTTCCAATACAAAAGCGTCCACTGTCCTGTTTCCTCTACCAAATGGCACTTTAACTCTAAATCCTAAATGGACACTGCCTATTAATCTAATAGGTATTTTATATGTAAAAACCTTATCCACTTGAACCGAATCATTATTCACCACAACTCCAGCATACTGATACACTTAATCACCCTTTTAATTTTATGATTTTATATAACATAAAAAAGCGCATTAGCGCTTTTTATTTATTAAATCAAACAATTCCCTAGCAACTTCTTTTTTTGGCATTTTGTCTATTGTTATTGGACTATTGTCTTTGCTTAAAATAATCACTTTATTATCTTCAGTTCCAAACCCAATATCTGTTCCCGTTATATCATTGGCAATTATGTAATCTAAATTTTTCTTAAGAAGTTTTGATTGCGCATTTTGTAGCAAATCATTACTCTCAGCTGCAAAACCCACTAATACTTGATTCTTCTTAAGCGATCCTAATTCTTTTAAAATATCATTATCACGTACAAATTCTAAGTTTAATCCATTTCCACTTTTCTTAATTTTGCTACTACAGTATGTTTTAGGCTTAAAGTCAGATACAGCTGCTGCTTTTATAACTATATCACTATCGTAAAAATTATCTATTACAGCAGTTCTCATCTCTTCATTAGTATTAACCTTTATGGCATTTATACCAAAAGGTGTTTTTTCACCAGATGGTCCAGATACTAAAGTTACAACTGCCCCTCTATCTCTAGCTTCTCTCGCAATTGCATATCCCATTTTGCCTGTTGACCTATTTGTTATAAATCTTACAGGATCAATAGGCGCAATTGTAGGCCCAGCTGTAACTAAAACTTTAGTGCCTTTCATATCTTTTATAGGATACAACTTGCTCATGATTTCTTCAAAAATATCTTCAGTTTGTGCTAACTTTCCTTCTCCTATGTCCCCACAGGCGAGTCTTCCTGATGTTGGCGCAATAAAATCATATCCAAAAGCCTTAAGCTTTTGAATATTACCTTGCAGTATTGGATTATTGTACATATTGACATTCATTGCTGGAGCAAAAATCACTGGTGCCTTTGTTGCCATAATAGTAGTAGTTAACATATCATCTGCAATCCCATTTGCAACTTTACCAATTATATTGGACGTTGCTGGAATTACAGCAAATAGATCTGCTTTTTTAGCAAGAGATATATGTTGTAGTTCCCATGCTTTAGGCTCATCAAACATATCATGAATGACAATGTTCTGACTCATAGATTGAAAACTTAGAGGGGTTACAAACTCCGACGCCGCTTTAGTCATGATAACATGTACGCAAACATTTTCTTTTCTTAATCTACTAATAACATCTAAAGCCTTATATACTGCTATCCCACCTGTTACACCAATAACTACTGTCTTTTTGTTTTCCATACTATTTTATTCCTTCTTTTGTTGTCATCGCCACAATAGCTCCTTCATAAATTTCATGTATAGATATAGTAACTGGCTTTGTGGAATCTACCTGTACAAGTGGGCTTTGACCTTCTATTATTTGTCTTGCTCTTTTTGATGTTGCTACAACTAACGAATACCTATTATCTACTTTTTCTAATAAATTTACTATTGATGGGTTAATCATTGAATTATTCATTACTAATTTCCTCCTTTAGAAAATCTCCATTCATTCTATCGACTCTACATCTTTCTGCAATTACAATGCTTTGAATTTTTTCACAAGCATTATCTACAGTGTCATTTACAACTGCATAATCATATTTTGATACAAAACTAATTTCTTCATGCGCCGATGTAAATCTAGTAATTAAGGACTCTGGCGTTTCACTGCCCCTATTTGTAATTCTATTTTTCAATTCCTCCATAGACGGTGGAAGAATGAAAATAAATAAACCGCTTGGATAAGCCCTTTTCACCTTAAGTGCGCCTTGAATATCTATTTCTAGTATTACATCCCTACCGCCATCTAATATTTTTAGAACTTCAGATTTAGGAGTACCATAACAATTTCCATAAACCTCTGCGTATTCAAGAAAATCTTCTAATGCGATTTTTTCTAGGAATTTCTCTTTAGTTATGAAATAATAGTTTATTCCTTCTATTTCATCGCTTCTTGGGCTTCTTGTAGTCGCAGAGACCGAAATCCAAAAATTGTTTTTTTCGAGAAGCGCCTTGCATACAGTCCCTTTACCAGCACCAGAAGGGCCTGAAATAACAATTAGCTGTCCTTTACTCCTCATTATTCATCAACCTCGTCTAACCTTTCATCATCTTTAACAGATAACCTATGCGCAACAGTTTCAGGTTGAACAGCTGATAGAATAACATGATCACTATCAGTTATAATAACTGCTCTGGTTCTTCTTCCATAAGTGGCGTCAATTAGCATACCTCTATCTCTCGCTTCCTGAATTATTCTTTTAATTGGAGCCGATTCAGGACTAACTATGGCTACTAATCTGTTTGCTGAAACAATGTTCCCAAAACCTATGTTTATCAATTTTATACTCATCGTGTGCCTCCTGTTTATTCTATGTTTTGTATTTGTTCTCTAATTTTTTCTATTTCGCTTTTCATATTAATTACTGTATTTAAAATTTCTAAATCATTTGCTTTTGATGCTATAGTGTTAGTTTCTCTATTCATTTCTTGAATAATGAAATCAAGCTTTCTGCCAATTGGTTCGTCTAAAATTAAAGTTTCCTTCATTTGCTCTATATGACTATTTAATCTTACAATTTCTTCATCAATTCCAGCTTTGTCAGCAAAAATCGCAACTTCCATGGCAACTCTATTCTCATCAAACCCTACTTCTTTATGCAAAGCATTTAGTTTTTGAACTAGTTTTTCTTTATACTCACAAACAATAAACGGTGCTCTTTCCTTGACTTTTTCAACTAACCCATTGATTAAATCACATTTAATGATAACATCCGCTAATAATTTTTGGCCTTCTCTTTCTCTCATAAAAAGAAGAGCTTCAAGAGCTTTTTTTAGTGATTGTTCAATCTGATCAAAAGTTTCTGAACCCTCTTCTTCCTTTTGTTTAAGAGTTATTACCTCCGGCAATCTAGCTATTGTGTCAACTAGAATGTCGCCATCCAGATTATATTTATCTTTTAATGTTCGAAAGCAGTTTATATAGCTTTCAGCTAATTTTTCATTCAAATAAGCCTCAACATCTTCCTTATCATAATTCCCTTGAGTTACAAAAACATCAAGCTTTCCCCTTTTTACTTTTTCACCAATTATCTTCCGAATTTTATCCTCAAACGCTATTAATACTCTAGGCATTCTTATATTAGTTTCGAAATATCTATGATTGACACTTTTAATCTCTATGGTAAAGCTTTTACCATCTTTTTCACAACTTCCTCTTCCAAACCCAGTCATACTCCTAATCATAACAACGCATCCTTCCAATGTTCATTGTGAATCTTTATAATTATACATAAACTATCACCTAAGTTTCAAGCTAAAATTATAAGTTCTCACTTTATTACGATTTTCATATAAAAAAATACTTTTAAATTCTCACTTAAGTGATTCAATATTAACGAATTCAGAAGGGAATTTATACTTCTACTGAAGTTTTCTCTTTGTTATAGTATGTACCTCCCACTTATATAAGTAGGATATTTTCCTTCTGAAATGTTATCAAATTATAAATCGACTTATTTTAAAAACAGCTCATCCTTATATTAAAATATTTCCTATATAATTTATATTATACCAATAATAATATTAATCACCACATTTTTTTAGAGATTTTAAAGCTTTTTCAATAATAAGCTTATCTTTAGTCAATGCTATACGGAAATAATCGTATCCAAGTTTTCCAAATACATTTCCAGGCGTAACCACAATCCCATAATTCTCCAATAATTCTTCACAATACTCATTTGTTGTATAATTTTTAGGTGTTTTGCACCACAAATAAAAAGTGCCCTCTGCATCAAAAAAATCAACATTCTTTTGTAGCAAAACACTTTTAGCAACTTCACGTCTTTCATCATATATTTTTCTTGTATTATGAATATAATCACGTTCTAAATTAAGAGCAGCAATAGCAGCCTTTTGAATTGGAATAAATTGACCAGAGTCACAATTGCTTTTTATCTTTAAAAGAGAGTTTATTACCTTAGCATTACCTACAGCATACCCTATTCTATACCCTGTCATATTGTAAGTTTTAGATAAAGTTCCAAACTCTACGCATTTCCTTTTTAAATCATATTGCATAAGACTTATATTTTTTTTATTTACTTGAATTATTTCATTATATGCTGAATCATTGCATAAAACAATATTATTATCATAAGAAAACTTTATAATCCTCTTATAGAACTCAGAACTCGCTACTGCACCTGTTGGATTATTGGGATAATTTATAAAAATAAGCTTACATTTTTTAATAATTTCTTCGGGGATGACCTCAAGATTCATCATATATCCATTGTTTTGTGTTAGGGCTACAGTATATGGCACGCAACCCCAGAGTTTTGAACAAGTACTGTAAACAGGATATGCAGGCTCAGGCACTATTACACAATCCCCTATATCACATACAGCTGGTATTATATTGCTTATACCTTCTTTTGATCCTATAAGAATTATTACTTCATCCAAACTTAGACTTACGCTGTAAACCTGATTATAGTACCTTATAACTGCTTTTTTAAGTTCCATTAACCCATCGTAGGGAGGGTAATTATTATATCTATCATCCTTTAATCCCTCTATTAAGGCATCGGTAATTTTTGAATGAACTGTTAAATCTGGATCCCCTATACTAAGGTCAATAATTTTTTTCCCATTCAGCAAAGCTTCATTTTTTTTATCGTTAATCTTTTTAAAATGATATTCATAAACATTGGATAGTCTATTATTTATTTTCATAATATCACCCTTTATATATTTCTTTTATTATGTTATTCGGGCGGCACTAACCTTGTTACAGTTATTTTACTTATCCGCGTTAAATCACTGTCGAAGTTATTTATTATATTCAAAACTACAATATTAATGACTTCTAAATTTTCGTTAAAAAATATACTAAAGCACGATAAGTTATACTATCATGCTCTAGTATATTCATAATACACATATTATTACTGCTTTACAGATAATTTAACCAGTTACAATTAATTTGATAATAAACAATACTGCTAAGATATAAATTACAACTGAAACCTTCTTCTTTTTACTAGCATCCCTAGTAAATATATTGTTTACTAGGTTTAACACCGCATAAGAAAGAATACCTATAGTTAAACCATCTCCAATACTATAAGTCAAAGGCATTAATGCGATTGTTAGGAAAGCAGGAACTCCCTCTGTAAAATCACTGAAATCTATTTTAACTATATTCTCCATCATAAAGAATCCTACAATTATCAAAGCAGGTGCAGTTGCACATGATGGTATTGCAATGAACAAAGGTGAAAAGAACATTGCTATTAAAAATAATATTCCTGTTACAACGGAAGCGAGTCCAGTCCTAGCACCTTCTGCAACTCCCGCTGAGCTTTCTACAAAAGTGGTTACAGTTGATGTACCAAGGAAAGCTCCCACAGTAGTACCAACGGCATCTACTAGTAACGCACGTCCAGCATTTTTTACCTTACCATCTTTATCAAGCATTCCAACCTTTGAAGCAACTCCTACTAAAGTTCCTACAGTATCAAAAAAGTCAACAAATAAAAACGTTAAGACTATTGTCATAAATCCCAATATTCTAGTTGTATCAGTTAAGTATGAAAAATCTAGTTTACCTGCAATTGGTTTTATTGATTCAAATTTAAATATACCTTGTGGTGTACCTATTTTATAAGTTGCTGCAGCTTCTGGTAATATTATTGCAAATAACCAGGCCAATACTGTACTTGCAACTATTCCCCATAATATAGCCCCTTTAACTTTCTTTTTAGACAACACCACTATTATAATTACTCCTATTACAGTTATTAATACTGTAGGACTTCTAAAACTACCCATAGAAACCTTTGTTGCTTTATTAGTAACTACAATACCAGCATCTACAAAACCAATAAATGCAATGAAAAGTCCAATACCTGCGGTAACTGCCAATTTTAAAGTTGTTGGTATAGCATTAACTACAGCTTCGCGAACATTAGTTAATGATAATATAATAAAAATAATTCCTTCTACAAAGACAGCTGCTAATGCTACTTGCCACGGAACTTTCATTCCTATTACTACAGTATATGCAAAGAATGCATTTAATCCCATTCCTGGTGCTAAAGCAAAGGGCAAGTTAGCATATAACCCCATAAATATAGTAGCGAAAGCCGCTGTTAAACAAGTTACTGTTACTATAGCGGGTACAGGCATTCCTACACCAGGATTACCTAATGTGTTTGCATTAACCGCAATAATGTATGCCATGGTTAAAAATGTAGTTATCCCTCCAATAACTTCCTTTTTTACGTCACTTCCGTTTTCTTTCAATTTAAAATATTCCATTTAGTTTCCCTCCATGTGTTTGCAATACAAAATAAAACCACTATGGTTATTAATAAACCATAGTGGTTATTTTACTTTTATACAAACATAATAACAAAAATAGGCATGTACGTCAATACCATCACGAATATTTAAGCTTAATTTGTTTTTTAAATTCGGCTTTTGTACCGACCGCTTTCAAATATACATTTAATTTCTTCTCTCCTTGTTGTACTTGCAAGTGCAAGCATAAGTTTAATTCTAGCTTTTTGGCCTGGCAGGCTATCTCCAAAAATCACACCATCATTCCTAAGTTCTTTTCCACCACCTGGATATCCATAAGAATCTAATACTCGTCCTTTAAAACATCTAGATACCATAACTACTGTCACTCCATTTTCTATAGCTGATTTTACTCCATCCGCCATTTTAGGTGGAATATTTCCTCTTCCCATAGCTTCAATAACAATCCCTCTTGCCCCTTGCTGCACACAAAAGTCAATTAATTTCGAATCCATCCCAGCACAAGCTTTTATTAAATCTACTCTAGTTTCTATTTTTTCTGTTATAATATGTTCTTTTTTTAAACTTTCCCTATAGAATATTGCTTCATTATTATCTATAATCCCTATTGGTCCAAACTCTGGGCTCTGAAAAGTATTTAAGTGCATTGAATGTGATTTAGTAACCTCTCCAGCACAATTAAGTTCGTCATTTAAACATACTAATACGCCCCTATTACGTGCATCTTCCGAAATAGCGGTACAGATGGAAGCTGATAAATTTGCTGGGCCATCATATCCAAGCTCCGAACTATTTCTCATTGATCCTGTAACAATTACAGGCTTTGGATTATCAATAGTTAGGTGTAACAGATACGCTGTTTCCTCAAGTGAATCTGTACCATGAGTAACTACAACCCCACATATATCGTCTCTACATAAAAAACTTTGTATATATTTAGATAAATCCATCATTAGTTCCGGTGTCACATGAGGTCCCGGTAAATTTGAAAAAGTATGTGATTCTATTTCTGCATAATTTTCAATTCCCGTAACCATAGACATTATTTCTTCTCCACTTAGCGTTGGAACCGCAGCCTTTATTCTTTGGTCAACCGTCATAGAGATTGTTCCTCCATTAAAAATAACCACAACTTTTTTCAATTAAAATTCCTCCTACCCTTATTAAAAACAGATATTTTTTTGTTTATTTTTAAACTGTAAAATAATTATAACCTTAAATAGCTTATCACACAAATATTAGCAAATGAATTTTTCGTGTATTTGCATACTCACCTGCCGGTCTAACAAAAAAATAAGATATGCTTATAGTTATAAGCATATCTTATTAACATCATTTTCATTATACATAATTTATTACTACATAATCGTTTATGGATTTGGTAGCTAGAGAACCATACTATTTACTTTTTAAATATTCAAATAATTTTTTTTCTATTTCATCGGCACAATTATCATCTAAGGTTATATACTGCCTATATCCGTCTAACGCCTTAACTTCAATCTTCCCTACCTCTTGACCAGTAACTTTATCAATATCACGTTCAAACTTCATTATTTTATAACCTTCACTTATAAAATCCTCTATTTTACTTATCATTAAATCACACTCCTTTTCTTTTTATAGTTAAGACTTTAAACTAAAAAAACTGTAGCTTTTAGTATGAAAATTTATTTTAATTACTTTTTTCTTTCTTCACACCTTTCTGCTTATCGCTAGCATCTGTTCTTTTAGTCCCAATATTAATTTCTTGACCATTAACTTCACTTTTTTTGCCTTTTTGCATATTATTAACCTCCTTCATATATCTAATATAATCTAAGCCACATGTATTCATTTGATTTAGGCACGCAATACTAGCCACATGTTTTATAATCTAATCAAGGGTTTTTCCATTGAAATTTTCATACAAAGGTGGTTTTTTCTTATCCCCTTTGCTTTTCTTAGGTCTATTGATATCGTCACGTTTAACATCAATATTACTATTTTTACTACCTCCAACATGTTGATGATCAGGCATCGTTAAAACTCCCTTCAAATTTAATTATGTTCCGCTTTTAAATAAAGTTTGAAACTTTTACCTCAATAACTTGATTTGTTTTAAAATTCTTTACATTCACTTTATTATTTTCCTCAATATAATATTTATTATACCCAGCATCTTTACTTAGAATTTATTTTCATATATGTTAAAGTTTTAGTTTTACAATCAATTATTTTAGTTTATTTCCACAATTGAATGGTAAAATTTATAATAATCATAGAATTATTCGCAAATGGAATATTAATTTATATGTAGATAATATATATAAATAAGTAATTGATTAATGAGGTGTATTAAATGGGCAATGACTTAAAAAAAATTATACATGAAGAAATTAATAAACCACTTAATAATATTGTTGATGTTTTCACTCCAAAGGTAAAAAAAAACGATTATAAACTAGCTGTTTTTTGGATTATAGTGGGTATTCTAGCTATGTTATTACTTTACTATACTTATAAAATGCTATACATTTATTTTTAAATTACAATCTCAAATTATATTAACAGTAAAATCGTAATAAAAAAGAAAAAAGCAAATATTTCTATTAATGCATCATTTCAGTTCCGCAAGCTGTTTCCTATATAATAAACAAAAACTTGATGAAGTAAGTTTAATGTACTTGTTACATTAAACCTACGTCATCAAGTTTTTATAATTTTTAAGACCTAATCTAAACCTAATTTTCATTACCACTGAGACTATTTTCAATGCGTACTATAACATCATGTGTTTTTTCAAACATAATTCCGTAGGCCATCCATACCGGTGCATAACCTAATGTAATTATCCCACATATTGAATTTTTTTTATTTACATAGTTCCATGGACACTCACCTAAAAACGCCCTAAGCAGTAGTCCGCTAATTAATTCTACTGCAAATATAAGGACCATATATATGCCTCCCCTCACAATAAGCGGAAGATGTTTTATCCTATAATGCACAGGTTCAAGAAATACAGCAAGCCCATATATAGGAAACATCCAGATACAGGTAGTGCCCCTAAGTAATACATCGCCCTTAATCATTGCTCCAAACCCATTCCACAAAATCTCTGCTAAAAGCCCTAAAAATCCGTATATAATAAATCTTTTCCACATGAGAATATTGTGTGTATTACCTTGTAAAATATACTACTAACCCTCTTTTATATAAGTTTTTCATTAAATATATTAGTTAAATTTAGTTTTTCTACTTTCCCCTTAATTTCATCTATATCTAAAGTATAAAGTCCAAGTTCTTGCATTCTCTTAAAATACCCCGCTCCCGCAAAAGTATATCTGTTTCTTCTTCCTTCTTTAGATTTCATTTTTTCATTCGCATAGGCCATTATGTCTCCAACGGCAAGGGACCTTGGCAACATCAAAAGAGGCATTCCTATATAATTTCTTATGGCATTGTGTCCGGCTAAAGCCCCTGTTATCATTGCTTCTGTGTGACCTACAAATAATCCAGACTTCTCGCCTGCACAGAACAAATTATCCAGGCCTATAACCTTCATACTATTTGTCCTTGGAGCTACTGATAGATACCTTATAGAGTTTCCCTTTCCCCCTGCATATGGATCTATATATTTTGCATTTTCAAGTCCTTTAATTTTTCTTAACTTATCTAATGGATAATATGAAGTCATAAGCTTTACATGACCTGTATCTAATAAAATTACATTTTCTGCAAATTCTTTAAGGGCATACTGCTGACATACCTTTAATTTAAGTTTTTCTAAATTTATATCTTCTTCTGGAATCTTCAAAACAACCACTCCTGCTTCATCTAGTTGTTTTACAACGTCATCGGCTAAAGAATCCTTAGCTAGTTTACACGAGCCGCTAAAAGCTCCATATACGTCTTCTTGTCTTTCTCCTTTTAAGTCTTCAACTCCTGCTCTGTAGCTTATGCTTACCCTTGGCCCAAAAGCTGGACATCTTAAAATACACATTGAACATCCATTTCCATATTTTAAGCAGTTACCCATTGGCCCTGTTGAACCTGTAGTTTCTATAAATACATCTGCCTCAACATATTCCCCGTCTGATAGATATATTCCTTTTATTCTATTGCCTTCTTTTTCAACATCTACCACTCTTGTTATCATGTTTAATTCTATATCCATAGCTTTTAAATATTTTACCACTGCTGGTTCGATCTTGTTTACATCGTAAAGCCAGGCATGTTTATGCCCCGGAAAATCAATATTTTTATGTCTAGTGTTTTCATCAGTCAAATGTATTAAATCTCCTGCCCCAAGCGCTATCATTTCTTCTGCCGCAGTATACCTTCCATTATTTCTCATTATACCGCCTACATTGCCAAGTCCTAAGAGCATATCTGTTTTTTCATATAACGCAACCGTAGCTCCTGCTTTTTTTGCTATTATTGCCGCGCTGCAACCAGACCACCCACCACCAATTACGATAACCTTCAAAATATTCTCCTCCCTTCTAATACATATTTAGGTTCTGTCTGCATTTTGCAGAGCCGCCTTAATTTAAGGTCGTTATTTATTCTTGTGCAACAGCCACACACACCTTCTCCACAGCACATTTTGGCATTATTACAACAAGAATATTTAATGTTTTTGTCCATATCCTCTACGACCTTCATCAATTCATAATTTAAAACATCTGCAGCATCACAGTGAACTAAACTAATGTTATTATTACTAATCAAATCATTTAATATATTATTAAATTCATCTGTTACTCTTCCATTCTCTATAGTATTGCACTGTATAACTTTTGAAGCATACTTTTCTAAATACTCACTCACAAAACTATTTTTATAAGGGGAATTATCAAGCACAACTATATTTTCATTATTATTTGCATGCAAATATTTAAGTACTGGTATCATAGGTGCCTGCCCTATACCTCGTGCTACAATTAAGCATATACTATTTTTAACTTTATATATGTTTTTTAGTCCTAAAGTACCATTCCAAAATGGCCCTTTTACAAGCAACTCTTCCCCTAGCTTTAACAAATCTAATGCTTTGGTTTTAGTCCCCTTAAGTTCTATAGCAATAGTTATAGTATTATTTCTGGTATCAGTATCCAATATTGATATTGGCGTATCAAACCTCGTTTCTGTATCTGGTCTTCGTGCAAAAATATAACTTCCCGCATAAACTAATTCACTTACCAATTTATCACTTGCACCTACTGTAAGTATAATAACATTGTCCTCTAATTTATTTTTTTCTAATATTTTACAATGATAATATTTCCTACCCTCTTTAGCTTTAAAATTGTTTGAAACATATTCTTGATATATACATACCCCATTAAAGTTGCAGCAGTCGCAGAAATCTTTACCTGCTAGCTGTGAACATAATATGCAGTCCCCTGTTTCTGCCAGATGGCAAGGACATGGTTGAGACGCCAAACTACGATATTCTTTTAATCAAGTCTATACTTATATACATACAATCACTTAATTTTCATATTAATTACATAATATTCATAAAAACTTTTTACAAAAATCATTGAAATTATTGTTATTTTCCGTTAAAATGGTCATTGAAGAAAGGACTGATTATTTGAAAGCTCTTTTAAAAAAATTATTGCCATTATTACTTATTGGTTCTGTTCCTTTTTCCAATTTATTCTATTGGACATTAAATAATACTCAAAGAGGAGTTTATGATCTAACTACTGATTTAGATAGATCTTTACCACTTATAAAAATTTTTATAATACCTTATATGACTTTGTGGTTTTTCTTAGCATTTTGTTTTATTTATTTATGCTTTAAGAACAGAAAAGTTTATTATAGGATTATGCTTACTTTAGTCCTATGTTATGTTGTTGCTTTTGTCACTTATTACTTTTTTCAAACAACTGTTCCAAGGCCTATTGTTACAGGGGATGATATATTCTCGAAGCTGATTTTATTTACCTATAATTCTGATGGACCATATAATTGTTTTCCAAGCATCCATGTAATTACTGCATACCTAGCTGTTAAAGGGATTAACGCTGCTAATGCTAGAAAACGTATTAAAATTCCAGTTAATATCTTAGGATTTCTCATTATTATATCCACTGAATTTGTTAAACAACACGTAATAATGGATATTTTTTTCGCAATATTCTTATGTAATGTGATATTCACTTCAATCATTTATGTAGAAGAACATTACAACCTTTATAATTCCAAAAAAGTTTATACCTTCACAAAACAAGATATTGAACAATAATACTGCTAAATCAAAAGCTGCTGAATAATTTTCAGCAGCTTTTTAACTTTATATTATAACAATTTTGTCATCTTTTAATTCTATGGATATATTTGATCCTTCACTAAATTTATTCTCAAGATAATGCTCTGCAATTTCATCTTCAATGTATTTTTGAATAGTTCTTCGAAGTGGCCTTGCACCGTATTTATCATCGTATCCTTTTTCTAATATAAAGTCCTTTACATCTTCTGAAACATGCACTGTAATTTTCTTTTCCTTTACCTCTCCTATTACTTCCATCATCATTAAATCTACTATTTTACGTAGCTCTTCCTTTTTAAGAGTGGTAAATACAATAATCTCATCTACTCTATTTAAAAATTCTGGTCTAAATGTTTCTTTTAAAGCGTCCTTTACACGTGATTCTAAGATATCATAATCACCTTGAACAAAACCAATATTACCTGAATTAAACTTAGTACCTGCATTAGACGTCATTATTATTACAGTGTTTTCAAAGGAAACAGTTCTGCCTTGACTATCTGTTAGTATTCCATCTTCAAGAATTTGAAGCAGCATATTAAATACATCCGGATGAGCCTTTTCAATTTCATCCAAAAGAATCACTGAATATGGCTTTCTTCTGACTTTTTCAGTTAATTGTCCACCCTGATCATATCCTATATACCCTGGTGGTGCACCAATTAGCTTCGAAACTGTATGTTTTTCCATGTATTCAGACATATCTATACGAATTAATGACTCCTCACTTCCAAAAAGCTCACAAGATAGTGCTTTAACTAGCTCTGTTTTTCCAACTCCTGTTGGTCCTACAAAAATAAAAGAAGATGGCTTTTTCTTTTTTCTAAATCCGGAACGATTCCGCCTAATTGCTCTAGATAAGCTTATAATAGCTTCATTTTGACCTATAACTCGTTTGTGTAGCCTACCTTCCAAATTTAATAGCTTTTTCGCTTCTTTTTCTGTAATTTTTTTAATTGGAATTCTAGTCCATGACTCAATCACAAAAGCAATATCCTCTAGAGTAATTTGAACATCACTATATTTTTCTTGAGTTTCGTTAATATCTTCTTTTACTTTGCATAGCTTCATCCTATATTCTGCAGCCTTTTCAAAATTTCCGGCAACCTCAGCTTCCTTCTTTCCATTTTGAATTTTTTCTGACTCCTCTTTTAATTCTGCAAGTTCGACAAGACCTTTATTTTTTAAATTAGCTCTAGAACCGGCCTCATCAATAACATCAATGGCTTTATCTGGCAGAAATCTTTCTGTTATGTATCTTTCAGATAAATTTACAACTTCTTCAATTACTTCATCAGATATTTTAACTTTATGGTATTCTTCATAGTAGCCTCTTATTCCTTTTAAAATTTCTATTGTCTCAGCTATACTAGGTTCCTCAACTAGGACTGGCTGAAATCTTCTCGCGAGTGCTGCGTCTTTTTCTATATATTTTCTATATTCCTCCAATGTAGTAACTCCAATAACTTGTATTTCCCCCTTGGCCAAAGCTGGCTTCAAAATATTTGCTGCATTCATTGCACCCCCCTGAACCTCACCAGCACCCATAATATTGTGCACCTCATCAATAACTAATATTATATTTGAATTTTCCTTAGCTTCTTCAATAATTGACTTCATGCGGCTTTCAAATTGCCCTCTAAATTGTGTACCTGCAACCACCGCAGTTAAATCAAGCAGGTAAACTTCCGCATTAAATAATTTTTCTGGAACTTGTTTTTCTACAATTCTTACAGCTAACCCTTCTGCAATAGCTGTTTTACCAACACCTGCTTCTCCAATTAATATTGGATTATTTTTACTTCTCCTATTTAAAATCTGTACCACTCTATCGATTTCTTTATCCCGTCCAACAACCTTGTCAACGCCATTTTGATTTGCTTTGTTAGTTAGATTTATACCATATGTATCTAAATTCTTTCGCTTCTTTTTAAACCAATTCTTTTTTGATTTATCTTCAGCTGTTTCTTTAATCTTTGATGAGATTTGACCTTCATCCTCTATAAAATCACTATTTTCATCAACAGGTGAAAATAATCCATTAAAAATATTACCAATGGTCTTTTTTTTATCACCATTCTCAATATCCATATTGGGAGCATTTAAATCCTCAAGATCTATATCCTCTAAATTCATATTTTTGAACATATTACCCATTTGTTCATTTAAGTTTTCAATATCCTCTGAGGATAATCCAGCTTGTTGCACTAATTGATCCATAACTGGAATACCCCTTTTTTTAGCACACTCTATGCATAATCCTATAGTTTCGGTTTTTCCATTCTCAATTCTTGATGTTAATATCATTGCAATATTTTTTTTACATATTTCACATAACTTCATATAAATCATCTCCATATTTTATGTTGTATACAATATTATAACAGTATATCATCTTTCAATAGAATTTGTTCGATATATTCTGATTGTTTATTTCTCATTAATAGAATAACTGCTCCTTATTATTTTAACTCTTTTACTTTTCTATTTTATTCTACTATTATACATATATTCCTTTTTATTGTAGTGCTGTTTTTCCTGCAATTTGAAATATCTTAGCTAATCATTAACTTTTCTATTAATTCGTTCATTTCTTGTAACGTAAGCTCTGAAGCTATTATTTTCGCAACAGTCCTTGTATACTGCTCATCCAAGAGTTCTACTTCTTTTTTATTTAATTCTAAAACAATTGTAGAATTAACTTTCATTTATAATCCTCCAAATAAACTATTATATTATAGTATGCATCTTTAACCTTAGTGTTACGTAATCATGTATATACCTATATATATTTAATTATATACATGATTACGTAATATTATTTTTCTAAAATACATATCTTTATTTTGTGAAGAAATTATAGTTTATAGAATATATCATAATTATTTATAATGCTTATATAAGCTTTTATAAATTTTATAAATCAATTATTAAGGAGTAATAAATTGAAAATTGCCGCTATATACTCCAGAAAATCAAAAATCACAGGAAAAGGCGAATCGATAATTAACCAAATTGAATTATGTAAACATGAATGCAATCATTTAGAAATCGAAAAATTTATAATATATGAGGACGAAGGTTTTTCAGGAAAAAATATCAAAAGGCCTCAGTTTCAAAAAATGCTCATTGATGCAAGGGAAAAAAAATTTCATGTACTAATTTGTTATAGACTGGATAGAATTAGTAGGAATATCTCTGATTTTACTACTCTTATAAATGAATTAGATAGTTTACACATTAGCTTTATAAGTGTTAATGAACAGTTTGATACATCAACCCCTATGGGCCGTGCCATGATGTATATTGCATCTGTTTTTGCGCAGCTAGAACGTGAAACTATTGGTGAAAGGGTTCGTGACAATATGTTAGAACTCGCTAAAAGTGGAAGATGGTTAGGAGGTCAAACCCCTTTGGGGTATGAAAGTAGAAAACTATCCTATTTGGATGGTGACTTTAGAGAAAAATCTATGTATACATTATCACCCATAAAAAAGGAATTAGATGTAGTAAAAATTATTTATGATAAATATCTACAGTATAAATCTATTAGCCAGGTTTTTATTTTCATCTTTAAAAAGAATATTAAAACAAAAAACGGCGCTGACTTTAATAAGAAAAGGATTCAACTTATATTAAGAAACCCCCTTTACGTTAGAGCAAATGAAGCTGTTATGAATCACCTTCAGCTTATTGGCATGAATGTAATGGGAAAAGCTAATGATAAACAAGGTATTATAACTTATAATAAGAGTAAAGGTGCTAGGATTAAACGAGATATAACTGAATGGATAGCTGCTATTTCTAAACACGAAGGAATTATTGATGCTTTCAATTGGCTTAAGGTTCAACAAATATTAGATGATAATAAAAACAAGGCACCACGGCTCGGAACCTCTGCAGCAGCATTACTTACCGGAATTTTAAAATGTTCTAAATGTGGTAAAAGTATGATTGTTAAACATGGTCATATTAGTGCAACAACTAATAAAAAAATCCAGTATTATGTTTGTAGTACTAAAGATTATTCAAAAGGCGAGCGATGTAATAATCCTAATGTACGCGTAGATGAACTCGAAAAGGTAGTTATAGATAATTTAAAAAATATCACAATTTCAAGAAATATTTTATTAGAGGAGTTAAATAAAATAAAATCCGAACTATCAAAAACTAATTTGGTACAATCTGAAATAGAGAGTTTATCATCACAAATAAATATAAAACAAGATCAAATAGATATTCTAGTAAATCAATTATCTTTGGACAATGAAATATCCAAATATATAAGGCCTCAAATTTACAAATTAGGAATTGAATTAGAAAAATTAAGTGTTAAATATAAAGACTTAGCCTCTACTTCCTATAAATTTAAAAATAATAATCCGATTGTAGATAAATTTTTAAATTCTTCAAATAGCTTTTCATCAATAATGGATATCTTAGATTTTAATAACAAACGCTTATTAATTGATAATATTGTAAACTCAATATACTGGGATGGCGCTAGAGGCATTGTAAAAATTAAAACACTAAACTGATTATCGCAGTTTAGTGTGGCAAGGACAAAATTCACTTCCTACATCAATGCAATCGTAGGGTTCATAACTCATCATTCTAACCTCCTAAAGTACTATACTATTAAAATATTTGAAATTGTGAAATTTGTTACAACTTAAATTTAATATTCATAATTAATCATTGCCACATATTAGAAAAATCTAAATTATATAAATCATTATTATCAATGAATCACCTAGAAAAATAACCAAAAATTGTATTTGTACACTGTTAAAGTTTTCTAACAAATAAGAGAGAGACTTATATTCTCTCTTATTTGTTAGGTATAATTAAATTTTTAATTTTATCAAATTCTTGTCTAACCTTATTTTTCTTTTTTATAGAATTTTTAGCCACTAAGGCTTCTGTAAATAAGAGTTTATTATTTGCATATACATCTATCCTACCAACCTCTTCCCCTTCATGTATTGGGGCATGAATCTCATTTAGTGGCTTTCTAATTTTGACTTCTATTTTTTGATTGTTTTTTACTGGAATTATAATATCTCTTTTACTTACTATTTCAACATTACCCACTCCGTCTTTTATGCTTAGATGTTCTAAAATGTCATTTTTACTGATTATTTTTTTGTATTCATAATTTTTTTCAACATACTTACTTATTTTCTCAGTTTCCTTCCATCTAGGTGTACAATTTAGTGTAATTATAATAACATCTCTATTTTGAATTTTAACAGAAGTTACTAAACATTTACCTGCCTTTCCAGTAGATCCTGTTTTTACTCCTGTTGAATTTGGTAAAAGATATAAAATTTTATTTATATTGTGGTAACTTCTAGTAAAGTTATTCTGTTTACCATCCACATCTTTAGATCCTACTATATCATTAAAAAATTTAATTTCTTTTGCCTTTGCAGTAACTAAAGCTAAATCATACGCTGTAGAATAGTGATTTGCACTGTCTAACCCGTGAGGTGACTCAAAGTTGCTATTCAATAATCCAATTTCTAAAGCATACTCATTCATAAGCTTTGAAAACTCATCAACACTTCCACTAATTCCTTCAGCAATTGCAATTGCGGCGTCATTTCCAGATCTCAACAAGAGCCCATACAACAATTCTTTTAAGGTTACTTCCTCGCCTTTTTTTAATCCTATTTCTGAACCGCGTATAGATGCTGCTTTCTCTGATACAATTATTTTCTTGTTTAAATCTCCACATTTTATTGCTACAAGCGCCGTTAGTATTTTTGTAGTACTTGCAATTTCAATTGGTGTATATGCATTTTTTTCATATAAAACAATTTTCGAATCAGCATCTATTGCTATAGCACTTATAGCATTAACATATAAATCCTCTGCAAAAACATTTTCAACAAATGACGAAAATAGAAAAAACAAACTTAAACATAATGATAAATATACTTTAAAATTTTTTCTCATTATTTCACCTCTCTTAAATTTGAATATTATATACACAAGTTGATATTTTTATAAATTATTGGACATAATACCAGTTATTAGATAGATTGGGAGGTTAAGATGTTTAAATGTATAATAGTATTTCTTTTAACTATAATAATTATATTATTTCCAATCCATTTAAAAATAACCCTTAAGTACTCAAATAAAATTTTGGGAATTTACATTTATAATAAGAAATTAAAGGTTAAAAAAGTTTTAAAAAATGGTAATAAAAATGATTTAAAAGGTAGCCTAAAAGAAAATTTCTTTAAGTCTTTAATTTTAAGCGATATAAAATTAATTACCTATAAAATTAAGAAATTAAAATTCAAACCAACATTAACTTTAAATACTAAACTAGAATATGGATTTGATGATGCTGCATTGGTCGCTATTTTATTTGGCTTAATTCATTCAACTTATAGTTTTTTGTATTTAATATTAACAGATTTTGTAAAAGTTAAAAATATTGATCTTAAAGTTAACCCTCATTTTAAAAAAAATGATTTTGTTATGGAAATTTCGAGTATAATTTACGTCAATTTAGCAAAAATTACTTATATAGCATTTATTATGTTAATTTGCCTTATAACCATAAAACATAACAAAATGAATATAAAAAAAT
Source organism: Clostridium sp. CM036 (assembly GCF_055081135.1). Lineage (NCBI taxonomy): Bacteria > Bacillati > Bacillota > Clostridia > Eubacteriales > Clostridiaceae > Clostridium > Clostridium sp. CM036. The sequence goes on along the minus strand of NZ_CM143652.1, from coordinate 373,845 downwards.
ATAAAGGAGGAAATATACATGGATAATCATCCAATTGAGAATTTGATGAGGAGCACGATGGAAAGCATTAAAGATATGATAGATGTGAATACCATTGTAGGAGAACCTATCCAATCATTAGATGGGACTACAATTATCCCTATTTCAAGAGTATGTTTTGGTTTTGCATCTGGAGGTAGTGAATTCAATAGTGTTACGTCTTCTGACTCAAGTAATAACTATCCTTTTGGTGGTGGTTCTGGAGCTGGAGTCACTGTTAAGCCCGTTGCATTTTTAGTTGTTAAAAACGATTCAGTAAGACTATTGCCTGTAGATCAGCAAAATACATATGATAAAATCGTTGATACTGTACCGCAGGTTATCGATATTATTAAGGGTATGTTTAAAGATAGTTGTGATAAGAATACAGAATGCCAAGATAGCGATAAGTATGCTGAATAACTTCTCTTAATTGTTCAAATTATATATTAAAAATATTAACCCCACCATAATAAGAATTTTCCACTGGAAATTTTATTATAGTGGGGTTAATAAGTGTATACATCAGTTGCCTTCAAAAAATATCTACTCAGTTTGATTGCTATCAATATTTTGTTGTACTTTTTCTTTGTTAATCTCCTCTAAAGAAGGCATTTCATTTAGACTCTGAAAATCAAAATGTTTAAGAAATTCATCCGTGGTTGCATAAATAATTGGTCTTCCCGGAACATTTTTTCGTCCAGTTTCTTTAATTAATTTTTTATCTGACAATGTATAAATTGCTCTATCGCTCTTAACTCCTCTTATCTCCTCGATTTCCACTCTGGTTATGGGTTGCTTGTACGCAATTATTGCTAAAGTTTCAATAGACGCTTGAGATAAAGATTGTCTAATACTTGTCTTTAATAGCTTTTGTACATATTCACTATTGCAAGATTTTGTAACAAATTGGTATTCATCATTAGTTACTATAATTTTAATTCCTCTTTGCTCTTCTTCATATTTTGCTCTTAATTCATTTGTTAATTCTCTTGTGAAACCAATGCTACATTCTAATATATTTGCTATTTCAGTTAGCTTTAATGATTCACCGGCAACAAACAGCAATGATTCTATAATAGAAAAATATATATTTTTAGTAGAAACCTCTTCAATCTCTAATTGTTTAGTGTTAAATTCGTTCATATTCATTTACCCTTTCTAAATATATATCTTTAAAATTACTTTCTTGAATTACTATCACACTTCTAATCTTTATAAGCTCAAGTAATGCTAGAAACGTAACAATAATTTCTAATTTTGATGAATATCCATATATTAACTTTGTAAAATGAATTTTTCCAAAACATTCAAGCTCTCTTTTTAATTCCTCCATTTTATCTTCTATTTTATATTCATCTAATAGGATTTTTTTATTTATAATATTATCAGTATTCATTTTATTTATATATACTTGCATTAAATTATTGTATGAATTGTACAAATCAAGCATTGTGATATTTTTCAAAAAATCCATTTCCTTAGTGTTTTCATTATCCTCTTCAATTATTTCTGGTTTTTTACTAATCATTATACCTGTACCCTGTTCCAACACCTTTAAATTTTCAGCTATAGTTTTATATTTTCTATATTCTATCAATTTATTTAGCAATTCCTTTTCTACATCAATTTCTTCTTCTTCGCTATGATCCTCTTTATTTTTAGGCAACAAATATTTCGATTTAATTTCAATTAAAGTTGCGGCTATAACTATGAATTCTGATGTCACCTCTAAATCCATTTCCTTCATACTTTTAAGACACCCCAAATACTGATTTGTGATTTCAACAATATTGATATCATATATGTTCATCTCATTTTTCTTAATAAGATGTAATAACAAGTCAAATGGGCCTTCAAAATTAGTTACCTTTATACTTAATGGCATGTACACTCTCTCCTAAATAAATAATTTTAAAGAAATATAAGTTTTACTTTGATTTCTTTATATCAAGTCTATTCTAAGTATAATTCATCTTTGGAAAAATAACTAGTCAATTTACTAGCTTGTTTTATTTCATATTACACTTTTCAAGTCCTTTAATATTTATAATATTCCCAATTAAGTCTGACATTTTAATTCCTAAAGTATAATATTTTATAAAAACTTAGCTTCTAAGCAAATAATTTATTGCCCAGAAGCTATATTTTTATATCTACATAAATCTGTAAACACTACTATAAAGTTTTGTTAAATCGCCTTATCAAATAAGTCTGTAAAGTTATTTTTAATATTATCCCACACTCTAGATTTTTTTATATCCCTATCGCTGTAAATAACAATCTTACCACTTAACTTATTATCGACATATATTTCACAAAATCCAATTGCGACATCCTTTTTATACTCTTTCAAACCTTCCTTCATAACAAATTTTTTAGTTATTTTATTTTTATTACCTTTTTCAAGGGTTATAAGGAAATCTTTATGTGCTTTAGCTATTAGGAACTTATCACCTTTCTTATTTAAAATTACTTTTTCTAATCCTTGATCTTTTGCTATTACTTTTTTCGTCTCAAATTTTGTAAATCCGTAATTCATTAACATGCTAGCATCTCTATTTCTTTTTGTGTAAGTTGGCGCACCCATAATTATTGCAAGCATCCTTACATTGCTTCGTGTTGCAGTCGCAGACATACAATACATTGCCTCATTTGTAAATCCAGTCTTGAGTCCATCACATCCAGCAAAGAATCTAACAAGCTTATTATGATTTACAAGACCTATAGGTGACTTTCTGCCCTCAGAAATAGTTTCCATGTAGGTTCCTGAATATTTTAATATTTTAGGATGTTTTAATAGCGCTCTAGACATAATTGAAATATCATAGGCAGTTGTAAAATGCCCTACTGCACTTAGACCAGTGCAGTTTTTGAAAGCAGTATCTTTCATATTAAGACTTTTTGCTCTTTCATTCATCATATTTACAAAAGCACCTTCACTGCCACCTAGATATTCTGCCATTGCCACTGCTGCATCATTTCCTGATGCAATGGCAATCCCTTTTAAAATTTCTTCCACAGTTCTAATTTCACCAGTTTCAAGAATCATACTACTTCCACCCATTTTTTTCGAGTTTTCACTTACGGTTATCTTATCTTGTAATTTAATCTTACCAGAATCTATGGCCTCCATAGCTAATAACATAGTCATTATTTTAGTTACTGATGCTGGTGCAAATCTCTCATGAGAATTTTTTTCATATATTATTTTGCCAGTGGATGGTTCCATTAGTAGTGCTGACTTTGCTTCTACTACAATTCCTTTATCATCCTTATTTTCTCCTTCTGCCTTAGCTGGCAGACAGAAAAACTGTGTTGTAAAAATCAACGTTAAAATTAAACATAATACGTTCCTAAAGTTCCTTTTCATATGTATCCTCCTCTTATTACTTTTCGCTAGACAAAAATGTCTGCGTTGATTAAAATTCATAACATTATTTTTACCAATTTGCATTAATATTATCACTATTTATTTATAATAAAATAAAAAAATTATTATAGTTAAAAACAAAAATAAAAACCCGCCTTCATAATTAGTGAAAGCGGATTTTTCTATATTCTATTTAAATTCTACATTGTAGTTAAATCATTTATCTTATGCTCTAGGATGAGTATTCTTATAAATTTCAGCAATTTTGCTCTTTTTAACTATAGTTGAGTAAATTTGAGTTGTAGACATACTATTATGACCTAATAGTTCTTGAACTGAGGCTATACCAGCGCCATTTTGCAATAAATGCACAGCAAATGAATGTCTTATCGTATAAGAATTTATAGCTTTTTTAATATTAGTCTTTTTAGCATACTCTTTAATAATTTTCCAATAGCCTTGCCTTGTCATTTTATCCCCTTTTATATTTAAAAAGAGTAAACTTAAATTATTTAAGTTTATAATAGATCTTGTCTTTAAATACTGCGATAGACATCTAACCGCCTGGGTACCAATAGGAATTATTCTTTCATTTTTCTTACCATTATTGCACCTTATGTATAGCAATTCTAAATTAATATCATATGTTGTTAAACTTAAAAGTTCTGAAACCTTTATGCCTGTAGCATACATTAATTCTAGCATTGCTTTATCTCTACATCCTTTAATCGTTGACTCTTCTGGTTGATTTAATAATTCATCTATCTCCTCGATAGATAGAATTTGAGGTATATTTCGTTTAATTTTTGCAATTGAAAAATAGGCTGTTGGGTCATGTTCTGCAAAATCGTTTTTAATAAGATATTTATAGTAATTTCTGATGGAAACTATACTTCTTGCTATGGAACTATTTGCACGACCTTCTTTTCTAAGATACTCAGAATATGCCATTATTGTTATACAATCAACCGTTTTTATACTTTCATTTTTATATTCCATAAATTCAATAAAACGTTTAACATCTCGAGTGTAAGCTTCAATAGTATTTCTCGTTAGTTTATTGTTTTTTAAATTATCGCTATAGATTTTTAATAAATCATTCATAATGTATCTCCCATATTATAGAGAATATTAATATATACATACATTATACTCTAAAGAATAAATAAAATGTAAGAATATAATTATAAATTAATTTATAATTATTATCAACTAATTTGTAAACTACAACACTATTTTTGTAGATTTTTGTATTATTAATTAAATTTTGAAGCAAGTAATCCACAGCTTTAGGCAAGTAAATTCCAATTACTAGTAAAATCACAAAACATTTTATTGTTAACATTATAAAGTGCAATACATCCTTATGCTTCATTTGCTTACTGCTCCCAAATTATTAATAAGATTTTTAACAAAATGCGGTGCAATATAAGATTCTATAATTATCCCTATAAACAAGAAAATTATTATTACAATGAATATTGCACTATAATATATTATTCTGCTAGATAAACTACTTGTCCATTGTTTATTGAACTTACTCTTAAGTAGCATTATAGAAAATTCCATTGATACTACAGATGCAAAAATAATGCATGGAATATAAATTAAATTCTGAGGTATCACCCCTAGTATTGCTATACCAATGCCATTCTTTCCTAGGCCGCTAATCATAAAGCTAAAGGTAAATCCAACTGTAAATCCTTTCAATAAATCAATAATTATAATTATTGGTATCCCGACAATAGTTAAACCTAAAAACCAAAGAAAAATAATCACAGGCAGATTATTTTTAATCGATTGTAAAAATATTAATTTATAACTAATCCCACTTGTATTTGAAGGATCAATAAAATTCATCAAGTAATTTACTAAATCATTTCGTTCAAAATCCCCCATGTACTTCACACTGTAGATTCCTAAAATTATACCTGTAAATACGCAAAGAATACTTATAATATATAGCCAAAAATTTTCTTGTATATGTTTGTTTATGTTTCCCATTAAAGTATTAGATGACATAATTTTTCCCCCTTTTGTTGATCATTCTGCTTGTTTTTTAGCTATTCATAATATATTGTTAAAATTCACTTACGTTATATGTATGCTAAAATTCCCCTTATATGAATTAAATTATCACCTGCGGTGCTGCAATATTATAACTTAATTCATATTTATGATATCAAAGATGGTTATATGCATATTTAATTTACTTTACTACATAAATGAATATTTTTTTGCCATGTCCCAGAAATCGCTAGCATTAAAATTTATGATTATAAACATACTATAAAATAAAAGGTAGGTGTTATTAAATTGAAAACTTATAGAAGATACTTATGCGTGTGTGCCTTGGCCTTATCTATTAATACTTTCGATAATAATTTAACATTTGCTATTAAAAATGACAGAATATCTCCGAATAATAAAACAGAAAAATTTCAATATGAATTACTATTTCGTATTCCATCCACTAAAAATTTTCAAGGATTAACATTTTTTGATGGACATTTTTATTGTGGCTTTGATTTAGGAGCTGGAAACGGGAAAATAATTAAATATGATATGTCAGGAAAGAAAATATGTGAAACAGCATCTATGTCTGTAGGCCATTGTGCTGAACTTGGATATAGAACCAAAACAAACAAAATTTATATTGCTAATGGTGGAGGAACTAATTTAACTCATATTTATGTTGTTGATTATACTACAAGTACAATATTAAGTAATTTAAGCTATGAACGTTTGGGAACATCAGCCTTACTTGCTATAGATAATGTCCATGATTATTTAATACTCCATACCATTTCAAGTGGAGCCGATATTGGTAATCCAACATTTACTATTATAAACTTAGCCAACATGAATGTAATAAATACTTTTAATATTGCTACGCAAGGTGTTCCACAAGGCTTAGAAACAGATGGCAAATACATTTATTTATATACAAATAATAAGATTACAATATTAAATTATGAAGGTATAATAATTGCAACTTATCATTTTAATAACCCAGGAGAAAGTGAGGGTTTAACTTTTGCTTTAGAATATGGAAAGTCCTATTTAGCTATGGGATACGCTTCTCCGAATATAATTTATATAATAAGAAGTATGATTTTCAAAAAATAAACTCATATTTCTATATCAAAATCCCCTATGAAACTATTGGCTAATCTACTACATTTTATGAGTATCAATTATTTCCATAAAAATAAACTTATTCATTTACTTAATAAATGAATAAGTCTATTAGTTTTTGGTTTATAACTCAATATTAACTAAATAATTAACTTCGATAAAAAACAAACCGGTCTGAAACCGTCGTTATATAAGGCTAAGAAACCCTGTTTTGTAATCTTAACTTATCGGCTACCATAGCTATAAATTCACTATTGGTTGGTTTACCTTTAGCATTATGTATGGTATAACCAAATATTTTATTTATTGTTTCAACTTGACCACGTCCCCATGCTACTTCTATAGCATGCCTTATTGCTCTTTCTACCCTACTAGCAGTTGTGTTGAATTTTTTAGCAATAGATGGGTATAATTCCTTCGTCACTGCGGATAGAAGTTCAATATCATTAACTACCATAGTGATTGCTTCTCTTAGATACATGTATCCCTTAATATGAGCTGGAACACCAATTTCATGAATTATATTTGTAATTTCAGCTTCTAAATCCATTGGTTCGTTATGATTACTTTTTCTAGTTTCAGATGTATCAATAAAAGATATTGATTTTTTGCTGTTATCACTTGAAATTGTATTATTAAACATTTGTCTTATTCTCTTTGTAAAAACTTCCATATCAAATGGTTTTACTACATAATAATCTGCTCCCAATGCAATAGCTCTTTGTGTAATCTTATCTTGCCCAACTGCAGATAATACTATTATTTTTGGTATTGGTTCAAGGTCCATACTACCCAATCTTTCTAGTACCCCAAGACCATCTAAATGTGGCATTATTATGTCTAATACTACCAAGTCAGGCTTTCTCTCTTTTATTAACTTAAGAGCTTCTATTCCATCTTTTGCAATACCTGTAACCATAATATCTCTTTGGCTTAATAAATAATCATTTAAAATATTGCAAAATTCTTTATTATCATCTGCAATAAGCACACTAATTCTAGCTTCTTCCATATTATAACTCCCCTTTATAAATAAATTCCCATATCTTAACAAATATTAATTCGACAAAAGAATTACAATTCCTTCTTATATTAAGAAAATTTACAAATAAATAATTATTTATCATTATTTATCATTTTTTATAAAATAAAGGATAGCATCCGCTATCCTTTATTGCTTAATATCTATTTTAACCCCTTTTTTTAAATAATGCTAGTTAATTTGATAAAATACCTGCATCTTTCAACATCCATTCTATATATATTCCATATCCTAAATCAGGTTTATTAATTAAAACATGGGTTACCGCACCAATAATCTTATCATTCTGAATTATTGGACTACCACTCATACCTTGCACTATGCCGCCAGTTTTTTCTAGAAGCCTAGGATCTGTAATTTTAATGACCATACTTTTCGATCCGGATTTATTTTGAGGTAATAGTTTCTGAATTTCTATTTGAAACAATTGTGGTTCACTACCATTTATAGTGGTTAAAATTTGAGCTTTTCCTTCTTTAATTTCATTTCTTAGTCCTATTTTCATAGGTTTACTAAATTTATTATTTATAAGACTTTTAGTTCCTTCTCCAAATATACCACATTCAGTATTTTTGGTTATTTGACCTTTTATTTTGCTTTCATCTATGAAAAGTCCTCTTAACTCTCCTGGAGTTCCTCTTGTTCCTTTTTTTACTGATACAATATTAGATGATATAATTACACCATTATTAACATTCAATATTGTTCCGGCATCAGCATCTGTAATAGGATGACCTAACGCAGCAAATTTTTTAGTTTTATCATCATATAACGTTAATGTTCCTACACCAGCAGTTGAGTCGCGTACCCATAAACCAATTTTTTGTTTTCCATCTTCTGAATCAATAGTTGGTTTAATTTTAACTTGAAAAAATGTTAAATCATTTTTACGTTGTAATTTAAGAGTGAGTTCTGTATTTTTTTCTTTATTTATAAATCTTATTACATCTTCTGCATGATTTATTTCAACATTATTTATACTTATTATACTATCACCTATTTGTACACCTGCATTTGCGGCAGGACTTGGTGTTTTACCATTTATACCTTGAATATCAGATAAAGCTACTACTAAAACACCTTTAGTATTCAATTTAACACCAATTGGTTGTCCTCCTGGATAAACCATTAAATCTGATTTGTCTTTTATAAATGTTGATTCAACTTCTAAGCTATTTTCTAAATTAACTTTTTTCTCATTTTTCTTTTTATTATTTATATCTGGTTTATTAAGAATAATGTCTTTATCGTTTTTTACTTTTACAAGTTTGTTAGAATATAATGTTTCCATTGGTCTATCATATGCTGCAACAATTTTATTTTGGACTTTAAGATACGCACTTAAAGCAATTATTACTACTAAAGGTGTTATAATCCAACATATTATATTTAACCTTTTCTTCATAAGCTTTACCTCCTTTTCTCTTATATTTATAACTTTAAGTTACCCTCGAATTCTCCATATTATGCTATAACATTAATTCAAAAATAGTCAAAGACATAGATTCAAAACTAATTTATACTAAATTAAAAAAATTACCCTCTATTGCAATTATTTTTACATTTTTATTAATTATACAAACTTAGAGGCTTTATACTTTAGGTTAAAAAAAACGAAAAAAATAAAGCCATAAAATTATGACTTTACTTTTCCCTATTAACCTATTTTTATAACTATGCTAACCTAAAAAACAAAATTAATATTTTTTTTGTTTCTTTGCCATATTTATCATTTCTTTAGAATTTTCCAAGGTTAATTTAGTAACCTGTGTACCACCAATCATTCTAGCTATTTCTTGTTGCTTTTCTTCATCATTCATTTTTATAACATTGGTATAAGTTTTATTTTTTAAAACATTTTTAGATATTAAATAATTTGTATCTGCCATACTAGCTATTTGGGGCAAATGTGTTACACAAAGGATTTGATGGTTTAATGATATTGAATACATCTTTTCTGCAACACATTGCGCGATTCTACCACTAATACCAGTGTCTATTTCATCAAATATAACAGTAGGTATTTCATCCTTATTAACGAATACAGTTTTGAGTGCAAGCATTATACGTGATAATTCCCCACCAGATACAATATTTTCTAATGGATTTAGTGGTTCTCCAGGATTAGTAGATATACAAAATTGAACTTTATCACAGCCATTTTCATAAAATTCATTTACGAGTTTTACTTCTATGTAGAACTCACTTTTTTCAAGGCCAATATAATTTAATTCATCTTTTATTTTACCTTGGAGTTTTTTTGCTGTATCAGATCTAATTTCATGAATCTGATCTGCTATAATTTTCATTTCACGCTCAAGAGCTATTTTTTCTTTTTTAAGAACAATGATTATATCACTACTATTAATTAATTCTTCATATTCAATTTGGATTTTTTCTTTATATTCATAAATTTCCTCAATGGTAGGTGCATACTTCTTCTTACAAGTGTTAATCAGGCTTATTCGACTATTCATATACTCTAATTCTTTTTCATCATAATAAATTGTCTCTTTTAAGTTTCTTAAATCCGTAATATTTTCCTCTATATTAAAATAGCTTTCTTCTATAGAGTCTGCAATTAATTTTATTTTTTCCATGTGCTTTTCTATACTTCTTAATTCCCTAATAGCCATAGCTAAATTATAAAAAACCGAAGTATTTTCCTCATCACTGGTATCTAATAATGCATAACTTTTTGATAAATGTTTTTCCAAATTTTCTGCATTGCTAATGATTGCATATTTTTCTAAAAGATCCTGGTCTTCACCAATTTTGAGATTGGCGCTTTTAATTTCTTCTAACTGGTAATTCAAGAAATCGATTCTTTTTTCTCGCTGTCCTTCATTTCCTTCAAGTTTATTAATTCTATTTTTGATTGTAGTCATCCTTACATATTTCTCATTATATCCCACAAGAACCTTATGAATTTTATCAGTTCCAAAGGAATCCACATAAAATATATGATTGACTTTATCTAATAAATTATGATTATCATGTTGACCATGAATATCCAATAAATTTTTACTAATATACTTAACCTTTGAGAGTAGCAATGATTTACCATTAACTTTTGCAATACTTTTCCCAGATTGAAAAGTTTCGCGACTTATAAATACCATGTCCTCATAATCAATATCCATCTCATCTAAAGCATTTTTGTTATTTTTAGTATCAATGCTAAATATTGCCTCAACATAAGTTTTGTTTTCACCTGTCCTGATTAAGTTCTTATTGAATTTACCCCCTAATACATAATTTATAGCATCAATTAAAATTGATTTTCCCGCTCCTGTTTCACCAGAAAGGACATTAAATCCTTTTTCAAAATTAATACTTAACTTTTCAATTAAGGCAAAATTCATAATATTTAATTGTAGGAGCATACTACCTCCTCCTATTCACTAATCATTTTTTTAATTTTTTGGATTATCTCTTTTGTCTCTTCTTCTTTTCTAACTAAAATAAATATAGTATTATCTCCAGCTATAGTACCTACAATACCATTGAACTTTAAAGAATCTAAAGCTTCAGCAGCAGCAGCTCCAGCTCCAGAAATCGTTTTTAATACTATAAAATTATCTACATGGTCAACATAAAGAACTGTTTGAGAAAAAATATTAACCAATTTATTTGATAAAAAGGTATCTGCTGGAGAACTAGTTGCATACTTGTGACTTCCATGTGCATTCATAACCTTAATTAATTTCAATTCCTTTATGTCTCTCGATACAGTTGCTTGAGTAATATCAAATCCATTGTTTTTTAGTTCTTCTGCTAACTGCTCCTGAGTTTCAATCTCATTAGCTTGGATAATCTCAATTACTTTTGCATGACGTGAAATCTTCATTTTTTTCTCCCTCACAATCCATTGTTCTAGAAATTATTTTTTTTCTCAAAATTTCAAAATAATTATAATCATTAAATTTAACCAATCTACACTTCTTATTTGAAACACTTACTAATATTTTTTCATAGTTATTTAGCTTTATTGCCCGTTGTCCATCTAATGTCAAAAATATGCTTTCATGTTCACTTTTTATATTTATAGATATTTCACTTTTACAGTCCAGCACTATAGTTCTCATATATAAAGATAATGGGCAAATAGGAGTTACAGCTATAACATCTAAGTTAGGATAAATTATAGGCCCTCCTGCAGATAATGAATATGCTGTAGACCCTGTTGGCGTAGATATTATAAGCCCATCCCCTGTAAACTCAATGTAAAACTTATTATCTATGTGTAATTCATATTTAACAACTCTCGCTAGTGTTCCCTTTGATACAATTATATCATTTAAAGCAGTATATTCTTCAGTTTTATCTCGATATGGCAAAGTGCAATTAAGCATCATTCTGTCTTCTACATAATAATCATCTTCACTAAATCTTTTCATAGCATTTTCAAACTCTAGTAACTCCACACTAGAAAGAAATCCCAGATTGCCTATATTCACACCTAAAATTGGGATATTAGAGTTGTTTAAATTTCGCGATGTTCTTAAAATAGTTCCATCTCCACCTAAAGCAATAATAATATCTAAATCGTTATATTTTATATTTTCAAGGCCAATGGAATCTTTAAATACAAATATGTTAGTATCATCTATATACTTACTAATAATATTTTTTACATACTTACTTATTTTCCCATCTTCATCCTTAGTTGTATTTATATTAATGCCAATTTTTTTCATATTCCCTCCTTGCCGCCTTCTATATCATATATCAACTATTATTTTTATCCTCGCTTACCCTATTTAAATCTTTATGAGCTTCACTAACTATGTGAGTTATATTATCTTCAATATAATTCACATAGTTCTCTTTAGATTTTGTAAAATAAATTAAATATTCAATATTCCCATTAGGTCCTTTTATCGATGAGTAATTAACATTAATAACCTTTACATCTAGACATCTCAGAAAGTTTAAAACTCTAACTATTACCTTTACATGTTCACTAGGTTTTTTAACCACACCTTTTTTATTTACGATGCCTACCCCTACTTCAAATTGTGGCTTTAATAGTGCTACAACGCTACCATCATTTTTTAATAGGTTAAGTAAATTGGGAATAACTTTTTCCAGGGATATAAATGATACATCAATACTTGCAAAATCGGCAAGTTCTCCTATACTATCTACATTTAAATATCTTATGTTTGTATTTTCCATGGATACTACTCGCACGTCGCCTCTCAATTTATCACCTAACTGATTTGTTCCAACATCTATAGCGTATACCTTGCATGCTCCATGTTGAAGCATGCAATCTGTAAACCCGCCTGTAGATGCGCCTATATCTAGGCAAACTTTATCTTTAAGTTCAATATCGAAAGAATTTATAGCCTTTTGAAGCTTTAATCCACCCCTGCTTACATAAGGAATATCTTCTCCTATGAATTCAATACTAGATGATATATCTACTTTTTTCCCACATTTAGTAGTCATAATACCATCCACAAATATATTTCCGGAAATTATATTTTCCTTTGCTCTTTCTCTTGAAAATAGAACTCCCCTTTTAACTACAAGAACATCTAATCTTTGTTTATCTTCTAACATAAAAAACTCCTTAAGACTCCACTAAAGTGCATTATTTAAACTAACCCTAAAATACTTTCAAAAATTCCATCTACATCTAGTTTATGTAATTTATACAGTATGTCAACTGTTCCGTGAGGAATAAACTCATCTTTAAATCCTAAATTAATGACCCTTGTTTTTGTCGTAAGTGAATTCACATATTCTAGTACTAAAGAACCTAATCCCCCATGCACAAGATTATCCTCTATAGTTACTAAAGAATATTTTTTATTCACTAGCTCTAAAAGTAGTTCTTTATCAATAGGTTTAATAAAACACGCATTAATTACAGTAGCTTCTATTCCCATATTGTTTAATTTTTCTCTAACCAATATAGCATTTTGAACCATTTTACCTGTAGCTATAAAGGCTATTTTTCCTCCGCCTAAAAGGGTTTCCCATTTCCCCCTCTTAAAGTTTTCAATAGGAGACATTTTAACATTGCAATTATCCCCACCCCTTGGGTATCTTATAGCAATTGGGTAATCTTGTTTAACTGCAAAAGTTAACATTGACTTCAATTCACTTATACATTTTGGAGCCATAATTGTCATATTGGGAATATGAGATAAATATGATAAATCAAATACTCCTTGATGTGTTTCTCCATCGGCTCCAACAATGCCCGCTCTATCTATAGCAAAAATAACAGGTAACTTTTGAATGCATACATCATGTACAATTTGGTCATAAGCTCTCTGAAGAAAAGTTGAGTAAACCGCAAAAATAGGTTTTAAACCTTGCGATGCCATTCCTGCTGCCATAGTAACTGCATGTTGCTCCGCAATTCCTACATCAAAAAATCTATTAGGAAACTGTTTTGAAAACATTTCTAGGCCAGTACCCTCAGGCATGGCAGCTGTTATTGCCACTATATTTTTGTTCTCCTTTGCAAGGCTTACAATCTGCTCCCCAAATCCATCAGAGTAACTTTTCTTAGAACTACCACATAGCTCTCCAATTAAGGGGTTAAATGGACCTACGCTATGGTATTTACGTGGCTGGTTTTCAGCAAATTTATAACCCTTGCCCTTTTTAGTTATAACATGAATAATCACTGGTCCGTCTATTTCTTTAGCTAGCTTCAATACCTTGCTTACCTCTTTAATATCATGTCCATCTATAGGTCCTAAATATTTAATACCCATATGCTCAAAGAGCATCCCTGGCACAATAACCTGCTTAATTCCATTTTTAATCTTTTGAATTGAACTAACCATACCGTCTCCTACGCTAGGAATTTTTCTAAGCGTAGAATTTATTTCTTTTTTTATTCTATTATAAGTTGGGTCAATTCTAAATTGGCTTAGGTACTTAGACATGCCTCCAACATTTTTAGAAATAGACATTTGATTATCATTAAGCACAATAATCATTTTAGTTTTCCTAAAGCCTATATCATTTAATGCCTCAAAAGACATACCTCCTGTAAGTGCACCATCACCTATTACCGAAATAACGTTATAATCTTCCTTTTGTAAATCTCTAGCCCTTGCAATGCCCAGCCCTGCAGAAATAGAAGTACTACTATGTCCTGATTCAAATATATCATATTTGCTTTCTTCTTTTTTAGGAAAACCACTTAATCCACCGAAATTTCTAAGTGCATCAAATTTATCTTTTCTTCCTGTAAGAATTTTATGTACATAAGATTGGTGACCCACATCCCATATTAATTTGTCTTTATCCAAATTAAAAACATTGTATAAACTTAATGTTAATTCTACTACACCTAAATTAGAAGCTAAATGTCCTCCAGTTTTAGATACTTTTTCAATTAGAAAACTTCTAATTTCTCCTGCAAAAACATTCAACTCTTGTATAGACATTTTTTTCACTGAATTTATGTCATTAAAATCATCTAAAATTTTACTCATATACATCTATCCTCTTTTATTAATTATATTATCATACCCACATTTATGGAGATATTATATCATATAATAATATTTAATTCAAAAGCTGTTTCGACTTAAAATACAATTTAATGACATTTAAGGTGTAGTTCATTAATCAAAGAATATTAGTAAATTTTCAATATTCCCTTTTTAATAAAAATTCCGTCATTTCTTCTAAATACTTTGTATTCACCTTAAGATTTTTTAATATCTCAAAACACTCTTCGCTTAAATCATTACACTTTTCCTTACATTTTTCCAAACCATACATGGTTATAAAAGTAGTTTTATTATTACACTCGTCGCTTTTTACATTTTTACCTAAAACACTAACATCTCCAATTACATCTAATATATCATCCTTAATTTGAAATGCCAAACCTAATTTGTCACCATACTCTTTTAATTCACTTAACTCTTCTTCACTGGCATTGCCTAAGATAGCACCACATATTATTGCTACTTTAATTAGTTCTCCAGTTTTATTTCTATGCATATACAGAAGTTCTTCCTCTGATATTGCGATGCCTTCACTTAAAATATCACAGATTTGTCCAGCTATCATCCCCTGAGCTCCAGAAGCTTTTGCTATGAAGGCACTTGCCTTAATTTTATTTAAACTTCCATCTAAACATTGATTTAGCATTATAATCATAGCTTCATTTAATAATCCATCTCCTGCGAGTATTGCAATTGCCTCTCCATAAATTTTGTGATTTGTAGGCTTCCCTCTGCGCAAATCATCGTTATCCATACTGGGCAGATCGTCATGAATAAGGGAATATGTATGAATCATTTCAAGGGCCGCTGCAAAAGGTAAAATATCTCTATAATCTTCCTTGTACATATTGTATGTAAGAATCATTAAAATCGGTCTGACTCTTTTCCCACCGACTTTTATACTATAAATCATCGATTCGAAATTTCTATTGTCAATTTCTGGTTTATTATCAAAATAATCATTTATCCAGTGTTCTACTACATCTTTTAGCAATTTTATATTCATTATATCCCTTCTTTTCATGATAGGTTGTAAAAATAATATAGTGTAATCTAATCTTTAACGACCTCCGCAAGAGTCATAAAATCCCTTTCACCTTCAGCTGTTAATATCTTTATTTTACCTTCTGTATCATTTAAAATTTTGTATAAACTGTTGCAGATTTTTATACCTTCTTCATAATTAATCATAGTTTGTTCTAACGTAACTTCATTCCCCTTCATCAGGTCTACAATATCTTCAAGACGAACCATCATATTTTCGTAAGATTCTTTTTTCTTTGCCATTAGAACTCCTCCAAATTTCTTACATTAAATCTACCACTACCGTCCTTTAATGTAATTTTCACCTCTTTTATATTTTTCAAATCACTAATTTCACTAATAACTTCATTTTCATTGTTTTGAAGTATCGCATATCCCTTATTCAATACATTTAAGGGGTTATGAGCATGCAAAAGAGCATTGCACTTGGAAAGTTTCTGCTTTTCTAGTGAAATTTTCGCATTAAACCTGTAACTTAGATTTTCTTTTAAATTATCTATATGGATATATTGATTAACTATAAAATTTAAAGGACTATTTATTTTCAAAGTTTTATTTAATAAATTAACTTTATTATATTCTTTGTTAACCTTAAATTCCACAGATTTTAGTAAGAGTTCTCTAAGTGATTTAATTTCATTATTTAACTCTTTTAAATTTCTCACAGCAATTTCTGCTGCGGACGATGGAGTCGGCGCCCTAAGGTCGCTTACGAAATCTGCTATAGTAAAATCCGTTTCGTGACCAATTCCAGTAATTATAGGTATTTTAGAATTATAGATAGTGACTGCTAAATTTTCTTCATTGAATGCCCATAACTCCTCAATTGAGCCTCCTCCTCTTGCAATAATGATTAAATCAACATTTTTTAGTTCATTAAAATATTTTACACCTTGCGCAACACTCTCGCTAGCATTTACACCTTGAACAATTGTTGGGTATATAAGCATGTTAACCTTTAAGTTACGTCTTGTTGCAACATTAATAATATCTTTAACTGCAGCTCCTGTTGGGGATGTAATTATTCCTATTCTAGTAGGAAATGAAGGTATACTTTTCTTGTGTTCTTTATCAAATAATCCTTTTTTCTCTAATTTCTCTTTTAGATTTTGAAAAGTCAAATATAACTGGCCTTCTCCATCCTGCTCCATGGAGTCACAATAAAGCTGATAAGACCCCTCTTTTTCATAAACAGAAACCCTACCACTGATGATAACATTCATGCCATCTCTAGGTGCAATTTTAAGTTTAAAAGCCTGCGATTTAAACATTACACAATTTATCTTTCCAAATGCATCTTTTAATGAAAAATATATGTGCCCGCTAGAATGCAATTTTACATTAGATAGTTCGCCTTTAACATTTGAGTTTTTTAATATAAAGTCACTGTCTATTATTTTCTTAATATATCCATTAAGATCAGTTACTGTTAATACTTTAATAAACATTATCCCTCCATGCCATGCAAGCATTTTTTATAAGCATTGTCGTAGTCATTAGTCCCGTTCCACCTGGTACTGGTGTAACATAACTTGCATGATTAATAACATCATCAAAAGATACATCCCCAGTTACTTTATTATTCACCATTGTTGTCCCAACATCTATAACAACTGCTCCTTCTTTAATAAAATCACTTGTTACAAAACCTGGTTTACCTATTGCGGCAACTATTATATCTGCTGTTTTGCAAACTTCCTTTAAGTTTGTTGTTTTAGAATGACATATTGTTACTGTTGCATCTTCATTAAGTAGCAATTGTGCTCCTGGTTTTCCAACAATATTACTTCTACCAATAACAACAGCATGTTTCCCTTTAATAACGCATCCAGTACTTTTAATCATTTCAATGACTCCTAAAGCAGTGCAAGGAATAAAACTTTTCTCTCCCTTATAAAATCTGCCCATATTTACATCACTTAATCCATCAATATCCTTTTTATATGAAATTTTAGAAGTGATTTCCTTCTCATTAAACTTTTTCGGTAAAGGCAATTGAATGATTACACCATCCACAGTATTATCTTCATTCAATTTTTCTATAATATCTACAATATCTTTTTGATCAACGTCTTTATCCAAGTGAATACAAGTATAAGATATACCTAATTTATTGCAGAGGTTATTCTGACTTTTTACATATGACGTGCTACCTCCATCGTCACCTACTAATATGGTTTTAATTGATGGCACCCTAAGTCCCTTACTAATACCGCCTTTTATAACTGATTTAATTTCATCTCTGTACTTTTCAACTATCACCTTGCCATTAACTTTAATTCCCATATTATCCTCTCCTTGTTATGTGTTTTTTAAATACTAGTTATTATAATACAGTTCTAACACGCTTTCAAAATTCCTCTTTTATTAAAAAAAATAACTAGTCAAAGATGCCCTAGTTATTTTATTGTTATTTAATTATCTTGCCTTTTTTAAATCATCTTCGCTAAGATACCATTTATAAAAGCTGGGGAACTATCTTCCCCATATTTCTTAGCAAGTTCTATTGCCTCATTTACAGAAACCTTACCTGGTATTTCTTCCTCGAATAATATTTCATATGCACCTACTCTTAAGATAGCTAGATTCATTTTTGATAATCTAGCCAACTTCCACTTAATTAAGTGCTTTTCAATATTTTCATCAATCTCCTTGCTATTTTCATGAATCCCGGCTAGCATCTTGGTAATATACGACATATCAATTTCATTTAAATCAACATCTGTGTTCTCTTTAAAATTTTCAATTATATCCTCATAGTTTTCTTTATTTATTGACATTTCAAAAAGTAATTTCATTGCTATTTCTCTTGACTTTCTTCTATTCATTAGTAATCCTCCTAATTTTCTCATCCTAAATTATACTTTTAATATAAAAATAACAAGCATAGTAATAAACACCCTCTGATTACAGAGGGTGTTTATTACTATGCTTCTATTTCCTCTAGCTTTTCTGTTTTAGATAATACAACATTTTGTACATACACATTTACGGCTGTTACTGTAAGGCCTGTCATAAGCTCTACAGATTTTTTCACATTTATTTGTGCTTTTTCAGTTACTTCCGGAATTTTAATACCATATTCAACTACAACGTGTAAATCAATTACTGCACTACTTTCTCCTACATTGACTTTAACGCCCTTAGATAAATTCTTCTTTCCGCTTAATATTTGAGTTATTCCACCAACGAGACTAGCACTCATACCAACGATTCCCTGTATTTCAGCAACAGCGAGTCCTGCTATTACACTAACCACATCCTCGGATATCTTAACAGTGCCCATTTCTGTTTCATTTAAAATTTTATCTTCCATATTAGTACCCCCTTATTTAGCTTAGGTAAAACATGACAATGCTATATTTATTATATCAGATAAATATAGCATTTACAATTACTATTGCTTGATTTTAACTTCAATTTTTTCTAATTTTGTTTTGTTCATTACAACATCATTAATGCTACGAAGTTCTTCCTCTGAAAGTTGTTTTTTATCACTTTTAACTAATATTTGTACCTTATCATCTACTATACTGCACATTGCTTCTTCAAACCCTAGAGCTTTTAGTGCAAGTTCTATGTCTGATTCATTCTGTGAAGCCATTGATATGTTTAGATATTGCTCAGACGCAGTTGCCTTTTGTGCTTTTGGAGTATTAGTATCATCAATTAAAGCTTTAATCGATTGAAGAGTGCTTACACTTTCTTGATCTCTTGATAATTTTGCTTCTTCAAAATAGGATGAATTACTTTTACTTTCCTTTAGAGATATTGCGCTCTTCTCACTGCTAAAATCACCATCATTTACATATAATGGTCCATTCACCTTTGCCGCAAGATACCCTGCAAACACAATAAGTACTACCAACGCAACAATTATACCAGACTGTTTTTTATTCATAATATTCCCCCCCATCTACCTTTCTTTGAAATTATATGCTACTTATTCATAGGATATACATTAACTTTGTTTTTAGGTAAATTAAATAAATCAATTACCGCCTGCCTAATTCTAAGTTCAGTGACTTTTTCATTAGATCCTTCTGCCACTACGCATACACCAGTAATAATAGGCTTAATTTTTTTCACAATTAATGGTGCATTTTCATTTCCATTATTGGACATAACAACAGCACTTCCGTTATTTTCTTGAGTGATGTTTCTTTTTCCGCCTGTTGTATCATTTTCTTGTGTAAGACTTTTAGAATCATTAACATTTACCGCTGGAACACTCTCCTCTCCACTCTCAAAATAGATCATAAGCTGCACCTTTCCAACTCCTTGAATCCCTTCAAGTGTTGATTTAAGTTTGCTTTCTAATTGTGCTTCATAATCATTTAATTGTAGTGCTTTATTTTCCTTAACAATTTTATCATTTTGTGCATCGCCTGCGACAGCTGAAGTTTGCTTTGGAGATTTAAAAAAACTACTTGCTAAAATTATTACAACTGCCACTAAAATCACTAATACCAAGTTTCCCAATAACTTGTCAGATTTTTTGATTTTATTGTTTTTATTGTTGCCTTGACCACTATTTAATAATTCTGTTTTAATATACTCAGTAAATTTACTAAGCAAATTATCATTGTTCATAGAATCCCCCCCCTCCTTTCTTGTTTTTATATACTGATTAACAATTATAGGTTTTATGAATTTAATTTATAAACAGTAATAGCATCACCAGATATCTTGAATTTACTACTTAGGAGCCTCTTTATTTTGTTTCCTTGTTCGCCTTGCGTAATATTTTTTTTAGATGCATTTACACTTTTTGTATTAATTTCTATGTTTTCTATCTTTTTAACCCCTTTTTCCACAATTCCAATTTCAACCGTATTAATCTTAAATATTAGATTTTTACTATCGTAAACAATCTCTATATCAGCATTATACTTATTCTCTGGATATTCCTCTTCTAAGTTTATAATGCATTCATTCTCTAAATTCTTTTTAAAATTTTCCGTTGTATTAAGTATGTTAATATCTTTATACTTTTTAATATCTTTTTCGGTATTACTACCCTCCATGTAAGTTGTTGCTTTATTTGAATAAGAATTAAAATCAAAGTCCTTATCAAAAATCTTCATTATGGGATTTATAATTACCACAATTAACATCAGTCCTAATACAAATTTAGCATATTTTCTCATGCTATTGTCTGGCAAAATCATCTCCACTGCAGTAATAAAAAATATAGCAATGGTAATGTTTGTTACCCAGACTTTTAATCCTTCTATCAAATTATCACCACCTCCTTTATGAATAAATTTATATAGGATAGTAACCACTTTCTAGATTATTAGCTTATTATGCCTTTGCCAGTTGAAGCTACTATTGCAACCATTATGAAAAACATTACACTTACTGATATTACACAGGACATTAAAAGAAGAATAGAATCACCTACTGAATTCATACAATCTACTGTACGGCTGTCACTTATTGGTTCAATTAATGCAGCTGCTACTTTATATAAAAAAGCCATAATTAACAGTTTTATAATAGGGAATAAAACAATTACTATAATAATAACTAATCCTAACCCACTTATAGCATTTTTTAAAAGAAGTGAGTATCCGGCTACTGTTGAAATCGCATCAGATAAACATTTTCCAACTACAGGTATAAAATTATCTACTGCAAACTTTGCTGTTTTTATAGTAACTTGATCTATTGTTTTTGCTGCTATGCTTCTTAAAGTAATTACCGCAATAAATACTGTCATCACTATTCCTTGTGACCAAATAGCAATTTGCTTAAAAAGCTTTGTTAAATTATTTATCTTATAATCACTGGATATATTCTTAACAAATTGAAGTACGAAGCTCATAAATATTATAGGAATGATCATATCTACATAAATTCTAGAACTTAGAGTAGCAAAACCCATTATTATAGGGTCTAGTAAGGTCGCTTCTGCAAATCCTCCCACACTAGCTAGGAGCATCATTAGTACTGGCATAAGTGCCGCCATAAAATCTGTCATATTAAGAATAGTACTTTTAGCAAGTTCTGCTACTATATAAAAGCTTTTAGTTATCATCACGATCATTACACCGTAACACGCAAAATAAGCGATGTTAGATAAACCCTCTTTATTAAAGGCACTTTGAAGATTATTAAGTAACGCGCAAATAACCGCAATAATCATAAGACTACCTATTAACTCCATTGATGCAACTACTTCTTTAAATGTGAATCTAATAACGTAATTAGAGGTTTCTTTAAAACTAAAACCATTTTCACCAGTTTTTATAAATTGTTCTACAAAAGTTCGTGGGTCCATATCATTAAATATTTCATATTTTGTTTTTATGTTAGTAATATAATCATATAAATTGCTTATTTCTTTTTCTTCTTTTTCTCCTAGTTTACCTGGTTGTGTGGCTTGTACACTAATAGGCAAACATATTAAAAATAGTAAAATTATTATTATTTTTTTCATATTATACCTCTGTATTAAAATTAGTAATATTTTTTTCATACTATACCTCTACATTATTTTCAAAATAGATTGCATTACTGCCATCAAAATAGGAATTGCCAAAACTAAAATTAGTATTTTTCCAGAAAATTCCACTTTAGTTGCAATGCTATTCTCACCAGCATCCCTGCAAATTTCACTACAGAAGGTAGCTAAATAGGCAATGCCAAGTATTTTAAAAACTGTGTTTAAATACACAACATCAATATTGGCCTTATTTGCTAATGTTTGCAAAAAACCCATTATTATTGTAAGTTTGTTTATCATAAATAAAAAAATTAATATTCCGGCTGCAATGCTAACTTGAATAGCTAAATCATCCCTTCTACCTTTAAATATAAGTACGATAAATAATGCTGTGAAAGCAAATGCAACAATTTTAATTATTTCCATTATATCCTCCTAAAACTGAAACAAAGTTTTTACAGAATCAAATAGCTTGTTTACTAAATTTATCACCATTATAAGAAGTAGTATTACTCCTGCTAAATTTGCAACTACAGCAATGTCCTCCTTGCCGCCACTTTTTAAAACCTTATCAATAATAATGATCAGAATACCTGTTGCCCCTATTTTGAACAGCAAACTAACATCTAACACTTAAAAACCTCCTCCCTATATTAGTACTATTACCAGCATCGCTCCAAAAGAAAATCCTAAATATCTGTACATTTTTATATTTTTGTTCATAAACTCTTCTGATATTTTAATTTGTTTTTTTAAATTTGCTATAGTCAAAGAAAAAATATTATTTTGCCCTTCAATATCAGATTCCCCTAAGGTTTTTGTTAAATCTAAAATAACATTTATGTCATCAGAGTTTAAATATAATCTGTTTTTCATTAAGTTTACTGCACTATTCGTGGCCTCATATACATTCTCATATTCATTGTCAGATAGTAATTCACTGGTTTTATTAAAAAGTTCCCTTATAGGCTCTTTACTTTTATGTGCTATATTTTTAAAAGCATCCGGCAAAAGAGCATGTACATAAGTTATTTCATTTTGAAGTTGATAAACTGCCCTTTGAACTTCATTTAACTGAAAAACTCTATACTTTAATCTTTCACTGTATATAAATCCTGCCATAGTTGAAGCACATAATATTACAGCACATCCAATTATTTTAATCATATTATGACCTCCATATATCTTTACCTTTAGTAAAATCATAAATACACTCTATTGTTCCAATTCCTTTTTTATTACTAAGAACTATAGCTCTTGAAAATACGTAATTTTCCACAATCTCTTTAAACACTAATCTTTTATACAAATCCTCAATTCCAAAACCATGAATAGTTGTAATTAAACTAATTCCAGAATTTAATGCCATTAAAATGCTCTCCATATCATTTTGGGTGCCAATTTCATCACAAACTATAACATCAGGTGACATGCTTCTAATTGCCATCATAATTCCTTGGCTCTTTGGACAATTATCTAACACATCCGAACGCACTCCCACGTCCATTTGCGGTATTCCTTTAAACGAACCAGCTATTTCTGATCGTTCATCAATTATAGAAACATTTTTACCGTTAAAGTTTTTGTTTTTATCCCCCTTTGATATTTGCCTCGAAATATCTCTAAGTAGGGTTGTTTTACCACATTTAGGAGGAGATATAATAATTGTATTGTGCACTGAATTATTATAAGTAATATAAGGCATCACTTTATCAGCACAACCGATAATTTCTTTACATGCTCTTATGTTTATAGATGAAATGTCTTTAATAGTTTTAATGCTATTGTTTTCAATAACACAAATCCCACATAGTCCAACTCTATGTCCACCTTTTATAGTTATATATCCTTGTCTAATCTCATCTTCAAAAGCATATATTGAGTAATTGCTTATCCTCTGCATTATGTATTTTATATCTTCTGGAGTTGCGATATAATTCCAGATTTCTTCTTTACTGCCAATGTGAATAAACAGAGGCTTGTTTACTTTTATTCTAATTTCTTCAAGTTGCTGCAAATTATCAATCTGTTCCAATTTACTTCTAATAGTCTTAGGTAATATTTCAAATAAATCTTTTGTAGCCAACATTTTTCTCACCCTCTCATATATAATTTGTATTTTACCACCTCGTAAAATATTCCATATAATCGAATTTTTTTAATGACATTCCAGAAGGAAAGTCTCCCACTTCTATAAGTTTGAGTATAAATCACCTTCTGAGGTTCATCAATTCATCTTTTGCAAAGCTGTGCATCACCCAGGAGATGATTTAATGTGATTTAAATTAATTTAATCATCTGAAAAAAATATATGTCTTCCCTCTCAAAAAAAGAACAAAAAAAAAGAACCAAATTGGTTCTTTTTAAATATATAATTTAAACTCTTAGCATGTAGTCGCCATTTCTAGTGTCTATTCTAATAGTTTCACCTTCATTAACGAACATTGGAACTTGAATTATTGCTCCTGTTTCCACAGTAGCGGGTTTTGTTACACTTGAAGATGTGTTACCTCTAACCCCAGGTTCAGTACTAGTTATAACTAGTTCTACAAAGTTTGGAGCTTCTACTGAAAAAGCATCATCTTTATAAAATTTTATTATAGCAAACATATTTTCTTTTAAGTATTTTATGGCATCTTCTACTTTTTCATAATTAAGTGGTATTTGTTCAAATGTTTCTTGATCCATAAAGTAGTATAATCCTTCTGATGCATATAAATATTGCATTTCTTTTCTTTCTATAACTGCTTCTTGTAATTTTGTAGTTGGGTTAAATGTTTTTTCTGTAACCCCTTGATTAATAACGTTTCTTAATTTAGTTCTAACAAATGCAGCTCCCTTACCTGGTTTTACATGTAAAAAATCTATTACGGTGTAAACTTGTCCACCTTCATCAAATGTAGTTCCTTTTCTTATGTCTCCCGCTGATATCATTGTGTATCCCTCCAAAATTCATTAGTAATTCAATTAACCATTTATATTATAACCTTACTCGATAAATTAATACCAATTTCTATAACCACTCTAGATAAAAACATTACAGTGGAACAATGTTATTTTATCAAAACTTAATGACATTTGCAAATATAATTATATATTATTTGAAAATGTTGCATCTTTTTTATAAAAACACCATTTTAAGTCCATATAGCTTCATAAAAACAAACATATCCAATTCTTTTTATAAAAAAATTAGATATGTTTATAACTTACTTATTCTTTTTAAAGTCGATACTTATATTTGTAGTATTAGTATCTTTATTAATACTAATACTCTTAACCCCTAAAAAATTTTCACTTTCATTTAAAGCAGATAAAGAACTTCTCAATAATTTTATATCTCCGTTGTAATTCACTTCAACATTACATTTCTCATTTTCCATCATATTAATAGATTTCATTTCAAAATCTTTGTTTTCTATTAGACATTCCAAAATATCACTGTATCCATATTTCTCTTCATTATTATCATTTTCGTCCTTTGTAATATTTGCGTTTTTTGTAACATTAAATACGACCTGTTTTTTATATGCAATAAATTTATCCTTCACAAACATAAGTTTAAAAGATAACATTGCCATTAACATTAATAATATAGCTAATGTTCCCTTGAATTTTCTAGTTTTACACATTTTTATACCTCTAATATAACTTTGAAGTTAAAAGTCCCTTCCTCTTTATTATTTGGAGTTAAATTTTTTATTGAATACTTATTTTCTATATATCTTATCACATTAACATATTCCTCATAACTCTTAACTTCAATGTCTATTTCCAAACCAGCTTTAGTTATAATAATATTTTTGTAACTAAACTTGTTTTCCCCAAAAAAATCACTGAGCTCTTTATATTTTTCTCTAGTAATTATATCAGTCTCAGCAGCTTCTACCACACTAATATTATTTTTATTTTCTTTAACTTGCTCTTGCTCTATAATTTTTATTTTATTGGAAATATTTAGTATAAGAAATAATAAAAAAATGTTTGCTATTAAAGTTACTATAATACATACTTTTATTTTTTTATTCCTTATTTTATCTTTTTTATCTATGTACCAATTTGGAATGAATGTTCTTTTTACCATACATTTCTACCCTCTTATTACTATATATTTCAGCAATTCTTCTCGATTTAACTCACCTAATATTTGATGATTTAATCCTAAATATTTAAATTCATCAATATTCAATTCCTCAATATTTGCATAATATATCTTCTCACATAGTTTTGCATAGTCATTGTACTTTTCTAAAAATTTGTTCATTATATTTGAAAATTTAAATAATAGTAAGTCCTTAACCCCTATAATATTATTAACCACGATTTCATCATTATGACATATTAAAAAATACAAATTGGAATTATAATAGAAAACTAGAACATAGTTTTCCATATTCATTTGGTTAGAATAATAGTTTTTAAAGCAAAACTGAATTAAGTTTACTTTTTTCAGATTAATATTATTATTAATGCTGTCTTCTAAAATATCTAGTCTATTTCCATTTAGGCAAAAAACTAATATTTCCATATTGAATTTGTCTTGTTTAATCAACTTATAGGTATATGCAATATGATCTATGTCCTTATAATAATATCTTAATTCATTTTTAATCATATCATTAATTAGATATTTTTTAACTAAAGGCAATTTTACCAGCTTAATATATACTGTCTCTCCTTCAACAAGAACATATAAATTTTTATCTTTTATATCAATTTTGAAATCTTTTATATTTAGCGTATCCTTATAATATGTATTTTCACAAGCAATCTTTACAGCTTTATTTAATATAGATCTTTTAGAAAATTCTATGCCTGATACTCTTTGCTTTGAAACTTCTAAAATCATATTTTTTCTAAATTTCATTTTTTACCTCCTTTATTTACAAAATAATCAGATTTTATAAATATATTCAGTTTCTATAAATATAATCTGAAATTTTTCATCAATAATTTCTAATTTAAAATAATCATTTCTAGTTGTTCTATATTGGTCAACTGTTTTAATAATTAATTCATTTGTTTTTTTAGAGTAAATCGCCTTAGCTGTATCATACTCTATTATTTTATACTCTGGTATGTCGCCTGTAGAATCATTAAAAACCTTAGTTGTTCCATCTGTTTTCATTTTCTCCTTATTTTCATTAATATAAGTAAAAAATAAAGTCATTAAATATTCTTTGTCTCTTTGATAATTATCCTCTTTTAATATATGTTTTTTATTACTTGCAGAATACTCCACTTCTGACATTTGAATATCAAATATATACATCATGATAGTTAAGCAGATAATCCCTAACAAAATCGTATAAATCAATATAAACCCCTTTTTAGTTTGCATTTTCTATCGCTAAACACCTCTCAATACTTTGCCCGTTGTACCAAACCACTTTAATATAAAGAATTTCCCCGGATTTTATAGCCACAAATTCTTTCACATCATCAATAATTGTATTATTGCCCAAATTACTCGTTTTGTTAGAAGAAACAACAAGTTTCTCATTAAGCAGTTTTATATATTTGGGACTACTTCCTTTGTAATAATTTATCGTAATAATATTTCCAGATGTTTCTACTTCTCTGGCATTCTGATTCACTCCTTTTTCTATTATACATATGGCATCATTCAAGTAATTAAACCCCCTGTTTTGTAATATACTGCTTTTATAGCTTTTCACATAAGATATAAGCAAACTACCTACCACCCCTATCATTAGAAATGCCAATGCCATAACAACTACTATTTCTATAAGTGTAAATCCCTTTTTCTTCATTTATGGTCACCTTTATAGAAACTGCACTGTAATTCTGAAACATTGTTTAGCTTTCCAGAGTATAATGAAAGATTTAGCTTATAAACCTTCTTATCTGGACCTGAAAATGTTAATTCCATATACGGACTCGAAACAGGCCGCTGATTTGAAAACACATTCCTCACATCAGTTTCACTCTTATCAAAACTTAGATTTTCTTTGTTTACAAAAAATTTTTTATCTGTTTTTAACTGTTCTAATTCTTCATATGTCATAGAGTATATAATATTGTTTTTTAAACTTTCCATTAGAAGCACATTATTATTCATAGTTTTAATATCCTTTTTTATATTTAAAGAAGCTATTTCATAGGACATCATGCAAATGAAAATGATGGAGAATACTGCGAGGCTACACAATACCTCCACTAATGTAAATCCCCTTTTACTCAATAATTTTAATATATTCCGTACCTACTCTCACTGTAATTTTATGTTTCACTAAATTATTTTCCTTTAAGGTTATTGTGTACGCCTCCTTAATATAGCCCTCATTATCTATACCCATTTTACTTTGGTCCACATTTACATTATCTAATACTATCTTATTTGATAATGCTAGATTGTTTATCGGCACACCATCAGCATGTAACATCATTTGATTTCCTGGTATATCAAAAGTTATAACGGCACTACAAGAATTTTCTTTGCAATACATTTTTGAATTATTAATAAAACCTACTACAGCATTACAATAATAATCCGCATCTATTTTGTTTCTTATTGTTTTATAATACCTAACAGAAATAGCGCTACATCCACCGATTATACTCATAATCGATATAACTATTATCGTCTCAATTAATGTAAATCCACTCTTTTTCATCATTAAAATTTACCCGCAGAGTCCATAGCATTAAGCATAGGTAGCATAACCGCTAATATAATTGTGCCAATCATAATTCCTAAAAATATTATTAGAATTGGCTCTAATAGTACTGTGGCTTTCTCTACATTTTCCTGAGCATCTTCATAGAATATATCTGCAGCTGTTAAAAACATTTCATCTAAATTCCCCGTTTCTTCGCCTATTTTTATCATAGCCACAAAAAATTGTGGGAATAGGTTCATTGCATCTAATGAATTCGATAAACTTTCTCCTTTTTTTATATCATTAAAAACTGTTTTAAGCTTTAACTTAAAATATCTATCACCAATAACATCATCAATTATTTCAAACGCTTTAAGTAGCCCCACTCCACTGCTTAATAAAATATTAAGCCCTCTAGAAAACCTTGTATAAATAATCCTTTTATGCACCGGACCTACTATAGGACACATAAATTTAAATTTGTCAAAAATAACCTTTCCAC
Source organism: Clostridium sp. CM036 (assembly GCF_055081135.1). Lineage (NCBI taxonomy): Bacteria > Bacillati > Bacillota > Clostridia > Eubacteriales > Clostridiaceae > Clostridium > Clostridium sp. CM036. The sequence goes on along the minus strand of NZ_CM143652.1, from coordinate 344,164 downwards.
TTTCAGTTTTAAGACATTCGATAAAAACAAAAATAAGAATTAAAAAAGTTATTAAAATCCATAATGAATTGCTACGCACAAAATTACTGAATTCTAAAACAAGCCTAGTTATTAGTGGAATATCTGCATCAAGAGAATTTAAGTTTGATATAAATACTGGGATTATCTTTATAATCAAAAACAATGATACAACCATTAATGTTAGAAATACTGTGCAGGGATAAATCATAGAATTAGTAAACTTTTTTAAGAGCTTATACTCTTTTTCATAATACTTAGACAATTCCCCTAGAATTATATCCAGTTTTCCACTCTCTTCACCCAAATAAATCATATTTAACATAAAATCAGGGTATACATTTACAGTCTTCTTCATACTTACAAATAGTGAATTACCTTTTTGTACATTTTCTCTAATGCTAATAAGACTCTTTTTTATGGATTTATGAATCATTTGCTCGTAAAGCAAATTAAGAATATCACATATTGGTATACCCGATTTAATACATATTGAGAATTGCTTGCAAAATATAGATATCATTTTTAAATTAGGTTTACTTGAAATACTAGTTATTTTTTTTATCCGCTTACTTTTTATTAAAAATATTTCTTTTTCACGTAAGCTTAATGCTAGTTCGTAAGTACTGTCGCTTTCTGTACTGCCCTTTATTAAAGTTCCATTTGATGTTTTAGCTGTGTATTTATATCTCATATTATATTTCACCTATCACTTGTCATACTTGACTTGTTATTATTTTCAGCTACATTATTTTAAATTGTAGCTATAAGTAGCATTTACAAATTCTTCTATTGAGGTTACACCATTAATCACTAGCTCTTTACAACTCTCCATAAACGAACTTGACTTTTTTTCATTGCAATATTTCCAAAGCTCATCACTTATTCCACTTTTTGCTATAATAGATTTATGATTACTATCTAATTTTAATAATTCATATATCACAGTTCTCCCTTTATATCCAGTCTCATTGCACTTATTACATCCTAAAGCACTATATGTTTTTTCTCCGCCCTTAAATCCTAAACGCTTAGATTGCTCATAAGTAATCTCATATTCAATTTTACAATAAGGGCATAATTTTCTTACTAATCTCTGAGCTACTACCACGACTAATGAATCTGCAACCAAATATGATGGAATACCCATATCTATCAGCCTAGATATTGAAGTATTTGCATTATTCGTGTGTAGCGTTGATAAAACTAAATGTCCCGTTATTGATGCCCTCACAGCTATTTGTGCTGTTTCTTCATCTCGTATTTCTCCAATCATTATTACATCTGGATCTTGCCTTAATACACTTCTGAGCCCATTTGAGAAAGTAAGACCCGCTTTATTATTTACATTTACTTGATTAATTCTAGGCATATTATATTCTATAGGATCCTCTATAGTAATAATATTTTTGCTTTTACTATTGATTTCATTTAGTAGCGCATATAATGTTGTTGATTTCCCGCTTCCTGTAGGTCCCGCTACCACTATCATTCCATGAGAAAGTTTTAATGTATCCCTTAAGATCATAACTTTATCGGGGCTAAATCCTAATGAGTCCAAATCAATGAATCTTTCCGCTTTGTATAAAACCCTTATAACTAGTTTTTCTCCATACATTGTTGGCAACGAGGACACTCTGAAATCGTAGTCTACTCCATCTATATTTTCAGTTATCTTGCCATCTAACGGGATTAACTTAGTGGCTATATCCATATTTGCCATTATTTTTACCCTTGTGCATAAGGATTTATATACATTACTAGGAATTTGGTTTATTTCATTTAGTATGCCATCTACTCTCATGCGAATTATAGTGAAATTCTTAAAAGGCTCCAGATGAATATCACTAGCTTCTTCATTTACAGCCTGTTTTAGTAAGGATTTTGTTATCCTTATAACAGGTGCGTTTTCAATAGAAAATGTTGAATTACCATCTTCATTTTTTTGCTTGGCTTCTAGCATATATTCTTGTTTCATTTCTTCAACTGCAACATCGACAATTTGTTTTCCATAACAATTTTCGATAGCATCCGAGATTTGGCTAGCTCGGGCAAAGAATATTTTAATCTTTTTATTCGTTATAAATTTTAGTTCATCAAGAACTTTTATTTCGAAGGGATTTGAAAAAGCCACATATACTTCATTGTTCTTATCATAAAAAGGTATTAAACAATATCTTTTTGCTATTTCTTTTGAAACTAGATTAAATGCTTTATTCCTTGTACAAATAGATTCTATATCAACATATGGTATGCTAAAATCATTCTCTACTATTGAAATAAGAGCATTTAAATCTATCTTTATGTCATACAGTATTATTTGTTCTTCACTACAATTTTTCTTAAGTGAAATCTCCTTTACCTCTTTATAACTCTCTGTGGTAATTAGGTTTTTGTCTAATAATAACTTTAGTAAATTTTTTTTCATGTTATTTTACCTTTCCTTAATGTGTAAAATTTATAAAGCGCATCATGTTTGTAATCATTGTCACTTTTGGAAATTATATTCACTTTTTAAAAAAACAAATACAATAAAAAACAACTGCGCTATTAGTAAATAGACAGTTGTATGCAAATTAATTTAGAAAAAATTTTCCGTCGAATGTAATTTCTGCAGGCCCTTCCATTAGAACCTCTTCTTTAACAATCTCTATATTAAGTAATCCACCTGGAACCTGTACCGATACTTTTTTCTCTATATACCCTAATCTATTGGCTGCTACCACTGATGCACAACTACCCGTGCCACAGGCGAGAGTTGGCCCTGCACCTCTTTCCCAAGTTTTAACCTTTATCATGTTTTTAGCTACTATTTCACAAAAGTTTACATTTGTTTTTTCAGGAAATAAACCGTGATTCTCAATTAATTTCCCTTCCTCTACCTTATAATCTTCATGTTTCCCAAAAACAATAGTATGTGGTACACCCATAAGCAATGACGTAATATAGTACTCCTTATTGTTAATCTCTAACTTTTTATTAACTATTTCTCCCTTTTCTAAAGCTGGAATACTTTTAGTGTTAAAATTATATTTTCCCATATTTATAATTACACTTTCAGCAAATCCATCTTTAATGCGTATACTTGCGAGCTTTACACCATCACCAGTTTCAATTTTTATATTTTCGCCTTGCACATATTTTTTTTCCCAAATATATTTGGCAAAGCATCTTATGCCATTACCACACATAGACGCATATGAACCATCAGCATTAATAATTATCATTTGTATATCTGCTATATTACTTTTTCTAACCATTAAAATACCATCAGCACCTATTCCAAAATGCCTATCACAAAGTTTACTAGCTAACTGCTCTAAATTGTCATATTTGCCCTCAAAATCTTCAATAACAATAAAATCATTTCCCGTTCCTTGCATTTTTGTAAACTTTATAATTCCCATATAACTCCTCCTCTTTGCTATCCGCATACCATGACTTTTCAATAATTTTCTTTAATGGTATACTATTAATAATAATACATCTTAATAATAGTATATTATATAATATATTATTTACAAAGCATAAATATAAATTTATGCTGACTTAACTACATTTCAGAAGGAAAGGATGATATATATGGCATTAGATGGAATTTATTTATCTAGCCTCGTTGAGGAAATAAAAGATATAATCATAGATTGTAGAGTTGATAAAGTAACCCAACCAGAAAAAGATGAAATTATATTAAGTTTCAAAAAAAATAGAAAAGTCTATAAGTTATTAATAAGTTCAAGTTCCAATTATCCTAGAATTCATTTTACAGACTTTAATAAGCAAAACCCAATACAGGCGCCTAAATTTTGCATGGTTCTAAGAAAATATTTAAATACTGCCACAGTTTTAGATATAAGACAACTAAATTCAGATAGAATACTAGTTATTGACTTTAAAAGCAGCGATGAATTAGGCTTTGATAGTGTATACTCATTAATAGTTGAAATAATGGGCAGGCACAGTAATATTAGCCTAGTTCGTACCCGTGATAATTTAATTATGGATAGCATTAAGCATGTTAGTTCAGACGTCAACAGTTATCGTGTTTTATACACAGGTGTAGAATATATATACCCTCCCGCTTCCACAAAACTAGATCCTTTTAATTTTGAGTATGATGAATTCTATAAATATCTAATGGATAAAAACATACCATTCGCTGAAAAGTTTTTTACTGGTGCTTTTACAGGAATAAGCTCCAACTTATCATCAGAACTTGTTTATAGGTACTATGAGGAAAATATTGTTTTTGATTTAGATCACGCTAAAAACATTTATGATTTCACTATAAGCATCTTTAAAAACATGCATGATAATATTTTTTTAGCGGCCTATGCTATGAATGATAAACTAAAAGATTTCCATTGTATAAAACTTACTTCATTAAAAGATTGTGATTTTGAAGAATTTGAATCACCATCTATGTTAATAGAGACTTTTTATTTTAGAAAAGATAAACATGATAGATTAAATTCTAAAAGCTCAAACCTTCAAAAAATAGTTAATAACAATATTAATCGTTGTGATAAAAAAGTGAAAATACTAAACGCGACCTTAAATGACTGTAAAACTAAAGGCACCTATAAATTACATGGTGAACTCTTAACTGCAAATATACACTCCCTTAAAAAGGGTGACAAAGTTGCTAATCTTTTAAATTATTACAGTGAAGATGGTGAGTACATTAAAATAAAACTTGATGAAAACAAAACTCCATCGCAGAATGTTCAATACTATTATAAAAAATATAATAAATTTAAGATAGCAGAAGAAATGGGCCTAATTCAAATGACTCTCACTGAAAACGAGTTAAAATATCTTCATTCTGTACTCACCAACATACTAAATGTAGAAAATTATAATGGAATTGAAGATATTAAAAATGAATTAATAGAAACTGACTATATTACATTAAAAAAACACAGTAAAGGTAAAAATAAAAAGGCAAAGCCGACCAAACCTATGCACTTCATCTCAAGTGAAGGCATTGATATTTATGTTGGTAGAAATAATATTCAAAATGATTTTTTAACTTTAAAACTTGCCAACAAAAACGATATGTGGCTTCACACAAAGGATATACCTGGTTCTCATGTTATTATTAAAAACATTGGTGATATACCTGAAACCACCCTACTCGAGGCTGGAAACTTATCAGCATTTTATAGTAAATCCCAAAATTCCTCTAGTGTACCTGTTGATTATACCCAGGTGAGAAATGTAAAGAAACCTTCTGGTTCAAAACCTGGTATGGTTATTTACTCAACAAATAAAACTATGTATATAACCCCTATAGAAAGTACTTTAGAAAGAGTTGAATAAATAAATAAAGTATATATTACGCGTATTGCAATACGATTAATGCATTCGCTTCTCTAAGAACTACTAATTTTAGTTGTACTGAAAATCCAACCCCTTATATTGGTAAAACAGAATATATATCGTGGGGTTTTCTGCTTTTCTGACCTGAATATTTTTGTATCATAGTATCCTTTTATTTAAACTAAATTTTTATAAAATAACTTACTTTTAAAAAGGTTCCTATAATGTCCAGTGTAGGAACTTTTTTGAGCTCAGTTTACTATATCGATCTAAAATACTCAACAAAATGCTTTTAATATACCTAGGTTCACTTTCCAAAATAAAAACCGGAACTTCTAATTTAAAGATTGCTTTAGCTATTACCATATTTAGAAATTGAGTTTTCAGTACAGGACAGTCATGTTTTTCATCTCCCTATTGAGGATTAGTTTGTAACTGTGCTTGTATAGGTAAATTTTCTTTTAGAATAGTAATAACTTTATCGTAATCACTCTTTTTAAAATGAAATGTCTGCTCCATAAACTCACCTGCTAACTTAACCTTTATATCCTTTGAACTAATTACCATAACTTTTTCAATTTCATTCCATGAAATACTCTCTTTACATCTATTCATTGATATGAAGCCTTTTGAGTTAATTCCTTCTTTAATCCACATGCTTACAAACATAAAAATAGCTAGTACCCCTGTTACATAATGAACCCAGGTATTAGCATAAAAATATATAATACCAATGAAAATAATCACACCAAATAATACAGTAATAATTTCTACATACCCTTTTCTTGTTGGCACCATTAATGCTTTCATATCTCTTAACTGTTTTAAAATAATCACAATAAAAAATAATGGAATAATAATATTAATAATACTCATAAAAACTCTCTCCTTCGCAAATAATTTTAGTTGTTAATACTTGATATATTTTTTTATTTAAGTCTAATACCATAAAATAACTTTTTATGGTGTGTTTTGTTCCGTATTCAACATTAAATCATCGTTAAATCCAGCATTTTTTTGAAATTATATAACTACTTTTCTGATCCATTCAACGAACTTTAAGTCAAAAGATAAGACAAGTGATATATGTATATATCACTTGTCTTATCTTCATTTAGAAATTCTTCTTTTGCTAATATAAAATTCTCGTGAACCTGACAATAAATGGAGTGCGAACGTCAGAAAATTTTATATTCGCAAAAGATTAGAATTTATTGATTGAATTTCACGTTTTGAGTCTTATTTCAAGGCACGTAGGAGAATTTCCATACGGCTACACTCTTAGTCTTCCTTTTTTTTCCTAGGTATCTCTTTTATATATTGATAATAATAACATAGTAATCTTCCATTATATAATTTCCTATTTTTATCTGCTTTCTTTCCAAAGTCCCTCTGAAACTCACGGTTAGCTGTTATAACAAAGCAAGACCATTCATTTAAGCTTGAATACATTTCTCCAAGATCAACATGCAGTCTTTTTACTTCTTCTGCTTCACCTAATCTTTCTCCATATGGTGGGTTTGTTATTATAACTCCATATTTCTGCCTAGACGCAAAACTTTGCATTGGTATTTTTTGAAATTTTATAAAATCCTTGACTCCTGCTTTCTCTGCATTGTCAATTGCTGTCTTTAATAGTCTTCCATCAATATCAGAAGCTAGTATTTCAACTTCATTAGGACTTACAGTTTTTCTTGCACCTTCCCTAACTTGCGTCCAAATATCACTCTCTATATTAGGCCAAGTTTCACTTACAAATTTTCTATTTATCCCTGGGGCAATATTTTTAGCTATAAGAGCTGCTTCTATTGCAATTGTTCCCGAACCACAAAGCGGGTCAGCTAAAACTCTTGAGCTATCCCATTTACTTATTAACACAAGGGCTGCAGCTAAAGTTTCTTTTAGTGGTGCGTCACCAGCATATTCTCTATATCCTCTCTTATGTAATCCCGCACCCGAAGTATCTACTGATAAAGTTACTACGTCTCTTAAGATTGCAACCTCTATCTTATACTCAGGTCCTTCTTCTGAAAACCACTCTTTATCATATTTTTTCTTCATAGACTCAACTACCGCTTTTTTTACTATGCCTTGACAATCTGGCACACTGTGGAGTTGTGATTTTACAGATTTGCCTACGATATGCATATTGCCGTCTTCTGGTATTAGATTACCCCAATCGACTGCGAGTGTTCCTTGAAATAAGTCTTCAAAAGACAATGCCTTAAATTCAGCCATCTTTATAAAAAGTCTTTCTGCTGTTCTTAGCCAAGTATTGCATATAGCAATATCCATTTCATCCCCTTCAAAGGTTACCCTTCCATTTTCAACCTTTAAATCTTCGTATCCAAGTGCCTTTAGTTCCTTTGCTGTAACCGCTTCTATTCCAAAAGTAGTAGTGGCAATTAAAGTATACATCATATATTATCTCTCCCATTTCTTCTTACGTTATTTCTCGTATCTCTCTTATATTATAATATCTCTATTTGTTAGTATTGTCTAGAATTTTTAAATTAAGCACATTGAAATAAAAGTGCCTGAACTACTCTGGCACTTTTGTTTGAAAACCTTATTAGTTATCTCCTGACTTACTATTTTCAGGTAAAACTAAGTTCAATATTATACCCACTAAAGTTGCTAAAGCCACTCCTGCAATTTCTACCTCTGCCCCTGCTAATGGAACCTTAATACCGCCTCCGCCAATACCTAAAACTATTATCACTGAAGCAATAATCAGATTTCTCTTTTTACTAAAATCGACTTTATCTTCTACAAAAATTCTAAAACCAGAGGATGCAATTATTCCAAATAACATTACACTAACTCCCCCAATTACAGGTAGTGGAATATTTCCTATTACCGCAGATACTGGTCCTATGAATGATAATATAATTGCGATGATAGCGGCTCCTCCAATTACCCAAACACTATAAACCTTTGTGATTGCCATAACTCCTATGTTTTCACCATAAGTCGTATTAGGAGGACCACCTACAAACCCAGCAAACATGGTAGCAACACCGTCTCCAAGGATTGATCTATGAAGCCCCGGATCTTTTGCGAAGTCTTTTCCGCAAACATTACTTGTAACATATACATGACCGATATGTTCAGCGAGTGTTACGAAAGACACTGGGGCAATAAGCATAATAGCATTTATGTTAAAGGAAGGCATAACAAAACTTGGTAATGTAATAAATTTTGCAGACCATATTTCCTTTAAAACTTCACTCGGAATTACTCCTAAAAATACAGAAAGTGTATATCCTACTACCATTGCAATCAAAATTGGTACTACCCCGAAAAATCCTTTAAAATACATAGTACCCATTATTGCTATGACAAGTGTTGCCATTGATATAAATACCCATGTACCTCTAGATACACCTTCAAGTGCTGGGGTTGTAAATGATGCATTAAGACCCGACCAATCTATTGCTACGCTAGCTAAGCTAAGTCCTATTACAATTACAACGGAACCTACCACAACTGGGGGCAGTACTCTATCTAGCCATTTGGTTCCTGCAAGTTTAATAATTAAAGCTACAATTACATATACAAACCCTGCTGCAATAATGCCCGACAACATAGAACTTTGTCCATATAACTTTGTTGCAACTGACATCGGTCCTATAAATGCAAAAGATGATCCTACATATGCTGGAAGCCTAGCTTTTGTACATAAAATATACAATAGTGTTCCCACACCACTGCAAAATAGCGCAATTGATGGGCTAAGACCTGTTAACATTGGTACAAGTATAGTCGCACCCACCATAGCAAATAAGTGTTGGCAACTTAATGGGATAGTCTTTATTAAAGGTAATTTTTCATCAACATCTACAAAATTTTTCATTTAGTTCCCCTTTTAGTCTCGCTAGACTATATTAAACGATTATTTATCTTCTTCGAAGCTATTTATCTTCTTCGAGGCTATTTATCTTCTTCGAAGCTATGCATCTTCTTCGAAGCTACAGTTCAAATATGCTTACTGAATCTTTCCCATCAATTTCTAAAAGTTCAACAGAAATAATTTCTTTACCTGAAGTAGGTATATTTTTTCCTACATAATCTGCCCTAATAGGTAGTTCTCTATGTCCTCTATCTACTAAAACAGCTAATTGTATCATTTGAGGTCTACCTTTATCTATTATGGCATCAATAGCAGCTCTTGCAGTTCTTCCAGTATACAGAACATCATCTACTAAAATGATTTTTTTACCTATTACATCTATTTCCAAGTCTACATTATTTAATACTGGCTGATTGTCTATTGATGTAAGATCGTCTCTATATAAAGTAATGTCGACACTGCTTACTGGAATTTTAATTTCCTCAAACTGTTCTATTAAAAGAGCAATTCTTTCTGCAATTGGTACTCCTCGTCTTTTAATTCCTACAAGCATAATGTTTTCTGTTCCTTTGTTTTTTTCAATAATTTCATGTGCTACTCTTGTCAATGTTCTTTTTATGGCTTTTTCATCTAACAGCACTGATTTAAATTCCATAACCTAGCCTCCTACTTAATAGTATTATTTCTTTTAATGAGCTTAATATAAAAAAGCCTTCACCAAAAGGTAAAGGCATACTATACTTAAATAATAGTATTACTCTCTTTATCCTTATGATCTCTCTGGAACATTTAAAGGGATAAATATTATATTAATAACACAATACACCTGACATGTGGTATTGTATTTCCACCATAATATCACATGTTATGCGCTATTTCAACTATTTTTCAACTTAGTAATCAGTTTTTCAAAATAACTTGGAAGGGGTGAAATAAATTCCATGTATTCATTAGTACTTGGGTGTATAAATCCAAGTTTTTTCGCATGAAGAGCTTGCCCTTTCAAATTAAAGCTCTGCTTTTTATAACCATATATCAAATCGCCAACTAAAGGATGTCCTATCCTTGCCATATGTACTCTTATTTGATGAGTTCGCCCTGTCTCTAAGTTACATTCTACTAATGTATTACTATCAAATCTTTCTATTACTTTAAAATGGGTAACAGCCTTCTTACCACTTTCAACTACTGCCATTTTTATCCTATCTTTAGGGTGTCTTCCGATCGGTTCATCTATTGTGCCTACATCACTTTTAATTATACCTTCTACAAGAGCTAAATAACTTCTTGTCATTGAATGATCTTTAAGCTGTGCGGCAAGAGAATTATGGGCGTTATCATTTTTAGCTACCACTAATGCTCCAGATGTGTCCTTATCAATCCTATGAACTATCCCTGGTCTAAGCACACCATTGATGCCTGATAGATCTGTGCAATGATTTAAGAGTGCATTAACCAAGGTACCACTATAATTGCCTGGTGCAGGGTGAACAACCATATCCTGTGGTTTATTAATCACAATTACGTCACTATCTTCATATAAAACGTCCAAGTGTATTTCTTCGGCTTTTACGTCTAACTCTACGGGATCTGGAATACCTAATGTAATTAATTCATCTAGTTTTAATTTATAATTACTTTTTCTGCATTTTTCATTAACAGCCGCATTTTCACCTTCAATTATTCCTTGAATATACGCTCTAGATTTATTTTCAAACTTACTAGAAACAAAAACATCTAATCTTGTACCAACTGAACTTTCATCAACTTTAAACTCATATCTGTCCATTTATACCTCTTCCTTTACTATAGAAATTGCCAAAATCGCGGTTCCCACAACTACTAACATATCAGCTATGTTAAATGTTGGGAAGTAATATACCTCTTTATAATGAATTAAAATAAAGTCTACTACATATTTATAAAATACCCTATCATACAAATTTCCTAGTGCTCCACTTATAATAAAAGCAAAGCTTATCCTTAAAAATTTCGATTTTGGCTTGTACTTAATAATATAATATATCATACCTGATATAATAAGTAACGTGACTAAAGCTAACAATATCAATTTATTTTGCAAAATCCCAAAAGCCGCTCCTCTATTCTCTAAATATTCAAATTTAAAAAAGTCTTTAATTAATACAACTCCATTTTTTTCTCTCAAAGAACTTAGTGCCCAAACTTTGGCTAATCTGTCCAATATAAGCCCTAAGAAAATAATTAATGCCTCCATACCCTTCCTCCTATTTAATATAAAAAAGAAAAGTACATATTGCTACAAATGTAGTTTTAAACTAAAATTTCTTTGCAATATATACTTTTTTAGTCTGCCTAAATTAATCTGGTAACTGATTTTTATATTGCTCATTGCTTATTTTCTCTATAGGTTCAACATAACCGTCGTCGTCATCATCATAAAACTCAGATATATTTTCTAATTTATTAAAACGTTCTACTGTTTGGTAAGTATCTTCAGCATCAATACCTACTTCACCGCTATTACTGTATCTAAAGGGTATCCCAAGTACATCTTCCTCAACGCATCTATTGTTTTGTTCTGCTGGCTTGTTATTATCTATGGATTTTTGACATAACACACAGTTTTCTGCGTATGGTGTAAATTCTAACCGTTCGTCACTTATATCGGTGCCACAACTCTTGCATTTACCATAGGTATGATTTTCAATGCTTTTTAAAGCATCTTCAATTTTTTTGATAGTTGACATCTCATTTCCCTTAAGTGCGAGCCCCTTTTCCTTATCAAATAATTCAGATGCAGTATCAGATGGGTGATTGTCATAAAAAGACAACTCAGTTGCCATCTCACTGTTAGAATCTATAACACCATTTTGTTTCATTTGATTAATAATATCAAGGACCCGCACCTGTTCACTTATTAATTTTTCTTTAAAATATTGTATTTTATTCTTTTCCATGATAACAACTCCTCTAGTTTTAATATAGTCGTAATATTAAACAAATAAAACTTCTATATGCTTATGTTTTCTCATGGAAAGAATTTTATTACACTTATTTAATAATAATTAATTTTTTTTAAATAAGTTTCAACATATTATTTAAAATGTTTGTAGAATTCTCCACAGCAATATCTTTAAATTCATCATACTCCATATGAGCCCCATTACTTGCATTGTCCGATATCGATCTAATAACAATAAATGGAATCTCATTTAAAAAGCACACCTGAGCAATACTTGCTCCTTCCATTTCACAAGCCAAACATTCAAATTCAGAATTAAGCCAATTTATTTTAGAAGCTTCTGCAATAAATTGATCTCCTGATACAATTCTTCCAGTAAAATACTTATGTCCTTTTATATCCTTACATGCTTCTTTCGCATATTGAATTAGTGTCTTATCACATTTGAAATCAAAAGTATCTAATCTTGGAATCTGCCCCTTTTTTTCACCGAATGCAGACACATCCATATCATGTTGTACTAAATTTTCACCTATTACAACATCCCCCGGATATATATTATCGACAGTCCCACCTGCAATACCAACATTTATAATATAATCCACATTAAAATCATCAATTAATATTTGAGTACACACCGCAGCATTTACTTTGCCAATACCACTAGTAACTATAACTACATTTTTACTATGTATAACACCAAGCCTAAATTCCATTCCGGCCTTCACATCTTTTCTTTTAAAATCCATATCCCTAACTAAAAATTCAACTTCTTCTTTCATTGCTCCAATAATACCTATATTCATTTTTCTATTCCTCCTTAAAATATCTAGTGTAGTACACGCTACACTCATTCGATTTAGCAGTTTTGTTACATAAAAAATCTCACCCAGTGAGTGAGATTTCTATGTTTTACCCTTTTGCAAAAAAGGTTTTTATTTCTTCTATATCATTGCTATTAAACTCTTTTTCGTCAATGTTTTTGAGTGTTACATCAGAATATTTTAACGAAACATCTGTTTCACTATCGCTTATATTATCATTATTTTCATAAACTTCATTACCCAAATTGTAATTTCTAAAATAGTCATTTTCTAAGCCTTCAAACATCTCAAATTGACAATTCATAAAATTTCTAAATTTCGTTCTAAACTTTGCAAATTCTTGCTTAGTTATTTCATATTCATCATTTATCTTAAGTACATCATTATGAGCCTTATCTATCAATCTTTGAGAAGAGTCGTTTGCATTTTTAATAACCAATTCCGCTTCCTTTTGAGCGCAAAACTTTGCTTGTTCTGCTGCATTTTGAGCTAATACTAATGTATTTTGAATTGTAGATTCTATTTTAACATGATGCTCTAATTTTTCTTCTAAAAAGTTCTTTTTTTCTTTTAAAGTTGAATTCTCTTTATACATAATTTCATATTCTTCAGATACCTTATCTAAAAATTCATCGACTTCATCAGCATTATATCCCCTTAAGCCTTTTTTAAACTCTTTATTGTTAATATCCATAGATGTTATTCTCATCTTGCTCCCCCTCAACTAAATATATTGCTTTATTGCAACTTTTAAACGATCCTTTTGAGTGACTCCTCTAATATCTGCAATTTTTAGCTTTCCATATCCCCTAATTGTTAAAGTATCATTGCTTTTGATAACCTTATCTTTTTTTAAACACTGAAAGTAATTCACTAATATTTTACCTGAAGATATTAGTGCAACTGAATTATTTCTTGAAATATTACATATAGCTGAAACCATACTATCAAGGCGAAGTGACGTAGATATAATGATTTTTTCTTGGAATTTTCTCTCTGGAAGGCCCTGTAATTTATAATCATATTCACTAACTTCACATGGACAATTTCCTATATTATTCAAACTATTAATTATGTAATTACTAATGTCACTAGTAACTGGTGCATAACATATTGCATCTTGAATTATTAAGTCACCTAGTTTTTCTCGATTAATTCCTAGAGACATTATTGCACCTAAATAATACTTATGCTCTAATTTGTTAAATTTGGATTTGTTGATTATTTTCAATAAATCTATAGGATATTCTTCAGGTTCTCCGCCAACTGAAAATGATAACATTCTCCTGTCAGCCTCTTTAAATATACCATTAGTGAATGCTTTTGTTTTATACTTTTCGCATATAGCGGAAGTTTGATTCCATATAGCTGGAGTTATAAAATCATTAGTAAATATGATTTTATTTGTCTTTTCAGCTATTTGCATTTTATTAAATATATTAGAAATTAAATTTTTATCATCACAATCTATACTATTAAGAAATTCATTTTTTTCCATTTAAATCCTACCTTACTAAATTATTCACAGTATAATATACACAATTTTTCTTAAAATCATCAAAATAATAAGTGCAATTATTGGTGAAAAATCTACCATTGTATTACTAAAATATTTCTCTTGAACTTTTCTACCTGGCTCTAATAGAGGTCCTGTGATTTTATGTAATAATTCTATATATTGGTTTGACCTCCCCCTATAAACCCAAGACAAACCCACTTCTATGATAATTGCATACTCTAACACATTAAAAATCATTCCAATTAATCTATACAAGTTTTATAACCTCCTGAACTTCTCAAATGGTAACAACAATTATTCATTGCTCCCCTTAAAATGTTTTCATTTTATTTATTCCAATTAAAAATTCCTTTTGAGCTTAGTTCATTTTTCAATGCATTATCAACTTCTACATTAGAAGGAGACATTATATACACTCCTTTTTCTACTTGCTGAAGCTCACCACTTAAAGCGTAGCATACTCCTCCAACAAAATCTAATAATCTTTGACCAGTTTTAGCTTCTAATCCATTAGTGTTAACTACTACGATTTTTCTAGCTTTTAAATTATCGCTTATGGTAGTTGCTTCATCAAAATCATCTGGTTTTATGATAACTACTTTTGTAGATGTCGAGGTATGAATATTTACTACCTTACTTTGCTTTTTGTTTGCATTCATCAATGATTCAATATCCACATTTTCCTCTTCATTCTCCATTTCTTGAACTTCATCCTCTTCTTCCTCTGCCATACCTAAAAACCCCATAACCTTATTCATTACTTTACTTGACATTTTTATACCTCCAGTTTCTTGTAATCTCGTTTACCAAATATTTTCTCCCCAAGTCTTATCATATTAGCGCCTTGTTCTAACGCAATTTGAAAATCTTTACTCATACCTAATGATAGGATTTCCATGGAAACATTTTTATATTTAAAAGCTTTTAAATCATCAAATATAGTTTTCATCTGGGTAAAGTATCCTCTAGAACTTTCATCGTTACCGATAGGAATTGTAGCCATTAGTCCTTTAATTTTCACATTTTTACATTCTTCACACACTTTTATTATAGAACTTACTTCTTCAACAGCTATACCTGTCTTTGCAGCTTCTTTTCCTATATTAATCTGAATTAAAACCCTGGCAATTTCATTTTTAGAAGCATAACGCTTTTCAATTTCTTGCAATAAATGTACGCTATCTAAAGAA
The DNA here is from genome assembly GCF_055081135.1 of Clostridium sp. CM036. Taxonomy (NCBI): domain Bacteria; kingdom Bacillati; phylum Bacillota; class Clostridia; order Eubacteriales; family Clostridiaceae; genus Clostridium; species Clostridium sp. CM036. Next base: position 328,494 of record NZ_CM143652.1, on the reverse strand, counting down.
TGAATAAGATAAACTTTTCCAACTATATATTTCACCTTATTTGTCTGTAAATGTCCTATAAAGTGCCATCTAGCATCAATGTCTAAGCTATCATATTTTCCAATTAATTCTTGTACTTTATTCTCTCCAAAATCTCTAGCCCCAGATGTGTATGCTTCTTTTATTTCATCAATTTGTCTAGTCTTAGAAACGCATATTAGTGTTACATTTTCTGGAATCTCGCTTTTTATTTTGTTATAAGCTTCCCCAATAGTCAACTATCCGTCCCCTCCTTAATAATCTTTCTGACATAAAACAATTATTAATTGTCATCTCCTATTTCTACTTATTTCTTCATTAAACATAAAATTCCTTCATTTTTTTATAAATTAATATTATTTTTAATTATACCAATTTATTTTTTTGTGGGATTCATATAATTATATTTAAAATAGCCCGTATATGCCGCTATTTCTACATTATCCGTCTTAAGAATATTAACTTTAACATTTCTAGTCTTCAATAATGTCATATAGGTTTGGTCTAGCGTTAAATAATTATACAACACATCTTTATTCCCTATGGCATTGATATAAAATGGGCTTACTATCTTAACCCCATGTAAATTGATATAAGGCCCACCGCAAAATCCATAATTATCATAAATAATCCTTTCTCCATTAACAGAAATTGCTTCTGCCCCTGCATTTTTGAGGTCATTTATCACTTGAATAACATCATTATCATGAATTAACTGATCACTATTAACATAATTATCAGCATCATCTAATATAATTTCAATTCCAGGACCTTCAACGTCAGTCTTCCCTAAGAATATATTATTATTACTAACTTCATCTTGAATAACTTTAGTAATTTCAGCTTTTTTTTCATCGCTACTATCATATTTTTCGAGCTTTGAATAAGTTTTATAATATTCTTCTTTTAAATTGCTTAATTCAGAATACAATTTAGTTCTCTCATTGTAGGCTACATCATACTGTTTTACATCTAAAACAGTATTTTTCCCCTCAAATCCGATATTCATAGCAATAAGAAGTCCTAGGATTATTGAAGCAATAAAAACAAAAACGGTAGCTTCATTATTTTTCATTTAATCACCTCATTAATGAGATTTTGTTTTATCTATTAAAAGCCGCCTAATAATCGCAAAATTTTCAAATATTCTTCCGCCAAATACTATAACTGCAGCTAAATAAATTGGAATTCCTAATTTATCGCCTAGATAGACCATCGCTACAGCTAACACTGCATTTCCAAAAAACCCTGATATAAAAATATCGGCTCTAAAATTATGTGAAATTGAACCTCTTAATGCACCAAAAACTGAATCTAAACACGCAAAAATTGCTACAGAAATATACGGAGAAAATCCAACTGGAATATCAACATTCCACACAACTCCTAATATAATTCCTATTAATAACCCTACGAAAGCAACCATTTAATCACCTCTACTTCTTTTCTACTGGTCTTGCATACTCGAATTTATATACTTTGTTATATTTAGAAATCACAACTTTATCTACTGTATTAGTAGTTACATCACACGCACTACTCAAGAATTGTGAGATTGTTCCTGGGAATTTTATAGCGCCTTCTAATCTAGTTTTATCTCCAATTGCTTTAATAGTGACCCTTTTACTATAAGAAATCCTTTCATCATTTATAATAATTGCATTTCCAGCATTTCTTATTCCACTCCTGGTAGTTAACCTAATATCATTAATAGAAATCGCTTCAGCACCTACTGAATTTAACTCATTTACTATATGAGCTAAATCCACATCGTTTATCGCCTGCTGATTTTCAGTGTTACTACCAAAAATGTCACTCTTAGGATCTATATAAACTATAATACCTTGACCTTCTACTTCGATTTGTCCAGTAAGAATTCTTGTTTCTTCCAATTCTTTATATAGTAACTCACTTTTTTCATTATCTCCCATGTTCGTCTTTTCATATTTTGCCGTTTTAGCATCTAAATCATCTATCTTTTTCTGCATAACTTCTTTGCTTATTTTAAGTTGTTCGTTTTCAGTTATAATTTCTGGTGTATTCTTATTGGTATCTACTACTGCTGCTGAATTTTGTTTTCCTATCATTTTAAATTGGTAAGAGATCATAAATCCTAATAATACACATACTATACCAATAGATATTTGGGATCTAAACTTCTTCATAGACTTCCTCCTTGCTACTCTCCGGGGGAGATAAATATTGTTATTTTTTACCCTTTTGTTCTATAAAAACAACTGGATTGCTTTTTGAACTAACATCTACATATCCCTTTGCACTCTTATATTGAGGTTGTGTAATAATATTTATCGACTTATTAAATTTGTTTTTCAAGTCTTCGCTTGTACCAAATTTAATACACATTTCCCCAGCATAAACCTTGATATCCAATACATTGCTTACATCTACCATTGTTATAATATTATTGCCTTTATTCTTTCTATAATCATTAATAATATTTGTTATTTCCACTGCAATATTTATTTTCCTATCATCCTTTGGCGCAATTAAATTGCCCACTTCACACTTTTCAAAATCGAATCCAATTAAATTCACTAAGTTCATATCTTTAACGTTCGACCTTTTTTCAAGCAAAATACCTTTGTTATCTAGAATATAATAAGCGTTGTTTAATTTACCATAAAACACAGCTACTCTTTCCTCTATTTCTATTACAATCTTATTAGGAAGGTCTTTCCTAACTTTTACACCTACTATATACGGATTTTTCATGATTTGTTGCTTGCTATCGTTGAAACTTTCAGAAAAAATATTACCCCCTAAGTGAATACTCGCCGTATCATTGATTTCGACTTTAGAAGCATTCATATTTCCTACAATTTCAATAGTTTTAACGTTAAAATAAGGTAATTTAATGCATAATGTAATTAATGTAGATATCATAATTATTACTAGTAACATTAAATACTTTACTTTTTTTTTGCTTTTTCTTCTATGTAATAATTTTTCTTTATTTTTTATAATATAATTTCCTCTTTTAAGATTATTACTCTTTTTTGTCATTCACTTCCTCGCATTCAATAATATATATTTTTTTACAAATTAGCTTATTAAAATACAACACACTAAATTTGTAGATTATACCGAATAACCAAGTTTATTTACATAAATGTGGTCTAAAATTTGTCTCTATTATATAATAACACTTAACTTAATTATTTACATCTCAATTTCAATGTATTTATCAGTATTTAAAAAAAATTAATATTTTGCAATATTAAGCATAGAAAAAGGCATGCACATATGCATGCCTTTTATTCTAATTTTTATTTACAGTTTGCCTTGACACATTTAAAAGTATTCCCATTGCAAACATATTGAAAAGCAGAGCTGAACCTCCATAACTTATAAAAGGTAGCGGCACACCTGTTACTGGCATTGACCCAGTAACTACTGCTATATTAATAATTGCTTGAACAGCTATAACAGATGTAATCCCTATAGCTAAAATAGTACCATACATATCTTTCGCTGTAACTGCTATTTTAATACCACGCCATACAAAAATAATGAATAATAAAATTATAAAACCGCATCCGATTAGCCCTAATTCTTCTCCAATTATTGCGAAAATAAAATCCGTATGTGGTTCGGGTATATATAAACATTTTTGCCTTGATTGTCCAATTCCTGAACCAGTAAATCCTCCTGACCCAAGTGCAAGTAATGATTGAACTAATTGATACCCCTTACCTTGGCTATCATCAAAAGGGTTTCTAAAATTCATAACCCTAGCCAATCTATATGGTTCAAAAATTGCTAGAGCAACAACCGCAGCTACTAGAGATGACCCTATAGCAAAAAGATGTTGAAATCTTGCCCCTACTGCAAATAAAATAATTACAGTAACGATCATTATAATAGCTGCTATACTTAAGTTTGGCTCCAACAAAATTAAACCTGCATAAAAGCCCGAAACTAATAGGTATGGAAGTACCCCTTTAACGAATTCTTTGACTTTTTCCCCTTTTAAATCTAAGCTTTTAGCCATATATAATACTATAGCATATTTTGCAACTTCTGATGGTTGAAATTTTGCAAATCCTAATGGAATCCACCGTCTAGAGAAATTTATGGGTGAGAATGCAAATACAGCAAGTAAAGATATTGCAGTAAATATCATAATAATTCCAGTGTATTTTTTTATAATATGATAATCAGTTTTAATAGCTGTAACCATAAAAACACAGCCAATGCATGCCCACATAAATTGCTTTTTAAAAAACAATTCTGGATCGTTAGATTTAAAAGCCGCATAATATGAGCTAGAACTATAAACCATTACCACTCCGATTGCCACAAGAAGCATTATGGTTGCAAATAATACAAAATCTATTTGCCCCATTTTAACCTTGTATTTTTTCATACTATATCCTCCTTACGTCACTAATAGGAAAAGGATAGAAATCCAATTAAACAAAAAATCACTGTTACAATGGAGAATACTGCAACAACCTTAGTTTCGTGCCATCCGCTTAATTCAAAATGGTGATGAATTGGAGACATTTTAAATACTCTCTTACCTGTAGCCTTAAATACTGAAACTTGAATAATAACAGATAGAGTCTCTATAACATATACGCCACCTACAATTGCAACTAAAAAAGGTGATTTTAGTATCATACCAACTGCAGCTACTGCGCCACCAAGTGCAAGTGCTCCCATATCTCCCATAAAAATTTGTGCTTTATAAGAATTGTATTTTAAGAACCCTAATAATGCACCCGCAAGCGCAGCACAGAATATCGCAAGAGTCGTATGAAACATCATATTACTAACCAATGCAAAGAATGTCATAACTACTATTGTAACTGAGGTAGCTAGACCATCTAATCCATCTGTTAAATTAACTGCGTTTGTGGTTGCTGCAAAATATACAATAATAAAAGGCACATACCAAACACCCAATTTTATAACTCTATCAGAAAATGGTAACATTATATCCGTTCCTATTTTAAGTGAAGAGTAATAACCAATTAAACCTGATACTACAACCAAAAGTAACATCTTTTGTTTAGATGTAAGTCCTTCATTTTGTTTACGTATTATTTTTAACAAATCATCAATAAGTCCTATTAATCCAAATGCTATAAAACAATACACTGCAATCCTAGCTTCAGCGCTTGTATGTCTAACAAGGATTAACATTGTAATTATTGTAGAAATCATAAATATTATGCCACCCATAGTAGGTGTCCCTGCTTTTTTCAGATGACTTTTAGGTCCTTCTGCTCTTATATTTTGACCAAATTTAAGCTTATGTAACATAGGGATTATTAATGGCCCTAGTATAATTGATAGGAAAAATGCAATTAAAACCGAATAAATAATTAAGCTCATTTTTCTATCACCTCTTTAGCATTTATATTCGTATGTGAATCTAGATTCACAAACGAATGTAAATTCGTTAGTTTGCTAACTATGCTCTCAAATTTCATATATCTTGAAGCTTTAACTAAAACAACATCATTTTGATTGATCATTCCATCCAAAAAGGAAACTACCTCATTATAGGTTTGAAAACTTCTATATTTATCTATATCGTTAAATCCTTCTTTATATGCTTCGTTAAACTCACCTAAAGTAATTAATAAATCAATATTTTTACGTTTTGCATATTCTCCGACTTGTTTATGTGCCTGCGTGGCACTATTTCCGAGTTCCCTCATAGTACCAAGAATCGCAATTTTATAATTCCCACTAATATCGCAAAGCACATCAATTGCGGCCATCATTGAATCTGGGCTAGCATTATAGCAGTCATTAATTATAGTAAACTTTTTACCTTTTGTTATATCTAAACGCATAGACGTAGCTTCTAACTTTTTAAACCCTTGAGCAATTTCATTATAACTCATGTCCATTGCCCTTGCACAAGCTACTGCTAGCATTGAATTTAGTATATTATGCCGTCCTGGTATATTCACCTCAATAATATTATCTATTAAATTTTTCTTGTCCATTATGCGAAATGTTATTTTATTTTCTTCTACATTTAAATCGCATGCTTTTAAATCAGCTTCAGAATCAATTCCTGTTCTTATAAGTCTATAATTTGCCGTGTTCACATCTTCTAATAAATCATTATCTGAATTTACAATTAAAATACTGTCTTTACTAAAAAAATCTGTTATCTCCATTTTAGCTTTTAATATATTTTCTCTAGTTTTAAGATTTTCAATGTGAGACATTCCAATGTTAGTAATAATAGCAATACTCGGTTTTGAAGTCTCACATAAGTTATGAATTTCTCCAAAATCACTCATACCCATTTCGAGGACTGCAACATCATAACTTTTATCTAACTTAAATATCATCATAGGTAACCCTATTTCATTATTAAAATTGCCCAAAGTTTTAAAAACTTTGAATTTTGCGCCAAGAACTGCTGCAACCAAATCCTTTGTGGACGTTTTGCCTGTAGATCCGGTAATTCCTACTACTTTTAAATCTAGCTTATTTATATAAAATTTTGCAAGATTAAGTAGTGCTTTTCTAGTATCCACCACCTTAATTACAGCTGTTTTCTTATTAAGCAGCGCTTTATCAAACTTCATTTCATCAATTATGCAAATTGAAGCTCCTTTTTTGCTAGCCTCAACGATAAAATCATTAGCATTAAAATTTTCACCCTTTAATGCGATAAAAATATCCTTCTCTTTTATAGTTCTTGTATCTATGCAAACATTATTATATAATGTATTCTCGCCTTGATGCAAGGCGCTTTCACCTTTAACTACTATTTTACCCCCAGTTGCCTCTAATATCTCGTCAAAACTAATATATTCCATCTAAAATAGCTCCTTTATTATCTCTGAGACAACTTCTCGCTCATCAAAATGTATAGTTTTTTCTTTCAAAACTTGATAGTCTTCATGCCCTTTTCCTGCGATAACAATTATATCACCGCATCTTGCAATTTCAATTGCTCGTTTTATAGCCGCGCGCCTATTCTCTATAATTTCGAAATTATGTTTTTCAATACCGAATGCTACATCATTAATTATTTGCATAGGATCTTCAGTTCTTGGATTATCTGAAGTTATTAATGAAAAATCGCTTAGCTGAGTTCCAATTTTGCCCATTATAGCTCTTTTGGCTTTATCTCTATCTCCACCACAACCAAAAACGCTTATAAGTTTACCCTTTGTAAATTCCCTGACAGTTTTTAGTATATTTTCTAATGCATCTGGCGTATGTGCATAATCTAAAATTATTTCAAATCCCAACTTATGGTTATTGTAAGCAAGTTCACAACGCCCAGGCACTTGAATCTTTTGTAGAGCTAGTTTAATTTTAGCTAGGTCCACTCCCTGATTTAAGCAAACTGCTATAGACCCAAGCGCATTATATATATTGTAATTTCCTGGTATACTCAATTCTATTTCAAAAGAGTTTCCTTTGTACTCTAATGTAAATTCACTTCCCCTTGAATGCATTTTTATATCACTTGCCATAATATCTGCATTGCCATTTAATCCATAGCTTAATTTGCTACTTTTAATTAAACTATAGACTTTTGCTCCATATATATCATCAATGTTAATTACAGCGCTTTTACTTAACTCAAATAACTTTAATTTTGCATTAAAATAATTTTCAAAGGTTTTATGGAAATCTAAATGATCCTGAGTTAAATTTGTAAAAATACTTTCGCAAAACTCTATTCCATATACTCTATCTAAACTTAAAGAGTGCGAAGACACCTCCATAACACAATAATCCACACCCGACTCCACCATTTCCTTGAAAAGTTCATGTAATTCAAGTGATTCAGGAGTAGTCCTCTCTGTATGAATTTTCTTTTCTCCAATATAATTTGCTATAGTTCCAATAAGTCCAACTTTGTATCCTTGCTGTTCCAAAATAGCTTTAATCATAAAAGCTGAAGTTGTTTTTCCATTAGTACCTGTAACTCCTATCATTTTCATGTTACGACTTGGATTTTCATAGTAATTAGCTGCACTTATGGCCAATGCTTTTCTGCTATCTTCTACTCTAATCACCACACAGTTTAAATGCTCTTCTATATTTTTCTGGCACACAACAGCAACTGCTCCATTGTTAATTGCATTTTGTATATATTTATGACCATCAAGATTATACCCTTCTACAGCGAAAAACACATCCCCTTCTTTAATTTTTCTTGAATCATATTGAATTCCCTTTATATCAATATCAATGTTACCCTGGATTAAATTGAAATTAATATTCTCCATAATTTTTTCAAAATTCATATTACCACTCCTTTAAATCATCACATAAAATATGCTTAACAAAAAAAATATCTATTCCCCTTTTACATGGCAAATCCGACAGCTCAGAATTGCTGAGTCCTGTCGGTTTTATTTTCATGTGCCTATCACCTAATTATACACTATATTTAATGACATTTCAGAAGTAAAATCACGCTTTTCTAAAAGTAGGTGTTACATACTATAATAAAGTAAAATATTCAGTGGGATATAAATTTACTTCTGAAGTCATTAATATTACAGCATCGAAGATGATGCTTTAACTAATCAGCCGTAATATCTAAATGAATTGTTATCGTAGTTCCTTTTTTCACTTCTTTGCATTCTATGCTTTGCTCTGCGACTATTCCATTACCAACGAATTTAGCTTTTAGTCCAAGACTTCCTAGAAGTGCAGTAGTTTTTTCCGGGCTACTTCCTATTATATTTGGAACCATGACCATATTATTATCTTTTTTTAATTCACCAGTGTGTAAAATAATTTCAGTTCCTTCCTTAACCGTATATCCAGGTTTCGGAGTCATATCAGTAATAACTTCTCCATCTGAACTTAATTTTACCTTTAAATTATTATCTTTCAATGACTTTTCTGCCTCCGACTTCTTAAGGCCCCTTACTTCAGGCACAATAACATCCTTTAATAAGCTTTTTGAAGTTTCCTCCTTTGAAGCATCAGATTTAAATGATAAATAATTAAAAACATCATTAAAAACTTGCTTTCCAACTACTGTTGCAATCTGACCACCATAATACCAAGAGGGGTCTGGTTCATCAATATTAATTAATAAGGTTATCTGAGGATCATTTGCAGGCGCCATTCCTGCAAATGATGATACATATTTTCCTGGTGCATAGCCAGCTCCTGCAGTATTAATTTTTTGAGCTGTCCCTGTCTTTCCGGCAATATGGTATCCTGCAATAAATGCCTTTTTACCACCACCATTTTCTACAACCTGCTCAAGGTAAGATCGAAGCTGCTTTGCAACTCCTTCATCCATTATTTTTCTTTCATTATAATTTGAATATTTTTGCAGAACTTTTTTATTATTTAAATCATCATAATTTACTATCTCTTTCATAACATGAGGCGTTATAAGTTTTCCCCCATTTGCAATAGCGTTAAAGCCCTTCATATACTGTATACAAGATAAGGTATTCCCTTGCCCAAAGGATGTTACTGCTACATCAAGAGCAGTCATATCTTTAGCTTTTCTAATTATTCCGAGTGCTTCTCCATTTAAATCAATACCAGTTTTTTTACCAAATCCAAATAATTCAATGTATTTATTTAGTTTTTCTGGACCAAGTCTTCTACCAAGTTCCATAAATCCAACATTACAAGAGTTTTTTAATATATCCACAAAATTTTGAGATCCATGCCCTGTGGTTTTCCAACACTTTACTGCTTTACCTAAAACTACAGTGCTACCAGTACAGTTAAATTTATCATCTTCCTTAACTAGCCCTTCTTCCATAGCCCCTGTAGCCGTAAACACTTTAAAAATAGACCCCGGCTCGAACGTATCACTTACTGCTCTATTTCTCCATGCCTTTTGATTTTCATCAAAATTTTTAGTAAGGTCCCAAGGGTCATTAGGATTATAATCTGGTTTATTAACCATCCCCAATATTTCTCCATTTTTAGGATTCATTGCAATTATACTAACTGCTTTCGCTTTATTGTCAATCATAGCCTGCGAAGCTGCTTTCTCACAAAAATATTGAATCATCTCATCAATAGTAAGTACTACATCTTTACCCTCTATAGGCTTTGTATAATCTGAGATTGTATAAGGCAATTCTTCACTTTTTCTATCGGTTTCTGAAATTTTTATTCCAGGTATACCTGATAGATATTTATTGTAATACAATTCAACACCTGTAAGTCCATTGCCATCAGAATTCGTATGCCCTACAACATTTGCTAAGAAATTCCCATTGGGATAATATCTTTTTGTATCTCCAGTAATAACAATTCCTCGAAGCTTTTGATTTTTCGAAAAATCATTAATTTTATCAGCTGTAGCTTTATCTATTCTTCTCTTTAAAATCGCTGCTCCAATAGGTTTCCCCTTTGAATTAGTCTTAGTCAAAACAGGTAAAACTTCACTAGATTCCATTCCAAGTATTTTAGCGATTTCTGGTGCAATATCGTTCATACTTAGCTTGTTTTTTTTAGTAGTTTCACGTAGCGAATTAAGATCTAAATCCACTCTAAATACATTTGCACTTATAGCTAAATCTTCTCCATTTCTGTCTAAGATCCTTCCCCTCTTTGGTGCAATCCGAACGTCACTTGTCCACTGCAAAATTGCTTTTTCTTTATATTCCTTCCCTTTAGCTATCATTACGTAGCTCAACCTACTAATTAATAGAAAAAGCAAAAGAAAAAGCATGAAAAAGACAACCAACATTCTACGCTTAACTACTACCTTGTCTCTATACTCTCCTTTTGCCAATTTATGTCCTCCTTGCTAATTCTTCAAAGCAAACAGTAATTAAAAAATAATATTTTTAATTTTATCTATTACGTCGTTACTTGTTTTCGCTTCTAACTCTTCTTTTGTTTCTAAATTGTTTTTACTCAAATTTAAGTATTGTATGTCACTAACCTTTGGGTTAACCATATGAAGTTTTGTCGTCGCTGTTTTCTCAACGTAACTTATATTTCTAAACTTCATTAGTTCTACATCATACGCGTCATTTTCTTTACTGACCATTTCTATTTCAGCTTTAACTTTAGAAGTCGCATCTTGATAATTATAAATCATACAATATCTAGCAATGGTTATCATTCCAATAACAAACCCTAAACTAATATTTAAAAGAACTCTTTTTTTCTTTTTCATTTCCTTCAGATTTTTACTGCTTTGTGTCTGTTTTCGTGATTTTTCTAAATCTTCATATTTTCGTTTTTTTAATGGCTCATATGGTGCTAAAACTGTATTTCCATCCATTATAAACTTATTTTTTTCTATTATCACTTTATTCACCCCATCCACAATTTAGAACTAATTTTTTTGCGCCACTCTTAGTTTTGCACTTCTACTTCTTGAGTTTATTTCTATCTCTGTCTCTGTTGCCCTTATAGGTTTTCTACTTATAAGTTTCACGATTGGTGTTTTACCACACACACACATAGGTAACTCTTTTGGACATTTGCATGGATCTTCTAAACTTTTAAATTTAACTTTAACAATTCTATCTTCAAGTGACTGGAATGTAATTATCGCCATTCTCCCACCGCGATGTAGTCTAGCTATTCCATCCTCAATTGCTTTATCTAATATTTTTAATTCCCCATTAACTTCGATTCTTATTCCTTGGAATGTTCTTTTAGCTGGATGGCCTCCATCTCTCTTAAACTTTGCGGGAATCGCTGCATCTATAACATTCACTAGTTCCAAAGTAGTATTGATTGGTTTATCTTTTCTTCTATCTACTATGAAATTAGCAATTCTTTTCGAAAATTTTTCTTCGCCATAATTTCTTAAAACCTCTGCTATCTGTGGCTCTTCGTAGTTATTTACCACATCATATGCTGTTATACCTTTGCTTCTATCCATTCTCATATCAAGATTCGCATCCCTCATGTAGCTAAACCCACGTTCCGCATTATCTAATTGATATGACGACACCCCTAAATCCATAAAAATCCCATCTACTTTTTCTATTTTAAGTTTGTCAAGTATTGCTCCAATGTTATAAAAATTATCATGTACATATGTAACATTGTTATATTCTTTGATTTTTTCCTTTGCAGCTTTTAATGCATCTTCATCTTGGTCAATTCCAATTAACCGTCCTTTAGGTGACAGTCTTTTTAAGATTTCTAAGGAGTGCCCTGCACCTCCTAATGTACAATCAACATAAATTCCATCCTCTTTAATATCTAGCGCATCAATACACTCATTTAATAAAACTGATACATGTTTAAATTCCATTTTTAATCTCCTTTTATATGCCTAATTCATTCATTTTTTCTGCTATTTCATCAAAATTAATATCTGATTCATTATATTTATCCCATTTATCCTTAGACCATATTTCTATTCTAGTTGATACTCCTATGCTTACTATTTCCTTTTGAAGGCCTGCATATTCGCATAAATTCTGTGGTATTAAAGCTCTGCCTTGCTTATCTACTGTTATTTCATTAGCACCTGAGAAGAAAAACCGTACAAATGCCCTGGCATCTTTACTCGTCAATGGAAGTTTCTTTAATTTTTCCTCCATTATATTCCACTCAAGCGTTGTATATATGTATAAGCATCCATCTAGGCCCTTAGTCAATATAAATTCACTGCCTAATCCCTCTCGAAATTTGGTGGGAATAATCATTCTGTTTTTACTATCAATGGCATGTTGATATTCACCAATAAACATTTTATCCCCTACCTTATGAACTTACTCCACTTCGAACCACTTTAAACCATTTTAAACCACTAACAAGTATAATTCTATAGAAAAATGAAAATTCCTTCTTGTTTTATTGTTTTATTTTTATTTTTTAAAAACAATTAAACTTTTTTATGATTTTATTTGAATTTATTAACTTAAAATACATAATTATCAGACTACGCATTTCAAATTAAACAATTGTGCTAATTTACTTTCTTGAAATGCATTACGATGTAGGGTATAATTTATAAGAAATTAATAATATTAAATGCAAGAAAGGAATGTACATATATATGAAGCTAGGAATTGTAGGTTTACCAAATGTAGGAAAAAGCACACTGTTTAATGCAATAACAAAAGCAGGTGCAGAATCTGCTAATTACCCATTTTGTACTATAGAACCAAATATAGGTGTTGTAAGTGTACCTGACAAAAGATTGGATGTACTACAAACTATTTATAATAGTAAAAAAATAATTCGTACTGCAATTGAATTTTATGATATAGCAGGCCTTGTAAAAGGAGCAAGCAAAGGAGAAGGTTTGGGTAATAAATTTTTATCTCACATCCGAGAAGTAGAGTCTATTGTTCATGTGGTAAGATGTTTTAATGATGACAACATCATACATGTAGACGGTAATATCGATCCTACACGTGATATAGATACTATTAATTTAGAACTTATTTTTTCTGATCTTGATGTATTAGAAAGAAGAATGGAAAAGTCAGTAAAACTTGTTCGTTCTGGTGACAAAACAGCAAAAATGGAATATGCTCTTATGGAAAGAATAAAGGAACACCTTGAAGCAAATCTTCCAGTAAGAACATTAGAGTTTAACGAAGAAGAAGCCGCTTTTGTAAGTATTCTTTTCTTAATTACTGCAAAACCAGTATTATATGCTGCAAATATAAGCGAAGATGATTTAATGTCTGGTAACACAGAAAATGATATGGTAAAAAAAGTTAAAGAATTTGCTGCGAATGAGAATTCAGAAGTAATTGTAGTTTGCGCCAGACTTGAAGAAGAATTATCCACTTTGGATGATGATGAAAAAATGGAACTTCTAAAGGAATATGGTCTTACTGAGACGGGCCTTGATAAACTTATCCACTCAAGTTATAAACTACTCGGTTTAATGAGCTTTTTAACTGCAGGACCTCAAGAAATAAGAGCATGGACTATAAACATTGGAACTAAAGCCCCTGCTGCCGCTGGGAAAATCCATTCGGATATAGAAAGAGGTTTTATAAGAGCAGAAATAGTTTCCTTTGATAAATTAGTTGAATGTGGCTCCGAAGCTGCTGCTAAAGAAAAAGGACTGTATAGACTTGAAGGAAAAGAGTATATTATGCAAGATGGCGATGTAGTTAACTTTAGATTTAACGTGTAGCAAAGCAAGCAGGACAATTTAGTCCTGCTTATTTAATATCTATTATTAAATAATAACCTAGGAAGCTTCATCTCCCGCGGAGCTGTTCATCATTTTTTGCTATATTTTTTTAATTCTTTGTTAATAGCTATCATTACAGCATCAAAGCTAATATCAGGATTTCCCATTAGCACTCCAATTGCATCCTCTATAGATGTCATCGTATATATATGAAAGTTTCCATTTTTAATTTCGCTTTCAACTTCTTCATTTAAAACCAAGTCTACTGCATTTGACAAAGGTATCATTACACCTTTATCCTTTATTGAGTCAATTGCTTTGCATGCTGCAAAGAAACCTTCTATTTTATCGTTTACTCCTCCTATAGGTTGGACCTCACCAAATTGATTTACCGAACCAGTGATTGCAATGCTCTGTTTTATAGGTATCTTACTTAGCGCTGAGAGCATACACATTATTTCTGCAACCGATGCACTATCACCATCTATTTTTCCATAGATTTGTTCAAAGCTTAGGTGAAAATCTACCGGTAATTTAGTAAATCCGCCATTAATAGTACTTATATATCCCTTTAAAATATTAATAGATTTACTATGGATACTTCCACTTAGATTGCTCTCCTTTTGGACATCTATAATATTACCTTCTCCCTTATAGCAGCAACAGGTAATCTTTATTGGCTTACCAAAACTAAAATATCCTGTATCCATTACCGATAATCCATTCACTTGTCCAATTCTACTATTTATAACATCAATAAGCATCTTTTTTTCAGTATAATTGTCTAAAATTTCCTTTTCCATGATGTCTTTTTTATAGCCTACCTCAATTATATCTCCTTCACTAATCTCTTTTTTATTTTCTCCTATAACCTTATTGTTAGCTAAGATTAGTAGCTTATTTATTTCATATTTGTCATAGTATATCTTTTCTCTACTCTGTGCTTTCCGTGATAAAATCTTTGCTACTTCTCTTATAGCTCCTTTTGTAAGAAACTTATAATTGTTTTCGCAACAAGTTTTATTTATCTCAAATACAAGAGATTTCTTTAAATAATTGTCTATATTCTGCACTGGATTACATTCTGCTTTTATAGTGAAAATTTTTCTAAAGTCTTCATCATAGTTATAAAGCAAGTCATAAGTCTCATAGTTTCCAATAAGAATTATCTTTTCCTTAACTGGTATAGGTTCTGGGTTAAATGCATTTAAAGATCCAATCTCATAAGAGTTTCTGTTATAAGCCGAATCTACCTCCTCTGTTAATAATGTTTTTTTCAAATTATGATAAGCCGCAGCATCCTTTAGTAAATCATTTGCTCTAATTATCAAACACCCTTCATTTGCTTTTAGTATACTACCGCTTTTTATAAATTCTATACCTGTAGAATAAACCCCTTTGTGATTTTCATACTCTATATTTCCAAGTAAGTTTGTCAAATTAGGATCTTGTTCAAATATTACTGGACGAATTTGATTTTCACTATTATCTACCATTACATTTATAGCATATTTGTATATAATTTCATTTATCTTTTCCTCGTCATCATCATAACTTAAAGAATAATTATCTATAAGTCTTTTTTCAATATCATTGCATACTATATCAAAATAATTTTGTACAGATTCATCTTCCATAAACAAATTTTTATATTCTTCTTTTAAATCATTCATTTCATTTTTATAGTACACTTCCATTAGTTGTTTTATTTTCTCTAAGTCTTCTCCTTCAGAATCTTTTAGTTCCTCTAATGTTTCGCGAGCATTCTCTTTTAACATAGTTGCCGTGTATAAAATATTATCTTTTTCCCCTTTATCCAATGTTTCATATTCATTTTCAGACATTTCCTTTTCATCACTTAAAGGAATGAATGTGAATCCGCTATTAGTGGATTTTATATCAAAACCTTTCTCTTTTGCTGTATCTATTAGCTTACCAATTAATTTATTTCTTTTCTTTTGAATATTTTCCTGAATGTCTTCAATTTCCTTATTTGCAGAATTGTTATAAAACTGAAATGTGCACCCTAAATATTCATTCTGCATTTCTTCAAATGTCTCTTTTAGCTTATTAGCCCCTCCATTACTTACAAAAATAGGTTTAGGAGATTTTTCATCTTCATATAGTACATAACAAATGTCTTTTGGTTTGCTCTTATTTTCGAAACTTTTATTTACATATTTCATAATCTCTTTAATGGTTTCTTTTGAAAAGTCATCTATTAAATAAATATTAAAACCCTCTTTATCTATACTCATGGCAGTTTTAATATTTTCTATTACATCATAATATTGAGGCATAGTATATAATTCTTCTTTTGTACTCATATCTTCAATGTCAAATTCATATATAATATCTTTTGGAGTTAATTCTCTATTCATATTCCTCCTCCTTTCAATTCTTTATTATATTAATATTCTCAAATCACCAATTTAGGAACAAATATTATCATTAAGAAATAATAATATTTTCTAAATTTATGCGTATATATTTTTTTTCTTATAGAATTTTAATAATAAATATTAATAGTAGCCATTTTTTTAATACTTGAGTTAAATTACAACATACGATATAATAAGCTTATTGACTTTTTATATTTTTTATAATTTTTGTTGTGAAGGAGTAATACTGATGGGATTTAAAGACAAAATTACTAATAGTTATACACAGGCTTATTTAAAGAGATATGGCGATAGACTTACTCAAGCACAAGGTCGAGTTCTATCAGTCAAAGTAGCAGAAAAAAATTATCTAAGAATATTTTATAAACTAACTGTAACCATCTTAGTAAAGGCCGAAGGAAGTAAATCTATTTCTAAGTGCATATTCAAAAAGCACCGTTGGTTCAAAAAAGTTAACTTTATATCTGTGCTTCAAGGTCATTCTGTTATAATTCAAGGAATGAAGGGTAAAAAAGGTAAAGAACACAGCGAGCAGATTCAAATTGCAAACATTAGAAATATGACTACCAAAAAGGACCTGGTTCCAATGCAGGGGAATGCTCCAAAAGTTCAAAGAATAAGATCTGACAGACGTTTTAAATAATGAAAGCTATATGACTATGTCATATAGCTTTCATTATTTCAGGTTGTTTACAAACCCAGTATAATTTTTTTATTATACTGGGTTTTTTACATGCAATTATGCGATAGCATTTTGAGTTATGGATAAATTTAAAATAACAACTATCTTCTTAGTTAGAAAATCAAAAAACAGTAAAGATAGCAGGCTAGCTATCTTTTTCATATTCTGCACTGCTGCTGTAAGCAGACACTGCTCTTGCACATTTTCTAATCCACGCATATGGCAATAGCGAAGCCCATGCAGTTGTTTTGAATCTGCGAAGCTTCGCTCTATAGTTTCTTTTCTTCTTCTATATATATTTCTGCCTTTATCTGTTCTGGTGAACTTTACAACATCTTCTTTATACGTTTCCCAAACATGTCTTCTAATAGTTTTAAACTTGCTTTTTGCAGAAAAGCATTGAGCTCTATTTGGACATATCTCGCAATATTTTGCATTACCAACATATT
This sequence comes from Clostridium sp. CM036, assembly GCF_055081135.1. NCBI lineage: Bacteria > Bacillati > Bacillota > Clostridia > Eubacteriales > Clostridiaceae > Clostridium > Clostridium sp. CM036. Next base: position 310,875 of record NZ_CM143652.1, on the reverse strand, counting down.
CTTTATATCCTTCTCTTGTTGTCGTTTTATAATGTAAAGCCCTTAAGTCAGGGCATACGTAAATGTCCTGCTCTTTAACATATTGGAATTTATTTTTTGTGTACATTCCTTTTGTATGTGGAGACCTACGGTATCCCATTACAGATTTTAATTCCCTCTCATATAGTTCTTTACATATAAGATTTGTAGCATAACCAGCATCTGCACCAACATATTTTGTATTAAAATTAAACTTTTTTATTTGCACATCTAATCTATCGATATAAGGATCAACATCATTTATGTTTCCAGGAGTAACATACACATCAGTAATTATATTATGTCTGCTATCGACAGTTCTGTGATCTAAATATGAGAAGCCTTCCGGCTTGCCATCTCTCATCATATATCCACTGTCGGGGTCGGTTGTGCTAACTTTAGTTTCTTTTATTTTGGTAACAGGTTCTTTTTCCTTTAAAGGTTTTTTACCATGGTTTATTCTATCTTCTTCCACTGCTTTATTAAGTTCAGCTACATATTCTTTCGGCGTTTTTTCAACTTCAATTTTCACAAGCTTTCGCTTATTAGCATTTGCTTTTAGGTGTGTAGAGTCTGTGTAAAGTATTTTACCGGTTACCATCTTAAGATTTATAGCCTTAAATACTACTTCGTCAAATATTTTTTGAAACACATCTGTACCTTTAAACCGTCTACGTCTATTTTGGCTAATTGTTGAATGATCTGGAATAGGATCAGTAAGACTTAGTCCTAGAAACCATCTATAAGCCACATTTACTTCAATGTCCTTTACAAGTTGTCGTTCAGATTTTATTCCAAATAAGTACCCAATAAACAGCATTTTAAAAAGTATAATAGGATCTACGCCAGGTCTTCCATTATCTAAGCAGTAATATTTTTTAGTCAGTTCTCTTATAAAAGAGAAATCCATGTATTTATCTATATTTCTCAGAATATGGTCTTTAGGAACTAAATCTTCTAAATACACCATTTCTAGTTTTTGTTGTGTGAAGTTCTTTTCATTAATCATAATAATGCCCTCCGAATTATAAAGTTTGTATCCTATATATATTCGACATTGATGTCCTAAAATCCTTTTTGAATATGAAAAAAACACTCCAATTTTAAATTAGAGTGTTTTACATTTTATGTTTGTCAACGGTCTGAAATAATGAAAGCTATATGACTATGTCATATAGCTTTCATTATTTGAAATCGCATCAATACCTCACTGTGATATATCACTGCCAAGTGGCACTTAATGCTTATGCATTAAATACAAGTACAAACTATTTATAAAGGAAATAATACCCGAGAAAAATAAAATGATTAACCATTGCCCTAAATTAAGTGGGATGGTATGAAATACATTCTGTAAGAATGGAATATACACTATGCTAATCAGCATAATTATGGATATACCTACAGCCCCAATTAGGTACAAATTTGTAAAGGGATTAATTTCAAATAAAGATTGTTTTTCTGATCTACATTCAAACACATGTATGAGTTGAGATAAAACTAATGTTCCAAGAGCCAATGTTCTACATGCCTTAATATTCATACCATAATATTTACCACCGATAAACGCCATTATTGTACAAACACCAATTAGGCACCCGCGAATGACAATTTTTTCTGTAAGCCCTCTTGAAAATACACTTTCATTCTTTCCTCTAGGTTTTTCAAACATGATATCACTATCAGCTGGATCCACGCCCAAAGCAATAGCGGGAAGTCCATCTGTGACTAAATTTACAAATAAAATTTGTATTGGAAGTAGAGGATTTTCTAAGTAGAATAACGAAGCCAAAAACATGGTAAGCACTTCCCCTAAATTACAGGATAGTAAGTACCTGATAAATTTCCTTATATTGTCATATATTACACGTCCCTCTTCAACTGCTGCAACAATAGTTGCAAAATTATCATCTAAAAGAATCATAGAGGCCGCCTCTTTAGTTACATCCGTTCCAGATATTCCCATAGCTATCCCAATATCTGCTTCTTTTATAGCTGGGGCATCATTTACACCATCTCCAGTCATGGCCACAATATAATTTTTATGTTTAAAAGCTTTTACAATTCTTAGCTTGTGTTTTGGACTTACCCTTGCGAATATTTTTAAATTATCAATATTCTTATCTAGTTCCTTATCACTTAATTTATCTAGCTCATCTCCAGTTATAACCTCCTCCGAATATTTACATATATCTAAATCTTTTCCGATAGCATAAGCTGTATTTTTGTGGTCCCCTGTTATCATTACAGGCTTTATACCTGCAATCTTGCACTTTATAACTGCATCTTTTACTTCTTTTCTTGGGGGATCAATTATACCTGCTACGCCGATAAAGATTAAATTAGTTTCCAAATTATCATTTTTCATGATACCAGACACCTTATAGGCACAAGCAATGCACCTTAATGCCTTATAGGACATTGACTCTACAGCCCTTATTAGATGATTCTTATAATTCGGAAGCATCGGCTGCACCAATCCGTCTAGCAATATATAATTGCATTTTTCTATAACCCTTTCTGGAGCACCCTTTACATAGCAAATTTCTTTATCATTTTCTTTAACAATGACAGACATAATTTTCCTTGTTGAGTTAAATGGTATTTCATATAAACGTCTTGATTTATTCAAAAATCCCTGTAATTCCTTAGAATTTTCAAAAAAAGCTTTAATTAAAGCAGTTTCTGTAGGATCACCAAACAAGCATTTTTCAAATTTTTTTGCGTTAAAATCGTAATTACAATCATTGCAGTATGTAAATGCTTTTTTCATAACTAAATTCAATGGAATTTCACCTTTATCAACATCGTAAACCTGTCCATCAAAATACAATGATTTTACCGTCATATTATTTTCAGTTAGAGTTCCCGTTTTATCTGTACATATTACAGAAGTACAACCTAAAGTTTCAACTGCTGGTAATTTTCTAACTAAAGCTTTCCTTTTAAGCATTCTAGATACACCTAGTGCTAATGCAACCGTAACTATAGCAGTTAACCCCTCTGGTATTGCAGCTACTGCAAGGCTTACTCCCAATAAGAACATTGCATATTTATCTTGTCCACGCGAGATGCCCATAAAAGTTACAACTACGCAAATTATTATACAAAGCATAACTAATATTTTCCCAAGATATGCTAGTCTCTCTTTAAGTGGAGACTTCTCCTCTTCAATACTATGAAGCATATCTGCTATTTTCCCCATTTCTGTATTCATACCTGTTGTTATAACTTTTGCTTTAGCTTTTCCTGTAAGAAGTATTGTTCCCATATAAATGTTATTATCCTTAGAACTGGCGCTTTTGTTTACTCCAGCAGATTCTCCAGTAAGTAAAGATTCATCTAGCATTACATTATTTTCCTCAGTCAAAATGCAATCAGCCGGAACTCTATCTCCACTTTCTAAAATCACTAAATCACCTGGCACTAAATATATTGCATTTATTACCAATACTCCACCATTTCTAATCACTTTAGCCGTTGGCGCTGCTAGCTTACTTAGTGCCTCCAGTGATTTCTCAGTTCGAAACTCTTGAATAAACCCTAGTATTCCATTCATTATAACTATAATAAATATAGTTATTGCATCCGCTTTTTCTCCCATAAGTCCTGAAAGCACTGTTGCTACAATTAATATCCAAGTAATAAAATCATTGAATTGTGAAAAGAATATTTTAAGCGCGGATATCTTTTTTTTATTTTCTAATTTGTTAAATCCATATTTTTTTAATCTACCTTCAGCCTCCTCTATGGTAAGACCCATTGATAATTTCTTACTATCACGTACAGATCCTCTTGGCTTATTATCATCCTTTGTATTATTATTTGGCACTTGTTCGTTAATCACTTTCTTACCCTCCTTATACTTGTCTAAGATAGATAACATTTGCTAACCAATGCCGCTCCCATAAGTCACTATATTTTCTATTCATACTAATATATGTATTTATTCACTTACATATGAACAGAATATAGTGTATTATTTAATTAACATTGGTTTTTTCTTTACAATATAAGAGTTTGATTATAAAATAATATTAGCAACGATTGCTAATTAAAAATGACAATGAGTATAACAACTAATAATTGTTATATTCTCAAGAACAATACAAGGAGGCCCATACGTGAAAAACATTATTTATATTACTGGCCATAGAAATCCAGATACTGATTCTATTTGCTCTGCTATTGCTTATGCAGAGTTTAAAAATAAAATGGGGAAAATACCTGCAATTCCTATAAGACTCGGTGAAGTTAATAGCGAAACGGAATTTATTCTTAACTACTTTAATGTAGATCAGCCTGAGCTTATAACTACGGTTAAAACGCAAATTTCTGATTTAGATATAGACGTTGTAGCTCCAATTTCACCAGATATTTCTCTTAAAATGGCCTGGTCCATTATGAAAAAAAATGGCACTAAAACTCTACCCGTTATCGACGAACATGATCAATTAGCTGGTGTGGCATCAGTTTCGAATCTTGCTGCAAGCTATTTAGATGTTTGGGACAATACTATTCTTGCCAAAAGCAATACAACTCTTGATAATATTTTAGATACTCTATCAGCTAAATGCGTGTGCAAACCAAAAGATGCATTTGAAATAACTGGAAAAATTATTGTAGCTGCTATGCATCCAGAAAGCACAAAATCTGTAATTGAGGCTGATGATGTTGCCATATGTGGAGATAGAGAAGATACCCAGCTCTTAATAATTAATTGTAATGCTTCGCTTTTAATAATTACAGGAAACCATTCTCCAACAGATGAAGTTATTGAACTTGCAAAAACTAATAACTGTACAATAATAGTAACCCCTTTTGATACTTTTACAGCTTCTAGACTAATAACTCAAAGTATCCCCATCGGTTATGTTATGAGCAAAAAAAATATTGTAAGCTTTAATACAGAAGATTTTATTGATGAAATAAAGCATATTATGATTGAGACTAGATACAGAAGTTATCCTGTTACTGATGAAAATAATAAAGTCATTGGAAGTATATCTAGATACCATTTAATATCAGAAAACAGAAAAAAAATCATACTTGTAGACCATAATGAAAAAGCCCAATCTGTATTAGGAATAGAAGATGCTGAAATACTAGAAATAATTGATCATCATAGAATTGCAGATGTGCAAACTGGCATGCCTATATATTTTAGAAATGAACCTGTAGGTAGCACTTCAACAATCGTAGCATCCATATTCTTTGATAATGGGATTAGGCCTTCAAAAAGCACTGCTGGTCTTCTATGTGCAGCAATAATTTCTGATACATTACTACTAAAATCTCCCACCTCTACACTAGTCGATGAACTTATTTTAAATAAATTAGCTCAAATTGCTAATTTAAATGTGGAAGAGTTTGCAAAAAAAATGTTTAAAGCCGGTACATCACTTGAGGGTAAAACCGCTCAAGAAATTTTTTACCAAGACTTTAAGACCTTTACCCTTAATACTTTTAAAATAGGAGTATCACAAGTTGGTACAATGTATATTGAAGGCTTTGACCCACTGAAAGATAGCATGATAGATTTAATGAATAAAAAAGCCAAAGAAGGTGGCTATGACTTGATTTTACTAATGCTAACTGATATATTAAATGGCGGTTCAGTATTAATAGCTACAGGGGAACATAAGGACATTATTTCAAAAGCCTTTGATGTTACTCTAACTGATAGCGGTGTATATATTCCTGGTATAGTTTCAAGAAAAAAACAAGTTATACCCCCTATTACAGCTGCCCTAAGTAAAATAAACAAATAAAAACAAAGCATATATTATTTATAATATATGCTTTGTTTTTATTTATATATATTATAATTCTAAAAATTCCCCTATAAAAATTGTAGAACTAAGAATACAGTAAAAACTATAAAACATATAGAATAACTTATACTTAAATAATCCTTAATGCATGCATCATCAACCTTGTCACTATAACCACCATAACTTTTCAGATAGTGCATGTCATTACCATTATAATGAAAATAAAAATTAACAGATTCTATATACGCGGCTAAAATATCAACATTTAGAATAGGTTTATTCCAAATATTATTAGCGTAATCTCCTTTAAAATCTATCTTTACTTTTTGGTTTCTAAAAACATAAATTATATATAAAAATATTTCTGCGATTATTGCTGGGATTATCGTAGCACATGTCAGCAATATACCTAGTATGTTCAATTCCTTGTCAAGGCTTATAATATAGAGTAAAGTAAATACAATAGCTGCGCCATTTCCTAGTATTAGAATATAAAATAAAGGCGCAATAAATCCGCATATAAGTGATCTAGATATAGTAGATATTGTGTCGTAAAAATGCTTTCTTTCAGTATTATTTAAACTTTTCCGCTCTGTATTACTTATATCTATTACCATAAACGCTGTTATAGCATTAAATACTTGATTGCTTTTTATAAAAGTAACGCCTGCCAGAAAAGTAATCCCACTATATATAGCTATTACTCCACATAAATATAAAAACTGCAGCATATATATACTCTTAATTTTTTCCTTCAACTTTACATTAATAAAACCAAACAACCCTTGCCTATCTACTCTCCATAGCAATATACTAATTAAACATCCAATTGTATATCCCATTCCCATTTTCATCCCTCCTATGATTATATGATAGTGTTAACACTATTTTTGTTTATCTATTTTAAACCCTGTTTTTTTCATAAGTTAGTTACCACTATCGATTATATTATTATGTACTTACTAATAATATATGAAGGGTTTGCTTTAATTAAAACCATTTTTTAATTATTTCTGGCAAGCAAAAATAAGACATACTATTAGAAGTACATCTTATACAAAAATAAATTTATTTGACCCGAAGGTTATTAGCCATTTGCCGGATTTGCTCAGCAGTTTTTAAAGTAGTAGATCTAAGTTAAAGCTCTCTTTGAGTTACAACACCATGTGAATCCATACTAAAATTGTCTTTTCTCATACTCTTAACTTCACCTTTAGTTTCTGCAAGTTCACGCTTCAAATTTTCCTGATCAACTGATATAACATCAGTTTTATGCTCTAAAGATCTCAATATTTGAGGAATAACCCCCAAATCTAATGGACATCAATAGCTATTTTATAGCGGCTAAAGCTTTAAAATCTAGTCGTGCAGCTGAATCTAATAAATAAGATGATATTTTTGCACCCTCTATTCTAAGTTCATTTAAATCACTAATTATTTCATTAGCAGTTCCTATGCCTATACCATGTCCAAAATAAATCCCATTACCTAGGTCTATAACATTTTCTCCTTGCCATTCAGGCCTTACTGGATCTACATCGGGGTTATTAAAGTATCTTCTATCCCCTGGGAAATAATCACTTTGCTTCTCTAAATAACCTGCACTCTCAAGCATTTTATCCATATAATGCCAATTCATTAATTGTATTTCTGGAAACAATTCATTGAAAAGTTTTTCAGAAAATATATTAAGCAATGCTTGATAATAAATAATGATTATTGCAGTGGCACATTCAGTACCATATTTTGAACTATTTATAGAAATATCCTCAATGGCTGCACTGGGAGTTATTCCCTTTTTTAATATAAACCCCCCTTCATCAGTACGATCCCAATAATCAAGATTACACATTGATTTACGAAAGGTTTTAAAGGACATATCACCTTCATTGAGTTTTTTAGCAGCAATAACAATATTATTTCGTAATTTTAACTCGAACTGTAATTGATCTAATGAATCATATTCATACTTTTCTTTACTTAAACCCATCTTTCTAATGATATCTTTCTCAATATTATTTGGTTTATATTCATTTATAAAAGTATCAGATTTATAAGTATTGTTGGAAATTATTATCATTTACTAACCTCCCTATATTCCTTATATTAAGAACAATAATTATAGATTACTAATCTCTTAAGCTAGCTTTTGCAATGCGTACTTGTTTATTTATGGAATGGTTAATCCATGATTTCCATAAATATATGCTTTCATGATGAATTCTAAGTGAGAATCTCGATAACAATAGCTTGTTGTTTTCATCTAAGTTGTTAAAATAACCTAATAAGTTCTTTTCTTTTGCAGTGTATGGTATGAGTGGTTTTTTAGTATAAAGTGATACCCGTCTGCACAGATATTTTGCATCTAAAACTACGATATAGGGTATTGGTTTACTGGTTCTTTGAAAACTTTCCCCAGTAAAATATAAAAACGGATAATTCTCTTTAAGCCAGTAAAAAAAAGCTTTATGTTGTTTACTACCTTCTCCCACATTCATATCTATGGAAGGTACAAAGTCTAGAAGTTTGCGTGCCAATTTAACATCGTTTACGTCATCTGAATCTAAATAATTTGCAATTAACATTAAGCTACAGGGCTCTCTTGCTTGGAAGAAAGCCCAAATTAGATCATGAGTAAAAAGACCTTCTCTATTTCTAAAAAAAATCATGTCTACTATAGTATGTAAAATCGTTTTATCCTTGTGGGTTTTTATTAAAAGTCTGGCAGTAAGATCTAAAAATTCATCATGCTGATTGCTTAACCCATGCTGAGCTATTCCTTTTTCAAACATATCTTTCAAATCAGAGTGAGAAATTTCTTTATGATTAGAATGTAGATATTCTATTTTTGAAGAAATTGAGGTGTTTACGCTATCTAAATACATATAATCTCCACCTTCATATTTTATTTTTGATTTTTATATAAATAAATGGCTACATCATATAGTATTATCAATGTAGCAATTATGTTAAAAGTATTATATTAAAATGATCAAAAAATATAAATAGATGGATTTATTTTTTAGAAATCACTACTATCCCAGCAGACTGTTGTACCCTTGATTGACTCATTACCATTGATAGTACACTTATATCCGTTAAAACGCCTCCCGTTAACTGTTCCTAAAATCTTAATTGTTGTATCTCGGCAATAGCCTAAGTCGTTCTATTGTGAATAAACTTTACAAATTTCTGTTTATCTTCTGTTAATTCATCATCAAATTTCTTCATTATTGAATTTATTATTTGATTTTTTGATGAATCAAAAGAAAATTCATCCACATTTTTTATTGGAAGTACATTTGGAGAGGTTCCGGAAATAAACAAACCCGTCAATGATTCAAGGTCCCTTTCATGGATGTTTTTTTCTTCAAACACGATATTTAACTTTTCGCAGGTTTTTATAACAAATTGTCTTGTAATGCCAGGTAATACATTTGCAACCTTTGATGTTACGACTGTTGAGCCTTCGACCATAAAAATATTAGATTTACTGCCCTCCGTAATAAATCCCTCATCATCCACTAAAATTGCTTCATATACGTCTTTACTATTTATTTGCTCATTTACTTTGTCTCTAAAAACACTATTAATAACTTTAGCATTTGGGTTACTTCGCTCTCCATGATAAGTAATAGTTTTTACGCCTTCCACGTACTGCTCTTTTGAAGGGTAAGAATGTGGCAAAAAATATAATAAAACCTTTTCATTAAAGTCATTTTTATTATTGCATTTCTCGTCGCTTGGGCTATAATTTATAACTAATTTTATATTTCCAACCTGAGCTTTATTCTTATATATTAGTTTAAGAATTTCATTTATAATTTCATCCCTAGTAATAGTTAAATTGTATTTCATAATTTTTGCGGAATCGTAAAGACGATCTAAGTGTTCCATAAGAAAAATGGGGATTCCGTCACTTATCCTTATAACTTCATATAATGATTTCCCTTTACTTCTATGGTAATTTTCAAATTCCTCACATTTTTTAATTTCCCCTCCGAATAAAAAATATGCATTTATACACTTATCCATATAAACCCCTCCTTGTTTTTTTGAAAGATAGATTAACTAATTGTATCTTATAATAATTAATATCAACCCATCACGAGTAATACTAATTTAAAGTAACCTCTATAAATATCCTACTACTTCCATTTTAAAATTTCAATCTTATCCTGTGTTTTTTTGAAGTTTATTAAATAAGGATGTCCCACTAAATTAAAAAGAGGTAAATCTGATAGAGAATCAGAAAACATATAGGAGTTTTCAAAATCAATTTCGATATTTTCTATCTTCAAGATTTCTTTTAGTCTCTTTACTTTTTCTTCCCCTTTGCAATTTTCTCCTGAAATTTTATTTCTATGTAAGCCATTCTCCTTAACGAACCTCGTCCCTATTACTTTATCCACTTCCTTTATATTATAGAATTCATTTAAATAGAATTCAGCAGATGCAGAAATTAAATAAATTTTGTATCCCTGTATCTTCATTTTTTTTATGGTATCTATAGCATCTTTATATAATATTTTGCTTAAACGTGTTTCATAAAATTCTTTGACTATCTTTTTCATTTCATTTTCTTCTATGCCATCAATAAATCTTATAAAGGTTTTTTTAGCTTTTGAAGCATCATATATCTTAAAAACGTAAAATATAGATGAAAATATACTTTTAGGCAGATATCTTATGAATTTAGGGTTCTTTTTTATCATAAAAAAATAGAATTCTACTAAAGTCTCGCGTTTTGTTAAAGTGTAATCCACATCAAAAATAGCTAATTTTTCTTTCATTATTTATCCTCCTTTAATCCTCTCCTGGGCCGCCGCAATATTACTTTTAAAGCAACAATATTAACATTATTACCATAAGATCGCTATTAATTCTTTTAAAAAAACTTAAAAAGAGCCGATGCATTTGCAACGACTCTTTTTAAGAATTACTTTTCGCTTTTAATCAATTCTTCATAATATGCAGTTACTTCTGCGAATTCTTCATCTTCAGGGATAACTAACTCACCTGTTTCTTCATCTCCAATTACTTTGAAAAGATATATTGAATCATCCTCAGGATTTTGAACTAGCGCAAATTCATTATCTTTATAAGTAAATCCATCTACTATTTCACAAGGAACTATGTTCCCATTTTCATCTTCTAAATCTACTGTTAAAGCTTCGCCCTCGCCACAACCACATCCACAACCTTCATTCTCGTCATGTTCGTGACCACCGCATCCACAGCCTTCATTCTCGTCATGTTCATGACCACCGCATCCACAACCTTTATTTTCTTGGTCCTGTTCGTGATCACCGCATCCGCATCCGCATGATGTTTTTTTATCTTCATTCATAATGTAGTACCTCCTACTTTGAGTATAGTTTAATTCTACCCTAAATGATAAAATAATAAAAGGGTTTTTTGAATTCTTTTTATTATTTTATTTAAAAGTAAAAGGAAGATGAAATTTAATCCATCTTCCTTTTACTTTATAATTTTAAATACTATTTTTCACTAGCAAGTTTTTTGTATCCTGCTAATCTTTCCTTAGCATCATTTTCTGTTTTAACAAATAATTCTTCTGCTACTTCTGGGAATGTTTTTGCTAGTGAAGAATATCTTACTTCACCCATTAAGTATTCTCTAAATGAAGTAGTTGGTTCTTTAGAGTCTAATATAAATGGATTCTTTCCTGCTTCTTTTAAAGTTGGATTAAATCTATACATAGCCCAGTATCCAGATTCAACAGCTCTCTTAGTTTCAAGTTGTGTACAACCCATTCCAACCTTAAGACCGTGATTGATACATGGAGCATAAGCAATTATAAGTGATGGTCCTTTATAAGCTTCTGCTTCTTTTATAGCTTTTAGTGTTTGAGCTTTATCAGCACCCATAGCTATTTGAGCAACATAAACGTATCCGTAAGTCATTGCCATCATACCTAAATCTTTTTTCTTAGTTCTCTTACCAGTTGCTGCAAACTTCGCAACAGCAGCAGTTGGAGTAGATTTTGATGATTGACCTCCTGTATTTGAATATACTTCTGTATCAAATACAAATATATTTACATCTTCACCAGATGCTAATACATGATCAACTCCACCAAATCCTATATCATAAGCCCAGCCATCTCCACCAAATATCCATTGAGATTTTTTAACTAAATGATCTCTCTTACTGAATATTTCTTTTAATGCTTCATTATTGTCTTTTTCAGCGTTTAATAATGGTAGCATTTTAGATGTTGCAGCTTTTGAACCCTCAGCATCTTCCTTATTTTCAATCCATTCATTAAGAACTGATTTTAATTCATCACTTGTTTTCATTGTTAATGCTTCTTTAGCTGACATTTCAACTTTATTTCTTAATTGGCTAGTTCCAAGGAACATTCCAAATCCAAATTCAGCATTATCTTCAAATAATGAGTTAGCCCAAGCTGGTCCCTTACCACATTTATTAACTGTGTATGGTGAAGCTGGTGAACTTCCTCCCCAAATTGAAGAACATCCTGTAGCGTTCGCAATGAGCATTCTATCTCCAAATAATTGAGTAATAAGTTTAGCATATGGTGTTTCTCCACATCCAGCACAAGCTCCGCTGAATTCCATTAATGGTTGCTCAAATTGGCTTCCCTTAACATTTGATGTTCCCATTGGATTTTCTTTCTTAGGTAAATTTATATTGAATTTCCAATTTGGCATTTTATCTACTTGAGACGCATATGGCTTCATGATTAAAGCTTTTTCTTTTGCAGGGCATACTTCTGCACAGTTACCACAGCCGCTACAATCTTCATTACTTATACCTATTGAAAAATGTAGACCTTCAAAACCCTTACCAACACCTTTTTTACTTTCATAAGTCTTTGGAGCATTTTTAAGTTCTTCATCATTTGTTAAGAAAGGTCTTATTACAGCATGTGGACATACATACGCACATTGATTACATTGTATACATTTATCTACTTGCCATTCTGGTACATTAACAGCAATTCCTCTCTTCTCAAATGCAGCTGTTCCTGGCATTAGTGTTCCATCTTCTATCCCAACAAATGCACTAACTGGTAAAGAGTCTCCTTCTTGTCTGTTCATTACATCAGCAATATTTTTAACGAAATCTGGTCTAGCTTCTTCTGTTTCATTATTATCTTTAACAGTTTTCCAGCTCTCTGGAACATTAATTTTAACAACTGATTGAACACCTTTATCAATTGCTGCATTATTCATGTTAATAACTTTTTCGCCTTTTTTACCATAAGATGTAATAACAGCTGCTTTAAGATACTTAACTGCATCTTCTACAGGGATAATGTCTGCAAGTTCAAAGAAAGCAGATTGCATTATCATGTTAACTCTTCCGCCAAGACCTATCGCTCCAGCTATTCCAACTGCATCAATAGTATTGAAGTTGATATTGTGATTAGCAATATATCTCTTCATTGAAGCTGGTAAATGTATTTCTAAATCTTCCATATTCCATATGCAATTTAATAGGAATGTTCCACCATCTTTAATTCCTTTTAAAACATCATATTTAGTTACATAAGCTTGATTACCACAAGCAACATAGTTTGCAGAACTAATTAAATATGTTGATTTTATAGCTTTCTTACCAAATCTTAAGTGAGAAATTGTTACTCCACCTGATTTTTTAGAATCATATGCAAAGTACGCTTGAGCAAACATATCTGTATGGTTTCCTATAATTTTTATTGCACTTTTGTTAGCTCCGACAGTACCATCTGATCCAAGGCCCCAGAATTTACATTCTTTAGTTCCTTCAGGTGTTGTTGTTATAGCTTCTCCAATTGTAAGTGATTTGTTAGTAACATCATCAACTATTCCTATAGTAAAGTTATTTACTGGAGACTCCGCTTTTAAAGCATCATATACAGCAACAATTTGAGCTGGAGTAGTATCTTTTGAACCGAGTCCATATCTTCCACCAACTATAACTGGTCTGTTTTCTTTATCAAAATAAGCACTTCTAACATCTTGGAATAATGGTTCTCCAATTGATCCTGGCTCTTTTGTTCTATCAAGTACTGATATTTTCTTAACTGTTTTAGGTATGTATTTAAAGAAATGATCTAATGAGAATGGTCTGAAAAGATGTACTTTAAGCACTCCAACCTTTTCTCCTTTTGCATTTAAATAATCTATAGTTTCTTCAATTGTTTCACAAACTGATCCCATTGCTATTATTATTCTATCTGCATCAGGTGCACCATAGTAATTAAATAAATGGTAGTCAGTTCCGATTAATGAATTTATTTTTCCCATACATGTTTCAACTTTTTCTGGAAGAACATCATAGAATGTGTTTGAAGCTTCTCTTCCTTGGAAATAAACGTCTGGATTTTGTGCTGTTCCACGAGTTACAGGATGTTCTGGATTCATTGCACTATTTCTAAATGCTTCTAGTGATTCTTTGTTTAACAAACTTCCTAGAGTTTCATAATCCCATGCCTCAATTTTTTGTATTTCATGAGAAGTTCTAAATCCATCAAAGAAGTTCACAAAAGGAATTTTCCCTTCGATAGCTGTTAAATGAGCAACTGGTGAAAGATCCATTACTTCTTGTACACTATTAGATGCAAGTAAAGCAAATCCAGTTTGTCTTGTAGCCATTACGTCTTGATGATCTCCAAAAATATTAAGTGCGTGAGTAGTTAATGCTCTAGCAGCTACATGGAATACTCCAGGTAAAAGTTCTCCTGCTATTTTATACATATTTGGGATCATTAATAATAATCCTTGAGAGCAAGTAAAAGTTGAAGTTAATGCTCCTGTTTGAAGTGAACCATGAACTGCTCCTGCAGCTCCCGCTTCTGATTGCATTTCCATCATTTTAACTTTTTGACCAAATACATTCTTTGTTCCTTTAGCTGCTAATTCATCACAATACTCTGCCATTGTTGAAGATGGTGTTATTGGGTAAATTGCTGCCACATCAGTATATGCATAGGCAACGTGTGCTGCTGCTGTATTCCCGTCCATAGTTTTCATTTTTCTCATTTAATAGGCCTTCTTTCTTAAATAATTTTATCAGAATTACAAATAAGCGTATTGTATTAAAAATAACTCTACACCTAAAATAATAACTTTCTAACAGGTTTTGTGCAAAACTAGCTAACACTCCTAAGCATTAGCTAGCCATGATAGGCTTTTATAATCTACATAATTTGCAAACTACCTCATTATTACATATTTCTGTAATAAAAAGTTACTTAGCTAACATTCTACCCATTTCTTCTGCTTTAACTAATTGTTCATTAGTAGGAGCTTCATTAACAGTTAAGCTTTGTATAACATTAAATTCATATTCTTTCATTAGACTTACCCATTTGTTCATAAATTCTCCATTATCCCATCCATAAGATCCAAATAAAGCTGTGACTTTATTATTAATTGGGATTAATTTAAACTTATCAATAAAAGGTTGCATCTCTAGTTGATCAATTCTATTATTATCCATTGATGGACTTCCAAACGCAACTGCATCTGCTCTAGTTACATCTTCAACTGTAGCTTCACTAGCTAATTTAACTAGAACCTCAGCCCCTGCATCTTTTGCACCTTTAGCAATGTGATTAGCTAAAACTTCAACGTTTCCACCATTGCTCAAATAAATTATTGTTAATTTTTTCATTACTATCACCCCATACTTTCATATTATTAGATAGTTTATATTACCCCTTAATTATACATCAAAATGAAAAATATTCAAGTTTTTTTGTTATAATTGGTGTATTCTTCTTTATTTTTTTCATACAATAATAAAACAACTGACTTCCACTAGCATCCTACTGTACGTTTACATATTAGTATATATCAATTTTAGCCATTAATTGTTATTTTTTTATCAATACTATAAGGTCTTACCCGTTATTCTAGCTTATATTTTTCTCCACTCTTAACAATTACAGACTCGTATCCTTTTAAATCTAATAATTCTTTAAAACTTTTTTGAGAATTTTCGTCACCATGTACAAGAAAAACCTGTTTAGGTTTTCCCTCAATATTTTTTATCCAATTAATTAAACCATTTCTATCTGCATGGCCAGAAAGGCTTTGCAAATTATATATTGACGCTGCAACCGAAATATCTTTCCCAAAAATTTTTACCATTTTATTCCCTTCTAAAATTTCACGACCCAAAGTACCCTCAGCTTGATATCCTACAAATACTATTGAGCTTTCGCTTCTCCATAAATTATGCTTTAAATGATGTTTTATTCTACCTGCATCACACATTCCGCTTGTAGATATTATTACTATCCCCCTTTGCATTTTATTTAATTCCATAGATTCTTCTGAGGAATGAGTAAATTTTAACCCCTCAAAATCCAGTATGTTAGTATCATGTTTTTCTAATTCCTTTGCCTCATCATCAAAAATTTCTCTGTTATTTTCAAATATTTTTGTCGCTTTTTCCGCAAGAGGACTATCCACATATACGTAGCAGTTTTTAACCAGCCCCTCTTCAATATACTTATTCAATGCATATAGAACCTCTTGGGTTCTACCTACTGCAAAAGATGGGATTATAACATTTCCTCCTCTATCGAAAGTTTTTTTTACTATATCTGATAATTCTTTCATTACATTTTCGAAATTATTATGCACTTTATCTCCATAGGTTGTTTCCATAATTACATAGTCTGCAGCGCCAATAAATGTAGGATCATTTATAAGCGGTATGTTAAAATTACCCAAGTCACCACTATAAACAAGTTTAATATTTGAGCCTTCTTTCTCTTCCATTTGAAGCTCTATAATAGCTGACCCCAATAGATGCCCTGCATCCTTAAAGATAACTGTTAATCCATCGAAAGGTTTTATTTCTGCGTTATATGAATAACTTTTAAAGAGTTTTAAACATTCTTCTGCAATTTTGGAAGAATACAATGTTTCTTTAGGTTGTAACCCTCTTTCTTTGAGTTTTCTATTTTTCCACGCTACTTCCATCTCCTGAATATGACCACTATCTGTTAGCATCACCTGACATAATTCCATTGTAGCTTTTGTGCAAATTATTTCGCCTTTAAATCCCTTCCTATATAGTAAAGGAATTCTACCACTATGGTCTATGTGAGCATGAGATAATATAACTAAATCTATATCTTTCGGGTTAAATTGAAACTTTTCATTTTTTCCATGGTCTCCGTCTCTTCCTTGGTATAATCCACAATCCAATAAAATAGTTTTATTTCGCACTTTTATCAAATGACATGACCCTGTAACGCATTCTGCTGCTCCTAAACATTGAAGTTCCATCTTTTTTCTCCTTTATTTTACATTGTAAAAATATTTTATATTTATATAATAAGCAAAAACATATTCTTATAATTACAGTTTGCACTCTTTTTTGTTTTTTATATAAAAAATGTTGCTTTTTAAATAATATTTATGATTTTATTAAATAAAAAAAGATGAAGAAATTTTACTTTCTTCATCTTTTCCTATATTTTTCTATTAATTCTACTATTAAATCAATGCTTTTTTCAGTGTTGCTAGAATTCATTTTTTCAATATATTTATACCTACCATTATACAGTTCTTTAATTTTCATTTCTAAATTTTCAGGCGTTAACTCCTCGTCTTGAATAACTATACTATAACCGCTTTTTTCAAAAGATTTTGCATTAAGTATTTGATCGCCACGGCTAGCCTTAGCTGATAATGGAATTAATAAATTAGGTTTTCTAAGTGCTAAGAGTTCAAAAATGACATTTGCTCCTGCTCTAGAGACTACAATATCTGCACTAGCTAATAAATGAGGCAATTCATCCGTCGTGTATTCAAACTGCTTATAACCATTTTTACTTTGGAGTGATTTTTCAAAATTACCACTTCCACAGATATGAATAATATTATACTCCAAAATTAATTTTTCAAGCATTGACCTCACAACTTCATTTATAACTTTAGAGCCTAAACTACCACCAATAATCATTAATGTTGGCTTTTTATTTTTAAATCCACATATTTCATTCCCTTTTATTTTACTTCCTTCAAACAATTCGTATCTTATAGGATTACCAGTTATTACCCCTTTCCCATTTTTTATTTCATTTAATGCTTCTGGAAAAGTTACACATACTTTTGTGCAGTAAGGAGCTACTAATTTATTAGCAAGTCCTGGTGTAATATCACATTCATGAGCAATTACAGGTACTTTATTAAAAAATGCAGCAAGCACTACAGGTACGGAAACAAATCCACCTTTAGAGAAAACAATATCCGGTTTTTGTGTTTTTATTATTTTTTTTGCTTCAAATATACCCTTAATTACTTTTAAAGGATCTGTAAAGTTTTTCACATCAAAATATCTTCGGAGTTTCCCGCTAGATATAGGATAATACTTTATATTTTCACTCTCTATTATCTTTCTTTCAATACCTTCTTTTGTACCAATATATTCAACTTCATAACCTAGCATTTTAAGTTTTGGTATAAGTGCAAGATTTGGTGTTACATGTCCTGCTGAACCGCCACCGGTCATTATTATTTTGTGTTTTTCCACTTTAACACCCCTTCTAAAAAACATACTTTATGCAGTATGTACTAAATCATTATATACCAATTAGACTAAAAAGTTTAGTATTTATTAAAAATCATCTTATCCATAATTTCCTAAAGGGTTTATAATTTTCAAAATCACCCTTCAATTCACTAATATAAAAATCGAATATAGGGATAAACTACTATCATAAAGTAATTACAAAAAAAAAGGAGGGAATTTATTATGGCAAACAGAAATTTGGTACCACAAGCAAAAGCAGGTTTAAACAAATTTAAAATGGAAGCTGCTCAGGAAGTTGGTGTTAATCTAACAGAAGGTTACAACGGAGATCTTACTTCTAGACAAAATGGATCTGTTGGCGGACAAATGGTTAAAAAGATGGTAGAACAATACGAAAAGAACTTATAATAAGAAACACTATGTCAGTAAAAAAATAAAATATAGAAGGAGTGATTTATAAATGTCAAACAAAACATTAGTACCACAGGCTAAAGCAGGTTTAAACAAATTTAAAATGGAAGCTGCTCAAGAAGTTGGAGTTAATTTAACAGAGGGTTACAACGGAGATCTTACTTCTAGACAAAATGGATCTGTTGGTGGACAAATGGTTAAAAAAATGGTAGAACAATACGAAAAAAACTTATAATTTAAAATTCTAAATTGTTAAGAGGTATATGCTAGTTATATGCCTCTTAACTTTGCTATTTTGACCTAAGTTGTATAAATATATGTACTCTTTATTTAAATACATTGAAGTAAAATCCAACTTAATTACATGTAATTATATGCATGTTATTAAAATATTTCATATGCTAACAGGTATTAATTTAAAATGTTGTACTTACCTTATTTCCCTTAAGTATTCTATTATATTTTATAAATTTCTGCACAAGATACTATCATAACAAAAATAAAATATAAAAGGAGTGATTAACAAATGTCAAACAGAAAGTTAGTACCTGAAGCTAAAGCTGGATTAAATTCATTTAAAATGGAAACTGCAAAAGAGTTAGGAGTAAATTTTACTGATTATAATGGAAACTTAACTTCTAGAGAATGCGGTTCTGTTGGTGGAGAGATGGTAAAAAAAATGGTAGAGCAATATGAGAAAAATTTATAATTTAAAAATAATATGATAAAAGTACATAGACCAAGGTCTATGTACCTTTATTTAACGAAGGCTTCAGCTCTGCCGGAGATAACATCTCTGAAAGAGATGATAGCTCATTAGGCGATTAGCTTGAAAAAGATGCAGCTCCGTAGGAAATAATTTAACTAAGTTTAAATTCTAAGATTTTTAATTGAATAGATTTATACCCGTTATATTCATTAATTTGAGGTGAAAAAATTAAATCTATTTTCATTCCTTTTGGGCTCTTAAGATAGTTCATATATTCTTCTCCATATTTATCTTTTAGCATTTCTATAAATTCTTCCACTCTATTAAAACATATTCCATTAATTGTTTTATTTACACCGGGCATTACGCATTTTATTTTTAATGTATTTGCATTTTTACCTAATATATCTATTTTTAAAACAGGAATATTTTTTTCTGCAAGTAATGGGGTTGAATTTCCTTTACCAAAAGGCTCTAAAATTTCTAATTCATGAATCATCTCATAATTTATTTTGTTTAATGGCATTCGCTGGTCTATTCGTACCTTAGGTACAATATCATCATTGGTTAACTTGCAAAGAGAATTTAATTTCCACCTTAATTTTTCTATATTTTCTTCTTTTATAGATAAACCCGCAGCCATTGGATGACCCCCGAATTTTTCAAGTAACTCTCCGCAATTTATTAATTCCTCAAATAAATTGTATTCATCAATAGATCTTGCTGAACCTTTTGGGTTCTCTTTTCCTTTAGTTAAAATTATTGTTGGTACATTGAAAGTTTCCCTAACACGGCCTGCTACAATTCCTGCGATGCTCTCATGAATAGTATCTTTATAAATTACTAACACTTTGTCATTTTTAAAAGTGGAGTGATGTATAAGTTCTATTACCTCTTCCACATTTTCGGTTGTCATCTCTTGTCTTTTTTTATTTAGTTCAAATAATGTTTTAGCTAGTTCTTTTGCTCTAGTCTCTTCTTCGCATAGAAGTAATTCTACTGAAATCGCTGCCGATTCTAACCTTCCAGTAGCATTTATACATGGTCCTATTTGAAACCCAACATGATAACATTTTATCTCTTTATCATTAATGCTTAAAATTTCCTTTAAACATTTTAGCCCAAGATTTTTTGTATTTGTTAACATAACTAAAGCATTTTTAGCAATTATTCTATTTTCAGAAATTAAATCTACCACATCACAAATAGTACCTATTCCTGCTATTTCTATAAATTCCTTTACATATTCCTTATTAATTCCAAGTTTTATATATAGTGCTTGTACAAATTTAAAAGCAATACCTGCACCACACAATTGTTTAAATGGGTAATTACATTCCTTTTGCTTTGGATTAATAACAGCATCTGCTGGTGGAACCTTGAAAGTTCGAATGCCCTTATCATCTTCTTCAAATGATAATTCATGGTGATCAGTTATTATGACAATCATTCCTAGTTCCTTTGCCAATTTAACCTGCTCAGTAGCTGCGATTCCATTATCGCAAGTTATAATCACTTCAAAACCTTGCTCATTTAGTTTTCTTATCCTATCAATATTTATTCCATAACCTTCATGTTCCCTATCCGGAACATAGTATTCTACATTTGCGCCACAATATTTTAATGCCTTATACATTATAACAGTACTAGTAACACCATCCGCATCATAATCACCATATACTACAATTTTTTCATTGTTTTCAATTGCTAATTTAATTAAATCTGTAGCTTTCCCCATATCTTTCATTAAAAATGGGTCATACAAATCCTCTATACTTGCTCTCATAAATTTTTTTATGTCTATTTCATTATTAACCCCCCTGTTAATTAGAATCTTAGCTATAACCTCACTTACACCTGAACTTTTAGCTATTGAACTAATGTCTTTAGAAGTATTCCTTATCAACCACTTTTTTCCCATATTTATTTCCCACTTTCCTTCTGAAATGTAGTTAAAACCTGTATAGTAGCATTCACTAAAACTTTGTTAATTACTCTCACTATTTCTTCATCCACAATGTTTCTCATACCATCAAATTCCGAGAAAATTTGTGAACTGTCTCCATACATAATTTCATATACACATAAATTTACACTAGTTTGAATAGATTTTTCAAGGGCTATCATTCTTCTTAATTTGTAACTTTTGCATAGCTTTAAAATACACTGCTTATCAAAAAAATTCCTAAGATCTTTAACTTTTTCAATTTCATCATTAATAATTCCTATGGTCTTTTTAACATTTTCACATGAAGTTCCAAGGGTTATTGTGAAAAGTTTTATTCCTGTTTCATTTTTTATTTTGCTACTTATATCATATACAAGCCCTCTTTTAGTCCTAATTTCATCATACAAAATACTGCTTGTACCTTCGCCAAAAGCTAAGCTAAATAGCTTTAAAGCACTAATTTCTCTCTGGTTTAAATCATGTATTGGAAAACAATATTGGATTTTTGCACCTTGCAAGTCATCTCTATATTGAAAATAGGTGCCTGGCTTATTAATTTCATATAGACACCCTTTATCCCTTTCCAAATGGTCATTCCCACTAGATAATTTAGGATTTAAATTACCCATATACTTCTCCACTATCTCTGAAACCTTTTTAATGCCCATGGAAGATATTACACTTACTACGCAATTATCCGAGGTGTAATGCCTCTCATAAAAATCTTTGATTTGCTTAATGGTTATAGCACGGATGCTTACCTCTGTACCTATAATTAAATTCTTTATTCTTCGCTTTTCAAACCCATTATAGAGCATGGAATCTTCGCAAAACTGGTACGAATCATCTTTCCATTCTTTTAGTTCAGCGCTGATCACTTCTATTTCTTCTTTGAACCCATGCACTTTAAATGAAGGATTCAAAAGAATATCAGAGTAAATTTCAAACCCCTTTTCAAAATCTTCATCTAATGTGGTTCCGTAATATACTGCGTAGGGATAATTAGTCATCGCATTACAAAACCCAAAGGTTTCATCACATAATTTGTTTATTTCATATTCCGTGCGAGAAGCCGTCCCCTTAAAAAGCATATGCTCTACCACGTGAGCAATTCCTAAATATTCACTTTTCTCTTGATTTGCCCCTGCATTAAACCCTATTGTAAATGAAGTTAAATTATTTTCCGCTTTCTTGTACAATAACTTTATTCCATTTTCAAATATTACTTTTTCCATACATCCACTTTCCTTCTTTTATTTGTTTTTAAAATATTTTCCTTTTATTTTGTTTTCTTTTGTTGTACACTAATGTGTATGAGTGCATCATAATATTCTTTTCATAAAAAGGGTGGTGACTAATTTCTTAACATATTTTATTTAAGAATAAAGTTCTATGAATAATAAAAATAAAACACTGCAGTCCTTATCTCAATTTATAAATTATACTTTAGTTGGTGCTACTAACATTATAATAGAAATTATAATACTAAATATTCTTTCATTTACCACAGGCATAACGCATGGAAAAATATTGTTTGTTTTTAACATAATCGCATTCTCAGTTTATTCAATTTCTAGTTATAAATTAAATAAGAAGTTCACCTTTAAAGAAACTCCGCAGCAAAAAGGCTACCTTCAATATGCATCTGTACTATTTTTTAGTATGATTTTAAACAGCTCTATGTTAGTGCTATTAACAAGTAGGAATCCTTTAATTTCTCTTCTGCATTACCATAGTAATATAATACACTTAAACCACTTGTGGTTTAACATATGTATCCTAATAGATTCTACCATTATAGGCCTACTTGGTTTTTTAATTAACAAGTTTTTTGTTTTTAATAAAAAGAAGACATGCTAAAATTAACTTTTATTGCATGTCTTATTTATATTTTTTCAGATGCCTAAGATAACCTCCTCTACATAATCATCTATGAGAGCACTGGTTAAGTTTTTACCTCTACCTGCTCTATTTTGAACGTTTATATCCTCAAGTCTTATAATCTTTTTTTCCCCTTTAAATGAATTGACTGTTAAGCTTAAATTCTCGTCAAGCGTCACAACTATTTCATTACAGCCATCTACCTTTTCCGTTACTGAATTTACCAAATCTACAAATATAACTTCATCATCATCTTTTAAGCTTATGCCTGTTACCCCAGATGCAACTTTCCCCATAAAACTAATGTTATTTACGTTAAATCTTATGCACATTGCCTTTTTTGTCACCATTAACACATCTTTATCTACATTATCTAAGTTAATTTTTACAAAGATTAATTTATCTTCTTCTGTTTTAAGTTTGCACACCAACGTAGAGAAGAAATCCCCATCTAATTCACAAATTTTAGTTCGTTTTGTAAATCCTTTCTTTGTAAAAAGATATATACTTCTTTCTTCGTTGAAATCATCAACAGACATAATCCCTATTATTTTATCATCAATATTGAAATTATCCAGCAAAGTATTAATACATATGCCTTTCTTATTAATATTCTGAACCATATAACTCGGTAGTTTATGTACTAATCCTTTTTCCGTAAATATAAGCAATGTAGCCGATGATTTGGTATAAGTGCTTAATGGAGTATTAGTTTTTTTACTAGATATTTTTATTGCACCTTTTGCATTTATACTAAAATTAAATTCTTTATAATCATAACCCTCTGTAAATTCTAATTTTACCACAACGTCTCCTTGCGTTAAATTAAATAACTGAGTACCCAATATATTTCTAGGAACATCTTCAAGTATAGGTTCTTCTACACAAAATTCCAGGCCTTCTTTAGTTACTATCTTTATAAACCTTTCCTGTCTTTCCACAGGGATTAACTTAACTTCAAGAAGCTTTTCATTTTCTCTTAGTTTTAAAGCTAATAATTTAGTATAACTCGTAATGAATTTATCTAACTCTGTTTTCTTTATGTTTCCTTTGTTAGTAAAGAACATAAATTCCTTATTAGCTGATAAGTTTCCCAATAAGAAACAAGAAACCACCTTTTCTTTTGTTAAATCTATCCCGCGAATAAGGGTATCAATTCTTTCGCCCTTTTCCTTCCACTTATATTCCGGCACTAAATCTCCTCTTAGTTGATACATATTGCCTAGATCAGTAAAGATAATTAATGTATCTTTAGTATTGGTCTGTAGTAAATATGTATTAAAATCTCCCTCTCTATAGTCTATATCTTCTATGTTAATATTTGATCTATTATAGGATTTCATAGGCACTCGCTTTATATAACCCTCGTTAGATAAAGTTATCATAACATCCTCTACTACTAGTATATCTTCTACTTCTATTTTAGCTTGGCTATCATCCTCAATAATTTCCGTTCTTCTCGGATCATTATATTTTTCTTTAATTTCTGAGATTTCTGCTTTTATTACTTTAAGAAGTTCATTCTCATTTTCAAGAATTTTTTTATACCCCTTAATTAGTATTTCTAATTTTTTGTATTCCTTTAAAAATATCTTTATTTCAAGTCCTGTTAGCTTATATAACATCAGTTCAAGTATTGCTTCGGTTTGAAGCGCCGTAAAATTAAACTTATCTATCAGGTTCTGTCCAGCATCTTTTTTAGATTTTGAGCTTCTAATTGTTGCAATTATTTCATCCATTACATCTACAGCCTTAATAAATCCTTCTACAATATGGAATCTACTTTCTGCAACTTCTAGTTCTCTTTGGGTTCTTTTAGTAACAACATCCTTTTGGTGATTTAAGTAGTGCATTAATATGGTTTTAAGCCCCATAGTTTGGGGTTTGCCATTGGCCAAAGCTACCATGTTAAAAGATATATTGCACTGAAGTTCTGTTTTCATCATTAAATATTTAAGTACCTTGGTGGCAGTTTCCTTATTTGTTGACTTTTTAAATTCAATTACTGACCTAAGTCCGCTTCTATCAGATTCATCTCTAATGTCTACAATAGACTCTAAAGATTTTAAATGTTTTTTATCTGCTGTCATATCAGAAATAGATTGAAGTAATTTCGCCTTGTTTTTTCTATATGGAAACTCCGTAATAACTATGCCAAGTCGTCCACTTTCTAAAGCTTCAATTTTCATTTTGGAACGTAACGTTACCTTGCCTTCCCCAGTCTCATAGGCAGATTCCATAGCATTTTTGCCAATTATTACTCCTCCTGTTGGTAAATCGGGACCTTTAATATACTGCATAAGCTCTTTTGTTGTAAGCTCCTTATTATCCGCATAAGCGAGTAACCCATCAATTACCTCTCCTAAATTGTGAGGTGGTATATTTGTTGCTATTCCTACTGCTATACCAAAAGTTCCATTTACTAATAGATTTGGATATCTTGATGGAAGTACCGATGGTTCCTTCTCTGTATCGGAATAATTATCTACCATATCCACAACGCCTTTATCAATATCTCTTATCATCTCAAGAGCAATAGGAGAAAGCCTTGCCTCCGTATAACGCATTGCAGCTGCATTGTCCCCATCTTGACTTCCCCAATTCCCATGGCCATCTATCAATGGTTTTCTTGTGGCAAAAGATTGAGCTAGTATTACCATGGCACCATAAACAGAGCTATCTCCATGCGGATGGTATTTACCAAGAATATCTCCAACTATTCTTGCTGATTTATAATAAGGCTTATCTGGAAATGCCTTTAGCATATATGCTCCATAAAGAATCCTCCTATGCACTGGTTTTAAACCATCGCGTACATCTGGCAGTGCTCTTTCTCTTGCAACTTCCACGGCATATGGAAGATAGTTATCCGGCATAGCTTCTTCAATTGGAATCATTACTATATTATTATCTCTAGGTACATCAATTTTTTTTGCCATTTAGCAAATCCCCCCGTTAAAACTCAGCATATTTATACATATAATTTTTTCTAGGTGCAACAACATCGCCCATTAGAAGTGAAACCATCTTCTCAGCCTTTGCTGCATCCTCTATAGTAACCTGTTGAAGCGTCCTTGTAGCTGGGTTTAGTGTAGTTTCCCAAAGTTGATCTGGATTCATTTCTCCAAGACCCTTATATCTTTGGATAAAAGCGCCTTTCCCAATTTCTTTTTTCGTCTCAGCTAATTGCTCATCACTATATGCATACTTAGCCACTTCGCCATTTTTCGTGTTCCTATAAACCTTATAAAGTGGAGGCATTCCCATATAAAGATGACCTTTTGCAATTAGTGGCCTCATATACCTATAAATAAACGTCATCCATAATGTTCTAATATGATAGCCATCAACATCTGCATCACTTAAAATAATTATTTTATCATATTTTAAATCTTTTTCATGGTAATTTTCTAAAACTCCTGTTCCAATGGCAGTGTTGAATATTTTTAACTCTTCGCTAGCTAGTACATTTTCTAGCTTTTGCTTTTCTGTATTCATAATTTTACCTTTTGATGGCATTATAGATTGAAACCTTCTATCTCTAGCTTGCTTGGCACTTCCACCAGCTGAATCTCCTTCAACTACTATAAATTCTGTAACATTTGAATCTTTTATTGTACATACTGCAATCTTCCCTGCAAGAGGAGCTGCTCCCTTACCTACTTTTTTTCTTTCCGCTTCATTAATCTTTTTTATTTTATCCCGCCTAGATGCGGCAGACAGTGCATTATTTATTATGTTAGTAGCCATTTCTTTATTGTCTTCTATCCATTCTAAAATTTTAACATAACACAATTCATTCATCATGCTGTATGCCTCATTATTTCCTAGTTTGCTTTTAGTTTGGCCTTCAAAGATTGGGTTACTTATTTTAATTCTAACTATTGCTGTCATGCCTTCTCTCAAATCGTCACCTTCAAATTCCTTATCTTTCTCTTTTAAAAGATTAAGCTTTTTAGCTCCTTCTTTAAAAGCCCTTGTCATCCCTGTTTTAAATCCAGTTTCATGAGTTCCAGATTCTGTAGTTGGTATGTTATTGACATAGCTCGCAATGTATTCTGTAGTAGAATCAGTAAATTGAATACATATTTCTCCATACAATTGCATCCCATTTATCTCCTTTTCACCTTGAAAGAATATAGGGTCCTTGTGAAGAAGCGTTTTGCTTTCATTTAAATAATCAATAAAATCTAGAAGACCCCTGTCAGAGTAATATTCCTTTATGATGTTTCCGTCTTTTCTCTTATCTTTAAACACTAATGTAATTCCTTTATTTTGGAACGCCAATTCTTGTAATCTTTCATCAATAAAATCGTAACTGAATTCCAAAGTAGTAAATACATTTTTATCCGGCATAAAAGTAATCTTACTGCCTGTTTTTTTTGTTTCTCCTATGATTTCAAGCTTACCTACCGGTGTACCTGGCATAAGTCTTTTTAACTCAGCATCATAAGCATATTCAAATCTTTGAGTAAAAATTTTCCCCTTTTGTTTTATTTCAACTAGTAACCATTCTGATAATGCATTTACAACTGCTGCTCCAACACCATGAAGTCCACCAGAAGTTTTATAATTTTTATTATTAAACTTTCCGCCAGTATGAAGCTCAGTAAATACCATTTCTACACCAGATTTATTTTTTATAGGATGTATTCCTGTTGGAATACCCCTACCATTATCAACAATAGTGACACTTTTATCTTTATTTAATATAATTTCAGCTCTATCGCCGTAGCCATTAGCTATCTCATCTATAGAATTATCTAAAATTTCCCATATACAATGATGTAGACCTTTGCTGCCTGTAGACCCTATGTACATACCAGGTCTTATTCTCACAGGCTCCAGCTTTTCTAGAGAAGTTAAGTCTGTTACATCATATGTTTGAATTTCTTCTTTATCAAAACTCATAAAAATCCTCCAATAAAATTTTATCATACATTTGTTATTTTATATGTTTATTAGCAAAAGGTAAAGGGATTTATATAAAAAATCAGAACATTAGTTTCTGTTTTCAGAGGAGTTTTTATTCTTTTATATGGTTTTTACCCAATTTTATATAAAAATATTGACCGGCAGAATAAGCTTTTTCTACTGGTCAATACAGTAATTCGCTCTAATTTTAGTCACCAATATGCTCAATCTATTTTTTTATTAGTTGGTGGCAATAATGCCGCAGCTAATCTTATTAAATATTTTACGCTTTCATCATCTACATCACTATGAAAATTCAGTAAATTAATTCCTTCTTTTACAATTTTAAGAGCCTCTTCTTCTTTAAGGGTATTTTTGCTGTTTTTATAGTTAGTTTCTACATATTGCACTGCTTTTGAAACAATTCTAATAATCTTCTTAGCATTTTCAGGTGTAGATTCTTCAGCTGTTAAAGAATCAAGTATTATATAAGCAAGACCAAAATAGTCATCCTTAATATTTACACCTTTTTCTTTTAACAAATAAGCTAAATATCCAAGTCCCATTACTAAAAGCACTATTAGTACATATTGTGTAATTATCTCTACCATCACGTACCCTCCTTATTTGAGTTTATACTACTTTAATATGCCATTCAAATAAAAAAGGGTACATGTTTTAATTGAATTACAGAAATAATTGTGCTCATATTAAATATATTATTTTTCAATCTAATTATTTATAGTAATAATTTTTAATTTCCTCTCCTTAATTGGTAAAATTTTTTTATATATTATTTCAGCTATTTCTTTATGAATTTCTTTTGATACATGTATTCCATCAGCTAAAAAATATTCTTCCATATTTATGGTCTTTGGTATAATATTTGCTAAATCTATGGATATAATACTTTTTTCATTTCCATACTTAATTAATAAATTCCGCAGCTCTACTAACTGCTTATTAACCTTTGTATAATCCATATCCTCAAACATTAATTTTATTAAAATATCTTTTTTAACCGGTAATGGTATTAGTATTATCGGAACTATATTATTTGTTTCAGACATTTCTACCATGCTTTTTATATTTTTAAAAATAGTATCAATACCTACTTCTGAAAATATATCATTTGTTCCTCCCATAATTAAAACCCTTGATGGATTGTAATTAACAACATCTTTTCTGAACCTTTCTTTCATTTCGTACGTTGTGTCTCCCGGTATCCCTTTATTAATAATTTTTTCTTTTATTCTTTTAGCTATAAGGCTAACCCAATTTTCTGATTTATTAACTCCATAGCCAAAGGTTAAACTATCTCCAATACATACTATACTCACTTAATTCTCTCCTCGTTACTAATGCGTTTTGAAGGTCTACAATTAAAAGTGCTACATATATCCTAAATTAAATCATTTGCACATAATGGGGATAATTATTTTTCTATTGCCATATCATAAATCCCCCATTTATCATTTCCATACGTGAAGACCCCTTCATTATACTTTTCATCTACAATGCCTGTTGCTTTGTAGCAATAATGAGCAGATAGATTGTTATCAAATACACCCAAAGTAACTCTCTTTACCTTTAATATGTCAAAAGCATATCTTATGGCTAAAGATACCATCTCTTTTCCATACCCCTTTCCTCTAATCTGTGAATCTACAATAATAAATCCTAAATGGATGCTTTCATTTTGATAGTCTGCCATACGCATTAAAAAATGACCTACAGGTGTTCCTTCTTTATTAAGAGCACTCATTATCCACGCATTATCATCCTTTTCATAATTATGATAATACTGATTCAATTGCTCTTTAGTTAATGGATATGTGAATTTATCTGCACACCATTGTGCGAAAGTTAACTCATCGTTAAACCAATTTAAAATATATTGCGAATCGCTTAATTTATATGGTCTTAATCGAATCATATTCCCCCCCTAATATATAAGTAATTTTTTTTACAAGTTTTAATAACTCCATTTATTAGCTTATATTAATTCGTAGATTACTGATTGATGTACTCATTATTGAAAATTTATTTCTAATTTTTGAAAGGTGACAGCTATCTTTCAGATAATCTTTATGCCTAATACTACACTTTTAAAACAACTTCCACGAATAAATTATAACATTTTATACAATAATTAACTACTGACTAATACGGATTTTCGGCGTATTTATTCCGAGTTTTTATCTGGCTCCGCCCCTGAAAAAAGCAAAAAAAATAGAACTAAGGAACATCACTCCTTAGTTCTATCTTAGCCCTTGATATATAT
Source organism: Clostridium sp. CM036 (assembly GCF_055081135.1). Classification (NCBI taxonomy): domain Bacteria; kingdom Bacillati; phylum Bacillota; class Clostridia; order Eubacteriales; family Clostridiaceae; genus Clostridium; species Clostridium sp. CM036. Next base: position 280,411 of record NZ_CM143652.1, on the reverse strand, counting down.
GGCTACACAACTTTTACTATATCTACAATAGTCTCTATATGAGGAGTGTGTGGGAACATATCCATTAGTATTACCTTTTGCACCTTATAACCTCTGTTGATCATTTCCTTAAGATCAACTACTAGACTTTTAGGATTACAAGAAACATAAACTATGTGCCTGGCATCAAATTTTATTACATAATCTAATGCTGTAGGATGTACTCCAGCTCTTGGAGGGTCTAGAATAATGCTATCTGGTTTATCTTTTACCTCTTTAATAACCTTCGCTATATCCCCTGCTATAAACTCACAATTGTCTAATTTATTAATTTTTGCATTTTCATTTGCAGCATCAACTGCTTCTTCTATTAATTCAATTCCCAAAACTTTTTTTGCTTTAGCTGCAACAATTTGTCCTATAGTTCCCGTTCCACAATATAAATCAAAAACTACCTTTGATTCTGATTCGCCTAAAAAATCTCTAACTAAGCTATAAAGCTTTTCTGCTCCTTTTGTATTAGTTTGAAAGAAAGCAAAAGGATTAATTTTGAACTTAAGATCTAATAATTCTTCCATAATATATTCTCTTCCATATAATGTTTCAGTTTTATCTGCTTGAACTATATCTGATAATGAGTCATTAAATGTATGTATTATTCCTGTAATGACTCCCTCACATTTTAATTCCTTAAGCATATTAGTTATTTCACTAAAATCAAAATCTACTTGAGATGTAGTTACTATGTTTACTAATATTTCACCAGTGTTTTGGGCCTTTCGAATAACTAAGTTTCTTAAATATCCCTCACGCTCCATTACATTATAGTGTGTAAATTTTAACCCTTTAAAATAGTTTAATACTAATTTCAGAATTTCTCTAAAATCCACATCTACTATTCTACAATCATCAACAGTAACTATACTAAAGCTTCTTCCTTTGGTATGCATTCCTAGAGTTAATTCTTCACCCTTTCGAAAGTCACCAAATGTAAATTCCATCTTATTTCTATATTCGAACTGTTCAGGACTCTTTTCTATACCTAGAAACTCAAAATCTTTTATTTCTGCTTGTTCAAACAACTTTAATACCTGTTGCTTTTTAAATTCTAATTGTTTTTCATAAGAAAGAAATTGATGGCTACATCCTCCACATAAATCTGTAATCTTGCAAAGAGGCTCAATTTTGTAGTCTACATCTTCAAGTATTTTTACAAGCTTTGCTTCTACTACATCTTGTTTCTTTTTTGCTACTTTAGCAATTACCTTTTGCCCTGGCAATGTATTTTTTATCAAAACTTTTTCACCTTCGTAAAATGCTATGCCCTGTGCTGGAAATTCTAAGTTTTCTATATAAAATTCATATTCTTTTCTTTTTTGCATATTGTTTTCTCAAACTCCTATCTTTTTGTAATAATTAGTCCAGATACTTTATTACCAAATGTAGCAGACGTTTTTCCACTTTCCATAATGCTCATGTATAGTACCATAACAACCATAAAGATTATAAATGACATTTGGAACTTTTGAGCTACAGCATATCCTGCTAATTTAATCACCGCATCTATCACAAATACTCCTACTGTTGATATTGCCCCTATAACTATCAAATCTATAAGGCTAGCTGTAAAAGCATCTACAAAAGTAGGTTTAATAGCTTTGACCTCATTTGAATTTCCACATCTAATACCCTGTTTGTTACTATCCGCTTCAATTGTTTTTTCATTTTGTTCTACCATTTTAAATCCTCCCCATATTATATTATTTTCATAAAGTTTATTTTGTTAATTTCGCATTAGAGAAATATTTATAATTTTTTAATCCCATCTATATATAATACGTATATATTACATATAAATCAATAGGCTATTAAGGAGTATTCAAATAAATTACAAATTAGTATGCTACTCTATTTTGATTATTACTTGACTTAAATCATCACTGTACTCCTTTACAACATCTTAGAAATCATATATATTAATAGTAGGACTTTATATTCATTCTTAAATAATAAAACTTAGGTAGGTGCCATATGATTACTAAAATTATTCTTCTATGCATAGCTGGTTTTTTAGCATCCTTTGTAGATTCCATAGCAGGGGGTGGTGGTTTAATAAGCGTCCCTGCCTTTATGCTTGCAGGTCTGCCTCCTCACATGGTGCTTGGCACTAACAAATTCAGTGCCACTGCTGGTTCTTTTACTAGTTCTCTCGGATTTATAAAATCAGGCAAGGCTGATTTTAAGCTTTTAAAATATCTTATTCCCTTTACATTCATAGGTGCAATGTTAGGTGTTAGAACGGTACTAAATATAGACCAAAAATTTCTAAATGGATTGGTATTAATTCTCATCTTATTTATCGGAATTTATACTCTTTTTTCTAAATCTTTAGGACTTGAAGATAAATTTCAAGGGCTTACTAAAAAAAATGTTATATACGGTATAATACTTGCTCTCTCTCTAGGTTTTTATGATGGTTTTTTCGGTCCTGGAACTGGTTCCTTTTTAGTATTTGGATTTATAAGTATCTTCGGGTTTAACTTTGTAGTATCTTCCGCTAATGCCCGCATTTTAAACTTTATAAGCAATATTACAGCCCTAATTTTGTTTGCCATAAGTGGTAAAATAAATTACATGATAGGAGTACCTGTTGCAATATCTATGATTTTAGGGGCTAAAGTGGGTACAAGCGTTGCGTTAAATAAGGGTTCAAAACTTATAAAACCTATATTTGTAACCATGTCTTTAGCTGTTGCCGTGAAAATGCTTATAAGCATTTTTTAATAGGCTTACATAATGAAAAGGTAGATGATTTATAAATCATCTACCTTTTTTGTTATTTTAATATCCCAATATCCATTCTATAGTACATTGCATCAAACTCAATTTTCTTCATATCATCATAAGCTATTTCCCTTGCTTTTTTAAGTGTTTGCCCAAGACCTGTTATTCCCAAAACCCTACCACCAGCTGTCCTCATAATACCATCATCGCATGTGGCACCTGCTAGAAATAGCTTGCCTTCTAATTTACTACGCTCACTTATTTCAAATCCTGTATCGTATTTTCCCGGGTAACCCTTCGATGCCGCAATTAGGCAGCAAGAATATCCTTCATTCCATTCTAATCTAAAGTTTTTAAGTTCACCATCTATAGCGCTAATCACAAGCTCTGTAAAATCACTTTTCATAAGTGGAAGAACCGCTTGCGTCTCTGGGTCTCCAAACCTTACATTATATTCAAGCAAATATACACCCTTTTTCGTTATCATTATACCAAAAAATATTACGCCTGTATAATCCATTTTTTCCTCTTGAATTCCTTTAAGCGTAGGCTTTAATATATTTTCACAAAATTCATCTAATACCTCTTTATCACAATATGGATTTGGTGCTATAGCTCCCATCCCTCCTGTATTAGGTCCATTATCATCGTCAAATATTTGTTTATGATCTTTTGAAGATACAAAAGGAATTATAACTTTTCCATCTGTTATGGAGAGTATCGACGATTCTACGCCTTCTAAAAACTCTTCAATTATAATTTTCTTTCCGCTACCTTTAAATATATCTAACACCATAAAATCATTTATGCTTTTCTCCGCCTCAGTAAAGTCATTACATATAATAACTCCTTTACCTGCTGCCAAGCCATCTGCTTTAATTACTATAGGATATTCACAGTTTTTCAAATACCCTATAGCTTCATTCTCATTTTCAAAAACTTCATATACAGCTGTTTTTATACCATATTTTTTCATAAACTCTTTAGAATAAGCTTTACTTCCTTCAAGCCTTGCCGCTTTTTCACTAGGTCCTAATATCTTAAGTCCTTTTTGTTTAAACTTATCTACTATACCTTGTACCAGCCATTCCTCTGATCCAACTATTGTGATATCTATCTTATTTTTTATAGCGAATGCTAAAAGCTCATCTATTTGCCTAATATTAATATTCTCACACTTGTTTTCTCTGCATGTGCCACCATTACCAGGAGCACAATACACCTTCTCGACAATGGAATTCTCTGCAACCTTTGATACTAAAGCATGCTCGCGTCCTCCAGAACCAATAACTAATACCTTCATAAATCAGCCTCCTAATGTTTGAAATGTCGAGTGCCCGTAAACACCATGGAAATTCCATTTTCATTACATGCATCTATTGATTTTTGATCATTTATAGATCCACCTGGTTGTATAATTGCTTTTATGCTGTATTTTGCAGCTAGCTCCACAACGTCTCCAAATGGGAAATATGCATCTGATGCCATTATTGTAGCATCTACTGCCCTTTCTAATGATTGCTCTGCTGCCCATATTCTATTTACCTGACCTGCACCAATCCCCTTAGTCACCCCATCTTTAACCACTACAATAGCATTTGATTTAACATACTTAACTACTTTCATGGCAAATATCAAATCTTTCATTTCATCATTTGTTGGGCCCTTCTTTGTAACTACTTTTATATCATCTATTAATTTATCATCTGAACTTTGTACCAATATTCCACCATCGACGTTAACAATATTTTTTGTGCCAACTGCTTTACTTAAACATTTTATGACTCTTAAATTTTTCTTACCTTTTAAAACTAGTAATGCTTCCTCATCAAACTCTGGTGCAATAATAACCTCTAAAAATATTTTTATAAGTTCTTCTGCAGTTTCTTTATCTATCTTTTTGTTAAAAGCAACAATGCCCCCAAAAATAGACATTGGATCACATTCATATGCCTTTTTATATGTATCAAGTACGCTGCTACCAGTAGCTACGCCGCAAGGGGTATTGTGTTTTAACGCGCAACAAGCAATTTCATCAAATTCGCATACTACCTTCCAAGCAATATCCATGTCCTTTATATTGTTATAAGATAATTCCTTGCCATTTAATTGATTAAAATCCTTCATTGCTCCATTTCCTGCAGACGATATATAATAAGCTGCGCTTTGATGAGGATTTTCACCATATCTTAAATCCATTTGTTTTTTATAAGAAACAGCCAAATAATCTGGATATGAATCCTCACCCAGTAAAAAATTACTTATTGCTGCATCGTAAGCTGATGTTAAATTGAACACTTTGCCTGCTAGATATTTTCTAGTTTTTAAATCCACTTCTTCTTTATCATCCATTTTCTTTATAATATTTTGATAATCTGTTGTGTCACTTAGTACAATAACATCTTTGAAATTTTTAGCTGCTGCCCTTAGCATAGTTGGTCCACCGATATCAATAAATTCAACTTTCTCTTGAAAATTTATCTCTTCGCATACTTTATCAAAGAAAGGATAAAGATTAACTACTACCATATCAATAGGTTTTATTCCTTTAGCTTTTATAGTTGCCATATGTTCTTCATTATCTCTCACTGCTAGTATTCCACTATGAATAACTGGATGTAATGTTTTAACTCTCCCACCTAATATCTCTTCAAATCCTGTAACATCAGATATTTCCGAAACTTTTATGCCATTTTCTTTTAAGTACTTAAAAGTTCCACCTGTAGATATAATCTCTACTCCATTTTTTTGAAGGGATGTAGCAAGTTCTAAAATATTCTCTTTATCAAAAACACTTATAAGCGCTGTTTTAATCATTATTACTCCACCTTTCCAATAGCTAATACTTTTCTTCCTTTAATTTCTATTTCATTCTCACTTATTAATTTAATGGCTTCTGGTAGTGCTTTATGTTCCTCATTTAAAACCCTTAGCTTTAAATCTTTTGCTGAATCTTGACTATAAACATCTACAACCTTTTGAATTATAATTGGTCCTGAGTCTGTACCTTCGTCTACGAAGTGGACAGTACATCCTGAAACTTTAACACCGTATTCTATAGCTTTTTCATGAACTTTCATACCGTACATTCCCTCCCCACAAAAAGATGGAATAAGCGCTGGGTGAATATTAATAATTTTATTTTTAAATACACAAAGAAGTTTCCCTTGAAGTATAGATAAAAACCCAGCAAGCACTATTAGATCTACTTTTCCGTCGACAATTCTTAATATTTCATCTGAAACCCCAGTACCTAACTGTTTTCTATCTAATATATATGTCTTTATATTTTTAGATTTTGATCTTTCTATGCCATATGCATCTTTTTTATCACTAATTACTGCTTCTATAGAGCAGTTTAAGTATCCACTTTCTATATTATCTATTATTGCTTGAAGATTGCTTCCGCTCCCTGATATCAGTACAGCTATTTTAAGCAAACTCCTGCACCCCCAGCTTCAACGTGCCCAATTTTATATGCTCTATCCCCTAAATCATTAATTGTCTTTATAATCTTTAAAGTATCCTTATCTTCAACGCATAATACATATCCTATTCCCATATTATATGTATTAAACATATGTTCCTGCGTTACCCCGAGAGACATAAGATGCCTAAAAATATCTGGAGTATTAAAACTATTTTTATCTACCACTGCTGTGAATTTTTCACTAAACATTCTAGGTATGTTTTCATAAAAACCACCACCTGTTATATGTGCCATTCCCTTTATATCAAATTTTTCTAAAAGACTTAATATAGTTTTCACATAAATTTTTGTTGGAGTCAAAAGTGTCTTTCCAATCTTTTCACCATTAAAATCAATATCTAAATCTGGTATTAATTTTCTAACTAATGAATACCCATTGCTATGAAGACCTGTTGACTCAATACCTATAAGTGAATACCCATCTTTGATTGCAGATCCGTCAATAATTTTGTGTTTATCCACTATGCCAACAGTAAATCCCGCCATATCATATTCCCCATCTCTATAGAACCCTGGCATTTCCGCAGTTTCACCACCTATAAGTGCACATCCTGATTGAATACATCCATCAGATACACCTTTTACCAGTTGTGATGATACTTTAGAATCTAATTTACCACAAGCTATATAGTCTAAAAAGAAAAGTGGTTTTGCACCATGGCAAAGGACATCATTTACACACATAGCAACACAATCAATTCCTACAGTGTCATATTTATTCATTCTAAATGCAATATCAAGTTTTGTACCTACTCCATCAGTGCCTGAAACTAAAATAGGATTTTTATAACCCTCGCCTATTTCGAACATACCAGCAAAACTTCCTAAATGGTTTAAAACACCTTTTGTAAATGTGGCTGCCGCATATTCTTTTATAAGCTTTACTGATTTGTATCCTTCTTCAATATTAACACCTGCATCTTTATAAGTTATCATGAATATCCCCTACCTTTCTAATCTTTCTTTTTCATTTTCATATGGAGCTGATACTGGATATGTACCATTAAAGCACCCTAAACAAAATTCAGTATGACCAAGAGATTTTAATAATCCATCTATGCTTAGATATCCTAAACTATCTGCACCTATTTCTTGTCTAATTTCATCTACGGAAGTATTCGCCCCAATTAAATCTTTTCTATAAGGTGTATCTATTCCAAAATAACATGGATATTTCACTACTGGTGAGCAGACCCTAAAATGAACTTCTTTCGCTCCAGCTTTTTTTAATATTTCAACTAATCTTTTACTTGTGGTTCCGCGAACTATTGAATCATCTATTAGAATAACTCTTTTACCTTCTACATTTATTTTTAATGCGTTTAGTTTTACAGACACTGCCCTTTCCCGAATTTCTTGAGTGGGACTTATAAAGGTTCTACCTACATATCTGTTTTTTATAAGACCCATTCCAAAAGGTATTCCAGATATTTTAGAATATCCTATTGCTGCGGCCATACCTGAATCTGGAACCCCTATAACCATATCGGCATCGACTGGTGATTCTTTAAATAGCTGTTCTCCAGCTGCCACTCTTGAAGTGTACACGTTAATCCCATCAATAGTACTGTCTGGTCTTGCAAAATATATATATTCAAATGAACAAGTTGCATTTTTAATTTTTTCCGCAAAATTAATTGATGTAAGTCCATTTTTATCTATTATTACTATCTCACCAGGCTTTACATCTCTTAAAAAGTCTGCACCTACTGCATCAAGTGCACAACTTTCCGATGCAAGAATATAATTATTACCTATTGTCCCGATGCAAAGAGGCCTAATACCATTTTGATCTCTAACTCCTATTAACTTTTCCTTTGTAAGCATTACTATTGCATAAGACCCTTTAATAGCCTGTATTGCATCCACTACGGCCTTTTCAATTCCTTTTTTTGCGCCTCTAGCAATTAGATTTAATATAACTTCTGAATCTATGGATGTTTGAAACATATATCCACAATCCTCTAGTAATTCTCTTATGACATCTTCATTTACTAAATTACCATTATGCGCTATAGCTATGTCACCAAGACTAAATTTACTTAAAAGTGGCTGTGCATTTTTTACTTCACTGCCTCCTGTCGTTGAATATCTAACATGCCCTATGGCAGCATGACCCTTCATTAGTTTAATCTTTTCATCATTAAAAACATCACACACAAGGCCCATAGCCTTTTCACAAGTGAGGGTAGTTCCATTCGAATATACTATCCCAGCACTTTCTTCTCCCCTATGCTGCAAAGCATAAAGTCCATAATAAGTTAAAGATGCAACATCTAAGTCTTTATCCGGTGAAAAAACCCCAAAAACACCACATTCCTCTTTAAACTTATCTTCATCTTTTAGCTTATTTTCATCATTAATGGATATTTGGTTTAATTCTACAACTTTATTCAAAGAAATCCCTCCCCACTATTTCTTGTATATATCTTATTTATTATTTATTCTACTTAATATTTCCTCGTAAGCTTCTGTAACATTACCCAAATCTCTTCTAAATCTATCTTTATCCAATTTTTCTCCAGTTTTAACATCCCAAAATCTACAAGTATCTGGTGATATCTCATCTGCCAAAATTATTTCTCCATTAAATCTCCCAAACTCTAATTTGAAATCTATTAAATTAATATCTTTTTCAAAGAAAATTTCCTTTAGAATATCATTTATTTTTGAAGCCATTTTATATATTTCTAATAATTCGTCAAAAGTCGAAAGGCCCATTGCTACTGCATGATAATCGTTTATAAGTGGATCACCTAATTCATCATTTTTATAACTTAACTCGAGGACTGTTGTTTTTAGCTTAGTTCCTTCCTCTATTCCATATCGTTTTGCCATGCTACCAGCGGCAACATTTCTTACGATTACTTCTAGAGGCACTATTTCAACCTTTTTACAAAGTTGTTCTCTATCGCTTATTTTTTTAATAAGGTGAGTTTTTATACCTTTTTTCTCTAATAACTCAAATAACATAGTAGTTATGCTATTATTTAAAATTCCCTTTTTCTCAATTTGAGCTTTTTTAATTCCATTAAATGCTGTTGCATCATCTTTATAATATACTCTGACCTCATCCTTATTATCTGTGCTAAACATTTTTTTTGCTTTTCCTTCATATAACAATACTGAATTTTCCACTAACAATCACTCCTCAAATTTTAATTTATAAACCGCATTCCTTAACTTTCATTTTAAAATTCTATATCTTCTTCATTCTCTGCTATAAATTTTTCTTTCATTTCTTCTCTATATTTAATTAATTTATTTTTAAGTTCAATATACTTAAGGGATAAAATTTGAACTGCAAGCATTCCAGCATTATAGCTGTTATTGATGCCCACAGTAGCAACCGGAATTGCTTTTGGCATTTGAACAATTGAAAGTAGTGAGTCTATACCACCAAGAGCCGCTTTAATGGGCACTCCAATCACCGGCATTACTGTATGTGATGCAATTACACCTGGAAGATGCGCTGCAAGTCCTGCCCCTGCTATGATACATTCTACCCCATTATATTCCATTTCATTTATTACTTCCTTTAATTTTTCTGGTACTCTGTGAGCTGAGAGAATATGTACTTCATAATCTACATCAAATTCCTTAAGTGCTATCGCTGCATTTTTCATTATATCCTTATCTGATTTACTTCCAAAAATAACTCCTACCTTCATTTTATTACCTCCCCAATGTAATTAAATAACAACTTTTATAATTTCATCTTAACAGTTTTTTTTCGTTAAGTCAATGCATTAATGCTATTTTTATTATTATCGTTCGTGTTTCTTCTACATATATGTACGTTTAATTACTATCATTAATAAATTGTTCGCATTTTTAAGTTAAACTAGTTTTTTATATCCGAATTCCAAAAAAATAAAAAAGAAGCAGCAAGGGCACAATTTGTACCCTTACTGCTTCTTATCTTTTATTTAAAATAATTTACTCCTGCCTCAAATATCTTTTGATCCTTCTCACCAATAATATTTTTTAAAGTGTTAACGCCTACTCTTTCAGAGTGACCCATTTTACCGAAAACCCTTCCATCCAAACTAGTGATTCCTTCAATAGCATGCATTGAACCATTAGGATTAAAGTTTATATCATAACTTGGCATTCCGTCGAAGTCTACATATTGAGTGGCTACTTGACCACTTGCGAATAATTTTTTAATTACTTCTTCATTTGCTACAAACCTACCTTCTCCATGTGATACTGGAATTGAATGCACATCTCCAACTTTTAAATTACTAAGCCAAGGAGACAGGGTTGAAACCACTTTAGTTTGCACTGTGCAAGATACATGTCTACCAATTTCATTATACGTTAAGGTTGGGCTGTTTTGTGTTATATCCGTTATTTCACCAAAGGGCAGTAACCCAAGTTTTATTAAGGCTTGAAAGCCATTGCATATTCCGAGCATTAACCCATCTCTATTTTTTAATAACTGATGTATGCTTTCGCGTATTATAGGATTTCTAAAGAATGTAGCAATAAATTTACCAGACCCATCTGGCTCATCACCAGCACTGAATCCACCTGGAAGCATAACAATTTGAGAGCTTTTTATTTTTTCTGCTATAGCTTTTATAGATTCTTCAATATGCCTTGATGATAGATTCTTTATTACCATAATTTCCACTTCAGCTCCAGCCCTTTCAAAGGCTCTCATAGAATCATATTCACAATTAGTACCCGGAAACACAGGAATTATAACTCTAGGCTTTGCTATTTTAATTGCAGGAGCCGATTTAAATTTTGGATTTTCAACACTTGCATAAATTTTATCATTTCTGATATTTAATTTACTAGTATTTACTTTCGTGCTAAATACACTTTCTAAAGGTCCTTCCCAATTACTTAACGCTTCTTCTAGACTAATAGTTTCCCCTAAGACTTTGATAAATGGTTCTACCTGAGTATGCCCAAGTATCTTAATATTTAAATTCTCTTTAATTAACTCTGAAAGCGTGCATTTATCTATTTCCATTACAATGCTGCCATAATCCTCTTTAAATATGCTTTCCACCTGAATATCTTCTTTAAATTCAAATCCTATTTTATTACCAAAGCACATTTTTGATATAGCTTCTGACAGACCTCCCATCCCTACTGCATAGGTTGATAACACCTTGCCACTATCTATTAACTTCTTTACCAATTTATAGTTTTGACGAAGCTCGCCAAAATCAGGTAATCCATCTTCACAAGTATTTGCATAAACTAAAACAACCTGACTATCTCCATTTTTAAACTCTGGAGATATAACCTTATCTGTATTTATAACATCGACAGCAAAGGATATAAGCGTTGGCGGTACATTCATATCATTAAAGGTACCTGACATACTATCTTTTCCACCAATAGCCGCTATGCTGAATTGTTTTTGTACATGTAATGCCCCTAAAAGTGATGAAAATGGTTTACCCCACTTATACGGTTCTTTTGACAATTTTTCAAAATACTCTTGAAATGTTAGTTTAATATTTTCATAATTAGCCCCACTAGCCACTACCTTTGTTACAGAATCTATTACTGCATAAGCAGCTCCATGGAATGGACTCCATTTTGATAATTTAGGATTGTACCCATAGGACATTATTGTACCAGTGGTTGTATCTCCGCGAAGTACAGGTAATTTTGCTACCATGGACTGAATTGGTGTTTTCTGAAATTTTCCACCAAAAGGCATTAACACCGTTCCTGCTCCTATTGTGCTATCAAACCTCCCAGCTAATCCTTTTTGACTACAAACATTTAAGTCTGATAGATTAGAATTCCATAAATCTTTTATTGATTTTAAATTACCTTCGCTCCATTTTAAATCTTTTGAAAAGTAGTATTCATTCTCTTTAGGTGCTGCTACTTTTACATTAATACGCTGATTAACTCCATTTGTGTCTAAGAAACTTCTACTCACATCAACAATAGTTTTTCCCTTCCATACCATTTTAAGCCTATTATCATCAGTTATTTTCGCCACCACTACAGCCTCTAAATTTTCTTCTTCTGCTAGCTTTATAAATACGACAGCATCTTCGCGCCTAACAACAACAGCCATACGTTCTTGGGATTCTGATATAGCAAGCTCCGTACCATCTAAGCCCTCGTATTTTTTAGTGACTTTGTCTAAATTTATTATAAGTGAATCTGCGAGTTCCCCTATAGCTACGGATACTCCGCCTGCACCAAAATCATTACATCTTTTTATAAGCGTCGTAACCTTTGGATTTCTAAATAATCTTTGAATCTTTCTTTCTGTAGGCGCATTACCCTTTTGAACTTCTGATCCTGAAGTTAGTATTGAGCTCTCGCTATGCTGCTTAGATGAACCCGTAGCTCCTCCGCATCCATCACGTCCTGTTTTGCCACCAAGAAGTATAACAACATCAGATGCCATTGGTTTTTCACGGACTACGTTCTTATAAGGTGCAGCTCCAATAACTGCCCCTACTTCCATTCTTTTAGCCACAAAGTCTTCATCATAAACTTCAGAAACGAGTCCTGTAGCAAGTCCTATCTGATTTCCATAAGAACTAAATCCATGAGCAGCTTCAAGGGTTATTTTTCTTTGAGGAAGTTTGCCTTTTATTGTATCTGAAATTTTCGTCCTTGGATCACCGCAGCCAGTAACACGCATTGCCTGATACACATAGCTTCTACCTGATAATGGGTCTCTTATTGATCCACCGAGACAAGTAGCTGCACCACCAAAAGGTTCTATCTCAGTAGGGTGGTTGTGGGTTTCATTTTTAAACATTACTAGCCACTTTTCCTTCTCTCCTTCAATGTCTGCTTTCACAATTATACTGCAGGCGTTTATTTCGTCTGAAACATCAAGGTCCTTTAATTTCCCTTGTTTCCTTAAATCTTTCATGGAAATAACAGCCATATCCATAAGTGTTACGTCCCTATTTGATTTATCATAAACAAACTCTCTAGTATTTAAATATTCCGCGTAAGCCATCTTAATTGGTTTAGAATATTTACCATCTTCTATGTAAACATCCTCAATTACAGTATTAAAAGTTGTGTGCCTACAGTGATCTGACCAATACGTATCTATAACTTTTATCTCCGTTATAGATGGGTCTCTCTTTTCCGTTTCTTTAAAATAATCTCTACAATATCTCAAATCCTCAAAGCTCATAGCAAGTCCATTACTTTTTAAGAACTCTTTTAAATCCGTATCATTCATCTCAATAAAAGATTCTACTGTTTTTACTTGTTCTGGCTCATTAAACCTTTGCTGTAAATCATTCTGTTTATCAAACCCTGTTTCTCTAGAGTCTACGGCATTTATGCAATACTCTTTAATTTTATTTAGTTCGTCATTAGTAATATTTCCCTTTAACACTATAACTCTTGCACTTTTAACTATATGTTTATCCTCTTGAGTTAAAATTTGTATACATTGAGCAGCTGAATCTGCCCTCTGATCATATTGTCCAGGCAAAAATTCAATAGCAAATACAGTATCGTACTTTTGAATATCTAACTCTTCATCATAAACCTGATCTACTGTAGGTTCTGAAAATATTGTATTCCTTGACATTAGGTACTGCTCCTTGGTTATTCCCATAACATCATATCTATTAACTAGTCTAAGCCCATCCAAGTTCGATATACCTAAATTTATTTTTATATCTCTTAGTTTTTTTTCACCTTCAACATTATAGTTCGCTTTTTTCTCTACATATAACCTATATATCTTATCTTTCATGATTAATACCTCCAAAATTTATATTTATACGAATATTAAACAATGATTTTCTTTTATAATTCGTTATAATCACATTATAATATACTTCATCTAATTATAAAAGCATATTTTAGAATAAAGTGGTTTTTAATTTTTCTATAATATTATTAAATTACGAAATTTAATAATATTATAGTAATTATGAAATTTCTTATCTTAATGTAGTTCCATACTTCATTGTTTTAATACTAACAAAAAAACAGGATGGCATAAATCTGCCATCCTGTTTTTTTCTAAAAAGAAAATTATAAAATTAGTTTTTCTTTTCAAAATCATTTTCGTAATTTTTCAAAGTCTTTTTAACTAAAGCTCCAAGACCTAATAATGCAATTAAATTCGGTATAACCATTAATCCATTAAAAGTATCAGCGAGTTCCCAAACTAGATCAACCTTTAGAGCTGCTCCTAATACTATAAATACAAGAACCAATCCTCTATATGTCGTTAACGCTTTTTTTCCAAATAAGTATTTAACATTTGCCTCTCCAAAAAAATACCAAGCTACTATGGTAGAAAAAGCAAAGAAAAATAACGCTATAGCTACAAATGGACCTCCAAGACTTCCCATACCATTCGAAAAAGCTTTTTGAGTTAACGCTATACCAGTAGTTTTTCCATCTAATGCTCCTGTAGTTAATATAACAAGTGCAGTTAATGTTAAAATTATAAAGGTATCAATAAATACACATACTATTGCAACGAGTCCCTGCTCAGTTGGATGATTAACTTTTGCAACTGCGTGTGCATGTGGTGTTGACCCCATTCCAGCTTCATTAGAAAATAAACCTCTTGCAATGCCGTATCTCATAGCTTCTTTTACGCCAACTCCTATTAAACCGCCAGTAGCCGCTTTAGGGTTAAAAGCTCCTACAAATATCATTTTAAATGCTGGTCCTAAATTAGCAAAATTCACTATAATGATTCCTAAACTACCCAGTATGTAAAATATAGCCATAAACGGAACTACTTTTTCAGTAAAGGCTGCAATTCGGCCTACTCCTCCAATAAAAATCATACCCGCTAATGCTGCAACTATCACACCAATGATTATACGAATATTGGTATTTGGGCTTATTGCTGCACTTATTGAGTTAGATTGTACCATATTCCCTATAAATCCTAATGCAATTATTATAGTTACTGAGAAAAATGCTGCCAACTTTTTACTCCCAAGGCCTTTACTAATATAGTAAGCAGGTCCTCCCGTCACCTCACCGTCAACTGTCTGTTTATACTTTTGACCAAGCACTGCTTCCGCAAAAATAGTTGCCATGCCAAAGAAAGCACTTAGCCACATCCAGAATATAGCACCCGGTCCTCCTGATGCTATAGCAGTTGCGGCTCCTGCTAAATTTCCTGTTCCTACTTGAGCCGCTATTGAAGTTGTCATGGCTTGAAAGGATGACATTCCATCTTTTCCTGCTTTATTGCCGAATTTAGCTCCTCCAAAAGTCTTTTTAAATGCATCTTTAAATTTTCTTACTTGAACAAATTTTAACGTCATTGTAAAGTAAATTCCAGTACCACATAACAAAAATATTAGTACATACCCCCACAAAACACCGTTAATACCTTTAATAATTGATAAAAAATCCATAAACACACGCTCCTTCTAGTTATTAAAATTTTTTCAGATAAAAAATTTCTTGTGTAAAGAATATATTTATACCAATTAATACTCTGTGAGACCATTATTTTTTAAAGCACACAAAAAATAGAGATCAAAATAAAATGACCTCTTGAAAATAACCCTGTCCTTTTACCTGAGAGTTTCACTAATGCACTATTAAATTTCATACAAATAATATGTAATTAAATAATGTTTAGCTTTCTCCTTCGGTGCTTATATAAGTCTCTCCAGAGGTTCGTCCGATATCAGTACTTCTCCAAAAATGGATACCTGAAAGTTTAACTTCTTCGGTGGATGTTATACATCTCTCTCCAAATATCTTCATCCGAAATTATTAATTTGTAATACTTCGCATGACTATAACATATTTTGAATTTTTAGTCAATAAAAAAAACACTCACTGTAAAGTGAGTGTTTTTTGGTACGACTAAGCCTATAAGCCGAGTCCTGTATTAGACAATCATCTATCTAGGCCCATTGTTACCAATAGGCTCAAGCGATACACCCGAGAACGAGACGGGCAGCCTCATAATGTTCTCCTATTCGATCTTGCTCCAGGTGGGGTTTACATAGCCGCAAAGTCGCCATTGCGCTGGTGAGCTCTTACCTCGCCTTTCCATCCTTGCTAGTACATTCAAAAATTTAGAAAAACTAAACTTTTGAATGCCTTTAGCGGTATATCTCTGTTGCACTTTCCTTAAAGTCACCTTCACTGGGTGTTATCCAGCACCCTGCCCTATGGAGCTCGGACTTTCCTCTCCTAATTATCGCACGCAATAATTAGCAGCGATTGTCTGGCTTACTCGTAAAACCAATGATATCATACTATTAAAATAAAAGCAAATAGTATTTTATTATTACTTAACTTTATATGGATCATGTGTATTTTTAGAAATTATAACCTCATTGTCATATCCATTTTCTATCAGTTGCTTTTTGAACTTTTCTGCAAATATTATGAGTGGTGTCCACTCAGTTGCAAAATGCCCAGCATCAATCAGCGCTATGTTTTCTTCTAATAAATCACTAACATGATGGTATTTAGTATCTCCTGTAATAATGCAATCTGCACCCAATTTTATGCTCTCCTCAAAAAAGTCTTCTCCACTGCCATTTATAATCGCAATGGTTTTTATTACTTTATTATGGTCGCCTGCATACCTAATATACTCAGTATTTAAAAGTTCTTTAACCTTTTCACATAAGGGCATTAATAAAATTGGGGTATCCAGAATCACTAGCCTTCCAATACCATTATCACCATTATTATACCCTTGAATTGTTGAATTCTCTATTACCTTATAATTAGTAAACCCTAAAATTTCTGTGACAATATCATTAAGTCCGCCTTTAACTGAATCTAAATTTGTATGACTAGCATATACATTTATACCATTCACAATTAGCTCAATAATTTTTTTTCCTACTAAAGTGTCTGTGGTAATAGTTTTGGGTTTAACAAAAAGAAGAGGATGATGAGTCAATATAAAATTGCACCCCTTATTCTTTGCCTCGCGAATTACGTCCATTGTACAATCTAATGCAATTAAAATTTTTGTAACCTGCGCATCTTTATCCCCAACCATTAATCCTACATTATCATAATCCTCTTTTAGTATATGTGGAGCAACCTGCTGCATAATATGCTCAATAGTACTTACTTTTAAAAGCATTTCAAAAACTCCTTAAGCCGTATTATAACAAGATAAAGTTGTTGTTTTCTATTTTTAGATAAAATTGTATCTTCATTTAAAGTATCATATATTTTTGAATATTTTTGCAACTTATATTCTATAAATTTTTGCATTACTAATTGTTTTTTATCTAATAATATTTTACTTATCTCGTAATATATACTGTCTACTTCTACTGGTTTAGTATTATACCTTGCCTTGATAATTTCATAAAACCTACCATCATCATTGCAAATTTCTTCATCAAGGATATCATACCCAGCGACATATAAATATTCTCTCAAAACCTCAGCATTTTGAACTGGCTGAAGTATCATATAATTAAATTGTTTAACAACATCTAAGTCAGCTTCTAAAATGTCTCTTATTAAATTGCCACCCATTCCTGCAATAATAGCTACCTGGACTTCTCCCTTTTCAACTGTAGATAGTCCACTTCCCAGTCTACAAATAATTTGACCACGCATATTATTGTGAATAATATTATTTTTGGCCTTCTCAACAGGCCCTTTATTTATATCAGAAGCAATAGCTTTTTTTATTACACCATTTTTCACTAAATTAATAGGAACATACCCATGATCCGTGCCTACGTCGATAACACTATCACATTCTTCTATCATACTTGCAATCCATTTTAATCTTATACTAAGCTCCATATCTCTCATCCTTATCTAAAATTTATTAATATTTTAAACTGCAATATTAAAAATATCATTGCCACAATTAGTGCCATATAAATATATTTATATGCTGATTTCCTATCATGTTTTGCGCAAAAATAACTTGCATAATACATACAAAAAAGCAACGCCATATTTAATACCCCGTAAATCATCTGAGTAAATGCAAATTGTTTGCCTGTCCCCATTTGTATTGGATTAAAATTCGCATCAAAGTTTAAGGGCATAATATTAGGTATATTACGTTTCAAATATAATATAAGTGGATTTAAGGTTAATATTATTATTATTATACTTACACCCATTAAAGGTAAAATGAAGTGCTTGTCTTTATGAAGATTATAGCTATTATTTACTTTATATTTCCACTCTACCACATGTATATCATGATGTATTAAAGTTTCCTCAAATTTTTTATAATCTAGAGGCGAAACTGCATAATTCATGTTTTTAGTTTTTATGTAAAAAACATTTTTATTATTTGTAACAAACATTCTACACATTCCTATTTTTTCAATTACAAATCTACCCATTGCAAAATTATTAGTAGCTATACCATTAAGCTTAACCCCCTCAATTGTACCAGTTGAGATAGTGTATCCTCCAATTTCATTTAATGGTATAATTATTTTTTTTAATGATCCAACAGCATAAATTTTAATATTTTCGTCATCAATAGTACATTTAAGTGATGCATAAAGCAAGATGTAATATCCTTGATATATATTACAAGACACTAATAAGACCTTTAATAAACTAACTACGATGTATGAATTAGTAAACCTGAGCACTATTAATATTAATATATTATATAATGCAGTCGTGAGCAAAATAAACCCTAAACCGCGTCCCCTCTTTGATATGTACTTTCCCATTTAATCACCTTCTAAAGCATATTATAGCATATTTAAACCGACCTTGTAAATATTCATACATGATTCTACATGGAGTAGAAAAAACACCTTAAATAAGGTGTTTTCTTAAGTATACTGTTCTAATCTAAGTAATCTTTTAGTTTTTTACTTCTACTTGGGTGCCTTAATTTACGTAAAGCCTTTGCTTCAATTTGTCTAATTCTTTCACGAGTTACATTAAACTCTTTTCCAACTTCCTCGAGGGTCCTTGCCCTTCCATCATCTAGTCCAAATCTTAATCTTAAAACCTTTTCTTCTCTAGGAGTCAAAGTATCTAAAACGTTGATTAATTGCTCTTTTAACATTGTAAATGCAGCAGCTTCTGCTGGTGCAAGAGCATCATCATCAGGAATAAAATCGCCTAAATGACTATCTTCTTCTTCACCTATAGGAGTCTCTAGCGATACTGGCTCTTGTGCAATTTTCATAATTTCTCTAACTTTTGCTACAGGCATTTCCATTTTTTCAGCAACTTCATCCGGTTGGGGTTCACGTCCAAGTTCTTGTAGCAATTGCCTTGAAACTCTAATAAGCTTATTTATAGTTTCAACCATATGTACAGGTATCCTTATAGTTCTTGCTTGGTCGGCTATTGCTCTAGTTATTGCCTGTCTAATCCACCATGTAGCATAAGTACTAAATTTAAAGCCTTTTCTATAATCATATTTTTCTACGGCTTTTATTAGTCCTAAATTACCTTCTTGAATAAGATCTAAAAATAACATTCCGCGACCAACATATCTTTTAGCTATACTTACCACGAGTCTTAAATTAGCCTCTGCTAGTTTTTTCTTAGCAGCTAGATCTCCTTCTTCATTTCTTTTAGCAAGATCAATTTCCTCACTTGATGATAATAAAGCAACTTTTCCAATTTCTTTTAAATACATCCTAACAGGGTCGTCTATAGATACGCCTTCGGGTATGCTAACATCCAGTTCTTCAGTTTCTGGTTCAGTTTCAGCTTGAGCTCCAGTCGCAGGTGCAGCAGCTTGATGCATATCACCAATAACCTCTATCTCCATTGATTCTAAAACTTCATAAACCTTTTCTATTTGTTCTGGACTTAAATCTATCTCATAAAGTTCTTCCATTATTTCTTTATAAGTTAAAGATCCTTTTTTCTTCCCTTTTTCCATAAGTTTTTTGACTATAGTCATTTTCGAACTTTTATCCTTCATCATATTACCTCCTTTCAAATTACTATAATTGTTTTAGATCTTTTTGCATTACTATAAGTTTTTGGGCTAATTGTATAGATTCTTCTAGCAAACCTTTTGATTCATATTGTTTGATTTTATTCATAATTTCTTTTTTCGACTCCTCTAACTTGAATTTTTTAAGTTCTTTAATGCAGTCATTTATAAGTTTTTTATGATCCTCTTCATCTCCTGAAAATTCAATTTCCATAGTATTTATCCACTCTTTTGTACATTCTATATCATTACATATAAATTCAATTTTTTTAGTTTTTTCATCTTTTGTTAAGTTTTTATATTTAACAATTAATGTATATATACTTTTATGACTTTGAAGTACCAATTGTTCTAGGTCCAAGTTTTCTGTGATATAATTACAATTTTCTTCATTTATAAACATAAATTTCAACAAATTTCTTTCAGCCTTAATATAAGCTGGCTCTAAGTATAATTTTTGTCCAAAATCTTGTTGCATATTCATTTTTTTGGTTTTTTTTGCATTTTTGTTGATTTCGTCACTTAGTAGGTCATATATTGCCTGTTCTTTGATGCCTGTTTCCTCAGAAACCTTTTTTATATAAACATCTTTTTCGACAGGATCTAAATCTGCAATAATTTCAGTAACCTTTTTCACATATTGTATTATCATTTCACTATTCGAAAAATTTATTCCGTCACCTGCTCTTTTAATCCTATAATATATTAAGGGGAGAGCATCATCCACTAATTTCTGAAAAGCCTGCTTTCCGTTGTTTTTTATATATTCATCAGGATCCTTATCCTTTGGAACTATCAGCACCCTTAAATCAAAACCTTCAGTCCTTAATATCTCAAGGCCCCTTAATGTTGCTGCTTGGCCTGCTACATCAGCATCATATGAAATAATAACTTTGTCTACATGTTTTTTCAATAATTTTGCTTGATTAATAGTAAGTGCCGTCCCCAGGGACGCAACGGCATTTGAAAACCCATATTGATGAAGTGAAATACAATCCATATATCCCTCTACAATTATTATTGTTCGAGACCTATTATTTTTTATTACAAAATTCAATCCATAAAGATGTAGCCCCTTATGAAATAATGGTGTCTCAGGTGAATTTAAATATTTAGGTTTTGAATCATCTAAAACCCTTCCTCCAAATCCGATGACGCTGCCTTTATAATCAAACACAGGAAACATTATTCTATTTCTAAACCTATCATAATAGGAATTTTTAGGACTTTTAATAATTAATCCTATACTAAGTAAATCTAATTCGGAGTAGCCTTTCCTTTTCAGGTATAATAACAATCCATCCCATTTATCAAACGAAAACCCTAAACCAAATTTTTTCATAGTAACTTCCGTAATTCCTCGGTTTAAGAAATATGTTTCAGCCTTCTTGTCCTTTCTTAAATTGTCATAAAAATACCTAGCCGCTGCTACATTAATATTGTACATTTTTTTATACATGTCTTTTTGAACATTATTTTCCTCATTGTCCATTTCTATACTAATGTTAGCTCTCTCGGCGAGTACCCTTGCTGCTTCAGGAAAATTTACATTCCTATCCTTCATAATATAACTAATTACATTCCCAGCTTCACCACATCCAAAGCATTTATAAATTTGCTTTTCCTCAGACACTGTGAAAGAAGGACTCTTCTCATTATGAAAAGGACAAAGACCAATATAATTTCGCCCCGCTTTCTTAAGTTTAACCCTTTCAGATATTACATCCACAATATCATTTTGTTCCTTAATTTTTCGGATAACATCTTCAGCAATCAATAGATTATTACCACCTTACTTATATAAGTTCACAATATAATTTTATTCGACAAAAAAGTGTATTATCCTTCTTTAAAATCATTTTTTTTAAAAAAAATTATGTTTGCTTATACTA
Organism: Clostridium sp. CM036; assembly: GCF_055081135.1. NCBI lineage: Bacteria > Bacillati > Bacillota > Clostridia > Eubacteriales > Clostridiaceae > Clostridium > Clostridium sp. CM036. The sequence goes on along the minus strand of NZ_CM143652.1, from coordinate 258,393 downwards.
TATTCTTTATAAAACACAAATTTCCTTCAATATTTGTATTTTTTATTTTTTATTTATAAATTTTATATTAATATGTTTTCCAAACCCAATATTTGTTTCTATCATATTTTAATAAATAACAACCCTAGGCACATATAAATCATTAAAAAGCATTAAACAATAGTCATCACTCATACCAGAAATATAATCTGCTACTCCTATATGTAGACCTTCATACTTAACTATGCTTTTATAAAAGTCCGGCATAGCCAGTGGATTATTATAGTAATGTTTAAATACATGCGTTACCACAAATTGTGATTTTTGTCTTTCTGCCTTTAAGATTTCACCTTTGTATATATTTTCAAACATAAAATTTCTTAATTCACCCAATGCACTTCCAACACCTTCACTAAGTGATACACCTATATCCCCTATATCTAAGTTATTTATGGTGTTATAAATACAGTCTTTAACTAAAGTATCTATTCGCTTGCCATGATTTGCCCCTAATACTTCAATAGCACCTGGAGGTAGCATTGCTTCAGTTAACAATCCTGCTCTTATAGAATCGTCTATATCATGATTTACGTATGCAATCTTGTCACTATACCTAACAACCTGACCTTCAAGTGTTGAAGCCTTTCCAATTTTAGAAGAAAACCCACTATGATTGAGAATTCCATCTAGCACTTCCGCGCTCAAATTAAGACCAGCACCTAATTTTTCAATTTTTGTTAAAACTCTAATACTATTTTCATTGTGCCTAAATCCTTGTGGCAAAATATCATTAAACACCTCTTCACCATTATGAGCAAAAGGTACGTGCCCTATATCGTGACCCATTGCTATAGCTTCTATTAAATCTTCATTTAAGCCTATGCCTCTCCCTATAGTTTTAGCTATCTGTGCAACTTCTAAGGTATGTGTTAATCTTGTTCTATAGTGATCACTACTAGTCTTTATGTATACTTGAGTTTTATGCTTCAATCTTCTAAATGATTTACTATGTATTATCCTATCTCTATCCACCATATAACAGGTTCTTACCTCATCCTTATCCTCTAATACTTTCCTTCCTTTTGAGTTTAGAGATAACGCCCCATATCGTATAATGCTATTACCTTCATTAGTTTCTATTTTTTTGCGAATATCCATGGTTTTCCTCCTAAATTTAGGCATCTTCTAAAAACGGTTGATAAGTATGCATATTATTTTTTAAAGACGCTTTAGTTAGTATTCTACGAATCAAATTAATTTCCCTTTTTTAATGTTAAATGTATAATATTAAAGTTTTATTAATATCCTAATAATGTAATAATTTTTTAGGAGTGTTAAGATGCCATCTACGGCTAAAAACTTTAATAACATAAATTTATTGTCTGCCGAAAATGTAAAAAGACACATTCTGCCTCAATATAACTTAACTAATGCTGATATCACGCAAATCAAATTTAAAGATACAGATAAACAAAGGGCTGTATATAAAGTGCAAGACTTTGGTAAATGCTATTGTTTAAAAAAAGTTTATTATTCTATAAACGATTTATTATTTGTATACTCAGCTATAGAATGGTTATACAGAAATAATATCCATGTACCTCGCATACTTCCTACAAACACAAATAACAGATTTGTAAACTATAATAATATGTTATTTATACTCACCCCCTGGATTAATGGTATAAAATGTGATTATGATAATATTAATCATATTCTATTATGTAGTACCAACCTTGCAAATATGCATAAAGTCAGCATTAACTTTATGCCTATATATGGAAGTTCCATAAAAGAGGACTTTAGCCCTTTGAGCCCTTCCATATATAAACACTATGAAGGCCTTCTTAATTCCTCTAATTTGGCTTATAAATATAATGATGCCTTTTCAAATCTATATCTTAATCATTTTGAAACAAGTAGTAAGCTAGCTAAATATTCTGCAAACATTGCTTATGATATCAACCCCAATAATCTTACAAAATCATTATGCCACCTTGACTATGTTAATAAAAATATTATATTTGATACTAATAATGAAATATGGGTAATTGATTTTGATAAATGTAGAAATGACTTTTGCGCCCATGATATTTCCTATTGTTTAAGGCGCCTACTGAAAAGAGATAGTACAAAATGGGATTTAGAGCTAGCAATAAATTTTTTAGAATTATATGATAAAATCCTACCTTTAACCTTGGATGATTACAAATATATTTTTGTTTATTTGGCTTTCCCCCAAAGATATTGGAAAATATCAAGAGATTATTATGGTAATATTAACAAATGTAATAAAAAAGCCTTCTTACGCCTGCTAGATAACGCAACTAACAATAATGAATATCAATTAGATTTTGTTGAAAAGTTTAAAACGTATATTAAAAATAAATTTAAAATAACATAATAAATTTGATATTTTAATTCTGTTAAAAGTAAAAAGCCACTGCTTTGCAGTGGCTTTTTACTTTTAATTGATTAATTACATTTAAATATTATTTTTTTCTCGGATTATTTATTTCAGCCTGAGCCGCTGCAAGTCTTGCAACCGGAACCCTAAATGGTGAACATGATACATAATCAAGCCCTACATTATGACAGAATTCAACAGAAGATGGATCTCCACCATGTTCTCCACATATCCCAAGTTTTATACCTGGATTAGCCTCTCGTCCAAGATCAGCTGCCATTTTGACGAGTTTGCCTACTCCTGTTTGATCTAATTTTTGGAATGGATCAAATTCATAAACTTTCTTTTCATAGTAATGTTTTAAGAAGTTTCCAGCATCATCTCTTGAAAATCCAAAAGTCATTTGCGTTAAGTCATTTGTTCCAAATGAGAAGAAATCTGCTTCTTTTGCTATTAAATCAGCTGTAAGTGCGGCTCTTGGTATTTCAATCATTGTACCAACCATGTATTTTAAATCAATGCCTAACTCAGCTATGATTTGATCAGCTACCCTTACTACTATATCTTTAACATATTTTAATTCTCTAACTTCCCCAACTAAAGGAATCATTATTTCTGGAACAATATTGTATCCTTTTCTAGTTTTAACATCTATAGCTGCTTCAATAACCGATCTAGTTTGCATCTCAGCTATCTCAGGATATGATACTGCAAGTCTGCATCCTCTATGTCCCATCATTGGGTTAACTTCATGCAATGATTCAACAGTAGCTTTTAACTCTGCAAAAGTTATTCCCATGTCTCTTGCTAATTCTTTTATATCTTCATCAGCATGCGGTAAAAATTCATGTAGCGGTGGATCTAAAAATCTGATTGTAGTTGGTCTTTCTTCAACTTCTTCATAGATTCCTATAAAGTCCTCTCTTTGCATTGGTAATAATTTTTGTAATGCTAATCTTCTTGAATCTTCATCTTTAGCAACAATCATTTCTCTTATAACCATTATTCTATCGGCATCAAAGAACATATGCTCTGTTCTACATAGTCCTATACCCTCAGCTCCATATTTAACTGCTTGAGCAGCATCCCTTGGAGTGTCGGCATTAGTTCTAACTTTTAATCTTCTTATTTCATCAGCCCAGCCCATAAATATTTCAAAATAACCATTTATTTCAGGCTCAACCGTTTTAATTGTTCCAGCGTATACATTTCCTGTACTTCCATCCATTGAAATAAAGTCGCCTTCATTATATATCGTTTGTCCAATTTGGAAACTCTTAGCTTCTTCATTAACTTTTAAGTCTGAGCATCCAGCAACACAACAAGTCCCCATTCCTCTTGCAACAACCGCAGCGTGCGATGTCATTCCACCTCTCACTGTTAAGATACCTTCTGCAGCAACCATACCTTCGATGTCTTCTGGTGAGGTCTCAAGCCTTACAAGGATAACTTTATTTCCAGCTTCATGTTTAATTTTTGCATCTTCAGCCGTAAAGTAAACTTTTCCACAGGCAGCTCCAGGAGATGCTGGTAAGCCTTTAGCTATTACTATAGCTTTCTTTAATTCTTTTGCATCAAAGTTAGGGTGGAGTAATGTATCTAGTTGTTTTGGCTCAACCTTCATTATAGCTTCTTTCTTTGATAACATTCCTTCTTCAACGAGTTCTACCGCAATTTTTAATGCGGCTTGCACCGTTCTCTTACCGTTTCTTGTTTGTAAAAAGTATAATTTTCCATCTTCTATTGTAAACTCCATATCTTGCATATCTTTGTGGTGAGTTTCGAGGGTCTTAACAATTCCCATGAATTCTTCATATACTTTTGGCATATCTTTTTCAAGTTGTGATATATCTTGTGGTGTTCTTATCCCTGCAACAACGTCTTCCCCTTGTGCATTCATTAAGTACTCAGCATATATTCTTTTTTCTCCTGTAGATGGATTTCTTGAGAAAGCAACACCCGTTCCTGATGTTTCTCCTTTGTTACCAAATACCATTTCTTGAACGCTTACCGCAGTTCCCCAATTTCCTGGAATATCATTTAATCTTCTATATACATTTGCACGAGGATTATCCCATGATCTAAATACTGCCGAAACAGCCTCTATTAACTGACTTTTAGGATCACTTGGAAATTCTTCACGTTTATATTCTTTGTAGAATTCTTTAAATTGTTTAACTAATTCTTTTAGGTCACTCGCATCTAATTCTGTATCAAATTTTACGCCTTTTTCTTCTTTCATTTTATCCATCATGTTTTCAAAGTTTCTTTTTTCAATATTCATAACAACATCAGCAAACATTTGGATAAACCTTCTGTAAGAGTCATAAGCAAATCTTGGATTATTCGTTAATTTTGCCATAACTTCTACTGTATCATCATTTAATCCAAGATTTAAGATCGTATCCATCATACCAGGCATCGATGCTCTTGCCCCAGATCTAACTGATACAAGTAATGGATTTTCTAAACTTCCAAACTTCTTTCCTGTAATGTTTTCAAGTTCAGCCATTTTAGCATGAATTTCATGAATAATCTCGGATGCGATCAATTGACCATCTTCATAGTATTTATTACAAGCTTCTGTAGTTACTGTGAATCCCTGTGGAACTGGAATCCCAAGACTTGTCATATCTGCAAGATTTGCACCTTTCCCACCTAAAAGGTTTTTCATTGACATATTACCTTCACTAAATAAGTATACATATTTTCTGTTTTCCATTTTAACCCAACTCCTTCTAAATTATATATGATAATTAGTATATAAATATACCATTAACTACAATTAACACCATATTAACGAGATTTCGGAAGGAAAGTCTCCTTATGAATTCGTTAATGTTACAGCTTCGCAGAAGATTATTTAACCTTACTCAGGCTTTCTAAAATGGTATATATTTGAAATAAAACGTTTCCACAAAATGATGTTATACTAAATTTTTACATACCCTTCCTAACATTATACCACGTTTTTACAATCAAATGTATCATGATTTAATCACTTTTTGTTTAAGATATAGTTAGATTTTCACTTATATAAAGCCAGCAACTAATAAGTTGCTGGCTTTATATAAGTGAAAATAGCATTGATCAAAGTTTTAAAATATAGAAAAGAGAATACATTAGTTACTCTTTTCTTCTTCTTTTTTCTGCTCATCAAATTTAACAGTATATTGATATACATTTTCATTATTGCTATCTTTGATATCTTTGCTACCTTTGCTAAGACTGTCTTTTGTTTCATTAATTTTTTCTATTACATCTTCACTTATATCACTCACTTTGCCTTTTACTTCTTCAACTGTGTTTTTAATAATAGTATTAATAAACTCCACAGAACCGTCCTCTTTAGTTATCTCAATATTAACCTTTGTGATTACTGCTGTTAATAATCCTATGCCAATTAAAGAGGGCATATATAATCCAACGAGACCTGCTGCAATACCAGCATTAACAGGTATATCTATAATCACAGTTTCATCTTTTTTTATTTTTATTCTTGTTACAGTTCCTTTTCGTGCTGTATTTTTTATCCAAGTTACAAATTCATCCTTAGTCGTGTACATTTCTTTCATATTAAATTTTTCAGTTTTTTTTTGTTTTGCTTCGATATAAATCAAAGCATTAACTACATCACCATCACATTCTTCTAATGCTTCCTTAGCATCAGTGTACGTAACTCCTGTTCGTTCTTTAACAATATCAATCTTCTCTAGTGTAATTTCTGCCATTAAAATATTCCTCCTTATAATTTGTCCAGTTGTAAATAACAATTATTCATTGTTATTCACCCACTTATAAAAGTGGGCGACTTTCCTTTTGAAATGTCATTAAGTAATTAAACATTTCTAAGCTCTTCGGCTTACGTGTATAATTTTGGGAAATAATAAAGGATAAAATTTTATACAACTCGAGCTTGGATGTTTTTGAAACAATAATTCTATTAATTTTATCCATACCAAAATTGTTTAAGAATTTTAATGTATTATATGTAGGATTTGAAATATATATACTATTTAATTTTTCACACTCTTTACAAATTGGACCATAAGATATTAAATCAATGTTATTAGACATGGTTATTTTTTTTCTACATTTAACGCAGTAGTTAAAATTTAATGCATAACCTGTTGCCTTTAGAATTCTTATTTCAAAAGTTCTGGCTAGGACTTCTATATCCATAACGTCATTTTTTATGAAATAAAAGGCAGTAACTAAATTTATAAAAAGTTCTTTATTAACCTCTTCATTCTCCATTGTTATATCAATTAATTCATTAAAATACGAGGCATAAGTAATTGTATCTAGGTCCCTTAATAATTGCTGAAAAGAATCTATAATTGTAATTTCATTTATTGTATATAAATTTTTCCCTTTAAAAAGCACAAATTCTCCATAGCAGCAAGGTAAGGTCGATGATATATATCTGCTTTTATTTTTTCTGGCTCCCTTTGCTATGGCTGTTATTTTTCCAAATTCTTCAGTAAAAAGCCAAACTAACTTGTCAGTCTCTTTAAACTCTTGTGTCTTTATAACAATGGCCCTAGTTTTTAAAATTGACAGAAAATCATCCCCTATTTATATCCTAACTCTTTCAAAATACTCGAAGTATCTCTCCATTCCTTCTTTACCTTTACCCATAATCTCAGATGTATGTTTTCTCCTAATAATTTCATTATATCTTGTCTTGCATAAGTAGAAATTTGTTTTAGGGTTTTTCCACCTTTTCCAATTATTATTCCCTTATGAGAATCTTTTTCGCAAAGCAAGTTAACTTCAATATTGTAGATCTCTTTTTTATCTCTTTTCATAGAAATAATTTCTACTGCTATTCCATGAGGCACTTCTTGCGATAATAATTTCAAAGCTTTTTCTCTTATAATTTCAGTAATAATGAATCTTTCTTGCTGATCTGTAATCATATCTTCTGGGTAATATAAAGGTCCCTCTGGAATGTGCTCTTCTACAAGTTTAGTAACTATATCAATATTTTTACCTTTTATAGCTGCAATTGGTATTATTTCTTTAAAATTAAAATACTCAGAATAACCTTGAATAGTTTTAGCTACCCTCTCTTGAGTATTCTCATCAATCTTATTAACTAATAAAAACACGGGTATCTTAGTATCTTTAAATTGTTCAAGAATATGCATATCACCTTTATCAATTTCATCTCCTGGCGTAGTTATAAATAATATAACATCTACTTCACTAGCAGATTGCTTTGCTACTTTAACCATATATTCTCCTAGTTTATGTCTAGGTTTATGCATTCCTGGAGTATCTACAAATATTATTTGAGATTCTTTAGTAGTTAAAATGGTTTGTATGTTATTTCTTGTAGTTTGGGGTCTATTAGACACAATTGATAATTTCTCCCCCATAATATAATTTATTAATGTAGATTTTCCTACATTAGGTCGTCCTATAATAGTTACGTATCCCGATTTAAACATATATCCTCCTTTTGATTATCTTTAGTAAATAGTATTTATTAATTATTTGTTATCTTACTTTAATAAATCTTCTTTAGTAAAAGCACCTGGTAAAATTTCATCCATAGTCTTAATTATATAATTTTCTTCATTTTTTACTAATATAATATCAATATCATTTGTGGCAAATTCTACTATAACTTGTCTGCAAATACCACATGGATAGGTATTAGTTGACATATCTCCAACTATAGCAATAGCCTTGATTTTTTTATGCCCCTCAGATACAGCTTTGAAAATTGCTGTTCTTTCGGCACAATTAGTAGCTCCATAGGAAGCATTCTCAATATTGCATCCAGTATATATTGACCCATCTTCAGTAACAACTGCTGCGCCTACCTTGAATTTCGAATATGGCACATATGCATTTGCTCTAGCATCTATTGCTATTCTAGCTAACTTTTTATAATCCATTAGTACACTCCTATTCAAATAATTTGACAGTTATTCTTCACATATACACGAAAAATCACGTATACCAATTATATCACTAAATATTAGTATTTCAATAATATTATAATTATATTTCGGATATTAGTCATTAGACATAAAAAAATTAATTATCCTAAAATTTTAAATAGTAGCAATGTTAATAAAGTCCCAAAAACACCACCAAAAACCACTTCCAAGATAGAATGAATTTCTGAATCAACCCTACTTTGTGCAACAATTACAGCTAGCAAGTATGATAACACCATAATTAAAGGTTCATTCGTTAATAATGTTATGGCTGTAGCTACTGAAAAAGCTATGGTACTGTGACCGCTAGGCATTCCTCCTCTGAGTGGTGTTCCTTCTCCATAAATTGCCTTAACTATTACTGTAGCAATGCAAATTATAACCAGCATAAAAAAGATCATGTCAGGGTCAGATTTTTTAAGTTTTAACATAACTGTCATGTTAAAAGGAGTTATTCTATCCCAAAATATCACATAACCAACTAAGACTGAATTTATAGCGGTTACTAGTACTGCGCCAGCAGCGACATTTTTAGCAATTTTGGCTAGTGGATGATAAAAATTTGTTGTAGCATCTATGGCACATTCTACTGCCGTATTTATCATTTCAGCAACTATGACCATTGTTATAGTCATGGTAATAATTAAAAGTTCAATCTTTGACAAATCATAAAAAAAAGTGGCAGTAAGCACTACTATTGTAGTTAACATATGTATCTTCATATTTCTTTGCGTGCGAATGGAATATATGATTCCTTCAATAGCATAATTAAAACTATCAACTAATTTCTTAACCTTCATCCTTAACCACCTTTAAAAATATTCTCATGCAGTAAGACACATGAAACTAACCATAAGTGTATCCTACCTAGATATTTTAAAATTGTTCAATATTTCTTCTTCTCTTTTTCTCATAATATCTTTTGGGTCTTCCTCCATGTGGTCATAACCTAACAGATGTAAAATTGAATGCACTGTAAGATACGCACATTCGCGAGTAAATGAATGACGGAACTCTTCACTTTGCTGCTTCGCTTTTTCCAGGGATAATGCAACATCCCCAATTACTAGCCTTTCATCATATAAATCACTTTGGTCAAATTCATAATTTACATACACATCTTTAAACACCTTATTTTCTGGATAATGTAACATAGGGAAAGATAGCACATCTGTAATTTTATCTATTCCCCTATGCTCTAGGTTTATTTTTCTGATTTCTTCGTTGTCAATAAAGATAACACTTACCTCATTATCTATAAAAAGTTTTTCTTCTTTAAGCGTATACTCAATGACATTTTTTATAACAGTTTCAAGTTCACTCGAAACTTCAATCTTATTTTGCCTATTATCAATAAAAATCATACTTATTTTTACTCCTTTATTCTAGCCTCATTTTTTTATCTTCATGTTCCTTATCTTTTTGCCATTTGTCCATTGGATACTCTATTCTCTCATGGTATATTCCAGAAAGCGCTTTTAAAAATGCCTTTCTTATCTTTTCTAAATCTTTTAAAGTTAAATCGCAATTATTTAGTTGTCCATCATTAAGTCTGCTTTTTATTAGCTTATTAACCATTTCCTCAACTTTACCTTTCGTAGGATTTGGAATTGATCTTACAGCTGCTTCCACTATATCTGACAACATTATAATTGCCGCTTCCTTGCTTTCAGGACTCGGTCCCTGGTATCTAAAATCTTCTTCTTTAACTTCATCTGGATTGTCACTAGAATTTTTCATAGTTATATAAAAATAATTAACTAAAGTCGTCCCATGATGCTGCCTAATGATATCTTGAATTACTTTAGGTATTTTAAATTCTTTTGCAAGCTCTAACCCATCCTTTACATGAGAAATAATTATAAGTGTACTTAAATTTGCAGTTATTCTCTCATGTGGATTATCATTTCCTAATTGATTTTCTTTGAAAAAATATGGTCTCTTTATCTTCCCAATATCATGATAATATGCAGCAGCCCTTGCAAGAACAGGATTCGCTCCAACAGCTTCTGCTGCAACCTCTGACAAGTTAGCTACAAGCACAGAATGATGATAACTTCCTGGAGCCTCCAAAAGTAGCCGCTTTAGTAGTGGGTGATTAGGGTTTGATAGTTCCAAAAGTTTCACTGTAGTCACTATATCAAAAAAGCTTTCAAAAAACGGCAAAAATCCTATAGTAAGTACTCCAGATATAAGACTTGCGAGATACACTAGTCCTGCCTTTTTTAAAACATCAATTATACTATTGCTTAGCAAAAATCCCATAGATAGATACACCATAAGGTTTATTATTGCAATATATATAGCTGAATATAATATATCGTTTCTTTGTTGCATTTTCTTTAATATCATAACCCCAACAATAGAATTTAGCACAGCTAATATTGTTATTTCAAAATTAAAATTAACTGCAACACTAATTAGAATGCAATTAAGAATATTTAGAGCTATTGATACTTCATCATCAATTAAAATGGTCATAAGCATTGGCACGCAGGCTAATGGAATTACAAACAAAGAAATTATACCTAATGTTCTAGCCAGTAGTATAGCTATGATGCTAAGAAGATTAATCATAACTAATTTTTTTGTATCATTAAAAATTGCCGTATGATACTTATATAAATAAAACCATTGAAGTAATATTACTAGACATACAAGCGCTGCTACACTTGTATATAATGACCATTCAAAATTACTAGTATTATCTAGAAGCCCTAAGGATTCTAAAAGTGCCTTTTGCTCAGAGGTTATTGGTTCCCCCTCTTTTACAATGATCTGTTCCTTCTTAATCATAACAGGTTTAACACTTTTCCTTGCTTCTTCTATTAACACATCTGTACTTTTTTTATCATAAATTGAATTAGGACGAACCTCTACATTTGCGATAGACATCCCTATTGTTCTTATTTCCTTAGGAAAATTTGAGTTATTAATAAGTGTAGCAATAATCCCCTTTGCCAATATAATTTCCTCGGGTTTATTTTCATTTATTGTGGTTATATCATAAAGGGTTGTTATCGTATCTTTAAGAAATATTTCTAATTCCTTGGCTTTTTTAATTTCTAAATTTACTAAAGTCTGATAATTCTCATCGGTAAAATTAGGAATTGGGTTGCTCTTTTTGAGTGAATCTATTTTTTCCTCTTCCGATAATGTTTTTTTAGATGCGTCTACGCTATTACTTGTGGATGATTTACTAGTGTTTAACTGGGACACTGCTGAAAATAATTTACCGATATTTTCTATAGCCTTGTCATTTACTGAAACTTTAATTGTTCTTTTTCCTACGCTCTCTACAGCTTTTGTTCTATTGATTTCTGTGGCTCCTTCATTTTCAACTTCCCTAGGAGCTTTTATATCTACTTTTGCAATACTTCCCACATTTATTGTATACTTTTTTGGAACTAAAGCTGTTACTAAAATTGAATACATTATAATCGCCGTAACTATAAAAATCAAATATGATTTTGCTTTATTAAGCTTCATAAGTTCCCTTATATTTTTCATATCCCATCCCCACCTTTTCTTCTCGAGTAAACTATAAAAACATATTTTCTTTCTTAATGTTTAATGTTTTTTGAGATGCACTATTTTTTTTCGGGTATACTCACTTTTTCGGGTGTTATTTCTCCTTCTGAAGCAATATTTTCTTCAGCAACTACCACCACTCTTATTAGATACTTATCTTTCTCCTTTTTTACATCTTTAATTTTATCTATTATTTTTACACTTTTGTCTAAATTTTTTAAAATATTAGAATACATCCCCTCTACTACCTTACCCTCATCCGCAGGTATATTTTTTTCTTCAATTTCATAGTAGATTTCTTTTTTTATAAACTTACTGTTATTTTCTATTTTATCATAATTACTATATGGAATTATGTTATTTTTTAGATAAATTTTTTTATTTGCAAATTTAATATATAAATTGCTTATACTGTTTCCTGTTTTAACCTTTGATATATTGTTTAATGGGACTTCTTTAATCTCCTCGTAAAAAGTTTTTGCTATAACTTCCCCCTTCGCATGTACAGGATAAACATTTTCCTCCTTGCCCTGCTCTCCTTTAACTAACAGCTCCCCCTTTTGTATCATTTTCCCGGCTTCTACAACGGCTGTACCTTCCGTAGTGTATACTCTAACTACCATACCATGTTTGCTTGCTACTAAATTACAGGGTGTTTGGTTACTAATTATAATAGGCGGTGATTGTCTTTCTATTACATCAACTTTTAGCTTAACACCGTCAATCCTTGCTTTTACCCACATTATTTCATCATTACTTCTTGTGATTTTATTTTCAATATCATAAACATCTATATTTTTCTTTTTAAGTCCTGGTCTTATCCCAAAACCTTTAATTTGTTGACGCAATTCATATGGGCTTATATAATTTTCCGTATTGATTTCTATATTCCATACAAATGTAGATAAATAATATATTACGCTCCCAAACAAGATTACTCCGAGTAGAAGTGCAGATCGACTTCTTAACTTTATTAAAAAAAATGCTGCTCCGCTCCTTACTATAATTTTAACTCTAGTGTCTGTTCGTTTTGCCACTTTACTAATCTCTCCATAGTCGCTTAATCTCACTTCTAAAACTACAGTTGTTATATTTATTTTTTTTATGTTCTTAACTTGAATACCATTTCTCCACAATAAATTTATAAACTTTTCTGGCATTAATGATTGTATTTCCATTGTGATATTACCTTTTTTATATTTTTTAAAATTATTCATGACTTTCATACACAACCGACTTAAAGTTGCCACTCAAAGTTATTGTGTTTCCCCCTATAAATAGTATTTTAAAATTTTTACCGTATATCGAAATCGGACCCACATTGGAATTTATTTTTATTTCTTCTTCTTCAAAGATTACTACACCCTTATGGTTTTCTATATTTATTTCACTGTTAGCTAAAATAGTTATTTTCGGTAAATCTAACAGGATATCTCTTGGCAATTCTAACTTACTTGCTATAATTTCTTTCGTTTTATAAAATTTATTATCCATACACTCACCTCATAAAATACTTCATATTAAATTTATGAAAAAAAAGTCTAACAAATTACAGTTTTTAAATTTTATAATTTTTTTCAATAAAAAAAAGACTCAGCAATCGCTGAGTCTTTCATTTATTCAAATACTATTTTACTATTTTACTATTTCACTAATAAGCTTACCATCTGCATTACTTATAACTTTAAGCAATAAGGCAAACATAATTTTTTCAATGTATTTTATGCCATTATCCACCAATTACACAACTGCCTTTTTGAATAGCTCTATAATTTCTAATCTAGTTAACTGCTGAGGAAGGCACTCTAACATTGCCTGTTTCCATTTTAAAAATTTTATTTAAATTTTCTCTTTCTTGCAGCTTCTGATTTCAACTTTTTCTTAACGCTTGGTTTTTCATAGTGTTCTCTTTTTCTTACTTCTCCGAGCACTCCACTTCTTGCGCACTTCTTCTTAAACCTTCTTAAAGCATTCTCAATTGTCTCGTCTGCTCCAACCTTAATTTCTGACATCATTATCCCTCCCTCCGCTAGCTCAATTCAATTTAAAAGCAGCTAATGCGGGGCCTAAATAGCACATTTTTTATTATACAACACACTTTTACATTATGTCAACATTTTCATTGCTGTTTTGTTATATATAAAATACTTTTAAAAATTCAACATTTTGTAAAGTAAATTAGAATACCGCCTCATTATTTGTTTGAATAAACCTTATATGCTAACCAGGTGGCCACTTAAGCATTCTTCCACCCAACAGATGAAAATGTATATGTTGAACGGTTTGTCCCCCTTGTTCTCCACAATTAGTTATAATTCTATATCCACTATCAGCAATTCCTAGAATTTTTACAATTTTCTTTGCGACAATAAATATATGACCTATTATTTCTGATTCCTCTTGTTTTAAGCAATTTAAGTCAGCAATATGCTGCTTTGGAATAATTATAACATGTACTGGTGCCTCAGGGCTTATGTCCTTAAATCCTATAACTTTTTCATCCTCATAAACCATTTCACAAGGGATTTGCTTTTTTACTATTTTACAAAAAATACAATCTTCCTCTTCCACATAATCACCTCCTTGCATAACCTTAGTTATATTATAGTATTCAACATAATTTTTTTTTCTCCTGCTACATATATTTATTGCTCAAAATTTTTATAATTCTTGCACTTCCTATCATTGCTTCTGATTCATACTAATTTACCGTACATCCTAAGGTAGCGATTGCAACTTTCATTACACCTTCCCTCCCAAGTCTCCCAGTTCATACATTATAAGGCTTAAACATGTAAAGCCTGCAGTCTCAGTTCTAAGTATTCTCGGTCCCAAAGTAACGATCCTTGCTCCTATTTCTTTAAGTTTTAATATTTCACTTTCTTCAAATCCACCCTCTGGCCCTATTACAATAGCAACTTTATTAATATGTATTTTCTCCATATTTTCTACTAATTTTTTTATACCATAACCTTCTTCATTTTCATAGGGAACCACTACTAAATCCATGTACTTTAGTTCTTGTAATAAGTTGTCAAACCCTATAGGAACATTTATTTGAGGCACCAGACTTCTCTTGCACTGCTTGCAGGCTTCTAGTGCTATCCTATTCCATCTATCCACCTTTTTAAACTCCTTAAGATCAGTTTTAACTACTACTCTCTCTGTAATTATAGGTGTTATTGCTTTAACCCCAAGTTCCGTATTTTTTTGAACTATTAAATCCATTTTTGTTGATTTAGGCATACCTTGAAATAAGTGTACTTCAATAGGACTTTCATTATTTATAGAATTTTCTTCTAATAAATTTATATTTACTGCCTTTTTATCTATAAAGGTTATTTCACCTACATATTCTTTACCTTCACAGTTATTAACACTTACCTTATCCCCGATTTGAAGCCTTAATACCTTATATATATGTTTTACATCCTCACCATCAATAACAGCATTGTTTCCATCTATACTATCTTTTGATACAAAAAATTTATGCATTATTTATTCTCCTTAAGCCTTGGTACATTCAAATAAATATACTGGTCTATTTTCATGCACCTTATTTTGCTATAACTTTGCAACTATGCAAACCCATTCACCCTCTATATTTATTTCTTCAATTTTAAAGCCACACTCAGTTAACTTATTTATTACATCATCTTTTTTACTTAAAATTATCCCTGAAGATATAAAATATCCACCTTCTACAATAAACGCCTTAACTTGCTGCGTCAAAAATATAATTATATCAGCCATTATATTAGCTATAACTATATTCGCTTTTCCTTTAACAACTTCCATTAAGTCTCCGTATAATATTTCAATATTACCTATATCATTGTAGCTAACATTTTGTTTTGCAGAGTCTACTGCTACTGGATCTAAATCAACTCCTATGACTTTCTTAGCCCCAAGCTTAGCCGCAGCAATAGCTAATATCCCAGAACCTGTTCCTATATCAAAAACTGTTGAGTTAGCGTCCACGTGCCTCTCAAGTGCCTTTATACACATTCTAGTAGTCTCATGAGATCCTGTTCCAAAAGCCATACCTGGATCTAGTTCCACAATTATTTCATCAGTTTTTTTATTGTATTCTTCCCATATAGGCTTTATAACTATCTTTTCCCCTACCTTTATTGGCTTATAATACTTTTTCCAGTTATTTTCCCAGTCTTCTTCATTTACTTTTTCTGCCGTTACAGATCCAACACCTTTGTCTAATCCACACTTTGGCAAATTATTTACCCCTGCTTTAATATCTTCTAAGTGCTTTTCAAATTTTTCATCCTTTTTATAGTATCCCTTAATTACAACACCACTCTTTGTATCTATAATAGTTTCATCAAAATAGTCCCAATCTGTAGTATGATCCCGTCTAAAAATCAAATCTAAAGGATCTAAAATAGAGACCCCTTCGACTCCCGTATTGTATAGCATTGCAGATACAGCTTCAACAGCCTCACTACTTGTTATTATAGTTACTTCAATCCAATCTTTATTCATTATTAATCTCCTTATTTATAATAAAAAACTCCGTTTTACAAAACGGAGTTTTTTATTATTATTTGCCAAATATTTTATCTACAATAGACTTTTTATTTTCTTCAAAAAAATCTACATTCTCGCCACTAGCTTCCATAAACAATTTTAAAGCTTCCTTTTGCTTATCATTTATAGCTTTTGGAATATCAACAATAACCTTTACGTATTGATCGCCTCTTCCATGTCCGTTTACTCTAGGTATTCCCTTACCCTTAAGTCTAAATACAGTCCCAGATTGTGTTCCTCCTGGTACTTTGTATTTAACGTCTCCATCAACGGTTGGCACTTTAATTTCAGTTCCCATAGCTGCATACCCAAAGCTTATATGAGATTCTATATGAATATCAGTTCCATTCCTCTTAAAACTTTTATGAGGAGCTACTCTAATATTTATATATAAATCTCCTGATGGGCCGCCCTTTTCACCCTGTTCCCCTTGACCTCTTAGAGGCATAACATTTCCAGTATCAACTCCACCCGGAACATCAATTTTAATTTTTTTATTTTTTCTCTGTTTCCCAGAACCATGACAAGTTTTACATGGCTCAGAGATCATTTGACCCTTGCCACCACACTTATCACAAGTGCTCATGCTAGCAAAACTTCCAAAGGCAGTGTTTCTCTGTACTTTTATCTGCCCAGCTCCCCCACATTTATCACATGTTTTAGGCGAAGTACCGGCTTTAGCACCACTACCACTGCAATCCCCACATTTTTCATTTCTTGTAATGGATATCTCTTTTTCTACCCCAAAAACAGCCTCTTCAAAATGCAGGTTTAGATTATATTCTAAATCTGCACCTTTTTTAGGTCCATTCTGATTTCTTGAAGAGAATCCTCCACCTCCAAATATGTCGCCAAATATATCTCCAAAACCACCAAATCCTGAAAAATCAGAGCTACCCTCAAAGCCTGCTCCATTTGCATCAGCTGTACCATATTGATCATATCTTGATCTTTTCTCTGAATCAGATAAAACTTGGTATGCTTCATTCATTTCTTTGAATTTGTCTTCCGCCGCTTTATTATCTGGATTTCTATCTGGATGATACTTTAATGCACCCTTTTTAAAAGCTTTCTTAACTTCTTCCTCACTGGCACCTCTTTCTATGCCAAGAGTTTCATAATAATCTTTTTTTGACATCTAGCTTTTCACCACCTAAAATATATATACTTCTATATTATAAACTAATCTCTAATATAAAGTAATCCTTAAAATAATTTAACCATCACTATTATATAGTTTTTCTATGCATATTGCTAATATTTCTTTACATAACTCATCTCCTGCGGAGCTGTGTACATTAAATCATATCCTGCGGAGCTGCATATCAATGACTTCATAGGGATATTTTTACTCCCACTTAAGTTTTATTCTTGTTAAGGTATTTAACTCCCACTTATATAAGTGGGAGTCTTTCCTCCTGAAATGTCATTAAAATAAGGGAAGGGTAGTTACCCATCCCTTATTTTAAATTGATTTTACTAATTATTTATCTTCTTTTTTTTCATCTTCTTCTACTTTAAAGTCAGCATCCACTACATTGTCATCTTTATGATCATTTCCATCTGCGTTAGTTTCGCCTGGGTTTGCTCCTTGCTCTTTTTCTGCTTCTGCTTGATATATTTTTGTAGTTACTGCATAGAAAGCCTCAGTTAATTCTTCAGTAGATTTCTTAATAGCTTCTATATCTTCTCCGTCTTTAACTTTTTTAAGAGCTTCTAATTTAGCATCAATATCTTTTTTATCATCTTCTGTTACTTTTTCTCCAAGCTCAGTTAAGCTTTTTTCAGTTTGGTATACTAACTGTTCTGCATTGTTCTTAACTTCAATTTCTTCTTTTCTAGTTTTGTCTTCTTCTGCAAATTTTTCTGCTTCTTTTACTGCTTTATCAATTTCATCATCACTTAAATTAGTTGATGCTGTAATTGTTATCTTAGCTTCTTTTCCTGTTCCTTTATCTTTAGCTGATACATTAACTATACCGTTAGCATCTATATCAAAAGTAACCTCTATTTGTGGAATTCCTCTTGGTGCTGCAGCAATTCCTGAAAGAGTAACTCTTCCTAAAGTCTTGTTACCTGCAGCCATTTGTCTCTCACCTTGAACAATATTAATTTCAACTGATGTTTGACCATCTGCAGCTGTTGAGAATACTTGACTCTTTTTAGCTGGGATTGTAGTATTTCTTTCAATTAAAGGAGTAGCTATTCCACCTAGAGTTTCAATTCCTAGTGTTAATGGAGTTACGTCAAGAAGTAAAACATCTTTAACTTCCCCACTTAATACTCCCGCTTGAACTGCTGCACCGAGTGCTACACATTCATCTGGGTTTACTCCCTTTGAAGGATCTTTTCCAGTAAAGTTTTTAACCGCTTCTTGAACTGCTGGTGTTCTTGTTGAACCACCTACAAGTACAATTTTATCTATTTCATTAAGTGATAACCCTGCATCTGCAAGTGCTTTTTTCATTGGTTCTATTGTAGCATTTACTAAATCGTGAGTTAACTCATTAAACTTAGCTCTTGTTAAATTTATATCTATATGCTTTGGACCTGTTGCATCTGCAGTAATAAATGGTAGATTAACATTTGTTTGCATTGATGATGATAATTCAATTTTAGCTTTTTCAGCAGCTTCTTTTAATCTTTGAAGTGCCATTTTATCATTTCTTAAATCTATTCCATTATCCGCTTTAAAAGTGTCGGCTATGTGATTCATAACCTTTTCGTCAAAGTCATCTCCACCAAGTTTAGTGTTACCATTAGTTGATTTTACTTCGAATAAACCATCACCAAGTTCTAATATAGATACATCAAATGTACCGCCACCTAAATCATATACTAATATTTTTTGGTTAACATCCATTTTATCTAAACCATAAGCTAGAGCTGCCGCTGTTGGCTCATTTATTATTCTTTTAACTTCAAGTCCAGCTATTTTTCCTGCGTCTTTTGTTGCTTGTCTTTGGCTATCATTGAAATAAGCAGGTACAGTTATTACAGCTTCTGTAACTGTTTCTCCTAAATAAGCCTCAGCATCAGCTTTTATTTTTTGTAAAATATACGCCGAAATTTCTTGTGGTGTATGTGATTTTCCATCAATATCTACTTTATGATTGGAACCCATTTCTCTTTTAATTGACATTATTGTTTTGTCTGGGTTTGTAATTGCTTGCCTCTTTGCTACTTGACCTACTAATCTTTCTCCATTAGCTTGGAATGAAACTACAGATGGTGTAGTTCTTGCACCCTCTGAATTAGAAATTACTACGGGTTCTCCACCCTCCATAACTGCTACACATGAGTTTGTTGTACCTAAATCTATTCCTATAATTTTTCCCATTATTATTTCCTCCTCATATTCCTTTTAGACCATAACAATTATAATTGTTATAATTCTTATATTTTATTATAATATTTTTTTATAATATTTTTTTTATAATACAAATCTTTAATTTGCAACTTTAACCATACTATGCCTTAATACCTTGTTATCTTTTTTATAACCTTTTTGGAATACTTCTACTATTTCATTAGTTCCATATTGTTCATCTTCAACATGCATTACTGCATTATGAAGATTTGGGTCAAATTCACCTTCTGAGACTAATTCTTCTACCCCTAATTTAGTAAAGGCATCATTAAATTGTCTTACTGTCATATCCACACCGACTCTTAGATCTTCCCCAGTTCCTTCAACAGAAAGTGCTCTTTCTAAGTTATCAAGTACTGGCAAAACCTCTTTTAAAACATCGGCGCAAGCATCTGTGTATATACCATGTTTCTCTTTTACTGTTCTTTTTCTAAAGTTCTCATATTCAGCAGATGTCCTTAAATATTTGTCTTTAAAATCATCTAGCTCACTCTGTAATTTAATGTTTTCTTCTTCTAATTTTTTCTTATTTTTTTTCATATCTTTTTCACTTTCTAAAAGTTCTTCAACTTCTTCTACTATTTCAGCTTCTTCTGCAGTTTCCTCTATAGAACCCTCTGTCTCTTCCATAGTGCTTTGACTTTCGCCAGCTTCATCAACTGAGCTTGAAGCCCCATTATTAGGTATTGATGTGTTTTCTTCTTTTAAATCTTCTTTTAAAATTTCCTGATTATTTGTATTCACTAAATCATCCCTCCATTTCTGGCTCAAAGTAAATCTTTTAATTTTAAAATTTATCTATGGTCATCATAAATTTGAGCTATATTATCATTTAATTCTTTAACTATCCCAGTTAGTACAGATATAACTTTTCCATAAGGTATTCTTGTTGGTCCTATAACTCCAATAGATCCGAGCGGTATTCCGGACGCGCTATAAACAGCTGTTATAATGCTGCATTCGCGAGCACATTCAACAAAATTTTCTTCACCAATTTTAATTGTAATATTACCTGTAATGTCCCCTACTCCTAGTAAACTATTTATACTCTCTTTATTGTCTACTAAAACTAAGAACTCACGAGCTTTAGTAATATTGTTATATTCTGGGTAGTTAAATATATTTGCAGCACCCTGAATATATACTTCTGAAGTCTCAACACCAGACAAACTATCATATAGAGCTGGAATAATTCCATCAAAAATTTCTTGATAAAATGCTAAATCTCTTTTTAAATTATTAATAACTTCTAAATTTATTTGCTCAATTGTAAGCTTTCTCAATCTAAAATTAAGCATATTGTTAAGTTTTGCAATGCTATCACTACCAATAGGTTTTCTAATCTTAATAACATTATTTTTGATGATACCACTGTCTGTAATAATTACAAACAAAATACTCTCAGCATCTAGATTCATTAGCTGAATATATTTTATACAGCTCTTTTGAACAGATGGTGCCTTAACTATAGATGTAAGATTTGTAAGAAGAGAAAGCATTTGTGTTGCTTGCTTAACGATTTTATCAACCTCATATAAAGCAGCATTAATAAGGTGATTTTTGATCATATATTCTTCCTCATTGGATAATTTCGTAAGTTCCATAAGTCTATCAACATATAATCTATAACCCTTATCTGATGGTTTTCTACCAGATGATGTATGCAACTGTTCTATATATCCCAGCTCTTCGAGGTCTGACATTTCATTTCTTATAGTAGCTGGACTAATACCTAAATCGTACTTTTTAGCTATGGTTCTGGATCCAACAGGCTCACCATTATTTATATAATCTGTAATTATAGCCTGAAGTATTTTAATTTTTCTTTCATCCATTTCCATAATATCACCTCTTTTATTAGCACTCACTACAGTTGAGTGCTAACGAGTATGTATTAAAAATATCATTTGCTAATGTATTTGTCAATAACCTTAATTTTTTAATTTAGCCACTATATGTTGATTATATCGATTTAAATTAAGTATACTACGCTTTCCTTTGATTTTCGTGGTGCTATAATATTAATATCTTTAGACAAAAATTTATGGCAATGCATTTATAGAAGAAATTCTGCCATAATCACATTCGATATTTCAATACCTTCATAAGTTAAAAAAATATTGTTATCATTTTCCTCCATGAATCCATTACTTACATATTTATTTATTACTTCCCTATAAACACTATCTATATCTTTGTCAAATCTTTTCCTAAATTCACTTTTGCTTATGCCTACATTCTTTCTAAGACCCATAAACATAAACTCTTCCATATCATCTTTAAATGAATTCTTTATTTTTTCCACTATTGCACAACAATCAACATTTATTTTCTTAATATATTTTTCTATATTTTCTTCATTTCTATACCTAAACCCATCCCTATATGAATGAGAGGAAGCGCCGCATCCTATATATTCGCCCATTTCCCAATATACTAAATTGTGTCTACATGACTTATTGATTTTTGCAAAATTTGAAATTTCATATTGTATATACCCTTTTCCTCTTAAATATTCTATTGTCTGTGCGTACATAGTTCGTTCTATTTCCTCATCCGGAAGCTTTAATGTGCCTTCTTCAAGCCCTTTATAAAAAGCCGTTCCCTCTTCCACTATTAGACTATAGCAAGATAAGTGTTCTGGATTAAGGTTAGTTACATTCTCTAAAGTCTCTATCCACTGCTTAAGCGTTTGAGACGGAAGTCCAAACATTAAATCTACATTGATATTATCAAAACCTAGATTTCTAGCCATTTGAAAGCTTTGTTTAAAATCTTCAATAGTATGGATTCTACCCAGCTTTTTAAGCAAAGAATCTTGAAAGGCTTGAAGTCCAATGCTGATCCTATTTACTCCTATTTTTTTTAAAAAGTTTAATATTTCCCCTGTAAATGTTCCGGGGTTTCCTTCCACTGTAAACTCTAAATCGTCACACATATCCAATCTATCAATACTTTTCCCTATCATTTCCCAGCCCGCTAAAGATAAATAGGTGGGAGTTCCCCCACCTATAAATATAGTTTTTATTTTTTTATCTCTTATACTATTTATTTCTTTTGCTAGAGCTGCGGCATAATCAAGCATACACTCCTCTTTACCAGCAAATGACGGAAAATCACAATATAAACACTTCTGCTTGCAAAAAGGAATATGTATATACAACGCAACATTCTTCATAGTTTAAGCCTCACTTTATTCCTAATCTACTTTAAGTATAGCCATAAATGCTTCTTGTGGAACTTCTACACTTCCCACTTGTCTCATTCTCTTTTTACCTTCTTTTTGTTTCGATAATAATTTTTTCTTTCTTGAGATATCTCCACCATAACATTTAGCTAAAACATCTTTTCTAAGTGCCTTTACAGTTTCTCTTGCTATTATCTTTGAGTTTATAGATGCTTGTATTGGTATCTCAAACATTTGTCTTGGTATAAGCTCTTTTAGTTTTTCAGCCATAATTCTTCCTCTATGGTAAGCTCTTTCCTCCGGAACAATCATAGACAGCGCATCTACTTTATCTCCTTTAAGTAAAATATCTAGTTTTACGAGCTGAGTCGTGGTATAACCCTTAAATTCATAATCAAAAGATGCATATCCTTTTGTTCTTGATTTTAAGGCATCGAAAAAGTCGTATACTATTTCATTAAGAGGCATGTCATAATTGAGCACTACTCTAGTGGTTTCTATATATTTCATATCAATATATACGCCTCTTTTTTCTTGACACAACTCCATAACTGATCCTAAATATTCTGATGGTGTTATGATAGACGCTTTAACTACTGGCTCTTCCATATAACTAATTTCCGTTGGTTCTGGAAGATTTGTAGGATTTGTTATTTCTATTAATTCTCCATTAGTTTTCATTACTTTATATATAACTGATGGGGCTGTCGTAATGATTTCTATATTAAATTCTCTTTCTATTCTTTCTTGTATTATCTCCATATGAAGAAGGCCTAAGAATCCACATCTAAATCCAAATCCTAAAGCGATAGATGTCTCGGGTTCAAATCCTAGCGCTGCATCATTTAACTGGAGCCTTTCTAGTGCCTCTTTTAATTCTCCATATCTAGCACCATCTACCGGATAAATACCACTAAACACCATAGGCACTGCTGGTTTATATCCCTTAAGCGGCTTAGACGCTGGTCTAGACGCTTCTGTTATTGTATCCCCAACTCGTGCATCCCTAACATTTTTTATAGATGCTGTTATATATCCAACATCCCCAGCACTTAGCTGCGGTACGGTCAGATAATTTGGAACAAATACTCCAACTTCTACTACATCGTATATTTTATTAGTATTCATCAGTTTAATC
Organism: Clostridium sp. CM036; assembly: GCF_055081135.1. NCBI lineage: Bacteria > Bacillati > Bacillota > Clostridia > Eubacteriales > Clostridiaceae > Clostridium > Clostridium sp. CM036. The sequence continues at coordinate 234,282 of NZ_CM143652.1, read as the reverse complement.
TTTGTTCCTGCTTTAACAATTCCATCTTTGATTCTTACATAACATACAACACCTTTATAACTATCATATGAAGAATCAAAAATTAAAGCTTTGAGTGGTGCTTCTTCATCTCCACTAGGAGGTGAAATCTTTTTTACTACAGCTTCTAGAACATCTTCTACATTAAGCCCAGTTTTCGCAGAGATTAGAGGAGCATCCTGAGCTTCAATACCTATTACGTCCTCAATTTCCTGAATTATCTCGCTTGGCCTTGCACTAGGAAGATCTATTTTGTTAATAACTGGTGCAATATCTAGGTTGTTGTCCAGAGCAAGATAGCAATTTGCTAAAGTCTGAGCTTGAATCCCTTGTGATGCATCTACTACAAGCACTGCACCTTCACAAGCAGCTAAGCTCCTTGAAACCTCATAGTTAAAATCTACATGTCCCGGAGTATCTATAAGATTGAATATGTATTCTTCTCCATTCTCCCTTTTGTAAACGAGCCTTGCTGGTTGAGATTTAATAGTAATACCTCTTTCTCTTTCGAGGTCCATATTATCAAGTACTTGTTCTTCCATTTCCCTTTTAGTTAAAGTGCCTGTCTTTTCTAATAATCTATCTGCAAGAGTAGACTTGCCGTGATCAATATGTGCAACTATCGAAAAGTTTCTTATGTATTTTTGTCTATTACTCGGCATTAATTTGTACCCCCGTTATTCTATATGAATCAAATCATTTGCTTTAGCTTAACATAAACATACTTATCCTAAAGCATATTAGTTTTATAAATTAAATTATATCATAAATATCTCTAGTTTTGTAAGCGTATTATGATTCTACATTATACTTTATTTCGCTTAATATATGTATTTTTATATTATTTTGAAAAAATACCATTGTATGTACTAATGCATTTTTTTTTCATGTTATCAAATATTTTATTATTCACATAAAAACCATAGTCCTTAGTCTCTATTCTAAAATCGACAGGTTTTAATTTAAAGCCTATTGTAAATTTCGACTTATTTCTCACAAGTTCTGTCTTATTAATATTAACTTTGATGAATCCATAAGTTAAAACAGAAAAAGAAATAAAAATCACAAGAAAATATTTAATTCTACCCTTTTTAAGCATAAAAAGTGCCTCCTTACAATTGCCCTAAATAGATAATAATTATTAATTATTATCTTCTCCTTAGTAAGGATGCACTTTTTAAAATAAATTATTCATTTTTTCCCATTTAATTGTTCTGCCATTATTCTTGATAAATACTTACCAGTATTTTTTACTTCAGAAACAGTATTCCGATCTGCGCCTACTTCAATAAGCAACGCATTATCACTTTTATTTTGACTATAAAAACCAATTCCATAATGATAAGCAAAAATTGGGTCACCTTTTATAAGATTTGGGTATAATTTATTTGATATTCCTATCATGGAATTTATTAATTTCTTTTGTTTTGCGTATCTAGGGTTTTTATCTGTCACTACGAACATAAATTTAGCTACATTTTGCCCATTTATTTTAGTAGTTACTGCATCCTTATTCTGCACACTATCTCTATGTAAATCTATAATTAAATCGAATTTTTCATATTCCTTTAAATACCTGTCTAAAGTAACTCCAGATTTTTTGTAGGCACTATTATAATCTCCTTTATCATGCACAGTTTTATCATGTATAACTGCAATTCCATATTTTTTTTCTAGTTCATCTTTAATTACATCTCCTACAGTGCAAACATTTCTTGTTTGATCTATACTATTTTCAATAGTAGATTTATCATTATCTGATGTGCGATAAGCTTCACAGGTATGCGAATGATATATTAGCACTCTAGGCTTTGCATTATTTAAAGCTTTTTTCAAAGCAGGATTATCAAGGGGTGCTACCAGATTAGAATCTTTATCTTTAGCTTCCGCTTCCGACTTACTTACCTGTTTATCTTCTAATTTAAAGGGATTAGGACTAAATTTTGAATTGCTTACATCAGAGCTAGCGTCATTATTATCCAAAAATGCAACTTCTTTCACTATTATAGATATAGGATTTAAGATATCTACTCCTAACAATGATAATGCTGAAAGTTTCACGCTATTTTCACTGTTAGTATACTGCTGCTCTGTGTTTGAGGACTTAATTACTGCTAATGTATTATTAATAACATTAACATAAAAGTAATTTCTATATTTCCCTTCATTATCCGCCTTGGCACTTTTAGGTAAAATCAGGCTTAATAAAAAAATAATGAGTAATATGAAAACACAAAAAAATATTCTAACATTACTATTTTTTTTAATAGCATATTTTGAAAAATTCGTTTTTTTACTTAGCATATTCTTATATTTACCTTTAATTTCTATACCTTTGTAACTCATCTTTATCCCCCCCGCTTATACAATATATATGAGGGAATATATGAAGTTATTACTAGTTCAAATACTTATTTATGTCCTCTAAGTCTAATGCTGGTTGTAGCGCTATATTAATACCATTTGCAATAATTTTAGAAACTGAATTTATAACCATATCAATTTCTTTTGGTGTAACTACAAGGTTACCAACATATGGATTTAATATTTCAGCAATCATCTTTTGTTTTTCTACCTTATCAATTGACTTAAGCATATTGTAAAATTCTTTGCCTTCATTTGCGGATTTAATCATTTCATCAAGTACTAAATCAATGGTATCATTCGCTAGTGTTGCCGCATCAACTACTGTTGGAATCCCAATAGCAATAACTGGCACGCCTAAGGTTTTTTCACTTATTTCCATCCTCCGATTCCCTATTCCAGCTCCTGGAGAAATTCCAGTAGTCCCTATTTGTATAGTTCTGTTGACCCTATCCATTTTTCTAGAAGCCAATGCATCAATGCAAATAACTAAATTAGGTTTGATTTTCTCCACTATGCCGCGGATTATTTCACCAGTTTCCATACCAGTTATTCCTAGTACTCCAGGGGATATGGCACATACTGGCCTTATACCTTCATCTATAGAGTCGGGTACTAATTGTTTTAAATGCCTAGTCACCATTATTTTTGAAATAACTTTTGGTCCTACAGCATCAGGAGTAACGTTCCAATTACCGAGTCCAACCACGAGCGCTGTCATACTATCCTCTAATTTTATTAGCGGAGCGAGCACCTCTCCCATTACAACGCTTACTCTGTCCATAGCATCACCATCATAGTGAACAAATTCAGGAATATCAATAGTTATATATGTACCTTTTGGTTTTCCCATCATTTCTTCGCCAATATCACTTACTATTTTTACATTAGTAATTTTAATATCGCCCTTGCTATACTCTTCTACATCAACACCTGGCATCTCACCATTGTTTTCTGCTTTGTATATTTCTTTAGCTTCAACAGCTAAATCCGTTCTTACACTTATCATAATTTCACCTCAACTATATTTTTAATATTAGCTTTTCCTAATAGCCCTTTCCTATCCCTTCAAAATTTTTTTTTAGGCTTTTCACTTATTTAAAATGCGCCTTATATTAAAAATTATATATATAGATTAAATTACACTTGAAGTGATTAAATTTTAATGCTATAATATCAGTTGAATAATTAAAAAGATTCGTACGCAGTTTTACCCAAGACTGCTGACATGTTATTAAATACGAGGGTGGTGAAATTAAATGGCAAATATTCAATCAGCAAAAAAAAGAATTAGAGTTACTGCAGTTAAAACACAAAGAAACACAATGATTAAATCTGCTTTAAAAACTAAGGTAAAGAAATTTGAGACAGCTGTCGTTACTGGCAATGTTGAAGAAGCTAAAGTTACATATGCAAGCGTGGTTAAAGCTTTAGATATGGCTGTAACAAAAGGAATACTTCACATAAACAAAGCGGCAAGAAGAAAATCTAGACTAGCAGCTAAGTTAAACGCTTTAAGTTTAACAGCATAATAAAAAACCGGTGATTTACACCGGTTTTTTGTTTTTTTGTATAAGATATTTAAAGTAATAACAATTCAAAAGTAGACACGCTTAGAAATGATATTAAATCGTCATCTACGAAGCTATAATGTTACATAACAGTTTTTATCATAAAAACTTCAATATTAAGCTTATCATCAGTAGACGCACTTTTTAAGATTTTTTCTGTATCGACACATAGTTCAATATTTCTCTTTAGTGCCTTTATTGTAAACTTCATACTCTGCGAGATCATTTTTTCACAAATATACGGATGAAGCTTTAATTCGCTCGCCAAAATTTCTTTTGTTTTCCCGCTATCAATGCCTAATTTAAGATTAAATAAAAGATTGAATTGTCGTCCTAGCATAAATAAGATAAGTGGTATCTTCTCTCCTTTGTATATAAGTTCATTTAAAACGTCTAGAGCTTTCTTAATATTTTTCTGAGACAAATAATCAACTAAATTAAAAATATCATTTTCACTCTTTTGAGGCATCATCTCCAAAATATCTTCTTTAGTAATTTCTCTTCCCTGCGTAAATGAAACTAATTTCTCTATTTCATTTAATATTATATCCATGTTATTGTCTACCTGGCTACAGAATAAAGTAAGTTCTGATCTCCCAATTTTCGTTCCAGCGTTTTCAAATAAATTCTTGCACTTTTTTTGAAGCGATTCCCCCCTTAATTTATCAACTTTTATGACACATGATTTTTTATCTAGTTTTTTTATTTTATTGCTTGGTTTTTCTCTGTCACTTAAAAACACATAATATATGACTAAAATGCAATGTGGTGAAGGATTTTTCAAATATTCGCCTAGCATAGCGAAATTTTTGCTTTTTATATCTCCCGAATTTTTACTTCCACCACTATCATCTAAAAATGAAGCCCTGTATACAACCACAACCTTTTTATCACTCATAAACGGCATGGTTTCACAAGCATCTATAATTGTCTCAAAATCAATTTTGCTACCATCAAATTTCGAGTAATTCAAATCCATGAAATCCTTACTTAATACATTATCGGTTATAAATTCAACATGATTTTTTATTAGTTTTTCATCCGATCCGCAAAATATATAACAATTATCTAGTTCATGTTTCTTGATTTTTTTCTCAAGCTCTGTAAAGTTAATCAAAATATTTCCTCCAACCCCTGTGAAAATTTTAATGTTCTGTTTCCTATAATTACATATTTATTTATTATTGTACCTGGTAATGTGTATGTTTCATCCTTTTTTAGCTTTACAATACATTTAAATGGTATAATTTCTTCACCGATATTATTAGATAATGCACTATCATTAAATACCGCCCTATCGGGTTCTACATTTGTGTTTTTCACAAAACACACTTGTGCTTCTAATTTATTACCATTACTAATTAGCCTAATTGCATATCTCTGTGAAAGTCTGATAGTTGAATCTCCCGTGTAACCCTTAAAAACTTTATCTACCTTCACAGGCACTTTTAAATCCTTCACATTAATATTGCCTGTGGTCACCGCAATTGTAGTTTTTTTATATTGTAATAAAACTATATCATTCTTATTTATATTTATATAGCTAATCTCGGGAAAAACCTTATAATTTTGAAAAGCAAAAATAAAAACAATGCAAATTGGAACATACTTAAATTGCCCATAACCTTTTTTAATTCCAACATAGCACAGATATAGTCCAAATACAACTAAACTCTCTAAATAAGAGAAGTATATTATTTCTGGTAATAATATACCTAGCATTTTTTGAATAAATTCTATAATCATTAAAACAGTATATAGTCCGTAGTTTACTAAATTGAACAATTGATAAATTGGGCTAAGTACTAAACCCATATTCCCCAGCACCACAACTATCGTATAGAATGGCAATAACAATAAGTTACTAAAAAGGAATCCTAAACTAAAAGTTTTAAGGGCTCCAATTGCATAAGGCATAGAAAATATTTGGGAACTTAGACTTAAACTAAAAGATTCGTTTAAAGCAGATGGTAATTTGTATAGCACCTTTTTCATTTTCTTATTATATACTATAATTCCCAGAACACAAAGGAATGAGAGCATAAAGCCTATATCAAGAATATAAAAAGGTCTAATTATTAATAGTATAATTGCCGCTAGGCTAAGAGAAGATAAGCTATCATATTTTTTATAAACCATACTTGATATTTTCAATATAAAAATCATTATAAATGCTCTTATTGTAGAGGCTTGACCTCCCGTAAATATCATATATCCAAAAGAAAATAATAAAGCTATTTTATAACCCATAATAATTTCTAAAGCTTTATATACTATTGACATGTGTAGTCCTGATACACTTATAACATGACTGATACCTAATTTTTTAAAATCTTCTTTTTGCGTTTTTTCTATGTATCCACTGTCTCCAAAACATACTGCCATAACTAAAGCAGATTTTTCTTTTCCTAATACTTCTGAAAATTTTTCATATAAGCCTCTTCTAAAACTTTCAATTTTCGATATTAAATCTTCATTACAAATCTTATAATTTTTAACTGTATATGTTCCAACGATGCCTCTTTCATACACTGCCAATTTTCGAAAATTACCATTTATCCAAAAACTTCTTCCCTGCGTTAACTCAAAGATATCGCCTTCCAAAACAATTTTCTTATTATCATATTTCGCAGTGCAATAATATGTACTTTTTTCTGAAATCCTCACTTTTAACTTTTGCTTACTTGGCAGATTAGTATTAAAATAAGAATAATAATTTATAGTTCCAATAATAAAAAAGCAAACTACTATATAAAAAAACTTTTTATCTATAGTAAAAAACATTATAGCTAAAAAGGATGCAGCTATAACTGCACCTAAAATAGGATTATTTATTAAAATCAAACAAGTAAGGCATCCCATCAATATTGTTATTGCATAATACACTAAAGGTCTAACCATAATAAACTATTCTACTTGAAAATTTATCTATTAAAAAGAACATATAAATTTGTTCCATATTTTTTTGTTTCCTTATAATTTAAGCATTATTAAAAATATACTTTCAAGCATTTTCACACCTCCACAACCTTTATTTTGTCCAATAAATATTCATACTAATCAGCTTGTTCTTATTTATTTGAATAGATTAGTATAGTATAAATATACTTTTTAATAGTAAATAGAAGACTTTAGAATAAATATCTAAAGTCTCCTTAATTTTAAATGCTTAATTTAGTTTTTTTATACTAACATTCAAAACCCTTATAACAATTTTAGAAATCGCATCTATTACGGTTTCTTCTATGATGTCTCTTATTGCAATTTATTACAACAGTATTGCAACAACAATCATCTCTGTCACAATCATTCCTGCCACAATCATCAGCTAGTAATAATAATATTATCCACCAACAACACATATATATTCCCCCCCTCTCCGAAGGCAAATATTTTTGTTTAAAATCATTTTTCCTAAGTTTCTGCCATTAATGCTTCTTTTGTTGTTATATAATATTATGCTTACTACAAAAAGGTTCCACTTAAATCATCTTCGAAGCTGAAATGTCATTAACGATAAAAAAATAACAGAATTTTTCATCTGTTATTTCAACAATTACTTCACCTTATTAATTTGTTATTTTTAGACTCTCCAATTTGAATTTCACCATCTGAATAAATATACATTCCTTGCCCTTCTCTTTCATCATTTTGCCACTGCCCTATATATTTTTCTCCCTGGGCCCAAGTATGAATTCCTTCTCCATGCCTAAGTCCATTCTTTAAGTCACCTACATATGTGTCTCCATCTGGCCATGTACAAATACCTTGACCACATTTTTCACCATTTTCCCAAAATCCTATGTATTTTTCACCATCAGGCCATGTATATATTCCATATCCATGTTTTTCATCATTACTCCACTCTCCTATATATTTTTCTCCACCTGAAAAAGCCAGTGTACCTTGGCCATGCATTTGATCATTTTTCCAAAGGCCTACATATTTACTTCCATCGCTATAACTAAAAGTGCCCTCGCCATGTTTCTTACCATCAACTCTTCCTCCTTCATAGGTTCCCCCATGAATATGTTGTGTTTTTGCAATTATAACATTATTTATTCTAATTTTATTTAAATTAGCTTTACTTAATTTTATGTTTTTCATATTCAAATCGCTCCTTTACTTATGTACTTATAATAATGCATATGCATTATCTTCTATATACTATACCATATTCTTTTTAAAATTATGCAATAATTTTCTACAAAACAAAACCTATAGGAATTAATTCCTATAGGTAATTTTTCTTAGATAATATTATCTTTGAAATCCTCTATTGTTTTGTTGTTTTTTAGCTCTTCTACAATCAGGACATCTTTGTGGTTCATTTTCGAATCCTTTTTCTTTATAAAATTCCTGTTCACCCTCAGTGAATACGAATTCTTGTGAACAATCTTTACATACTATAGTCTTATCAGCCATTTAAACATTTCTCCTTTTTAATTATATTAAGATTTAAGATCTGATTTACTTTATATGCCTAAAAAGGTAATGTTTTAATCATATCAAATATCTTGTTGTTGTTGATTTTGCAATCCCAACTCATTAAGAATAACATATATTTTGTTAAAATGCAATGTTTTTTTAACACTTTTTAAAATACTAAATATTTATTGACTAGCATTTCGAGCTATTGTTAAATTAATTGTTCCCTTAACAAAATCGATAGCTTGCAGTTTACTATGCCCCTTATGTTTTATTTCCTGCTCTTCTTTTATTGCTATTGCTTTATATGGATATTCTTTCTCATTGTTTTCTACAACTTCTATTACGTAACCCCTATATTCTTCCATACTCCACCTCTTATTATTTATTTAAAATTTTGTTCATAATTATATATTTCACATATATTATTTGAAACTAAACAGTAATTTTTTTAAAACTTCCTTAACATTAACATTTGTTCGTAAAATTTAAATCTAGTTATAATTTTTCTTTTTTATCCTCCTATTCTAATGTCATTATAACACATTTTGAATAATTTGAATATTCTTTTATTAATATTATTCAACTTCTAACGACATTCACCTTCGCAGAAGATTATCTAATCCTCCTTTCTATGTTTCTTTTTTACTACTTTAAGTCTAAAAAAGTCTTCTCTTTCTTTTTCTTCTAAAACTTCTGTAACAAATTTGACCATTTCCTTAAATTTAGGGATTTGTATATTTTGAAGTGCATTTGCTCTCTTTTGAGTTTTTTTTATTTCCATGGCTAATCTGTAGACAGCATTTTCTACTTCTGCCAGCTCATAGGTTAAATATTTCACGTTATTAAACTCTTTCATAGACTCATCAATAGCCGCACTGCTTCTATAAAATCCATACTTTGGTTCTATTTCTTTTCTTTCAAAAATAATTTTAGGAACTTCTACACCCATAACACTTTTAAATAAAATTTTATAGTCTTTAGCTTCGCCTATGGTCATAGCTACGTCTTCTATTTCTATTATTCCTGAATTTATATTTGCAGATTCTAGCGCTTTATATGCCTTTGAAAAAGTTATATTTACCTCATCTTGAAGTTCGCGCGCCTTAGATACATAAGACATCATTTCTCTTATAAGTACATTTCTCTTTTTATCTAATAGTTCAAAGCCTTTTTCAGAAAAGTCCAAGGAATTTTTAGCAGCCATTAATGTAGATTTAGTTGGTGCAAATGTTTCCATATTACTCCACCACTATTTTATAATATTTTTCTAAAATCTTAGGTGAAACCCTATCCAACTCATTACTCGGCAATATGCTAAGAACTTCCCAAGCTAAATCTAAAGTTTCTGTCATATCTCTATTTTCATCATACTCCTGTTTTAAAAACTTTTCTTCAAATGCTCTACCAAAATCCATATATATCTTATCTATTTCTGAAAGCTCATCTTCTCCTATAACTTGAGCTAGTGCTATTACATCCTGAACCCTAGAGTAGGCTGCAAATATTTGATTTGATACATCTCCATGATCTTCCCTTGTAAAGCCTTCGCCAATGCCATCTTTCATAAGTCTCGACAGGGAAGGAAGGATGTTTACTGGCGGATAAAAGCCTCTTTGCTCTATTCCGCGACTTAAAACAATTTGCCCTTCGGTTATGAACCCTGTAAGATCTGGTACTGGATGCGTTATGTCATCATTAGGCATAGTTAATATAGGTATTTGTGTTATACTACCCTTTCTCCCTTTCATCATTCCAGCCCTCTCATACAGTGACGCTAGATCCGAATATAAATATCCTGGATAACCTTTTCTACTTGGAACTTCTTCTTTTAAGGAAGAAAGTTCTCTTAACGCTTCACAATAATTAGTCATATCTGTAAGTATTACAAGTACATGCATGTCCTCTTCAAATGCTAAGTATTCTGCAGCAGTCAATGCACATCTTGGAGTTATTATTCTCTCAACAATAGGATCGTCTGCTAGATTTGTAAACATAACCACCTTTTCAAGCACACCCGCTTCTTCAAAACTTTTCTTAAAGAAGTTAGAATCATCATACTTTATGCCCATAGCTCCAAATACTATACAAAATTTTTCATCAACCTCATCAGAAATTTTTGCTTGCCTTACAATTTGTGCTGCCAGTTCATTATGCGCCATACCATTTCCAGAAAATATAGGAAGCTTTTGCCCTCTTATTAATGTAGCAAGACAGTCTATAGATGATATTCCTGTTTGTATATAGTTTCTAGGGTATTTTCTAGCTACAGGATTCATAGGCCTTCCATTTATATCGTATTTTTTTGAAGAATAAACTTCGCCACCATTATCTCTTGGATCGCCTATCCCGTTAAATTCTCTTCCCAATATATCCTTTGTAAGAGCTATTTTAAAAGATTCCCCTCTGAAATGAACTGATGTATTGTTGACAGACATACCAGTTGTGGTTTCAAAAACTTGTATTATAGCCTTGTCTTTATAAATTTGAACAACCTTCCCTTTTTTGTTATACTTTCCATCCACCACTATATCAACAATTTCATCATATGCTACATCTTCAACACTGGAAAGTATAATTAAAGGCCCTTGAATTTTATTTAACATTAAATATTCTTTTTTCATATTGGACCTCCCTGCTGGTCTCTATAATGTAGATAATAATCATTATCTATATTTTTCTATAATTCCATCAAAATAATTCACTAATTCACTTTCTAAATCATCTATTATCGAAAGCTCATCATTGGGTACATTGTATTTCATTTTATAAAGCTTTTCCATTAATTCTTTGTTTATTATAACAGAAATTGGTATTCCAAATTTCACAGCCCTGCTTGCATTATCATAAAACGATTCTATAACTTTAAGCATTTTATATTGTTTGTTTAAAGGTGCATAAGTATCTACAGTATTATAGGCATTTTGTTGCAAAAATGATATTTTAAGGCATTTCGAAACCTCTATAATCAACCTTTGCGCGTCCGGCAGCACATCTTCACCTACCAATTTAACTATCTCCAGAAGCTTATTTTCTTCATATAAAAGTTTAAGCATCTTTGCTCTTAAGTCCATTACGTCTCCCGCCACGTTTTCCTCATACCACTCCTTTAAAAGTGATAAATAGCCACTATAACTAGCTAACCAGTTTATTGCTGGATAGTGCCTTGCATAAGCTAATTTTTTATCAAGTCCTAAAAAAACAGAAACGAATCTTTTAGTATTTTGAGTAACAGGTTCTGAGAAATCTCCTCCCGCAGGCGACACTGCCCCAATTACAGTAACAGAACCCTCTGTATTATTTAAGTTTTCTACATAACCCGCTCTTTCATAAAACTCTGCAATTCTTGATGGGAGATAGGCTGGATAACCTTCCTCAGCAGGCATCTCTTCAAGTCTTCCAGAGATTTCACGTAAGGCTTCTGCCCATCTCGAAGTAGAATCCGCCATTATAGCAACGTGATATCCCATATCCCTAAAATATTCCGCTATAGTTATTCCTGTATAAATACTTGCTTCTCTTGCAGCTACGGGCATGTTTGATGTATTAGCTATAAGCACAGTCCTATTCATAAGTGGTAAATCCGTTCTAGGATCTATAAGTTTCGGGAACTCTTCTAGAACTTCTGTCATTTCATTTCCTCTTTCTCCGCAACCAATGTACACTATAATATCTGCATCAGACCACTTTGCAAGCTGATGTTGGGTTATAGTCTTTCCAGTACCGAACCCCCCAGGGATAGCGCAAGTTCCTCCTTTAGCCAAAGGGAAGAATATATCTATTATTCTTTGGCCCGTGATAAGTGGTTTAAAAATAGTTTTTTTATCTTTTACCGGTCTTGGCGTTCTGCAAGGCCAATATTGATAAAGTTTAAGTTCATAATTTTCCGCGCCTTGCTTTAATTTTGCTACTGTGGTTTCTATATTGTATTTTCCATTTTCGCATGCCCAGGTTACAGTTCCAAAAACCCCTGGAGGAACCATTATCTTATGCATAATGGATGCAGTTTCTTGAACGTTTGCGTATATTTGTCCTTCTTTTAATTCATCTCCAAGCTTTACGATAATGTCTACATCCCAAAGTTTTTCTTCATCAAGAGAAATGAGCCCTATACCCTCTGGTAAAAATCCATAAGACATTTCATTTATCTTTTCTAGTGGCCTCTCAATTCCATCAAATATATTTCCGAGTATTCCTGGCCCTAATTTAAGAGAAAGAGGACTCCCAGTAGAAATTACAGGTTCACCTATCTTAAGACCGCTAGTTTCTTCATAAACCTGAATAGTTGCAAAGTCTTCTTCTATTATTATTATTTCACCTATAAGCTTCCTCGCGCCTACCATAACCATTTCTCTCATTTTGAAGCCCTTCATGTGTTCAGCTTTTATAACTGGACCATTTACTCCGATTATGTTTCCTACCATGTTATTCCTCCCCTTTTTAGGCCAGCATTTCCATAACTCTAACACCAATTGTTTCTTTACTATCGTGTAATGCAGCATATATACTATTATTTATAATAAATGTTCCTTCAAAATCTTTTAGTATATGTCCACCTATAAAGTCTTCTTCTGAAATTTTCACTTCAAAATTATGATCACAATACTCCTTTAGTATAAGTCCAATTTCACTTTGAAATTTTTCGTAATCCCTTTTTAGTACTATAATATAGTAGTTTCCTTTATCCATCGCATTTAAAGTCTTTTTAAGGTTACTTATGAAATACGGTTTATATTCCTCACAACTAACAAATTGTACAAGCTTTACCCGAACATTTTCTAGAGCATCACTAATCAACTTATCCTTAAGGAACAACACTTCTCTTTGTTTATTAAGCCTTTCTTTTGCTACTATTCCATTTGCTTTAATATTAGTTTTTTTTGTAACTTCCCTTTGGATGCTCCGTCTAAGCTCTTCTATCTTTTCTTTTTCTATATTGATTTTTTTTTCAGCCTCAAAACTGAATGTTTCTAATTTTTCTTCTTTTTCTTTATTTACCTTGTCATATATTATCTTAGAAAATAAATTTATCTTATCTTCAATTGTGGTCATAACTAACCCTCCTGCGAATTCTTATGCTCCTATTATACTTGTATAATTATTATATCTTAATCCCTATAGCCTCTTTAACGTATCTTAATATAGAGTCACTACCACGATTCCAGCCGTGCCTATCTGGAATTTCCACCAAAAGGGGTCTTTCTCTTGATAATTTTATGACGCTTACCTCGTCTGGTATTAAAAGAGCAATTTTCTCTGTTATTATTATTATTCCTATTCCCTGATTTTTTTTTAATTCTTTTATTTTTTCTAATATTTTTTCTTTTTCATGAAGAACAATGCCTTCTATTCCTGCCATTTTCATCCCTACAAAAGTATCCACATTATCACTTATTAAATAACTTGTCATAATCCTCTCTCCTAAAAAATTATAATTTCGAAAGTATCATTATTGATATAATAAGTCCGTATATAGCAATACCTTCTCCAAGGCCAACAAAGATAAGCGTTTTTCCTAGTATCTTAGGGTCTTCTGATACCGCACCTAATGCTGAAGAACCAACTGCCCCTACAGCATAGCCTGCGCCAATAGTTGCAAGTCCTGTGGAAAGCCCAGCTGCTAAATACCCAAGTCCAGCAGCCGGATTCACTGCAACTGTTCCCGCTGCGCGTGCTACGCTTGGAATATTCACGATCAAAGCTCCCATCATAACTGGTATAAATACACCTAAATTTATTTTCAGTGCTTTTTTAACCTTTTTCCTCCCCAAAACATCTATTTTACTTTGAGAAACGACTCCATACGTAATAGTAACTATAACAACACAAAATGTTAACATTAATAAAATAGTCATAATTGTTATTCCTCCTTCTAATATCTAGTGCACTAACTTTCACATTTATATCTTCCATTTTTTTACACAAAATGCATGTTTATATATATGTTACTTGATTTCAATCTGCACAGGTTCAAAAGCAATCCCTGCCCCTTCATAATACTTACTGAATAATTCATAATACTCAAGTCTTAACCCTTGTATAAATACAATCAACCCTTCAAGGCATATAATTATTACATTTCCAATTATTAATATTAGCACTGAAGCAAATCCACTCTTAGTCATAGAAGCCATAGCAGAAAATGCAACAAACAAACCCACATGATTTAATGCAAATGCACCTACTCTTATGAATGAAAGTGTATTAGAAAACATAGATAACAATGTTTCTATTACCTCAAAACCTGATTCTATAAAATAATCCTTAGTTCCAGATTCAAATAATATTTTTTTACCTTTAATAATATTCGCAAGCGGCTCCTTTAGTAATATCAGTAATAAAAAGAAAAGAAAATATATCATCCAAATAGCTTTCGGTAATAATGGCTTTTTATAGATTATAGATACTATTAGTATTAAAGCTCCAATATAGAACATAAAACCTGCTAGTCCTTCTTTTCCAAAAAGTCCACGTTCTATATCTTTCCTTCTTAAACTATTAGTAATCCCTAATATAAAGCCTAAAATTAAGAAACCACATCCAAATATTATAGCTCCAATTAACATATCGTTAATATCTTCCATCGGTCTAATTAGCAATGCATTAATTACTCTTTCAGAACCAAATACACTCCCATATAGAAATCCAAATATTATAGAACTTACCCCCAGGGTTTCAAAAATCCCGCCTATATTACTTCTACCTGACTTACTTTTCAGCATAACTCCTGCTAAAAGCAATACTAATCCTTGTCCTGCATCACCAAACATAGCACCAAACATTAGAGTATAAGTTATTGCCAAAAACCTAGTAGGATCGATTTCATCATAGCTAGGAACACCATACATGAAAAGCAAACTCTCAAATGGTTTAAACAATTTGTTGTTTATAAGCATTGTTGGTGGAGTTATAGCTTTATTAGTTCTCTCATTAGGCTCTTTTTTAATAATCAATATTCTATCATCAAAACTCAAAAGTAACTTATCAATGCTCTCCATAAAACTTTTAGGTATCCAACCAGAAAGATAAAAAAATTCATTTGTGCACGCCGCACTCTTTTTAATTTCTCCAGACTTTTGCTCCAATTCATAACTATTTTCTATATTTTTTATAGTTTTGTAATTTTCCTTTAGAAAATCACTAAGTTCCATTTTAATTTTCGTTGTAGATTCTTGCACTTGATATATTTCCGCACGAACAACCACCGCCACGTCCCTTGGAATGCCTATGTAATGATTAGGCACTAGAATTCTTTCGCAATTTGCCGATTTAAAAATTCTTTCCGTTTCTGTTAGCAAAAGCATTGGAGTAAATGCTATAAATATAACAAAATCTTTTTCCTTATAGACAGTTTCTATTACTGATGGAATATTTTCATAATTGGCTTTTAGTTTAACCATGTTTTGCTCTGGCACTTTATATAAATCCATTTGGAAATTTTTCATAGCAGTAATCTCTTCCATAGGAATAGATACATCATTTAAAAATCCTAAGGCCTCATATGTGTTTTTAAGGTATTGCTCCTTTTGTTTTAAATCCTCAAATTCTTTGTTTAAAACCATATATTTATCATATACTTCCGCTAGCTTATTCTCTATGGTATCAAAATCAAAAATCATCTCTTTAATATATTCGCAACTTATATCAACAGTATTTTGAGCCTTTGCAAGCTTTTCAACATGTTTTAAACTTATATTATATTCTTTATCATATAAGTAAGGTCTTATATAGTTTACATCCATTAAAGCCTCTATATTGCCCTCTGAAGTTTTTAATACAAAATCTGACGAGTTTATTTCTTGCAAAGCACTTACTGGCTGCATGCAGCCTTCTAGTGCTAATAATTTAGTTAATTTATCAAAATCGGACATTTCACCTACTAAATTAACCATATGCATTTTTTCTATAGACACAAAATCACCTCCTGCTTTTTTCTGGGGTAGATAAGCATTTATAATGTGACAGAAACATAATTTATACCTTCATTCATATCCATATCGTATCTTTTTTGTTCTACTATAGATATAATATCTTTTATTTCAATCCTATAAAACGCAAGATAACTCATAGCCATGCTAATATTTGTTTTATTCTCTCTAAGATTTTTTTTGAAATATTTTTTTTGAAATTCACGTTGTCGTTTTTCAATGGAATTAAAATCATCTTTTTCATATATCTTTGCATATGGTGTTTTTTCTATTATATTATAAAATTCTTCCATATTATTTATATAACAAAGCTTTCTAATATTTTCCTTTGAAAGCTTATACCCATTATATATGGTGTAGTTAAACAGCTCCTCAGAAGGTATATTGTAAAAAATCTTTCCTCTATATATCCATCCTAAATTTAAAAGATCTGCTTCCAATCCTAATATACTGTGTACCACTTCTTTATTCTCATTGTCCAAATGCTTGAGTTCGCGTCGTACAGACATAAAATAAACAAAATCAAGTTCTGTTTCAATTCTAAACAAACCTTTTTCACTGATGCCCCTAGCTAAATTTTTTAGACTTTTATAATATATGCTCCCTTTTAGTCCATCTATTACCTCTTCTGTATTTTTTAAGGCTAATAAATAATCATAATTTATTGTATTTAAAGAACTTCTTGCAATTAGCTTGTTTTCTATTTCGTCGCAACGTAGGCCTAAATATTTGCCTCTAA
This sequence comes from Clostridium sp. CM036, assembly GCF_055081135.1. NCBI lineage: Bacteria > Bacillati > Bacillota > Clostridia > Eubacteriales > Clostridiaceae > Clostridium > Clostridium sp. CM036. Next base: position 217,234 of record NZ_CM143652.1, on the reverse strand, counting down.
TAATTATTTTTAAATCTTCTATTTCCCATCTTACAAAAAAAACTTTTATAAGCTTCCTGTATTCACCATCAAAATAATTTATAAATTTGCTATAAATACTTGTATAGTATCTATTTAAAATAATCTCTAAATTACCCCTATGTATTTTCTCTAAGTTGTATTCTCCTAAAAGCTCCCCATAGCTCGTATCCTCTTTTAATACTTTAACAGTACTTTTAAAATCTTTACACTTTAGTAATTTCAAATATTGATCTCCGCTTATCATCTTTCCCATCATTGCCTTTACTTTAGAATTAATAGCACTAAACTTAACAATACTTCCCATATATTCCCACCCCTATGATAGCGTTAAATACTTCATCTACTATTTTTAATTTATTGTTTTGATATTTTTTATTAATATTTTTTAATACTTTTTCTTTTTCTTTTCTTATGATTTCAGCTTTAAACTCCGCCTCCATCATCTTTTCATTACTTATAGTATTCTTAATGTTTTTAGATTCTTCTTGAAAGCTAACCTTCATATCCTTTATTATATTTTCAAATTCATCTTGTTTTTCTTTTAACATTTCATCAATGCCCTTCCTATAGCTTTCAGCATCTTTGTCTATACTCATTATTTTATTAGTTATAAATTCCAAAACATCACCCCCAATATTTATAAATAATACTTATTTTTATATTTTCTCATAATTTGGAATGTTGACTATATTCTCATTATATTACCTTTAATGCATAATGTCGAAAGCGATTTTGGGCATAATATAAGCCTTCGATAAGGGATCTGAGCTTTATTACAATATATACCATACAAAGCTAACGCTACCTATGTTTATCTCTTGCCCCCTACATAAAAACCATGACAGTTTCTTAGATAATTTTTCTTTATATTACCTAATGTATGTAGTATACTTATATATTATGGCTAAATACGCTAATGAAGGAGGATATTTATGAAAGATAACATAAAAGAAATTGAAGATAGCATATTAAACTATCTGTATGAAAATAGAACCGCATCCCCACAAAGCATCGCAAAAATAAAACTTGCGCTTAATCTAGGTAATGGTAAAGGTGATATTAGGGTTTTGAAATCTTCTCTTGAATCTTTAATGAAAAAAAGGCTTATAACTAAACAAGCGGTTAGAGGAAATTATAAAATTGAACTTACCGGAATAGAATTTATTGAAGAGAATTTAAAAAAAGAGTTATAAACTCTTTTTTTTATGGAATACAATATAAAAAGCGGCTCAGATAGCATAAAACTATGTATCTAAGCCGCAATATGTCTATTTAATTATGAAACATGTGTAAATTGAATTCATTCGTCGTATTAGCACTACAACATAGTTTTAACTCGGCAGGCACACTATCACCTACCCCCATGTATGTTATTAATTTTAGCATATTTCACCGATATATTCAATATCAATGTGCATAATCTTGTCGAATTGTTTAATCCTACACTCCATGCTTTAAATCTCCCTCGTTCATCTGTATATTGTATCCTTAGTTCATATAAATATACAAATATCCCATATAAACTTTATTAGTTTAACGACATTTCAGCGACCCAGGAGATGATTTAATTACTTTATGTCTATCTTATCTATAAATTTGCTTAAGGTCTTTTCTCCAATACCGCCCACTTTTGTTATCTCTTCTACAGACTTAAATCCTCCATTTTGCTGCCTATATTCGATTATAACATCAGCTTTAGCATCCCCTATTCCTGTAAGAGTCTTTAGTTCTTCTTTGCTAGCAGTGTTTATGTTAATAATAGCGCCCTTTTCAGTGCTACCCGAGTTTGAAGTCGCAGAATCGTTAGAATTGCTCTTTAGAGTAGTATTCAGGGGCGTTTGTGTTTTGTTTACCTCACCCTTTTTACAAATCACAATACAATCTTCATCATTTAGTTTTGCAGAAAGATTTGTCGCATCAAGGTCTGCATCACTAGTTCCCCCACCTGCTAGTTTTATAAGATCGGTAACTCTACTTCCTTTTTTTATATCATAAACACCAGGATCTTTTACAGCACCTTTTATATCCACTTTTATATTACTATCTTCTACTTTTGCATTACTACCTTCTACTTTTGCATTACTACCTTCTACTTTTGCATTACTACCTTCTACTTTAATTGATCCAGCTGCAATAACGCCCTCTGCATCTTTTTTTTCTGAAGTTTTATCAGTTTCTACAAATATATCCTTATAATCCGAAGCATTAACATTTTCTTTTGGACTTGACAATTTGTAGCCAGCAATTATAAATGCAATACTTATGCATAAAATAACTATAGAACCAATTATTTTCTCTTTATTTTTCATAATATCTCCTCGTTAACCTCCTAGAGCACAGGACACTTGCTAATTATTTTGCCATCCTATATAAAATTATTGACAAGTTTACGTAAATACTATCGCTAAGAAAGATTTTTTTTGATATACTATAAATGTTGAAAAACTTGGAGGTAACCTATGAAAAAATTAATCACAATAGCACTTGCATCATTTTTTTTATTTTTTAATACGGCCCCAACAGTTAAAGCACTATTAAAACCGCCAGTGGTGTCTGCTGATAGTGTGGTTTTAATGGATGCCACTACTGGTAAACTACTTTATGAGAAAAATAAAGATTCTGCTTACCCACCAGCTTCTACCACAAAGATAATGACTATACTTCTCGTCTTAGAAAACTCTAATTTAAACGATGTGGTAACTGTAAGTAAAAACGCAGAGATGACTGATGGTTCAAAAATATATCTCCTTAAAGACGAAAAAGTTTCTGTAAAAGAATTGTTATACGGATTAATATTAGCCTCTGCTAATGACTGTGCCGTAGCTTTAGCAGAACATATAAGTGGTTCCACAGGAAAATTTGCAAAGCTTATGAATGAAAAGGCAGAATCTCTAGGTTGTAAAAACACTAATTTTGTCAATCCAAATGGGCTATATGACGTAAATCATAAAACTTCAGCCTATGATTTATCCCTAATTATGCAAGAGCTAACTAAGCATCCCGAGTACAATATGATTTCAACAACGCCTTCATATAAAATGGCAGCAACAAATAAATCCAAGGAAAACCGTCCTCTTTGGAATGAGAATAGACTAATACAAAAGAATGACCCACACTACTATAAAGGCTGTGAAGGTGGAAAAACAGGATATACTATCCAATCACAGCATTCCTTTATTGCCGTAGCTAGTAGAAATGGTCAAAAGCTTATAGTATCTCTTGTACATGACTCTGAAAAGACATTTTTTCCAGACAGTAAAAAATTATTGGATTATGGCTTTGATAATTTTGAACTCTATAAACAATTTAATAAGAATGATAAAGTATCAAATTTAACTTTAGATGACGGTACGAATGTTCCGCTACTTGCTTCAACTGATCTTTATATTGTTAAATCTAAAAATCCAACTTTAACTCCAACTATTAAAACTGAGGAAAAAAAAATAGGCCTTTCGCCAATTAAGAAAGGTGTTCTAATAAGTAATGCTACAATTACTTATGGTAAAGATTCTTATTCTTTAGATTTGACTAGTGGAATAGATTATGCTAAAAAGCACGTTCAAACCCCTTCACTCTCAACAAACACAATAAATGCACTAAAATATCTTGCACTTGCTTTAGCACTATTGTTATTTGTTATAATATCAAAAAAAAGGAAAATAGGAAAAAGGAGAAACATAATAGAGTATATTCCCAGACACTTTAAATAGTAAAACATAACATATAAAAAAGCACCAAGTATAAACTAGATTAATAGTTTATACTTGGTGCTTTTTTATATGTCACTTTCAGTTTTAAGTTTACTTACCAAATTCGCTATATCATCTGGAAGTTTTGATTTAAGTATAAGCTTCTCACCAGTTCTTGGATGCGGAATAATTAATTTATAAGCGTGAAGTGCCTGCCTATCAATATAGTGGCTTTCACACTCTCCATAAAGGCTATCTCCATAAAGTGGATGACCGATATGACTTAAATGAACACGAATTTGATGTGTTCTACCAGTTTCCAAAGTTACTTTTAACAAATCACCATTTTCAAAAGAATCAATAACTTCATAATGAGTTATACTTCTTTGTCCATCTGCCCAAACTTCTCTCCTTGCACTTTCTTCATCGGGGTTTCCAATAGGCAAATCAATAGTACCTGTCTTATTTTCCATATTGCCATGTACAACAGCCATATAACTCTTCTCGAAAGTTTTGCTATGCATGTCGCTTTCCTGCATATCTCTTACCTGCAAATCACTGCTATGCATATCTCTAGCTAATGCCATATGTGAAAATTGATTTTTTGCAATTATTATAAGACCTGAAGTATCCCTGTCTAATCTACTTACGAGTCTAACAATGCATTTTTCATCTCTTTCCTTAAAATAATACAAAACTCCATTGGCAAGAGTACCACTGGGATAACCCCGAGTTGGGTGAACTACTATTCCCGGGCTCTTATTTACAACAATAAGGTCTATATCATCATATACCACGTCTATATCCATCTTCTCAGGCTCAATATTTTGATGTTCGTCTTTTTTCATATCAATTTCTATTTTATCCTCTGAATTTATTCTAAGATTCAACTTAGCTACTTGATTGTTTACCCTTATTTTCCCACTAAGCCCTGAGCTTTTTATAAATCTGCCAGATAAATTTTCTGTGTACTTTAAATAATCTCTTATCTTTACGTCAACGATGTTTGCTCCAACTACATATGTTAATTTATCATTACTCAATGGCAATTACTTCCATTTCAACTATTGCATCCTTAAGAAACTTTCCTACCTGAACGCAATCTCTAGCCATTAACTTTGTGCTAATAATATATTTTCCCATTTTTTCTTCCCCTCATAATTAAATAGTATTGGTAAGTTAAATCATCTCCTTGGTGGCTGAAATCTTCTTTGAAAATTATTAATGCATTAATTTATGATCTTTACCTAAGAAAACTATTATATCGAATTTTTCATCACTGGAGGATAAAAATTCAATATTGTCTATTTTAAAATCTTTTTCTAAATCATTTTTCATTTCTTTATTACCATTACATACTAAAATTTTAGTTTTACTAGTAGCTTTACCATTTCCTGTTACCGCTTTATTATAGCCGTTTTCTACAAGATATGTTGAAAAGTCACTAGCGAGTCCTGGTGTTTTAGTCCCATTAATCACCTTTATTTTAAGTTTTGACTTATCAATATTCTGTACCTGGCTGCCCTCTAATTTTGAAATAATCTCTTTATTTTGAGCTTTATTATATACTACATATGATACACCATGTACGCTCTTTAAATCGCCCTTAATGGTATCCATGGAGAGCTTATCACTACCAATGGTTGCAAATATGTATCCATATTTAAGTATATCATTAGCATCCATATTAGTTTCTACAGAACTTTTTATTGCTGATAAAATGCTTGGAATCTTAATTACTGTAATAGGACTTTTTACTTTCTTCATAACTTTAGAAATAAACATATGCTGATTTTCTATTCTTCCTAAGTCACCATTTTCAAAACCACTACCATCGGAATTTTTTCTCCACCTAAAAAATTCCTCAGCTTGTTTACCATCCAAATGAACATTCGTCCCCTTTTCAAAATGAATGCTTAAATCTTGATCAGGATCTTTATAATCCATTTTCCTTGTTATGTCAATATTTACTCCACCAATAGCATCAATTAGTTTATTAAATCCTTTATAGTCAATTTTGCCATAGTAGTCAATTTGAACACCTAATAACTTTTGTACAGCAGCAACTGCATAATCCACGCCACCAATAGCATGGGCAGCATTAATTTTTTGATTTTTACCATTTATCGTAACTAAAGTATCTCTGGGGATAGAAACCAAATTAACTTTTTTATCATTTGCATTATAATGTGCTAATATCATTGTGTCTGTCCTCTTTGGATCGTCAGCATTTGTAGCACCTGGAGTACCCACATCTACGCCCATAACCAGTATATTGCAAGATTTCCCATCTTTCTTAATCTTTTCTATATCATCCTTATTTAATTCCGATGCTAATCCTTTTTGGGTTAAATCTAATGCACTATTATTAAAGCTATTTAAGTAGAAATAAAGATAACCAAAAATTAACACAAGCACTGTCACCACTAAAGTACTGATAACAATTGCAAATCTTTTATAATTTACTATTTTTCTCTTTTTTTTATTATCACTCATACTCTCACCTACTATATTTACTTAATAAATAATTTCTTGCTTCTATTGTATCCGTATGCAATAATCCCTTTTGACCTATAACATATTTTATAGTATTGTCAAAAGATTTTATGACTGCTGCATCTAAATCAATATTACTTAAGCTTCTTAGTTCTTCTACCCCATCAAATTTTCTTAATGGCTCAATATAATCTGCAATATAAATTATTTTCTCTAAAAGGCTCATGCTTTTTCTACCAGTAGTGTGATAACGAATAGCATTTAAAATATCCTCGTCGTAAATCCCCATTACTTCTCTAGCTAGTATACTTCCAACTAATCCGTGCAAAATTGGTGGGTTCTTTAGGTATATTTCATCTAATTGTATTTCATGTTCTATAGCCAGTTTTATAAGCTCCTCATCAGTCTTATTCTTAACACAATCATGTATTAAGCCTGCAATTCGTGCTTTTTCTACATTTTCTCCATAAATAACTGCTAGCGTTACTGCAGTTTCACTAACGTTTAAACTATGTCTTAATCTACTTTCTTTTAAACTTAATTTCAAATAATGGAGCATTTCTTTCTCATTCCACATTTAAATCCCCCTATTTATATAACTGAAGATTATCAATTATTACCTCTACACCCTTAGGAAGAAGATAATCAACATTTCTACCTTTTTTTATACCACCTCTAATGTTCGTTGAAGATATGTCTATAATTGGCATATTAAGAAAAATCACTTTACCATTGAACTTTTGTTCTACATGATTTTTCTGCTTTAACAATTCTTCCACTGTAAATCCTGCTCTACCATAAACCACCAACTTACAACTTTTGAGTATTCTATCTACATTTTTCCAATTATCTAAATCCATTAGGCTGTCTCCACCAATTAAAAAATACCACTCTATATTAGTTTGCGATTCACTAAAAAGTTCAAGTGTTTCATAAGTATAGCTATTCTCTTTTTTATTAATTTCATAATCGCTTATTTCAAAGTGGCTTTCGTGCTCTATTGCCTTTTTAACTAAATCATATCTAATTTGAGCATCTGTTATTTTTTTATTAATTTTATTCGGTGGATTCCCTGCTGGCATAAATAAAATCTTGTCTAAATGTAAATTGTATAATGCTTCATAGGCAATATGAACATGCCCTATGTGAATTGGATCAAAGGTTCCTCCAAAAATAGCCTTTTTCACTGTAACACCTTCTTTATAGTATAATAAGGTACCTTCTGTAAAATAATAACACATTTTCTAATTTATATAAAGGAAAAAGCATGTAAAATTACATGCTTTTATGGTAATTCAATTTTAGGCTTTTTTAATGACCTTTTGTACAATACGCATTTACTACCAATACTTTGTATTCCTTCAGCATTTATAGCCGTGCAAATTATATCTGATGCTTCTCTAGCAGTTATTCCACTATTGTTTAAAATTTTAATTTTAACAAGCTCTCTAGATTCTAATATGTCTTCTATCTGTTTTAAAAAATTTTCTTCTATTCCAGCTTTTCCAACCTGAAATACAGGTTGTAATGGATTTGCAAGAGTTCTCAAATAACTTCTTTGTTTACTTGTAATCATAATATCCTCCTAGTTACATTCTTATAAGATAAGAATTATCGCTCATTATCTTTTATAATAAGAATTCAAATTCAAACTTTTGTAGTCTTACTAAATCACCGTCTTGAATTCCTTTTGCAACTAATGCGTCAAATACTCCCTTATTCTTTAACACTTTGTGGAAATATTTAAGAGAATCCGGTTCATTTATATTAACAGCACTTAACAATCTTTCAACAAAACTTCCTTCAACAACAAAAGTTCCTTCTTCATCAACCTCAACAGTGTAGGTGAATCTCTTTTCTTCTATTATGAATTTATCTTCATCATTTATTATTAGTTCCGTAACTGGGATAGTAGTTAACATTCTAGCCGCTTCTTTCATAAGTGCATCCACACCTTGATTTGTAGCTGCAGATATTTTAAATATCTTACTATCATCATATCCCAGTTCATTTAATTTCTTCTTAAAGTTTTCAAATACTTCATCATCAAACAGCAAATCACTCTTATTAGCGGCTATTATCTGAGGTCTATCCCATAACTTAACGCTGTATTTTCTAAGTTCTTCATTTATTTTTACAAAGTCTTCTACAGCATCTCTACCTTCAATTCCTGAAATGTCAACCACATGAATAAGCATTCTAGTTCTTTCAATATGTCTTAAAAAACCTATTCCAAGACCTACTCCTTCAGCTGCACCTTCAATTATTCCTGGTATATCAGCAATAACAAAATTCTGTGCACCCTTAACACTTACTACTCCTAAATTCGGTTTTAAAGTTGTAAAGTGATAATTAGCAATTTTAGGTCTTGCTTTTGATACTACTGAAAGCAATGTTGACTTGCCTACATTTGGAAAACCTAATAATCCAACATCAGCTAAGCTCTTAAGTTCAAGCTTAATCCATCTTTCTTCTCCTGGCATTCCTGGTTCAGCAAAGTTTGGCGCTTGCCTTGTAGGTGTACAAAATTTAACATTACCTTTTCCGCCTTGTCCAGCTTTGCAAACTCTATAACTATCACCATCATGAGCTAAATCATACATTATTTTTTCTGTTTCCATGTCACGCACAATAGTCCCCATTGGAACTTTAACATACAGATCCTCTCCAGCTTTTCCATAACACTTAGAACCAGAACCGTTTACTCCATTTTTTGCTACGAATTTTCTTGCATATGAAAAATCTAATAGGGTAGTCATACTAGGATCAACTACTAATATTACGTCTCCACCGTCTCCACCGTCTCCACCATCTGGTCCACCCAGTGGTATATATTTCTCTGTTCTAAACGAAACGGCTCCACTGCCACCATTTCCTGATTTAACAAAAATCCTGGCTGTATCAATAAACATATATTTCACCTTACCTTAGCTCATTTTCTATTTTGTTTAATTTTAATTTATTAGCCCAGCGCCGCAGGTGATAACATCACTTATGGTACTGAATATTAATCTATAAGCTATATTATTATCAAAAACACATTTATAAATTCTTAAATCATCTATTTCTGTTTCTATTTGTTGCCATTCATCCATCCAACTCATTTCGTCAGACATAGCTTCATTATTAGTAATCAGTAAACTTTCACCTAATTCATCTTCGAATATATAAATATATACAAATTTCTGATTAGTAACTTCTAGTTCCATAAATATAGCGTTAAGTAAATCGCCTTTTTTATTATATCCAATTTCAAAAATTTTACTTTTAAAATTGCTAATTTCGATGTTTATTTCTACTTTTACTTCATTTTGCCATAGTTTTTTAATATTATTCTCAAGGCATAGTGAAAATCCATTATCTTGTAATCTATAAATTTCACTGATAATTTCATTTTCCTTGGATAACCTATCTATGTATTTCAAAGCATCTTTCGGTCGCCTCGTTTGCAAATATCCAGATATAACTTGCAGATCATTCATAAAATCATGTCTTTGTTTTCTAATTAAGTTTATAAAACTTTCTAAATCACTCATTACTATCCTCCAAAAGAGAATTTTAAAAAAGCACCCTTTAAGGGTGCCTTAAATTATTCAGCAATACACGTTTCTACATCAACAGGATAAACACTTGCTTTTTTCTTCATTTTGCCCATTCTTTCGAATTTTACAACTCCATCAATTTTAGCAAAAAGAGTGTCATCTCCACCTATTCCAACATTGTTTCCTGGATGGATTTTTGTTCCTCTTTGTCTTACTAAAATATTGCCTGAAAGAACAAATTGTCCATCTGCACGTTTAGTCCCAAGTCTCTTAGATTCACTATCTCTACCGTTTCTTGAGCTACCTACTCCTTTTTTATGAGCAAATAACTGAAGGTTCATAACTAACATTGTACTACACCTCCTCTGTTTCTACTTTTATATATTCACCATAAGTAATTTCTATACTTTTAAGTCCAAGTATCATTGTTTCAAGTAAAACTTGACATCTTTCGATATCTTTTAGGGTTTGATCTTTTAAATCTAAATTCAAAAATCCATCCTCTATATCATACTTCACCTTAATTTTTAGAACTTTCTCAATCCCAATAATTGTAGTTTGAGAAATTGCTGAAATAGCAGCACAAATTAAATCTACATCTAATTCTGCTTCTCTAGGCTGAGCATGACCTTTTATTTTAAAAGAAACTATTTTACCTTTTCTTCGAACAAATTCAACTTTAACCATAACTAAGCTTCTATCTTCTCGATTTGAATTTTAGTATATGCTTGTCTGTGTCCTTGTTTCTTTCTGTAATCTAACTTTCTCTTAAATTTGAAAACTATAATTTTCTTAGCTTTTCCTTGTGCTAATACTTTAGCAACAACTTTAGCTCCTTCTACTACAGGTTTTCCAACTATTAAGCCTTCTTCCTTGCCTACTGCAAGAATTTCATTTAATTCAATGGTTGTTTCAACTTCAGCATCCAATTTTTCAACGAATAAAACGTCTCCTTCTTGAACTCTATATTGCTTTCCACCAGTAACTAAAACTGCGTACATAAAATACACCTCCTTGATCCAGTCTCGCCATCCCAGGTACATACCTTTATGTAAAATAAGCAGGTATGTTTATAACCTTACGTGTGCGGTCTACAAATGACATTCTAACATATATCCAAATGTTTGTAAAGTGTATTTACCCATATATCTTCTGTGTTTGCAAATTTCTTATTTGATTTGCGAAAATTAGCGATTCTACTTTGAATTTTTCTAAATGGGGAATAAAATTCACATAAATTTTATTATCTAACGCTCCTATTTGACGTGCAAATTCTAAAACATCCTCCATAATATCCTTTTTGTAAATTTCGTCAATTTCAATATATATATCTTTAATGCCCTGTTCCTTATGTATCTTAAAAATTTCATTTTTAATTAAAAATTGAATATAGGCTAGCTTAACCCTGCTACTCTTCCCACCGCAATGCTTGCAAGGTTCCTCAATAAACTCGTATATAGACTTTCCGCGCCTCCGTCTTGCAATTTGAACCAAATTTAGCTCAGTAAATGGATAAATTACAGTCTTGTTTTTATCATCCGCAAATCCTGCTTCTAAAACGTCTAATATAATTTTTCTTACTTCTAAATCCTCAATATCAATAAAATCTATTATAATGATTCCGCTTAGATTTCGAAGTCTAATTTGTCTTGCAATTTCTGTCGCCGCCTCAATATTGGTGCTTTGTGCAGTTTTTCGAAGTGATCGACTCTTTGTATTCTTCCCAGAATTAATATCAATTACATACATTGCCTCAGTTTTATCAATTACAATATTTCCTCCACATTTTAGTGGAATCCTATGATTGCGAAGACTGAGTATTTCTTTTTCTATTCCGTAATAATCCAGTAACATTCTGCTTTCACTATGAAATTCAACTTTTACATTGATGTCCGATCGTTTTTCTGTAAATTTCTTCGTATACTGAAAATCACTTTCATTATTCAATACTATTTTAAAAGTGTTTTTATCTAAAATATCACGTAGAGTTCTGTTTAAAGCTCCAGCATCACTAAATAGCAAAATAGGATTTCTTGAATACTTCGCTCTGTTTATAACGGCCTTATATATTTCATATAATTCACGAACTTCATCGTTTAGGGTATCAATGTCTACATCAAAGGCATTAGTCCTAATCATTACCCCTATATCCTCTGGCTTGTTAAGTTGATTTGCCACCATAGTTTCAAAAGTTCTATTATTTATTTTTTTAGAAAAACTTATGTCTTTATTCATATTTACAAGCACGCAGTAAATACCTGCAATGCCGAAAGCACTAGTAACTTTAGCTCCCTTTTTATCGATCTCTTCTTTTAAGACTTCAACTATAATCTCATCGCCTTTTTTTATCTTGGTATTCTTAAACTTTTCATCAAGATACATATAGCAGTCTTTGCCCTTCCCAATATCTATAAAAGCACATTTAATTGCTGGAACAATATTTTTTACGACTCCCTGATATATTTCTCCTGGAATAGGGCCACTATCCTCTTCTTCTATGAAGCATTCCTTTAATTTGTTATTTTCCTTTATAGCTATTCTTAAAAATTCTTCTTGCCTTTCAATATATATTTCTTTCACTTTAATCCACTCCTATTTTACTAATTTTTGAAAAGCTCGCTAAGAGTGACTAATTTATCATCTTTATATGCATACATTTCTTCCCGCTCTATATCAACAAAAGCTTCTTTATTAATAGACTCTATATTTTCCTTCAAATAGTCTGCTAATAACCGAGCTGATAAATTAGCACGACTTCCACAAGCAATAAGTGCTGAAATACAAATTACTGAGCTATCTACTTCAAATTCAAATTTATGCACTAATGGTTTTATATTAATCATTTTTTCTCCGCTTTTACTCATCTTAACGATGTTCCATTCGCCTGCACTACAAATACTCTGCAATGTTTTTAGTGCATCCTCTCCACCCGTGCATTTTAGTTTAATTGTATATTTAGCAGCATCAATAATCGCCATAGCTTGAGCTTTCTTTTTTCCCTCAACTGGAATAACTTTTACCACATCTAAAATTTCAATTCCACGTGGCGTATTTTCATTCATTTTATCCATAATATATTTTTCTTCTAACTCACTGTTTAACACTACATCCATGTATTCCCCCTCAGAATGTACCCCTACAGACAATGGTTGTGCAATAGATACCGCCATGTGAGGATTAAAGCCTTTTGAATATTCTATTGGAAGAACTGACCTTTTAATAATTTTTTGGAGGGTTCTCATTAAATCTAAATGAGCAACAAATTTAATTTCACTGCCTTTAGTATACTTAATTAAATAACGCACCGTTGAAACACGTCCCTTCTTTAAAATTAACATTAACGCCGCATTCCGTGCAGCCTAACATGCAATTTTGAGTTAATTCTACTTTTTTTGCTTTTTCATTTTCGAGTATTAGATACTCTTTATTAACACCAATATCTATAAAATCCCAAGGAAGTATTTCATCATAACTTCTTTCGCGATAAGCATAAAATTCTCCTAAAACGCCACATTCATCCATTGCTTCTTTCCATATTTCAAAATTAAAATACTCAGACCAACCATCAAATTTCGCACCCTTTTCAAATGCCTTAATTATAACATCACAAATTCTTCTGTCTCCTCTAGCAATTACCGCTTCTAGAAACGAAACTACAGATTCATGATAATTATAAATAACCGCCTTACTTGTTATAGCATACTTAACTGCTTTTATTTTTTCAACTACCGCATCCATTGTTGCTTGCGGCGCCCATTGGAATGGAGTAAATGGTTTTGGTACAAATATAGCGGAACTTGAAGTAACCCTTAATCCTCTTTTTCGTGTTTCCTTAGGGATTTTAAAGTATTCTGCTACAACTTTATCCGAAAGCTCTGCAATGCCTCGTACATCATCCATAGTTTCATAAGGAAGCCCAACCATGAAATAAAGCTTTATAGTTGACCACCCTGAAGCAAAAACGCTGCTGGCAGCTTCTAATATTTGTTCCTCTGTAACTCCCTTATTTATAATGTCGCGCATTCTTTGGGTTCCAGCTTCCGGTGCAAAAGTTATACCAGTTTTTTTAACCTTTTGTATTTCCTTAATTAAATCTACAGAGAAAGAATTTATCCTAATTGAAGGCAGAGATACACTCACGTGGTCTTCCTTATGTTTTTCAATTAGCGTCGTTATAAGGTTTCGTATATCTGAATAATCACATATGCTTAAAGAACTTAAAGATATTTCTCTATACCCTGTGCTCTTTAATAATTTATCTGCAGCATCGATAATGTTAGCTGTACTCTTTTCTCTAACTGGTCTATATATCATGCCCGCTTGGCAAAATCTACATCCATTAGTGCATCCCCTAAATGTCTCGAGTATTACCCTATCATGTACTATTTCAGTATACGGAACTACGATTTTATCTGGAAAAGCAACTTCATTAAGATCTGTTACGAATCTTTTCTTAACGATTTTAGGAACATCATCATATTTAGGCTTAAATTCCTTGATAGTGTTATCTTCATTATAGGACACCTCATATAATGAAGGCACATATATTCCTCTTATCTTAGATATTTCTCTTAGGAATTCTTTTTTACGACCTTTGTACTTTTTGTAAATATCTAACACATCATTCATTATTTCTTCGCCTTCGCCAATCTCAAAGAAATCCACTATATCGTGAAGAGGTTCAGGATTATAAGCACATGGTCCCCCAGCCATAACTATGGGTTCATCTTCACCTCTCTCTGAAGCTCTTATAGTAATACCCGACATATCTAACATGTTGAGTATATTAGTGTAGCTCATCTCATATTGCAGAGTAAACCCTAAAATATCAAATTCCTTTAAAGAATCTTTGCTCTCAAGAGCATACAAAGAAATATTATTTTCTCTCATTTGTTTTTCCATATCTGGCCAAGGAGCAAACGCTCTTTCGCAATAAGTGTCGCTTCTTTCGTTTAATACATGATAAAGTATTCTACTACCTAAATGTGACATTCCCACTTCATACACATCAGGAAAGCAAAAAGCAAATCTTATATCAATTTTTTCTAAATCTTTATAACAACAATTAAGTTCTCCACCTATGTATCTAGCAGGCTTTTCGACCTTAAATAAGATATCATCTGAAATTTTATTCATAGAAATCACTCCTCGTTTTTTCTCTAGGCTAGATAATAGTTATCCTTTGTATCTGCCATAGACACATTACATTATTTTATTCTAACACATGAGCGTTAAATCTCAAAATGAAAAATATCTTAAAGTAAAACACCCAACCTTTAATAGGCTTTGTTTTACTTTAAGATATCTTATTATACATTATTTTTTAATTTTTTAATGTCAATGTACTCACTTAGGCTTATATTACCATAGGCTTTTATTGCCTCAATTATTTCTTCTTCATACAACGTATCTAGCAATGTCATATTTTCATCTAGTATTGTAAACAAATTGTACTTATTCTTATCAATTATTCCTAGTACCGATAATAAATTTTTTTCACAAAAAACAGATATACTTTTATTCTCTACATATCCTCTCTTTATAAATCTATGTTTCTTCCTAATAATATAACCCATAATCAAATATACTATCCTTTCCTTTTCTTTAATCGAAGATATTAAAATAAATATAGAAATTAAGCCTAAATTAAAGTTGCTTTTATTTGCTGCTACACTTACAAAATATATAAACATGAAAACACTTCCAAGAATCATACTAACCCTAATAGAAATTTCATTTGCCCTTCTATATATAGTCTTAATATTAAGTATATCCCTAAGCACCCTTCCTCCGTCCAGTGGAAAGGCTGGTATAAGATTAAAAATGCCTAAAGCTAAATTGCTTTTATAAATTAAATGCAAATAAGGTCTATTGAATAATATAAATAAAATATAAAAAATAACTGCTAATAATAAGTTTAATAAGGGACCCGATAAAGAAATTATTAAATCCTCTTTAGCACTTGCTTCATCTAAATCTTTCACCTTAAGTACGGCTCCTATAGGAAGAATTTCGATATCAAAGCCTGAAAACCCTAAAATTCTAGCAGTTAAATAATGCATCATCTCATGGATGAATACAAAAGCAAAAGCTATTACTAATTCTCCTTTAAATCCTAATATTATTAACAAAATAATATACGGTATAAATAACTTACTTATTCTTATCAATTAATCCCCCAAAGCAATTGCTGAACTGTCATTAAATCATCTCCTGCGGAGCTGCAATATTAACGACTTCAGAAGGAGATCTATATTCCCGCTAAAGTTTCTTTTTTGCTATAGTATGGACCTCCTACTTATAGAAGCGGCCGGCTTCCCTTCTGAACTGTCATTAAATCATCAAAAATTAATATCTTTACTATTTATTCCATCCCCACTTGAAATTTTGCTTTTAACCTTCTCTATGAAATTCACTGTAACAGCTTCTACATCTTTAAATTTAACGCCCTTCGCTTTATCTATTAATGTACCATAATCATACTCTTTGTTTATTGCTTGCTTAGAATAATTATAAACATATTGAGTTTTAGGTGTAACTACTACTTTTAAGCATAATACAAAAATAAACAATACTAGTACACCAATCAATTCCCTGGTTAATCTTTTTATATAAAAATTAGGCATTCCACTTTGTTTGTTATTTTCACTATGAAAACTATTTGCGCTTCTATGCCTTTTTGCCAAATTATTATAATAGCTTTGATACTGCGTATTATAATTACCCATTTTATCCCCCTCTAACAATCTTTTACTATTTATATATATTTAATTTCTACCATTTATATTACATATTATAAGAAAAAAGTATATATTATATCATCTTAAACAAAATAAGCACTGCAAACTATGCAGTGCTTACTCGATTATGTTGTTCTATTTACGATTTTTTAAACTTCTCATTAAAACTTCAGCTGTACCTAAATTTGTGGCAAGTGGAACACAATGTACATCACATAATCTAAGAAGTGCTGAAATATCTGGTTCATGAGGTTGAGGGGTTAGTGGATCCCTTAAAAAAATTATCATATCCAATTCTTCTTGTGCAAGCTTTGCACCTATTTGCTGGTCACCGCCAAGTGGTCCTGATAAAAACCTAGTAACATCAAGTCCCACTTGTTCACTTATTAATTTTCCTGTTGTCCCTGTTCCGTATAAATCATGTTTTTCTAAAACATCCTTGTACCTTGTTGCAAAGTCAATCATATCAGCCTTTTTTTTATCATGGGCTACTAGTGCTATTCTCATATCTATTCCCCCTCATGATTTATTGAATATTATTAAAAATTTATTTTTTTCCTTCTCATACCTACATTAAGCACTAATCCTAATGATATAAAAGTTGTTAAAAGTGAGCTCCCACCATAACTCATAAATGGTAGAGTTATTCCTGTAATAGGCATAAGTCCCATTGTCATTCCCATATTTTGCATTATTGAAAATAATAAATTCGAAATAAATCCCACACACAACACAGTGCCAAAAATATCTTTCGATTCTTTTGCAATTTTTACTAACCTGCATATAAGTAGTCCATATAATAATAATAATACTAATGCACCAATAAGTCCCCATTCTTCTGCTAAGACGGCAAAAATAAAATCCGTCTGATTTTCTGGAACAGAGCTAAACTGCACTCCTTTTCCAAACCCTCTTCCTAGTATTCCTCCCGAGCCTATAGCGAGTCTTGCTTGAATAAGCTGATGACCATACCCTTGTGCAAATTGCTCAGGATGCAAGAATGAAGTGAGTCTTCCTTTCCAATAAGTTTTCATAATTGGAGAATTCCATACACCTACAACTATAAGCAATATTGAAGTCATTCCTCCAATTATCACTTTGTAATTTAGTCCAATACAATAAAATATCCCTAGTACTATAAAAAAGCTTACCATAGTCATTCCCATATCCGGTTGAATAATAATTAATAACATTGGCACTGCCACATAAAATGCTAACTCCAACAAATTTTTAGGATCATTAATTCGCCCTTCCATTTCATCTAATTTCTTAGCCAGCATTATTATCATGCCAATCTTAGCAAATTCTGAAGGTTGCAGGGTGCCTATGCCTATATTTATCCAAGATCTTGCACCATTTACAACAGTTCCAAAAACATCACCATATATTAACAATGCAACGCCTGCCCAATATATTATAACGGCATAATTTTCTATTAACATATAATCAAAGACCAAAAGAACATACATCACAGCAATACTTACTATCAACCATATAATTTGCATTTTAACTAACTTAGTTCCATAATTCTTCACTGTAGCACTATAAATATTTATGCATCCAAAAATCACAATAGAAATTGCTACTATAATCACACTATAATCCAATTCTCTTAACAGTTTTTTATTAAGTCTTAGGTTTTGTAAAATTTTCATGGTTTAACCTACCTCCATCTCAAATATGATTATATCATATTAATAAAAAAAAGCTATGCATAAGTTGTTAATTATACAAAGCCTTTGCTAACTTATCTCTTTATTTTTTTAATAGGTATATTTGCAATTAGTGCTGGTGAATTTCCTTCATATTCTTCCGTTGTTGTTAATCTAACCTCAATTTCCCCCGTTTCTATTTCGGCGTATTTTGAAATTACCTTTAGTATGTCGGCCTTAATCATTTCTAGAAAATTAGGTGAAAAGTCCGCTCTATCATGTATTAAAATCAGCTTTAATCTATCACTTGCAATATCCTTTGAAAAAATTTTATTAGAAAACATTTTAAATAAATTCATTAATGCCCTACCCCCTATATCCCTTTAAATATTCTTTTTAGAGAAGCAAAGAATCCTGTCCCACTACATGATGATCCATCTAGTGAAGCATATGATACTTCCTCTCCCATTATTCGCCTTGCTATGTTTTTAAAAGCTAGACCCGCCAAAGACTTTTCATCAAGAACGATTGGTTCCCCTTTGTTTGTTGAAATAGTAACCTTCCTATCATCTGGAACCACGCCTATTAATTTAATGGCCAAACATTCTATAATATCATCTACAGATAACATATCCCCATTTTTTGTCATTTCATAGTTCATTCTGTTTATTATAACCTCATGTCTATCTATACCCTTAGAATCTAATTTTCCTATTACCCTATCTGCATCTCTAACTGAAGTAAGTTCAGGATTAACCACTATAATAGCTCTATCAGCTCCTACTATAGCATTTTCAAAGCCTTGCTCAATACCTGCAGGACAGTCTATAATAACGTAATCAAAGTTTTCTTTTAATTCCTTTACTACTAAAAGCATATCCTTTATATCAATGTCATTCTTGTCTCTTGTTTGAGCTGTTGGTAACAAATATAAATTGTTAAACCTTTTATCTTTTATTAGGGCTTGCTTTAACCTGCATTTTTTTTCAATAACATCTACTAATGTAAATACTACTCTATTCTCAAGTCCCATTAAAACATCTAGGTTTCGAAGTCCTGTATCTCCATCAATAACTACTACTTTTTTGTCCATAGATGCGATAGCTGTTCCAATATTTGCTGTGGTAGTTGTCTTACCTACCCCACCCTTACCCGAAGTTATAACTATAGATTCTCCCATGTGCATTACCTCCATTATATATATTTATTTGCTAAATACGGTTCCACAATGATATTGCCATTTTTAATTTTTGCCACCTCCGGATATAGAGGCTTTACTTCATCCTCAGGGGACCTCGTTACTATGCTTCCTATCTGAAGTATTTGAGGTTGCAACTTAACTGCCGCAATTATAGCTTTTTCATTACCATTAGTACCCGCATGTACAACCCCTCTTAAAGTACCAATAACAATTATATTTCCTGCTGCATATATTTCAGCTCCTGGGTTAACATCACCAACTATAACTACATTACCAGGATAATTTATACTTTGTCCGCTTCTTATAGTTTTCCTCAAAAACTTAGTTTTCCCTTCATAAATTCCAGTAAACACTTTTCCTACGGAATCTTCTTGCTCCTGAAAAATACAATCACTAATTAAAAATTCATCAAATAATATTTCCTTTAATTTTATACTTTCCCTTTCATTTATGTATTTAAGTTCAGTAGTAATTTTCAAAGTGCTACCTTTGTAAAATTTCCTCCCTTGTGATAGCTTATCAATTAAAGACTCTAGCATGTCATCAAAATCACTGAAATGATTCATATTTATAACTACATTTAATCCCTCTTTATTTCCCTTAATGATTATTTTATCTGTAACCATAATTTTAACCTCCTAGTTCTCATCTGGTGTACGTAACTTTTAAATAAATAATCGTTTTGCTCCATAATTGAACTTAAGCTATTATTTCAACATATTAACAGTAAATTCCTGCTTAATTTCAATATAAATATATTTTTTTATTTTTTCACCATGCTTTTACAATTAAATAAACTCTAACAAACAAATTTGTCAGAGTTTATTTAAAGTTCTAATTTATTTATAATTTAGATTTTTTTACTAATCGTGACCATTTCCATTAGTAGTATTATTTAAATCTATATTACTAGTTCCCTTATCTGGATCAACCATAAATTTATATTTAGGATCTTTTTTAAGTAATTCTGCTTTAAAATATTGCTCATAAACTGCTTTTGCAACTGGAGTAACATAACCACCATGACCTCCATCAAAAACCACTGCGCAAACAGCTATTTCAGGTTTGTCATAGGGAGCAAACCCAATATAATATCCGAAGGAAGTCCTTCCGAGAGCTGTTTGAGTAACCTCATTAAAAGTAGCGGAACCTGTCTTCCCTCCATTTTGTATAGGAAAATCTTTAAATACCCCATATGCTGTACCTTGAGGATCACTAGTAACTTCTAACATACCCTCTTTAATTATATTAGTTGTATTCTCACTTATACCAGTTTTTTCTAAAACTACAGGCTTAGTTTGCTTAATTACATTTCCATCCGCATCTAAAGTTTTATCAACCAAATGCAGTTCATATCTATTTCCTCCATTTACCAGGGTAGATACATAATTTGCTAACTGCAGTGGGGTAAAAGAATCAAACCCCTGACCTATAGCTGCATAGTATGCATTAGCTGCAGTATTAATTTCAGTATTACAATCACTTATTTCTGAATTTATAGTTTCAGACATTGCTTTGATATCTTTATCTGTATAATTATTACCTTTTAATGCTGAGGAACCTTCAATGAGCTCCTTTATCATATTTGAATTAATAGAATCTACCTTGTCTTTTTTCATTTTTTCCTTAATTATAGCAAGATACTTACGTTTGTTTTCATTTTCTTTTTTTATTTCATCTATTTCTTTAGTAGTGCCACTTTCAGCTTTTGGTTCAATATCAAGAGGTTTAAATTTTACTCCTCCATTATTTATTCCGCTTTGTAAAAGTTTCACTAGATTACTTATATGAATATTAGCTAATATTTCTTTACTAGATTCATAATTATATACCTGTCCAAAGTTTTCTGGAATCTCTATACCTGTAGCAGGTTTTTTATTACTGTTCGGATCTATTCCAAGACCAAATTTCCATGCATATTTTGCTAGTAAGTCTAATCCAGCTTTGTTTTCACCAGCCTTTTCAAAAAGTTTATCAGCCACATCATAAAAGTAAAAATTACAAGATTCTCTCATTGCCTTTTGAATATTTACCATTCCATGCCCATAACCATGCTCGTTATATATCCAACATGCAGCTGTAACGCTTTCATAACGGTGATTGTATGGTCCATTATCATTTACTTGACTATCCTTGGTTATAACGCCTTCATCTAGCCCAGCAATAGCTGTCACTGGTTTAAATGTGGAACCAGGTGGTATTAGAGATTTAGTTGCATAATTGAAAGTTGCTTTGGGGAAAATATCATTATTATCCTTCCTAATTGTAGTATTCCCTTTTACACTTTTATCTATCGGGAACATATAATCAAGTACTATTTTCTCTCTTTCTTCTTTGGATTTTGACATATCACTATCGGTTAGTACCCCTTTAATATCTGCAAGCCCTCTTTTTTTAATATAATCTAGTCCAATTTTCTCTGTGACTGGGCCTAACAACTCATCATATTGAGCACTAGTTAACCCTTGCCTAAACATATTAGGATCATACCCAGGTCTACTTGCAAGTGCTAATATCTTGCCCGTCTTAACTTCAATTACCACCGCCGCGCCTCTGGTTGCATTTGTTGTATCAACAGCTTGAGATATGTCCTTCCCTTTTTTTTGTAGATGGAGCATCACAGCATCTAAAGATTTCTCTGCAGCATATTGCATATTTTTATCTATATTAAGCTGCACCGTTTGTCCAGGATAAGTTGCAATCTCACCTAAAGTATTAACTTTACGCCCTTGTTTATTAACTGTTATACTTTCTTGTCCTTTAGTTCCCTTTAAAACATCTTCAAAAGCTGATTCAATTCCTGACGTACCTATAGAATCCGTACTTATATCATAACCTTTTTCTTCATACTTAGATGAATCCCAAGGATTTATCTTAGAAATATAACCTAGGAAAGCTGAACCTAGATCCTTATTAGGATAGACTCTAACAGGCTGAGTCATAACACTAATACCAGGAATTTCAGGTTGCATTTGTTCAAAAATAAATGCAACGTCCTTAGATAAATCGTTAGCGATAACTACTGGCTTATATCCAGAAAGGCTCTGAATTTTTATATTGTCCTTAACTACCATATACCGTCTGAGCTCTTCTTTGCTTTTAGAATCCTTGATTTCGTCCAGCTTATAATCCACTATTAGTTGATTATACACTTCTTCTGGCGTAATCTTTAAAAGTTCTTCATCAACTTTTTTAAGTTGATCAGCGGTTAAATCATCTTTCTTTTTACCCTTATAGAGTTTTTTAATAACTGTCTCATCAAACCCTCTATCTTTTTTAAATCTAAGTTCCATCCAATCTTGTGATGTTTTATCTGAGGTTTTAAATTCAAAACTATACTCTACATCTTTTTTATCCTCACTAGTCTTTACTTTAAGTGCAAACTCATCTACCTGAGTTTGCTTGTTATCATCAAGAATTTTAAATACCTTATCAATAGTTGGCAAGAATTTTTCTTCACTCTCTTTTGTTTTAGTAAATGTCACTATATAACTTTGCTTGCTTGTAGCGAGTTTCGCACCATTTCTATCTATTATCTCACCTCTTGGTGCTACTTTAGATATTATCTTATGATTTTGTTGATTTGCTGTTTCCATATACACCCGGCCATTGATTACCTGTATATTCACTAATTTGAAAATAATAACTGAGAAAATCGAAATCATAATTACAATTAAAGCATTAAATCTAGAAAATTTATTGTTATTTTTATTTTTCTTTCTCACTTTTGCACCAACCTTTTAAAAATCATATAAATGTACTGCATCAAAATTTCCACTCTTTCTTCATATATTCTTTTTGTGAAAGTTTATATACAAATTTATACATAAAAATAGAAACTATTAGATTATATATTCCATGATATAATACTACCCCCATATGTGTATATTGCTTTATCAAAAACAATATAGAAAATACTATTAACCCTTTTACTAAACTTAACACAAAAGTTGAAACTATTGGCAAAAACGGTTTTTCAACAAATATATTTTTACCTATGTTTGCAGCTATAGCACACATAAGCATATTACTTAGCATATTGATTCCAAATCCATTTAAGAAATAGATGTCCTGCAGTGCGCCGGTAAAAACTCCAATTATTACTGCGTCTTTTGGCGAACTAACAATCGAATAACACAGTGCAAAAGTAAATATTAAACTTGGATATGTACCGTTTATTTTGAGTAAAGGCATCAACGTATTATCTAATATTAGGAATAGAATACATAACCATACTACTGTTAATATTCTCTTCATACTACAACTCCTAATATATTATTTCACCATCTTTTATATGTTTTGGTACCACAATAAAAACTTCTTCAATTTTTGAAAAGTCAACATATGGCTCGATTATAGCACTTTTCATTACTTCACCTTTATCCTCATGAACACTTAGCACTTTTCCAATTCTAATTTTAGCTGGATATTTGCCAGCGAGACCAGATGTTACTATTATATCGTCTTTTTTTATACTTGAATCTACAGATAGATGCTGTATTTCGGCTAGTAATTTATTGTTTTCATCTTTATATCCTTTAACCATACCATTATTATCTCTTGTCCTTTGAACAAGACCTGCCACTGCAATATTTTCATTAGATAAACATTGAACGGTGGCCCAATCATCAGCAACAGATGTAACCTGACCTACGAGCCCGTCTCCAGTCATGGCTATCATATTTTTTTTTATGCCTTTATTTGTGCCTTTATTTATTATAAAGCCATCTGAAAAACTATTTCCACTTAATCCTCTTATTTCAGCACCTACATAGTTGTATTCATCTCTTTGCGTTGAAAAATTAAGCATTTTTCTTAACCTCTCATTCTCTTTTATTGCAGTATCATATTCTAATGCTTTAACTTGTAACTCGCTATTAGTTTTTAGAAGTTTTTCATTTTGCGCTTTAATATTTGACAAGTTTGTTATAAATTTAAAAGAACCCTTTATTTTATGAAACCCACCATAAAATATACCCTGCACTGAATTTATCGTTACACCCACACCATTCTCCACGAAAGATATTTTTTCTCGATTTGCACTATATCCTATTAAAGATAAAAATGTAACTGACAGTATTATAATAACTACTGCCAGTTTATTTTTTAAAAATCCCATATTTATCTTCTTTTACTCATGACGTCTATATTAACGAGAGCTTTTCCTGCTCCTATGGCAACACAATCAAGTGGATTTTCAGCTATGTGTACAGGCATATGCGTTTCGTGATTTATAAGTGTATCTATTCCTTTTAATAACGCTCCGCCTCCAGTTAACATAATTCCTTTTTCCATAATATCTGACGCAAGCTCTGGTGGGGTTTTTTCAAGGGTTGTTATTATTGCCTCAATTATTGCTTGAACTGGCTCACTAAGTGCTTCTCTTACTTCCTTTTGCGTTACTTCGATCACTTTGGGTAATCCAGTTATCAAATCTCTTCCTGTTATTTCCATACTCATATCATCATCTTCTAGCTCGTATACTGATCCAAGCTCTGTTTTAATATTTTCCGCAGTTCTCTCACCTATCATAAGGCTGTACTGTTTTTTAACAAAGGCTATTATTGATTGATCTAACTTGTCCCCTGCCACTCTTAGCGACTTGCTTGTTACTATTCCACCTAATGAAATTATTGCCACTTCCGTAGTTCCGCCCCCAATATCCACTATCATACTTCCGGTTGGTTCATTTACAGGAAGTCCAGCTCCAATTGCTGCAGCCATCGGTTCTTCCATTAAATATGCTTCTCTTGCACCTGCTCTTTTAGTTGCTTCCTCAATTGCTCTCTTTTCAACCTCAGTTACACCAGACGGAAATCCGACTACAATTCTTGGACTTGTAAGACCTTTTGAACTAATTTTATTTATAAAGTGTCTAAGCATTTTTTCAGTAATCTCAAAATCTGCAATTACTCCATCCTGCATAGGTCTAATGGCAACAATGTTACCGGGTGTTCTACCTATCATCTGTTTAGCTTCTTCACCAACGGCTAATACCTTATTAGTATTTACATTTATAGCTACAACAGAAGGTTCTCTTAGTACAATTCCTTTCCCCTTCAAGTAAATTAATGTATTTGCTGTTCCTAAATCTATTCCCATATCTCGAGTTGTTCCAAATATTCCCATTATAATTTCTCCCTTCGTATCTAAAGTATTCCTTTTTCTTTTAAACTCGTATAAGTTCCATT
This sequence comes from Clostridium sp. CM036, assembly GCF_055081135.1. Lineage (NCBI taxonomy): Bacteria > Bacillati > Bacillota > Clostridia > Eubacteriales > Clostridiaceae > Clostridium > Clostridium sp. CM036. Next base: position 191,702 of record NZ_CM143652.1, on the reverse strand, counting down.
CCCAATAATTATATGATCAAGCACTTCTATCCCTAGTAATTTACCACATTCTTGAAGTCTTATAGTAATGTTTACATCTTCCTTGCTAGGAGTTGGATCTCCAGACGGATGATTGTGACAAATAACCACGGAAGCACTACATTTTTTAATAGCTTCGTAAAAAACTTCTCTTGGATGAACTATCGAAGTGTTTAAATTACCAATTGAGATATCCTTTATACTTATAATGACATTCTTTGTGTTTAGCATAACTAATTTAAGATATTCTTTTTTTAAATATCTCATTTCCTCCATAAGATATTCTGCAACATCTTTTGGGGAAGTAATTTTGTACTCTTCTCCTGATTTAAAACTTCTAAATCTTTTTGAAATTTCTGTAAGTGCTAAAAGTTGTGTTGCTTTAGCATTTCCAACACCCTTTAAATTCATAAATTCTTCTGCACTTGAACTTAGAAGTCCATTTAGTCCGCCACACTCAGAAATTATTCTATCACAAAGACTTATAATATTTTCATTTTTTGATCCTATTCTAAGTATTATAGCTAATAGCTCATTGTTGGATAAAGTTTCAGCACCGTATCTTAACAATTTTTCCCTTGGCCTTTCATTTTGAGGCAAATCCATGATTTTGCACGTCATACCCATAAACAACTCCTTTATAGATTGACCCCCATCTCCCTTAACATAAAATATAATTTATTTACCGGTAGCCCCACCACACTATAGTAACAGCCCTTTATTTCTTCAACAAATAGAGATGCTGCTCCTTGTATTCCATAAGCTCCAGCCTTATCAAGTGACTCGCCCTTTTCTATGTAATTGTTTATTTCTATTGAAGACAATTTTGAAAATTTTACTTCCGTACAAACATACTCAGTACTAATCTCTTGAGTTTCGGTGTTTATTACTGCAATCCCTGTATATACCTCATGTGTATTATCACTTAAATCACTAATCATTTGAAAAGCTTGCTTGTTATTTTTAGGTTTACCAAGCACTTTGCCTTTGAAATAAACAATAGTATCACACCCTATTATAACAGCTGGTTTTTTAACGCTACTACAAACAGCTACAGCCTTTCCTTTTGCTAAGGCCATAACGTAGTCTCCACAATTCGCAGAAAATAATACGTCACTCTCTTCAAAGTCACTTACTATTACCTTGAAATTGCTAGTTATTTTTTTTAAAAGTTCCACCCTACGCAAAGATGCAGAAGCTAGAATAATATCCACTACATCACTCCTAATATTTTCTATATAATATTATTGCCAAAACAATGCCTATAATAGACATTATATTAATATTAAAATTTATACCGAAAGTTACTGCTAATACTTTAAAATCTATAAGCATAGGAGTATTCATTCCTATGGTGTATGTACTCTTTAAAAATTTGAGTGCGCTTACGTTATCTCCTAATAGTTCACCTATAAAACTTCCAGAAATAGCTCCAATCAGTATAAAAAAAATAAAATACGGATTTCTTCCTTCTGCACTTTTCAAATCGTACCCCCCACTTTACTTATATCCTATACATTTTAACATTTAATAAATTCATACACAAGTGTATAAATTTAATATTCAAAAAAAGTTTATAATTGTAATTTATTAAGTTGCAAAAATATCCACTAGCATTTAGATAAAAAAATACAAATAGATTCAAATAATCTATTTGTATTTTTAATGATTTAATTCCACATCATTCTACTTCTTTAATATTTTCTTTATATATTTATAGATGTAGATATACCCCTCCTCTGTTTTTTCCTTTTTTAATTCCGCTGGCATTGCAGTTAAATATGATTTCATTTCAGTCATGGTACTATAATTTTTACTTTTTTCTTCCGCACCCTTTAAAGAACCTATCCACTTTTTTAATTCTACAGTTTTAATTGATTTAGTATCTTTTTCTGAAAGTTTATTTAATATTTTAAGATCAGCACTTATCATTTCATTGGTTTGTGCACTTGTTGAATCCTTTCCGCTCAATTGAAAATTAATTTTAGTATACATTATTTTTTTTGCATCAAGTTGTTTAATAATATTACCAATCCCATCTTTAGGATAAACACCAACCAAGACTTTATATAATTTATCTTCTTCAAGAATAAATGGTGTACTAAACTCCATTAAACTTTTTTTCAAAATTAAAGCATTTTCCTTCGCGCTAAAAACGCCACATTGTATTGCTACATAATCTTTAATATTAGTTTGAGGAATCTCTTTAGAAACATCTACGCTCTCTTTGTTCACTTTACTATCTTGATTTACTTTACTGTCTTTTACTACATCCGTTTTAGTAGTTTTATCACCTGTACCCGTTTTAACGTTATTATTAGGTATTAGCTTGGACAACATTGTGCCCAAGGCAATGGCTGCTATCAAAGTTAATGTAATTACAATCATAAAATTATTATTTTTCCTAGGCGTCTTATAATTATATCTAGTATATCTCACTTTATCATCCCCTAATTTAATAAATCTTTAAACATCTTTTAAAAAATAACTAGTAACTTGTAGTCTATTTTTTTAGATGCCTTATTTAAAATACTATTATTTTAAAATTGATTTTAGAATAAAAAAAAATATATATATATTAAATTGTTTTTTTTAGAATTATTATATCCTTGTCTTCGCTATTTATCTTAAAAAAATTGCTTGTTACCCTACTTTCTTCAAAGTTATTGCGTTTCCAAAATTCCACCATTGCATTATTATTAGATGAAACAAAAGTATAGAAATCACACATTCCATAATTTTCATGTAAATGCTTTGAAAACTCATTAATAATTATGTTTGATATATCAGCATCATATAGTCTAATTTCTATTAAATAACACATAATCCATACTTCATTTGGATTTTTAAATTCTATTCTACCTTTTATAATACCTATAAGTTCACTACCATGTAACACTTTAAGAAAGTATTCCCCTTCACTCACATAACACTCTAAATATCTTTCATAAAATTCCTTAATATCATAATTTAACCTTGCCTCTATATTAAAATCTTGCTGTTTATTAGTCCAATTTTTAATTTTTAAAATATCCCCTTTTTCTACATTCATAATGCTAACATCATCAAATTTAATATCTATATTAAACATAATTACACCTCTTCAATTTACTCCTCTTTAACATTTTATGCCTCTTTAATAATTAAATTCTACGTTACTTTTAAATCCCCTTCAAAAAAAATTATATTAGCACTTCTATATTTTTATTTTTTTGTCAAATCATTACAAATCAAATAACCCTATAAGTTTTTATAGGGTTCTAGATGAATTTTGTTTTTCTTTATGTTAAATGATTACTATTTTTTATTCATCTCTGTACATAAGTGTTACTCTAACGATTCTTCTAACTATTTCTTTTGCTTCTAAATATGGTATCCCACACCTATTTAACCTCCTAAATATGGCAGGGTTATACCTCTCAATTCTTCTTACAATGGACTCAACATCATTGTATTGGGGATTAGGTCTATCAAATGGGGATCTATCTTGATAATTATCCAATTGTCTTAAATCTTCATCCCCCTGCTCAAAACCTTTCATAGATACATCTCCATACGTCATACCCATTGGATTGGACCCATTCATGAACATGTCTTCATTAAATTGGTTCATTCCCATAATCGAATTAATCCCCATATTTGGATTTACATCCTGCATATCTCCCATTTGCATTCCCATGTTTGGGTTCATACCCACATTTGGGTTCATGCCCATATTCGGCATCATATTCATTTGCCCATATCCATACATCATAGGTTCTAGTGGAACCATTTCATATTCTTCCTTCATGTCTATATCTTCAATATTTCTGTCCTCTAGTTTCATAACCGCCCTCCCTATTTATAACTTAATACATTAACAATTTATGCTAGAGGCCGTGTTTTGATACTAATTTTATGACAATATGCAAAAAAAAAATAAAGAGGATGTAATTACACCCTCTTTATAGCGCTCACTTTTTATAGCGCCTCTACTTTAATCCTCTTACAGGCTTTCTCATGTTACTATCACCATTTATAGTAACTGGATTATTTTCTTTATTTTTGAGTGGTTTCTCCTGTTTTTCATTAGAATTATTGTTTTTGTTTTTCATAAATAACACCTCTTTCAGATGTTAGTTTTTCCATATTTCTTAAAAAAATTCACTTTTCATAGGTTTTTATCTTACCAATTAAATCATCACCCGCGGTACTGCAATATTAACAACTTCTGAAGGAAAGTCGTTAAAAAAAAGAGGTATTTCTACCTCTTTTTTAAAGTAATATAATTTTTTGGTGCGACAGACGGGACTTGAACCCGTATGGTCTCCCACACGTCCCTTAAACGTGCGCGTCTGCCATTCCGCCACTATCGCAAATATTGTTTATTTAATATAAAGGATCAAATCTTATAGTCATATGTATTTTAAAACTTGTAACTACAAGATTGATTATATATTATTCTAGTATAAATTGTCAATAGTTTTTTCTGTTTTTATTTGATTTCATCACCATATAATTTCAAATAAATATTATAATTTGTTTTTACCTTTTTAACATATTTATCTGTTTCCCCGAAAGGTATTACATTTAATGTTTTTCCATCGCTAGAGTATTCTTTATCATTAAGCCATTTTTGTACATTTCCACGTCCACCATTGTAAGCTGCCAACACCAAGTCTATATTTCCATTAAATTCAGTGTTTAAATTATTAATATACCAACATCCCATAGCAATATTAATTTCACTTTCATATAATTTTTCCACATCAAAATCTTTTAATTTCATATTTTCTGCAATCCACAATGCAGTATCAGGCATTATCTGCATAAGCCCATAGGCACCTTTTGGAGAAACAGCGTTTCCATCAAAATTACTTTCTGCCCTAATTACAGCTGCAACCAAACAAGGATCCACATTATACCTTTGCGAATACTTAACTATTTGATTTCCATATTTTATAGGGTAAAAGCTTTTAAAAATGCTTTTAATGTTAATCACTATAATAACCAAAAAAATTAAGATTAAGATTTTTATAATTTTTTTAAATTTCATCACTTCACTCCTAACCTTTCTAACTTCCTAATAATCAAATCTAGTTGTAACTTTGTATTTTCAATACTCCCGCCATTATCAATAACAAAATCTGCAAATTTTTTCTTTTCATCTATTGGCATTTGAGCTCTTATTCTATCCCATGTTTCGTCTATTTTTAAAGCATCTCGATTCATAACCCTTTGTACTTGAATGTCACTACTCACCCACACTAAAATAGTTACATCCATACTAGTATGAAAATTGTTTTCTATTAAAGTAGGTGCATCTAAAAAGCAAAATTGCCAATTGCCTTCTTCGTACATTTTTATTCTGTCTTGTATTTCTTTTTTTATAAACGGCATCATTATACTTTCAAGCTTTTTTCTGCGATTATCACCCTTAAATATATAGTTTCCAAACTCTTTCCTATTAAGATTACCTTCACTGTCAAAAAACTCATACCCGAATTCCCCTTTAATTCTACTTATCATCTCAGGATATATTATAAAAACCTCTCTAGCTACAATGTCTGCATCAACAACCGGAAGACCCTTCTCTATTAGCATATTAGTTATTGTGCTCTTTCCACTACCGATTCCACCTGTTATCCCAACCCTTAGCGTTTTCAACTATTTTGCCTCATACCAAGTTTCTCCAATGCTTATTTCTACTTCTAGTGGAACTGAAAGTTTAACTACATTTTCCATCTGTTCCTTAACCAAATACTCAACTTGCTTAAGCTCATCCTTATATACATTTAGTATTAATTCATCGTGTACTTGGAGAATTAAAGTGCTCTTTAATCCCTCCTGCTTTAATTTATCAAATACATTTATCATAGCAAGTTTAATAATATCTGCTGCACTTCCTTGTATCGGTGTATTCATAGCAAGCCTTTTACCAAAGGACTTCACAATTTTGTTTGTTGAATTTATTTCATAGATAAATCTTCTTCTATTCATTATTGTAGTAACACTATTATTTTTCTCAGCTTCAACCACTATATCCTCCATGTATTTTTTAACATTTGGATATCTTTCAAAATATGTTTCTATGTATGCTTTAGCTTCTTTTCTAGATATATTTAAGTCTTTTGCTAAGCTAAATTCTCCAATGCCATATACTATTCCAAAGTTTACAGCTTTTGCATTACTTCTCATAAGCGCCGTAACTTCTCCTATCGGTACATTAAATACCTCTGAAGCAGTTTTAGTATGAATATCACAATGTTTAATGAAAGCCTCAATTAAATTTTCATCCCCTGCTATATGAGCTAATACTCTAAGCTCTATCTGTGAATAATCCGCAGATAAAATAACACACTGATCATTGTGTGGTATGAATACTTTTCTTATAGCTCTACCCATTTCATGTCTTATAGGGATATTTTGCAAATTAGGTTCAGTACTTGATAGTCTTCCTGTTGTTGTAACTGTTTGTGTAAAGTTTGAATGTATTCTACAATCTGTATCAATTACTGCTTGTAGCCCCTCTATATAAGTAGAAAAAATCTTTGTTAACTGTCTATACCTTGTAATTTCTGTGATAATGGGATGCTTATCTGCTAGCGCCTCTAAAACCTCAGCATTAGTTGAATATCCTGTTTTTGTTTTCTTTATAACAGGTAAATCTAACTTTTCAAATAATATCTTGCCTAGTTGCTTTGGAGATTTAATATTAAATTCTTCTCCAGATAAAACAAAAATAGTGCTTTCCATTTCTTTTATATCTTGAGCGAATTTTATGCCAAGTTCCTCTAATCTATCCTTGTCTATTGTAAATCCTTCTGCCTCCATATATGATATAGCTTCTGTTAATGGTTGCTCCACATCATATAGCAGTTCTTCCATTTTGTACTCTTCAATCTTCTTTTCTAAGATTTCATAAAGCTCTTTTAGTAATGCTACTTTATTAATCTCTCTTTCATGACCCTCGCCTATAATACAGATTCTAAGAATTTTATCTATAAGAGTTTCCAGGCTATACTCCTTTTTAGCTGAATCGAGCAAATAAGCCCCAAGTTCTGTATCAAATTTTACCCCTTGTAACTTAATGCCTTTTTTATTAAGTGCAGTGTAAGCATTCTTTACGCCGTGACTTACCTTTTTAATATCATTACTCTCAAGTATAGTTTTCAAATAACTTATAGTTTTTTCTTCATCTTCATTAAATAAATCAGTAACCATAATCAAATAGTTTTTTCCCTTATAATTAAAATATATGTTATTTACGCTAATTTTAGAAAACACACTAGAATCTGCAATATCAAAAGTTATATAAATAGTCTCTTTAATTTCACTAATAACTTCCAGAAGCTTCGACAATTTATCTATTACCGTAAAATCCGCAGAAAATGTTTCTTCGATTGAATCCTCATCATCTGGTATTTTCCCTATTAAAGATTTAAATTGTAATTTGTAGAATAAATCTTTTACAGCCCGTACATCATATTTTTCTTTTGATTTAATTGAACTTAATTCCATTTCCATAGGCACACATGTAATAATAGTAGCTAATTTTTTACTGAAAATAGCCTGTTCACTATAAGCAGTTAAATTTTCCACAAGTTTTTTACCACTAATCTTATCAATATTCATAAGAAGGTTTTCTATACTCTTATACTCTTTAATTAGCTTATAAGCAGTTTTTTCACCAATTCCTGGTACACCTGGAATATTATCAGAAGCGTCCCCCATTAGCCCTTTTACATCTATAAATTCTGTAGGAGTTACTCCAAACTCTTCTATTATTCGATTTCTATCATATATTTCCTTTTGTGACATTCCCTTTTTGTTTATTACAACTTTAACATTATCTGTGGCAAGCTGGAGTGCATCTCTGTCTCCTGTTATTATAAAAACTTCAAGTCCTTGTTTTTCTGCAAATACAGATAATGTTCCTATTAAATCATCTGCTTCAAAGCCATCTAATTCAAAAATATCTATAGCCATTTTCTCTAAAAGTTCCCTAACTAGAGAAAACTGATCGCGGAGCTCATCAGGCATTTTTTTTCTACCTGCCTTATAATCTTTATATTCTTCATGACGAAAAGTAGGCGCCTTCCTATCAAATGTTGTAACAATATAATCTGGCTCAAACTCTTCCTTCATCTTTAAAAGCATATTTGTAAAACCATAAACTGCATTAGTGTATATGCCATCCGAATTTGTTAGGGCTGGTAATGCATAAAAAGCTCTATACATAAGACTATGGCCATCTAAAATTAATAGTCTTTCCTTAGACATTGTAAATCCCTTCTTTCTAGTATGTTTATATATTGTGCTATATTCTACATTATAATATACTTCGTCAATAAAAACATCAACGATTTAAATAAAATGAAGGCAGATACAAATGTACCTGCCGCCAAAATTATTTTTTCTTATCGATAACAGTTACGTCGCAGGTCGCCTTATACCCTCCATCTAGTGAAGTAACCGTCACTTTAGCCTTTCCGGTAGATATTCCAATTACTGAAATACTCTTTCCATTTTTCTCAATAATTTTTATTATCGAACTGTCACATTTCCAAATTACATCCTTAATATCTGAATTTCCCGGTCCAACTAAAGCTGTTAATTTTTCATTTTTGCCTACTTTTATAATTATATCCTTTTTATTTATTCTAACTTTATTAACCGGCTTACTTACAACAGCAACAGTACATTCGTCCTTGTAATTCCCGTCATCGGTTGTAGCACTTATTTTAGCTAACCCAATTTTATGTCCTGTAACCTTTCCATTATCATCAACTGACGCCACTAAAGTATCACTTGATTTCCACGATACTTTTTTATTTGTTGCATTGCCAGGTAGTAATGTTGCCTCTAAAGTTTCACTCATCTTAGGGCCAATGCTAAAATAAGCTTTTTCAAGTGATATTCCAGTCACCGGAACCTCTTGCTTTATTGATGATGATAATATCTTCCAATTTCTTGCTGAAGATGGTGTTATAGTCTTATTATCTTTAACATATTTCATCATTAAACTTCTAACCTGACCATCATCACCTAGAGCCTTAGCTGAATTATAAGTAACTAAAGATGTATCAACGCTACTTATTCCAGCAGCAGCCATGAATCCTCCGCCGCCGTTGTATCTATAGTTGTTTATTGCAACTGTAAATACATCTGAATCCTTAATCACTCTTCCATTAAACTTTAAGTTCTTAATTCTGTTTCCAGATATCATTTTTTTAGTAACTGAATCAATTGCTCCTGCTGGCTCTGTTAAGTCGATGTCATAACTTGCTCCGTACAATTGATCCAAGTTATAATCTGCAATATTAAGATCTGCGTCCTTAACTATTGGATCTGTTGAACCTGATGTTCGTTTGTAGTATCTTACTGTATATTCCATCCAATCTTTTATTTGTTTTCCATTCATCTTCACTCCATAAAGAAAATTCTCGTATACATATACGCCCATAATATCTTTAATAGTAATATCACCCTTTGGAATATATGATGATAAACTTAGTGGAGCTGCTATTGAGAGTTGTGTTCCAGCTGCACCAGCTTGAACTTTGTTTATTAACTCCATTATTTCAGTTGGTTCAGTAATTTGCTTATTGCCTTTATATTCTCCCTTAGATTGTCCAAGTATTGTTGAAGTATATTCTAAAGTTTTAGCTTGATATGGTGCAATTAAAGCTGTTATATCATGATCTTCAGCGATAGTGTCCATAGCTACATTTTTAGTAGTTAATCCTGTAACAATTCCTGCAGCATTAACCGCTATATCAATTTGTGAAACGTTTTGTGCCCATTTACCTGGTTCTAATATTGGAACCACTTTGCCTTCTGGATTTTTTAAATTGATGTCATTTAAAATACTATGCGCATGTCCTGCAACTATAGCATCTATCCCACTTACTTGAGTAGCCAATGCCTTAGCTTGATTTTCCGGAATAATATCTGCTACTCCTTCTTCTCCAGTATGTGCAGCTACTATTATTACATCTGCTCCATCTGCCTTTACTACTGGAACCCATTTTTTAGCTTCGTCTACTAAATCATTAAAATGTAATCCATCATAATGAGCTGGATCCTCCCAACTAGATATAGTTTTTGTTGTAAGTCCAAGTACCGCTACGCTAATTGTTTTGCCATTAACTACAAAAGACTTCATAGTATATGGTTTAACAAAATTTTTATTATCAGCTTTGTAAGTATTAGCAGATAACACGTCGATACCTTGATCCTTCGCATCCTCCTTAATTCTATTTAATACTTCAAGTCCATAGTTAAATTCGTGATTCCCTAGAGTCCAGCTGTCATATCCCATTGCTCCCATAACTGCTGACATTGGATAAGTTGTGGTTTTATCTATCATATTATAGTAATAAGCAAGTGGAGTTCCTTGAATAGTGTCTCCATTATCTATTAACATAACATTTGGATTAGTTGCTCTTAAGCCCTTAACATAAGTTGAAACCTTTGCGAGTCCCTGTCCTTTTGAAGTCGCTGCATTAGTTCCATAATCAAAGTTTAGAACATTTCCGTGTACATCTGAAGTTGCTACTACTGAAATAGTTGCTCCAGGATCTACATCTTTCATTTGATTGTCTATTCTATTTTCCATTACAACTGTCATCTTGCCCTTATCTCTAACATCAGCATTTAAAGCGTCTCTTACATTTTCATGCGAATCTACTAAACTAGCTACTATCTCAGGTGCTAAGAATCCTGTAAAGGTGTCCCCTCCAGTAGCAACAAAATCTGGTGCATTTACTTTTAGTGTGTCTGTATCCTTAACAACTGTGCCATTGCTTTCTCTTATCATGCTAAGGACCCTTTGACCTGGTATTTCTGGTGTTGTGACTGTCCCATTTGCATCTACTACAGCTGGTTTATACGACGGTTTTGAAGAATCATATACAAATTTAACTCCAGAAATTTGTATTCCATTACCATCATTTTGAACAGCTTGTTCAAAAATAAATTTTAGCTGTGCCCCCGTCATGGTTGTAGTACAAATCGTATTATCAAATGGCATTATATTAAATATTGTTCCAACAGTTATATCGCCTGATGGAATTGGACTTAATCTAATCCCTCCGTTATTCACCATTCCCACCTCTGCTGGTGATTTTGAATAGTTCTTTACAACATCTGCCATCCAATTTCCAAGTTGAGATTCTCCATAAGGTGAGTCAACTTGGCTCTTAGTTAAAGCATTGTCATTAGTTCCAATTACTTCATTAAATATTGGAAGTAATGACGTACTTGCATCATCAACAATTTTCTTACAATCTGGGTCTGTTGCTGATGTAGTTGTCACTGTAAGTCCTTTCCAGTTTGAACCTTTAGGTGAGAAACCTACTATTTTGTTTGTAGAGTCTACAGTAATCTTTAAATTTATAAAACCTTTACCAGTAGCCGCTGCTATTAATGTAGGTACGTCCAACCCATCTGCATCTTTGTTTACAACATCACCAATACTATGTGTATGTCCACCAAATACCGCATCTACGCCATGTAATTTATTAACCATAGTATTAAGCGATGAACCACCATCATGTACATCTGCTAGTACTATATCAGCTAGATTTCCATCTCTGATTTCCTTTGCAACTATATTAATTTCTGTAGCTGGGTCCCTAAAATCAAAAGGATCTACTAAAGCTGGCATAATTATACCTGGAGCTTCCTTAAGTATTGCTCCTATTACTGCTATTTTAACACCATCCTTAGTAATTATCTTATAAGGCTGATATGGTCTATTGCTTGTCCCTTTTTTATACATATTAGCACAAACAATGTTGTAATTTGCACCAATCATAGTTTCAGTATTAATTATATCAAGTCCCCAATCAAATTCATGATTGCCTAAAGCTGTAACTTCCATTCCCATATTTGATAACACCTTTTGAACTGGAACTCCTCTTAGTACATTAGAGGTGGGTGTTCCTTGATATAGATCTCCTCCACCAATGATAAGTGTTCTTCCAGGATTTGCAGTTTTCACGTCTTTAACTACTTTTGCTAATGCAGCTCCTACAGGTTTTGTATTAGTTGAATCCAAAAGTTGTCCATGAAAATCTGTAATTTCTACTATATCAAATGTTTTATTTGTAGCATTAACTGGAGCTACTGATGGAGATGTTACTTGTCCAATTCCTAGAGTAAATGCATTTGGTTCCAAGCTCTTTCTGGCAACGGTTACATTTGTCGATGTATCAATTCCAGCCGCATCTACAATTTTAGTTCCAATAACACCGTTAAAATTAAATAATATTAATGCTAACGATAGTATCCAGCTAAGTATTCTTTTCTGTTTCTTTCTAAGCAATGAAATCCCTCCTTATTTTGTTATTCCTCCTTTTAGACTTTTAAATAAAATCTAAAAATTAATGTTTAATATATACAACTTACTTTTGATTTTAGCATTATGTGGCTATTAATTCAATATATTACTTCTATTATAAATAGTTTTATTTATGTAATTTTATTTCAACACATTAATACTTAACATAAAACCTTTATCTATTAAGATATAAAATTTATTAATAAAAATATACTATAACTATTGCATTAATTATAAATATATGTTAGAATTCATATTGTCAGACATGCCGAAGTGGTGGAACTGGCAGACGCGCTGGACTCAAAATCCAGAGGTAGCAATACCGTGCGGGTTCGATTCCCGCCTTCGGCACCATAAGGCTTTCAAGGATTTCTTGAAAGTCTTTTTTTATGCCTAAAATGGCAAAAATGTGACACAAAATTTTTATTCGTGGATTAGCTTTGCTATGCCCATATTTAAGTCTTTTATATTTAAAATAAATTTCTTTCAAAGAAATAAAAACTGTATTGGAATTTCCCAATACAGTTTTTATTTTTTATTTCTGATATTTTATTCTTTCTGTTTCATAAAGATTATTGCCTTTGGTGTCTATTATAACCACAGCCGGAAAATCCACTACCGTCAGTTTACGAACGGCTTCTGGACCCAAATCTTCAAAAGCAATAATTTCGCATTCTTTTATTGTATTAGCAATAAGAGCTCCAGCTCCTCCTATTGCAGCAAAATAAATTGCGCCATTTTTCTGCATTGAATCTACTACAGTTTGACTTCTAAGCCCTTTCCCAATCATTCCAGTAAGACCTAGTTCAAGCAATGGAACAGTCAAATCATCCATTCTATAACTAGTAGTTGGACCAGCAGAACCTATTATATTTCCAGGTTTAGTTGGAGCAGGTCCCACATAGTATATAATGGCATCTTTAGGATCAAAAGGTAACTCATCCCCATTATTAATTGCGTCTACTAGTCTCTGATGAGCTGCATCTCTACCTGTATACATGGTTCCTGATATTAAAACACTATCTCCCGATTTTAAATCCTTCAACTTCTCCTGTGTTAAAGGAGTAGATATATGTTTGATTTCCATCTTTTCCCCTCCCTATATAATTGTTACTGCATGTCTTGCCACATGACAGTTAATATTTACTGCCACAGGTAATCCAGCAATATGTGTTGCAAAAGCTTCCACATTTACAGCAAGGGCTGTGGTATTTCCCCCTAGTCCTTGAGGTCCTATGCCTAGTGCATTAATTTGTTCTAGTAAAGTTAATTCAATTTCTTTTAAATGCTCTGTTTCATTATGGCTACCAATATCTCTTGTTAAGGCCTTCTTGGCAAGATACATTGCCTTATCAGATGTGCCACCAATTCCAACACCTACAACAATAGGTGGACATGGATTTGGACCTGCAAGTGAAACGGCTTCTACAACAAAATCAAGTACACCTGCTAAACCATCTGATGGTTTAAGCATTTTTAATCTACTCATATTCTCACTGCCAAAACCTTTTGGGGCTATAGTTACTTTGACTTTATCCCCTGGTACAATATCATAATATATCACAGCCGGAGTATTATCCCCTGTATTTTTTCGTTTTAAAGGATCTTCTACAACAGATTTTCTTAAAAATCCCTCTTTATATCCACGTCGTACACCTTCGTTAATGGCATCTGTAATATTTCCGCCGATTAACTGAACTTCTTGACCTACTTCTACAAATACTACAGCCATACCTGTATCCTGACAAATTGGTACTTGATCAGTTTTTGCAATTTCAGCATTTTTCAACAAATTGGCTATAATATCTCTTCCTACCGGAGATGTTTCTTCCTTTTGGAATTTATGAAAGGCATCTAATACGTCTTCTCCCACATAAAAATTAGTCTTTATACTCATATCTTTTAAAGCATTTTCAATTTCTTTTACATCTACTTTACGCATGAATCCACAACTCCTTCCAAATATTTTTCTTGTAAAAGCTGTTCAAAAATTTTGAACAGCTTTTATTATTATTATTATATTCTAGCTACTCCAGATTTTCTAGCAGCTTCCATAACAGCTTCAGCTACGGCTTTTGCAACTCTTGGATCAAATGGTAGTGGAATAACATAGTCTTCATTTAAATCTTCATCACTCACAAGCTCCGCTAAAGCATTTGCTGCGGCAATCTTCATCTCATTATTGATATCACTTGCTCTAACATCTAATGTACCTCTAAATATTCCTGGGAATGCTAATAGGTTGTTTATTTGATTTGGAAAATCTGATCTTCCAGTACCAACAACTCTTGCACCGGCTTCTTTTGCTAAAGATGGTAAAATTTCAGGTACTGGATTAGCCATAGCAAATAGTATAGAATCTTTCGCCATAGTCTTTACCATATCTTGGCTTACTTGGTTAGCATCCGATACTCCTATGAACACGTCTGCTCCAACAATAACTTCCTTTAATGTACCACGTACTTTTTCTTTATTTGTAATCGTTGCCATCAAAGTTTTTTCTCCACCTAAATTTTCTCTTCCTTCATAGATGGCACCTTTTCTATCACAAAGAATAACATTTTTTGCTCCCATACTCATTAATAATTTTGCACAAGCAATACCTGCAGCTCCTGAACCGTTTACTACAACTTTAACATCCTGCATATTCTTCTTTACTAATTTTAGAGCATTAATTACACCAGAAGCAACAACAATAGCTGTTCCATGTTGATCATCGTGGAAAATTGGGATATCACATACTTCTTTTAGTTTCCTTTCGATTTCAAAACATCTAGGTCCACTTATATCCTCTAAATTAATACCACCAAAACTACCTTGAAGTAAACTAACCGTTCTTACAATTTCATCAACATCTTTAGTTTTTAGACATAAAGGAAAAGCATCAACATCTCCAAATGCTTTGAATAGTACACATTTACCTTCCATTACTGGCATTGCAGCCTCTGGTCCTATATCACCTAAACCTAAAACGGCAGTACCATCTGTTATAACTCCTACAAGGTTCCATCTTCTTGTAAGCTCATATGATAAATCTATATTTTTTGAAATTTCAAGACAAGGTTCTGCAACCCCCGGTGTATAAGCTATTGAAAGATCTTCCTTAGTTTTTACTGGTACTGCAGAAATCACCTCAATTTTACCTCTCCATTGTCTATGTAATTTCATTGCTTCTTCTTTAATATTCATATTTTTCATTCTCCTTTTTTGTTTTATTCTTTATTATGACAATAACTATTTTAATATTTCCTACCGACATAACCCAATATAATTTTATGAAGAATTCAACATGCTAATTATGTATTTTACTGTTCATATCACCACCTTTAAATCTACTACGTCAATTGATTTTATAAATATTAACTCTATTTTTGTTACGAAAAATAAATACTCTTATTCATAGTAAAAATCAAACTAAATAATATTATTTATCATTTTCTCTTCCATGGGTATAATGGGGCAGTAGTACAGGAGAAATCTTGTCTGTATTCACACCGTTTTCCTCAAGGCTTTTGTGGTATTCTTTAACATGGTCAAGGCTCAGTTCTTTTACTTTAACCACTTTGCACTTTTCACCTGCATGAAACCCTGTCCTACGTCCGAAAACAATAATATCTAATAGTGAATTACCCATCAATCTGTTTCTACCGTGTATCCCTCCTGAAGCTTCTCCTGCCACATAAAGGTTTTCTACCTTGGTTTGACCGTTTTCATCAATTAAAAGTCCTCCGTTTTGGTAATGAAGGGTAGGATATACGAGAATTGGCTCTTTTCTCATATCAATACCAAATTTTTGATACATCCTCAGCATGGCAGGAAGTCTTTTCTCAATCGTTCCTTCCCCATTGATGATTTCGATTAAAGGAGTATCCAACCATACACCCTTTACCCCTAAAGGTGTCTCAATACCATTATTTCTTACATGACATTCTCTAATGATTGCAGATGTTTCCACATCTCTTGTTTCAAGATGATAAGTAAATTGCTCACCATGGATATTTAGAGGTGTTGCCCCTAAACTACGGACCTTCTCCGTAACAAGTGCCCCAAAAATTTGAGAAGGGTATGCTACCCCAGTAGGGTGATACTGCACAGCATCTGCGAAGACAAGTTCTGCTCCGGCTCTGTATCCCAAAACAAGTCCATCCGCTGTTGCACCATAATGATTTGATGTTGGAAAACCCTGATAGTGAAGTCTTCCAGCACCTCCCGTGGTTATAATAACTGTTTTAGCCCTTGCGATTAAATATTCCTCTGTTTCAAGATTGAATAATACGGCTCCAGCAGCTTTACCATCCTTGTCTAATAGGATCTCCACAGCAGGTGAAAATTCCACCACTTCAATCCCTTTGTTAATCACTTCATCCCTAAGCACACGCATGATCTCAGCTCCCGAATAGTCGGCAGCGGCGTGCATCCTCTTTCTCGAGGTTCCACCTCCGTGGGTAGTAACCATTGTGCCATCCTCTTCTTTATCAAACATTACCCCAAGGTCATTTAACCATTTGATTGCTCCCGGAGCATCCTTTACAAGGGCATTAACAAGTTCTTTTTTGTTAGTAAAGTGTCCGCCACCCATTACATCCATGTAGTGTTTCGCAGGAGAATCTTCTGGCTTATCAGCAGCCTGGATCCCCCCTTCGGCCATCATCGTATTAGCGTCACCGAAACGTAATTTTGTGGTAATCAATACATTGGCGCCTTTTTTGTGAGCCTCTAGGGCTGCCGATGCTCCAGCTCCTCCCCCACCTATTATCAACACATCCACGTCATAGTTTACTTTAGTTAAATCCATGTCCAGATCTTGAAGTCTACTTTTAGCTTCAATAATATCCGCCAACTCTAGGGGAACCTTTGATCCTTTGTTTGGCCCTAAACTTAGATTTTTGAATTCATTATCTCTATAATCAGGATAATTTTCCTTTAATATATCTTCTTTTTCTTGGGGACTCATTCTCGGAAACTGAACTCCCAATCTTTGGGAACGGGTGGCCTCTACCTTCTTTATTAGCCCCCTCATTTCTGCTGTATACATTTAAATACCTCCCTGGTAAAACTATATTTTTATGTAATTCTAAGCTAATTTTTACGTTTCAATATCCCTTGTATTGTATAATCCCTTTAATTCATCAACATTTTTAGCCATTAGTTCTCTCAATGAATCATCATGCATGCCTTCTTTAATATGTTGTACCCTCTCTGTCAAATGTTCTGTTTCATGGGCAATGTATTTACCTGTAAGCCGGCGTGCAATCACCCCTACTTGGTAATGAGTTATATTGGCAGGACACCTAGAAGCACAGATTCCGCACATAACACAGTCGAAAGATTCATGGGCACATTTCTCAATGTCTCCTCTTTGGGCATAGGCAATATACTGCATAACATTAAGGTCCTGGGGGCATCCCTTCGTACAAGAGTTACATCCAATGCAGCTGTATATTTCAGGATAAAGCTTCATCATTGTATCAGCCGTCGGCTCTAATTCATTCATATCATATAATTTTTTGTCTCCAGGAAAGAATGGCAATTGAGTAAGATACATACCATCTTCAACCTTGGTTTGACATGCTAAACATACCTTTAATTCTTTCTTACCTTTAATTCTATATATCGTGGCACAGGCACCGCAAAAGCCCGACCTACATCCACATCCTCTAACTAATTGATACCCTGCATATTCCATTGAATCCATGATTGTAAGGCTTGAAGGTACAGAGTACTTTTTATTTAATATATATATTTCCACCATTTCTTTATTGGACATTTTATATGCCTCCTTTGTTTATACCTAATATCTAATGGGTTAAACTGTTTTAGTGTTTACATTAATATTCATCGGGAAGTTGATCTATTTCATCGCATCTAAATACAGGACCATCTTTACACACATATTTATCTCCGATGTTACAACGTCCGCATTTCCCTACGCCACATTTCATCTTTAATTCCAATGTGGTGTATACCTGATCCTTCTTAAATCCCATTTCTTCAAGCGTTTGAAGAACAAATTTAATCATAATAGGCGGTCCACATACCAAAGCCACTTTATTTGTGCTAAATCCAATCTCTTTAATATAACTGGGAACAAATCCTACATGTCCTTCCCATCCCTCGACTTCTCGATCAACCGTCAAATAAACGTCTGTATTAGACCTTGATGGCCAATTTTCAAAGATGTCTTTTGTCTGGACAAGATCTCCAGGCGTTCTTGCTCCATATAAAATATCTACCTTTCCATAATCGTCTCGATTATCCATTACATAGTTTATAACGGAACGAATGGGTGCTAGTCCTATACCCCCACCGATGAAAAGAAGATCTTTTCCTTTTAGCTCATCCTCTACCGGGAAATTATTTCCATATGGTCCTCTAATACCTATTTCACTCCCAACTTCCAAACCATGTAGATATTCTGTAACTACTCCACATCTTTTTACACTAAACTCCATATAACCCTTTTCTGTTGGAGAAGAAGTGATTGAGAAAATCGCTTCTCCAAGTGGAGGAACCGAAATCATCGCACATTGACCTGGCATATGTTCAAATGATTTTCCACCACCAGGTTTTGTAACCCTAAATGTAGTTACATCGTGTGTTTCTTCCCTAATGTCCACTATTTCAGCTAGTTCTGGCATTAAAGGATTTACATGTTTATGTTCATGTACATTACAATTGCAGCTCATTTTGTCCACCACCTAACTTTTTAATTACTTTAACAATATCCAAATGAACTGGACATTTTTCTATGCACCTTCCACATCCAACGCAAGCGTATACACCATTTTGTTTATTTGGATAATAAACAAGCTTATGCATAAACCGCTGTCTGAACCTTTCCTTTTGCGTTTTTCTGATATTTCCATGAGCCATCAGGGTAAAGTCCGAAAACATACATGAATCCCAGCAACGGAATCTTTCTCCAGATGTATCACCCTTAAAGTCACCAATATCGTAACAATGACAAGTAGGACATACATAAGTACATGAACCACAACCTAAACAACGTTCACTAAGTTCTCCCCAAATTTTAGATTCAAATAACTCCTTAAGCTCTCCCGTTATTTTTTTAGGGTCTATATTTGCTAAAGGAAGATTTTTAACTTTCACTTTTGTAGCCTCTTTCAATGCCTTTAATTCACTTATATCCTGCTCCGTTGCATCTTCTAAAATGTCCTTTAATTTCTCCGTTAAGTTTTCACCTTTTGATGTTTGTGGATTCCAAAGTATGCTATCTCCCATATCCCATGTGTTAACATCTACTTCTTTAGAAGCTGTCTGTGGTTCTATTCCAAATGAACTACAAAAGCAAGTTTCCTCTGGATCAAAACAGGCCATAGAAACGATGGTTCCTTTTTCTCGTCTTTCCTCGTATAAAGCATCTACAGGATCAACGAGGAATACATTGTCAAGTAGCTTAAAGCTCGCTGCATCACAATGTCTCACACCAAATAGTACATAGTCCTCTTTCTTTCCTCCTACATTTTCTAGTTCAAGTTTCTTTCCATCTCTTTTAAACTTTAAGTAGGTTTCACTTTGGGGGAAAATAAAACTTTTTGGTGAAATATTAGTTTTCAGTTTTTCTACATTCACCGTATCTCCTTGTTTCCACAGGTTGAAGTTTACATCTCCATCCACTTCAATAGGCAAAAACAATTCATAGGATTTATCAATCATACTAAAAAGCTGCGAAAACTGATTCTTTAATATTTTCTTCATCATTTTTTCCCACCTCCATGCGATGTAAAGGAATCACTATCATCCAGTTTATACATTCCGATTGGGGCTTGTTTAGATGGATCTACCCCTGCATCATATTCACCGTAAAGTTCATTTATATCTTTCATAATTTTACTATTTAATAGGTGAAGTGGGATATTTGCTGGACATACTCTGCTACATTCTCCACAGTCCACACAACGACCACCAACGTGATAAGCCCTAATAATATGATAAAACTGCTCTTCACTATCTAATTTTGCTTTACCTGATACGTCTGCCTTATCATTGTCAAAAATACATTTTACACAATTACATGCAGGACATATATTACGACAAGCATTACATCTTATGCATTTTGAAAATTGAGCAGCCCAAAAATCAGATCGCTGCTTATCTGTTAGGGATTCAAGTTTTTCCACATCTTTAAATCGTTCTAGTGGATCCACTTCTCTCCCTACAAAGTCCGACATCAACTGGTCATATACTACAGGATTCGGCTGTCTACATTTAATGCATTTGTCATATTCAAATTCACTTGCTGAAACCTTCTTTTCACCATCATTTTTCACAAATATAATTTCATCCCCAGATCTTTTCACGCTTAGAATGCCTTTATTTAACCCTCCTTTTTTTACTTTTTCTGGATCAATCATACCAGAGCAACTTACTCCATAGACCACAACCTTCGCGCGGTCTATTCTGTTATCATTTATCAGTTGGTTAAATCCAAGAGAATCGCATCCTTTTAAAAATATACCTACTTTTTTATTGTCCTTTAATTCCTTAAGTAAATATTTACTTAGGTTATTAACACAGAAGCAGTCCCATATTAAAGAATCTACTTTACCCGCTTCTGTAATAAATACGGGATAGGAATCATCAAAGGTATCTCCCTTTTCCCATCCTATAATTTTTTCTACTTCCCCATTTTCTAGGGCAAGTTTTGCGGTCGCTCTTATTTTTTCAGTTATCTTATCCATCTTTCATCCCTCAACTTTCTATTAGGACCAAGTTTATGAACTTTCTCTAATACATCATTCATAACGCTTGAAAATTTTTGTCCCTCTGCTGCTGAAATCCAATCCACTCTAAAACGTTCTTTTTCTATTCCCATAAATACAAGTAAATTTGTCAAAACTGAAAAACGTCGTCTTGTATGATAGTTTCCACTTGTATAATGACAATCCCCTGGATGACAACCGGCAATTACTACGCCGTCAGCTCCATGTTGGAATGCTCTGAGTATGAAGTTTTCACTTACTCTGCATGAGCATGGAACCCGAATAATTTTAACATTGGCAGGATATGCTAATCTGCTTGTTCCTGCTAAATCTGCTCCTGCATAACTACACCAGTTACAACAAAAGGCTACAATTAAGGGTTCAAATTTATTTTCATCTATTCCCTCGATTTTTTCGGCTTCTATCGACATATGGCATCCACCTCCGCTAAAATCTGTTTATTTGTAAATCCTTTAAGATCAATGGCACCAGGGCGACAAGCTACTGTGCATCCACCACAACCTTGGCAAAGTGCTTCATTTACCTTTGCAACTATTTTTGTAATTGTTTTCCCGTTCTCTTTAACTTCAATTGTACTTGATGAAATTGCATCATATGGACATATTTTAGTACACGCAAGGCATCCACTACAAATTGATTCATCTACTTCTGAAACACAAGGATTGTTAACCAATTTATCCTTACTTAATACCCCAATTACCTTTGCTGCTGCAGCACTAGCTTGTGCCACCGTTTCTGGGATATCTTTTGGTCCTTGGCATGCTCCCGCTAAATATATTCCTGCAGAATGAGTTTCCACTGGACGAAGTTTTGGATGAGCCTCTGTAAAGAAATTATTTGTATCTGTACTTATACCTAATATCCTTTTAATTGTAGTTGCATCGTCTTTGGCCTTAGTCGCCGCTGCGAGCACTACTAAATCTGCATCAATTTGAACTGTTTCTCCAGTCGAAGCATCAATAGCATTAACTTGAAGATTCTCTCCATTTGGAAAAACTTTACCAACCATACCTTTAATATAATGAACACCATATTCTTCAACAGCTCTTCGCTGGAACTCTTCAAAGTTTTTCCCTGGTGTACGAACATCAATATAAAAAACATAGGCTTCCATATCGGGATAATGATCCTTGAGTAACATTGCATGTTTTGCTGTATACATACAACAAATTTTAGAACAATAAGGTTTACCCCTAGAAGATTTGTCCCTTGATCCCACACATTGTATAAACACTACTTTTTTAGGCACTCTATGATTCGATGGACACACAAGATGGCCTGCTGTTGGCCCTGCAGCATTTGTTAATCTCTCAAATTCAAGAGATGTAATTACATCAGGGTGCTCACCATACTGATATTCTCCAAATTTATCTAAACCTATAAGATCATAACCTGTGCATACCACTATAGCCCCATATTGTTTTGTCATTTTAGTATCTTCCTGAGAAAAATCAATGGCACCCGCTGTACATACTTTTTCGCAAAGTCCACATTTCCCTGTTTTAAACTTGATACACTGTTCTCTATCTATAACAGGTACGTTTGGCACAGCCTGAGCAAAAGGCATATAAATAGCTCCTCTGTTATTTAAGCCTTCATTAAATTCATTTTTAGCTTTTTTTGAAGGACATTTTTCAGCACAAACGCCACAACCAGTACACTTGTCCATATCTACACTTCGTGTTTTTTGGTTAATGGTTGCTTCAAAGTTTCCCACATATCCCTTAACTGACTCTAGCTCACTGTAGGTGTATATGTTTATATTTGGATGAGACGCCGCATCTACCATTTTCGGTGTTAAAATACAGGCAGAACAATCCAATGTAGGGAATGTTTTATCTAGCTGAGACATTTTCCCACCAATGCTTGGTGACTTCTCAATGATATCCACTTGATAACCAGCCTCAGCAATATCAAGAGCCGTTTGGATTCCTGCAATTCCTCCACCAATAATAAGTGCCCTTTTCGTTACATCTATTTCACCTGGTACAAGTTCGCTATTTAATGTTGCTTTAGCCACTGCAGCCCTAACAAGCGCTATGGCCTTCGGGGTTGCTATCTCTTTATCTTTATGAATCCAAGAACAATGTTCGCGAATATTTGCAACTTCTAATAAATAAGGATTTAATCCCGCTGCCTTTGCCGCTTTTCGAAATGTTGCCTCATGCATTCTAGGAGAACATGATGCTACCACAACTCGATCTAATTTTTGCTCTTTTATCGCATTCTTAATCAAATTCTGGCCTACTTCGGAACACATATATTGATAGTCTTTAGCATATACAACTCCAGGCATTTTTTCAGCTTCTTTTATAACTTTATCAATGTCCACGGTAGCTGCTATATTGCTTCCACACCAACAAACAAAAACTCCAATTTTCTGCAATTTGATTCCTCCTTTAAAATAACAGTATCATTATTTTTTTGTAAAAATTATTTATTATACTTTCTAAATGCACTTACAATTGCCTGCTGGGGCATTTTATCATCTATTTTTCCAAAGACCTCTTCAGCTTTTATTCTGTTTTCTCCTGTACGTCTAAGGATTATAAGCCTAACTGCCTCTAAAACGTTTGCAATATCTATATTCCTAGGACAACGCTGGGAACATGTAAAACATGATGCACAAGACCAAATGGTTTTACTCTCTGTAACCTTGTCTAATTCTCCTGTCTGAAGTAATCTTATGACCTGATGAGGCAGGATATCCATACCTTCACTTGCAGGACAACTTGCTGAACATTTCCCACATTGGATGCAATCTTGTATCCTCTGCCCACTAATTTGAGAAATTTGATCTAACTCTTTTAATTTTTTGTCAGAATATATTTTCACTCTTTTCATTGCACTATCCCCTCCTATCTTATTTGACACCTAACGCTTCTGCTAAAAGCTCCGTGAAATAGCTGATAGATAGTTTATTTTTGGCCCCATCATTACTAATTTCTAGATTATATTTACAAAGTGGGCATGCAGTAACAATTTCTTCTACATCATTTTTTACAGCTGATTGAATTATAGTATTTGTCATCTTATTTACAAGATCCTTTTGATCTAAACAAAGATACCCTCCACAACACTCCGTTCTATAAGGATATATTACAGGAGTTGCACCAATGGCTTTTATAAAATCTTCTATAATAGAAGGGTTTTCTGGATCATCAAAATTCATTGTTCCACTGGGACGAAGTAGCAAGCATCCATAATATGCACCAATTTTACGGTTAGTAAGAGGATTTGTTACTTTTTTAGCGAGTTCATCAAATCCTATTTCATCCCTGAGCACCTCAAGATAGTGAAGGACTTCCGTCTCTCCCGCGTATGCTTCTGTTAGCTCCAAGTAATTGTTAACCTTTGTTCTTATGTCATCTTTGGTCCTCATATCTTCATTGACCCTTTTAATCACGTGATGGCATGCTGCACATAAAGTAACTAGTTTTTCACCTTTGTCCCGTGCTCCTGCTAGGCTTCTTACTGAGGATAATTTAGTAGCTATTTCATCAGTGGCCATGGGATATACAGCACCACAACACTGCCACTCCTTTTGCTCTTCTAACTCAAACCCCAAAACGTTTGCAGCATCCAGTGCAAACTTTTCTAATTCCTGAGCTTTCGTCTTTAACGTACAACCTGGATAATAACTATACTTCATATTTATTCATCTAGACTTTAAACAAACGAACAAGTCTAGATTTACACCTCCCTTCGACTTTGTTAATATTTCAACACTTATTAATAGAATAATATGGCATTTATCTTTTTAACATTTATGATTTTAAAAAAACAGTGGTGTTTATTTAATTTATTGATAAAGCTATAACAAATGTTATTCTAAATTAAAAAAACCATTAAACTATGATATAATGGTCTAAGCTTATAAAAGAGTGGAATATACGTTGTGAATTTAAAACGATTACAGTATTTTATCCCTTTAATCATGTTAATATTTTTACATTTATTAAAAAGAAGTACTGCTTTTCTCTTTTTAACATTTATGTTATTTTATTTAAATCCTTGTTAAAACTATAACACACGTTGTTATAAATTAAAACTATCATTTAACTATGATATAATAGTTAAAACTTATAATTAGGGGGATATGTTATGGAATTAAGACAGTTAGAGTATTTTCAAATGGTATGTCAATTAAATAATATTACACAAGCTGCCAAAAAACTTTATGTAACTCAGCCTTCTATTACCAATTCTATCAAAAATCTAGAAAAGGAACTGTCCATTGTGCTCTTTGACCGCTCTAAAAAACAGCTTTCCCTCACAGACGAAGGCAAAATCTTCTTAAAAAGAGTAGATGATATTTTAAGACAAGTAACCAATGCCGTTGCAGAAATGAAGGATTGCCAGGATCTTAAAAATGTGATCCTGACAATAGGTATCCCTCCACTGATCAGTACTTTTATATTTCCAAAAGTATTTATTGACTTCCAAAAATCACATCCAAATATTAAACTCAATATTTCGGAATATGGGTCCCTTACAACAAAACAAATGGTAGAAAATGGAGACCTTGATTTAGGTCTGATTATCATCGATTCCTCCGATAAGTCCCTAGCTTCCCTTCCCATTTTAAATAGTGAGCTCTTCGTTTGCTTAAAAAAGGAACACCCTTTAAGCAAACAACCAACCATTACATTTAAAGATATTAAGAACGAACCTATTATCCTACTAAAAGAAGGCTTCTACATCAGACAAAAGATATTAGAATCTTTTAATGAATGCAATATTCAGCCTAATGTTATTTTATCATCCACCCAATTAGAAACCATCAAGGGCCTTATTACCAATGGGGTTGGCATTTCTTTTTTACTAAAGGAAATTGTTGAAGATAATGAAAATATAACAAAAGTTCCATTTAGTACTGCTATTCCCATAAAAATTGCTCTCGTTTGGAAAAAAGATCGTTATCTATCCAACGCTTCAAAGGCATTTATTGATTTCTTAATTACAAACCCCATAACCCCTCTTAAGAGTTAATATTAGCTACGAATAATTTTATAATATAATTAATTACATAATTTAAGATGATAGTGAACTACCCCCCCCTTTAGATGCACTAAAAATGAATATGCTCTGATCAATGTAAATGAAGAGTATATTATTGAGTATAAGTGGAATCGCCTTAAACCAACTGTCGGAAAATTGGACAGTATAATAAAACCTCGATCCTACAAGAAATAATAAGATGTTATATGGAACAAAAATGAAAAAACCACCTGGCTTCAGGTGGTTCTTTCATTTTTGTTTTGATTTCTTAAAGCCTTTAGATAATTATATATATATGAGTTCTTTTGAAATCAATATATTTAACGAACCCTTTTTAATTTTTTTCGTCACCATATAAATATTAAAATATCCAAACATTACTATTTTGTGTACTAAAAGATAATTAATCAACATATTTTATTTAAAGGAGGTTAACTTATCTCCTAGGGAGCTGAACTGTCGTTAAATCATCTCCTGCGGAGCTGCATTTACGACTTCAGAAGGCGATTTATACTCCCACTGAAGTTTTATTTTTACTATAGTATGGAACTCTCACTTATAGAAATGGGAGACTTCCCTTCTGAACTGTCGTTAAAGGATGTGGTTATTTGAGTATTAATAAAAGCAAATGTGTTTTACTCGTAATTTGTGTGTTTTTTTCTTTAAGTCTCTTCGGCTGTAGATACAATTTTGATAAAAGCATTTTTATAAAAAGTAAACCAAACAATTTTTACTATACCAAGTTATTAATGAAAGATTTATCTCTAGAAAAGCCTACTGAGCATTATGCTCTATATATGAATTTTTATAAGAAGAAAGATTTTTCCAATGAGGATTTATCTTCATTCACCAAGTTTTTTAATTCATTAAATAATGATAGTTTCATAGATAAGCCAGCGAACTTACCAGATAAACCAATATATAAGATATTTTTAACCTTCAGCAAAAATAAATATATGATAAATGTCTATAACGAAAAATTCATTTCCATATATCCCTGGGATGGCTCCTACAAAATGGATTACATTGATACAAGTAAAATGTACAAAGCCTATAATCTTTATGGATTATGCAAATACCTTATACCTAAATAAGGTATTTGTTTTTTTATCCGGTTATTCCTTTAAGGATGCCTTGATTTCAATTATAGATTTATTTAAAATTGGATGCATAACATAAGGTGCTATATCACACAGTGGCTCTAAAACAAACATTCTTTCCTGCATTCTTGGATGAGGCAATATTATTTCATCTAAAGAACTAATAATATCATCATACAGTAGTACATCCAAATCTACTGTTCTAGGACCCCATCTTATAACTCTCTCCCTTTTTAATTCTTTTTCTATAGATAGCAGGAATCTTACAAGCTCTAATGGATTTAAAAGTGTTTTTATTTCAATAGCACAATTTAAGAAATCATCTTGCTCTAGATATCCTACTGGCTTAGTTTCATAAAATTTTGATGTTTTTGTTATTTGGGTATGATAAGAATTGTTTATAAGCTCTAATGATTCTTTCACATTTTTCTCTTTGTCCCCCATATTTCCACCTATACCAATATACGCTGTATGCCATTTTCTATCTATTTCTACCGCTGCATATTGAAGTGGTTTTCCAATAGGCGCCCAAGGTTTTTTTATTTTAACCTTTACTCTTTGAACTAAATCATATTTTAAGAGTATAAATTCAGCTAATTTTTCTGTAGCTTTCTCTATTAAATCATAACTTTCCTTATTAAATTCTTCCTCAACCAATTGACAAAGCTCACCATAATGAACCGTCCTAGTTAAATCATCAGTGATGCCTGCCTCTCTTAAACTAAGGAAAAGCTCCAATGAAATTAAAAAACGTTGTCCTAAGGTTTTTTCTTCCTTAAAGACACCATGGTGTCCGTAAACCTCTAAATCTTTTATATACATTTTGTCCATAGTATTGTCTCCTTTATAAATAAGGGTGTTTTCTTAGCTTCTACATATAGCATCTGTCATAACGCAAACCCTTTTATTCTCTAATACATCGTGTACCCTTATAAATTCGCAGCCCTTCATTATTCCAATAGTTGTAGTTGCAAGTGTTCCCTCAAGCCTATCACTTGCAGGTAAGTCTAGTGCAAACCCTATCATGGATTTTCTTGAGGTTCCTAGAAGTACAGGATACCCTAAACTATTTAGCTTTTCCAGGCTATTCATAGTTTTTAAATTATCTTCATAACTTTTTGCAAAACCAATGCCTGGATCCAAAATAATATTTTCTTTTTTAACTCCTGCTTTTAGTGCAATTTGGATACTTTCTTCCAAATCATTAATTATATCACAAACTAAGTTAGTATAATTTTTATTATCTCTATTGTGCATTAAACAACAAGGCACATTATACTTAGCAGCAACGCTTGCAATATATGCGTCCTTCTTAAACCCCCATACATCATTAATCATTGCTGCCCCTGCCTTTACTGCAAGCTCTGCAACTCTGCCTTTATATGTGTCCACAGAAATTGGGACGCTTATTTCCTTCTTTAAAGCCTCTATAATAGGTACTACCCTTTTAATTTCTTCTTCTTCACTTACGGGGTCATGTCCAGGTCTTGTGGATTCGCCACCAATATCAATAATATCTGCCCCGTCAGCAACCATTTTTTTCGCATGATTTATTGCTGAGCTAATATCCCTAAATTTTCCGCCATCAGAAAAGGAATCAGGAGTTACATTTAAAATCCCCATTATGTAAGTTCTTTTTCCTATTTCAAAATTTCGGTTTCCTATTTCCATAAACTTCCTCCTCATAATCTCATTCACTCTCAACTGTATTCCTAGTATGTTACCTTCAAATTCCTCTTCTCTACTGGCCATTTACAGCCATCAATAGCTTCGCAATTAAAACAATTTCTTGAAAGCTTGTCACACTTATATAATACATCACTTAAACTATTTAAATTTTCAGTATTGCTTCTATGTTTTCCTATAGCCTCTAGAATCTCATCTATTTCCTTAGCACTATATTTGCACTGCTTTAATATGTTTTTAGCAATTTCCTGGCTAGCAATATCATGAGGTGTTCCATTTTCATATTCTTCTCCCCGACCTATATCATGCAAAAGTGCAGTTGTATAAATTATGTGTTTTGGTATATTCAAATGCTTTTCTAAACTCATTATGTACATAAGTCGTGCCACGTCTAAAAAATGCTGCATATCATGCAGGCAAAAGTCTCTATGTTCTTCGAAGTTTTCTATCTTCCTTAAATTATACACAAAGCTATAGTTTTCTATAATAAGATTTATTTTATCATTCATTAAATTATTATCTATAATTTCCACCGTTGCCAAAAATCTATATAAATCTATAAATATTGTTTAATTCCCTGTTCAACGTGTCCGATTTTGCAATCTTTTCAGATATGCTACTTTGGTTTATATAACACTCCAAGGGCTTAAATTCCCATACAACGCATGGTACATATTAGTAGTATCGTTTAAGTGATTAATTATCATCTGCGATGCTATTAAACTACTAATTCATATCTACTTAGATTGATACTTGCATTATAATCTCTATCTATAACACAGCCACATTCCTCGCAGATATATGTTCTAACTGATAATGAAAGTTTTGGCTTTATATGACCACACTCACTACAGGCTTTTGATAAATGTCTATTTTTCATCATTCCTTTTATATTAAGTGTTTCCATAACAACTCTTGAAGGCTTGGTTTTCACTATCATATTCGTTGCTTGGTGATTATGATTACTTCTTATATTAGTTATTTTTCTATGAAGTAATTTAATCTGCTTTTCGATTTTTATAACATTACTTGTTTTGACAAACTTACTCCATTCTTTATTTTTAGGTATTTGCAAGATACCCTACGTTGTAATCTACGTAGCCTTTTTTCATGTTTTTTACACTTTTTGTTTTGTTAATATTTTTAAATGTCATTCCATTGGAACATATAGCAAGGTCTTTTATTCCGACATCTATCCCAATGCTCTCACTTGTTAATGCTACTATTGGTTGTTCTTTTTCTATTCCAACTGATTTAGGGTAGCCTTATTCCTTATGATTTTCTACATATCTATCATAATACCTTTTTATTTCAGATACAACTGTGCTTTCATTCACAACTTTATCTTCGATCTTATTCACCTTCATTATACCCATAATACTATTAGTTATAAAAACACCCTCAGCTTTCATTAATTCTTCTAATGTAAACTCGCCTTCTTGTACAATAAATCCTATAGGCAACAAATTTCGAATAATAAAATCTCGTACTATACCCGGTAATAACCCACATTTAATCTTTGGTGTAAATATAATTCCATTCTTGATGAAAAATATATTGCTTACAGCTCCCTCACTTATAAATCCCTCTGTGTTTAGAAATAGTGCTTCATTGTACCCTTTATCTATAATTTTATCTCGTTCAATTATGTTTTCAATGTAGTTGAAGGATTTCACATATGTTAAATTTGAATGCGCATTTCGCCTAACCTCACTTAATCCTAATGCAAACCCTTCATCATAATCACTTTGTTTATAGGCCATTTCTCTTTTAGTAATTATAGTGTTTTTCTCAGATACCATAATTTTGAGCACGCAGTTTTTACAATTGAGTTTTTGAGTAGCAGCATAAATTTCTGTTTCAGTAATTTTTTTATTTACGTTTAGTGTGTTAAGCCCTCTATTTAACCTTTCTATATGCTCAGCTAGAAATAATGGTTTTTCTTTAACTAATATAGTCTCAAATGCTCCCCTTCCAAATGAAAACCCACTATCTAAGGATATCTTATCCACACTTAATTCACCATTTACAAATATCATAATACCCCCTTAGGTTCCACCCATGTGACACGTGGCAAATTCTATAATTTAGTTTACAACTTTATTCACCAGCCTATAAGACTCGCATTAACGCTTTTGCTTTATCTAAGGTCTCATCATATTCACATTCTTCATTGGAATCCCACGTTATTCCACCACCTACACCAAAATAGGCTTTATTGTCTTTTATTAAGATCGTTCTAATAATTATATTCAAATCTACATTTCCGTCAAACCCTAAATATCCAAGCGCGCCCGTATATATGTTTCTACGCACAGGCTCTAATTCCTCAATAATTTCCATGGAGCGTATTTTAGGTGCTCCTGTTATGGACCCTCCTGGAAAACAAGCTTTAATGCATTCTAGTGAGCTTACCGGCTCTTTTAATTCACCTACTACTGTAGATACTAAATGAAATACTGTACTGTACTCCTCTAATTTAAAAAGTTCCGTTACTTTAACTGAACTCGGCTTACAGACTTTACTTAAATCATTTCGCTCTAAATCCACCACCATTAGAAGTTCAGACTTATCTTTTTCGCTATTTATAAGTATGGTTTTATTTTTAAGATCTTCCCCTGCATCCATCCCTCTTGGCATAGTTCCTTTTATAGGTCTAGTTTCTACCATTCTATTTCTAATCCGCAAAAATCTTTCTGGAGAAGAACATATTATATTAAAATTTTCAAAATTCATAAATGCAGCAAAAGGAGCTGGATTTATATTTCTTAGATCTTTATATATTTCATATGCGCTTTTACGAGTGTTACAACTAAATCTTTGAGTTAAATTCGTGATATATATATCTCCACTTTTTATATAAGCTCTTACCTTTGATACAGTATTTATATAATTGTTCTTTTCAAAGTCCGACGTAAATTTATTCTTTATAACTCCTACTTTTTCATATACAATTTTATTGCCCTTTTGTATACGCTGCCTAATACCTTCAATACTGTCTTTCTGAGATTTAAGTATTCCTAGCGCAGATATATAAATACTTTTCTTAAAATTATCTAAAATTATAATGTTATCATAAAAATTATAATAGCAGTGAGGTATATCTACATCATCCTTTGCTATATTGGGTAGCTCTTCAACTTCCCTAGCCAGGTCGTAGGAAAAGTATCCTATACCGCCAGATACAAAAGGCAGCCCAGTATTATTTTCTATAGCGTATTCTTCAATAATTTTATTTAACTCTTCAAATGTATCCCCTATATATACTTCTTCGCCCTTATAGCACGTACCATTTTTACTTTTAAAGGTTAAAAAGCAGTTAATCCCTATAAAAGAATATCTTCCCAACGTTTTCTCGTCTCTAGCACTATCCAATAATATAGTATTTAAATCTTCTTTAAATAGTGAATATATTTCAAACCCATCCAGTTTTGTGTGAACTTTTTCAATTAGTAGTTCCATTTTTTCTCCTTAGCCTTTAATAACATTATTTTTAATTCTAACTTCATCGATAAAATTTTTAAGAATCTCGTGTCCATATTCAGTTAACTCTGCTTCAGGGTGAAATTGTACACCTTCAATAATATAATGCTTATGTCTTATTCCCATTATAACTCCATCCTCAGTTTCACTAGTTATTTCTAATACCTCTGGTAGAGATTCTCTCTCTATTACTAATGAATGGTATCTTGTAACCTTCATTGGACTCACGATATTCTTAAACACATATTTTCCACTATGCTTTATTTCAAATACTTTCCCATGCACTGGTTCATTTCCCTTAATAATTTTAGCACCAAACACCTTACCAATAATCTGATGACCTAAACATATTCCCAAAATAGGTATGCTACCTTTAAAGTTTTCTACTATTTCCATGCATTTACCTGCATATTCAGGAGATTTTGGACCAGGTGAAATGATTATTCCTTCGGGTTTAATTTTCTCAATATCCTCAAAGGAAATTTTATCGTTTCTATATACTAATATTTCCTCACCTAGCTCTTCAAAGTATCTAACTAGGTTGTATACAAATGAATCATAGTTGTCTATCATCAAAAACATAAACTATCTCCTATTCTCTTATAATTACTTATATTATATCAAATAGTTTGCGTAAAATCATTAGGATTAAAATCAACTTTCATTGTTGGTTGTAGGCGTGTGCCTATGAGTAATTATATCATATAAGATTTTCTAAAATGATTTAATTATATTTCCTCTCTGCAAACTGCATGACTAAGCAACATACCGAATGCAATAAACACCAAAATCATACTTACCATAACTGCATATGGTCTCCAAATCCCCATGTCAAACTGAAATCCAGACACTTCATTTATAATTTGTGATGATGCCAGTGGCAATGCATTTAAGATAAATTGGGAAAATTTCCACGGAACCTTAATAAATAAAGCCATGATGATATAGAAAATATTTATTCCTATTCCTATTGATGTAGCAAGGTTTGTACTTGCTATTTTGTAGGATATCCATCCCATAATAGTTGTTAACGATAGCACCCCTAAAAGTTCACTTACAAACATTAAGAGTATTCCACTTCCTAATGTAGCGTTACCTATAGAAAATAATGCAAATACCTTTAAACTACTCTTTAAAGTCTGAAGTCCAGTAGCTGAACCTAAAATTAATACGCTGCAAAGTGTTGCTGCCAAAGTTAAAAGCAAACCATATATCATAACAGGAAGAAGGCGAATGCCCATCATCCTTTTGCCAAAAACTGTTGCATGCATAATTTCCATACTACCGTCTTCCATGCTATCAGAATAGGTGGATGCCGCAAAAAATGTTACCATAAATATAATTATTAGATAAAGAATCTTAAGAATATTAAAGCTTTCAGTCCAAAGATAATAGCCTTCATATTGATAAAAAGGTGTTTTCACCTTATCTAGTTCTTCCAATGCTTTTGCTTGATTTTTTTTAGGTATTTTTTCTATAAGTGCAGTAGATTTTTTTCCCCAACACGCATAAAAATTTTTGGCATAACAATCAGGAAATTCGGTTAGTTTATCTTCAGTGTATAGTATTCTGGGATAAGAATAAACTAACCGACTTATAAAATCTATGAGTGGGTTATATTTTATTTCATCTGACCTTTCGTCCCGCACTTTTTCTAGACCTAGCCATAATTTATCTTCAGTCATTTCACCAGCATATACAGACTCTTCTTTAATGACTTCATGTAGATTTTCATTTATTGCTATAGTGCGTATATTTAATACACATGTAAGCAAAAGTAGACCTATTATTGAGAAGAAAACATATCTTGTAAAAAGGCGACGCTTTAATTCTTGATATATCATCTCCTTACCTCCTTCTATAGTTAAGTGTTGTAAAAATGGTACTAAGTAAAAATATAATTGAGCTTGCTATGAGCAAAATGGATGGCATCCATAGAGTCTTCCCTAAAATTGTAATGAATGGAAATTCTGTAGATTGTAAATATGAAAATACTATTCCTCCTGGTATAATCATCTTAATTATATCCATATTTCTAGAGTGACTAGTGATAGATACGCCTAAAATAAAAGAACCTAATATTGTAAGTATCGAGAATTGGATGGCTTTTGAGGATTTTTTAGATATAGATGAAATCCAAGTAGAAAAGCTTGACACTATTAAAATTCCTATCCAGCCTATGATAAATACATTTCTAAGTAAGTCACCTTGAGTATATGGAAGAAAACTTCTACTTGAAACCTGTATTGAAGTATTTAAAGCATCAGCAGGTAATAAGTACTTTAATAGCAAAACATAAAGACCAACTCCACAAAGATATATAATAGATGCCATAATTAAAGGTATACTAATTTTTGCTATAGTGAGGTTTTTCCTGCCTTTTGCTGTAGTAGTTATAATTTCATCCATTCCATTTTCTTTATCATTGGTTATTATGGAACTTGAAAAAACCCCTAACATAACCATAAGTACAAATGAGAAAAATGCAATATGCACAATTCCAGCGTTCCATTGCATAAATCCAGTGTAATAAGTATAAGGTTTTTTCACTTTATCCAATAGAGAGAGCGCTAAGGTCTTTTCATTTTTATTAAGTGCATTTTTATCAATATAATTACCATAGAATAAATCTTCATTTTCATAAAAATTCATTCCTGCATCCTTAGGAATATGCAAAAGGTCACTTGCTGATTCTCCTATCATAGTTTTCAAGCGAAACTCCTGGAGAATTAATTGGTCAGCATAGACAGTATATTTCAACAAGTCTTTAGTAATTACTACATCCCTGTCATTATCACCTTTTAATGACTTTAGAAAAATATCACAGCCACTTTGAAATTTATCTAAAGTCATTTTACCTTCAGTGCCTACTCTATCCTTACCTGCTGCTTCTATTGCTGATCTACCTTTATATTCTTTGTAAACTCCTTGCTGCAAAAAGTCTTCAGTAGCTCCCCCTACAATAAACCATGTCCATAATCCTGCCAAAGCAATTGCAATTAAAACATATGTTAGAAGCCTTTTAAAATTTAGTTGTCTTTTTAACTCTTGAAAAAACACATCCATTTTTATACCTCCTTAACTTTTGAAAGGTAAAAATCATTAAGAGAAGGTGAAACTAATTTACTATTTTTTAATGGAACATCTGCAACATAACGAATTGAAACCTTCCCACTAGATTCATTACGAAAATTCATAATTTTATATTCATTTTCTAGCCGTGAAAGTTCATTTTCATCAATAACAGTCTCAAACACATTACCATCAAGTGTTTCAATTAAAGAATGAGCTTCTCCTGCTGCAATTACTTTACCTTTTTCCATAAGCACAAGGAAATTAGCAATAAATTCAATGTCTGAAACAATATGTGTAGATACAATAATGATTTTTTCTTTGCTTATTGCAGTTAAATACTTACGAAATTTGTTTCTTTCCTCAATATCTAAACCAGCAGTTGGTTCATCTACAATTAAAATATCAGGATCATTTAACATAGCTTGACATATTCCAACTCTACGCTTCATACCTCCGGAAAGTTTATCAATCTTTTTCTTTCTAACTTCTGATAAATTAAATTCATTTAATAATTCACTGATTCTTTTATTTCTAATTTCTTTATTAAGCCCCTTTAAAGTTCCAATATAATGAAGAAAATCTTCAACAGATTGATTTTTATCATATCCAAAGTGCTGAGGCAAATATCCTATTTTATCTAGATACGAATCCTTAAGGCTGGCGATATTTACATTGTCTAACATTACTTTACCCTTACTTGGAGTTGTATTAGAAGCTAGCATTCTCATTAATGTTGTTTTCCCCGCACCATTTGGTCCTAAAAGTCCCCAAATCCCTGGAGTAAATTCAAGATTTATATTATCAACAGCCTTTAAATCTTTAAACTCCTTAGAAATATTATAAGCAAATAATTTCATATTTTTTTCCTCCTATTTAAAGCAAAAGCAATAAAAAACCTTTCTTCTATCTTCAGTATAACTGGGATAAAAGAAAGGTTTATTCATAAATTATTTAGTATTTATAAAGATTTTATTAAGAATTGGGTAGAGTAATAATAAACACAGTATGTCCATCCTGACTTTCCGCGTCTAAAGAGCCCTGATGCTTTTGTACAATTTCTCTTGCAATAGCCAAACCAAGTCCTGCCCCGTTTGATTGACTTCTTGACTGATCTCTTCGATAAAACTTTTCAAATATAAGTTTTAATTCCTGCTGACTTATTACGTCACCATCATTTTCTACAAACAATTGCATACTACATTTTCCCATTTCGGCCTTTATTTTTATGACAGAATCCTTGTGGCTATATGCTATAGCATTCTTTAATAAATTGTTTAACACCCTGGCAAATAGTGATCCGTCGGCATAAATCTTAATACTCGGAGTAAGGTTTATATTAAATTTTAAGTTTTTCTCCTTAAGTAAAGGATATAGTTCCTCAGTCAACTGTTCTAGGAAAAACTCTGCATCTAGTATACTTTTATTCAAAGGGATTTCCTGAAGACTAAAGCGAGTAATATCAAAAAACTGATTCGTTAACTCTTCCATTCTATAGGATTTTACCAAAAGTTTCTTTATATACTCCTTACGAACCTCCTCTGGTACCTCAGATTCATCTAAAATTGTAAGATAGCCAACGATGCTTGTTAATGGAGTTTTTAAATCGTGTGCTAAATAGGTTACAAGGTCATTTTTCTTGCTCATCTCCATTAATATCTCCTGCTTCACAAGTTCATTCTCATGTCTAATTTCATTTATCTCAAAATCAATTAGTTTTAGTTCTTGAACTTTTTCAGGTACCTCTCCCTTGCTGAGCAAAGATATTCTTTGCTCTAACTGAGTTATTATCTTTTTTCGCTGCTTATTTTGTGAGTATCTTGATGTAAAGTAAACAACCATCTCTAAAAGAACAAAACCTCCAATAACCATATTCTTCAATATATCTCTAAGTCGTGGCCAATAAAAGGTTCCCCTGGTATGATCCATGCCAACAAACAATACCTTTTCTCTATCAAATAATATTTGCCTTTCAAAAAATTCTGCCACAGTTCCTTCTAATTTTAAATCAATAAATAACATTAATCCTATAAATATAAAAAAAGCTAAAATATAATAATTCCATTTCCATTTTTTAATCTTCAATGATATAGCCTACCCCCCAAACAGTTTTAATATATTCCGGATGTTCAAAAGACTCATCCATTTTTTCTCTTAAGTTTCGAATATGAACTGTTATTGTATTTGTTGATTTTGAATAATACTCATCCTCCCTCAACAAATGAAATAGCTTTTCTCCATTTAAAACATGTCCTTTGTTTAGTAGTAATATTTCAATAAGGTTAAATTCTGTAGGTGTTAGTTTTAGTTCCTTGCCATTTAAATTAACATGCCTACTATTTTTATCTAAGATTAACCCTTTATAATATATAGTATTATCATCTTCCTTTGTACCTTCCCCATACTGCTTGTATCTCCTAAGCTGAGCTTTAACCCTTGCCATAACTTCCAAGGGATTAAAAGGCTTAATCATATAATCATCGGCACCATAAGTAAGACCTATTATTTTATCTTGATCCGCTGTTTTTGCAGTGAGCATTATTATAGGAAATTTGTATTTAGTGCGTATATTTTTACAAATGTTTAGCCCACTTATATCTGGCAGCATTAAGTCCAAAACAACTAAATCTACCTCTTTATCTTCAAGAACTTCAAAAGCTTTCTTACCATTTTCAGCTTCCCATATTTCGAAAGATTCAGCTTTTAAATAGATTTTTAATATATCTCGAATATCTTTATCATCTTCCACAATCAAAATTCTCTCCATTTAATTCCTCCATGTGTTTATATTAAAAAGTTTATTATATTCTCAGTTCCATTTAAACATATATAGCGTCACCTGACCTAATAGTATTATATCAATAATCCCAATAAAATCATTGATTTTAACATAAATCGGAAATTTTAACTTGCTATTATTTTATAAATAATTTAAATACTACCTCTTCCTTTTCTTTAAAACCTTTTATAATTCCTTCATGAAGCTTTACAATATCCTTTACAATAGACAACCCTAAACCAC
The DNA here is from genome assembly GCF_055081135.1 of Clostridium sp. CM036. Classification (NCBI taxonomy): domain Bacteria; kingdom Bacillati; phylum Bacillota; class Clostridia; order Eubacteriales; family Clostridiaceae; genus Clostridium; species Clostridium sp. CM036. Next base: position 153,251 of record NZ_CM143652.1, on the reverse strand, counting down.
TACCCTCCTCATGCCTAGACTTGTCCTTTTTATATAATCTTTCAAAAAAACTATCCACTTCTGCTTCTGAAACTGTCTCTCTAGGAACATTACTCACGCAAAAAACTCCATAGCTTATGCTATTTAGTTCTTCTTTGAAAATTTTAATTTTCACTACAGTATTTATTTTAGAGTATTTTAAAGCATTACTTATGATATTATTAACTGCCCTACCAATCAAATCAGGATCACCATTTATGTAAACAGGCTCCTTTGATAGCTCCACTTCTAGTTTTAATGAGTTCTCATCAAATCCACTTGCTTCATCCTCGAATATCTGTCTTCCCAATTCATTTAGCTCTAAGTTTTCAAAATTTAATATTATATCCTTTGATGTTAGTTTTGAATATTGAAAAAAGTCCTCCAGCATAGTTCTAAGATATACACCCTTACGTTCTATGATGCTTATATACTTACTTAGCTCTTCCTTAGAATTGTATTTGTCCTTCTTAAGAATATCAATATATCCAAGTATTGTTGTCAGAGGAGTTCGTAAATCATGTGAAATATTGGTGAGAAATTCGCTTCTTTTTCTATCTTCTTTTTCAAGTTCAGATGCCATAAAGTTAATACCTTCTGCAAGCTCTCTTAATTCGTTGTTATAGTGAATGGGTACTCTGTGAGATAAGTTCCCTTTGGCTATAATTTGCACTGAGAATTTCATTTTTGAAATATAGGATACCCTCCCCCAAACTAATATAAAAAAGATTATTACAAATCCTATTAAGGCCCAAACCAACATCATCGTGTCAGCACTTCCATATCCAAGATAAACGTAATATAAGAAGTATCCATCCTTTAAATAATCACAGCCATATATTTTAAAAGTGTTTTCATCTTTTCTTAAAATAGAATATTCCCGCATGCCATCTTTAATCTCATTCTTATCTATGACTTGTACTCCTTTGTTACTTCCAACTATAACATTACCCACTTTATCTACTATATAGAAACTGTACCCTAGGTTAGATGCATATTTATTATTTATAAGTTTCTCCAATTCTATATGACTACTAAGATTACTGCTTTCCAGTTCCTTCTCTAATCCCTTAACACACTTAGAATACATATTATTTATCCTAAGTGTAGGATTTTTATTATAAATTCCTACTCCCATATTTTTTATCATTGCGGAACTCAATAATGAAATCACAAAAGCAATTAATGCTATAATAACTAACTCACCCTTAAGCTTAACAATCCCTTTCAACTTTATACCCCATTCCCCAAATAGTTTTTATATACTTACCCACTTTAACCTTATCACCTAATTTATCCCTAAGGTTTCTCATGTGTACAATAACGCTGTTATCATTTTCTAAAAATGTATCCTTCCATATTTGCTCATACAGCACTTTGGTTGAATATACTCGTCCCTTATTTGAAGCTAAGGTGCTTAAAATCTCAAATTCCTTAGGGGTTAACATGATTTCTTCCCCAAATCTTTGTACTGTATGTTCTAAAAGATTTATTTCTAAGTCCTTTATTTTTAAAATACTATCTATAGCCACATTACTATCTGATGTTCTTTTTAATATTGAAAGAACTCTTAATGATAATTCTGTAAAGTCAAAGGGCTTAACTACATAGTCATCGCCTCCCTTAGTAAATCCCTTTATTTTGTCCATTTGTTCACCTTTAGCAGTTAACAGAATTACAGGGGTATCACAAAACTCCCTCATTTTGGCTAACATTTTATAACCATCCATTTTAGGCATCATAATATCTAATAATATCAGGGAAAAGGCCTTATTTTTACTAATTATTAAACCTTCCTCTCCATCACAGGCGCAATCAATTTCATAACCTTCTCTAGAGAAATAATTACCTAACATTTCTCTTATGTCTAAATCATCATCCACAATTAATATATTTTTCTGCATTTTACCACCTATCTTTAAGTTTTTTCTTAATTATACCATTTTAGTTCTCTCTTAAAAACTCATAAGAATTATATTTTATCATAGTGATAAACGGATAGATGAAGGTAGCCGCAGTGAGAGTTAGGCTACAAAGTAATAATACAATCAAGTCCCATAAAGAATATACTGCATTAATTCCTAGTAGCTTAAATAACAACTTTGAAACCGAAACATAGAAGCCATAAGACAGAACACATGACACTATGATAAGTATGCTTCCTTTAAAGATGTAAACTTTTGATATAAACCCTTTTCCTAGGCCTAAAGCTCTTATTACCGTTTCTTCTTTTCTTTCTTCTAGAAACGTAATGTTCAAAAGATTAATATTAAAAATTAATGATGCAAACACTACCATAAAAGAAAGTGCTTTGAATATATTAAGAAATTTCCCTATATATGTTGACATAGCGCTACCTAGAATATCAATTGATATAACAGGACTGTCCCCTAGTTTATCCATCCATTTAGTGCCGTCAGCTTTAATGTAAAATTTAGAATCATTGCTATATCCACGATAAGGCAGTAGAATGCACATACTATCTATAATTGAATTATCATAAACGCCCTTTATTTTTATATTTACTGTTTTATCTTTATAAGATATGTGAAGTATATCTCCAACCTTTAACTTATTTTTCTTTTGGTACTCAGAAGTAATCAAGCACCCGTCTTCTCCGTCAAAAAGTTTTTCACCTTCCACCATTTTAAACTCCAGCTTGTAATCTTCCTTTTTTATTTCTATAAAGGCAATTAATTTTAGTTTAATATTATTGTTTATGACTTTACCTGTTGAATTATAATTTTTAATATACCCTTCAACCCCATTTTCTTTTGTAAGAACACTTTCCAGATTTAAGTTTTCTTTAGAAGGCAAAATATAGTTATATGGCAGCGCTGTAGCTAAAGATTTATTCATGCTATTTTTAACATTGTTGTTTAGATTTAATGTGATCATAATAAATACTAGAGTAATAGAAAAACTTACAGTAAGCAAAATAAATGTTAAAAAGTTTTTCTTCATATTTTTAAAGGAATACATTAATAATTGACTTCTGTATTGAATCGAAGAAAAAATCTTCATCAATACTGCGCTTGCAATCAAAAATATTAAAATGATACATATTATACCTAATGAGGTTGCAAAATTTACAGAACTTCCTATATAAACCGAGTATACGAATAGCATTACAGGTATTAATAATATGAGGTAGATAAATATACGCTTTTTTACTATCCCATTCTTTTCTTCATTTTCTCTTAGAAGCCATAAACCTTTTAAATCATCTATTATTAATAAAGGTATATTTGAAAACATCTCGAAGAATAGTGTATTTATAATAATTCCTTTTGAAAATATCCGCAATTCTTCTATAAAACCTATACTTTGAGGAATATAATTCATTTTTAATATGAAATTGGATATTAAAATAGTGGTTAAAACAGATAAGATTACGGGCAATAAAACTATAATAGATAATTCCATTCTTAGAGCATTTTTTATATCCTTATTTTTAAGGGATAAAAGCTTCATAATAGATATATCTCTTTTTCGTCTTATTATGAGCATTATTGAGGTCGTTATTATTACTATTGAAGATAGTATATACCCCATAGTGGTCAATATTCCAAAAGAAGCAAATTGTACATCTGTCTCACTTTTAAGCGTTCGCTCTTTATCCTTTATTGAACTATACATATATCCATCTTCCTTAGACTTTATACGCTGTTTCAACTCTTCTCCATCAGTATTTCCTTTGATATAAATTAAATTACCCTCACTGCCACTGACACTTTCACTTATTTTTCCGTAACCAATTATCGTTTCATCATTAGTTACCCCTTTAGGAATTGTTTCTATTTCTTTAACAGTATAGGCTTTTGTTCCCCCATCAGTTTTTATATTAATTTTATCTCCGATTTTAACAGCAAGATTCTTTGCCATAGATGAATCCAAAATTATTTCATCCTTCTTAATGTTCTGCTCACCTAATATCAAATTAGCGTAAAATTTACTGCTTTTACTGTTTTGAAAAAAGGCAGGAGTAGTTTTTTTATAAGTAACCTTATAACCCTCTTTTTTTAATATACTTATTGCTTCATTAAAATCTTTAGATTCATAAAATGACTTTATAAATAAATCCCCACCGTTAGCCTCCTTTATACTTTTCTTATTGTATTCATTTATATTTGCCGAAATAATAGGAGCAGTAATGGATAACGTTATAGTAAGCAATATAGAGATCATGGTGAATAATAAAATCAACTTTTCCTTTCTCAAATTTTGCAAATTGTATATTTTAAAAATCTTAAGCCAGTTCATTCAAAACACCATCCTCAAGGAAAAATTTTCTATCTCCCAAAGAGCCTATTCTTTCATCATGAGTTACTATAGCAAGGCAGCAACCACTTTCCGCTTTAACCCTCATTAAAAGTTCAATAACCCTTTTACCATTTTCAGAATCTAGAGCACCTGTAGGTTCATCACATAGTATGAATCTAGGACTGTTAACAAGTGCTCTCACTACAGCTACTCTTTGGGCTTCTCCACCAGAAAGTGAGGTTGATTTAGCATTTTTCTTATCTAACAAGCCTACCTTTTTTAATAAAGCTTCACATTTTTCTATTTTCTCTTTTTTACCTTCTTTGCTATCCATAGCTAACAATAAATTTTCTAAAGGTGTCAAACCCGTTATTAAATTAGAATTTTGAAAAATAAGTCCGATATTTTTACGTCTTAATACCTCTATTTCTTTTTCTTTCTTACCACTGACAATCTTATTGTCAAAAAAGACTTCACCAGTGCTTGAAGTTTCAAGCATTGACAAAATATATAGAAGTGTAGACTTTCCACCTCCTGAAGGACCCATTATAGTAATAAAATCCCCTTCCTCGATTGCCATGTCTATATTTTTTAGAACCTCCTGCTCCATATTTTCGCGTTTATATTTTTTATTCACAGCTTTTAATTGAATCATATAAGTACCCTCCAAATTTTTATAATTGTAATCAAGTCACATTTACAATTATAAAATATGAAATGTATGAAATATATGTTTTAAACATAAGTAAATTATAAAGATTAGTTATACGAGTAACTATCTCGCAGGCTACCACCTATACAATTGCAAATAAAAAGAGCCTAACATTTAATAAATATTGAATAATAATTATTATTTATTATAATCCCCTTTTAATATTCACCAATATTGGTTAAAATGGTATTAGGCACATAAAAATAAACAGGCTAGAATAGACTCGTATACTGTCTTGTTATTTATTTTTATGTAACTTATGCTAAACTTTAAATTTGAGGTGATTATATGTACAATCGAGGTGATTTCCATCTTCATACAAATGCGTCTGATGGAAAACTAAGTCCTAAAGAACTAATTCATGAAGCGTCTTTAAATGGTTTGGATATTATTGCAATAACAGATCATGACACAACTTTAAATGTTGAGGAAGGAATCAGAGAAGGTCTAATTGAAAATATAAGGGTAATACCTGGTATAGAACTATCTACTATTTATAATAACGAAAGCATTCACATATTGGGTTATTTTAAAGATGATAAATATAAAGATGTTGATTTTCAAAATTTCTTAAAAGACATAGATGATTTCAGAATATTAAGAGCTAAAAAAATAGTGGAAAATTTAGATACGTTTTTCAAAATAAAACTAGACTATCAAAAAGTTTTAGATGAAGCTAAAGGAGTAATAGCTAGACCCCATATAGCTAAAGCCATAATTGATGCTGGTTATAAATATGATTGGAAATATATATTTGATAATTTCCTTTCAAACAGTAGCCCTGCATATGTACACATTAAGAGAATTTCAACAGCCGATGGTATAACTATATTAAAAAAAGTTAATGCATTAGTTGTACTTGCACACCCTGTTCTAATTAAAAAATCAACCATAGATGAAATGCTAAGCTTAGATTTTGATGGTATTGAAGCAGTTTACCCAATAAATACAAAAAAGCAAAAATCACTATTAAAGTCAAAAGCTAAAGAATATGGCAAGTTAATTACTGCAGGTTCAGATTTTCATGGAATTACAACCTCAGATACCAGTCATGGCGTCGTTGGTTCAGTTTCCTTAAGCCATAATGAACTAGCTACCTTTGTAAATGCCTTAGAATCATAAAAGAAAAAAAGTATATATTACTATTAATGCAATGCATTAATAGTAATATATACTTTTTTTACGCATAAAAATATTTGTTATTTATTTTGATACCCTATTATGCAGTTATGCTAATATGTATATAAGAAGGATGGCAGGTAAAGTAATAATAAATCTCAATATTACCTACCAAAAAGTCTTTTAGCCGGTAGGCTGCAGATGTGGTAGATATGCTTTGAATTTAATATTCGCAAAACAAATATCTATCGTCTAAAGAAGAGCTCTTGCGCAACGGTGGAACAAAATCGTAAACTAAAGAAAAAAAGCATATATTACGTAAGCTGCATTTGAACAAGCATTAGCAATTTTTTGCTAATGTTATGAAATATACGTTAAGAAAAGTACATGTTTGAGCGATAGTGAGTTTGTACTTTTTAGTGTCTTTCATAATATTAGCTTAGAATTACTCAGCGAAGTGAAAAGCAGTTGTAATAATATACACTTTCTTTTCTATATTTCTATTAAGAAAGCTTCATAAGCTCTAAAAGCTTCATATATGTCTGCTTTGCTTGCAATTTCCCATGGCGCATGCATATTATGAAGAGCAACCCCTGAATCTATAACCTGCATACCAAACCCGGCTAGTATATAAGCTATTGTACCGCCGCCGCCTTGGTCCACTTTTCCAAGCTCTGATGTTTGCCATGAAATATTATGTTTTTCCATTATGGTTCTAAGCTGCGCAATAAATTCTGGATTTGCATCGTTGCATCCTCCTTTTCCGCGAGCCCCAGTATACTTGTTTAAAACTATACCTTTTCCAAAATATGCAGAATTACGTTTTTCCATAACCGAAGGAAAGTTTGGATCATATGCTGCACTTACGTCTGATGATAACATTTTTGAATTTGCTAATGCCCTTCTTACTTTTAAATCACTATATTCTCCCATTAAATTAACAACCTCAGCTACTGTGTTTTCAAAGAATTTTGATTGCATTCCTGTTGCACCAATACTTCCAACTTCCTCTTTATCCACAAGTAAAACAATACAAGTTTTGTCTGTTTCCTTAATGTTCATTAATGCTTCATAAGAAGTGTACGCACACACTCTATCATCTTGTCCATAAGCCATAATCATACTGCTATCTAGTCCATAGTTTCTAGCGCGTCCTGCAGGTACTACTTCTAATTCTGATGATACGAAATCTTCTTCATCTATATCATATTTATCATTTAAAAGTTTTAATATATTTAACTTAACTCTATTTTTTGCATCCTTATCTTCTACTGGTATACTTCCCATAAATACGTTTAAATCTTCACCTTCGATACCTTTGTCTAAAGTCTTTTTCAATTGATCTGCTGATAAGTGAATTAGAAGATCTGAAATTCCAACTACTGGTTCTTTTTCATCTTCTCCTATTACTACATTTATTACTGTACCATCCTTTTTAACAATAACACCATGAATAGCTAAAGGTAACGTAACCCATTGGTACTTCTTAATTCCACCATAGTAATGTGTTTTAGCTAATGCTAGATCTGAATCCTCATATAATGGATTTTGTTTTAAATCGAGTCTTGGTGAGTCCACGTGAGCACCTAAAATTTTAAAACCCTTTTCAATAGGCTCAGACCCAATTAAAAACAATGCTAAGGTTTTTCCCATACTGCTAGCGTAAACCTTATCACCAGCTTTTAATTTAGTGCCTTCACTTATATAAGCATCAATATTTTTGTAACCGTTTTTTTTAGCTAGTGTAACAAACTCTGTAACGCATTCTCTTTCAGTTTTGCATTTTGACATGAAGTCTATATAATTGTCAGATAATGCAAATACCTTTTTAAAATCACTTTTTGTGTATTTATCCCAAGCTACTTCATATTCTTTTTCTAAACTTTTAATTTCAGACATGTTTATTCCCTCCCTATTATAAATGCTTCCTGCACTTACTATTCTACTAAATATTTCCTAAAATTACAAACATTTAAAGTTACAAAAAAAAACATTATACTCTATGTTAATTCCATTTTTTTATTTCTTAAGAGTTGCAGTTACTTCCTCTATTCTCATATTTATGGTTTCGACAGGAGTTATCTTAGAATTTAAACTGTATCTATAATTAGCTGCAGCTGCTTCAATAATTACTGCTATATTCCTACCTGGCCTAATTGGCAATGTTATTTTTCTTACAGGCACATTTAGAATATCCATAAATTCATTATCTATACCAAGCCTATCATATTCTTCACTCTCATTCCACTGAGTAAGTGATATCAACAAACTAATAGTCTTAGTGTTTAGAACCGAACTCATACCATATATTGCTGGAATATCTATTATCCCCATACCTCTGACCTCCAGCATTCCTGAGGTTATGTATGGGCAACTTCCAAGTAATACACCATCAATTTCTTTAATGTCAACTGCATCGTCTGCGATCAGCCTGTGACCCCTTTTTATAAGTTCTAACGCACATTCACTCTTGCCTATCCCACTTTCTCCACTTAATAACATGCCTATACCATAAACATCTACTAGAACACCGTGAAGTCTAGTTTCTGGAGCTAACTTAGTATCTACGTAATTTGTAAATTTACTAATAAATCTTGTAGAAATTAATTTTGTTCGTAAAACCCATCGTCCATTTCCCCTTGCTGCCTCCATAAGTTCCTTATGAGGTTGCATCTGCCTAGTGACTATAACGCAAGGTATATCTAATTTAAAGTATTTATTCAATCGTTTCTTCCTAAGGTCTTCTTCCATACAATCTAGAAAACTCCATTCTGCCATACCTATTAATTGAACTCGATTATTATCGAAATACTGGTAAAAGCCTGCAATTTGAAGCCCCGGTCTATTAATATCACTAACATTAATTAAGTTACCCTTTTCTCCTTCTACTAAAACCTCTAACTTAAAATGCTCTATTAATTCCTCTATAGTAACATCCATTAAAACTCCCCCATTTTTACTGATTTTAAAATTTATTGTTTTTAATAAAGATATTATACTTTTTTAATTGTATCTAATTGTGCTCTAAAATTTCTTTTAACATTGTCAATGTACTTTTGCCTTAACTCTTGTTGTTCTAATTTCTCTTCCTCTGTAAGTTGACTTTCTTTGCTTTTATTATAAAGGTAATTTATTCTGTTAGTTAATTCATCAATATTCATAATATCACTCCTAGACTATTTTTAACTTTTCTATTATACCAAAATATTTTATTCATAAATAGTATAAATGAAACATATTCTGATTTTATAATTATAACACAAGAAAATTAAGACTTTTTTCGTCATTTACATATTATTCCATGTAAGTTTTTTCAACATCTGCATAGATTTTTTGTTATATTTTACCATTGTATAGATGTTTTATTTAACAAATTATAGTATATTTTGTATTTTTTTATATTTTAATGGCTAATTAAAAATTTAACATAGATTGCATAATATGTTATTATATATTTATTCCACAAAAACAAAATAAAGCGAAGAGGTGTTGATGTATGGATATTAAATTAAAAATTATAAAGGAAGAATTAGAATCATTAAGAACAATATTACATTTTTTACTAAATTGTAAAGAGCCTACAGATAAAATAGTTGTATCATGCAGTCAGCAATTAGATGAAGTTATAATTAAATATCAGAAATTTCAAGCCATTTCGGAAAAAGTGGCTTGATAAATCCACACATGATCTTAGATATCCAACTCAATTAAAATATCATCAATTTCAATATTTACATCTGCACCATAAAAAACTACCGCGAATTCATTAAATTCATATGCATCTTCTGATATATCACAACCAATGAATTCATATTCAATTTCCATTTCCTCAGCGCATTCTTCCATTATATCTTCCACATTATCTGCTGAAATATCACTTAAATAAGGCAAGAAAAACTCTTCATACCAATCTTCTTCATTTTGTTTAAAATCTCCTTCTTCATTTGCATAAGATGTAGCAGCTTCAATTTCTACTTCATCATAATAATATTTAAATTTCAGTGCTATAGTGTCCTTTTTATATTGAATTTCAACTATGTCACTTAGGCCATTCTTATTTAGAAAATTTATTATATTTTGCTTATTCAAATATACCCCTCCATAAATCATTTGTGAATTATTTACTGTGATTTAATTCTTGTCTGGATATTATTGCGAAACTTTTTTTTACAATAATATTTAGTATCCTGGTCATTATATTCTTTGCATTTGAAATATTTTTAATTCTTTATAAAAAAAAAGAAAAATTTCACTAACCAAGTGAGATTTTCTTTTATTTACTATAATAAACGTTGTAGCCTAAGTATCCCTAGTAACTTATTAATTCAAGAGTTGTAAATACTCCTCCACAAATTTATCAGCTTGCTCAAATTCCTTGCTGTCTGGGACGAATTTAAATTTAAGTCCTTCCTCGACTACTTTAAATTTTAAAGATTTTAGTCTTTGTGTAAGCATCGGAACTCCTTCACCACTCCATCCATATGATCCGAAAGCTGCTGCGACTTTACCTCTATTTGTTATTGGACACACAAGAGACAGAACATCCCAAGCAGGCTTTACAGCATCTTGATTGATAGTTGGAGAACCAATCATAATACCTGAGGCTTCTTCAATTAATGATACAATCTCACTTAAATTCATAGATGTTATTTCATGAACTTCAGCCTTTATTCCCTTTTCATTAATTTTATTAGCTATATATTTTGCCATAGCCTCAGTATTATGATAAGCGGATATGTATAATATTTGAATGTTTTTTTCTTTTATCTCGTAAGTTTTAGCCCACTTTCTATAAAGGTCTACATACATTTTAATATCCTCTACATGTATAGGACCATGGCTTGGCGCTACCATATCTAATTCTAAATCTTTGATTTTATCTAATCCCATATTAACAAATTTTTTAAATGGTCCCATTATAACGTCAAAATAATATTTCATTTCGTCGAAATAATCACCTGAGCAAGCATCCGTTATACAATTAACTGGTGAATAATGACAACCCATTACGTCACAAGTAAACAATACTTTTTCTTCCTTAGCATATGTAAACATTGTATCAGGCCAATGTAAATTTGGTGCTGAAATAAATTGTAATGTGTTTTTACCTAAGCAAATCTCTCCTACTGCTGGCCTACTATTAAATTCCTTGTTAGTAATTTCTTTTAGATACGTTATAGCAGGTTTTGAAGCTAGAACAACAGCCTCTGGATAAACTTCTAAGAGCTTACCTAAAGAACCACTATGGTCGAGTTCTGTATGTTGAACAATTATGTAATCAACTTTTCTTTCTCCAATAACACCTTTTATTTTATCTAAAAACCCTTCAAAGAAACCATTTTTAACACAATCTATTATAGCAACTTTTTCATCATCTATTAAATATGAATTATATGTAGTTCCTTTCTTTGTTTCCATTATAATATCAAATACCTCGAGCTTAGGATCGTTTACCCCAACCCAATAAATATTGTCTTTTAACTTTGTTGTTTCCATTCTCAAAGTCCTCCTTTAGTTCTCTTAGTGTCTAACAATTATTAATTGTTAGACATCCTATAAACCTATATGATTTTAATCATCTTACATATAATATATTTTACCACATTTATCAAATCCATTCAACTAATAATGATTATTAGTTAACCTATCTTTTATATACATGAAAATGCATATACTTTATAGTTTGTCACTTAAATATTAAAATATTCTATTATTCACCCTGAAAAATAAAATATTTTTTAATAATAAGGATACTGAGCCATATACTTTAATAGCACGAACTTTAAGGAGGGCTCTATGAATATTTTAATAACTGGCGCAAAAGGTAATATTGGAACTTATCTTTGTAATATCTTGTCTAAATCACATACTATATATGGATTAGATAAAACTGAACTTAACATAACTGATAAAATAACTACCGAGAAAACTCTGTATGAATTAAAGCCTGACGCTGTAATTCATACTGCGGGCATGACAAATAAATATATTTGTGAATACCATGAATCTTTAGCCTATGATGTAAACACTGTAGGAACTTTAAACATTGCTAATTGTTGTAATTCGCTTAGTATCCCCCTAGTATACCTATCTAGCACAGATGTATACGGAGATACTAATACAACACCCTACAGTGAAGTTGATGAATGTACCCCAATAAACGCCTATAGCAAAAGTAAATTAGGTGGAGAAGAATTAATACAAACCATTTGTGAAAAATATTTTATTGTCCGCACCTCAAATATATTTGGTGGCAATGATTGTTTTGTGAGAAAGCTCATAAATGGCAAACATACAGCAATTTATCTATTTTCGGACCCCACCCTTTCCGTAACTTATATTGAAGATTTAACTATAGTCCTTCAGAGACTATTAGAAACTGATAAATATGGGATATATAACTATACCAATGAAGGTTGTTTATCAAAGTCAATGCTAATAAATAGTATTATAGAATTTAGTAATCTCGATGTTCCGTTAGTTGTGAATTCAGATAAGCTTTTATCCAATCTCATTAAAGAACCTAAATATACCTGTGTAAATAATTCGCATATAAAACATTCTCTTGGCATTGAAATTGCTCCTTGGGATGATAGACTTAAAGATTACATTAATAAACACCTTAAATTGTAAAAAAGAGCATGCCTTATGATTTTAATAATCTCAGGCATGCTCTTGTACAAAATTATTCTGTTGTTACTTCGTACATTTCCTCAGCTCTAGACATATATAATACTCCATCTAGATGATCAATTTCATGACATAAGGCCCTTGCCAGTAATCCTGAAGCTTCATAAGTTACTTGTTTCCCCTTAATATTAATTCCTACAACTGTAACGTTTGTAGGTCTAAATACTTCACCTTCATATCCTAAGTAGCTTAAACAGCCCTCATAATCCTTTTCATTTCCTGACTGAGCTGTTATTTTAGGATTTATAATTATTATTGGATTTTCTTCTTCTTCTCCTAAATCAATTAAGATAACCCTTTTTAAAATTCCTATTTGAGGAGCCGCAAGTCCTATTCCATTACCCTCATAAAGCGTATCCATCATATCGTCAATTGTGTTTAATATCTTCCTATCTATTTTTCCTACCTTCTCACAAATCATATTAAGACGCTCGTCTCCATATTGTAAAATTTTCCTAACTGCCATATGCATTCTCCTTTTCTTTATACTAATTGCGTTTCACAGCAATAACTTTTAAATGTATACATATATTCTATTCTAAATATATGTATACATCAACTAAAATCTCTGCAAAAAAAATTAAGGCATCACTAAAGACACCTTAATTCCACCTTATTTATGTGCTAATTCTTTTTGCATCTGCTAGCTCTTGAGCTTTCTCCATCATACTTTTAACCTTCATAAGTCTAGTTAAAGCTCCACGCTCATTTTCCTCAAGCTTCATTCTTATATACTTTATAGTTTCATTGAGTTGAGGTATAGTCATGTATTCAAGTGCATTAACCGTTCTTCTAGTTTTTTCAATCTCATCTGCCATGAGCTGACAAGATTTTTCTACTTCTGCAAGTTCTAAAAGCTCCGGCAAGGCTAAATATAACTTTTCTATAGCTCCATCAAGATCTGCCGAAGTGCTGGCAAATCCATATGGATATATACTGCCAGGATCATCTTCTAATTCTCTTTTAAACTTCATTATCGGAACATTAACACTCATAAGATTTTTTGTCTCAACTTCTACAGAAATTTTTTCTTTTGGTTGCGCTATTGCTTCCTCTAGAAATTCTGATGACATTAATGCACTTGCCATAACAAAATCCTTAAAAGAGTTCTGTAATTCTTCTTCAACTTTCGCTCGTAGTTTATTGTTATGTTTTATAAGATCAATGAATCTTCTCATAAGCTCATCTTGCTTATCCTTTAATAATTTATGACCACGAGTAGCTGTACCTAATCTTTTTTTTAGTTTAGTAAGCTCCATTCTAGTTGGATTGACATTGAGCCTCGCCACGTTTACTCACCCTCTTTTTTTGGTAAGTATTTTTCTACATATTCATCTCTAATTCTCTTAAGTTCATTTCTTGGGAGAATAGATAGAAGCTCCCATCCTAAATTTATTGTTTCATCAATAGTCCTATTAGTTTCAAATCCTTGGGAAACATATCGTTTTTCAAAAGCATCTGCAAATATTGCATATTTTTTGTCTGCATCAGATAATGCTGACTCTCCTAATATAACTGCAAGCTCTTTTGCTTGCTTACCTTGAGCATATGCAGCAAATAGTTGATTCATCGTATCAGCATGGTCTTCGCGCGTTTTGCCTTTGCCTATACCTTTATCTTTAAGTCTTGATAACGACGGTAGAACATCTACTGGTGGCATAATGCCTTTTTTATAAAGTTCTCGGCTTAAAATAATCTGACCTTCAGTTATATATCCCGTTAAGTCAGGAATTGGATGAGTTATATCATCTTCCGGCATTGTAAGTATAGGAATTTGAGTTATTGAACCTTCAAGTCCTTTAATCCTACCTGCTCTTTCATATAGCGTCGAAAGATCAGTATAAAGATATCCTGGATATCCACGTCTACCTGGAACTTCTTTTCTTGCAGCTGAAACTTCACGCAGAGCCTCACAGTAATTTGTAAGATCAGTCATAATTACAAGTACGTGAAATCCTTTTTCGTAAGCAAGATATTCAGCTGTAGTTAGTGCCATTCTAGGCGTAGCTATTCTCTCAATAGCTGGGTCATTTGCAAGATTCATAAATAATACAGTTCTGTCTATTGCACCAGTTTTTGTAAAATCATCTACGAAAAACTGTGCTTCTTGAAAAGTTATTCCTATAGCTGCAAATACAACAACAAATTTCGTATCTGAATTTAATACCTTTGCTTGCCTTGCTATTTGAGCCGCAAGTTGCGCATGTGGGAGACCCGAACCAGAAAACACTGGTAATTTTTGTCCACGAACTAAAGTATTAAGTCCATCAATAGCTGAAATACCTGTTTGAATAAACTCTGACGGATAGTCTCTTGCCACAGGGTTCAATGCCTCTCCATTTATATCGAGTCTCTTGTCAGGAATAATTTTAGGTCCACCGTCTTTAGGCCTACCAAGTCCATCAAAGACCCTTCCAAGCATATCTTCTGAAACTCCAAGTTCTAGTGGTCTTCCTAAAAATTTAGCCTTACTACCTTTTAAGTTAATTCCAGCAGAACTTTCAAATAACTGAACCATTGCTTTATCTTCATTTATTTCAAGTACTTTTCCGCTACGAATTTCACCGTTCTGTAGTTCTATTTCCACTAGTTCATCGTACCGAACGCCTTGAACTTTTTCTACAACCATAAGTGGCCCTACAACTTCTGTTATAGTTTTGTATTCTTTAATCATTTACAGCTCCTCCTTCCGTTATTAATTCTTCAATATCATTAGATAGGGCCGTAAATATATCATCAATTTTTGACATATCAGTTTCTGCAATATATTTTGCTCTTGCTATTTTATCACGCGCAGGAATTTCTAATATCTTTTTCAAATAAATCCCTGAACTCAATGCTTTTTCACCCTCAACATGGAAATCTAAAACTAATTTCAACATTTTATATTGTTTGTTAAGTGACGTAAAAGTATCAACCTCATGGAATGCATTCTGTTGTAAATAATCTTCTCTAATTGATTTTGCAACTTCTAGTTTTAACCTGTCCTTTTCAGAAAGAGCATCTACACCTACAAGTCTTACTATTTCATCAAGTTTTGCTTCTTCTTGCAAAATGGTCATAGCTTTAACCCTAAGCTCAGTCCAATCGGCAGCAACGTTCTCATCCATCCAATTAGCTAGCTGATCCAAATATAGTGAATAAGAATCCAACCAATTTATTGATGGAAAATGCCTTCTATAAGCAAGTTGCGCGTCTAGTCCCCAAAACACTTTGACTATTCTAAGCGTTGCTTGAGTAACTGGCTCTGATAAATCTCCACCAGGAGGTGATACTGCGCCAATAACTGTAATTGCGCCTATTCTTTTGTCGTCTCCAATGCAAACTACCTTTCCAGATCTTTCATAAAAATCTGCTACACGTGAGCCTAGATATGCTGGATACCCCTCATCACCTGGCATTTCCTCAAGTCTTCCTGACATTTCGCGTAGAGCCTCTGCCCATCTTGACGTAGAATCTGCCATTAATGCTACAGCAAATCCCATGTCCCTAAAATACTCTGCAATAGTTATACCTGTATATACAGAAGCTTCCCTAGCTGCAACTGGCATATTAGAAGTATTTGCAATGAGCACCGTTCTTTTCATTAGTGATTCACCTGTTTTGGGATCTTTAAGTTCTGGAAACTCATTCAAAACATCTGTCATTTCATTGCCACGTTCACCGCAACCTATGTAAACAACTATTTCTGCATCTGCCCATTTTGCAAATTGATGTTGAACTACAGTTTTTCCACTACCAAAAGGACCCGGAACACATGCCGTACCACCTTTAGTTACTGGAAAGAAAGTATCTATTACTCTTTGACCTGTAACTAGTGGTTCTATTGGATTTAATTTATCAGCATAAGGTCTTCCACGTCTTACTGGCCACTTTTGCATTAACGTAATTTGCTTAATTCCGCCATCTGTTTGCACCTCTGCTACTACATCTTCTACAGTATATTCTCCTGCAGTTATAGACGTTATAGTACCCTCTATTCCTTTAGGCACCATTATTGTTTGAGTTATAACAGTAGTTTCCGCAACTGTTCCTATAGCTACGCCATATGAAACAATATCTCCAACGGACGCCGTAGGAACAAAGTCCCATTTTCTTTCTCTATCTAGTGGCGAAACATTTACACCTTTTGTTAAGTAATTACCAGCTATAGCTCTTATTTTATCAAGCGGTCTTTGAATACCATCAAACATTGATTCTATAAGTCCTGGTCCAAGTTCAACACTTAGTGGTTCACCGGTAGTAACTACTGGATCTCCTGGTCCGAGGCCTGATGTTTCTTCATATACTTGAATAGAGGCTCTATCTCCTCTCATTTCAATAATTTCGCCAATAAGACCCTTATCTCCAACCTTAACTACGTCATATATATTAGCTTCGTCCATATCTTTTGCAACAACTAACGGACCTGAAACTTTTACAATTTTACCGATTTTCAAGTTATCTCCCTACCTTTCTATAAAATATTTACGCCCACTGCTTTTTCTACATTATCGCGAATTCTTTGCATTCCTATATTTAGTGAGCCTTGATTACTTGGTATTAATATAATGGCAGGAATCATCTGTCTGTTATATCTTGCTATAGTTTCATCTAAGTGCTGAGCTATCTGCTCAGTTACAAATATAACTGCATAATTACTTGACGCCATTTTATCTATAGCTTTTTTAGCTTCTTCTACTTCAATAACCGGATATACGTCAATTCCAAGAGCTTTGAAAGCAAGTATTGAATCTTTATCTCCAACTACTCCTACTTTATGCATAAACTTCACGCATCCTTTCTCTTATGATCGTCGTATCAACATTATTTAATTTCCCAACCGTAATTATTCTTATTATCTTTATTTCTGTTTCCTTTGCTGCGATATACGCAAATATTGGCTCAGGTCCAAAAGTAACATACTTAGCGGCCCTTAGCTTCTCCATAATATAGTTTTCTGATAATTTTTCTAAACTAGAAAGTTTACCAGTTTTAATATATTCTTCTAGTCCAATTCTTACAACTTCTCCATATTTTGATGAAGAAAATTTAGTTGCCATATTTTCAATTGGATCACTAAAAGCTGTTAATAGAACATCACTAGATATATCTCCACCAATTAATATAACTTCTTTAAAAAAGTTAACATCCTTTTGTTGTTTTTTTAATCTAATTATTGACTTAATATTAGAAAAATCTATACTTTTCTTAACATATTCAATTATAAAATCAATTTTTGTTTCTTCTGCCCTAGCTAACATATCTACATACATATACCTATCCAATATAATATCTATCTTTTGAGGATCATTAAGTTCTTTGTATACTTTTTCCACCTCAATTATAGCTTCCCTCATATTAGGGTCTAATTTCTTATATTCCATAGTTGTCATGTAAAATTTTAATTCCTCTATATTTACTGTACCTGCTGGAATTAGCATATGAGAAAAGTCCTTATCTAAAGTTCTTCCTTTTAACAACACTTTTATATTATGATAATCATATTTCAAACTCATAATATCTACTATAGAAGGATATGGAGAAACTTCATACATAAGGGAGTATACTCTATTTAGCTCATCCTTAAGTAATATATTGTAGTCCTCTGCTCTTTTTACATTTCCCATCAAACTTGCATATTCGGTTTCCTTCAAAATTTTAAGTACTTCATCCGCCGAGGAGCTGTCAATCATTCTCTCAATCTTTACTTTACTCAGGAGTCTTTTTTCTAATACTCTTAGCCTAGCCACAGCTTGTGTAAAATCCATATTATTCATATATGGCTATCCTCCTTGTTTTGATCCGGAGTGGATACCAATTATAAATTGGTATCCACTCCTTAAATTTTATTTACATTTATTTAAATAATGCGTTAACAATTTCAGGTTCTAGTTCATCCCTTAAGGAGTTAACTAGACTTTCAAAAGTATTATTAATCTCTATACCATTTTTAAGTACTACAAATCCACTTTTTATATCTCGATTATCGGAACTTAATTTTAATTCACCTATTTTTCCATTAGTTTTTAGTGAAATATTAATTCCAGATAAATATTCATCGCTTACAATACTTTTATATTTCCCAGGAAGTATTATTTCTTCATCCCCTGCTATTGGCATTGATAAAAGATATTTTTTTATAAGTTCCAAATAATCATTATCATTTATCGCCATAAGTTTTTCTAGCGCACTCTCAAATACCTTATCAATCATTTTTTGCATAGCCCCTAGCTTTTCATTTCGTGCTTTTAGCTGAGAATTTGATACAATTCTCTTACTCACCATAATAGCTTCAACCTTAGTTTTTTCTATCATTTGTTTTTTTACTAGTTCTGCTTCTTTTGTTTTCTTTTCTATTAATAAAATTTCATTGTTTTTAGCTTCTTTCAAAATAGTTTCTGCTTTAATTTTAGCATCTTCTATTATCTTGGCAGCTAATTTATCTAAATTTGACATATTCTCACTTCCTCTAGCTCATCACTTTTTAAATTAGAGTGTCTTACTTACGAGTATTATTGAAACAACGAATGCTAAAATGGCATATGTTTCAACCATTGCTGCAAGTATGATAGCTTTTGTGCTATGATCTGGTTGTTTAGCTACTATTGCAATACCGGCAGCAGCTGCCCTAGCTTGATATAATGCTGAAAAATACCCTACGAAAGCTATTGGTAAACAAGCCATCAAATAATAAAATCCAACATCTAAAGTCATACCCGAAGTTAATTTAAGCAATACCATAAGTCCTATAACGAAACCATAAAGTCCTTGAGTACCTGGTAATAATTGAAGAATAAGGGCTTTACCAAATTTTTCAGGTTCTTCTGTTGTAAGTCCTGCAGCTGCCTCACCAACCATACCTACTCCTTTTGCTGATCCTATACCTGGTAAAATTACCGCTAAAGCCATTCCTAATGCAGCGAAGATAAATCCACCGTTTTTACTCATAAATTCCATGAACGTCATAATTAATTCCTCCTTAAATTTGCTTTCCTTTTATTACGTTAATATATTGATTCTTTGATTTAAACACCTTGAATGCTTTTCCTCCGCCTTCATAAAACTTGCTAAAGTACTCTACATACTGAAGCCTAGCACTGTGAACAAAAGCTGATAATGAACTTAATAATAGATTAAATGTTTGTGCAAACACGAATATAAATATACCTATAATAATATTAAATGGTGTTGGCATCATTTTAATAAGCATATTAAAAGCAGATGCTATAAATCCTCCTGCAAGTCCAAGAGCCATGATTCTTGAGTAGGAAACTAAGTCACCTATATAACTAGATATACCATATAAACCATAAAGACCTCCACCAAGTTTTGCACCAATGCCTTTGTTTTGTCTTCCTTGAGTTAATACTAGTGCAACCATTCCAACTATCATAACCCATTTACCTATATTAACTACAGCAGGACTTAATCCTATTTGTGCTCCACCTAATAATAAAAATGCTCCAGTTAATGCAGCGTACCATGTCACTACATCATAAATAGCATCCATTGGCTTTCCATCGCGAATTAACATATAACCTTTAACTCCAAGGCCAAAATAGATTTGGATTGCACCTATTACTATTGATATAATCAGTAATAACATTATATCTTCTCCAGGATTTATTAAACTGTGAGTTGATATAAATGGAATTATATCCCCGAAGAAACCTCCGTAAACAACGCCTGCTAGTGCAGTTGGTATACTTAGTAGTAAGAAGAATTTAGCAAATTTTTTCTGTCCTTCTTCTAAATTAAATTTTTTCAATGCAATTGCACAAGCTATGAACATTACTAACCCGTACCCAAGATCAGCGAGCATCATCCCAAAGAATACCATGTAAAAGGGTGCCATTACGGGTGTTGGATCTATCTCTGAATATTTAGGTAAACTATACATTGATACTATTAGTTCAAATGGTTCTACAACTGCACTATTCTTTAAAAGTATAGGCACCCTATCATCTTCCTTGACAGCTTTTTCAATTTCTAAATAGAACTCTTCCTTAGTTGTAGACTTTATCAAATTTTCTAAATCTTTTGCTGATTCTGTTGGTACCCATCCCTCTATGGCAACGGTGTTCTCTGTTTTTAAGAAATTTTTACAAGCTGAAGCTTTTATATGTTTATTTGATAAATATTCATATACTATTTTAAAATCCTCTAAATACTGGCAATCATTTTTTATTTCAGCATTTATTTTTTCTTCTTCTTTAGATATCTCATCTAATCTTTTGTTAAACTCGCGTACAATTTCTGCTGAAATTCCATCATATTTTAAATTAGTAGTATTAAAGCTATAATGTTTAAGTATTTCACTAGCTTTATCTTCATACTCTTTATACACTAGTGCTATTACATTAATTGCATTTTTTCCGTCACTAATAACTTCTAAGTAAGAACACGGAATTTTACTTTCAAACTCTTCTCTAAAAGCATCTTTAAAAGCTTTAGGCAAAGACCCCATTAAGAATATTGAAGAATTTAATGATTTTAAATCCTTAAAGGAGGCATCTAAGGACATCCATGGAGTTAATAATCCTATTTCAGAATTAATTTTGGCTTTTTCACTCTTCATTTGAATCAAATCATTATCTCGATCCTTTAACTTTTGATAGTTCTCTTTATAGTTTGATTTTTTAGCTAAAGTTTCTAACTCTTCATAATCCAAAGAACTTTTACCCTTGATTAAAGATTTTAGAGCACCCTCTTTTTCTGAGTGCTTCATTAATAGATCTAGGGCAAACTTTACTTTTGCTTGCTCTCCTTCTAAATGAGAAACTTTTTCATTTTCCGAGTCTTTTACAAGAGATTGCAAATCTTCTTCTGCACTCTCTTGTAGGTTTACAAATTGAATATTTTCAAATTTGTGAAAGTTATCAAGCAACGCTTCTTTTTGTGATTCAAAGGCAAACAATGTAAATTTGCTCATTTTAACTATTGCCATTATTTTTCACTATCCTCTCAACCACCATGTTAACCGACCTATCAAATCTTTCTTTATCTAAATTTAGTATATTCGTGACCTCTATCTTACCTGTATCAAAAATTGGTTCAGACTTACTTTTACCTTCTTCTTTAGCATTTTTAATGATTTTTTTAGTTTCTTCTCTTGCAGCATCCAAAACCTTTTTGTACTGATCTTCGGCGTAAATTTCAGATTTTTTTAATATATCCTTACTATCCGAAATTGCCTTACTTACAATATCTGCTGCTTTTTTTTCCGCTTCTTTTATACTTTTTATTGCTTCTAATGCCAAAATATCACCACCTTTTACTAATAACTAGCCATAATGAGTATATATAAATTATTAATAATTTATATAATAGTAAATACTTAGTATAGTATTTACCTTTATTCTATTTTATATAATATTGAATACATCTTAATTATACTAATTTTCATTGAAAATTTCAACTTTTTTTTAACATTAACAATATTCGTAATATTAACTTATTCCAATGTTTCAAATGTCATTTTTAATAATTTATCATTTTTTCCGTTTTATAACTTTTATCATATTCTAATCTATGATAGAAGTTATATCCTTTATGTTATCCTCATCATTAATATCATAAACTAAATAATGATCTTCTTTGCGTACAGTATTATTATCTATATAATCTAAAATATCAATCATAAATTTTTCAATATGAATATTAGATGTATTGTTTGTATCATTGTTTTGTAACAACTTATCCTTAATTGATCTTTCTACTTTCTTACCTAAATCTCTGATTAGAAAATCTGGAAGCCACTTCTTTTTGTTATATTTAAGGTAGTCATATTTAACAATTTCTTTTAAAACGAAATCTTCTTCTTCAAGTTTCTCCTCATTAAATTCAATAAATATCTTGTAATAATCTACTGAGGAAATGTTTCTACTTAGATATCCCTTTTCATAGAAAAATAATCCCAGTTCGTAATAAAATTCAAATGGTGTATTAAATTTTTTCACAAAATATTTCAGAATAGTACTAAACTTTTGTGAATTGTAATATTTGTCCACAATTTTTTCTACCCTTTTTAAGCATACTAATTCCTCATAACTTATATCCCTTGTCTTTAGAATTTCATATGGTGGATAAGGTGCATAGACCATTCCCCAAAGAGTTGCTTCACTCCTCATATCCGAACCTTTAAGTAATTTTAAAAATCCTAATTGTATTACTTCTGGATGAATGCTATAAACATCATTAAAAGATTTTTTAAATGATTCATAATTCTCTCCTGGTAGGCCCGCTATTAAATCTAAATGTTGTTTAATATTTTTTATTTTTTCTAATTCCTCCACCATTTCCTTTATATCATTAAAGTTTACAAATCTATTTATATTGTTAAGAACTAAGGGATTTGTTGTTTGTACACCCACTTCAAATTGAAATCTACCCTTTGGTGCCTTAGCTAAAATGTCTAATTCCTGTTTGTTTAGAAGATCTGCTGAGATTTCAAAGTGGAAAGTTATTTCAGTATCCATCTTTATTAGAAATTCCCAAATCTCTACCGCAAATCTCGAATTGCAATTAAATGTTCTATCAACAAACTTTATTAATTTTACCTTCTTGTCCACGAGAAATTTCAATTCTCGCTTTACTCTTTCAGTATTTAAAAATCTAACTCCATGAGTAGTCGAGGAGAGACAATATTTACAATTAAAAGGGCATCCTCTTGATGCTTCATAATAAACTATTTTATTGATAAGTTCTTCTTCATTATATGGGAAAATAACCTGCTCCATATCCATTAAGGTTCTCTTACCACCATAGTTAATTTTACTATCACATCCAATATTTTCATAATATTTATAATATAGCCCTAGAATGTTTTGAATGTTATCACTATTCTCATCATTGATATTAGAATCATCCTTTGAATTAATTCTCCATTTAATAAATTCTTTATACGTTACCTCTCCTTCCCCTTCTATTACATAATCCCCTACGTTTTCCTTAAGAAACTCTTTACAATTAAAGCTAACCTCTGGTCCTCCATAAAGGATTTCAATCTCACTATTTACAAGCTTTATAAGAGATGATACAGCCTTAACGTACTCAATGTTCCATATGTAGCAAGAGAATGCTACAAGGTCTGGCTTGCTACTCAAAATTTCCTCTACAATTCTTTCGATTTGATCATTAATAGAAAACTCCATAATTTTGCATTCGTAATTTAAATCCTCTGTATATGTTTTTAAATATCTTACTGCTAAGTTACTGTGAATATATTTTGCATTAATACCTACTAGTGTTACTTTCATCTTTTGATTTCCCTTTCTTTTTGCATATCATATAATAAACATTATCTGAATTTTTTAAAGTTAATACTTCAAAATAAGGTTGTAAAATTTTGATTGTATTCTCTTTAGAACTATCTTTAAATATATTTAAGTCTCTTAAATGTATTTGTTTTGTATTTTTATCTGGTGACACAACCTTAATTTTAGAATTAAAGATTTTAGCAAATCCTTTATCTACATCCCATATATATAGCAATCCATCTTCTTTCAAAAATTTATATATATCTTGTATTAATTTACTTTTGCTTTTTGTAAATTTTATATCACTCAAAGTAAAAAACAGTGCACAGAGATCATACTCACCTTCCTCTATTCCTGTCTTCTCATCTTTTCCCTCTATATAATCTAAGCTACTACTATCATCAACATATTGTTTGTATATATTATATATAATTCCATGATTAGAAAAACCTATATCTAATATATTTCCTTTGAAAATTTCTTTTTCTAAATTTATAAAAACCTCCTTTTTCAATTGTTACTCCCCCTTTGTTAAATATATTTCACATGTCATTACCTATTTTTACCTATTTTTATATTCTTCAAAAATAAAATAATTCCTCTAATATAAAGGAATTATTTATTAATTTCATTATAAAAATTAATCATTAAACCTGCAGTAGTCTTTTGTGCTCGTTGCACTATAAGTGTAGATATTTTCTTGTACCTATCTTCCTTGTTTTTTATGTTTGCATTAGCAATATAAGTTTCATTCGCAAATAATGCATTTTTTTTTATATAGTCTTCTATATTCTCTTGTTTTATTACTTCATTAAAAATAGGAAATGAATAATCACTCATTAATCTACTTATAATCCAAAGTTCGAAATTCCTGTGGCTTTTAAGTAGCTTATTGTTCACATGTTGAGGCACCGTAGCATCTTGAATTAAATGACAGGCTGCTCCAAAATAAAACAGACCTTGCCTTGTGTCCCCTTCTTTAATAAATCTTAATGCACATTTATAATATTTTTCGAATTCGGTTAATGCATTTGAAAATCCATAAAGGCCAGTACCCTTAATGTGATGATAAAAATGGTTTGAGCTTTTAAAATCTTGATCTGCCCAAGTAACCCCCTTATTTAGTTCTTTTATGTGTCCCTTGTAAAAACTAGAAATTTCACTATATTCCTTATTTTTTAAAATTTCTATAGCTTGAATATTTATAAATTTATGAACAATGCAATGAGTTTTCATGATCCTTTTTTTAATTGGATTTATTGTTATCATTAAGCCTTTTAAAGTTCTTCCATAAGTAACTTCCATTCTTTTCTTCAACCTGTTCACCTCTCACTTTAGTATACAATAAATATGATCTGAAAACATACCTGAATATTTTTAATAATTAACAACAATGTATATTGACTATATTCTAATTCTTTTTGCTTAAACTAACAAGTAGGCTAATTATTAAAGTTAGCACAATTGTTAATAAATAGTAGCTTAATTTCCTCCCTTCTATCCCTATATCATTCTTTATATTTTTTTTAATATTAATTAAATATCCACTTTTAGAGTCTAACACTATTAAATCATCAAAAAACTTCATACTAGATATATAAGTTTCATCCCCAAATCTTACTTTTTCTTTAAGCGCATTACTTTTATTTAAACTATATATACTATTATCATTCTTTTCATAGAAATATATACAGTCTATGCTACCTATTATACCTTTTTTATCAATTGCTAACCCGGCTAAACTATTTACTTCTTTATGTTGATAAATTGGTGCGGGAGGATTTGTTGTAGGGTGCTGGTCTAAAATAAATGGTATCTCCCCGTTAAGTAAGCCTTTAAATTTAGGTGAACTTATTGGATCTCCTCCAGTATAATCTGGGAAACCATACCATGACTTTTTTTTAATTTTGTATATATAATCACTATCTCCCTTTACAGGCCTTAATCCCCTGTCCTCCATTCCCCCAACAGCAACTATTATTTTGCCCTCACTATTAAAATCTATAGCCTTCATATTTCTTATACCCCAAGCAAAGTTCCCCTGTGCTCCAGTTTTTAAATTATAAACTATTATAGATGAATTTCCAATCATATGTTCTGTTATTATTTGCCCCTTTACGTTCCTAGTTTTATATGGGACAAATGCTCCAGTCTTTTTCTCATCAAAATTAATTCCTTTTATAGTTATACTTTTAGGCGAAACATCATGATTTTGAGGGTAATCATCTAACCATTGATTATCCGGTCCAACTACCCCAGAATTTGTTGCAGCTCCTATTGTAACAAATAGATATTCTCCATTAATTCTAACTAAACTGTCATTATAGTCTCCATAATTAGGTATATTCTTGATAATTTCTTTATTTACCTTTGTTACTAAATCATATGAGTAGACTTTTGTTCCGGATGCATAATACAATACTTTATTATTATAATCTAAACTAGTTATGCTTAGCTTCTTATTTGTAAATATATTGTATGACCTGCCTACTTTATCTATGTACTGTACTTTGTCTTTGAAAGCTACATAGTAGTTTCCTTCACTATCTTTCGTAAAATCTACTGCCTTACTTAATCCTTTAAATAGTATCTGTGATTTTATAACTTCATCTTTAACTGCAACCCTATATTCTTTAAAAGAACCTTTCATTGAAAATAGTGCAAAAGCCATTGCAGCTAAAATAACTATAAATCCAATGGTCTTCTTCATACTTACCCCCTAAATTATAAATACTCTAATTTATATATATTTATATAAATTAGAGTATATGTGTTAATAATTTTTAGCAATTTGTATATGACTTCTTTCAACCTCCGCCAAGGCAACGAATACCTCTTTAACAATCAAATTATTTATTTCCTTTGCATGTTTTTCATAAAACTTTGTAGCATGAACTTCTCTATTTTCTGCGAGTTTCATTAAGCTTGTATCGTTTTTATATTTACTGTAATCTATATCCACGAGTTTTGGAAGTTCTTTGAACCCACCTAGTTTTTGATGCACAATAGCATGTATTTTTTCAATTTTTGAAAGTGCTTTAAAAATTTCTTTAACATGGTCGTTACTCGCAAGCTTTGCCGCTGACATGTAAAACTCTGAATTAAATATTTCAAGTTTCATGGCATGATCTAATACTACTAAAGTATTGGGATCCAAACTTTGCGCACAAACCTTATAGGCTTCACCAAGAGATTTTAAATACTTAGAAGTTACGCCACAAAACGGGCAATATTTAATATGCTCTCTTTCATTCACTTCTAATAAGCCATCATTATTTATATTGAAATTATTTATATTTATCTCCATACCACATATCAAACATTTCATATAGCTCTATTTCCTCCGCACTTTTATTTGGAGTAAATAATAATTATTATTTATTATTCTCCTAAAGACACTACTAAAATTATTCTAACATAAAAAACTCCTCCCTAGGAGCGTTTTTACAATTTTTTTATAAAATCAACTATACTGGTATCATATTTACTGAATTTTTTATTTTTCTTACATTCAATATTTCAGATGATGATTTACAGAATATAATTATTAAATTTCACATACTAATTATAAATAACTGTTATCTCCCCAGGTAGTAGAACAAGGAGGATCCTTTTATGATTAAAGATAATTTCTATAGAGACTCAATAATACTCACCGTATCAAATTTAACTGCTGGTATATTAAGGTTTATGTTTTCAATTTTACTTTCAAAAAAATTAGGTGCAGAAGGTATGGGATTATATAGCCTTGTAATGCCTATTTATGATTTATTCACTTGCCTTATTTGCGGTGGAATGGTAACAGCTATTTCAAAAGAAGCTTCATCCTATTACGAATTAAAGGATTACGGTAGTTTAAACAAATCTATACATACTGCCTTAGTTTTTGATTTTGCATTTTCTATATTAATAGCAGCTTTAGTATTTATTTTTTCACCTTTTATTAGTACATATATAATAAAAGATCAAAGAACATTATACTCCCTTTGGGTTATTTGCCCGGCTTTAATCTTTGTTGCTCTTTCATCTATATATAAGGGTTATTTCTACGGTATTTCCAATGTTAAAGTACCTGCAATCATAGATATTGTTGAAAAGACCGTAAGAATGGGCATAATACTTGGAATTATAAATTTTTTCGCATTAAAAAATGTAACTACTACCGTAACTGCTACATATATCGCCTTATCCATTGGGGAACTTATAAGTTTTATTCTACTCTTTATCTTCTATGAAAAAAGTAAAACCAAATTTAAGAATTACAATAAAAAAACTGAAGGAAGGGCCCAACTTTTATTTAATGTCCTTGTTGTTTCATTCCCATTATGTTTAAATGGCTTTTTAAACACTGTAATTTCCGCGCTATCAACATTGATTGTCCCTGGGCGACTAGTTTCTGCAGGCATAGAGTATACGCAGAGTTTATCCTTAATAGGTAAATTTTCAGGTATGGCTATGAGCATTGTGTTCTTTCCTTTTATTATTGTAATATCCATGTCAACCATCTTAACTCCAGATATTTCTAAAAGTATTAGTAAAAATGATTATAACGGTTTGGAGCGTAGAGTCCGCGAAGTTATAAAAGTTTCGTTTTTACTAGGACTTTCAACTATGATAATATGTTTATGTACTGGAGACTCCCTTGGAAAATTATTTTTCGACAGATATGACTTAGGTGTTTACATACGGCTTGCTTCCTTAAGTGCGCCATTCATGTATATGTCTGGTTCAACCTTTGGAATTTTAAACGGACTTGGCAAACAAAAATCTCTTTTAATAAATTCTATAGTAACCTCTATTCTTGAACTTGTTTTACTATATGTATTATTAGGTATCCCAAAATTAAACATTCTAGGTTACGGCATAGCTCTCATTATAAGCTCTATTATAAGCTTTATATTAAATATTATTGCAATTAAAAAAAGCTGCTATATACAGTTTTCAGTAGGCGAAATTTTAACTGATGTCTGTCTTAGCACACTCTTATACTTTGTATTAAAAATTTTAAATACTACGTTGCCAAATTCTATCTTTGTTACTAAAAACATAATAATTATTGCTACTGGCTTCTCCCTTTTACTATTTTCTATCCTGCTTACAAAAAAAAGAAAATAATCAGATATTTTTTTGTGAATTGGAGAGATGAATAAAAAAAAGTATATATTACGTATAAAATGCATTAATAGTAATATATACTTTTTTTATTTAATTCTTTGTAAAATATACTTAGGTATAAGTTTCTTAATCTTTCTTGGAAATACATCCAAATCATCTTTAGTTATTCCACCTATAATCACTAATGCGAAGAAATAAGTTAATATAGCTAAGCATATAGTAAATAATATAGAAACAGCATTAGCAAAATATCCTTGTTTAATATGACTGAATATAAAATTTAAGATAGTATACATGAACCCTGCAACTACAGCCATAACCCCTGATGCTATTATGGGTTTTATTGCATGACTAGCTAGTTTAATTCTAATCCCTAGCGCTTTGTTCATAGTATTATAGTTCAACATCAAAATTATTGCAAAACTTACTCCGTTGGCCATAACAGCCCCTAATACATTAAGTGTTGGAATTGCTACAAAAATATAATTAGTAATTATTTTTCCTATCAATCCCAGAACTGCATAAATTGTAACTAAGTAAAGTTTTCCAAGCCCCTGAAGAATTGAAGTTTGAATAC
This sequence comes from Clostridium sp. CM036, assembly GCF_055081135.1. Lineage (NCBI taxonomy): Bacteria > Bacillati > Bacillota > Clostridia > Eubacteriales > Clostridiaceae > Clostridium > Clostridium sp. CM036. The sequence continues at coordinate 123,517 of NZ_CM143652.1, read as the reverse complement.
TAACCACAGCCATAAGTATTATTACCACTGATCCATATGTAAGTAATCTTGAAACGTCAGACCCATATTGGATTAAATATACTATGGGTTTAGCTAAAACTGCAAGTCCAACTGCGGAAGGTACTGCCACCAAAAAACACAGCCTAAAAGCATAATCAATTTTACTTCTTACAGCTTTTTTGTCCTTAAGTGCCATTAAGCCGGATATAGAAGGCAGAATAGTCATGGCTAGAGCTGTAATAATAGCTATAGGCACATTTATTAATGTCGTATATTTACTTAACACACCCCATAAAATACTAACCTGCACTTTATCCATTCCAGAAGATAACATTCTTGATTTAACTACCCCTAAATCAATCAATAATCCTGATTGTTGTATTCCTAAACATATTGTCATTGGCACGGCAACACCCAATAGCTTTTTTATTATTTTTTTAGTAGTTAATCTCTTTATATTTAACTTATTATACCCTTTTGGAACTATAAAAATTCTATTTTTTTTATAAGCATAAATCATATATATTACCGCAACCAGTGCTCCTACAGTTGTTCCAATAGTTCCGCCTGCCGCTCCTTCTGCTAGCCCATATTTTATAAAACACGCTGCAAAAACTAAACTAAATATAGTATTTGCAATTTGTTCTAATACTTGTGATACAGCAGTGGGGGTCATATTCCCTCTCCCTTGAAAATAACCTCTATAAGCTGATAATACAGATGATAATAGAATAGTTGGAGCGAGTGCCATGATTGCTAATTTTGCAGTATCACTCTCGGTTGCATTAGCTATAGGTACTACGAAAATAAGCATTAAAAGTGACATAACTATCCCTAATATCAAAAGCGAAAATCTAGCTATTTTAAAAGTCTTTACAGCATCCTTATAATTACCTACCGCTATGAGCTCTGATACTATCTTAGAAATAGCCACAGGAATACCAGCATTTGTTAATATATATACATATGTAAATATACTGTATGCTGAATAATATACCCCTAACCCATCCTCTCCTAGTATTTTCCCTAAAAAAGGTATATAAAGTAGTGATAAAACCTTAACCATAAAACCTGCCGCAGATAATATGGCAAAACCTTTTGTTGTAGATTGTTTATTTGAATTTGCTTGTTCACTCATTAAATCATCTCCTGGGTCGTTAAATCATCACCTGCGGTGCTGCAACATCTTCACAGAAGATGCATTGACGACTTCAGAAGGAGATTTATACTCCCCCTGAAGTTTTCTATTTGTTAGGGCAAGTAACGCCTACTTATAGTAGGTAACTCTCACTTATAGAAGTGGGAGACTTTCCTTCTGAAATGTCGTTAAACTCATCCTCTAAAATTTAAATACATCCTTTTTAATCTTTTTTAATATTGGTGGTAAACTCTCTGCAATAGTTTTATTCTCCATATAAGATAAATCATCCGGGCAATTCTTAAACATTGCCTTATACGCATATAAATATTGGTAATCTAAACCATATTTGTTGTTAAAGAAACTATTCATTTTTTTATCTCCATATTTTGAATCACCAACAATAGAATTACCCAAATGGCTTAAATGCGCTCTAAGTTGATGGCTTCTTCCTGTTAAAAGATTAATATCTATTAAAGAAAATGTACCACAACTTTGCAACGTTTTAACTTCCATTGCTATTTTTTTTGTATCTGGCATCTCGGTGTCAAATACCTGTGATATATTTGCATCCTCATTTTTATATATATATCCCTCGTAAACCCCATCTTTAATTCTGTTTCTTACTAAAGCCATATAATATTTTTCAACATTTCTTTCTCTTACCATTTCATTTAAAAGTTTAAGAGATTTAAAGTTCTTACCAAACATAACTATACCTGAAGTATTTCTATCTAATCTATTACAAGGTGCTGGTTTAAATGTTATTTCATTTTCTGGCTGATAATCTCCCTTATCATATAAATAAGAAAGCACATAATCTATTAAAGTAGCTTCGCCATCTTTTTTATCAGAATGAACTAAAACTCCCGGCCATTTTTCAACCATTAATATATTAGCATCCTCAAATGTAATTTTTAAATTGTTTTCAATTCTTTTAAACTCTTCTTTTTTAAACTCACTTGTAATATATTTTGTTTCAACAATATCGCCTTGTACTAAAGAATGTTTTTCCTTGATTTTGTTACCATTAACCCTAATATCACCTTTTCTAAAAGCTTTATATATTTTACTTAACGGCACATCACCAAGTACTTTTCTCATGAATTTATCCGTTCTTTGTCCCGCTTCATTCGCTCCAATTTCTATCCTCATATAATCCTCCTATTTCTTTTATCTCTTGTTATCTATTGACGAATTCTATATATAATCTAATTTATTTTATAAAAAATCACCCTTTTATTTTGTAATAAATTATAATACATTTAAAAAAATCACATCAAATATCAATTATATACTAATATGTGTTATGAATTCAATAAAAATTCATAAGCTAATGTACATTGCATAGCTACACCTATTGATATACAACTCTCATCTATATCAAATAAACTACCATGAGCCGGATTTACTATACCTTTTTCTTTATTACCACTTCCTAAAAAATAAAATAGTGCTGGCCTTTCCATAGAGAAATAAGCAAAACTTTCCACCCCCATAGTAGGCTGATCTAATTTATAAACATTACTCTCAGAAATAACTTGACTTGCTTTACTTTCAAACATCTCTGCAAGCTTATCATTATTATAAAGACAAGGATAACTTTCCTCAATACTAATTTCACATTCCCCTCTCATAGCGGTAACGATGCCTTCCACTACCTGAACTAATCTGGTCTTTATATATTCTCTATGTTCACTCTTCATAGTTCTAATAATTCCCGATATTGTAACCTCTTCGGGTATAATATTTTGAGCTGTACCTCCATGAATTGATCCTATAGTAATTACTGCAGGATCTGTAGGTGGAATTTCGCGGCTTACAATGTTTTGAAGTGAAATAATAACATTGCTAGCTATTACAATGGGATCAACCGTCATATGTGGGCTTGCACCATGTCCTCCTTTACCTACTACTTTTATAGTAAATGGATTTGATGCTGCATAAGCTACGCCTCTTTTTAAACCAACGGTTCCAGCCTCTAAAAATTCTTCTACATGAAGCCCAATAATAGCATCCACATTAGGATTTTCTAGTACTCCTTCTTTAATCATTAAAGGTGAACCACCAGTTGTTTCTTCTGCTGGTTCAAATAAAAGTTTAACATTTCCTGGAATTTTATCCTTCATGCTATTTAATATCTTAGCTGCACCCAAAAGTATAGTGGTATGAGCATCATGTCCACAAGCATGCATTTTACCATTAATTTTAGAGGAGTAATCACATATTTTCTTATCTTGCAATGGAAGTGCATCCATATCTGCCCTTAAAGCAATAGTTTTTTCACCTTTGCCTCTAATAATAGCACAGATTCCCGTTTGTGCTACCTCATAAAACTCAATGCCTTCCTTTAATAAAAAATCTTTTACCTTCTGGGAGGTTTTAAATAAATCAAACCCTAATTCAGGGTTTTCATGAAAGCCTCTTCTTATGTCTATTAATTCACTTTCAATATTTTTTGCCATATCTAAAAAATTCACTATATACACCCCTTTACGCTATTTTTCCCAATATATTTCAATTACATTCCTATTATTCCCATCACTGTAAATTAAATTATTAAGCTCATATTCATAGAATATGAGCTTAATAAAATTATATTGTAACATTCAATAAAACTACTGTAATAACTTAATTACACCGGAACTTTCTGATACATAAGGTAATTTTTTTATAATAGTATAAATGTATTTTGGTTTTGATTTATCATCTTTTAAAGCCTGTTCCAATGATAATTCATTATAGTACAATAGCTTGCACCAAAAATCCACGAAGTCATCTCTTGTAATAAAAATTATATTACCTCTCTCTTTAACTGTAAATCCACAGTTAAATCTCTCCACAATTTCTATATCTGAGTGCTTTCCATTTGACAAAATTAACCTTACATCATCCCACATTTGCTTAAAGGCAACCATTAAATACCCTCCTTAATACACAATTCATTTTTCAGTATACCATATTTACATACTTTGTCAATTGTTGTTATGTATTGCATTACATTTGCTATACTTTTGAAATTAAAGAGTTATTATACAATACATTGACGTCAAATTTTCTTATAATTTCTCCCTCAAACTTAATCTCTAACTCTTTACTAGTAATTGCAATTACGACTCCACTCCCAAAACTTTTATGCATCACCGCGTCGCCTTCTTTAAAAGGCAAATCCGAATCGCTTGATCCTAAAATATTGCACTCTCTAATAAATCGTGAGGTTTCTTTCGCTTTTCCTTTTACATTTTTACTAATGCAAAGCCAAACATTGTTTATAGCTCTTGTAATTCCAACATAAAATAGTCTTCTTTCTTCCTCTAGGTTATTATCTATACTATTTACATGGGGGATATTTTCCTCATTGCAATTTATTAAGTATACATTTTCAAACTCCATACCTTTAACACCGTGAATTGTACTAAGTATTACTGCATCCTCATCTATATTTTTCTTATGCTTACTAATTTCCTCTTTAACCTGGTCCACATGGGCTAGAAAAGTTATTATAGAGTTATATCCTTCTGCTGATTGTCTAAACTCGTCAATAACATCCTCCATCTCACCTAAATCTATCTTAAATTTAGTGCAATACCCTTTAATATAATCATGATATCCTATACTTAAGACTAAATTATCTATAGCGTTTTCTAATGAAATTTTATTTAAAAAATGTATATCCTTTTTTAACTTATCTAGCATCTTCATTTGAAATACCGGTATTTCTTCAATATCTTTTAGCATTTCAAAACAGTCTTCTTTTACGGGATTTCTTTTTAATTTATCTAAGTTTAGTTTACTTATATATCTAAAGGGCTTATTAATTATTCTGACAAAACTCTCTCTATCACTTTTATCAATACTTAATTTAAAATATGCAATTATATCTTTACAAATGAAATGTTGAAAAAAGTCATACTCCTTGTCTAAAAGCTTAAAAGGTATTCTTTTTTTGATAAAGACATCTATTAGACTTCTGCACTCTACGTTTGTTCTGTACAATATGACATTATCTCTATAATTTTTTCCATTATTTTTCTTATATTTTTGAATAATACAGCTAATTTCCTCTGCCTGTGAGTTCTCATTCACATTGTTAAGTACTGCAACGATGCCATCATACTGCTTAAATGCTGTTATATCCTTTTCATTTCTCAAGTCGTTATTTTTTATAATGTTCATGGATATTTCTACTATATTCTTTGGACATCTATAGTTAGTAGACAAGGGTAATTTCCCTCCACCTACAAAATGCTCTGAAAACTTAACCATGCACTCAGGATTCGACCCTCTAAAACCATAAATACATTGGTCCTCGTCTCCTACTGCAAAAATAGAATTTTCTTCATTTAAAAGCTTTAGTATCTCAACTTGCATAGAATCACAATCTTGAAATTCATCTACTAAAATATGTTTAAATAAACTTCTATACCCCTTAAGTATTGTGTAATTTTTTATAAACAGATCTCTGCACCCTATTTGAAGATCATCAAAATCAAATAAGTTTTTTTCTTTTCTATACTGCTCATAAATGTTATAGGCCGCTATAAAGATTCCTTTATCAATACTTGGAGAGAAATTTTCCATTAGCTTTCCACTTGTTTTGAATACTGAAATATTATTTATAACTTCCTTTACTTTTTCATCACCTACCTCATCCAAATATGACATAAGTACATTTTTTATGAGTTTATATACCTCTAGTGTATCTACTATGTTTATCTGTCCGTAATAGTTCTTAAGAATCTTATAAAACAAACCATGAAATGTTCCAAAAAACGGAACCCTCTCCTTTCCATTAATAGCAACATATCTACTTTTCATATTAATAGCCGCAGCTCTTGTAAAAGTAATGACAATAATGTTTTTTGGTTTAACATTTTTCTCATTTATTAAATGAACAATCCTATTAACAATAACTACTGTTTTACCACTACCCGGTCCTGCTGTTACTAATAAATTTCTGTTAACAGAATAAACAGCATCCTTTTGCTCTTTACTTAATTTCGAATTTATTTTCTTGCTTACTATTTTATTATCCATATTATGTTTTGTCTCCACTTTCATCCACCTACTTTAAATTGCTCATATATTATGCTTATACCCAATTTACTATTTTAATAATCTTATCTAAACATTAATATATAATTATGTTATAATTTCATTATATACTTTTATTAAATTTCAAAGGGGAAAAATTATGAAACACTCAAAAGATTTTAATGTGAGGAACGAAAGAAACCTAACAATGCTGGTAGACTTTTACGAATTAACTATGGCAAACGGTTATTTAGATAATAATGTTCAAGATAAAATTGCCTACTTTGATATGTTTTTTAGACGAATACCTGACGGTGGTGGATATTGTATTATGGCCGGGGTACAACAATTACTTGAATATCTTTCTAATTTGAAATTTTCAAATGATGATATATCCTATCTAAAAAGCAAAAATGATTTTTCAGATGATTTTATAGATTATTTAAAGGATTTTAAATTTTCTTGTGATGTCTGGGCGGTGCCAGAAGGTTATCCTGTTTTTCCTGGTGAACCCTTGGTTATAGTTAAAGGACCTATTATACAAGCTCAATTTGTTGAGACAATGATACTACTCACAATAAATCATCAAACTTTAATAGCTACAAAAGCGAGTAGAATATGTAGAGCCGCAAAGGGTAGACCTGTTATGGAATTTGGTTCTAGGCGTGCTCAAGGCTATGATGGCGCTATATATGGAGCACGTGCCGCCGTTATTGGTGGTTGTGTTGGTACTGCTTGCACTATCGCTGAAGAAATGTTTGATATCCCAGCCATTGGAACTATGGCTCATAGTTGGGTACAGCTTTTTGATACTGAATATGATGCCTTTAAATCTTGGACTATAACCTACCCCGATAACTGTGTACTTCTTATAGATACTTATAACGTACTACGCTCTGGGATTCTAAATGCCATAAAAGTATTTAATGATGTACTTAAACCTATGGGTAAAAGACCTAAAGGAATACGAATTGATAGTGGTGATATTACCTATCTAACTAAAAAAGTTAGAGTAATTTTAGATGAAGCTGGATACTCAGATGTAAAGATTACGGTTTCTAACTCACTGGATGAATATATTATAAGCGGTGTTTTGGAAAATGGGGCACAAATTGATAACTTTGGTGTTGGTGAGAGACTTATTACTGCAAGATCGGAACCAGTGTTTGGCGGTGTTTATAAACTCGTTGCAGTTGAGAATGATGGAGAAATAATACCAAAAATTAAGATTAGTGAGAATGCAGAAAAAATCATCAATCCTGCTTTTAAAAAATTATATAGAATTTTCGATAAAACATCACACAAGGCCATTGCAGATTTTATTACCTTACATGATGAGAAAATCGATGAAAGTAGACCACTTGAAATATTTAATCCAGTTTATACCTGGAAAAAGAAAAATCTTAAACATTACTATGTAAAAGAACTTATGGTTAAACTATTTGAAAATGGACAGCAGATTTATGAATCTCCGTCTGTTATGGAAATAAAAGCATTTTCTGAACAAGAAGTATCTAAGTTATGGACAGAAGTTTTAAGATTTGATAATCCTCATGCATATTATGTGGATCTTTCTTGGAATTTATGGAACCTAAAGCAAGGTCTATTAACTCATTATTCTGAAACCCTCGAGGAGTAACAGAAATATATTTGTTATCCCCAAGAGTTATACTAGGAGGACTTATGGCACAACCTTTAAAAATCAAGCTTTCAAAAATTGCTCTTGATAATCTTATGGAAATGATTAAACTTGACGATGCTTATGATAGTGTGCGATTTGTATACGTCAGCGGTTGTTGCAAAACTGCAAAAGTTGATATTTACTTAGATAATTTTAAAACTGGAGACATAAAAAATAATATTGATAATTTACCAATATTATATGATGAAACTCTTTTAGAAAACATAAATGAACTCACAGTAGCCTATAAAGATTCTAGATTTTGGATTAAGACATTATTGCCGAAAGATGCCAAGAGCCATTGTTCTAGTGCTGGCAAACAATCCTGTAATGGTTGCGGTGGACATTGTGGTTCTCATTAACCACATGTAATATGTGATTAATATGGAAATACTTAAAAAGGCTAGCCAATATTATTGGTTAGCCTTTTAGTTAAAATTATACATTTATTGATAGACCATCTGTTTTTGAAAACAAATCAACAGTTCCCTTATACTGATCTTGGTATGTAAGCTTTTGAAGGCTCGCAAGCTCCGGAAACCATAACGCAATCTCATGTTCTGCACTTTCAATGCTATCAGAGGCGTGAACTAAATTTTTAGTTTTATCCAAAGTGAATTTCCCTCTTATACTGCCAAGTTCCGCTTTTACAGGATCCTTATCTCCATTGATTTTACGCACTACATCAACAGCTTTTTCACCCATTAAAATAATTGCACATATTTTACCTTCAGTAATATAATTTATTAACGCATCAAAAAATTTCTTTCCTGCGTGTTCACTATAATGTTTTTTAGCAATGTCCTTTGTAGCAGTAATCATTTTGAGCGACACAATTTCTAATGATTTCTCTTCATATTGATTAAGAATTTTCCCAATAAGTCCTCGTTTAACTCCATCTGGTTTAATTAAAACCAAAGTTCTTTCCATTTAAATTCACTCCCCCGCATTGTATATTTATAAACTAAATTATATCCTATTATTAGATATTATACACAAACTTTCATTAATATTCCTACTAGTATTCTTTGTATAGTAATCTAAGTGGTGAAGTTTTATCATCACTAAATAAATCATAATCAGAAATATTTTTAATATCAAATGGTTTATAATTTCTCAATTCATCAAACGGGCATTTCCCTCCATTATCTACCCATTTATGTAATGCACACTCCTTAAAGCAGTCTACTTCTTCTTCTATAGTTGTCAGAAAATCACACTGTAACATTTCATCACCTCGTCCCATATTTTGTTATTTAAGTAACATCATTACTCTCATAACATTATAAGACATTCTAGTGATAATTTGAAGTGCTTTTTTAAATTTTACATATAAATATATAGACAAAAATATACAAATTATCTTCCCTTCTGAGATGTCATTAAATCATCACCTGCGGTGCTGAAATATCGTTAAAAACCGAAGTCCTCACCAATTACAACTACAGTAATATCAGTTCTCATAGGCTTTCTTTTAATTACAGAATAGATCCTACAGATTCTAGTATCTGTTTTGCAGTCATTGCAAACTCCCGTCTTAGTACAAGGATTGGGCATATTTAGTCTCATATTATTCTTTGGTGCCGCAATTTGTTCTATTCGTTCAAAAGCTGAAGCTTCATTTTTACAAATTTTATTAACCCCTACTACAACAATGACTTTTTTAGGTCCAAAGCTCATTGCTGCCACTCTATTTCCTGCCCCATCAACGTTAACAAGCTCTCCATCTAAAGTTACAGCATTAGAACTACATAAATAAACATCACTAAGGAGCTCACCCCTCATAGTCTCCACTTTTTCGTAAGGTGTTAAAGTTGGATCACCATGATCTAACACAACTCCTCCCATGGCCTTTACCTTTTCTTGTATACCAAGTTCACTTATAGTCATTGATCCTCCAAAACCTACTCTGTCACCCTTGTGTACATTACTCATTATAAATTCTGAGGCTTCCTCACCTTTTTTTAAATAAACTGCTGAAAAACCATTTTTTTTAAGAACCTCTACTACTTTTGACCCAATAGTCTCTTTATGCCATGTATGAATTTCTTTCATTTCTTTCCCTCCTTTTTTAAGGAGGATTATATCATTGTATATAAAATATATCAATGATATAATTGTATATACCAAAGGTTTTTTAATCAAGTACTCACTTATAAGTTACTTAGTATACTAAGAACTGTTACCACTCGAACTAACACTAGGAGGTATTATGAGCGATAAAATTATGAAAATAAATAATAAAGAATATAGTTGTGCCATAGAGTTAACACTAGATATAATAGGTGGTAAGTGGAAGCCAATTATTCTTTGGAAATTAGCCCAAAACGGTGTATTAAGATTTAGCGAATTGAAACGCTCCATGGGTGGAATAACACAAAAAATGTTAACACAACAGCTTAGAGAATTAGAATCATATGAAATGGTTCATAGAAAAGTTTATGCAGAAGTTCCTCCTAAGGTAGAATACTCTTTAACAAAACAAGGCAAAAGTGTAATGCCTATATTAGACGTTATGTGTAAGTGGGGAACTGATTATTATGAAGGCATCGTCTCTGACAACAAAGAATAGTGATTTTTAAAGGGTGGACTTTTCCACTCTTTTTTTGATATGTTCAAATTAAGTATGCTAATCATCAGCTAACTAAACATATTTTTTAACTTTTAGGGCATATTAATTGCTAAAAGGAGTGATTTTTTTGAATGTAACCAGTACTTCATTATCATATATGTTTTTTGCAATTTCTATAGTATCATTTATATTTTTCTTGTATTACAAATTTCTAGTAATTAACACAGGTGATAAAAGTAAAAGACGAGATAAAATCATTGGATCAATGAAAGACCCTGAGCATTGGAGACACGGAAATAATATCATGGCTTTTATTTCTCTATTTTGGGCCTTAATATCGCAAAGTGCGTTTATTTATCTAAAATTTTTCTATAAATCAGGATTAGTTTCAATTATATATGTTTTTATCTATTTGGTTCTTATCTCACTAAGTGTTTTATTATTCATTAAGAAAAACAAAGTCGCACGCAGTAAATAATATAACTACAAAACAGTAATAATCTATTTCTTATTACTGTTTTGTAAAATTTCAATAAAACTTTTAATAATCTGCCCTGTAAAACCCCATATCTTATAGTTATTATATTCATAAAAATGCTCATCTAGATACCCTTTTCTAAACTTATAGTCTTTTCCTCCATTTATTAAATGAAAAGGAAAACCCTCTTGGTTTATGGGACCTATCTCCATTCTATAAAGCAGTGGTTCATTTTCCAAAAAGAATTTTAGTGGAACTTTAAAAACGTGATCTACTTCATCCTCATTAGGATTTATTTCACCATATTTTAGTTTGCCTACAAAAGCATATAGCAAGTTACCATAAGGGCTTATATAATAATCCATATCCCCTATAATTTCAATTTGATCGATTTTCAAATTTAATTCTTCCATAGTTTCTCTTATAGAAGTTTCCCTTGGATTTTCATCTAGTTCCACCTTTCCACCTGGAAGACAAACATCACCTGGCTGGCTTCTTAATTTGTGTGCACGCACTTCAAATACAATAGATAATCCCTCTGCATCCTCCGTAAGTAATATCATAACTGCACTTTCTTTAAATTCTCCAATAACCTTAGAATCTCTATTTTTAAATATTTTTTCTAGCTTATTTACCATACCTATTACCTCCTGATTCAACCTACTTATATACTATACCAAGATACTCAAATAATAAACCAAACCTTTCATTATTTTGGTTCTCACATATCAAACATAAATATATTGTATTAACTTCATCCTAAATACATCTTCATTAATCAATGTACCTTGTTCTTAATATCTTAAAATGATATACTTGCTTTATAATTATCAATAGATAAAGATAAAATTCAATACAAATGGAGAGATGAAAATTGAAAAGAAAAAATCGGCTTTTATTATTTACACTAGTGTTTACTTTAATATTTTCTACAACTGTTTTAGCTGCTGTTAACCCACCAGAATTAATTGGTAAAGCTGCCATTTCTGTAGATATGGATACTAACGAAATTATTTACACCAAAAACATTGATAATAAGATGTACCCAGCAAGTATTACAAAGCTTATTACAGCTTTACTACTAGCTGAAAATAAAAAATCAACAGATAATTTAAATTATACAAAAACTGCAAAAGAACAACCATCTTACTCTTATAATCTAAATGTACAGCCTGTAGCAATTGGAGATACAATGTCCGCTGACAACGTAATGGATGGACTTCTTCTTTATTCGGGAAATGATATAGCCTATATGATTGCCGATAACGTTGGTCAAAATCCAACTAATTTTGCTAAAATGATGAATGACAAGGCTACGAATCTAGGAATGAAAGGCTCTCATTTTATCACACCTAATGGTTTGGATGATAAAAATGATCAACATTATACAACTGCTTATGACCTAACTCTTTTAGGTAGAGCTGCTTATAAAAATGATTGGGTAAAAAAGTCTATGGGTAAAAAAACAAGTATAATAAAATCTGCTAATGGGGTCGAAGCTACTGTTCAGAATAGAAATAAACTTCTTGGCATAGAAGGCAACATAGGTGGTAAAACTGGCTATACAGAAAAGGCTGGAAGATGCTTAGTTTCTATATATGAACGTAACGGTCGCCATATCATAGGCGTTGTTATGAATTCTGAGAATGATGCAAAAGATACAAAGGTATTTGAAGATATGAAAAAACTAATTGACTTTAGTTATGACGCTAAAAAAGAAGTGCTTAATAAAAAAGCTACTGAAATCAAAACAATTTCTGTACCCTATAAGGTTATTCCATTCATAGGACCAGAAAAAACAATTGATGTGCCATTAGAGTCAAAGGAAGATGTGACTTTTTATAAAAATGATGTCGCACCACAAACTTCCTCTAAAGTTTCCCTCACGAATGCATGGAAACTTAATAAAAAGACTTCTGTTGGGACATTACTTTTCAAACAAAAAGATGCTGAAAAAAGCTATAAATTATATCCAATGATTTCAAAATCTGCTCTTATTAAAGATAATATAATTATCTATGCTGCAGCTGCCATTGTACTAATCGTAGTTTTAGCATTAATTGTATTATTAATTTCTTCTATCAACCGACGTAAAAATCGTCATAGTAGAGGAATGAGATTCAAATAGGTATTTGCGAGTTTAAGGACTATATTAATTCAAAAATTAATATAGTCCTTTTTTAGGCTTTTCAAATAATTTTTTTGCGAGTATATTGACATTTATATCGTAATATACTAATATAAGAATATTAATATATTATAAGTTGTTATATTTTTCATTACATATAATGTATAAAACAAATCTAAGATAAAATTTATTGATTTTTAAAAGGAGATTTTTTATGAATGCGAATTTTGAACAATATACAGAAATTGCTGATTTATTAAAAGCTATTGCTCACCCTGCACGAATATGTATTATTAGAGGACTTATGAACAAAGGACGCTGCAATGTTAGCTATATGCAGAACTGTTTAAACCTTCCTCAATCCACCGTCTCTCAGCATCTTCAAAAACTAAAATCTTTTGGAATTATCAAAGGTGAAAGAAATGGTCTACAAATTAATTATAAAATTTGTAATGAAACCATCATAAACGTTATAAATGCGATATTTCCTGATGAACATTAGTTGTCTTTTCAAAAAATTAGCGCTATGCGCTTTTTCTAATAGTAGGTTATAATAATTACCCCTACATAATTTCATAAGTATTTATAGTTATAACTTTATAATTCCCTTTAAAACTACTACAAACAATGTTGTAAATCATCCAAGAAAATACTGCTCCAAGAGTCATCAAGTCTCCTATTCTCAAATATAAAATATAGTGTTACTCCAAAGAGACCACCCAAGGCAAATTTAAACTTCTCCTCTTTTAAAACTTTTTCCTTATGGAATTTCACTTTTAATGTTATAAATAAAATTATTGCAGCTAACATAAATCTATAAAATGCCGATAATGTTGGCTCTACCTCTTCTGATATAACCTTTATGCTTAAATATGATAAGCTCCACATAAACATTAAGATAGTTGCCAATATCTAGTTACTCTAATATATTATTATTATAAAGCACATTTTAAAAATAACAATTCAGTATCCTAGTATGTCTATATCCCTGTATATTTTCATGTGCATAATATATTAAAATACGATTTATGCAATTTAGGTGTTGTTAATATTTCATTTTTGCAGTATTATATTATAGTATTCAAGTTTCAACCGTCACTTATGAAATGTTTTTTTATATTAATTTCATTTCGTTAAAACGCAAAAATTATCTACTCACATATGGAGGTGCCAATTTGAAAAAAGAATTTTCTTTAAGTAACGATAAAGTAATGATAAATTTCACTGCAAAATACTGTAATAGTCCTGAAACCCTATTAGAAAGTGCTGGCTTTCGACGGGTTTTCAACGCATATCTCAAAAAAATAAAAAAGAAAAAATCGAATATATATAAATATTTAATCCAAAATGCACACACAGACAATGAGAATTTAGATGTCTTCATTGTACATTTATTTAAACTCTTATCTGTATTAAATGTACATGAGATTACAAATTTAAACACTAAATATAGTTCCCTTATAAGTAGCAAGGATACTTTTATTGATTTTATAGAAGATTTCTATGGCTTTTGGAGAAAACTTGAAAGATACACTGTAATTCACAACAATAAAATCAATGATGGCCTTGAGAAAACAAGCTTTGTTGAAGCTAACAATAATTTTTCAATGCTTATACTTAATTTATACAGAAAAATTGAAGAGAATGTTGTTGGATATAAACCTAAGGTTTACAGGCAACTGCCCGCAGGTGGCAATGCTGGTCTAATTGTTAATAATGCATATTGGCCAATGCCTTCTGGATATGAGCTATTAAAAGACGTTCCATTTATTGATTCAATAATATTAGATTTACCTTATATAAGCTACCCTAAAAAGAATACTCGTAATGGAATTTTTAATGAATGCTTTGAAAACCCATTGAAAAATTGTACTATAAGCACAGACCATTGGTTTTGTTATCCAGCTAAAGTAGGCACTTTACTTGCATTCATTTATATTCACAGAGATTTTATGGCCCATGCAATAACGCTATGTAACCTCTTTGAAATGGCAAGTGAAAGCGAATATAGGGGCATTAAGCCAGATATAGTTTTTGTTTTTGGTGGTAAAGATTCTTCTAATATTAAAAATTCCTCTTCTAAAGGCAGCACAGTATTTTATGATGATGTAGCAAATAATATCATGCTTGGCTATATAAGTTATGGCGATGAAATTGATTATTTCGGATATGTAAAAAAGATGACCTTAACACTTCATAACTTAATAATGATTAAACGCGGTTCTCTGCCAATTCATGGCGCAATGGTAAACATTATTATGAATAATGGTAACAGCGCAAATATTGTTATCATGGGTGATAGCGGTGCGGGTAAGTCTGAATGCTTAGAAGCCTTTAGAAGTTTAAGTGAAGATTATATCAGTGACATGACCATAGTCTTTGATGACATGGGCGTTCTTACTCTAAACGAAGGTGCTAAACCATTAGCCTTTGGAACTGAAATTGGTGCTTTCGTAAGACTCGATGATTTAGATGCAGGTTATGCCTTTAAAGAAATTGATAGAAGCATATTTATGAATCCTGATAAAATTAATGCAAGACTTGTTATGCCAGTAGCAAGCTATAAAGATATTATTAAGGGTTATCCCATAGATTTATTTCTCTATGCAAATAATTATGAAGAAGTAACCTGTGATATTGAAGAAATTAATTTCTTTACGAATCCTGCGGACGCTATTGATGTTTGCAAAAGAGGGTCAAGGATGGCAAAAGGTACTACTACTGAATTAGGTCTTGTAACCTCTTATTTTGCAAACCCTTTTGGTCCTGTTCAAAAACAAGAACTAGTAGATGTACTTCTAGTGAACTATTTTGACGAATTCTTCAAAACAGGGGTAAAAGTTGGACAAATCAGAACTTCCTTGGGTGTAAAAGGACAAGAAAAAGATGGTCCTAAAAAGGCAGCTAAAAAACTATTTGAATTAATTATAAAATAAGAGTGCAATCCGTATGAAGTTTCTCCTGCGTGACTCCAAATAAGAGCTTGAAAAGTGAAGTTCCATACTATTGTGCATCTCCATATTCAAAGATGGAGCTCTTGCGCGACCATGGAAGAGAACGGTCTGGCGGCTAACAATGATAGGTGGGACAGACCCGCGACCTATCGGAAAAGTCCACTGAAATATGTATAAATATTTCAGTGGCCTTTTCATTATTGCTTAAATTCTTTTTCAATAACATCGGTTAATTTTTTACATGGGATAACCTTTAATTTCTTAAATTTAACCCCTGCTTTTAAACAATTTTGAGGTATATAAGCCTTTTTAAACCCCATCCTGTCTACTTCTTTTAGTCTTTGCTCTAAAGATGGGACTTTTTTTAATTCACCAGTAAGACCCAGTTCTCCAATAAATACTGTATCTGTAGCTATCCCATGATTAAGCGTAGAAGATGCGATGCTCATAACTACAGCAAGATTCACCGATGTTTCAGTTAATTTAAGACCCCCTGTTGCTTTTATAATAACATTCTTATCATAAAGCCCTATCCCTCCCCTTTCTTCAAGAATAGAAATAAGGGTTCCCAGTTGCTCCTTCCTTGAAAAACACTCACTTAACCTACTCGGGTAAGGAGTAAAAGATTTAGATACAAGACTTTCTATTTCTATAACAATGGGTCTTGTTCCATCCTTTATAACAGCTAAGGCACTTCCTGGAACCAACTCATCTCTTTTGGTCATAAAAAACTCAGAAGGATCAGTAATCTCTTCCATTCCTATGTCCGAAAGCCTAAACATACCACTCTCTTCCGTATTTCCGAAACGGTTCTTCTTACTTACCAAGTGTTTTAGCTCTTCTCCATCTTCTCCTTCAATATATAATACAGTGTCTACTAAATGCTCTAATATGCGCGGTCCTGCCATCTCGTCTGCCTTTGTCATTTGCCCAACCAGAAAAACAGCTCTTGGCCTCTCTGGATTTTTTGCTTTATCCTTTAAAGCTGTGGCGCATTCAATTACTTGAGTAGGAGAACCAGCCCTCGAACTTGAATATTCCTCCAAAGTGAATGTTTGAATACTGTCAAGTATTATTAAATCAGCATCAACAGTTTCTATATGTTGTAATATTTCATCTAACTTTGTATCTGAAACAACCCAAAAATTATCAGCTATCTCTTTTATTGTTCTGTCAGCTCTATTTTTAATTTGGCTATTACTTTCCTCTCCAGACGCATATAAAACCTTATATCCTTTTAATGACAGTGAATTTGCGAGTTGTAGCAAAAGTGTAGACTTTCCCGCCCCTGGGGGAGCAGATATAATAGTCACACTATCTCTAACTATTCCTCCACCCATAACCCTATCAAACTCTGAAACTCCAGTAATTATTCTATCACTGTTCGCCTGTACAACCGCCTTTAGTTTTGTAGGTTTAGTTGTTGTTCCCATACTATTTAAAGTATTTGATTTAGCAGAGCCCGCCTTAACCACTTTCTCTTCATATGAATTCCATGCACCGCAATCATTACATTTACCCATCCATTTTGGAGCATGTGACCCACACTCTTTACAAACATAGATTATTTTATCTTTTGCCAATTAGAGCCATCTCCCTTTAATTATAATATCAGTGAAATTCAGAAAAAAGATAAGCAGAAGATATATTTTACGTTCTGCTTATCTTTTCTATTATTCCACCTTAGCTTTTGAATTTTTGTAAAACCCACTTACCATATCAAAATTGTTTTTAAGCCTTTGTCCATTATTCAGTTTAAGTACCCTATCATTATTTTTAATAATATAATTTTCAAGCTTTTCCATGTACAAATCTCCAGCTATTTCTTTTTGAGTAACCATGGTTAATCCTTTTTCCCAACTAGCTGTTAACTCTGGATTTAAAAGCGTGGGGATAGAATTTTTCACCACATCATAGATAATTTCTCCAAGTAGAGTAGGCATAACTACTTGTGTTTTATTATTAGATTTAATGTATTCTATTTTTTCAAGCTTCGTTAAAATCCCTGAACGAGTGGCACTTGTACCAATACCTGACCCTTTTATATGTTCTCTTAGTTCTTCATCTTCAATTAGCTTACCTGCATTTTCCATAGCTATAATAATTGAACCTGTGGTAAACCTTTTAGGGGGAGAAGTTTTACCTTCTTTTACAACTAAATCTTCAATTTCTACACTTTGACCTTTTTTTAATGTACTCAAAAATTTCATATTTGTGCTTTCACTATCATTGCTATCCCTATCCGGTTTTAAAACCTCCAAATATCCAAGTTCAACGCACACCTTGTCTGAGGTGAAAAATCTTTCTTTGTCAATCTTTGTTATAACAGAGACCTTACTATACACAGCAGGCGGATAAAAAATCGCCAAAAACCGTCGTAACACTAAGTCATAAATTTTCTTTTGTATATCCTTTAATGATGAATAGTTTTGAAGCCCTTCACCTGTTGGAATAATAGCATAATGATCTGTTACCTTGCTATCATCAACATATTTTGTTTTAGCTATATTACTATACCATTTTTTCCCTAAAATAGTCTGAGCTATATTATTTATCTCAGCATTTCCATTTAACTTCGTTAATTTTTTTATATTCTCATCTATTTCTTTTGCTATCGCTGTAGTCAATACCCTAGCATCCGTTCTTGGATATGTAAGCATTTTCTTCTCATATAATGCTTGAATGTGACTAAGCGTTTGCTCTGGATTTATTTTAAATTTCTTAGAACACTCATTTTGTATTTCTGCTAAATTAAAAAGCAGCGGAGCATTTTTGTTTTCTTTTTTCTTAGTAATATTTTCAACGAAAACTTTACCATCTATACTTGAATCCCTTAGTTCTCCCATCAACTTTTCCGCCGTTTCCTTGGTTTTGA
The DNA here is from genome assembly GCF_055081135.1 of Clostridium sp. CM036. Classification (NCBI taxonomy): domain Bacteria; kingdom Bacillati; phylum Bacillota; class Clostridia; order Eubacteriales; family Clostridiaceae; genus Clostridium; species Clostridium sp. CM036. The sequence goes on along the minus strand of NZ_CM143652.1, from coordinate 104,657 downwards.
ACCCACCCTCATTATAAAGCATAGGTGAATCAAAATACTTAGAACCTTCTACGGCTTTCCATTCTCCCTCATAATTACAACCTTCATCTACCTTAAAACTGACCATAATCTTATAAAAAGGAGTAACAACAAACTCGCGAACTTCTCTTTCCCTTTGAACTACCATTCCAAGCACACAAGACATTACTCGTCCCACAGCAATAACTATATAATTTTTTCCAAGATAATTGCTTACAGTTTTTCCATATACTAAACTTAAAAGCCTTGAGAAATTAATTCCCATTAGATAATCCTCTTTTGCTCTTAAATAGGCCGCTTCAGATAAATTATCATATTCACTCAAATCCTTTGCTTCTTTAACTCCTCGAATAATCTCAGCTTCCGTTTGTGAATCTATCCACACTCTTCGTTTTTGCTTATTAGGAGTCCCCGCCATTTCATCTACTAATCTATATATGTACTCCCCTTCTCGCCCCGAATCTGTACAAACATAAATTCTATCAATATCTTCACGTATTAGTTGGCTTTTAACTATATTAAATTGTTTTTTCACTCCATCTATAACTTCATATTTATACTTTTTAGGTAAAAATGGCAAAGTATCTAAAGACCACTTTTTAAGCTTTGCATCATATTTTTCTGGGTAACTCATAGTAACAAGATGTCCCACGCACCATGTAACAACAGCTTTATCAGACTCTATATATCCATCAAACTTTCTACCATTTATTTTTAAGACTTTGGCAAATTCCGCAGCAACACTTGGTTTCTCTGTAATAAATAACGCCTTACTAATAATTACCACTTCACTTTCCATTAAATCATCTCCTGCGGAGCTGAAGTATTAACAAACTCTATAATACATGCTCTAATAATTGTATTAAGCAATCTATTATACCATTTTTTACGCACCTATTTCAAAGGAAATGCACTTATAGTTCTTTTAGATATTTTTTCAAATCTCCCCCTGTGCTTTTTTCAAACTTACCCTTGTCTAATTTGAAATATTGTGCCTGCTTCTCTAGATCATTTATTAACTCTACTAAAGTTGCATGACAGGTAAGTACAAAAATCTGATGAGTTTTTGAAAGCTGTACTAATGCCTTAACTGTATTTTTCGTATGTGCAATATCAAAGTTAACAAAGGAATCGTCTAAAATCACTGGTAAACTTGGCTTAATTTCTTTTATTCTGCTTATACGAACTGCCAAAAATAATTGTTCTTTTGTGCCCCTGCTTAACTCTCTTGAACTCTCCTTAACACTCTCATCTCGTAATACAGTTTTAAAGTCTCCCTGCATTAAATCTTCCATAGGCACAATATCTTTGTATTCCCCAGAGGTTATTTCACTTAGAATATCACTAGCTCCTTTTAATAACTTATCCTTAGTACTTTCTAAAAACTTTTCTCTGATTTTTTCGAGTAATAAAGCTGCTGTATTATAAACAGCATATTTTTCTGCAAGGGGCCGCAAGTGGCCTCTTGCCTGTCTAATTTCTTTATCGTATTGCACTAACATCTCATCAGAATTTAAGGCTAGGAGTTCATCTTTTAAAGTTTGTTTTTCATTCTTTAAAATATCCAATTGCCCTATCAATTCTTTAATTTCAGCATTTAATCCCTCATATTCATAAGTGAGTTCATCTATATTGATATACTCCCTATATAAATTTTCAAGGATTTTTAATAGATTTGCATCATCACTGGGCGCAGCTTCTACTTTCCCATCATATAATATTTTTTTTATACGCTGGCTTTTTACCGATTGCAATAACTTCTCCTGAATAATTTTTAATTCGTTCTGCATATTTAAATATTTTATATACTTTTCTCCCTGACTTATATACTTTTCTATATTTAATATTATATCCTCTAAGTAATTGCTTCCAAGGAGCCCCAATATTTCATGCTCTACCATGTTTAATTTTAAGTAACTTTCATGGGCTTTTTCCACCAGTATCAAATGCTTATATAACTCCTCTAACTTTAGCAGTATGTCGCTACAAATATTTTCAATATTATCTAAATTTATTTCCTCTGGATTTTTAGTATTAAACTCAGTAAATTTTTTAAGCACCTCACCAATACTACTTAAAGATTCATTAAGGGTATTAAAGTGACTGCTTAGTTTTTTCTTTAATAAATAGTACTCCGATATTTCATCCTTTAAATAAGACACGGTTTTAAAATAATCCTTGATACCTTCTACTGAGACTCTTCCATCAAGCTTTAGAATGTCCCTATACTCGTCCATTATGTTGTTTAGTTCTCTTAAATCCTCATCTAAGCTTATTATTTCCTGGGAATTATTACTGATATCACCTGATCTATTCTCTATCTGAGTTTTAATTTCTATATTTCTATTTATAATTAGTTTGCTATTTGAGTAATTTATAAACAAATATAGGGCTGATCCTATTGCCCCAATTATTATTAGTGAACACCCAAGCAATTTATCTATAAAAAATAATGCCAAGCCTAAAATCATAAAAGATATTGTAAGATAAAAATACTTTTTCATATAAGTTGCAGAATCGCAGGTTACTATTTGTTTTTCTAAGATCTCCCTTTGGATTTTGAGGTCTCCACTTCTTTTATCACAAAGTGCTCTATCGTATTCTGCCTTTTTAAATTTTTCAATATTCTGTATTAAAATGCACTGTTGCACCTCATCACAATTAATCTCTGAAATACCTTTAAAACTAGACCAGTTATCATTTGATTTTTTAATTTTATTCATTAATAACTGTGTTTTCTCATAATACTCATTTTTTTCACTTAGTAGGTTCTTGTTCATTTCCTTAATGCCTGATATTCCATTATAAAAATCACTAATTAAATCCTTGCTACCTAAAAGCAATTCTTTCATAGGTTTCTCTGTGATTATTTCTCTTTGAAATCCATTGTTGTCATTATTGTACTGTTCTAACTCTTTAATATATTGAGTTTTTAGGGTCTTTGCTTTTTCTATATTATATTCCTTTATATCACTATGACTAAAAAAATATGTTTGAAGCTCACCCTCAATATTTTTTCTGTCTTGGTTAAGCTCGTAATTGTGCCTTAAAATGTCTAATTTAATTATATTATTATTGCTAATCTCAAGCTGCTTCTCCTTTGAAATTATGGTAGCCTGAAGATGGGACAAGCTATTTTTCTTTTCAGCAAAAGTATCTAACATGGATATGGATTTTTCCCTTCCCTCTACGCCTTTTTTAATATTCTCCGTGAAGGGCTTAAACATTTTAGTTGATGGATTTCCACGAGTTCCACCGATTGTATTAGCTTTTTCCCTTAACTCTTTAGCAACTCCAGGAATTTTTGCAATATGCTTAAAACCTGCACCCAGTAGCATAGACTGTAGGTTACTATCTTCCTTGCCAGAGCTTTTATTGAGTTCATCAAGACTTATGGTAAAGAGTTCTCTGTAGGTTGATTTATCTATATTATATAACCCTTTATTAGCTTTATTGTCTGTAGCTTTATTGTCTGTAGCATTATTATAAACTATCTCCGGATTACTAAATCCTTTTAAAAGTACATTTACGCCATTTCCATCATCTAATAATAAATCACATCGTACATTGTATTGGAATTTAGCTGGGGGTATACCGCTATTCTTTGAAAACCCAAAGGGGATATTTCTAAGTACCTGCATTAAGGTAGTTTTACCAGATCTATTTGCACCACCAATAACTATTATGCCGCTACCCAAGTCTTCCAGTTTTTCACCTTGAAACACGCCAAAATCTCTAATATCTAGCTGTGTTATTTTCAAATTCTCACCACCCCTACATTATTTCTAAAGCTTCTGCCAATTTTTCAATAAGCAATTCTCTAGCTTGTGATATAATATCCTGCATAATCTCTTCATCAAAATCAAATTTATCTTCATCTATATTTTCTGTATAAATTTGTTTTTTCCAAATGGATCCCCAATTTTTTGCAAGTTGGTTTTTATGCTCAGGGTCCTCAGTATATAAGCTAATTATTTCATCTAAATCCTTAAAAATAGAGTTTTGCATTTTTAGACTTTCAAAATCCTGCATAAGTGGTTTGGTTCTAAATATTATGGAATCTATCCACAGAAAATATTTTTTGGCGACCAGTTCTTCATTTATATCCTCTATAAACTGCTTATAATCATCTTCCGTCATGTTATTTATATCACCGTGCATATCTGTTCTTCCTTTTATTATAAGCTTCACAATATAGCCTTTAAATTCATCCAATAGATCTTCGTTTAAAGGCGTACTTTCCTTAGAATATGTATCTTCATTTAAAGGAACAATCTCGCTATAAATTTCAGGAAGACTATATGTTAAACTACTTATCTTATCGTAAATTACTCGAAGTAAATCACTATAATTTTCTATTTCATTCTCATCACCTATTATTACTTCTACCCTTTTATACATAACTGTTGCTACAGGTATGAATTCCATATGGGCAATTTCTTTCTTGCATGCTGTAACTAAGAAAACTCCCCCTACTCCCTGTTCTCCCATATCACGCCCTTGAGGAATCCCTGGGAAAGCTATAATAGGTTTCATAGTGCTTAAAATACTTAGTTTATGAATATGACCTAGAGCCCAATAATCTATATTAGGCACCACCTTAAGTTCCTCCAAAGTGCAAGGAACATAATTTTTATTATCCCCTTCTAAAGCAGTATGTAGCATTGCAATATTAAAAACATCATTATCCAATAAATAGTTTTCATATATTTTTTCTCTTTCGGATCGATGCTTATAAGATTTCCCAATAATTTTTGCTATAACTTTCCCTTCTTTGTATACCACAAAACTCTCTGCTTTATCAGCGCTTAATATATGAACATTTTGTGGCATAGCAAATAATTCCTGTGCATCATTTATAGCATCGTGATTACCGTAAATAGCATATACACTTATATCTTTTTCATTTAGTCTTTCGCATTGATTAATAAAAAAACTATTTCCTCTTACTGATCTTAAATAGCTATCATAAACGTCTCCACAAAGTAATATAAAATCTACCTTGTATGAAATAGCTTTATTACATATCCTTTCAAAGGCATCATAGACAGCGTCTTTACACAAGCCTTGAATTTCCTCCTGTGGTTTCCCATTTATATTAAGAAAGGAACCTAAATGCAAGTCTGCAGCATGAATAAATCGAAATGTTCCACTCATTACTTTACCACCCCCTAATATAGATTTTACCATAAAAACCAAAAGTAATATTACTACTACTCCATTAAGATTTTATTATTCCCTACAATATAAAAAAATTTAAGTTATAATAGTATCTATAAATATTTTAGGGAGGTTATTAAAATGAAATTTATAGATTTAAGAAGTGATACAGTAACGCAGCCTACACAAAATATGAGACAAGCTATGTTCACAGCTGAAGTTGGAGATGATGTTTATGGAGATGATCCAACTGTAAAAACACTAGAAGAGTATGCTGCTAAACTTGTTGGCAAAGAAGCTGCGCTATTTGTACCAAGTGGTACAATGGGTAATCAACTAGCACTTTTTACTCATTGCACTAGGGGTAATGAAGTAATTCTTGGTGATGATTGCCATATAGTAATGCATGAAGTTGCTGGTGCATCAATAATTGCTGGGGTTCAGCTTAGAACTCTAATGAGCAATAAGGGTGAATTAGATCCTAAAGAAATTGAATCTAAAATCAGAAAAGAGGAAGAAGACATTCATTATCCTAGTACAGGCCTTATATGCATAGAAAATGCTCATTCCTTCGGTACAGTAATACCTCTAAGTACAATGAAAAAAATTTACACCTTGGCAAAAGGGCATGAAGTACCTGTTCACTTAGATGGAGCAAGGCTTTTTAATGCTTCTGCTTACTTAGATGTGGATGCAAAAGAAATTACTAAGTATTGTGATTCTGTTATGTTTTGCCTATCCAAAGCTCTTTGTGCACCTATAGGTTCTATGCTTGCGGGCAGTAAAATTTTTATTGATAAGGCAAGAAAGAAAAGAAAAGTTTTAGGTGGAGGTTTAAGGCAATCCGGTATTCTAGCTGCAGCAGGCCTTGTAGCACTTTGTGAGATGATTCCACAACTTAAAATAGATCATAAAAATGCTATAGTTCTAGGCGAAGAATTGTCAAAAATCCCTGGCATAGTAGTCAATAAGGAATATATCCATATTAATATGGTATTCTTTGATATGAGGAGTACTGGATTTAGTAGCGATAAATTAGTAGAGAAATTCTACAATAGAGGAATAAAAATTAATGGAGAAGAAGATGGATTAATGCGTTTTGTTACTCACAATTGGGTTTCTGATAAAGATGTTGAATTTGTTATATCCTCTCTGAAAGAAATTCTTACTCTTGGCTAATTTTTATAATTTATTTATTATGCCTTATAGTATAATAAATAAAAAAAAGCATACAATAATCTTAGTAGATGATTTATTATGGTTGAGTCTAGAGTGCTCGTAGGCTGGAAATGGCTTTAGAGTATTCGGCCAAAGGTGTATGCGAGATCTGCTAAGGTTTTGTATATGCTGGAGGGAAGATTATTATGGGTTCTTAACAGCTGGATATGTGCCTAACCGTATATATATGGTTCTCCCGGATGTGTAATATTCGAGCTAAGATGATATAGGTTGCCGCAGGTTTTATTAACTTATAACTAGGGGTTATTCTTAATCGAGAGATTGTTTTTGGCTCCCAAGGTGTTCTATATTGTCGAGCAAAGATGTATATATGTGCTGTAATGCTTGTATGTTGTTGAAAGATTACAAATAGGTGTGTAGGTATGTATATGGGTTGTAGCGAAGACTGTTCTAAGTTGTCAAATAATCCCTAGGGTTAAAAGGCAAGTTATTAGGTACATGAAAATAAATAACAAGTCAAATAGGCTAGCATATTGACTTGTTATTTGTTTAAATGTATTTATAATAAACTTGCCTTTTTGTTTTTCAGTAATCTATAAATCTGAAACCTTGTGGGTATTATTTTTTTATCATTTCTTTATTTTCACTCATAGGTTTACTAACATCATAATGGCCTTTGATAGTATCTACCTTTTTCCCGTCAACAAGAAATTGAACCTTTGTTATTCCTAATTCCTTATCTAAAACCAATGTGTTTATTATTGAAAATAAAGCCATTCCCTCACCTGCAGAGCCACCCTGCATTTTCTCACTTAAGTTACCTTTAAAATCAACATAAGCTATATGTTCTTTAATCTGCACATCTAGTACTTGTGCTCTAACAGGCAATGTTGCATACAATTTTCCTGCTCCTTCGCTCATTGCACTAGGTCCTTTTACTAATTCCTCTACGATAGATTTAGCTGTAGGCTTTGTTATATTTCTTTTCTCTCCTACTAAGTACATAGCTTGATCATCACTAAAATACAGCAGCACTTCACTACTTTTCACTTCTTCTTTAGGCTCTGATTTAGTTTCTTCTTTAGGTTCTGATTTAGTTTCTACTTTAGTAACTGCTTTTGGCTCCTCTTTTTTTACCTCAGATTTCCCACAAGCGACCAATGTAAATATTACCACACTACATAATATTACTGAAAGAATCCTCTTCATTTTTGTCACCTTCCTATTTACATCTCATGTAGCACATGCTACACGTATTGATTTTGCTTATTATATTAATCGTTGACAAAATATAAAAACATCTTAATTTCGTTAGTAATTATTTCTAATTATATCATAAATTATGATGTTATGTGACAATCTTTTTTAAAAATTAAGTTTCTCTAATTGTACATACCATTTAGTATATGCATTTCCATATCCATCTCTATAAGTGCCTTTTGAATCCTTCACCATAACTATTGCTCTTTTATTTATTTTATAAATGAACCCACTATATTTTTTACCTGCATTCACAAAACTCACCTTTTGTCCTATTATTAAACCGTATTTTTGTGAAATTACCTCCTTTTGACTTGGCAATTGGTGATACACATCCGTATGGGCAAATAAGTTATTAACCATAGTTTTAAACCTAAGTTTTTTGCAACTAGATTCTTTATAAATATGTAGTTCAATTAAATGGCATAATTCATGTTCTAATACTATTTGGAATGCCTCTAAGGAATCTTTTGTATTTATACCAGATACTATTTTGTCTCTGTCTACCTTATAATACTGAAAAAAGAATTTTATTCCCATCCTGATTTCATAACTTTCTTCTGCTTCCTGCAATAGTTTTATCTTTCTACTATACATAGTTTTTCCTGCAGCAGAAGTCATCCTAGTGGATAATGAAAAAATTAAGCTCCCTTTGAATCTTTTACTAAAGTAATCATAAAAAAATTCTTCATCATACAAATAGAATAAAATTTTCAAATCCTCATTTGACATGCATTGTATATTTCCATTTTTTACATTAATAGATCTTACTATAAATTTCTTTCTTATTCTATTTCTTTTTTCAATTATTTCTGACCTGCCATACTCTAAATCTTTTATATTTTCATTTATCATTGCCTTACTTCCTTATTCTTAGGTTGATTCATAAAAATAAGTAGTCAGTATATCCTGACTACTTATTTATTTCCATGTGCCTAATACTTAAAAACTCTAGTGAATTTTAAACAGTTTTTAAAATAGCGGTGTCAATTATAAAATTAAGTGTGTCTTTAGGCTCATTAGAACTTTCCCTTAACCTATTAATAAATTCATCTTGCATTTCAATTACATCAACATTCTGCAATTCAAATTTTTCTTTGATTTCATTAATTTTCTTATCAATATTTTCTTTGTGAAAAGATAGTGCTATATTCTTTTTAATAGCCAATTTAAAAACTAACAATAAATTTAGGTATTCTTCTTTGTTTATTTCTAAATCATTCTTTCCTAATGCTCCATTTAAAAATTCTATAGATTTATTTAATTGATTAGTATACTTCTTAGTGTCTTCACTACCTATGATAAATGCTAATATAGCTTTTACAGTGTATTTTATATTTTTTTCTAATTTATCTTCCACATTAATACCAAAAGCTCCGCTGGCAAATTGGTTCGACGCCAAAATCCTTAATAACTCATTTCTTTGAAAATTAGAATATTTATCATTGCCTTCTTTTAGTTTTAATAAATCTTTATAATAAAATGCTGTTGATTCAGAGTCTTCATCTAAACTTTCACAGGAAATCCCTAATTTTTTCGTTGTTTTAACGGGTAAAATCTCTCTTATTCTTATTCCTATTATTGGATCTTCCATCTCTTCATAAAGAATAAAAGAAGTTTCTTTGCAAATTATACCAACCTTTTTAGAAATTTCAACAATTTTATTGCTCATTGCATCACGAAGTTCCCCTCGTTCATACTTGACTCTGTGTTGAAGAGATTCTATACGTTTTTTGTACCACATTTTTTCAATTAAATTCACATTTTCTTCTAGTTCAAGTTCATTAAGCATAATTATTCTTTGAATTCTATTGTTACCAACTTTTCCTTTTAAAGTTACAACACCGCCCACTTCTCCTTTAATTTTAGCAAAAATTGAAAATGGTTCTTTATCATACATATATTCAATAGTTCTTGGGAATGTTGTTTCCACATTCATTTTACCCCAATCAATTTCAATGTCAGTAATTTGAGGATTTTTGATTCTATTAAATTGTCTAAGCACCTTATCTTCAATTCTCTCATCTGAGGAAATAACTTCTGCAGCACCATAGCTAATACGAGCTAATTTATTTATGAAATAACTGTTTACTGAAGTATCTATTCCAAAAGTAAATATTCGGCTTTCTTTAATGTTCTCTTCCACAAAATTCAATATTTCTTTTTCATTTTCAACCACATCATCTGTAAATAAGAATATTATATTTTCTTCTTTTTCACTTTTCCCAAGTAGTGCATATTTTATTGCATCAAAAATTGCTGCATCTTTTTCTGTTGTAAGTTCTTCAATCCACTTGCTAGCACTGCTTAAATTTTCTTCGTTAAACTCAACCCTCATCTCTTTAGAGAAGTAATTAAGCTTATCTCCAAACGCTGCAATATTAAAGGTATCTCCTAGTGTTAAATTTCTTAAACATAGTTGAAGCGCATTTTTACCTTCTATTAACTTATCTTCATCCATTGATATATCCAACAGCAATATATAATTTTCTCCAGTCGGTTTTTGTTCTATTTCAATCTCTGGTATAAACCTTAAATATAAAATCCCCTTATCATCTCTCGGATAATCATATATCATTCCTGTAGTTTCTAATTTTTCTTGCTCTTCTAGTATTATTTCTAAATCTTGATCCATTTTTTGATTTTTTCCATCTAACGTTACTTTATATAAATTATTTTCTTCATATTCAACCTTGAGTTTATGCGAAGAACATTTAAATTTTAATTTTGTTAAGGATTCAACTAATAGGCTTAAAGTGAACTTATAATTTTCATTGGTGCTACTATCTTTATTAGATAGTAAATTATTATTAGTAGAAAGATTTATTGGAGTTATTATAGTTGGAATAATTAATTTTAAGTTTCTATTTTCATAACTAAGTTCTTCTATATAAGACACTTTAATTTTCACAACTTCATTAGGAATTATCTTGCCAATAAATATTCTAACTATATTATCTTTAAATTCTTCCAGCATAAAAGTGTTATTATCTTTTCCCTTAAGATTTTCGTATAGTTTATTTGCTTCTTCCTTATCTTGTATTAATCCCTTTATAGTCCTACCGCCAAGCACTGCTTCAAAACCAGATATTACAGCTCCATCTGGAATTGGGAAAGTATAAATTGCTTCTACATTATTGCTTCCTTTATTCTCATATACATGGTCAATAGTATACTCCGCAAATTCCCCACATAAATTTCCTCTTATATTAACTTCTTTTAAAATTATATTATTTTTCAATTCTTTTTTATGTTTATTTTTATTAATCGACATTGTATCCCTCCTGATTTTAATACCAAAAACTTCACAGAATTTTTAAAATATTATATATATATTTTATCATTAATTTCAAAATTAGTCTTCGAATTTTTGCAACAATTTTATTATTAAACGAAACTTCTAATAGTTCTATAGATTTTCGTCTTTTTTTTTAACATCACCTGTTACGCTATAATACTGGCTTGTTATTTGTTTTTATGTGCATTATAATAAATAGGTATGTGCTATAAGAACATACTATTAATTTAAGTTCTATTGAAAGGGGAGATTCTCTAATGAAAAATTGTATCGTAGCGCAATCAGGAGGTCCAACTTCCGTAATAAATGCTAGTGCTATAGGATTACTAGACGCAAATATAAATTCTCACTATTATGATAATGTTTATGCTGGTATATATGGAATACAAGGTATTTTAGACAACCACATTGTAAACCTATCCACCATTAACTATGATGATGTTAAAGGATTAAAATACACGCCTTCCTCTGGTCTTGGTTCTTGCAGATATAAATTAAAACCATTTGAAAAAAGCACCGAGGAATACATAAAACTCTTTGAAATATTAGAAGAATATGAAATAAAAACATTCTTCTATATCGGGGGGAATGATTCACAAGATACTGTTCATAAATTTAGCGTTTACGCAACTGAGCATAATAAGGATATAAAATTTATTGGCATTCCTAAAACAATAGATAATGATCTACCAATTATGGATCATACCCCAGGCTTTGGAAGCGCAGCTAAACTAATTGCCACTCAAGTTCTTGAAAACTTCCTAGATGCCAGTGTTTATCCTGCAAAAGGGGTTTTCATACTTGAAACTATGGGACGTGATACTGGGTGGCTCGCTGCTAGTGCTTGCCTTGCAACTATTAACGGTAAACCTGCCGCGGATTTTATATATCTACCAGAAGTAGCTTTTGATGTAGAGAAATTTTTGAAAGATGTCAGTAAAAAACTTACTGAAAAAAATCATGTTTTCGTAGTAGTATCTGAGGGCATCCGAACTAAAGAAGGTAAATTCTTAGGTGAAATGGGAGCAACATGCCTCGATAAATTTGGTCATGTTCAATTAGGTGGTGTTTGTGCCTACCTTAAGGATTTAATTTTAACTACGAGTACCGCTGAAAAAGTTAGAGTTTTAGAGCTTTCTACAACTCAACGTTGTTCAATGCACTGTGCATCTCAAACAGATATTGATGAAGCATATGAAGTAGGAAAAGCCGCTGCTATTTATTCTATAGATGGAATAAGCGGAAATATGATAGGTATAAGAAGACTTTCAAACGATCCTTACACCTCTGCAACTTTTGCGCTCGATACTGTACATGTTGCAAATAACATAAAATACTTCCCTTTGGAATGGATAAATTCGGAAGGTAATAATGTTACGCGCGACGCATACGAATACACCTTGCCATTAATAATGGGGGAACCAAAAATATCAATAGAAAATGGTCTTCCTAAATATACATTTTTAGAAGAATCCTTTAAATTTTAAAACAAAACCGTAACAAGGTTAGTTTAATATTTCCTAAAGGTAATAAAAAAGGTAGATATTTTTGCTGTTGCAGAAATATCTACCTTTTTAGCTTTTAACTATCCTATGATAACGGGTTCTCATTACCATATTTAAAATAAATTAATGAATTTAAAAATCTCTGGTATTTATTAATTTCAGAACTAACTTCGCGTCCTCTAAATATTACTATTGAAATAACTTCCCATAAAAATACCCAGCCGCCTATGTTAAATCCTTGTTGCAATGTTTCTAAGATTATGTTTTCACCAACTATTGTACCTAAAAAAATAGACATTGCTAGTAAACTAAATGATGAAACTAAATATTTGAATAACCTACTATAATTCCCCTTTAAAACTCTAATTTCTTGATGCAAATAAAAGGAATAATAAGTTTTAATACCTGCAATTAACAATTCTTCTCTGCTTACATCTTTTCCCTCTTTAGGTAAGTAGAAACATATATCTACTCCATGTTTAGCCGGAATATCTTCAAAACAGTTTTCAAGAAAAAGTGCTAAATCCGGATCCATATCTCTTTTTCTAAAAGGAGCACGATCCCATTCATTAAATATGTCAGTGTATTTATCTATAGCTACCTGTATAACATAATTTCCTGTACTAGTATTTTTCTCGTAAATTTTTTGAAGATAATCACTTTTTTTAGCTTTCATGGGTTTTTCCTTTCCTCTATTATTCATGTTCTGCAAAATGTTTTGCATATTATCAACCTTCCATAACCGATTCAGTTATGACTTATTATACAACTTTTATTCACAAGAGCCAAAGGTCGCCATTCTAGGTAGTTTAGCGATTACCTAAACTATTCGAGTAATCCTCTAGTTTTCATTAAAGTCCTTATGTTTAGACTGTCATTTGCAAATATTTGAAATTTTACAGTTAATTATAAAATTAAATTCAAGTACCAGTTTAAAATTTTATCACCCCAAATTATCATTAAAAAAGCGGCTATTATAATAGATGGACCAAAGGGCATTTCTGCTCTACCATTCTTTTTCTTGAATCTCATTAAATAAACACCAATGATTCCCCCAATTATAAAAGAAAAGAACATCATCGCAATGGTTAGTTTAAACCCTAAAAACAAACCACAAAGCCCGCAAATCTCTGCATCTCCCCAACCCATACCCTCTGTCCCAAGAATAAGTTTTGACAATAATATAATAAAGGTAATTGTACCTGCTCCGAGTATCCCTCCATAAATGTAGGTAACTATTGATTGTCCCATGTAGATATTCACTCCTAGTAAAACAATACCCATAGCAACAGCCAACCATGTTGTAGTGGTATATACTTCCATAGTATCATAATCTATCATAGCTATAACTATTAAAAAAGGTATAAGTATTAAATACCGTGCTAGATAAATACTGGCTCCATATTGAAAATAAGTTAATAAAAAAAATATAGCTGTTGTAATTTCTACCAGTGCATATCTGCTAGATATCCTCTCTCCGCAATTTCTACATTTGCCCCTTAAAAAAATCCAACTGAATACTGGTATAAGATCATAAGGTTTAATATCACTGCCACAAGAAGTACAGTGCGATGCTGGGTATGCTATATTTTCTCCTTTTGGAATTCTATATATACATACATTTAAAAAACTTCCTATTAATAATCCTAAGATAAAAATAATTATTCCGAAAATACTTTCCATAGGTAGAACCTCCTTGAATTTGCTTTTATATTTAAATACAAAGAAGCATTTATATTAATCTATTTTAATATAAGTTTTTAACTCTATTGTATTTATTTTCATTATTACTTTAACATATATAAGCAAATAATAACATTCAAAATATAAATTAATGATAATTAAATCCACAAAATAAGATGTTTTAGGAGGATTACTTTAATATAAAGTTTTTTCAAATATTAATGCAACGTAATCTTGTGAATGTCTAATAATTCAAAGTCCAAAGTCCAAAGTCATTAAAACTTTGGACAAATAAATAAGACTACAGATATGCTTATTATTTTGCGGGAGGATAAACTCCCTTTTGTTTAGGATACAACTGGGCGCCGCCAACTGTAACAAAAACATTGTCATTACCATCGATTTCAACAAAAAACTCACCATCAGTAACTGCCTTAACATCAGGCTCTACTTGAAGATAATCCGTTATTTCTTTGCCTAAATGACTTGGTTTAAAGTAAGTTGCTTTTGTTATGCCATCCTTAGCAATAAGAGTATTTGTGGCATCACCAATAACCTTTGCGCTAGCTACATCAACTTTTGCTTTAGCATCCTTTTGTACCCCACTAAACTTAGGCACCGCAATTGCCGCTAAAATCCCAATAATTGAAATTACAATTATTAGTTCAATTAGGGTAAATCCTTTTTTCTTTTTAACATTTTTCATCATTCTTTGTTTCCCCTTTTGTTATCTTTTTATTTTAACTCCTTTTGAGAGCTAATAACTTTTAATTGAGTTGAGTTTTACATGTGAGACCCGCTTTATAGGACTCTGTATTTCTTCCATAAATAAGTAGCCAATTTATAGAAGAACTATAAACTGACTACCATGGTTATATTTACAATGTTATCCTTATTTATTATTTATATACATATTTGCATGCATCAGTTTCTGCTCACATTAGTTAAGTAAAAGAAATCTAGATGCTATTAAAAAAATAGGAACGCTATGGACTGCTATTTCAACCCATGGCTTTCCTACACTACATCAAATCCATATTTTTTATCAACTATTTTACTATTAAAGTCATACCTTATTAGCTTAAAAGACATATACAAGTCCCCTGAAGCTCCTAGTAAATTAATCAGGAATATTATACCTCCCAGCCAAATAGGTAGCAATAATGTTATAATAGACAGTACTGTTAAAGGTGCCATAAGGATGATTAGAAATTTAGTGCGATCTATAGGTAGCTCAGATATTTCCTGGGTATATGCATAAATGCCTTTGAATCCATACCTAACTTTACCACCAAAAGCTAAAAATGCTAATCCATGTATACTCTCATGGACAATTGATATAGGAATCATAAGAAGCAACACATATATGTAAAAATTAATGATTAAGTTTGACGTTGGGTAAAAAATAAAAGGTTTTAGAAAGAAATTATCTAGTATGTTATTTGCGCTACTCCCCAGGAGCTTTACGGTTATAAATGTTATTAAAATGCATATTACATGCGTTTTCCACGTAATTTTAAAAGACATGCCATCACCTCTTTTGAAAGTGTTGACATGTCTTTAAATTGTTAAACTATTTTTATTATTTATTACTTTAATTATTTGCATAATATATAGTTGGTGTACTGGCGCTAGGTAACACAACCGTACTTATGTTATCAAGTACAACTTCATATGTTACACTATAATTTTGTCCGTTAGCATTATTTGTTACTTTATACTTTAGCATCCCCTTATCCGTAGCAGTCAAAAAAGATAAATCTGTTAGCATATCACCTATGGTTATTTCACTGACTAAAGTTTCATCACTATTTTTCCTTACTTGCTTTACTAAGTGATTACCTGTGTATGCTAATACATAATAATTAACATTCACATTTTGTTCTTTAACAATTGTTTTGTCACTATTTATTATTTTAGCACTTCTAATATCTTTTTTAATATAATCTCCAACTAGTCTAACAACTTGTTGATTATTCATTTGTATATTAGTTTTTTTGAAATATCTATTTCCAAAATCTCCAATAGAAAAAATTAAAGCTATAGCCATTATCATTATTGGAATTGTTACAACCAATTCCAATAGTGTAAATCCCTTTTTATGAAAGCCCTTATTTTGATTCATTTAATATTACTCTCCTCTAAGCGCTTCATCCAACGGAACAAAGGTAGATAGCGTTGTTTGGTTGTCGCCACTTTTATCAAAAGTAAACACCGTACCTTTAATGCTTCCAGGTGTTAGTATCATTATGCCCTCAGAATTTTTCAACGTCATTGGAATCATCTTGCTTGTTTGAACTACACCTGTAGTCGAATTACCTTTTATTGCATTCCCAATTATGTTTTCAGCAGAAGAAACATTTATAGTCCTATTACCATTAACATGAATATTTTTTAAGCTACCTGTAATAACTGGTAAAAATGTAACTAATACTATTGAAATTATTGCAAGCGAAGCGATTTCTTCTACTAATGTAACCCCGCTTTGTTTTGAAACAGTTTTCATAAACTCACTTCCTAAAAATAATTTTTTTTATTTCCAATAGGAGATTTCGTATCTATCTGAATTAACAGATAAAGGTGGCAGATCGCTAGGTAACTTTATTACAAATCCGCTATTAGTGACGGTAACTGTATTTCCAATAACAGCGCCTGTAATCTTTCCACTATTTAAAGTAATATCTGCATTAGGTGCATATAAAATTTGTGAACCTAAAAAGCTTCCACCATCAAAAAGAATGGATGTTCCTATGGAGGTCAAATTTCCTATAATCGCACCTGATCCAGTTAATATAATTTCCCCTGTGCCCCATGTTACAGAACCATAAATATGAGTTTCAGCATCCATAGTAAATGGAGTAGTATTGTTACAATAAAATTGTAATTTGTTTTTATCTCCATTTAATTTTCCATCGCTGTTAACATATCCTTTTAGGTTAGTACAATAGTCCACATATAGATTAACTTTATTACCTCCAGTAATTACAATTCTACCTTGTTTCATGTTTAAATTTTTTATTCTTATATTTCTATCCCCTGTACTTGTATTAATAGTTAGAGTAGTGTCATCTAATATTTCAATTTTTTCATAACATCCATCAGTGCTAATATTTACGCTACTAGCACCATTAATCGTAATATTACCCATATTTGCAAGACCATTTGGGAATCTTGGCATAACTGGCGTTGGGTAATTTCCAACAACAGTGTTAGGTGAATTCTCTACGGGTACAAGTTTAATCCAATTTCCTTGCTTTTTTACTACTGCACCTTCTAATTCACCATTGTTACCAGTATTAGGAATTATAATTTTATGACCGCTCGTAATTACATCCTTATAATACTTAATTGAATTAGCAGCTATAGAGTTGGTCCCAATATCTCCATCCACACTACCGCCATTAAGAATAATACTACTATTAGCAAAAATAGCTGTAGTAATGATTGTAGGTGATATAGTATTTTTAAGAACAACTGTAACTGTATCTGTAATATATTTTGGACTTCCACCGGAGTCTTTACCATTATTAACTTTACCTGTTGATTTAATTAGTAATTTTCCATTTGTTATAGCCGGTATTGTTATGTTGAAATTACCATTACCAAAAATAGTATTATCAGAATGGAGTGGAAGTTGAGATACCAATGTACTCACATCCTTACTGTTCATAGATTCTATATATTTAGCCGCGGCTTCCGCCCCCGCTCTTGCTATATAATATGCTTGTGTCTTTTTTTCTTGATTTCTTGCATTGTTAGCTTCCCAAACTACACTAGTTCCTAAAGCCGAACACAAGATAAGTAAAACACCAACTATAGCAATTACCAGTAATAAAGAAGATCCCTTATGCCTTTGTAACTTTATATTTCTGCTCCTAGACACTAATATCAAGCCCCTTAATTAAACAAATTACTTTTCCCAACATTATCATCCTTAAAATCATAGCTTGGTTTGTTTTTAATAGTACCTTCAGTAGAATAGTAGTTCAAAACAATAGTTGCTTGTGTCCCCTTGCTTTCTCCCTGTGTTGAAGACATACTTATATCAACTATCTCAGCCAATCTACTATCCCCTTCTATGTCACTAATGAAACTTAAAACAGATGAATAATCACCGTTAATTATAACTGTTACTGGCACAAACATTAATTTATGATTTGTACTGTCAATAGAACTATCTACTTCATTGGCATTTGCAGTGATGTTTGCAGAATTATTCACACTATTTTTGGAAGAATAATTTACACTTTGCCCAAAGGCAACAGAAATTAGTTTAATTTTATTCTTAGCGGCAAAAGTATTTATGCTATAAGATATCTCAGGATTTCTTTCATTTTCAGGAAGCACCTTTACTGATTCATTATATATATTTTTAATATCTTCTAGCTTTTCAGTATTACTTATATTTGAACCATTAAATTTTTCAATCGAATCACATTCTATCTTTTTATCACTTATGCTTTGATTTACAATCTTTATTTTTTGACTTATTGGTTTTAGAAAAAGATTGTAATATGGATACAAGATTACTAAAATGGTTCCTACTATAACCAGAAGTTTCTCTCTCTTACTAAAACTGCTCAATAAAATCACCTCAAAGTTCTAAATATTTCTATTCACTTATCTCTATAGTAAATGTATACCCTTTTGTCTTAATATCAGAGTTATTTATGTTACCAATTTTAGCTATTGGATACTCAACTGACATTTGAAGATTTGCAGCAAAAGTGCTAATTGAAGCATAATTTGTTGAAGCTCCACCTATCATTATTGTTCCCTTTGAATAATTAATATCTGTAAGTGATACATCAACCGGAATATATTTTTCAAGATTTTTAATTTTGTTTGTGACACTTACCTTTTGCTTTATTAATAAATCTACTTCATTATTATATAAGTTATAGTTTTTAATATCTGACAAAATCTTTTTGTTTTCTTGAACGACTTCGTAATTGTCAGCAATTTCAGTTTTAAAATCCGATTCATCTGAAATAAGCTTATTCAAATAAAGCTTCGGGACATATACAATTGTAAAGAGTATTGCAAGAACTATAATTCCCATGGAAATATAGTTCTTGGCTTTTAATTCCCTCTCTCTTTTAACCTTTAGTTCGTAGGGTATTAAATTTAATTCAGACATGAGTTACTCCTTTCTAAGTAAAAGGCCTAGGGTGCCAATAAAATGTTTTATATTGCATTCAGTAGGAATTATTGTCTTCACTCCAATACTCTTAGCATCATCTAAAATATATACAGAGCAGTTAAAATAATTACTAACGTATTCACTTAAACCATTAATTACACAACCTCCGCCAATTAAATATATACTATCCAAATTACCCTTAGTTTTACCTATTGTAAAGAAAGTGACTATTTTTTCTAAAGATAATAAAACATTATTAAAAAGTGCTTTTATTCTGCCTTCAAGTTCATTATCATCTTTATTTTCTATAAAATTAATATTTTTTTCTAAATATTCAAATGCACTAATGTGCTCAATGTTTTCTTTTTTAATAATTTCCTTGAGTATATTATTTACACCAAATGGAATTTCTCTTTCAATAAAAAGTTTTCCTTTATCTAATATTATTATATTGGTATTGTTACTACCAATATCTATAACTCCAATATTCTCTGATGAAGTACTCTTTTTTGAAGCATCTTTAAACACTCTTCGTGCACAGTTAGAAGAAATATCTATTGCTACAATCTCTAAATTTAACATTTGAGAAATTTTAACTAATTGGTTGATTTTTTCTTTAGGTACAGCCGAAACTAAAAGTCTTAATGCTTTTTTTTCTGAGGTATCTATTTTCTCTATAATTTCATAATCGATAGTGTATTCGCTTATATCTCTTGGGAGATACTGATTCATTTCCCATTCAAGTGAAGTTTTTATTCCTCTATCATCCATTATTGGCATTTCTGTATGTCTTGATATAACCTCTTGTCCATGGATAGTAAAGGCAATCTCCTTTGTTCTAATGTTGTTCTTCTTTAAAAACACTCCAAGTGAATCCTTGATTTCTTCAAGATTCACTATTTTATCATCTTTAATGCTACCCTCTGAGGTTTTTATAGTTTCAAATAACTTAACTTGTTTTTTATTACCTATCATTATTTTCATACTGGTAGAACCTAAGTCTAGAGCAATTCTATCCTTTTCAAACACTTAATTCACCTCATGTTTAGTAATAAAATTTCATTCAATAATAAGCTTAACCAAAGCATTGAATCACCTTGATTAAGCTAAAAACCTTAAATTATTAGTTAGATGTTACCATTCCATTACTATCAAGAATTATATGATCTTTGCCAGCAGCTGCAATCACCTTTAATTGTGCTAATGTTGTGACCTCAGAAAATTCACTAGGTTTTACCTCTATAACTTTTCCAGTTCCAGTTCCTATAATCGCATCTAATCCAAGTTTAAAAGTACCTGTATCTGCAATTTGTGCAGTTTCATGATCAGCATTGTAGGCTGCTGCTGCATTCACTATAATTTTAGCATCCGATATAGCCTTAGCTTTCTTAGCACTGTCGGAATAGCCTGTAATTTTTGGCACCAAAATAGCACCTAGTATAGCAAGTATTGCTATAACTGCAATAAGCTCGATAAGTGTAAATCCTTTTTTCTTCTTTTTAATAATCGTTTCAATCATTTTATAATTCCTCCCTTTTCATATAATATTTATATTCATCAAAGTATTAGCTTTGATAATTATCAAATTTAGACCCTTTAGACCCCTACTGCATCATACATGCCAAAGATAGGTAGTATTATTGATACCACTATAAATCCGACTACCATTGCTAATCCTATTATTATAAGGGGTTCTATTAAAGCAGTCATTTGTGCTGTAGCGTTCGCTACCTCATCATCATAAAAATCAGCCGTTTTCTTTAAGACCTCATCCATATTACCAGATTCTTCACCTATTTTAATCATTTGAGTAAGCATCAGTGGAAAGATTTCCCTAGTTGACAAAGCATCACCAAGACCTATCCCTTTTTTAACTTCTTCTTTAATAGAAAAAAGTATATCACTAATTGTTCTACTATTAAGGACCTTCGCGCAGGTTTCTAAACTTTCAATCATTGGTACTCCACTAGATAAAAGTATTCCAAATGTTCTAGCAAATCTAGCTGTTACAATCTTCAAATATAGCTTCCCAAATATAGGCATTTTCATAGTATATCTATCATTTCTCAATTTTCTCTTACCCTTATTGCCCAAAATTTTAAACAATAGAAAAGTAAATAACATAATTAAAGTTACAGCTATTATATTTTCTCTAAAAAAATTACTGATGCCCATAACAATTTTAGTAGGAAGTGGAATTTTTCCTCCTGCGTCTATAATCATATTTGTAAATGTAGGCACCACAAAGATTACAATCCCAGTTACAACAATAAATGAAAAAATAACAATAACCTTTGGATATGTTATGGCCTGCTTTATTTTTTGCTGTAGTTTATGCTCATTCTCATAATACTTAGCTAATGTTCCCAAAATTGTGTCCAAATTCCCGCTAGTTTCTCCAACCTCAACCATATTTACTAGCATATCTGGAATATCTTTGTGTTCTCTAAGGGATATTGAAAAAGTTTTACCCTTTTGTATCTCTTCACTCACAACATATAAAACTTTTTTAAGCTTTGGATTTTCTGTCTGTTCTTTAACTATATCTACAGCCTTAACTATACTGATTCCCGCAGAAACTATAACTGAAAACTGTCTGCAAAATATTGATATATCCTTTGTACTAACCATTTTAAGAGAGCTTAAATCTACATTTAAGGATTTCTTATATTCTTTTATTCTAACAGGATAATAGCTTTTCTCTCTAAGCATCATACTTACAGCTCTTTCATTTGAGGCCTCCATTTTACCTTTTAATGAAACACCTTGAACGTTTTTTGCCTCATATACGAAAACCGGCACTCATACACCCCCTTTATAGTTAGCACGACTGCTAACTATCCTTTGAAAAAGCTATTTTTATTAATTCATCTATTGTAGTTTCACCACTATAAACCAGCTCCTCACAGGATTTTTTAAGGGTTTTCATTCCATTTCTAATGCTTATATCTTTAATTTGATCTATGCTTTTGTTAAGTAGAATGCTTTCCCTTATTTCTCTAGTAATTTCCATAATCTCATAGACACCTGTTCTGCCCGAAAACCCACTGTTATTACAGTAGGTACAACCCTCGCCTTTATAAAGCTTTAGCGTCTCTTGCTCTTCTAATCCTAATATTGTTTTTTCATAACTACTAGCTTCGAAAGAAGTTTTACAGTGCTTACATATCCTCCGCACAAGTCTTTGTGAAATAACTCCACTTACCGAAGTTGCCACTAGGTATGGTTCTATTCCCATGTCCGAAAGTCTTACTACTGCTGAGGCCGCATCGTTGGTATGAATAGTGCTTAAAACCAAATGTCCTGTAATAGCGGACCTAATCGCTATTTCTGCTGTTTCACTATCTCTGATTTCACCTATCATTATTATATCTGGATCTTGTCTTAAAATAGATCTAAGGCCTGACGCAAAGGTTAGTCCCGCCTTAATATTCACATTAACTTGATTTATATCATCTATTAAGTATTCTACTGGGTCTTCTACAGTTATAATATTAGTATTTTCCTTATTCAAATCACTTAAAATACTATATAACGTGGTAGACTTACCACTTCCTGTAGGCCCCGTTACTAAAATAATACCGTAAGGGCTTTTAATTATACCCTCTACCTTTTCTAAGTCATCTTTACTTAATCCTAGTTGCTTCTTAGATTTAAGAAAGTTTTCTCTGTCAAGCACTCTAATAACCACTTTCTCTCCATAAACCGTAGGAAGAATAGATACGCGAAGATCGTAATCTTTTTTCTCTATATTCATTAGTATTCTTCCATCTTGAGGAAGTCTTTTCTCTGCTATATTCATGTTACCAAGTATTTTTATTCTTGTTACCAATGCAGCTAAGGTTTCCTTGGGAGACTTCAATACTTCATGAAGCTCACCATCGATTCTATATCTAACCCTAACATACTCATCAAAGGGTTCTATGTGAATGTCACTAGCCCTGCTTTTTACTGCATTTTTAACTAGAGAATCTACAAGCCTTACCGCAGGAGCATTCTTAATGTTTTCAAGGCTATCAGATTCCTCCACGCTAAGTCCCTTTATATCACTTTGAGTTTGAGATTTTACTAGTTCATTTGCTGCCTTTTGAACATATTGCGACGAGTAATATCTATCTATAGACTTTTTAATGGCTGTTTGAGTTGTAATTAAAGGTTCTACCTCGTAACCTGATGATATGCCCACATCATCGATTGCAAACACATTTAATGGGTCTGCCATAGCAACTTTGATTTTATTGTCTTCTATATCTATAGGAATCAAATTGTATCTAAGAGCTAGACTTTCAGATATACATTTAACTGCTTCCATATTTACAACAGTTCTTTCTAAATCTACTCTCATAATTCCTAGTTGTATTTCAAGTACATCTATTATTACATCTTCCGTTAAAATATTGTCCTCTATAAGTTGTTCTCCAAGTCTTTTCCCAGATATTCTTTGTTTTTTCAAAACTGATCTCAACTGTTCTTCAGTTATTTTCTTGGTTTGAACAAGTATATATCCTAATTTCTGTTTATTTTGAAGACTCATATTTCCCCACTCCTAATCATGTTTTCACTGTTATTAAATTTCTCATTAATAGCTTCATAACACATTATATAATATTTAGTACGCTAAATTTAAATACCCCTCTGACAGTATATGTACTCATATCAAAAATATTTACGGATTTTTTATTTTTTTAAATCCAATCACAATACCCGCCATCAGTGCACCCCTTATTTTGCAAATTATATGCATAGTTTTTTATGAATATTCAACATAATTATAAAGAAAACGTTAATTTTGTGGGATAAATAAATATCCCTATATCTCCTTTTCATAAATATACTTTATTAATTAATATGTTCATCATTTAGAAATGGGTTTAAAAAAAATCTTACAATAATATTAATTATTATTGTAAGATTTTTATTTCCGCTATTATTCGACAATAAGCTTTATAAATGCATGCTTATTATAGTCAAACAATCCTCTAGTAGTAATTTTAACTTCAGGTATTACTGGAAGTGCCATAAAAGATAAGCTTACAAAAGGGTCATATTCCTCTCGTACTCCAAAGCCTCTGGCAATTCTACTAAGCCTATTTAGGTGCTCTGACACCATATATGGGGACTCAAAGGTCATTAGCCCCGCAATTGGCAAGCTTAGCTGAGCAATAACTTTCCCCTCTGACACCATAGCTATACCTCCACCAATCGAAACAAGAGTATTAACTGCCACCTCCATGTCCTTATCATTATCTCCAACGACTATAAGGTTGTGAGAATCATGGACTATAGTTTGTGCTATGGAGCAATGTTTTAATCCTAATCCTTCTATAAATCCAACAAAATGCTTACCTGTATTATGATGTCTTTCAATTACTGCTATTTTTAATACATCTCTTTCTGCCACTCTCTTTATATAACCAAGTTCACTTTCTGTTTTCCTCTGTACCAATTTAGTTCGCAAGGAATTCGGAATTAATTTTATCACATTTACAGCTTTAGCATTACTTTTAACTTTGAAAATTTCACTATCTATAAAATCCATATGCATGGACGATTTTATTTTTAAGTCTACATGTTTTGTGCCCGGTAATTCTTTATACTCTTTACCATTTTTTATAACTTTCATTATATTTACGCCCTTTAAGTCTTCAAATAGCACTAAATCTGCTTTATATCCTGGTGCTATAGCTCCTCTATCCAACAAACCATAACATTTAGCTGCATTAAATGAGGCCATTATAAACGCATTTATAGGATTAATTCCCTGCTTTATAGAAATTCTAATACAGTTATCTATGGAGCCACTCTCTAGTAAATCGTCTACATGTCTATCATCCGTGCAAAATAAAAATCTTCCGAAGTTATTCTTGGTAACAGCGGGAAGAATGTCCTTTAAATTTCTTGCAGCTGATCCTTCTCGCAGCATTACGTACATTCCCCTACTAACTTTTAGTAAGGCTTCTTTGGCATTTTCGCTTTCATGATCTGTTCTTACACCGCAGCTTAAGTATGCATTTAACTCCCTAGGCGATATATTAGGACAGTGACCATCTATATGTTTGTGCTTTGCTATATCTATTTTTTTTAATATATTTTCATCCTTATTTGTAACTGCGGTCACATCCATTACTTCACCGAGACCTAAAACTAGCTTATTATTGATTAATTTATCAAAATTATTAGCATTAAGAACGAATCCACTATCCTCAAAGTTTGTTGCCGGAACACAAGAAGGTAGCATAAAAAAAACATCTATAGGTGCTTTTTTACTATTATTTATCATAAAGTTAATACCGTTCATTCCTTCTACATTAGCTATTTCATGTGGATCTGCTATTATTGTAGTTACACCTTTTTTAATTATCACCTCCGCAAACTGCTTGGGCATAATCATGGAGGATTCTATGTGTACATGCGAATCAATGAATCCCGGCGAAACATATAAATCTGAGCAATCAATTTCAGCGGTTCCATCGTATTCACCAATTCCTATAATAGTATCGCCTAGTATAGCAATATCCCCTCTATCTATATTTTCAGTAAACACATTTATAAAATTCGCATTCTTTAGCACTAAATCTGCTTTAACCCTTCCCATCGCTGCATCAATGTTTCTCCGAGTCTGCTCCATATGCTTCCCTCCTCTAATAATTTTAAAACACCCTTCTATTAAATTATTATGGAAATGCTTACAGTATTCCTCATTACTAAGTTAATCTAAAATTTTTTAGCAAATAAAAAAACACAGCTATTGATGTGCTATGCTTTCCTCAGTTTTTAACTGTATTTTATTGTACCAATCAACATATATATAAAATAAACTAACAACATCTTGTTGATTATATAATAATATTTTTTCTTTTTTTTCTTTAGGCATTCTATTTATATACTCAGCATCTTTTACTATTTTACCAAAGGTTTTAGCTAAATTAGAGCCACTAATTACCTCACTTTCGCGATCAATCTCAAATATCTTTTCTAGAGCTTTAAGCCCAATACATGTTCCTTCAGCTTTTTCATAACATTTCTGCAAATCTACTTCGCCAAAATACCCTTCTAGTATAAAATCTATTTTATGAGCTTTTAACAAATAGTTTATAACTGTAAAATCATTATTCCCTGAAAATGTAACGATGAATTTTTTATTATACTTCATCTTCATTTCTTCAAAATAATTTTTAGCTAAAGATAATATTTCTATAGCATCTTTTTTATTTTCCGCCATATATTGGGTAACCTTTAACTCATTTGAAATTTCATCATAATAGCAGCACCCAAAAACTCCTATACATATGGGCTTTTTATAAATGTAATGTTCTAAATCAAAAAACAATGCATCTTTAAAGAGTTGCTTATTTCCGTCTATAGTAAGGGCCCCTTCCACTGAAATTTCCCCTACCTTAATACTACTAAGTTTTGTAATCACAATATCACTCTTTTCTACTAAGTTTTCTAAAAAGCAAAACCGTAAATTTGCACATGTCTAATTTAAACCTCTGCTCTATTTATATGTTATCACATTTCCACTATTTTATAAAATCATTTTTAAAATTTAATGATTTTTCTTGTTACTTCATATTGACACTAATAGATAAACATGTTAAAATTACAATTGAGAATTGTTTTCATTAAGGAGTGATTATTATAAGTATTTACGATTTAAAGCCAGGAGATAAAGCGCTCATTGACTCCGTTTGCGGGGATGATAAATTTGCTAAAAGATTACTCGCATTAGGCTTCATAGAAGGTACTGAAGTTAAATTAGTAGCTACCGCACCTCTAGGGGATCCTATAATTATAAATTTACGCGGTTTCAATTTAGCCATTAGAAAAAATGACGCTAAAAATATATCTATAAAAATTGCATAATTATTATAGCGAGATATAATAAGGAGGATTTGAATGATTACTGCTGCTTTACTAGGTAATCCTAATGTTGGCAAAACAACTCTATTTAATGCACTTACAGGTTCTAACCAATACGTAGGTAATTGGGCTGGAGTGACCGTAGAAAAAAAAGAAGGCTTTATAGCTAATAAAATTAAAATTGTTGACTTGCCTGGTATTTATGCCATGGACACTTATTCAAACGAAGAAAAAGTTTCCAAGGAATTTTTGCAAAGCAGTAACGTAGATGTAATTGTAAATATTGTTGATGCATCGAGCCTTGATAGAAATTTATACCTTACAACTCAATTAAAACAATTTAACAAACCGATAATTTTAGTATTAAACATGATAGACGTAGCAATATCTAAGGGAATAGACATTAATTTAAAACTTTTAGAACAAAAACTAGGGGTAAAAATAATACCTATAGTAGCTTCAAAAGGTAAAGGTATTTCTGATGTTCGCGATTGCCTCCTCAAAAAGGATTACATTACCACTTCTACAAACAGTCTAAAATTTAAAGATGAAAAAGAAACTTATGATTACATTGAATGTTTATTAAAATCAATTACTAATAAAAACACTGATAATAAAGCTTCTATTACAGAAAAAATAGATAAAATTGTGCTTAATAGAATACTTGCTTATCCGCTATTTTTCGGAAGTTTATTTTTAATTTTTATGTTTACATTTACCTGGGTTGGACAACCTTTAGCTGATCTTCTAGATAGTTTGCTTAATGATTTTTTCGTTCCATTTTTACGTATTGTACTTGCGAGTAACAGCGCTTGGTTTTCTTCTCTACTAATTGATGGTATCGTAGGCGGAGTTGGTTCCGTAATAGTATTTTTACCTGTTATATTGACATTATTCTTAGGTATCTCATTTTTAGAAGACAGTGGATACATGGCAAGAGCTGCTTTTATAATGGATAAGTTAATGAGAAAAATGGGCTTATCAGGTAAAGCTTTTATTCCTTTAATTGTTGGTTTCGGTTGCTCTGTTCCAGCTATAATGTCTGCTAGAACTCTAGAGAGTGATAAAGACAGAAAATTAACAGCACTTTTAGTTCCTCTTATGTCCTGCAATGCCAGGCTTCCAGTTTATGCATTGTTTGCATCAATATTTTTTCCTGGAAGAGAAACCTTCATGGTATTTTCATTATACTTACTAGGTATTGGTTTAGCCTTTGGAATTGGCCTACTATTTAAAAATACTTTATTCAAAAAGGATGAAGAACCTTTTATTATAGAATTACCTGTATATAAATTACCAGAACCAAAAAGCTTATTAATACACACTTGGCAAAAAGGTAAAGGCTTCTTAAAGAAAGCCGGCACTATAATTTTCTCAATTTCCGTAATAATATGGTTTTTATCAAATTTCAATACTACAGGTATGGTTGATATAAACATTAGCTTTTTAGCTTCAATAGGAAAATTTATAAATCCAGTATTTATACCACTTGGATTTGCTTCATGGCAAAATTCGGTAGCACTTTTAACTGGTCTTATGGCTAAGGAAGTAGTTGTAGGTACAATGGGTGTTATATATGGAGGTAATTTAAAACATATTTTAGCTAATTATTTTACGCCACTATCGGCTTATAGTTTCTTAGTTTTCGTATTATTATATACTCCCTGTGTATCGGTAATCGCAACTATGAAAAAGGAATATGGAAATAAAATGGCAATTTTTTCTTTAACATATCAATTGCTATTAGCTTGGATAGTTTCTTTTATAATATTTAATGTAGGTAGTATTATAATTGGATAATAAAAAATTTATAGCATAAAATATATAGTATAAAATATAAAGAGGTGATGCTAGCGTGGAATTTATTATTGTTGGTGTGATTATAGTTGTAGCTGGATATATCTTGTATTCTAATATAAAAAAGCAAGCAAGTGGTGATTGTGGTTGTGGAAATGGCTGTAAAGGCTGTAGCCATAGTTGTGAGATAAAGCCCCCCAATAAAATTCAATAAAAAAAGCAGTGGTATAGTACATTTTTGTACTATACCACTGTTTTTTTTAATCTTAACTATGCACTATTTTGCTAATATAGATAACCTGGTACTCACCATTTTTAGTGGTTCATTAGTTGTTCTATTACTTTTCAAAAAAGCCATTTGTTTTTTAGCTAATTTTTCTTTTCTCTTAAGATCCAAATCATTTTCAATAATATCAACTACATTGAAAATTTTAGGCAAATTCACAACATCCTCATAATTATGAAGCATAAGAATTTCCTTAGACTTTTCATCATGTTTTACTAGGTATTCATTATATAGTTCAACCCACATAGCCCCATTTATTTCATCTTTTCTGTTAATACCAGTGAACTGCTCTACACTTTTTAAACTGCAATTTTTAATTCCCATTTTTTTATGAAAAGGTCTTATAATCCTAAATAAATCTATATGTTCCCTTGGCATTCTAAACCCAAGATTATATCTGTACATCTTTCTAATTATGAAGGGCTCATCAAAGGCTGTTCCATTATAAGAACACCATCTTTTAAAATTACCCATCGCTTTCTTAAGTTCTTTCAAAAGACTCTCCTCGTCGCTTGGCGCCTCCGCAAAATATTGAACGATTTCAAATTCATCTTTGTTTAAGTAATACCCTAAAGATATCAATACTATTTTATCATATTCCATATCGAACCCTGTAGCTTCAATATCTAAATACGCAATAGTGTCCATCTTATATTTGGTGAAAATTTCGTTAGGCAAAATAACCTTAATTTTGTATTTTTTGATAAACATAGTTCCCCCTAATCTATAAAAAAAGAAAAGTATCTATTACAACAAATGTGTTTTTTATTTGCTAAATAATTCTAAACAAGTTTTACATTTTTCTATAATCTAATAATACATTAAAAACAGCGTTATTGCAAATAATTGCAATAACGCAAATCCAAAGGAATACCGAGTATATGCTACATTCTGTCTACAACTTCTATCCCTATAAGGTTTAACGCGTTCTTGATTACTTGGCAAGTAGATTCTACCATTTTAATTTTTGCTTTTTTATTCGATTCATCTTCTAAATTTGATATATTGTGCTGATTATAAAATTTATTAAATGCCTTTGCTACCTCAATAACATATCTTGTAACCATAGATGGTTCTAATTTATCAATAGCAGCCATAATTGCACTTTGGAAACCTTCTAACTGCTTAACAAGTTCAAATTCTTCTTTAGAATTTAATTTATTATAATCAGGTTCTACATTAGTTCTAACTTCATTAGTTTCAGGTTTATTGCTATTTTCTCCAACTTTTCTTAATATGCTTTTTGCTCTTGCATAAGTATATTGCACATAAGGACCTGTTTCCCCATCAAAGCTAAGCATTTCTTCCCAATTGAAGACAATATCTCTTTCTCTATGATTTTTTAAATAAGTGAATACAATAGCACCTATTCCTACTTTTTTAGCTACATCTTCTTTGTTTTCAAGCTCTGGATTTTTTTCATTTATTACTTCAAGAGTTTTAACCACTGCTTGATCTAATAATTCATCTAAGAAAATAACATCGCCTTTTCTTGTAGATAATTTTTTATCTGCAAATCTTACTGTGCCAAAAGGTACATGCACACAATCATCTGCCCACTCATTGCCCATAAGCTTTAAAGTAGTAAATACTTGTTTAAAATGAAGAGCTTGATCTTTTCCAACTACATAAATATTTTTATGAAAATCATAAGTCTTCTTTCTGTAAGTTGCTGCAGCTAAATCACGAGTAGCATAAATTGTAGCACCGTCTGATTTTTTAATTATGCAAGGTGGTATATTGTATTCATCGAGCATTACAACTTTAGCTCCATTACTGTCTACAAGTAGGCCCTTTGAATCTATGTCTTTTATTATGTCATCCATTTTATCACAGTAAAAACTTTCCCCAGCATAAGAATCAAATTCAACATTTAAAGTTTTGTAAAGTTTCTTAAACTCTACTAGGCTTAAGTCTCTAAATTTAGTCCAAAGCTTAACTTCATCAACGCAACCGTCTTCTAATTTCCTAAAATACATTTTTGCTTCATCATTAAGTGTTGGGTCAATATCAGCCTCTTCATGGAATTTCACATAAATTCTTAATAATTCATTAATAGGCTCTTTTTCTAATGCATCTTCGTCTACCCAGTTTTTATAGGCGTAAATAAGCTTACCAAATTGTGTTCCCCAATCCCCAAGATGATTAATTCCAGTACAATTATATCCTTCAAAAGAAAGTATCTTATATAAAGAGTTACCTATAACTGTAGTGAATAAATGTCCTACGTGAAATGGCTTTGCTATATTAGGTGATGAATACTCTACTATCATATTCTTACCTTCACCTATTTTAGATGAACCATAGCTTTCTCCCTCTTCTAATATTTTTTCTATAGTATTTTTAATAAATACTCCTTTGTCTAGGAAGAAATTTAAGTAAGGACCAAAGCACTCTATTTTTTCAAAACCCTCATTTTCAATTTTTCCTTTTAGGTCATTAGCTATCATATTAGGCGCTTTTTTCATAGTTTTTGCTAATTGAAAACACGGAAAAGCAAACTCTCCCATTTCAGGTCTTGGGGGTATTTCAATTAACTTCTCTATTGTTTCTATATCGAGCTCCACCAATTGTTTAATTCTTTCTGCAACTATTTTTTTATAATCCATAAAAATTCCCTCCTGTATTGCTCTGCGGTAGATAACAATTGTTATCCCTCCTGCGCTGCATTTCACTTGATACACTTATTAATTGTAATCCTAATTTCAAAATCCATATATATTGTAATATAACAAAAACCCATCTCTAAATAAAGAGACGGGTTATACTTCCGCTGTACCACTCTAGTTGACTATAAAGTCCACTCAATGTGTTAACGCTACTCGCGGCTTACCCTATAAGAGTCAAAAATACTTTTAACTAGTTCAGGCAGCTTCTCCAAGGTTCTCTTCCTAAAATTAATTTAATACTAATTTTGTTAAATAGTTGCCCACTTAACTTCCTATACCTTACAAGGCTTACACTCTACCCTTGCTCGCTTTAAGATTAATAAGAAAGTACTGTCCTTTTCATGGAATTTAATGATTATATGATTATATAATTATATAATTACTCAATAATAGCTTAAATTATATCACTACAGTACATATTTGTCAATTTTTTTACAATTTGTTTTGCATATTAATAAATCTTAATATACTCAGAGAATTTTTTCAAATCAGTAATTGGCTCTTTGCAAGTAAAATTCTCACAAATATAGGCAGTAGTCTTTCCCTGCAAAGGTTTATGTGCTCTTAACTCATTATTAATGGAATTTAACCTTTCATCGCCAGTGTTTATTACTACTGTAGCAAATGGGAGGTAATTACTATTAATCTCTTTAATCATAGCTTTAGTAACACTACCCTGCCCCTCTCCTGCGATAATAATATCCTTTCCTGGTATCTTGCTATATAATAGTGCCGTCATAAAATAAGCATGAGCACTTTCTATAGTTTTAACCTTTGAAGCAAAAGCCTCAAATTGCCCGTATGCCTCATTTTCTAATTCACTATTACCACTTAATCTAGCAAGCCTTAACATATTTAAAGTAGCCACTGAATTACCTGATGGCATAGCACCATCATATATATCTTTTGGCCTAACAATTAGTTCTTCTCCGTCAACTCCATATAAAAACAATCCACCTTGCTCTTCATCTTTAAACAACTTAAGCATATTTTTATTAAACTCTATTGCTCTAGCTAAGTATTTTACATTAAAAGTAGCTTCATATAACTCAATTAAAGCATGCACAAGGAAGGCGTAATCCTCTAAATAGCCTAAATGGGCTATTTCGCCTTCTCTGTATCTAGCCATTAATCTTCCTTTTTCATTAATCATGTTACTTAAAATAAAATCCATAGCCTTTTCTGCCTGGGTAATATAATCGCTATTTTCAAAAACTCTTCCACCATAAGCGAGCGCCGCAATCATAAGCCCATTCCAGGAAGTTAATATCTTGTCATCCTTATAAGGATGAATTCTTTTTTCCCTATATTCAAATAACTTTTGTCTCATCTCTTCTAATTTGCGTTCTATTTTTTCATCTATCTTAGAGCTACTTTTTTTGCCAATAAGATTTGGAATATTCCTACCTTCAAAATTACCTTCAACCGTTATATTGTAGCGTTTACAATAGGTTTCATAAAGCTCCTCACCTAAAACTAAACCTATTTCCTTTAATGTTAATAAATAATATGTGCCTTCTTCTCCCTCACTATCTGCATCCTCTGCTGAGTAAAAGCCACCCTCTGGAGAGGTCATATCCCTTAAGATATAAATAAATATTTTTTCAGCTACTTGTTTGTAGAATACTTTGCCTGTAGCTTCAAAAGCCTCAATATATACTGTAGCTAAAAGTGCATTATCATATAACATTTTTTCGAAGTGAGGTATGAGCCATCTCCCATCTGTTGAATACCTTGAGAATCCAAACCCTATATGGTCGAAAATCCCGCCCTCATACATAGCTTCCAAAGTTTTTTCTACCATCTCTAATGCTTTAGGCTCATTATAATTTCTCCAGTATTTCAATAAAAATTGCAAGTTATGAGGCGCTGGAAATTTTGGAGACCTTCCAAATCCACCATAATCACAATCAAATACACCCTTGAAGCTATTATATGCATTATGTATTTCATCCTCGCCTATTTCTTCTCCTAGTTCTACTAGATTAACCTTTTTATCAATGTTTTTTATATGCTCTACTATTTTTTCACTAGATGCTATAATATTCTCTCTTTCTTCATTCCACTGCTGTGCTATAGAATTCAGTACATCCTTTATGCCTGGCATTCTATGTCTACTTTCCCTTGGAAAATACGTACCAGCATAAAATGGCTTTTTATCTGGTGTCATAAAAATAGTTAAGGGCCATCCACCACTTCCAGTTAAAGTTTGGCATACGGTCATATAAATACTGTCTATATCTGGGCGTTCCTCTCTATCTACCTTTATTGATACAAAATATTTATTTAAAATAGCTGCTACTTCTTCATTTTCAAAAGATTCTTTCTCCATGACATGACACCAATGGCAAGTTGAATAACCGATTGAAAGGAAGATTGGTTTATCTTCTGCTTTTGCTTTGGTAAAGGCGTCTTCACCCCAGGGATTCCAACTTACTGGGTTATATGCATGTTGCAGAAGGTATGGAGACTTTTCATTAATTAATCTGTTAGGTTTTCTGTTTTGTTTAATAGTGTCTAGTTTAGTCATAGCTACAACAACTCCTATCAAATATGTATTAACGATATTATGCCCAATGTAACTACTTTAAGTCCATAAAAATAAAGAATAACATTTTATCCAAGTGGTTTAATTTTGTGTTGCATACCTATATCAATACAAAAACACTTGTGTCGTCCGTAAAGAAAGTTTTATCTTATTTCATAATTTCTAATGCAAACGCCCGATTAACATCATTTTATCAGTCAGATATAACCAGCCTTCCATAAAAATAACCTAGTATCATTCTTTAATCCAAGATACTAAGTTATTTTTTTATATTCAATTTTCTTTATCAGTGCTTCCAAGGAAGCGACGGAAGTGGTTCTCCTGTTTCTAATAGAGTTTTTATTCCACAAAGAATAAAAGTCCATCCAGCAGCAGCTTGCTGGAATTTTGCATCTTCAGCATTTATATCTTGCAAAATCGTTAATTTTGTTAAGGGTCCCATCTCTTGTATTTCGAAAACCACTGTTGTGATCTTTTCTTCAGTATTTTCTTGAAACTTTTTCCAAGTATAGGAAAGTCTTTTGTTTGGGTTATATTCAATAACTTCGCCTCTCACTTCCTCTTTTCCTTCGGGTGTAATAACTGATACAGAGGAACCAACATTCCATTTAGAAATTACACTGCGTCCGAACCAATATTTTTTTGTATATTCAGGTTTAATAAGAGCTTCCCATACTTTCTCCGCACTGGTCGATATAACTATTTGATACATAAATCCTTCCATAATATCCTCCTTAGTTTATTTTTCAAGATTTCCTTTCAATTCCATCAAGTCTTCAATTCTTATTTCATCAAACTTATTTATCCACCTCAAAGAAATTAGCCTTAATGGAACAGTATTAATATAATGAATCTTCTCTCTCCCCCTCCATATGGGTACTATAATATCGGCGTTTTCTAGTATTAAAAGATGTTTTGATACTGCCTGTCTTGACATTTCAAGCCGGGAACATAGTTCAGAAAGAGATTGACCATTCTTTTCATAAAGCAGATCTAATAAGTAACGACGTGACTTGTCAGCAAGAGCACTAAATATTTTATCCATAGTTTTATATTAGCAACCTTTTAGTTGCATGTCAAGTTTTTTTCAAATTACTACTAATGTCATCCATTGTGCCTCAAATTTTCTTTTATTCATGTAATAATACTCCTCGTCTTCATAGGAGTATTATTACATTATTTTAGGTGACGGGTTATTTGTCGCTTACATATATATAACATACACAGCTTTAGTTAATAGTAATTGTTCTGTAACTATATTATTTAATAACAATTTAAAAAGGCATAAAAAAACAATACCTACAATTAAGTTAGTGCTTATATAGGAATTGAAGTTTTAGTGCAAAAGCATCTTAATACATTGATTTT
Source organism: Clostridium sp. CM036 (assembly GCF_055081135.1). NCBI lineage: Bacteria > Bacillati > Bacillota > Clostridia > Eubacteriales > Clostridiaceae > Clostridium > Clostridium sp. CM036. The sequence continues at coordinate 68,880 of NZ_CM143652.1, read as the reverse complement.
AAATGGTTTCTTCTTTGTCATAAATTGCAGTCTTTAGGTTACATGACACCAATGGCAAGTTGAATAACCGATTGAAAGGAAGATTGGTTTATCTTTTGCTTTGGTAAGGGCGTCCTCACCCGAGGGATTCCAACTTACTGGGTTATATGCATGTTGCAGAAGGTATGGAGACTTTTCATTAATTAATCTGTTAGGTTTTTTGTTTTGTTTAATAGTGCCTAGTTTAGTCATAGCTACAACAACTCCTATCAAATATGTATTAACGATATTATGCCCAATGTAACTACTTTAAGTCCATAAAAATAAAGAAGCAACATAATCTTGTTACTTCTTTATATAATCCCTTAAATTTGACTCTTACATAACAATCTTAAATAGAACTTCGCCATATTGAATCATTGATAGATTTCTAACACATATTTCACTAACATATCCACATACACAAGATTTTATTTGAATAAACAAGTTTAGATATTCTATAACGCACAATAAATCACCTACTTCAACCATTTGTCCTAGAGTAACAAATGGTTGATGGCTTTCATTATCTATGATTTTTACAATTCCAACGTACTTTGATTTTATTAAATAAATATCTTTATTTTTTATAGCGCATGCAATTTCGTCATTTATGTTATGTTTTTTTTGCATTGCAAGTTTTAAACTTATGTTACTATCTTTATATTCTAAATATGAAATTGATGACTGTTCCATTTGATTAATAATTTTTTTTAATATATTAATGTCCATTTTGATTTAACTCCTGTTATAAAAACGTATGACCAGGTCGCATATACCCTTCATGAATTTAAAAGCTGCTTTAATAAATTACATGAGAGCAAGATGTTATTTTAACATATGAATAGTTACTTTACTATTTTGTTTTCCATAGATTTGTATTTTATTAATATTAATTTCTGGATTTTGTGTTATTTGATCAATAATGTCATAAAATGAATTAATAAATTGAACAATAGTTTCATCTTTAAATAAATCAGTATCATATTCAAATTCAAATTTAAATCCATCATCTAACGTATAAATTGTTAATAATAAATCATATTGTGATGTAGATGTATTAACATCTTTTAAAGTATATCTTATCCCTTGAACTTCAGGATACATAAAATTCTGATAAACAAATGCTATATTAAATAAGGGCGTTGTACTAGAATCCGTCTTAATTCCTAACTTTTTAATTAACATATCAAAAGGATATTCTCCCTTATCAAGTGCATTTATTACGTTATTTGATACAATTTTTAACAATTCACTGAATTTCACTTCATCATTAAAATTATTACGTATTGGAACCATATTTATAAACACACCTAACATATCTTGAATTTCATTTAAATGTCTCCCCGCCACAGGTGTTCCAATTACAATATCATTTTCTCCAGTATAAAGATTTATAAAAATATTATATATAGATAAAAATGTCATAAATTCAGTTACATTATATTTATTTCCTATATTTAATACCTCTGTTATAATTTCTTTATCTAACTGAAAGCTTATTCTTTTACCATTATATCTTTTAACTTTTAATCTATCAAAATCCTCCGGTAAATATACTGGTGATACCTCTGTGTTAAATTGTTCAATCCAATATTTTTCCATTTCTTGAATTTTTAAATCATATTCCGAACTATTTTGATAATCTACATAATCTTTAAATTGGAATCTTGGTGGCTGAAGTTCTCCTCCATAATATATATTTAAAAATTCATTAAAAAAAAGTGAAATAGTTGTACCATCGCTAATAATATGATGCATATCTATTAAAATAATCGTATCATTTTCGACATTATTTATTTCTAAACGCATTAAAGGAGATTCTGTTAAGTTAAATGGTCTTACAAATGTTTCAATAACGAGCTTTAACTCTTCTTCATCTATTTCCCTATACCCAACATTTATCTCAACGTTATTGTGCACCTTTTGCATAGGAGATAAATTCACAAGTTCTATGCTAGTACGTAAAATTTCATACTTTTGAACTAACATATTAATAATATTTTGAGCCTTTACTGGATCAATCAAACAATTGTATATCCTTGCAGCTATAGGAATATTATACACAGTATTATTTTCTGCAAGACATGCACTAATGTAAATTCTAAGTTGTTCTTTACTTAATGGATAATACTCTTCTTTAGGATTATTCTTCAATGTAAAATTATTTTCACTATTCATTTTATCTATAATAACAGATAAACTTTCTATAGTAGGATTTTTAAATATTACAGATGCAGGGATCGTCTTATTTAATCTTTCTTTTATTAACCCAACCATAGCAATAACTTTAATAGAATTTCCACCTAATAAAAAGAAATTATCACCAACTCCATACTTATCATTTTTCAAAACATCACACCATATATTAAAAAGTATCTCTTCTGTTCCAGTTTTAGGACTTTTTAAATATTTAGATCCGCAATCTATAGTATTAATTTGTTGCTTTATTTGGTTAAATTCACCTTTTTTATAATCCTCTGCTAATTTGTAACGTTGTTTCTTACCACTTAGTGTTTTAGGTATACTACTCACTGGTAAAATATCATCAATTATTAAACCATAGTTTAATGCCATATATGCTTTTATTCGGAGTGCCATAATTTTAAATTGATCAAATGTTATATCACTTTCAATAAATATAACTGCTCTGTCTCGCTGTGAGATAGAATCAAAAGCTGCCACAGCTACTACCTGTAATTCTATACATTCTCCTGAGTCTTCTACATATTTCTCAACATCATGACAGTAGATATTTTTTCCATTAACAATTATTAAATCCTTTTCACGGCCTATAATAGTTAATCTACCCTTATTTAAAAAACCAATATCTCCAGTCTTTAACCAGTCATCATCAGTATAAAGATTTTTCGTAGCCTCTTCTAACTCGTAATATCCTGGAGTCAAAGCGTCTCCCCTCAACTGAATTTCACCCGCCACTCCTTCTTCTACTAAAACTTTATTGTTATCGCAGATTCTAATTTGTATTCCATTCAAAGGATATCCAACATCTACCAGACAGATATCATTACTTTGTTCATCACCTAACTCAACCTTTTTTCCACCAATTAAACTTTCACGTTTATAATATCCTGCATAAATATGTTCATTAACAGGGGATATAGTTACGCAAACCGTTGCTTCTGACATTCCATACACAGAAATAATTGAATTATGTGATAACTGTAACGGTTTTAATATATTTACAAAACTTTCGCATGCCTCAAAAGAAATTTGCTCTCCACCATTAAAAATAACTTTTAATGATGATAAATCGAATTTAGGAAGTCCTAGCTTTTGAATTGCTTGTAATACATACTTAAATGCAAAGTTTGGTGTTGCAGAAAAAGTTATTTTGTGCTCATCAATTTTTTGTAACCAATTAAGTGGATTTTGTAAAAACATTGATGTTTGCATTATATGAGTGTTAACTTTATATACTAAAGGCAGTACCACAAAAGGTATTAACGCTAAGTTATGTGTTAATGGTGTCCATGTTAATATTTCACTTTCTTTTGTACCGCCAACGGCTTCATAAATGCCTGATACATTTGAAATCAGCGCTTTATGTGTCACTTGAACTCCTTTTGGTAGACTAGTTGAACCTGATGAATATTGTATTAAGCAAATATCATCTTCTTTAGGGTTGCAAATTTTTTGTGATTCATTAAATTCAGTATAATTTTCGTATCTAATGGCTTGTTTTTCAAATTTTTCTATCAATGCACTATCATCTGTATGTTCAATAATTTGTAAGACACTATTTAATACATAATCACTTGTAATAATCCATGAATTAGGCATCTTTTGTAATATCCCTTTAATTCTTTCTATGTTAAATTTATTTTGTATTCTATCAATAGGCACAGGAATAATTCCACCTATAATACACGCTATAAATGTAACTACGAATTGTTCATTATCGTCGAACTGAAAAATTAGTGTATCTCCTTTAACTAATCCGTTCTTCTGTATCATGTGTAAAACTTGCTTACCTTTTCCTAAAATATCTGAATACTTAACTTTATATTCATCATTATGGAGAATAAAGGTTATTGACTCTTCTCTACATTTATCAAGATCAAGTATGGCTTCCGTAATTGTTTTATAATTCATATTCACGCTCCTTATATACATTAAAAGATGATGTTATGTTCGTTAATATACTATTTTGCTCGTTCATAGGAACATTTTTTAACATTAAACATTTTTTTAATAACTCAACACACTTTTCCTCTATATTTTCATGACTTAAACTATTGGACTGTTCTAAATTATTACGAATTAACTCAAGTTTTTTATAATTTTCATTTAACCCTCTATGTGCTTCAACTATATAATTTTCAAATTTTGTTCCTGTTACTTCAGCTAAACATAAATTTACTATATATAATAATGATACTGATTTATTCTTATTAAATTTAATTAAGTCATTAAGCTGCTTTCTATCAGCATATTCATCCATTGCATATGCTGATATCTCATTGTAATTTTGAATAGCTATCCTCGTTAATACATTCCCCGCCCCAAATTCTATGGCATTCTCTATGCCTCGCCTTCTCAAAGTTTTCATACATTGAGTGAAATTTACTGGCTTGTATATTTGCTGTATAAGTCTTTTTTTAATTAATTCTTCCTTATGTACTTCCGCTGTTACATTAGATATTACATGAAACTCTGGCTCTGAAAATTTACATTTATTTATATACTCTTCAAATTTAATTGCAACACCCTGCATAATTTCAGTATGAAATGGTTGAGATGTCTTTAATCTTTTTGTGTTCCCACCTAATATTTCAATTTCTTTTTCAAATTTTCCAATAATATCTGCCTTAGCAGATATAACAACTTGAGTTGGAGAGTTATAATTGGATATATATATTTTTTCACTCATTTTTGCTATTACTTTTTCAAGATTTTCATAACTAACATTAACTACTGCAGTCATAGCATAGCCATTGTCTACAGTACTCATTAATTTACCTCTCATGCTCACAAGTTCCAATGCATCTTCAAAACTTATACACCCTGCACATGTCAATGCTGAAAACTCTCCCAAGCTATGTCCTAATGCTATATCTGGTACGTCCCCTCCAAGTTCTCTATAAAGCTTGTACATAATATAACTTACAGTTAATATAATTGGCTGTGCAAATTCAGTTTTGAAAATATCCTTATTTTCTTCATTACACATTTTCTTTATATCAATATTTAATTTATTCGATGCTTGTTCTAATATTAAGTTTACACATTTATTGTCTGCAAACTTATTACACATTCCAATATATTGTGAACCTTGTCCTGGAAACAGTGCTGCTATCTTTTTATTATTCATTCGTTACAACTCCATCTCTATGGTTAATAATCCGTCCATCACGCATTCTAATTATTCTATTTCCATATTCTGCAGATTCATTTGAGTGAGTAACTTGAATTATCGTAACTTTTTGTTCATCATTTATCCTTTTAAAAAGTTTCATTACTTCGTTTCCAGATACACTATCTAAATTTCCAATTGGTTCGTCTGCTAGAAGTACACTAGGATTTGTTATAAGTGCACGTGCAATTGCTGTTCTTTGTTGCTGTCCTCCTGAAAGCTGATGAGGACGAAGCTTTTTTTTATCTGTCAAGTTAACTATTTTAAGTAATTCCTCTAACTTTTCCTTCACATCCGCTCTCTTTTCTCTTGCCATTACTACTGGAAGTAATATATTTTCCTCTACAGTTAATCCTGGGACAAGATTATAAAATTGAAATACAAAACCTAGTTCTGAGCAACGTAATCTACTCTTTTTAGAATTAGATAATTTATTAATATCTTGATTATTTAATATAACGTTCCCTTCGGAAGGTTTATCTAATCCTCCTAATAAATATAGTAATGTACTCTTCCCACACCCTGATGGGCCCATAATTGAAATGAATTCTCCTTTTTCAACTTCTAAATTCACATCATTTAATATATTGGTATTTTCTTTTCCTATAGTAACTGTTTTAAATAAATTTTCAGTTTTTAATATTATGTCTTTCATTCACTCCATCTCCTACATATATTATTCTATTCATATTTCAATTCATCAATAATTTTCATACGTATTAATCCTAGTGAAGTTATTATAGTACCCAAAATCATTAGTATAAATAATACAATTGCTACAATACCAAATACTTTCCATGAATACAAAAATTTAAATGCAAGACCTGTTCCCCAAAGCATTTTAGGAAGCATAATGCAAATTGTATAACTTAATATGCAACTAGAACCTAAAGAAATTATAAACAATGCTATAGTTTCTAAAAAAAACATACAAGTAATTTGAAGATTACTCATTGCAACAGAACTTAAAACTGCAATTTGACGTTTTCTCTGCAAGAAACTAATAAACAAATTATTAACAACTCCGAATCCAACTAAAACAAAAACTAGGGCCATTAATACGCTTAAAACCGAAATCAATCCATCTACTCCTTGCATACTATCATTTATACTTTGATTAATTGTTTTAACAACAGCAGGAGTGTCTATAAGTTCATCAGTAATATCACTTGTTGCCTTTTTCTTCTTATCATCTGATAATTTCACAAGTATTTGATATGGTATTTTAGTTACGCTTCTCTTCATATTATCAAGGCTTATAATTGCTGCATCCCTTGTTGTTGCAAACCCAGAAGAGTCTAGAAAACCTATGATCTCATATTTACTTTTTCGTTTTGTTAGTTTTTCAGAATCATAAGTAACCAATAATTTATCTCTAATTTTTAAATTGTTTTTATCTGCAAAGAAAGAATCAACCATTATATAATCGCCATCTTGTAATTTTTCAGCCAACTTCTTATCATACTTTACTCCATTCTTATGAAAATCACTAAATTGTTGATCTTTTGACATTCCAATTAAACTTAAATTTCCGAGAGTTTGTGTACCTGCTTCAGCTTTAGGAAATGCTAAATATTCATAATACATTTTATTAACACCATCTATTTTACTGATCCTGTCGTAAGTTTTAATATCTGAACTAATGCTAGTAATAGATACGTCAAAATCATTCTGATTAAGCATTGACACCATTGACGATTGAACACTCGTAATTACTATGGATATAGTTAATATCATCGTTATCATAACAGTTATTAGTGTTATATTTCCTTGTAAAAATTTATCCGTTTCCAAATTCTTCATTGCCAAATTCAGTGTGCCACTAAACTTACCTAATGTCTTTGATACAAGCAATGTGAAAATATTAACTACAATTGAGGAAATTAAAATTCCCCCTATTATTAAAAATAAAAAGCTTATTGCACCTATAATACTATTGTAGTTTTTGTTGTAAAAATACAATCCTGCACTTACGCCAAAACTTATTATTCCAAAAGCTACATGAGCAATGCTTACATCTTTTGTTAGCTTTAATGTATTTATTATTTGATTTTTCACTTGAATTTTATTAATATTGAAAGTTATAGTTAAACTACTAATCAAAGATATCCCTACAGCAACAGCAAAAGCTATTAGTATATTAACTGGTTCCATTATAGGAATAGCATTTGTATTACTTGTCTGAAATTGATTTAGCATAGAATATATATTTGATAGTGTAAAATTACTTACCCCTATCCCTAATATAAATCCTAAAATTCCATAAATTAAACTTTCACCAATAAACAATAGGCTTATCTCACCTTTAGTTGCTCCTACACTTTGAAAAGTCCCAATTACGCTTATTCGTTCTGCTCCCATTACCTTAAATAGAAATGAAATTAAATATACACTTATAAATATTGTAATTACCAATACAAATAATAAAGCTAATGATATAGAGTCAGTTTGAGTTTTATAATCCTCAATTGAATGTGTAGCCTGTGCATCTATACCGCTGTTATCATTCTCTATATTTTTCATAACATTATTTATATCTTTACCATCCTTTACAGCTACATATATGTTGGTTATTTTATTTTCCGAATGATAAAATTGTTCTACAATTTTTTTAGGTAATACCATAGTAATGTTATTTTCATCATCCTTAGCAAGCACTCCACTGTTATCAGCTACGTTTACTACAGTATTCCTATATTTTTGTCCCAGCACATCCAATTCAAGTTCTGATCCTATATTGACCCCTAAATAGTTTAATGCCTTTTTAGATATTACAATTCCGTTATTATTATCATTTTCCTCATTATCAATAACTTTTAATTTCTTAAGTTCATTTGTATCTGCACCAATAATATTTATCTTTATATTTTTCCCAGCTTTATTTTTAATTTTTCCGAGTCCACCAAATATTTCTGAACTATTTTTAACATCGCTGCTATTAAGTTTTATACTACCTTGCTTAATTAATTCATCACTATTTTTTGATGCACTTATAACAATATCTATATTTCCTAATAAATACTTAACATTTGTATCATATGTGGCCATGAAATAATTATTTATACCTAAATTAGCCATTACCAACAATGTTGTAATCATTATAGAAAAGATAATGATAAAAGATCTTAACTTTTTATTCCATATGTTGTATAAAAAATATTTTAATATAAGTTTCATTTTCCCCTCCTAATTATTCACCATTTATTGAATATTTACTGACTTTCTAAAACTATTGAAATCTTTACTAAATACCGATATTAAGATTGCCATTAAAATTGATACTGCTGACACTACGATTACTATTATTGAATTAAAGTTTTGTAGAAGTTGTCCATAAATAACAACCCCTAGTGGACCAGAAATACTCAATGCTGTTGTCGCTATTCCAAAAATCCTGCCTCTCATATTCTCCGGAACATTTAATTGAAGATAAGTATAGGTTGGAACAATTATCATTGTGTATAGTACACCCATAAAAAACATTATTACAGAAAAAATTATAGTAGTGTTCCAAGTATTCCATCCACTTAAAATACCTTGAATAAAATTTGGTACGTTTAAAATAGTTTGTTGATTCTTAATTGCATACTCTATTCTAACTGGTATAACCCACGCAATTACACTAATACCTAAAAGCAAAAATAAAATTGGTAATTTTCTTAGGACTGAGTTAGTATTTTTTATTATACCTACTGAAATTGCACCTGCAATTACTCCTATACCTAATGCTGCAAGTATAAACGATAACTGATATTCTGATGATACTATCTCAATTCTCATAATATATTGAATTGCGACCATTGTAAGTGGAGAATACACGAATGTTAATATTGCTAATATAATCATAAAAAACTTTATACCAGTCGTTTCTTTAACATATTTGAATACAAATTTTAAATTATCGATAAATTTATCAGTCTCATGTTCGTTATAATTTCTATTGCTTGTAAATACTAATGAAAATGTAAGAATAGCTCCTATAATATAAGAAACTCCATCTATACACATTATTAGTTTAATTCCTATTACCTTATAAAGCAGTGCACTAATTACTGGGCCTAGAATTGTTATAATAGCACCCATACCTTGAAAAAATGAATTTGCTTTTGGAAGCTTGTCCTCTTCTACAATGTTCGCTAGACAGGAATTAATACCCAAATTCAAAAATGATTGAACTACACTTACACTAACAACGCATATTCCTAGAATGAAAATATTATTTCCTATCATTTCTAATGATATAAACATACTCAAAACTAAAATACTGCTAATAATATCTGCCCAAAGTATTATCTTTTTCTTGTCATATTTATCTATAATTGTTCCAGCAATTATACTAATTAATATCCCTGGCATCATACTCAGTGTCAAAATAAGTGAATATATTGCTGGTGATCCTGTAGCGTCTAAAATATAAAGACTTAATGCAAATTTAAATACGGCTGATCCCAAATCACTAATAAATCTACTTAAAAACAAAATAGGTATGTTTTTTTTCGGAAATTTTTTAATATAAATTTCATTTGAAACAGTTTTATTTACCATATTTAATCTCCTTGCACTCTTTAATATTTTCTATATTGCTTTTAAAAAACTCAATTATTGTATTATCTTGCGTATCAAATGGAATATTTATATCCACTTGTATTTTATTATTTGAATATCTAGTCATAAAGTGTATATTTACTGATTCCTCCATATTTAGCTCATGCATTAATCTTTCATATAATACGTCTTCAAATAATTTCATTTCTTTTTCTTCAAGCTTGCCTTGAAAATTAAACACTATAGATGATTTTTCATTTGTTTCTGTAACAAATCGGCATATCTTAGGTGTCCTTACTTGTTGTGACTTATTAGTTGCTAAATTTGAAAAATTAATATTATGGGTTTCAGAAAGAGCTATTGCATCTTGAGTTACCTGTACCATATTAGAAAGCTCTAATTTTCCATCAATAAATACTGGTATCATATCAATAAATTCTCCAACTGTGTCGAAATACCCCTTATTCTCATAATTACGTCCATAATAATAAAACATTATCGGAAGATTCTTCACTCCCATATAATCTTGAATAAATATATTAAGTACTTCAAATGCAACCTCCCATGCATTATCCTCACTTACACCCTCTTGTTTTTCAATTTCAAACTTTATATAAGTACTTTTATCACGATTATATTTATTTATCTTTTCATTTAGCAAATTAGTGTATTGTACATATTTACCAACTTCTAATTTTTTAACTAACTCTTCGTCACTTATATTTACAGGTCCTTTTCTTATCTGTTCAATAAAATTCTGATATTGGTTACTATTTTCCATTCCAATTACTTCACCGTCTAAAATTCTATTATAAAATTCATTAATACTGCCCTTAACAATTTCTCCACTCATCGCATCAAATATTGCATGATTTACTGGTAAAAATAAATAGAAGTCTCTTTCAGTTGATTTAACAAGCAAAGTTCTATATAACAAACTATTTTCATAGTTACTGTTTGCTGTATTATGCACACATCTAGAAATTTGTTCATAACTTTTAAAATAATAGTCACTTGCAATATTTCTCATGAGATTTACTTTACTTTCTTTTGTTACATTACTGATATCTATATAGGGAGCTTGTACATTATTTATTAATTCGTGTTGACTCCAAAACAATATATCATTTCTCTTTACTAGTGTTGATCTAAAAATACCTTGATTAATAAGTAGTGCCTGTATTGCTTTATTAAATATATCGATATTTAATACATCATCAAAATGTAACAGTGTGCCCGAGTATCTTTCACTATCTAAGAAAAAATATTGAATTGGTGCTAATCTATATTCTTTTTCTACCTCACCAATTAATACAGCCTTTTCAAACTCTTTATGTTTATTATTAATTTCATTTATTATAGTCTCGCAATTAATTTTCAGCATATGTAAATTCGACTCAAAATCATTTAGATTAATATTTATTATCCTTTCCCCTTCAAAACTATCAATACCTAATGCTAATGCTTTATCGCTAGAAATAATATAATGAGGATAAATTTCCTTATCTACATATTTATTTAAGGCTTCTAAAAGTTTTTGTTTATTGTCCTCGCTATAATCATCAACACAATAAATTATGTACTGTTCATTATCTATGATTGTCTCTACAATGTTTATATTTAAATTTAATGTCTCAAATATTTTTTTCTTTACTTCCGTACCATTGCTAATTAGATTTTTCTTTACTAAGGAATTTAAATAATATTCTAAATCTAAAATGGTGTTATGACTAAATACATTATTGATAATAATATCTATATTAAATTTTTTCATATCTGCAATAAACATTATTACCTTCATAGAATTACCACCAAGCTCAAAAAAGTTATCGTCAACACTTACTTCATCTACTTCTAAAACTCTTTTCCATGAGTCAACCAATAATTTTTGTAATTTATTATTAGGTGGTAAAATTGATTTCTTATTTATTTCTTCCCCCTCTACTTTCATACTTTTTAAAACTTTCAAATCCAATTTTCCATTTGGTGTATGTGGTAAACTATTTAATGTGATAAATTTATTAGGAATCATATAATTTGGTAACTTATTTGATACGTAATCTCTAATCTCTTTTGAGGAAACTTTAAAGTTTTCTACATAATATGCCAGAATATAATCTTTATCATCAGTTACAACACCAACTTCTTTTATAGCTCCATGTTGTGCAATGCAACTCTGTATCTCGCCTAGTTCTATTCGATAGCCATTAATTTTAAACATATTATCATTTCTACCTAAAACTTCAATTTCACCATCATTACGCCATCTTGCAGTATCCCCTGTTTTATACATCATTCCGAAACTATGAGAATCCATATGTATAAACCGATCTTTATTTAATTGTGATCTATTGTGATAACCCTTTGAAATTCCATCTCCGCCAATAATTAGTTCTCCAACTGAACCAATAGGTACTAATTTATTCTTCGTATCTACTATGCAACAATTTGTGTTTGCTATTGGCTTTCCAACTGTAATATAATCCAGGTTTGTTAGTTCTTTAACTGTTGACCATACAGTTGTTTCAGTAGGTCCGTACATATTGTATATTCTTAATTTATCATATTTATTTAATTTTTTTAACAGTTCTAAAGGAAATGCCTCTCCGCCAATTAAAATAGTTCTAAGTTTTCTAAATGCTGTTGAATTCTCTTCATTTAAAATTAATTTCATTCTTAGAGGAGTCGCCTGTAAAATATTAACATCATTTTTATCAATAAGCTGACATAGTAATTGAGGACTATTTATTTGTTCATCAGATGCTAACACAATAGTGGCACCTTTTGACAACATTAAAAAGCTTTCTAATACAAAAATATCAAAACCAAAAGTTGTAACACTCAATATTTTGTTATTTTCATTAATGTCTATAATCCGTGTAATACCATTAATAAAATTATTTACGTTCTTATGTGTCAATATTACACCTTTAGGTACGCCTGTTGAACCTGATGTATATATCATATACATTGGACTATTTTCATCAATACTAACATTTGGAGAATTGAAATTTTTGGAATAATTGTTTTCTTTTGAAAGATCTATGGAATTAGCAAAATTAATAATAATACTCTTATCACTGCAATAATGTAATACACTTGTAGCTCCACTATCCTTAATCATAAATTCTATTCTTTTTTTAGGATAGTATGGATCTATTGGAACATATGCTGCCCCAATTTTTATAATAGCTAACAACGCAACGATCATCTCAATGGATCGTTCTGCCACTATGGCGATAAACCCTGATTTATCAACACCTCTTAATAAAAGTTCATTTCCAAGAGAATTAGCTCTTTCATTTAACTCTATGTAACTTATTTTTTCGTCGTTGATGATTAATGCTACCTTATTTGGTGTAAGATTTACTTGTGTTTCTATTAGCCTGTCTATTGTTAAAGTCTCATTATAACTTGTCATGCAAGTTCCAAACACTTTTAATTCTTTTAATTCCTCTTTAGTAAGCATATCTAGTTTATCAATAGTTGTTTCGGGTTTTTTCACCATCTCATCTAATATGTTGAATAAATTTCCCATCATTCTCTCTATTGTTTTTCTTTCAAATAAAGCTGTAGAAAATTCAATTTCTAAATTTATAATATCGCTTTTCTCAATAGCATTTACTGTAATGTCTACTTTAGAAACTTTATTTTCAAAAGCATATGGTGAAATTGTTAATTCTTTTATATCCATTGAAGCTTGTGAAAAATTTTGCATTGAAAACATTACATCAAATATCGGATTTCTGCTTAAATCCCTAGGTAAATCTAATAATTCTACCATTTTATCAAAGGGAAATTCTTGGTTTTCATATACACTTATAGTATTATTTTTTATTTTATTAATTAAATCTAATACTGTATCTTCACCTACAACCTCATTACGCATAACTACGGTATTTACAAACAATCCAATTATATTGTTAAGTTGTGAATCATTTCTACCTGACACAGGTGAACCAATTATAATATCATCTTGATCTGTGTATTTTTTAATCATTATATTTAATGCTGCAAATAACACATTATAGGTTGTTGTTAAATTATTTTTTGCTAAATCCTTAATTGATTCAGTAAGTTCTTTTGACAAATCCTTTGATATTCTTAACCCCTCAAATTGTTGTACTTGTGGACGAATTTTAGTATTTGGCATATTTAGCCTTGTTATTTTTCCTGATAATTGCTTTTTCCAGAATTCTTCTTGTTTCTTATAATCTCCTGTTTCATTTTTCTTATTAAGAGCTATTGCATAATCACTATATTTTAATTTAGTTGCCCTTTCATTGTCTCCAATATAAAACTTCATTAATTCTTCAATTAATATAGTTATTGACATTCCATCGCAAATAATGTGATGAATATCGAATAATAGTAAATGTTTATTTTCAAATACCTTTATTATTCCATTTCTTAATAAAGGTGCTTTATTAAAATCAAATGGTTTAATGAACTCTTCAATTGCACTATCATAATCACCATTATTACACTCAATAATTTCCAAAGAGAAGTCAACATTGTTATTTATTTTAGCAAATACTTGTCCATTATTTTCATTAAATGATGTTCTAAGGCTTTCCTGAGAAGCAATAAGCTTTTTGAATGAATTTTCAAGCTTATTAATATCAATCTTACCTTCAATTATCATAACAGTAGGCATATTATATGCTTTAGAATCACTGTCCATAAGATTAATTAAAAATAACCTTTCTTGCTGCGGAGTCAATTTATATTCATTAATTGAACTATGTTCATTAATTTTGTTATGAGAAATCACGCCTATGTTTTTATTATCAAACTTGCTTTCCATTGTTTTTGCAAGAGTTATAAAATCGCCGCTTCCCATTATATCTTTTATTTCCACTTTCTCACCAATAAGATTTTTTAAAATATTAAAGACCTTCATTGCAAAAATGGAGTCTCCTCCAAGTTTGAATAAATTATCATTTACATTTACTTCATCAATTCCTAATACATTTCCCCAAGTATTTGCCACTATTGAAACAACTTCTTCTGATACACCAGAATAATTACCAATAACCAGTATATTCTTTTCTGATTTCTCATATATTTCTTTTCTAACTTTACTTATATCCTTATCAACATATGGTATTTCAATTACACATTTCTTCATATCAAATGGATAAGGTGGTAGATGAACTCTACTAGGTTTTTCATATAGCTTATCCCAATTTATTTCTATACCTGTACAATACTTTTTAGCTAAATCACTAAGCATATTCTTTTTTATATCATCAGTAGTTTGTAAAATATCTTCATCAATTAATTCTTTTTTATACTTTGTTTGATCTTCTATTCCATAGTAAATCTGTTCTCCTTGTGTTACTAAATCCTTTTCCATTTCTAGATAATTTATTTTTTTAGCTGCGTCCATGCAACTATCAGCCACAATTGCTACCCGATATGTATAATGCCCTCTACAACAATTCGTTGTATAACATATATCATTAAAATTCTCTTGTGTTTCCTCAAGAAATATTCTCATACTTCCTAGATATTTCTTTAATGAAAATTCACTTTTTGCTGATAACACTAATACTGAAATCCCACTGTTATTATAGTTTTGTTTTTTAGGAGCCTCCTCTAATACTAAATGAACATTAGTTCCACTTAATCCAAATGAATTTATACCACATCTTAGAGGTGTTTCACCACACTCCCATTCTCTAAGTTTTGTATTAACATAAAATGGTGAGTTAATAAAGTTAATTATCCTATTTGGTGATTTAAAGTTACATGTAGGTGGTAATTTTCTTTTTTTTAAGGCTAACGCAACTTTTATTATAGATGCAATCCCAGATGCATGATCCAAATGCCCAATATTTGTTTTTACAGAACCTATAGCGCAAAATTGTTTTTTATCTGTATACTTTAAAAATGATTTTGTTAAACCCTGAATCTCTATTGGGTCTCCTATCTTTGTACCTGTTCCATGAGCCTCTATGTACGATATAGTATCCCCCTTAACTCCTGCATTTTCCCAAGCACCTAAAATAGCTTTTTCTTGAGCTAATGGGTTTGGAGCAGTAAGTCCTATTGAATTTCCATCATGATTACTCACCCCGCCCTTAATCACAGCATAAATGTCATCGCCATCTTTAATGGCCTTTTTTAAAGGTTTAATAAAAATTGCACCAACACCTTCACCAACACCCGTTCCATCTGCACTGTCATCAAAAGCTTTAGTTTTCCAATCTCCTGCCTCTACACCCAACTTTTCGCCTATCACTATAGGTAACATACTTAACTTTACACTACCTACAACTGCTGATTGACATTGATTGCTTTGTATACACATACATGCCATATGAACGGCAAGCAATGCTGATGAACAAGCTGTATCTATAACCATTGCTGGTCCATGAAAATCTAAGATATGGGATATTCTACTAGCAATCGCAGGTACTATATTCCCTGCAAGTGCCAGTGTTAATGCTTCAGGTGATACATCAGAAATAATCTGACGATACTCATTTACTGTAGAATTATCATATCCTACAAATACGCCAACATTTTTTCCTGACAATACCTTATTACCATACCCTGCATCTTCCAAACAATTGAAAGCCTCTTGCAAAAATAACCTTTGATTTGGATCCATTAATTTTGCTTCAGCAGGAGTAATTCCAAAAAACGAATAATCAAAGTTTTCTATGCCTTCAAGGTACCCCCCTTTTGCAAAAATTACGTCATCATCAAAGCCTATATAGTTAAGATATTTTTTTGCAAAATCCATTCTATCTTTTGGAAAGTCTACTATACAATCCGTAGAGTTAGCTATAACATCCCAAAATTTATTCTTATCCTCTGCTCTTGGCATATTCGCGCTAATTCCTACAATTGCAAATTGTTCATTTTTTTCACTTGATGCACTACTCATTATAGATATTATTTTAGCTACCATTCGTTTATCTAAGATGTTTTTAGAAGCACACTGAATTAAATATTTTATCTCCTCTTTCATATTCTTCTCCTTTTCACTCTATTTTAAGCTCATAATTTTATTAACCATCTCATCAGTATCCATATTCTCTTCATTTAATAACATATCCATAATTGTACTTTCCATATCTACTTTTTCATCAATATTACTCTCTAATCGATACTGGTCCTCTTCTTTTTCTTTATTAAACAAATATTCGCATGTTTTTTTAATTGTAGAATAAGAAAATAAATCTGCCAACTCCATTGTTCCTGGATATACCTTATCTATTTTAGAGTGTAATGACATAACTTTTAATGAGTTACCACCAATATCAAAAAAGTTATCATTGATTCCAAAATCATCATGACTTAATACCTCTTTCCATATGTCCCACATTTGTTTTTCTTGTAATGTTTCTGGCTTTAACCGTTCAATTGCAATGCCTTTTTCTATTTCAGGCAAATTTTTGTAGTCTATCTTCCCATTGCTTGTTAAAGGCATTTCATTGATTTCCATTATATTTTTAGGCACCATATATTCTGGTAGATATTTTCTTGTTTTTTCTTTTATATTACTCTCTGACATTATTGAATCACTTGTGTAATAGCCACATAATTCACCATTTATTAACTTTATTGCCACAGTTTTTATTCCATCTATTGTTTCTAATATATTCTCTATTTCTTGTGGCTCAATTCTATACCCTCTTATTTTTACCTGATTATCTATTCTTCCCAAAAATTCTATTTCTCCATTACTTAACCATCTACCTTTATCACCTGTTTTGTACATTTTTCCCTTGGAGTATGGATTTTGCACAAACTTCTCTTTAGTTAGTTCTTCTCTATTTAAATATCCTACGGCAACTCCATTTCCACCAATTACAATTTCCCCAGCTATACCTTCCGGGTTTAAATTTCCATCTTTATCCATTACATATACCATTGTTCCTACTATTGGCTTTCCAATTGAGCTATATTCGCAATCCTGTGCATTTCTCTTAGCAGTAGCTACTATACTACATTCTGTTGGTCCATACTCATTTATTAATTCAGTATTACTATTTACTTTCCTTACATTCTTTATTACATCTACTATTAACTTATCACCAGCTGTTGTTATCATTCTTACAGTTTCAGCTTCCTCTTTTGTAATATCTTCATATATTGCTAAACACAATGCTGGTACTGCTATAAAGTGAGTTATTTTAGTTTCTTTTATTATTTTTCTTAAAGCTACTACATCTTTTGCGTTTTCCTCTGTTACTAACACCACTGTTGAGCCAGATACTATTGGTGTGAAAAAGCTTGTCATAAAACCATCGAACCCGTATGCGAATAGCTGCATAACATTATCACTTGCATCTAACTTATATTCCTCTTTTCTCCACTTTATTGATGAACCTAAGTTATTATGTGATACTAATACACCTTTTGGTTTCCCTGTACTTCCAGATGTATAAATAATATATGCATTTTGCCCTACTTCTCCCACCATATCTTCTTTAGCTTCTATACTGTCAATTTCTATTACTTTAACTCCAAGTTTCTTTGCTTTTTCTAAATTGTTTTTATCTGCAACTACTAACTTAACCTTACTATCGTCAAACATAAATTGTATTCTGTCACTTGGAAGTTTTGTATCTATTGGGATATACACAGCACCAGATTTCATTATGCCTATTACTCCTACAGCCATATTTAATGACCTGTCGCACATAAATGCCACTGTTTCTCCAATTTCTATTCCACTTTTAATAATAGAATCACTTACCCCATTTGATAGTGCATTCAACTCCCCGTAGCTTATTTTACTTTCCTCAAAACTTACCGCTTCCGCTAATGGATAGTTTTTCACCTGTTCGCTGAATAAATCTATTACATTTTCATTATTTGATTTTACTTTTTGGTTAAAAACTTGCAGTATTTTTTCTTCTCCTTTTTTATCCATTATTGATATTCTATTTATTGGTGCTTTAGGTGCCTTCACTACCGTCTCAACTAGATACATATAATACTCCCCAATGTTTTTAATGCTGTTACCATCAAATGCATTCTTATTATATGTTATATTAATTTTCAACTTATTACCTGGAGTAAATACTACACCAAATTGATAATTAGTATGTTCTCTCATAACAATATCTTTAATTTCGAATCCACAAACTTCCTTTTTAAATTCATTTTTCATTAACTCATTAACAGGATAATTTTCAAATGCTACAACATGATTTATTAAGTTATCCTTTAACTCAGAACAATGTTGAATTTCATAAAGTGGATAATAGCCAAACTCCTCTGATTTAACTAACTGTCCTTGGAATGAGCTTATTAAATCTGTAAAACTATCATTCTCCATAGTCTCTACACGAACCGGGATAGAATTAATAAACATACCAACTATTTTTTCTGCATTTTTTAAATCTTTTGGTCTACCAGATATAACTGTACCAAAGACTGCATCTTTAGTATTGTTTATTTTTTGAAGTATAATTCCCCATAGTACTTGCACAACAGTACTAAATGTTACATTATTTTTACTAGCTAGTTCTTTTAATCTAGTAGTTTGTTGTTCATTTAAATAAAAATCCATTTCTTCTAAATCATATTCACTTGACACTTTCTCATTTGGAATTGTAACTGCTGTATTATATCCATTAAAAACATCACTCCAATATTCTTTTGCAAGTTCCTTATCCTTGTTTCCAAGCCATGAAAGTAATTCAACATAATTTCCTTCTGAATTACTCTCAATAACAATACCTTTACGCTGCTTAATATAATATTGGAATAACTCCTCAAGGACAATTGCAACTGACCAACCGTCTAATATTATATGATGGAAGTTCCATATACATTTATACTTCTCATTACCTAACTTAACCAATGTAATATTACTTAATTTTGCATTTTCAAAATCAAATTTGCTTAAATAATCTTTTTCAAACTCACTATAGTTACCCTCACTGTAATCAAAATAATTAAAGCTACTTGGTACTTCCTTTAAAACCATTTGAATCGGACTACTTAATCCATTATTAATTATAGCTGTTCTAAAAATCTCATATTTTCTAGTTACAGCATCAACTGAATTTTTAAATAATTCCAAATCAATTTCGCCTTCTAAATCCATCACCATTTTTTCACAATACGCATCCGAATCTGTATTAAGTAATGCATGAAATAACATTCCTTGCTGCATTGGTGTTAATGGGTATATATTCTCTATATTTTTCAGTCTATTACTTACAATTGTATTAAACTCATTAATAGAAATATCTAATCCATAATCTGAAGGAGTTTTTTTTATTTCTTTAACTGAAGCGCAGTGATTTATTAATCGTTCAAGTGCTTGTACGTAATTTTCAGATAATTTATTAATAACTTCATCATTAAATAAGTGCGCTGAATAATCAAATGCAATCTTAAATACTGAGTTCTCAATTTTACAACTAATATCTAAAGCATATTTACGTGCAATTTTTCCATTTACCGCTTCTCCTATAGCCATATCTGATAGTGTTATTTCCTCACCTTTAAGTTTTTCTATTTGTCCTAAATAATTAAAGCTTATTTGAGAAACTTTATTTAACTGTTCTTCATATGGATTTAAATATTTCAAAATGGAATAATCAATACCCTTGTTAGGTATTTTCCTCATACTTTCTTTAATTGTACAAATTGATTTTTCAATTGTTTCTTCCATATTTAAAACAACTGGATATATTGACGTAAACCAACCTAATGTTCTTGATACATCACTATGCTCGAATAGTTTTTCACGTCCATGACCCTCAATATCAATTCCTATTGTTTTTATATTCATAGTATGATGAAAAGCTTCAATTAAAGCTGTTAAAAGAATTTCTTCAACTTTTGTATTATATGGTATGTTCGCAACAGTTAATAATTTTTTAGTATTCTCTTCTTCAATTTCTGCTTTTACTGTATTAGTCTGCTCATATGTTCCAAAACGGTGCTTTTCTTCAATAAACTCACTATTATTTATTGTTTGAACTTCAGACCAATATTTTAACTTTGATTTCCCATTTTTAGATTGTGCATACCTATTGATACCTTCTGACCATTCTTTAAATGATAATGTTTTATCTAATAATTCTACTTTTTTGCCATCTCTTATAGATTTATAAACTTGTACTAAATCCTCTGATAGAATTCTCCAAGATACTCCGTCTATAATCATATGGTGTATAACAAATAATAAGTGATCGCCTTTATTAGTTTTGAATAATGTAACATTGTATAATTTCTTAGAAAACAATGTAATATCTTTCTGTGCTTCATTGGCATATTGTAATATTTTTGCTTCCAAATCTTTTTCTGATGTTAGATCTATATAATTAATTTCACATATATCCTGAATATCTTCTATAGTTTGATACGTCTGCACAATACCATCGTTACATCTCTCAAACCGAATTCTAAGTGAATCGTGATAAGAAACAATTTCTCTTATAGTTTCTTTTAGAGCATTTACATCGAACCCCTTGGCATTAAAAAACATAACTGCCTGATTGTAGTTATATATCTCAGCTCCATCTGTTTCTAAAAGCCATTTTTGTATTGCTGTCAATTTAACATTCCCATAAACTTCATCTTGTGAATAAGTTTCAATATTAAATTTTACTCTTTCACTTATTTTTTCAATAGTTGGATATTTAAATAAATCTTTAATTTCAAATTGAATACCTAAAGCATTTAATCTTGAATATATCTGTATTGCCTTTATGGAGTCTCCTCCACTAACAAAATAATTATCATTTATTCCAATTTTGTCTAAACCCAGAACTTGAGACCATACATTAGCTATTTTTTCTTGACACTCATTTTTAGGAGCTACATATTCATTTGTACTAACTTGACTATCTGAATTTGGTAATGCTTTAATGTCTGTTTTACCACTTGATGTTATTGGTACTTTCTCAATTTTAATAATATATGCTGGTATCATATATTGAGGTAAAAATGTTGATAAAAATCCTCTTAGCTTTTCTATATCTAGACTTTTTTCTGATACATAGTATGCAATTAGGTTATTAGTACCTAACTTGTCTTTTTTAATAGTAACTACCGAATCATTTATGTATTCATGCTTAAGCATTGCTTCCTTAATTTCACCTAGTTCTATTCTGTATCCACGAATTTTAACCTGTTCATCAATTCTTCCTAAATATTCAAGTTCTCCATTAGGAAGATATTTTGCCAAATCTCCACTTCTATATGTTCTAGTTCCAACTTTTTCGTATGTATGAGAAATAAATTTTTCCAAGTTAAGTTCATCACGGTTAATGTATCCTCTTCCAACTCCTTCACCACTTACAATCATCTCTCCTGGCATACCTATAGGTAATAATTTCATGTTTCTATCTACTATGTTTACCCTAAGCGTGGGTATTGGAACTCCAATATTACATATATTGTTATCTATTTCATATTGGCCAATTTCTTTATAAGACACATGAACTGTAGTCTCGGTAATTCCATACATATTTATTAACTTTACATTAATATACATTTTGTGGAAACTATTAAGCAGCGTGGTTTGTAATGCTTCACCACCAAAAATAATATATCTTAAATTTAATCCAATGTTATTAGTTAATATAACTTGCTCTGAAAAAGCATTAAATGCTGTAGGAGTTTGATTTAACACTGTAACTTTTTCTTTTTCTACTAATTTTACAAATGAAATAGTATTTCTAGCTATATTACGTGGTACTACAATTAGCTTTCCTCCAAACAATAATGCGCCATACATTTCCCAAACTGAGAAATCAAAACAAAAGGAATGGAACATTGTCCAGATATCATTCTTGTTAAAATCATATAAGTTATTATCATTAATCATCAAACGCACAACATTTTTATGTTCAATCATTACTCCCTTAGGCTTACCGGTTGTACCTGATGTATAAATTACATAAGCCATATCCGATGGTTTTATATAAACATTTAAATTCTCAACTGACTCTTCTAGATTATCTAATGTTACGTCAACGAATATACGCTCTGATTTAACCCCATATTTATCACCTTTAAAAAGAACTGCTTTTGCATTACTATCCTCAATCATAAATTCTAATCGCTCTACTGGATAGTATCTGTCTAGTGGCATATATGCTGCACCTGCTTTTAAAACCCCTAATGCAGATATTACAATATACTCTGTTTGTTCCATAAGCAGTCCAACTATATCGTTAGACTTAACACCTGTATTTACAAGTTTTCTAGCAATAGCACTTGAAATGTTATTAACTTCATTATAAGTAAATTCTCTATCTTCGCATTTAATTGCCATTCTATTACCATTCTTCTCTACCTGCTCCATAAATAAATCTATAATAGTTTTGTTATGAGGATACCCCACAGATGGTTGATTAAATTCAGTTAGCATCTTTGAATAATCGAATTTATCTAAAATATCTATTTCATCTAAATAAACATCAAAATTGTTTGAAACTCTTTCCAAAGCATTCAAATAATGCCTAGAGAGTTGATTAATAAACCATTCTTCATATTCATTTGAGTTATATACAAAGTCTATTATAATCTCATCACTAGGTACAATTATTATATTTAAGTCATAATTTGTTTGCTCAAATGCATCAATATCCTTTATAACAGGCAAAAGATTGTTTTCCCCCATACTATCCATAACTTGCTTCATAGGGTGGTTCTCAAACACAAATATATGTGATAATAAATTATCACCAAGAATCGATAAAGCTTGTATTGATGCTAATGGATAATAACTAAACTCTTCCATGTCAATAAAATCGCTCTGAACGTTTTTAACAACTTCTTCAAATTTTATATTTTCATTTACATTAACTCTTACTGGTAGTGTATTAATAAATAATCCTATCATATCTTCGATTCCATCTATAGCAGATGAACGTCCCGAAACTACAGTTCCAAATACTACATCATTTGTATTACAATAACTCATTAAAACAAGTGCCCACACTGACTGCATAGCTGAATTTAGAGTAACTCCACAATCTTCCGCAGTTTTTATTAACATACTCGATATTTCTTTTGATAATTTAATCCTATGTTTCTTTTGTTTATATGTACTATACTTTTTATCTGAACCCTTTAAATTTGAACTGGTGTCACATGTTTGAATTTTATCCTTCCAAAAATTCATTGCCGCATCTTCATCTTGATCTAATACCCAATCAATGTATTTATTGTATTGATTCAGATGTTTTTCATTTAAAATATTACCATTAATTATTGATTCATAATTTTCAAAAATTTCTTTAAATACAATAGACATACTCCAGCCATCCATTAATATATGATGATCACTCAATATAAGACGGTAAGATATTTCATCAAGTTTAAATAATTTCATCCTTATTAGAGGCCCTACTTGTAAATTAAAACCTTCTTTTTTATCTTTTATACAATACTCATCAACTATCCTATTTTTTTCATCAAAAGTGTTATCAGTTGAAATATCTTCAAATTTAAAATTTATTTGTGTATTTTCGTAATTTTTTACAATTTGACGTGGCTCTTGTAGATTTTCATACATAAATACTGTTCTAAAAATATCACAATTTTTAATAAGCATACAATATGCCTTCTTTAATGCTTCAACATCAATTTCCCCCTGAAGAGTTATATAATTTTGCTCAAAGTAACTTTTAGATTCATTATCTAAAAGTGAATGAAAAAGCATACCTGACTGCATAGGTGATAGTTTATATATCCTTTCAATATCCTGACCTACATTTTCATATATTTTATCAAGTTCATTAAAATTTAAAGAACTATCCCCAAAATCTGATGGAGTTTTAATTATATTTGTTTCTTCTTCACAATGTTGAACAATAGCTTCACATACATCCTTAAAGGAATTTGCTAAATCATTAATAATGGCTTCGTTGTATTTTGATTTTGAATAATCAAAAGAGATCATCAGCTTATCATTGTAAAATTTAACATTAATATCTAACATATATTTCGTCTTCATTGCTGGTGAAATCATGCTTCCTGCAGGATAATCAGATAATTTTGTACCAATATCGCTTTGTGATTCAAAATCTACTTCTCCTAAATAATTAAAACTAATGCTACTATCTAAGGCTCCTTTAAGCTTATGTGTATAATATCTCAAGACTTGATATCCTAATCCGTTTTCAGGTACACATCTTAAGTTATCTTTAACTAAACATATTGTTTTACCTATATTGTTTTCAGCTATTTCTATATTTACAGGATAAATCGCTGTAAACCATCCTACTGTTTGGGCATAATCAAACCCTTGTCCTGGTAGTACCCTACCTATACTTTCAAGATCAACTAATAAATTTTTACTACTATCTATCTTATTAAAAGCAAGTGCTAATGCAGATAACAGTATGTCATTTGGTTGTGTATTATAAATCTTATTAACATCTTTTAATAATTTTTTAGATACTTGAGGATTAATTTCCATGGTAATATGTTCTCTATCGCCGAATAGAACTTCTTCTTTAATATCTACATTATTTTTAGAATTAATATTTTCCCAATATCTCACCTGTTTATTTAGTTTTTCATTATTTGAATACCTTTTTAGATATTCAACATATTCTTTATATGATTTTGATTTATTATCTACTTCATATACAATTCCTTTACAAATGTTCTCATATGCCTCTATGAAATTTTTAAGTATTATACGCCAAGACACGCCGTCTACGATCAAATGATGCATAGCTATCATTAAATGATCGCCTCTCTTGGTTTTTATTACAGCAAGACGTATTAACTCTGATGATAAATTAATCTTTTGATGAATACTTTCAACAATTTCACCTATAAGTTGTTCCTCATTAACTTCATTAAATACTTTAAACTCTTCTATTATAAAATAATCATCTTCAACTTCTCCAATAACTTGCTTAACGACTTCATTGCATGTTGAAAATCTTGCTCTCAACATATCATGTTGACTCACTATATATTTAAATGATTTTCTTACTAAATCTAATTTAAAGCCTTCTTCTCTGAAAACCATAATAGCTTGATTAAAGTACAATCTTGAATCATAAGTATCAAAGAAACGTTTTTGAACTGGTGATAAATCTACCTCTCCAGTTACAACATCATATTTTTTTTGATTAACATATGTAACTTTTTTAGCAAGTTGTGCAATAGTTGGATTACTAAATAACTGTTGCATCGTAAATTCTAAACCAGCTTTCTTTAAGTGTGATGCTATCTGTAAAGCCTTAATAGAATCACCACCTATTGCGAAAAAATTATCGTTTATTCCTACGCCCTTAAGATTTAATACATCTTTCCATGCAATAGCTAATAATTTTTCTTCTTTAGTTTTAGGTAATATAATCTCCCTATCAAGAATATCAAATTGAGGTTTAGGCAATCTTTTTCTATCCACTTTTCCTGACATTGTTATATATATTTCATCAAGCTTAATAATAAATGTTGGTATCATATAATTGGGTAGTTGACTTACTAAGTAGCTTCTAACATCCTCTTGTCCAATGTCTTCTTTAGCAGTAAAATATCCACAAAGGTACTTATCTCCCTCATCACTTTCATAGTCAATTACAGTGCATTGATTAACGCCTTCAAGTTTTAAAACTTTATCTTCTATTTCTTGAGTCTCAATTCTAAAGCCTCTTATTTTCACCTGATAATCACGTCTTCCGAGAAAATAAATATCCCAATTCTCTCCCCATTTTGCAACATCACCTGTTTTATATAAATATTCACTATCAATTTCACTAAATGAATTTTTTATAAAAACTTTACTTGTCTTCTCATTATCCTTATAATATCCATCTGCTAAACATATTCCCGCTATATAAATTTCACCTATAACACCTCTTGGAACTGGTTGCATATTGTCATCAAGTAATAAAATATTAACATTGCTAATTGGTTTTCCGATAGGAATCACACCATTTTCTTCTTTAGAAATAACCTTATATACACAACCTATACTTGCCTCTGTTGGGCCATATAAATTAATGCATTGAGTATCTGGAAATAACTTCATAAAATCATGAACAGAGTTTTGTTTTATTTCTTCTCCACCAATTATTATCCAATTTAAACTATCTAATGTTTCTAATGAATGTTTTGACTCTTTCATTTCACTAACAATTACATTGAATACTGATGGAACAAAATCAGTTATTGTGATTTTTTCATCTGCGATAACTTTTGTTATATATTCAGCAGACATAATTGCATTAGGAACAGGTATAACTGTTTTACCACCATTTATCAATGGCCAAAACATTTGCCACACTGAACTATCATATACATAATTTGTAGTATTTAATACACTATTACTTCCATTTATACCTAATCTCTCGTTCATCCACATCAAACGGTTAATAATTCCTCTATACGGAACTACCACACCTTTAGGCTTACCTGTTGATCCAGAAGTATATATGATATAAACTACGTCACTACTTAAAATCTCAACATGAGGATTTTCACTTTTTGTACCTATATCTTTAAGCGTAACTTCCCATTTTTCAACTGATACCTCTTCTAAAACTTTACTTTGAGTGCTAGTTATAACAAATCCAGCGCCAATTTCAGCAATAATCATATTTATTCTTGCTGATGGCCAGCTAGGATCAAGAGGACAAAATGTTGCTCCTGACTTCATTATTGCAATTTCAATTATTAGCATTTCAAAGCTTCTATCAGCTATAATTGGTACTACACAACCCCTTGATATATTTGAATCCAATAATTTATACGCCAAATTATTGGCACGGTCATTTACCTCTTTATATGTTAAACCTTCTCCATTAAATGAAACAGCTATTGAATTTGGTTTTAAAATCACTTGTCTCTCGAAAAGTTCTTTAATATTTGAGTTTTTGTATTTGTATTCTACGTGTGTATTATTATTCTGTATCACTATCTGATCATATTCTTCTATTGATAACATATTAAGTTTGTATATCGGATCTTTAGGTGAACTCGTTGTTTCTTCAATTAAATTTATAAAGTGTTTAATAAATTTTTCCATTGTTTCAAGTTTAAAAAGATTGCTGTTATACCTAAGTTGAAAATTCATAATCTTATTTTCTTCTTGTGCATCAAGTGTAATATCAAACTTAGAACTATTTTGTTCTATTTTCACTTTACTTAATCTCAAGCCATGGATTTTATGCTCATTTATTGGTATATCGTGTAATGCAAACATTGTTGAAAACAATGGATTTGTACCGCTTTCGGATGTTAACCCCAGCCCTGATACAATTTTTTCTATGGAACATCCCTCATTAGTTAGTGCTAGCGGAACATCATCCTTAATTTCATTTAATAATTCTATAAAATTTTTCTCTGATTTAGGATAAACTCTAACTGGTAAACTATTAACAAACATACCTACCATTTTTTCAAACTGTTCCGAGTATCTACCATAACTTGGTAAACCTATAGTGACATCGTTTTGTCCGGTATACTTTCCTAACAATATACTATACACTCCTAAAAGCATCATATATGGAGTAACTGCATTTTGAGAGCAAAATTTATTCACCTTATCTGTTAGTTCAACACCAATGTCAAAATTCAGTGTTTTACCCTTCAATCTAATTATTGAATCACGTGGGAAATCTGTAGTAATATTACTTATACCATTCCAGTCTTTAAATCGTTCAATCCAGTAGTTCATATTGTTTTTAACTAAACTTTGTCCTTCCTTGCCATTCTGCCAAACTGAATAATCAATAAATTCTATATCCTGCACTTCAAGTTCCTTTCCCTCATACAGTGCACAGAACTCATCATATAAGATTGACATAGATATTCCATCAACAGCAATATGGTGTGAGTCAAACATAATATACTTTATATTATTACATTCAACAATTTGCATTCTTAATAATGGTGCTTTTTCAAAGTTAAAAGCACGTAAAAATTTTGTAAATTCCTCTTCAATAGACTTGTTACTTTTTACAAAATCAACTGAAATACTTATATTCTCTTTAACTTGCTGATGTATTCCCTCATTTGTACGTATATAAACTGTACGTAAAATTTTATGACGGTTTAATAACTTTTGTGCTACCTTTTGTACCCTCGATATATCTAATGCTCCTTCAACTTTCATTACCAATGGCACATTATATCCAATTCCTGTATCATCAAATTCACAGCTCATATATATTCCTTGTTGTAATGCTGTCAATTCATAAGTATCTTGTGCATCTGCTTTTTTTATTTTTACAACTTCGTTACTACTTAACTTTTCAACAGCACAAACAAATAATTTAATAGAATCATTATTCATTAATAATGGTAATGTTACCTTTTTACCACTTCTTTGTGAAACCTTAGATGCCATAATTATACCTTTTAATGAGTTACCGCCAATCTCAAAAAATTTATCATTAGTCCCAAAATCATCATTACCCAACACTTCTTTCCATATATCCCACATTTGTTTTTCTTGTAATGTTTCTGGCTTAATGCGTTCAGATATAATGTTTTTTTCTATTTCAGGCAAATTTTTATAGTCTATCTTACCATTACTTGTTAAAGGCATTTCATTGATTTTTATAATGTTTTTAGGAACCATATATTCTGGTAGATTCTTTCTTATTCCTTCAATAATATTATCTTCGAGCATTATTGAATCACTTGTATAATAACCACATAATTCGCCATTTACTAGCTTTATTGCCGCAGTCTTTATTCCATCTATTGTTTCTAATATATTTTCTATTTCCTGAAGCTCAATTCTATACCCTCTTATTTTCACCTGATTATCTATTCTTCCCAAAAATTCTATTTCTCCATTACTTAACCATCTACCCTTATCTCCCGTTTTATACATTCTCCCCTTATTGTATGGATTTTGCACAAACTTCTCTTTAGTTAGGTCTTCTCTATTTAAATATCCTACTGCAACTCCATTCCCACCAATTACAATCTCTCCCGCTACATTTTCTGGCAATAGATTCCCATATTGGTCCATTATATATATGGATGCTCCTATTATTGGTTTCCCAATTGAACTATTCCCACAATCGTTTGCATTTCTCTTAGCCGTTGCTACTATACTACATTCTGTCGGTCCATACTCATTTATCAATTCTGTATTTTTATTTACTTCCTTTATTTTTTTTATTACCTCTATTATTAACTTATCACCAGCTGTTGTTATCATTCTTACGGTTTCAGCTTCCTCTTTTGTAATATCTTCATAAATTGCTAAACATAAAGCTGGGACTGCTATAAAGTGAGTTATTTTGGTTTCTTTTATAATTTTTCTTAAAGCTACTACATCTTTTACATTTTCCTCTGTTACTAACACCACCGTTGATCCAGATACTATTGGTGTGAAGAAGCTTGTCATAAATCCATCAAAACCATATGAGAATAACTGCATAACATTATCACTTGCATCTAACTTATATTCCTCTTTTCTCCACTTTATTGATGAACCTAAGTTATTATGTGATACTAATACGCCTTTTGGTTTTCCCGTACTTCCTGATGTATAAATAATATATGCATTTTCTCCTACTTCTCCTATTGTGTTTTCAGCAGCTTCTATACTATCAATTTCTATTACTTTAACTCCAATTTCCTTTGCTTTTGCTAAATTATTTTTATCTGCTATTACTAATTTAACGTCACTGTCTTCAAACATAAATTTCATTCTGTCACTTGGAAGTTTTGTATCTATTGGGATATACACAGCACCGGATTTCATTATCCCTATTACTCCTACAGCCATGTTTAATGATCTGTCGCACATAAATGCCACTGTTTGTCCAGCTTTTATTCCATTTTTTATAATAGAATCACTTACCCCATTTGATAGTGCATTCAACTCCTCATAGCTTATTTTACTTTCCTCAAATCTTACAGCTTCTGCTGATGGATGATTTTTCACCTGTTCACTGAATAGACCTATTACATTTTCATTATTATATTCTACTTCCCGGTTGTAAACTTGAAGTATTTCTTCTTCTTGTTTTTTACCTGTAATCGATATTCTATTTATTTCTACTTCAGGTATCTTAACTACTGTTTCAAAAACTGCCATTATACTCTTGCCTATTACCTCAATATCATATTCACTATATATGTTGCTATTATAATAAATTTCAAAATTATATTTATTGACTTTAAAAATACAGTTGCACTTTGTTTCTTCTAGATTAACACTTTTATCATACTCTTGTGATGTTATTCCTATTTCAAAGAGTTCATCAATACAACTTACTTTTAATCCTAATTTACGTGAAATACTCTTTATGTTAAAATTTTGATGCTTATCTGCCATTATATAATCATCTTCAACTTGCCTTACAAGTGTTACAAATGGTGTGTTATTTTCAAAGTCTGCAAATACAGGGACATATCTACCAGTGTTAGATTTAACTCCTATAAAAACATTAGAATTATTGTACTTATTTAATACAATTGAAACTATAGCTGAAAAAAAACTTAATATATTACCCATACCCTCAAATTTTTCATTTGGATTTAGTACATTTAAATACTTATTGGGGAATGTTTTTTTTTCTAAAGTCATACTTCCTTTGCTTTTAATATTTTTGAAAACAGACTTGTTTTCAAATTTTTTTAATGTATCAACCCACTTTTCTCTGCT
This sequence comes from Clostridium sp. CM036, assembly GCF_055081135.1. NCBI lineage: Bacteria > Bacillati > Bacillota > Clostridia > Eubacteriales > Clostridiaceae > Clostridium > Clostridium sp. CM036. The sequence continues at coordinate 37,357 of NZ_CM143652.1, read as the reverse complement.
CTCTACTATATTTATCATTGACATATCCCCTTTTAAATTTTTATAAAATATATTATTTCTTAAGAACTTGTTTATAAAATCCAACTACTGTTTTTGCTATATCTTTATATTTTTTGTGATGAATATAATGGTCACAATCACTATAAACAACCTTGCTTTTCAGACTAAAATAGCTCTCTAAATCACTTTGAACAGCCTCCCAATTTTCATATCCGTTATTTACAGAACTAAAACTGATTAAATCAATTTCTGTAGGTCTTATACCTGATTTAATTTTCTCTCCATTTCTATTCAACATATCAAGTTCTCTTTTCATTTCATTGCTTCCAGCATTTTCATTTGCCATTTGTATTTTTATATCCTGTACTTCTTTTGGTAATCCATCTATATCTACAAAAATTTTATTTGCTAAAGATGTATAACGCATTTTTTTCATTAAATCTGAAGTAATGCACCTATTAATTAAATTGCTGCCTAATTTTTGAATTAAACTCCTCTTAAAGTTCTTAGCATATATTGGGCTAATGCCATCAATTGTTGCTACAAACATAACCTCATTTGGATATAATTGCGAGAATCTAATACTCTCTAATGATCCCATTGAATGCCCAATAAATATATATGGAGGTGTAATCGATGCTTTTTTTAAAAGACTTCTCAATTGCTCTACAACTGTATCTATGTCTCTTATTGAATTAGTTGTTCCACTAAACCCATATCCTGGTCTTTCATAAACGCATGTACTAATACTTTTCGATAATTCATCTAGCAGTTGATAAAAGTCTGCATATGGAGAAGTAGTTCCACTTCCTGAAATAAGAATCGCAGTTCCTACACTCTTTCTATTAACTAAATATAAATGCATTTTACACCCATCAACTTCGTATATATTTCCAGGTACTGTTATTTTTTTTAACATTACAGTATCCTCCTCCTAAGTACACTATAGTTATAAATTTCTGCTACATAATTAACTTTTTAAATATGTACTAGTAAAAATTATTAATGTACTGAATTAATTTAAAATATGCCATATATTTTAATTCATTTTGGAAAGTAAAGTATTATTTATATCTTCTATGACATCGTCTTCATAATCGTTTATAAAAAAATGACCGCTGTTAAATTTTTTCAATCTAAAATTGGAAGTTACAAGTTCTTCCCATGCGTTGGCTTCATCTATACTCATACTCTCATCCTTAGTTCCTACCAATACTGTCATATCACTCTCTATTTTTTTTTCTTTTTTTATATAATTATATGTATCTCCGATTTTAAAATCTGCCCTTAAAATAGGAAGAAAAAAATCCATAACTTCATTATTTATAAAAATTTCATTTGATGTAGTTAGTCCATATTTTAATATTAATTCTTTAAATTTATCTAATGGTAGTTTATAACTATCCCTGTTTTCTATTCTTAACTGTGGCGCTTTAGATCCAGATATAAAAATATGTACTGGCCTTTTATAATTAGACTTCATTAATTTGTAATAAAGTTCATATGCAATCAAGCCTCCCATACTATGTCCTAAAATAGCATATTCCGAATATTCATCAATTTCTTGCGATACTTCTTTAAATACTTCTTCAACAATGTCATCAATGTTTGTACATAGTTGTTCATTAGCTTTTAATCCTCTTCCTGGTAATTCTACTGCATGAACCTCAATATTTTTATTTAATTGTTTTTTCCACTTTAAATATACAGTTGCTGACGCTCCTGCATATGGAATACAAAATAACTTTACCTTCATATTCTTCTCCCCCTTAATTTACAATCTAATAAACTCACTGAAAAGTTCAGCAACCTTAATTATTTTTATTTCGTTTGGAAATATTTTCATAGGAGTAGCTATTGATATTGTATATTCATTATGAAACTTACATATTTTAAAATAATATATGTTATTAGGATTATCAGAATTAATCCATAAGTCCTTTTCAAGCTTGTCTTTTGATATCTCAAAACTATCTAGCGGAATAGATAAACCTCTTCCAAGCGCTTTAATAAAACTTTCCTTTAGTGTCCATATCTCATAAAATCTACTTATACTACTATTCTTATTTCCAAAATACACATATTCTTTCTCGTTTTTTGTAAAACATGCATCTACAATATCCACTTGTAAATCTAAATTTATTTCAATATCTATACCGATTTCATAATTTGAAAATACCCCTACAACCCATTCTCCTGAATGAGATATATTAAAATATATATTTTTGTTATTTATTATGTATGGCTTACCATAATTATTTTTAAAAAACTTAAGGTCTTTATTGGAAATACCTAATATACTACACATTTTTGTTCTTGTTAGCATTTCTCCAATTGAAGTTCTAAATAAATCTTCTTTATATTTAAAGCTACGTTTTAAGTCTTGTCCATAATTATCCAGTCTTTCTGTTATTTTTTCTATATTAATATCTAAAAATTCATCTTTAATATTAACCGCAAAACCCTCTATCATTAATATATATCTCCTCACTTATTAACACTCTTTCTTTTATAATGAGTGATATTATGACTGAAACTAAAAGTCTATTTCTAATCTAAATCTTATGTAACTTATGTTTTTTAGAAAATTCTCATCTGATTACACTTTTATGTTTCGACCTAATAATTCTATTAATTGCAAATTATAAACTTCTTTCTAAGAATATAACATATTATATCAAAATTTGCAAATTAAATTGAATATAATACATATTTGCCTATAATTATACATAAGCATCAGCAACCATACCTTTTTTATTCCTTATACATGAATTATGCAATCGATGTTTTGAAGTTATGGAAGATATTTAGCATATGATACTGATCCAGCTTCAATTTTTTTCACTACCTCAAAAAAATAAAGAGTGGATTTTAACCCTAAATATAGGATAAAATTCACTCTTAATAAAAGAAGTATAATAATTTTTTAATATGTAATTAGGTTGCAAATCTATACGCTTATTTTTCTTATAGCTTTCGAACTTCTGTGCCTGCACTAAGCTACTAACAGCAGAGATGCGGTTTTTTTTTATAAAAATCGTATGTAAACAATACAGTTATAACCAACATACCCGATAAAATCTTTATTACCACAACTTTAAAATCATCCATATTACTTGATAAAATCATTGTATTAAACATTCCATGCATGATAGCCGCTGCAAATATAGATTCTGACTTTTCACGAATATAAGTAATAATTATAGATATAACAAACATTTGTATAAAATTAATAATTGCTCCTTTAATCGGATTATTGGGATACTTATACCATATGCTAACAGGAGTATGCCACACTGCCCATATAAAGCCTATAAGTAATGATGATTTAATCATACCTACATGTTTCAACTCATTAAACAAAAAACCTCTCCACGCTAATTCTTCTATTAATGCTGAAACAGCTGAAATAGACAGACCAATTATTATATTTATTATAAATGTTTTTTTCGAAAAAATTATGTTGTTAAACTGGATAATGCTAATTACATTGATAACCAATGCCATTAACATAGGTAATAATATTGAAAATAAAAACCAAGAATTAGGTCTAAAAGAAATGCCAAGACAACCTTTTAATTTCTGTTTGAAGATAAATTTTTGCACAATAATAACTGAAATAAAAGGGATAATCATTGGTACTCCTAATAAATCGACAGCAATCGGACTTGATTTCCCTCCAATAACCTGAAGAATTAAATAAAATAAAAGTGTAATAATATATGTCAACATTACAAAGTACAACACTTTTTTAGTCCTCCTACTCATTGACAACACCTCCTTCTATGTTTGGATAGTGTAAACACTATCTTTGTTTTATATATTTAAATCCTTGCTATTCTTCACAATAATCTACACTTGCGAAACAACTCTTATGAAGATTATAACATTATTTTACCACAGGCTTTTACTTTTAGTGTCGTTTTTAATCAATCTACGTATTATATACTAAATAAAGCTAAGGAGCGATGTTATGCCAAATATGGAAACAAAGTATCATCCTGAAGATTGGTGTGTCGAAAAAGACGATTGTGAAGACCAGTGTGATTTTGAAGAAAAACATGATGATATAGTCGACGTTAAAGACCAGTGTGATTTTGAAAAAAAACTTGATGACAATATCGATGATAGAGATCATTGTGATTCCGAAAAAAAACTTAATGACAATATCGATGATAAAGATCATTGTGATTTCGAAAAAAAACTTAATGACAATATCGATGATAAAGATCATTGTGATTCCGAAAAAAAACTTAATGACAATATCGATGATAAAGATCATTGTGACTTCGAAAAAAAACTTAATGACAATATCGATGATAAAGATCATTGTGATTCCGAAAAAAAACAATTTCATGTCCATGAGTTTGAAGGTAGCACTACAATAGCTGAATTAGAGGAAACACCTCCTAATCATAGATTTGCTGGAGTATCCAGTCCTGCAATATCTGTTTCAGGTGGACATATTCATAAAGTTAAGTCAAGAACAGATTGTTTTGATCACTTACATTATTTCGAAGCAACTTCTGGCCTTCAGATACCTGTTGGTAATGGAAAACATGTTCATTTAGTAAAAATCACTACATCAGTAAATGATTTCCATTCCCATAAATTAATATTTGTTACACTTATAGACTCCCCAATACTCGAAGAAAAAAATAGTATAAATACTCCTTTTTAGTCACAAAATACTATAAATGCGATACTATGTATTGAGCAATAAAAAGCTTAAATTAAAAATAAGGAGTCTTTATATATGGCAGCACTAACTTTAGATTTTGGAAGCCCTAAAACTGCTTCTGTTCAAGAAATACAGCTTACTGGTAAGATTGGTACTGATTCTCCAACCTATGCAGTAACTATAACTTTGGATGTTCTAGATAATATTACTACTCCGCTTACGCCTACTCATAGATATTTTTATGTAACAAAGGAGTATCTTGCTGGTGCAGACTTCTCGACTACACCCGACGAAGTATATATGGCAATTACCCCCAGACTAACAGCTAATGAACTTTTATCAACACCAAAGCCAGTGACATTATTAATCTCTGGAGATGGTGGAGCTTTTGAAGGAGCTATGATTCCAATAGCATAATAATAAACACAAACAAAGCCTCGGCAGGCTTTGTTTGTGTTATAAGATAAGGAGTGTAACAAAAGTGGAAAGTATTATAATACCATCAACTAAAAGTCTTACATTAACAAATAAAATTCCTACTGGAAACATAAATAAAGATTATATAACCGTAGGAAATGATGGAGTATATACTTATTCAAGCCTTTTATTTTTTGATATCTCCACAATACCAAATAATGCTGAAATAACCAATGCAGAAATTGTATTATTTAAAACTGATAACTTTTATAAAAATAAAAAAAAATGTATTAATATATATCCGCTTTTTGATTATTTTAGCAATTACACTACCTATAAAAATCCTCCGAAAGTTAACCATCTTATTGAAGGTAGCATATATCCCATAACTTCTAAAATATCAGTTACAGCGAATCTTACTAAGATTGTTTCGCTATGGTTCAAGAATTCAAATTCAAACAAGGGTATAATTCTGTGTAAAAAAAATAATGATTTTATCACTAACTTTGGTTCGGCCATGTGTAATGATAGCAATTTAATTCCATTTATAAAAGTAATTTATTGTATAAAAAATACTATCGTAATACAAGAAAAACATACTAGTTGTAAAGATGAATGTAATCATAATATCGAAAATCATACTTCAATGAAGGTAATATATTATCCTTGTCCCTGCAATTGCAATTCTAATCCAAATCCTGGAATACCAACAACAAGACAGGTTAAAGTTACCGGAATAGTTGCACCAATGGCAATATATGAAGCAATTGTAAAACTGGCGGTAACTAGAAACGGTACTGGTCATGCTGATAATTATTATATTACTGATGAATACGATAATTCTTCAAGCAATACTCCACTTGCAATAGACAAAATTTATAATATTCCTGTTCTTCCAAAAGCAAATCCAGGAGATACTGAAAATGTTGATTTTTATGGAGCTTATAAAGGAAATTTAGAACTATTTCTGTGAACTACCACCACTTCTAGAAGTGGTAGTAGCTCACAAATAATCCATTTCTAGATGATGTCAGCTATTAAACTAACAATTACATATTTACAATATATATGTAAATCGTGTACAGTAATACCTATTTACAACCTTTATTGTCCTTTATTCGTTCCTTTCCCTTTTCAGTAACTGCAGTTTTTCTTTTCATTGTCTTTATATTATCAACATGACGGAAACGCATTGCTGACCAATCATCATCAATAGATACTTGAGATACTGGTTCAAATTCATATGGACTAAATATATCCATGATTTTGTTCTATTAATATCTGATTTATACTTTTTAGAAGCTCCCTTTGGATAGCATAAGTTATGTTTTGTGTCGTGACTTAATTGTAACAGGAGATTGCATAGATGTTTTTCTTTTTTTTGTTATTTTGAAATTAATGTAATAATTTTTGTTCATTCATAGTATGATAAATATATATAGTTTATATGTACACTTAAGTAAATTCCTTACAAATACAGTTGATGCAGTAACCCATATTGCTTAGATGTATAGAAGTAATAGATGTGTAATTGATCCACCCTTTTGTAATTTGAATAAAAGTGGTCTATGCATTTATGCATAGAGCTATGACAAAAGTACAAAAGAATTTAAATGCATAACTAGAAAGTATAAATTTTAGACAACTAGTAGATGAAGAAGATTAGGTATGCAATAAAAATTAGTTATGCATACCTAATCTTACTAATAAAACTATACCGAAAAGATATACTATGGGCCGTGTACGCGAAAATAGATATTTCGTACGCTAATAAAAATATACCCCCATAAATTTAACGACATTTCAGCTCCGTAGGAGATGATTTAACCGAGACATTATAAGTTTATATATCAAGCTATTAGTGAAAGGGGATAATTTCATGAACAAAGTTATGGATTTAGATGAAGTAATGGAAAAGGTTCACGATGGAGCGACAATTATGTTTGGTGGCTTTCTAGGGGTGGGTGCACCGCTTAAAGCAATTGACAAATTAGTAGAAAAAGGTGTTAAAGAGTTAACTATAATATCAGTAGTTAACTCTTATCCCGGTCAGGATTTTGACATTGCACGATTGTACAAAAACAAGCAAGTTAAAAAATTAATAACTGCCCATTCTAGCACTTGCCAGCTTGCGTTGGAGCAATTTAAAAACGGAGATATTGAAATTGAATACTTTCCAATGGGTAGTCTTGTTGAAAAAATTAGAGCAGCTGGTTCTGGGTTAGGTGGTGTTCTTACCCCTACCGGTGTAGGTACATTAGTTGAATACGGTAAACAAAAACTTATAATAGAGGATAAAATGTATTTAATTGAATTGCCGCTGAAGGCTGATTTTGCATTTATTAAAGGCTATAAAGGCGATAGATTAGGAAATATACAATATCGCGGCTTAGCCATTAATACCAATCCAATTATGGCAATGGGTGCAGACTATACAGTAGCCGAAGTGAATGAAATAGTTGATGTTGGTGGTATTGAACCTGAATGCGTAGGTACACCAAGTGTATTTGTACAAGCCGTTGTACAAGGCCATTCATTTGATGAACATAAACAAGTATATACTAATTTGTGGGTTCGTTCTAATCAATTAAAATAATTGTTTTTTATAAATCAAAGGAGGTAATTAAGTATGGAAGCAAGAGAAATAATTGCTCGGAGGGCAGCTAAGGAACTAAGTAATGATCAAGTAGTGAACTTAGGGTTTGGAATGCCTACAGCAGTTGCCAATTATTTAGCTGAGGGTGTGGAAGTAATATTGCAATCCGAAAACGGTTGCTTAATGTTTGGCCCTACTCCAAAACTAGGCAAGGAAGATCCGGATATTGCAAACTCTGGTGGTCAACCTATTAGCTTACTAGCCGGAGCTGCGGTTTTTGATTTGGCTACATCATTTTGCATTATTCGTGGAGGGCATGTTGACGCCACAGTACTGGGCGCACTTGAAGTAGATCAAGAGGGTAGCATTGCAAACTGGGCTATGCCACTTGCTCCAGGAAAATTTGCACCAGGCATGGGGGGGGCTATGGATTTAGTAAATGGTGCTCGCAAAGTTATTGCTACATTGAAACATTCTAGTAAGAGTGGATCTAAGATACTCAAAAAATGCCTTCTTCCAATTACAGGTAAAGGCGTAGTCGATGTTATCGTTACTGAAAAAGCAGTATTTGAGGTAACGCCTACTGGACTGGTTCTTACTGAAATATTTGAAGGCCTAAATGTTGAGGATATTCGTAGCATTACAGAAGCTGATTTTACAGTTTCTGATAAGGTAGCTGTATATCAGTTATAGATGTTTGTTTTTAAAATTGTTTATATACTAGAATTAAATCATCTTCTGCGAGGCTGCTCATCTTCTAAAATAAAACTCCCACTTTTATAAGTAGGAGTTTTGTTTTATTAAAAAATACTTGGGTATTTTCATATTTAAATTTAATTGTGCTTTATATTTTTCTCTTGAATTTTATCTTAATGGCTTAAATCCTTTTAATCGTAAAGCATTTGTTAATACTGAAACTGAACTTAAGCTCATTGCAAGTGCTGCAATAATAGGATTTAGAAGCGGACCTCCAAATAAATGCAGTACTCCCATCGCAACTGGGATTCCTAATGCATTGTAACCAAAAGCCCAGAATAAATTTTCCTTTATATTTGTTATAGTTTTCTTACTTAACTGTAGCGCTGTAGCTACATCCATTAAATCACTTCTCATAAGTACTATATCTGCGGATTCCATTGCAACGTCTGTTCCAGAACCTATAGCTATACCAATATCAGCCTGTGCAAGTGCAGGAGCATCGTTTATTCCATCTCCAATCATAGCAACCTTTTTACCTTCTGATTGAAGCTTTTTAACTTCATTTGCTTTATCCTCAGGCAGAACTTCTGCGTATATTCTATCAATACCAACTTGCTTTCCAATAGCTGCTGCAGTCCTTTTATTATCACCAGTTATCATGGCAACTTCTATTCCCATACTATGGAGTCTCTCTATAGCTTTTTTACTATTTTCTTTAACAGTGTCAGCAACTGCAATTATTCCACTTAACTTATTTTCTATGGCAATATACATTGGAGTCTTACCTTCTTCAGCTAGTTTGTTTGAAACATCTTCTAATTTTTCTAAAGAAATTTCACTTTCTATCATAAGTTTTCTATTTCCTAATATTATTTTATTACCATCTATACTAACTTCTATTCCATAACCAGGTATAGCTTTAAAGCTTTCTACTTTTTTAAATTCTAATGATTTTTCTTCTGCGTCTTTAACTATAGCCTCACCTAGTGGGTGTTCCGATCCTTTTTCAGCAGAGGCTGCTATTTGAAGTAAGAATTCCGCGGAAGCACCCTCCACCGTAACTATATCAGTTACCTTTGGTTTTCCTTGCGTAAGTGTTCCAGTCTTATCAAATACTATAGTTTGAATTTTATGTGCAGTTTCGAGCGCTGTACCACTTTTTATAAGCACTCCATACTCTGCGCCTTTTCCTGTTCCAACCATTATTGCTGTAGGTGTTGCAAGGCCCAGAGCACAAGGGCACGCTATTACAAGCACCGAAATGAATATTGTTAGAGAAAACACTGCCGTTTCTCCAGATAAAAACCAAGCTAATGACGAAACTAGAGCAAGTCCTATAACCACAGGCACAAAGTAACCTGATATAACATCTGCCATTGCAGCTATTGGAGCTTTTGAGCCTTGAGCATTTTCAACTAAGGTTATTATTTGTGATAGTGCCGTATCCTTACCAACTTTAGTTGCTTTATATTTAATAGATCCATTTTTATTTATACTTGCACCAATTATATTATGTCCAATACTTTTTTCAACTGGTATACTCTCACCTGTAAGCATTGACTCATCTACTGATGTAGTTCCGTCTATTACCTCACCATCCACAGGCATTTTCTCGCCAGGCCTCACTACTACTATATCTCCAACTTCTACTTCATCAATTGGAATCACTATTTCTTTATTACCGCGAATTATCATTGCAGTTTTTGGAGCAAGCCCCATAAGCTTTTTAATTGCCTCGGAGGTTTTCCCCTTAGTTACTGATTCTAAATACTTCCCAAGAGTTATAAGTGTCAAAATTACTCCTGCTGACTCAAAATACATTTCATAATCCATATTTCCCATAATCGTTATTTCAAATACAGCAAATAAACTATATAAAAATGCCGCAGAGGTTCCAATAGATATAAGTGAATCCATATTTGGACTTAATCTAAATAATGATTTGAAGCCAACTATAAAATATTTTTTACCTGTATACATTATTGGTAGAACAAGTATCAATTGTAAAATAGCATAAGTCTCCATATGCATCATCGGGTTAATAGCTTCAGGTAATGTAATAATCATAGGTAGCATTGCAACTAGTAACAATGGAACTCCAAATATTGCAGACATTAAAAATCTATTCCATAAAGACTTTATCTCTTTTTCTTTTTTTTCTTTATCAGCGTCTACATTACTTTCATCCTCTAGAGCCTTATATCCTGATTTTTCGATTGCCTTCTTTATATCTACTGTCCTTACTAATGATGGTTCAAAAGAAATAGTTAGTTTTTCTGTGGCAAAGTTTACATTTGATTCCACAACTCCATTAATTTTTCTAGTTATTCTTTCTATATTCTTAGCGCAGGCCGAACAAGTCATTCCTTCTATCTTTAAGGTTTTATTAGTTGTTTGCACTACTATTTTGTACCCAGCTTTTTCAACTGCTCTTTGTATATCTAATAATTTAATTTTTGACTCTTCATAGTTTATATTTAATTTTTCTGTAGCAAAGTTTACACTTGCATCGTAAACCCCTGGTAATTTTTTTGAAACCCTTTCTATAGTCTTAGCACATGCTGAACAGGTCATTCCTTCAATTTTCAATGATTTTGTTTCCAATTTATATTGCCTCCTATAACTTTATTATTTATCCATAATCTTTGAGAGTAAATCAATTATCTCTTCAATCTTCTCATCCCCATTATCACTAAGTACAGCATCCTTAACACAATGACTTAAATGCTGTTTTAATATTAATAAATTAGCTTTCTTTAAAAGAGATTGAGCTGCAATTATTTGGTTAGATATATCTACACAATATCTTCCGCCTTCTAACATCTTTATAATCCCTTCAATTTGTCCTTTTGAAGTTTTCAACGATTGTAATGCCCTTACTTTTTCTTGATTCATTTAAACATCTCCTTACCCCCCACATAGGGGGTGCTATCTAGTTGTATTGTACACCATAAATTATATAATATAAACATAATTTATAACTAATTGATCATTAATATCATAATTTTGTTGGCATTTTTAATATTTAAACAGCTCCTTTTCATTTCTATAACCACATAATACCTAATTATTATGTAGATTTTATGAATAACCCTATTTTAAAAATCTATTTTACATAAGCACATAAAATCTCCACATCTTTTTAGTATAATGTTTATAGTTATGATTTTTTTCATAGAAAGGAATTTTTATTATTTCGTATTTTACGTTCAAGCTCAATGACCTATTTGATTTATTAACTCATTTTTTAATACTAAATTGGAGGTGTTTACTTTTGAATGACATATCAATATTACTAGCTTTCTCTGCAGGTCTTCTATCATTTTTATCTCCTTGCGTCCTTCCACTAGTTCCTGCATATATAAGCTATTTAACTGGTTCTTCCATAGAAGAATTAAAGGATGGCAAAGCTAAACTTTCTGTTTTATATAAATCCTTTGGATTTGTGTTAGGCTTTTCTATTATTTTTATTTTAATGGGAGTTTCTATAAGCTCCCTTGGTAAATTACTAATTACCCATAAAAATTTATTTAGAAAAGTAGGAGGAACTCTTATTGTTGTTTTTGGTCTTCATACTATTGGATTATTTAAAATAAAATTGTTTTATCGTGAGAAAAGATTTTTATATTTCGATAAAATAAAAGGTCCTTTTAGCTCAGTGATAATGGGAATGGCTTTTGCCACAGGTTGGACACCTTGCATTGGTCCTATATTATCCTCAATACTCATCTATGCTACAAGTATGAACTCTATAGGTAAAGGGGTTTTACTTTTGATAATGTATTCCCTAGGACTTGCTGTTCCATTTATTTTAACTGCCATGGCCATAGGAAGCTTTACTAAACAATTTAGAAAGTTTTCAATATATCTTCCTATAATCTCCATAATAAGTGGCATTTTAATGATAATAATGGGAGTTATGATTTTCACGAACAAATTAGCCATATTAAGTCAATACATGAATTTTATTAATTTTTAGTCGAAGGAGAGAATTAATATGAAAAAATTACTAATAGTACTTATAGCCGCTATCCTTGTAGGGGTCTCTATCAATACTCTAAACACGTATAATGCATCGAGTTCTAAATCTAACTTATCTGTGGAAAATACAGACAAAAGTAGCAATACTCAAAATAATGCTCCTACTAAGCCCATTGGAATAAATCCTAAGGCTTCTAAAACCAAGGCCATGGATTTCAAATTAAAGGATCTAGATGGTAATGAATTATCTTTAAGTGACTTAAAAGGTAAAAAGGTTTTTCTTAATTTTTGGGCAACTTGGTGTCCACCTTGCAGATCAGAAATGCCTGAAATCGAAAAATTATATCAAGAAACAAAAGATAGCAACTTAGTTATAGTATCTATAGAAATTGGTGAACCTTTAGATACTGTTAAATCCTTTATTGATAGTAATAATTATAATTTTAAAGTTCTTTCAGACCCTGATCAGATTGTTGCCGCTCAATATAATATAGCATCAATTCCTACTTCATATTTCATTGATGTAGACGGGAATATCATTTCTAAACACTCTGGTGCTATGAATATTGATCAGATGAAAGCATATATTAAAACTCTAGATAAATAATCTAACTTAACATTAAATCCAGATAAGTAACTTATCTGGATTTAATTATTTTTTAAAACCTATCAGATATATATCTTTATTTTTATCTTTATAAAATCTACACATCTTTTTTATATAATTTAAATAATAAGTTTATATTCATTGAATACAACATTAAATATTATATTAAAAACTTTTAGGAGGTAATAATGTGAGCATTAAAAAGGAAAAAATAAAAGTCTTCGATATGACGTGCACATCATGTGAATCAAAAGTAGAAAGAGCAGTTACAAAATTATATGGTGTGAAAAAAGCTTCTGCAAGCTTTAGTAGTCAATCTCTAACAATAGAATACGATACAGATCTGTGTAATTGTGAAAAAATTAGGACTGTCATAAAAGCAGCTGGTTATAGCATAGAAAGTTCAAATAACCACAAAATAGTAGGTATATTTATAATTGTAGCGGCAATTATATTAATTGGAAATTCATCAGGTGGAATTGATATGACCTCTAGACTAAATGGGGCTACATATTTTGTTCTATTCATTGTTGGAGTCCTTACCTCAATACATTGCGTAGGCATGTGTGGTGGAATAATGCTTTCCCAAAGTATAAATAAAGATAGCAAAAGTAAATTCGATTCCATTAAACCTGCACTTCTATATAATGCAGGTAGAGTTCTAGCATATACAGTAATTGGTGGGATAGTAGGTGCTCTAGGTTCCGTGCTTTCACTCTCACTACCCGTAAAGGCTGGGCTCCAAATATTTGCCGGTGTCTTTATGATAATAATGGGACTTAATATGAGTGGATACAGCCTATTTAGAAAGTTTAATATAAAGCTTCCATGGCCTGCTTGCTCAGTTAAGAAGAAACCAAAGACTCCTTTTTTAGTTGGTGTTCTAAATGGACTTATGCCCTGTGTGCCCCTTCAGACAATGCAACTATATGCTTTAGGAACTGGAAGTGCTTTTAACGGAGCCTTATCTATGCTAATATTTTCTCTCGGTACAGTACCTTTAATGTTAACATTTGGGGCATTATCAGGTCTCATTACTAAAGGATATACAAAAACTCTTTTAAAATTTAGTGGAATACTGGTTGTAGTTTTGGGTATTGTAATGGGAAGTAGAGGACTAGCATTAGCTGGTGTAAATGTGCCTTCTACATCTTCATTAGCTGCTAGTTTATCTGGTAACAAAACATTGGAATCAGCTACACCAGCTGCTAAGGCAACTATAGAGAATGGAGTTCAGGTAGTTAAGATGACCGCAGACGGTGCAGGTTATACACCAAATGGTTTATATATACAGAAAAATATGCCTGTAAAATGGATAATTGATGGTAAATCATTAAATTCCTGTAACAGCCAAATAATTATTCCATCCTTAAACATTCAGAAAACTTTGAAGCCCGGTGAAAATGTTATTGAATTTACACCAAAGGATAAAGATATAAACTTCAGTTGTGGAATGGGCATGATTAGAGGTGTATTTAAGGTAGTTGATAATGTTGAAACGGTGGACACTTCAAAACCTGATCCTTCTGTGCCAGCTCCATCCAGTGGAATGCCTGGTTGTAATATGGGTAGCGCACCTGCTGCACCTGAAAAACCAAGTATTTATGGTACGGATTCGAGTAAAGTTAAAACCAGTAGATTGATCCAAAAAGCTGTGATTTCAGGAAGCAACCAGGCTCTTTCAATTAAAGGTACAGGATATGAATTTGAACCCTTGATTGTAGTTGCGGCTAAAAATGTTAATACAATTTTAAGCTTTGATTTAAATGAATTTGACAATCCAGATGGAACCTTTGAAATTGCTGCATCAGACACTGGCAACAACATAACTACTTTTCAAGGTAAAAAAGGAACTGTTAAAGTAGCTACTACCTTTAGTAGCAGTGGTATCTATTCGATTATAAAAGATGGCAGTATTGTAGGTGGCGTGGTTATTGTAGATGATTTAAAAAATACAGATTTAGAAACGATTAGAAAAGATTATATAGGCGGTTAATTTTCATGATATACCATTCAAATAGGCATGAAGTCTCTCAAATAGTAATTAATATAATGTTGTCGTAAAATATAATCATATACTTTTAATAATCATTGCCGAGAGGGTAGGACATTTTGTTCTACCCTTTCTTATTTTTTATTATAAACATTATTTAGACATGTGTGGATTTTCTTATTTTATTTATTTTTGTTGGGCTTTTATTTACTGACACTTAAGGCTCAATTGTCTGATCTTCAGAACTATTATCCTTACTCTTTATTTCATTTGTCGATTTATTCTGTAATTCTTTAGCAACCATATTTTATTAGTGGCTTTCTGCAACTATCCGGTAAATACTTAGACTATGAAAGATGAGTTAAATAGTTAAATCCATTTTGCACCATAGTGAATGACTCTAAATTATTGATTGATTACATTACAGCCGTTTGACTTAAATAACTACAAGCTTTTTTTCATAATAATGCAGGTAAAATTTTTCCTGTCCAATTTAGTTCCACATCTTTGAATTTATCAAAACCATTTTTAACCCAAAAATCAAGCACGGTATCATCATAGTTAGTAACTACATCTATTCTCATACTATATATACTTTTTTTGCGCTTAAAAATATTTGTTATTTATTTTAATGTACCCTATTATGCAGTTATCCACATTGTTTTCCGCAAGCTGTTTTTATACAATTGAAGGATAATATTATCTTAATGTAGAATTACAATAATGGTATATTCTATAGAAATTTATAAATATTAATAAAACAGCTTAAGTATTTGCATAATTTGTAATAGATAGAGGTGCTTTTATGGAAAATTGGATTATATTAAATAAATTAATTTTACTGATTTATGTAAGTAGTCTGCTAGTAAAGGGGAATTTCAACTCTCCTTGCAGCAACTATACAGTGATTATATCATTACTTTTTTATGTGATTATTAATGTAAGCAAATCATTAGTTTCAAACAAGAGATATAAACGTCTCTTTTTAATCATATCAATTCTGGAGCTTTTGATTTGCAATTTTTTTGTCACTCCTATATTTTTTATATTGTTACCAATAAATTTTTTCGAAATATTTGTTGGTAAAATAAAACTCATATTTATTTTGTTTGTTTTACTAATATCTGTTTTTATTATTAACTATAACATTATAATATGCGAATATTTATTTACTTCCTTATTTGGTCTTGTAGCATACTATTTCATTTTAATCATTGAAGATAGAATGAAAAAACTTACTATTCAAAATGATGAGCTTAAAGAGAAAAACTATAGATTATTGATGAGCTTAAATAATCAAATGGAATACAAAAATCAAATGATATATACTTCACAGTTGCAAGAGAGAAATAACATTGCTCAGGAAATACATGATAAATTAGGCCATAGTATTTCAGGAAGTTTAATGCAACTAGAGGCTGCGAAACTTATTATGGACAAGGATAGTAATCAAAGCAAAGCTATTATTCAAACTACAATAAATGTACTTAGAGATGGAATGGAAAGTATACGATATACATTGAAGAACATTAAACCTGAAGCAGAACAGTTAGGTATAAACAAAATAAAGCTACTTGTAGATGAGTTTAACAATAAAACTAAAATCAATGCAAATTTATATTACAGCAATAATTTGGATAGGATTTCCTATATTGAATGGAAGGTTATATGCGATAATATAAAAGAAACTTTTACCAATATAATTAAATATTCTGAAGCTAAGAATGTCAAAGTAAATGTGGAAGTGCTTAATACTTTACTTAAAGTAGAAATAAAGGATGATGGCATAGGGTGCATCATCATAAAAAAAGATCTTGGCCTATCAGGAATAGAAGAAAGAACTATGAATTTAAATGGAAAAGTTATTTTAGATGGTTCTAGTGGGTTTTCAGTAATTATTTTACTTCCTATTTAGGAATAATTCAAATTTAGTAAAAGGGTGGTGCCGAATTGCCAATTAAGATTTTGATTGCTGATGATGATTCACTTATTCGAGAAGGTCTAAAAATAATAATTGGTTTAGACGAAGAATTTATTGTGATGGCTTGTGTAGAAAATGGATTCGATGCAATAGAATATTGTTTAAACAACTCCGTAGATGTTGCACTTTTGGATATAAGAATGCCAGTATTAAATGGCGTGGAGGCCATAAAGGAAATCTCTATAAAGACTTCAACAAAATGCCTCATTCTGACTACCTTTGATGAAGACGAATATATAAATGCAGCGATTCGTTATGGAGCAAAGGGATATATTCTTAAAAATAATACTCCAGATAAGATTAAAGCTGCAATAAAAGTAGTATACAGTGGGAATATTGTTATGCAGGAAGGCATAATTGATAAAGTGTTAAAAAAAATAGATAACAATAATAGTAGTAAATTAAATAGGGATTTGTTTACTGGGAGAGAGATAGAGATAATGCAGGCAATAGCTGATGGATTATCCAATAGAAAGATTTCGGCAAGATTGTTTATATCAGAGGGTACTGTGAAAAACTACATTACTTCAATTTTAAGTAAAACAGGCCTCGAACATAGAACACAGATTGCTATTTATTATTTAAAAGGTGGTAATAAATAGAATGTGACCTTTGTCATGTTGTAAAAGTGACTTTCTGCACTCACAGTAGAAGTCTTTTTTTTATATAATAAAAGCATAGAAATTACTAAAAACAAAAAAGTTTTAGGGGGTATTATTTTGGATATTGTTAAAATAAAAGGATTAACTAAAAAATTTGGAGACTTTACTGCAGTTGATAATATCGATTTTTCCATTAAAGAGGGAGAAATTTATGGCTTACTTGGGCCTAATGGAGCAGGTAAGAGTACCATTATAAATATGATTTGTGGGTTAATTACAACGACAAAAGGTTCTATTGAAATACTTGGAAAAGATAATCAGAAAAATTCGAATAATGCAAAGAGAAACATTGGTGTAGTTCCTCAAGACATAGCAGTATACGAAGATTTAACTTGCCTCGAAAACGTAAAGTTTTTTGCAAGTCTCTATGGTCTTAAAGGGGAAGAATTAAAAAAGAAAGCCCAAGAAGCTCTAGAATTTGTTGGTCTTAGTGATAAAGCTAAGAGTATGCCAGCTAGTTTCTCTGGAGGAATGAAAAGAAGATTAAATATAGCATGCGCAATTGCCCATACCCCTAAGCTTTTAATAATGGATGAGCCTACAGTAGGTATCGATCCACAATCAAGAAATCATATACTTGACTCTGTGAAGAAATTAAATGAAAGAGGATGTACCATTATTTATACAACTCATTACATGGAAGAAGTAGAAGCAATCTCAACGATGATAAGTATTATTGATCATGGGAAGGTTATTGTAACAGGTACCAAGGAAGAACTCAAAGCTATTGTTACAGATAAAAATACTGTTGAGGTTACGGTTATCGATGGTACGGTAATTAATGAAGAACAATTAAAGGAACTAAAGGGAGTTACGAATGTCCTCATTAATGAAAACAAAGTTAAAATTGACAGTTTAAAGGAAATTAACAATTTAGATAAGATAATTTTATATTTCACGGATAATGGAATTCCAATTAAAAATATTGAGAACAAAGTACCAGATCTTGAAACTGTATTTTTAACACTTACCGGTAGAAAATTAAGGGATTAGAGGTGAAAAAATGAACATTATTTCTATAATTATAAAGGAAGTAAAACATACTTTCCGAGATAGAAAATCAATGGCAATGATGATATTATTTCCAATAGCGCTAATAGTTGTGATTAGTGCAGCATTTAAATCAGAGTTTACTAACACTATTGATATTGGTACACCTAAAGTTTTATATAGCATTGAAGCTACAGGTGTTGTTTCGGATAATTTTAAAACTAGTTTTATTGAAAAAGGTAAAGATTTTAAAATAGAATTTACAAAAACTAAGGATATGGATTCTGCTAAGAAAAAATTAATTTCTAAAGAGTACGATGCAATCATAGAAATGAAAAGTAATAATAAGATAGAATTTTACAAGAGCAATGTAGAAAGCCTTAAGGCTGGTGTGGTTGAAACTATTCTATCTACCTATGTACAAGAATTTAATGTAATTGTAGATATTAGCAAAGTAAATCCACATATAATAAATAGTTTGCTAAGTGATAGCAATGACAACTATTCTACAATTAATTCTCTTAATAAAGCAATCCAGCCCTCCTCTTTAGATTATTATACAATTGCAGAAATAGCTCTAATAATTATGTATTCAGGAATGACAGGTCTCTTTGGAATTGCAAGTGAGAAAAATTTAAAAACTAGAGATAGGATTTTGATAAGTCCTGTTAAAAAATATGAGTTTCTTATTGGAAAAACAATAGGTGGAGTTATAGGTACAATTATTCAGATTGCTATTGTTATTTTGTTTAGTAAATATGTGCTTCATGCAAATTGGGGGAATGATATTTTTACTGTATTACTAATATTTACATCTCAAATAATCATGGCAATAAGCATAGGTGTTGGGCTAGGATTTATTTTCAAAAATGAAAATGTGGCAAATGGAGTTTTAAATTTTATAATACCGGTAATGGTATTCCTTGGAGGAAGTTATATGCCTGTAGATGGTTTTGGAAGCAAAACTTTTCAATCAATAACCTATTTATCACCTGTAAGATGGGTTAATAGATCTATATTTGACGTGGTTTATAATAATAATTACAGCAAGGTTTCCACAGCAATTTTGATTAATATAGGCGTAGCTGTAATATTTCTTGCTATATCTTCCTTGTTGTTTAGAAAGGAGAATGCATAATATGAGAAATTTATTTTTGCTTGCACTTAATACATTAAAAATCACTTTTAGAAAGAAGTCTAATATTATAGTATACTTAATTCTTCCAGTTGTAATTGTTATATTTGTTATGTCCGTTTATTCCTCAATGGATTCAAAGATTAAAGTAGGAATAAACAATAAAGCTGCAAACGGAGTAATAGCTAAAGATTTTGTTGCTGCTTTAAATAAACAGGATAAATTTAAAATTCAAGAAATTAAAGATGAAGAAATAAATAATTTAGTTGCAGAAGGTAAGGTTGATTGTGTAATTACAATACCTGCAAACTTTGATGAAAGTGTTCATAATGGAGCAATAAGTAAAATACAGATTACTGCAATTAAAGGGCAAGAAGTTACGACTTGGGTTCAAAACTATGTAAATTATTATGTTAAAAGTCTCATGATGCTAGGAAAAGCATCAGGTGGGGATAACGTTATATTTAATAAACTTTATGAAGGATTTAAGATTCAAACTCTTACTCTTCATAAAAATGTAGTTAAAGATGAATCCCTTGATAAATTAAAAACTGTTCAAAGTATAGGATTTTTAATAATGTTTATGCTTCAAGGCGCAACTACCACTTCAGGGCTTATTTTAAAGGAGAAGAAAGAGAAAACCTACTTTAGAATATTTACGACTCCTGTAAACAGTAGAATATATATTGGGGCCAATATAATGGCTAATATGTGTATAATGGTAGCACAATCAATTTTAGTAATATTTTTTTCTAAGTATATTTTAAAACTGACTACTGGAGTACCTGATTTGCAGCTACTTGCAATACTCACTTTATTTGGATTTGTTTGTGTAACACTCGGTATTCTATTAGTTGCTTTTTCAAAAACTACAAGTCAAGTAGGGGTGATGGCTACCTTAATAATAACGCCGACATGTATGCTTTCAGGGTGTTTTTGGCCAATTGAGCTTATGTCTAAAACTATGCAGCAGATAGCCAATTTTTTACCACAAACTTGGGCATTAGAGGCTATTAGGCAGCTCCAAAACGGTAAAACCTTTTTAGAAATTATGCCATTACTTGGAATACTTGTAGCCTTCGCATTAGCATTTTTCCTAATTGGTATGTATAAGATGAAAAGCAATGAAAGCGTTAAAAGTTTTATATGAAAGGAGCCAACAATTGTTGGCTCCTTTCATATTAATCAGAAATTAGTTATTTCATTTCAATATATCCCATTGTTCCAACTTCTGTTTACTAACCATTTCATTATATAAATACATTAGAATTAATCACTTAATTTATCTATCTTTTCTACTAAAGTAGTTTTTTTTCATTAGAATCATTCTTTAACCCCTGATAGAAAACTGCTGTGGATGTCTGTATATACGGTTCAAGCCATATGAACCCTATTCCTAAAGTGACTAAACATAATATAAACCACCCTGCAAAGCTTAGATATAGACAAAATAATTTCCCTTTATATCCATTCATCATCTCTTTGCTACGGTTTATAGCCTCCAAAGAGGTTAATTCGGGATTATCGATTAGTATATAGTATGCCATAGAATAACTAAAACTAGCGATTATTCCCGGTATTATAAGCAATAAAGTCCATAACAATATAAATATACCCATTAATAAGTTCAACAAAAATGTCTTCCCAAAATACTTAAATCCCGTAAAAACGTCCTCGATTTTAGCATTAGTCTTTCGTATTAAATTTAGAAAAAACATTGAAGCGCCAAAAGTTATGGGTCCTCCGATAATCAGTACTATAACTCCCCATATATTTTGAATTCTACCATCACTAATTGTAGTGCTATATTTAAATATTTCATGTATAGGATTATTAATAACCCAATTTACCCTTTCTTTAATATCCGGTCCCTGTATAAACATTTCTGTGAAAATCCAGGCTAATACACAAACTATTATAGCTACAATCCAATTACCTGATAAATCCTCCCTTGCTTCTTGACGTATTTCCTTATTACTTTTTGATTTTGAGTCATAACCATCCATATAAATCCCCCTTGTGCTGCTTTGGTTTTATTAATTACTTAAAATTGGTACACTATATATAATATGCTTATTACCGCATTTTTAAACCAAGTAAAATAAATACCCGTGGTAGTAGGAGATTACTTAACGTTAGCTCCTATCTATTAATTTGCTATTTCATAGATAGCTGCCGTCATTACCTGAACATTTTTTATTAGTAAATCTATTTCTATATATTCAACTTCCTTCTCTTGCAATATTTTTTCATCCAATGTCATAAATCACCCCTCAAATTTGAAATATAGAATAAAACAAAACCCAGTAACCACATTCACTGGGTTTTATTTACGAAAATGCTTTATATCTGTATTAACAAAACAGTAAGATAAAATCAATTGTTCTCTTTCTTATATACTATGCCAAAAGTACGCAAAGTTAATTTTCAACAATTGACAATTAACTATGGATTATTTAAATGTCGTTAAAACAATCTAAGTAAAACGCTAGCAATTATAAGAATAAGTGCCCCTCCTAAGCGTGATGAAATTGCAGCAAAGGGCATCAGTTTCATTCTTTTAGCTGCAGTTAATACGGCAACATCCCCTGAACCACCCATATTAGCCATACACAATCCAGCAGAAATAGAAGTTTCTACCGGGTAGAAGCCAACATATCTAGCTACAACTCCAGACCCAATTACCGCACCAATTATAGTAATACCAACAAGTATTATATACTTAAATGTTAAAGCTGAAATAACCGCATTAAGATCAGTATATGCAATTCCTACACCTACCAAAACAACAACCGTAAAATTTTTCATTACAAATGAGTACCACACACTACAAGCATATTCACATTTAGCAGGTAGTGCACCCGTCATTTTAACAAGAATGACAATAAGAATCATCCAGGCATAAGCATGAATAGTTGGTAAAAATTTTCCTACAATATAACCTGCAGTCAAAAATGCACCAGATAATAATATACCAATTGCATATAATTCCAAGTCATTAGATTTATCTTCTACCTCATTTTCCGCATCGAGCTTAGTCTTTGAATTAGGTATTATCAATTCTCCATTTCCTGTTAAACTCGGCTTAACTTTACCTATTTTATTTAAAATACCCGCAGCCACAATCGCAAAAGCATTACCTAAAGCTACTGCCGGAGTCATTATAGACATAATAATTTTAGGATCTTGATTAAGCGTAGCACCAAATATCTTAGCTAATGGAACAGCACCAGCACCCATTCCACCACCCATAATAGGTATTCCTATATAAAAAATAGCTTCCTTTGCGCCATACCCTAAAATAATTCCAAATAATCCTACTAATCCAAGAGCTGCTATGATTCCACCTAAAAGACATGGAAGATATCTAACAACAGCTTGCAGAAGTAATTTTCTGTTAATTCCTAAAAGGCTTCCAGCAATAAGACCACATATAAATAGATCTAAAAATCCACCACTGGTCATAAAAGCAGTAGCTGAAGTTATTACTCCCTCTGGTAAAATCTTATAGGTTGCTAAAGCAGAAGATCCAAAGATAACTACAATAGCACCACCTCCAAAATAATCTTTTACTATAGGTAGATTGTCTCCAATAAGGTAAAGAACAGTACCAATAACTAGCATTAAAGGCAATACGCTTACTATTCCAGGTGGAAGCACATCCATATATGCACCTACAAACATGACCATAGTAATAATTGCAAAATACTGAACCTTAATACCCATTATTTCAGGTGTTTTCTTTTCATTTAACATACTAACCCTCTTCTCAGCTAACATAATTATCCCCCTCTAATATTAATGATATTTAATTATTTATTCAAAACCTAACCTAGAAACAATTATTTATTGAGGCAATCAAGGAAAAAGATACCGTTTTCATGCTGATGCAAATAAAATAATGTATGAAGACCACAAACATAGAAGAATCGCCCTACTGTAATAAACTATATTCTATTTCATTATTATAGCAACAACTTGGATATTTTTAAATATTCTGAAACTTTAAAATGTTTTGTGGTCATTAAGAAAACTTTGTATTTTTTTTAACAATTCAATTGTTAAAAAAAACTATGGTATAATTTATGTAAGTTATCCTGAAATTTGAAAGGTTTAAAAGGCGAAAAACATGAAATTGAAAACAAAAATCACAAGCTTTGTAATAGTAATTTTACTTTTGACCATTGGAAGTATATCATTGCTTTCCTTTAATCAAATGAAGATAATGCTTAAAGACCAAGCTGGACGTAACCTTTTGGATATAGCCAATTCTGTCTCCACGAGTTATATTTTACAGAATTACTTGCAAGGAACCAATGAAATTAATGAACAAACCTTAAATGATGAAATAGAAAGTATACGAAGTAAGACTAAAGTTGAATTTATAGTAGTAATGGATATGACTGGAATAAGACATTCCCATCCTACAAAAGAAAAGATAGGTGAAAAGATTCAGGGTTCAGATGAAAAACGCGTTCTCACAAATGGAGAAGAGTATGTTTCAGAAGCAACGGGCAGCTTAGGTGTCTCCCTTAGAGCATTTACACCCATATTAAAAAACGGGAAACAAATTGGAGCAGTGACTGTAGGAAGTCCTATCAATGAAGTTTATAATGAGATATATTCAAAGATAGGTAACTTTCTACCCTTTATAGTATTAGGATTGTTTTTGGGAGCAATAGCCGCAACTCTTTTGTCCTCAAATATAAAAAAAACCATCTTTGGTTTAGAACCAAAAGAAATAGCGTTAATTTTAAAAGAAAAGGAAGCTGTAATAGAAAGTGTGAAAGAAGGAATCTTAGCCGTAGATAAGAACGATAAAATCACCTTATTTAATAAAGAAGCGGGAGAGATTTTGGAACTATTAGAAGAAGATGTCGGTAAGCAAATCACAACCCTTTCTTATGGGAGTAAAATTTCTGAAGTCCTAAAAGTAGGCAAGTATTATGAAAATATAGAAATGAAAGTAAGACCAGGTCTAACAATCTTATGCAAATATAATCCCCTTAAAAATGATAAAGATGAAGTAATTGGATGGGTAATAAATTTTAGAGATTTAACAGAATTTAAAAAAATGGCAGAAGAGCTCACCGGAATAAAAAAAATGACTTGGTCACTTAGAGCACAAAATCATGAATTTATGAATAAACTTCATACTATATCCGGAATGATACAGCTGGAAGAATACGTGGAAGCTGTAAAATTCATATCACATATTGCTAAAAATCGAAATGGAATCAATAGTATCCTTACAGATCAAATTAAGAATGTATCTATTGCGGCATTGCTATTCTCAAAATATAATAAAGCAGAGGAATCTAGAATAGTATTTGAAATTGCAGCAGATTGTCAATTAAATGAATTGCCACAATATATGAATGAAGATGAATTAGGGTCTATCATTGGAAATTTGATTGAAAATTCTTTTGAGGAAGTAAGCATAGATGGAAGCGGAACCGTACACTTTAAAATTTTTGAGGCAGATGATCATTTGAAAATTCAAATAAACGACAATGGTCCTGGAATTGCATGTGAAATAAAAAATACAATATATGAAATTGGGGCCACTACGAAAATCGGTCAGCGTGGAATTGGTATGTATATTGTTAAAAAAATTATTGATGATATGCATGGGAAAATTGAATTTAGTGTAGAAAACGGAACCTGGTGGGATATAAGTATACCGATGAAAAGGAGTTGAAATCAATGATTAAAGTAATGATTATCGAAGATGACCCTATGGTACGTGATATCAACACAAAGTTTTTGCAAAAAGTGGAAGGCTTTCAGTTAACTAAGGCAGTCAGTAATCTTACCCAGGCGCAGAGATTTATAGAAAAACAAAAACCAGATTTAATTTTACTTGATATCTATCTTCCTAAGGAAAATGGAATTGACTTTTTAAAGTTACTTCGAGCCAAAGAAATAGAAGTGGATGTTATTTTGATTACTGCAGATAAAACCATTAATAGGGTTCAAGAGGCTTTTCGCTATGGGGCCAGAGATTATTTAATTAAACCTTTCACCTTGGAGAGATTTAAAGAATCTTTACTTAAATTTAAAGATAGATATTATCATTTTAAAAAAGCAAATGAAATTGAGCAAAGCGAATTGGACAAGTATATTTTAAGTAGCAAAGATTTAGTGGAAGAAGAAAATAATAGGAATCTAGATTTAACAAAGGGATTAAATAAGTATACATATAAAACAATATGGCAACAAGTTCAGCAAATAGGAGAAATATATACTACACCAGAAGAACTAGGAGAAATATTAGGAATTGCAAGGGTAACTTGCAGAAAATATTTAGACTATATGAATAAAGAAGGAAAAGTACACATGTTAATTGAGTATGGTAAGGTAGGAAGACCGCAGCATAAGTATAGGATAAACCCTACCGCTTAGCTGCCTTTTTTTCATTTCATCTTATAAACCCTTAGTCACTATACTTAATATGGATTTATAGAATTATACTGTATAATAGTTCTTGATTCGACTATATACGTATAGAATATTGCGAATCTTAACTATTATAATTGAAGGTTTTACCCATGATAAGTATGCTAATGAAAGACTCTGAAACCAAAATTAAAAATACTCTAGAAGATTTAATTCCAATACAAAGTGATACAGGAACACCCCTTGAGAAAGACATTGAAAAGTACCTCCATGATTGATTACAAAATTAAGACTATTTTAATTGATTCAGAACCACACCAGAAAACGGGAAATAATGAAGGTGTTTTAAGTTGATCAAGCTCTCCATTTTTTTCTACTTACTGATATAAATTAAATCGCTTTGTTATAATATTGGACTTTAACTTATAGAGGTGGGAGACTTCCCCTCTGAAATGCCGTTAAACAAGTAAACTATTATTCCACTGCATATGAGCCCTAAAAGTACGCCCCCTAAAACATCTGTAGGATAATGAACATATAAATATAATCTTGAAAAAGCTATTAAAGCAGCTAAACTAAAAATCTCAAGTGCATAATTTTTAAAATATTTTGCTAATACACCTGCAACCGCAAATGAAGACGTAGTGTGCCCTGAAGGAAATGAATAGGATAAAGGCTTTACAATTAAAAGGTCAACTGCTGGTATATCTACTGATGGTCTTATACGTTGAACTACGTTTTTTAATATTACTTCTCCTAAAATTGCGCTTAGCAATAACGCTAATAAAGCCATGAAACCTATTTTCCTATATTTTTTGTTAACCATCAATGCAATCGCCATTATAATCCATATAGCTCCATTATCACCTAGTGATGTAATAGCGACCATTACTTTATCCATAATAGTTCCATGCATATTGCCTTTTATATACAATAATATGGAACTATCAAATTTCTGCATTAAAGATATTATTTTCATCATTTTCAGCATTTCTCCTTGTTTTTCTATTTTCTTTTATGAACGCTATAACTAATTTCGAATAATTCATTTCTGAAATACTAGCTACAAAAGGTGCGAACGTCCTAATTATGGGAATAAATCTTGCTAAAATTATTGTCATTAAACCTACTATTGTTTTGACATCTTCCACCAAAAGAATTTTAAAATCCTTCAAATTACCACTTTCCTTCCATTATATAATAGCGAGCTATATAATACTAATATACATCCTTTTACCAATCTTGGCCATAGCCACCATTATCTTTTGTATCGCTCTTCTTGCCTTTGCTTTTAAGTTTTTCATCATTTGCTCTTAATATTACACAGTTATCCCAATCTGTCTTAGGGTTTCGTTTTATATATATATGTCACCTCAATAAATCACTTTTATATGCATCTAACTTATTAACATTTTCATACTAATATTTCACATCTCAGTTACAATTATACACGTACAACTCTTATTTCCTTTACAGAAAGAAGAAAATAAGCTAGCCGCTAGAGGAACCAGTAGTATAGAACCACCAGCTACTCCTGAAGTACCACAAGCGCTTACAGCCTCAAGTATGCTGAGAATAAATGCAGTAAACACACTACAAAACAACACACACCCATTTTAGGTGTCCTACTAGCCGACTAGTTCTTCTCTTAGTATAAATAATTGCAGTAAACACGACATAAAAATATAAACGCTTTGCCCATGTATGGAGCAAAGCGTTTTAAAAATTCTCTATTTTTTAAACTTCTATTTTATATAAAAAACAATAGATTCATATGGTCTTAAAGTTAATTCATTGATGTTATTTATTGTATCTTTATAGTTAGATATCAAAATAGTTGATTTCCCTTTAAGCAATAAATCTTCTGGTAAATTAAAAGTAGTTTCTTTCCCATAAAAATTATTTATAACTAAAATTTTCTCAGCCTTCCATGAACGCATATAAGCGAATATCTGAGAATCATCCTTTATTATAATCTTGAAATCACCATAAGCAATTACATCATATTCTTTTCTAAGTTGTATAAGTTTCTTATAGTGATAAAAAATAGAATCTTCATCCTTCAAAGCCTTCTGGGCATTTATTTCTTTGTAATTGTTACATATTGATATATGTGGCGAGCCTGTTGTAAAACCAGCATTCATATTATCATTCCATTGCACCGGAGTACGCGCGTTATCTCTTGATTTTGATTGCAATATTTTAATTATTTCTTTATCATCTATACCTTTCTCTTTTAAGATATTGTAATAATTAATTGACTCTACATCTTTATATAATTCAATTTTATCAAAGTATGGGTTTGTCATGCCCAGCTCTTCCCCTTGATAAATATAAGGTGTTCCTCTTAATAAATGCACTGTTGTTGCCAGCATTTTTGCAGATTTACTATGGTATTTTTTATCATCTCCAAAGCGAGACACAATACGTGGCTGATCATGATTACACCAAAACAAAGCATTCCATCCATTACTTTCCTCAATTCCAACCTGCCACTCAGCAAGAATCTGTTTTAACTTTTTAAAATCAAAATCCATTAAACTCCACTTATCGCCATTTTTATAATCAACTTTAAGATGGTGAAAATTAAATACCATTGATAGTTCTTTTTCATGCGGATTTGAATATTTGATACAATTTTCTATAGTCGTGGATGACATTTCTCCAACTGTAATAATATCTTCGCATTTTCCAAATGTTTCTTTGTTAAGCTGCTTTAAATATTCGTGAATTTTAGGACCATCTGTATAAAAACGGCGACCATCACCTTTATAATCATCTTCATATTTTTCTGGTTTCGAAATTAAATTAATCACATCAAATCGAAACCCATTTACTCCTTTTTCCATCCAAAAATTAACCACATCAAACACTTCTTGTTTTAACTCTTCATTTTTCCAATTAAGATCTGCTTGAGTTTTATCAAACAAATGCAAATAATACTCATCAAATTCTCTTACATATTCCCAAGCCGTACCACCAAACTTTGAAACCCAATTTGTTGGCTCATTTCCATTCTTAGGTTCTTTGAATATATAGTAATTTTTATACTTTTCATCACCATTCATTGCCTTTTTAAACCATTCATGCTCTGTAGACGTATGGTTAAATACCATATCTAACATAATGTCAATTCCTAATTTTTTAGCTTCTAAAACCATCTCCTCAAAATCTTCCATAGTACCAAAACTACTATCAATACTACAATAATCTGCTACATCATACCCATTGTCTATTTGGGGAGAACTATAAAATGGAGTTATCCATATATAGTCCACTCCTAAGACTTTTAAATAATTTAATTTTTGCGTAACACCTTTTAAATCACCAATTCCATCTCCATTTGAATCCTTAAATGATCTAGGATATATCTGATAAACCACACTCTTTTTAAAATCTTTCATACTTCTTAATACTCCTTTAAATGAATGCATATAAACGAATTTATATTAAATCATCACTTTATATTTTTTTAGTTATTCACGATTAATCCTCTGGTGCAAATTTTGCTGCAAATTTTGTTTTAGAAAGTATAAGCGTTAATGTAAATGAAACCACAATTGCCACTATCATTGCCAATGAAAAAATCAACATATATTTAGGTTTAATAGATAGTATACCAGGAATTCCCCCAACGCCAATTGAATTTGCCATGACTCCTGAACTAACTGATATTACGCCTGCAATTGCTGAACCTACCATAGCTGCTAAGAATGGATATACGTATTTTAAGTTAATACCAAATATAGCCGGCTCAGTTACTCCAAGGTAACAGGAAATAGCTGCCGGAATTGATACTTGTTCTTCTTCTGGTTTAGCCTTTTTATTTATACGTATTATTGCCATAACTGCAGAACCTTGAGCTATATTTGACAGTGCAATCATTGGCCATAAATTTGTTCCACCAAATTCAGCCATAAGTTGTAGATCAATAGCATTTGACATATGATGTAATCCAGTAATTACGAGTGGTGCATAAAAGAATCCAAACACTGCCGCAAATAACCACCCAAAAGCAGAAGTTAACCCAGTGTATACTACACTTGATATAACTGAACCTATTGCCCAACCTATTGGGCCTAAAACAGTATGAGCTATTATTACCGTTGGCACCAACGCTAGAAAAGGTACCACTATCATCGATATATACTCTGGAACAATTTTTCGTACATTTTTTTCGAATATCGCTAAAAGAAATCCTGCCATAATTGCTGGAATAACTTGTGCTTGATAACCTATCATTTGAATGTGAAAAGCTCCAAAATTCCAAAATGGAATCTTATCTGCAGCAGCACCTGCTACATCATAAGCATTTAATAGTTGAGGTGATACTAGAGTAAGACCTAATACAATTCCGAGTATTTGAGTCGTTCCCATCTTTTTAGAAATAGCCCAGGTTATTCCTACTGGTAAAAAGTTAAATATAGCTTCACCAATTAACCACAAGAAAGAATGAACTCCAGCCCAAAATGGATACATCTGAGTTATTGTTTTAGTACCATTTTCAAGAAATTTAATATCCCCTATTACGTTGCGAAAACCCAATATCAAACCTCCAACTATAAGCGCTGGAATAAGAGGTGTAAATATTTCTGCCAAATTAGCAAGCATTCTTTGAATAAAATTCATATTACCTTTTGCTTCTATTTTTGCCTTATCTTTACTAACCCCGTCCACTCCCGAAACGTTTACAAATTCATTGTAAAAATCAGGTACTTCATTTCCTATAATAACCTGAAATTGTCCAGCCTGCATAAAAGTACCTTTTACTAATTTAATACTTTTAATCTTTTTACCATCTGCTTTTTTATCATCCTTTAATACAAATCTCATTCGAGTTGCACAATGGGATACCGCTACAATATTTTCTTTCCCACCGATGTATTCTAATAATCGTTTTGAATCTTCTGTATATTTACTCATATAAATTCCTCCTACAATTATAATTCCTTAACTTTAATTCACTTCTCTCCTAAAGAATTCATTATAACTTATATACACCAGTTCTTTATATTTCCATCTCAGCTTGTCTATACAAGTTTCTCTTGTTCTTATATTAACTTATATATACAAGTTAGTCAATAGATTTAAGCGAAAAAAATGTAAACGGTTTTGAATTATTAAATCGCAAAAAAAATCGCCCTATCGGCGACGTGCAAAATCAGTAAATACAAAACGGTCTGGGCGATGACGAGATTCTGTATATTCAAATTGATTTCCATCAGCTAAATATACATAATTTTTAACAACAACAACAAAATTATAAGATTTCATATCTAAATTTAATTTATCTCTTGAATTAGCAGTTTCAACTTGTATAATTTTATTAGCAAAACCTATTTTTAAATTTAAGCTTTCTTCAATATATTCATAAATGGATTTCTCTGCAATTTTTTTTGTTAATCCTTGCACTTCATCTTTTAAGAAATAATTAATATCGAAAATTATTCGTTCACCTTCTAAACTACGCACTCTATATAATTGAAAAGCTTCTTTTCCTACATTTAAATTGCTTTTTTTATTTATTACTTCATCTATTATAACTTCCTGGAATTTAGGCACTGTAGTAATAAAATTTTGGTTACTGCTTGCACTAGCTTCCTTAAAACTAACTAGACCACCAACAGAAAATGAAATAAAATTATTTTCTAAAACAAATACCCCTTTACCATGAAGACTATTAACAAAGCCTTCCTCAGCAAGCATCTCCAAAGCTTTTCTAACAGTACCACGACTTACCCCATACTCTTTGCAAAAATCATTCTCTGAGGGAAGTTTTTCCCCTGGTGTATAAATACCTTTAACAATATTTTTTTTTATATTATCATATATGTCTGTATATAGCTTTTTCATTTTAATCCTCCAAGACTCAAAATACCAATAAAAATTATTATATCATAAAACACTGGATAATGATGGGCATTACCACTTTTTGTTGCTTTGTATTCACCATTTAATAAATGTAATAATAAATCTGGTTCCTATGTCAACCTTACTTCGAACTTCTATTATTCCATTATGTGCTTCAACTATCGATTTTGAGAGGGCTAGCCCAATTCCAATAGACTCGCTTTTCTTAGAGTTTTTTGCTTTATAAAACCTTTTAAATATATTAGGCAAATCCGTATCACTTATACCTTCGCCTGTATCTTCTATTATAATTCTTGCATACAAAGCATTTTCCATAAGCTCCAAGTTTATGATTCCGCCAGGTTGAGTGTGTTCTATAGCATTCTTAATAATATTAATAAGTGCCTCTTGAAGCCACAACCTATCATGTGCAAAATTTATCTCTTCTTTTTCATTAAAAATAATCTTAACCTGGCAATCATTTGCCTTACTTTCTAAAGCCTCTATTGAATCTTGCAATGTTTCATTTAAGCTTTGTTTTTCTTTTACAATTTCTATTGCTTTAGCGTCCAGTTTAGCAAGCTTAAGTATATTCTTTATGAGCCAATTCATCTTTTCTAGTTGATTTTGATTATTTAATAAAAATGCCTCATTTTGCTCTCGAGGTAGCTCCTTTGTACCCATAATATCATTATATAAAATTACAGATGAAAGTGGAGTTTTTAGCTGGTGGGATATATCTGATAATAAATCCACTAGAAATTGTTTCTCCCGCCTAAGATCGCTTAAATTACTCCTAATGATTTCCCTCATAGAGTTAAAAGAAATTGCTAATTTTGAAAAATCTCCTTCTCTGTTTTCATTAATATCTATGTCGTAATCGCCTTCAACTACCCTCTTTGCGGCGTAGGTTACTCTTCTTATCCTTTTATAAAAAAAACTATATTGAACATAATTAAGTATAAGTACTATAGCACCCATAAGAATAAAAATTAAAATAACTGTGTAGTTATTCTTTATAATAGTTGTGCTCACATATGGGAAAAGTTCATTCTCTAAATCCTCGCTTAACCCATACTCTCTTAAAAAAGCACTTCCTTTTATAGCTTCTTTCCTAGAAATTTCTTTTGTAATAAGAGGTATAATTTCCTTTTCCATTTCCGGATTTTTCTCTATCATTCTTTCGCTAATTACTCCTAAACTTTTTATATAATCAGCCTTTAAGTTATCATGATGCGCTTTTAAACATAATGATGTAATGATCAAAAATAAAGTCATTAAAAACAAAAGAACCGCCGTACTTATTTTTAGCTCAGAATTAACAAAATATCTTCTCATACTAATCTACCCCTTAATAATCTCCTTATTCCACTTGTACCCTAGCCCACGTTTATTGACTATATATTGTGGTTCCCTCGGGTTATCTTCTATTTTATCTCTTATTCTCTTAATATAAACAGATAGTGTATTTTCATCAAAGAAAGGATCTTCCCCTTCTAATAATTCACACAATATCTCATCCCTCTTCATTAGAACATTAGGTTTATTCATAAATATTAATAAAAGTTTATATTCTTGCGCCGTAAGATTTATGACTTCACCATTTTTCCACACTGCTGATTTTATATTATCAACTAATATATTTTCACTTTTCATTGTACTTTTTATAGATATATTTTTAGAGTTGCGCCTTATTAGTGCCTTTATTCTTGATAAAAGTTCTCTTACGCGAAATGGCTTTGTTATATAATCATCCCCACCTATTTCAAGTCCCTGAACTATATTAACCTCATCATCACAGGCTGTTAAAAATATTATTAGCACATCACTTTTGCTCCTTATGTACTTACATAATTCATATCCATTTCCATCAGGTAAATTAACATCTAATAAAATCAAATCAAACTTTTCTAAATGGAATAATTTTTTTCCACCTTCTACTGTTGCGGCTCTAGAAACTTCGTAGCCACCATCTTTTAGAGAAAACTCTATGCCAAGGGCTAGTGATTCATCATCTTCAACTAATAATAATCTATTCATCTCGTTCACCTCATCCTAAATATTGTTAAGTAACACATTAATAATACCTCAATTATGTCTTAAGTTAAAGCTAATGTATATAGAATTTCTTACCAAATTGTCTTATTTCATTGGAATTCATGTTACAATTAACATATAAATAAACTATAATTAAACAAGTACTTATATAATATTACGGTACAAATTTAAGGAGTGTTTAAAAGATGGGGATGTTATTTTCTGCATTAATTCCAGTATTTAGTATATTCATAATATTTTTAGCTGTTAAAGCTTTAAGTCCGCATGTTAAAAAAAATTCATGATTTACTATATAATAAAAAACAGAGAAGATTATTAATAATCTTCTCTAACTGCTTCAATTAAATTCTCTTTTTTAATTCTTGAAAGTGGTGATAATACTGAAATATAGCTTATTGCTATAGAGGCGATTCCCGCAATAGCTATTGCCTCAAAGGGTACCATCCATCCGAACTCTCTAAATGCGCCCATTGATAATCCTAGGAGGTAAGATACTCCGCAACCTATTATCGAGCCGTATATAGACCCAACGATGCCATATAGAAGTCCTTCTAGTACAATCATTTTCTTTAAACCCTTCTGAGTTAGCCCTATAGACTTTAATGTAGCAAACTCTCTTTTTCTAAGAATAATATTTGTTGTTAATGTATTTATAATATTAACACTTCCTATTAATGAAACCACTAGTACAAATCCATACAATAATATTTTGGTCATTAATATTGAAGATTTTTCTTGTCTATTTTGATTTATATTATTTATTACCGTTAAAGAATTATTTGATTTTATGGCAGCTTCTATTGATATTTTCGCTGCATCTTCATTTTTTACATCTTTAAGAACTATTTTTAAGTTTTTAGGTTTAATCTCCTTAATATCTGTTAATTTCTTTCCCATTTCTTCTGTTGTGATTATTTTTAATCCATTTGAAGATCCCCAATAATTAAAAGGTTCATTAATAATTGCCATAACCTTTACTTTATTAACTTTGCCCTTGCCAAATTCAACCTTTGTTGCTTTATTAGAAAAACCCCCATTAAAAGAAGCATCATATTGTAGGTCTATTTCATCTCCTACTTTTACATCTGCTAGTGGTCCAACATACACTTTGTTTGTATTTTGATCATATACTGTATTTTTGTTAATTAAGATTACTCCATTTTCACTATTTAGTTTTTCTATATCAATATTTCCTGACTTTAGATATTTTTTAGAAACTTCTAGTGAATCCTTATCATAAATTGAAATGGAACTTTCTATAAGGGTTTTCTCCACTCCATCTAAAGTTGATTTTTTGTATATATTTTTCATATCTTGAATTTTCTTAACTTCACTGTTTTTACTTATTGTCATATCGAAATTATAGGTACTGAACGATCCATATACCTTATCAACTGAATTCAGTGCTTTAATATCATCTTCTATTTTACTATTTATGAAGTTTTCTGTTGCATCCCGATTACTTATAACTGTGAAATGAATGTTTTTTAATTCATTAAGATCGGATGATATATTAAGTGACATATCCATGAAGGATTTAAAAGTGACAAATAACACCACACTTATTACTATTGAAAAAACAGTTATCCTATATCTTTTTCTATTTCTCTTTATATTTTTAGCAGCCAATGCTCCTTCAAACCCAAATATTTTTTGAATAACTCTATTCTTTCTTCTTTTTATTTTCTCCTTTGTTATAGAAGTTCTACCACTTATAGCATTCAGTGGTGAAATTCTACCTGCGAAATGTGCTGGCACGAGTGCTGATAGGTATATCGCTATAAGACCTACAGCTACACTTATGCATAAAATCATAGGTGATATAGAAATTTTTATAGGCATAACTGAACCTACATCAATTAATTTAAATGCAATGCTTATTCCATATATAGCTATAATACTGCATATGAGACCTAGTGGAATAGCTATTACTGCGAGGATTGTTGCTTCTCTTAGGACAATCTTTCTAATTTGTATTGGAGTAGTTCCCACTGCTCTTAAAAGTCCAAACTGTTTAATTCTTTCCACAACGCTTATTTGAAATGAATTATATATTACGGCTATTGTTGAAATTAAAACTATTCCAATTATTATTGCTAAGGTTTCAAATAATCCTCTAAGATTTGAACCACCCTCACCCGCTCCTTGCATTTGTAGCAAATTACCGTTTTCCGTAACGGTATCTTTCTCCCCTAACTGCTTTAATTCATTCACGGCAGTTTTTAAGTTTGTTTTTGAGCTTATTTCTACCAGTAACGCCGCATTTTGCTTGTTAATATTATTATTTTTAGATAAAATTGATCCATTACCATCTAACTGATTTTGTACATTATCCCCGAGTATTCCTACAAGAGTATATTCTTTCTTGTCAACTTTAATTTTATTTCCTACTTTAACATCCTTATCAATATGTGACAAAACCCACTTTTCCATTGCTACTTCATTTTCTTTTTCTGGCAATCTCCCTATCTTTGTTTTATAAGGAAAAAGTTCTAAAGCCTTATCTGTTGCTGTTATTACGTTAACAACTAATTTATCACCTATCTTTATTTCTTTACTTTTAATATACAATCCAGACCTCGCCACTTTAGGGTTATTAACTATTTTAGAGATTAACTTTTCATTCGTTTTTTGAAATGCTAAATGATAAGCACCTCCCCTGTTTATAGCCTCCTGTATCTTCGCATCTTGCATTCCTTTAAAGAAAAGACCTATTGTTGATATAAGTGCAACTGATAGCATTATTCCAATAATCGTAAGTGCGGTTCTTTTTTTGTTTTTCTTTAAATATTTACCTGTGAGCTGTTTATAACTAGTTATCATCTCTTTCCCTCCCCTAGTTTACTTTTAAGTTTTTGTCCGAAGTTATTTCACCATCGTAAATGGTAATAACTCTATCTGCCATGTTTGCTATATTAACATCATGGGTAATAAGTATTAGTGTTTGATTATATTTTTTAGCAGTAAACTTTAATAATTCCATAACATCTTTTGAATTCTTAGTATCAAGATTTCCTGTTGGTTCATCTGCAAGTATTATTGACGGCTTATTAAATACAGCTCTACCAATTGATATCCTTTGCTGTTGACCCCCTGATAATTCTGATGGAAGATGATTTTTCCGCTCGCTAAGTCCTAATACTTTAATAAGCTCTTCTAAATAGATTTTATCCACCTTATCATTATCAAGTAAGGCTGGAAGTGCTATATTTTCCTCTACATCTAAAATAGGTAGTAAGTTATAAAACTGAAATACAAAACCTATTTTTCTTCTTCTAAACACTGCAAGTTTTTCTTCCTTGTAATCA